>NZ_KI911563.1:4415232-4772825 GCF_000515335.1 Cohnella panacarvi Gsoil 349 | reverse complement strand
ATCCAGAAATCTTTGCTTTACGAGACATAAAGAACTCCCCCAATGATAAACAGTTTTATTATTTCAACTGTCTACCATAGGGGGAGCATATCAATGCCAATCAAGGTTAATCGTTTTTAGTCAGCTGGTAGTATTCAAAGACCGAACTACGAACGAGCTAGCATATAACTTAAAGCACACACTTGCATCTTATTGAAAGTAGGATGTATTACTTGCCTAGCTTTTCTTTTCGCTCCTTGTTTTGAAATGCAATTATTACTTCATAAGCATCCTTTGAGCTTTGTTTTGCTTTTTCAGCTTCTTCAAGAGTTATTTCAATTGTACGGAAATGAGGGACTAGTTCCCCCTCATCATAGTTTAAAAAGTATCGTCCATTTTCTTCACTTATTTCAATTCCATAATCAGAAAATACGACGTTCACATTAACACTCCTTTATTTAATAATTTCTGTTACATTGAGATTGTCTAAAGGTACTTGATCTATTATTGCTTCAGGTATTCCACCACCAGTATAACCTCCGGGAATCCATTGGTCATTTGCTCCCACCTCATTTCCATCTGGCATCCTTAATCCTGCGGGCTTCGGGATATCAACTCGAACAGGTGATTTTCCAAGAGTGCCAGGGTCAAGACTAAGCAATTCTTCTAATTTAGATACATTTCCACCAGACTCAGAAATTAGTACATCTGCAACAGATTTCGGCATTACAAAAGTACCTGATGGTGGTCCTAAAGGTCTTGTTGGTGCTGCAGCCTGAATTTTAGTAACACCACCATCAAACAGAGCTAGGTGGTTATCAATATACTCTTTCGGTAAATAATTTGAAGGATTCGGTCTTAATCCTTTATCTGTTGCTAGTATTTCGCTAACAATTTTGGGATCAAGTCCTCTTGTACCCTCAATCACTCGCCCAACATCAACCACTTCATCTACACCCGATAATCCTTTATAACCTTTGTACAGCCCCCTGCCGCCCTTGATGGCAGGAGCGATGGCTCCTGCTATGCCGAATCCATAGTCCCACCCGTTGAGCTCCTCGCCCGTTACGAGATTCTCGCCTGTCGCAAGTTCGATCGCCGACTTGACTTGGCCGATGATGGGAAGCAGATCAAGCGCCAGCGATCCCATCACCTTTTGTTTCTGTCGGTACATCTCATACGTCTGCACTCGACCGTTGATGTAGTTCTGAATGTTCTCCGCTTCCGCCGCGTCGATCGGTTGGAACGTTCGCGGATCGTAGCCCTGCTTGATTGCATAGATGAAGAAATCCGTATAATCGGACTCTCTCTCATCAAGAACAAATCCAGAAATCAGTATGAGATTCGAGACGTAATAATACTCGCCGACCAACTGCTCAAGCTTACTGAAATCCACTTGCATTCGGTTTCCGTCGGCGTCGATGAAGTAAAGCGCGTCTACGCCCGGAGTTTCTCTGTCATATTCGCCGAGATATGCCCGATAGTCGATCGGCTCCTCCGGCGCGGGGCATGAATTGGCCGGAGGTACGGCATTCGCTTTCGCTTGCTCCGTAAACCGCTTTCTATTGGTTTGGCAGTTGGGTATCGACAAAGGTCCGATTGAGTCATTCTGAGGAATAATGAAATTCAAAATGTCCCTTTCAGCAGCCATAAAAATAGCACCGACCGCATAAGTTCGGTAAGTGCCGAGATATTAGTATTATCACTGTCTACTTGACGGAGTTCAGTTCACTAGCCAATCAAGATTTGGTTTATCATTCCAATGTCGTAATTCATTTCACTACTCATCTCTCTTACCGGTTCCAAAAAACATTTCATTTTGATATTTTATGATAATATTATATGCATCCATTGAACTTTTTTTTGCAATTTCAACTTCATATTCAGTAATTTCTATTTCAATCATTCTATCGCTAATTTCCCCCGCGTCATAAATCATAAAATATTTCCCTTCCCTGTTCTCAATTTCCACTCCGTTGCCGGTAAATATTTTCATCCGTCATCCTACTTTCCCAATATATTTTCTTTAACTGTATAATCGCTTTTTGGTACTGGATCTATTACTGCTTCTATCACCCCACCAGGTTTTGTGTATCCTCCGGGGGTCCAATATCCTGGCCATGCACCTGCTTCATTTCCACTTGGAATTCTTATATTTTGTGGATTAGGGATATCCACTCTTACAGGATTTAATCCAAGATCTCCTGGGTTTAATCCTAATAATTCCTCTAGTTTAGATACATCCCCACCTGCTTTTCTAATTACTTCATCTGCAACTGATTTAGGCATAACAAATGTTCCAAGGCCAACACCTTCAATATCAATTGGTGGCTTTGATTTGATCTTGGTGACACCATCTTGAAACTGACTTAGATGTTGGCGTATATAGATTTCACTGAAATAGGTCGAAGGGTCCGGTCTACTACCTTTTGGAGTATTCAAAATTTCATCAATTTTAGCTTGATCTACTCCTTCTTTTTTTAATATATCATTTATTTCATCCCATGATTTAATTCCTTGAATAGAATTGGAACCCTCAATCACTCGCCCAACATCAACCACTTCATCTACACCCGATAATCCTTTATAGCCTTTGTACAGCCCCCTGCCGCCCTTGATGGCAGGAGCGATGGCTCCCGCAATACCGAATCCGTAATCCCATCTGTTTAGCTCATCGCCTGTTACGAGATTCTCGCCTGTCCAAAGCTCGATCGCCGACTTGACTTGGCCGATGACGGGAAGCAGATCAAGCGTCAACGATCCAATTACCTTTTGTTCCTGACGGTACATTTCATACGTTTGCACTCGACCGTTGATATAGTTCTGAATGTTCTCCGCTTCCGCCGCGTCGATCGGTTGGAACGTTCGCGGATCGTAACCCTGTTTGATCGCGTAGATGAAGAAATCCGTATAATCGGACTCTCTCTCATCAAGAACAAATCCAGGAATGAGCATAAGATTCGAGACGTAATAATACTCGCCGACCAGCTGCTCAAGCCTACTGAAATCCACTTGCATTCGGTTCCCGTCGGCGTCGACGAAATAAAGCGCGTCTACGCCCGGAGGTTTTCTGTCATATTGACCGAGATACGCCCGGTAGTCGATCGGCTCCTCCGGCGCGGGGCAGGAATTGGCCGGAGGTACGGCATTCGCTTTCGCTTGCTCCGTAAACCGCTGTCCGTCCTCGCTTGCCAACCATTCGGTTAACGCGTTATAGGCATCGCCTACGCCGTCGAACGAATTNTCCAACCACGATCTGCGATGCCTTCCCGTTATTTCGCCGACTTTGCTCTTGATTTGCCCTTCNGCGCTGTCGTATTGTTCGATGGCTCTCCGCATGAAGTCGCTNATATTGTACATTCGATCTTCGAGTCCGCGCAATCTTTGCGTCGCGTACGAGATTCGATATTGAAGCTGCCTTCGGGCCTTGATCGCCGGATCCACGCCATATGCCGCGGAAGATAGTCGAGCGGCCGCGTTAGATAAACTAGACGATAACTGCGAATGTCTGCTTCTAAGTTGCTCTACCGTCTTCAAATCGATTTTGAAAGATGACATGCCCACCCCTCCTTCCTTTAGGTTAGGTATGCATTGAAGGACTCCCCAAAGAGAAGCCCCATAGTTACCACGTTACTTTCAAGATGAAGCCTTCGTCCGCCTTCTTAGATGCTCCCGTATTCAATGTGTAGGTTTGGATGCGAACAGAACCGGTGCCGGACTTCAGGGAATTGACGACCTCCGGCGTAAAAGATAGAACGCCCGTATCTTCGTGGTGATGGCCTTCGTGTCCTGACAGGTCCATTACAAGCCTATCTAAGAGTCGGCTCGAATCCGGCGTCATCTCGGTCCATGTAAATCTGACGTTCGAAGCTCCCGCCACTACTGAAACCGGACGGGCTTTATTCGATTTAGCGTCTTCTTCCGTTCCTAGGGCGTCTAGGCTCACGAGTACTTTTCCTCTAAGTGATACTTCGCCGGCAGAGCCATGGAACTGCAGCAAGCGCCGCATCACGGCGATGGCTTGCTCCCGGGTGTAGTTGTCTTGGGGTTTGAACCCTTGAGTCGTACCTTGGAATAACTTCAGATTGCTTGTCATATCGACCGCGTCAAGCGCCCATTGAGCAATGGATTTGCGATCTGAATAGGGGTAATCTTCCGTCGATAGATTCGCTGTCTGGATGCTCTGGAGCAGGTTGGACATCATCATGGCAGCCTCTTGTCGGCTGATGTTGTTCTTAGGTTTAAATTTCGTCGGACTAACTCCGTTGACGATGCCGAAGCTATACGCTTTGGTTACGTCGATACTGTCGGTATCCTCGAAGTGATGATCCAGAGCGGTTTGAATAAGTCTCGTTCTCCCTTTGCTCATAAAATCCAATACCGATACGGTTAACGACGCGAATTCTTCCCGATCGATATAACTTTTGTAATTGAACTGAAGCCGCTCGGGGACAATTCCGTTGATGACCATCCAATCGACATCCTCTTTCGCCCAAGCAGAAACCGCCTTGTTGGAAGTATCCACCGCTGCAGGAACAGGAATATATTCCACATCCGGATACCGATCGTTAGATTGCTTCTCCTCTTCCTGCTTCGCCAGCTCTTCCGCATTATTGGAGCTGTTCTGGGGGATGTGAACGGCTTTCGTTGCCGCACCCGCGAATGGAGCCGACGAAGCGAGGAGCAATGCCAGGAGCGCAAGCATCGTAATGAATTGGATTATTTTCATACGACTACACTTCCTTCTGTGAATGAAGGGGGCCGGAACCCCCTCTCTTCTCTAGTGGGTACCTGAAACTTTAAGATCGTCGGCAGACGATTTGGATGCAGAGTATACGGCGATCACGGGATGCGGAATACCGGTCAAAGGCCATGAGACTCCTGCTACGTTCAGACTCCCGTTACCCGATCCCTTGTATTGCAGCGTGTAAGTATCGCCGACTGCCTTGATATCCGCCGCCAGGACGATTACTCCGGTGTTATTCCGAAGAGCCTTAATATTGGCTTGAGTCGGCATCTGGTTTTTCCTTACGACTACTGCCGACGACGGCAGGACGTATGAGAAGTGCCATCTTTGAGCTTGCATTCCGTATTCGAGCATAGCTAGCCGATTGCCAGGATTCTTATTGAGTCCGTTTGTCGCGTCTCGACCGATGTACGTGCGATTGCGGCCTGTGAGCTCTAATAACTGAGAAGTTCCGTACATATAGCTGCCGGAAGGCTCGGCGGCTTTTCCTACTGCGGAATCGCCTCCGGTCTGTGCGAATAACGCCGCGATCGTCGAAGTCATATCGCTTTCGTTAGTCGTAACATTCCGGCGTTTATCTTGCGCCTCCCAATCCAATCGAACCGGATTTGCATAGTCCGGCGCGGATTGGCCACCGTCATTCTTGTTGATCAGCTTGTACATCCCGTCAACGTTCATGTATACATCTACAGGAGTAATACCGCCGTTCTGCAAATTCACATGATAGAAGTAAGGCGTAATCTGCATGTTGCTGTAATAGTTGCCGATCGTCTGAATGTCGGAGAGAACTTCGTACCCGAATCTTAGAGGCTGGTTCCTGAGCGCCGGGATGCTATTCTTCTCCGGAGACAACGGGAACGCGATCGGATTCTGCTCTAAGTGGCCTAGCATTCCCCAAGTATTCAGGAACCTCGTGCCTGCCGATACCGGCTCCCCTCTAATGTTCACCGTATCTCCGATGATCCATCGCTGTACATTCGGATTGACTTGAGGCACGACTTTCGGAACCAGCCACTGTGTCGAATCAATCGGCTGCTTGAACAGGTTCGAGAATCTAAAGTCCCCGGTGTCTTCAATGACCATGTTCCCGATCCTGCCTACTACATCGACTTGGTACTTCTTGTTCGTGCTATGCTTGGCCGCATAAGGTCTCTGAGCGTTATACCTTACCTTGTTCGTAGGCGTATCCCCGTCTTCGATCTGTGAATTGATGGCTATGCTCTTCCATTCGACCATAGCGCTAATCTTCTCTCGGTTAGCCAGCGGCACATAGAAATCGTACAGATATCCAGGGCTCGTAACAGGGAGTTGGATCCATTCATTCGCTTTGTACATCGTGTTGTTATAGATCACGTTAAAGTCGAACTTGACATACTTCGCTTTGGTCCATTCCGTAGTGTCCATTCCGTCCGTGAAGCCTTTGCCTCTGATCTCGGTCGTTTGCGCCCAACCCCATTGACCGTTACCGAAGAAGTCTCCCGTATTCGGAAAATAAAGCTGGAACCCGTAATCGAGAAGTACGAAGTTGCCCGGTGTGTACCCGCCCGCCGGAGTATTCGGATTGACGGTTACAGCCTTCAGAATGTAAGCGTCGGAAGGAGGCGAAGTGTCGGAGCCGCCGGCCGTAGTCGTAATGACTTTCGTAGGAATACCTACTTCTTCTACCGGCGGCAAAGTAATGACAGCCATTCCGTTGCCCGATCGAATCCCCGCTTGCATAATTCCCCCAACTACTCCGCCTATGTAACCTGAACCGCCTTGGCTAGAAGCACTGGACCCGTCCGTACTCGAGTATCCGCCGTAGTACCCTCCACCGCCAGGACCTACGTTGTTCGAGCATCCGTGCGAATAAGACTGCCCGGACCCGAGAGAATAGCTAGCGGCGCTGTTATTGCCGGATCCGCCTGAAGCGTCACCGCCTCCGCCTCCGCCGCCAGCTACGATGATCCTTTCGGACAAAGAATAACTGCCAGTCCTAATATCGGTCGCTCCACCGCCGGTAATGGTTCCCGAACCGTTACCGCTCGAAACACCGCCGCCGTTATAGGAGTTTGTGCCGCCTACTTCGACCGCGATCTTTTGTCCGGCGACAAGATTTATGCTGCCTTTCGAATAGCCGCCTTTACCTCCATTGGAATATCCGCCTTGAGCTCCCCACACTTCCAATGTATACGTCCCGTCTCTTGGGGCTGTGAAGTACTGGGTCGAACCCGTGAAATTGAACGTCTCCGTAGAACCGGACTGCGGAGCCACATAGTCGGGGTTAGGCACGACTTGCGTTACTTCGACGGAATCGACGGCCACGAATTCCTGCAAGCTCATGTTCTTCAAGGATAAGTTATCCGCGAATAGATGGTCTCTACCGTGAGACGTATCCTTATTGTCGCCTTTGACCATATGGATCCGAAGGTACGCGGCATTGGACGGAGAGGTCATCGTGAACGACTTGCGAGTTACCGTTCCCGTGTTCACGACTTTGTCGGTCGAACCTGCGCTGACACCTGCATATTGATGACCAGCATCATAGAAGTCGAGCGCGAAATATCCTTCGCATCTGTGACAGCTTATATCGCCTTCGAACTTGTACACCGTGTTCGGCTTAACCGGAATGTCCTTCCAATAACCGCCATTCGTTCCAGAGACGGCTACGGAGTTGATCTCGAAAGTATGGACCCCAGGACCGATCACCCATGTATCCCCGGTTCTGCTCGTGAAAGCGATATTCGAAGCGCTGCCCTTCGCAACCCACTTGTTCCACCCGGCGACGGTACCATCGACGTTAATGATCTCCGCGTCCGGGTTAGGGATGATGTTCTGCCTATAGTTAGGATCGAGCACTCTCTCGTACTCCGCCATACCTTCCTGCTTATTGCCTCCTCCCGGCGTCGTACGTTGATCCAGACTGCTCGGCAACGATATGACCGTCGCGTGTTGGACGGATACAGGGTCATGGATGACAACATCGTTCACCTTCGAGTGAATGGGCGAATAAGGCGACGTGAAGGTCAGACCGGTTCCTCCGTACGTTGCGTCGCTTTGAACAGGATACGCCGTAGGTTTGTTTTTCGGATTGTCGTTAAGGACGTTCCTATAGAACACGGTAGATGTTCCGGTCATGTACAGACCGTTCGACAACGTATCCGGAACATCAAGGTTCGTAGCCATAAGTCTCATATAAGGCGAAGGTCGTGGCGTTCTGTTCTTGCCTGCAGGCTTCGAGTCGAATATCGTGGCAACCGTACCCGTCGATCCTCCGGAATACTTGGCGGTCGGGGTCGAGAAGCTACCGTTGTACGAACCGATCTTGATCGTGGCAGCCTTGTCCCACTTCGCTGCCGATAAGGGATTGTTCGTCCACATCGTATCGAAGTCTGTTATCGGTACGTCCAACTGCTCCGTCACCTTAGCCGTATTCGACGGCTTCTCGAAGTACATGACTGACTGGTCTCCTGAGGAGGTCTGCAGGATCAAAAAGTCGGAGATGGCCGTAACGTTGCCGGTAATATTACGGCGTTCCGTGAACTTGGCCTGTTCTTTCTTAGGTCCGCTGTCCTTAGAGTTAGTCAGGCAATTATCGGACTCTCCTTCGCTCCAATAGACGCTGTCATGTTGATCCGTCTCTACGGAGTAGCGGAGCCGTCCGGCGGCACTCGTATCGGAGGCTGCTCTGTTATAGAAGAAAGTAGGATCTCCTTGAGTGATCGATGCGGTTATATCGTTAGTCCCGACGAGAGTAGCCATTCCATCGACTTTGGATCTTTCGATCTTCCAAACAACGGCTTTGTTGATCTTCATATAATCGAACGTTACCGTTTGCGTCCAAGTGTCGGTGTACCCTCCGACTTTGGTAGAAGGGTAGCCCTGCTGTATCCAACGATATTTCTGGCCCTCGATGGGGTTGCCTTCACTATCAGTGCCTTTGATATAAGATCCCGGTTCGAGCGTGACGTTCTCCGTATAAGGCGCGCCGCAAGCATCAATCTTCACTCTGGCCTCAGGCTTTGACGGCGGGGAGTCATTCTGCCATCCTCCCGGCTTTTGCTCCATTGCCCATCCGTTCGGCACGGAAATAAATTCCGATTTATACGACCGGGTTTGAGTTACTTTAGGAACATACTCCACCTGAACGTCCACGATGAACTCCGAGCCGCCGGACGCGAAATACAGACTTCTCGTCGTCGGCGTGCCGGACATCGCATCGAACGTTTCGTTCGAGCCGGTTCCCGAAGGCTGAGGCGAACCTTCTTTGATCTCCGAATAAACTTTAGGTACGCTGGAGAAGTCTCCAAATTCCCCCGGTTCAGGTCTGAACCATGTCAGAATAGTCGATTCCTTCGGACGACTGCACAGTTTACTCACTGTCGTTCCGGACTGATCCGTCGCCCAGATTCTTACATCCGCATTATAACGGAAGCTTACCCTTCCTCCTTCAGGGATCGGATAGTTAGTCAAGTCGTCGTAGTAGAGGACTTTGCTTCCGTTATCACCTTTGAGCAAGGATAGCAAATCATTCTTCGTCACAGATATGGCTTTAGCTTGATTCCATGGCGCTGAACCCGGATCAAGATCAGGCGTGAACGTACTAGTCGTTGACCAGATCGGAGCAGCTCCCGTGTTGTCCAATCCGGATAGTTCATGGTTGTCGTTGCGGAAAGTCCTAATCTGGATCTTGAAGTTCGACTTTCCGACCACCCACTTTTCCCAATTCTCTATACTCATCTGATCGGTCTGTTGAAGATCGACTTGCATCGTTATCTTCTGACCGATCTTCGTATTGTCTGCCGGCACTTCGCCTTCTAACTTATCCTTATTAGGTATAGTAGCCGTGGTGAAGCAATCGCAGGGGACATCTGTGTCGTATAGAGCAATTACATAAGATCCTCCAACGTAGACAGCCGGATTACGTTCTGTCAGGGTTGTGCCCATTCTAACCCATTCCGGACTATCGGTTTCTTTAGAACAGTCTTTTGCCACCGGATCCTTAACGCGGGTAATATACGAACATTGAAGGAAATACTTCTTCCCGTCGGATCCGGTTAGCGTGTCGGGTAACCTAATTCCGTTTCCGTATGCAGTTCTCTTAGGATCATACCCCCATGCTGGCCATTTACCAGTTTCATATTTTTGATCTTTCGGAGGACCGAATGTGCTCTTCACTTCAGTTTGAGCTTTAATGCTTTTCCTGTCTGTCGTATTTAGATACTGTACGTAGATTGGATAAGAACCGTAAAATGTTACAGACATGTCATAGTAATTTCTGAAGTAAAGCGGATTAGCCCATGGCTCCGCATCGTAAATTCCCTTTCCAATGTAATCGGTTGAACCGAACCCCTTGCTGTTGTTCCTCAATTGCGTGAACTCGGTGGTAAACTCCGGATAATCGTCGTCATTTCTGACTCTAAAGATAGTACTAACGAAAACTGTCTGACCATCCTTTATATCTTTGAACAAAGGATTTGCTGACAGAATGTCGGATAATTTATCTTTTGGTATTTCCCATCTACTCACGATGATATTATCATTGCAACCTTCAAACCAATGATAGCTGCATTCTGTTTTATCAGGTTTTGGATCCCACTGTTTATTTTTACTGCCATCGTTTTCGTAAACATTAATACGAAGGTAGTCGTCTGGTTTGCCGTTATTATTCGTGTCTTCTAACGGTCCACATTGAGAAGCCGACTTTGTAAGATAATTATTCTGCGGTTGAGTTAATTTTTTGCACGTTTCATCGGGGCGAAACACGAAAGCTTTAGTCCCATATCTAATGCTACTCGATGCTTTTTTGTTTGCCTGAACTAAAATCAGTTTGCCATCTTCAAACCATGCACCAGTGGAATAAGGCACTCCCGTACCTTTATCTTCGGTATCGATCGTATCCGCTTGTGCTTGCTGTCTCGGCACTAACGGCAGACTAGTTACTAGTACTAGCAGTACTAGTAACACCATTCTAATCCTTTTCAACGGTATACCTCCTGAGTATGTATGGGTAAGCGCTCATTTCTCGCACTGATGGACTAATGTTATTCCTTCGTAATGTTGTAGAAGTAGTACCCTTTTGTGAACATATTCTCGCCATGTCGAAGACCGAAGTCTTTTCCCCACGTGCTGTTCGCTACGTTTGTACTCAAGCTGACTTGCGAGTAGCCGTCATACCATACGCCCTTCTTTAGTTTGAAGGAATCGGAATAGCGAGAGACGTTCCAGTTATCATAAAACGTCTGAGCGGGATCATTAGCCGAGATGATCATGAACTTGAAATGAGTAGGAACCCACAATAGATCTCCAGAACGATACACAGCAGACATTTCCGGATCCGCGTATCCTTTAGCCACGACTTTATTTTGTTTAACCCACGCTACATACTTTTTCATACTCTGTTTAATATCATAAATAAAAGTGCCGTTCACAGTTCCAGACGCATTATCAAGAAATGCCTTAATCAATTTGTCTTCGTTAATAGTACGATAATCGATATTAAGCTGAACTTCGTACCAACCGCGGATCTTGTCACTTACCTTGTCGGCAATTTCTTTAAACTCAACAGGATACTTACCCCAATGTTCGATAAAATGGCGATTATTTAAGTTTCCGTGGGAATTATTGTAATCATATAACTCATATAACTTGGTGGATTCGAGATCAGCAAGACGAATCCAGTTGTCGTCTTGAGTCTTGCTGTACTCCCGTCCCCATAGATCGAGCTTAACTTTGCCGGAATCAACTTTTGCTTGATACTCCGCATCCGTAACGCGAACGGAATGAGCAGGTTCATCCCACTCGACATTGGAGCCGAGCACTTCGCTCACGAAACGGAGCGGTACCATCGTGCGCCCATCTTGGAACTCTGCAGCCGTATCCAGTTCTTGGGTTTGACCATCTACTGTAACTAAATTGGAACCGACAGGCATGCGAATGATTTTACCCTTGAAGTCAATGACGGCTGTTTGCGTGTCAACCTCCCATTTCACCTCGGCCCCCAACTTCTCGCTGACGAATCGAACGGGAACCATTGTACGCCCGTCCGTATTGATATACGGCTCGGTGTCAGGGAACTTTACTTTCAGGCCGTTGACGATCACGGGAATCATTTGCAGATCTTTACCTGGTTCTGCGGATACGGTATTCGATAAAATACTTCCCAATACGACGATTGCTAGAGCTGTTGATAAAGTTGATTTTTTAAACATTGGATTAAACTCTCCTTCGACAATGTACTCTTATACTAGTATATGGAAAGTTGCCCACTCTTTGAATAGGTAGTCCGCGAAATGTAAGTTAAAAGCCGCGAAATGGATATCTAAACTCGAAACCAGCATTTTCATGCCGCGAAATGTCGTTTATTGGCCTCGAAAAGTTCTTGACAAGATGTGATATTTATGGATATTGTCAAACGGTAATTTGTTGGTTGAGTGAATGGCTTCCGAACCCAGGAGACCGATGAATTCCAGGAGCGGCTGTCGTCTATATAATCGAGGACATCATTGAACACAAACTAATTTGACGAAGAGGGGTTATGATAATGGCATTAACGTCCGCATTCACGAGCTTCAACCTGCCTGTAAAAAACGTAGCACAATCGAAAGCGTTCTTCACCGGACTCGGATTCGGGCTCAACCCGCAATTCCCCGAAAACGAGGATTCGGTAGCCGTCATGATCGGCGACAACCTGCAGATCATGCTGATCCAACAAGCATTCTTCAATACGCTCACGGAGAAGGAAACGGTCGATACGAGCAAGTATGCGCAGATGACGATCGCATTGGCCCTCGAGAGCCGGGAAAAGGTCGATGAAATCGTGAATACCGCGATCTCCTTGGGCGGGAAATTGCACGCTGAACCTGAGTATCATGGGTTCATGTATCATTGGGGCTTCGTGGACTTGGACGGCCATCTATGGGCCATTAACTGCATGAACATGGATACGGCACAAGGTTAGGGCTAACGGAGAGCACGCTCGTATTCGGGTTCAACAAGAAAGACGCCGAGATCTTCTCCGGCGTCTTCTTCGTTTGAAATTGTTCATGATCGCTTGCCAGCCTGCTTATCGGACAAACGATGACTGATTTAACAAAAAAACGATAGTTAATCAAATTTTTAAGTGCTTACTAACAAAGAGCACCGACCGCATAAATTCGGTAAGTGCCGAGATATTAGTATATCCACTGTCTACTTGGCGGGGTGCACTTCACTTATAGCAATCAAGGTTCATTTATTCAATGTAATGAAATCCAAACCCTTACTTAGCGTTTGGATTTATTCCTAGTTCTTGAATAATCTCATCAAAATTTCGCTTTGCATTATTAGTCCTTGTAATTAATTTCATATCGTCAGTACGTATATCAAGCAACTTTAGAGATATTACTGCGAATAATTCTGAGTATGATTTTAAACCCATATCATAGGATAAATAAATTAATCCACTACGTTGACTTCGATGCATCCTACCAATAATTGTTTCTGATATAATAATCCGCTCATTCTCTTTTAAATCATCGAATAATATTTTTAGAGAATCTAACATAATATTAATGCTTCGATCATTCTTGATGCTGATCACTAAATCATACATCTTATTAAAAACTAACCAGTTTTCTGCTTTTATTGTACGTTGCTTAATTTCCTCAAAACATTCGAGTAGCCTCTCTTCTTTCCACAAAATTTCGGTTTGTTTGGAAACGTCAGCAAGCAAATATTCATTATACTTCTGCGGGTTTTCCCGTGACATGACATATGTCGAACACTCCATGGAGCGAAAAAAAGCCTTTACTTCCTCAACAGACATTTTTTTGTTCAAGTTATTCACTCCTAATTAATCCAATAGTGGCTTTCCACATACCATCTGATGTTTCACTAAATATATATCCAGATACAGTTAGATAATCAAGTTCCCTTTGAAAAAATCTCTTTGAACCATCATCAAATAAGTATTGTTCAAACGGGTTATTTGACAATAATATTTCTTTCCCTGCACTTATTTGTTCCTTGATAAATTTTTCATTAACTCTCCATATTTCATCATAGTCTCTGTTAGCATTCGCCACTAAGTCGTCCCAAACCTCATCAGACATTTTAAAATATGTAAAGCCTAATTTGTCTGCCATAATATCATACGAACCTGTCACACCTAGAATAAATTGATCACTTTCCGGATTTTGGGTAGCCTTCATAAGATAGGTCTCTATCTGAGTATCAGTAAGTTTTCCTGCTACGCCAAGCACACGCCCAACATCAACCGCTTCATCTACGGCCGTTAACGATTTATGCCTCCGACTGATGATCCAAATCCTTTTGCGATTTCTCCTTTATACGTCGCATGTATGCAACAAAACCGCCAACTATCATTTCTCTTTTTATTACCATACTTCTACAAACGTTTTGGAGTCGCGACAGAATTATCGGATTCAGATTCCCCTTCGTCGATTTCTTCGCCTGATTCTGATACAAAAAAACCTTGAGAGACATTATGCCAATCAAGGTGATTTTCCCGCGACATGACATAGTGTCGAATCAAACCCCTAACTTGAGGGATATTTATTTTCCAATATAATAAAATCCAAACCCTTGCTAAGAGTTTGGATTAATCTACTTTTGAAATCTAAAAATTAGTCAAATATGAAACTATTCCGCCTCTCACCGAAAATTAAGTAACCCTCCATCTTTGATGGATCCCCAACTACTTCCAACCATAGTACTCTAGAAATTTATCAGGTATTCTCAACTCAATTTGTTCTTGCAAATCTTTGAAAAATTTATCGAAGTCAGCCTCGTCGAACCACTTTTCACTTGATTCTATACTGACTCCATACTCGCCGTTGATTATTGAACACCCAAATCTTCCTCTGTCATAGTTAAACCTAATGTAAAAATACTTGTACATCTTACAAACTATACTCGTCATGGTATATGGGATATCGGTGCTTCCTGAAATCACAAAATTCTCGACTTTCCCATCAAATCGATTACTAAGCTCAGTGATAATAAAATCTTCAATATTCTCTGCATTATTTGGCAATCCAAAAACCTCCTACTTCTTTAAGGGTTTTAAATCCATATTTTGTTTGCAAATAATTCCATTCATCAGCTAATGCACTATCTGCATAGACTTCGAGAGATGGGTCATGAGAAAACTTAATAGTTTTCCCACTTGATACAGCATCATCTAGTGCAGGAATATTAAATAGATTGAACATATCTTTATCAGTTAAATCATACGTTTCTTTAATTTTATCCCAATCACTTCCTAGTGAGAAGTAGGTTGAATCAGAACCGGCTTTTGAGACATATGAGTCGGGTCCTGGAGTCTTCCAATTTGCCACACCATTCTCATATGTGGGAGTGTACTTACCTAGTACAATTGAATCTGCATTGGGGTTATGAATCGATGCACTTCTTATATTGGCAAAGTCATCGAGAGGTATCTTGCCTAAAACCTTATCATCAATCACCTTTAGACCATCAATTACTACATCCGCATCTTCAAGCACACGCCCAACATCAACCACTTCATCTACAGCCGTTAACGATTTATAGCCTTTGTACAATCCCCTGCCGCCCTTGATGGCAGGAGCGATGGCTCCCGCGATGCCGAATCCGTAGTCCCATCCGTTAAGCTCATCGCCCGTTACGAGATTCTCGCCTGTCGCAAGCTCGATCGCCGACTTGACTTGGCCGATGATGGGGAGCAGATCAAGCGCCAGCGATCCTATCACCTTTTGTTCCTGACGGTACATTTCATACGTTTGCACTCGACCGTTGATATAGTTCTGAATGTTCTCCGCTTCCGCCGCGTCGATCGGTTGGAACGTTCGCGGATCGTAGCCCTGCTTGATGGCATAGATGAAGAAATCCGTATAATCGGACTCTCTCTCATCAAGAACAAATCCAGGAATCAGCATGAGATTCGAGACGTAATAATACTCGCCGACCAACTGCTCCAGCTTACTGAAATCCACTTGCATTCGGTTTCCGTCGGCGTCGACGAAGTAAAGCGCGTCTACGCCCGGAGTTTCTCTGTCATATTCGCCGAGATACGCCCGATAGTCGATCGGCTCCTCCGGCGCGGGGCATGAATTGGCCGGAGGTACGGCATTCGCTTTCGCTTGCTCCGTAAACCGCTGTCCGTCCTCGCTTGCCAACCATTCGGTTAACGCGTTATAGGCATCTCCTACGCCGTCGAACAAATTTTCCAACCACGATCTGCGATGCCTTCCCGTTATTTCGCCGACTTTGCTCTTGATTTGCCCTTCAGCGCTGTCGTATTGTTCGATGGCTCTCCGCATGAAGTCGCTTATATTGTACATTCGATCTTCGAGCCCGCGCAATCTTTGCGTCGCGTACGAGATTCGATATTGAAGCTGCCTTCGCGCCTTGATCGCCGGATCCACGCCGTATGCCGCGGAAGATAGTTGATTGGCCGCGTTAGATAAACTAGACGATAACTGCGAGTGTCTGCTTCTAAGCTGCTCTACCGTCTTCAAATCGATTTTGAAAGATGACATGCTATCCCTCATCTCTTGGGGTGTGGTAAGCGGTTCTCGGATTACCTTTCGCGTCTCCGGTCAGCGTATGAACGACTCCCATTCTCGACATGAGGCACTCCTTGGACAGCGGCTCGTCCGAGTTGAATGTACGATGAAGGATTTCCCACGCCCCGTTCGTCATCCAATTGATGAAATCGTACGTCGAATCGTTCATATGCTCGACCCGTTCTGTCGCAGCCTCGTCATCGGGCGCATCGGGCGCTAAAGCAGCCGGGGATTCTATATTTTGGCGCGCAGCCGCATCCGCCTGTCGATATTGTTCCACGGATTCGCGCATGAACTGCTCGAGCTCGGCGAGCCGGTTCACGAGTCCGGCGATCTGCGCCCGATTGTCTCGCAGCCGCCAGGCGATACTCCTCCGCGATATAATGCCCTCGTCGATTCGCGAACCGACCGACGAAAGCTCGTGATTCACGACGTCCAATCGCCGAAACAGCTTGAATAGCTCCTGGCTTTTGCGGACGACTTCATCCAATTTAATCGTTATCAACTTGTGCGCTCCTTCCGGCGAACGAGGATGAGGAGGCTTATCGGAAAGCTTCCTCGTATATCCCCGCGATCTCGTGTTGCTCATACGGTCGTTTGTTCTGAAGCGCGCATATACGCATTTCATTAAGCCTTGGCAGGAGAACCAACTTGGAACGCAGCGGATCGGCATTCAGATCGGACATATGCCGGAACGGATCGAGAGGCGGATCGATCAGCACGACTTTGGTCGCGATGTTCCTCTCTTCGAACGCCTCGATCGTCTCCTTCAGCCGTTCCGTGCTGCGCGGCGAGCAATCGGACACGAAGTGGACCGTCAGCGCCGACTTGGCGAGCAGATTCATCAAATCGGTTTGCCCGGCATCCAACAACACCGTTGCATAAGGGTAATAGTGCAATCTGCGCTTAAGCTCGATCACGAACTCGAATACGGCCTCTTCCGCGGCTGCCAGCGTTCCTTCCACGCAGACGAACGGCCGCTCGATCCGATCCGCCAGAAAACGGTTTAAAGAGACCGGTTCCACGCCGTAATGTCTCGCCTTCGACTGCCCCGTCAAATCGATCAAGAGCGAGTTATGTCTTCTAGACATGACGCCTGCCCATGTGAGCGCGGTCGCGGTCCTGCCGGATTCCGGAGGACCCACGAACAATCGGAGCGCATGTTTGATCAGGTTGTCCACGACGACGACGTCTTCGATCCGCTGGGCTCGGAGCAACCGGATTAACCGCTGCTGATGTTCGATGATCGTCGCATCCTCTTCGCACAAGCGGAATACGAGTTCGATCAGCTTCCTGATCTTCTCTTCCGCAATCGACATCGAGACGCGTCTGCGCTGCAGATCTCCGATCAGACGGCTCGTAACGGCTGCGATATTCTGAGGGACGAAGTACGGCTCCGCCTCCCGCATCGTCTCGTTAACGATGGCGATTCCCGATGCGGAAGAGCTCTCCATACGCTCAACCCATTCGCTTACGCTTCGGTCCATCGCCTTATAAAGCTCGATGATCTCTCTGGACATCTCCATCAAATCGGCTTGGATCGCGATTCTAGCGTCTACCCGTTCCTGAAGCAACTCGAATTCCTCATGCAGCAGCTTCCCGTCCGTCACGGCCCCGAGCGCTTGCCGGATGCGTTCGATTCGCGAATCGACCGTCGCTACGGCGGATACGACGATCGCATCCATAAGAGAGATCAGTTTATCCGCGATCAGCGAATGCTCCAATCCGGCATAGGCGGCGCGCTCGATGCCGATTCCCTTGACTCGCTCGAAGCGCTCCTCCACCGACAGCGTGCCGTCGAGGAATACGCGCTCGATGTCCGCGTCCAGCGCGTCGAGCATCCGGACGACGGCGGCGTATTGCGCGTTCTGTTCATGCAAGTCTTTCAGCAGGTTGTCCTGCTCCAACGCTTCTTTGAAAAACTGATAGTCCGCGAATCTCCCAAGTTCAAGCAGACGCTGCTCCAACGACTTCGGCAGTTCCCGCTCGGGAGGCGGCTCATCGGCAACCGGCACGACCGGTTCCGCGCTTGCCGCCGTTTCATCGGCAGCCTGCTTTTCTTGCCAATTCCGGTCTCCGTACTTGGCGTCCGTCGATTCGAGCGTCCGATCGTCCGTGCCGACTTTGGACAGATCGATCGTACCGGCGACCGCGTCCCCGATCGTTTCCGGCAACAATGCGGGAACATGCAGCTTAATGACATCGCCGCTGATTAATTCGGCTTCTTTATCTTTCTGATAGACATAGATGACCGCGATCGATGCGTGCTTGCGTTCGACGGCTTCTAGCAAAGCTTTCGCCCCCGTCCCTCGCGCGTCCTTCGGGCCTAGCACGACAGCGTCCATACCGGATTGTTCTTGGGGCAGATGAAGCGTCTCTGCAAGTTTCGCCACGCTCGCCTGGAACGCCCGGTCTCCTAGCGCTTTCTTCAAGAACGGTCCGATTGAAGCTCCGAATATCATTCCTTTCCTCCTCCTTCGAACCGTTGTTTATAGTCTTCGAAAAACTTGACGTTCAACTGCGCGTTGCGTTCGCGGTTGTATAGGTACGGGTAATAATAAGCCGAGACGGTCCGGGTTTGTTCGATAAAATATTCGTCCAGGTTGTAGGAAGCCGCCAGCGAAGCATACAGTTGATCCATATAAGCCCCCGCCGCCTCGAATGCTTTGCTAGGCGCCGATGTCACGTCTTTGTCGACGGTCGCCGCCGCATCCAGCAGTCGGCCGTACGATTCGGAGAGAGCGAGACGCATCTTCTCGCTTTTCTCGTCCATCGGTTTGCCTAGCGCTTCCGCGCGTTGTTCCAACTCCTTGATCTGCTTGTCTTTCTCGCCCAGTTGCGTTTTCAGGCTTTCGAGCTTCGCCTCGTATTGTTCGCTCGTCACCGCAGGCGCCTTCTTGCCGCTGCCGAAATCCAGGTCCTTCAACTTGATATAACCAAAGTAGCCGGCAGCACCGACGATCGCGATGATGGCTGCCGCTACGGTACTTTTCGTAACGGCTCCCGCCAGCTTTCTGGCTTGCTTGCGGCTCTCGTCCCGGCTTGCTTCCGCTTTCGATTCGAGCTCCGCGATCGCGATGTCGAGCTCTCGGAGCACGCTAGGATGAACGCCGTTATTTTTCGCCGTTCGATACAGCTCGAGTGCTTCTTTATATTTGCCTTTGTCCTCGTATTGCTTCGCTTTGCGCAGAAGCGCATCATGTCCGGCAGACTCCGGCTCACTTGCGGCGGAACGCGGTTCCGCCGAGGAAACCGATTGAACGGCCGCGCTCGCGGCAGCCGTCTCGAAGACTACCGCTTCCCGCGCGGATACCGTAGCGACCAAATGCTCGCTTCGGGACAACGCGACGCTCCACTCGCCGAAGGTCGGACACGCGCTCAACTCTTCGCTGTCCCATGCGCGAGCGAACAAGTCGGCGATACCGTCCCCCCACTCCCGCCTCAGCCGATCGACCATGCTCCCGGCACGGTCGCCGCCGCGTTGCAGCTCGTCCGGCGCAAAATAGCTTTCGCCCCAAGCTTCGGCATAGAACGCCTCGAAACAAGAGGAAAGCATTTCCGCGATCAATACGGCTCCCGCGAAACGGTCCGCGTGGGCGCTCCACAGCTGGCTTGCCGTCAAGTGGATCGGCGCGTATCCCGGCGATCCGCCTGCAAGCTGCTCCGGTCGATCGAGGGACGAGGCGTACATCTGCTCCAGATCGATCAATTGAACATAATCGATCGGTTTTACGCCTAAGGAGCGCTCGCCGAGCATCGGAAGCATGACGTTCGGTCCGGACAGATCGCAGTGCGCGAGCCCCCGCTGCTCCATGCCCGCAAGCGCCTGCACGAGCGCGAACGCCGCGGAGAACGCTTGCTTGCGCGTAAGCGGCCGCTTGTTCAACATGACGTCCATCCAAGTAGGGCCCTCGATCCAAGGCATGACGACCGCGTACAGCAAATCCGGCTCCCTATGCAGGAGGTCGGGATCGTTCTGAGGCGTCACGATGAATCGTTCGCAAGCGGACAGCCCGGACACGTCGGCGTTGCCGACGATCTGCCGCGAATGATGGGCCAGCGAAGGATTGACGAATTTTCCGCGAAACACCTTTAGCGCTTTTTTCTTCCGCCCGTGCTCGCTCTCCAATAGATAAACCGTTCCTTGCCGGCCTTCTTGGCCGTACGGCAAAGTTTGCGCGTTAGGATGCGCGCCGATCAAATATTCGTTTCCGTTTATTCCTAGGCGCGCGCCCGCTTCGGGTTGAAAGCTCATGCTCCTTAAGCTCCTTATACCAGATTGAAGTTCCATCGAATAAGCTTGTAGCTCATATCGTCGCTTGACGGGTGAAGCGATTCCCGCTCCAAGACGCGTTCCAACGTAACGGCGTCGATTGTCCGGAACGCGTCCAACGCCGCCAAGCCGTCCGAATAGACGAGCAGTTCTCCGTTCCTTCCCGCGCTCGCAAGCCGGTCTTCGATATGGATCCAAGGTCCGCCGCCAACCGTTCCGTCCGAGCTATTCCATTGATGACGGGTGTCGATCGTCGACGGGTCGCGGTACGTGAACTCTCCGTCTTTGCCCCACCAACGAACGCGTACGTCTCCCAGCCAGGCCAGCAGCATTCTGCCGCCCGGATATTGCCCGCCCGGAGGGTCGAGTCTGCCGCATGCGAACACGGTGCCGCTGCCGAGTCGCTTCTTGGCGTCGAGCGCTTCCTTAACGATAGCCGGCAACGACGCCGGATACGTATGCCGATCGAGCAAGCTGGCGCACTCGCCTGCCGCCTCTTGCAGCATGCGTTCGAGCGACTGGCGCACGACGGCCGGCCCGCCGTGTCTGGCGTCCTCGCTTCCAAGCCAGTCCAGCAGCTTATCCCCCGCGAACCTGGCTGCGATGTCCCCGTAATAGGACAGGCTGATTCCGTCGCACACGACGAAAGCAAGCGCTCCGCTCTTGTCCTCGAAGGCAACGTAATCTTGACCCGGATCGCCCGATTGCCTGCAATCGCTCGAACGGATATATCCGTATCGATACGTCCACGTTCCGCTATGAATCGTCCTCGATTTCGTTTCCGCATTTTGCGGCAATCCGATTCTCGCTTCCATTGTCAATGAATGGGCGTCGCCGCGGACATTTGAAACCCGAGAGACACCAAGTCCGGCGTCGTGCCCGGGAACATGAGCAGCGAACCTGCGGCCAGATTGTAATGCGACTCGCGGATCATGCTCCGGTAGCTCTCCGGAATAACCGAAGACATTCGTTTCAATTTATGGCCGTAATCGTCCCGGAACCCGGTATCGTCCCGCACCCCGGGCCACCTCTTCGGTTGGTCGATCGGTTGCGCGAGCAAATCGTCCGATATGAAAATATTCTCGATCAGCACGTTGCCGTCCCGGACGCTCATCCCCATTATTCTGCGCGCGATCGGTTCCGGATCGTCCCCCGTATACGCGCCGTCCGTCATGTGGCAAACGAGCGGAGCCGGGCCGTCCTGTATGCGCGGCAACTCTTCCTTCAGTATCTTCTCGGCATGCAGGAACGCTTGCGCGGTATCCGTGAATCGGTGCGTTCCAAGCGCGGGCAGCATGCCGGCGCCCATGATCTCGTCGATGCTCTTCGGGCCTCCGAGCAAATCCCGCGATTCGTCGCTATAAGCAATGATCGCGACGCGATATCGGGATGCGATCCGGCTGCCCTTCGTCGAACGAAATACCATCTGCCTGAGCGCGACGTGCAGCGATTCGGTTACGACGTCGATCCTTCTTTTGCCCCCGAGCATTAAATCCATCGAACCGCTAACATCCAGCAAATAAATGACGAGAGCCGGCTGCGATTGCGTTGCCTTTACCGAATACGAAGCGCGCGCCCCGATCGAGAGATGGGCGAGATGGGCGAGGTGGGCGGTTGCCGTCGCGGCCGGAACCGAAGCCGTGGCGATAAGGGCTGCCGCCGAGGGAGCGCCCCCGCTTAAGCTCACCGTACGATCCTCGATGGGGGCTACCCGAGTAATCGGCGCAGCGCCTGCGCTTGGCATCGACAGCGCCCGCTTCGCTTCAGCCACGGAATGGAATCGCTTATCCGGATCCGCTTCAAGCATCCGCTCGACCGCATGCACGACATTCTCGGGAACTCCCGCAAGCGCAACCGCGAGCGGATCGCGATTCTGATAGACGAACTTCCCGCCGGAGAGCAAATAGAATAGAATTGAACCGATGCCATAGATATCCGTTCTCGCATCCGTCTGTCGGTTCTCGAACTGCTCCGGCGCGGCAAATGCGATCGTGCCCATCTGAACCGTGTCGGTCATCTTCGCGTTCTCGTAACGACGTGCGATACCGAAGTCGATGAGCTGCAGGCGATCGAGCTCGTCGATCATTAAGTTCGAAGGCTTCAAGTCTCGGAAAATGATCGGCGTCGGCCGATGATGCAAATATTCGAGAATGTCGCAAAGCTGGTCCGCATATGTCAATACCGCCGATAAGGAAAGACGGCGGCCTTCGTTGTCGAATTTTTGTTGCAGCGTTATGCCGCGCACGTAATCCATGACTAGATAACAGTTTCCGTTATCGTCCGGTTCGAAATAATCCGTAATCTTCGGAATATTCGGATGATGAAGCGCCGCGAGAATGCGGGCCTCCTCAAGGAAAGCCCGGCTGTCGGACATCGCGATCTCCTTGATCGCGACCGGTTTGCCACCGAGCTTGCGGTCTCCGGCCAAGAATACGGCGCCCATGCCGCCCTTGGCCAGCATCGACTCGATCTGATACCGGTTGTCCAATACGTCTCCCGGTTGCAGCATGTCATCACCAGTCCTTCGGTTTCTTATTGTTCAGCCTCTTCTTGCCGAAGCCGCCGCGCGATCATCAGCGCCGATACGATTTCGCCGCATTCGCGAGTTGCTGGGCTTGGTACGCTTCATACGCCAAACGCGCTTGGCGTTCCGCTTCCGCCTTCGCTTCTTCCTCGGCTTTAATCTCATGAGCGACGCTTATGACGTCACCTGCGATCGAATCAAGCTCGCCGCTCAGCTTGCCGAGCTCCGCGGCGATTCGTTCGATGACCTCGTTCAGAAATCTCATTTCCCCAGCTTGCCAGGAGACGTTCAAATCACTTTTTTCGTTCAGTAGATCGTTCGCCAAATCGCGTACTGCCGAAGCTTGCGCTCGCAGGCTATTCGCTTGCGACTGCGCGGAACTGATGCTGATCCCCATCATGGACCCTCCCGGATTTGGATATACGGAATTTCCGGCGAAAGCTTGCTGCCGCTTCGCCGGAAACCGAACTTCGGATTACTTGAACAGATCCGCGTTATTTTTGATATGCGTTTCGGTCTTGTCGTACGCTTCTGCCGTATTCATCAAGAAGGTCGCGTAGGATTTCACGACCTCTCTGTATTCTTCAAACTTCGGAGCGTAAGATTCGAAATCTCGGCTCAATTCTGTCGCCGCGTCGCTCTGCCAGCTGTTGGACAGATTCTTCACTTCCTTGCGAATTTCTTCAAGCTGATCCGTCAAGTTTTTATTCAAAGTCGTTATTTGTTCAGCGGTGCTTGTCAGCTTACCCAAAGATATATTGATACCCGTAGTTGCCATAGCAATTCCTCCTTATAGTAGATGGTTCTCCTCTTTCGATTAATTGGCCAAACCCTTCGCGCCGGTTTCGACGTTGTCCTGCGTTTTCTGGTACAGTTCGCCGCTCGATCTCAAGAACGCGGCGTACTTGTCCATGTTCGCTTTCATCGTCTCCATGTCGGGTTTGAAATCCATGATGCGAATGCGAAAAGCTTCGTTGTCTTTTCCTTTCCATTCCGCAGCCAGACCGTCGACCAAATCGAATAATTTGCCGTACAGATCTTGGTACTGTTTCGCTTGTTCTTCCATCTTCCCTGCAGCCGACACCAACACAGCTGGATCCACTACGATTTTCCTTGCCATTTGGGGTTGCTCCCTTCAAATTGTTTTATATTAACATCAACCTGGTGCCATTCATGAGACCGAGTTCTACGGCTGATTGGTTAATATCGAGCGCTAAGCCGGATTTCCTGTCGCAGAGCGACGTATCCGGAGAGGGCACGAATGACCCGTCGGACAGATCCGACAGCACCTGCGCCAATAACGCCTCTACCTCCCGCAGCTTGCTCACCGCGGGAATGTAGGCGTCGAACGTCCTGCCGACGGCAGGAACGTACACTTCCACGAGAATTCTATCCATGCATGACAACCTCCAGCTCGGCTGATCGGGACTTCAATAGCTTCACGAGCGTCGCTTTGCCTTTGACGATTCGGTAACCGAAGTCTTCGCCGATATCCGCGTTCAATTCTCTGGATGAATTCGACAGCTTGAAGGTATACTGGTCCGCGATACCACCTCCGACCCATATTCCATCCGCGTTCGACACGTGTTTCTTAAACCATGGCTCGTAGGTTACCGACGACAGTGCCGAGGCAGCCTCCGCCAAGACGAACGTGACGTTATACGCCGCCTGCCCTTTCTCCAGCATGACTTTGAGCTTGTCCTGCGCGTCTTCGGTAAGGTTGGACGTCAGGTCCGACAGAGAGCTGACGAAGCAGACGATCGGTTCGTAACGCGGCGATTCGAGACCTTGATCCATGGCGTCCCTATAGGCGTTGTGACGCAGGACAAGCTCGCCGAACAGCCTGACGACTTGCTCTTCGGATTTGGACCGATCGTTGCAATAGAGATAATTCGTCCCTCCCGCGCTTATGAAGCGTCTAGTCGGATCGAGCACCACGATTTCTCCGATGCCTTCCGCGAGACTAGCCGCTTCCGCGAAGCCTTGCAGGAAAGCCGGCGATTCGTTGCGCTGCGACAGCACCAGATGGATGTAGGCATCATGTGGCTTCAAGCTGGATGTCGCGAGGCTGTTCTGCTCGACCCCGACCGGAATGCCCCGGGACCCGGCGCTTCGAAGCTCTTCCTCGAAGAAGTCCGTATCCACGCGTTCCGGCAAGATCGGAATTTTCGTCGCGGCAGCTCCCTTCCACTCCTTTGCCAGCCTTTCCGATGTCGCCCGCGCATGCTCGAACGTTCTTTCGGCGTCCGCCGTAATATGCGCGATTTGGTACTCGTACGCCTGATCGCTCTTGAACAGTCCCCGGCCTTTGAACTTGGACGGGACGAGATCCACTTTGCCCAGCAGACTGGAATAATCCGCATCGTCGTTCATCTGCAGCACGTACGTCATCTTGAAATTTTGCAGGAGACGATACCGAATCGCGTTCGTAGCCGTGGCCGTCACGATGAAGTAGATGCCGAACTTAACACCTTCCCGCGTCAGATAAGCGAACTGCTCCTCGAGAGATTCGTACATTTCCGCGAATGCGGAGTAGTTGTGAATCGCCACGACGATCGAAGGAACCGGATCTCCCGACGCTTTCGCATAAGAATGGAAATCGCCGCCGAAATCCGAGAAACGTTTTTTCCGGCTCTCGACTTCTTTGCCCAACATCTTGAACAGGTTGACGATCTTCTCGCTATCGTTTGCGAGCAACACGTCGCCAACTTGAGGAGCTCTGGCGAAAGCACGAAGCGTCTCCGCTCCGAAATCGAGCACGTAGAAGTTGACTTCCTGCGGCGTATGGCTGCACATCAACGAGTAGATCAACGTCGTGAGGAACGTCGTCTTGCCGTTGCCTGCAGAGCCGTACACGATCGTATTCCCGTCGCGAGAGAGAGGGAACACAAGCGGCGCCTGCCTTTGATTCTCCGGATCGTCGTATTCCCCGATGACCGGCTCCAGCCATGAGCCGCCCGATCCTGCAACTCCGTATTTGGCCCGAACTTCGTCAAGGACGATCATCGCCGGAATCGGCTCCAGCCATAGCTTGCGGACCCGGATATTCTCCTCTTCCGCGATCTGCGCCAAATATCGATTGATTTCATCGATCTGCTTCGGCGGATTGGCGGACGTTCGGCTGCGCCTGTCCGGCTTCACCTGCTTGACGACGCGCCCGAGGTTGTCGATGATCGACACGCTGTCATCGCGGTTTCTCGCGATCTTGTCTGTCGGTTCATAAGGCGCGCCGCCCCATGCCGATTGGCCGAGCTCGAACAGTTCGTTGAAGCCGACTTGCACATAATAGCGGCCGGTAACCGACAGTTCGGCGGCGTCCGGGCGTTTAATGACGTCCATGCTATCCGCTCGTTCCTGCACTTTAAGACAGATCCTGAATTTGCTATTGCTCCAGATCTGGTCGTCGACGACGCCCGACGGCTTCTGGGTAGCCAAGATCAAATGTACTCCCAGGCTGCGTCCGATCCGGGCCGCGCTGACGAGCTGCTCCATGAACTCGGGCTGCTGCGTCTTCAATTCCGCGAATTCGTCGGAGATAATGAACAGATGCTGCAAAGGCTCATCCACGCGGCCTTCCCGATATAGCTTCTGGTACTTGTAAATATCGATATTGCTAACGCCGACTTTCTTCCCCGTCTCTCCGAAGATCGCTTGGCGACGTTTCAGCTCGCTCTGTATGGAGATCAGCGAACGTTTCACCGCCGCGCCGTCCAAGTTCGTGATCGTACCGGCAAGATGGGGCAGCCGTTCGAAGGCGTTCGCCATGCCGCCGCCTTTGTAGTCGATCAGAATGAATGCGACTTCGTCGGGGTGATAGCTGACGGCCAGCGACAAGATTAAAGTCATGATGAACTCGCTCTTGCCGGAGCCCGTCATCCCGGCGATCAGTCCGTGAGGGCCGTGGAACTTCTCGTGAAGATCCAGCTTGAACAATTCGCCGCTCGTGCCGACCCCGATCGGCGTCTCGAGCGTCATCGTCGGATCGTTCTCTCTCCAGCGCGTCAGAGCGTTCAGATGCTCGATTTTGCCTACGCCGAACATTTCCAGGAACGTCATCATCGTCGGCAGCGCGAACGCGGAAGATGCGGAATCGAGTATCGTATTCGAAAGATAGGCGGCCAATTCGTGATCGTCTTGCTTCAGGTAGAAATCGGGTTGGAAGGCGATATGCTTCCCGGAAGTATCGTCCTTGTCGTAAATTTTGGACGTGCCGCCGAATTCGACGACCATCGAACATTCCTTGGGCAGATGCCTCAGTTCGTCGTAGAGATGGAAGACGCTGAACCCCCTGTTCGTCTTCGACTTATACAGCCGCTGAAGAAACTCCGCCTTCGTTGCCAACTCTTTGTTCATCGCGAACACGACATAGTGATGTCCCGCTTCTCCGGCTTCCTCCGAATTCCGTTCTTCCCTTGCCGACAATTCCTTCTCAAGCAATCCCGAGAGCGCCTTGACTTCGCTAGCGTCCGTCGCCATAAATCTAACGCCTGTTTCCTTGGACCAGGCATGCGGCAGCCATTTGACGAAGTCCCAAGTCTCTTCCTCGCTCTTGTCATAGATGAATACGAGCTTCAGTTCGTCATAGCTGTGGAGCGATGTGAGCTGCCAGATTACGCCTTTGACCATATCGATGACGCCGCTGCGGCTTCCGATCGCCCCGCTAATCCAATCATCCTCCAGCGAGAGCGTAATCGGGACTTTCTCCAACACCTTGGGCGCATCCGCCAGCTTGAACAGCTCTTCTCTCAGATTGTCGTCCTCAAGCGAGAACGCCTTCTGCGGATATTGGATATCGGCATTCAGAGGCAGCGTGCCGATGCCTAGCCTGACTCTCAGAAAATCGTTCTGGCCGCGCACCCGCTCCCATAGATTCCGCTGACGCGTCCGAATCCGCGTGACGCAGTCGTCCACCGTGACATGATTTTCATGCATGATTTCGACTTGTTCGGCGCACTCGGCTTCGATCTGCTTACGAACTTCCTTTAAATAATCGGAATATTTGCTTTGCCTGAGCCTCTCTTTCTTGTCGCGTTTCTTGGCCTCGTGTTTCCTCATCAGCAGCGGCCATAGCAATGAACCGATCAGCATGCTGGTCGACATGACGAACGTCGGCATCGCGTTGCGGATGCTGCCCGTAGAGTTGATCGAGTTCTGAATGGTGAACATGGCCATGAATGCGGCTGACATCCCCATCGTGAGCGACGGCCCGAGCATCAGCATGAGCGGCGTCTGCTCCTGATTGGCCTGCGCCGGAGGAGGATCGATTCTGAACTCGGCCGTCGCGATATCGCGCTTGAACCGCGGCGAGCGGAAGAACGAATGCCCCGTCCATTCTTCCGGATCGTCTTCTTCCTCTCCGTGATCCGCCGATTGCTTCGCGTAGGCCGGGAGTACGTCGGATTTCACGGTTACGTGGCCGTCCGGATTGTTCAAGGCGACAAAGCCTTGACCGACGATCAGCTTCAAGCCGAGGACGTAGACGATATCTCCCGGATATAAGGTTTGGCGGCGCACCCGCTGGCCGTTCACGAATATGCCGTTCGCGCTGCCCGAGTCCTCGATCGTAAGCTCTTCCCGAACGATCGACAATTCCGCGTGTCTGGATGAGACGTGGGCGTTGGCATACCGAATATCGCAATTGTCCGCGCGGCCGATCAGAAGGCTGCCGTGCACCGGAAGCTTATGCTTGCGGAATCGCCTGCGGTCTTCGGACACCGGCTCCGCGTACAGCATCGCCGTCCGCTGCCCCTTCATGAGCGACAGCGAATAGAAGCTTGGCGCTTCCAGCGAAATCTCCTTGATCGGCTTCCGGTCCGGACCGACAACTTGCGTGTTCCGGTTCGATTTGAGCACCCATTGGCCTTCGACGCCTTCGACGCCGAGCAATCGTTCTTCCTTGCCTTGGTCGTTCCGATGCGTGATCCAGAACTGACCTTTGCGCTTCTCCGGAAGCACGCATGACACCATTTCGTTATCTTTTAGCAATGAGAGCTGCATCGGGCAACAGTACCTCCAGATCAATTGACGTCTTCTACGCGGTATCCGTCCGGACGAACGGAAACTTTCCAGACCTCTTCCATATCGTCGCCCAGCGCAATGCGCAAGCCTTGCTTGGCCTGGACGGTACGGTGCGTAATGTTCTTGCGGACGAGGTAGTATCCGTCGCCCGCCTTGCACACTCGCCAAGTTCGGATTCTAAGAGAACGCGTTCCGAACATCTTCGCCGGGCTGTGGTGGATCCTGTCCATAACGGCATGGCATACGGCGGGCGAGGCGTACGGGCTGAAGAACGAGATCTGATCCGTCTCGTGCGCAAGAATATACCCGTCATCCGCATACTCGAGAAATCGGTACAGTTCATCGTGGATCGGAAGTTCTCCGACGACGGTCCCGCGAAGCTCCCGCTTCTTCATATAGAAGTAGAGCCATAGGAGCGCAGCCGCGGAAGCGGCGAATAGAATGACCGATACAATCAATCCCGTTCACCGCCTGCCGGGCTTCGTTGTTCGACCTTCATGCCTTATTTGCGCAGCGACGTAAGATCGGTTTGCCGCAACGCGAATCCGGCGAGCGCCGCCGGCTGGGATCCCGGTCCCGTCGCGGGAGTCGGTCCGTAGCCGCCCGCCGCGCCGGCAAGCTTCCGGTCGACGAAGTGCTTCGTCTCGTCGAGATCCTGTTTCAGCATCTCGACGGCTTCCGTAACGCCGACGATCGCCGACCTTGCCTGTTCCCCCCGCTCGCCGGGCAGCGAACGAATGAGAGCAAGATCGTTCAACTTCGACAGCTGAATGTGTATCGCATTCATGCATTCGCCGGCCAACCGCTCGAAATTGCGGCTTTCTTGGAACAATCTCTCGAGCAGCTTCGGATCGAGCAGCATCGCTTTACCGCCCATTCGAGACCGCCTCCTTCTGTACCTCGTTATAACCCAGCTGCACTCTGCCGACTTCGGCCGATAGTCCGCCTATATCTTCGGAGAGCTTCTTGTATTGTTCTTCAAGAATTTTCACGAAGGTTAAGTCGCTCGCGATGGCTGCTTCCCCATAGATGGCCCGCAACCGCGCGGAACCGGATAGCAAAGCTTGCAGTTCGTTGCCGATGACCTCCAACGAATGACGAACCTGATCTTCCCCGGATTGGCTGCTCATGGTTTATTCCCCCCTATCGTCGTCAAATCAACAAACTCCTCGTCGCGCTTCTTTCTTCTTGCGACGAACCTTTCTTCGGCGCGGACTCTTGCCTGACAGCAGCATCATCTTCAAGCGGCCGGAACGACGGAAACAGCGGAACCGTATCGGTAACCGACAAGGCTGCTTGATGTTGATGGATCGGCTGGACGGCTTCCGCAACGCCGAAGTGAAACGACGCGTGCCTCTTCTCGTAAGGAACGGCCGATTGTATAAATCTCTCCCAGGCCAGTTCGTACTCCTCGCGAATCGTCAAGGAGAACGACACGCTCTTGCGAACTTCCGGAGGCTTCTCCGGAAACCCCTTAACATGGATCATCGCCGTCACGACGTGCAGGACCCCGCAGCATAATTCCATGTCTTGCTCCAGCGTTCCGTCAATGAGTTGAAGGAACGGAGCCAATACGCTTAACGGCTTGGGCGTATGTTCAGAGAACCATCTCGCGGTCGCTTCTCCTTCCGCGCTTTCGCAGCCGATTGCTTTCGCAAGCGAATCGAACGCGTCATATCGATCGCTCAATATGACCGCTTGGTCGTATACGTCCCTATGCAGGTAGAAGTACCAGTCGTTCATCGCCAGTACCATCGTGTTGACCATCGTCGGCAAATAGCGTTCTCTTGAAGCAACGATCATCCTTGCATTCCTCCTCTCATCCCGCGGCATGAACGAACACGGCCGGATCGACCGAGGTTCCGTTAATCGTTAGCGTAAAATGCAGATGCCCGCCGGTCGTCCGGGAACCGGTATTGCCGGAAGAGGCGATCTGCTCGTATTGCCGCACTTCCTGCCCTTGAGTCACGGATATGGAAGACAGATGCCCGTATAACGTTCGAATCCCGTTGCCGTGCTCGATCCACACATACAAGCCCAACTCGTCGTCGTTTCCCGTCCTCGCGATACGTCCGTTGAACGCCGATAGGACCGGCGTACCTTCCGTCGCCTCAAGATCGATACCGGCGTGAAAGGTCGTCTCGTCTTGCGTTATGGGATCGAGTCGTTCACCGAACGGAGACGTTATTCGTACCGGAACGCCAATCGGCGTGGTGAATCCGGTGACGTCTCCGAGCTCCGCGAATTCGCTTAGCTCCTTCACGCGCTCGCGTTGACGCTCCATATCGACTTTCAGCTGCTCGAGCTCCCGCTTGTCCCGGGCCAGGTTCATATCCTGCTCTCCTAGTCCCGCTTGATCCTCGATCGATTGTCTTTCCTCCTTCTTCCGGAGAAGAAGGCTTGCCGTCTGACGATACTCCGCATCCAGCTTCATGATCGTGTCGACGTCCGCGCCTGCTTGCGCCTTCATTGTTCCTTCCAGCGCAAGCAGCCGATCCGACAGCTCTTGAATCGTCGTGTCCACTTGAGCGAGCCGTTCGCTCACGAAGGCTAATTCGAGCGAGTGAGCGGAGTTCAGCATCGTCCTGCTGCTGACGTCCCGAGTCATGGCTTCGACCTTCTTCTGCATCTGTTCGAGTTTCCTTATATCGGCTGCAGGATCGGGAACTTTGTCGTAGAAGCCCAGCAGCACGGAGGCGTCTTCCGCATGTACGATCGAAACGGGGATCAGCAGCATCCAGATGAACCATATCGCCTTCGCGCATTTTCTCACTTCACTCCTCCTCCTTCTACCTTCGTTTTCATAGCCGCGGCATCGAACCGATATTCCGCTCGCGCCGCCTCTTCCATCGAATCGAACAACGCCTGTGGAACAGCCCCATCGGGCAACTTGTCAGCGAACGCATAGTAACGCGAACCGTCTTTCATGTAACCGACGACTTGTCTCGCCTCCCCGACGCTCGATCCCGCAACGCTGAAACCGCTGAGTTTATTCGTCGTGGAGAAGTATTGCAGGTTCTGCACGAGAACGAGAAAGCTCGGGCCCGTAATCGGGTTGACCCCGACTCGATCGGAAAGCTGGCTAGGGATGTAAAATCGGCTGCTCCAGGCGTAATTCGCTTCGTTCAGCTTCTCTATCGCTTCCGCCATGTGATTCGACACCTTGTCGTTGATGATTCGAAGCGCGATCTCGCGCGTCATGGACGGACCCTCCGGAGTCGGAGGCAAGCCCTCGCGCCTCTCGATGGTTGAACCGTCGTAAGCGACGGTGTCCGCAAGCCCCATGTTGAGCGCGTATTTCGTATTCCCGTTCTCGTATACGTAAGGAAGCTTCATGCCGAACGCAAGCTCCCAATCGGCATCGTCCGGATCGCCTTCGCCCGCGTATATGCCCGGCCGGTTGGTCGTCACGCGATGCTCCGCGATGTAATAACCGTCGTAGGTTGTAACCGCGGCCACCGGAATGTATTCCGAGATCAGCCGCTTATGCCCTTCCGTCGGCAACATATCGTAATTGAAGGCGAACACGTTCAGGAACGCGTCCATGGCCAAATCCGGATTCAACGTAAACTTCTTCTCGTGAGCGTAATCGAGCCCGAGACTGCCCGTATCGAGCAGCATCGCCCGAATGCCGGCGTCGGTCGAATAGTCGATGGCGTAGGCTAACTTCAGCCTCTCGATCTCGTCCTTCTCCTTCTGTACGTAGAATAGAAACCCGACGATCAATGCGCAGAAACCGAGCAGCGAAACGAGATTAACGATTGCAAAAAAACGGCTCATCCTTCACCTACTTCCTGATCATGCCGGCTAACGTCTGGTTGAATTTCGGCGGGGTCATCCGCAACAGTCGATTCTGGAGACGCTGCGCACCCGTATAGTCGATGGCGCGGACCGTCACTTGGATGATGTCTCCGGCGTTCCATGTGGCAATATCCTCGTTGTACACGTAGGAGGCATAAGTCCCGCCCGCGCCGTCAGGGTTTACGACTTTCATATATCGTTTGATCGTCGCGTCCATCGACGCCCCGTATGACGATATGCCCAAGTAGAAGTCCGCCTTATCCTGATCGGTCAGCGTGCCTTTGTCCGTGATTTTGTCGATAAAGTTCGTCATCTCGTTCAGGACGCTGCGGTTCATCGTCAAATCTTTGTTCATCGCGCTAATGACGAAGGGAGCGCCGATGAGCAGGACGAATGCGAGAAGGACGCCGAGTATTTTATTAATCAGATCGGTCATGCTCAGCCCTCCGTTACGCTCTCGCCAGCTTGTCCTCTGCTAACGCGTATAGCACGTCTTTCACCAGCACGCCATAGTAGATGGAAACTTCGCCTTCCGGCGACTTGAACTTCATGATGGATACGATCTTGCCCACGGCGCCTTTCTTCGGCGTTCCATACGGGCTCTTCTTATGCTTCTCCTTCGGATCCAGCACGGCGAACATCATCTCGGCCTTCGCCCCTTTCGCGCAAGCGGGATCCGCGATCTTGACGCTCGTACCTTTACGGAACGACGGTATGTTTAAACCTAGCAGAATCATTCTCGATCTCCTCTCACGGCGCGAAGCCGAAGTTCCAGTACCGCATGCCTTCCGGTCCGGCGTACAACCGCACGTCGACTTTCGCGTGACTCGGTATTCCCGTCCACAACGTTTCCAGCGATTGCTTCCGGTTCGAGAAGAAAGCTTCATCAAGCGTTATCTCTAGCTGCGTTCCATTCCTATCGAACCGGACTTTGCCGGGCTTCGGCGCGTTCTCGTCGGCGACGACCAGCATGAGCAGCGCGTCGCCGCTGTCGTACTGTCTGGCTTCGGGATCGACATTCGCGGACAGCATGCTTCTCGTCACGGGCGCCGTCTTCTCGATCTGCACGTCGAACCCGCCGACGTCTCCTTTCATGAACGGGATCAGGAGCGGAAGCCCGATCGCAAGGAACAGCGCGAGCACGCCGATCAGCAGCAACATGTCGAACGAGCTTTCCGATTCTTCCATCCGTTACTCCTCCGTCTCCTTCTCCTCTGCTATGGCGACTTCGAATCGGTCCCATACAGGCGTAAGCTCGATCGTGACTTTCTTGCCCAGCAGTTTCGGAGCGGCTAGATCCTCCGTATGGCTTACAGCGGTCTTATAGATCGTTACCGGTTTGAGGTACGCTGCGCCATCGCTCCTCCGCAGAATCGCATAAAGCGTCGGCACGGGAACCGCCCCGTAACTCTCGACCTCTCTCAGCTCGGCCGAAACGTTCTCCAATTGAGAATCCGCGATCGCATTAACCTGGTTCCTCTTGAACTCTTGGGTAAAGACGCTGAAGCCGACAACGATGGCGATGATGGCCGCGATTACGACGAGGTTGAACGTTATTTTCACGCCATCGCTTACTTCGTTCTCCATGGCTACTGCCTCCTGAACCTAATGATGCTGACCGCTCCGTTGGCGTCCCTAATAATCTCTGAACGAAATCTAGCCGAGTCAAGAAGATTACCGAACTTGTCGTTGAACTTGCCGGTTAATTCTTCTACGGAGAAAGGATCTGCGGCACCGCTCGGCAAAGGCGATGTCCGTCGCTCCCACGTCAACAACTGGTCCGGAGAAGATAAACCCGTGTACACTTGAATAACCGGATAACCGCCCGACTCCGCGATGGCGGAGATCAGATCTTGCGCGAACAGATCGCTTGTGCCGTCATAAGGGCTGTATTTGCGATGCTCCTTCAGAATTTCGATGGCCGTATCTTGTTCGTGCATGACATTCGCGCTCTCCCTCGCCATTGAGCCGAGCAGAACGACGAAGGAAATGACGATCGCCGCGGCCATCGCGCTCAAGCTCGCCCAGATCGTGGCGGACCATTCGTTCACGGGAGCCCCCTCCTTTCCTGTAATTTACTACTCTACGATTGCCTACGAACCGCGAGATGCGGCTCATAGGCATTAACAGTAGTAATTAAGCGAGTTGTGTAAAACAGATACCCACGATCATTCCCGTAGAATCCTTCATCAGCTCCGCCAAAAACTTGGCCGTCGGGCGAACGAATTGATTCGTTCCGGCATCCGTCATTGGCGTATATTTCAAGTTGTGACTGATAGGCGTAACCAAAGATACTGTATAAAAGGAATCATTTTCTTGAGCCTCAGTGCGGGTAATTACAGCTGTCGTATAGTAATCATTGCCTTCTACTTTGTTAGAGTTCGTCAACAACGCGCCATAATTGTTGCCCGTATTGGCGCCTCCCGCGGCCGACATCGTAGCCGTCGTCCTTACAACGGTCGCCACCGGCTGACCCTCGAACAGCTTAACCGCGGCGATGACTTGCGTACCCGAGATGGTTTTCTGGTCGTAGTCGTCGAACCGCGCCAGCGTCATCGCGTCCATCGAGGTCGATACGCCCGAGATGCCCTGGTTCGTCGTTCCCCGCGTAAAACCTAAGATTACGAAAATGACCGAGATAATAACGCCGATAACAATGAGCGCAATCGCTATTCGCGCGCCCGATCCGAGTTCGCCTTCCATTGTTTAATCACTCCCATAGATTGGTTTAAAGGATTGGCTGGTGCTTCCGATGCGCATTTCCGGCATGCGCTCGCCGTCAACCTCACCTCCTTCGCGGAATAATCGCTTGCGTCTTACATATTCATCTGCTGCAGCGCGTTCTTGAACTCCCGGAACCCGAGGATGCCAAGCGGTACGAGAATGTACAGCACCGCGGTCAACACGAGCGGCGCCATCGCGAGCGGGCTGACCATCCCGCGCTTCTTGTTGAGCGTCGAAGTCTGCGCGATCTCACGTATTCGCATGACGTGCTCCCGCTCGGACACGAGGTCGCTGAACGCTTCGTCCAGACGGATTTGGTGTATCGTGAGCAGAAGCTTGTCCACCATTCGGCGAAAGCTTGGCAGCACAGACTTCACCTTCAGGCGATTAAGCGCCAGATCCGGATTGGACGGATATTCGTGGAACGCGTCGACCAGAGCGTTCTTATGCACCCGGCTCTGCTTCATCAGCCAATACAGCGTCTCGAGCGTATCGCACGACGTATTCATCAGGATGGAGATCAACGTCTGCATCTGCAGCACGTCTTCCTCGCTTTCGGTTTTCAGCAACGCCGAGCGAGCTCGAAGCAGCAGTTCGGGCAAATAATAGAAGGCGCACGCGATGCCGAACGAAACCGCGACCATCCACCATTTGAAATAGGCGTTGTGGTAGCTTCTATACTTCTCCATCAACCGCTTCAATTGGGCGTCCTGATCGTAAGCTTGCAGGTCGGGCAGCCTCGCCTGAACGAGATTCTTGGTCTCGTTCTCCGTCGGCATCTTAGGAAGCGACAAGTAGTAACGATCCAGCTCTCTTCTGACTTGAATGTCTTTCGCCGTCAGCTTCTCGCCGCCGATCAGCGACACTTCCCGTACGTTGTCGTAAATGAACTGCTTGCCGAGCTGCACCGCGAAGAAAAAACAAACGAGCGAGAACAGGAAGGCAGCGGCGGCGTACATGATTTTGCTGCCGTACAGATGCCTCAGATTCGTCATGCTTAACGCGCCTTTGATCGCGCGAAGCTTGCGCAATCGCTTGAACGACTTCTTCGGGATCATCTCGTCGACAAGCTTCGCGAACCACGGCGCCCGAAGCGCTCGCATGACGAGCGGATTCCGGTCGTCCTTCTTGACCGATACGGCGCTGTTCACCCTTACGATCACGGTATATCCGATAATCGAAGCCAGCAGGATGACGACGCGGGACACGTAACCGATCATTCCGTGATACAAGACGGAAGTTCCCGGTATGATCGAGGTGAAGAACCCTTCGATAACCCCGATCGCAAGCAGAGGCACGATCGGCAAATATTCCAGCATCCCGAATCTGGCTTTCTGCAGCGTGATCCGGCGAATTTCCAAGTTCACCTCGTCCGCCAGCATCCCCATCGCCTGCAGGAAATTCGAAGAGCCGTCGCGCAGCTTCGAGTCGCCCGCGTTATTCAGGATGTAGCAGACGCCGGCCAGCGTGCACAGCAGCTTGAATGGCGTCTTGGCGTAAAATTCGTCCAGCTTCTTCTTCCCGTCTACATCCGACAAGATCGCGGAAATATCTTCGAACGCCCGGCGAAGCGAGTTGCCCGCTTCGGTTTCCGCGATCGCCTGGGAGATCGAGTTGAGCCGCAAATAATTCAACCGGAGCGAGGACAAAGCCGTCGACAATTGCTTCAGCAAGCGGTAATGCACGCTGTCGACTTGCTTGCCGACAATAACGTTGTTCATGACGATCGCGTACAACAGAACGAGCAGCGTCGAGAACACGTCCTTGAAGATGAGCGCGCCGGCGGCTAACAAGGCAGCCGAGCAAGAGACGGAGATCACGTAGACCCGCACGGCATACACTTGAATTTCCTGGGCCGAGTAGACCGACAAGTCTCCTATGCGCGTCTTCACCTTCTGGAAGCTTCCGCGCGTCAGGAACGATTCGTCCAGCCTCTTGAACCACCTGAGGTAGGTCGTTAACGGAATAACGCCGCTCCGTTTGCTGCGGATGCCCGACATTCTCGCCCTCGCCTTCTTGCGTTCGGAGACGACGATCCAGGAAATGCCGAATATAGCCGTCAAGACGATCGCGATGAGGAGAAAAACCATCATAGCCTCCAGTTGTCGAGAATGAACGACTTGAAATCTTTGATTCTATCGGGCGGCATCGTGCTGAGCATCTTCTGGGTCAACTCCGTCGTAAACCAATCTTCCGCCTCGTACGTATCGGTCTCCAGGTTGTATCTTAGAATGTCGCGCGTGGCGAACGTCTTGCGATCCGTTTTGCGCTCGTAGTATTCCTGGGTGATCCGGTTCATGGAATGAACGGCGTTGCCCGGATCGTACGTCGGATAAGGGACGTATTCGTCCAACTTTACGATTTCCGATACCCGCTCGATGTACCGTCTGCCATCCGTCGTATAGTTCAGGTGAATGTCGACGCGGATCACATCGATAACCTGCTGTTCGGCGGTCGTCATGTTGCCGGTGAATCCGCCGGCATTAACGAGCGAGTTCCGGATCGCGTACACGAGCTGATCGGCCAGATTCGCATGGTGGGAGAAAATCGTGAATATCGACGCGACCTGCCCCATCTGGATCATTCTCGCCGCGATGGCATCCGTCGCGACTTCGCCGACGATCGAGACGGCGGCGTCCGATTTCTTGAGCGCGTCCTGAAGCTCGGTCGCCGAGATGAACTCCGTTTCTTGCACGGATAAAATGTTCCGTTCGGGGTATAGCTCCCGCAAGTACATCTCCGGAGCCATCTCCAGCACCCGCAGCGTATATCTCGGATCGATATACTTGACCGCGGCGGTCATCATGACCGTCTTGCCGGCGCCTTGCCGACCGGTGAAGCCGCACGTCACTTGCCCCATCATCAGGAACTTGATCAATTCGATCGCCAAATGCGCGTTTTTCACGTAGGGTTTGGCGATCAGGGCGGGAAGCGACGAATCGCTCAGCGTGAACTTTCGGACGAACACCGCCCAATATTCCGCGGCCGGCGGCCTTAGGGCGAGAACGCGGGACTTATCGTACATCGTGTTGACTAGATATCCTCTTTTTTCCGTGAGCGGTCCGGGATTGTTATACCGGCAGAGCAGTTGCACGACCCTGCGCAGCTCTTCTTCCGTCTGAAAAGACAGGAATCTGAGATGGATGTACTTGCCGTTGAAGTACAGCCATACCGATCTTGGCGCTTTCATGATCTTCTTCTCTTTGTTGAGCAGCGCGCTCAGAATCGATCCGGATGTGCCGCAGTTGAAGCCGTTAATATTCATTTCGCGGAGCGTGTCGATGATGCCGAACCCTTTGTACCTCTGGTAGATCATTATCGCGAGCAGATCGAGCATGACATGGTAGCTGAGCTCGAAAGCCTTATCGGCGTAGATCGTATCGATGTCTTCCTCGGATACGAGATAAGAAGGCTGCGACTTGTCCTCGATCTCGTACCGTTCGCGATCGAGCCGGTATTCCTTGACGAGCTCGGCAAGGGCATCCTTGCCGTGCGTCTTCTTGTAGAAGTACATCAAGATTTCGAACTTGACCCGCGGTTCCACGTAACCTCCGAAGTCGAATACCTGAAGGACTTCTTCCTCGGTTTTCAACTGCTCGGCGATAATGCTGCGGATCAAGTCCTGGACGATCAGCTTGGCGGAATCGATGCCGTACACGCAATTCTGCATCGCGTCCTGAATGCGGGCTTTCCGCTTGTACATCGATTCGAATTCCTCGTCCGTGATGCCGGCCAGGTTCTCGTCCTTGACCAAGTCGGCCAAGCTGTACTTGACGATCTCGAGCAGACGGTCGAGCGTCAGCTTATCCGACAGCTCCACGTCCGGCTTCTCGCGCTTCGCTTTCCAATACAGAGCGATTACCAGCGCGGCGATGCCGATGAATGTCGCGACTATGAGCAACGTATTTAAATTCAACGTTAAGTTCCTCCCGTTCCGCTCCCGCCGCTAAGTCTTCTTCTGCGGCCATGCCGTTCTTCTTCCCAAGTTCGAAAGGACGACCATCAGACATTCCTTCAAGTCGTTATTGAGCTCGATCACTCTCGGATCCCGGTCCAGAATGAACGGCAGCATCGTCTGCAGCTTGCCGGTATTGCTCGATTTGCGAATGAACGGGTTGTAGCTGAGCTTGGCGCATCGCCGATGACGCAATCCGAGACGTTTCGTCGTATCCCGGAAAGCCTCGACGTAAGGATCGAACTGGTTGAAAACGTAGACGAGCCCTTTGCCGTTCAGCACACTCAGTACGCCCGCGCGATCCCAATCTCGCAGCTTGTCCCAGACGTCCTTCGATTGCGTAAGCACCATCACGACCAAATCCGATTGCTCGATGACGGCTAACGATGCTTCGTCGTAAATTTCCGTCGCGACGTCCGTTACGACGACTTCGTGGCTAAGATTCTGGATGGCGAATTTCAACAACTTCGTGTTGTCTTCGGCCGATATCGTCTCGGCCGCCGTCTCGATCAGTTGTAAATTCGGCACGCCGGGAACCTTGAGGCAATAATCGACGATCTCGTCGCCGGCGATCGCGTTCGCTTCCAACAATTTGATGACCTGGGTCAAATTGCGCGTCTTGTCTTCTTGCGGCTTGACTCCCAGATAACCGGCCATCGATCGGCCGTCATTGCCCGTGTAAGCCAGACAAGTCGTCATATTCTGCGTCTGCGCGATGCCTAAGGCGAGCATCACGCTCACCGTCGTTCCTCCTTGCCTGCGGTCCGGCGATATGACGGCAATTTTCATTTGCTTCGCCTCCTCGTCAATATTCCGAGCGCTTGCTTCGGCTTAATATTCAGATGCGGAGCAAGCAGCTTCGCGAATTCGACGTTCATCGCTTTGGACGGCATCGGTTCAAGCTGGCGGAAGTGCTCGATCCGCTCGGCGGTTTGCCAGAGCCGGGAGGAAGGAATGACGTGGATCGCGTTCTTCTCGCGCTTACCGTCGTATGCCATCTTCACCGTAACGGGTTCGTTCAACATGGCCAGTACCGCCTGCTCGTCCTCGGATGGCGCGTAAGTTTTCACGTGAAGCGCCATCTGCAGATCGCTCGGTATCGTATCTTGAACGTCGAACAGTACGTGGTCGAAGTCGTCCGGCGCGTAACCGATCTCTTCGAACACCTCGTCGGGCGTGGCGTCCGTCACGGCGATCATGACATTAGCGAAATGTCCTTGGAACTCGCCGGATTCAAGCAATCTAGCATAGTGCCTATTGTTCGTAAGCAACGCGACGTCGCCTGTCGTATGCAGCAATTTCAACAACGCATAGATAACGGGACGTTTGTCCGTGTAGCCGTATACGCCTATCCGCATTACTCCACGACACCTTTCTCGATCGTCAATGTTCCGCCTTCGGACGTCGTATCCGTGCTCGGGATCGTCTCGGGCGCCGGCTCGACCGCGGGTGCTGCCGACTCTTCTGCATCTTGCAACGCCTTATCTCGATCGGCAGCCTCGGAGGCTCCGCCTTCGATCGCGCCTTGGATCGTGCCTCGCCCGGAGCTGATCTTGCCTCCCTGCTCTTCGGTTACCGCCGAGTTGCCGGTATCGATCATCGACCGGATCGGATCGTTGATCTCGCCGTTCAGCTTCTTCGTGATGTTCGGATCGGCAAGCATGATCGCTTCGATGTTCTTCGGAATCGCGTAAAACTGCGACGCGGGCTTCTGAATGCCGGGCTCGAGATACTTCGTCATGTACAACGTCGCGCCTTTTTCCGTGTTTAAGAAATAATCGATGAGAGCCGCTTGATAGAAGTGAATTTCCCGTTCGTTCAAGAGCATCTTGACCGTCTTCTCGTTAATCGCCTGAACCCGCTTATGCGGAAGCACGATATAATCTTCGCCGAGCGGGTATACGATGCGGAGGTCAACATAATCTCCGACGCGAAGCCCGATCGGCATCACGCCCGCGACGACGTCGTATTCGCGCGTCGTATCGTCTACCGGCTGTTCCATGACCAGGTCCATGCTAAGCGGCGTCCCGGACTGCAATGAAACCCGGTAATACTTGCCGACGACCGTCTCCGGTTCCAACACAAGGCTCGGGACAAGCAGCGACTCCGGTATTTCTCGGGACTCCAGGTCTTCGTACTGAATTTGTTTGCCCGAGTATAACGACTTGCCCCCTTCCCGGATCGTCCATATGTTGACCATCGGGCCGATCTGTTCGATTCGTTCCTGCAAAGAAGCGATCTGCCCTTCGTAATCGGCTTTCATATCCGCTTGCTTCGGCTCCCAAATCGCGTAATATTGACCGACGTTCGTACCGACGAACAGCAATACGACCGCGGCAATGATCAGAATCGTCTTCCAGTTCCATTCCCAGCTCATCTCGTTACCTCCGCATCAAGTTCAACCGTTAATAAACTTTTCGGGATCCGGCACGCCGGATTGGACCGGGTACAACAGCTTCATATAGCCCGGCATTGCGACCACTCTGCACATCATTCCGTTATGGGCGAGGTACACGTCCACGTATTTCGCCGTTCGGAACGTTCCTTCGACCGTCCATCCATCCGCGACCATTGTTGCCACGTATTTCGCTGCCGTTGCGATGTCCGATATGTAGGTGAACGGGATGTCTGGCTCGATGCCGCCCCCAATCGAGACGGGGTCGATAATGCTCGAGGATTCGAGATATTCGTACCGCGTTGCCGGCTCCGATGCAGGCCACGCGATCGCAGCGACCGTTTTCGCGTCGTTGGCAGGCAAAGTCGTCTTGAGCTGTTTCCCGTGCGCGATCGCCTCTTTGACGATTACCGTTCGTACTTCTGCTTCGTCTGTCTTCGCGTTTACATCATAGAATCCGCCTGCTATTGTCCATCCGACAACGAGCAACACGGCAACCGACAGCATGATCGTGAACCATAAGATAGCAGGTCTATTCAATTCGTTTCACCTCTTCGCCTTTATATAGCAGGAGAGGATTGCCCTCGGTATTGTCCCGAATCGACAGCCCCAGCGCGCTTAGATAGCTCGCTAAAGTCTGACTTTCTTCGTCGCTGTCCAAGTCGACGCGAAACTGCTGTTTGCCATATTCTACGGTTAGACTTCTGGCATCTACGGAGTAAACGATATCGTCTTTATCCGTAACGCCAAGCTCATGAGTCGGATCCTCGATCGCGCCCCCGCTTCCCATGTGGGTATCCACGATAGTCTTCAGCACCGGGTCGACTGAAGTTTCCTGTTGCAGGCTCCACCAATAGCTCGCGAGGAGGACCGCGACTAATCCTAGAGTAAGAATTGCGGTCTTGCCCATTCCATCACCCCTGTGTCGCATGTCGTTGGGATTGTTGCCCAATGTCGATTCCTGTACGGGCTTGGGTTCAAGTATATGGAAGGACATCCACCTTTGGAATATGTTTGGCGCGAAATGTCAATTAACGACCTCGAATTGGTATCTCCGATATAAATTGGGCTTTTTCGAGCCGCGAAATGTCGATTAATGGCCGCGAAATGTACTTGACAAATTAGGATTTGTGCGATATTCGATCGGGCTGTTGGGAAGGCGATTGCTGCATGGGTTTACTTCCCAGACCGGTATACATAGTAGACCGGCAAAGTTATAATCGTTTCTATACCGCGAGTAAACGAAGATAACAAAAAAACAGGTCGATCATGGCGGTGGTTCCGACCATAATCGACCTATTATGCATTACCGTTCACTAAGAATTAATTTGAATATAATATGCTCTACTTTTCATTGTTTATATCGTGGCAAGCTGCTTTTCCTCAATTAATTGAACTTCTGCGATGTCAACCCATTTTTCGTAAAAATATTTATCGGTTCTGTCAAAACCCAGATCTTCTACTAACTGGAGTTGACTTGTACCTAACAGCACCTTACCGTTCCTCATGCTTCCAACCTTTAACTTAACACCTTTATAGAGGGCAAAGGTATCAATGAGACAAACTTGATCCAATTGTTCTCTAACTACCTTTTTAACAAAAACCCCTTCGTCATAAAAACTAAACCCCTTGTCAATGTCCTTACTGTCATTTGAAATCAACTCTAAACCACCATCTGATATTTCTATCAGTCTATATTCAGAACCTTTGAAAAAAGCGTATAGACCACTTCTCATGTATATTCCCCCTTTATTTTTCTTTAGCTTCGATAAACTTACCTTTTCTTGCATCATAAATTCCTACTAGCCTTTCTTTATCGTCAGAGACTTTATATAATTCAGCCCCGTCTATAGGATTAATCCGACCATCTAGCTTCCATTCCGGGATAATCTCCTCATTTCTTGCTCCAGTGAATCCGTTCTGCGTACACGGATTTCCATCATAATTAGTACCGCCCATTCTTTCACCATAAGGAATCTCTATTTCTTCTACCCTCGAGGTTCTGAATCTTATAACCCCGTAAGAGCTCCCGTTATCTGGAAAGGGCCTGTTGCCTTGGCCATCCAGATAATCTAATCGCAATGAACAATAAGAAAGGCTGTCTATCATGTCCGATTGACCTAATAGACAGCCTACATGTTATCTAGGATCTAACCGCTAAGATAGTTATTTCATCTTAACTACGAGGAAAGGATAAGTAATTATTCCCCTCCTGCATCCACACGATTAAGCGCACTGTCACTTATATCATGAAGTGGAATATGGAGCTCTCGCCAATATTTTAGTGGATAAGACGACCTGCCAACAAGCAATTCGCCTTGTCTGATACCGAAACTTCCTCCTCTTTCGAAGAGTTTTATCATTGGTTCATATAGATCAATGAACTCTATCGCTTCACTTACTCCCTCATCCGCCAATGCGTAAATTTCCAAATAACCATAACATATTGCTTTTACATAAACATGATTAATTTCATGAAGGTTCGGGCATAAATCGTAGATATTAGTATCGACATTCTTTTCTAGTACTTTTGCAATGCTGAATATAGGATATTTATCGGTATGAGCACCAAAAGCATCTAAAAATGCGTTAACTCTTCTAAAGTATTCACTAATCAAGACATGATGTGATTGTCGAACCTTATCGCCGACATTCTCAAATCGAATGGATGATATACGCTTTACAGCATTGTTTAATAATGTTCCCATGTCGTTCCACCAACTCTCTTAATCAAACATATTTTTAAAGAAGTATTCTTCATAACCTGGGAAAGCCGCATTCGGTTGTGGCGGCGCTTTTTCATGCGCACCGGGCGGAAAGCCGTCATAAGTTCCCTTTTGTTTATTCCACGATTCTAAAGTGCGATATTTGTGTCCTTCTGCCATTAACTTTCTCTCTGCAAGTTCGTGTTCACCCAATTGCCTAAACCATGCTTTTTGTTCAGGGGATAACTCTCCCTTTTGAACGGTTTTCCAAGCAAAAGCAATTTCGTCGTCAGCGGCAAAACGTTCAAGTCTAAACTCTTTCCCTCCCGGTTGAGGTATTTGATGTTTACCGAAAAATAAATGTTTCTTCATTGCTCTTATTTCATCAACACGGTGTCCCGTATTCCGAGCAACATCTTCAATGTCCTTCATTCCTAACTTTCTTATTAATTCGTACTCAGCTTCTGCAGCCTTGTCGTAAGCTTTCATGCCTGCCCCGGTAAATTTTTTATGGCTTCCCGCCCCCATACCAGGCTTATTGAGGCTAGGAGACGGTGTACCTTCAACTTCCGGTTTCGCGGGAGTACCCATGTCACGCTTGACCCCCGGCATCCTCCCTCTCAGCACCTCGGGTACGACCCTTACTCCCCCGGCTTCTTGGACAATCTTCGACCCCTTGGCCAGCTTGCCTACCTTATCGACGCCTTTCGTTCCGACGGCTGCGAGCGCGACTTCGCCGATCATCCGTCCGAACCATTTGCCGCGGCTCTGAGCGTCTCCGTTCACGACGTCGTTGTTCCACGATTCGGATACCGCGTTCCAAATCCCAACGGCCACGTCCACGGGATGTGTCACGACATACACGAGTCCTTGAATCGTCTGGATCGGATGGACAACCATGTTAAAGATGCCCTCTACGGTGCCGATCACCGCATCCGCTACGCCTTCCACGAACCCTGTTACGCCGTCAGCCGCCGCGTTGATGGCGCCACCGATTTTATCCCAGACCGACTTCTTCTTCTTTTTCTCGAACGGATGGTCTTTGGCCTTCTCGTCCGCTTGTATGTACTCGTCCATTCCGTAATCAATAAAATTATACAACGCTTGAAGCTGAGTTTGTAAGTCACCTAGTTTTGAACCCGCTTGACTCATCCGCGAGTCGATGTTCCGCCTCCGGGTAATATCTCCGTCCAATCTACGGCGTAACGAAGACAGATCGTCTCTTTCGTCGCCCATCCTGCCGATCATTCTCTTGAACGTTTTGTTCACGGCCCGCACGTCGTTCACGTTAATTTTAATCTGCGACATCCCGGTCGCCCTCCTTCAGGATGCTTAACGAAACATCGAGCGTATATCCTCAATCGTCTTTCGCACGTAAACCGGCTGCAATTGCGCCTTCATAGACTTGGCGAGAGGAACGGCATCGTCAAGCACTACAAATTCGAACGCGTGATCTGTCTGCGGCAATTCCCGCACCGCCGCATTGATCGAGGCGATCAACGCGCTAGCCGTCTCCCGATCCGAGTCATCCAGTTCTAGTCCAACTAACGGAAAAGGCTGCTCGCTAGCGGACGGTCGATATATGCGGGTAACGTAGGCTTTTCGGATGGAAGGATACGATTCGAGACACTTGATCAGCACTTGAAAAGATAGCTCCGGAATTTCGGTCAACCGCTCCTCCAGCATTGCTTTCCTGTCTTGTTCGCTGAGCTGTTCCCAGCAATAGTCTAGAATCGTCCCGTCTTTGAGCGTTTGCAACTCTTCGGGAATGATCATTTTGCTAGGAACGAAGCCCGGATTAAGCACCCATGGATCGTTCAACTCCACCGCGTCAAGCAACAGGTACGCCGGAATTTTAATATAAGCGTATTTCGAACCGTAGACCGAATGGAATTTATGCCAGCTGGAATAGACGGGAAGAACCAATTGCCCCTCCATCTCGACGTACTTCAATTGCAACGTAGACTCATCCGAAACCGTGCCGATGACAACAAGCTCATGCTCCAGGAACGCTAGGTAGAAGGCATAGCGCCCTGTCGATTCCTCTATTGCTGCCGATAAGAGACCGTCAAGCGGATCGAGATTCATTTGATCAGACAACATGCCATGATCAACTCCCATTCGATGTAATTATCATACCTTCTAGTATATGGAAATCTTTACACCTTTGAAATGGGATAGGCGCGAAATGTCAGTAATCGACCTCGAAATGATATAAGGGGTTCGAAGTTGGCAGAATTGAGCCGCGAAATGTTATAAAACGACCTCGAAATGCACTTGACAAATCATTAATGATGTTGTATTTACCTATTCGCTCTATCTGCAAACCTAATTCGCTAGTAATAGACATGATTAGACATGAAAATACATTTAACTCTCTTTGGTAGCCTTGACAAATAAAATAATGTTAGTTTTGATCGAAGTGTGGAAAATAATATCATTTTTCTGCTAACATGGAATGAAAATCTTTTAAGAGAAGGTAGAAGATGGATGATGAGGACAATTATTGCCGAAGATGTACAGCATGTACGCAAACAAATTAGGTCTTTATGTGCAGCGAGCGACCTCGACGTCATAGCCGAGACGCATTCCGGGCTCGAATTCGTGGAGCTGGTCCTAAAGTACCGGCCGGTACTGGTCATTCTGGACATCGAATTAGAGGATATGTCAGGGATTGACGCCGCGCTTAGATTGCGCGAGTTAGGTGAAACCGACTTGACGATCATGTTCGTTACGGGCTCTACGGATCCGTACAACGTCATGATGGCGGTCAACGAGATCGGGGCGTATTACGTCGTCAAACCGATCACGAGCGACCGGTGGAACATTGCCATCGATAAAATTAAGGAGAAGGCCGCGTCCGCAGCCAAAGTCAGCTCGATTGAAAATACGCAAGAAATTCTTGTAGAATCCTCTCGTTCCAAACAAAATTTCGCCATTTCGGAAAGCATGATTCTTATGATCGAGAAGCTACCCTCCAAAAAATCGGTTACGATCTTCCTGACGAACGGCGAACGTATTCGCAGTATCTATACGCTTCAGCAACTCAAGGAGATGATGGCGCCGAACTTGGTCGAAACCATTCGAGGAGTATTAGTCAACTTACGGCACGTATCCGGATTCACGAAGGATCCCGACACTCCGAAGAGCGGATTAATTCGAAGGTTCGTCATTCTCTTCCGGAACAGCACCTTGACAGCCCCGCTCGGCCGTGCTCAAGTATCGAAATTCGCCGAACAGTTGGAGCGCCGAAACCGAGGTGAGTGAGGTGAACCTGCCTTTCTACTGGAGCATCGGCATTATTGCGGTTTTAAGCCTATGGATCATATTAATCAAACGCTCGGAATCCCGATTGAAACACAGCATTCGCTGTTATGCGGAGCAAGTGAAGGAAATGAGAGATCAGCAATTCGAAATACGAGCGCAGAAGCATGATCTTCTGAACCATGTGAATACCATCAACGCTCTGGTGTCCATGCAAGAATATGCGGATCTACTCGAATACACGGAACGATGGGCCAATGATGTAACGTATACGTTCGAGAAGTACGAGCTTGGCCACCCGGTGCTTACTGCCTTACTTCAAACGAAACAGGCAGATGCCGAAACGCGCGGCGTGCTATTCATGTTCCAGTTTGAGAATTGGAGATTGATTCCAGCTCATCTGTCGCCGTTAGAACTCGTGAGATTATTCGGAAACTTGATCGATAACGCCATCGAATATGCGGCCTGCCGAGATCAACATGATCGGTGGGTTCGCGTCCACGGGAATATGAAGAATGATAAGCTGCTCGTTAGGGTCATTAATCCGGGAAAACTTCCCAAGTGCGTTTCTAGAAACATGCTTAAGCAAGGCTATACCACCAAGCATGATCATGGAGGTATCGGTCTTCCGATCGTACAAGAAATTGCGGCCAGGTTAGGAGGGAGATTGCAATACCAGAATAAAGGCGGTCAAATTACATTCAAGCTTGAAATTCCTCTTCTTTGAAAGATAGGCATGTACATCACAAAAAATCCCTTATTCGCCTTGCAAGAACAAGGACGAAAAGGGATTTGTATATCGATGTAGTGGTGCCGAGGACGGGGGTCGAACCCGTACGGTGGTCACCCACCGCAGGATTTTAAGTCCTGTGCGTCCTCAAAACGCTGAAAAGGCTTGATAAATCAACCTTTTGCGACTTGCCGATGAGTTTATTTTACAGGACTTGGTTGTTTGTTGCAAATTAAGATTATATCACTGACTTTTCCATTTCATCACATAGAGCCATAAATTGATTAACTTTTTCAACTATACGTTTCTGTTCATTTAATGGAGGAAGTGGGAATGTTATTTTATTTAAAGACTTTCCTGTAAGATGTTGTATCCCAGAACCGGTATAGTGCTTTTCTAATTCCCCATTCATATCACTTAACAACAAATAATTTAAGAAAAAATAATTCGTATATGTTGATAGAAATCTAACTCTATGAAGTGCTTTCTGAAAAAATATTGAATAATCTTGCTCCCATACTGCTGCCCTTCCTGGATACCCACCTTCGCAAATAATTAGATCACCTTTTATAACTGAATATTTCTCAAACTCATTATCTTCAAATTTCATTTGTAATACGTCATCTAATTCAAAATAAGACCATTTCACATTGTAATTTCTAAGGTAATTATGAAGATTACCCTTATTTTTTTGGTTATCAAGCATTTTACCAAGAGAATGATACGCCACTTCTCCTAAGCGAACCCATGTCCAACCTTGTGGTAGCGTATAAGGGATCTCATGTTCTTGTATTGGAGGAAGAGGCTTCTCTTTATTGATTATCTTTTCCTTTATCAACCGTTCTTTCTCTTCCATAATCCTCTCAAACAAAACGTTTGCTGGTTCATCATTTGGATCTTGTGGAACAAGTTTACCTTCGACGGCGTCTTGAAGGACTTTTTTCCTCATTTTATTAACCAAGTCGTGTGTATCATTTTTTATTTCTTCTAAATCTTTAATTAAGGCAAACATTTCATCAATCTTAAATATGATTTGTTGTTGTTCTTCATAACTCGGCAACGGAAATATAACCTTTTGTAAATGGGACGGGCCAAAGTTTAATTGTGCTGAGCCTGTAATTAATTCTGATAATTGCTTTTTAAAAATTTCACTTTTTAAAAAGTACATAAAAAATCGTATATCCAATTCTTTTGGATTTAGGGATTTGAACCTTATTGTACTTGTATTCATACATAATGGTAGATGTTCTTTTTCCGCAAACCCCATTTTTTTTTCAAAAGTTTCAACGGTAATCCCTGAACTTGCGATTATCAAGTCACCTTCATCTACAAGAAAATGATTGTACCTGCCACATGCTTCCTCTTCAGATATATACCTGTAAGATGTTGTTAAATCCAGTTTCCCTTTTTGTAGATTGGCAACATTCAACAGTTTAACACCCGTGTCTGTATATTGATAACTCCTCACGCCAGGGCCCTCTTGAAAAAAGAGGAATTCAGGAACCCTGACCCACTGCCATCCATTTGGTAGTTCAAAGGGAATTTCACTTGCATTTGCTGACAGATTCAAATCTAATTTACTTTCATCACTTTTATAAAAAGAACTAATCGTCTCATTCATCAAATTTTGCTGAACAAGTTTTCCTTGCATCGCAAGTGCCAACATAGTAGCTTTCAACTCATCAATAAACATGATTACTTCTCCATTCCTTGAATAGACGCTTTAATCTTTCCAACAAGAGTTGAGAAGTGTAATGACTTTAGTTCTAGCATAACTGATAACTGTTCTAAAGAATAATCTGGCTGTTCTTGTATTAAGTTAGGATTTTTAAAATCAATGTTATAGTTTCTAGCTTTAATCTGTTCGATTGTCACTTGATAACCATTCAAGTCATAATCACGATTATTCCACCATTTTCGCACTTGTTCCATATGTTCAGATCTGAATGGACGAGTTTTGGAAAAACTATTATAGCCTTTAGGCAAAGGTACTTGATAATAATCAATTAAATTCGTAGACTTCCCTTTTTCAAAGAATAAAACATTTGTACTTATACTCGTATAAGGTGCAAAGACCCCACTTGGTAGGCGAATAATGGTATGAAGGTTAAATTCATCTAGCAACTTTTCCTTAATTGCTGTTTTAACTCCCTCCCCAAATAAAAATCCATCAGGTAAGACTATTCCCGCTCGACCACCATCTTTTAGAAGATACATAAGCAAAACCATGAATAAATCGGCTGTTTCCTTAGTACGAAACTTTTCAGGAAAGTTAATTTCAATACCGTCTTCTTCAATCCCACCAAACGGTGGATTCGTCACAATTACATCAACTTGATCAATGGGGCGATATTCCCTAACATTTTTCGAAAGTGAGTTATCATGCTTAATCTTAGGTGCATCAATATCATGTAAGATCAAATTCGTCATAGCCAGCATATGTGGTAGAGGCTTTTTTTCAATTCCCATAATCGTTTCCTGTAATAAATGGTTTGATTCAATATTCTTGATTTGATCTGTACTTATATAGTGTTCGATTGTGCTCGTCAAATAACCACCAGTTCCACAAGCGAAGTCCAGGACTTTCTCACCAAGCTGCGGATTAACCATATCTACAACAAATTGTGTTACAGGACGTGGAGTATAGTATTCCCCAGCATTACCCGCATTCTGCAAGTCTTTCAGTATATTCTCGTATATATCATTAAACATATGGCGGTCCTGTTGCGTAGTAAAATCAATTTCATTCAGCTTATTGATCACTTGACGCATTAAAGTACCTGACTTCATATAGTTATAGGAATCTTCAAATACAGCTTTCACAATAAAAGCCTTTGGATCGCTGTATTCATCTAATTGCATATCTTTTAACTCTTTGAACAGCTTATTGTTCACGAAGTCAAGAAGATCGTCACCTGTCATGCCTTCGTCATTGGCTGCCCAATCACGCCAACGTAATCCTTCAGGCACAATTGGCAAATACTCGTCACGCAATAACTCCCATTCTTCTTCCTTAGCATCGAAGACTTTTAAGAACACCATCCATACTAATTGAGAAATTCGTTGAGCATCGCCATCGACACCTGCATCTTTACGCATTGTATCTTGTACTGATTTAATTACTGCTGAAACTGACATTTGTGATTATCCTCCCAGTTGCTTCTATGCTGAATAAATTACTTGTTCTAACTCTTTAATTGCGGTTAAATAACCTTGTTTCCCACCAAATCTTTTTACTATCTCAATTGGTGAACCAAAGGATTGGAATTCTGGAATCTTTAATATCTCAATGCTCTCTAGATTCACGATTCCCTCGTCTGCGTATTTCTCCAGTAAAGCTTCTAAAACGAGTCTAGCTTGCTCACTGTATTTCGCAAAATAATTACGTTTCTTTACGTTCTCAGCCCGCTCTCGACGTGTAAGAGGCGGTTGATCGAACGCCACGTGGCAAATCAGATCAAATGGGTCAAAGTCCTTACCCACTTCCTCCTGCAGTTCATCCAATAAAATGCCTTGAGCCTCTAATTCCTTTAACACGGCATTCTTCTTTTCGGCATCGTTCCATTTGACTAAAAAATCATTTAGTGACTGATACTCATTTTTCACATTTTTCTTAGTGTAATCGATTAGTGACTCGGTAATCAGTTTACCATCTTTGTCGTAGTAATAGACACGATGGTTAAGAACTTTGACTTCAATATTATGCACGTAATATTTGGCAGGTGGCTCATTGGTTCCTCCATCTCCGCCAGGAGGATCTCCATACCCTCCCCCAGGAGTATCGTCACCTGACCCTCCAGCTTCGCCTCCATCTTCAGGACCATCTTCTGGAGGAATATCTCCTGTGACTGGTTTGACGACAATCGGATCACCGTCAAAATCAGGATCGGCAAATAACTTGGTTACATTTCTAAAATCGATAATCGTAAAATATAACTTTCCAAAATCCTCTCGAATTCGAGTTCCACGTCCGATAATTTGTTTGAACTCGATCATATTGTTGATATTGGAGTCTAGAACAATATACTGGCATGTTTTCGCATCAACACCAGTAGTCATGAGTTTACTTGTAGTGACAAGAACTGGATATGGTTCATTAGGATCGATGAAATTATCTAATTCAGCTTTTCCTTCGTCATTATCGCCCGTGATCCTCATTACATACTTCGAGTTCTTAGCTACCAAGTCTGCATTTTCATTAACTAATGCTTGTCGCATACGTTCGGCATGATCAATGTCCACACAGAAGAAAATCGTTTTTGCCATGCGTGACTTGTTGGACTTCAAATAATCCGAAACCATTTTCGCAACAGTATGTGTACGTTTTTCCAAGATCAGATTTTTATCGTAATCCTTGATGTTATACTCCCGATCTTCTATTTCATAACCGTACTTATCTCGCTGGCCTTTGGTCGGTCGGAATCCCTCGACATCTTTATCTAGTAGTACTCGAACGACTTTATATGGAGCAAGGAACCCATCCTCGATACCTTGTTTTAACGAATATGTATATAACGGATCGCCAAAATAACTCAAGTTTGAAACTTCCTTGGTTTCCTTAGGCGTTGCAGTTAGTCCAACATGGGTAGCAGAATCAAAATAATTTAATATCTCCCGCCATGCCGAATCCTCTTTAGCACTGCCGCGATGACACTCGTCTATGATTATCAAATCGAAGAAGTCTCTAGAGAATTCTTTATAAGCATTCTGAAAATCTTCCGTACCTGTAATACCTTGGTATAATGCAAGGTATATTTCATGAGCTTTATCTATTTTACGGTTCTTTATCTTAGTCATCTTGTCGCCAAACGGAGCAAAATCATTGGTCATTGTTTGATCAACAAGAATGTTCCTGTCAGCGAGAAAGAGAATGCGTTTCTTTGTCTTGGATTTCCATAAACGATAAATGATTTGGAACGCTGTATATGTTTTACCTGTTCCAGTCGCCATTACAAGTAGGATACGGTCTTGGCCTTTGGCAATTGCTTCAACTGTCCGGTTAATGGCTATACGTTGGTAATAGCGAGGGCTTTTAGACTCCTGTGTGAAGTAATACTCCTCGACAATTGTTTCTTCAGTTTTTACAGCAATACCTTTGGCGATTTTATATCTCTGCCACAGTTCCTCAGGAGAAGGAAATTGCGACAATGTTAGTTCACGCTCAACTTCTCCTGAGGTAGCTGTCCTGTCATGTTCAAGAAACCCATCCCCATTCGAGGAATAGACAAAAGGAATATCCAGGATATCGCCATAGTTAATCGCTTGCTGCATCCCTGCACCGATAGAATGCTTATTATCCTTGACTTCAATAATGGCGATAGGAAGGTTAGCTTTATAATAAAGGATATAATCAGCACGCTTTTTCTCACCGCGACTTACCATCTTCTTGCGAACGATAATACGGCCGTCTGTGAAAGAAACTTCTTCACGTATTTGCTTCTGTAGATCCCAACCCGATTGAACTACAGCTGGTGTAATGTATTTAGAGCATATATCCCGTTCTGAAAGATCTTTTTTACTCAAAACCGACACGCTCCTTAGTACAATTCCTTTTTTATTAATTAAGATATCAAAAAAGTAGTTCAATAGACTTATTCCACTATTGGACGTTATCTCCTGTAATAATACTACTAAAAAATCTATAAAGAGTGAGAAAAAGAATGATTCAATAGAAGTTTGTTATGTCATTTGTATTTTAGTCAAATAAAAGAGCCCAAAATAATGGGCTCAATTAGACCGTAGTATACATTTTACACAATCACATTCATTGTTCATTTTATGATCCTGTGCGTCCTCTAGTCGCAGGAAAGACTTGATAAGTCAACCATCCACGACCTATTAGTGAATTTATCTTACCGAACCCAGTTATTTAAAAGAATACGTAGTAATTAGCATACTCTCCCATTATGATCTAAACTTAAAATAATATTGTTCCCTTAGCTCAACAGCTCTCAAAACATTGGATTGCATTAATTTCTCGCAAACGATTGGATAGTGATCATTTTTATTACCTAGTGCTTCAAGTATATGCGTCATAATGGTGAAGGCCTCTTCAGCATAAAAGGCCAAATCAGTATCTTTCAAAATGTAATCTAAAAAAATCAACATTGTAAATGGATACCTTTTGCCTAATTCATTTTCGCTGATTTGGTATATAAAATGACTGTTCTTCAATCTTACCTGCCTAGAGGTAACCAACAGATTTACAAATTCTTCAATGACAGGTTCTACGTAAGGAACCCAATCGATTATTTCAAGTATTTCATCATCACTGATTCTGACTGGAAGGTTTTGAAGCCTGGCTGTGATGTAATTACCTAACCAATTTTGCCAAGCAGTCAGTAGAGCTTGTTCATCAAGCTGAATAGTATTGTGTTTCAGCTCTTTGGTCAGAAGTGTTAATTGGTATCCATTTCCTGACGTAATAAAATGATTCATTAATGGTTCATGGAAATCCGTTGAGAATAACAATATCGATGAGCACAGGCGATAAATGCTTTCTTCAATTTTAGCTTTCATATCGTTAGTGAAAGGTAATATCAACAATAAGTTCGGGAAAAGACTTTCTAGAATTCGCTCATTCCATCTTACGCCATATGCATATCCATTCCAGGCCTTTATGGCCATTTCTTTATCATACGTAGGATCAAATAATGGGATTAAATTATCTTTACTCCATTTCTCATCAACGGACAAGAAAATATGCAATCTGTGAGCAAGGATAACTTGACCCAACTGAGCTTTATCATTTTTTTGATTAATCAGCTTAGAAAAAACATCCTTCTTAATTTCACTTATGATTTGCTTATTAGCCCCATCATCATTAAAGCTCTCTATATATACCCAGAAGAAAAATTCAGTTAGCTTACCAACAGGATGATTGATAGCTTGAATAAATGGATCATCAGTCGCAGAGATATCGGAATTTTCCGACGCGTTGAATATTTTATTAAAAATTTTTATTATTACACTGATACTTTGTTGAAAATCTGTTCCAACAGACTTTGTTGCCTTATCAAAAAGATATGCAATCTCATAACGCAGCGTATTGAGGTACCGATGGTCTAATAAGGTTTTAGAAAGTTCAAACCACATTTCATTTGATAAATTCGTTTCTTTTAAACCATTTATAACAGACTTCCACAGATCAGTTTTCCACTTTTTCGGAGGAGCTACCAAACGCCTCATCAATTTCCACCCCCATGCAGGTTGAGTGGCAATTGCGGAACTAACAACCTCTAAAAAACCTTCTCGTCTATCAAAGAAACTATCTTTCTCTTTGTAATTCATAAGCCAATTTAAATCGGTAGGATCATCAGGGTCTTTTGATAATAATTTATCTACTGTTACTTTGCTAGATAACCTTACAAAACCACCAGTCGAACTCCAGTGAGTAAAATCAGGATATTCGTCTCTCGCCTCAAAACGCTTATTTCTCCTTTTTGCATCTTTAAAGGCTCTTCTTGCTAATCTGCAATTTTCGTCTGAAACAGTAAGCCAGTAGTATAAATTAAACTCTTCATAATCCATACTTTCTTTTCTGGAATCTTCTAATACCGCTCTTTTCTTCTCAAACTCATCCTTAATATTCTTCAAAAACTGCCTCTTACTTTTGATTGTCACTTGAAAATATACATGTTTAATTAGCTGATATACCTCATGCTTAAAATCTGATTTAAACAATAATTCATTTTCTATTACCCATTGTAACTTTCCATCATAAGTGATTGTATCAAGTAACTTAAATGAATGGATAGCAATTCGTTTTAGTAATTTGCTATCACTCATAAAACATTGGTTAATAATCGAAGAAGCAAGATCCACATCATGATCGATTAAGTATTTTAGTGAGTCTCTACAACCATCAATAACAATATCCATACTATCTGGATATCGGTCTTGTTCATGCGGTTCGATTGCAGAACGCGAGAAACTAATAGGGTCCCAATCTCCATGCCCTGTTGCTTTTTGAAGGTGAGTTACCAGTTGAAGTTGATTAATTAATAGATTCAGTATAGGAAATGAAAAAAAATCAAGGTTTGGTGCGACATACTTTGACCAAATCTGTCTTAACCAATAAGTATCACCTTGAATTTCTATTTCTACATCAACGAATTCATTATTGCTTTCAGAAAGTGAAAATTTCTTTCTATACTTAGTAATTGGAGTAGTCAAGTATTTAATAAAAACAATAATTTGGTCCCTGTTTTTCGGATACTCCAAATCTTTACAAATAAATTCTATTTGATCTTCCTTCCTATTAAAATTAACATGGTTCAAAATAACCGGTAGCCATTTACCAAAATGATCAGCAGATAGGTTTACACTTTTCAATTGCAATGCTCTCATTAGATAGTCTTTAAAATAACTTCCTATGGCATTTTTATCCATGATTAGTTTTAACATTCTCTCTGAGTCATCGCCAAGGAAACTGGAAAACCATATCGCTTGCATATGTTTAATCGGCGTAAGTTCTGTATCAATCTTAAAGAGGGAATCCAAATAATTGTTACTATCCATCCACTCTACCCATTGAAAATCCTTAGAGAACTCAAAAAAATGTTGTGCTCCTAACTGGTCTTTTAACTGATGTCTGATATAGCTTTCATCGACTGCATTCAATTCAGGAGGGTTTTCAGCAATATCTTTTATAAGCTTCCGTTGTTCAAATACACCCATTTGTGTCCGAACAACCCAAGCTTCAATTGCTTCTTCTAACAATTGATGCCTGGAATACGGGTATTCAATGTATTTGATCTGTAGGTGATTCCAATGTTCGTGTTGCCCTTCTTCAGTAAATGCATATCTATTACGATTGTTTGATCCCAATCCACGTGCAATGTATTGAATAACGGGATCATTTGCACTAAATCCAATAAAAAGAACTACATAGTTAGAGAACATACCCCTTAAAAATGTAGTAGCCCAGCCATCTGTAAAATATGCTCTTCCGAAATCGCTATCTGTTATCACTAAATCATGCGGTCTCTTTGTTACACTTCCATGTAAATGAATAATTCCAGTAAAATCACGACCCAATGGCAGTGCTGGAGCTGAATAAATAGGCAATTCAAGACCATAAGCTGCACTTCTAAAATGATCGTCGAAGTTCGTTGTTACAATTTTAATATCATCTTTATCGAATAGCTTTATTATGTTTTTATGATAAGAACAAGGTTTAGAATCTGGTGAGGTTAGTAGCTCTATGACTTTTTCATGCACTCTTATTCCTCTGTTTAGCAATTTCCCCAAAAAGGTGTCTATTGAAGTGGATTTATTATACGGAATATAACCTTGTGCAATCGCATTAGCTAATTTTTCGAAATTCGGTAAATTTGATGGAGGTGGTGTTGATACACCTGCTCCAGCGAAAATTACAAGTTCACCTTTTTTCTGGGCTTCAATTATTTCATCAGGAAGATCGATATGTTTCGTTATCCACATTGGACAATACTCCTTTGAAGAATTGCAATATAGGGTTATGTCTTTAGTAAGATCAACTTTAATATTACTTATCGCAAAGTAACCATAAGACACAATCTTAGAAGATCGTACTTATAGGGATAATCCACTCAGGTCAAATACTTGTTTTTTGAGTTACCCACTCTCTAATTCTCAATATTAATATTTGTCTCCAATAATTCGTCATAATTAGCTACACACCTTCTTCAAACCTAATCTTTTTGTTCTAGAATGGTGATTTCGCTGTAAGAGTAAAAATGGTCAATTTCCCTCCGCTATTCATATGAGTGCGTAAGGGATATCAACCACAATATTTGAAGGTTAGAATAGCAAGTGGCTTTAGATCATGGGGTTTCAATTAAAGAAGTAGAGAACTGGGTCATTGAGAAATTATCCAAAAAAGTAAAAAGGGACGGATTTTCCGCCCCTTAGAACTATAATTTACCTATCCGATTTTTCTCAGGTACTAGCGAATGGATTGGTGATGCATAGTTATGTTGTTTCTTTAGATCTTCATTCGAAAGAGCAACATACCGCTTTGTCATCGTCAAATCTGTATGTCCTAAGCTTTTTGTAATGCAAATACCGAAGCACCATTGCGTAGAAAATTCAACGAAAAACATGCCGCAAATCATATGGTCTTATTTTCATTCCACGTGCGTTAGAGTAAACCTCCATCCTATCCCCCATGTATGCCTTGTTAGCGAATTTCCTTCCCATGTGCAAAATATGGGCGTTTTAGCAGACCACTCTGAATGCCGTGCTGAAAGCAACTGTTTTATAGACCGTATAGTTTGCATTCTAATCGGTACCAGCAAATGTGTGTTTGTCGGGTAGTTCCAACAGACGCTTCAAGATTTTTGGTCGATATTTTCATACACCACCCAGTCCGAATCATATCTCCGAAAAAACATCGAGATATGTCTCCGATAGTCATCCATTCGTTAACTCACTTTTACTTTGAGCTCGTTTAAAACGTAAGAACCTCTCCAAGCATTCTTTCCAATCCGCAATGAATTTAGATTGCACTCCCTTTACTCTTTTCTTGTACAAAAAAATCCCTCCTTGACCTGATCTCAGCAAGTCAAAAAAGGGATTTATCTTTCGAAATCCTGTGTAGTGAATAGTACCACAGGACTCGTGCACTTTTAGCATTAGCACCGTTATGCAAAAAACCAATAAAATTAAGTGGTGCCGAGGACGGGGGTCGAACCCGTACGGTGGTCACCCACCGCAGGATTTTAAGTCCTGTGCGTCTGCCAATTCCGCCACCCCGGCACGTTCGTTGCCAGCTTCGGAATGATCCGCTAACCGTGACAACAGACTTTATATTACCACGGATCGGCGGCTTATAGCAAGGTCAACTTATCCAATCCCTCCCCCAATTCGTCAAAGTAAATTCGAATAAAAGCAAGAGACCCCATGCTCCTGCGAGCAACGGGATCTCTCTTGATTGGATACCTATGAGTTCGTTCTTCAATTCTGCTGTTGGTGGGCCTTGCAGGACTCGAACCTGCGACCAATCGGTTATGAGCCGACCGCTCTAACCAACTGAGCTAAAGGCCCTCGTCTAGGTCCGGTGAAAAAGGTTGGTTGCGGGGGCAGGATTTGAACCTGCGGCCTTCGGGTTATGAGCCCGACGAGCTACCGGGCTGCTCCACCCCGCGTCGATAGTAATAGGTGCCTTTTATTGGCGACAAATAATAATATACCCTATTGCCATGCCCCGTGTCAACTTCCGAATTGACTTATTCGGTTTTCCCGCCATTATCGGATTTGTCTTTACCGCCTTCGGCCATCGCCATCTCCGCAAGCTTCTGGAGCAAGACATGTTGGGGCATATGCATCAAATGCTCCACCGGCACGTTCATGAATTTCGAAAGTTTCAGGGCTGTATCCGCCGATATCGGCATCGGTCTCATCGTCGTTCCTCCTAAGCAACTGGCGTCGGTCTCAGCTTAGCACAGACGGCCTCGAATGCCAAGAGTCGGGACGACAAGCTCAAGGCAGGTAGCGGACGCCGTAGCGCCCTTTGCGGGACCGGTATACCTCGATTTCGCGCGGCATATCGATGCCGAACACCCAGCCGTCATGCTCCATCCTTTGCACAAGACATCCTACTTGGAACTTGCTCTCATACAGCCTGGACCAGTATACCCATTTCAACGTACATCCCTCCGTAATCCGGGTCGTTCCTTCTAGGATGCACGGCGGAACCGTTTTTGAAACCCGCTCCTGACAATAGAATGCACCCCGCAGCAGATTATCGGATCTCCGACGATACGCTGCGGGGTGCTTCGCAATCCTTACGCTTTATTCAACGACTTGAACGGCTTCCGATGATGCAGCGGAACCTTCTGCGGAATCGGACGCTGCAGAATCATCTGCCGTGTCATCTGCCGGCGCTTCTTCCGTCGTTGCTTCGGACGATTCCGCGGCGTCGGACTCGACGACCTCTCCGGCCGCTCTCATCAACTCAAGCTTCTCGAACGGGATGTTGCCGCCGCCACCGTATACGTCGTCATAGATGCCTTCGATCGGGCCGTCCGGATTCGTCTTGATCTTCTGCAGCAGATCGTTGCCTCTCGTCTGCCATTCCTCGAGCGCTTCCTTGACCGTCTTCGTTCCTTGAATGATTTTGTTGTAAGCCTGGTTGCCGAGCTCGTTCACCATGTTCAGGTTAGGCTTCTGGCGGTACAGCTCCTGGTCCTTAAGGGACGACTGGGATACCGGCGCAGGCTTCATCTTCGTGAACGCATCGATATTGAACGAATCCATGCCTTCTCTGATTTTGATGAACGATTTAAGAGAGGACATTTCATACGTGCTGCGGGACTTGAACTTCGCCGACTTCTCGCCGTTCATGAACTTGATGAATTCCCATGCGTCGTCCGGATTTTCCGCTTTCGCGTTAATGCCGGCCAATTGGTTCAAATAAATGCTGCCGCCGACTCCCGGTTTCTCTTGGAAGAAAGGCATCGTGACGACATCCCACTCCAGCTTATCCATTTTCAGCTTATCCGCGTTCGCGTTCATCTGCTGAATTTGGCTGATCATGCCGTAGTCGCCGACCGTCATGGCCACTTTGCCGTTCAGGAACAGCTGGCCTTGATAAGGATTGTAGCGGATATTCCCATCCGTAGCCGCTTTGTTCTGCTCGTCGTAAATCGCCTGCATATCTTCTTGGGTCGGAATGATATGATCTTTGCTCAGGTCGGTTACCATCTTCCACAGCGCTTCCCACTGCGGCGTATTAACGGTCATCGTCTCTGCTTTGTCATCGAACATGCGAAGCTGCAACGGCGCTCCGAAGCCTTGAATATCGTAATATCCATTGCTTCCGCCCCATTGGTTGAACGTGAAGCCGAAGACCGCGTCTTTGCCTTGGCCTTGCTTCATGCGTCTAGCCAGGTTAAACACGTCATCCCAGCTCATACCGTCGGTAGGCGGCTCTACTCCCTGCTTGGAGAATAGCTTCTTATTGTAATATAGCGCGGAAGGAGAGAACGTCGGCGTCAGCGCGTAGATGAATCCGTTCCCCTGCTCCTTAATGCCGTCGATCACGGTCGGCACGAACGCATTGGTGTCGATCTCGTCTTCCTTAAGAAGCGGATCGAGCTGCTTCAGCATGTTCTCGTTCACAAGCTGCGGGAGCAAGCTCATATCGAGAATCATGACGTCTACCGGACGATCTCCGGTCATAATGGCTTTGACTTTCTCCATCGGATCCGGCTGTTGGTAAGGCTTCGATGGATCCTGGTCGAATTGCATTTGGTTCCAGTCGATCGCCGGAACGATCTCGATGTCGATATTGCCGTGATCGAACTCGAATAAATCCGTATACTGCTGGCGGTAATACTGATCGTCCTGCGCGCTGCCGTACAGCGTACCGATACGGAGCGTGTGGCGGTTGTTCGGGTCGCTTTCATCGTTCTTCGTGCTGCATGCCGCCAATACGGGAACGAGCAGCGTAAGAGCCGTCCCGGCGAGGAGCCATTTGCGTGCTTGATGTCTTTGTGTCATGCGGTTTCTTCCCCCTCCAAAGTTTTCGGTGCGGTAATAATGATTTTGTCTCCGTCGAATTCCATCGTCGCTTTGTCTCCGATCTCGAGCGCCTTCAAGTATTCCTTCGGGATTTGCATCCGTCCTACGCGGTCGACGACGACGTAAGCTTCGTGCACTTCCTCGAGCGAATGTCCGCCGGACAGCGGCAACGACAGATCGAGATTCGGGTTGCGCTTGAGGAATTCCGTGCTCGTTAATCCGTCCCGAATGGCGACGACGCGGTCGACTTTGCCGGCGAGCGACAGGTCGTGCGTGACGATCACGATCGTAAGCCCGAGTTCCTTATTGAACCTGCGGAAAATGTCCATGATGACGTCGGAGGTGCGCGTATCGACGGAGCCTGTCGGTTCGTCCGCCAGCAGCAGTTGCGGACGGTTCGCCAAGGAGATGGCGATCGCCACGCGCTGCTGCTCGCCTCCGGACAGCTGCTGCAGCTTATTGTGCATACGGTCCTTCAACCCGACCCATTCGAGCAACTGCTTCGCATACGCCCGGTCCAGCTTGCCGGCGAACATCATCGGCATCTCGACGTTCTCGAGCGCGGTAAGGAAAGGCAGCAAGTTGCGCGCGTTGTTCTGCCAGATGAAGCCGACGGTATCGCGCTTATACTTAACGAGATCCTCGTCGCTTACCTTTAGCAGATTCCAAGGCCCGACCTGCACTTGCCCGGCGGACGGTCGATCCAATCCGCCGAGAATGTTCAGCAGCGTCGACTTTCCGCTTCCGCTGTTGCCGATGATCGCCATCATCTCGCCGGGCTTTACGCTAAGGTTAAGCCCTTGCAGCGCGACGACTTCTAGATCGTCGGCTTTGTAAATCTTCACTAGCCCTTCGCATGTAATCATCGGTTATCTTTCCTCTCCCAGCTTGACGGCTTGATGGACCTTCAATCTGCGAATATGCGCAAAGAGCAGGGCGACGCCGATGGTCATCATGACGCCGACGACGATATACAGCCGATTCGTATCCGCGGCTTCGAATACGACGCGGAACGGCGGAATTTGGTTCGCCGCATTGTCGGTCGTCTGCAGGAACGGCAAGAACAGCAAACTCGTGATCTTGCCGATGCCGATACCGAGTCCGATCGACAAGCCGGCCGTGAACACTTGCTCCAAGAGCAGCATGCCGGTCAGCTGTTTGCGCGACAAGCCCATCGCCCGCAAGATGCCGATTTGCACGACGCGGCGCGAAAGGTTGAAAAACCAGAACAGAATATAGCCGGACAAGGAGACGATAATCGTTACGATAAAGCCTAAGCTTAGGATTCCGAATACGCCGCCGCGCGCCGGATGCTTGTTCTGCACGGCCAGCTCGCTGCTCATGTCTTCGATCGATTGCAGCTCGATGCCCTGCCCTTGGAGTACCGGAATGATCGGACCCGTAGGGGCGCCGGGCTCCATCTTCAGCCACACGTCGTAAGGAATGAGCGGTACCTGATCATAAATATAATCGAGGTTGGCGATCAGGAACGGCGACTGATCCGGATATTGGCTCGGCCAGTACGGCAACGTATCGATAATGACGAATTCGATCGGCTGCTCCTGCAGCACCGTGCGGACGATATCCCCGCGCTTCAGATCGAACTTCTTCGCTACGTTCGACGAAATGAACGCCCCGTTCGGGAATTTACCCATCCACTCCAAGTACTTGAGCGGGCTGTGCGGGTACAAATCTTCGCGAAACCAAGCGACGCGGGCAAAATCGACGTTATCGAAGCCCATGATGGTCGCCTGCCCCGCTGTCTTGCCGGAAATCGTCAGGCTGCCTTTGGTTTGCAGCACGCGAGCCGCGTGCTCGACGCCCGGCAACGTGCGGAACACTTCGAACGGCGGTTCGTTGAAATTGATTCGAGTCGGCGTTGCGCCTTGCCCGCCGCCCGGACCTCCGGGACTGCCGCCTTGGCCTCCGCCCTGGCCGCCTCCTTGCCCGCCGCCAGCGCCGCCTCCGCTTCCTCCCCCGCCTGAGCCTCCGCCGGAGTTGCCGGACGGGAGCTCGAACTCGGGGCTGCCTTCCCATACGGTTTTGACGACGACGTCGGCTCCGTACTTGTACATCGTGCGCTCTTCCGAATTAAGTCCGATCGTACGTGCAGCGGACGAATTGTATACGCCGAGCCCGAGCGTCAGAATAAGCAAGATCATGAGCGGATAGTAAGACGTGGCCGACCTCGACAGCTGCGTCAGCGTCAAATACAACGGAACCGGCAACAGCTTCTTCCAGATCAGATTGAACAGCTTCAACAAGAGCGGGAACAGCCGAAGGAACAAGAGCCCTCCCGCGAAGATGCTGATCGCCGGCACGAAGAACAGGAACGGCTGCACATTCAGTTGGTCCGTCGTGACGCCGGTCGTGAACGATACCATCTGACGCTCGTTGAACAGATACCAGCCGTAGCCGGCTACGCCGATCAGAACGACGTCGAGGAACCACTTCTGCCAGAACGGCTTGCGATCCGACCGCGCGACTTGCCGCTTGTAGTCGACGATAGACGTTCGCGTGAATACGAGAGCCGGAATGACCGCCGCGCCGATCGCTACGATAACCGCGCCTAGACCCGCTATGACGCTGTCGGACGAGAAACCGACCGGTATCGATTTACGGTCGACGAAATAGAGGAAATCGCTCGCCGAGCCGATGCTCTTCGCCATGAACCATCCGAAGAGAGGTCCGACGACCAACGCTACGATGCCTAGCAGCGCTCCTTCTAGAAGGAACAGGAGGAAGATCTGCCTCGTGCTCGCCCCGCGGCTGCGCAGCACCGCGATATCCGAGCGTTGCTTCTCCAGCGCTTGCCGGGAGTTCATCGTAATAAAGTAGAACACCATCGCGATCATAGGCGCCGCCAGCGTGAACAGCATCGTCTGGAGCTGTATGCTGTCGCGGCGGAATTCTTTAAGCATATCGGCGAACGAAATGCTCAGATGCGTGTCGTTCAGCCGTTTGAACACTTCGATGTCGATACGGTTTAACGTGCTCGACAGCGGAGACAGCTGACTCGTCTTGATCTCGCGCAGGTCGAACGCGGAATACCAGTTCGCGATCTGAATCGGAAGCCCCATTCCTTTGTTCAACTCGTTAACGAACACGTTCTCCGAGATGAACAAGCTGTTCATGAGTCCTTCGAAACCTTGATACCAGTAGCCCCCGTCGGCTTCCTTCGCTTTGATCGAGCCGACGATCTGCACGCGAAGCTCCCTGCCTCCGGATATCGGATAGAGCAGCACGTCGCCGACGTGCAGGTCGTTGCGGAACATCGCCTCGTCCAGCATGACGGCTTGAATCGTGCCGTCTTGGTCCGACTTGTCGGAGAACCATTCGCCTCTCGCCTGCTCCGCTTGCGACTTCAAGTCGCTGAATGCGGAAATCGTCAGCTTGCGCGTTCGGCTCGCATCGACTTTGGTAGAGTCCTCGGGATACACCTCCGAGCTTCGCAGCGTCAAGCTCCGCTGCGACGAATCGATCGGAAAGCCGATGTCGGCTGTCACTTCGTTCTCGATGTAGCCGTTGACGTCGTCGAAGGCTTCCATCCTGGTCTGGCCGTCGGTCGACTGATAGCTGATGAGCAGCGCGCCGGCCGGCAAGCCTTGGCTGTTATCCTGCAGCGATTGGGAGACGACGCGCTTCAGCGCTCCATCCGCATACATCGGAATGCTCGTCGTGAACGCGACGGCGATGAACAATCCGGCTAGCGTGCTAAGCGTCAACCAGCGCGTGTTCCACATTTTGCGGAATAGAAATCGAATGAGCGCCATCGGTTACCTTCCTACGACTTTCTGTCCCGGCGTCAGGCCTTGCAGAATTTCGACGTCCGTCGCGGTTTGCTGGCCGATTTCCACGTCGACCTCGCGCTTCGTGCCGTCCGCCTCGGCGATTTGCACGTAGGCGCGCGCCCCGATCGTGCGCAGCGCCACCGTCGGGATGACGACGACGTTCTCCTTGCGATTCGTGACGACCCCGATGGAGAGCGGAGTTCCGCGCGTAACCGTCTTCGGAAGATCCTTCACGTCGACGAGCAGGAATTGATCGAGACGAAGCGGCGCCTGATTGCCGCCTTGCCCGCCACCGCCGCCGTTGTCGTTGCTCGTGTCGGTCGTCGGCATCTGCTTGACCTTGCCCGTGAATTTGCCCGCATTGTTGATGTCTACTTGCACTTCCATGCCGATCGCGACTTTCTCCAAGTCGTCGCGGGACATCGTAGCCGCTACGACAAGATTGTTAGGATCGGCGATCGTGCAAATCGCGTCGTAGGCCTTGATCTGCGAACCCTCTTGCACGGAAAGCCCGACGACCGTGCCGCTGTAAGGGGCGGTCAGCACGGCTTTGTCGATCTCTTCCTGCATGTCGATGAGTCCTTGACGCGCCTGCTCGAAGTTAAGCACGGCTTGCTCGTATTCTAGCGCGTCCATCTCATCCTTCGTTTGGAGCGTCTTCTTCATCTGCAGCTCTTGTTGCTTAAAGGCAAGAGACTGCGTGCGCAAAGTCTTCTTCAGATCGTCTACGTCCAGCTCGGCGATCAGCTGCCCTTCCTCGACTTGTTGACCGGGCTGTATGTATAGCTTCTTAAGCCGTTTGCCTTCCAAAGTAAAATAGAGGGTTTTCTCCGTTAACGACAGCATTCTGCCGGAGCCCTGCACCTTCGTTTCGAGCGTCTTCGTCGTTACCTCGTAGGTCGGCTTCTCCGAAATTTTCGGAAGCTCGATCGCGGAGAAATCTTCTTCCTCCGGCTCGTCAGGCAGCACGCTGCATCCTGTTATCGCAACGGACAAGGCCATCGTCGCGATTAAGGTCGAGACGAGGCGGCCTCTCTGCCGCGCGTTCCTATTAGCATGATTAGGAGACGAATACGCCGTCCACCATTTCATAGACATGGTCTGCAACCTCCATTATTGTCGGGTCATGCGTCGTCATGCAGATCGTCACGTTCTGCGTAGCGACGATCTCTTTGAACACTTGCATCACTTGCGCCGCCATCTGGCTGTCCAATTCGGCCGTCGGTTCGTCCGCCAGCAGCAGGACGGGCTGATGCGCGATCGCTTTGGCGATCGCCACGCGTTGCTGCTCGCCGCCCGACAGCTCGAACGGCCGATGATGCATGCGTTTGCCTAGGCCCACTAGCTCCAGGCAAGACGTTACTCTGGATTTCCACTCGCTGCGCGGCACTTTGGCCATCCGAAGCGACAATTCAACGTTCTCGTATGCCGATAACAGCGGCAATAGGGCGTATGCTTGAAAGATAAATCCGATATCTTTGCGGCGAACCTCGGTTCGTCTATCGTCTCCCCACTTGTGCAGCGGCCGATCTTGGAACATAATTTCCCCTGCGGTCGGCGTGTCCAGGCCCCCCATAAGGTTCATCAGCGTCGTCTTCCCCGAACCCGAACGCCCTCTAAGCATGATGAGCTGATTCGGATAGAGCGTAAGATTGATGCCTTTCAGAACCTTAAGCTTGCTGCCACCGACATCGAAAGAGCGCTCTACGTCTCGAACGGTCAACAGCGGCTCTTGCGATGAGGGCTTTCGTTGCCCGTCCGCCCGTTCTGCCGATTCGTCGTTCGGATCGCTCGGCGAACTCGCCGTCGTCTCGCGGCGCAGCCATGACAGCATGTGAATTTCCTCCCTTGCCAAACTCTTCATCATTTATAACGAGAGTTACGTTAGAAAAGTTACGGGAAAAATTAAACCTTTATCATTTTTTTAAGAGAAAATGGAGAACATTCTCCTTTCATTGACGGAAACCGCCTACGGACCTTCACCATTTTTGGGCATAGCCCTTTATAAAAGGGGACGATCTTGTGTATTATTAGAAGATATACATTCACCTGGAGAGAGGTTGGTCGGATTGGAAACGAAGACGCCGTCATCAAACTTTATTAAAAATATCGTGATCGAGGATCTCGAAGCCGGCAAAGTGCAAGAGATCGTCACCCGCTTTCCGCCCGAGCCGAACGGCTATCTGCACATCGGACATGCCAAGTCGATCGTGCTTAACTTCGAGCTTGCCGACGAATTCAAAGGCAGGACGAACCTGCGCTTCGACGATACGAATCCGGTCAAGGAAGACGTGGAGTACGTCGAGTCGATCAAGCAAGACGTCGCATGGCTTGGCTATCAATGGGACGGCTTGTTCTTCGCGTCCGATTATTTCGAGCAAATGTACGATCGCGCCGTTCTGCTCATCCGCAAAGGTCTCGCCTACGTGGACGACCAGACGCCGGATCAAATCCGGGAGTCCCGCGGCACGCTGACGTCACCGGGCCAAGAAAGTCCATATCGCAACCGTACGGTAGACGAAAACCTGGATCTCTTCACCCGGATGAGAAACGGCGAGTTCGCCGACGGCGAGAAAGTGCTCCGCGCGAAGATCGACATGGCCTCCCCGAACGTGAACTTGCGCGACCCGATCATTTACCGCGTGCTGCACGCTCATCATCACAATACGGGCGACAAGTGGTGCATCTATCCGATGTACACGTTCGCGCACCCGCTCGAGGACGCGATCGAAGGCGTTACGCACTCCATCTGCACGCTCGAGTTCGAGGACCAACGGCCTTTCTACGATTGGGTGATCCGCGAGTGCGAGATGCCGGCCACGCCGCATCAATACGAGTTCGCGCGCCTTAACTTGACCAACACGGTCATGAGCAAAAGAAAGCTAAAGCTGCTTGTGGACGAGAAAGTCGTGGACGGTTGGGACGACCCGCGCATGCCGACGATATCCGGCCTTCGCCGCAAAGGCTATACGCCGGAAGCGATTCGCGCCTTCTGCCGCGAAATCGGCGTAGCCCGGAGCTACGGCATCGTCGACGAACGGATGCTCGAGCACTTCATTCGCGAGGACTTGAAGCTGAAGGCGCTTCGGACGATGGCCGTGCTGCAGCCGCTTAAAGTCGTCATTACGAACTATCCGGAAGGCCAAACGGAATGGCTGGACATCGAGAACAATGCCGAGAATCCGGAGATGGGCCACCGTAAAATCCCGTTCTCTCGCGAAATCTACATCGAGTCGGACGACTTTATGGAGACGCCTCCGCCGAAGTACTTCCGCCTGTTCCCGGGCAACGAAGTGCGACTGAAAGGCGCGTATTTCATCAAGTGCGAAGAAGTGATCAAGGACGCGGACGGCAAAGTCGCGGAACTTCGCTGTACGTACGATCCGGAGACGAGGAGCGGTTCCGGCTTTACCGGACGCAAAGTCAAAGGCACGCTCCACTGGGTCGACGCGAATCACGCGGTTCCGGCGAAATTCCGTTTATACGAACCGCTTATTGCCGAAGATGATGAGGACGACAGCCAATCGTTCTTGGAGCGGATCAACCCGAACTCGCTGCAAGTGCAGGAAGGCTTCGTCGAGCCCGGCATGAAAGAAGCGGCCGGCGGAGACAAATTCCAATTGTTCCGCCACGGTTATTTTAACGTCGATCCTAAAGACTCGACGCCCGATGCGCCCGTATTCAACCGCATCGTATCGCTGAAAAGCTCTTTCGAAGTTTAAGTTTTTGCGATCGCCTATATTGCATTAGCGCTCCGGCAACCCCAAGACGGGTTCCAGGGGCGTTTTTGTTACAATCCGACGGGGAAGTGTTGATGATGAAACGCCATATCGCATGTTTAGTCACGCTGCTGACTCTCGCAATCATCATCGGGTGCAGCAGCGGGGACAACGGCAATGAAGCTGCCGATCCGCTGCCGATCGAGCAAGGATCTGCCGGGGAGACGGGTACGCCGACCCCATCGGTTTCCGCGCCGCCCGCGGAATCGCAAACCCATGAACCCGAGCCGTCGAATGCTGCTTCTCCTCCGCCCGCAGGCGAGGTTGACGCCGTTTCGGCGATCCTGTCCCGAATGACCCTCGAAGAGAAAATCGGCCAAATGATCATGATCGGCGTCGATGGCACGGCGATGGACCAGACCGCCGAACGGTTGATCCAGGATCTGCATGTCGGCGGAGTTATTTTCTATCAGAACAACTTGAAGACGATAGGCGGTGCCGTCAAGCTCGTGAACGACCTGAAAGCCGCCAACCATAAGGGCGCGGCTCCGCTATTCTTGGCGGTGGATCAGGAAGGCGGGAAGATCAACCGGATGCCGGCCGATTTCGAAACGATTCCCGACAGCCATGCCGTCGGGAAGTCTAACGACGCGAACTTGGCCAAGGCGCTCGGCGGTTTGCTCGCGGACGAACTGCGCGCGATGGGATTAAACTTGAATTTCGCTCCCGTGCTCGACATTAACAGCAATCCGAACAATCCGGTCATCGGGGTCCGTTCGTTCGGCAACAAACCGGACCTTGTCGCCAAGATGGGCGTAGCCGAGATGCAGGGGCTTCAAGACGCCGGGATCATCGCGGCGGTCAAGCATTTTCCCGGTCACGGGGACACGTCGGTCGATTCCCATCGGGAGCTTCCGGTGGTTAGCAAATCGTTGGAGGAACTTCAGGACTTCGAATGGGTGCCTTTCCGGTCGGCGATCGAAAGCGGAGCCGACGTCGTCATGGCCGCGCATATCTTGTTCCCGCGCGTCGATAACGAGGTGCCTGCATCGTTGTCGAAGGTCATTATCGGCGACCAGCTTCGCGGCACGCTTGGCTTCGACGGCGTCGTCATCACCGACGAGATGACGATGGGGGCGATCGCGAACAACTACGGCATCGTTAACGGCTCTCTGAAAGCGATCCTCGCGGGCAGCGATATCGTCATGGTAGCCCACGAATACTCGAAAATGCAGTCTGTGCACAATAAGCTCTTGAATTCCGCGAAAGACGGCACTTTATCGGAACGGCGCATCGACGAGAGCGTCCGCCGCATCCTCTCGCTTAAGCTGAAATACGCGATTTCGGACGAGCCGACGCCGATCCCTACGGCCGCGGATTTGCCGAACGAGCAAATTCGCGAGTGGAAAACTCGTCTGAATCAAGCGACGTCCGGGCGGAAGTAACGCGGATTCCGCTCCCTTATAACAATATCCCTTTCGCTCAGGTTTGCAGCAGGGTTACATTCCTTCCCTCACGACATCCCCGTCACTCAGGCATGCGGCAACGCCGCGCCCCTGAGCGACGGGGATATCGTTATAAGGGACAAACAAAGAAGGCCGTCGCCCCCGCCCGTAAGCGAAGACAACAGCCATTTTCCCATCATTGACTATCTAGCCTCGATCTTCGTTCTCCGATACACCAACGCGCCGATCGCATAGGTGACCGCTCCCCAACCGGCCAGAATGGCGATGCCCAACCAATAATCGGAAGATCCGATTCCGCTGCCGTACGCCATGCCGTCGCGCATGCCTTCCACGAAGTAAGTGAGCGGCAGCACCTCGCTGACCGTCTTGAGCCAATCCGGGAATCCGCTCGTCGGGAAGAAAATTCCGCTCAGGAACATCATGACGAAGCTTGCGATATTGGCATACCCCATATAAGCTTCCATCGTCTTGCTGAACGAGGAGAATAAGTAGCCTAGCGCATTGAAGGTAATCGCTCCGACGAAGAACGCCACGATCAGCGTCGCCGGGTCGATGTGCAGATTCACGCCGAAGAAGCCCGCGCCGATCGCCGTTAACACCAGGATTTGGAACACGCCTAGAATAAACCGTACGATCATACCCGACAACCCGAGCAGCCCTAATCTAACCGGCGTCATCTTCAGCCGCTTAAGCAAGCCTTTGCGGCGCATTTCCACCATGCCGACCATGCCGAACAAGCCGCCTTGCGCGATCGCGAGAGCGATCTGTCCCGTCATGAGGAAGTCCGCGTATTCGAGATCCTCGCTGCCGCCGGAAATCGAGCTTACGTCCAAGTTGAAGGTCGGCGTGACGCCGGCTTCGCTCCAGTTCGCCTGTTCGATGAATTGGCCGACGATGCCGGATATCGCTTGGGATGTCGCGCTCATCTCTGTTTCTTTGTTGAAAATAAGCTTCAACGTCTTCGCGTCCTCGGTCGCAGGAAGCACGATGACCGCGTCCACGTCTTTATCTTCGATCCACTTGTCCGCTTGGGCTTGGTCGACCGGCTGCTCGGATTTCCACTCGAACACCGGCACGTTACGCAGCTCCTGTTCCAACCGATCCGACGTCGCGTTCGCGCTAGTCTCTACGATCGCGACCTTAGCCTTGAAATTCTCGCTGCTGCTTCCGAAGATGAGCATGAAGATAACCATGAGAATAATAGGAAAGAAAATATTCCAGAACCATACTTGCTTCTCGCGGAACATAAGTTTCATATCCGCGACGAACAGCTTGCCGAGTTGCCTCGTGCGACTCATCCTAATCCCTCCATTCCTTGCCCGTAAAGGCAATGAATACGTCTTCAAGGCTTAGCTCGCGAATCGACACTTGCTCGACGCGGAAGCCCCGTTCCTTCGTGAAGCCGAACAGCCCGTAGAGGGACTCTTCCGGTTGAACCGACCATAGTTGCAGGAACGCGCCTTCCCGAACCGTCTTCGTGACGCCCGGCAGTTGCGCCGCGACGCTCTCGGCCTCCGCCGCGGCCGATTCGCCGTCCAAGAACGAAACTCTGACTTCGCGCTCCTTGGTCAATCTATCGATGAGTGCAGCCGGCGTATCCAGCGTAACGATGCGGCCTTGGTCTACGATGCAGACTCGGTCGCTAAGCTTCTCCGCTTCTTCCATATAATGCGTCGTAAGGATCGTCGTTTTCCCGAGCTCTTTCAGCTTCAGCACGATGTCCCAGATGTTGCGGCGGGCTTGAGGGTCCAGTCCGGTCGTCGGTTCGTCCAAGAAAATAACGTCCGGATCGCTAATCATCGCCAGTCCGATCGCAAGCCTTTGACGCTGTCCTCCCGAGAGCGACTTGACGTACTTGCTCCGATGGTCGGTCAAGTTAATCATCTCGAGCACTTCCGCAATGCTCTTGGAGCGGGGGTAGAACGATGCGAACAGATCGAGATTCTCCTCGATGGTCAGCAAATCGAACATCGCGCTCGACTGCGGCTGCACGCCGATCTTGTATTTAATCTCATCTTCGTTCTTTTCCCACGTCAGCCCGTCTACGGTAATCGTACCCGCATCGGGCGGCACCAAGCCTTCGATCATTTCCAACGTCGTCGTTTTGCCGGCGCCGTTCGGACCGATGATCGTGAATACTTCTCCGGCTTCGACGGAGAAACTGATCTCCGCGACCGCCGTTACGGCTCCGAACGTTTTGCGCAAGCCTTTCACTTCTAATACGGGCATGAGCGTCGCTCCTTCATTTTCCAATTAACGATTCCTCATCTATTGTAACTTAACGTGTCAATGTCGCACGACGGTCTTCGGGATGCCGGTTGTCTCGGTCTGAAGACGGAGCAATAGAAAAGCCGACCCTGCGCGCGGGCGCATGAGTCAGCTTATCGGATCGGGGTTATCGATCTCGGGACATATACGTGTTCTGACGAATCCGTTCTTTCATCAATCTCTCTTGTTCAAGGGCGTTGGCGATATCGTCTTGGATTTGCGTTTTGCAGGCGAGGCACATCGTCCCGCTGCGGATCGGCTTCTGGCAGCGGTCGCATTCGTCCGCGAGCTTCGGGTAATCGTAAAGCTTCAGCTTTCCCGAACGGATGAAGGAGCGAATCCGATCCGGCGGGACGGAGGAAGCTTCCGATAACTCCTCGTTCGTCATATGCCGGTTTCGCAGCAATTGCAATTCGATCAGACGAAGCATGGAATCATCTTCCACCGAGCATTCGTTGCACATGTTTCGCATATTTAATTGAAAGATTTTACCGCATTTGGGGCAGTGCGCTACTCGAAGCTCATTGTCCATTATTTTAGACCCCCAACCCTATCTTCATATGATCTAATAGTATCATAAGCTTTCGGATTATGGGTATATTTACTTATGACATTTCGCTATTTTTCGTCTTTGCTTCTCACCCAAGCGACGAACTCGCGGATCCCGTCTTCGAAATGCCATCTCGGCGCATACCCGAGCTCCCGCTTCGCTTTGGAGACGTCCGCGTTCGTCCGCTTCACGTCCCCCGGCTGCATCGGCAGCCGATTCAGTATCGCCTGCTTCCCCACCGCTTCCTCGATCGCCCGGATCATTCGATCCAGTCTGATCGTATTCGATTCTCCCAAATTGAAGATATCGTATTTCTTTTGGCCCTCGCACGCCCAATCGAGCGCTTTCGTAACGCCGTCGATAATATCCTCGATATACGTGTAATCCCTCTCCGTGGAGCCGTCTCCGTAGAAAGGTACCGGTCTGCCTTCCAAGATCAGCTTCGTGAACTTATGAATGGCGAGATCGGGACGTTGCCGCGGCCCGAACACGGTGAAAAACCGCAAGCATGCCACGTTGATTCCGTAAAGGCTATGGTACGTGTGGCATAGCAGCTCGCCGGCTTTCTTCGTCGCGGCGTAAGGTGAGATCGGATAATCCACAATGTCGCTTTCGGAGAAAGGAACCTTCTCGTTATTGCCGTAGACGGACGAGGAAGAAGCGAACAAGAAACTTTGCACTCCGTATTGCCGGCATGTCACGAGCAGGTTGACCGTACCGTTAATGTTCACGTCCGCGTACAAGACCGGTTGTTCGATAGACGGCCTGACTCCCGCGTAAGCGGCAAGATGCACGACCGCATCGAAGGAATGCCGCGCGAAGAGTTCGCCTAGCATTTCGCGATTCCGGATATCGCCTTCGGCTACCGTATAACGGACGTCCGGCGTTTGACTTCGTTTCATCATAGCGCGCGTCTCATCTACGTTCGCCCGCTTAATCGCCGGATCGTAATAGTCGTTATAACTATCGAGATTGACGACCGTATGACCTGCCAGCAGCAACGCCTCGCACAGATGGGAGCCAATAAACCCGGCGCCGCCCGTCACCAGAACGGTTTTCATCAAGACATGCTCCTTTCCTTCCGTCCGCTTCTGCCGATCGACTCGTACAGGATGCCGGCGGCTTTGGCGTCGGCGACCGCGTAACAATTCCGCCCGTCGAACACGTGCGGGGTTTTCATTAACCGGGGAAATTCCTGCAGGTCGATTCTCTTGATTTCCTCCCACTCCGTGAAAATAAAGCAAGCATCCGCATCCGTGAGCGCCTCTTCGATCGTCCGGCAATAGACGACCTCCCCGTCATGAACCTCCCGCAAATGGTCCATGCCCACCGGGTCCCATACATGAACGTTAGCGCCGTCTTCGAGAAGGAACGGGATATTCGCCAGCGCAGGCGCTTCGTTCACTTCGATCGCCGCTTTGATCGTCTTAATCTCGTAGTCGTTGTAGTTGGCGAGCCAATGCAAAGCCTTTGTGTCCTTAGGGAAACACGAGCCGCCGTAGGAACCGGCCGCCGATCCGCTCGTCGTACCCCATCCCTTTGGCGACGTCCTCGACGTTGGCGCCAACGATTTCGCACAAATTCGCGATCTCGTTCATATACGATATTTTCAATGCTAGAAAATCATTCGCGGCATACTTGGTCATCTCCGCGCTACGGCGGTCCGTGATGACGAACGGGCACTCGTATTTCCCGTACAATCGCCTCATGATCTCGACGCCGAAATCGTCCTCCGCGCCGATGACGATGCGCGAAGCATATAGCGTATCCTTGACCGCCTCGGGCGTGCCGACGCAGATCATAATGACCTCGGCTTCCTGATAAGCGCTTGAACCGTCCGTCGTGTAGACGAGCCGATCGGGGTGCGATGCATCATCGGTTCGAGATCGGCCTCGTAGATCAAGCATTTGCCTTGCTGAAGAAGATCGATTTTACCCTTGTCGACGTCAACGCAAACAACCGAATGCCCTTGTTCCGCAAGACATACAGCCGTCGCTAGTCCGACATATCCGGTACCTGCTACTGCGATGTTCATAGCGTCCCATCCTTATCTGCAACTAAGTTGTATGGCGTTGGTCTATACATTGTCTTCTTCAATGGGAAACCGATATCCTGCCGCACGAAAAAAACCGATCCGAGGATCGGTTGGCGGAGTTCGCGTTAATGACGGAACATTCTCGTAATCTTATCGATCAGATTGGATTCCTTGACGATCGTCGGATTCGTCTGCATGGTCTCGTTCGCGAGCAAAGATGCCGCATTATTCTGATAATATTCGGTCCAACCCGGTCCCAATTCATCCGATATCGCTTGGTAGGCTTGCGATAAACTGAACGCCCTGCGTTCCACATGGTGCGCGTCCGAGGATACGATATGGATTAATCCCGCGCGGCATAGCGACCATGCGGTCTTCTTGATCCGATCTCCGAAATCCCCGAGCAGGGAATGCGTCGTCACTTGCGCGATCGCGCCTAGAAAGACGAGCTCGGACAGCAATCTCGGATGTTCGCGAATCGATCGGTTGCGTTCGGGATGAGCGATGACTGGGCGAATGCCGAGGTCCGCCAATCCGCGGACGACTTCTCTCATCTTCGCCGGCATCTCGTGTCCGGGCATCTCGATCAGCATGTAGGACGAGCCCGCAAGCGTAAGCAGCTCTCGCCTGTCCCATGCCCCAAGGAGATCGTCGTTAACCCGGATTTCTTGCCCGGCATGCAGCGTAATGGGGATGCCTTCGGTACGTAACTCGCTTTGAAAATTCCATATCGCGAGCTGAATGTCCGATGCCGGATTCCTGTAGCTTCCGTTCTCGTGGTGCGGCGTAGCGATTATATCGGTTATTCCTTCTGCCGCGGCTGCCCGCGCCATAGCAAGAGCGGTCGTCATGCTGTCGGCACCATCATCTAATCCCGGCAAAATATGCGTATGAATATCGATCATGAGAGCTCCCCTTCCCGACTCTTCCTCTTTTATCCAATATAGCACATTGTTGTATCTTGTTGCATCATGACGAAAGTCATCAATATATAGTGCTATTGCGCGATAATATAGGCGAAGAGCCCTACCTTGGAAAAGGCAGGGCTCTTCGTCGTTGATGCGGATAGACGATTATTTACCGAACGTTTGCGGGCTTTCTCTCCACGATTGCAGGAGCGACACTTGAGCGTCCGTGATCGTGCCTTGCTTGCGGGCTTCTTCGACGAGCGCGCTGTAGTTGGACAGCGTGCGGAGCGGAATGCCCGCCTCGGCGAACGCTTGCTCCGCCTGCGCGAACTGGTAGGTGAAGATCGCGAGCACGCCGAGCGCTTCCGCGCCCACGTCGCGCACTGCTAACGCGGCTTTGAGCGAGCTGCCGCCCGTCGAGATCAAATCCTCGATGACGACGACTTTCTGGCCGGGGGCGATGCGGCCTTCGATCATGTTCTGCTTGCCGTGCCCTTTCGCCTTATCGCGGATGTACGCCATCGGCAGGTTAAGCTTCTGCGCGATCCATGCGGCGTGCGGAATGCCCGCCGTCGCCGTGCCGGCGATGATCTCCGCGTCCGGATGATGCTCGCGGATCAGCGTCGCGAAGCCTTCGGCGATGCGGTCGCGAATGGCCGGATAACCCATCGTCAGCCGGTTGTCGCAGTAGATCGGCGAGATGATGCCGGAAGTCCAGGTGAACGGATCGTCCGGACGCAGCGTTACCGCTCCGATCTCCAGCAGGTTGCCCGCAATGACGGACGGTAATTGCTCAAGTGTCACTTCGCTCATGCTTGGGTCATCTCCTCTAATATAAGGTTCAGTGCCGCGGCAGGATCTGTTGCTGCCGTGATCGGTCTTCCGATAACGAGATAGTCGGTTCCGCCGATGACGGCATCGTACGGCGTCGTAATGCGCGACTGGTCACCGACGTCCGCTCCGCGGGGGCGAATGCCCGGCGTGACCGTGATGAACGACTCGCCGCAAGCGCCTTTGATCGCCGCGACTTCTAGCGGGGAAGCAACGACGCCTTGCAAGCCCGCTTGCTTCGCGAGTTTCGCGTAGCGCACGACCGCGTCCTCGACGGTACCCGCGATGCCGATCTCTTCGTTCAGCGTCGTTTGGCTCGTGCTCGTCAGTTGCGTGACGGCGATGACGATCGGCGAGGCTTCAGAGTCACCTGCTTCGACCGCATCACGCACACCCTCAGCAGCCGCGGCCATCATTGCGACGCCGCCGGCGCCGTGGACGTTGAACAAGTCAACGCCCATGCGCGTAATGCTGCGCGCTCCGCCGCGTACCGTGTTCGGGATGTCGTGCATTTTCAGGTCGAGGAACACCTTGAAGCCCCGGGCTTTAAGCTCGCGGACGACCGCGGGTCCGGCCGCGTAGAACAGCTCCATGCCGACCTTCATCCAGCAGCCCGCGCCTTCCAGCTGCGCGGCGAGCCTAAGCGCCGCTTCCGCGTCCGGCTTGTCCAGCGCGACCATCACTTTCGCGGCCGCTTGTTGCTCAGTAAGTGCCATTCAACCGGGCTCCCTTCATTCCTCGTCAATTTAATATCAATAACAACCATTTGCATTTATTTGGCCTGCTTAACCCCGATTCGAAGATAATAACAAGAATTTGCAGTTATTTATCTGAACTATACGCGCATCGGCGATTTTCAAGGAAAATAACTGTCGATTTGCTTTTATTCCACTTCGACTGGGAAAGTCAGGAGAAATAACTGTCCATTTGCTGTTATTACGGCAAAGTTTAGCCCGATCCTGCCGCAGCGTTAGCGGCATGATCGGGCATTAACTTCATTAAGCTTGGAACGCCGGCATGGCTTCGCTCGAGAAGCGGAGCGCTTGCAGCATGTGGAGCAGGGCGCTGACCGTATCGAGCGACGTGAGGCAGACGACGCCGTTCTCGACCGCTTCGCGGCGAATGCGGAAGCCGTCGCGCTCAGGCGTCTTGCCTTTGGTCAGCGTGTTGACGACGAACTGCGCTTGACCCGTGCGGATCAGATCGACGATGTTCGGCTCGCCCTCGGACAGCTTGGCGACGCGGCGAACCTTCAAGCCCGCCGCTTCGATCGCGTCGGCGGTGCCGCCCGTGGCGATCAGCTTGTAGCCGAGATTGTAGAAGCCTTTCAGAATCTCGATCGCTTCGGCTTTGTCCTTATCGGCTACCGTCGCGATGATCGCGCCGGATTGCGGGATTTTCATGCCGGAACCGATGAGACCTTTGTATAGAGCTTTCGCATAATGGCGGTCGCGTCCCATCACTTCGCCAGTCGATTTCATCTCTGGCGTCAGCGTAGGGTCTACGCGGCGCAGCTTCGCGAAGGAGAACACCGGCACTTTGACCGAGACGAATTCGTCTTCCGGCCACAGGCCGTCTTGGTAGCCGAGATCCTTCAGCTTGTTGCCGAGGATCGCCTGCGTAGCCAGATTCGCCATCGGGATGCGCGTAACCTTGGACAGGAACGGCACCGTACGGGAAGAGCGAGGGTTAACCTCGATGACGTACACTTGCTCCTGCCATACGACGAACTGGATGTTCACGAGGCCGATCGTCTTCAGCTCTTTGGCGATCTTGATCGTAATATCGATCGCTTGCTGTTTCACTTCGTCCGTCAGCGATTGCGGAGGATATACCGCGATCGAGTCGCCGGAGTGAACGCCCGCGCGTTCGACGTGTTCCATGATGCCCGGGATGACGACCGTCTCGCCGTCGCAGATCGCGTCGACTTCGATTTCTTTGCCCAGCATGTAACGGTCGATCAGGACCGGATGCTCCGGATTGATCTTAACCGCGACTTTCATGTAAGCGAGCAGCTCTTCGTCGGAGTAGACGATTTCCATCGCGCGGCCGCCGAGGACGTACGAAGGACGGACGAGCACCGGATAACCGAGCGCTTGAGCCGCGTCTACCGCTTCGTCGACGGAAGTGACCGTCGTGCCTTTCGGCTGCGGGATATTCAGCTTGCGCAGCAGCGCTTCGAACTTCTTGCGGTCTTCCGCTTCGTCGATGGATTCCAGCGTCGTGCCGAGGATGCGTACGCCTGCTTTCGCGAGCGGAGCAGCCAGGTTGATCGCCGTCTGTCCGCCGAATTGCACGATAACGCCCAGCGGCTTCTCTTGCTCGACGACGTTCATGACGTCTTCGAAGAAGAGCGGCTCGAAATAGAGGCGATCGGAAGTCGAGAAGTCCGTCGACACCGTCTCCGGGTTGTTATTGATAATAACGGCCTCGTAACCTGCGTTGCGGATCGCCCATACGGCATGAACCGTCGAGTAGTCGAACTCGATGCCTTGGCCGATCCGGATCGGACCGGAGCCGAGCACGATAATTTTCTCTTTGCTGCTCGGAAGAACTTCGTTCTCCGTCTCGTAGGTCGAATAGTAGTATGGCGTCGTCGCTTCGAATTCCGCCGCGCACGTGTCGACCATTTTATAAACCGGCGTCAAGCCTTGCGCTTTGCGGTATTCGCGTACTTCCGACTCTTGCGTATGCGCGCCGCCCGGATGGCCTTCGCGGCGAAGCTCGGCGATCGCGCGGTCCGTAAAGCCGTTGCGCTTAGCCAGGTGCAGCGTTTCTTTCGTGAGCCCGGGCTCGCGGCGGATAACGTCCTCGAACTGAACGATGCGCTCGATCTTATCGAGGAACCACCAGTCGATGTTGGACAGATCTTGGATCTGTTGCAACGCCCACCCGCGGCGAAAAGCTTCCGCGACGAGGAAGATGCGCTCGTCGTCCGCTTTGACCAGGCGGGCTTTCAGCGTCTCGTCGTCGATCTCGTTCGCGCCTTTAAGGAAGATGCGGTGTACGCCGATTTCGAGCGAGCGTACCGCTTTTTGGATCGACTCTTCGAAAGTGCGGCCGATCGCCATAACCTCGCCGGTCGCTTTCATTTGCGTGCCGAGCTTACGGTTAGCCGAAGTAAACTTATCGAACGGCCAACGCGGGATTTTCGTAACGATGTAGTCCAGCGTAGGCTCGAAGCATGCATAGGTTTGTCCCGTTACCGGGTTGACGATCTCGTCGAGCGTATAGCCGATTGCGATCTTGGCAGCCATCTTCGCGATCGGATAGCCTGTCGCTTTGGACGCCAGAGCCGAGGAGCGGCTGACGCGCGGGTTAACTTCGATAACGTAGTACTGATAGCTTTGCGGGTCGAGCGCGAACTGTACGTTACAGCCGCCTTCGATGTTCAGCGCGCGGATAATCTTAAGCGACGCAGAGCGAAGCATTTGGTATTCGCGGTCGGACAGCGTCTGGCTAGGAGCCACGACGATGCTGTCGCCCGTATGGACGCCTACAGGGTCGAAGTTCTCCATGTTGCAGACGACGATACAGTTGTCGTTCGCGTCGCGCATGACTTCGTATTCGACTTCCTTCATGCCGGCGATCGACTTCTCGATCAAGCATTGGCCGATCGGGCTGTAACGGATGCCGCTGTCGACGATTTCGCGAAGCTCTTCCTCGCTGCTCGCGATGCCGCCGCCCGTACCGCCGAGCGTGTATGCCGGGCGCACGATGACCGGATAGCCGATCGTGTTCGCGAAATCTACCGCGGCTTGTACCGTCGTTACGATATCGCTCTCGGGGACCGGTTGGTCAAGCTCGCGCATCAGCGCGCGGAACAGGTCGCGGTCTTCCGCGCGTTCGATCGCGGTCAACTGCGTTCCGAGCAGCTTCACGCCTTCTTTCTCGAGGACGCCGGCTTTCGCCAGCTCTACCGCCATGTTAAGGCCGGTTTGGCCGCCGAGTGTCGGCAGAAGGCCGTCCGGGCGCTCTTGGCGAATGATCTGGGATACGAATTCGAGGTTAATCGGTTCGATGTATACTTTGTCGGCGATGTTAGTATCGGTCATGATCGTCGCCGGATTGCTGTTGATCAGGACGACTTCGAAGCCTTCTTCTTTAAGCGCTTGGCAAGCTTGCGTGCCGGCATAGTCGAATTCCGCCGCTTGCCCGATGACGATAGGACCGGAGCCGATAACGAGCAGTTTTTTGAGCGAATTATTTTTGGGCATACTGCAGCTCTCCTCTCAGCGTCTCCGACAGTTCCGCTTGGCGAGAACGTGCAGGATTGTCGCGCTTGTGCGCGCGGATCATATCGATGAATCGGTCGAACAGATAGCTGTTATCGTAAGGACCGGGCGCCGCTTCCGGATGGTACTGCACGGAGAACGCCGGGAATTTCTTATGCTTCAAGCCTTCGATCGTTTTGTCGTTGTTGTTAATATGGGTCACTTCGAGCTCGGTGCCGATGAGCGACTCTTCGATAACGGTGTATCCGTGGTTCTGGGACGTGATGAAGCAGCGTCCGGATTCCAGTTCTTTAACCGGATGGTTGCCGCCGCGGTGGCCGAACTTCAGCTTGCCCGTATCCGCGCCGCTCGCGAGGGCGAACAACTGGTGGCCAAGGCAGATGCCGAACAGCGGATATTCGCCGATCAATTGGCGAACCGTCTCGACCGCATGAGGGACGTCTTTCGGATCCCCAGGGCCGTTGGACAATTGGATGCCGTCCGGCTTCAGCTTGCGGATCTCTTCAGCGGTCGCGTCTTGAGGCACGACGACGACGTCGCAGCCGCGTTTCGTAAGCTCGCGAAGAATGCCGCTTTTCGCCCCGTAATCGATCAAGACGATGCGCTCCTTGTCGCCGGGGCTGGAGAACACGCTTTTCGTGGACGTGCGGGCGACTTGGTCGCGCAGCAGCGGCGTCGCGCCAAGGCGCTCCTGGAGCTCCTCGATGCGCTCGTTGCCGGTCGTAATGATGCCTTTCATCGTGCCGTGCTGGCGCAGGATACGGGTCAACATGCGCGTATCGATGTCGCTGATGCCGACGATGCCGTATTCTTTAAGCAGGCTGCCCAGCGTATATTGCGCGCGCCAGTTGCTCGGCACTTCTTCGTGCCGTCTGACGACGAAGCCGTGGATATATGGACGAATGCTTTCGAAATCGTCGCGGTTAATGCCGTAGTTGCCGATGAGAGGGAACGTCATCGTAACGATCTGTCCGCAATAGGATGGATCGGAGAGCACTTCCTGATAGCCCGTAATTCCCGTGTTGAACACCACTTCTCCGACGGAACCGCCTTCCGCGCCGAATCCTCGGCCCGTGAATAACGTGCCGTCTTCCAACAACAATCTTGCTTGCATCCCAATCACTCCTTAGCCGGGTTTATCGTGCGATGCCTTGCTCTTCGGTCCAGACGACTTTGCCGTTAACCATCGTAAGTACGGGCCAACCGTACAACTTCCATCCCGTGAACGGGGTGTTGCGGCCCTTCGTTAAGAACGTCGCGGGATCAACCTCGCGTTCGTTCTCTAAATCGACTAGAACGAGGTCGGCCGGCGCGCCCGCTTCCATCGTCCCGTACGGGAGGCGGAAGACGCGTGCCGGATCGCTCGTCATGCGCCGCAGCAGAAACTCGAGGCTCCAGCGTCCGGTGCGGACGAACTTCGTATAGAGCAGCGGGAACGCGGTCTCGAAGCCGACGATTCCGAACGGGGCTCTTGCCATGCCCCGCGCCTTCTCTTCTTCGCTGTGCGGTGCGTGGTCCGTAACGATGATGTCGATCGTTCCGTCCTCAAGCCCTTGAATGCACGCTTCGACGTCTTTAGGCGTACGGAGCGGCGGGTTCATTTTCCAGTTGGCGTCCATGCTGTCCGGAATATCTTCGTCGGAGAGCAGCAGATGGTGAGGGCAAACTTCGGCCGTCACGTTAACGCCGACCGACTTGCCGAGGCGCAGCAAGCGTACCGATTGCTCGGTACTGACGTGGCAGACGTGATAGTGAACGCCGGTCGCCTCGGAGAGCAGGATGTCCCGCCCGACGTGAATCGCCTCGGACTCGTTCGGAATGCCCTTTAAGCCGTGTTTGCGTGCGAAGTTGCCCTCGGACACCGCGGCGCCTTCGACGAGCGAATCGTCTTCGCAGTGCGCGATGATCGGCATGTCGAGCGACTTGGCGAGCGCCATCGCGTTTTTCATCATTTGCGCGTTTTGCACGCCTACGCCATCGTCCGTGAAGCCGATCGCTCCCGCTTCTTTGATCGCCGGGAAATCGGTCAACTCGCGGCCGAGCTCGTTCTTCGTTATCGCCGCGTACGGAAGCACCCGTACGACGCCTTCCGCCTTCGCCTTATCGAGGACGAACTTGATCGTCTCCGGCGTATCCATGACCGGGCGCGTGTTCGGCATCGGGGCGATCGTCGTGAAGCCGCCTTTGGCCGCCGACTCCGTGCCGCTTGCGATCGTCTCCTTATATTCGAAGCCCGGCTCGCGAAGGTGCACGTGCATGTCGATGAAACCCGGAGAGATCAGTTTGCCGGAAGCGTCGATCACTTCGGAGCCTGCCGTATTCGGCTCGCTCGCGCCGTCTAGCCACTCGGCGATGCTGCCGTTCTCGATGCGCACGTGTTTCTTCTCGAGTTGTCCGGAAGCGGCGTTCAGCGCCAGCGCGTTCTTGATCCATATCGATGCCATAGCCATTGTGCCTCCTCTATCGCTTATCAAATTGCGGATGTTATCTTTGCAGCTCAGCTTCGCGCGGATGCAAGATGGTAACGCAGTCGCTGTCGTCTTTTTCGAGCAACGACACTTCGATTTTCTCGTGCCGCGACGTCGGTACGTTCTTCCCGACGTAATCCGGGCGGATCGGCAGCTCCCGATGCCCTCTATCCACGAGGACCGCGAGCTGGATCGATTGCGGCCTGCCTTGATCGATCAGCGCATCCATCGCCGCCCGAATCGTCCGCCCCGTGTAAAGGACGTCATCGAACAGGATAATACGCTTATCTTTCACCAAAACCGCAAGCTCCCCGCCTTGATTTCGGTCTCGCTGTCCGCCGGTTTCCGGCCGATCGTCCCGATACCGCGTAATATCGAGCTCGCCGACCGCTACCGATTGATCTTCGATCTCCCTTACCCGTTCCGCGACCCGTTTGGCGAGGTATATCCCTCTCGTACGAATGCCGATGAACACGCAATCTTCGATGCCTTTGTTCTTCTCGACGATTTCGTGAGCGATCCGGGTAAGCGCTCGTCTGATGGCGGATTCATCCATTATGACCCTGGAGTCTTGCATGTCGAACGCTCCTTCATGCGAGGATGGCACACAAAAAACCTCCTTGCGTCAGACGCAAGGAGGATTCAGACAGAAGTCGATAGAACCGGATAGGCGCGCGACTCCCCGCTCAGGAAAGGGCATACGCCGATTCACGTCCGGAATGGGACGTGCCGATGCTATAGCTTGCTATTCTGCGTCACCTTGACAGCCTCACGGGACTGAATTAAAGGTACCAGTTCATTAACAAGAATTATCCCATGTTCGACATGAACTGTCAAGGCGGATGCAGGGGTTATCGATTAAAAAAAGCACACCCGATTACAGGCTTAATTTCGTGATGCGTTCCACGGCTTTTTCCGTGTTCTCGCGGCTGCCGAACGCCGTCAAGCGGAAGTATCCTTGACCGCTCTGACCGAAGCCCACGCCCGGGGTGCCGACGATGTTCGCTTCGGACAGCAGCTTATCGAAGAACGCCCACGAATCCAGCCCGTTCGGAGCTTGCAGCCAAATGTACGGCGCGTTGACGCCGCCGTATACCGTAAGGCCGAGCGACTTCAATCCGTCGCGGATCACCGCCGCGTTCGACATGTAATATTCGACGATCGTTGCGATTTGCGCTTTGCCTTCCGGCGAATAGATCGCTTCCGCGCCGCGCTGCGTGACGTACGATACGCCGTTGAACTTCGTCGTGTGCCGGCGGTTCCACAAGTCGGCGACGGTTACTTCGTTGCCGTTCCCGTCTTTCGCTTTTATGTTGCGCGGCACGATCGTATACGCGCAACGCACGCCGGTGAAGCCCGCCGTCTTGGAGAAACTGCGGAATTCGATGGCCACGTCTTTCGCGCCTTCGATTTCATAAATGCTGCGCGGAACGTCTTGCTCTTGGATGTATGCTTCGTACGCCGAGTCGAACAAGATGATCGCATCGTTCGCCTTCGCATAGTCTACCCACACCTTAAGCTCGGCCTTCGTCAGCGTCATGCCGGTCGGATTGTTCGGATAGCAAAGGTAAATCAGATCGACTTTGCGATCGGGCAAACTCGGTTTGAAGTTGTTCTCCGCGTTGCAAGGCAGATAGACGATGTTCTCGTATCGATTCGTCTCGCGGTTAAACGCGCCCGAACGTCCCGCCATAACATTCGTGTCTACATAGACCGGATAGACCGGGTCCTGAACGGCGATCACGGCGTCCTGGCTGAAAATTTCCTGAATGTTGCCGACGTCGCACTTAGAACCGTCGCTGACGAATACTTCGTTGCTAGCCAGCTCGATGCCGCGCGCTTTGTAATCGTGCTCGATAATCGCGTGAATGAGGAAGTCGTAGCCTTGCTCCGGGCCGTAGCCGCGGAATGCGCTTACGGTCGCCAGTTCGTCTACCGCGGCGTGCATCGCCTTCGTGACCGCTTCCGGCAAAGCGCGCGTTACGTCGCCGATGCCCAAGCTTATTATTTGCGCGTTCGGGTTGTCCTGGATGAACTTCGTCCGGCGCTTCGCGATTTCCGAGAAAAGATAGCTGCCTTGCAGGTTCAAAAAGTTATGGTTGATTTTAGCCAAATGAAAGACCGCCTTCCGGTTTGTTCGTCAATGCGGGAGACAAGCTTGGTCGTCCCGTTTCGCTACGTACAGTCTATCGTACTTCGCGAACCGGGTATCATACACCAAACGGTCAAAAGTTTGCATTATTACGAAACAAACCGAAGCTAGCGGCCTTCATTGAATCAACGCGTTCTTAGAATATTCAACGCATGCTCCATGTCTTCGGGAATCGGGGCGGCAAACTCCAGCCACTCGCCGATTCGCGGATGTTCGAATCCGAGTACGCCCGCATGGAGCGCTTGCCCGGACATGCCGAGCGTGCGCCCGCTCTTGCCTCCGTATACCGGGTCTCCGACAAGCGGATGCCCGATATATTTCATATGCACGCGGATTTGGTGCGTACGACCCGTCTCCAGCCTGAGATCGAGCAGCGTATAATCGCCGAATCGTTCGGATACGGCAAAATGCGTAACGGCGTGCTTGCTGTTCTTCTCCGTCACGACGTACAGCTTGCGATCTTGATTCGCCCTGCCGATCGGCGCATCGATCGTTCCTTTATCGTGTTCCACTTGACCGTATACGACCGCGTAGTAGCGGCGATTCACGGTATGTGCCTTAAGCTGCGCGGCGAGAGAAGCATGCGCCAAGTCGTTCTTGGCGACCATGAGCAATCCGGACGTATCTTTATCGATCCGGTGCACGATGCCGGGACGCATCACTCCGTTAATGCCGGATAAGTCTTTGCAATGGTACAACAGCGCGTTCACGAGCGTTCCGTTCGGATGGCCTGCCGCCGGGTGGACGACCATGCCGCGCGGCTTATTGACGACGATTACGTCTCCGTCTTCGTACACGACGTCGAGCGGAATGTTCTCCGGGAACGCTTCAAGCGGCTCGGGACCGGGTATCGTCACGATAATGCCGTCGCCCGCGGCGACTTTGGCGTTCGGCTTCACTTGCCCGCCGTTCACCGTAACGGCGCCGGTCCGAATCCATTCTTGAACCTGCGAACGCGACACCTGCCTGTCCGCCAGACGCTCGGTCAAATGCTTGTCGATGCGCTCTCCGGAGGAAGCGTCGTTCACGCGCCACTCTACCCGGTTATCGGATTCGTCCGATTCCGTATCTTGCGCCCAAGCCTCAAACGGTTGTTTGTTCTCCGCGATCTCGGGTTTGTTCTCCGTTGTCATTAGATTCATTCTCCTGTTTCGGGGTAAGCAGCGCGTCCAAGATGACAAGACCAACGCCGCAGACGATGCCGCAATCCGCTACGTTGAATAGAGGAAACGTGTAAGAGCCGAAGTTGAATTGCAGAAAATCGACGACTTCGCCGTAAATCGAACGATCTAGAAAATTGCCGATCGCACCGCCCAGGATCATGCCCAGCGCGACAAGCAACAGTACTCTCCCTTGGCGATAAGAACGATGCAGATACCAGACGATCGCGCTGACGACCACGATCGTAATCAGGACGAAAAACCAACGCTGTCCCTCCAGGATGCCGAAAGCCGCGCCGCGATTGCGAATATGCGAGATCAAGAAAAAATCTCCGATGACGCTGATTTGCTCCGTATTAAGATCGACGTTGCGAGCGATCATTTTTTTAGTCACGTAGTCCAGTAAAAAAACGAATGCCGCGATAGCGTAATAAAGACCGATCGGCGGGCGGCGCTGTTCCATGAAATCTCGCTCCTCTTCGATTCTCCTGCGTGCCCATTTTATCACATTGCTTTCCACTCGTAAAACGACATCCGGCGGGAAAACTACATCCTGTGAAAGGAAGAAGGGAGTGGACAGCTTGACGATGCAGTTGGACCATGGGCGAATGGAGCGCCTTAAACGAAGGCTGCTGCAGGAGAAAAGCGAGCTTGAAGCTCGAATCAGCGATAACGACCATTTCGGACTGACTTCTTCATTCAAAGAATCGACCGGCGAATTGTCCGGAATCGACAACCATCCCGGAGATGCCGGAACGGAGACGTTCGAACGAAGCAAAGACTATGCGCTCATGGAAAAAGAAGAGCTTCGGCTGGCGCGCGTCGACGCGGCGCTGGGCCGCATGGAGAGCGGCGAATACGGCCGTTGCGTCGCATGCGGCAAGTTCATTCCGCTCGAACGTCTGGAGGCGCTTCCGACGGCGATCTACTGTATCGAACATGAGCCGCGTCAGGAGAACATCGAGCGGCGTCCCGCCGAGGAGTTGTTCTTAACGCCGCCGTTCGGCCGAACGAGCTTGGACGAGAAAGAAAGCCAGAACGGGTTCGACGGCGAAGACGCTTGGCAGATCGTCGAATCGTGGGGCAGTTCGAACAGTCCGGCAATGGCGGAAGGCCGCAACATCGACAACTACGATTCGATGGCGATCGAGTCGGACGAGAACGACGGCTTCGTCGAACCGCTCGAAAGCTTTCTTGCCACGGACATTACCGGCAGTCACGTGAGCATCGTGCGCAATCGCGCCTATCGCCAGTATATGGCCGCCGGCGAAGGAGAGCATTTGCTCGAACCCGATGAGTACGTGGACGAGTGAATAGCTTTGTGCCGTTGAAGCATGGGGGCGTCGGAGGATCAGGAATAGTCATCCTCTGCATCGCCCCTTTATAACGATATCCCCTTCGCTCAGGAATCGCTAAACTTGCCGCGCATACCGGTATCCCCTTCGCTCAGGCGCGTTAATACGGATTAATTTCCAACTGCCGTTTGACGATCCGCACGATATCCGCGATGTAATCGCCTACGATCGGAAGATTCAGCGCGCCGAGCAGCTGCAACAGCCACACGATCGTCGCCGCGAAAAACGTGAATCCTAGCGCGATGCCGACACCCCGAGACAGTCCGGCAAGAAAATTTTTGAGGATGAGCTGCCAAGGCTTATGCATGAGGTTTACGTATTCCTTAAGCTGCGCTTTCTCCATATCTAAAGCCAGCTTATTAATCCGTTCGGACAAAAAATCAAGCGTACTTCTAAGCGCGCTTGCCTCTTCCGCCAGCTTCGACGTTCCGTCGATCTTGGTCATTCCCGGGTCTGCCGTCACTTTTACTTTGATCTGATTGATTTTACCGCTCCCGTTTTTTCCGTTGCCATTGTTGTTAAGATCCATATTGTTCACGCGAATGCCCCCTCGCCCTATGAGCCCCGTTGGTACATCGCTCCTGAGCGACGGGGATATCGTTATAAAGGCAGTTTACCCTCACCGATCGAATGCAAAACGAGCTCTCCCCATCCGACGCAAACGCAACATGCGCCTGAGCGACGGGGATAAGAGCTCGTCGTTATCGTTGTTCCTATTATGTTTAGCTAATCGATCGCGCGATTATGCTTCATTCACTGGATGGCAAGACGGATCGTGAAATCTCCCGCGATGATCGTATCCATGTTTGAAGCCGTTCCGAAAGTGACGTTATTGACCAGCACGTTAGACCGCAGTACTTCATCGAACAGCGCCAACGCCCCGCGAAGTTCCGGTTCGACTTCGAAAACGAGATCCACCCGCTTCTCGATCGGCAAATCGAGCTTCTTCCGTTGGTCTTGCACCGCGCGGATCACTTCCCTCACCCAGCCTTCCTTCTCCAGTTCCGGCGTAATCTCCGTATTGAGCGCGACGGTTACGCCCCCGCCGGATGCCGAGGCGAAGCCGGATTTCGCTTCCTTCTCGACAAGCAGCTCGTCGATTCCGACGGCCAGCGACTCGCCTTCCGGCGAGACGAAGCCGAACACGCCCGATTGCACGACCCCACGAGACTCGTCCCCGGACAATCCTTTCAAAGCCGCTTGAATCGGACCGACGTTTTTGCCGTATTTTTTACCCGCCGCTTTCAGATTGAGCTTCAAGTTGAAGTTTACGAAGCTGCTGTCGTCCGAGGCGATCGTGATCGTCTTCACGTTAATCTCGTCTTTAATGATCTCTTCATAGTCGGCCAAGTTGAACTCGCCGCTCAGCGATACAAGCAGATCGGACAACGGTTGACGCGTTTTAATGTTGTTCTCGTTGCGGATATTGCGAGCAAGTTCGACGAGGTTACGCGCAGTCGCCATATCGCGCTCGAGCTCCTCGTCGATCGCCGAGACGTCCGCGACCGGATAGTCGGTCAAGTGCACGCTACCCGTTCCGCCCAAGTTGCCGTAGATGTCTTCCGCTACAAAAGGCGCATATGGCGCGATCAACCGGGACAACGTCATGAGCACTTCGCCAAGCGTCTGATAAGCAGCCAGCTTATCGTCCGTTAGCCCGCTTCCCCAGAAACGGTCGCGCGAACGGCGGACGTACCAATTGGACAGTTCGTCGATGAACGACTCGATATTTTTCGCGGGGTTGAGGAAGTCGTTCGCTTCCAGTCCTCCGCCGACGGACGACACGAGCGAGTTCAAGCGGGAGACGATCCATCTGTCCAGCTTGTTGTCGCTCTTCGCCTTCGCATGCTGCCCGGGCACGTACCCGTCGATCGTCGCATACAGCGCGTAGAACGCGTGAGTGTTCACCAGCGTATCGACGACTTTCGATTTCGCTTCGGCGACGATGCCTTTGGAGAACCGTTTGCTGTTCCAAGGCGCGCTGTCCGCAAGAAGCGCCCAACGGAACGCGTCGGTGCCGAACTCGTTGATGATTTCCCAAGGATCGATGACGTTGCCTTTGGATTTGCTCATTTTCTGCCCGTTCTCGTCCAGAACGTGCCCCGTGGAAATAACGGATTTGTACGGCGCCTTGCCGTTATAGAGCGTCGAGACGGCCAGCAAGCTGAAGAACCAGCCGCGCGTCTGGTCAATGCCCTCGCAGATGAAGTCCGCCGGATACTGCTCGGCGAACGTCTTCTCGTCGCCAAGCGGGTGATGGTACTGGGCGAACGGCATCGAACCGCTGTCGAACCACACGTCGATGACTTCGGAAGCGCGGTTCATGACGCCGCCGCAAGAGCACTTCAATTGCACTGCGTCGACGTACGGCTTGTGCAGCTCCAAATCCGCCGCTACGTCGCCTACCGCTAGCTCGCGTAGCTCTGCCCGGTTATGCACGGCTTTCTCCTGGCCGCAAGATTCGCACGTCCAGACGTTAAGCGGCGTGCCCCAATAACGGTTGCGGCTGATGTTCCAATCGACGAGATCCTCGAGGAACTTGCCGAAGCGTCCGTCCCGCAAATGCTCCGGGTACCACTGGATCGATTTGTTGTTCTCGATCAGTTGGTCTTTGACCGCCGTCGTCTTGATGAACCAGCTTTCCGTCGCGTAATAGAGCAACGGTGTTTTGCAGCGCCAGCAGAAAGGATAGCTGTGCTCGTATTTTTCCTTATGGTACAGCAAGCCCCGCTCGGAAAGCTTGCGCACGATGTCCACGTCGCATTCTTTCACGAATCGGCCGGCCAAATCCGTCACTTCGTCGATGTAACGTCCCGCGCCGTTCACGACCATGAGCATCGGGATGCCGTGCTGGCGAGCGACGCGATGATCGTCTTCCCCGTGCGCAGGCGCGATATGGACGATACCGGTACCGCTCGTGTCGCTAACGTAGTCCGCGTCGATGATCCGGTACGCGCCTTCTACTTTCACGTAAGGGAACAGCGGCTCATACGTTTGCCCGACGAGATCGCGGCCTTTGACCGTTCCAAGCACTTCGTATTCGCCCTTCATCACTTTCTCGACGAGAGCGCTAGCGAGAATATACACGCCGTCAGCTTGGCGAACGCGCGCGTAATCGAGGTCCGGATGAACGGCAAGCGCTACGTTCGCGGGCAGCGTCCATGGCGTCGTCGTCCATGCGAGCGCATATTCGCCGCTGCCGGACAGCTTGAACTTCGCGGTCGCGGTGAGGTCCTTGACGTCCTCGTAGCCTTGCGCCACTTCGTGCGAGCTTAGCGTCGTCTGGCAGTCCGGACAATAAGGGCTCACGCGGTGTCCGCGGTAGAGCAGCCCTTTCTCGTGAATCGTCGCAAGGATATGCCACACGCTCTCGATATACTCGTCTTTCAGCGTAATGTACGGATCGTCAAGATCGGTCCAATAAGCGATCGCTTCGGTCAGCTCGCGCCACTGGCGCTCATACTCGAACACGCTCTCCCGGCATTTGATGATGAACGGCTCGACGCCGTATTTCTCGATCTCCTGCTTGCCGGAGATGCCGAGCTGCTTCTCGACGCCAAGCTCTACCGGAAGACCGTGCGTGTCCCAACCGGCTTTGCGGATAACGCGGTAGCCCGCCATCGTTTTGTAGCGGCTTACGAAGTCTTTAATGACTCGCCCTAGCACGTGGCCGATGTGCGGTTTGCCGTTAGCGGTCGGCGGCCCTTCATAGAATACGAAATTCGGGCGGCCCGCCCGGTTCTCGATCGATTGGCGGAACGTATTTTCCTTGCTCCATTGCTCCAAAATGCGCTGCTCCCGAGCTCTTGCCCGCTCCTTGACGTCTACGCGACGCATGCGATTCAACCCCTTAACCCAATTGGTAATGACAAACCCTGGAAATACAAAAAAACCTCATCCCGGTAAGGGACGAGGTTCGACTCGCGGTACCACCCTTGTTCCGCACCCTTGAATCCTAAGGCACGGCTCTTGGCAGCCGATCATGATCGGCTAGCTCGTATAACGGCGAGCGGCCGGCTTGCTCTACTGTCCGCGCGCCAGCGCGAAGTTCGAGTAAGCGTCTCGGGGATGATGTTCGGCTAGCTTCGGACATTGGCTTGCACCTGCCGCCAACTCTCTAGAGACCAAAGACAAGCTTACTGTTCCCGTCTTCGACATTGCTTCTTCTTCCCTTCTTTATAACGGACGGGAAGCGAAATGTCAATTCCGGGACATCACTCCTTGAGCCCGTATTAAGCCTCGATGCCTTTCGGCTCCCGGTGATCGAGCGATTCCCAGCCGTCTTGCGTCAGCAATTCGAGCTGCGTCTCGACGAGCGCGCGGAACCGAGCCCGGTAGATCGCCGCTTGTTTCTTGAGCTCTTCCACCTCGAGAGCGACTTTGCGAGACTTGGCGAGCGCGTCGTTAATGATGCGGTCTGCGTTCTTCTCCGCTTCCTTAACGATAAGCTGCGCTTCCTTCTTCGAGTTGGACTTCAGCTCGTCGGCCGCTTCCTGCGCGACGATAATCGTCTTGCTCAGCGTCTCCTCGATATTGGAGAAGTGGCCAAGTTTCTCTTGCGAAGCGCTCACTTGAGCTTGCAGTTCCTTGTTCTCGCGAATCATCGCCTCGTAATCCTTGATGATCTGGTCGAGGAACTCGTTTACTTCGTCTTCATCGTATCCGCGCAGTCGGCGGCCGAATTCTTTATTATGGATATCTAACGGTGATAATGGCATTGGCGCACCTCCGAGTTGGTATGATCGTTGGAAAAGATAAGCTAACTCAACTAATTCGACGAATCCCGAGAAAATCCTGCTATTCCTTTAGACAAATTTGCCGATTCTTACCCGAGTTCGTCCGCTTTTCGACACGCCTTCCACTTCCATAACCTTAAATCGCCCGAGACCTTTCACCGATACGACGTCTCCCGCCTTAAGCGGCTGGGACGGGTCCTCCTCCGCTTTCCAGTTCACGCGGCATCGGCCCGCTCGTATCGGGTCTACGATCTTCGCGCGGCTAAGCCGGAACACGTCGCTGGCGATCCCGTCGAGCCGCATGGATGCGACGGAAAGCACCTGCTCCTCCAATTGCGCAGCGGCGGCGCGCAGCTCGGAAAGCGGACGCACGGAAACGGACACATCGACCCGGTGCGCCTGCTTCATATGTCCGATCAGAAAATCCCCGATTCCTTCGACGACAAGCGCGTGGCAGCCTGTCTCGCCGACGTGGAGATCGCCGATCAGATCCCGCTTGATGCCGACGCCCAGCATTGCGCCCAAGTAATCGCCGTGATCCAGCTCGGAGACGCGGCGATCCTCCGACGCGATGTCCAGCACGACGATGCCTATGTCTTCGTCCTCGAGCCGTCGATAATCCGGCGCGATTAGCGCTCTGCGACGCTCCGCATCGGGATAACCGCCCTCAAGCCTGATCTGTACGTCCGGATTTCGGTTCGCCAATGACGACAAAATATACGCCTGGCGAGGATCGAGGAAGTCCGTGCGCTTCATCTCGTGATAAAGCGCGGCACGCTCGACCCATTCCCAGGCGCGGTCCACGAACGATTTCTCGTCCGGATGAAAATGTTCGTAAATTTCTTTATGTGCCATGTTGCTCCTTCTACTCGACGAAAGGGTCGATAACGACCTGCAAGCCAAGGGCCACGAAACGCAGTGCGATAAGCGCCACGATCGGGGAAATGTCCAGAATTCCGCCGATCGGCGGAATGAGGCGGCGGAAAGGTCTCAAATACGGTTCGACCAATTTGCCTAGCATCTCTCCGATGAAGCTCTCGCGAACGTTAGGGAGCCAAGACATGAGGACGTAAATGAGAATCATGTAAAAATAAATGTCCGCCAACGTATCGATATAACCGGATACTTCGTTCAAGGGGTCACCTCATTCTAGGGTAGTCGGCTTCCTCCGTCATCATTTCCGTAATCGTTCCAGATACTTCAACCGAATCCGGCGTGCACAGGAAAATGTCGGTGCCAATTTTGGAGATATGTCCGCCGAGCGCATAGACCGTCCCGCTTAGAAAGTCGACGATACGAATCGCTTGCTCTCTTCTGACGCGCTGCAAATTCACGACGACGGCGCGGCGGGATTTCAATTGATCGGCAATGTCTTGGGCTTCGTCGTATGTACGAGGCTCGGTCAGCACGACGCGGGCGCTTTTCTGCGAATGGATGCTCACGACATTGTTCTTACTCGATTGTTTACGCGAATCGAACGCCGGGGTTTCAATTTCTTGCTCATCGGCATGAGGAGATTGGCGGTCGACGACTTCTTCCTCTTCTTGAAGTCCAAGGTAGTTCAGAAATTTGTTCATTACGCTCATGATATTCCCTCCTCGATTAATGAAATCTTCGTCGGGCTCGAGAACTTACTCACCCTCAGTATCTTCTTTCCCGACTAACACCGTACCCAAACGCACGTGGGTTGCGCCTTCTTCCACGGCGATTTCGAAATCGTTAGACATCCCCATTGATAGGGCCCATAACGGTTCATCCCATTCCGTCGTCCGATTCAAGTCATCTCTAAGCTGTCTAAGCGAACGGAAGATCGGACGCGTATCCTCCGGCTTGCTTTCATACGGGGCCATGGTCATCAGTCCGATCGGCTTGATCCGATCGAAAGCCCGCAGTTCCCGAATGAATGCCGCCGCTTGATCCGGCTCTAATCCGTGCTTCGTTTGTTCGCCCGAGACGTTCACCTGCACGAAGCATTGCAACGTAACATCGAGCAAACTCGCGCGATGCTGTATCGCTTCGGCTAACGAGAGGCGATCCAGCGAGTGAACGTAGTCGAATTTCCCGACGACGTCTTTGACTTTGTTCGTCTGTAAAGAGCCGATATAGTGGAATACGGCTTGTCCTTGAAGCGTCTCCCACTTTTCCTTGGCATCCGGCCATCGATTCTCTCCGATGTGACCGATGCCTCCGCGTACGACCGCTTCTGCCGCGGCCGTAGATACATACTTCGTCACGGCGATCACTTGAATCTCTTCGCGAGCTCTGCCGCTTCTGCGGCAAGCGTCCATCAGCCGGCTTTCCACGTCCCGCAGACGGGATTGCAACGTCACGGCACGTTCACCTCGTTTTCCTGCCGAGCAGGCTCATCATTCGGCCCGCGTTTCCCTGTTCCATCCGATGGGAATAGAGCAGATCCGTACTGCAGCCAGTACACCATGATGTCATTTCGATGCTGCTCGGCAAAATTCCTGCTTTTATCATAAGATGTCGGTTCAATAGTTTCAAGTCCAGTCTAGCTCGTCCATCCCGCGAAGGCACGACGAATCGCTCGGCAAGCCCGTCGACGCCAGTATCAGCCGACGTATTTAGGATCGGCCTAACGTGCCGTAGAACCGCTTCGTCCACCTCGTAGCAGCATCCGCCGATCGAAGGCCCGATCGCGGCGCGGATGTTCGCCGGGTCCGCACCGAATTCGGCGGACATCTTCCCGACCGTCCGCGCCGCGATATCGGCGACGGTCCCTTTCCAACCGGCGTGCGCGAGTCCCAAACTCTGCGTTACCGGATCGTAAAAATATAAAGGCACGCAATCCGCGTAGAACATCGCTAACAGTATATCGGCTTCGTTCGTCACCAGCGCATCCGTATGGGGGATCGCGCTTTCGCGGTCATAACGTCCGCTGCCGGCGTTATCGCGAGCGATGATTCGAACCTCGTTGCCGTGCACCTGCTCGGCGCACGTCCAAGCGTCGAAAGACCAGCCAAGGCGCTCTGCGACACGCTTCCGGTTGCGAATAACGGCCGCCGGGTCGTCTCCGACATGCAACGCCGTATTATTCGCATGCCTTGTCGTAAACCCCGCCGTGATTCCTTCCTCCGCGCACCAGGATTGCAGCATCAGCAGGGTTTCGTCAGCGTCGTCCTGCCGCAATCGAAAAGGTTCCATGAGGGAACGCCTCCTCGGTAGATATAACTTCTCGTCGGGCTCGAACTAACCCACCCTGTAGCACAGTGTACCATACCCGCGCCGAGGACAGGAAACGGTTACCTCACGATATGTTGTTCCCCGTCCTCCAACCGATACGTCGGCTTCGCGTCGTCTAATCGGACAAGAACGACGTCCGTACCGATTTTCACGATGTTTCGCCAAGGGATAATGACGTCGGCCCCCCCTCCGAACATGCCGAACAGGCGCGTCGACGTCGGCACGACGATGGCATCGATTCTCCCTTGCCGCAGATCGAGTTCCAGGTCGCTTACTTGCCCGAGTTTTTTGCCGTCGACGATATTGATGACGTCCTTCGTCTGAAAATCGGATATTTTCATGCGTTCACGCTCCCCGCTGGCCGGGCTACGTACCCTATAAATCAATATATGAACCGTACGCTTCGATTTTACTCTCGTCAGCAAAAAAAGGTGAAGCGCGAAGGCCTCACCTTTCATCCCGTTCGATATTAAGTTTTCACGTGCTTTTGCATTTGCTGAATAGCCGATTTCTCCAGACGCGACACTTGCGCCTGCGAAATGCCGATTTCGTCGGCCACTTCCATTTGGGTTTTCCCTTCGAAAAACCGCATCGATAAGATCATTTTCTCGCGTTCGTTCAGCTTGCGCATCGCTTCTCTCAGCGCAATCTCTTCAATCCATTGAATGTCCTTGTTCCGCTCGTCGCTGATTTGATCCATGACGAATATCGGATCGCCGCCGTCATGGTAAATCGGCTCGAACAGGGACACGGGATCTTGAATCGCGTCGAGCGCGAATACGATGTCCTCCTTAGGCACGTTCAATGCCTCTGAGATTTCCAGGATCGTCGGCTCGCGGGCATGCTGGTTCGTTAACTGGTCCCTTACTTGCAACGCCTTATAGGCGATGTCGCGAAGGCTCCTAGAGACGCGAATCGGATTGTTGTCCCTCAAATATCTGCGGATTTCTCCGATAATCATCGGTACCGCGTAGGTCGAGAAACGGACGTTCTGGCCGAGATCGAAGTTGTCGATCGCCTTCATGAGACCGATGCAGCCGACCTGGAACAGGTCGTCGACGAACTCGCCCCGATTGTTGAACCTTTGAATGACGCTCAGCACAAGCCGCAGATTGCCATTCACCAATTTCTCCCGGGCCGTAATCTCTCCTCGTGTCTGCAGAGCCAGGAACAGTTCCCTCATCTCGGCATTGGTCAGAACGGGCAGCTTTGAGGTGTCCACTCCACAAATCTCCACTTTGTTGCGGGTCAAGGCAATTCCTCCCGGGGAGCAGCGTTAATGTAAGTATCTCCGCGAAGGGGGTTTTTATTCCCCGCCAAGAGACCTTCTGCCACCGGAGGAAAATGTGCGAAAAGACCGAATTTTTGCTGAAATTCATACCATTTTGTTAAATTCCTTGCGCAGCCGCTTGATGATGCGCTTTTCCAAGCGGGAGATATAAGACTGGGAGATGCCGAGTAAATCCGCGACGTCCTTCTGCGTTTTCTCCTCGCCGTCGGCCAGTCCGAAACGAAGCTCCATGATCGTTCGCTCGCGATCGCTGAGCTTGTCGAGCGCCTTATGAAGCAGCTTGCGGTCGACTTGCTCCTCGATGTTCCGGTAGATCGTATCGTTCTCGGTCCCGAGCACGTCGGATAGCAGCAGCTCGTTGCCGTCCCAGTCGATATTAAGCGGCTCGTCGAACGATACTTCCGTGCGGGTCTTGCTGTTTCTGCGCAAATACATCAGAATCTCGTTCTCGATGCATCGCGAGGCGTACGTGGCCAATTTTATCTTTTTTTCCGGATCGAACGTATTTACGGCTTTAATAAGCCCGATGGCGCCGATGGACACGAGATCCTCGATGTGGATGCCGGTATTCTCGAATTTGCGGGCGATATAGACGACGAGCCGAAGGTTGCGTTCGATGAGCATCGCCCGAATCGCCGCGTCGCCCGTATTCAACCGCTCCAGCAAGTACTCTTCCTCTTCTCGGCTTAACGGCGGAGGCAACGCCTCGCTTCCGCCGATATAGTACACTTCTTCGCTCTTCCAGCCTAGCAAGAACAACAGGCGGTAGAGCGTCAATTGAGATTTCAACTTTAAATTCAAAGGCATATCTGCAATCCTCCTGTCAGGCTGGCTGGGATGGCGCCGGCGCCGCCCCTTTCGCTTGCGGCAAGTCCGGGTGGACGATCGCGCGGTAGCTCGCGTCCGAGGATAACGTCCCTCCGTCCAATCCGATCAACACGCGCTCCGTTGTCAGCGGGGACTGCTCCGGCCGCGATAGGATGACCGCATCCGGCTTAATCCCGAGCATGAGCTTGGGACTGCCGTTGACGGCGCGATACGGGATAAGCCGAAGCCGATGGCTCCATTGGTAAGGCTCGGAGCCGCTCGTTCCCAGCTCTGCGATCAAACGGTCCGCGGACTCGCCTTTTAACCGGTCGGTCCATCCGGCTGGCAATAGGTCTTTCCATACGCTTGCTTCCATGATCATGACCGGCGTTCGGGTCAACGGCTCGTACAACCGATTACCGGTGTCCAGAAGGCCTCGTACCGTCCACGATCTCCCTTCGATCCTAACCTCGACGTCCCAGATCAGCGCCTCTACGTCATACCGCTTTCGGCGCGTCTCTCCGGTACCGTGAAACAACCAAGCGGACAGTAAGAACGCTACCGCAATAAGGCCCAACTGCATTGGCCACCGCACGACGATGCCGCCGTCTTGCGTAAAGGACATTCCGGCCCAGGACGTTCCCGACGACTTGACCAAATAAGTTAAGCCGATCACTCCGCCAAGCGTTGCGAAGCTCACTGTGTAGAAGGCACCGGCATTGCGCAGCAATTGCATAGGTCCGCCATAACCGAACGTGATGAGGACCATGACGAGAGATACGATTACTTTGCCTGCAAAAGAATACGCATACGGGATATCCGTCACGAACATCGATGCCGCGTACAGCGCCCCGAAGACCGCGGCGCCGATCAGCTTCGCTCTCGCGGGGTATAGCCGTCTCGCTTTGGCCGTTAACAACAGTACGATCCCGTCAACGGCAAGATTGGTGAAAAACACGAGATCCACATAAACGACCATTCGCAACCTGCCCCCATCCTTGTTCGCCCGGAAACCGCCGTGTACAAAGGCCGGGATGGATGAAATCAGTATAATCGCTTTCAAATAAGGTGTCTGTCTAATCCTGCCGGCCTTTCAAACCTTTTTTTGTCGACTTCGGCATCCCCTTCGTTCAGCGGTCTTCGCCTCGTTCGCCGACGCGTTTGCCCGCTTTTACACCGATATCCCCGTCGCTCAGAAGAAACTTTCTAAGAAAATGCCAACCCTCGATATCCCCGTCGCTCAGTCGGTTTCTTCATCAAAAGGCGCATTTTTCACTTGAAATAAGAACATATGTTTGCTAAAATTAGGATACAGAACACTTGTTCGATAGGGTGGGGGCGCGAATGATGGAAATAACTTTCGAATCATTTTGCAGCTTAGTGCAGTCAGAGGAGGATTGCATAGAACTGCTATTCAAGGCCAAATGGCCTGACGGATTCCGTTGCCCTGTCTGTTCGCATCCGCAAAGTTTCGTGATCTCGACTCGCAGGCTGCCGCTCTACCAGTGCACGAGGTGCCATACTCAAACTTCGCTTATATCCGATACGATCTTCCGATCTTCTCGCACGCCGCTGAAATTATGGTTTCAAGCGATATTCCTGCATACACGCTGGAGGGGAATTAACGCGCGTCAGCTCTCCGAGACGATTCATGTCACTTACAAAACAGCCTGGCTAATGTGCCATAAAATCCGCTACGCCATGAGCCGAACCGATGGCGAGATATTGCTGGACGGTATCGTACGAGTGACGGATGCTCTTTTGTATAGGAGAATGATCCCGCCTAGCAACTATCATGAAATCGAACAGCCCGTCATCGCCGGCTCTACGGAAGATGAGAACGGGGAGTTTACCCATGTCAAAATAAGAATATCCCCCCGCTCGTTGCGCGAGACCCGACACAGTTCGCCGGATATGTCCGAATTTGTTCAGCAGTGCGTGGCGCCGGAAGCAATACCCGATACCATCGTTACGAAGAGACATGGCAAAATGAGGAATCCCGAGTTGATTTACTTTTGCAGACATGCGGAGATGTGGATGGCATTCACTTTTCGAGGAGTGTGGCTCAAGCATTTGCAAGTCTATTTAGACCACTATTGTTACATTGAAACTCGGCGCAAAAAGTCTTTATATAACGAGTTACTCCGCGATTGCGTACGTCAAAGAGGTATCGATTACCCTACGCTTATCGGAACTAAGGAGAAGCGGTCTTCTAGACCGGTTAGACGAAAGAACGATCATTCGGCACGACAGGCTGGTTAAGGACCCATCTAAGCCGGATCCGCCTCGGATCATCTCTATTATGCGAGTTTTCTGAGCGAAGGGGATATCGCTATAAAGGGAAAAAAAAGATGAAGCCCCGCCCCCACGAAGTGGAAGAGGAGCTTTAGCGCAGTTTCAACTGCATATTAGCGATCGCGACGATTACGCAAGAAAGCCGGAATATCCAGCTGGTCGCTCGTCAAATTCTGAGAGTTGAACGGACGAAGGTTATTCGAGGAAGAGCGGGAATCGCCAACGTTCGTCGCCGGTTCCGCTGCATTGTTCAACGGTTGCTGACTCGGCTGCGAAGCCTGTTGCATGGGCTGCGAAGACGAAGCAGTCGGACGACGGGCCGCGCTCTTGTGCTCGAATCCGGTCGCGATTACCGTTACCTTGATCTCTTCCTTCATGTTGTCGTCGATGCTTGCGCCGAATATCATGTTCACTTCCGGATCGCAAGCTGCGATGATGATTTCGGCCGCTTCGTTAACTTCGTACAATGAAAGGTTAGAACCGCCGGTTACGTTAATGATGATCCCCTTCGCGCCGTCGATCGAAGTTTCGAGCAACGGGCTTTGAATCGCTTTACGGGCCGCATCCATCGCGCGATTCTCGCCAGTGGCCATTCCGATGCCCATAAGCGCCGAACCGCGCTCGGACATGATCGTCTTCACGTCCGCGAAGTCGAGGTTGATCAAGCCCGGAACGGCGATAAGGTCGGAGATGCCTTGTACCGCTTGGCGTAACACATTATCCGCTTCGCGGAACGCTTCCACCATCGGCGTTTTCTTATCTACGATCTCAAGCAAACGGTCGTTCGGGATGACGATAAGCGTATCTACTTTTTCTTTCAGTTCTTCGATGCCAAGAACGGCTTGGGATGAGCGCTTAGGTCCTTCGAACGTGAAAGGACGCGTTACGACGCCGACCGTCAGAGCGCCTGCTTCTTTGGCAAGCTCGGCTACGACAGGAGCCGCGCCGGTTCCCGTACCGCCGCCCATGCCCGCCGTAACGAATACCATGTCCGCGCCTTTAAGGGCGGTCGTAATATGCTCGCGGGACTCTTCAGCCGCTTTTTTGCCGATTTCGGGCTTGGCGCCTGCGCCGAGACCGCGCGTGAGCTTGTCCCCGATCTGAAGCTTTATTTCGGATTTCGTTAATTGCAACGCTTGCGCATCGGTGTTAGCCGTAATGAATTCGACGCCCTTGACGCCGTTTTCGATCATTCGATTGACTGCGTTGCTTCCGCCGCCACCTACACCGATGACCTTAATTTTAGCGAGCGGTTCCATTTCAAAATCAAATTCCAACATAAATCCTAACTCCTCCTCGCTTCGTTCGAATGGTTCTCGTAAGCGGCGGCTTAAATAAATTCCTTGAACATGTTTTTGAACCATTCAACAATGCCAGGTTTGGATGCCGTGCTTCCGGTCGATTTCGTTTTGCTAGGACGCTTCACGCCCGTTGCTCCGCGCGTGCGGACATGCTTGCTCACATATTGTATCATGCCGACGCCGCTGCTGAAGGACGGGTCCCTTACCCCGATATAGTCGGGAACGGCCACTCTGACATTGGACTCCAGTTCGAATTGGGCCAACGGAAGTACGCTCGGCAGCGATACGGAACCGCCGGTCAACACGTATCCGTTGATCTTATCCAGGTATCCCAGACGCTTCACCTCTTGGCGAATCATCTGGAAAATTTCTTGCATGCGAGGCTCGATAATGTTCGCCAGATCGAGCTGGGAGAATTCCTTCTCCACGTTGCTTCCGACCCGCATGACTTTGAATTTCTGGTCTTCTGCCGCGTCTTCGATTCTTGCGCAGCCGTACTTCAGCTTGATTTTCTCGGCATGCTCCGTCTGGGTTTTGAGTCCGTAGCAAATATCGCTCGTGACGTAGTCCCCGCCGATCGGCAGCGTCGATACCGCCGCCAAGCTTCCGCCTTCGAAAATCGCCAGCGTCGTTGCTCCGGCGCCGACGTCAGCGAGTACCGTGCCCATCATTTTCTCGTCTTTCGTGAGCGCCATCATACCCGATGCCAAAGACATCAAGATAACTCCGGAAATACGCAGACCTGCTTTCTCCACGCATCTCATCAGATTGTGTATGGCGGCTTTCGTACCGGTGATGATCGTACATTCCACCTCGAGGCGAACGCCGATCATGCCCCGCGGGTCCTGAATCCCCGAAAGACCGTCAACCAAATACTGCTTCGGCACAAGGCCGATAATTTCCCGTTCGGGAGGCAACGCGACGACTTTGGCCGCTTGCAGTACCCGTTCGATGTCTTCTTCGCCGATCTCCCGATCTTCGTTGGAGACGGCTACCACGCCATGATTGCTCTGCAGTGCAATGTGATTGCCCGCAATCCCGACATAAACCTCGCTTATTCCGATACCGACCATGCGCTCGGCATGATCGACGGCATTACGGATGGATTGCACGGTTTGGTCAATATCTACAATGGCACCCTTGCGAATTCCATCGGAATCCGAAGAGCCTACGCCAATGATGTTAATGGCCCCGTTGCTGATCTCCCCGATAATCACCCGGATTTTCGAAGTTCCAATATCCAGGCTGACGATGAGGTCATTGTTGCTCAACCGGTGGCACCTCCCGTAGATCAATGAAAAAATAGCCGCATACAAGGGATGCTTCCTACTACATATTCCACATCCGTGAGGTTTTCCCTCTTTTTTCAACAATTTTTTTGATTATTCGTCAAGGGCGATAATAACAGTTTAACTAACGCTCTCTCGCTTTGCCCATAGATGAAATTCTAGCATTCTTTTTGATTATTGAGTAGAGTCCTTTTCCTTAATATTATCGGCTTCTTCCGTCTCAAGGTTTGCATTTTCTGCCGAATATGGCAAATAGGTGTCCGCCTCAAGCATAACGACCTTGCCCGGCTCGCGGTTCTGGACGATGTCGCTGAGGTAGGCGATTTTATCGGACAGCTTGTTTACGGTCGTTACGACTTCGAATCTAGAACGAGTAAACAGCTTGAGCCGGTCGGGATACGCCGTCGACGGATCCGGATGGATTTCGGAAAGATCCGACAAGAAAGACGCCGGAACCTCGCTCAATATTCGACATAACTCGATAAAGTTCGGGGCCTTCTGCTCCCACCCCGACAGGATCGGCTTGTCCGGAAAATGTCCGTCACGGAGCGGCAGCACGAGGCCGTTCGCCAGCACGGAAAACACTTTCCCGTCCTCGGACAGCTGGATCGCGACCTCCGGATGTTCGCTGACGGCAACCCGCAGCACGCCGGGAAATTTTTTCGAAATCGTGACGGACTTCAGCGGTTCCAGCTTAGAGACGCGAGCTTTGAGCTCGCTGATTTTCGGGAAGAAAAACGAGTCTCCGGTCTTTACGTCGAGCGCTTGAAGCACTTCCTGCTCGCTAAGATAGGACGTACCGACTACCTGGATGTCCGAATATTTCGAAAGAGACGAGCGGAAGAACAAAAAAATTAAGATAAAAACGACAAGAGCGACAACGATGCCTAGCAACACTTTTTTTCCGCGGCTTGTCCGTTTCACCGGTTCTTCCTTCAAAGCAGGAATACGCTGCGTCATGATTCGTCCTCCTACTTATACGTCACAAAAAAGCTCCCCGCCGCATCGTTAACCGCATCGGCGGGGACGCCTGAACTAGCTGAATACCTTGCTCGCATTCCGTTCTCTGACGATGTTGCCGCCGATCTGGCGGAACATCTCTTCGATCCGGTCGTATCCTCGATCGATATGGTGCACCTGCTCTACGACCGTCCGTCCTTGCGCGGCCAACCCGGCAATGACGAGCGCTGCTCCCGCCCTTAGGTCGGTAGCTTCCACGTTCGTCCCGTAAAGTTGGGGCACGCCGCGGATGAACGCGTTATTCAGATCGACTCGAATGTCGGCTCCCATGCGGCACAGCTCCTCCACATGCTTGAAACGGCCTTCGAATATCGTTTCCTTCATGATGCTGACGCCGTCGGACAATGCGAGCAGCGTCATCACTTGCGCCTGCAGGTCCGTCGGAAAAGCGGGGTAAGGCGAAGTCACGATACGTTCGACCGCCTTCGGGCGACCTGACGATCCGACTTTCATTATATCATTGCCGATATCGATTTGAACACCTGCTCGCCGAAGCGCATGAATCAACGAGGTAAGGTGATCGGGGCGGGTATTCTCTAACGTGACTTCCCCTCTTGTAGCAGCAGCCGCGACCATCACCGTACCCGACACGATGCGGTCCGGTATAACCTCGTAATCGCATCCGCTAAGGGAAGAGACGCCGTCGATCGTAATAATATCCGTGCCTGCGCCTCTAACTTTCGCGCCCATGGCATTCAGGAATTGCTGCAAGTCTTGGATTTCGGGCTCTCTCGCCGAACCGACGATCGTCGTGCTCCCTTGCGCGAGAACGGCGGCCATCATCATGTTCTCCGTCGCTCCGACGCTCGGGAAATCCAATATAATTTCCGCGCCGGTTAGCCTGCGGGCCGTACATACGATACGGCTGCCCTTTTCTCTAATATTGGCGCCAAGCGCCGTAAGGCCCCTTAAATGCAAATCGATCTTTCTTTCGCCGATGGCGCAGCCTCCAGGCTGATAGAGCTGGACCTCGCCGAATCTGGCTAAGAGAGGCCCCATCAAAAATACCGAAGATCGCATCTTCCGCATCAGCGTCTCCGGAATGTGAGAGGATGTCGCTGCCGCCGGTTCGACGGTCACCACCGTATCCTGATGCCGGGCCTGACACCCGATATCCCGCAAAATATCCAGCATCACTTCGATATCGAGCAGTCTGGGTACGTTGCGGATCGTCACTTTTCCTTCCGCGAGCAAGCTGGCAGCCAAAATCGGCAAAGCGGCGTTTTTGGCTCCGTGGATACGAATGGTGCCCGAAAGCGGCTGACCGCCTTCAATCACCAAATTGTCCAAGGGATTCACCTCCGGGTTACCGCTCACCCATCAATAGAACCTCTGGTACAAGTTTTACTCCATATTGTTGTTCGATTGTCGCTTGAACGCGTCGTATAAGGGTGAGGACGTCCTCAGCCGTCGCACCTCCGTGATTCACGATGAAATTGGCGTGCACTTGGGAAACTTCGGCTGCGCCCTCGCGCAGCCCCTTCAGACCGGCTGCTTCGATCAGCCTCGCGGCGTGATCGCCTGGCGGATTTCGGAACACGCTGCCTGCGCAAGCCATCGTGAGCGGCTGAGTCCGTCTTCGCCTGTCTTTGTACGTCGCCATCGCCGCCGCGATCTCCTTGCGGTCTCCGCTCGCGAGCTCGAATACGGCCCGGACGACGATACCCCGCCGCTGGTGAAGAACGGAGTGGCGGTAAGCGAAGCCCATCTCCTCATTCCCGAGTACAGACCGACTTCCGTCCTCCCAGATGATGTCGGCTGACTTTAAGATACGTGAAACGTCCGAATGGTGAGCGCCGGCATTCATGTACACGGCACCGCCGACCGTTCCGGGAATTCCTCCCGCGAATTCCAGTCCGGTCAACCCTTCCTTACCTACCATTACCGACAGCTTGATGAAGGAGTACGAAGCGCCTGCAGTCACCGTAGTCCCTTCGAATTGCACGTCGTCGAAGCCGTCTCCAAGTTTGATGACGGCTCCGCGAACCCCTTTATCGGATACGAGCGTATTGGAGCCTCGGCCAAGCACGCACCAAGGCGTCCCGTGACGGTGCAACAGCATCAGCGCGCGCGACAGCTGGTCTTCGTTCTCGGGGACGAGAAGCACATCGGCGGGTCCGCCGATCTCCCATGTCGTATATTTCGCGAGCGGTTCGTTCGCGCGCACGCATCCGATCTGAGCCTCCATCAGCTCCGAGATCAACTGCTGCATCATAACTACCTCCTTGCGCGTTCCTAAAGGGGCTGTGCTGCTGACGATGCCGGCGCCTTGCATTCGGCTGTCACGATCACGCTGTATCTTATGACAGGTAGGCAAGGGTGGTGACAATCGCCCAGGGTTCGCCCCCTTGGACGCGCTCTATGTTCTCCGGACGAACCGGTCGTTGGCGAATGTAATAAAAAGAAGCGCCCGCGCGGGGCGCCGGGATCTCTCATCTTGCGTACCGAGATAGATTAAGCAAAATTCCTAGCGCGGTCAATAGCAACGTCAAAGAAGATCCGCCGTAGCTCACGAGGGGAAGCGTAATCCCCGTAACCGGCATAAGTCCGATGACGACGCCGATATTGATGAGCACTTGCACGGCGATAATGCCGACGATGCCCGAAGCGAGCAGGCTGCCGAACGGGTCCGTTATCGTGATGGCCGTCCGCATTCCTCGCCAAATAAGCAGCAGGAACAGGAGAAGCAGCAGCGTGCCGCCGATAAATCCGAGCTCTTCGGCCAAGATAGAGAAAATAAAATCCGTCTGCGGTTCGGGCAAGTAGTTGTACTTCTGACGGCTCATGCCGAGCCCGAGACCGACCAAACCGCCCGGTCCGATCGCGTAAAGCGATTGAATCGATTGATATCCCGCGCCGAGCGGATCCTGCCAAGGATCGAGGAACGCCGTAATCCGCTGAAGCCGATAAGGCGCAGCGGCGATGAGTCCGACGAATCCGACCAACCCGACGAGGGCTAGTCCGCCGAGATGAGCGATTCGCGCCCCGGCGACATAGATGACGAGGAGCGACGCTCCGATCATGACGGCGCCCGTTCCGAGATCGGGCTGCAGCATGATAAGCCCGAATGCGAGTCCCAGGGTGCCAAGAGGCGGCATTAATCCCGTCGTGAATTGCTGAATTTGATTTTGCCGTTCGGAGAGCAGCTTGGCTAGGAAAAGCACCATCGCCAGCTTCATGAACTCCGAAGGCTGAATGCCGAACGACCCGATGCCGAGCCAGCTTCGCGCTCCCCCGCGCACGACCCCGAGACCGGGGGTCAGCACGATCACGAGCAAGCCGAAGCACAGCAACACGGCGGGAACGGCATATTTGCGCCAAGCCGTGTACTCTACGTTCATCGTTACGAACATTGCGCCGACGCCAAGCGTCGCGAATAACAGCTGTCTCTTGACGTAATAGTAAGCGTCCCCGTAATCGTGGAAAGCGGCGACCGCGCTTGCGCTGTACACCATGACCACGCCAATGGCCAAGATGCCTATGATGGCGACGATCATCCACAAATCGGGAACGGAACGGGTTTTGGCCATGAACCGGACACCTCGAAAGCAGAAGTAGGGACAAGCCCCCTTCTACAACGTATGCGCCGATTGCTTAAACATGCGACCTCTCGTTTCGTAAGACGGAAACATATCCCAGCTCGCGCATGCGGGCGACAACAGAACGATGTCTCCCGGCCCTGCCATGGCGGCAGCTTCCTCTACCGCGCGGCGAACGGTGCTCTCGGCGTCTCTCATAGGTTCGACGAGTTTAACCGCCTCTAAACCGGCGAGCGCGGCCACGCGCCCTAATTTCTCTCTCGTCTCTCCGATCGCCACGAGCCCTTTGATCCGATCCCGGAATACCGGAACGAGCTCCATGTAATCCGAGCCGCGATCCAGACCGCCCGCGATCAGAATAAGCGGCGAGGGCAGCGATAGGATCGACATCGTCGTGGCCATCGGGTTCGTCGCTTTGGAGTCGTTGTAATACTTGACGCCTTGAATCGTTCCGACGAACTCGAGACGATGCTCGACGCCGCGGAAGTTCCTAAGCGACGGAACGAGCTGTTCCGGCTTGGCACCGGCGCACAACGCGATGGCGATCGCGGCCATCGCGTTCGCCGTATTGTGCCTTCCGGGGAGGCCAAGCTCTCCGACGCGGATGACGCGGTCTTCCGTCCCCTCTTCCGTCCGGCTCACGATCCAACGCTCGGCTTCGTCTTCCCCTTCCGCGCCGGGCTTAATAGCCGCGTACGGCGGATCGACGAATACGCCGACCGCAAGACGTTTCGTCAGCGAGAACGGATAATGCCGCGCCTTGACGCGCTCGGTTACCCGTACGCAAGCTTCGTAATCGGCGTTGTAGATCGCAATGTCGGAATCCGTCTGGTTAGAAAACAATTTCGCCTTCGAACCGACGTAATCCTCCATGTCCCCATGGTAATCGAGGTGCGTCTCCGCGACGTTGAGCAAGCAGCCGATGCGCGGACGGAAGTCCGTCGTCCCTTTGAGCTGGAAGCTGCTCAGCTCCGCGACGAGCCAGCCGTTCGGGTCGACCTCTCGGACGGCGTCGCTGAGCGGGCGACCGATGTTGCCGCCGACGAGCGGGCGAAGTCCCGCGGCTTCGAGCAGGACGCCGGTCAGCGTCGTCGTCGTCGTTTTCCCGTTGGAGCCGGTAATGCCGATGATCGGCGCGGGCGACAGCTGTCCCGCGACTTCGACTTCGCTAACGATTTCGACGCCCAAGCGCTGAGCTTCCACGACAGGTTCCGCGGTGTACGGAATGCCCGGATTTTTGACGAGTAGCGCCGTTGCCGCGTTCACTAGCCCTTCCGGATGGCCGCCGCACACAACAGAAATGCCCAAAGCCGTCAGTTCGTCGGCTTCGGGACATAGTTCGCGCTCTTTGCGATCGTTGACGACGACATCGGCGCCGATGCCGTGAAAAAGCTTGGCTGCGGCAACGCCGCTTCTGGCCAAGCCGAGGACGACGACTTTGCGCCCCCTGTAGCTCGATAGTTCCTTCATGTGGTTATAGCCCCTTATACAGAATCAGACCGGTGCCCGCGAGCAGTAAACCGACGAACCAGAACGTCGATACGACCCGCCACTCCGACCATCCGGACAGCTCGAAATGATGGTGAATCGGGCTCATCTTGAATACCCGCTTGCCGTTCCGCGTTTTGAAAGACACGACTTGAATGATGACCGAAAGCATCTCGATGACGAACACCCCGCCGATGATCAGGAGCAACAGCTCCGTCTTGGTCAGAATCGCGACCGCGGCAATGCCGCCTCCGAGACCGAGCGAACCGATATCGCCCATGAAAATTTTCGCCGGATGCGCGTTGAATACGAGGAAGCCGAGCACCGCGCCAACCGTGGCCGCGCAGAAAACCGCCGCTTGAGGCTGCGTCGCTTCGACCGCGATAATGGCGAACGCGCCGAACGCGATCGCGCTTGTCCCGGAAAGCAAGCCGTCCACCCCGTCCGTGAAGTTCACGGCGTTGCTGGCGGCGAAGAACATGATGACGACGAGCACGTAATAGCCCCAGCCAAGCTCAAGCGACCAATCCGCTCCGGGGAACGAAAGCGCGGTACTGTGGTCCATTTTGTACAGCAGCACGCAGAATACGATCGAGAACAACAATTGGCCCAGCAGCTTCTGCTTCGCCGTCAAGCCAAGGTTGCGTTTAAACGCGATTTTAATATAGTCGTCAAGGAAGCCGACGAGTCCGAAGCCTAGACAAGCGACGATGAGAGACCAATATTCCAGCCCTCTGTCGGCGAATTTCAAGAATGCGAGCGTAAGCGCAAATAAGATGATTATGCCGCCCATCGTCGGGGTTCCTGCTTTCTTCTGATGGGACTCCGGTCCTTCTTCGCGAATATGCTGGCCGAATTTCAGCCTTCTTAAAAGCGGAATGAACAGCGGACCGATGAGAACGGCGAGTACGAACGATACGCCTAACGTCCAGAAGAGCGATGTATAGTCCATGTCGTTACCCCCTGTCTCCTTTCGTCAACGCCGCGACGACCTCTTCCATCCTCATGCCTCTCGAGGCTTTGACCAATACGAGATCTTCCGACTTAAGCTCGGCAAGCAAATGTTCGATCAACGGTTGTTTCTGGTGAAAATAGAGCACGCGGTCCGGCGCGAAATGCGGTTTGGCTGCATCGAAAGTATGCGACGACAACGGACCGAAGAGCAGCACGCGGTCGGTTTTGGCATCGGTCAAATATTCGCCGATGTGCGCGTGAAAAGCTTCTTCGTCCGGCCCAAGCTCGAGCATGTCGCCAAGCACGACCCACTTGGAGCGGTATCCGGTCAACTGCGACACGAGGTCGATCGCCGCCTTGACGGATGTCGGACTGGCGTTATAAGCGTCGTTCAGAACGACCGCTCCGTTGTTCGCCTGAACGCGTTCGATGCGCATGCTCGTCAGCTTGACGGACCGAAGTCCGCTGGCGATCTGTTCGATGCTCAGTCCGAACTCGCGTCCGATGGCGATGGCGGCGAGCGCGTTGATCGCGTTGTGACGGCCCGGAATCGGTAGCTCGAACCGTACGCTCGGCGCGTCCTGCACCGAGAAGGAGGTCCCTTCCGCCGTCAAGAGGATATTGCTAGCCGCAAGCGCGCAATCGCTAGTTTCCCCGTACGTGATCTCTTTAATATGAACGGAACGTTCCAAAGTTGCAAGCTCTTCCGCAATCAGCGGCTCTTGACCGTAATAAGCGAGCAAGCCGCCCGGCTTCATTCCGGACACGATTTCCAGCTTCGCGCGCGCGATGTTGCGCCGCGAGCCGAGCTGCAGCAAATGGGATTCGCCGATATTCGTAATAACGGCCGCGTCGGGCTTAGCCAGCTTGGACAGAAGCTCGATTTCCCCGAACTCGCTCATCCCCATCTCGAGCACGAATACTTCCGTGCCATCCGGCGCGTTCAGGATCGTATACGGCAAGCCCAGTTCGTTATTGAAATTCCCCTCGGTCTTATGTACGCGAAAGCCAGTCCCAAGCACCGCGGCGACGAGATCTTTGGTCGTCGTCTTGCCGTTGCTCCCGGTCACGCCGACGACTTTAGCCTTCGTGTGGCCGACATAACCGGACGCCAGCCTCTGGAACGCTTCGACGACGTTCGCAACGAGAATCAGCGGCAGCTTCGCCTGTTCGGGGCGAGGCCTGCCGGTCTCCCATAGCGCGGCAACGGCGCCCGCTTGTTCCGCGTCGCCGATATAATCGTGCCCGTCATGACGTTCTCCCGCGAGAGGCACGAAAAGACTCCCGGGAACGATCTTCCGGGAATCCCAAGTAACTCCGGTCACGAAGATGCCGGCCGCTTGGTCCGGCAACCCCGCGGCCCCAGCGCTCCCGCACCACTCGGCGACTTGCTCTATCGTTGCTTTCATCTATTCGTTCGACTCCTTATCGCTTCTTTCGCTACGAGGCGGTCATCGAAATCGTAGGCGACTCCGCCGATCAATTGGTAGGTTTCATGTCCCTTCCCCGCAATCAATACTACATCGCCTTGGCTTGCCATTTCAACCGCTTTTTCGATCGCGGCGCGCCTATCTGGCACTAGCTCGTATTTATCGGACGGCACGGAAGCCGCAAGGAGACCCGCTTCGATATGCTGCAGGATCTGATAAGGATCCTCCGTGCGAGGATTATCGCTCGTGACGATGACCGCGTCCGCGTAGGCTGCGGCGATCCGTCCCATCATCGGACGCTTCGCCCTGTCGCGGTCGCCTCCGCAGCCGAATACGCAGATGACCCGCCCGTTCGTCAACTCCTTGACCGTTCTCAGGACGTTCTCTAATCCGTCCGGGGTATGCGCATAATCGACGATGACCGCGAAGGACTGACCGGCGTTGACCGGCTCCACCCGGCCGGGCACGCCCGGAATTCGTTCGAGACTTCGGACCGCCTCCTGCAGATCGATTCCTTCGCATATCGCCGCCCCTAAGGCTGCAAGCGCATTGTAGACGTTAAACTTGCCGACGAGCTTCAGGTTGACGCGCCGGCTGCCCCAGAAAGAATCCAGCAGGAACGACGTGCCTCCCGCCGAGATGGCCAACCGCGATGCCCGCAGCTGCGCTTCGCCGTCGATCCCGTACGTAACCGTCTCCGTCGCCGTCGTTCTCGCGTACGCTGCGGCTACGGGATCGTCCGCGTTAAGCACGGCATAGGAGCGCAGCTTCGGATCGTCGTAATAGACGTTGCCGAGCCGCGAGAAGAACAGCGCCTTGGCTTTCTCGTACGCCTCCATCGAGCCGTGATAGTCCAGATGGTCTTGCGTCAGGTTGGTGAACACCGCCGTGCGGAAGCGGCAACCCTTGACCCGCCCTTGCTCCAGCGCGTGCGAGGACACTTCCATGACGCAACGGTCCGTTCCCGCGTCGACCATCGACTTGAAGATGCTCTGCAGCTCGAGCGAGTCGGGCGTCGTTCCCGACATCGGGTAATGGCGCCCGCCGTAGCGGGTCTCGATCGTGCCGATAACACCCGGCGCGATGCCGGCGTCCGCCAAAATTTGCTCGATCAAATACGTCGTCGTCGTTTTCCCGTTCGTGCCTGTGACGCCGATCGGTCTGAGCCGATGCGAAGGCCGGCCGTAATAGAAGTCGGCCAGCATCGCCAGCGCCTGTCTCGTGTCCGGTACGATCAGTTGGGCGACCGGAAACTCGAGCACGCGCGCGGTGACCAGGGCTGCCGCTCCGCGCTCGACGGCCTGCACGGCGAAGCGATGTCCGTCGTCCTTCAGCCCCGGCAAGCAGAAGAACAGGCAACCCGGCTGCGCAAGCCGGGAATCTGACGCCAGACTCGTGATGATCGCCGCGGGATCTCCGACGATGCTCCGAATCAACAATTGCTTGGCCAGCTCGCTCAATCGCACGAAGATCACGGCTCCCCTCGACCGATGGTCTGAATTACGCTTCTAATCTTCCGCTCCCAAATAGATGCGGATAACCGAACCCCGTTCCAGCTTCGTTCCGGCCGCCGGCGCTTGCCGAATGACCGTGTTGCCGCTGCCGGAAGCGGCTAGCTGGAAGTTCATGTTCATATCCTCGTAAATGTCCGACACCGTCTTGCCTACGAGATTCGGAACTTTGACGATCGGCGTATCCCCGTATTTGAATTCCTTCTCGACTTGCGTCGTCCGAGGCTGAACGCCCAAGTAAGGCAAAGCATCCGCCATAATGTTGTGAACGACGGGCGCGGCGACGACCCCGCCGAATTGGATGCCTTGCGGATTATCGATGGCGACGTACACGATCAGCTTCGGATCGTCGGCAGGCGCGAATCCGATGAACGATACGATATGCTCGCTCGTCGAATAACGTCCGTTCACGACCTTCTGAGCGGTACCCGTTTTGCCACCGACTCTATATCCGTCCAAGAACGCGTTGCGCCCCGTGCCTTGCGCGACGACGTTCTCCAATGCCGCCCTGACCTTCTTGGACGTCTCCTCGCTGATGACCTGCCTCACGAGCTGCGGTTTGCCTTCTTCTAGAATGATGCCGGTGTCCGGTTGCATCCATGCCTTCGAGACGAACGGCTTGTAGAGCTTACCTCCGTTAATGACGGCCGAGACGGCGGCGATCTGCTGAATCGGGGTCACGGATACGCCTTGGCCGAACGCCGTCGTCGCGAGCTCCACCGGACCGACCCGGCTCGGTTTGAACAGAATGCCGTTCTCCTCGCCTTTCAAGTCGATTCCCGTCTTCTTGCCGAAGCCGAATTCGTTAATGTATTGGAACAACTTATCCTTGCCGAGCCGCTGGCCCAGGACGACGAAACCCGGGTTGCAGGAGTTCTCGACGACTTCGAGGAAAGACTGGCTGCCGTGCCCGCCTTTCTTCCAGCACCGCAGTCTCGCGCCTCCCACCTCGATCGCGCCCGGGTCATAGAAATGCTCGTGCTCCAGATCGACCTTCCCCTCCTGAATGGCGGCGGCAAGCGTAATAATCTTGAACGTCGACCCCGGCTCGTAGGTCATCCAGATCGGCAAATTGCGGTTGTACACTTCGGGGGAAACTTCCTGATACTTGTCGGGCTGATAGGTCGGCCTGCTGCCCATCGCGAGAATTTCTCCGGTATTCGGGTCCATCGCGATCGCAATCGCGCTCTTCGGATTGTATTGCAATACCGCTTGGTCTAATTCGCGTTCGACGATCGATTGGACTTTCTGGTCGATCGTCAGCTGCAAGGAAAGACCGTCCTTCGGCGCGTCGAACGTGTCCGAGGAGCCCGGCATCGAATTGCCCGCCGCATCGGCCAAATAGTTCACGCCGCCCTTAATGCCGGTCAGCCTGTCGTCGTATTGCAGCTCAAGGCCGGTTAGCCCTTGATTGTATCCGCCGGTAAAACCGAGCACGTGCGACGCCAGCGAGCCGAACGGATAATATCTGCGGTTGTCCTCCGCCACCACGACGCCCGGAAGCGCCAAATCGCTAATCTGCTGCGCTTTCTCCTTCGTTATTTTGCGTCCGCCCGGCTTGAGGGCGACGATCATCTCTCTCTTCGTCAGCAGCCGATAGAGCTGCTCCTCCGACATGCTAAGAGGCCCGGCGAGCGCGCGCGCCGTGCCTCGCGGGTCTTTGACCTGAACGGGTATCGCCATAATCGTCGGAGTGCTGATATTATAGGCGAGCCGCACGCCGTTGCGATCCAGAATCTCTCCCCGGTTCGGCGCGTACGGAATGTTCCGGCGCCACGAATCCTCCGCCTTTTTCGTAATTTCGCTGCCTTTCCACAGTTGCACGTAACCGAGTCTGACGACCAAAGCGCCGAAAGCGACGATGACGAGGATCAGCGCCAAGTATAGCCTCTTCCGCACGGTCACTTGCGATATTTTCACAACAAAAACCCCCTCGGCCAAGACGTCTGAACAAGCTTTCGCATAGTTCAAACTATTCTTGGACGAGAGGGGTTAGAACAAGCCTTCTCTATTCGGAAGCCGGCTGATCTGACGAGTCGTCCTGATCGGATCCGTCGTCCTGATCGTTCGCCTGTTGCCCTTGGGGGGACAGCGTCAGCTGAAGCGTCCACTGACTGCCGATTTTAGCCGCTTTCTGACTCGTGACATAACCTTCTCCGTCGACCGTGAACGGAACCTGCAGGAGCGAGCACATCTCAATGGCGTCCCGCAACGACAATCCCGTCAGATCAGGCACCCCGCCTTGTTGCGTGGCGGTAAGCAAATAGATGCGCTGGGAATCCGGCATGACGCTGCCCGCTTTCGGAAGCTGCTGAAGCACCTTCGTGCCTTTGCCCAGCACGCCGACCGGGAAGTTCTTCTGCTTTAACGCCGATTGAGCCTGAGACACCGTCATGCCGACGACGTCAGGCACCTTCGCCGTGATCTCGGCGCTTGCGGCCGTATGGGCAGCCGAGATCGACGACGCCTCCAGCTTCGGCATATTCGGCTTCACGCCGAGATGCTCCAGCGACTGGCCCATGATTTCTTTGAAGATCGGCCCGATGAGCGTGCCGCCGAAGGCGCTTTCCGCCTGCGGTTCGTCCATGATGACGTACAACACGATTTTCGGAGCTTCTACCGGGGCATATCCGATGAACGATACGACGAACCGGTCTTTGGCGTAACCGCTGCCGTTAGGATCCGTTTGCCCGCCCGTGCTGACTTTCTGCGCGGTGCCGGTCTTGCCTGCGATCCTGTAGCCCGGGATGTACGCCAGCTTGCCGGAGCCGATCTCTCGGTCGCTGACAACCTGTTCCAAGTAATCGCCTACTTTGCGGGACGTCTCCTCGGATATAACCTGGCGAATCACCTTCGGTTCCGTCACGATTTTCTCGCCGGTCTCGTTATTCGTGATCGATTTTACGATGTGCGGCTCAAGCAGCTTGCCTCCGTTCGCGACGGCCGCGACGGCCGTTACCTGCTGAATCGGCGTGACGAGAACTTTACCTTGTCCGATCGCTGCGGTCGCGACTTCGGACGGGTAATCCAAGCTGTATGGACGCGACACCTCGTTAGGCAGCTCGATGCCCGTTTTCTGGCCGAACCCGAAATTGTTGATGTAGTTGACCAGACGTTCTTTGCCCAACCGCTCATAGCCAAGCGTTACGAACGCGACGTTACTGGAGTGCTTGAGCCCGTCCAGCATCGAGATTTCGCCCCAGCCCGTGTAGTTGTAATCGCGGATCGGCTTGTCTTTCTCGGTATACTTGATTCGGCCGGACATGTACATCTCGTTCGGGTCGAACAAGCCTTCCTGAACGGCTCCTGCCAACGTAACGATCTTAAACGTCGAGCCCGGCTCGTAGAGCGATTGGATCGCGTTATTGCGGAATGCGGCTTGATTGTTCGAATAATCCCAGTAATTGTTCGGATTAAAATCAGGCATGCTCGACATGCCGAGAATCTCCATCGTATTCGGATCCGCGGCAATCGCCGTAATACTGATCGGTTTATACTTCTCATAGGCTTTGCGCAACGCCTCTTCGATGTAGAACTGAATGTCCCTATCGATCGTCAGCGTAACGTCGTTCCCGTTAATGGCTTGCTTGAAATCCAGCTCCCCGTTAGGCAGTTGGGTTCTCGTGCCGTCCTTCTGGTATTTGATGAAGCCCGGTTCGCCCTTCAGCTGATCGTTCAGCTCTTTCTCAAGTCCGATGACCGCTTCGCCTTCCTTACTCTCGTAACCGAGAATTTGCGAAGCGAGCGCGCCGTTCGGATAATAACGCTTCGTATCCTCGACGAAATAGAGACCGACATCGTTCGTTCCGGTCTGCTTGCGAAGCGAGTCGCGGAATTCGCTCAGCGCGTCTTTGACCGCCTTATCGACTTTCCAGCCGTCAGGACGTATTTCCCGCTGATCGCGCAGCTCCCCGTTATCTTTCTTCGATGTTGCAGCTTTGCGAAGATCGCTTTCGCCGGTCCCGAGCACTTCGCGCAGCTTGGCGACGATCTGATCGGTCAGCTTCCATTCCGGATGCTTCTGCTCAAGTTCGTTCAACCTTTTCGGCCCTACCGCGACCGTATAGGCGAGCGCGTCCGCGGCCAGCACTTTGCCGTCCCGATCTAGGAGCATGCCCCGCTCCTGCTTGATCGTCTCGCTCGTAATCCACGTTTTCATCGCTTGCGCCGACCAGAAATCCGCTTTGACGACTTGAACCCAGTAAAGCCTGAAGATTAAACCGACAAATAGGAGGGTGAAAAACCCTCCCATTAACAGCGTTCTGAGCTTTATTCGTTTCGTCATCCGTTAGCCCTCTTCACACGCCGGCCCGCGCTACGGCTTCGCGACAACGGCTTGATCGCCGCCGCTCGAAGTGATCGTGATGCTGCGGTTTTCGACCTGTACCATTCCGTAGCCTGCAGCCAAATCTCGAATTCTTTTCATATCGCTTAGATGTTCTACTTCCCTTTGAAGCTCTTTCATATGCTCGGTCGTCTGCGTGTATTGGCGAGTCGTATCTTGAATTTGCCCGTTGATTTGATAGATTTCAGCGTAACGATAAATGATGAGGCCCGCTACGAGAACGACGACGGCGACCGTAACTAAGTATAACAGCTTTTCTCCCATTGTGATCGACCGGCGGCGAACGACTTTATTTACCTGCTGCGACTGCTGGCGCGCGGGCGATTGCGGTTGTTCTTGAACGCGTTCCGGCCTAAGCGCAAGGTTGCCGTAATATTGCATTCGTCTTTTTCCCCTCTCGTAATTTGGTGTTGTATTTAGGAACCCGCTTTTGCGAGTTTTTCGGCGATTCTTAACTTGGATGATCTAGCGCGCGGATTCGCTTCCAGCTCCGCCTCTGTCGGCACGATCGGCTTGCGAGGCGTCAGCTTGAGCCTGCCGTCCCCGCCGCCGCATACGCATACCGGAAAATCCGGCGGGCAGCTGCAGCTTGCCAGTTCGCTGGCGAACGTCTGTTTGCAAATCCGATCCTCCAGCGAGTGGAACGTAATGACCGCGATCCGCCCTCCGGGGCCGACGCAATCGATGGCTTGTTCCAGCGCGTCTTGGAAAGCGCCAAGCTCGTCGTTCACCGCGATGCGTAGCGCTTGAAACGAGCGCTTGGCAGGATGCGGTCCCGTGCGGCGCGTAGCGGCCGGAATCGACGACTTGATAATCTCCGCGAGCTCGCCCGTCTTCAGGATGGGCGCTTTCTGTCTTGCTTTGACGATGTTCGCGGCGATTTTGCGCGCGAACTTCTCTTCCCCGTAATCGCGAAGGATGTCCGCGATCTCCCGCTCGTCCCATTCGTTGACGATCGTCTTCGCCGTAAGGGGCTCGTCTCGGTCCATTCGCATGTCCAGATCCGCGTCATGGTTGTAGCTGAAGCCCCGATCGGCTTCATCCAGCTGCGGGCTGGATACGCCGAGATCGAACAGCACGCCGTCCACTTGCGGACAGCCGTCTTGCTCCGGCACTCCGACTTCGCGAAGCGCCTGCTTAAGGTAGCGGAAGTTGCTTTTCACCAGCGTAACGACCTTCTCGTAGGAAGCAAGCCTGATTCGCGCGTTCGCAAGCGCCGTTTCGTCTTGGTCGAAGGCGATCAGTCGGCCGCTTGGCCCAAGCTGGCTGGCGATCAACTCGCTATGCCCCGCTCCGCCTAACGTGCAATCGACGTAAATGCCGTCCGGACGAATATTCAAACCTTTTACCGATTCCTCTTTCAATACCGTTACGTGATGAAACATCGTTCCTGCCCCCCGGCACCCTGAAGTCGGGTCCGTCTTTCTTGTGTAAGTCTATATGCTTTGTAGAAGTTGTTAGCTCATTAGAAGTTGAAATCGAAGTCGACGAGCTTCTCCGCGATCTCGTTGAAAGAGTCTTCGGATGCTTTGGAATATTGTTCCCAAGTCGCTTTATCCCAAATCTCTACCCGGCTGGATACGCCGATGACCGTGCATTCCTTATCCAGCTTGGCGTATTCCCTTAAGTGGTTCGGCACGTTTACCCTTCCCTGTTTATCCCACTCGCATTCCGATGCGCCCGAGAACAGGAGCCTGGAGAACGCGCGCGCGTTGGCGGCCATCGAAGGCAAAGCTTTCATTCGCTCTTCGAGCGCATTCCATTCCTTGCGTGGATAAACGAACAAGCAGTTGTCCAAGCCGCGGGTGATGATGAAATCTATGCCGAGAGCTTCGCGGAATTTCGCCGGGATAATAATGCGTCCCTTGTCGTCAATGCTATGCTGAAATTCGCCCAGAAACATTCGCTCTCCGCACCCCCCATCCTCCACCACTTTCCACCACTTTTAACCACTTATAATGATTATTCGCATCATAAAATAAAAATCCTGCCTCGTTAGCAGGATTTTGAAAAAAATATTTTAGGGACTAAAAGACATTGTTCTCTCTTTAATAGCAGCTTTCTTCTATATTTCCTTGCGATCGACTTCGTTCGTGTCCGGGGTTTCCTCCTCTTTCGACGAGATGCGCTCCGATTCGTCTTCGTCGCCTTCCGCGGTGTCGCTCAAGCTCCGATTGTGAGCGATCATCTCTCTTCTTCTCGCTTCGGCGCTCGCCCTTCTTGCCGCATGCCGTCTCCTCATGACGACATAAGCCGGAATGCCGATTACCGTCAGTACGACGAGTACCGGAAGCAGCGCGGCGATCACGACGAGCAAGCCTTCGCCGAACTGCCTAAGCACGTTCGCGCTGCCGGATAACGCGTCGTAGATGCGGTCGCCGAAGCTTTTGTCCTCCGGCTCTTCCTCTGCTTTCGCTTCTGCGTGCTCGCTCTGATAGAGACGAATGCTGACCGTGGAGAACGCGACGTTCTGATCGAGATAACGCATTCTTCCTTTAAGCTGTTCGATCTCCTCTTGCACGCGCGCCAATTCGTTGGAGAACTTGACCAAATCGTCGGTTCTCGTCGCTTTGTCCATAAAGCCGAGCAGACGTTCCTCGACGACTTGCTTCGCTTTCAGCCGCGCGCCGAGATCCACGTATTCTTCGGTAACGTCGTTCCCTTGCAGATCGCGTTCTTGATAGATCGTTTTGATTTTCTTTAGCCCGTCGAGGAAAGAGTTAAAACCGTTCGATGGGACTTTGACGACATAGCTCGCGCCTTTCTCGTCCGGATTGCGGCTGTCGTTGAACTGCAGAATGTACGCGCCCGGCGACATATGAATGAGATTCGTAAGCTGCTCCTCGGCCGTCTCGAACTTCTCCACTTTCATGACCATGTTCGCCCGGTAGATGACTTTGCGATCCATGCCCGCGGCGTTGTCCGAGTTCGCGCCGATGCCTCCGCCGACTGCTGCCTGGCTCCCTCCGAGCGCTTGGCTTTCCGCTTCCGGCATCTCGGGAGCCTCCGACGCCGCAGAGGCCCCTTCGGAGACGGGGGCCCCGTATTGGTCGTTCATCGCGAAAGCGGAATCGGCCTCGTTGTAATTAGCAACCGACTTGGCTGCATTCGCTTGCGGCGCTTCCGCCACAGCCGCGTCTTCGTCTGCATCATTGCTAGAGCATGCCGCTAGCCCGAGCATCAGTAGTACCGCCATCGCGATTCCAAGCAAGGCTTTAAGCTTGCTCCGTCTGTTTCCCTTCATCTCTGATCTCCCCTTTTCGGTTTCTAATGCCCTAGACGAGGGGAGACAAGAAAAGGTTTCCAATAATGGGGGGAGGTAAAAAATCTTCTTTATAACGATATCCCCGTCGCTCAGGAACGGATGACGCACGCATTAGCGCGGTGCTACCGAGTTACTGAGACGGAATTGGCGTGGACGCACGCATTAGCGCGGCGTCACCGGGTTACGTCGAACAGTTGTAGACGGAATACAGGGTACTGAGCGAAGGGGATACCGTTATAAAGGGAGCGAAAACATGGAATAGCCCACCCAAGTCGCAATGTCGTTTACGAAACACCATGAGCTATAATCGATCAACCGACGAATGATGGATACTCAACGTGTCTCTGCCGGAATTTCGCGCACCACAGCAAAAATCCCGCTGCGCGACAACCGCGCATGCGGGATTTCCGTAAGTCAACTTCTCTATTAGTGAGCCGTCCAGCTCTCCAAGTAAGCCTTTTGTTCTTCGGACAAAGTGTCGATCGAGATGCCGAGCGACTCCAGCTTCGTCCGCGCCACTTGCTCGTCGAGCTCGTAAGGCACGTTCACGACTTTGCTGCCGATTTGCTTGTAGTTCTCGTTCACGTAGCGAAGCGACAACGCTTGAAGCGCGAACGTCATATCCATGATTTCCGCCGGATGCCCGTCGCCCGCCGCCAGGTTGACGAGACGTCCTTCCGCCAGCACGTAAATGCGGCGGCCGTCCTTCAGCGTGTACTCCTCGATGTTACGGCGAACGATGCGTTTGCTCGTCGACATGGCCGCCAGCTCGACCAGGTTCACTTCGATGTCGAAGTGGCCCGCGTTGGACAGAATCGCGCCGTCCTTCATATTCGCGATATGTTCGCCGCGGATAACGTCTTTATTACCGGTCACCGTGACGAAGAACTCGCCGACTTTGGCCGCTTCGGCCATCGACAGCACCGTAAAGCCGTCCATGTACGCTTCGACCGCGCGAATCGCGTCGACTTCGGTTACGATGACGTTGGCGCCTAGCCCTTTGGCGCGCATCGCGACGCCTTTGCCGCACCAACCGTAGCCGTTGACGACGACGTTCTTGCCCGCCACGACCAAGTTCGTCGTCCGGTTAATGCCGTCCCATACCGATTGTCCCGTGCCGTAACGGTTATCGAACAAGTACTTGCAGAACGCATCGTTGACCGCGACCATCGGGAACTTGAGCGAGCCGTCTTTCTCCATCGCCTTCAGGCGCAGAATGCCGGTCGTCGTCTCTTCCGCGCCGCCGCGCACGTTAGCCAGCAAATCCTGACGCTCGGCGTGCAGAATCGATACGAGGTCGCCGCCGTCGTCGATGATGAGGTCGGGCTTCGTCTCCAACGTTCGAACCATCAGTTCCTTATACTCGACCGGGTCCGGATTGTACTTCGCGAATACGGTGACGCCGTCTTCGACTAGCGCCGCACACACGTCGTCTTGCGTGGACAGCGGATTGCTGCCGGTAATGACGACTTCGGCGCCGCCGGCCTGCACGACTTTGGCCAGATAGGCCGTCTTCGCTTCCAGGTGAAGAGAGATGGCCACGCGAAGTCCTTTGAACGGCTGGTCGCGTTCGAACTGCTCGCGAATTCGGTTCAGCACGGGCATATGCGCTTGAACCCAATCGATCTTAAGTTTTCCTTCAGGTGCTAGTGCTAGGTCGCGCACGATGCTTTTCGTCTTCGTCGTCATTAATAATTCCCCCCATTGTATTCTTTCATCGGAACCAAGCTCTCGACGACGCGCTGGCCGCCCATCACCTCGTAAGGGACGTTCAGCCATTGAGATAGCCATGCCGAGCCGTATCGGTTCCAGTAATGAATCGTTCCGTATACTCTTTCCTGCGGCTTGCCGAGCGGAGAGAGCGTAACCTGAATACGATCCCATTGCCGGAGCGCTGCTTCATGCTGTTTGGCGATCGCGTCGATAGATCGTGATTCCAAGTAAGACATTTGCTCCAAGATCCGATCCCGGTTGCTCTCCGCCAGCTTGGCCAATCCCGGTTGCAACGAACCGACCGCATCCATGATCGGCGCGTACAGGCTCGCGAATTGCATTCTAGCTTGCTCGAACTTCTCTTCGAGATTCCACCTGTCTTGACGGCTAAGCCACTGCGCCTTCCGGTCTGTCCATTCATGCAATGCGGCTTCGATCGATAGTTCGTATTTGTCCATCAGCTTCCCGATCGTATGCGGCACATAGGTGAAAGATTGGCGAGGTATCAATAAGGGCATCGAGAATTGAAAAGCTTCGAAAGCCGGTCCGAGAATTCCCCAATAGGCGAGCTCCGACGGACCAAGCACCGCTGCAAGCACCGGAAGCACGTAATCTTGCATTAGCGGCCGAGTGAGGGCGTTCGTGCTTAATTGCTCCGGCGCGGATTCCGTCAGGGCAAGCAATTGCTCTCTCGTATAGACGACGTTGCCTCTGCGGTCTACGAAACCGTCCCCATCCTTATGAAGCAACAATCTGCCTTGCTCATGATGCAGGAACAGATTGGCGCTGCGGTCCGCAATTTCCGCTTGCAACGGAAAGCCCCGCCCGCTGACGCGTTGCTCGCCCAGCTTCAACGCTCGCTCCAGATCGTCATTGCGTCCGATCAAGTCGCGGAACATGGGGCCTTCAAGAGCGCGCAGCGCCGGATCGTCCGCATCGAGAAGCACCAACCCCTCGCCGCCGAACCAATCGGCCAGCAGCCTTGCGAATGCCAAGCTAAGGGTAGGCGAATCCTCGACATAGCTTTGCAGGCGAGCGAGCAATTCAGGCTTAAATTCCGTATCGGGAAGCTGGGCGGCCAACTCCTGCAGCGAAGCCCGCCATTCCTCCGCCGAGATCGGCGTCCGGCTTACGGCCAGGCGCGGACCTTCCGGACGGTCGATGCGAAGCCGTCTTACGCTGCCGTCCGCCGCTTGGATGTTGACGTGATTCGCTTCGTCGAAGTCGTGGTCCTCGCCCGCGATCCAGAAGACCGGAACGACGGGTCTTCCAAGCAGTTTCTCCGCGTAGCGAGCGGTCTGGACTACGGTAAGCGCCTTGTAGAAGATGAGCAGCGCGCCGCCGAACAATCCCGCCTGCTGACCGCCGACGACGACTAGCGCGTCGCCTCGTTCAAGCTTGGCGATCGATTGATCGGCTTCAAGGCGCGCGGGCAGCCTGCGATGATATTCGCGAATGACCGAGGCGATTGCTCCTGTGCTTGCTCTGCGGTCGACCGTCGCGTCAAGCGCGGCCGCCCTGATGCGCCAATGGTCGGCATTAGCGGGATGCAGTCCGAATAATTCCGTTGCTTCCGTGCTTCCTTGACGGAACTTTTCGACGATTGACTTATCGTTACGTTCGGTTAATGAGGCAATATGCAAAGGGAGTGTCCCCCCCGATCTGTCAAATTAGATACACAGTTGATTGTACACAAGACCCGAATACTCGTCAAAAAGAAAAGAAGCCGCTCCCGATTGGATCAGCTCCTTGACTATGAGTTCGCTGCTTTTCCGAAGATGACGATGACTTCGACGAACATCAACAAGACGTATAAAACCGCCATGCCGAAAAACGAAAGCCGCCACACGGCCCTGAAAAGCTTGGCCGCGTCGACTTTGCCCCGTGCCCGGTTCTGCGCGTTGCCGATCAGTCCTGCGAGAATCAGCATGATCAATAGAATCAAATAAAGTCCGAACGACCCGCCGAAACGATTATTGATCAGAACGGCGACGGTAGTGATGAGGAAAACGGTCGTTACGTCCATTGCTTTGCGGATCGCCATCTTCCGGTCGCCGGTTCTAGCCCGCATAAAGAAAAAAACGATCAAAAACGGGATAATCGGCACTATGGCGACGCTTGCATACACATGCTTGAGCGCGTCGTAGATCGTACTCATCTTTTAATCTCCCTTGCCTGTATATGTGGCTTTCACGAGCGCGGTTACCGCCTCGTTCCAAGGCACCTTCCTGCCCTGCTCCGCGGCCAGTCGACACACGGAACCGTTAATCGCTTCGATCTCTGTCTCTCTTCCCGCAGCGACGTCCTGCAGCATGGACGATTCGTTATGTTTGGTGTTCTCGCAGACGGCCAGCACCGCCTGCCACATCGTTTCCCTCTCTTCCGCGAAACCGCGCGCTTGTACGATTTCGAACGTTTCGTCGAACAGGCTGCGCATCAACTCCAGCCGCTCCCGCGAGGTTGGCAGCTGCCCGTTCCTGATCCGCAGCAAGGCGGTAAGAGGATTTATGACGGCATTAACGAGCAATTTGCGCATAACGTCGCTTTCCAACTTGTTCGACAAAATAACGGAAAATCCTGCCTGTACCAGACTTCTTTCCAGCAAACCCGACTCTCCGATGCGGGTGTCTCCCCGGCCCGTATGGCGAACGGTCGTCGGCCCGTCCCGCTTAGCCCCTTCCGTCGTTACCGCCAGCATGATCTTCCGGTCCGGCAACGCCGCGCGCAGCTTCTCCGCGTGGCCGATGCCGTTCTGGAACAGGGCGACTTCGCCTCCGGACGGAACGATTGCCGCGAGCCGAACGACGAATTCCGGCGTTAACGCCGTCTGCTTCACGGTCAGTATCGTAAGCCCGTCCGCGACGGGAGCGCCCTCCCACGACGCGGCCCGAACTTTAGCGGTTACGTTCGGCGCGCCCGTAGCGACGTCTTCTATGGTTATCCCGTCCTCCGATAGTTTCCTCGCTTGCTCGGAGCTTCTCGTGACGACAGTCACCTCGGAGCCCGCAGCGGCGAGCTTCCCGGCCAGGAGCAAGCCCAGCGAGCCTCCCCCGACGATGCAATAAGCGGACATGGCGGTCTTCCTTCCCCATTCGTTCTCTATGTGCTTAAGATACCAAAGCAAAGCCCGCGAGGATAGTCCTCGCGGGCGACTCGGGTTGCCGGCTATTCGATTCGTTCGAGATTGCCGTTGGCGTCCATCTTGAATCTTGTCCGATCTTCGTCGACTTCTTCCGTTAGAAAAGCGAGCCTGCGAGCCCGGTCCATTATACGAATGAGCGCTTTATAGTCATCGTTCACGACTCTATAGTCCGTCTGTACCTCATTCACTTCTTTAGACAACCGTTCGTTCAGCTCTCTGTACTCGTTCAGCCGTTCTTCCTTCTCTTTCACGTCTTTCTCTAGCTGCCGGATCTGCCTGCTCATCTCTTGAACCGTGCTCTTCCACTGGCGCAAGTAGCGTATAATCGCTTCCAAAGACATCGATTCGGCGGATAATAGATCGTTCTTGCCGGTCGATTCGACTTCTTCGACGATCATCCGATCCGTTCCGGAAATCGTCGTGATGCCTTGCTTTTTCAAGTAATTGCGCTTCTGGCGCTGTTGTTTGGCAAGCCCGATCGCTTCGTCGTATCTTTTGCGAACGCAGCTATTCCAACGGAATCCGCATGCGGCGGACGTACGGGCGATTCGCTGTCCGACCTCTTCGAATGCCGCCAATTGGGTGCTGCCTTCCCGTATATGACGCAAGGTGACTTCCGCCAGGATCATATCGTCGTCCGGACTCCATGCGTCTTGTCTAATAGCCGTCATGGGAGCTATTCCCTCCTTGTTAAGTTCCGTCTGCTTACGTCTTTGTACATTTCTATGCCCGGAGTAGAATTCATAGAATCTATCGGATACTTCTATGTATAACCATTTTTTGAATCACTATACCTCCCGCTGTAAGCGCATTACCTAACCGCGCGTTCATAATTCGCCCGCCGTCGGGCAATGCTATTCGATAAAGCGAAAAGTTTGCCAATTCGTCACGAGTTGCGGTTTACACCATTTTGGGCAAAAGGTATAATATGCTTTAGTTAGAGAGGGGGATACTTCGTGGCACGTATGTTTCGGGTGCTTGGCTTCTGGACGCTGGTCATCGGTCTGATGGCATTCGCGGGCGATATGTATGAGATGTCGCTGCTGTTCTTCTTCCAGACGGCCGCATTCTTCTTGCTGGGATACTTGAACTTCTCGGAACGGACATACCTCATGATGTTCTGGGGATACATGGTTCTCGCATTCCTCGGGTTCACCTATTGGTCCGTATTCGAAATGGGAATTCCTTTGTAAAACCAACGACAACGAGCAAAACCGGGTATACGCAGACGACGATCTGCATGTACCCGGTTTTTATGTTGTCCCGTTAGGTTCGTTCGAAAATTTGCACTTTGAAAAGCTCGCTCATATTGTCGGATAGCAGCAATTGGCGGATGGCCCGATTACGCCTTGCGAGCGGATGAAAAGGATCCGCGTTCCGGTGTTCGGCGAGCTTGTCCATGACGCCGGATTCGACCAAGAATCGCTTCTGCGTCCCGTACCAAATCTGACGCCAGCCCGACTGCTCCGCCGCTCGGCGCATATGGCTAAAGTTGACGTGCGCGGTCAAATCCTGTTCGCCGGGAAGGATATAGGGATCGTTATGGGCGCGATGCTTGGCGTAACAGAGCAACGTCCCGTCCATGCGATGGGGCGCGGACAGTTCCCTGTCTTCGTCTCCGTAGTCGATGAGGACGAGCAGCGCCCGGTTCGTTCGCCGCGCTAAATCCCGAATCCATCCCGCTGCGTCCGGATTCACCTCGAACGTCTGGCCTTCCAATAACGTAATGCCTTGTTCCTCCAACCAAGCGGACCAATTCGTCCCGCTCCGCGGAAGCATACAGGAAACGAACGACTCGGAACGTTCGTCCCATGTTACGCCCCACTCGACAATCCGGCCGTCGCGTCTTGCGATCCGATGTACGGGAAACGCATCCAGCAGTTCGTTCGCTACGACGACGACGGGTCGATCGCTCCAATCGGGCAACCGGTCAAGCTGTCCGCCTACGACGCGCGCGATTCCGGCATCTATGTACGCGGCCAACTGTTCGCCGGCCTCTTGCCGATGTTCGGGATTTCCTTCGATCACCGTTAACGCGAATCGCTTCCCCGCCTCGCCGCTGTCCGACCAGGCATCCAACATCGCGCGGCTTAACCGTCCGGTCCCCCCGCCCCAATCGACGACTTCGACGGCGTCCGAACCGGCGAATCGTTCGTTCGTTAATCGGAGGATCGAGCTCGCCAATTGCTCTCCCATGATTTCCCCGACGTACGCGCTCGTATAGAAATCTCCCTCCCGGCCGACTCGCGTCTTGCCGGAACGATAATAGCCGTATTCGGGATGATAGAGACAAAGCGACATATAATGGTGAAAGGAGATCGCGGACAACTCCGCGATTTCCGCTCTAATGATCGCCGTTAACGGCGTGGTCGATCGATTGGCATCCATCGTATCGGTACCTTTCCCCATAGGTGCTGACCTATTATAATATTCAAGAACGACCGCATCCGAAAGGAGGAGTGGCATGCATCGGCTGAGATGGGCCGTTCTCATCGTTATCGCCTTGCTGCTTGTCATCGCCAGAGCCGAAGCGCTTGTTCCGGTTAACGCGGAGCCGATGGACGAAGAGACGAGGCAACTGCTCGAGAAAAGCTTATCCGTCGTCGAGCTGGACAGGGAAATCGAACGAATATCCAAGCTTCGCGAAGAGACGCAAGGGTCAATCGAGACGACCGAGCGAAGTCTGGAACAGCAAGAAATCGCGATCGTCGTGCAGCGCGAGAAAGCCGGGCGCATCCTTCGCGAATATTATATGGGTCACAAAGACTTCTGGCTGGACGCGCTATTATCGTCCAAATCGCTGCCCGACCTCATACGCGCGTGGGACATGATGGATATCGTCGTCAGGTCCGATCAGAAGACGATGGATCGCTACGCCGAACAATACGATGAGCTAAGGAACGGCTACGCCGTGCTGCAATCCCACAAGTCGGAGCTGGACTCGGTCTCCGAACAGCTCGTCGCCCAACGCAAGCGGATCACGGCGCTGCGGCAAGAGGTCGACAACGCGCTAGCCGCGAGCGGCGACTCCGAACTGATGAGACAACTCATGGACGAACTCCAAGCCTACTGGAACAACGTCGGGCTGTACGAGGTGAAGCAGCACTTCAGGGCGCTGGCGGACGCCATGCACGACTTGCCGCAGTGGGTCAAGGACACGCCGGGCATCCTGCAGACGAGCGGGCTTAAAGCCAAGCTGACCATCACCGACGAGCAGTTGAACGAATTCTTAAGATCCAAGGATAATCGGTTTGAACATTTCGCGTTTGCGTTCGATGACGGGTTGCTGACGATGAACGGCGACAACGGCAATATCAGCGTCATGATCCAAGGGCGGTACGAAGTCGTTAACGAGCCGGAGAATGCCATCCTCTTTCATGTCGATAAGCTCGTTTTCAACGGACTCGCCCTTCCGGATACGACGCGCGCGGATTTAGAGCGCGAATTCGATCTTGGTTTCTATCCGCAGAAGCTGATCAAGTACATAAAGGCTCAAAGCGTCTCGATGGAGGACGGAAAGCTAATCGTTGCGCTTAAAGTCGGTTAGCGACTAAGACCAATTCTGCTTCCACTCTTCTATCGAAAGCTGACTTGACGCGAACTGCTGCCATAACGACTTCAGCTTCAGCAGGCGCCCCGCAAGCTCCGGGCCGTCCATGGACGAAGCTTGGTTCGGGAACGATTGCCCGCCTCGCGAAGGCAACAGGTTCGAGAGACTGCCCGTATCGCCGTCATAGATGGATCGATAGACGGGCAGCCGATTTAACCTCTTCTCGTTCGCCGACTGGATGGAAGCATCCGTCATTTCCGAAATCCAAGTCATCGCCGCCTCCTCGACGGCCGTGCCGGAAGACATCACGTAACTCGTTCCGCGCGGCCATACGTAAGGCAGCCTCCATGAAGAATGATCGAGCTTCAGCTTGACCGAAGGATTGCCGTTATCCATCAGTTCCATGGCGACGGAATACGGTACGGCGGCGACCAGCGTATCTCCGCCGTACATCTGATCTCGGACCGTCGCGGCCGACGATGCGAATCTCATGCCTGCTCTGTACGCGTCGACAAGCTCAAGCGCATTCCCGAGCGGCGATGCTGCCCAGCTCTCTCCGCCGTCCGTCCATAGCGTGTCCGTTCGGGTGCCGGCCGCGTTCTCTAGCCAGGAGAGAAGCGCGTAAGGATCGTTGGGATCGATCGACAACCAACTGATCGGACCGGACGCAGGTTGGCTCGCATCCGCATCCTGCTGCCCGGCAGCGATGACCGGATTGCCGAACGTCTCTGCGCTCTTGGTTGCGACGGCTCCCCACTGCTCGATCGTCAGCGGCAACGAAACGCCGTTCCCGAGCCATTGTTCGAGCAGCGTCTCGTTCCATACGAGAACGTAAGGATCGAAATCAAGGGGGACTCCCCACTTATAATCGTTCCACTTCACGGGCGCGATCAGAGCATCGAACTGCTCCGCCTCGGCTTTCCCGACGAATGCGGCTTCAACGGGCAGCAAATAGCCGGAAGCGGCGAATTCGCTTACCCAATCGCTGCTTAGCAGCATAACGTCCGCCGCTTCTTCCATCTCCGAAGCCCGCTGAAAATATCGATAGGCGTTGTCCGGCTCCACGCGCGTGAGCGCCACCGTGATGTCTCGATGCCGCTTGCGAAATTCGACGTTCTGCTCGGCCAGCATTTGGAAAGCCTCTTCTTCCATCGCCACGGCTACGGACAAGCGGGCCGGCATCGCCAATTCGGCGGGCTCGGAGACGATGGCGGGCTCCGCCTGCGGAATCGCGACCGCCGGAACGGTTTGTGGCCGCGAAGTCTCCTTCCAAGGAGAGAGAATGAGCACCATCATGCCGACCAATATTAGGATTAGGGCGATCTTCCGACGCGCCACTGCAGTCACCTTTTTCATCGCATTGTGAAATACTGCTAATGCTACTCATCTCCATCATACAGGAATGATCCGGTACTGTCTCGTTTTTTTGGCAGCGCTTTAATAGAAGGAGGCACACTCTTATGCTTGTTCGGATTAACGGTATCGAGCTGATAATGAGCCCAATTAATAACCGCGTCACTCCGTCCGCCGATGTCATGACCGAAATCGTTAGGCTCGCGAAGCCGAGCGACCGAGCGGAGGAAATTCTAATGTTCGAGTCGCCGGAGATCGCGTCCGAAGCGGCAGACTTTCTTCATCGGCGAGAAGTCGATTACGAGAAGCTGGAGCTCTTAAGGATATCTCCGATGGCTTCCGCACGTTTCAAGGCCGGCGCATTATACGCGGATTATGCGATCCATGCCCGCTCGGGCAACGTCTATTTCGACCTTCATCTCGTCGCCGCGTTCCAGATAACGGCGACAAAGCCGGTAGCGGAACCCGCCCCGGCTTTGCTGCAATTGGAAGAGCACTTGATCGGCACGCTATCGTCAGCCCAGGGAAGCGTGCACCTTATCGACCGGCAACTGGCATCGCTGGCCGATCGCGTCGTGCAAGCCTATGGCTGCGCCGCGGCGTGGGAATATTAGAGTCGCTCCGTGGCGAGCTGCGCCAATCTCGAACGCTCTCCCTTCTCTAAGGTCACATGGCCGCTGATCCCTTCCTCCTTGAATCTATCGACCAAGTAAGTTAAACCGTTGCTTTGGGAGTCGAGATAAGGATGGTCGATCTGTTCGGGATCGCCCAGAAGGACGATTTTGCTGTTCTCCCCGACCCGCGATACGATCGTCTTCACTTCGTGCTTGCTTAAATTTTGCGCCTCGTCGATGATGATGAATTGCCCGGGAATCGATCGGCCTCGAATGTAGGTGAGCGCCTCGACTTGGATGCTCCCGAGCCCCATTAATATTTTATCGAGATCGGCGGACTTTTTGGTATCGAATAGATACTCCAGATTGTCGTAAATCGGCTGCATCCACGGACGCAGCTTCTCGTCCTTTTCCCCCGGCAAATAACCGATATCCTTGCCCATCGGCACGACGGGCCTCGCGATCAGCAGCTTCTTGAATTTATGCTCGTCTTCGACCTTCATCAGCCCTGCCGCGAGCGTAAGCAGCGTCTTGCCCGTCCCCGCCCTGCCCGTCAACGTGACAAGCGGGATATCGTCGTTCAACAGCAGCTCGAGAGCCATCCTCTGCTGGGCGTTGCGGGCGGTTATGCCCCACACCGGGTCGTTGCTCATATGCAGCGGCTCTAGCTTCTTCCCGTCGGGAGACACTTTAAGCAACGCCGACTTAGACGTTCCCAGCTCATCCCGCAGAATGACGAACTCATTCGGATGAAGCGAAGCTCTGATCCCCAATTGCTCGATCGCGAGAATTCTGAAGGAGTAAAATTCGTCGATGACGGACGGATGAACATGCAGCGTCAGATGTCCCGTATATTGATCGGATATGGACGGGACGTGATCGGATAAATAATCTTGCGCGGGAATGCCGAGAACGTCGGCTTTCACCCGCACGAGTACGTCCTTGCTGACGATGATGACCGGGCGCGGCTCGTCGCTCTCCTGCTCCTCCATATAATAATTCAACGCCACCGCGAGTATCCGGTTATCGTTGGTCATTTCCCCGAACGACTCCTGTACTCTGACGAACCGGCGATGATTCATTTCCACCTTTAGCAACCCGCCCTGAGGCAACGGTACTCCGTTGTGCAGTTGCCCGAGCTCCCGCATGCGATCCAGCTCCCGCGAGATGTTCCTGGCGTTGCGTCCGATCTCGTCGGCCAGCCTCTTCTTCGAGTCGATCTCTTCGAGCACGATGGAAGGTATGATGACTTCATTGTCTTCGAAGGCATACAAGGAGAGAGGATCATGCAGCAGCACGTTCGTATCGAGCACGTAAATTTTTCTCAATCGTATTCCCTCCCGGATCAGCGGATTAGCTTGCGATTAGTTTTCGTTTACGCTTTTGGCATTAACGTTACATAGTGCACGAACGACAGGGAACACTACAACCATCAATAATCCACTTCCTGTGAAAGCCGACGGCTTCGCGATAATCGCGTCGTTCTTTCGGCTTACCGGGCATCCCTCCAGACTAGGGTGGTGAACAAGACATGCAACGAAATATGAGAATCGCCTGCAGCTCGCTCCTATTGCTGTTGGGCATTGCAGCGAGCGTAACAGGCTGCGGAAACCGATCGGCGGCGCCGAACCAGAATAACGGCGGGGTTCAAGCGCAATCCACGAAGCCGTCCAGAATCGCCGGCGCGGATTCGAAGCAGGTTGCCGCTCATCTAGAGCAGCTTGCTCGCGGCATTCCGGGCGTTAAAGGCGCGAACTGCGTCGTGTTCGGCAATTACGCCATCGTCGGCATCGACGTCGACGACCGAATGGAGCGCGCGCAAGTCGGTACGGTGAAATACGCGGTAGCGGAAGCGTTCCGCAAAGATCCTTACGGGGTCGACGCGCTGGTGACCGCGGATATGGACCTTCGTCAACGGCTTCGCGAGATTAGGGCCGACATCCAAGGAGGAAGGCCGATTGCCGGCTTCGCGGAGGAGATGGCCGATATCGTCGGCCGGCTCGTGCCGCAAATTCCGCGCAACATCGTTCCTCCCAAGGCGCCCGAGAACCATGGTACGACTGAACGGAACGAACCCAATCCATGACGGACAAGCCGTTTATAAAGACGAAAAGCCCAGTGATAGGAGCATCACTGGGCTTTCTTCATCGCGTCGAACACTTGTCCATCCAAGCGGTCGGCGGCTCTTTTATCGTAGGTTTTCTCCACTTCCGGGCCAGCGGTCAGACGTGCGCCGTAGAACATGGCGTCTCTGACGGCCGTAATCTCGATGTCGACGCAAGCAAGCGGGAACGGAACGCCTTCGAGGTGATCCGTAACGATAACCGCTCTGCCGTAGATCGCATGGACGGACTCGCCTCCGAACAGCGTAACGCTTGTCTCGGGACTCTTCGCCATGTTGGCGACAAGACGGGACCGGGCATCCAAGGCAAGCCGCAGCCGCGTTGGATCTACGGCGTAAATCCACGAGATTGCGCTGGTCGTCGGACTGCCGCTATCGGCATCAACGGTGTGGAGGAGCACGAAGGTTTGCTTCTGAAGCTGCGCGTAAAGCGCGTCGTTGAGAACGGTTGTCGTATCTGCCATCCGCAGCCCTCCGTCACGTTACTGGCTCCATTATAGCATACGCGCCAATCGATTCCAACGGACAATCTGCCCGCGCGCGGCTTAATTGCCGGACGAAGACTCCGCGCCTTGCGTCGATTCCGGCGTCTCGGCCGGACGGCCTTCAGGGAGCAATTCCTCCCGCAGCGCCTGCTTCGCTTCCGTTAGCTTCTCTTGGTCTAGGACGACGTAAGGGCTGATCCATTCGCCTTCCAGCGGGATGAATCGGATCGCCGAGCTGTCGATGCCGAAGTACTTCTTGATCATCGCTTCGAGCTGCGATTCCGGAATGTCCGTGCGCATATTGTCTCCGACGGCGTTCAGGACGTCGTCGATCTTCGTAATGCTGCCGAACGACTTCAGCTTGTCGATAATCGCTCCCAGCACTTGGCTTTGGCGCTCGTTGCGCTCGAAGTCGCTCGACGGCGCCGTTCCGCGGTTCGACTTCCGGTACCGGACGAAGCCAAGAGCGTCTTCTCCGTCCAGCTCTTGTTCGCCGGCCACCAGATCGATGTTCGTGCCGTCGGCTTTATCGACCCATCTCATATCCTTGTCGACGTTAACCCTAACGCCATCGAGCGCGTCAACGACGTCTATGAACCCTTGGAAGTCGATGACGGCCGTATAATCGATATCGATTCCGAAAAACTTGCCTAGCATCTCCCGCGTATGATCGCGGGCGTAATCTTTCGCCGCTTCGCCTTCGAGCCCATTGTCATTGCGGGCGATGGAGTCGTAGATCGCGTACCAGGCGTTGGCCTTGTGTTTCTTATATCCTTCCAGCTTCAGATCGCTGTCTCGCGGAATGGAGACGACGGTCGCGGTCTTCGATATCGGGTTAAAAGCGGCAACCATAATGACGTCGGTATTCATGCTGCCTAGCTGCTTGCGATAGTCGAGGCCGAGCAGTACGATCGATACCGGCTTGACGCTCGCCTTCTGATCCTTCGGGATCGGAGGAGCGGTAGGGTCCTGATCGGCGATTTTATGTAGGTTATTCTTGCCGACCATGTACAGATAACCGGCGTAGGATGCCAAAGATATAATAACGAGCGATACTAGAATGAAGACGATTCTGCCCCAGCGAATCTTTCTCTTCTTCGTGCTCTTAGACGACCGAGTGCTGGCTCTGCTGCTCGATCGAGGCGGCATAGGTGTATGCTGATTCAATGCGGTTCCTCCCCGTCGTCCTCGCTTGCACCGTCAAGATCGCCTTGAATGCCGAACATTTCCCTGTTCAGTTGCTCTACGGCCTCGCGATCGAACCATACCGTGCGCGTCGTTCCGTCTTTGGCCGCATAAGTAACGTACACTTTCGCGGGCTCGACCGAAGCGACATCGAACGACGTCAATTCGTGATCTTCCGACAAAATTTGGGCAAAAAAGAGAAGCGTGTCCTTCGCCGCCTCGTCGTCGGGGCGAGCGGAGATTACCCACTTCATCTGAAGCCAATAGAAAAGCGCATCCATCAACGACATCGCTGTATCCCTCTCCTCTTAAGAAGGCTTGCTGTCTTTGCGGGAGTTACGTCTCTTATCGTACAGCTGGCGCAGCCGGAGCAGCAGCATCATCGCTACCGCTACCGACATGCACTGGATGATCGGGAGCCTGTCGAGCTGCATGATAAGCAGAATGCCGCAACCGGCCGCCATCATGAGATAGACGACGACCTCCTTCAGGATCGGGAGTCTTCCCGGTCTGAACACGGCGTTGAAAATATAGATCGTAAACGCAAGGATTAGCAGATAGGAGATGAGCTGATGCTCGTGAAACCATTGCTGCACGGATAATCCCTCCATCACTCAAAGCTGCATATGCTTATGAGCTTATACGCCGGCTTCCGCCGCTACGCGGCGTTGCTTCTCGTATCTGTCGCGCTCGCTCTTATTAAGCACTTTCTTGCGCAGACGCACGCTCTTAGGCGTAATTTCGCAAAGCTCGTCGTCGTTCAAATACTCGAGCGCTTCTTCCAAGGACATGAGACGCGGCGTTTTCATGCGTACCGTCTCTTCCTTGTTCGCCGTACGAATATTGTTCAACGCTTTTTCTTTGCAAATGTTAACGATGATGTCGGTGTCGCGCGTATGCTCGCCAACGATCATTCCTTCGTAGACTTCCGCGCCCGGTTCCAAGAATAGGATGCCGCGATCCTCGACGGAAAGCATGCCGTACATCGTCGACTTGCCCGTCTCGCTGGCGATGAGCACGCCTTGGTGGCGTCCGCCGACTTGGCCGACGACTAGCGGTCCGTAGCTGTCGAACGCATGGTTCATGACGCCGTAGCCGCGCGTCAGCGTCAGGAAGTTCGTGCGGTAACCGATCAAGCCGCGCGCCGGAATAAGGAATTCAAGCCGAATTTGGCCCGTTCCGTTGTTGATCATGTTGACCATCTCGGCTTTGCGCGTGCCCAAGCTTTCCATGACCGCGCCCATGCTTTCCTCCGGTACGTCGATCAGAAGACGTTCGATCGGCTCGCTCTTCACGCCGTCGATTTCCTTAATAATAACTTCAGGCTTGGATACTTGAAGCTCGAAGCCTTCGCGGCGCATGTTCTCGATCAGGATGCCGAGGTGAAGCTCGCCGCGTCCGCTGACGACGAAGGCGTCGGGACTGTCCGTCTCTTCCACGCGCAAGCTGACATCCGTCTCGAGTTCTTTGAACAGACGCTCGCGGAGGTTGCGCGATGTCACGAACTTGCCTTCTTTGCCGACGAACGGGCTGTTGTTGACGAGGAACGTCATCTGCAGCGTCGGCTCGTCGATCGCAAGAACCGGCAAAGCTTCCGGATTGGCGGGATCTGCGATCGTCTCGCCGATATTGATGTCCTTTAAGCCCGCGATCGCGACGATATCGCCGGCGGCGGCTTGATCGATCTCGACCCGCTTCAGCCCTTGGAAGCCGAAAAGCTTCTCGATACGGGCTTGACGCGCTTTACCTTCGCGATCAAGCACCGCGACGACTTGGCCTTGAGAAATTTTGCCGCGGTTCACGCGGCCGATCGCGATGCGGCCCATGTATTCGTTGTAATCGAGCAGCGTTACAAGGAATTGCAGCGGCGCTTCCGTATCTTCCTTCGGATACGGAATATGCTCGAGAATCATCTCGTACAGCGGCTCCATCGTCTGCTCCAGGCTATCCGGCGAATTGCCCGCGATGCCGTTCAAGCCGGACGCGTAGACGACCGGAAAGTCGAGCTGTTCGTCGTTCGCTTCGAGCTCGATGAAGAGCTCGAGAACTTCGTCGATGACTTCAGCCGGGCGAGCGGCCGGACGGTCGATTTTGTTCACGACTACGACAGGAGTCAAGCCGTGCTGCAACGCTTTGCGCAATACGAATTTCGTTTGCGGCATGCAGCCTTCGAACGCATCGACGACCAGCAATACGCCGTCGACCATCTTCATGATCCGTTCAACTTCTCCGCCGAAGTCGGCGTGTCCCGGCGTATCCACGATATTGATCAGGTTGCCTTTGTACTGGATCGCGGTGTTCTTAGCCAATATCGTAATTCCGCGTTCGCGTTCGATGTCGTTGGAGTCCATCGCGCGTTCTTGAACTTGTTCGTTCTCGCGGAACGTCCCGGATTGGCGAAGCAATTGGTCGACGAGCGTCGTCTTGCCATGGTCGACGTGAGCGATAATGGCGATATTGCGGATTTTTTCTCTAGCTTGCATGGTCCCACTCCTTATTTATGTCCGTGCTCAACGCAGTTATCGTTAAGTTAGGATTGTTGATCTTAGCAAGTACAAACCCTTAGCACAACAAAACGCCGACGCGAGGTCGACGTTACAGGACTTAACCGGTACGACCGACCTAAAGTCTCCGGAAGGAGAGATAGGTCATCATCCCTTCTATTATACGCTAGTTCCATTGAAAAGCCAACGTAATTTGTAATCGAACGAAAAACTCGTCCGATGCACTTACCACGTCCGCGGCCGTCTAAGCACAAGCCAAGCGCCGATCGCGATTAGAACGGCGGCGATCAAGTAAATGCCCCACGTCCAGATGAGCGTCAAGCAGAACAACAGCAGCGAGATCGCCGCGAGGCCGACGGCGGCCGTCCAAATTTCCCGGGAGCGGTTGCCGCCGAATACATGGTATTCGTACAAGCCTACGGCGACGGAGAAAATAAACATCGGCCACAAATATTTCATCGTGCCCCAACCGAACCAGTTCCCGATGAGCAGGACGACGGAGATGACGGTCAGAATCCCGGCCGGCACGAGCGTCACCGACGGTACCATGCGTCCGAAATAAAGCACGTGCAGAAGCACGCCCGGAATGAGAATGAATAAAGGCCAGAACACAGCCCCGATAAAAGCGAATACGCCAAGTTTACCTAGTAGGATGATCAATCCAACAGTCAAAACGGTAATTCCGACTGCGGCGGATTGTCTGTTCACGATAGTTCCCCCAGTTCGCCCTATTTGCGTTCTAATCGCCGCTTTTCCGAGTGTCGGATCGTGACGTCTTTCCTATAGTTTAATGGAATTCGGGGGAAAAAACTAGTTCACTCCTGCAAAATAATGCCTAAAAACTTCCTATAGCCCCTCCTGCGGACGCCGGCGCAGCCATAAGGCGATCAGGATCAATGCCGCCACGGCCGCAATCGGCAGAATCTTCTCGACATCCGGATCAAGATAATGGCGATACCGCTGCAAACCCGGGTCCTTCAGCATCATCTCCACGGCCGTATAACCGAGCAGGCCTCCCCCGACGTAGACGAGCCCCGGCGCTTTATCCAATAGCCGCATAATAAAGGAACTGCCCCAAATGATGATCGGAATGCTCATGACGATCCCGATGACGAGCAGAATCGTGTCGCCGTCCGCCACCGCGGCGACCGCGAGCACGTTGTCCAAGCTCATGACGAAATCCGCGGCTACGATGGTCCATACGGCTCCGGTCAGCGTAGAAGCGGCTTTCGTATTCGCGGCATGCTCCTTCCGGTCGACGAGCAATTGCAGCGCTATCGCCAGCAGCAGGAGCGCTCCGACCGTCTGCAGCAAGGGGATATGAAGCAAAGCTACCGCGCCAAGCGTCAGAATGCACCTGAGCGCGATCGCGGCTGCCGTTCCCCACCAGACTGCCGTCCGCCTCTGGTAAGCAGGCAGCCGCCTGCCGGCCATAGCGATCACGATGGCGTTGTCTCCGCTTAGCAGCAAATTGATGATGACGATTTCGATGAACACCCAGAAATGATCCATGAATCCCATGCAGCCACCCCCTCATACCAGTCATATGTACAAGCAGGGAAGAATATGAAGCCGCTTTTTTACGAATCCGTCTTGCATTTACAGCGTATTAGAGGGAGAATAGTGCATCGGGGGGACAAGATCATGGACTTATTGAGCATAGAATTTTGGTCGGCGTTAGCCGCTATCGTATTTTTCGACTTGCTGTTGGCGGGGGATAACGCGATCGTTATCGGCATGGCCGCGCGCAACTTGCCGAAGGATAATCAGAAGAAAGCGATTATATGGGGAACGGTCGGGGCGATTGCCATCCGAATTCTAGCAACGTTCCTTGTCTTGTGGGGAATGCTTGAAATTCCGTACTTGGTCGCGGTAGGCGGCGTATTGCTCGTATGGATTGCCTATAAAATGCTCGTGCAAGAGGAAGAACACGCCGAGATCCAAGCCGGCGCAACGTTGTGGTCGGCCGTACGGACGATCATCATCGCGGACGCGGCAATGGGGCTGGACAACGTCATGGCGATCGCCGGCATGGCCCAGGGCAAACACGGGAGCTACGTGCTCGTCGTACTCGGCTTGCTGATCAGCATTCCGATCGTCGTGTGGGGCAGCACGCTGTTCATCAAGGTCGTCGAGAAATTCCAATGGATCGTGTATATCGGCTCCGGCATTCTGGCGTATACCGCCGCGAAGATGATTACGCACGAAGAGCAATTCAAGAGCGGTTTCGAAGGGAATCCCGTCCTGAGCTGGACGTTCATCGCGACGATCACGGCGCTTGTCATCGTTGCCGGCGTATGGACGAACGCCGTCAAAGCACGGCGCGCCGCATTGGAACGCAAAGCGCAACAGCAACCCAAGTCCGATAAGAGACCAAAGCCTGCATAACCGACCGACATACAGAAAAGCCGTGAAACGCAATTGCGTTTCACGGCTTTTTAGGTTTGCCTAAGTATGATAGAACCTAAAACCAATCGTCCTCTGATCCTACGGAGGCCGCCGAAACGCCGGATTCGGCAGGCGGCGCGGCCCGATCTTCCGCAACCGATTGCTTCTGCTCGCCTTTGCCGGACAGTACGACGACTTCCGTGCCTTCCACCGCTTCCGCGATCATGCGCTCCATCGATTCCGCCAGCTTCGCTTCCACCTGCTCGACGGTTTTCAAGCTTGGATGTATCGCGGGATTTTTCGGCACGAACAGCGTGCAGCAGTCCTCGTACGGCAATATCGACGTTGAATACGTGCCGATACGATGCGCGTGGTCGATGATGTCCTGCTTGTCCATCATGACGAGCGGCCGCAGCAGAGGAAGCACCGTAGCGCGGCCGATCACGTTCATGCTGACGAGCGTCTGGCTGGCCACCTGTCCCAAGCTGTCTCCGGTTACGATGGCCAGCGCCCCGTTCCTCTCCGCGAGTTGTTCCGTAATTCGCAGCATGATTCTTCTCATTAGCGTAATGATCAAGCTATCGTGGCCCGATTGTGCAAGCGTCGTCTGAATTTCCGTGAACGGTACGAGATGAAGCCTGATTCGTCCGCTATAGAACGACAACCGCTTCGCCAGGGACACGACTTTATCCTTCGCCTGCTCGCTCGTGAACGGGTAGCTATGGAAGTGGACCGCTTCGATCGCGAGCCCTTTGCGCATCGCCATCCAGCCCGCGACGGGGCTGTCGATTCCGCCGGACAGCAACAACATCGCTTTGCCGTTCATGCCGAGCGGAAATCCGGCGGCTCCCTTTTCGACCACGCAATAAATGAACGTACCTTCGTATTGGATATCGATCCTCAGCTCGGCTTCAGGCTGGCGCACGTCGACCTTTAACGAAGGCGTATTGCGCAGCAAATGAGCGCCGACGAGATGATTCATCTCGATCGAATTATGCGGAAACTGCTTCCATCCGCGTTTAACGCTCACTTTGAACGTTCGCGGCGCTGGCGTCATTCCTTGCAATAACGCCAGCGAGGCTTCGCGGATCTCCTGCAAGTCGTGCGCGACTCTCACGACCGGACTGAACGAGACGATTCCGAATATGTTTTTCAGCAGCGCGGCGACTTGCTCGTAGCTTTCGCCGTTTAGCCGAACGTACACCCTTCCGTATGCGCGCTCGTAGGTCAGCGCGGGGAATCCGCCGAGGACGGACTGAATTTGGTCGAGCTGCATTTTTTCGAACCGGTTGCGGTTTCTGCCTTTAATCGTGATTTCTCCGAAGCGGACTAAGATCATTTCGTATGTCATCGGTTGCTCCTTTCGAGCGGCTTTAACTCGGCAACCGCTTGCCTCAACGCCGCCGCGAGTATCTCTATGTGAGGTTCGGCATGCTCGTCGCCGAAGCTGATGCGAATGCTGCCCGTCGCGCGCCCTTCCCCGCAGCCCATGGCAAGCAAGACGCGGCTCGGCATCAAGCTCTTGGAGGAACATGCGGACTGCGTCGATACGAGAATGCCGTGTTTCTCCAGCATATGGACGAGCACTTCCGGGCGCATGCCGGGATAGGAAAGATTAACGATATGAGGCGCCGTCCGATGCGTAAGCGAATCGACTGGCTCCTCGATGCCGATCCCGTTCGCGACGAGCTCCGGGATATCGGCTACGGCCTTCAGCAATCTATTCCGCAAGCCATACATGAATGCCGATCGCCTGGCCATCCCTTCCATCGTTAACCGCAACGCCTGCGCCGTCCCGACGATGCCGGGAACGTTCGACGTGCCGGAGCGAATGCCGTCCTCCTGTCCGCCTCCGCTCAGCAGCGGCGCCAATCTTATGCCCTCTTGCACGAGCAAGAAGCCTACTCCCTTCGGACCGCCGATCTTGTGCGCCGAGCCGGAGTAAAGATGTACGCCTGAAGAATGCCAATGAAACGGGACTTTCCCGATCGCTTGAACGCCGTCGACATGGAATCGCGCCTGCGCATGTCCAGCGACGATCCGCCCGATCTCTTCGATCGGCTGGATCGCGCCGGTTTCGTTGTTCACATGCATGATACTAACCAATACGGTGTCTTTGCGCATGGCGGCGGCAACGTCTTCGGGCGACACCCTGCCTTCCGAATCGACCGGCAGTATCGTTACGTCCACGCCTTGAAGTCCTAATTGCTTCACGCATTCGTAAACCGACGCATGCTCGATCCCGGTCGTAATGACGTGTTTGGACGACCTGGCGGCGTTCGCGACCGTTCCTCTGATCGCCAAGTTGTTGCTCTCCGTTCCGCCCGACGTGAATACGACCTCTTGCGGTGCCGCTCCGAACCGCTCGGCGACGCTCGCTCGCGCGCGCTCGACCAGCTTGGCCGCCTCCGAGCCGGCACGATGCAGAGCAGCCGGATTGGCGTAATGCAATTTCATTATATCCGAGATCGTCTCGATCACTTTCGGATACATCGGCGAAGATGCGCTATGATCGAAATAGTGCGTGTTCACCCGGATCCCCCGTTCCGCAACAAAGGGATCGATAACGGCTTCATACGCCGTCATGATCCCTGTTTGCCTGAATTTCTTCTATTGTACACGATTATTCCGTTATGCGCCCCATTGAATCATCGCCGCGGCGACTTTGCGAACGTAATTTTGCGTTTCTTGCGGCAGTTGTTCGTACTTAGCGGCAAGATCCTGCTCGCTGGCGATTCCCAGCCGATCTACCCGGCCCGGACCGGCATTATACGCAGCCAGCGCTACCGGGGTGTTGCCGTCGTATTTACGAAGCAAATAAGATAAAAACCTTGTTCCGCCGTCGATATTCTGGGCGGGATCGAACGAATCCGAAACGCCGAGTCCACGGGCCGTATCGTCCATCAATTGCATGAGTCCTTTGGCTCCTGTCGAAGACACCGCGTTCGGATGGAACGACGATTCCGTCTGAATCACGCTCTTGATTAATGCAGGGGCTACGCCGTATTTCAGGCCTGCGGCGTTAATGAGCTCGTCGAAAGCCGCAGAAGAGCCGATAGCATCGGGCGACAACAAATTCGTATGATGCGGTGCAAGCGCCGATAAAGTCAATCCTTGGGATAAAGGCTGAGCGTTTGCTTCCATCATCTGACCGAGCAGCATATCGAACAATCCTGTATCCTCGGCGGCAGTCGTGCCGGATGTCTTCGTTACCGCTAATGGATTCACGTTCTGCGTCCATTGGGAGAGCAGCAACTGCTTCAATATGCGCGGATCCGTCGTTACATTCACGTCGGCATTCTCCTGCCTTGTCGATTGTTATACGATTCTTATTGTACAACAACCGACGCCAACCGGCTAGTCCCGACAGCTTTCGGGATGAATAGCGACTTCGGACCTAATCTTCTTTAGGCTTGAACGTCAGGCAACAAGTAACGGATGAGTTCGGTGCATGATCTTGGTGAGCGGCGAATTCTTCGGCATATTCCTCGTTCCAACGGTTCGCAGCGTGTGCGTCGATTTCGACTGCGATTTCCTGCGCTGCGCAACGGTTGCCTTCACCCCAGAAAGAGCAATTGCTGACACTACACGAGACGCCGTTCGGCATCCTAATCACCCCCGCTCCTATTGTGCGCCCCGCAGGGACGGGTATGCAGCGAACGAGGCGGAGGCTCTTGGCACGATTTCCTTACGCGCATTACAACAAAAAGCCGCTACCCGTGTGGATAGCGGCGACAGAATCGATTTGGTTACTTGGGTTGGTTTTGCATACGGCGCTGCGTCAAATAATCGCTCTCATAATAAGACAGATCGTCGCGAAGCTCTTCGTAAATCCGGGATGCGCTGAGTACGACGTCGCGGGCGACGCGGATCGGCTTCATACGGAAACGAATGGCGTCTTGTCCGGTATATGCATAACGGCCATCTTCGGAGTAGCACTCGTTCTTCGGATAGAAAAAGGCGTTAACGCCGTTATGGTACACGTCATACAGCGCGCGCTCGGCCAATTCGACATCGAAGTTAGGACGTCTAAGTACAGCCCCAAGCTTCTCGTAAGCCACTTCTGAAAATACGAGCAAATGTCTCATGTCGGACAGCAAGCCGCTGTAAAAGCTTTGCGTCTGCTCGTTGTTCTCTTGCACGAGTTGCGGCAGGGCGTTGTTGTTCAGGAACTCTTCAATCTGAACGATAGCCGCCTTCAGTTTATCTCGGGTGGACTCGGCAAGGCTCTTAATTTTCATAGCTGGCATGAATGGTTCCCCTTTCCAATGTGCAGACCGTACTGAGTATATGCGTTGTTGCGGACTCAAGCGAAATAGTTCCGCATACGCATCACTGTCGCGAAACTCCAATCATCGTACCACAAAATCGTTGGAAACGGTACTGGCAACGGCCAAAATGTTCAGTATATTTTTGCGCTCGCGCCTCATGCTAACGAGTAATGCTCTCGCTTGCGCGAGTACCGATAAGGAGAGATCAACCCGTATGCGACGCACGCTGCAAGGGATCCTGTTGACCGCCGCTTTCGTCATGGTCGTCGTACCGCTTCTGTTCCGCGATTGGAGTCCGAACCAGCCTTCGCCTATGCCTCATGCGGCTTCGAACGAACGACTGCCGGGACAAGAGGCCGTATACAAACAAAAAATCGTCCAGAACGACGTCGCGGCTACGGAAAAGCTCTCCCGAGCCCAGACGGTAGCGGATATTCGGCGTTATTTAAGCAACGGCGAATTTACGGTTCCGGAGATGAAGAGGCTGATGACCGTCCATCCGGAGATGCGCCTTCTCGAATGGACGGATGGAAACAAGAAGCATGCGACCGAATCCGCAACCGTTCCGGCGGCTTTATGGAAAGCTTCCGCTCCGTATTGGGAAGCCGGGCGTCAAGCGATTCGTCACGGCAAATCGTACACCTCCCCCTTGTTCGCGGATCAAGGCAAAAGCTATTACGTCATGGCGCATGCTTCGGCCTCACCGTCGCATAGCGGACTAATATCGCTCATTTCATCGGAAGTCATTCAGTCCGTCGAACGCCATCAACGCCGCAACATGAGATTGATCCCCTATCCCGCGGAAGGAAGATACCGGGTCGAATCCGTCGTGCCGAATACGCTGAAGGATACGACCGTTCGCAAAGGAGAAGACAACGGCAACGCAAGCCACTATTCGGTCGACGAAGTGGTCGTCAAGTTCAGAACGCCGTTAACGGACGCGCAACTGCTTCAATTGCGCAAATCGCTCGATTTAATCGTTGTTCGCCAGACGCGCCGCCAAACTTATGTTTTCCGGTCCAAAAAGCATAAAACGGAAGAGCTCATCGCCTACTTCAATTCCGAGTGGAATCCGATCTACGCGGAACCGCATTACTTATATTTGACGAACGAGTTGCCGGAGGAGCCTGCCTCCGAAGGAACGATTGTCCCTAACGATACACTTTATTCCGAATACCAATGGAACTTGCCTCAGATCGCGACCGAATCCGGCTGGAGCGTATCTAAGGGAAGCGACGACATCGTCGTTGCCGTAATCGACACGGGCGTCCAAGCGGATCATCCCGACTTGCAAGGACGATTGGTCGAGGGCGTGAACATCGTCGACCCCTCCAGCCCTCCCGAAGACGATGTCGGTCACGGCACCCATGTCGCGGGAATTATATCCGCTTCGGTTAATAACCGAGAAGGCGTCGCCGGAATGACCTGGTATACGAAAATCATGCCGATCAAAGCGCTCGACAGCACGGGCGCGGGATCGACCTATTCGGTGGCGGAAGGCGTATTATGGGCGGTAGACCATGGCGCCGATGTCATTAATATGAGCCTTGGCAACTATGCGCAGGCGGAATTTCTTCACGACGCGCTCAAGTATGCTTATGATCACGGCGTCGTGCTCGTCGCCGCCAGCGGCAACGACAATACGGACCGGCCGGGATTTCCTGCCGCCTACCCGGAAGTGCTGGCCGTGGCGGCGACGGACCCCGATAAATCGCGGGCGGAATATTCGAACTACGGCGACTATATCGATATCGCCGCTCCGGGTACATCGATTCCGAGTACCTATCCGGGCAGCCGGTATGCGGCGCTGTCGGGAACGTCCATGGCATGCCCTCACGTCGCGGCTCTCGCCTCTCTTGTACGCGCGGTGAATCCGCAGCTAAACAACGAAGAAGTGATGGACGTGTTACGGCGCACCGCTCGGGATCTTGGTCCGGAAGGAAAGGACGACGACTTCGGTTACGGCGAGATCGACGTGAAGTCCGCCTTGCAGTCGGTCAGCGGGGCAAGCGCGTCGTTGCAACTGTATCCAACGCAAGTCAGGCGGCAGCTCGAGCGGTTGAACTCGCAATAACCGCCTTTACAACGATATCCCCTCCGCTCAGGTGAGCTTAGGGGATATCTCTGTAGCGGTGTATGGTGCCGTTGCACGATACTTTTGTCGAGAATCGCCGCTGTAGCGGTGTGTGGTGCCGTTAGAGTAGCTTTTCCCTTCTCCTGAGCGACGGGGATATCGATATAATGCCCATAAAAAACAGGGCTGTCTCGGCGGGATCCAAGATCAAAATCCGCCGGGACAACCCTGTGTTCGTTACGAAAGCTATGCCGGAAAGATTGCCGTAAGCCGGGTTCTGTACTTCCGGTGGTATCGCGGACAGCTTGCGCCACCCTCCCACGTATGGAAGCGACAATCATCTTTCTAGGCCGTCCATTGCTGAACGGCTCAAGCGACCAACCCGAACGCACCCCGGGCAAGGGCTGCAGCCGCAAGCGGCTGCTACGTTCTCCTAGGTCTTGCTCCAGATGGGGTTTACCAGGAGCAAAGTCACCAGTGCTCCTCGTGGTCTCTTACACCACGGTTCCATCCTTGCCTGTTCCACCTCCCCGCTTATGGGGCCCCCGCAAAGTAATCGGAATATGCTTCGAAGCATTTCGTCACTTTGTGGGGAGTGGTCATCGGCGGTCCATTTCTGTGGCCCTAATCCTTCAGCTCGCGCTGACTGGACGTTATCCAGCATCCTGCCCTATGGAGCCCGGACTTTCCTCTCGTGGCGCGAAGCCACCAGCGATTGTCTGTCAATCTTTCCGGTTTGCAACGATAAGTATATCGCGAATCGCTCGCCAACACAACGGTAATGGATGGGGCGACTGCGTAACAAAGGCAATGCAGCCTATCTGAGCTTAAACGGCTCCGTATGAACTTCGGAGGCGAATACTTCCGTGGCGTAGCCTTTGCTCTTCAATTGCTCTTGCAGCCACTCCGCCAGCTTAGGCTTCATGATTTTCTCCGCGTTATGGCCCGGGTCGACGATCGCCAATCCTGCGGCTTCGGCATCTTGCGCGGAATGGTAGTCGATATCTCCCGTTACGAGCACGTCAGCGCCCGCGAACGTGGCATGACGGATGTATTTCGCTCCAGAACCGCCGAGCACGGCAACTTTGCGAATTGGCCTTGATCCGTCGCCTACGATGCGGACGAACGGAACGTCCAAAGCTTGCTTCACGCGCTCCGCGAATTGATCCAGCGTCTCAGGCTGCGGCAGCACGCCGACTCGCCCAAGCCCGAAAGATCTGCCCTTCAAATCCATCGGATACAGGTCATAGGCCACTTCTTCGTACGGATGCGCTTTGAGCATCGCGGAGACGACCGCTTTCCGAACGCTTTGGGGAACGACGGTCTCGATGCGGATTTCCGCAGCGCTTTCCAATCTACCCTGCTGACCGATGAATGGCTGCGTGCCTTCACGCGGGAGAAACGTGCCCGTTCCCTCGGAGTTGAAGCTGCAGTGGCTGTAATTGCCGATCCAGCCAGCGCCCGCGCCGAATAGCGCAGCCCTGACTTTATCCTGATGCGTCTCCGGCACGAATACGACGAGTTTGAACAGCTTGTCGGTATGGACCTCCTCGAGTACGTCGCGGCCGGTCAAACCGAGCGCTTCCGCCATCCAATCGTTCATCCCGCCTTCGGCGGTATCCAAGTTGGTATGGGAAATGTAAACTGCGATGTCGTTCCGCAATAAACGAGCTGCCAGCGCACCTGCGGGAGTATCCGTACGAAGGTGCGCCAGCGGCCTGTAAATGACCGCGTGATGCGCAATGATCAGCTCCGCGCCTAACTTAGCAGCTTCTTCTACGACAGCAGAATTAACGTCTAGCGCAACTAGCACGCGACGCACTTCGCGAGCCGCCGAGCCGACCTGCAGGCCGATTTTGTCGCCTTCGACCGCATAATGCTTGGGAGCCAACCGCTCTATGAATTGAATGATCGTTTCTCCGCGGGCAAACATGCCAGCACCTCCCGGATTTCTCGCACGTCTTCCTGCCATTCCTTCGCTTTCTCCGCAGCCTCCGGCGCATCCGCGTGCTCAAGCTGCAGGATGACCCGTTCGCGTTTGGCGATCTCCTGCTCCCACTTGCGGCGGAACGTCTCTGTCGGCTCGCGCAGCAGGAGCGGTCCCATCTCGTAAAGCAGCGACGGGGATATTGATTTTAATTTGGGCGCAAGCAGCCCCGTATCGTATAATCGAGCCGCAGTTTCGCGCGCCTCCGCCGCATCGGATATTTTAACCGCGCGAATGATCGAATAGATGACGCCGTCTTCCTCGATCAAAGTTTCCCGGTCGATCCCATATTGGTGCGCCGTAAGCCATCTTCTAACCGCCTCCTCCGCGACGTGCGGAGACAATATCAGCGTGTTCACGCCTTCTAAGCGCGATATTCCTTGATCGAGGATACGAACCATCAGGCTGCCGCCCATGCCGGCGATCGATACCGAATCGACCTCTCCAGGTTCGACGACGGCTAGACCGTCTCCTAAACGAACCGATACGAGAGTATCGAGTCCGGCGTCCCTCACTTGTTTTCTGGCGGCCTCGACAGGCCCCGCGTTAACATCGCCGGCGATCGCCAGCTCCACTTGACCGCTGCCCGCCAGAAAGACGGGGAGCAGCGCATGGTCCGTCCCGATGTCGGCGAGCCTGGCTCCTTGCGGAACCCATTCGGCCAGCGCGGACAGTCGACGGGACAGCTTCAAGCCTGCTCCGAATCGTTGATCCGATTGTTTCATCTTATTATGCAACCCATTCCATCCATTGTTTTCTTAAGCGGAACATCCCTGCTCCAACGATAACGACTTTGCAGAGCAGCTCGATTTGAAGCCAATCTTTATTGATCCCGTATAGAGCCGAGTATACTTCGGGCATGAACCATAATACAAGCGCGACGGCGAATAGAACCGCCCCGCTGGACTGGTAGCGATTATGCACGAACCAGCTCAGCCAACCGAACAGCAATGCCGCGGGAAGCCAGAAAATTTGTACTTCCAGCCATGTCGGATGGGCCACGTGATCGGCAAGAAGCTTCGTGTACGCCGCAATCGCGAGAATCCATCCTAAGCCGTGCAGGATAAACGCATTCAATGCAATGCCGCTGACGATCCACACGACCGCGCAAACGACCAGCAGCAGAATATAACCGAGCGGGCTTGTCCATCCGTGCAATTGGCATATACTGTAGCCCGTCCCAAGCAAGAAGAAGCAGCCCGTACCCGCGAGCATCATGCTGCGGGTTGGGCTAAGCTCTTGGATCTTACCGGCGAAGCCGATGAATGCGGCGGTTACGACACCGGTCAACCCTATTTGCAATGCCAAAGGAAACGCGCTAAAATGAAGTACAACGATACAGATCAAGGTAAAAATGCCAAATGTAAGGAGCCAGTGTTTGCCTGACGCTTGCCCGATTTTCCTGACCGCGTTGCCGACCATCCCTTTCGGACGTTCATTCAGGTCATCCAAATAGAGATTGATCAAGAAATCGCAATAATGTTCGGGTAGCAGCTTGCTGCGTCGCCATGCTTCGATTTCCAGCACGATTGCTTTGCGCTTCTCGTCATCGCCAGAAGCCATGCGGCGTTCCTCCTTGCTCCTTCGGAATAAAAAGACCTTCAACCGATACGGCCAAAGGTCTCATCCGAACGTTCGGCATGATGTTATTCCAAGAAATCTTTCAGACGCTTGCTGCGGCTAGGGTGGCGCAGCTTACGCAACGCTTTCGCCTCGATCTGGCGAATGCGCTCGCGCGTGACGCCGAACACTTTGCCTACTTCCTCAAGGGTGCGAGTGCGGCCGTCATCGAGTCCGAATCGCAGACGAAGGACGTTCTCTTCTCTTTCGGTAAGCGTATCGAGGACGTCTTCGAGCTGTTCTTTCAGGAGCTCGTAGGCAGCCGCATCGGCTGGAGCCAATGCTTCCTGATCCTCGATGAAATCGCCCAAGTGCGAATCGTCTTCTTCGCCGATCGGAGTCTCCAAGGAAACCGGCTCTTGCGCGATTTTCATAATTTCGCGGACTTTATCCACGCTCAGTTCCATCTGCTCGGCGATTTCTTCCGGTGCCGGCTCGCGGCCCAGCTCTTGAAGCAGTTGGCGCGATACGCGAATGAGCTTGTTGATCGTCTCCACCATGTGGACCGGAATCCGAATCGTTCGGGCTTGGTCCGCAATGGCGCGCGTAATCGCTTGGCGAATCCACCATGTCGCGTAAGTACTGAATTTAAAACCCTTCTCGTAGTCGAACTTCTCGACGGCCTTCAATAGACCCATGTTGCCTTCTTGAATAAGATCGAGGAACAGCATTCCGCGTCCGACATAGCGCTTCGCGATACTGACGACTAGACGAAGGTTGGCTTCCGCCAGCCTTTTTTTGGCTTCTTCGGCATCGGCTCCGCCGGCTTCGATTTTCTTCGCGAGATCGATTTCGTCGTCCGCCCCGAGGAGCGGCACGCGCCCGATTTCTTTCAAGTACATGCGAACGGGATCGTTGATCTTGATGCCTGGGGGAAGCGACAGATCGTCATCGAAGTTGAACTCGTCTCGCTCTTCTTCTTCCCCGTGCCTGCCCATCTCGTCATGATCGTTCACGACTTCGATGCCCAAGTCCGCCAATTGTTCGAAAAATTCGTCAATCTGCTCCGGGTCTTGATCGAAAGGAGACAGCTTCTCCATAATGTCTTTATAGGTCAAGGAAGATTTCTTCTTGCCTTGTTCCATCAGTTGCGATTTGACCTGTTCAAGCGTCGATTCCGTCTCAAGCCCTGTGTGTTGATCGTTCGCCATTCCCGACTCCCTCCTCCTTAGCCAGCCTGCGCGCTATTGCTGCTTGCGCCGCTTATCCAAGGCTATAATCTCTGTCAAAATTTGTGCGGCTTTAATCGGATCGCCAGATCTCTCCGCCTGCTGCATTTGTTCCTTCTTCCGTTCTATCTCTCTGGAGAGAGAAGCGCGGCCGATCGTTCGGAGGCAGTCTTCCAACACCCGTTCGTCGAACGGCGTGTTATCGAGCGCGACCGCGCTGGCTAGGCTTTCCAAGCGGTCATCCTGCAAAGTAGATATGAACCGACCGACATCCGGATCGTTGCCTTGAGCGTAATAAGCATATAAATAAGCAGCAAGCGCCGCGTGATCCTCTACGTGAAAATCATCTCCGAGCCGTTCCTGTACGATACCGGCCGTATCCGCATCCAATAACATCCATGCCAGCAATTGCCGTTCCGCTTGAACGTTGGCGGGCGCGAGCGTAGGATGCCTGGACGAAGATCGTTTTTCATTCCATTCATTATTCCACGATCCGCTTGGAATATCCCTTGCGCTTCCCAATTTTTCCCGCTGCCGGACTTCGACGGTTTCCTGCTTCAGCGTATCGATCGATACGCCGAACTCCTGGGATAACTCCTTCAGGAGCAGCTCCCGTTCCGTCGGAGACTCTTGTCTGGCCACGAGCTTAACCGCATCGCGCAAATACCGGATTCTCCCATCTTCTTCTAGGAGTATATGGGCTTTCCTTAAATATATAAGCTGAAATTTAATGGCGGATACCGCGCCTTCGATACATTCCCTGACGAATGAAGCCGGACCGTTCGCCGTAATATATTCGTCCGGGTCCATCCGGTTAGGCAGCACGCTGACCCGAACGTGGAATCCCGCGCCTTCGAGCAACGGGATGCTCTTATGTGCGGCGGCTTGTCCCGCGTCATCGCCGTCATAGCACAATACGATTTCGTCGGCGAATCTCTTAAGCACTGCCGCATGCTCAGCCGTCAACGCCGTTCCCATCGTCGCGACGCCGTTATGAACGCCCGCGGACCATGCTTTGATGACGTCGACGTAACCCTCGAACAATACGGCTTGCCGCGTGCGGCGGATCGCCGGTTTCGCTTCGTGCAGCCGATACAGCGTTCGGCTCTTATTAAAGAGCGGACTCTCGGGAGAGTTCAAGTATTTGGGTTGCCCGCTTGTCATCAACCGACCTGCGAACGCGATCGTATGACCGTTGCCGTCTTGAATCGGGAACATGACCCTGTCCCGAAAACGATCGACGTACCCTTCGCCTTCCTGCCTGCGAGATAACAATCCGCCTGTTTCCATCTCCTTCGCGTCATAGCCCTTGCGTTCCAGCGCCGACGTAAGCGTATCCCATCTGGCCGGAGCGTAACCGAGACCGAATTCCTCGATCAGGTTATCCGTAAACCCGCGGGTTCGCAAGTAATCCATAGCCTGCTTGGCCGGCTCCGTATTGCGCAGAATGTAATGATACAGCTTAGCCGTGTACTCATGCGCTTCGACGAGACGCAGCTTCTCCTGCTGCTGCGGAGTAGGCTCCGCGTTGCTGGACGCCGACCAACTAACGGGCAATCCGATATCCTCCGCGAGCTGCTTCACCGCTTCAGGGAACGAGAGGCTCTCCATGTCCATCACGAACTTAATGACGTTGCCGCCTTTACCGCAGCCATAGCAATGATAAATTTGCTTCTCCGGCGTTACCGTAAAAGAAGGAGTTCTCTCGGAATGAAACGGACAAAGGCCTTTAAGGTATTTGCCGTTCTTGACGAGATGGACGACTTTTCCCACGGTTTCGGCAATATCATGGCGTCGCAGCACTTCATCGATGACGGATTGAGGGATCATGCCGTTATTCATAACAGGTCACCTTCAAGGTTGTCGTAATACAATTCGCTAATCGTCGAAATTTTCCTGCATCCCCCGCAATAGAGTTGTCAGTTTTTGTTGAAAACGCGACCTGTCTTCTTCCGTGAACGGCTTAGGTCCTTTGGTGCGCATGCCATTCCTTCGCTGTCTTGCCGACAAGTGCCGTTGCGTAAGCAAACCGTCGATGTCGGATTCCCGAATCTGTTTGCCTCGCGGCGTTAGCACGGCGGCTCCTCTCGCGAGTCCCAACGCCGCGAGCCCGTAATCTCCGGTAACGAGGATATCCGCTCTCGTCAGCACGTTGGCGATATACAAATCCGCGGATTGGTCGCTAGCGTCGACGGTAACGACTTGCACCGACGGCTCCGGTGTGAGCACATGCGCATGGCTGGACACCATTAACGCCGTCGCTCCCGCATCCCTTACCGTTCTTGCAATTTCCGACTTTACCGGACAGGCGTCTCCGTCCACGACGACACGATTCCGCAAGTTCGCCATCGCTTTCACCACGTTCACCCCAAAGTTTGCCGTATTATTATATACGATAACCGGCAACGAAATCCTGCCTCCCCGATCAATTTTTCACCCCTTGCGATTCGACAGAACGTCAAGACCGGATCTTAGTCCTCGCGACGCGGATGTTCAATATCTGTTCAGACTGAAATTATATAATAATAGAAAACTATCGACAAATTTTGTCGAATAATGACGAAAATGCACTAATTTGTCGCATTGATTTGCGAGGAGATTCGATTTATAGTCTAAAATATCTATTAGTTCCTGTTTCTATGGTCCTATAAATGAGGATACAAGCAGAGAATCGAGGTGCGGCCATGAAGATCATCATTCTGGCGGGTGGAAACGGCAAACGGCTGTGGCCTTTATCTAGCGATATCATGCCTAAACAATATATGAAGGTTGTAAAAAACGATAAAGGCGAATCCTGCTCCATGGTGCAGAAAACTTGGTCGATACTGGCCCAAAAATACGGAGAATCGAATCTTTACGTCGTAGGAGGAGAATCGCAAGCCCTGGTGCTCGCCGAACAGCTCGGACCGACGGCGCAGTTGATCCTCGAACCTTCGCGTCGGGATACGTTCCCCGCGATCGCCCTCGCGAGCGTCTACTTATCGGATATCGGAACGTCTGCCGACGAGACCGTCGTCGTCATTCCCGTGGACGCTCACGCCGACGGCGACTATTACGATTTGCTCGGCAGGCTTGACGAATCCATCCAACGCGGCGAAGCGAATTTAGGCCTTGTCGGCATCCGTCCAAGCGAAGTATCGGAGAAATACGGTTATATCTTATCCGACCCGGTTCCGGGATGCGCGGCTCGCCGCGTAAACCGTTTCGTCGAGAAGCCCGAACTTGCCGCGGCGGCGGCACTAATCGAGAAAGACGCATTGTGGAACGGGGGTATCTTCGCCTTCCGTCTCGCGTACATACTCGGCGTTTTGACCGGAATGAACCGTCCGCTCCAATACGCGAAACTGAAGTCGCGCTACGACACGATGCCCCGGATCAGCTTCGACTACATGGTAACCGAAACCGAGAAGAACATGATTTGCGTCCGCTATGAAGGCGAATGGACGGATCTCGGCACCTGGAAAGACATCGTGCGCGTGCTAGGGGAAAACGACACCCGGAACTTCATTAAGGACGACCGAAGCGCCGGTACTTTCGTTATCAACCAATTGAACGTTCCGATCGTCGTAGCCGGAATTTCGAATGCGGTCGTCGTCGCCAGTCCGGAAGGCATTCTCATCTGCGACAGGAGCGTCTCGCATCAAATCAAACCTCTCATCGAGCAAATCCGCATTAAGGATGCCGTAGACTGGTAGGCGGACCGTCAACCTTACCGATATTGGTTCCATTGAAAGGGATTGTTGTGCATGCTTAATAACGAACGACGGCTCGTCGTCCGCTTTCTTCAATTCATCTTGATCGTACTCCTCGGCATATACGCCTACGTAACCTATCCTTTGCATTCGCATAACGCCGCGCTGACCGCGGCAGCCGTCGTCTTGTTCGTATACGCGTCTTTCAGGAAAGCCGCCGAGGGACTCGTCCTCTGCGCGGTCGCTCTGGCCGCGTTCGGCGGATATTTGTATTACCTGTCGGAATGGAGCGCGCAGCCGACCGCAATCGGGTGGAACGAGCTGATCTGGCTTTTCGTATTCCCGGCTCTTACGTTGCTCGGCGCGCTTCCGCGCGCTTCCGGCGGAGAGATACCGGGGCTGGAAACCACTCTCTTCGGGAGCGAACCCTCCGATCGCCAGCAGAGCGTCGGCGCATGTCTCGTGGACGACCAGCACGGCTATACGAGTACCAACGCCTTTCTATATAAAGTCGAAGAACGCGTTATCGCCTCTCTAAGGGATCGCAGCACGTTCCGGATCGTCCTCGTTCAAATCGAACACTTCCGGGAGTTCAAGCTTCTATTCGGCATCGAACAAGCGACGGCGATTCTAAACGCGGTGGCCGAATGGTTCGCGGAGGTCCGGCCGGAGACGAAAGCGCAAGTCGGCGAATCGTTGCTGGCGGGCGTGATCGCCGGTTCCGATCCTGACGAGGCCGACAACATTCGCGAGACGTTAACGCGCAAGCTGTTCGAGCTGCAGATGACTCGCCCGCGCCGCGAATCTTCGGTCAAGCTTAAGCTTCGGTTCGGGTTCGCGGAATGTCCCGGTGACGGCATCGAAGCAAGGTCGCTGATGGAGCAAGCCCGGACCGCGTTATCGTGGAGCAGCATCGAATCCCCCGAATCCCCTTGAAAGGAGGCGCGCGCATGAACCGCAAGCACGCTTATTGGCTCCATGCAGTCATTCTATTCGTCTTACTCGTCTCACCCGTTTCCGCCTTCGCGGAACCGTCGACATCCGCATCCGCGCCCGCTGCCTCCTCGGGAAATCGGGAATTGCTTACCGCGTTCAACGAGGACCGCGTATTCAAAGGCGACAGCGCCAAACAAGACGCTTATTTCGAAATCGGCAAAAACCGAACCGTCTTGCCCGGCTCTTCGATCGATGTCAGCTTCTCCCACTCTCCGACGCTGCACCCGGATTACTCGACGCTCACCATCCTGCTGGACGACATTCCGATTTCCAGTACCGCGTTGGATCATACGAATACGACAGTAACCGACTGGAAAATCGACATTTCCTCATTCGATCTTAAGCCCGGATTCCATAAGCTGTCGTTCTGGGCCAAGATGAAGGTCAACGCGGCGGTATGCGAAGATCCTCAGAATAGCTCCGCCTGGCTCACGATAGACAGGGAAACCCGCATCAACCTGAAGATCGCGGACGCCGGCTCCGAAGCGGATCTGACGATTTACCCGAGCCCTTTTCTGGCTCGCGGGTCGGAGAAGCCGGTCCAGACGATCCTGATCGTCCCCGACGATATCGAACAGTCGGAATTCAAAGCGGCGGCGCGATTGTCCCAGTTTCTCGCTTCCCAGTCTCCCAACGAGCTGCTGCGGACGCCGATCTATGCGGAGTCCGAAGTAACGGATGCGGTTTTGTCCGGTTCATCCGCCATCTGGATCGGCGCAGGCGATCGCTGGAACGGATTAGGCCACCGCGCGATGGACGCATTCGCCGCATCCCGTCCGGACGGCGCCGCCTTAGCGTCCCAAGGCATTATCGGCGTGGCCGAGTCGCCTTGGCATGAGGGAAGAACGATCTTGGTCGTCACCGGCGAAGGCGACAAGCTCGTGCGAGGCGCCGAGATTCTGACGACCGATACGCTGTACAAGCAATTGCAAGGCGGTTTCACCGTCATCCCGGACAAGCTGCCGAATTCGACATCGGATGCGGACGGAACTACCGACAAGACCTACGTGCTGACGTTCGAGAGTCTGGGGTACGGCAATCTGGTTACCGAGGACGTCCTCCAAGGAGGTTCTTCGATCTATTATCCGATCCCCAACAACTGGGACTTGAACAATGGCGCGACGCTTCACTTGAAGTATAAGCATTCCAAGTCGATTCTATATAATAAATCGGTTATGAAGGTGTTCCTTAACGGAACGCCCGTTCAAAGCGTGAACTTGTTGGAACGCACGAGCGAGGGCGGGGAAATCGATATCCGCCTTGATCCTTCCGTGATCGGCGCAAGCCGCGGGTTGAACATCGAGGTGCGATTCCAATTCGTCAACCCGACGAGCGGTTCCGACCAGCATGAACAGAACACCGCATGCTCCTCGGAGAATCTCATGGGAGATTGGGCGCTGGTCGACAAAACTTCCTATTTCACGTTCACGCCGGATAAACGCGAGAACTACAACCTCGACTCGTTACCGTTCCCGTTCGTATCCGGCAATGAGTGGAGAGACACGACGATCGTCATGGGCGGGAAGACAACGACGGAATTGGTCGCGGCCATGACGTTGCTCGCCCGTACCGGCATGCCGATCGGAAGCGATTCGGACATTGCGCTGGCCGATGCGGACGATCCGGATCTTCAGGCGAAGCTAACGGACCGGAACGTCGTCTACGTAGGCATGTCATCCGCCTTGCCGGCGACTCTGAACGGCTTCGGCGCCAGCTACGTAACGTTCGAGGATGATCGCGTCTCCTCGCAGTCCGATCTCGTGACGATATTGAAGGAACTATCGCAAGACTCCGCTGTGATGCAATTGACGGAATCTCCGATCAGCCAGGGACGAAGCGTCCTGCTCGTAACCGCCACGGGTCCCGAAGAAATGACTTATATCGGAAGAGCGCTATCCGATCCTGCCGCCAGCGGGTCCGTTACCGGCCGCGTCGTGGTGATCGACGTCAGGAATCAAGTGCATGCTTTCCCGGGCACGGCGGACCTCAGAGATCCGAGCGTGCCGCAGTCGAAAGCCGATCGGACCACGCGCGAGCTCCCTAACGGACAATATGCATTCCTCGGCGCGCTTATCGTCATGATTACCGCATTGCTGCTATACGCTCGCAAAATCCGCCGGAACGGCTCTTAAGATGAACCGGGCCAACGAAATCGAAAGACGGGAGGGATCGCGATTCCATGAACCGGAGGAATAGAAGCCGATCAAGAACAGTTCCGACAACCCTTGCCCGCAAGGATGGCGTCGAATTACGGATCGAGGCGATTCGCGACCATGCTCTTCGGATCGGGACTGCGGCCCGGGAAGAACGGGAAGCGTTCCTCTCGTTCTATGAGACGAAGCGCGAATTTCGCGACCGCCTCGCCGAGCAACTGGAATCGCTCTTGGAAGAGGAACTTCTTCTTCGGGACTCCCGGGACCGGGAGAGACCTTCGCCATGAAGGCGCTGAAACGCCGGATCGCCGGACTCTTCTCTAACGAAGAGATGACACGATTGCGCGAGGCGGAGCGCGAGCTGCACGATACGCGAAGCGCGCTTGCGCGCCAACGCGCGCATCAGAAGATCTCGCTCATGCGGCTCGAATCCGAGACCGAAGAGCTGAAACGGCGCATTCTTGCCGCTCGAATGCGCATACAGGTTTTTCGAGCGGAAGAGCCGAACGGTCCGGCAGTCGACGGGCATCCTCCGGTCCTCGGCTCCGGGATCGCTGCGACCGCCGAGACGCTGGTCGCTCCTTCCCGCTCAAGCAACGATTCCGCTCCCGCTGCCCCTCGCGCCAAGCTTGGAGAAGCGCTGATCGTCAGCGGCTTGATTACCTCCTCTCAACTGGAGACGGCCATCGAGAGACAACAAGCGGTCGGCGGGCGACTGGGCGACATTCTGCTCGACCTTGGTTACGTGAACGCAGAGCAGTTGTTGCCGTACGTCACGAACGCCCCGCCGAAAGGCCGGCTTGGCGACATGCTCGTGCAGACGGGTCAACTGACCCGCGAGCAATTAGAGAAAGCTCTTTCGTTCCAGCGCAAGAGCGGCGGCATGCTGGGCGATATCCTGCTGTCGCTGCAGTTCCTCGAGCCCGAACAATTGTACCGGGCGATCGCCACCCAGAACAACTTGGGCCGAATCGGCGCCGAACATGACTTCGATACGTCCGATAAACTCCCCGAGCCGGTCGCCCGGCAATTCGGCGTCGTCCTGCTGCAGCGGTTCGACAACCGATTCCTCGTCGCGGTCAACGAACCGTTATCGGAGGAGAATCGCATCGCGCTGGAGGAAATTCTAGGACTGCCCGCGGAGCAAGTACTTGCGACGAAGAACGAGATGGAGGCGTTCTGGACGGAAGCGTACGGCAACGAGATGCTCGAGACAAGTACCTCTAAGCTCGCGACCGAACAACCGCACAACTCGGCGAACGTCACCTTCACGCGCAAACAGCTCGTCGGGATCTTCCTGACGGTCGCCGCGGCGGCCGGCGGTCTCGCGTGGAACTGGCTTGGGACGTTAATCCTGATGAACGTCGCGGTGCAGCTATTGTATTTTCTAATGACCCTGTTCCGGTTCGCTATCATTATGTACGGCTCCAGAAGCGATTCGCAGTATCGTTTCGATATAAAGGCGCTCCAAGAGATCGACGAGAAGGCATTGCCCGTCTATACGATTCTCGTGCCCATGTACAAGGAAAGCGACGTTATTCCGCAATTGATCCGGAATTTGGAGCGGCTCGACTATCCGAAGGCGAAGCTCGACGTCCGCCTGCTGATCGAGAACGACGATATCGAAGCCCAGGAGCTTCTCAAGAACATGAAGCTGCCGCCGTATTATACGGTGCTCGTCGTGCCGGACAGCCTTCCGAAGACGAAGCCGAAGGCTTGCAACTTCGGCCTAATCAGAGCCCGCGGGGACATCGTCGTCATCTACGACGCGGAAGACCGGCCCGATCCGGACCAGCTGAAGAAAGTGTACCTGACTTTCAAGGCGTGCGACGAGAACACCGCCTGCGTGCAAGCGAAGCTGAATTACTTCAACAGCGGCCAGAACCTGCTGACGAAGTGGTTCACCCAGGAGTACAGCATGTGGTTCGAATTGCTGCTTCCCGGCATCATGAAGCTGAATATCCCGATTCCGCTCGGCGGCACGTCCAACCACTTCAAGACCGATGTTCTGAAAAAATTGAACGCCTGGGACCCGTATAACGTTACCGAGGACGCGGATCTTGGCATCCGGCTGTACAAAGCAGGCTACAAGACGGCGATCGTCGACTCGAGGACTTGGGAAGAGGCGAACAGCCGCGTCGGCAACTGGATCCGGCAGCGGTCGCGCTGGATCAAGGGCTACATGCAAACGTGGCTTGTCCATATGCGCCACCCGTTTCGCCTTTATCGCGAGCTCGGCTTGCGCGGCTTCCTCGGCTTCCATGTCATGGTGCTGGCCACGCCTCTGCTGCCGCTGCTCAACCCGATATTCTGGTCGATGATCCTGTTCTGGTACGGTTTCCATGCCGAATGGATCAGCTTGTTCTTCCCTGACGGGATCTACTACATGGCGTCGGCGGAATTCTATATCGCCAACTTCTTGTTCGTGTTCAGCAGCGCCGCCGGCGTGTACTGGGTTATCCACGCGCTCGAATCGAAAGGCGATCGCCGATTCTCGTACAGTCTCGTCCGCACAACGCTGCTTACGCCGCTCTATTGGGTGCTCATGAGCATCGCCGCGATGAAAGCGGCATGGCAGCTCATTACGAAGCCGTTCTATTGGGAGAAAACCGTGCACGGATTGTCCGAAGATCATCACTTAGATCATGACGAGCATCCTCCGGCAAGCTTCAATTAATTCAAATCGATACGGGAGTGATCGCCAATGTACCGCCCGGCGCCCGAAATATCCGTTCTCATTCCAATGTATAACGAGGAACTGCACCTCAGAGATTCTTTGCTCGCGATCGCCGGTTACATTCGGCTAACCCGGTTGCCATTCGAATTGATCGTCGTCGACGACGGTTCGACAGACGCGACCTGGCTCGCGCTGCAAAGCTTGCCGCAAGAGATCCCGGAGCTGAAGGCGCTGCGGCTTAGCCGTAACTTCGGCAAGGAGCTCGCGCTATGCGCGGGTCTGGAGCATGCTGCAGGCAACGCGGTCATCGTAATGGACGGGGATCTGCAGCATCCGCCCGAGCTCATCCCCGAGATGATTCGCTCTTGGCGCGACGAGGGCTACGATATCGTCGAATGCGTGAAGGAGAGCCGCGGCAAAGAACCGATGTTCAAAAAAGCCGGCGCTAGCCTGTTCTACGGCATGTTGAACCGGCTGGCCGGTTTCGACTTGAAAAACGCGTCCGACTATAAGCTTCTCGACGGTAAAGTCGTGCAGGCATGGCGCGGGTTGAAGGAAAGGAAGACGTTCTTCCGCGGGATGACCGCCTGGATCGGTTTCCGGCGGAAGTCGATTCCGTTCCACGTGCCGCCTCGCGAATCCGGCGCCAGCCGGTGGGGATTCGTCAAGCTGACCGGGCTCGCGGTCGAATCGATCGTCTCCTTCTCTACGGTGCCGCTTCGGATCGTCAGCGCGTTCGGGGTGCTCTTCTCGCTCGGGGCCGTCGCTCTCGGCATTCACACGCTGTGGCGCAAGCTATTCCTGGGCGCCGTGACCGGATTTACGACGGTCATTCTGCTGCAATTGTTCATCGGAGGCGTCATCATGCTGTCCATCGGGGTCGTCGGCGAATATATCGCCGCGATCTATCATGAAGTGAAGGGCCGGCCGCGCTATTTGATCTCCGAGAAGCTCGCGAACGAATCTCGCACCGTACCGATCGGAGCCCGCTCGCATGAATATTGATCGTGCCCTTCGGAGCCCATTCGTCAAGTACGCCGTCGTCGGCGCGCTCGGCACGCTGCTGCATTTTGCCTCGCTGATCTTCCTCGTGGAAGCGGCTGAATTGCCCGCCGTCCTTTCGTCAGCGATCGGCTTCCTGCTCGTCGTCGTCGTGTCATACTACTTAAACCGTCATTGGACGTTCTCGAAATCGGCCGCTTCCCCCGCGCCCGGAAGCTTCGCCAGATACGCGGTCGTCTCGACGTCCGGGCTCGTATTGAACACCGCCATCATGTATGCGATCGTCGACGCGATTGGATGGCCGTATCTGCTCGGCCAAGCCGCGGTTACGGTCATCGTGCCGGTGAGCAACTATTATTTCAACCGGACATGGACGTTCAAGGAACGGGCGCCCGGGACGACTAAGAACGAACGGGGAGGTCGACCTTGACTACCGAAATCCGCAAACGAACGAACCGAGTGGCATGGATGCTCTTTATCGGCATTTTCGCGATCGAATTCGCTGCGGGATACTACGTAAGCCATGTCATCGGATTCCTGCATTCGGACGCGATCAGCCGCGTCGCGAACGCGTTCTATGTGTTATACAGCCGCGATCCGCACTTGGGGGCGATCGGCTTCATTTGGAACCCGCTTCCGAGCTTCCTGGAGCTGTTCTTCCTGCTGTTCTATCCGTTGTACCCGCCGCTGGCTTCGTCGGCGCTCGCCGGCATTCTCCTAACGAGCCTGTTCGCCGGCGCGACGGCCGTGCTGCTGTTCCGCACCGGACGCAAATTCGACATGTCCGTCGCCATGAGCCTGACGATCGCGCTCCTGTACGGACTCAATCCGTTCATGTTCCTGTTCGGAGCTAACGGACTAAGCGACGTTCCTTATATGTTCTTCTTGATTCTAGCGATCACGCGGTTCTGCGTCTGGATTCGCTTTCGCGCGATCGGCAGTTTGGTCGTGGCCGCCTTCGCGCTTGCCTTCGCCTTCTGGACGCGATACGAGGCCGTACCGTTCGGGTTCTCGTTCGCGGCGTCCATATTCATCGTCGTTTACCTGATGCAACGGGACAAAGAATATTCCTGGAAGGAAAAGTGGCATAAATCGGAAGCGACATCGGTGCTCGTTCTGCTTCCGATCGTATTCTCCTCCGCGTTATGGCTGTTTTTCAACTACTCGATCATGGGTAATCCGTTTTACTTCCTCAACTCGGAATATTCCAACGATGCCGCGGCGCTCGTCCTGAAGAACGACGAGCAATTCCAACGCATTTTCCGTACCCCGTGGACGATATTGCAATTCGTGTTCGAGAAGACGTTCTGGTACTCCGTGCCGCTGCTCGGGGTCTTGATCGTACGAACGATAACGGGCCGTCTGCGCGATTGGGATACCGCGGTGCTGCTGCTGCTGTTCTGCGCGGTGCCGGGCTTGCAATACTTGCTGCTGCTGCGTCAAACTTCGTTCGGTTGGTTTCGTTACTTCATGTACGTATTCCCCGTCGTCGTCGCCTGGATTCCATACGAGATGAACCGGGTCGGCTTACGGCTGCGGCGAACCTCGTTCGCCATATTAGCGGGAAGCCTGGTCGTCTCCGCTGTCATGCTCGGCTACGCGATGACGAATCCGAACATCGCCCCGGACGAGAACAACTACTTGACGATCAAGACGACGAACGAGCATTACCAAAGACAGCTCGTGGAAAGAGACCTTGCGAGGTGGATCGAAGTATCGATCGACGGTACGGTCTTGACGGACTCCGCTTCCGCGTTCACGATCCTCGTGAACAGCCGCGAGCCGAGGAAATATTTGATTACGAGCGACTACGATTTCCGCGATGCGGTGCTTCGCCCTCTCGATTATGCCATCGACTACATTCTCATTCCGAAGCCGCTCAACAACGTACAGAGCACCATTAACATGCAATACCCCGATCTATACGAGAAAGGCGCGGAATGGGTAGAACTCGAGCGGGAGTTCGGCGGGTTGTGGAAGCTTTATCGGATTCAACGGGAGAAATAGACGCAACAAAAAAACGGAAGACTCCGGCACAAGGAGTCTTCCGTTTGCGTATTGTACGACACGGCCTATCTCTGAAAATGTTCCAAAATCAAGCTAGCCGTCTCTTCTACCGCTTTATTGGACACGTCGATCACGAGACAGCCGATTCGTTCCATCACTTGGCGGGCGTGCGCCAGCTCCAGATGGATGCGATCCGACGTCGCGTAGGGTGCCGTATCCGGCAGCCCCAGCGCCTTCAGCCGTTCTTTCCGGATCGCGTTCAGGGCGTCCGGATTAATCGTCAGGCCAACGACCTTATGAGCCGGAGCGTCGAAGAGCTCCTTAGGCGGCACAAGCTCCGGAATGAGCGGGACGTTAGCGACTTTGAACGTCTTGTGGGCGAGCACCATCGAGAGCGGGGTCTTCGACGTTCTGGACACGCCCACAAGCACGATATCCGCTTTCAGAATGCCGGACACGTCTCTTGCGTCATCGTAACGGACCGCGAACTCGACCGCTTCGACTTTGCGGAAGTAATCCGCGTTCAGCACGTGGTTCAAACCGGGCTCGTTCCTCGATTCCCTGCCGAGCTTCTCCTCCAGCTTGCCGATGAGCGGCCCGAGCAAGTCGATCGCCGTCAGCTCGATCAGTTGGGCTTGTTCGACCATATAATCCCGCAGGAACGGAATAACGAGCGTGTACAGCACGATGCTATTGTCGGCCTTCGCCGCGCGAATGACGGCATCGATACTCTCCCGCGTCTGAATGAACGCGGCGCGGCGGATATGCACGGCCAGCGGATGGAATTGGGCGGCGGCCGCCCGGACCGCAAGCTCCCCCGTATCTCCCGCGGAGTCGGACACGACGTAGACGGTAACGCTATGCTCGTTCATGGGCAGCTCCCCCCTCTCCATGCATTGACATTAGGTTAACCAGCGAGCTTGGAGAAATCCGCGAACGTTCTTACGTCGTCTGCGATCAGCGACAGCAAGGCAAGGCGGTTTCTGCGGACCGCCTCGTCTTCGGCCATCACCATTACGGCTTCGAAGAACGCCGCGATCGGCGCGCTCAAGGACGATAGCGCGGCAAGCGCTTCGGCCAGGTCAGCCTCGGCGAACGCTTTGACGAATCCGCCGTGCGCGCCTTGCCAAGCTTCGTAAAGCTTCTTCTCCGCGGCGTCGGCGAACAGAAGGGCGTCCACTTGCTTGGAATCCGCCTTCGACGCGAGGTTGAAGACGCGGTTGAACGCTTCTACGGCCGGACGGAAGTCGGCTTTATTGCCTTCCGCGGCCGCGGCTTGCAGCGCTTTGGCTCTGAGCAGCGTGCGGCGAACGTCGCTCGCTCCCGCGCCGATGACCGCGTCCGCGACGTCGTAGCGGATCGATTGCTCGGACAGCACGTTGCGGATGCGGAGCGTAAAGAAATCGTTCAGGTCTTTCGTGATTTCGTACGCTTCGCGTTTCAGTCCGCGCGCGCTATGCTCCTCCAGCGCGATGCGGAATAGATCGGACAGCGGCAGCTCGAGATCGTGCGCGAGCAGCGTGCTGACGATGCCCTGCGCTTGTCTGCGCAGCGCGTACGGATCCTGCGAGCCGGTCGGGATGATGCCGATCTGGAAGCAGCCGACGATCGTATCGATTTTGTCGGCGATGCCTACGATCGCGCCGACAAGCGATGCCGCCGGCTTGTCGCCTGCGTTGCGCGGAGAATAGTGCTCGTTAATGCCGCGCGCGACGCTCTCGCGTTCGCCGGCTTTGCGTGCGTAATCTTCGCCCATGATGCCTTGCAGCTCGGGGAACTCGTACACCATTTGCGAGACGAGGTCGAACTTGCAAATGTCGGCCGTGCGGCTTACGTCGGATTTCGTTGTTTCGTCTACAAGCATTTGCTGCGCGATGCGGTCGGCGATCGCGCGGGTACGCCGAACTTTGTCCGCGACCGTGCCGAGCTCTTCGTGATACACGATATTCTCAAGCTTAGCCAGCGCGTTCGCGATCACCAGCTTCTTGTCTTCTTCATAGAAAAACTTAGCGTCGGACAGACGTGCGCGAAGCACCTTCTCGTTCCCTTTCGCGACGACGTCAAGGGAGCGCGCGTCCCCGTTGCGCACGGTTACGAAATGCGGCTGCAGCTTGCCTTCGCCGTTCAGAACCGGGAAGTAGCGCTGATGCTCCCGCATCGACGTGATCAGCACTTCCTGCGGGATATCCAGGAAAGACGGATCGAACGAACCGGTGAGCACCGTCGGCGTCTCTACGAGAAACAATACTTCTTCGAGCAGATCGTCCTTGACGGCGATTTGCCAGCCGCGCTCCTCGGACAGCTTGCGAATGCCTGCCAGGATCGCCGCTTGGCGCTCTACGACGTCGACGATAACGTGTTGTTCGCGCAACCGCTCGACGTACTGGCTCGGATATTCGATGACCGCATCCTTGCCGAGGAACCGATGTCCCCGAGAGACGTTGCCGGTTGCGACGCCGGTAATCTCGAACGGAACGACCTCGCTGCCGTGCAGCGCCACGAGCCAGCGGATCGGCCGAACGTAGCGCAGATCGTAATTGCCCCAGCGCATATTCTTAGGGAACGTCAGCGACGTAACAAGCGCGGGCAGCGCCTCCGGCAAGAGCGATGCCGTATCGACGCCGACGCTGCTTTTCTTCGCGAACACGTATTCCACGTTCGCGACTTCGCGCACGAACAGCGCTTCGGGATCAACCCCTTGGCTTCTCGCGAAGCCGAGCGCCGGTTTGCTGAGCGCGCCGTTCTCGTCGTATGCGATTTTGCGCGAAGGGCCTTTGACTTCTTCGTTAACGTCCTCTTGTTTATCGGCGAGCCCGATCACTTGCACGGCCAGTCGGCGCGGCGTCGCGTAAGCTTTGACTTCTTCGAAAGCGATGCGGCTGTCCGTCAGCCACTTCTCCGTCTTGTCCTTCAATTGTTCCATCGCCGCGCGCACGAAACGCGCCGGCACCTCTTCCAAGCCGATCTCCAGCAGCAGGTTCTTAGCCATGGTTCGCCGCCCCTTTCTTCAGCAGCGGGAATTCCAGCCGCTCGCGTTCTTGCAGATAGGTTCCCGCGACTTGACGGGCCAGATTGCGCACCCGCGTAATGTAGCCCGTCCGTTCCGTCACGCTGATCGCGCCGCGGGCATCCAGCAGGTTGAACGTATGCGAACATTTGAGCACGTAATCGTAAGCCGGGAACACGAGGTTCTGTTCCATCGCGCGCTTCGCTTCCGTCTCGTAGGTCGAGAACAGCTGGAACAGCATCGCCGCGTCGGACACCTCGAACGTATACTTGGAATGCTCGTATTCCGGTTGCTTGAATACGTCGCCGTAGCTGACGCCTTCGACCCATTCAAGGTCGAATACGTTCTCTTTTTCCTGAATGTACGAAGCCAGCCGCTCCATGCCGTACGTGATCTCGACTGCCACGGGCACGCAATCGATGCCCCCGACTTGTTGGAAGTACGTAAATTGAGTCACTTCCATGCCGTCGAGCCACACTTCCCAACCGAGACCCCAAGCGCCGAGCGTCGGAGATTCCCAGTTATCCTCGACGAATCGGATATCGTGATCCAGCGGATTGATTCCAAGACGCTTCAAGCTCTCCAGATACAGCTCTTGAATGTTGTCCGGCGACGGCTTCATGATGACTTGGAATTGGTGATGCTGATACAGACGGTTCGGATTTTCGCCGTAACGTCCGTCAGCCGGACGGCGGGAAGGTTCTACGTACGCGACGTTCCACGGCTCCGGTCCGATCGAACGCAGGAACGTCATCGGGTTCATCGTGCCGGCGCCTTTCTCCGTGTCGTAAGGCTGAACGACGATACAGTTCTGTTCCGCCCAGAATTGCTGCAGCGTCAGCGTCATTTGCTGAAAATTCATCGCTTCATTCGCTCCTTTAATCGCTCATCGTTATTCGATCAGGCGAACGTCCGAACGGTCCGTGAACACACAAAAAAAGCTCCCGTCCCACGTCCGCCGTTGCAGACATAGGGACGGAAGCTGTCGTCTTCCGCGGTTCCACCCTACTTGGCCTATGCCGATAAGCATAAACCCGCTCTTTCGCGATTTCTCTCCGGAGTGCCCTTCGCCCATGCCGTCCCTCCGGGCTTGCACTACCCCCGGCTCGCTGCGATGACGACGATCATCGGCTACTTTCTCCTTCATCGAGAACGATTCAATTATGTAGCCATTCTAAACTACCGAGGCGACCTGTGTCAAACCGTCCCGTCGCCTGCTTCGGGCGTCTCCGGCTCCTGCGCCCCTGTTGTCGAACGAGGCTGGCCGGTCGGTCCGCCGAGCAAGTCGCCGTACTTCTCGAGCTGGTCGAGAAATTGACGCGATTTCAAATTCAGTCCGAGATGCGTATCCATCCATCTGCGCATGACGAGCTGAAGCTGTCGCTTCGTGTTGTCCTTGACCGCGACGTTGCCAAGCCGTCGTAAATCCAGCGCGGCGAACACCCGAAGCAGCTTCCATACACCTTCTTCCAGCTCCAGAGAGGCGCTGTCGCGATGGCGGCAAGCTTGGCACAACGCGCCCCCGGCAAGCGGACTGAACCGGAACGGCCCCTCCTGGCGGCCGCAGCTTACGCATTCGTCCAGCACCGGTTCATACCCGGCAGCGACGGTGATTTTCATCTCGTACGCGCGAAGCACGATTTGCGGGTCTTTGCCTTCGGCTAACGCCGTCAAGCACGCCTTCAGTTGATGGAACAAGTACGCCGCAGCCTCGTCGTCATTGATCGCACGGTCCGTCAGCTCCGCGGCGTAAGCGGCGTAGGCCGGACCTTCCAGCCCTTCCCGAAGTTCGCGGAACGATTCGAGCAGTTCCGCGCTGTTTAACGTCCCAAGCGAGCTGGTCCTGTAGTACGAATAGTCTCCGTATGTAAAAAGCTGAGCCATCGCGCCGAATCTGCTCTTCGGCTTTTTGGCTCCGCGCACGACAATGCCCTGCTTGCCGTAACTCGGCGTCAGCAGGGTAATGATTTTATTGCCTTCTCCGTAATCAACGCTTCGAATGACTATGCCTTCTACCCGATAGAGCATCGGTCATCATTCCTCGTCCCCGCGATCTCCGTTGTCTTCCGCAAGGCCGTCCGCGCTCGGTTCGGCCATGCTCAGATTGTTCATTTCCTTATACAGCAAATAAGCTTCAATATCGCCGGTTTGCTTAAACACATGCCACGTGAAATCACGCACAGCGCCTCATCCTCCCACGGCGGAAATGAATTGCTTCTCCGTTCTCCACAGTTAGGATGTCACCGTGCGCCGCAGGGTATCCCTGACAAGTTTAGGCGCGCATATCGTCAATCATGCCGGAATCCCAGCGATTTCAACACCGATTCGCGGTTGCGCCAGTCTTTATTGACCTTTACCCACAGCTCCAGAAAAATCTTCGATCCGAGCAGCCGCTCCATGTCCGCTCTCGCCTGCTTGCCGATTTCCTTCAGCAGCGAGCCGCTCTTGCCGATAATGATTCCTTTCTGGGAATCTCGCTCCACGTAGATCACCGCGCCGATGTTAACGAGACCGTTCTCCTCCTTGCTCATGCTTTCGATCTCCACCGCTATCGAATGGGGAATCTCCTCGCGCGTCATTTGCAATATTTTCTCCCGAATCAGCTCCGCGCACACGAACTGCTCCGGATGGTCCGTCACTTGATCCGCCGGATAATACATCGGGCCTTCCCCGAGGTATTTCGACAATTGCTCCAACAGAGCGGTCACGTTGTTGCCTTGAAGCGCCGATACCGGCACGATTTCCGTCCAATCGCGAAGCTTGCGCCACTTGTCGATAATCGGCAGCATGGCGTCGGGCGTAATTTTGTCGATTTTGTTGAGCACGAGGAACACCGGCGTCTTGACGGATTTGAGGCGCTCGATAATGTAGCGGTCTCCTCCGCCCAGCTCCTCGGATACGTCTGTCAGGAACAGCACGGCGTCCACTTCGTCCAGCGCGCTCTCCGCGGCTTTCATCATGTAGTTGCCGAGCTTGGAATTCGGTTTATGGATACCCGGCGTATCGAGGAATACGATCTGTACGTCGTCCGTCGTGTATACGCCATGGATTTTGTTGCGCGTCGTCTGGGGCTTGTCGGACATGATCGCGATTTTCTGCCCGATGACGTGATTCATGAGCGTCGATTTTCCTACGTTCGGTCGGCCGACGATGGCTACGAAGCCGGATTTGAAGCCTTTTGTAGTCATGGGTATTCTCCTTGTATAATAGTGCGTCTGCGTTGACTCGGTTAGAGCGGTAGATCGCTAGCTAGCTGTGCAAATCTTTCGACGTGAAGGCTCCGGGCAGCAACTCGGATAACGTCGTGATTCGGTATTGTCCCTTTAGGTTGCCCAGAACGACAGGCATGTCAGGCCCGCACAGCTCCGCCATCACTTGGCGGCATACGCCGCACGGCGTAATCGGATCGGGCGTGTCCCCGATGACCGCGACAACTTGAAATTGACCCGGGCGTTTGCCGTCCGCCACCGCGCGGAACAGCGCGGTTCGCTCGGCGCAGTTCGTCGGGCTGTACGCGGCGTTCTCGATATTGCAGCCGTAGTGCAGCTGGTTGTCGTCGTCGAGCGCCACGGCTCCCACTTTAAAGTTCGAGTAGGGGACGTAAGCCCGTTCGAACGCGGCTTTCGCCTCCGATAATAATTGTTCGATCGTATAAGGCAATTGGCTGATTTGGTCGCTCATGTTCATGGGTATCCCACACCTTCTTTATATCGGTATCCCCTTCGCTCAGGGATGAAGTATAGATAAATTAGCGGTATGTAGTGCCGTTATCTATTTAGCCCCCTAATCCCTTTGGACACATTCCTTCACTCGAAGTACACTAAAATGAGTGGGGGAAATGTTCAGTGAAGAGACGCTTTTTCTGTAATGAGGACAAGAAGAAGGAATACGTGGGGCTAGTGGTCTCCGGGTATCGGACAGAGCACGTAGCACGGGAACACGGGATGTCTCCTTCTGCCTTACGAGAATGGGTGCGTCAATACTGGGATGAGGTAGAGGCTGATATGGTGAAAAAGAAGCAGCAAGCGGATCAACTTGCAAAAGAAACGCAAGACCTGCAGAAAAAATACGAACAGGCCATGAAGATGCTTGGCGAGAAAGAACTTGAGATCGCCATTCTCAGGGATCTGGTAAAAAAAACGACTCCACGGTCGAGTTCAGACTCCAAGTAGCCTTGCCATGGATTGCAGCGGGATACGCGATCAGGACAGTTCTTCGGATTTGCGGCGTCCCTCGTTCTACGTACTACTACCGATTGAAACATCCGCTAACCAAGCATGCTTCCAAAGGTGGTAGGCCCATCCCGGGGTACAGCTGGAACAATAGGAGCGAGAAAGTACCGGATGGGCGAATTAAGGGCTACATCCGGAATTTGCTCGCGCGCGAAGAGGAATCTACGTACGGCTACAGGAAGTTAACGAAATGTCTGCGGCGCCGCTATGGTCTTTGCATCAACAAGAAGAAGGTCTACAGACTCTGCAAGGCACTTGGCGTCCTAAAGCCACAACGAGAGATTACCAATCGAGTGCCTCGTAAGCTGGCCAACAATCGCGAGGTCACAGGGCCAAACCAACTGTGGCAGATGGACATTAAGTACGGCTACGTGACGGGAAAGCGTCGTCATTTCTACTTGGCCAGCATCATCGACGTTTTCGACCGCTGCATCGTCGCGTATCACCGTGGCAAAGCTTGTGACACCCAAGATATCAAACGGATCGTACACCATGGCTTGCTAAAGCGAGGCGTCTTTGAGGCTGACCAGCGGCTTGTTATACGTACGGATAATGGACCGCAGTTTATTAGCAACGCATTCCACGTGTATTCGGAGGAAATGGGCTTCGAGCACGAACGAACTCCCAATAAGACACCGAACAAGAACGCCTACATCGAATCGTTCCACAGCATTTTAGAAAGGGACTGCTACCAGCGGAATTCATTCGAAACTTACGAGCACGCCTTTACTGCAGTGGACAGATTTATTCGGTTTTACAATGAGAGACGGATGCATGGTAGTCTGCACGATTTAGCTCCTGCAGAGTACCTACGTCAATATGAACTCGGATTGCTCGAACCGCAAAAAATCGCGCTTTGATGCGTTACACCTAGAGTGTGGGCGAATGTGTCCAAACTTAGGGGGTTGAACCGTTATTGCGTGCGGATGGCGTTGCTCCGGCGATTTAGCGGCGCGGAGGCCTTTAATGTGCGGTCCTTGACGTTACTCCGGCGATTTAGCGGCACGTGCGGCCTTTAATTCGCACCCTTGACGTTACTCCGGCGATTAGCGGCACGTGAGGCCTTTAATTCGCGCCATTGAAGTTACTCCGGCGATTTAGCGGCACGTGAGGCCGCTAATGCGCGCCATTGACGTTACTCCGGCGATTTATCGGCACGTGAGGCCTTTAATTCGCGCCATTGACGTTACTCCGTCGATTAGCGGCACGTGAGGCCATTAATGCGCACCCTTGACGTTACTCCGGCGATTTAGCGGCACGTGAGGCCGTTAACTCGCGCCATTGACGTTACTCCTGCGACTAGCGGCACGTGAGGCCTTTATTCCGCGCCATTGACGTTACTCCGGCGATTAGCGGCGCGAGAGGCCCTTATTCGCTACCTGAGCGAAGGGGATATCGTTGTAAAGGGGCTCAACCCGAAACCCCACGCTACCCGAAACATCGCTCCCACAGAGGAGGTCCGAGCACGAAGAAGCCGATAATCGCGGAGAAAACAGCAGCCACTAAAACCGCGCCCGAGGCGATGTCCTTAGCCGCTTTCGCAAGAGGGTGATGCTCCGGCGACGCCAAGTCTACGACGCGTTCGACGGCGGTGTTGAAGAGCTCCGCCGTCCACACGCTTCCGATCGCGGCGATCAACCACAGCCAGTCGCGCGCATCTACCTGCAGCCAACACGCGAAGGACGCGACAATGACTGCCGCAGCCAGATGAAATCGCATATGGCGCTCGCCGCGAACGGCTTCGGCAACGCCTCTTAAAGCGTAGCCGAAAGCGCGGACTTCCCGCGAACGCCAACCGCTCACCGAGTCAACCCCGCTTCCTTAAGCACATCTTCCTGCTTCGCGAACATTTCGCGTTCTTGCTCTTCGTTATCATGGTCGTAACCGAGCAAATGCAAGAAACCATGGACGAACAAGAAGCCAAGCTCCCGTTCGAAGCTGTGCCCGTATTCCTCCGCCTGCGCCTCCGCCCGGGGCACGGAAATGACGATATCCCCGATCATCTCGGCGAACGGGTCGACCGTAATATCCGCATCTTCATCCGGTTCGCCTTCGACGAGTTCGTACTCGTCGTCGTACTTGATGTCGGCGTCCTCGCCCTCCAGCATCGAGAACGACAACACGTCCGTCGGCTTGTCCAATCCACGGTACTGCCGGTTCAGCTCGCGAATTCCTTCGTCGTCGGTCAGCGTCAACGTTACGATGCCGGCAGGCACGCCTTCTTTATCGCCAGCGATGCGAAGCAGCTTCTCCAGCAAGTCCATCCAGGCTTCCTCGCGCGCGCCGGCGCCGCCTTCCCGTTCGTCGATCCATTCCAAGCTCAGCTTATTCGAACTCATTGTTTCGTCTCCTTGTCCTTTGCAGCGCCGGCATCCCTGGATTCCTGCGCTTCTTTCATTTTCTTCAGTTCTTTATCGTCAGGATACTCGATCCGGGAATGGAACATTCCGATCACCGTCTCCTTAAGCGTTTCCGCGATCGTATCCAGTTCCCGCATCGTCAAGTCGCATTCGTTGAACTGACCGTCTTCCAACCGGTCTTTAAGGATTTTGCCGATGATGCCTTCGATTTGTTCGACCGTAGGATGGCTGAGGGAACGCACCGCCGCCTCCACGCAGTCCGCAATGCCGACGATCGCCGCCTCCTTGGACTGCGCCTTCGGACCGGGATAACGAAAATCGTCCTCCGTCCATTCGCTCTCGACGCCCTGCTCCTGCGCTTGCTTCACCGCCTTGAAATAAAAATATTTCAAGAAAGTCGTGCCGTGATGCTGCTCCGCGATGTCGCGGATCGGCTTCGGCAGCTTATGCGCCTTAAGCATGTCCGCCCCGTCCTTCGCATGCGCGATGATTATCGATGCGCTCACGCGCGGATCGAGCTTATCATGCGGGTTGCCGGAGGAGTTCTGGTTCTCGATAAAATAAAGCGGCCGTTTCGTCTTTCCTACGTCGTGGTAGAACGAACCTACGCGGCAAAGCAATCCGTTAGCGCCTACCGATTCCGCAGCCGCTTCCGACAAGTTGCCGACCATGAGGCTGTGATGGTACGTTCCCGGCGTCTCGGTCAACAGCTTGCGCAGAAGCGGATGGTTCGGATTAGACAGCTCGACCAGCTTCAACGCGGACAAGATGCCGAACGTCACCTCGAAGAATGGCATGAGTCCGATGACCAGCACGGTCGTGAGCAGTCCGCTCGAGAACATGAAGCCGATCGATTGGATGAGATCGGACCGGCTCGGGTTCGGATCGACGAGCATGAGCGCAAACACCGCGATGGATCCGAACAGGCTCACCATAATGCCTGCCTTCAGAATCGACGAGCGGTGGCTCGCGCGATGAATCGCCAGCACGGCCGTGAAGGACACGACGGCGGCGACGAAACCGTAGTGGAAATCGAAAATATGCTCCTGCTCGACGTTAAGGATCATGCTAGCGATTAGCGAGAATAAGAACGCGCTGACGAGACCCAGGTGGAAATCGATGAGCAGCGTCACCAGCATGCTGCCGAGCGCGACCGGCGCCAAATAACCGACGAACGGCCAATCCTCGCTATGCGTTAGCGATACGAGGTGCATGAATAGGATATTCAGCCCGAAAATAAGGAGCAGCATCGTCCAATGCACGTTATTGCGCTTGAGCGCCGACGTCGCCGACGTCAACTCTCCGTAACCGTACAGAGCGAGCGTGAATAACAGCGAGAAAAGCAGGACGCCCAGTTGCGGAAAATAATTTTTGCGTTCCTTGAGCAGCCCTAAATCGTTCAGCCGGTCGTATAGCTCCTGATTGATAACTTGTCCGGCCGTGACGATGACATCGCCCTGCTTGATCATGACCGGCGCCGTGTTCTGCCTGGCTTCCGCCCTCGCATCCTCGGTCGCCTGCTTATCGTAGAACTTGTTCGGCGAGATCGCGAGTCTGGCCAGCTCCTGCACGACTTCCCGCTCCGTCTTCAAGGAGAGGGAGCTGGCGTTGACCAGCTCGGCTACCCGCGCGCGCGCCGGCTCCGCTTCCGTGAGCGAATCCAGCATCAGCTTGCGGACGACTTCGCGCCCGACGCTGCGCATCTCGAGCAGTTGGTCGGAAGTGAATTTGGGCAGCTTGTAGTATGTCTCCTCCGGCATCGGGTATTTCTGCGACTGCACGACTTTCTGCATCTCGTCGAGCAAACTTTCCGAATACGTGTCCGAATTCGTCGTCGTTGCGGCGAAATTAGCGAAGTAATTGTCGACCCGCACCGGAATCGTACCTCTATAAATCTCGATTTTCTGCGCTTCCGTAATCGAATCGTCCAAATTCAGCTGTTCGATCCGGGAGAAAATCTCATCGATCAACAGCTCGTTGCGCAGCGAGACGATCGGATAGATCGGATTGACCTGTTCGGCCGCCTGTTCCTGGGCTTGCAGCGTCGCTTCCTTGTCTTCGAACTGTTTCGGCGCTTTAATGTCACGGTCGCTCTTCCCGTTGAGGGTAATATCATAGGTTTCGGGAACGAGCCTCGGCGATATCGAGAAATAGAATAAAAACACAAAAAGCAGGAGCAGGAGCCACCGCATCGCTGCGCTGTTCTTCCATCCTGCCGCTGCTTGGGATAAACTCAGCGGATTTCCAAGCGGACGATCTTTATTACGTCTCATCCGGCGTCTCCCTCCCTGAGAGTAGTTAATCGCTTTGCTGATTATAGGCTACGATGATTTTCTGCACGAGGGCATGACGAACGACATCTTGCTCGGAGAAATAGACGATGCCGATCTCCTCGATATCTTTCAATATGCGCTGGGCATCGATCAGACCGGATTTCTTGCCTTTCGGCAAATCGATCTGAGTGACGTCCCCTGTAATGACCATGTGCGAGCCGAAGCCGAGCCGGGTCAGGAACATCTTCATCTGCTCGGGCGTCGTGTTCTGCGCCTCGTCTAGAATGACGAACGAGTCGTCGAGCGTGCGTCCTCTCATGTAGGCGAGCGGCGCGATCTCGATCAAGCCGCGTTCGAGCGCCTTCGCTACACCGTCGGGACCGAGGACATCGTTAAGCGCATCGTAGAGCGGGCGCAAATACGGATCGACTTTCTCTTGCAGATCGCCCGGCAGAAACCCGAGACTCTCTCCCGCTTCGACCGCCGGACGAGTCAGCAGAATCCGCTTTACCTTGCCTTCCTTAAGGGCGGCGACGGCAGTAACGACGGCTAGGTACGTCTTGCCGGTACCGGCGGGACCGATTCCGAAGACGATATCTTTCTTCCTTATCGTCGTCACGTAATGGCGCTGGCCGAGCGTCTTCGGCACGATCGGCTTGCCGCGGAACGTCGTGGTGATTTCTCCCTTGAACAGGGAAAGCAGCTGATCCGCTTTCAATTCTCTGGCCAGATCGAGCGCGTAGCGAACGTCTCGTTCGTTCAATTGCAATCCGCCGCGGATAAGCTGAAGCAACGTATTGAACAATTGATCGAGCGAGCGGACTTCTTCCGGAGGACCGTCGATGACGATCTCCGCTTCGCGGGTATGAATCTTCGATTCCGTCTCGCGTTCGATCAGACGAAGGAACTTGTCCTGCGGCCCGAATAGGGCGAGGCCTTCAGCTACGTTCAGTAGCGGGATAACAGTTGTAGTCGTTGGCTCCGTCAAAAAGCCTCATTCCCCCTGCGGTATCGGTGGTGTCTCGGGAGCTTGCACGAATGGGCGCGGCTCGGCGATAGACTGCTCCACCTCGAATAGTACGGTTAACATCACTTTACCATTCTCGGTTTGCTCATGCAAAATGTTTTCCGCCTTTATGACAGCGCCGACTCCGCTTTTGGCGAGCAAATCCGATCTTGCCGCCGATAAACCGGCTTGTTTCGCTTCCTCCGGCGTCAATTTCTGCTCCGTCTCGATCACTTCCATCTCGACCTCTTTCATCGAACCGAAAGGCAGCACCCAATCGCGAATTCGCGAGCGTTGCATACTGGACTTGATCTGCGACTGCTCGTATTCCTCTCCTTTATAGCCCGAAATTTGCAGCGCCCGGTTGCCGATGATCCAGTAGTTGCGGGTTTTCGAGGCCCCCGTATAGCTTTTGATTTTCTTCGTCGTCGGCGCCGCGATTCGATACTCGTGCCATACGAGCCCCATGACCGTTCCTTTGGAAACGACGGCCTTGTTATTTTTCTCATCCCCGAGCAAGCCCGAGATGAGCACGTCTCCCTTCTTCACGCGATCGTTGCGCTCGACCTTCGGACGTCCGCTCTCCGCGATGACTTTCGTCACGACGGAATCCGTCTTCGCGACGAGATGCGAGGGGCTCTCCAGCGGCCTCTTCTCGGGCTTGGTCGAATCTACGACGGTAATCATGATCGTCGCGCCTTTCTTCTCGACGCCGACCCACGCCGCGTCCGGGAGCCTTCTCGCCATGTTCTTCGACAGCGTCGAGGTATCCTCCATTCTCCAGGACCATTGGTACTTGTACAGCCCCTCCGCGCGCGCGGCCGCCAGAATCCGCGATTCCGGAATCGCCGTATCCCCCTCGATCTTGACGTTCCATACGAGCATGGACAGAACGAACAAAGCGATAACGAACGCAAGCATTCCTCCGGCGAACACTTTGCGCCGCGCGAGCCTTTCCAGCTTGAACGGTACGCCGTGCCGGGATAAGATGCGCGTGCGGCAGCCGCACTTGCGGAGCAGCGGCCGCAGCTTGAAGAAGTCGGGGATCGAGATCCCGAACGTCAGGCTCCCGTCCTTCTCGAAAGAAATTTGCCACACTTTTATGTTCGCGGCCGTCGCCTCGTTAAGAAACTTGTCCGCATCCCCGCCGATGAGCTTGACCCACACGAACCCGCGAACCGTCTCGAGCCATGTACCTTTCATCCTCTATCTCCTCCTGCGCCGAGCTTGTCCGACAATTGACCGAAATCCGCCCTTCGCATGAATGGCGGAGCGGCGGTTACACGCCAGGCTTGTTTGTCGGGTGCAGCTGGACGCCTAGAATCGTACCTTCGACGAACACTTCCTCTGTTCCGATCGTTCGAATGATCAAATTCTCTCCCGTCACTTCCATCTCGCCGCGATCCATCGCCAATCGAAGCGACTGCGGCGAGAAATGCAACACACCCCGGTGATTTTCCACCGTAAGCTGGAGCCCCCCGATCATCGTGATGCGGGGCAGGTCCAGCGCCACGTCCTGCGGCAGGTCGAGTATGGTTGCGGTCCATTTGCGCAGTTTTCGACTGACACGCATCATACGGCGGTCCTCCCCCGGTTACGGTAATACGGTAAAACATATGCGACGCCGTCGCGCTTTATGAAGCGGAGAGCGGTCAAGCCTGACGAATATCAGAAATGGGATTGACGTACGTATTTCCATTTGCTAGTATATAACCAACGGTTAGTAACCAATGGTTACAATATGAAGGATAGGGTGATTCATATGTTCGCAGGACATTTCGGTTTGGCGGCGGGCGTAAAGGCTAAAGCACCGGAGCTGCCGCTTTGGGTGCTCATGGTAAGCGCTCAGCTATTAGATGTAGCTTTTATCCCTATGGTAGTTGCCGGGAAAGAATCGATGGATTTCACTCAGCACGGCGAAGGCTACGGCAAAGCGATCATTCACGCCGACTATACGCATTCTTTGCTCGGGGCGTTGTTGATTGCGATTATCGCCGGCGTGATCTGCGAGAAGATTTGGGGTGCCCGAGCAGGATGGGTCGCGGGAGGAGTCGCGTTCAGCCATTGGGTGCTGGATCTGATCGTCCATCGCGCGGATATGCCTCTGCTGCCCGGAAACTGGGGGGATTTCCCTCTGCTCGGATTCGGAGCGTGGCGTTCGGAAATGTTATCGGCGGGAATGGAGCTGCTCCTGCTTTCTACAGGTTTCGTCATGTATGTTCGGTACGCATTCAGAAAAGCCGGAAGCGAGAAGAGAAAGACGGCGCTCTTAACTTCGGTTATACTGGGTATCGTACTAGCCGGTTTACTGGCGACAGACGTATCAGGGATGCTATAGGAGGTTGCGCAGGGTGGCATCGAAACAGGAGATTAGATCGGAAGAAACAAGGAAGAGCATCATCGAAGCGGCAAGCCGCTTATTCGGGAGCAAGGGCTACGATGCCGTAACCATGCGCGAGATCGCCAAGGAAGCAGGCTGCTCGCACGCGACGATATACATTTATTTCAAGGATAAAGAAGCACTATTACAGGAGCTGTCAATGCCGCCTCTCCTGTCGCTTTTCGAGCAGATCGACTCGTGGATCGCCCGAGAAACAGAACCTGACGTAAAGCTGAAAGCCATTAGTATGGCGTTAATCTCCTTCTGTCTGGTTAATCGGAATATGTACGATTTATTCCTTAACGTAAAAGCCGGCCGGGTAGACGAGCATTCGCCGAGAATGGAAATCAATCGATTGCGGAACCGGCTGTTCGGGCAGCTTGCCGGCATCATTCGCGAATGTTTGCGCCTCCAACCGCAAGACGATCGCATATGGATGAGCGCCAGAGTCTACTACTACGCTCTGCATGGCATGATCTCGACGTACGCGCATTCGGAAGAATCGGCCGAACAACTGATGGAGCGACTCCAGGCAACGTTCCTTCATACTTTCGACGTCGTGCTTACAGGCTTACAAACACAGACAAGCAAAGACCCCGATCGCTGATCGGGGTCTTTGCTTGTTTACATCGTTACTTAGCGCCGGTGAGGCTTGCGGGCGCGCGGAGGGCCGAGAATTTCGGCCCACATGACGGCGCGCGCGAGCTCGTCGCGGGAGAGGCTCTCCGACGGATGCGGCGACTTCGCGTAGGTCCGCTCGGGAAGAGCAGACCCTGCCTGCGATGCGAGAGGGATCGTGCGCGGCTCCGGAACGATAGCTCTCGGCTCGACACTCTCTTCTTCGAAGATCGGCTGCGGGATCGGACGCGGTTGTTCCTGCCTCGCCGGAGGGATGCGCATCGGCACTCCCCGTTGCGGAGGCGAGCCCGGACGACGCTGCTGGGGGCCTCCGAAATCCGGCATCCGGTTGGGCCGCTTATCCAGCGGCGATTTGCGGACGAACAGCTGGTAGATGATCCCGATGGCAACGACGATCAGGAAGAGACTACTCATTACCGTTTCTCTTCATCGCCGCGGGTGTCGCCCTGTCGGCCGATCGAGCCGCGCATTTGCGTGTCCGCTTCGATATTTTTCAAGTTCATGTAATCCATGACGCCCATTTTGCCGGCCTTGAGCGCATCCGCCATCGCCAGAGGCACCTCGGATTCGGCTTCGACGACTTTCGCCCGCATCTCGACGACGCGCGCTTTCATCTCCTGCTCCTGCGCGACGGCCATCGCGCGGCGCTCCTCGGCTTTCGCCTGCGCGATCCGCTTATCGGCTTCCGCTTGCTCGGTTTGCAGATGCGCGCCGATGTTCTTGCCGACATCGACGTCCGCGATGTCGATGGACAAAATTTCGAACGCCGTACCCGCATCAAGCCCTTTGCCGAGCACCGTTCGGGAAATCAGATCCGGATTCTCGAGCACGGCTTTATGGGAACTGGATGAGCCGACCGTCGTAACGATTCCTTCCCCTACGCGGGCGATAATCGTCTCTTCGCCGGCGCCTCCGACCAACCGTTCGATATTAGCTCGTACCGTTACTCGGGCTCTGACTTTCACTTCGATGCCGTCTTTGGCCACGGCAGCAACGATAGGGGTCTCAATGACGCGCGGATTAACGCTCATCTGCACCGCTTGAAGCACGTCGCGTCCCGCGAGATCGATCGCGGCGGCGCGTTCGAACACCAGCGGAATGTTCGCGCGCTGAGCGGCGATCAAAGCGTTGACGACGCGGTCGACGTTGCCGCCCGCAAGAAAGTGGCTTTCGAGCTGGTTGATGTTAAGGCCGAGCCCCGCCTTCGTCGCCTTGATTAACGGGTTGACGATCCGGCTCGGTATGACGCGGCGAAGCCGCATGGCGACCAGCGTAATAATGCTGATGCGCACGCCGGAAGCAAGCGCGGAAATCCAGAGCATGAACGGAAAGAAGCTTAGAAACACGATAACCGCGATGACGACAAGCGCCACGATTACGAGAAGCTGCACATCGGCGTTTTCCATCGATTAGATAACCTCCACGAAGAGTATAGTTTTAAAGTGACTCTACAATAATTTCGTCGTACCGTGCTTCACTTCCTGCACGACGATCCGCGTACCGTCTACCGCAACGACGCGAACCATCCGCCCGCGTTCCACGAACTCGCCTCCTGTGACGACATCGACGCGTTCTCCACGGATTTCGGCAATACCTGCCGGGCGAAGTTCGCTAATCGCAACGCCCTCACTGCCGATCAAGCTTTCCCGAGGATTGTTCGGAACGTAGCCTTGCTCGGTCGTCAGCGCCTCGCGCAGGATGAACCGGTTCCAGACGCCGCGCTTGCGGAAAATATAGACGAACACGGCGATGATGAGGATCGCGATTAATAGAGACAGCCCAAGCGAGCTCAGCGCGTCTCCCGTATCCTGCGCCCCCATCGTAATGCCCGCAATGACGGCCGCGCTTCCAAGTATGCCCAATATTCCGAAGCTAGGAATAAACAGCTCCGATACGAGCAGAATCAGACCGATGACGAAGAGCACGACCGCTTCCATTCCGGCGAAGCCCGCCACGAATTGTCCGAAGAAATACAAGCCGAACGCGATGACTCCGACGATGCCCGGAACGCCGAAGCCCGGCACGAGCAGTTCGATGGCAACGCCGGCGATGCCTAAGATGAGCAGAATCGTCGTCATGCCCGGGCTGGTCAGAAATTCGGAGACGTGCTCGGCGAGCGATAAATTCACTTCGATGACCGGACGATCGTTCAAGCCTTTCCATGCGATCACTTCTTCGACCGACTTCGCGATCGTATCGGCATAGCCGACTTTAAGCGCTTTCTCAGCCGACAGAGACAAGATCGTTCCGGCTTTGTACGTTTCTCCCAGCTCGGGCACCGTCAGCTCTCGGCTCGGATCGACCATCTTGACCGCGATGTCGGAGTTTCGCCCGTTCAGCTCCGCGGCGCCCGCCATCTCCTGGCTCCAGAACGAGACGTATTTCGGATTGTCCACCGCGTTGCCGTTCTGATCCACGATCATCGCCGCGCCGATCGTCGTTGCCGGCGCCATGGCGATATCGCCCGCGTTCAGAGCCAAGTAAGCGCCGGCCGAAGCCGCTTTGCCGCTCACGAACGCTACAGTCGGCACGGTAGTCTCGCGGATGCGAATTCCGATCTCCTCTGCCGTATCCAACCGACCGCCCGGCGTGTCGACGTCGAGAACGACAAGCGAAGCTTTCGCGTCCTCCGCTTCCGTTAACGCGCGGTCCAGGAACGATGCCAATCCGCTTTCGACGGTCATCTTCACGGGGATGACGTACACGGCGCCGGCTGAACGCGTCTCCGCGTTAGCGGCACTAAGCGGCAGGATGGCTATGAACAACGCCGCCAGCACAGGCATTAACCCGAGAATCAGCGCGAGTTTCTTCCGAACTCGAACCACCTGTATTCCTCCTTCGATCTATGATCCTGTACGTATATTATTACGATCTTTCGGGCGTTGCGTTCCATCTTTCGCCCGGAGACGGCAAAAAGCACTCCCCGCAAAGGGAGTGCCTGTCGTTCGCATGAAATCATTGCAGAAGTTGTTGGACGATACCATTGACCACTTTCCCGTCGGCAACGCCTTTCACCTTCGGCATCAATGCACCCATTAATTTTCCCATATCGGCTTTGGAAGAAGCACCGGTTTCTTGCATGGTCTGCACAACAATAGCTTTGATTTCTTCTTCGTTCAGCTGTTTCGGAAGATATTCGGATATGATCTCAATTTCTGCGCTGACGTTGCTTACCAAATCTTCCCGGCCCGCGTTTTTAAATTCGAGGAGGGAATCTCGTCGCTGCTTGAGTTCACGGCTCAACACCGAAAGCGTTTCGTTATCGTCAAGCGTGCGGCGCAGATCGATTTCTTGGTTTTTGATCGCTGCACGAACCAACCGAATCGTGGAAAGACGGAATTTATTCCCATCTCTCATCGCTTGCTTCATGTCTTCGTTCAAACGCTCCGCGAGGTTCATGCGTGCGGATTCCTCCTAGAACTTGCGTTTACGAGCCGCTTCGGATTTTTTCTTCCGTTTGACGCTCGGTTTCTCATAGTGTTTGCGTTTCTTCACTTCCGCGAGAACGCCGTCTTTGGCGATGGAGCGCTTAAAGCGGCGGAGTGCAGCGTCGATTGTTTCATTTTTGCGTACTTTCGTTTCGGACACCTGTTTTCCCTCCCTCCGCAACAGACCACAACACACGGTTATCAAAGTACATTATAGGCGAAGTGGAAAGTCAGTGTCAACTTCATCGACGCCGTAAATCCCGGTAATTATTCCTTGCCGCCGAGCGTCGCCAGCTTCTCTCCGCCGAGCACGTGATAGTGAATGTGAAACACGACTTGTCCCGCATCCGGACCGTTATTCGTGACGACCCGATATCCGCTTTCCGCGATCCCGGCTTCCTTGGCGACGTGCTGAGCGGCGAGCTGGATGCGTCCGAGAAGCTCGATGTCTTCCGGCTGTGCATCGTTCAACGCGGCGAAATGCTTCTTCGGAATGACCAGAATATGGACCGGCGCTTGGGGCGCAATGTCGTGGAAAGCCACGATGTGCTCGTCTTCGTACGCTTTGCGCGACGGAATCGATCCTTCTATGATTTTGCAAAATAGACAACTCATGAACCGAACACCTCGATCATATGGAAATATACATTATCATAACTGATCGGAATGGTCCGAGTCCAACAAAGACGCGGAGAGCTCGCCGCGCGAGGCAACAAGCTCTCCGTTAATTACCAGTAATAGGGCAGCAGCGTCAACGCCGTCAGCGCGGCAAGCGGCAGCACGAGCCGGTTGAACCTGCGGGGGCGAAACGGCGCGAAGGGCGGGTAGAACGGCCCCGGGAAAAAGCCGCGCATCTGGTCCACCGCTCCGGGTACCGCCAGACATAGCCATTGATCGTCGACATGCTCGACGATACCGTCGTAACAATAACCGTCAGCCGCCTGCACTTCCACGTATCGATGCATATACGATAAGCACGCTTCTTTGTTTGGTTTGTGCGCCATCGGCGCTGCTGCCTGCGAGATCATTGCCGGCTGCTGCGCGGCGATCGGCAGGACCCCCGTCTGTGCTTGCTTAGCCATAGGCATCATCATAGATGCGGTAGGTTTCTTTTCCATCATCGTCTTTCCTCCTTGAGGCTCTATCACCTTCAGCATATGCCTAGGTGGGCGAATGGCTACCTCAAGGATTCAAAATGGGCTTGGACACCGCATCGGCGATCGCATCCAAACTTGCCTTCGCTTCGAGCACCGTATCCAGCCACTCCCCGCCTCCGGCCATGATCCGATACCCGGCGATGCCGGACGGAGCGCGGAACTTGCCGAGAGCTCCTTCGGCTTTAGCCGCGCTTACGGCGACGTTCTCGAGCATCGTTCTTTCCGTTTCGGTTAGCCGGCCCTCGTGCTCGCCTACCGTATTAAGCGGACTGTCCGAGCTCCATAGCGCACCAAGCAGCTGCTCCTTTACGTGCTTCGCCTCTTCCTCCGCCATTCCCTCTCTCATGCGCAGGGCTTCGCCGATCAAACCGACCGCTTCCATCGACGCGAACCTGGCTTCGCCCAGCTTCTCTTTCGCTTGCAGCCGGTCCGTCTCCGAGGACGCTCCAAGCAGTTGCTCGGCTCCTTCCCGCAACAACGACGCGTAAGTTTGCGAGAACACGTATTTCTCGGATAGCCGCATGCCTCTGTCGGACTTCTCGTTCTGCTGGTTCAGCAAGCTCGAAGAATAGAACAAAATGCATAAAACGGCCAGAATGACGACACAGACGAGCAACACGGGAACCGTGTACGATTTCTTCTGTTTGGCTTCCATAACGTCCTCCAATCGTTATATCAATCTCACGGCTTCGCCGCCGTCGAAGAAGTAGACGTAGGCTTCGGCGACGTCCCGGCCGACGATTCGCCCGATCGCTTCGCTGTACTGTTCGACCTGAAACCTGTGCTTCTCCGCCGCTTGAGGGGCGGAGCCGCCCTTCAGGCTGTCCGTCTTGTAATCGATCAAGACGAGCCCGCCGGCATCCGCGAACAGACAGTCGATGATGCCTTGGATCATGACGGTGTCGCCCTGGCCGGTCCCGCGCAACGCCGGATATACGTCTCCGGCCGCAAGTCCGCAGGTGAACGGCACTTCCCGCCAAACCTTCGTCGCCGCACACATTCTGTCATACAGCGGCGTTCGGCAGAATGCGGCAACGGCGTCGGCGTCGATCGCTTGCCGTTGTTCGTGCGACAATATGCGCCGTTCGACCAGGCGGTCGAGCATGGCGACGATTTGCGGAGTATCGGTACCTTGCAGAATCGGCAGATGCTGCATGGCCAAGTGGAACGCCGATCCTCGCTCGGCAGGCGTAAGCTGCCGCGCGGACATGAAGCGCGGACGGCGAAGCCGGAACGTGGCGGCGGATTGCGACGGTTCGGTCGATAGATCAGGCTTCAAGTCGGGCTCGTCGCCGGCCGACAGGCGGAGCGAATCGTCATCCGCGTCGGCTCCTTCCCCGCCTTCGTCGGACGAATGCGCCACTTCAGACGGCAGACGGGCAGCGTCCAAGCGATTCTTAAGCGCGGTAATCGAGGTTTTGGCCGCGGATTGCGCGGCGGCGAGCTCGGGATATTGCCATGACAGCGCGCTCGCGACCGCGGCGGAACGTTCCGTTGCCGGTGCGTCCACCGGTCCCGCTTGCAGAACCGCTTCCCACAAGCGTTGTTGTTCACGGGACGTTGCCCCGGAATCGGTTTCCTTCCTGCGGGTGAACTCGGACGCGGGCACGATCGAACGGATCCACCGTCGCTCGGGATCTTTGAGCTCGCTTGCGATGACGGCCGCAGGGCCCAACCAATCGAAATATCGCGTGGCGGAAGCGGCCGCGAAGTCGGGCAGCCGATCGGTCGCCATCGCCGCCGTCTCGCTCCACGACTCCCAGGCTTTCGCGGCGTCCTTGCTCGTTCCGATCAGGTAGAGCTTCTCTTTCGGCCTGGTAAGCGCCACGTACAGCACGCGCATTTCTTCCGCCAGCATCTCTCCGGCCATCTTGCGCCTTATGGCGAGCTGCGGAAGCGTCGGATAAGCGACGCGCGTCTTCGTCTCCACCATTCTCGGCCCGAAGCCCAGCTTCTTATGCGTCAGGAACGTCCCGTTCAAGTCTCTGCGATTGAACGAGCGGCCGAGCCCCGCAGCGAATACGACCGGATACTCGAGCCCTTTGGAGCGATGAATCGAGACGATGCGCACGACGTTCTCGCTTTCTCCGAGCGCGCGCGCCGCGCCTAAGTCCGCTCCGGTGTCGCGCATCCTTCCGAGATAGCGAAGGAAGCGGAACAAGCCGCGGAAGCGCGAGGATTGCTCATACTGCGCAGCCCGGTTCACGAGCGCCCGAAGGTTCGCTTGCCGCTGGCCTCCGCCCGGCAACCCGCCGACGTAATCGTAATAACCCGTCTCGCGGTAGAGCAGCCATAGAAGATCGCCAAGCGGTTCCCTGCGCGCGAAGTCCCGCCAGCCGCTCAGTCTGGCGATGAATGCGGACAACTTGCGACCGAGAGCTTGGTGCGTCCGATCCGCCGAGGCATCCGGCCTTGCGGCGGCGTTCGCCGCGTCCCAATAGCTCGCGCGGCGCTCGCTGAGCCGAATAAGCGCCAGCTCCTCGGCATTAAAGCCTCCGATCGGCGAACGAAGCACGCCGGCCAGCGGAATATCCTGATGCGGGTTATCGATAATGGACAGCAGCGATAACATGACGTCGACTTCCGTGGCGGCGAAGTAGCCGGTAGCCAGGTCGGCGTAGGCGGGTATGCCCGCGGCTCTCAGCTCGTCGAGCAGCGCCGGCGCCTGCGAAGAGACCGCGCGAAGCAAGATGACGATGTCGCGGAACTGCAAGGGACGATGGAGCTTGCTCTTGCCTTCGTACACGGCGAACGGCGGCGCGTTCCCGTCGCCGTCCATGCCCATCAGCTTCCGGATTTCCGCCGCGATGCAACGGGCTTCAAGCTGAGAGGTTTCCGCATCCTCGGCTTCGGCTTCGCCTTCGGGGGAAGCGTCCGCTTCTCCTGCCTCAGCGAAGTTCGCGTTGTCGGGATCGCTCCCTTCTTGCGAATCCTCCGAAGGCTTCGCAGAGTCGATGACGATCATTTCGACCGAGTACGGCGAAGCCGGAGTTTCCGCGTTTCCGTTAACTATGTCCGGATACCCCTCGCCGTAAATCAACTCGGCCTTGTCGTCGTAATTCATCTCGCCGACCGGCTCGCGCATGATCAATCGAAACACATGGTTGACCGCGTGAATGATTTCCCTGCGGCTGCGGAAGTTTCTCGCCAAGTCGATGCGCAGGCCGTCCGCCTCGCCGCCGTCTTCCGCGGCCGTCTCGGCCGGCGCCAAGCCGTACCCGTCTTGTTCCGCCGTCAGTACGTCGTAGGTTTTGTATTTATGCAAGAAAAGTCCCGGCTCCGCAAGCCGGAAACGGTAGATGCTCTGCTTCACGTCGCCGACCATGAACACGTTGCCGGGGCGGCTGCGCGCGATCAGGGAGACGATCGCTTCCTGCACCTCGTTCGTGTCCTGATACTCGTCCAAGTAGATTTCGGCGAACCGATCGCGGAAATGGAGCGCGGCCGGAGACGGCACGCTATTCTCCGGCGTCGATGACGGATCGCGCAGGATGCGAAGCGCGTAGTGCTCCAGATCGCTGAAATCGAGCAGGCCTTTCGCCCGCTTCGCCTGCTCGTACCGCTCGCCGAAGGAGATCGCCAGCTCGGCGAGCTGCTCGATATGCGGCGCAATCGCGCGGAGCTCTTCGGCGTACCGCTCCGGAGAACGGACGAGCCATTCCTCCGACAGCTTCCCGGCCGCCTTTTTGGCGCTGTCGCGCAACCCTTTCGTCCGCTCGATCAGGACCGGGTCGTAATCGTCGCCTTTGCAAGGCTTAAGCCTCCCGAAGGAGATATTCGCGACGGCCGTCTGCCATTCCGGCCACCCGCCGGTTCTGAAGGCGTCGGCGACGTTCTCGAGACCGTCGATTTCGGCGACGATCGTATCGATGTAAGGCTCAGGTCCCCCCGGCTCTTGAGCCAATCGCAAGGCGGACCGCAGCATATAAATCGTGCCCTGCAGTTGAAGCATCGTATCGCTCATCAAGCTCTTCACCCATAGCGATCTCGGCAAGCTGCCGGCATCGGCGCCGCGGAATTGCCCTGCCATCGACCGAAGCCAGTGCGTCGGCCAAGGGTTGCTGCCGGCGAATTCGTGAAGCTCCAATACGAGCCGGTGCAGCGGTTCGTCGCTGCGTTCTCCGCCGAATACGTCGGCGAGCAGGGCTAACGGCCCTTGATCGCCTTCTTCGGCGTAACGTTCCTCGAACAGCTCGTCGAGCGTGTCCATGCGCAACAGCTCGGACTCCGTCTCGTTCGCCATGCGGAAACCGGGATCGAGATCGATCAGCGGCGCGTATTGCTCGATGATCCGTTGACAGAAAGAATGGAGCGTCGTGACGGAAGCTCTCGGAAGCAGCGCAAGCTGCCGCCGAAGGTGCTTGGAGTCCGGCGACTTCTCGAGCGCCGCGTCCAGCGCGTGGCGGATGCGCTCCTTCATCTCGGCGGCCGCCGCCTTCGTGAACGTAGCGACGAGCATCGCGTCCACGTCGAGCGGCTTCGTCTCGTCCGCGATCCGCGAGATAATGCGCTCGACGAGCACGGCCGTCTTGCCCGAGCCCGCAGCCGCGGCGACGAGCAAGTCGGAGTCGTCCGCTACGATCGCGGCCCATTGTTCGTTCGTCCACTGGCTGCCTTCCGGTTTAAGAGGCCAATCTAGCTGCTTGCTCATTGCGGACCTCCCCCTTCCTCGGCCGTCTTCGCGATCCGCTGCCACAGCTCGTCCTTATTGACCGCCCGCGTTAACGTCTGATGCGGATTTCCGTCCACTTCCGCGTCGATATGGCATACCGGGCGGTATTCGCAGAATTGGCAAGGGCTGCGGCGGTCCATCTTATACGGCTTGATCGCGACGTCTCCGCTTACGATCCGTCTGCCGATCTGGCGAATTTGCGCTCTTACCGATCCGCGGAGCACGTTCCATTGGCCTTCGTCCGCCACTTGGGATCGGGACGAGAACGTGCCGTCCTTCTTGAATTCGACCGGGATGACCGCGGACTTGCTCGCGCCGCCCAGCGTTTCATCCATCAGCTTGACCGAGTCTCCGTCGGCCAGCAGCAATCCCTGCATCCGATATTGCCTGAACAGCGCTTCGCGCGCTTCTTCCGCGGACAGTCCGTTCGGCGTCACGATCAGCGGATTCTGCACGTGGAAATAGAGGACGCCCGCCGGCTTCGCCGGTTTCCCTAGCCAGTGGGGCGCATGGGAGACGACGACGTCGAGATAGGTAAGCATCTGCAGCGATAAGCCGTGCGCGACTTCGTCGAGCTTCAGCTTCACGTTGCTGGACTTGTAGTCCATGATGCGCAGCAGCAAGCCTTCCGCCGATTCCGCGGCGTCGACGCGGTCGATCCGGCCGGCGACGTCCATATAACGTCCGTGTTCCAGCTCCAGCGATAACGGCGGCAGCAGTCCGTTCGGTCCGAAGCTAAGCTCCAAGCCGACCGGCTTGAACCTTGATAGGCCCGCATGCTTGCCGATGATCGCCGATGCTTGGCTGACGATGTCCCTCAGCTTGCGCGCCATCACCTGATGCCGTCCGGACGACAACAGGATGCGCGATTGCACGCGCGGGAGCAGACGTTCGACGGCGGCCGCGGCTTCCGCTTGCCAGCGCATCGCGTCCATTCCCGCCGCGCCTTCCGCGAACAGCTTCTCCGTCGTCTGTCTCAGCGCGGCGTGGAACAACTGTCCGATATCCGGCGAATCGACGCGATAGAGCTGCCGCTCCTTCAGGCGTAAGCCATGCGCGGCGAAGTGCTGGAACGGACAAGCGACGAACCGCTCCATCCTGGAGACGCTCGCCAGCAGCCGATCTCCGTACAAGAGACGGCTCGTCTCCGGCAGAAGCGGCTTTTCTTCGTTCGTATAGCGCAAAGATCCGACTAAGGAAGCCAAACGGTCTCGCCAGCCTTCCCGTCCTCTCAGCCATTCATAGACCGCCCACCAGCCCGGCGCGATCGCCTCGCCTTGCCGCCAGCCTCTTAATCTAGCGATCAAATGCGTGAGCGCGCGGCCGGGATGAACGGCGTATGCAAGCTGCTCCTGTTCGGGTTCGGCGGGATGCGGCTCGGCGGCGATCTGCGCGACCGGGATGCCGGGGAACCGCTTCTGCAGCGTCTTGATCCACGACGATGGCAGAATAGCCGCGCCTTCCTCGTCCGCTTGCGGGTAACTGATCCACAGATGCTTGGAGGCGGTCGTCAACGTCAGATAGGCGAGAAAACGTTCGTCCAGCAGCCTTCTCCGGGCGCCCGGCGCCATCGCGATGCCGTCCGCCGCCAACCGGTCGCGTTCTTGTTCGTCCAACAATCCGTTCTCGGCGATGCGCATCGGCATGACGCCGTCGCTGGCGCCTAGCAGATAGACGATCTGAACGCGATCCGAACGCGTACGCTCCGGACTTCCGATAAGCACGCCGTCGAGCGACGGAGGAACCGCGCCGAGCTTCAGCTCCTCCAAGCCGGAGTCGATCATGCCCGCGAACAAGTTCACGTCCTTCGGCTGATCGCCCATGAGCTCTACCAACTGGTCCAATAGATTCAAGACGCCGTCCCACAGCGGCCGATGCACCATCGTCCGGCCGGGTTGTCCGTTCTCCGCGTCCGCGCGGCTCCATCGTTCTAACGTATCAGCCGCGCATGTCTCCTCGAGGAAAGCGTACAAGCTTTCGCACAAGTCGCGAACGGTGTGCGCCGCTTTCATCCGCTTCTCCAGCGCGACCAGCGGCTGCAATAGCGCGTCCCGCACCGCAAGCAGGCGGCTCATCGCTTCTCCTTGGTCGCCCTCCTCGGGTTCTTCCTCGATATCGCCGCGATGCAACGGAACCCATGCCCGATCGTCGTGCCAGCGCCAACCGTCGATGCCTTTCGCCAGGGCGTAATTTTCCAATCTATCGATTTCGTCTCTCGTAACGATCGTATCCGCGGCGCCCAGCAGATCCGTCTTCGCGCAGCGGAACACGGCCTCGGACTTCCAGCCTCCCGCCACGCATTCCAAAGCGGATCGGACGAATTCGACGAACGGGTGGTGAGAAACCGATGATTTGCCGTCCAAATAGAACGGGATGCCGTATTCCCCGAATATCGCCGTTAACAGGTCCGAGTAATCCCCGATTCGGCGTACGAATACCGCCAGCTCTCGCCAGCGGCAGCCCTTCTCCCTCACCCGTCTCAGCATATCTCGGGCAACGGCCTCGACCTCCGCCCTTCGATTGACGGCGGCATGCAAGGACAACCCGCAATCCGGATGATCCGGATGCAGGACGGCCGCGTCGCCTTGCCAGCGTTGGCGGTTATCCCAGTTGCGGTCAACGAACGCAAGCATCGGATTATTCGCGAATCTCGGCGATACTTCCGGCGACAGCGTCACCGCGGGCGCCACCCGTACGCCCGCCGCGTCGGCGAGCTCGCATAGCAGGGCCGACGTCACTGCGGTAGGATAGAACGACGCCAACTCGTCCGGCCTTTCGCCCGCCGGATACGGCCTGTCCACGCACAGCGTGACCGACAGGTTGTTCACCCGCTTCAACAGCGCTTCGATTGCGGCGTACTCGTTCGGCGTAAAGCCATGGAAGCCGTCAAACCAAATTTCGGCGCCTTCGAGCGAAGGCGCTGCATGCGCGCCTTTCGTCAGCCAGCCGAGCATGTCCTCACCGTCGAGCCATCGTCCCGCAAGCTCTTGCTCCATCTCCTCGTAGACGATCGATAGATCGTGCAGCTTTAGAGATAGCAATGAGCCTTGAGCATGCCCCGATGCGAGCCTTGCCTCTGCTTCCGCTCGCCCGAGCAGCTCGGCGCTGCCTGTGCCGTACCGCTTCAGCTCCGTCAGGAGCTCGTTCATCCGGGCGACAAGACCGGATTCCGTCGCTCCCCCGCGGAACAGCTTCAAACCGTCTCTTTTCGCCTCTAGTATTTTATGTAATAGCATCGCTTTGCCGTTATCGTGAATCGGAATGACCGCGGCCCCGCCCGTCTCCTGCATGACCCTGAACGCGAGCCTGCGGAAGCTGAGCACCTGCGCGCGCATGAAGCCGCCTAATCCCGGCGTCGTGACCATCGCGTATTCCGCTTGGAAAGTCGCCTGCTCGGGCACGATCAGAATGAGCGGTGCGCCGAGCGGATCCTGCTGCAGCTTACTGCGAATTTCGTCCAGCACGAACCGCGTTTTCCCGCTGCCGGATCGGCCGGTAATGAGCCGAAGAGACATGGTCGGCACCTCCTTGGAATAGCTTGCCCGTCGGTTGTCGGAACTTCGAACTAACTCCGACTATTGTACCATAAGCGGGGGTATGCGCACAGGCGTTCGGGGCGTTTCCAGCATCTGTCGCGCGAGCCGAAGCAGCCTTAGCGGGCGAGGAGCAGCAGCCTTAGCGGGCGAGGAGCAGCTGGTCAGTCGCCGTATAACAACCATTTGCATTTATTTCTCTAGTAAGTCCCGTTAAACGCAAAAATAACAACAATGCGCAGTTATTCGGGGCGAAAATCGGCCATCCGGCACGATCTCTCGAAAATAACTATCGATTTGTTGTTATTTTTCCACTTAGATAGGAATGGTAAGAAATAACTGTGGTTTGGCTGTTATTTATTAGCCCTTTTAATCGGTATCCCCTTCGCTCAGTGTCGCTATCGCTGTCTGTGTCGCTGTCGCTGTCTGTGTCGCTGTCAGTGTCGCTGTCGCTGTCTGTGTCGCTATCGCTGTCAGTGTCGCTATTGCTGTCAGTGTCGCTATCGCTGACAATATCGCTGCCTTACCTGAGCGACGGGGATATCGTTAGGATATGTTCAAGTACCACTTGGTGCCGTCTTCATAGCGGAAAATAGCCGCGTCCGACCAAAGCTCAATGTAGCTAACATATTTCCAACGGCGGCGAAAATCGAGGTCGTCCGACAAATCGCGAAGGCGGTTCGTTAACCGGCTTCTGCTGTTCAGCGCTTTCGCCCGGTTATCCAGCGGCACTGCTCTTTTACCGAAAAGAATCACGTCATGCGTCATGTAAATTCCCCCCGTTCACTTAACCTTATAGGCTAAGCATATACGGAACGCGTTAGGAATGTTCGTGGGCTATGTCACACATTGTCGTAAAATCGCTAACACTTTCCTAACGAGTTTGTCGAATGCGCTAACTTATAGCTCCTTGCGGCTACGCACCTCGAAGATAGCGAATTTCAGATAGTGTCCTTCTTCGACTCCGGCCAGCTGCGGGTGGTCTTTGCCGGCGCCGTTCCATTCGACCCGGCGAATGATTTTGCCCGCGTCTTTGGCGGCATCTTGGATCGTCTCCAGGAAAAGATCGGGACGGACGTGGAACGAGCAGCTTGCGGTGACGAGATAGCCGCCTTCGTTAAGCAGCTTCATCGCCTGAAGGTTGATCTCCTTGTATCCTCTGCAGGCCGCTTCCACCGCGCGCTTCGATTTGGTGAACGCCGGAGGATCGAGAATGATGACGTCCCAGGTGCGTCCTTCCGTCGTCAGAGGTTTGGACGTGTCGACCTTCGCCCCGCCGGCGCGAGCCGCCCGCTCTTCGCGTCCCTTCACCTGCTGGCGCAAATATTCGAACGCGTCCGCCGCGACGAACTCGACGCGATCGGTGAACCCGTTCAGCTCCACGTTGATTCTCGCCGTCTCGAGCGCGTGCTCGGAAATATCGAGGCAGGTTACTTTCTTCGCGCCGTACTTGCATGCGTGAAGCGTAAAGCTTCCCGTATGGGCGAAGCATTCGAGAACGGTCGCCCCGTCCCAATACGGGAACGTGACGACGTTGCCTTTGGCGTTGACCGGCACGAGCGCTCCATCCCGTTCCTCCAGCTCGATGCCGCTGCGTGAGCCCCAGCCGCGAACGATCGGAGCGATCGATGCGCGATTCTCGCGTTGGTCGAAGAAGTAGCCCGTTTTCTGTCCGCCGACGATGTCGACTTGAACCTTAAGGCCGTTCTCCTCGATTTCGAGATGTCTCGGACATTCGCCGTACAGCGCGCCCGTACGCTCCTCGAGGCCTTCGAGCGTCCGTACCCCGACATCGCTGCGTTCGTAAACGCCGGTCGGCTTTAACGTCTCGATCAGCGCGGGGAGCCACGCCTCCTTGGCCGTCTCCATGCCGAGAGTAAGCACCTGCACGACTAGCACGGTGCCGAATCGGTCCACGATCAAGCCCGGGAGGAAATCCGCTTCCCCGTATACGACGCGGCAGGAAACGCCCGCGCCTACGAAGCGGTCGCGATGAGCCAGCGCGCGGGTAAATCTCGCGCGGAAGAACGCCTCGTCCATCCGTTCGAGCTCCCCGTAAGCTACGATCCTTACCGTAATCTGCGAGGCAGGGTTCCAGTAACCGGTACCGAGCAGCAACCCTCGATGGTCTTTCACCTGGACTAGCCCGCCGGGCTCGGGTTCTCCTTCCGTCTTGGCGATCTCGTTCGCGTAAATCCACGGATGGCCTTCCTCTATTCTGGGTCTTCTGCCCTTGTTCAGCCATACCGTCGCCATCGTTCCCATTGTTCTTCGCTCTCCTCGTTCGATCATAAACTTGTCCCGCGTTCGCATAGTCATCTAGAAGGCTTAGTCATGCTACTCGCTATGCGCAGGAGGGATAATCGCTATGTGGCTTGATCTCGTCATACCGTCCTTGCTCGGCTTCGCTCTCTTGCTATCGGGCATGAAAGTAATGGAAGTCGCTCTGCAGCGCTGGGCCGGACAACGGCTATCCCTTTGGGTTGCGCGATCCACCTCAACTCCGCTGAGGGGATTCGCCGTCGGCACGATCGCTTCGGCGCTGCTGCAGAGCAGCACGGCCGTAACCGTCTTGACGATCGGCTTCGTGAACGCCGGATGGCTGTCGCTCTCGCGCAGCCTCGGCATCATCCTCGGCACGAACGTCGGCACCTGCCTGACGACGGAGCTGATGAGTCTGAAGCTGCACCGGTTCGGTTTCGCGATCCTCGCCGCCGCCGTCGCCGGCTGGCTCGTCACAGCGCTCCTGTATGAAGTGCGCAGCGCCGTTGCGCCGACGAAACGAGCACTATTGCTTCGATATGTATCCGTTGCTTTCGGAGGCTTCGGTCTGCTGCTTGTCGGCTTTAAAATTCTGCAAAGCATGGGGCCTTCCCTGCAAGACAGCGGCACGTTCGACGCCCTCATGCGGCATGCCGCCGCCAATCCGCTATGGGGCGTACTCGGCGGAGCGGCGCTTACCGCGCTCGTCCACTCGAGCGCCGCCGTCATCGCCTTAAGCATGGGACTCGCCGCAACAGGCGCGCTCCCGCCCGAAGCCGGCATCGCCATCGCGCTCGGCGCCAACGTCGGTACGTGCTTCACCGGGCTCGTCGCCTCGCTGGGCGGCGGCCCGGGCGGCCGCTTCGTCGCCCTGTCCCAACTTGCGCTCAACAGCGCCGGCGCGCTTCTGTTCTATCCGCTCATCGGCGCCCTTCACGCCGCAGCCGCCGCCATCGCGCCTGGCGATCCATCCGCGCAAATCGCGCACGCCCAGACGATCTTCAACGTCGTATGCTCGCTCGTCGTACTGCCGCTCGCCTACTTGCCGCGCTGGCGGAAGCCCGCGTCCATGACGCCTTAACGCAGCGTAGGCACTCCTCGGGCGACCGCCATTCCCGCGCTCGTCCCGATCCGATTCGCGCCGGCGTTCAACAAGGCGATCGCGGAGGCAGCGTCGCGAACCCCGCCGGACGCCTTCACGCCGATCGCGTCGCCGACCGCTTCCCGCAGCAGCCGCACGTCGGCTACGGTCGCCCCTCTCCCGCCGTAACCCGTCGACGTCTGCACGTAATCCGCTCCCGCGGCTGCCGCCAGCTTGCCGGCAATACGAATTTGTTCCTCCGTCAAATACCCCGTCTCCACGATCACTTTGACGAGCGCGCCGCCTTGAACCGCTAGCACGACGGCGGATATATCGCGTTCCGTCGCCTCGATATCCCCGTCCCTCAGCTTTCCGACGGACAGCACCATATCGATCTCGGACGCGCCGTCCTCCAGCGCCGCAGCCGCTTCGAACGCCTTCGCGCGGGTTGACTGAGCCCCCAGCGGATAGCCGACGACGGCGCTAACCTTGACGTTCGTTCCGCCTAGACGTTCCCGGCATAGACGAACCCATCCGCCGTTGACGCATACGCTGTGGAAACCCCCGGACTCCGCGGCGTCGCATAGCCCGCGCAGCTCCTTCGAGCCGGACTCGGCGACTAAATGCGTATAATCGATAACCGAAGCCAGCGGCTGCCCCGGTTGCCAGATCGGAAGATTACTACTTTCAGTCACTCCTGTAAGCCCCCTGCCCCGCTTCGCTTCAGCGTAAAACTTGGTGTCCGAGCTTGTCTAGCGCCGCTCTCACAAGCTCGTTATTGTTGTCGTACCCTCTCGACCGCTGCAGTTCCCAGGCGCGATCCGGAGAATACCAGCCTACGCCGGCGATCTCTTCGACTTGGGCGACATGTTCCCCTTCGCGCGCTTCGACGAGAAAATAATGAACGGTTTTCTCGACTTTGCCGAGCGTCTCGTGCTCGTACGCGTAGCCGCCAACCGAAATTTTATCGATCAGCTTGCCGACGATTCCGGTTTCCTCCTCGATTTCGCGCAACGCCGTCTGTTCGATCGTTTCTCCCGGCTCCATTTTGCCCTTGGCGATCGTCATCTTGCCGAACCTGTCTTCGATGAGCTGGATTTCCAATCGTCCTTCGCGCCGTCTATATACGACGCCTCCGGCAGATACTTCTTTAACCATCCGCTGATCTCTCCCCCGAGTACGAGAAAAAGACTTCACTCCGGGCTGCGCTCGACCGCTTCCCGGAATGAAATCTTTCCTCTTCGTTTATGCTTGCAGCGCGACCGGACGATCCGAGTCGATGACTTCGAGCAATTGTCCTTTGCACTCGTTAACGCCCGAATCCGTAATCCGCACTCTGCACAGTTTGCCGATGAACGACGGATCACCATTCAAGACGACTTGAATGTAATTGTCCGTGTAGCCGGACACGAGCCCTTGGCCTTCGCGGCCTTTGGCTTCGCGTTCCGGAATAACGTCGAGCGCTTTGCCTACCCACTCTCGGCCATAGGCTGCTTGCATCCGCTCCGACAGGTCTATCAGCTTGTGCACGCGCTCGTGCTTCACTTCTTCGTCCACCTGATCTTCCATGCGGGCAGCGGGAGTTCCCGTGCGCTTGGAATAAGGGAACACGTGCATTTCGGCGAATTTCATCCGCTCCATGAATCGGTAGCCGTTCTCGAACTGCTCCTCCGTCTCGCCCGGAAAGCCGACGATGACGTCCGTCGTAATCGCAACGCCGGGCATCGCTTCATGAATGCGGCGAATCTTCTCGGCGAATTCGGCGGTCGTATATTTGCGGCGCATCCGCTTCAGGATCGCATCGTCGCCGGCTTGCAGCGGAATGTGCAGATGACGGCACATCTTCGGCGAACCGTTAAGCACCGCGATCATCTCGTCGTCGATCTGCGACGCTTCGATCGAGCTGATCCGGATGCGCTCAAGCCCGTCGATCCGATCGAGATCCTTCAGAAGATTCGCGAGACGGTAGTTCTCGAGATCGTCGCCGTAGCCGCCCGTATGAATGCCGGTCAGGACGATCTCCTTGTAGCCCGCGGCGACGAGCTGCCTTGCTTGGTTCAGCACGCTCTCCGGCTTCCGGCTGCGCGACAGGCCGCGCGACCACGGAATGATGCAGAACGTGCAGAAGTTGTTGCAGCCCTCCTGGATCTTAAGGAAAGCGCGCGTCCGGTCGGAAAAGTCGGGTACGTCCAGCTCTTCGAATTCGCGCGTCTTCATAATGTTGCGCACCGCGTTCATCGGCTTGCGGTCGCTTTGGATGTCCGCGATATAGGTCATGAGCTTGTCGCGGTCTTGCGTGCCCACGACGAGGTCGACGCCGGGAATCGCCATGATCTCCGCAGGCGACGTCTGCGCGTAGCAGCCGGTTACCGCGATGATCGCTTCCGGGTTGCGGCGCACGGCGCGGCGAATGATCTGGCGGCTCTTCTTGTCGCCCGTATTCGTTACCGTGCAAGTATTAATGACATACACGTCGGCCGCCTTCTGTTCGAAGTCGACTTGCTCGTAGCCTTCGTTCTTGAACAACTGCCAGATCGCTTCCGTATCGTAAAAGTTGACTTTGCAGCCAAGCGTATAGAATGCCACGTTAGGCATCGTTAATCTCCTCCTAGCTCGCCGGACGCATAAGCGATGCACGCGAGAGCGTATAACGCCGCCGTCTCCGTCCGCAATATTCGTTTGCCTAAGCCGATCGGCTTTGCTCCTGCCGCCGCAGCCGCTTCCGCTTCCCGTTCGTCGAAGCCGCCTTCCGGGCCGACGACGATCAGGATGCGCGGCTTTCCGCCTTCCGCCTGCTTCGCCGCGAACTCAGTCAGTACGCGCCGAAGCCCGTTCCCCGCGCGACCCTCTTCTTCGTAACAGAGAAGAACGAGGTCGTACTCGGCGAACCGGCCGATCAGCGACTTCCATGAGCTAACCGCCATCACCTCGGGCACGACGCCCCGATGGCTTTGCTCCGCCGCTTCCTTGGCGATTCGGCGCCAGCGTTCGACGCGCTTCGCTTCCTTGCGCTCGTCGTACTGGACGACGGTGCGTTGGGATAGGAACGGCAGGAATACCGCAGCTCCCGCTTCCGTTCCTTTCTGGATGACGGTCTCGAGCTTGTCTCCTTTGGGCAAGCTTTGAGCGACCGTCACGCGCCATGCCATCTCGGATTCGGCGAAACGTTCCTCTACGATCTCCGCGCGAACGATATCTTTATCGACCGTGACGACCTTCGCTAAAGCTTCTCGTCCCGATCCATCGCATACGATAAACTTGTCGCCGGGCCTAGCTCTCATAACCTGAGCCAGATGCCGGGCATCATCGCCTTCCAGCACCGCGGTATGCCCGCTAATCTGCGCCGGAGCAACGAAATAACGCTGCATGACCATAGCCTCCCGATTGTGTTCCATCCCACATCATACCGCGAATAGACAGCTTTCGCCATAATCCTTTATTTAGAACCGCCACCAGTAAAAGTAGCTGTCCGAGAATAGTGTCGTAAGGATGTCAACGAACGTTCGGATGATCGGGATACGCATATCCATCAGCGGACCGATCGTGGAATCCCTTAGCGGCGGAACGAAGATCAGCAGCAAGAAGACGAACGTCACCCATTGCGCCTTCTCTTGGATCTGTATCCGCGTGCGGATCGGCAGGAACTCTTCGATGATTCGATATCCGTCCAACGGCGGCACCGGGATCAGATTGAAAATGAAGAGAGCGAGATTGATCTGAAGCCATAAAAGAATGAATTCGTTTAATCTATCGATAAAAGAGGATTCCGCGAAAACGCCGAACGCGTGCAGAATATCGACGAACAGCATCAAGACGAACGCCAGCAGCAAGTTGCTGATCGGTCCGGCGGCCGTCACGAGAATGCTCATGAGTCGCGGATTTTTGAAGCGGCTGCGGCGAACCGGCACGGGCTTCGCCCAACCGAAGCCCGCGATCAGAAGAAACAGCATGCCCATCCAATCTAAATGCGCGCGCGGATTCAGCGTTACGCGTCCTTCGCGGTATGCGGTATCGTCCCCGAATTTCCAAGCCGTCCATGCGTGTGCCCATTCATGAACGGTGAACGCGATCAACATAATGAATATGATGACCGGCAAGTCCTTGATATCGAACCAGAATAGACTCACTCTTCATCCCCCTTAGGCTTGCCGGCAACGAACGCCACCCAATCTTCTTGCCGGAGCTTGTCGACGATCTCGAAGCCTGCCGCGAGCAGCCCCGCTTCGACCGCAAGCTCTTTATTCTTGTAGATGCCCGAGCAAATATAGATGCCGCCCGGCTTCAACACGTTCATGACGTCGTCGATGAACAGCAGAATAATCTCGGCGAGGATGTTGGCGACGACGATGTCGACGGGCGGCTTCACGCGATTACGCGCCGCAATCTCGCCCTCATTATCCCCTTCGCTCAGAACGCCGAGCAAATCGCTCTCCCGCGCTTCGATAACGTCCTGCAGCCCGTTCTGCGCGATATTCTCCTTCGCGTTCGTTACCGCCATCGGATCCAGATCGACGGCCAGCACTTTGTCGGCGCCGAGCTTAATCGCACCGATCGACAGAATGCCCGAACCCGTCCCGACGTCGATCACCTGCTCGCCGCCGGAAATCGCGCTATCCAGCGCCTTCAAGCAGAGCGCGGTCGTCGGATGCGTTCCCGTGCCGAAAGCCATGCCCGGATCGAGTTCGATGATCAACTCGCCTTCGCGGCTTGGCGCATACTCTTCCCATGTCGGCTTGATCGTCAACCGCTCCGTTACCGCGATCGGCTTGAAGTATTTTTTCCAGGCGTGCGCCCAATCGTCCTCGTGAACGTCGCCCATAGCGATCGTAAACTCGCCCGCGTCATAGCCGTATTCGGGCAGCTCCCGCATAAGAACGCGCATCTGTTCCGCGATCGCGGCCATGTCGGTGCCTTCGGCAAAATACGCCTTGATCTCGGCATAGCCTTTGCGGATATCGTTCAGCGGCCGGTCGTACAGCTCGCCGTATTTCGTATCGCGGGGCTTCGTCTCGTCCCAGCCTTCTTCGACCGAGACGCCCCCGGCGCCTAACTCCGTCAAATAGTATGTAACCATCTCTTGGGACGACTCCGCCGCCAAGACGGTCAATTCATGCCACCGCAATGAAGTTTCCTCCTATGTATACCAGCCCTGCAATCCGCGAGCATTCGTAACCTCCATTATACACGTTACGATTTGCTCGGCGCAAAGGCGCGCAAAAGCGCGCCTCCGCATAGGAGACGCGCGCGAACTTGCTATGACAATATTCCGCCCGCGTCGCGAATGACCGAACGCGCTTGCTCGGTAGCCGAACCCGGCACGTTGACGGATAACGAATACAACGCTTTCGGACTGGCGATTTCCCCTAACGTGCCGGAAGCTTCGACGGAGAACGCCGGCTGAGCGGAATCCGTGAATATCTCGTCCGATTCCGCGCTCGGGATTTTCTCGAGCCTGAATTGATCGCCGCGAAGCGCGGACAACTTGCGGATCGCCGATTCGGCTTCCTCCTGGGAGTTGAATGCCGCGTGCAAAGACTGCATCTCCACGCTAGGTCATCCTCCCTCGTAGTCTTCGACGCGCCGCGCGGCAGCTTCCGCCCGTTCCTGCGCTTCGCGGTCTTCCTCGTCGGCGAGCTCGTCGGAAAATTCTACGTCTTGGTTAGAGGCGATGGGTAGTTGGCTGCTCGTCTGTCCTTCGGAAAAATGGCGTCTGGTCATAACAGCGATTCCTCCCTCGTTGGTCGCGGGATGCGTAGGCCCGCAAATCTCCATTATCGTGCGCAGTAGGGAGCGAGGTTATTCATATGCTTTATTCCCTACTAGATGACAAGAACCTCAATCCCCGCCATTGAGCAGCGAGCGATTGAGGTCTTTTCGGGTATTTGAGTATGCCTTATCTGTATGGAATGCAGTTATTCTGGCAGTAATTCGTTTATTCAACCAAATACCTGCACGGAATACATCTCGTTCATCGCCAAACCGTCCCAAACCTCGTTTTTGACAAACTAAATGTACTTCGTGCAGTCGACGAGAAAAGCTGGTGCCCCGTCGTCAAATAACTGTACTTCATGCAGTTAGTGCATGAGTGTGACTCTTAATCCCCGAGAAACGCCCGCTTCATCCGCTCGAATATCGTCTGATGCTGCTCGTGGGTAGACTCGCCGCTCTTGGCCGCGAACTCGCGAAGCAGCTCGCGCTGGTCTTCGCTAATCTGCGTAGGCGTTACGACCGTGACCTTCACCTGCTGGTCGCCTTGGCCGTAGCCGCGAAGCTTCGGCACGCCTTTGCCTTTGAGGCGGAAATACGTGCCGGTCTGCGTGCCCGCGGGAATCTTGAGCTTCACTTTCTCGGTCAGCGTCGGGATTTCGATCTCGTCGCCCAGCGCCGCCTGCGTGAACGTGAGCGGAATTTCGCAGTAGATATCGTCGCCTTCGCGCTCGAAAAATTCGTGCGATTTCACGCGAAGCACGATGTACAAGTCGCCGGCAGGACCGCCGCGCACGCCTGCTTCCCCTTCGCCGGTCACGCGGAGCTGCGAGCCCTCGTCTACGCCGGCGGGAATCTTTACGTGAATTTTCCGTTGCTTCTTGACTTGGCCGCTGCCGCCGCACGTGCCGCAGCGCTCCTTGATGATTTTGCCGCGTCCGCCGCAGCCCGAGCAGGCCCGGCGATTAACGATGCGGCCGAAAGGCGTGTTCTGCGCCACTTCCTGTTGACCGGTGCCTCGGCAGATCGAACACGTCTCGGGCTTCGTGCCCGGCTTCGCGCCGTTGCCGTGGCAGGTGTCGCACGTCTCCGTGCGAGGAATCGTAATGTCCATTTCTTTGCCGAACACGGCTTCCTTGAACTCGATCGTCATCGTATATTGCAGATCGTTGCCGCGTTGCGGCGCGTTCGGATCGCGCCGACCGCCCCCGCCGCCGAAGAACATATCGAATATATCGCCGAAGCCGCCGCCGAAATCCGCGCCGCCTCCGCCGAAGCCCGCAGATGGGTCCTGATGGCCGAATTGGTCGTAACGCGCGCGCTGCTGGTCGTCGCTCAGCACGTCGTACGCTTCCTTCACTTCCTTGAACTTCGCTTCCGCGTCGGGCGCCTTGTTCACGTCGGGATGATATTTACGGGCTAGATTGCGGTAGGCTTTCTTGACGTCTTCCGCGCCTGCGTTCTTCTCTAAGCCAAGCACTTCGTAGTAGTCTCTTTTGTCGGCCACTTCTCCACCTCCTCGATACATTTGAATCTTCGTCGGGCTCGAATTAACTCACCCTCATGAGGAAAGTCAAAGCAGCTCCGCGCTAGGCGGGAGCAGCTTTGACTTTCAGTCTATCTATCGCTTCGCGATTCCGGGTTTTATTTCTTTTCTTCGTCGACGACTTCATAGTCGGCATCGACGACGTTGTCTTTCTTAGGAGCCGAAGAAGCCTCCGGTCCGCCTTCCGGCGCGCTCTGGCCTTCCGGCGCGCTCTGGCCTTCCGCCGCGGCTTGCTCGTACAGCTTCATCGACAGCTGTTGAACGATTTCGCTGAGCGCGTCGGCGGCTGCTTTGATTTCCTCGGCATTGTCGCCTTTCAGCGCTTCGGTTACTTTCTCTTTCGCCGCGTTGGCTTTCTCGATCTCGCTCGCGTCGACTTTGTCGCCCAGCTCTTTGAGCGTCTTGTCGACGGTGTAGACGAGTTGGTCGGCGCTGTTCTTCGTCTCGATCAGCTCGCGGCGAGCTTTGTCTTCTTCGGCATGGAGCTCTGCGTCCTTCTGCATGCGATCGATGTCCTCTTTGCTTAGACCGCTGGAGGAAGTGACCGTAATTTTATGGCTCTTGCCTGTGCCTTTGTCGAGAGCGGATACGTTAACGATCCCGTTGGCATCGATATCGAACGTAACCTCGATTTGCGGTACGCCGCGCGGCGCAGGCGGAATTTCGCTTAGCGTGAACTGACCCAGCGTTTTATTATCTCTTGCCATCGCGCGTTCGCCCTGCAGGACGTGGATTTCAACCTGCGTCTGCATGTCGGCGTACGTCGAGAACACTTGCGATTTGCTCGTCGGGATCGTCGTGTTGCGATCGATCATTTTGGTCATGACGCCGCCGGCCGTCTCGATGCCGAGTGAGAGCGGGGTAACGTCGAGCAATACGACGTCTTTAACGTCGCCTGTCAGAACGCCTGCTTGAACGGCAGCGCCCAGCGCGACGACTTCGTCCGGGTTAACGCCTTTGTGAGGCTCTTTGCCCGTCAGCTTCTTGATCGCTTCGACGACGGCCGGAATACGCGTGGAACCGCCGACGAGTACGACTTTGTGAATATCAGCAGGCGTCATGCCCGCGTCGGACAAAGCCTGACGCGTAGGGCCCATCGTGCGCTCTACGAGCGATGCCGTCAGCTCGTCGAATTTCGCGCGCGACAGCGTCAGCTCCAAGTGCTGAGGCACGCCGTCTACGACGGTAATGAACGGAAGCGAGATCGTCGTCGTCAGGACGCCGGACAGCTCTTTCTTCGCTTTCTCCGCCGCGTCCTTGAGACGTTGTACGGCCGCTTTATCTTTAAGCAGGTCAATGCCGTGCTCTTTCTTGAATTCGACGGACAGCCATTCCATGATCGCTTGGTCGAAGTCGTCGCCGCCGAGGTGGTTGTCGCCGCTCGTCGCTTTAACTTCGAAGAAGCCGTCGCCAAGCTCGAGGATACTGACGTCGAACGTACCGCCGCCAAGGTCGAATACGAGAATCGTTTGGTCTTCGGATTTCTCCAGGCCGTACGCAAGCGCGGCTGCCGTCGGTTCGTTGACGATCCGCAGCACTTCGAGGCCCGCGATCGCGCCCGCGTCCTTCGTCGCTTGGCGCTGGCTATCGTTAAAGTATGCCGGAACCGTAATAACGGCTTGCGTTACCGGTTGGCCCAGGTAAGCTTCGGCGTCCGCTTTCAGCTTCTGCAGGATGATCGCCGAAATCTCTTGCGGGGAAAACGATTTGTCGTCGATCGTTTCCTTATGGGATGTCCCCATATGACGTTTGATCGAGATGACCGTGCGGTCAGGGTTCGTGATCGCTTGGCGCTTAGCCGTCTCGCCGACGACGCGCTCTCCGTCTTTCTTGAAGCCGACGACCGACGGGGTCGTGCGGTTTCCTTCCGCGTTAGGGATGACGACCGCCTCGCCGCCTTCCATGACGGCGACGCAAGAGTTCGTCGTTCCCAAGTCTATTCCGATAACTTTACTCATTGTCGAATGCTCCTCCTCCAAGTACGCGCGCTCAGCGCGCCCGATTGATCCTTGTTTTTCTCTTAGTAACGGGCCCGTATTAACCGCTGACTTTAACCATTGCGGGGCGAATGACTTTGTCTTTCAGCCAATAGCCGGGCTGCATCACTTCTACGACGATGCCTTCCTCGTATTCGTCCGACTCCACCTGCATGATCGCTTGATGATGCTCCGGATCGAATGGCTGCCCTACCGGCTCCATCGGCTTCAAGCCCTCGGTCTCCAGCACCTGGAACAGCTGGCGGTAGATCATCTCCACGCCCTTAGCGAAAGAATCTCCCTGCGCGGCGTCGCCGTTCGTCTGAAGCGCCCTCTGGAAGTTATCCAGCACGGGAAGAAGCTCGCCTACCAGCTTCACCGTAGCGTATTGCGCTAATTCTTCTTTCTCCTTCAACGTCCGGCGACGGAAGTTATCGAAATCGGCCTGGGCGCGCAAATAACGGTTCTGATTCTCTTCCGCGAGCCGCTCCAGCGCCGCCAGCTTGGCGTCTTGTGCGCCCTCCGCCTTGGCCGCTTCGTCTTGCTCGGCCGCGGCATCGCTTGCATCGTTAGAAGATTGCTCGTTCTCCGCGATCAATTCCTCTTGCTGTTCGTCCATCGTTACAGACTCCTTCGTTTCGTTCGTGCTCATGCCGTCTACACCTCCTTACCCTGCCACCCTCTCAAGGGCGCTATGCAACTATTATTTGAATCCTCGGGACATCAGCTTGGCGATATCCCTGGATAAATAATCAAGCAAACTGATGACTTTGCCGTATTCCATGCGAACCGGTCCAAGAATGCCGATCGTGCCAAGCGACTGTCCCTCATGCGTATAAGTCGCGGTAATCAGGCTGCACTGGTTGATCGCCTCGACGGCGTTCTCCGTGCCGATTCTCACCTGGATGCCGCCCGGATGCGCTTGAATCAGCTGAGTCAGCTTCTGCGTCTCCTCCAGCATGTCGAGTATCGTCTTCGCTTTGTCGACGTCTTTGAACTCCGGCTGAGTCAGCATATTCGAAGCGCCGCTTAAGTACACTTTCGGTTCGTGTTCGTCCGTAATCGCTTGTTCGAGTATCGCGAGCACTCCTTCGCAATGATCGACATAACGGGCGAGCTCCTTGGCGATCTCGCTGTGCAGAACCGCCTTCACGCGGAAGAACGGAACGCCGGCCAATTTGTCGTTAAGCACGTTCACGATCTTGCTCATGTCGTCCATCGTGATGCCTTCCGGTATCGTTATCGTGCGGTGCTCCACGTGACCCGTGTTCGCCACGATGATCGCGACGGCCGAAGCATCGTTAATCGGCACAAGCTGAAAATGCTTCAACGTCGTGTTGAAAATCTCGGGCCCGAGCACGATCGAAGTATAATTCGTCAACTGGGACAGGATCGTTGCCGCGTGGCCGATGACGTTCTCCCAATGGTTCATTTTCTCGGCGAAAAAGGTGCGGATCTTCCGAATGTCATGCTCGGACGCGCCATCCACCGTGATGAGATGATCGACGTAATAACGGTATCCTTTAATAGAAGGAATCCGACCTGCGGAAGTGTGGGGCTGCTCGAGCAAACCCAGTTCTTCCAGATCGGCCATCTCGTTGCGGATCGTAGCCGGGCTGAAGGACACGCCGGCGCGTTTGGAAATGCTGCGCGAGCCGACAGGTTCCGCGGAACGTACGTAATCGTCGATTATGGCACCCAAGATCATTCGTTGACGTTCGCTTAACATCCTTGTGTCCTCCTTATGCGTCGTCCGCCTCTCTTTCGTTAGCACTCAAATTCATCGAGTGCTAACGGCTAATACAAAAATACCAAACCCCACTCGGTCGTGTCAAGAACGTACCGGGTAAGGTTTGGCATGCGCGACTACTGTCGCGCGTAGATCATTCCCGCCGGTTCCGGCGCGACTTCGATCCGTTTCAAGACGGCGATTTCGTCGCAATTGTGCTGCTTCGCGCAATTCACGCAATCGGTCCATACTTTCTCCGGGAAAATTTCTTTATCGACGACGCGGAAGCCGTTTTTCAGAAAGAAGGCTACCTCGTACGTAAGCGCCATGACTTTCGGAATCCGCTGCTCCTTCGCTTCGGCGATCAACAGGTCCACGAGCTTCGTACCGATCCCTTGGCCTTTGTAGCCGTCGGCGATGCCGAGCGATCGGATTTCGACGAGATCGGACCCTAGCTTGAGAAGCGAACCGCAGCCGACCAGCTTCCCATTATCATCCGCAACGACGAAGTTGCCGATGTTGCGGCCGAGCGCTTCGCGCGAGCGCGGCAGCATGATGCCTTGCTCGGCATACCCTTGTATGAGATCGTGAAGCGCGTCCACATCTTCGGACTGCGCATTGCGGCATATGACGGACATGCGGACACCTTCTTTTCGTGGAGGACTGAGTAATATGAATAAATATACAACAGTATTCAGCCAGGCACAATACCGAAAAGTCGCCCGCCGGCGACATCCGTTCAGTCTCCGGAATCCGGCTTGCGCTTCCACGGCGGATCGGTCAACTGATGCAGCTTTCGATTGATCCGATAGGCTATATGAGGGAAGATCGCGCACAACGCCGTGTAGAACCACCCGGCTCCCGACGGAGAATGCTCGTTAATAAATCTCCACATCACGGATCGTCATCCCCTTCTGATTTGTTGAATGTTCCCTACGCGCCTTACTTTCGTCCGAACCTCCACTTTGATCCGAACATGCGAGAACATCATGTCGCCGCGTTCCCAATTTCCCTCGACTTTTTGCCACAAGCGGTAATGATTCCTATACAAATAAGAGCCTATCCCAACCACGTCTTTCTTGAATTTGCGCTGCAGTTTTTCCAAGGTGTCCTCGCAGTTGCTCGCGATCGTTGACGAAACCGCTTGTTCGATTTTATCGAGAGCTTCCTGTTCCGAGAAGTTGTCCAGCGCGGTCGTCTCGTTCAACGATCCGTTGACGGATATTCTGATCGTGAACGCAAGACTACTCGGATCGCGGTTCGCCAATACGATCTTGCTGCTCGCCTTCTCCAGTTGGAGGGCGGACTCCCGACCTTCTAATTTGAAATTGACGACTCCCCCCTTGACCGTGCCTCTCATAAAATTCAAAGATTGCGTGTCCCGCCCCCGGAGCGATCCGACCATTCGGTTAGCCCTGCCGTCGATGATCGCCAAACTTTCGAGAGAAGCTTCCTCTTTCCCTTTCAATGAAACTTCAGGTATGACGAACGTCTCGTACTGAAGCAGCTTTTCCTGCACATCGCCGATGCGGACTTGAGGAGGGATAAAAGAGCTTGAGCGCCGGTTCCGATCGAAGATGTTTAAATAGATGGAAGGCAGCGGCTCGTTCGGCACTTCGAGCTCAAGCGCTTTCCGAGCCTCTTCCTTGGCGATGAGCACATGAGCGGAACGTCTCATATCGTTATCCCTAAGGAAAAAGTCGAACATATTGCCCAATCCCTCCGAGGAGCGCGCCATTGTCGAAGAGACGACGATCGTTTTCAAATGTTCCATGAACGGCAACCGGCTCGTCCGATTCGATAATTTGGCCGCGACGGCGGAAAAGGTTTTTTCTTGAACGGTGATGTTGGTGTAGGCTTTGCCTTTCCCTTCGCCGTCTCCCCCGCCGGATTTGCCTTGGCCTGCCTTGATCGCGGAAGTAGTGACGATTTGGAACGTTACCCTGTACTTACCGCTGGATTCCCCGCCGCGAGCTTGTTCAGATTGGACGGGAGCGTCGATCGCAACTCCGATGACGAAACCTCGCTGGTCGATTTCCACGCGATCCCAGCACCCGCCAATCAGCATGGTGCAGACGAGCATTGTCCCCGTCAGTTTAATCGCCCGTCTATCCATTACCCTTTATTCCTCTTGCTTTCGAGACGATGAGAAGCGAAGTCGGCACGACGCCGACGAGCACGATTCCGATATAACTCAGCCATTCTCCGAAGAGCGAAACTTCGCCGATGGTTTGAGGAGTCATGCCTATGAAATAAACGACCGGAATGATCCCGGATATCGCGACAGGCTTTCTCACGGACACCAATATCGATCTCATGCAAGCGAGAGCGACGTCGATCGATATGCTTGCCGTATTGAACACCGTCATGATCCAAATCGTGAAAAACAACGATTCGAATCGCTCGAAAAACTCGCCGGGAAGCTCGACCTCTTTCGCGAGCTCGACCGTAGGATACTGAACGTTCGCCGTGCCCTCGTTCGTGAATACGCCGATCGCAATAATATAAACAAGCAAATATAAGACAAGCGGGATAAGCACCCCGATAACCGAAGCGATCGGAGCTTTGGCTGGTTTGCGCATAAGGAACGCGTAGAACAGCACCATTTCGAAACCCAAGAACGAAAATACGCTTTCCTTGCTTGCGCCGATCAGGTCGAACGACTTGGTGACGAAAAACGGTTTCAAGTGGTTGACTTCGAACAAATTGGTGCTGAACACGAGAACGAACAACAAAATAAACAGAACGATAGGCAGAAACAATACGTTAAGCCGAAGGAGCGCGATCTGCGTGCCGGATACCGAATACGCCATCACCGCGATAAAAACGAAAGCGATCACTTCCACGGGCGTCTGATCGAATAAATATTGCTTCGAGATGTTCGCGATCATTCGGGTCTCGTACGCTCCGTAACCGATGAAATACGCGCTAAAAGCGGCTGTAATGACGATCGCGATCGGTTTCGTAACGACGGAAGACGCGAATTCGTAAAAGGTACGGCCGGGAAACTTGGATGCGAGCTTGGAAGCAATCAAAGCGAAGAAAATCGCGATCGCTCCCGCGATTAGAATCGATACCCAACCGTCCGAAGATTTCGTTATTTGCGCAATCGATCGCGGCATCGTCAACACGCCAACGCCCAAAATGATCGAAGATATCAATATCGCCATTTCCCTCGTTCCGATCTTCGCGTCGGCATAGTCGAAGGGCTTCATGCTTCTCCTCACTCCCTTTCTTTCATGCGTTTGTTCTCCACGGTTTGCATCATTTCCGGTCTTTTGCTCATTTGCATAACCGGCGCTCTAAAGAGGAAATCTTTCCAATCCTGAAGGAAAGTCGGCGCGATGGGCGTCGTATACGGCACGCCGAACGACTGCAAGTTAACGACGTGCACGTTTATGGCAATGTACGCCAAGATGATGCCGTACAGCCCGAATACGGCGGCGCATAACATAATGAAGAAGCGAAGGAGCCTCAAGGAAATCGCAAACGAATACGCAGGCAAAGCAAAAGACGTAATCGCGGTAATCGACACGATGATGACCATGATCGGGCTGACGATACCGGCTGCCACCGCGGCCTCGCCGATGACAAGTCCTCCGACGATGCCGATCGTCTGGCCGATCGGCTTCGGCAACCGTATTCCCGCTTCGCGCAGCAATTCTAACGTCACTTCCATCAGTAGGGCTTCTACGACCGCCGGAAAAGGAACGCCTTCCCGCGACCCGGCCAGCGAGAAGGCCAACTTGGAAGGCAGCATCCCGTGATGGTATTCTAGCAAGGCGATATACAAAGCCGGCAGGAACGTCGCGATGAAAGCCGCCAAATACCGCAGTACCCGCAGCGTTGTCGTGATATACCAGTTCTGATAATAATCTTCCGGCGATTGGAAGAAAGTCGTGAACGTCGCCGGAACGATCAGTTGGAAAGGCGTGCCTTCGACGATGAGCGCGATGCGGCCCTGCAATAACGCACCCGTCACTTTATCGGGACGTTCGGTGCTTGTTATCGTCGGAAAGGGGGACAAGGGATGATCCGCAAGCCATTGCTCCACGAAACCCGACCCTTCGAAATCGTCCATGTCCAGCGTATCGATTCTTCGCATGACTTCCTTGAGCAATTCGGGATTAACGATGCCTTCCACGTAGGCGACGACCAGCTCTTTACGCGCACGCCTGCCAATGACTTTCGAAACCATCCGTAGATTGTGATCTCTTATTCTTTTGCGAATAAGCGACGTGTTCGTGCGAATTTCTTCCGTGAAGCCGTCCCGCGGCCCCCGGATGATCGCTTCCGTCTGCGGTTCTTCGATCGACCGTGTTTTCCACCCTTGGCTGCTGACGACGAGCGCTTGTCGCGAGGCGTCGGAGAACAGCACCGTATCCCCGGCGAGCAACGCGTCGACGGCTTCGTTCAGATCGTTCGCGAGCGAAGCGCCTTGCAAGGGAAGCACGGAATCTTGCAGCCAAACCAAGAATCCGGGAGACGCGATAACCGCCTCGTCCAGAGGGGCTTTGCTCATCAACGGGCGCAGCAATCGCTCGTCGACGAGCGTACGGTCAACCAGTCCGTCGATGCAGCACACGACGACGCGCTCGCCTTCCGCTCCGATCGCGAGCTCCTTCAAGACTAAATCCGTCGGCGAAGCCAGCAGATCTCGTACGTATTCCGCGTTCATCGTTGCCTTGGGATCTACCGGCTTGGCGTCTGGGCGAGGAGCGAAAGCCCTCATGGCGGAAATGCCCCCTTTTCTCAACCCCACCATACGAGAAAATGGTGGAATTCGATATCCAATATTCCCCTGCATGTTGTCGATTATCCAATTCCGTCCTTGCGTCCGCCGTCGCATAATAAACAAAAATTTACAGCATCCTAGCGTTATGAAACGACATCACTTATCCGACGGGGCATCCGCCAATACCGCCCGGACGAACGGTTACGATCTAATCGCCCGCTACGATCCTCGAACCGCCGCATGGCTATCCGCAATCTTCCCCGGCTTCGGGCATCTGCTAATCAACCACAACGTGCGCGGCGTCTTTTTTACGCTGTCCGAGGTGTTCGTCAACACGTTCGCCCACGTGAACGAATCGATGGTATACACGTTTTGCGGCCAATTCGAGAGAGCTGCCGAAGAACTGAATCCGAACTGGGCGATCGGATATGCCGTCATCTATTTATTCTCCATGATGGATAGTTATCGGCTCGCGATCGACCAGAACCGACTGATCGACAGAGGCGTCAGGGGAATTAACCGCATCGCCCCGGCGTACGTCCGTTCCCAGGAATTCATCTATTCCAACGAGAAAAACCCGTGGGTCGGAGTCGCGTTCTCCTGTTTGCTGCCCGGGCTCGGTCAATTCTACGTGCAACGGTATTGGCTGGCCATCTACGGTGTTTTCTGGTCGTGGGTTTACGGCACGCTTTCGGGCTTCAATACGGCGTTGATCCGCCTGCTGCTCGGGGACATGGAAGGCGCCGCGCGGCTAGATCCGCATTGGCTGTTATTCATGCCCTCGTTAGTAGGCGGCGCCGCGCATCATACGTTCGTCTGCTGCCTGCGACAGAATCGGCTATTCCGAACGGAACAGCGCCTTTATCTATGCCGCGAATACCAACGGGCGAACATCCGTCTCGCTCGTTATCGCGGCCAATGACCGCGGAGGTGTACGGATGCTCGTTATCGGTACGTTCCCGAACGACACTAGGGTCATGCAGGCCGTGCTCGCGCTGGAGAAATCCGGGGTCGGCAAAGACAGGATGCTCGTCGTTCCGATGGATCATAGCCCGGATACGGCGAACTCGCACCGGGAGATCGGCAATCCGATATCCGGTCACACAAGCGTCGAATTCGGACTCGCCTTCGCGACCGCCGTGTCCGTAATCGGCATTAGCCGCGGCTTCATGCTCGCATGGGGGCCGATCCTATGGGGATTGATTTCGGCCGCCTCCGGTTTCGCCCTCGGATTCGGGATACATAAAGGGTGGGAAAGAAGACGGATGTCCGTCATGCGAAGGAAAAAATCGTCCGATATCACCGTCCTCGTCGAATGCGAGGCAGCCGAACGCAAGCTGATCGTCAGCGTGCTGTGGAACCACGACGCCTTCGCCGTCGGCGAATGCCCGAACGATTACGTTAACGGCGGATAAGCGAAGAAGCCTGCCCGGACTCGCCGGACAGGCTTACTTTTGTTTATGGGGGCTATAAATAATCGTATCTTGAAAATGCCCGGTCGTCGCGTATGATAAAGGGGTAACCGATAAGACGCGAAGGAGCGGTGTTCATGCCTAATCAAGACGACCTTGCCGTACAATATCTCGACACGAGCCTCTCGACTTTCAGAAGCCAAAAGAAGCTTGCCGATCGGGCGATGGAGCAATTGGACGATGCGGGATTGTTCTGGGTACCTGATCCGGAAAGCAACAGCATCGCGATTATCGCCAAACACGTAGCGGGCAACATGATTTCCCGCTGGACCGATTTCCTTACAACGGACGGAGAGAAGCCGAATCGCAACCGCGACGATGAATTCGTGGACGGCTTCACGGATAAGCAACAAGTGCTAGACCTATGGGAGCAAGGCTGGAACGTGCTGTTGGCTACGTTGTCGGAGCTGACGCCAGACGATCTGCTGCGCACGGTAACGATTCGCGAGGAACCCCACACCGTCGTCCAAGCGATCCAGCGTCAAATTTCCCACTACGGCTACCATGTCGGGCAGATCGTCTATGCGGCCAAAGCGTATCGATCGGCGCAATGGAATACGCTCAGCATCGCCAAGAACGCGTCCGCGCGGTTCAACGCGTCCATGAAACGGAGCTAGACGAAAGCGCCGAACACTTCGTTGCCGAGCAGCACGCCTTGCGGCGTCAGCCGGTATCCCCCTCGCTCGGTCCGCTCCAGCAGCCCTTGCTTCTGTAGCTTGGATAGCGCCGGACCGAACGTCTCCTCCATCGTCGCGCCGCCGAATTGGCTTCCGAAGTCTTCCTCGCGTACGCCGCCCAGCATGCGCAGACCGACCATCATGAAGTCGCCCATCGCGTCGGCCGCGTCTACCGGATTCGTCTCCAACCGCGGAAGCGCGCTGTTCGCGGCATCGATATAAGGCTGCACGCCTTTAATGTTGACGTGGCGCAGACCGTGCGCGTAACCGTGTGCGCCGGCCCCAAGTCCGTAATACGGTTCGTTGCGCCAGTACGTGATGTTGTGGCGGCTTTCGAAACCCGGCCGCGCGAAGTTGCTAATCTCGTACTGCCGATACCCTTCCCCGCTTAACCGTTCCATTAAATACTCGTACATCGCCAGCTCCTCTTCTTCCTCCGGAAGAGGCAGCTCGTCGCGCTGATAGAGCCGGTAGAACAACGTGTTCTCTTCTACTTTTAACCCGTACAACGAATAGTGGGGCAGATCGAGCTCGATCGCTTTGTTCACGCTGTCCTTGAGCTGCGCTAGCTTCTGGTTGGGCAAACCGAACATCAAGTCGATCGACAGGTTCTCAAAGCCGGCGGCTTTCGCGTTCGCGATGCTTTGCACGACGTCGCGGGCTTCGTGAATGCGGCCGATCGTCTTCAGCAACTCCTCGTCGAACGTCTGCGCGCCGAAGCTGATCCGATTGACGCCGCCTTCGCGCATCGTGGCGAGCTTCTCGGGATCGGTCGTGCCCGGGTTCGCCTCCATCGTGAACTCCGCGTTCGACGCGATCGGGAAATGCCTGCGCACGGACGCCAAGAACCGCGTCATCTGCTTCGGATCAAGCACCGTCGGCGTCCCTCCGCCTACGAACACCGTATCGATCGTCTCCGGCGGCAGCTTAGCAACCGTCAGCTTCATTTCATTGTCCAACGCGTCCAGATAGGCATCGATCGGTTGTCCCGCAGCCACGTACGAATTGAAATCGCAATAGAAGCACTTGTTCGTGCAAAAAGGAATATGGATGTACAGCGCCCGCGGGGTCCATGCGTGCAGAGGCGGACTAGTTGCTTTCATGTTGTTCATCGTTACACCACGTTTCAAGGAATAACATCGTAATAAATTACAATAGCGTTACCGGACAACGCTAGTCTCATATCCAGGCGAGTCGCGGCGCCCCGAGAGAACAAGAAACGTTGCCGTATAACGCTACAATCGTGCTTAACGGAACATCGTTCCGCTATTTCGCTCCAGATACGTCTGATACGCGGAATAGCGGAACTGACTTCCGTTATTTCCGGAATTTCAACCGATACTAACCTCGAACCGCCCTGATAACGGAACTGAGTTCCGTTATTTAGCTTGCGGCACACTTTTTCTTTGAATTAGAGGAAATGGGTTCCGTTAAGTTACTTTCAGTAGGACAAGTTTAATCTTCGTCCAGCTTCAGCACGGCCATGAACGCTTCCTGCGGCACCTCGACGTTGCCGACCTGCTTCATCCGCTTCTTGCCTTCCTTCTGCTTGTCGAGCAGCTTCCGCTTACGCGAGATGTCGCCCCCGTAACACTTGGCGAGCACGTTCTTGCGCATCGCCTTGATCGTCTCGCGGGAGACAATCTTCTGGCCTACAGCCGCTTGGATCGGCACCTCGAACATTTGACGCGGGATGAGGTCCTTCAGCTTCTCGCAAATGATTCGTCCGCGATTATAAGCACGGTCGCGGTGAACGATAAAGGACAGCGCGTCGACTTTCTCGGCATTGAGGAGAATGTCCATCTTGACCAAACTAGACTGCCGGTAACCGGACAGCTCGTAGTCGAAAGACGCATAGCCCTTCGTGCTCGACTTCAATTGGTCGAAGAAGTCGTAGACGATCTCTGCGAGCGGAATGTCGTACTTGAGCGTGACGCGGTTCGTATCGAGATATTGCATGTCGATAAACTCGCCGCGCTTGCCTTGGCAAAGCTCCATAATCGCGCCGACGTAATCGTTAGGCACGATGATGGAAGCTTTGACGAACGGCTCCTCGACGAAATCGATCTTGCCCGATTCCGGATAATCCGCCGGGTTCGAAATCTCGAGCTTCTGCCCGTCCGTCTGCATGACGTGATAAATAACGGACGGCGCCGTCGTAATGAGCGGAATGTTGAACTCGCGCTCGATGCGCTCCTGGATGATCTCCATGTGGAGCATGCCGAGGAAGCCGCAGCGGAAACCGAAGCCGAGCGCTTGGGAAGACTCCGGCTCGAAACGAAGCGATGCGTCGTTCAGCTCCAGCTTCTCCAGCGCGTCGCGCAGGTCGTTGTAGTCCGTGGATTCGATCGGGAACAGACCGCAGAATACCATCGGATTAATGCGGCGGTAACCCGGAAGCGCCTCGGCAGTCGGATTCTTCGCGTCCGTGATCGTATCCCCTACGCGCGTATCCTTCACGTTCTTGATCGATGCGGCCACGAAGCCTACATCGCCCGGACCGAGCTCGCCGACGAGCGTCTGGCGCGGCATGAACGTGCCGACTTCGACGACGTCGAACTGCGCGCCCGTCGCCATGAACTTCATCTTCGTACCCGGACGGATCGTGCCGTCGATGACGCGGATGTAGCAGACGACGCCGCGGTAGGCATCGTAGTGGGAGTCGAAAATAAGCGCTTTAAGCGGCTTGTTCCGGTCGCCGACGGGAGCCGGCACCTTCTGAACGATTTGCTCGAGAATTTCCTTGATCCCGATGCCGTTCTTGGCGGAAGCGAGCACGGCGTCGCTGGCGTCGAGGCCGATGACGTCTTCGACTTCCTGCTTGACGCGCTCGGGCTCGGCGCTCGGCAAGTCGATCTTGTTGATGACCGGCACGATCTCGAGGTTATTGTCGAGCGCGAGGTACACGTTGGCGAGCGTCTGCGCTTCGATGCCCTGCGCGGCGTCGACCACGAGGATCGCGCCTTCGCATGCCGCCAAGCTTCGCGACACTTCGTACGTGAAATCGACGTGCCCAGGCGTATCGATCAGGTGCAGCAAATACGTCTCGCCGTCGTCGGCTTTGTACTTCAGGCGCACGGCCTGAAGCTTGATCGTAATGCCGCGCTCTCGCTCGAGGTCCATCGAATCGAGCACCTGCTCCTGCATTTCGCGGGAGGTGAGCGCGCCGGTATATTCCAGAATGCGGTCGGCCAACGTCGATTTGCCGTGGTCGATGTGCGCGATAATACAGAAATTGCGGATATGGCTTTGCTTGATCGTAGGTTCTGCCATGAAAATAAATACCCTCCAGCCGGTTCCATGCGTCGCTTGAACTATCACTTCATTATAACAGCGCCGGACGGATGCATCAATGAATGGATGCCTTGGTTATTTTTCCGGCTGAGATTCGATCGATAGTCCGTCTACGTGGCGTTTGTTCATCAGCTTTCGCTTCTTGCGATTTTCCACGGTGTCGAACACGATGTCCATGTCGTAATCTTGCCCGGGATACAGTTGCTTGCGCTCGATGTATCGGCGGACGCGCTTATGGTTAATGACGATTTTCTCCTTCTGGATTTGGATCGTCACGTTGCCGCGTTCGTCAGGCAGCCGGTAGATGACGCCGGTCCGCTTCAGATGCGGGACGAAGACGACGTCGCCAACTTCCCAATCCGGCTGGACGGAGGCAGGCTGTTGCACGGCATGGCGGGCTTGCTGCGCGTTCGCCTTCTTCGGTTGCGCTTCTTCTAACTGAGCGACGGGGATAACGGCGCGTTGGCCGGCATGATCGCCGTTGCCCGCCTTAATACTCTCGGCAATGACGCGCGCCCGCTCGACGATCTGCCGCGGAATGCCGAGCTTCGCGGCGATAACGAACGCGTAGCTGTTGCCTGCTTCGCCCATGTCCAGCCGGTAGAGCGGACGCAGCGTCTCTTCGTCGAACGCCATGCGGGCGTTGCGGAATCCCGGGGTCACGCGGGCATATTCCTTGATCTCGTTGAAATGGGTCGTCGCCATCAGCGCGGCGCCGCGGCGATACAGCTCTTCCAGGACGGCAATGGACAAACCCACGCCTTCTCCGGGGTCCGTGCCTGTCGCCAGCTCGTCGAGCAGGACGAGCGTCTTGTTGCCGGCGTGCCCGAGAATATCGATGACGTTGCGAAGATGCGACGAGAACGTGCTGAGCGAGGCGTCCAAGCTCTGATCGTCCCCGATATCGACCTCGATCGAACGGAATATCGCCAGATTGCTCCCTTCCGCCGCCGGAATGAGCAATCCGGACTGGGCCATCAGCGTAAGCAGCCCGACCGTCTTCAACGCGACGGTCTTGCCGCCCGTGTTCGGGCCGGTAATGAGCAGCGCCCGGTAGTCTCCGCCGAGCATGACGTTCAGCGGCACCGGAGCGGCGGACAATAGCGGGTGCCGGGCTTCCCGCAGATCGATCAGCCGGTCTTCGTTCACCTTCGGCGCGATGCCGCCGATCGCGAGGCCCCACTTCGCTTTCGCGAATAGACAATCGTAGTGGCCCACCGTCTCCATATTAATGCCAAGCTCATGCGCGTATCCTTCCGCGGCGCCCGTAAGCTGCGCCAAGATGAGCGCTTCCTCGCGCGTCTCCTCGGACTTCAGCGCGCTAAGCTCGTATTGAAGACCCGCGACTTCAGACGGCTCCACGAATACGGTCTGCCCGCTGGCGGATTCATCGAGCACCGTGCCCGGCACCCGTTTGCGGAATTCCTTCTTCACCGGCAGCACGTACCGACCGTTCCGCTGGCTAACGAGCCGCTCTTGCAGAATGTCGGACAGGCGCGATAGCATTCCGTCCAGCCGTTTATGCAGCCGTTCCTCGGCGACGCGAATCTTCTTGCGCGCTTTATGCAAGTTGCCGCTGGCCGTATCCGCGATCCGCCCTCGGTCGACGCATTGCTCGATCTGCTCGCGAAGCGGCTTCAGGTCGTGCATGGCATAGACGTAAGAGGCGACGGACGGCGCCTCCGTCTTCTTGGAAGCCATATACTGCTTCAACTGCTCGCAGCTGCGCGCGAATTGGGCAAGATGCCCGAAATCTTGCTCCGATAAAACATACCCGGTGCCGAGCAGCGCCATGATCGTCTCCATTCCTTCAAGCGACGGCAGCGGCGCGCTCGCGCCTTTGGCCAGCAGACTGCGGGCTTCTTCCGCTTCGGCCAGCTTTCGGGCGATGACCGGCATGCTGTCGCTCGGCTCCAGCTTCTCGATCTGCTCGCGTCCTAAATAGGTCGTCGCATAAGTCCGTAAAATATCGATAACGCGGTTATATTCTAATTTGTTCAACGCGTGTGGTCTCAAGGGGAGAGCCTCCTGTCAGTTGGTTGGTGTGTCCTCTGGGAAATAACAACGATTAGCAGTTATTTATCCCGCTGTTGCTGGTTTGCCTAGAAATAACAACCAGTTGAAGTTATTTCAGCCCAGATGCCTAATGGCCGCGTTGCTTCGCCCCAATAGCGATCGATTTGTTGGTATTCGCGCTTCAACCTTATTTTCGATGCGAAATAACTGTCGATTTGCCGTTATTGGCTCTGACGAAGCGTAACGCCCCGGCGCAAACTCCGCGAAGACGCAAAAAAGCCGTGCCCGAACGGACACGGCTAACATTCCTAAGATACGCCCGCAGGCGAGGAATTGTACCGGGTTCTTCACTGGCATCCGACCGCGCCTCATGAATACGGCGAAACAGGCCTTCGGTAGAAGGCGATTCGACTCGCATGGCATTGGCACAGCTTATTGGATTATCAGTTCAGAACCAAGACCAACATAAATTCGTTCCCCTTAACGGTTGAAGTAACTTCATCATAGTAGATGGGCCGCGGGTTCGTCAAGCGGCTCCCGCCTGCCGCTGCCGCGGAACGCATATACGACCGCCGCCCCAAGCGCCAACGCCAGCGCGCCGCAGCTTATGAACGCGACGTCGACGCCGTACTTGTCGGCCGTCCAGCCCGTGAACAAATTGCCGAACGGCGTGCTTCCGGCGAATACGAGCGTGTACACGCTCATGACTCTCGCGCGGTATTCGTCGGCTGCGGACATCTGCAGCAAGGAGTTGCTGTTCGTCGATATCGCGATGTTCAGAAAGCCGCACGCGAGCAGCAACGCGCCGGCCGCCGCAGGAGTACGCGCGAACGCCAGCAACGCGAGGCTGATCGGGACGATCAAGCTCAGCGAGATCGTCAGCTTCAGCTTCGGTCCGCTTCGGCTCCTCATGCCGATCGTCAGAGCGCCGATCAGCGACCCGACGCCTAGGCATGACATGAGAACTCCGTACGTCGCTTCTCCCGCTCCGAGAACTTCCTTGGTCAATACGGGGACGAGCACGTTGAAGTTGAAGCCCAGCGTCCCGACGATCGCGACGAACAGCACCGTCTGCGCCAGCCGCGCGTTCGAACGGATGTACGATAATCCGTCGCGGATTTCGCCCCATACGGTCGTGCCGGCGCGAGCCGCTCTGATGAACGGGGACAGCTTCAACTGCCTGAGCGTAAACAAGACGAAGATGAACGTCATCCCGTTGAGGGCATAGCACCAGCCCACCCCGACGGTGGCCATAAGGAGCGCGCCGATCGAGGGCCCGACGATCCGGGCGAGATTGAACGTCATGGAATTAAGCGCTACCGCGTTCATGAGATCGTCGCGGCCGACCAACTCGATGTTCATCGATTGTCGCGTCGGCATGTCGAACGTATTGGATACGCCCAGCAGAAAAGCCATGACGAGGATGTGCTCGAACCGAATCGCGCCGGAGAAGACGAGCGCCGCGGTCGTGAAGGCAAGCGTCATCGCGACCGTCTGCGTGACCATTAGAATCGCCCGCTTCGGAAATTTATCGACGAGCACTCCCGCGAACAACGACAGAACGGTTAACGGCAGGAATTGCGCCAGCCCCAGCATGCCGAGCAGCAGCGGCGACTTCGTGAGCGAGAGAACGAGCCAGGCTTGGCAGATGTTCTGCACCCACGTGCCGATCAAGGAAACGCACTGCCCCAGCCAGAACGTACGATAGTTCCGGTGAGTCAGCGCGTGAAAATAAGTATGGACGAACTTGGTCGTCCGATCCGCGTATACGGTCATCGCCGCGCGGCGGTCGGTACGGGCAGCAAGCTATCGCGCGCGGAACGTCGGCCGTTCGGCTTCTCCCTCTCGCGCAGCGCTTCCGGCAATGAAACCGCATCTCCGCGATAGCCGAGCGCGATGACCGCGTGCAATTCAATCGCGTCCGGCGTACCCAGCGCTTCTCTCGCCTTGTCGCGGTCGTATCCGCCTACGGCGCGCGTCGACAATCCGACGAGCTGCGCTTGCAATGCGAGAATCCCCCACGCCGCTCCCGCGTCGAATGCGTGCGCGCCGTTCGGCCCGCCGTCTTCCTTCAGCTTCTCCGATGCGATCAGAATCAGGACCGGAGCACCGTCCGTCCATAGTCTGTTGTTCGGCTTGATGAAGGAACGGAACGTCTCATGCTCCTCCGGCGTACGCGCCACGTAGAACCTCCAAGGCTGCTGGTTGCTGGAGGAAGGAGCCCAGCGGGCGGCTTCCAGCACGGTCGCCAGCAGCTCTTCCGGCACCGGACGCGGTTCGTAGGCTCTAGGCGACCAACGGTTTAATATAAGCGGGTGAACGGGGGCGTTCGCCTCGCGAGCGTTCGCGACTTCTTCCGTATAACGGACCGGCAGCTCCCAATCTTGCGTCTGTATCGTACTCATGACGATTCCCTCCGATTCTATTGGGCAGCGAACACTCTCCGCAAAAACCGGAGCGAGTGCTCGAATGCTTCTTCCAAATGCTTCGTGAAGCCTTCGTACGGGTGCTTCGCTCCGAACGTGTGGTCGGCGCCGGGAATACACGCGACCGAATGGTCGGGATAAGCTTCCTCCAGCCCGAAACTCTCTATAGCAAGCGCATGCGATGCCAACCCGTATCCCTCCTTATTTCACGATCCATTCGCTGATTTGGAAATCCGACGTGGCGAGCTTCTCTTCCACGAGGAAACCTTTCGTGCCTTCCAGCAGCTTCAATCCGTCGTCCGTGAACGGCGCGTCTTTGTTCTGCGAAAGCGGCGACACCTTCTTCACGAGCTCCGGCGTCGTGTTGTTCACTTGCGCCAGAAATTCGTAATACTCATCCTCATGCTGCTTCGCGTCCTCCAACGCCTTTAGGCGCGCCTCGTTCCATATTCGCGGGAAATCCGGGAACTTCTCGAGATACGGCTCGGAGACGACCGTCGTGCTCGTTCCGAGCAGCTCGGGATGCTTCGAGGAATCGTCCAGGAGCGGGAAACCCTGGTCGATCAGCTTCAAGGACGGGACGCCGGAATTCGTCATGGCGTCGACTTCGCCGCGCGCGAGCGCCGCTTCCCCGTCAGGACGGAGCATATGGACGTACTTCACGTCCTTGATGCCTTCCGAATTCAACAAACCGACGATATAACGATGCATATAGGAGCCTTTCTGGATCGCGATCGTCTTCCCTTCCAAGTCCTTGAGCGTCTTCGGACCGTCCTTCTTGCCGATCAAATAACCAATGAGATCCGTTACTTGTTGCGTGATAATGCGGGTTTTGGCGCCCGATGAACGCGCGAGAATCGCCGGCGTGTCGCCTAAGCTGCCGAAATCGAGACGCCCGCTGATGAGCGCTTCGGTCTGGTCCGGACCGTTCGGGAATCCGACCGTGGCGACTTCGGTAATGCCGTATGGCTTCAACTCTTCCTGGATAATGCCTTTATAGAGCCCCCAGCCTTCCGCGCCGCCGGGCAGGTTGAGCTTGTTCGCGCCGATGTATCCGTAAGTTAGCGTCTTCGGCACGTTCGCGTAAGGCGAATCCGAAGCGGCGGCGGCCGCGGGCGAAGTCTCGCCGTTGTCTTTCTTGCCGCAAGCCTGAACGGCGATCAACGCGATAACGGCGATAACGATCAAGCTTGTATGTCGTAAATGATGGCTGAACCTTTGTCTTGTCATGTCGGATGACTCCTCTCAACTATGAAACCGCAATGCTATTGCATCGTTACAATGACGTTTTGACCGCGAGCTGGTACATGTATTCGTGCTTCGACACCGGCGTGCGTCCGGGTCCCCAGCCGACTTTCTCCCGATAACCGCCGAGCAAGCCGCTGCTTTCCAGCTCTTCCTCGCTCACGGGTAACGGAGTCTCGGAGTCCGGAGCGACGTACAGGGCATCGACCGGGCAATACAGCTCGCACATGAAACACGTCTGGCAATCGCTCTGGCGGGCGATGACCGGAATGCCGTCTTCGACTTTCTCGAACACGTTCGTCGGGCAGACGTTCACGCATTGATTGCAGGAAATGCATTTCTCTTGGCTGAGCAGCTCAATCATTAATGCGCACCCTCCTTCAGCGCCGCGATCGGTTCGGCGACTTCCACCTTGCGGACGCGAATATCGTCCAGACCGCCGGCTACAAGACGGTAACGCTGAGCGGCATCCATCTTCGGATAGTCTTCCCGCTTGTGCATGCCCCGCGTCTCGGTGCGCGCTTGGGCGGAGCGATACATCCAACGCGCGGTTGCGGTCATGGCTGCCGTCTCCCTTGCCTTCACGCCTTCCGCATCGCGAGTCGATACGGAACCGCGAATGTCTTTCCACAGATCGTCGAGTCGATCGAGCGACTGGGAGAGCCCCTCATCCGTACGGAACAAGTTACGATCGTAAGGAGCCACCTCATCCCTGACCGCTTGAATCCGCTCCTGCGTCCGCGACGCGGTCAGCGCCTCCGGCGTTCCCGTCTTCCGATGGGTCAACGTCGTGGACGACAAGCCTCTCAGCTTGCGCGTCTCGTTCCTCTCGCCGAGCTTCTTCACGTAATTCGCCGCGCCGCCGCCCGCGAACGAACCCGAGGACATCGCCCATGCGGCATTGTGGCTGCCTCCGCCGGTGAAACCGCCGCAGATGAATTCGCGCGTCGCCGCGTCGCCGGCCGCGTACAGCCCCGGCACGATCGTCGCGCAGCTCTCGTCGATGACGTGAATGCCGCCGGTTCCGCGCACGGTACCTTCAAGACGAAGCGTAACCGGGAACTTATCGGTGAACGGATTAATGCCGAGCCGGTCGAACGGCAGGAAGAAATTCGTCTGGCCGACACGCAGCAGGCGATGGATATCTTCCGGCGCCTGGTCGAGCCGCGCGTACACCTGTCTGCCTTGAAGCAGGTTGCGGGCGATCACCGACCTCCCGCGAGTCGAACCGGCCCCCTCTACGACCGTTCCGTCTTCATAATAGAACGAAGCATAGCGATAGTAGGCCGTTTTCGTAACCGACGAGAACGTCGGCGAGATGGCGTACGCGTTCGAGAACTCCATGCCCGACAGCTCCGCTCCCGCTTCCGCGGCGAACAAGTAACCGTCGCCCGTGAGCACGTTCGTGCCGAGCGCCTTGCTCAGGAACGCGCAGCCTCCCGTCGCGATGATGACCGCGCCTGCCCGCACCGTCCACGTCCCTCCGGCTTGCAGCCGTACGCCCGTAGCGCCTCCGACGCCGTGTTCGTCCGCAAGCAGCTCTACGGCGGGGCTATGATCGAGAATTTTGACGCCCGCTTTGTGGACGAGCTTGCGCATGAGCTTCATGTACTCGGGACCTTGCAACCCCCGTTTGTACGGCGTGCCCGAGTCGTCGAGCGGGAACGGATACCCCCAGGCCGCTAGCTTGTTCATATTCTCATAGGTCCGATCAAGCACCTGGTCCATCCAACGGGATTCCGCGAGATGTCCGCCGAGCGTATACCGGCTCCCCTTCGCTTCCTCGCGAAGCTTCTCTTCCGGCTTGACGTACCAGACTCCCGTGCCTGATGGCGCCGTCGCGCCGCTCGAACCGCAATAACCTTTGTCTACGAGCACGACTTTCGCCCCGTTCCCCGCCGCCGTAAGCGCCGCCCATGTACCTGCCGGGCCTCCTCCGATGACGAGCACGTCGGTATCCAATACCAAATCGTTCAGTTGTTGTACGCTCATTCGCCAATCCTCCTAATCTATCTATTAAGTTGATGTTACCCTTCAAAGCTCTCGCGCCAATGCAGCAGTTTCCGCTCCAGCAATCGCACGAAGGAATCGACCAGCTTGCCGACGATGGCGAAGATGATGACGCCGACGAAAATATCTTCCGTGGCGGACGTCTGCTTCCCGAGATTGATCAGGAATCCGACGCCGGACTGCGAGCCGATCAACTCCGCGACGACGAGACCGATCCAAGAAAGCGCGAGTGACAGCCGAACGCCGAGCAGAATGCCGGGCAAAGCCGCAGGCAGCACGAGTCTGAACAACAGCTTCGCGCGACCGAACGCGAGCACCTTCGCCACGTCGAACAGCTTGTTGTCGACGTTGCGTATGGCCACGAAAGTGTTCACGTACAGCGGGAAAAAGGCGCCTAGCGCGATAATGACGATTTTCGACTGTTCCCCGAAACCGAACCAAAGCAGCACGAGAGGGGCGATAGCGAGATGGGGAACCGTCCTCAGCATTTGCAAGCTCGGGTCGAGTACGTACTCCGCTTTGCGGGACAATCCCGACAACAGTCCGAGCAGCAATCCGACGCTGCCTCCGACTACGAATCCGATCAGCGCGCGCCAGACGCTGATCCCTAAGTGATGGAACAGCTCTCCCGACGAGATGAGAGAGCCGAAAGCGTCGGCGATGACGTCCGGCGCCGGAAAAAACAGCGGATTCGTCCACCCTCTCTCCGCCGCCCATTGCCACAACGCGACGATCAGGACGGGCAGCGCGGCCCCGATCGCCGTATCGATGACGATCGACTTCCACCCGGAAGCCGGCTTCTTGACTATTGCCTGGATCGAACCCGTCCGGGTGTCCCCGATCGGCGGCGCGGGAGGCACCGCGGCCGGCGGCAGCCGAAGTTCCGCTTGTTCGATGCTCATGATCATTCCCTCCTTCTCGGTTATCCCTTATAGGTGTCTTGCCAACGAAGCCATCTTCTCTCGAGCATACGGACAAGCGAATCCGTCAGCTTCCCGACGATCGCGAATACCGCGATGCCGACGAATACGACCGGGGTCTTCGTGAATTGCCTGGCGTCCGACATCAAATAGCCGATTCCGGACGTGGAAGCCATCAGCTCCGCCACGACCAATCCGAGCCACGCGACGCCTAGCGATATCCGTATGCCCAGCAGCACGTTAGGCAACGATGCAGGCAGCACGAGCCTGATGATTTGCTTGAAGCGGCCGAAAGAGAGGACGCGCGACACGTCGAACAGCTTGCGGTCCACCGACCGGATGCCCAAGTACGTATTGATGTAGAGCGGGAAGAAAGCGCCTTTGGCGATAAGCAGAATCTTGGACTCTTCCCCGATGCCGAACCACAGCACGAACAGAGGCGCCAGCGCGAGCGACGGCACCATGCGCAGCATCTGGACGGTCGGGTCGAGCGCCTTCTCCGTGCTTCGGAACAAGCCTACGGCTACGCCCAGCAGAAGTCCCAATCCTCCGCCGAGCGCGAACCCGAGAGCGGCCCGCGTCAAGCTGATCTGCAAGTGCGTCCACAGCTCTCCCGAGGCGCTTAGATCGACGAATGCTTCCGCGATCGTAAGCGGGGTCGGATACAGCATCGTGGATATATACCCGAGATCGCCGAGCGCTTGCCATACGGCTAACAAAGCGACCGGCAACAGCGAGCCCAACGCGAGAATGACCCGGCGTTTCGGCGCCCCCGCGGCGGGTCCGGCTATCCCGGCCGTTTCGGCTTGTCGGCTCATGAACCATACCCCCTTTCGTTATAAGCCGGCACGATCGACGTACTCGGTTTCCTCGAGACGCTCGAATTCGTCCAGCACCTTCAACCGGAGCGATTGAAAGCTCGTCGTGGCCTTCTTGCGCGGGTACGGCAACGTTACCGGCACAATGCCGCGAATGCTGCCCGGACGCGGTTTCAAGATCACGATCCGGTTCGCGAGGAATATCGCTTCGTCGATGTCGTGGGTGACGAAGATCATCGTCGTCCGGTTATGCTGCCAGATGTCGAGCAGCACCTCTTGCATGTGCGCCCTCGTAAAGGCATCGAGAGCGCCGAACGGCTCGTCGAGCAGCAGTACTTTCGGATTGCGGAGCAGCGCCCTGGCGATCGCGACCCGCTGCGCCATGCCCCCCGACAGCTCGCGCGGATACGCCTTTTCGAAGCCTTGCAGCTTGACGAGTTCGATTAAAGAATCGACCTTCTTCCGTACTTCGGGATTTCTGAGCGACAGATCCGCGGCGATGTTCTTCTCGACGGTCAGCCAAGGGAACAGCCTCGGCTCCTGGAAAATAAACCCTTTATCGATTCCAGGTCCCGCAACCTCCTTGTCGCTTAGCTTGACGCTTCCTTCGTAGGCTAGGTCCAAGCCGGCGACGATCTTGAGCAGCGTGCTTTTCCCGCAGCCGCTCGGGCCGATCACGGTAATGAACTCCCCCTCTTGTACCTTCAGATCGATGCCGCTTAGCGCGGTCACGACCGTCTTCGGCGTCTGGAACGATTTGTTCAACCGTTCGATTTCCAGCACAGGCACGCTCATCGTCCTTCATCCTTTCATGCCCCTTAAACGCAAAAGAGACTTTCCAACTACCCGTCAAAGGTAGGGAAAGTCTCCATGCGAATGGTGGACTGCATTCAATTCCGATAATTCTAGTAAGCTTTCTTGGATATGAGATTAACACACGCATCTTCTGTTGTCAACAAGTGGATTTCTAACCTGTTACTTTATCGAACAACGATACGACGAATTTAATTCCGCCCTTCGAAATTCCGTGCAACGCTTCGGCCGTCGCGCCGGAGACGCGGTCGACGAGCGGTTTATGATCGTTGCGGGGAACGTCGTACAACTCGGCGTCCCAATCGTTGTATTGCTCTTCGTCCAGCAGCTTGCCCGGATCGGTCGTCCTCGGGGACGACGGCTTTTGCTCGGCGGGCTCGCGAGTCGGCAACACCCACTCGTCCGCCGCTTCGACATCCGACAGAGAGTCGTCACGGGCGTTTACGACTTTACCGTTCACGTTCTCGATTCCCCTGGACGACAGCTCCATGCCGTATAAAACCGCGAACGCGACGATTGCCGCCAGCATGGCCAGCTTGAACGTATCCCGACGCATATCGATTCCTCCTTCGCTTTATTGCGCAGCGTTAGCCTTCACCGCGTCTTGTTCATCCCAATATTGTTCCGCGATGACTTCCGCCAGCGCATCCGCCGTGCGGTAGCATTCTTCGAGCGTATTGTCGACGCCGCCGATCTCGATCAGCACGCTTTCCGGGGCGACCGATTGATTGTATTCCCCGTTGCCGTTCGCCGCCGTCTTGCCCCACACGCCGCGCGACAAACCCGGGTACTTGTCCTCCAGCTTTTCGTGAAGCTTGTTGGCGAACGCTTCGTTCTCGCGCCAATTCGGGTTCCGGTGGCCGATAATGAAATACACTTGCGCGTAATCCTTGCCTTTAATCGTGGCCGTCGTCTTGGAACGCCGCTGCGAATCTCTATGGAGATCGAAAAAGAAAGTGAGCTTATCGTTGCGGGCAAGCGCTTGTTTAACCGTCTGCAACGAATACTTGTACGAATAATTCCAGTTGTAGCCTTTGACCGAAGAGGAATAATCTTTGTTCGAATGCGTGCTTCCGACGCCTTCCTTCTCTAGCTGCCGTGCCAGCCGTTTGCCTACGAGCGTTACGTTGACCGTACCGGAGTTCGGGTCTTTCGTGCCGGACTTCAGCTCCGGATAGTAAGATTCCCGATTATGCGAATGGTAGATGAATACGACCTTCCTGCCGTTAGTCGTTTGCTCGTCCGTCTCGTCTCCGGGCGAAAGCTCTTCGGGCGTCGCGGACGGCTGCGAAGGTTCGGGCTCTACCGAAGCCGTCGGCTCCGTCTGCAATTCCTCGGAAGGTTGCGTCCCGGTTCCTTCGATCGGGCTATGGTCCTCCGGCGCCTCCGGTTCTCCCGCCCCAGGGCGAAGCAATACGGAATGGTCTCGATCCATGCCCGGCATCTCTTGGGCGATGAGGCTTTGCGGGTCGCCAGGATCAATGCCTGTAACGAAGCGAAGCAGGAACGCCGCCAGCTTGTCCGCCTGCAGCGGGGAGCCGTCGTCATCCGCCTCCATGTTCGGAAGCTCCATGCTAAGCAGCGATTGAAACACTTGTCTAGGCAACGATGCCGCAAGCCCTTGCATCGATTGAACGGGAGAAGCCGAAATATGCTTTTGCAGCATGCCCCCTAATCCCAGCAGAATGAACAGAATCATCGAACAGAGGCTAAGTACGATAAAGGCTTTGCCCGTAATGAGTACCCGCCGCCATCTCGCTCGTAAATGCGCCCAATTCATCTCCACGACGACTCGTTTCATCGGTTTACCTCCCGGGCGCGTCTAGCGGATGCGCCCTCTATCTCTAGGAATAGTCTCTTAATGCATCCTATGAGAGAAAGTAGACTGATAGAACGAATGCGGATAGAAGTCGGCTGCAAGAACGATGATCATTATTGCCTTCCGGAGAGCCTGCCAAACGGCGAGTTCGGCATGCACAAAGGCCGCTCTTCGGCGGAAGAGCGGCTCTGCCTTTAGGCTTCAGTGCGTATAAGCGGCTACGTTATCGGTGTCAACGGCCTCGTGGAGGGCGGCGTTCAACCCGCTTGCGATCACGTTCGCGATATCCTCCATGAACTTATCGATCTCCTTCGGCGTAACGAGCAGATCGTGCCCGACCGGTTGAAGGACCTCCTTAACCAATTGCAGCCTTTCATTCGTCTCCAATTCACCGAGCGTACCGAACATCTGCCCTGCATTCGGAGAGTGCTTCTTCATGTGTTCCACCATCAATTCGATCGTGCTGCCCACGATCGTCGAAGCATAGACGACCGTCGGCACGCCGATTCCGATAACCGGGACGCCGAGAATATCTTTGGTAAGCCCTTTGCGCTTATTGCCGATGCCCGATCCCGGATGAATGCCCGTATCGGCGATCTGAACCGTCGTGTTCACCCTTTCGAGCGCCTTGGAGGCAAGCGCGTCGATCGCAATGACGAGATCCGGCTTCGCCTTCTCTACGATGCCTTGAATAATATCGCTAGACTCGATTCCCGTCGTGCCGAGCACTCCCGGCGCTATCGCGCTGACCGGCCGGTAACCGGGACTGACCTGATCCGGCATGAGCTCGAAAAACTGCCGCGTCACCATGACGTTCTCTACGACAAGCGGCCCTAACGAATCCGGCGTCACGTTGCGGTTGCCCAGCCCGACGATAAGCACGCTCCCCATTCGGTCGAACCCGATCCGCGTCAAGAACGCTTCGAATTCCTGCGCGAACGTCGTCGCGATCCGATCTTGAAGATCGGTGTCGCCTTGACGCATGCCGGGCACGTCAAGCGTAACGTAATGACCGATCATTTTGCCGATTCGTCTGGATCCTTCATCGGTCTGAATGTGCATCCTGCTGACGATCACTTCGCCTTGCTCCACTTTCTCGGACCATACGCCGGGAATGTCCGCGCCTTCCTGCGACGCGAGCTCCTTCGCCTCGATCGCGAGGTCCGTTCGAATGTCGTATAAAGCCAAATCTTTGTCCATCTGGAGTGTGGATCCCCTTTCTTATGCGGGTCGTAAACTTGTAAGGGGCATACGGGATCATCCGGCATGCTGGCGGGACATATACCTTGCTATTTACCCCCCTCCATGATAGAATGTTACAAGTTGTGTGGAGAAATACTTCTGTTTTTCAGGAGGTGAAAAGAATGCCGAACATCAAATCCGCTATCAAACGCACGAAAACGAACGAAGCTCGCCGTCTGCGCAATGCTTCGCAGAAGTCCGCACTGCGTACGGCCGTTAAACTTGCCGATCAAGCAGTAGTCGGAACGGACGTTGCTGCTGCTAAAGCGGCGCTGGTCGCGGCTCAGAAGAAGTTGGATAAAGCGGTAACGAAAGGGCTCGTTCACAAGAACGCAGCCGCCCGCAAAAAATCCCGTCTGGCCAAAAAATTGAACGCATTGTCCGCGCAAGCGTAAGCTTGTGCCTGATGCATATGGGTTAACCGCTCTCTTTCGGATACGGTTAGCCGACGAAAAAGCCATCCTCTCGGGGATGGCTTTTTGCATGGAAATCGCTCGGACATACTCATGCCCGTAGCATAGATGTCAAATAACAATCATCTGCAGTTAAACTCGGTCGGATCGTATGTCAGTGTATTATTAACACATATAGGTAGTTATTTAGCAACTCCGACATGAGAATGACCACGTTGTATAATAATAACTGCAAATCGTTGGTATTCATTGCTCATTGAAGCCTATTGCCTAAAATAACTGCGAATGGTTGTTACTTGGACGAGCGGTTAACTCGCGCCGGCGGAACTCGTCTTGAGCAGGAAGAGCTCGAGCCCGAGCGTCTTGTCGATTTGGCCGGTCTTCATCGCGTAATCGAGGTCCGCGAGCTCCGAGAGCAGCGTCGCCAGTCGCTCCAGGCTGAACTTGCGGGCCTGCTCCGCGGTGATCTTAACCGCATAAGGATGCAGCCCGAGTTGTCCGGCCATCTGCTGCGGCGAATAGCCTTGGCCGGCAAGCTCCTTGACATGCAGCATGTTGCGGAATTGCCGCACCATGAGAGCCATCAGCTTTATCGGCTCTTCGCGCTGCCGGAGGAGATCGTAGTATAGGGCGATTGCCGGGCCCGTTCTGAGCGCGGCAAGCTCTTCGGTTAATCGGAACACGTTCTGTTCCGTGGCGACCATGACAAGCTCGTTCACGGCTTCGAGCGTAATGGTGCCTTCCGCTCCCGCATGCAGAATGAGCTTGTCCATCTCCGCCGCAAGCGAATGCATGTCGGTGCCGACGCGCCTGAGCAGTTCCTCTCCGGCGTCCTTCGCCAGCGTTCTGCCGCGGCTGGTCGCGCGTTTGTGAATCCATTGCGCGAGTTCTTCGGCCGACAAAGGCGTGAACGGAATGACGAAGTCTGCGGCCTTGGCCGCTTTGACGAGTTTCTTGCGTTCGTCCAGCTTCTCGTGCGGGACGAGGAATACGAGCACGGTCGTCTCAGACGGCTGCTCGAGATACGCCAGCAGCCGTTCGGGACGGTGCTCGACTTTGCTCGATTCTTTCCCCGATGCGAACAATACGCTGTCGCGCACGAGCACGACCTTGCTCGGGACGAGGAACGGCAGCGTCTCCGCTTCTTCGAGAATCGCATCGACCGGCGACTCGCCCGTATCGAACCGGACGAGCGCCATCTCCCGATGCTCCGGCTCCACGAGCTTCTCGACGAGCCGCTCGATAAATTCGTTCATTAAATAGGATTCCGTTCCGAAGCATATGTATACGGGCGCGACTTGGCCCTGTTTGATCATGCGAAAAGCTTGTTTGGCATCCATCCTGCATGCTCCTTCTTCGCTTGCGTGATACGTTGAGTTAGTTCCTTAACCCACAATAACACAACAAAGAGATCACGCCTACCATTCGGCATGATCCCTTTGTTCTCGGACATCTATATCAACGTTCGCCGGCCGGTCCATGGTACCGTGCGCGAACGACCGTGACGCCGTCCGATCGAACGAACGTCAACTCTCTCCGTATACTATACGCTGGAGGTGCGGGATAGGTGACTCGTCTTAAGGCGTAAATTCCCGTATTTCGTCCGCGTTATAGGCAAGATTCTTCTTATTGCCCTGCTCATCGATCCAAGTATACGTCAGCTGTTCGCTCTCCGGTTCCCATGCGAGGCCCGTGAGCGAGCCCGCGCGGTGCTCGGACTCGAATACTAAGCTGTCGTCCTTCGTCGCGTAGATCCGGAGCGTTCCGTCGCCTTCGTACGCGACGGCGCGCCACAGGCCGTCGGGAGAGACGAGCGCCGTTACCTGGGCGGTTAAACCGTTGATCGAATTTACATCCGAGGTTTTCGACTTGGTCTCTTCATCGGAGCCGATGGACGGAGTCACGAACGCGTTGGCTCCGTACTGATCGCCCACCTCGACGCTATTGATGCCGGGCTCCGCGATCGATGCCGCGCTGCCGTTATCGATCGCCTGCTCCGATGCCGCCGGGGCTTCTTGGGCTGCGCCGCCCGCCACCGAGTCCGGCGCTATCTTCGCGGACGAGCTCCGCTCGGATACGCCCGCTTCGGGCGCCGCTGCCGGGGCCTCGCCGTCTTCCATCGTGGCTGCGTATTCCGGAGCCTTCACGCTGAATGCCGCGTTTCCGAATTCTCCCGGCGCCGCCGCGTCATTATCGCTATGGTCGTTAGACAATTGAAGCTGCTGAGAGATCAACAACAGGCCCGCAACGATGCCGGCAGCCACGATCCCCGACCATCTGCGCAGCAGACGCCCCCGCGGACGTTCGGAACGCAACCGTGGAACGACGGCCTTCGTATCGGTCTTGTCTTCCGCCGATTCGCTCAGCCGTTCCGATTCAAGCCGAACCAACTGAGGTAAGATCGCGTCGACGATGCTGAACTTCGGCTCGACTCGAGGCAATAGCGATAAATCATCAGATAGCCGCTGAAGTCGCTCCAGCATAACGGCGCACTCCGGGCATCCGCCGACATGAGCCGTCATGAGCGCGGTTTCCTGTTGATCCAAATCCCCATCCACATGACGCTGCATGAGTTCCATCACCTCTTGGCAATTCATCCCCGGACACCACCTTTCTGATAATCATGGAGTAAAGTTTGCAGTTGTTGCCTAGCCCGGAACAAGTACGACTTGACCGTATTGAGCGGCAGATCGAGCGAGTCCGCGATTTCGTTGTACGAAAAATCCTGCAAGTAACGGAGCACGACGACGCTGCGATGATGCTCAGGCAGCTTGCCGATCGCTTCGCGAATTTCTTCTGCCGCGTAGGCCGTCAGCACCTCGGTTTCTACGTTGTCCCTCGACTCGAACACCAATTCATGCTCGTCGATCGATACGGACGGACGCTTGCGCCGAAATTTATCTATGCAAATATTCGTAACGATTTTCTGGACCCATGTCCGAAACTGGGCTTTTTCTTCGTACGTGTTGATTTTCGTATAAATCCGTATAAGCGCTTCTTGCGCCGCATCCATCGCGTCCTGCTCGTGGTTCAGCAAGTAATACGCCGTGCGGTAAACATGATTCTCGATTTCGCGAAGCAGCGCCACGAGAGCTTCCCGATCTCCCGCTTGCGCGGATTTGATGAGAGCCGGCTCGATCACGAAGATCCACCTCCCATGCACCCTCTCAGACGCGGATGTCCGCCGAAAGGTTGCAACGTTGTTATTAGAAAGATTAGACAAACGATTCTATCATCCATAGTTCAGTCTAGCAAATTTGAACGAATCCGCCTATTGTATTATGCAGGATAATAAAAGAGGAAGATAACGGAACGCCCATCGGTCCGATTCTGTCTAATAGGTTGGAGGTGAGCGAATGGGGCTGGAATATTTGAAGCACGTCAGCGCCGTCGAAGCGGTTACCCTTGACGAGCTGATGGACGAATACGGCGACGATGTGCTGAATTACGCCTATGCCATTACGAAAGACAGGGAGCTGGCCAAGGACGTCGCGCAAGAGACGTTCATCAAGGCGCATTATAAGATCGATTCCTACCGCGGGCAGTCCAGTTTGAAAACGTGGTTGTTCGCGATTGCACGCAACTTGGCCCTCAACTACTTGTCTTCGAGCTATATTCGCCGAGTGCTGTCGTTCGCCAGCGTTAAACCGCGACAGACGGCAATGTCCGCGGAAGCCGCCTATATCGGAAAGCAATCCGCCGACGATATTTGGCGCATCGTGATGTCGTTGCCGGACAAGCTGCGCGAGGCGCTTGTCCTCGATCTGCGGCACGAACTGTCGGTTCAGGAGATGTCCGGTTTGCTCCGCATTCCGGAAGGCACGGTTAAATCCAGGCTTCACCGGGCGCGGCAGAAGGTCGAAGCTCAGTTAAAGAGGTGGGAACATGAACAGCGTTAAACCCGATTGGTATCGGCGCGCGCGAGGCCGGTTGGAAAACAGGCTCGTGTTCACGGATGAGATGAAGCAGGCGGTGAACGGCGCAATCGCCCGCGGAGGGAGACGTAGTAAAGTATGGCATAAATGGTCTGCAGCGGCTGCCGCGTTAATCGTATGCGTTGCGGTTGCGATATGGGCGCTGGAAGGCGCGGACGCGGACGATGCCGGCGTTGCGGGGGTACAGGCCGTGACGCCGCAGGAAGCCGTCGCGCTCGCCTATGTCTCCCTCGCGCCTAGCGAGACTCGCTATACGGAAATGAAGCGCATGCTTAAGGCGTCCGTTACGGTTACGGCCAGCAAACGTTTCGAGGGAATCGGCACTTTCTACAGCTATACGACGACTCCGGACGATAAGCTGCCGCACCTTGCCGTATCGTTCGAGACGAAGCTGGATTCGACGCCGGAGGACCAGTTCTACGATTTCGGCTACGGCTTATTGAACCAATTTTCACTAGAGAACAGTACATTGTTCGGGGAGCCTCACGTGAGGATCAACGGAAACGGTTGTATCGTGCCTAACTGCGCCTATTCGGTATGGGTCCGGTTCGACGGGGGTTCCGCCGCGACCGAATTCAGTACGGATATCCCTGGAGTGGAATCGGATTTCGACGGAGACGGGCGCAGCGAGTTCGTCGAAACGCATCGTTCCAAGAGCAGTTCCGTTACCCTTTACAAAAAATTCGGCAGCGAGATTCGATCCGCCGAAGTCTATGATCCGTTAGGATTGACGTATCCGGACTCTCTCGTTTACGATCCGCTGACCCATACGTTCAACGCGGTGACGGGAGACGATATCCGCAGCTATCGTTATTCGGAACAAGGGGACGTACTAGAACGCGTACCAACGCCGCAGTTCGAGGTTCAACCGGAGCTGGCGACGGACTTGAATCGCGACGAATATCGGTATAGAACGCAGCCGCCCCATACCGACACGCTGCTCTTCGACCGCATTCGATCGTTGCGGATGCAGGTCGGCGGGTACGATATATACTCGCAGTGGCATCAGACGGATACGGAGAACTTCGGGCTGTTCCTGCCTAACAACGCGACGCCTGTTGAGCGGAGCGACGGAAAGGTTTCGTATGATTTGATGAAAGGCAAAGGATCGCTTACGTTCCGTGATGACGCGCCGGACGTTCCGCTAACCTACGAGGACGATCTCGCCGTCGTTCTTAACTACGCGGGCACGGCCGCGCGGGAGTCGGATTCCGACTCGAGGACGGATTACTTCCTGGTTGAGTACGATGCCGATCACCGGGTATACGTCGAGATCGCTTACAAGCTGGCGGAGCTGGACAAAGCTCGCCCGATTCTGCTTGCGATGATGGCGAACGTGAAGTATGCGCCAAAGTAGCTCGAACGATGACAGAGCCGCCCCTCTTACAGAGGGTGCGGCTCATTGCTGTTGTTCTATGAATGCATGATGTAAGTATCCAGGAACGCGTTCCTGAACTTTCCGGCCGGATCGTAACGAAGCAGCATGTCGCGGAAATCCTGCAGCCGCTCATACCGAGCTTGAACCTTGCCCGGTTCCATCGCGAACAGCTTTCCCCAGTGCGGGCGCACGTCGAACGCTTCCAGCTCCCGCTCGATCAGCGGCAGCACTTGGCGGACTCGCTCCCACTCCGGCTTCCAGGTGAAATGCAAGCCTACGCTGTCCTGCTTGTAGCACGGGCTCATCCAGAAGCCGTCGGCAGCGATCGTGCGAATTTCGGAAATGTAGAGTAGCGGCGCGATATGCTCGCGCAACCGTTCCAGCGCTTTCAACGCATCGAATGCGTGCCGCCTAGGCACGAAATATTCGCTTTGCAGCTCGTTGCCCGCGCTCGGCGTAAACGCCATGCGGAAGTGCGGCAATCGTTCGTGCCACGGCCCCGGAACGCCGAACTGCTCGCTGCAGTTCACCTCCGATTGGCCGGGAACGGGATGCCGCTTGGCCGGAGCGGCCGCCGCCCCGAAGAAATCGGTTGACGCTCGCAGGGCGTCCTCCTCGTGCTCGCCGCTCTGCTTCCGCTTCACCCAAACTTGATTAAACGTCGGGCCTTCCCAATTCGTGAATAAACTGACGCTGTACGCGGAAGAGAAAACTCGGTCCACGCCCCCGTCTTCAAGCGCCGATAAAGGAAGCTCGTCATATACGGTCTGGCTCACTTGGAACGAAGGTAGGACGTCAAGCTGAAGCTTCGTCACGACGCCCAACCCTCCGAGCCCGACGACTGCCCCGTCGAACTCGCTGTCCGCACCGCGCGTCAGCGCGATGGTTTCTCCGTCCGCTTTCACGAGTTCGAGGGAACGGACGGCGCCTCCCAAGCCTTGGTTCCGATCGCCCGAGCCATGCGTAGCGGTCGCAACGGCGCCGGCTACGCTAATGTGCGGCAGCGAAGCCAGGTTGTGCAAGGCGTAGCCTTGCTCGTTCAGATAGCGGCACAGCTCGCCATACCGAATGCCGCCTTCGACGGTCGCCGTCCCTTGCGACTTGTCCAGCTCGATGACCCGATTCAGCCTACGAAGCGAGAGCTGAGTCCCTTCCGTGTCGGCAATCCCGTTAAAAGAGTGCCGCGAGCCGAGCGCGCGGATCCGGTCTGCGCGCGCAACCGCTTCCCTTACTTCCTCGACGCTTCCCGGTTCCATGATTTTCGACGAGCCGTAGCGATAGTTGCCCGCCCAATTCAACCTATCATCCATAGGGGTTGCCTCTTCTATTCTAAGTATAGTAAGATCATATTTTTCTATTATAACAGCCTTTTCGTCCGTCGTTCCATCGTCCCGTCGGGATAAACGCGATATTGGGCTTCTCCTTTCCGATCCGTTCGAACGATGTTCGTGCCCGATTCCTCCAGCCTCTCGACGACCGTAGGATGAGGATGTCCGTACAGGTTATTCCGCCCGACGGAGATCACGGTTTCCGTCGGGCGCCAATAGTCGAGCCAAGACTGCGTCGTCGACGTTCGGCTGCCGTGGTGGCCGGCTTTCAGGACATCGACCGGCTCATCGACGGCGGCGAATGCTCGTCTATTCGCCACAATGCTCAGCTCCCCTTCCGCTTCGAGATCGCCAGGCAGCAAGAAGGTACGCCCGTAGAGGGTGGCGAGCAGCACGACGCTGTTAGCGTTCTGTTCATTCTCGATCGGAACTCCGTTCATGAGGTGCCTCTCAGCCGCCGGATATAACGCCTCGAGCTTTAACGAATCGTCAACCTCCCAGCTCGTTGCATCGTGAACCGCATACAGGGGAATTTTTGTTCGGACGGCCAGTTCGAACAGAGCGATTGCCCCGGGGGAATCCCGCAACGTCCCGTTGAACAGGAGCGCCCGCACGGGAATATTCTCGATCACCGCGGCTGCCCCGCCGATATGATCGGCATCGAGATGCGTGAGCACAAGCGCATCCAGCTGCCTTACGCCTCTTTGCAACAACAGCGGCACGAGCAGCTTGCGTCCGACCTCGTACGGGTCGCTTCGCACTCGCCATTCGTCCCCTTTCTTGTTGAAGCTGACCGCTCCTCCCGTATCGATCATCACATGCTTGCCATGCCCCGAACGAATGAGAATGCTGTCCCCTTGGCCCACATCGAGGAACATCACTTTGCCTTCGTCCGACGTCCAGCTTGGACGTAAACCCCAGACGATCCAAAGAACGATCAACGCCGTAAGTCCGATCGACAACGCCCGTACAGTCATAGGGGAGCGGTGAAATACGGGGTGCCCCACTTCCGGCCGGATCGTCGCCGATTGCCGCTCGGCCTGCATTCTCGCAGACTCGTCTCGCGACTCCAGCCAACGATCCTCTTGGATGCGCCTCTGACGCCGATGAAGGAGCGCCGCGACGCCGCACATGCAGGCGAATCCGGCCAACACCCACTCGAAGCTCGGCTGGGGCCATGCCGTTCGCAGCCTTACGAGCGTCGCCAGCACGTCCACGACTTTGAACGTAAGCTCGTTGCCGAGCGTCGCCAGCATCGCAGGCGGTTTGCCGAGCGGCTCCCCTATCGCCCCTAATGCGACCGAAACCATGCCTAGCGGCAAAATCACGAAGCTGACGAACGGAACGAGCACGAAGTTGGCTAGCAGCGACAACGAATGAACGGCATGAAAATAATAGACGGTTACCGGGAAAGAGACGGCTTGGGCGGTTAACGCTACGGCAATCGAAGCGCGTAGCCACGGCCACGGCAGCGGGAGGGACGCCGTAACGACGGGAACGAACAGCAGCAACCCGGCCGTTACGATGAAAGAAAGTTGAAAGCTAACGTCTTCGATCAGAAGCGGATTCCAGAGGAGCATGACGACCGCGGTTGCCGCAAGCAGATGCAAGCCGTCCTTCAACCGATGCCTTCGGGCAAGCCAGAGTGCGAGCATCGCCATTAAGCAGGCGCGGATCGCGGACGGAGACGCGCCGGTGGCCAGCATATAGACAGGCATCATGACGATCGTAACGTCTATCGTCCTCTCTCGCGTCAGCCTCAACCAATCGCCCAATCGAAGCAGAATGAACACGATAACGCCGACGTGCAGGCCCGAGATGGCAAGGATATGCGTAAGGCCCAGCTTCGCAAAATCATCGTATTGCCGGGGGTCGATATCCGCGGTAATTCCCGCTACGAGACCTTTCATATAGCCGGCATCCCCGTGCGGATAGAGTCGATCCATCATAGCACCGATATGTTCGCGGAACTGATCCAATCCTCTGAGCGGTCTGTATAACAGCGGAATCCGGCCTGTGATCACTTGCACGGATTCGGCGCCTTTGGCGGTTAGCGTCCAGAACACGCCTTGTTTTCTTAAATACTCGCGGTAATCGAAAGCGCCGAAGTTGCCTGCATCCCCAGGCTGGGCGAGTACGCCTGTCAACTGAATCTTGTCTCCGCGCTGCCATCCGGATGCCGTTCCTTGTTCCTCTTGCTTGGCGAGCTTCACGCGTACCATGATGGACTCCGACAATCGGCTAGGCTTAGCCCCCGTGGAGAACGCGATCGTTGCCGCTCGAAGCTTGAACGCAGCGAGATCCCCGTCGACTTCGACCGGGGAAACGATGAGTCCCGCGATCGACGCATCGGCTTCCGTCGCATGATTCGGAATAGAGACACTCGTCGCGTTGCGATCATCGACCCATTGCCGTTCGACCGTCGCGACGAGCAATCCCGCCAGACAGAGAGTTGCAATGCTCCATTGGGCGACGCCCATCGCACCGAGCGCGACGAGCAATAAGGAAATTCCGATCAGGGCGTATATGCCGCCGGCACTCGGCCACGCCGAAGGGATCGCGGTCCCTGTCACGAAGCAGCAGGCGATCGCGACTAACGGTCTTCTGTTCACTCTCGTTCCCCCTACGAACATACGAAAAAACCTCTTAGCCGCAATCGGCCAAGAGGTTCTTCCCCTGAATGGTATGGATTAGAATGCGTCAATGACTTCGGTATCCGACGGCGGCACATAGTTCGCGGTCCGGCGGAAAACGATGCCTCGCTGCTGCATGAGCTCGTTCACCTTATCGAAGTCTTTCTGGTACGGACGATGGTAGACGATTTCCGCGACGCCGCTATTGGCGAGCATATTCGCGCAAGTCCAGCATGGCTGATCCGTGACGTACACGACCGAACCTTCGCGGTCGACGCGATCCGTGAACAGCAGCAGATTCTGCTCGGCGTGAATCGTGCGGATACACCGCTCCTTCTTCACCATGGCGCCCTCTGTCGGAACGAATTCCTCGACGATCATGCAGCCCGCCTCGGAGCAATCTTGAACGCCCATCGGCGCGCCATTGTAAGCCGTACCGAGAAGCTTTTTCCCTTGCACGAGCACGGTTCCGACATGCCGTCTCGGACAGCGCGAACGCGTGGACGCCATGAAGGCGATATCCATAAAATACGTATCCCAGTCTTTGCGAAGGGAAGTCATGCGTTAGTTCCTCCGGTAACGTTATTTTACTGTTGGCTTGCGGCCAATGCTTGCTCCAAGTCATGGATAATATCTTGGATGCCTTCCGTCCCGACCGATAGGCGAATCATACCCGGCTGCACGCCTGCCGCCGTTTGCTCGGATTCGGACAGCTGCTGGTGAGTCGTGCTCGCCGGATGAATGATGAGCGACTTGGAGTCGCCGACGTTCGCCAGGTGAGAGAACAGCTTCACCGCGTTGATTACTTTTTTGCCGGCTTCGACGCCTCCCTTGATTCCGAACGTCATAATCGCGCCTTGACCGTTCGGCAAGTAACGCTGACCGAGCTCGTAGGAAGGATGGCTCGGCAAGCCCGCATAGTTGACCCACTCGACCGCCGGGTGGCTTTCGAGGAATTTCGCGACCGCGAGCGCGTTGCTGCTATGGCGCTCCATGCGCAGATGCAGCGTCTCCAAGCCTTGCAGAAGCAGGAACGAGTTGAACGGCGCGATCGCGGCTCCCATATCGCGCAGGAGCTGTACTCGCATCTTAATAATATAAGCGATCGGACCGACCGCATCGGTATAGACGACGCCGTGATAGCTCGGGTCCGGCTGCGTAAGTCCTGGGAACTTGCCGCTTGCTTTCCAGTCGAATTTGCCGCCGTCGACGACGATGCCGCCGATCGACGTTCCGTGGCCGCCGATGAATTTGGTAGCCGAATGAAGAACGATGTCGGCTCCGTGTTCAAGAGGACGGCACAGGTACGGGGAAGCGAACGTATTATCGATGATTAGAGGAATGCCGTTATCATGCGCGATGGATGCGATCGCGGCGATATCGATAATATCTCCGCGAGGGTTTCCGATCGTCTCGGCGAAAATCGCTTTCGTCTTCGGCGTGATCGCCGCGCGGAAATTTTCCGGATTCGAGGGATCTACGAACTTGACGTTAATGCCAAGCTTCGGCAGCGAGTGGGAAAATAAATTCCACGTTCCGCCGTACAAGCTGGATGCCGAGACGATCTCGTCCCCGGCTCCGGCGATATTGAAGATGGAATATGTAATGGCTGCTTGTCCGGACGCGACGGAGAGTGCCGCCGCGCCGCCTTCGAGGGCGGCAACACGCTGCTCGAATACGTCGGAAGTCGGGTTCATGATCCGCGTATAGATGTTGCCGAATTCCTTAAGCGCGAATAAATTGGCAGCATGATCGGTATCGCGGAATCCGTACGACGTTGTCTGATAGATCGGAACCGCCCGCGACAGCGTTGCGGGATCCAACTGCTGTCCTGCGTGTACGGCCAGTGTTTCCAATGAGTACGAGTTTTCCTTCGTCATTTGACAAGCCTCCTATATTTGAGAAATCAATGCCATCTCTCGTATTCTCTCACATTTTCCCGCAAGTGCAAAGCCTAGTTTATCGCTCGGATTAAGGGACATAAACCTCGGGCAGCAATTTCTCCAGCATTTTCGGGCCGATCCCTTTAACGTCAAGCAATTCGTCGACTGAACGATAACCTCCGCGGAGGTCTCGAAAAGCGATAATCGCTTTGGCTTTCGACGGTCCGATGCCCGGCAGGCTTTCCAGTTGAGTCGTCGTCGCTTCGTTCAAATTAAGCCGGGTTTCGAGTGTCGATACTGCGTCGCTTGGTTCGGACTGTTCCGGGGAGGGCGCCGGGCTGGGCTGTACAGTGTCAATAGTTGGTTCAGGTGTTGGCAGGACGGTTGCGGGAACGGATGCAGGTTCGATTTCAGGTTTGGCCGGATCTGTTGCGCTCAGTGATTCCAACGCATCGGTCAGTTGCGAGTTGATCGGCTGCCATTGTCCCGACAAAGAATCAGGCTTGCTTGCCATGTACCATCCGACCGCGATCGACGCGATTCCAATCAACGCCAACCCTATCGCCAGACGAGTTCGCATGTTGCGTGTCATCCGTTATCACCCTTCTCTCGGAATTTTGTTAGCGGCTTCGAAAACCGTCATGTCGGCCAACCTTATCTTCATACAATGAGGTGAAGATCAGAGGTGCCGGAGGAGGTCTGCGGAAATGAGAATCGGATTTATCGGCGCGGGAAGCATGGGAAGTCTGCTCATGGGCGCCTTCATACGCAGCGGCGCTTTGCAGCCAACCCAAATCGTAGCGAGTTCCCGCACCCGCTCCAAACTCTCGGCTCTCGCGGAACGCTATCCGGGTTTGCAGCTTGCAAGCTCCAATCGGGGAGCCGTAATGGACTCCGACTTTGTCGTGCTCTGCGTGAAACCTATGGATTATCGGAGAGTCATCGAGGAGATTGCCTCTTCGCTAACGCCGGACCAGATCGTCATCTCGATCACGAGCCCAGTGAAGCTGTCTCAACTGGAAGAACTTCTCCCTTGCAAAGTCGCCAAGATCATCCCCAGCGTCGTGAACGGCGTTGGAAGCGGAGCTACGCTGTTCATGTGGGGTTCGCGGCTGAGTGCCGGCGACAGGGAAGAGCTGCTGCGCTTATTCTCTTCGATTAGCCGTCCGATCGAGATCGAAGAGGAAGAAGTCCGCGCGGCATCGGACTTGTCGAGCTGCGGGCCGGCGTTCCTCGCTTACTTGCTCGATGATTTCATCCTCGCGGCCGTATCGATGGGCATGGACCGTCAGACCGCGACATCGCTGGCCAGCGAGATGATGCTCGGGACGGCCCGGTTGCTGCTGGAATATCCTTGCACCCCCGCCGAGCTTCAAGCGAAAGTAACCGTCCCCGGCGGCATAACCGAAGTCGCGTTGGATGTACTCCGCAAGTCGACGCGCGGCGCCTTCATGGATGTGCTGAACACCACCCACGAGAAATTCGCCGAAGACCTCGACCGCGTCGAAGGCTCCTTGTTCCCTCGGGAACGAACATAGAGGAGAGAGCATAGGCTCTATCGCTTGCGATAGAGCTTTTTTGTTGGACAGAAACTCGGTCTCTCCGCGCTATTTCGTGCATCGCCGCCACTTACGTTCCAGTAACTCGGTCTCTCCGCGCTATATTCGTGCATCGCCGCCACATAGGTCTTTGTAACTTGATGGGATCGCACAATCACCCGAATAGGTAATCCTTTGCTAGGGGCATTATCTGGTAGGCATGATTTCTTTGCTTACCGGCGCGAATTGGACTGAGCAATTTTTTGTCTACCAATGCTCTGACTATCTTTCTAGCAAACTCATGAGCGCACCCCAAACAATACTTCACGTCCTCCAGCTTGAGCGGGCGCATCAATCGAAGGCCGTAGCGGAGCACTTCGCGTTCGTAGACCGAGAGCTGTTCCATCGCCCGGCTGCCAGCGACACTTCCATGAATACCGATGATTTCGCGCAGGTCTTGACGACACATCTCGGGCTCGTTGTCCAGCTCGTCTTTGCTGAACGGATAGTAGACGATCCGAAGCTTCGCTTGTCTGCGAACGCGGCGCCTTTCCTAAGAAAACCTGCGTCTCGTGATCGTCTCCGCGTGAGGGACGAACCCTTCGCATTCGAAGCCGATCGCGAGCGGTTCGTAATACACGTCAATGTAGTTGCGCTCGCCGTTCGCTCCGACAAATTCGTACTCGAGCGTAATCCCCTCGAATGATACCAGAACCGTCCACAAATGCTCGAGCAATTTCTTCGTCCCGGTCAAGTCGCGTTCCAGCAACTCCTTTCTCTGCCCCCGCGCGCTTGCGCGCTGTTCCTCAATATACTTGTCAATGATTTCCTCCAGCACCGCCAGACCCACTCTCCCTACGCCAGAAAATAAAAACGCCGCCTGCCCCGACAAGGGACAAACGGCGTGTGCTTCACGCAATGCCAATATGCGATTGAATGTTCCTCAGGTTTGCCTCAGCAACGCGGCTTGCAGAACTGCCTAGCCTCAGTTAGCCACGATGTTAACGAGCTTGCCTTTGACGGCGACGACTTTGCGGACGGTTTTGCCGGCGATGAGCGCTTGCACCTTCTCGCTGTCCATCGCGATCGCTTGCATCCCCGCTTCGTCGAGGTCGGCTGCGATGCTGACGCGGTCGGCGATTTTGCCGTTCACTTGCACGACGATTTCGACTTCGGCATCGACGACCAAAGACGGATCATACTCCGGCCACGGAGCGTAGGTGACGGAGCCTTGCTCGCCAAGCTTCTCCCACAGCTCTTCGGAGATATGCGGCGCGATCGGCGACAGCATCTGCACGAAGTTCTTCAACGCTTCCTTAGGAAGCACTTCCGTTTTGTAGGCGTCGTTGACGAAAATCATCATCTGGCTGATCGCCGTATTAAAGCGAAGCGCCTCGTAGTCCTCGCCGACTTTCTTCAGGCTCTTGTGCCACGTGCGGCGGAACGAATCGTCGCCCGGTACGTCTTGGATCCGCTCGTTCAGCTTGCCGCCCTCGTCCACGATCAACCGCCAGACGCGAGCGAGGAACCGGTAAACGCCTTCCACTCCGTTCGTGTTCCACGGCTTCGTCGCCTCGAGCGGGCCCATGAACATCTCGTACATCCGAAGCGTATCGGCGCCGAATTCCCCGACGATGTCGTCCGGGTTAATGACGTTGCCGCGGGATTTGGACATTTTCTCGTTGTTCGTGCCGAGGATCATGCCTTGGTTAACGAGCTTATGGAACGGCTCCTTCGTGTTCACGACGCCGATATCGTACAGCACTTTATGCCAGAAGCGCGCGTACAGCAAGTGCAGGACGGCGTGCTCCGCGCCGCCGATGTACAGGTCGACCGGCAACCATTCCTTCTGCTTCTCCGGCGAGCAGATCGCGTCCGCGTTCTTCGGATCGATGAATCGCAGGTAGTACCAGCAGCTTCCAGCCCATTGCGGCATCGTGTTCGTCTCGCGGCGGCCCTTCTTGCCCGTAACCGGATCGACGACGTTCAGCCATTCTTCAACGTTCGCAAGCGGCGATTCGCCCGTGCCGGACGGTTCGATCGCATCGACGTCCGGCAGCAAGAGAGGCAGCTCCGACTCGTCGACCGTGCTCATCGTGCCGTCTTCCCAGTGAATGACCGGGATCGGCTCGCCCCAATAGCGTTGGCGGCTGAACAGCCAGTCGCGCAGACGGTAAGTGACTTTGCCTTTGCCCTTGCCGATCTTCTCGAGGTGCGCGATCATCGCGGCAATCGCGTCCGCCATGTTCTTCCCGTTCAGGAACTCCGAGTTCACCAGCGTGCCATCGCCTGTGTACGCCGCTTCCTCGACATTGCCGCCCGCCACGACTTCCACGATCGGCAAGCCGAACTTCTTCGCGAACTCCCAGTCGCGCTCGTCATGGCCCGGTACGGCCATGATCGCGCCCGTGCCGTAACCCCCGAGGACGTAATCAGCGATCCAGATCGGGACTTTGTTGCCGTTAACCGGATTTACGGCATAAGCTCCGGTGAATACTCCGCTCTTGTCCTTAGCCAGATCCGTACGCTCGAGATCGCTCTTGCGCGCTGCCGCTTCCACGTAAGCATCGACCGCGGCTTTCTGCTCGGCCGAGGCGATGGCGCTCACGAGTTCATGCTCCGGAGCCAGCACGCAATACGTCGCGCCGAACAGCGTATCCGGACGAGTCGTGAACACCGTAAGCGCGGCGTCATGGCCGTCGATGGCGAACGTAACTTCCGCGCCCGTCGATTTGCCGATCCAGTTGCGCTGCATGTCCTTGATGCTCTCGGACCAATCGAGCTCCTCGAGATCTTCGAGCAGACGCTCCGCGTATTCGGTAATCTTGAGCATCCATTGGCGCATCGGCTTGCGGATAACCGGATGGCCGCCGCGCTCGCTCAGTCCGTCGATGACTTCCTCGTTCGCGAGCACCGTGCCCAGCGCCGGACACCAGTTCACCGGCACTTCCGCGACGTACGCCAATCCTTTTTTATACAATTGAATGAAAATCCACTGCGTCCACTTGTAGTAATCCGGATCGGTCGTGCTGAATTCGCGGTCCCAATCGTACGAGAAGCCGAGCGATTTGATCTGACGGCGGAAGTTGTTGATGTTCTCCACCGTTATTTCGCGCGGATGGCGTCCCGTCTGCAGCGCGTATTGCTCGGCGGGCAAGCCGAACGCGTCCCATCCCATCGGATGCAGGACGTTGAAGCCTTTCATCCGTTTGAAGCGGCTAACGATGTCGGTGGCCGTGTATCCTTCCGGGTGGCCGACGTGCAGCCCCGCTCCGGACGGATACGGGAACATATCGAGCGCGTAAAATTTCGGCTTGGCAGCATCCTCGGTCGTGCGGAACGTCTTATTCTCATCCCAATACTTTTGCCATTTCGGTTCAATGGTCTGTGGCCTGTAGCCTTGCTGATTATCCTGTGACATGTGCGTAAACCCCTCTCGAAATGTAAAAAAACCCCGCGTCGCTAGCGTTATCGCTAGGGACGAGAGGTTAAGTTCCCGTGGTACCACCCTAGTTGACGAGCACCCTGCTTGGGCGTCCGTCCACTCGTTCCTCTTAACGCGAGGCGTACGTCCGGCCTACTCGAATCCAAGCGCAACGCGCGCCGATCCTTCTCGGTCCGGAAGCTCCAAGGCGAGTTCATCGTCCGCGTTAACCGGCTTGCACCATCCGCCGGTTCTCTAGGTAACGCGTTGTCGATTACTGCTCCTTTTCTCAGCCAAAGTATGCCATGATTATAGCTAATCGAATCGATCGATGTCAAGCCGGCGAAGCGCCCGCCTAATGCCTCGCGGCCCCGTTCAGGAACAGCTCGACAAGCTCCGAGGATAGCTCCTCCGCAGTCGGTTTCCGGTCTCCGAGCCGTTCCCGGTTTCCGAGCATCAAGAGCGCTGAGAATGCATGAGCCAGCAGCATCGAATCCCCTTCCGCCAGCTCCCCCCTAACCATTGCCGCGCGGAACGCCTCGTCAAGCGCCCCGTGCAGTCCATGCTCGGCTTGCCGAATGCCCTGCAACTGAATCTCGCTTAAGGATGGCTCGGCTTCCCGCATCATGCTCTCGAAGTCCGTATGCGAGGCTGACAGCTTAACCCGGGCCAAACGAATCAACCGTTCCTTCAAATCGCCGTCCGCGTCTAAAATGGCTTTCGTCCGCATCCGGATGCGGACGAACATCTCGATGACGGCCGTCGCGAACAGCTCGGCTTTATTCGAAAAGTAGTAGTACACCGACGCTTTCGTGACGCCCGCGCGACCCGCGATCATCTTGAGGGAAACCGGCTCGTACCCGAGCTCCATGAATAATCGGGAAGCGGTGTTCAAGATTGTTTCCCGCATCGGCGTGCCGTCGGTTTCCTGCTTAGGCCGGCCTGGCGATCGCTTGAGCTTACCTTCTGTCGGACTCATGATGAGGACCTCCTGCTAACTTCACAATTTGTCTATTTGTATAATTAACCTTCCGGTATATATAATAAGTCGTATACCTGTATTATATCTTATTCCGTTAAAAATGCCGAGGAGGAAACACGAGCATGAACGATAACGCCGGAATTTCGAAATGGGTGGCCGGAAAGCGTTCCAGATGGGCGACGCTGCTCATCTGGATCGTCGCTGCCGGGCTGCTGAGCGCGCTTCTTCCCAGCGCAAGCAGTCATGAGAACAACAACGCGCCGAACTTAAGCCAGGGCAAGCCATCCGTACAGGCGGAAGCGGTCGCGGATCGGGAGTTCTCGAGCGGGGCCGACGTGCCCGCGCTTTACGTCTGGCATCGCGAAGGCGGTTTAACCGACGAAGATCTCGCAAGCATTGGGCAATGGGCCGCCAAGCTGACGGAGACGAAGGCTCCGTATCAAACCGCGATGCCTCCGCTGCATCAACTTCCGCCAGAGGCTTTGAAGGCCGAGCTGTCCTCCGATTCAAGCACGATCGTCGTTCCCGTTCTCTTCGATAAGGAAGCGGACGCCGAGCAGTTGAAGGAAGGCATAGAGCATATTCGCGATACGACGGCTGCTCTCCTCGGCACAGATCCGTTCGAAGCACCGACATCGGAGCCCGGCAAGCTGAGCATCCGCGTAACCGGCCCGGTCGGCATCCAGATCGACGCGACGGGCTTGTTCAAGAACGCCGACGTCTCGCTGTTGATCGGAACGGTCTTGCTCGTGCTCATTCTCCTCTTGCTGATTTATCGCTCGCCGATCCTTGCGCTTATCCCGCTTGTCGCAGTCGGCTTCGCCTATGGCGTCATCAATCCGGTGCTCGGGTGGATGGCAAGCGAAGGATGGATCGTATACGATTCCCAAGCGCTGTCGATCATGACGGTATTGCTGTTCGGCGCGGGAACGGACTACTGCCTGTTCCTCATCTCCCGGTTCCGCCAGCTCCTTAAGACGGAGGAAAGCGCCGGCAAGGCGCTTCTGTCGGCCATCACCGGTTCGTCCGGCGCGATCGCGATGAGCGGACTGACCGTCGTTCTCTCATTGTTCGCGTTGCTCTTCGCCGAATACGGCGTTTATCACCGATTCGCCGTGCCGTTCGGCATCGCGATTCTGATCATGGGCATCGCCAGCCTTACGCTCGTGCCCGCCCTGCTCGCCATTATCGGCCGAAGCGCTTTCTTCCCGTTCGTCCCCCGCACGCCGGCGATGCGCGCCGAGCGCGCGAAGCGCAAAGGTCTGCCTGCGCCGGTCGATGCGCCTGCCCGCGAGCCGCGCAACTGGGCAGGACGCTCCGTCGTCGCGAAACCCGGGTTGATCATCGCCATCTGCGTCATCGTACTTGGCGGCTTCGCGGCGTATGCGACTCAGATTAAAGTCACTTACGATATTCTGTCTTCTTTCCCGAAGGATATGGCTTCGCGTGAAGGATTCGCCTTGATCGGCGACAAATTCTCGCAAGGGGAGCTCGCGCCGGTCAAGGTCATCGTAGACACGCAAGGAAAAGACGTCGCGCTCGGGGACAAATTGGCCGGGTTGCCTTACGTGGATCGCGTATCCGAACCGCAAGTCGGGACGAACGATCCGAATATCGTGCTCTACGAGGCGCAATTGTCCATGAATCCTTACTCCATCGAAGCGATGGATTTGATTCCGGATTTGCGCAAAGCCGCCGAGCAAACCTTAGTCGAGGCAGGCGTAGCGGATGCCGCCGACCGTGCATGGATCGGCGGACCGACCGCGGAGCAGCACGACGCCAAAGCGGCAGGCGATCGGGATACGGTGCTGATCATTCCGATCGTCATCGGACTCATTACGCTGCTGCTGCTCGCCTACCTCCGCTCCGTCGTCGCGACCGCCTATTTGGTGCTGACCGTCATTCTGTCCTACTTCTCGGCGCTTGGCCTCGGTTGGATCGTGCTTCATTACGGCTTCGGCGCGGATGCGATCCAAGGCTCGATTCCGCTGTACGCATTCGTCTTCCTTGTCGCGCTCGGCGAGGACTACAACATCTTCATGATATCGAGCATCTGGCAGAAAAGAGGAAAGATGCCGCTCGGCCAGGCGATACGCGAAGGCGTGGGCGAGACGGGCGCCGTCATTACGTCCGCGGGTCTCATTCTGGCCGGAACGTTCGCCGTACTCGCGACGCTGCCGATCCAAGCGCTCGTTCAATTCGGCCTCATTACCACGATCGGCGTACTGCTCGATACGTTCGTCGTCCGTCCGTTCCTCGTCCCCGCCATCACGATGAAGCTAGGGCAATGGGCGTTCTGGCCAAGCAAGCCGAAGCGTACGGCCGACGCCGGGCAACAATATGAATAAATAAGAAACCATAGAAAAGGATAGCGTTCAGATTATATCTGAATGCTATCCTTTTCTATTTCAGGCATCTATTCCTCATTGTTCTTGCAACGCAACCCCTTGCGGCAATATTTCCGCAATCGCCTGACGAAGCTTCGCGTCATGATGGATTTCCTCGCTTAAGACGGCGACGATGCCGCGATCCTCCCGCGAACGAATCAATCGTCCCATCCCTTGCTGAAGACGGAGCAGCATATAGGGCAGATCCACCTCGTCGTACGCATGGGACGCCGCCTCCCGCTTGGCCGCAAACACCGGGTCTTGAGACGGAAAGGGCAGCGACCACACGATGACGTTCGAGAGAGAAGGACCGGGTATATCGAGCCCTTCCCATAGACTTATCGCGCACAGAACGCTTGCCTCATCCCGTTGAAAAGCGCTAATGAGGTGGCTGATTTCGGCGTCTCCTTCAAACCGGATTCGCAAATCCGCGCAATCCGGATAAGACGGGAGTAACTCCTTAAACTTATGCAGCTCTTCTTTATCGTTGAATAACACCAACGCTCTGCCTTCCGTTCGTTTCAGCAGGCTCGCTGCAACTTTCATTTTCTCCTCGAACGATGCCCCATTCGGCCATTCAGGAGCCACAACCTCCATTTGATTCTTATAATCGTACGGGGATTTCGTGCTGAAGGACAAATAATGATCAATGCCCAAGCTGCTTGCCATATAATCGAACGATCCGTTCACGGATAATGTAGCCGACGAAAACACGACCGGCATATTCAGGGCGAATACCCTTTCTTTCAACACTTCTTTAACGGCTCTAGGCATGATGACCAGGGTCAGCCCATCCTCGTCTTCGGTTACCCAACTGATTAATCCTTCCGAGCTCTGGAACAGGCTTAAAGCTTTCTGGATCATCTCCAGATGCTCCTCGACGATGCGCAACTGGTACTCGTTCAACGTATACAGCTCGCTCTCGAACACGAGCTCTTCTTCGATCCCTTCGATAACTTGGCGGAACAACCGTACTTCTTCAAGCAAAGGCTTGCCCGGAACTATCCGCTTCCGGTCGGAGCCTGGTATCCTTTCGCAATGTCCTTGCAGGACTTCGAACAAAGATTCGCTGCGGTCGATGGCTTCGTCTATGAGTACCGCCAACGATTCCCGAATCTCGTTTTGCAACAGCCGACTGATCAATTGTTCGAACGCCGAATGCTTTAATCGGTAGGTGAGCGCTTTCTGAGCGGCCGATTCCAGCAGATGCCCCTCGTCGAATACGACGGCGCAGTGATCCGGCAATAGCGGAAGCTGCCCCTCTCGCTTTCGACCTTCATACGTCCACACATGCTCCATGTAGAAATCATGCGAGCAAATGATCAAATCGCCGGACTTCCGATAGTATTCGCGCGATAAAGTCTGTCCGCAGCGGTGCCTTTGTTCGCAAGTAAAACAATCCTGAAACGAGTCCCAACTGATCTTGTCCCACTGTCGATCGTTCAATTGCGGATATTGCTTGCGATCTCCGTAAGCATGGAACGACTGCATCGCTTTGTATTGATGAACGAACGCCGGCAGTTCCGCGTGTACCGTTCTGAAAGCATCCGAATGTTCGTCGGAAGTCAGCGCCTGATCCAGCTTCATTAAGCAAAGATACCGGTCCGCGGACTTCGCCAATCTAGCGTCGATCGACAGGCTCAGATGCCGAGCCAGCTTGGCAAGATCGCCTTCCGGCTTGGCCAATTGCTCGATTAGGCTTTCGTCGGCGCAGGCAATGATCGCCGGCTTTCGGGTAAAGCGAGCGTAACAGATCGCGTACAGCAGATACACTAGCGTTTTGCCCATTCCTACGCCTGCTTCCGCGAAGATGGTCATCTTCTGGGCGAACGCTCTTTCCAATTGATAAGCCATATAAATTTGCTCGTCGCGAACTTCGAATCCGGCTTCCGGCAGGATATCGTAGAACACGTCCGCCACCCACTCGCCGACTTGCGCGAGAAAAGGGCGTGAATGATCGTATTCGAAAGGGTAGCGATTCAATGTAGGTTCTGCCTCCGGGAATCATGTCTTGTCGTAATGATTAATTTTGCAAAAAAGAATGAGCAATATAGAGAGCTTCTCCCCCTACATTGCTCATCAACTATGACGTCCAACATTCGCGTCCGATCGTTATTCAGGCTTCCGCGCAACGTAGAACAATCGCTGGGACGACTCGTTAGGCGCGTCCCACTTGAAATCCGCGGCCCGATGCAGCAACTCGAAGCCTACGGCCGCCAACTGCTCGGTTATCCATTCCGGATCGTAAGCCCTCTGGGAGTGAGACTCCTCGAAACGATGGTAGACGGCATCGGACCCGCTCGGTCCTTCGTCGCGCACGAAAAACGTGAGATCGTGATCGATCGTATGCGTTGCCTCGTCGTAATCGCATGTCCACATATACGCGACGTCCTTGTCGTCCAATACGAACGGCTGCTCCTCCGCATACCGCTCGAACGTAATCGGCGCATGGACGTCGAACAGGAACAGTCCGCCCTTCGCAAGTCCGGCGTACGTACATCGGAAAGCCGCAATGACGTCGTCCGGTTCGGTCAAATAATTCAGACAATCGCAGAAGCTGATGACCGCATCGACCGGCTCGGGCAGCTCCCAATCGCGCATATCCTGCTGAAGCCACCGAACCGCTCCCGAGTCGCGGCGTCCTCCTCCGGCGCTCGGCTCGTCCCACTTGTTTCGGGCGATCGACAGCATTTCCGCGGAAAGGTCGATGCCGAACACGGCGAATCCGGATTTCGCGAGCGGAATCGCCATATTGCCCGTACCGCACCCGAGATCGACGATCGTCTTCGGCGTGCCGTATTGCTGCCAGCACTTACGGGCGAAATGCATCCACTCCGAATAGGGCATGTCCTCCATTAACCGGTCGTACACGGACGCAAACTGCCGATAAGAACGCATAACTGTCTCTCCAATGTTATTTATTACTCGTTACTCCGCGCGATCCGACTCCTCATTTTTGTTCACGAGGTGGGTCCATGCGCCTTTCTGCGTAACGAGTCCGTCTTTCATCAGTTTGCCTAACGCCCGCTTGAAAGCGGACTTGCTCAGACCGAAACGCCGCTGGACATCTTCCGCGCTCGTCTCGTCGGAATAAGGCATCGCTCCGCCCGGACGCTCCTTCAGGAACGCCAGCAAGCGGTCGGCGTCTTCCTCGCGTCCCGTCTCCTTCGCCGCGCGTACGCTTAGGCTGACTCTGCCGTCATCGCGAACCTGCGTGACGCGGGCTTTGAACTTCTGTCCGATCCGCAGCGGGTGGATCATCGCGGAATGATGAATATAGCCGAGCGAGCCGTAACCGAGAACGCCGCCATCCACAAGCGTGAATACGCCGTCCTTGAATACGTCGGTCACCCAGCCTTCCTTCCACTCGTTGTTCCACGAGGACGGCGCCCGGAACACGTAAGGCTCGAAATCGTCGAGCTTCGCGAGGCGAGCGAGCATTCGCCCTTCCTTGTCGTGCTTCATAACGATATGTACTTCGTCTCCCGTCTGAGGCCATACGTCCCTTCGTCCTTCGGGCAACTCCTTAAGCGGCAACAGCAATTGACGGCCGATCCCGATCTCGAGGAAGTATCCGAAACGCGGATTGAAGTCGGCGACTTCCACGCGGGCCATCTCGCCCGCAACGAGATACGGCTTGCGCAGCGTAGCGGTTAAACGTTCCTTATCGTCATGGAAGAGGAACACCTCGATCTCCGCCCCGATCTCGTGCTTCTCACCGACAGACTCTCCGTACGGCAGCAGCACCTCGGCGCCCCCGTCTTCATCGTCTCCGAGAAACCAGCCGTACGGGGACACTTCGCGGTTCACGCGCAGCGTCCTAAGCGTTCCGGCGATTAGGCTCATACGATCTCAACTGCCTTCGCGTCCGACCATAGACGCTCCAGATGATAATACTCGCGTTCGTCGCGATGGAAGACGTGCGCGACGACGTCGCCCATGTCGATCAGCACCCATCTCGCCGTATCCATGCCTTCCAGTCGTACGCGCATTCCTTCGATTTCCGCGCGTTTCTTGATTTCCGTGGCGATCGCCTGCACTTGCGTATCCGAATTCCCGTGGCAAATGACGAAGTAATCCGCAACGAGCGAGATGCCCTGCAGATTCAGAGCGACGATGTCGTTCGCCTTCTTGTCGTCCGCGCCTTCAATTACCGATTTGAGCAGCTTTTCCGAGTTTCCTGCCATGCCTCAGCCTCCGTTAACGTTAGATTGTTGCGATTCATTAGCTTCAAGTTGTTCTATGAGTCCATTGCGAGCGTCTATCGTAAGCGGGAAAATGCGCCTGCCCTTCTCGAGCAGCAGCGTAATCGTGGAGTCGAAACCCGCGATTAGCGCCTCTTCCATGCTTTTCTCCGCCAGCTTGCGTATCTTCTCCACGCCCGGGAAGTCCCGACCCGGTTCCGTATAGTCTGCCAAACAGACGATTTTATCAAGCTTCGTCATCCGCGCGCGCCCCGAGGTATGATACCGAATCGCGTCCAGCACCTCATCGTCCGCGATGCCGAGCTCGGCGTGAACCGCCCATGCGCCGACGTGCGCATGCCAAAGCTCTCTATCGTGTTCGAGCAATTCGCTTGGAAGCCCTTGCTCCCGAATGATTTGTTCCATTCGGCTAATCGGCCACGCCTTCGAATAATCGTGCAGCAACGCCGCGAGCTCAGCCTTGCGTATGTCTCCGCCGAACCTCTCCGCCAGCTTGATCGCCGTCTCGACGACGCCGAGCGTATGCTTCCATCGTCGGTCCGGCATTTGGCCGCGCGTCGCCTCCCTAAGCAAGTCAAGATCCATAAACGTCATTCCCCCGGATATAATCGTGTACCGCTTCCGGTACGAGGTAACGAATCGAGCGGCCGTTCTTCAGCCGGCGGCGAATGTCCGTCGACGAGATGCCAAGCGGAGGCATCGCCGCGCGCAGCAGGCGCCGGCGCAAGAACGAAGGCAGCGCCGCATCGTTGCCGGGTTGGTCGGGCCGTTCCAGTCCGATGAAGGTAACGCGTTCCGCGAGCTCGTCGATCCTTCGCCAGTTCGGCAAGTCGCCCACCATATCCGAACCGATGATCCAGTAGAACTGCGCATCGGGTTCCCGAGCTTGCAGCTCGGTAACGGTGTCGATCGTATACGACGCCCCTTCGCGTTCCATCTCGATCGTCTCGAGACGGAATCCGGGATTGCTTGAGATCGCGGCCTTCAGCATCTCGCACCTGGCTTGCGAATCCGTGTCCGGCTGCGGTTTATGCGGAGGTATGGAGGTCGGAACAAACCATACTTCGTCCAGTTTAGCCGCTTCTTTGGCGGATTCCGCGGCGAGCAAGTGACCGATATGCACCGGATCGAACGTGCCGCCCATGCAGCCGATTTTTCTCATCTGCTCCCGCCTTTCGCGAATTATCGTGGCAGCTTGATTTGTTTATTGTCTCGGGATTCCTTGTACAGAACGATCGTCTTGCCGATCACTTGCGCGAGCTCCGCTCCGGATCGTTCCGCGAGTTCCGCGCCGATCTCTCTCGGATCGTCCATGCAGTTGTTGAGCACCGAAACTTTAATCAGCTCTCGCACTTCGAGCGCTTCCTCGATGTGGCGGATAAGGTGGTCGTTCGTGCTGCCTTTGCCGACTTGGAATATCGGCTTCAAATGGTGGGCGAGCGCCCGCAAGTGGCGTTTCTGCTTGCCAGTCAACATGTTGTTTCCCGCTTTCTTCGGTTCGATTAGTTGAAAGACGCCATGACGGCTTCCCGCATGACGCCGACCGGAGCCGATTGTCCGGTCCAGTATTCAAAGGCATATGCGCCTTGGTAAATGAACATGCCGAGTCCGCCGTGTCCGCGGCAGCCGCCGGCTTCCGCTTCCCGGACGAATTTCGTCTTGAGCGGATTGTAGATCAGATCGCTTGCGACCGCTCCCGGCTTCAGCCATGTCGGATCGATCGGCGTCTCGTCCGCGTTCGGAGACATGCCTACGGATGTCGTGTTAATGACGACGTCCGCGCCGCGGCAAGCTTCGCGAAGATCCGACCATGCGACGGGTTCGATCTCGAACTCCGAAGCGAAGGCGCCCGCAAGCTCCCTTGCCTTCTCTTCCGTTCGGTTAGCCAGCATGAGCTTCGCCGGGTTCTCTTGCGCAAGCGCCCACAGGATGCCTCGCGACGCGCCGCCGGCGCCGAGTACGACGATTCGCCGTCCGGCCAAGTTCGGCTCGGCTTCTTCCTTCAAGGACCGGACATATCCGATCCCGTCCGTATTATAGCCGATCAACCGTCCGCCTTCGTTCACGATCGTGTTGACCGCACCTGCAGCCTTGGCGCCCGGATGAATGTCGTCGAGGTGCTTCATGACCTCTATTTTGTGCGGGATCGTGACATTAAGTCCTCTAAAGCCTAGCGCCCGAATACCCGCGATCGCTTCCCCTAGTTTATCCGGCGTTACGTGAAAAGCCGCATAAGCTCCGTTAATGCCTGCTTCCCGAAACGCGCGATTCAACATGACCGGCGATTTGGAATGGCGAATCGGATCGCCGATTACGCCGTAAAGCACGGTGTAGCTATCCATCTATCGATTGCTCCTCCCCAGAGCGGTTAGCGATGGCATGCGTCGCCTTAGTTGCCGTTGCCGAGTATGCTGTCCCGAAGCATCACTTTAACGCCTTTCGGCGCATGAATGTCGACGGTCGCTCCCGACTTGCCGTTCGCTTGAATCCAGCCGAGACCGGATACGAAGACGTCTTGAGACTTGCCCGGCTGAATGCGAAGGCGGTGCCTTGTCCACGCGGGCAGCGAAGCCAAGCCCTCCTCGTCGGGCGGGCTAAGCAGCGTGCCCTTGTGCTCGGCATATAGCTCATCCGCTCTGTCGAGCTTCGTACGATGAATTTCAATTCCGCCGGAAACGAAGGCCGTGAACGATTGCCTGTCCCCTTCGATGAAGTCGAATCTCGCCATCGCTCCGAAAAACAGCGTCTGCTGGGCGTTCAGTTGGTACGTCATCGGTTTCAGAGGCTTATCAGGCATTATCGCGCCTAGATCCTTACGCGAGACGAGCTCGGTGAGCCGCGTGGAATAGACGATCCCCGGCGTATCGATAATGCTGCGTCCGTCGTCCAGCGGGATCTGAACGGCATCGAGCGTCGTACCCGGATATCGGGACACGGTCAGCTCCCGCTTCAGATCGCTGTAATCGGAGATGAGACGGTTGATGAGCGTGCTCTTACCGACGTTCGTCGCGCCGACGACATAGACGTCGCGATGGCCGCGAAGATTCGTAACCGCCTCGACGACTCGGTCGAAGCCGATATTGCGGCGCGCGCTGCACAGCACGACGTCGGCGACTTTCAAGCCGTTCTCGCGAGCTTGCTTCTGCACCCAGTTACGGAGCCGGTTCCAGTTCGTCACGCGAGGCAACAAGTCGATCTTATTCACGACGAGCAGCACGGGGTTGGTGCCGACGAATCGCTGCAAACCGGATATGAGGCTTCCCTCGAAATCGAATAGATCGACGATATGGACGACTAAGCTTTCCGTCGATGCGATGCTGCCTAGCAGCTTCAGAAACTCGTCTTGATCGACCGTGATCGACGAGGCTTCATTATAATGTTTAATGCGGAAGCACCGCTGGCAAATCGCGTCTTCCTTATGGATCGATGCCTCCGGCACAAAGCCGGGGGTTTCCATGTTCTCGCTCTGCAGCGCAATGCCGCAGCCGGAGCAATGCGAGGAGCGCTCCAAGTTCGCGTTTGTCACGTTTAGCGTCCCCCTTTATTATCGAAAGGCCAATGCCCTTTGCGGCGAAGGCTGCGAAGCGCGATCCTCTCGATCATCCGGTTAATCCGCGTGCCCCAGCCTTCTTCGCCCCGCGCGATCGGGGTCACGAGTATCGTCTTCAGGCCCGCTCTGCGCCCGCCAAGCACGTCCGTCATTAATTGATCGCCTACGACGACGGCTTGTTCCGGCTTAAGGCCGAGCTGTCGCACCGCTTCGTTGAACGCGCTGCTCGTCGGCTTGCGCGCCGCGGGAATGTAAGGAATTCCAAGGGGGGCGGCGAAGCTCTTCACGCGACGGCTGTTATTGTTGGATAGGATGATGACCTTGAAACCCATATCTCTAACGGAATCAAGCCAGGCTACCAGCTTCGGCGTAGCGAGCGGAGTCCTGGCGCTGACCAGCGTATTATCCAAATCGGTAATAATGCCCTTCACGCCTCGGGCTTTCAATGCTTTCAGATCGATATCGTATACGGTATTCACGATCTGATCGGGAATCAAACGCTTGAACATCTAGGTAATTACTCCTGTCTCTATACGGCTAATCTTCCTCAAAATATACCACACCGCATCGTATGAAGTAAAACGGCTGACGCCCCGATGAGAGGAGCGCCAGCCGCGTGATTGCGCCTTATAACGCCTTGCGAATATTCGTTGCCGCGTCTGTGAACGCTTGCAGCCTCTGTTCGTTGCCGCTGTTCTGGCCGTACCTCGCGTGCTCGAAATGGTACAGCGCGTTATCGAAGTCGGCCCGCAGCGACGAGAACTTGCCGCCCCAGCGCGTAACCGATTCCCTCATCGTCTCGTTCGCTTCTCTGCGCAGTCCCCTGCGGTGAAGGAAGACGACCAGTCTCTCCATCTCCCTGATGACGCGCTGATCCGGCGTCGATCCGTAGAATCTGAATTTTCGCCATGCGAATCCGGCTCCGCCGTCGCGAAGACGCAACAGCAGGTAGACGATGCCGCCTGCGACGAGCAATGCTCCGATCGCCGCGGTCGTTATGACGATCCAATTCGACTCTTCCTTGCCTTCCGCTTCGTCCGTCGGCTCGGCGATGGCTTCCGTTGCCAATTCTTCGGGCTCCGGAGCATTGTCCGGGTAGATGACCGGCAAGCTGAAGCCGCCGGTCGGCTCGAAAGGAATCCAGCCGTAGCCTTCGAAATACACCTCGGCCCACGAATGCGCATCGGCATTGCGTACCGTATACGTGCCCGCACCGTTCTTATCTTCGCGTCCGGGACCGAAGCCTCTGGGTCCGCTGCGTTCCAAATCGGAAGGATCATAACCCGACGCGTATCCTTTAACCCAACGCGCCGGAAGCCCGACCGAACGGGCCATCACGACGAAGGATGTCGAGAAGTAATCGCAATAGCCTTCCTTGATCTCGAACAGGAACGCGTCCACGACGTCTTTGCTCTGCTGCTTGCTTACGTCGGGCGTATTCGAATAAGGATACGTCTCCCTTAAGTAAGTCTCAAGCGCCTTCGCTTTGTCGTAGTCGTTCGCGAATGCCGCGGTCTGGGCTTCCGCCAAATCGCGCACCCGCTGGGGCGTGCCGTCGGGCAGTTGCAAGTAAGGCTCGATATTCAGCTCGCTGTCTTGCGCCGCGGCAGGCAACTGGCGCAGCTTCGCTTCGTCGATGACGGCAACCTGCGATACGACGGTGTAGCTTTCGACTCTCGCCGGTTTATTCAGCTTGACTTCCCATTCCTCCGGATTCCATTGCAGGGCCGGTTTAGCATCGCTTGTCAGCTCGGAAATCTTGGAAGCCGGGCCGGCCGAGAACAGCACCGAAATTTTGTCCTTGCGCTGTATGTTGACCGTCTGTACGACTTCCTTCGTCTCCACGCCGCTTGGGCGTTCGGGCAACAGCGGCAAGCTCGTCTCGTTGCTAGGATGATAGGGCTCGAACGGCGTGCCGCCCTTCACGTCTCCCCAGCCTTTGCCGGTATAGACGGCTTTCGTCTCCCCTCGCCAGTAACTCCGCTGGGATGTCGTGATCGTCATGACAGGAGAGTAGTCGAACTGGAAGCCTCCGCCGATCTCCTTATCGTCGCGGCTATAACCGGACAGCGACGAGCCTTTGTTGCCGGAACTGCCCGAGGAGCTGATCAGCACGCCGCCTTCGCCGCCCGCGTTCGCCACCTTGTGTCCCTGAGCTTCCATGAGAATCGTATAGGGATCCTCGAGCAATACCGGAACGCGAGGCATGATAATGCCCATGACGAGCACGACCCCGATGATGAGGGTTGCCGGAACGATGAGTTCGAGCGGTCTTTCGGCCAGATGATCCCAGCTGTCCGGATGTCTTGCTTGAAGCTGTCTCAGATGGACGACGACGAGCCAGACGAGTCCCGTCGCCACGATCCAAGCGATATTGTGCCATAGCGAGAGCGCGAAGTACGAGTCTACCGTCGCCATCGTCAAGATCGAAGCCATGATGACGGAAATCGTACCCGATCGGTTTCTGCCCGCCCACGCCAAGACATGTGCGGCGAGCAACGCGCCTAACGTAAGCTCGTAGAACGGATGAAGCTGATCGACATGGAAGGTCAGGAAATGCCGTACGGCGTCCCAATCCCGCCAACTGACCGGCCAGCCGCCCCAATCGACGGGAGCCTTGTACCAGATGAAGACGAGAGCGGCCACGATCTGCACGATGAACCGCCACAGAAATCCTCTCGTAAAGAGCAGCTCCGTAATCGCGGCAACGGTCAACGTTCCGTAAATAATGGCATACGTCTCTTCCCACCAAATGTCCGCGAAGCATTGAATAAGTTGAAGAACGACAATAATAGCAAGCAGCCGATGAAGCCGTTCAATGACGAGCCGTTGCAGGAAAAGAGCGGTTTTGTTGATTCTCATGCGTTGCTCACCCCCAATGCCTTAGGGAGCTGCTCCAATTGAGCGACCGAGCAAAATTCCCATTGCTTGGACTGACAGAGCCATTGCCAATGGCGAAGCTTGGCCGCGTCTTCGGGATGCGCATGCTTATCCGCGATATGGATGACGCTCGGCAGCATGCGCCTGCTCTCGAGGGCGGTAATCGCCGCGGCCGTATCTTCTTGGATCGAAGCGGTCACCATGACGATATGGACGCCCGGCTCGTACCTCTCCGCGACTTGAGCGAGCACGTCGCTCAGCGCGGCTTCGCCATCCGCCTCGACGTCGATGAGATGCTTGAGCACCTCGTCGCGGGACACGAACGTCTGGCCCGCTCCGAACCACATCGCGATCAGTCCCGCCGATGCGAAGCCGATCGGCATTCGTTTCTGAACCGACAGTTCGATGAGCGAGGCGACGACGGATACCGCGAGTTCGAACTGCTCCGCGCCGCGATAGTTCGCTTTGTTGCGATCCAGCACGAACACGATGCGCGGAAGCGCTTCGCGTTCGAACTCCTTCGATTTCCATTGCCCCGTCTTAGCGGTGGCGTTCCAATGAATCCGTGACAACCGGTCTCCGTGAATGTATTCGCGGACACCGTCGATCTGGGTCGTCTCTCTTGCGTAATGCGAAGTGTACGTTTGATGGAACACGCCTCTCCGGGCACGCCTGAACAGCTTCCAATCTTTGAGTTCGACCGTGCGCGGCAGCACCTGAAGATCGTGCGGCTGCGAGAAAGTTCCCTTATGCTCGAACAATCCGAATATATCCCGCGTCGAGCAATCGGTCGCCTGAAACTCGTATTGCCCCCTGCGCAGCGGCGCCGTCTCGAATCGCACCTCTCCGCGCCTGCGGTAATCCGGAACGAAGGACATCTCGTAAAGCTGGCTCTCTCCGCCCGATCGGCGTACGAGTTTCTCCCTCACGATCACGTAGGGCAGCGGCCAGAAGCCCGGAATTTGCATCCGCAGCTTGACGCTGAGCCGCATGCCGGCCATCATGTAAGCCGTGTTGCCTCCCTGCGTCTCGATCGTTCTTGCGCCGTTGACGCCGCCGATGCCGCTCCACCGCCCGAGCATCAAGTAGACGCCTAGAACGTTCAGGATCACGAACAGCATGAGAGAGGTTTTGCCGCCTTGGAAGAGGACATAGCACGCGGCCGTGACGTACAGAATGCTGCCAAACCACCATGTCCGCGACAAATTCCGAATCATGATTAACGCTCCATTCCGACGGGAACCGGCAAGTTCCTAAGCACGTCCTGTAGAACGTTCGCGGTCGTGGAGCCTTGCATCCTCGCTTCCGAGCGCAGATGGATTCTATGGCTTAGCACGAGCGGAGCCATCGCCTTCACGTCATCCGGAATAACGAAGGCGCGATGATGCAGGAAGGCGTAAGCCTTGGCCGCGGACGCAAGGGCGACCGCCGCGCGCGGGCTTGCGCCGAGCAGCACGCTCTGGTGATTCCGCGTACCGCGAATGAGAGCGATAAGATAATCGGCGACGCTCGCGTCCAAGTGAATCGCTTCCGCCAGCCTCTGCATGTGCGCGATATCTTCCACGGAGGCAACCGCTTTCAACGATTCCGCGGCGCGGCTTGCATTCGGCTCCAAAATGAGGCGTTTCTCGGAAACTTCGTCCGGATAGCCTAGCTTTATCTTCATCAGGAAACGGTCTAATTGCGCTTCCGGCAAACTGTACGTGCCTTCGAAATCGATCGGGTTCTGCGTCGCGAACAGCATGAACGGCTGCGGAAGCTGATGGGTCTGGCCGTCGACGGAAATCCGTCTTTCCTCCATCGCTTCGAGCAACGCGGACTGCGTCTTCGTCGTCGCGCGGTTAATCTCGTCGGCGAGCAGCAGATTCGCCATGACGGGGCCGGGACGGAATACGAACTCCTCTTGCTTCGGATGGTAGATGGATACGCCCGTAATATCGGTAGGCAGCAGGTCAGGGTTGCATTGAATACGATGGAATACGCCGCCGACGGATAAGGCAAGCGCTTTAACCATCTGGGTTTTGCCCGTCCCCGGGACGTCCTCGATTAACACGTGCCCGCCGGCCAGCAGGGCCGTAAGCATCCAAGCAATCTCGTCTTTCTTGCCGTAAATGCAAGATTCCATATTGCGTCTGATTTGATCCAACAATTGCATCGCGCCTTGATGATCCATTGCCGTTGTCCTCCTATGGAATCTACTTTGATCGCTATTTATTTGTGCATTTCCATTATACCGAAATATGGATGCCTTTGTAATTTTAGATTTTTACAAAATTCAATAGAAAAACAGCCAAACCTGTAAGGGTCTGGCTGTTCATTATACGTTGCGAATCGCGTATGGGTTTGATGCTATCTTTACCCTTTCGGGCGGACGACAAGCGCGGCGAGGAACGAAAAGACGATCGCCGACGAGATGCCCGCGCTCGTGATCGAGAAAATGCCCGTAATGACGCCGATCCACCCGTCCTGCTGCAGCTCCGTCAGCGCGCCGTGCACCAATGAGTTGCCGAAGCTCGTGATCGGCACCGTCGCGCCGGCGCCGGCGAAATCGACTAGCGGATCGTACAAACCGACCGCATCCAGAAATGCGCCCAATACGACCAACAAAGACATCGTGTGCGCCGGCGTTAGTTTAAAGACGTCGAAGCAAATTTGCCCGAAGACGCAAATGCCTCCCCCGACGATGAATGCCCACACATAGGGCATCATAGGCATGCCCTCCTTCTCGTTTCCTTATAATGGATCGCTCGACTTAACTTGGAGCTTCAATGGCGACCGCGTGAGCGATGCACGGAATCGTTTCGCCTTGCTGGTAGGACAGCGGACTGAGCAAAGCGCCGGTTGCCACGACGAGTATTTTCTTCCACTCGCCTTTAGCGATGCGTTTCAGGAGGTGAGCGTAGGTAACGACGGCGGAGCAAGCGCAGCCGCTGCCTCCCGCTTGCACCTTCTGCTTATCGACATCGTAGATCATCAAGCCGCAATCGAGAAACTGCGTCTGCTGCATCGGTACCCCGTTGCGTTTAAGCATATCGGTTGCGATCGGGTGACCTACGCCGGCGAGATCTCCCGTTACGATGGCGTCGTAATAGCCGGGAGACCGGCCCGTTTCCTCGAGATGGCTCTGAATCGTATCGACCGCTGCCGGAGCCATGGCCGCTCCCATATTGAAAGGATCGGTAATGCCCAGATCCATAATTTTGCCGATCGTGGCCGCCGTTACGACCGGTCCGTCGCCCTTCTGTCCGACAACGGACACCCCGGCGCCGGTAACCGTATATTGAGCGGTAGGCGGCTTCTGCGAGCCGTATTCCGTCGGATAGCGGAATTGCTTCTCCACCGTGCAATTGTGGCTGCTCGTTCCAGCCATGACATGCTTGCCCGCGCCGGAGGAGACGATCAGCGAAGCGATCGCCAGCGACTCCATCGACGTCGAGCATGCGCCGAAAACGCCCAAATACGGCACCCCGAGCGTACGCGCCGCGAACGTGCTGCTAATGATCTGATTCAACAGATCGCCGCCGACGAAAAAGTTAATTTCGCCTTGCTTCAAGCTCGCATGCTGAAGCGCGATATCGCCGGCTTGCTCGAGCAGCGCCCTCTCGGACTTCTCCCAGCTGGGCTGCCCGATCTCCAGATCGGGGTGCACGAGATCGAACTCGGAGGCGAGCGGTCCTTGTCCTTCGTCCGGTCCGACGACGGTTCCGGTAGCCAAGATAACCGGCGGATTCTGGAACACCCATGAACGATTACCCTGTAGTATCATGCCACGCTCCAATCCCGAACAGCCAGTAGACGACCCCTACGATGAACGCGGCTACGACGCCGTATACGATGACGGAGCCCGCCAGCTTGAACATATTCGCGCCGACGCCGAGCACGAGCCCCTCGCTTCGGTGCTCGATGGCCGCGGAGCTCATCGAGTTCGCGAAGCCCGTAACCGGCACGGCGCTGCCCGCGCCTGCACATTGGGCGATTTTATCGTAGACCCCCATGCTCGTTAAGATGACGGCCAGCAGAATCAATACGGCGACCGTCGGGTTGCCCGCCTGTTTGGACGTCATATCGAACGCCGCCATGAAAAATTTCTGTATGCCTTGGCCGATCGCGCATATAAGCCCCCCGACCAAGAAAGCCCTCAAGCAGTTCGTCCACACCGACCGGGAAGGCTCTTTGGTCTGGGCGAAAGCCTTATACTCCTTCGCGGACATCGAGACCGGCTTGTAACCCTTCGAGCCGCTGCCCGCGCTTTTCACTGCCATCGTGAGCACCTCCCTTGTTTGAATTGGCTTCTCGTTGTCGCGTTCATTATTTCCCAAAGGGGCGCCGCGTCATTCGGAGACGAATCGGAGACGAATCGGAGACACATCGGACATCATTCGGAGACAATTCGGAGGCGCTTGGGAGGTTTCGCGATATACTTCGAGGCGGTACAGGCACGGATGGGCATTTAACCACATACAATGGTAATGCTCATTTCTCGCGCGCAGACCCTACAGTCGGAGGTGGCTTTATCGTGCCTGGTTTTATCGCATCGATTGCCTTGTTCCTAAAGCAGTTATCTTTACTCGTCTCCTATGTCAAAAATAACGCTTTTCCGCAACCCCTGACCGACGAAGAAGAAGCGCTGCATCTGAATCGGCTCGCGGAAGGAAATCCGGTATCCCGCAATTTGCTTATCGAACATAACTTGCGGCTTGTCGCTCACATCGTCAAGAAGTTCGACAACACCGGCGAAGACCTGGAAGATTTGATCTCGATCGGCACGATCGGCCTGATCAAAGCGATCGAAAGCTTCCAAATGGGCAAAGGGACGAAGCTGGCGACGTTCGCGGCAAGGTGTATAGAGAACGAGATTCTCATGCATTTACGGTCTTTGAAAAAGACGAAAAAAGACGTGTCGCTGCATGATCCGATTGGAACGGACAAAGAGGGGAACGAGATTACGCTTCAAGATATACTGGGGACCGAACCCGACGAAGTCGTGGAGAAAGTCCAGCTGAAGATCGAGAAGAGCAAAATTTACCGCAATCTCGATATTCTGGACGACCGCGAGCAGGAAGTGATTCGGGGAAGGTTCGGCTTAGACGGAGGCGGAGACGAACGGACGCAGCGCGAGATCGCGCGGGAGCTCGGGATTTCGCGGTCGTACGTGTCGCGCATCGAGAAGAGAGCGCTGATGAAGCTGTATCACGAGTTTTATAAGGCGAAGCGGTGAGGTACCAATACCTTACAAACCGAGCCAGCACCTGTGGTCATCAGAGAGCTGGCCCGGTTATTTCTACTCTAAACCACACGTTGTTGGCTTCAAGTTAATAAGCAATCAGGTACTTTTCAAATCAATATTATTTGGAAATTTAATATGACATCACGATTTCAACTATACTTAATCTTCCTCCGAGTCAACCTCCACTTCCTCATCAAACTCAGCTTCATCTGACTCACTTTCATTCTGTGCATCGAGACTCTCATATATTTCTGAGGCGGCTATTATCGCATGATTCTCCAATACCTTAACAAGATAGCGATCGTTACTAAGTCTATTGGGAAAATTTGCTAGAATAACTTCTGTGGATGAAGACTTCATTGTACCTTCTCCCGTATCCTCATTCCAAGCCAGTACCCCTGAAATGATTCGCTTCTCATGGATTCGAAACTCACGGTCAGCTGTTGATTTTTCGATACCAGGATTTTGATAAAGATTATATGAGCTATTATAAACACTAGTGCTTGTTGGGCTACCAGTTCATGATGATGCATGGTTATCAAATAGATTCTCGCGATGCCATTTAATGTATACTGCTTGGATTGGATTCATGTTGATCTTAATAGAAACATCCAGATTCAAATCGGACCAGGATGTTTCCCCTAATGAAGAGGCCTTCATGATCAAAACTAATATACCCTTTGTCGAAAACCATATCGTGATTGGGACAAAGCAGAAATCCGTTATCTACATCCAACCGCTCAACATTATTCGACTCGCGCCATGGCTTGATGTGACTAGCGATCAGCAGCCGAGGATCGGAAATTCCGCACAGTTCACACTTGGGCGATCTTCTGATCAGCTTGTTTTTAAATGTCGACTGTCCGATCCGGGATCTAACCAGCACATCCCTTTCGGTCTTGTTAAGCATAGGTTCGTCGATATCTCTCAAGATATCGACGACCTCTTCAGCTTCTGCCTCATCTATTTCGTATGCGATGGATCCATTCTTGCTGTAATTAAGTCCAATTGCTAGGTTGGTCCCCTTCAGCACAATGATAAAGCCCCGTATGATAAGAAAATTATTCGACTGATCCCCGCCCGAAAAACCATCCAGCCATTCGCCATTAGCTTCCATGTTTGCGTAACGGAGAACCTCCTTTGGAGGGTACCTCCTGCCTGCGTGGAATAAATCATAACCTGTTGACGAAGCTAGATCGCCATCCTTCAAACGTTCCATTTCTGCTAAGGCCGCGAGAATATGTGAAGAGTCAATGTTGCCCGGTATCGCCAATAGAATTTCCCCCTTTCAGTTCTTCGATCATCTTGTTTGATCCGATAATATCTTTTGGAGTCAGCGTCCGACATGGTATAGCCAACAACTTTGTTGATTTGTTAGCTATTTTTCGTATACCATCCCGGCTTGTTCTTTGTCGTTTGACTCCCTTTAGGAAGATAGGAAAATTTGAACCCCTGCTTAGCAAGTGGTCCAAGAGTGCTCCAAATCTCTCGATCACCTACAACCCAGAGAGCGCCTCCCTTGTTCCGATTATCGATGAACTTAAGATCTTTCTCTTTAAGATATGATAATAGTTCAAACGGTGCGGACGGTTGATCCATCTTAATATCAATCGTTTGTTGTTGAGACTCCGTTGGCTCGACCTTAAAAGAGGTTGGTTCTTCCCCTACATTAGCGTATTTCGTTTTACGTGTTCGAGATCCTCTATCCCCGATTGTAATTTCATCTTGGTTGTCTTCCCATTCACTGCGAATCTCCTCTGCTCTTTGCACGATTAGTTTCTTCAGACTTTCGTTGTCCCCATGACTCATTTCAAGCAGATTATGAAGTTCACGGGTAACTCCTTTATTCTCTAATGTCCGGATCACATCTTGCATTGTTGCTTCTGGGCTTCGGAAGTAGGCACTGCCACGAATACGAATAAAAGTCCAACCAAGACGCTCCAGAATCATCTGCCTTGCGATGTCATCATTTAGTTTTTCGATAGGATGCCACCGTTCTCCATCACACTCAATAGCAATTCGTTTTCCTCCGCCCTCGACAACCAAATCTATGCTATATGCACCGATTCTCCATTGCGAGACCACATGATATCCTTCGTGCAAAAGCCTTTCCATGACTCGCTTCTCAAACTCCGATTGCAAGTGCGGTTCCGCCTGTTTCAATACCTCGGTTGCCGCTGAAGGATTAATCATATGTTGAATAAGTTTTTTACGAAGATCGCCGTCTTTAAGATCGACGGACTCGTTCAATGAATAAACAAGCCACATTTGATCTCTTGCTCGACTGGCTGCAACGTTATATCTTTTCTTGGTCCGCTCAAGTGGATCTGCAAGCATCGACAATGGCCCGTCGCCTTTAGAAGTATGCACCATGGACAGGAACATCACATCTCGTTCGTCCCCTTGGAATTGAGCTGAATTTCCACAACGGACTTTTCGCTTCTTATACTCCACTGGGTCCATGTGCTTTTGCAAATATGTATCAATCAATAGGGCTTGTTCATCCCCCAATAAAGAGATGACACCGAACGAAGCATCACGATAACTATCCTGTTCAGATGCAGCAATCAAGAGAGAAGCAATCACCTGAGCTTCTACTTGATTCGTATTTCCTGCTTGTACCGCTTCCACCCGATATGCAATCGTGTGTGGACGGCGATTCACCCCACTTCGATCACGAAGAGGCTTAATGCTACCTTTATAAGAAAGTGAGTTGCTAAATTGAATAATGGGCTCTACGCATCGGAAATGCTCCCGAAGTTGTGTCTTCCCCGCGAATGACATTTGGGCAAGATCGTAGATAGACATCTGGCCATCGTACAAGCTAGCATTCGGAATGTCCATTAACATCGTTTCAATTAACCTCTGAACTTCCATTTGCTTCTGTCCTACTGCGTCCGGACTGACCTGGTTGTCATCACCAACCACAATCACCTGTTTGCCTAAGTATAGTGCTGTTAAGCCCATGACATCGGCCTGGCTTGCTTCATCTATTATGACGACATCGAACTGATTTCGAGATGGATCAAAACTTTCCATAACTCTACTGATCGGCATAATCCATACGGGAACGGCAGTCTGGCACAACGGCATCAACTTTCTTGCTTCTGCAAGTCGAAGTGGAGCCAGCTTACCGGTCGCTTTCCCAACGCGCTTCATTTGTTGCTTCCAACCCTGCAGAGCGATCTGCTGCTTCAGAGTCGTCTTTTGCTTGACTGCCAACCAAGATTTGCTTTCTACGAGTTCTACTGTGATTTGCTTAAACGTCTCACGAGTATCGATCAATTTCTGCTGTAGTCGCACAGGAGACAGCCCTTGTCTTCGGTCTAACTCACCTTCAAGTTGCTTGATGAGCCAAGCTTTATGAGCTTCAAAAAATAATTCAGCAGAAGCGTGTATTCCCTCTCGGTTTCGAATCGCTTTCGCCCAATTCGGCGCTGCTTCTTCTAACTTTATTAACGAATGATTCCGCTGGCGCCAGACCTCAACCTTACCCCATAAATAGGACAATTGATTATAGCAAGAGGTATAAGATGACACATCCTTGTTCTTTATGGCCTGCAAAATGCCATCGATGGTTGGACTGGTTAAGGTTTGATAATCGACAAGGAGTTCAGCCAGCCTCGTCCATTGATTCTGGATCGACTGCCACTTCCATTCGTTAATTACGGATTCAACAATCGCCGGCAATTCCGATTCAATCATTGATTTCAGATGAAGAACTTCCGCATAAGGAATCAAGTCCATATCTTTGGACGCGATGAACCTATCCCAGTAGAATCCTATCTGTTCCCACTGAGATTGAACGGTCTCACGCATGGTTTGTTTCCAAGTCAAGAGCTGCTCCAGTTGTATTTTAAGCTGAGGAAGTAGTAACTCCGGCTCATTACCGAATGCACCTACAGGCATTCCTCCAACAGCTGACACTTGTCTTTCCCAACGTGCTAATAGTAATTGTTGCTTGATCCGGTGCCGTAATATGGAAAGAACTGCTTCAAGCTGCTCTATATCTGCTGGTGCGGCTCCGTTGACCTGGATATGCTTCGTCGTACGGGACCATTTGGGATGGAGAAGAAACTGGATCTTACCCAGTTTTCTACCCGCTTTCAAATAGGCAATCATTTCGATCACGGTTTCTTCGAGTTGTTGCAATTCCTGACTCTCTTCGGATATTGATATCGCGTATCTGTAGCCAGCCGTTTTGGCTTCCGCATATCGTTCCATGAGTCCCTCTATTTCCATGAGGAGCTCTTGCCATACAGATGATGGATTATCTTCTATACCACCATTCGCGATGATAACCAACTTCCAAACTTCCCCCGCGGAAAACTTACTTACCTGTGCAATAGTTACTCTTAACAACTCGGATAAGAACTCATTGTCAACAGCCATAAAGGTGTTCAAGAATGGTTGATGTAATTCTTTGGGACTTGAAGAAAGTTGGTCATATTCAGTGACCCATTCGGCAAATTGATTCGGATCAGGAAGCAGATTGAGAGGTAATGTTAATGAAGATAGTTCCGCCTCCTCATCCAAAGCGATTACCTTATTACTAAGATATAAGGCTCCTAACTCCTCTTCATTCAGAGGCAACCCAACACCTAATAAAATATCACCCGGGATGAATGCCAGGAGCTCCTCTTTGTCATGGACCAACCTCGCCGCGTCAGACGGGTTAAACGATTGCCCCTGAAACACAATAGGTGCATATTCATTTTCCCGTATAGTTCGTAAATCCTGATTAATCTGACGGATCTCTGTGAGAAGCTGTTTACGAAGTCCGCCCAACCTCAAGATTCGTTCAGCAAGAGAGGACGGATTAATTGAACTGAGTCGCTCGGTAATCACATCAATCGACTGGTCCATCTGCTGATTCCCAATCTCTTCTTGTATTACACTTACGCATAGCCCTTGTAAAGGCTCGACTACTTTATCCCGAAGCACTTGAAGCGCTTTTGAAGTATGGCTGGTTACGAGAATGCTCTTCCCTTCGGCAAGTAGATGCCCAATCAAGTTTGCAATCGTGTGTGTCTTGCCAGTACCTGGAGGACCTTGCACCAAGACCGAGCCGTACTTTCGAATCTTAAAGGCTATGTCCAGTTGTTCGGAATTCGCCTCCTTGGTAAAATAGATTTCCTCATCTTCACCATTAACATCAAGCGATGGAGTATCCCAATTCTTCTCAGCAGGTTTATCCTGGAGATCGATCCCTGTAATGCCTGTTACCGCTTCAGGAAGCGATTGAGTTCCCTCAAGATGGATTAGTATACTTTCCAAAGCCTGAGCAAAACCTAGCGATCGCCTCCGCAGGAACAATACAGGATTGCGGGTAATAATCGGATTTTGAAGGTCTAGTTTATTCGGCGCATGTTCACCAAATGAGAAAAACCTCCCGTTGGCTGACAGCAAGCTCGCGACACGGGTCAAATACTCATCTGTAGGCTGTTGATCCAAAGGGCCACAAGACGACTGTTCCAGTTCTTCATTGCACGCTCTTACTGTATTGGCACGAACTTCTTCCATATCTCGAAATAGTGCACTGTAAAATACGCCTCCCTCTTCAATTGCGGAGAGAGTAAATTCAGGTATGGAAGGATCAAATGACAACTTCACCTTTTGCAGTAAAATTGGATGGTGAATTCGTTCTGATTTCGAGAATGTCCAATTGAGAATCCCATCACCAAGTATGAGTTCAACTTGCTCTTGCTCACGCTCTATAGTGGCATTGAGGGCGTACAAGCGTTCAAAAATCTTCAAAGTTTCCCGGGCAGGCATCTCCTTCTGCTTCCAGCTCGCCCGTTCCCTAATCCATTCATGGAACATCTCTACACGGTATTCATCATTGTGAAAACGTTCCAGCTGATCTATATTTTCTTCCTCAGCAGGTTCCGTAGGATCGAATAGCTCAGGTTCTCTTTCAAATTTCTGCCATCCAGGCTTTAACCAATCAACCACAACCTCAGGGGGTTCAGGACAAACAGTTAGAATAGGTCTTCTAACCGTCAGATACGTTTCCACCGGTTTCTGCCCGACATCCGCTGCGTTTATATGCTCCATAAAGTCACATTCAATATCGTGATATTTCGGCAGATCACCGAACCAAAGCTTCCAGAGCTGATCATCAATCGATTTCTTCACCGGGTTCCGCAGCTGATTAAGGGATTGCAGGTATGAATAAATTTGAATTAGCTTTTTCTTCGCAGCATCAAAGGTGTTTGTGTCCATGTCTTAAACCCCCAAAAGTCAAACGATATAGATCGAATATCCTATGTTTTCGATAAATCCCAGCATTATCCTGCATAGGAATTAAGTAAAGAATAGCAAAGTTCCCTGACTGGTAATTGTCAGGGAACTGGTGTTTGGTGCATTTATTTGGAATCACTCATTGTTTATCTTTGCAGGAACAGGATTTAATCCTCCATCCTTTTGACTTCGCTGGCAACCTTAATACCGTCTTTAACAAATTGCTTTCTTCCCTTAGGTGTTTTCAAATTCAGCATGTTTCCACAATTAGTTTAGCTGTCTCATAATTAATATGAATAGGTAGATACTCATTTTGCATGTTAATCTACCCCTCATTTTAACTGCTGCTCAATCAATTCAACCCATTGCGGAATGAGTACAGCTCGTGCTGTTATCTTGCCATAGTCAGCCTCAAGCACAATTTCACCATAAGTTTCACTATTGTCAATAACGATTAGGTGGTCAATCAAATGAAGATGAGTAAGTAAATTCCGAAGAGACGTCTCATGCCGCCTTATTATGTCTTCGGAAGCAATGTGATGCCCACCATTCTTAACGCGAGCTGCAACTCTCTCTATATTCAATCGATAATCACCAAGTCCGACATAAAACATGGTGATTTCAAACCCACTTGCCTTAGCTTCTTGCATATGGCGAATCGCGTTTCCGCCAGCCAATGTTGTTTCGACTGAAAAATCACGTTTGTAACGAATGCAATCCCTGGCTAGCTTAATGGCTTCTTTTCCCGCCGATACTTTCCGACCTTCTGGATTAACAGAATCGATTCTTCTTGCCAAAGCATCGGGATCTATATTAACGCCGATCCCAAGTCGATCCACAATCAAATTACGGATAGTACTCTTTCCGCTTCCGTTGTTTCCAGCAAATACAAACATGATTGCTGAAGGATCACTCATGGGTGAAATCCTTATCTTCGATGGGAATAATATCTCCGTTGTTGTACTCTTTGACAATTTGACCTTGATCCGTTTTATAGACGATATAGGTACCATTAGCTTTAGCATCAAGCTTCGCGCGATCACCTGTGAGTTTGATTAATTTTTTCAGATCTTGAATCTGATTCATGGCCAATCACCGTCCAATCCTCATCCATGTTATCGTCAATTATATCACAATAACACTACACCAAAACACGTCCACAATCGTTCAGACAGCCTCACCGCACCAACACCCCCGTAAACACCAACCGCACCCCCTCCTTACATCGGTTCGTGTTTACATCGTCAAGAAGTTCGACAACACCGGCGAAGACCTGGAAGATTTGATCTCGATCGGCACGATCGGCCTGATCAAAGCGATCGAAAGCTTCCAAATGGGCAAAGGGACGAAGCTGGCGACGTTCGCGGCAAGGTGTATAGAGAACGAGATTCTCATGCATTTACGGTCTTTGAAAAAGACGAAAAAGGACGTGTCGCTGCATGATCCGATTGGAACGGACAAAGAGGGGAACGAGATTACGCTTCAAGATATACTGGGGACCGAACCCGACGAAGTCGTGGAGAAAGTCCAGTTGAAGATCGAGAAGAGCAAAATTTACCGCAATCTCGATATTCTGGACGACCGCGAGCAGGAAGTGATTCGGGGAAGGTTCGGCTTAGACGGAGGCGGAGACGAACGGACGCAGCGCGAGATCGCGCGGGAGCTCGGGATTTCGCGGTCGTACGTGTCGCGCATCGAGAAGAGAGCGCTGATGAAGCTGTATCACGAGTTTTATAAGGCGAAGCGGTGAGTAGCACATGAAAGAAAGCCACCAGCCTTAATATAGAGTGCACCCCTTAGAATGGACATTGGAAAAACCCCTGGTTTATCCGATGAATTCTAGGGGGTGCATTTTTTATGGCTGTTAAGGGGCAGAAGTTCAAGCGATACACGCATGAGGTTAAAGTAGAGGCAATTCGCCTCCATGTTGAGGAAGGTTGGACTTATCGTCAGATCAATGAACATTTGGGGATTGCAGATCAAGATCGCATGAAAAAATGGATGCGGAAGTATCGGAACTTGGGGCAGTTCGGGTTATTGGATCGGCGTGGCCGAAAAACAGAATACATCAACCAAGATCGACACTTACAAAGCTTGATACGGGAAAATGAAATGCTAAAAAAGTGTTTGGAAATCTGGATGCGGGAGGTGTGCGTCGAAAGTACAGGGCCATTGAGCAGGCGTCAGAGTGGTATGCGGTAAGTGAGCTTTGCAAAGCATTTAAGGTTTCGCGCAGTGGTTACTACGCCTATTTAGCGCGTAAGGGGGCTAGTCGAGATAGGGATCTCAAAGCAAGAATCCAGGCCTTATATACGAAGTATGACGGTAAATACGGGTATAGGCAGCTTCAGCTTTTCCTTTTTCAAGAACAGGGAATATGGGTTAACCATAAGAAAGTTCTACGTCTAATGCAGGAGCTCGGGATACGTTCTAAAATCCGGCGTAAGTACCGCTGTAACTACGGGTCAACAGTCGGTGGGCGCGTCGTGGAGAATCTGTTAAAGCGAGACTTTCAAGCCAACATGCCCAATCGAAAATGGGTCACAGATGTCACTCAGGTTCGAGTGGCGGATACCTGGCTATATTTATCGGTCGTTAAAGATTTATTCAATAATGAAATCGTCGCTCATCATATGGACTTACGTAACGACAACCAACTCGTCTTGCGGACATTCGAGAAGGCCTTTGAAAAGCAAAAGGACATGTCTGGATTGATCGTTCACAGCGATCAAGGATTCCAGTACACGTCCTATGCATACCACGACATGCTGCCAAAGGTTGGCGCCCAAATCAGCATGTCACGCCGAGGCAATTGTCATGACAACGCCTCAATGGAGAGCTTCTTCTCGCATCTCAAAACGGAAGGGCTCTACCTCTATGATATACGAAGCGTTGAAGAGGCACAAAGGCGAATCGAAACTTATATTGCGTTTTATAACCATTCTCGACCGCAAAGAAGACTTAAAAAAATGACGCCGGTTGAGTACCGACGCCAGTTTGTTGCTTAGGTGTTTTTTCATTGTCCGCTAAATGGGGTCTTGACCAAATAAGGGGTGGTGGCTTTCGACTGTTCACATCATTGCGAGTTCTACAAATTGAAATAATATTTTTGTATTTTCTTTGCCATAAGTATGCGGCGTTGTTTCAAAAAGTCCGGATAATCTTGAAGACTCATAGTCATAATGTCCGGAGGGACGCAACTTGTTTCCAAATTGGCCAGCAACTCATTGCGATCTTGAATGCCACCGTACTTTAGCATTCCTGTCGTACATTGCTGTTCAACCTCTCGCAAATATTGACTCGGCGGCTTATTACCTACCTTAATATTGATTTCGGATTGCATATAAACATAATTCGCAATTTGGTTGTATTGAATTTTACTTAATCCATTCTTTTTCAAGTAATCACGAGGGAATATATGATGAATATCTCCTTTGTGATTGATCATGTCCGCAACAGTAATATCTTTAGATAGAAAACCTTTGTCCGCACCTTTGACTTGCGCCGCCAAGAAAACGTTAAAATAAGGGCTGCTAGCAACTGAAGTCTCTAGCTGTTGCACTAAAGTAACTTCCCAAAAAGCAGAAGAAAGTCGCCCAGCCTCTTCAGCCTCGATAACTTCCTTGAACGGCCTACTCGCGATTTGACGAATATCATAGTCGAATGAGCTTTCCGGAGATCCCGAATATCTGCCGGTCAATATTGACATAACAAACCAACGGCGAACGTAGGATTCGATATCCGCAGGATTATGCCCTAACCGTTTCAATTTCAAATATAGAATGTAAGCGAAATTGATTGCGTTCTTAGAACGGATAAGATCGGGAGAAATAAACCCGGCTGATTTAATGATCATGATAAAGGATTTGAAGTTGTTCTCATTGACGAAGGAAACGATCCCTTGTTCCAACTTCTCAAAAGACTGTTTGGCAATTTCATCTTCGTATGTTCGGGTCTCGAAATTCCGTCCCGACAATAAACTCACCAAATCCGCCAGCTTACCCCTGTTAAATTGTGAAGTGAAAGCTACTCTTAGCAAGTCGGTATAGTCAGGGTCGTATAAATCATCTTTCTCCTTGCTCATCCAACTGATTTTATGAAAATATGGAGAGGCAGCAAAATCATGATCCGTCTCTTTGATTTGCGTCCAAAATTCCGGAGCGATCGCAAGATGACAGAAGTAATCAATGCATTTCCGCAGAATGGGGCCGTTGTATTGCTCATTAACCGAGATCTTTGACATCGCGAAATCGGCTTGGCTCAACGCGACTCCTTTAGAGTTAATTCGTATGAATATTTCCGTAACGGTTTCGATGTCCAAATCGGAGTCCAATTCAATCAAACCGATTTGCTTGGAAATAATCTTTTTTAAATGGTCGAACTTCTTGAAGATTTCGCGATTAACCGCATTCGGGTTTCGTTTGCAATAATCTTCGACGAAATCATAAAGGTCGACGGATGAAGAGAATATTTCGGAAATATCGGGTATCCAGACGGAATCTTTAGCAATAGCCGTATTGAAGACTTCGAACTTCCCATTTTCATCCATTGGATTAAATGCGATTTTTATTTTTACTTTCCGATAATCCTGGTTCACGACCGGCTGTCCTAATATCGCCGCAGTTAAAGCTGTTACCCTCTGTTGTCCGTCGATTAATATCTTTTTGCCAGCGGATTGCGAACCGTCTTTTAATTTAACATTAGGATTTCTCCATGCGATAATATACCCCACTGGATAACCCTGGTATAAGGAATCCATTAAATCGCGTACTTTGGTCGCGTCCCAAACGAATGGACGTTGAATTTCCGGAATGGCGATTTCACCGGACTTTACCCAGGCCAGAACCGTTTCGATCAGATGCTGATTTACGCTGTACTTTTGTGTTTTCAATATCTATCTCTCCTATCCGTATGATTACTCCTGAGCTACTAGACAGCGTTCTTGCTGCGGGCTAAGTCATCACCTATTTTCGCCAGATATAAGCATTTATCCTTCATACGTCCTAATCAACAATATGATGAGGCGAATAAAAAGGACGCCAAAAGGTTGGCGTCCGATTGTTACGCGTCGAGCGTTCGCCCGCGACTTCCATCACAACACGCGCTTAGCGCCCGGTATAGCGCGAATCAAGCTCGCGGCCGCGAAACAAACGCAGACGCTTAAAACCGACACGATCACCCACTTGACGAACGGCGGGAGTCCGACTCCGCGAAAAAATACCGTCCAGCCGACGATGGCGGGCGGATGAATGAGATAGACGGTATAAGCATGGTTAGACATCCACTTGCCGAATCGACCGGTCGAATTGAACTGGCGTTGAAACCAAGCAAGCAGCGCAATGACGATGCCGATGCAGACCAGAGGCTCCCAAAGCGCATAACTCAACGCTTGGAGATTTACTCCGCCTTCGAAGCGATAATCCCTGCGACGAATAGCGCGATGTAAGAAGGAAAATAGCCGAGTTGCAGATCGAGCGGTCCTTCGCCCGTCGGGTAGACGAGCCGCAAACGGGCTCCGGACGGAAACGGGAGGAGTTTCGGTTGGCGGGAGACTTTGCCGGCGATCAGTCGATAAAGCGCATAGAACAGCGTGAAGTAGATCGAAGCCTCCAGAAACCAAGCCGGACCGAAGAACGTTCGCTTGAAGCTCCAGACATACTCAACTTCGCCGCGCCCTTGCGATCGTACGAAGCCGGGATGAAGTAGGCTGTCAAGAAGAAGAAAAGGCCCATGAAAAAGGCTTGGCAAACCGCCGTGAAAATCGTAAAGAGGATGATCGTCGCATTCAGTTCGCTTTTATCGACGTCCTCGAGAATCCATGAACCCGCTCCCCCGTATGCGATTGAAGTGTGGAATACAAGAACTAGAACCGTGAGGGCGGTTCTAAGATGGTCTAAATAATCGAGCCGATGTCTCATGATAGCGTCTCCTTAAGAAGTTATCGGCATCTTCAATTCTATGAAAATTCGGATCTTGGGAGATTAAGGTTGCACGAAAATCGCAAGCGACGTGTAGTTGTCATGTCCCGCCTTAGCCCTCTGTTGCAGTCGTCGCTCCATGTGCCGAATCCAATCCTGCGGCGTGTCGGATTTCGCGAGGTCCGTCTCCATCTCTTGCTCCGTTACGTATCCCCATAGGCCGTCCGTGCACAGCAAGAACCGATCCCCTGGAGCGATCGGGACGTTCGCCCTAACGTCGGGACGGGCTGCCCCTTCCGCGCCAAGAACGCGCAGCAATCTTCGCCGCTCGGGATGCCGGCGGATTTGTTCCCGCGTAATCGCCCCTAAGTTGACGAGGCTTTGGCATACGCTATGATCCAGGGTTTCATTCCATATCGTGCCGCCTCGAAAATGATACAAGCGAGAATCCCCGATATGCGCCCATGAAGCCGTCTTCTGATCCGCGGCCAACACGACGACCGTCGTCCGCATGGCGGCGAGCCTCAATTCTTGTTTCTGCCTAGCATGCAATGCCTCTTGCGCTTCTTGAACGTAATAGCGCAAAACCCCTTCCGAATGGATGGACTTACGCGCGGCCGCTTCGACGATTCGGGAACCGGCGATTAAAGACGCGAACTCTCCTCCTTCGTGGCCGCCGAGCCCATCGGCAACGACCCAGCAACCGAAGCGCTCCGTTTGAACGAAATGGCAGTAATCCTCGTTCGTTTTCCTGCCGCCCGGCTCGCAACTTGAAGCCGTAATGAATTTCATCGTTGGCTCCCTCCCGCCGATCTTACCGTCAATTTGTGATGTCGGATTCCGGCGACCCTATTGCGTAAAGTGTCGAACCGTAATACGATGTAACTAACTTGTTAAAATTGGAGACGATTACCATGGGTAGAGGCCGTTCCAACGCAATTTCGTCCAAGTCGCCGTCCACGTGGGGCGGCGGCGGGAAGGTAAAGCCTTCCGGATCCGGACCAGCGCAACCGATTATCGGCATGCAACGAGCCATCGGCAATCAGGCGACGCTTCAGACGATGGCGGACAATCCGCCGGAGACGCTCGGATACGAGGAAACCCATACGTCCGGCGGGTCATCGGGATCGATCCCTTATACCGCTATGCCCGCACCCGAGACACCGGCGTACAACAACGTGTACGATGAAGTCGAGGAAGAATCGGAAGAAGCTTCGGGCGGCTCCCAGCCTCTAGGCTACGGCACGTATGCGGAAGTTTCTTCCGCGGAGGATGAACCGGCGTACAATAACGTCTACGACGAAATCGAAGAACAAGCGGCGAAATCGGAAGAAGCTTCGGGCGGCGGTTCCCAGCCCTCTGGTTACGGCGTGTATACGGATGTTTCTTCCGATGATGTAGCGCCGTACAATAACGTCTACGACGAAATCGAAGAACAAGCGGCAGAATCGGAAGAAGCTTCAGGCGGCGGTTCAGTGCCTTCAACCTATACGATGTACACTGGAGTTCCTGCCAGCGAGGAACAAGCCTCCGGCGGCGGTTCCGCGTCCTCCGGCAATTCTCAAGACGCGTATACCGCTCCAACAAGGAGTATGCTCGGCGGCAATGCCTCGCGCGATACGGCTGCATCCGCGCCGAAGCCGAAGCCGACGGCTCCCTATGTGAACGAGAACGGCTTCGAGATGAAGCCGATGAACCCCGGGATGGAACAATTCGACACGCAAGTTCAGCGCCGAGGGGTAGCATTCGCGCCGATGCAGTCCACGACTCATTATATGAAGAACGAAGAACAGCGTAAAGACTACGCCCGCGGCTTCAATGAGCAGGGCCTCATGACCAACGCCTCCAGCGGCGAAGCCTTGAATACGATCGGAGCGCTTCAAGCGCCTGCCCACGGAAGCAAGGCCGACCGACACATTTTCACGATGGACGGCGAGGGGCAATTCCATTCTGCGGACGCGGTGAGAGAGACGAGATCGCGCGGCGCACAGGCCATGGCGGAGGGCAGGGATACGCAGGAACGGTTTCACCACTCCTCCTTCAACGCGGGAGAAGCCGTCGCCGGAGCGGGCGAGATGCAAGTACGGGACGGACAAGTCGAGCTCCTCTCGGATACGAGCGGTCATTACTTTCCCGGCTCGAAGCAAATGGTGCAGACGGTTCAACAGCTCGAACGAAATAACGTATCTATGGAGAAACTCGGCGTCGAATTCAACGGAAAGGGCAGAGGCGAGAACATGCAAGCGTCCGCGCTCGAGCTTCTAGGATATGCCGATCATAGTCCCGAAACCGCCGAGCAGCAAATGCGCGCCATGCATGGCAAACGGGATGACGTTCTTGAAGAATTACGCGATTCGGCAGACGGACTCGACGAGAACAGCAATCTCACCCCCTCCGAAGTCGTGAAGCAACAAAAAGCGAACAAACAAGCTTCGATGCAATCCGGCGGAGGAAACAACCAGCCAGTCGTAGGCTTCTACGCGGATTAACGAACGGATTCGCGATCGAGCCTGATTACGATCTGGCTATCCTGTTGTACTGGAGACGGTTACCATGTCTAAAGCCCGATCCCCCGTCATGTCCTCGAAGCTTGCGGCTCTATTGAGGCGAAAAAGAAGAATGCGTACGGCCGAGGACGAGCATCCGATCATCGGCATGCAGAAATCCGTAGGCAACGAAGCAACGATGCGGATGCTGCAGGATGAAGCGCAGCCCCCTAAGGAGCAGAAGGAGCAAGACTCGAAGCTTGACGCCGGCGCCATGGCGATTGCCGCTGCCCTCGCCTTATTGGATTTCGAAGACGCGGAGGAAACCGAGTCGCCTGCCGCCTCCGAATCCGAATCGCAGCCGCCGGTTGATACCGAAGTCGAGACCCATCCGATGGACGATCTTGCCATCGATGCGCTACCGAAACTAACCGCAGCTATCGAGCCCGCGAGGACGCCGGATTATGAAAAGTATATGTCCCCCTATTCTCAAGAGCATGATTCGCAAGGGGGTTACGGGGGACTAGAGTCCAGCAGCGCGTTGCCGTCGATTGCCGAGCTGACGTCGTTGTTCGGATACGATCTTGCGATTCCGGGCGAAGCCGACAAGGAAACGAAGCAACGGGACGATAAGAAGGACAGCGTATTAGCGGAGCTGAACGCCCCGTCTATCGACGAAGAGCTTGCAACAGGCGAAAGTCCGGCTAACGATGAACGCGATTCCGAGCAGGGCGACCGTGAAGACGCAGGCGCATTCTCCGAACACCCGGGTAAAGAGCAGGAACAATTGCAGCGAGCTAGGGAGACGAACGCTGCTCGCATCTCGAAGCAGCAGAAAGCAAGACGACGATTGGAACTCCTCGAACAATGATGCCAAGATAACAAGGTTGAGCGGCCACGATTCCTGCCGCTCAACCTTGTTTGTATCTAAGCCTTATTCCTGGCTCGCCGCCGCCTCGCCTAGACTGGCTTCCAATGCCTCGAGCGCATCCGCTGGCAATTTCGCAAGGTCGTCGTCCAGCTTCTTGAACGCCCACCAGCGAACGCGCAAAGACGCGGCCTCGGTCGGTTCCTTCAGCTTCATGCCGATGCGGAACGTGCCGCGGTCCGGATCGACGACTGCACCGAATACGACATTCGGAAGCTCGGCTTCGAACTCCGTTCCCTTGAATACTTCCGACGAGCCGTAGTACATCTTCCGGGATTTACCCGGCTGAACGACCGCTCCTTCGATCGGAGGCTCTTCCAAACCGACGATGACCGTTACTTGCCCCTCTCCGAGTCCGTGTTCGATCGCATCGGTAACGAAGTTCTTCTTGCCGCTGAAGAAGAAGCGCATGCCAGGCTTGGCGTTCACGTCAAGAGGTACCTCGATCGTGCCCGTCGCCATCTCGTCTTTGATCGTCTGCGGCTTCGGAATGCCCATCTTGAAGCTGAACGTATTGCGGTCCGGATGGTAGGCGACGTCCAGCTCCGGCTGGCTTCCGTAAGTCAGATCGTACGCTTCCGATTCGGCGTAAAACTTGTGCAAGGAATTCGACGCGTCCGCGAGCGTCAGTTTCTGCAGCAGCGCCGCGTTCGGAATGTATTCGCCGAACGGCACCCGCTCCACTTTCTCGATCATGTACGTCGGTCCGAGTTGCAACAGCCCGATCCTCGCCAAGCAGACGTGTTGATCCGCATAGCCGTCCGCGGCTTGGTCGAGCGAACGCTCGTGCCAATCTTGCAGCACCCGGCTGATGACCGGCTGCTCGATAATGTCGACCGACTGCTTAACCGACACGTCGATCGGAATGCGGTTGTCTCCGAGATACAGTTCGATTGCATCGCCCTGAACCGACAGCTTGGCGGCCGTTCCCGGGTTCTCCGCCGCTTTCAGACTGTAGCTGTACCGATATTCGGTCTCTTGACCGTCGCCCGGGTCCTCGAATCTCACTTGGGCTTCTTCCTTGCCTACCGGTCTAAGACCTTCCGTCTCATAGGGGAACGACAACTTTACCCTCGGAGCTTGCAACGTCTTCTCGATGATGATGGTTACGTCGATGACGTCTCCGGGATTGACGTATTTCGGCATCCGTTGCGTAATACGCACTTGGGAATCGTAATACAAAGTCGTTACTTCTTCCGTTAGCGCCGTGTGCTCGAGCGACATCGGCGCCGGCGCTTCTTCCTTAATGAAAAGGCGGAAGCTTTCGAGATAACGGTTATATTCGCTGACTTCTTCGGCGCGGACGGAAGAGTTGCCCACCGAATGGACCGGCTCCCGACCCTTCTCGTCGTAGGCGACGTAGAGGTAGACGTTCTTCTTGTATTCGTTGTTCGTGAATCCGTCGATCATCGACAGCTTCAGCGTAACCGGCGCGGGAATGACGATTTCGCGGCCGATATAATCGATCGCGACGCCCATTTCCACCGTAATCGTCTTATCGTCGACGCCGATCACTTGCATCCCTGCCACGACTCCGCTGCCGAACAAGAGACGATTGAGCAGCCTTCGCTTGTCGTTGAAATACTTTTGCTCCGACTCGAAATCCCGCACCGTCAGAAGCTTCCCATAGAAATAGCGGTTTCTCTCGAACGGGTACATTCTCGCTTTTTTCACCTGATCTCCTCCTCGATAAATAAAATCTTCGTCGGGCTCGATCTAACTCACCCTCGATAAATAAAATCTTCGTCGGGTTCGATCTAACTCACCCTCGATAAATAAAATCTTCGTCGGGCTCGATCTAGCTCACCCTCGATAAATAAAATCTTCGTCGGGCTCGATCTAGCTCACCCTCGATAAATAAAATCTTCGTCGGGCTCGATCTAGCTCACCCTCATCGGCTTGTCCGCCTATCGCCTTCCGCGGCGTTCGGCCGGATCCTGTACGGTTGTGCTAGAAGTCCGCGCTGTCCCGGACCGTCACTCCAACTCCGAATCGATGCCTAGCCGCAAATGCGCGTCGAGTCTGCCATCCATATCCATGTCGACGATCAGCGTATCGTTAGGCATGCTTCTGTCCGCGTGAATCGTGAACAACGAAGGTTCCGCAAGCACGGTATTGATGCCGAGGTACGTATGTAAATCCAGAAACACCCAAGGTTGAATCCAGACGATTCTCACTTCCGTATATGCCGGTTTATGCTCCTCCACGAGTCCTCTGAGCAGCACTCGTTCCTTGTCGGATCTCGCTTGACCGGGATGCAGCAGCAGCGTGAACGTGTGGGGATCGTCGGTGTACAGCCTCTCCGTCAATTGCCTGAGCTCGGCGTTGTCCCGCATTCGTTGGAATTGGAAAGGCTCCACGATGACCGGAGTCGTGCCCGTTATCGTCTCGACGAGAAGCTCGATTCCTCTTCTCGTTCCGCGGTACCGGTACAAGTCGGGCGCTGCCCGAAGCAGCTTCCTTACCCACTCGTCCGACCAATGCTCGTCGCTGTCGATGCCGATCCATGAAGCTAGCCATCTTAACCGGCTTCCGGATATAAGCTCCCGGTCGAAGCTTCGGGACATCTGATCGATCGCGTTCTCGACGCTATCGAAGAGCGTACCGTACAAAGCCAGGAACCGCTCCAGGAAATCCCGACTGTCTTCCTCTTCCTGATAGACGGCCGGCAAATAGGATAGGAACGTCTCTCTCGGATAATAGACGCGAAGCCGGTCCAGCTTCGGCGTTCGGCGTTCGCTGCCGATCCATTCGAGCTTCAGCCATAGATATCGTCCGCTGGCGCCGAAGAACAAGGCGTCCACGGGATTGATCACCGGTGCGGACCAATAAGTCTTGAGGCCTTCCGCCCGTTCCTTCAAGGACAAGTCCTCTCTGGCGATCCACTCGTCAACCTTCCAGGCGCCCCCGTTCGCCGTCACCCATTCCGAATCGGAACTGAAATAGGAGACGCGGATTTGCGTGCCGTCCGGTATACCGGCGTCTAGAGTGAACTTATGCCAGATCGTCTCCGTTTGGCCGCTGTCGAACGCCTTGGAGAGCCATAAGCCTTCCGGTGCTCCGGCGTCTTCCCAGCCTCTTGTCATCGCTTGCAGCTCCAGCACCGTAATCGTGCCGTTCTCTCGGCTTCGAACGTAGATGCGATCGTGCGAGTCGATGAGCAAACCGTCGGTTTTGCCCCGGAAGCCGGCCACCCTTCCCTGCAGGTCGCCTTCTTGTCCGAACTGCAACAGGAACCGGTCGTCCTCGCCGACTTCCTCCATCGCCCTTGTATCGCCGATGTAGATCCGATTGTCGGAATCGACGCCGAGACCGGCGAGCGGGAGCGCCGGAAGCATAAGCCGGTTCGTCAGGCTTCCTCCCGGATCGAATACGAATAACGCCTGCCCCCGCGAATCCAGCGCGTATATGCCTCCTCCCGGCGATGCGGCGAGATAGTAGCTGCCGCTCCGCCCGGATAAATCAGAAGAAACGAACCGTTCGTCCGACACGATCGATTCCACGTTGCCGGATAACGAGAGCCGAACGATCGCCAGCTTAACGGTGCCTTCCGGCGAGCGTATTCGTTCCTCTTCCGGCTCTTGCGGCGTAAGGACGTACACGCCGCGTTCATCCGCCGCGATCGCAAGCGGGTCGATCGTAACGTCGTCGACGAATCCGCCCGCGCGACTCCATCTCAATTGCCCGTTCGCCAGATCGATCGCCGACAACGTCGCCGCGCCCGACCGATCGGCGACGAATAACGTATCGCCTGACACGGCCAACAATGCGGAAGCGCCGAACAGTCCGTGTCCGGGCACGAATAGTCGCTCGTGATGTCTGCTTCCCTTATCGTAAGTCCATAAGTCGCCCTGTTCGTCAAGCAGGATCCAGCGGCCTATCGATTGGACGGCGAAGTCCGAGATCGTACCGACGCCGTCCAGCTCGGCAAGATGAATCGTTCCGGTTACGCCGTATTTGGCGTCCGAACGAAGCGATACGCCGTCCGAGTCGTCCAAATTCCGTCCGACGCCCCGTTTTCTCCAATGCTCCGATCGGCTAAGCGAATAAAACTTAACTTCGTCCGTCATCCCGGTACCTCCTTTCCCGCGAGGCTGCTCTCGATATTAGATTTGCGTGCGGCTGACCAATTGAATTTGATGCATTCCGGATACGACGATGCCGTTCGGCGGAAGAACGATGTCCCCCGCGGCATTCTTGCTCGCGCTTTGTCCCTCCGCGTCCAGCCATAAATCCTGTGCGTACGCAACGCCGGTCAAGCGGCTAATCGCGCTGTAGACGTCGCCCTTCTGCACCGTTCGCCCGAACGGCCATCCCTGCACGGCGCCCGGACCGTCAACCGGCGACAAGAGCAAGTTGAGCGCCGTGACGATCCGATGCGCCTCTTCCATATAATGAGGCTCGACGACGACGGTGGCATGAACGGTTACTTGCACGTACTCCGGTCCGATGACATGTACTTCCGTCGTAATGAGACGCCGATCGTCGAGATGCCTGGCAACGGTATCCAGGAAGCCCTTGCTCGGTTTCGGCGCGGTACCTAGTCCCTCGGGTACGACGACAACGGTAACCGCCCCGGGCGAATATCCGCGTCCCGGCGCGTATTGCGGTATCACATGCGCTCTCGCGATCCGCAAACCCGGCGTCTCGCAAGCGATTCGCGCGTAATCCTCGTTCGTCACGGCGGCGTAAGGAGTCAGCCATTGCTCGCTCGCTCTTCGCGTCGCGGCTTGCAGCGTCTCCGGTTCCGCGCCGCCGGCGCCATAGCCCGCGTTCGTCACGGTCAGGCCGAGTCGTTCCTGCTCGGGTTGAGCGAATCGGGTGAGCAGGTTCGGCTTAATGTTCCCTCGGCTTCCGCCGCCTGTCACGCAGGCGAGGATAAAGACGTTATCCGCGGACGAACGGTCCGGAATCGCTCCGTTCTCGTCGTCTCCGAACCGGATTTCCATCGTGTCGGAATCGAGGACGAAATGTTTGTCGAGCGGGCCCGATCGGTCGAATTGGTCCACCATCGTCCAGTCCTCGAACAACGGGGCCGTCTCTCCGTTCGGATCGGGAACGGCCACCTGAATCAGCAGCTCGCCTAGCAACGGACCGCCCAGCGGCGGCAAAGCCATCTTCATCCGGGGCAGTCCCCCGCTTCTGCCCACCGTTCGCGCGGCGGCGAACTTCCAGGAGGAGCAGACGACTCTGACGTTGCCCGCGCCTGCCGGTACGAGCGCGCCCTTCGTCCCTTCGCCGAACCGCACCGTAACGCTGCCGCGCTGCGGATCGCCCCTCTCGACCACATAAGCGCGGTCATTCGGCCCGCTATCTGCGAAGCTCGTAATCTCTCGCCATTCTCTCCATCGCCCGTCCGATTCGCGGACTTGAACGCGAACTTCGCCGTAATAAGCGAGGAACCTCTCCAATGCGATTCTAAAGCCGGGCTGCCCCGTCCCGTCATGCAACGAATACTCGGCGAGGGTGTTCTGCTGTCTCGCCTTCACCGTATGCAGCAAAATTCGCTCGATACGCGGAGGACGTTCATAGCCGGGCTCTTCCAGCGAGCAACAAATCCAATAACGCGGCCGATCGCCCGCAGGATGGACGACGACCGGCTCCATCGGCGCATGGAGAGCGAATGTGATCGACCCGCTGTACGTCAGTTGCAGCGTATCGTCGCTCGCAAGCTCCAGCGGTATCCACGCTTGCTCTCCGTTCTCCCCGATGCCGTAATATTTCCAGACGACCCGAGCGGAAGGAGTCACCTTCGGAAGATCTTCGGGCGGTTCCCCGTCATTCAGCCGAAATCGGACCGAGACGCTCTCGCCTTGAGGCGGCGCTCTGTCGAACGCGATGTATAGCTTGCTGCCTGCCCGCGCGTTACGTCCGAAGGCGTAGAACGCCACGTTGCCGTCCGCGTTGAAGGCGCTCATGTCGCTCGCTTCCCTCTCCGTACGCGTCACGATCCGTTCGATCTCGAGCGGAAGCAGCCAGACGGACTCCGCCGTTTCGAAAGCCTGGTCCTCCGCCTGGAGCTTCGAACCTCCGGGAACGAACACCGCTTCCCGCACGTTGCCGAACGTCGCGTCTACTTCGGCCGGAATCGCTGCGCTAGGAGCGACGCCGAGCAGATCGAGGAACTTGCGGACGTTGCGTTCAGGCACCCTGCTGAGGTAATACTGCTGCATTTCGCTAAGCCAAGCGAATAGCTCGAGCATCGTGACGCCTGGATCGTGGGCGTTCTCGTCCGTCCATTCCGGCAGTTGTTGCGGAATGCCTCTGCGTGCGTCCTTCACCATACTCTCGAACGTTCGGTCGTCCAGCGGTAGCCTCGGCAGCATCTCGTATCCCTCCTTCTATCTGCAATCGTTCGTTATTATGAACCTAGTACGACGGTAATGCGGTGCTTGCCTCCGGTAATGATGCCGTGCAGCACCGCGCGCATATCGTCCGGTACGATCTCTTTTCGAATCCCGTTCTCGATCCGGACGACGCTCAAATGCAGCTTTTCGACTTTGCGAACGCCAGGCACGGATTGGAGCAATCCGTAGAACGCCGACAGGTGAGTCGTCTCCCCGATGTCCCACCCCTGTCCGTCCAGCTGACCGGCGTTCGTGTCTAGATAACGGTCCAGTCGATCGGCGCAAGCCGCTTCGACAGGGATGATCTCCTCCGGCGCGTTGGCCGATATCGTCGCGATGACGGATACCTCCAGGAATGCCGGCGCCATAACGTGCAGGCGTCCTCCCGCGGTCAATACGTTCGGCACCAGCGAGAGAAGTTCCCGCTCCAGTCGTCTTCTAGCGGAGGCGAATCGGTTCGCTCCTTCCGCTCCGCCCGGCGGCAACGCGACGACGGCAATCGAACCCGGACGATAGTTCAGCTTAGCGTCGCGGTTCGTCAAGCACCTCACCTTATCGATCCCGGGCTCCAGCTCTCTGACGATCCATTCCGCGTCCGCGGCAGACAATACCCGCCCCCGATGTTTAAGCGCTTGCGGACCTCTGACCAGCGCGCGTTCCAAAGGCTCCGCATTGCTCCCTCCGGTTGCCGCCGATGCGTTGATCACGCGCTCCACGAACGCGATCGCGCCCATGATGCCGTTAATCTCGCCTGCTTCGACGTTGCCGCGAGCTCCTTCGGTAACGCGGTAATTCGCCCGTACTTTGTCTCCGCCTTCAAGCGGAGGGGCCATTCCCCGTACGCCGTCGCCGAACGTAATGACGCCCGAAGCCGCGTCGACGGTATAATGCCGATCGCGCGTTCCTGAGCCCGCGAGCGTCTGCGCTTCTTGCCAAAGCACCCATAACCGCTGAATTTGTCCGTCGCTGTCCCGATACACCTCGCAACGACCAGGCTGCTCTTCGTTCATTCGAACGAGCTCGTGCTCGTCCATGCAGCCGGTCTCGTCTACCCATATCTCCTGTCCGATAACGGGGGTGCTGGACAGCACGTAACCGTTGCCTTGCTGCTCCGGATATTCTTGCCTTATCGACAGCTGCTGCACCGCCGTGACGGTATTGCGACGGATCGCCGCCACGCCTGGCAGCGGCGCCCCGGGATCTCCGTATCGGCCGTCCCGGTTTACCGCCCGCAGCCAGACGCGTTCGAGTCCGAACAGCGACGCGATGGCCATGTTAGGCGGGCCGACGAACTGCAGCTCGCCCGAATCGGTGAAGCCTCTCGTTCCGTCGGACGTTCGCAACGTCTCCCATGTCCATTGCCCGCCCGCGGAACGGACGTAGGCTTCCCACTCCACGTGCGGCGGATCGCCTTCCGGCGGTTGTCTGCGCCCCATCGTAAAATACATCCGTATCGGACCCTTCGCCGGCGGAGAATCGAAACCGAAGTAGACGGCCGGAGCCGGGCATGGGATCGGTTCGAACGGCTTGAACGTCTGACCGCCCTGACGCACGGGAGCGCTCACCTCCCGCCATTGCGCATTGTTGAACGCATAGGCGTCCGACGGCTGTAATCGCACGTCGCCGTCATAGCGATAGGTGAAACTCGTCTCTTCGAAGAACGGGCTCATATATTCGACGAGAGGTTCCGTCACCGGATCGGTTTGCAGTACGCGCACCCGCAGCCAGCGGTCTTCCCGTCCGTTCACGAACGTCGTTGCCATATCCGAGGGGCATGGAAATTCCAGCTCGTACCCGGAACCCTCCTCGGGAATATCCGCGAACAGTTCTTCGTGCCGGCTGCTTTCGGGCAGCTTCATCCAATTGTCGCCGTTCCAATATTCCCAGATCGCTTTGCGAATGAATAACCGCTGCGGCGGCTTCTTATCGAAGTCCGTCTTCCTCATGACCATCCGCCAACGGATTTCCGGATCGGGCCCCATCCTTAATTCGTTCGGCACGCTCTTCGCGCGGAAAGACAGCGTAAGCCTGCTGCCCCGCTTCGTGAACGCCTCGGCACAGCCGACGTAGAACACGGAGTACGGCATGAAGTGCTCGCCGAACGGATAGTACCCGGACTTCTCCAATTCCATGTCGTTGTAATATAGATCGGTCGGCTTAATGCCCCCCGGGTCCGCCTTCCGATCGTGCGCGGAATGCATCAGCACGCGGTCCATCGGGGGCATCCCGAGCAATACGTCCAGCTTCGTCGCGGCGTCGAGCTCGGGTCTCAGCCGACAGCGAATCCAGCGCCCTTCAAGTCCGTTCACGTTCGTCATCTGGACGGCGCCCGACGACTTTTTCCACAACTTCACTTCGGTTCCCGACGACGTCGCCCGCTCGAACGGGATCCATTCGCCTTCGTTGCCGGAATACGACCACTCTAACGCGCTCTCGCGAGCTAGAATTGCCGCGATATCGTTCTCCAAATATTGCTTATCGGCATGATGTAATTTAAGCGTAACGACCGCCGGACGATCCATGCAGAACAGCTCGTCGTGCCGAAGATAGAACGCGTGCTCCTGCATGTTCGCGCCTTCCGTTCCGTACAGATTCAGCTCGCCAAGCGTACCGGCTGCGAGCGCGGTCTCGTATTCGGAAGCGGCATGCACGATCGCGTCCCGTTCCGGATGCACGTTCACAAGCTCCGTCAATTTCGCCGGGGTGACGAGCAGCGCACCTTCCGTCTCGAAAGGCAAGTCCTCCCCTCCGTCGTCCGGAGACGCCGTAAGCGCCGTTCCTCCGGGAACGTAGACGGGTTCGTTGACGCCTTCGTTCAATAGGAACGTGACGTTAGCCCGTGCGGGACGCGCGGGTTGCAGTTTCACGCGGAGCATCTCAAGGAACGCGATGAAGTTATTAAGCGGCGCTTGGTTGAGCCGTTTAACGTTATCCCCGAGCATTTGCGCCGCAAGAAAGAACAGCGCCGTTCCCGCATCGGGATCGTCGGGTGAAAATCGCCACTCCGGCGTATAATGCGGCACCATCGCCTTCATTTGGTCGACGAGCGCTTCCAGGTCCCTATCGTCGAGCGCCGGCGCGCGCCGCCCCGCTCCGTATTGCCATTCTCCAGTTCTCATTCCGATCGTCTCTCCCGGCTATTTCGTTCCTTCTTCCAAGTAGAACGGATATACCTGATTAAACAAGTTGTTCGTCGAGCGTACGACATAAGTAATGCCGATCTGCATACGTCCCGGCTTGGAATCGTCTTGCGTCACTTCGACCTCTACGTCCGTCACCCTCGGCTCCCACACCGTGATCGCCTGCCTGATGTCGCTCTCGAGCAGCCTAAGCGTCGTATCGTCCATCGTGCCGAACACGAAGTCGTTCAGCCCGCAGCCGAAGTCCGGACGCATGACACGCTCGCCTCTCGACGTCTTCAGAATGATGCGGATCGCTTCGGCGATATCTTCTTCGCCCTCCGACAGCAGCAACCGCCCGGTCGCCCGGTCCACTTGCACCGGGAACTTCCATCCCCGGCCGAGGAATGATGCGCTCATCGCCCGTTACCCCTTCCATCAACGTTAGTTGATCTTGACCATCGCGCCCTTGATCGTTACGATACCGCTCGATTTCAGCTCTACCGCGGCGTTGCCGGAGAGCGTAAGCTTCGCCGACGCCTCGACGTTGATCTGCGGTCCCTTGATCGTAACCGCCTTCGTCGCGTTGATCGTGATATCCCCGGTTTGCGTGATTTCGATTTTGCTCGTTCCGCATTTGACAATTACTTTGCCGCTCGAACCTCCGGTCACGGACACCTCTTGGTTGTTCGTCGACGTTACCATCTTGATCGTGTCCTTCTGGTCGTCGAACTCGATTTTGTGACCGTCCGGCGTCTTCAGCGTCAGCTTCGCGGCGGAATCGTTATCGTCGAAAATAACCTCGTGGCCCTTCTTCGTCCGGATTTTGCGAATTTTGTTCGTCTGTTCGTAGGTTGGCGGTTTCTTCTGGGAGTTCCACAGCGAGCCGATGACGAAGGGCTGGTTCAAGTGTCCGAGATGGAACGCTACGAGCACCTCGTCTCCGACGTCCGGCAAGAACAGCGTGCCCATCGCGCTACCCGTCATCAGCGATACGATCGGCGCCCAGTCCGTCTCGTGTTCGTTCTCGCGAACCGGAAATTTCAGCTTTACTCTCCCGAGCTTGTCGGGGTCGTTAATGTTCGTGACGGTGGCGACCATGACGCCGTTCACCGTCCCCGCGCTGCCCATCGATGGGGCGGACTCTTGTCCCATTGGGAAAAAGTTAGACATCAGATCGCGTTCCCTTCTACGTTGAATGTCGTCAGGAATCCCCTGTCGTCGATCGTATGGACGACGCCGCTAAGCACAAGCTTCTGATTGAACTTCGGCCCGAGACCTTCCAGCTTGATGTGCCTTCCGGCGCGCATTTCCGGGATACCGATGCATTCGCCTTGACCCGTTACAAGATCCATCGCTTTCTCGTTCAGCATCGAATTGGCCAGCGCCTGCGCCTCGGCTTGCGTCGCGACGTCGCTGTACACCGTCTCGACGAGGTGGCTTGACAGCGCGGCCATGATGTCCTTGCCGGTCTTGCCGTTCGTGCCGATAATGCTCACCGACTGGGAAGTCGCTTGGAAAGGCACTCGCGTCTTCGGATCGGTACCGCGGACGATCACTTGGCTCACCTGGTTCGAGATGTCCACGCTCGTCGAGTAACTTCTCAGGTTTTTGCCGTACATGAGCGTGACGACGTGAGCTGCCGACGGATTCGGTTTGCGAAAATACAGCTTCTGCCCAATGACGAAAAAGTCGTGGTTCGTTTCCTCCGCAAGAGACTTCAAGAAATGGAAGTCGCTCGTCTTTAATTGCTCGATCGTCGGCTTTGGCCTCATCGTATCGTCGACCGCCATTTGCAAGCCGTATTTTCCGCCGATGATCTTGACGACGTCGCTTACTTTTTTGTTCAGCCAAAGGTTGGACTTGACGCTTCTCATCATGAGGAACGAGCGGTCCATTCCTTGCACGGTCGCGGTCGGCATGCCGTCCGCCGGATAATCGAGCGAAATGCCCGTAATGATGCCGTCGAAAACCGTCTCCAGCTTATCCGTATAGCCCATCTTGATCGTGCATGTCTTGCCGACCTCGATGAGGGATCCGATCCACTTGAACTGGCGTGCCACGGCATCATAAGCGTTGTCCACGACGAACGTGAACGAATCCGCGCGCGCTTCCGTCGTCGTATCTACCTTGAGCATCGACACCGCGATGTTCTGCAGGGTGAAGCTCTGACCATCGATGCTGATATCGAACGCCGGAGAGAAAAAATTGCGGTACTTCGTCTCGAGCGCCTGCATCGTATACGTCGTCGTATCGAATTTGATCGTTGCGGAACCTGCCACGGTTAGCCTCACTCCAGCCTAGGAATAGTCAGCTTGCGTCCGACGGGCAGCTTGCGCGGATTATCGATCCCGTTCGCTTCGGCGATCGCTCGCCATTTGCCCGGGTCCTCGTATTCCGCCGTAGCGATCATCCATAGCTGCTCGTCCTGCTTCAGCGTCGTCTGCTTCGTTCGGTCCGCGCTTTGGCGAGGGACGTTCTGGTACTGCTCGGTCATCGACTGCACGGCGCGAAACGTGACGTTCAGCGTCGCGCGGACCGGAATGCCCGTGCCGAGGAACATCGTGAACCGTTGCTGGACTTTCTCCGCGACGCCCTTGAAGTCCAGCGATCCCCAGACGAACCGGCAGAGCGGAGGTGCATGCAGGTCGTTGTCTACGTTCAGCAGACCGGATATTTTGGCCGTATGCGTGCGGACGTCCGTACCTTGCTCGTACGTATCGAAGAACAGATCCATCGTCAGCGTCGTCGCCTCGCCGCTCACGAACTGCGCGATCGGCGATTGCAACCCCGGTATCGTATGCCAGGAGAACGTGTTGCCGGATTGCAGCACGTATTCGTTCGGATTGAACAACACGTCCACCGTCTCTTGCCCATTGCTCTTGATGATGATGACTTTGGCTTTAGTGAGCGACATGATCGCCGAACCTCCTCCCGATTGCCGTTAATACCCGCGAAGACGGCGTTCGAATTTCATCTTCTTCATTAAGGCCGCGTATACCCGATCCGCCAGTTGGTCGGGATTAAGCTGAGGCATCGCCTCGATGGCTTTCTGCAGCTGCTTGGCGTCGATATGCGGCGGCGCTTCTACCGTAACTGCGGCGGTCGCCGGTTCGGCCGGCGCGTTGACCGGCTGGGCAGCGTTACGCCTCAGTTCCATTGCGGCCGGGACCGATGCGAGATTGGGCTTCGCACTCGTCAGGCGCACATCCGATGGCCGCGTGCGGCGCAACGCCGCCGGGACTAGAGATGGTATCATGACGAGCGGATGCTCCTCCGGCTGGCTAGGCGCCGCGCTAGGGAGCGATTCCGAACTTGACAGAAGCTGGCGCGTCATCGGGTGCATCGGATGGGCCATCTGTGTCAATTGCGCCGTCTGTGTCAATTGCGCCGTCTGCACCCCATCTGCCGCTGTCCCATTCGCCGGTGTTCCTGTTCGGTTAGATGCGGACGATTGCGTTCTCGCGGCCGTCATGGAACGCAACGTTCGCGCGGTCCATTGTAGATTGACTTGCCTAGCGTCACCGTTACCGATCGTGGGTGCTGAACCGCGATGATTCGTCGCGGAAGCGAACCGGCTGGCCAATGGCGTAACCGCGCTCGATACGCGGATTGCCGCTGTCGGACGACGCTGAATGTCGCCGCCTGCCCTATCTCCTTGTTCCGGATTGTTCGGCGCGAAAGAACCGATGAGCCGATTCCGGAAAGTAAATCGTACTCTCGGAATTTGGCCCGAGCCGTCGGACACCGCCGGTTCGGCCCGGGAGAGGCGCGTCAATTCGGACGAACGATCCGACGATCCTTGCGCATCATTCTCGAATTCGCGTTTCGCGTGTTCCAACGGATGCATAATCGCCGGATCGGTTACCGGATGAAGCACGGATGACGAAGCCTCGTTAGCCGATATCGTCGGAGAGATCGCTGAGACGTTCGCAACGCTGACGTTAGAAGCGGGGTTCGACCCGCCCGTGTTCGGCCGCGCGGCATTCGGTTGTGTGGCATGCGGCTGAGTAGCGTTCTTCCGTGCGGTATGCGACTGCGCGGCATTCGGCTGTACGTCGTTCTGTTGTGCGGCAAGCGATTGCGCGACATTCGGTTGTGCGCCTTTCGACTGACGGGTCGCCGTTCCCGCTGGGTCTACATCCGTCCGGCTTGCAATCCGCCCGAGTACGGAGAGCCCGCGTCTCGAAGCGTGGACGATCATGCCTGTCGGCATTGCGCGCGACGCGGAAGCTGCGAATCCGCCCGGAGCGCCTAACCGAGCCTTAACGTTCGCGGACAATCGCAACATTCCTTGTCCCGGCGAAGTCCACGGAACGGCGCGCTTCTCCGATTGACCCGCAGTTGGCTTAGGCTTATACGACAAACCCTTGCTTCCGAATGATCCTTTCGCCAAACGCAGGTTTACAAGCGATGCGCTAGCAGACCTCTCGGGTCCGACCGGCTTGTTAGCCGACGAATCGCTCGACGAGACGGGATTCCCCCGAGGTCCGTTGTTCGACATGGAGTCTGCGGATTGACCGTGAGCCGGCTCACGGTTAACTGTCGAAGGATACACGCTCGCCGGAGCTGTCATGGCCTGCGCCAGTTCCCGTACGCTTCGTTCCGTGTCCTTATTCGCATCGTTCCCCGCATTTATTCCAGTCGTTCCGTTCGCTATGCGTTTGGCCGTTATGAACGTATTCGGGTTCGCGGCCGAACGCCTCAGAATCAGCTTGGAGGGGTACGATATACCGGTCTCCGCAGTCCCCGGCTCTGCGCGATTGCGCAGAACGAACGCTGAACCTAATCTTTCCGCTCGCGCGGACATTAGACGGACTGTCAATCCTAAATGATCGATCGTGCGCAACGCAATCGGAAACGCCGTCTCGGCAGGCAGCGCTTCCGACATCGTCACGGAAATGCGATCGATCGAAGAATCGACGCCTAACAGACGCTTGTCTACCGCCAGCTTATCGGTCGGCTCGCTCCCGCGCGCGGTTTCATTCTTACGCGCGAGCCCGGAATCGACCGGTCGAGCAGGCTCAGCGGCCCCCGTCACCGGCTGCTCGGCAGTTCCTGACTTTGATTCCGATTGCCGATGTGCATCCTGCCCCGATGCGGGCTCTCGGTGTAAGCTTTGCGCGTCCCGCGCCTCTTCCGGCTTGGATTGCGCTTCTTGACCGAAGCGTTGAACCTTCAGAGACTCTTGGACGCGATCAGCACGCTTATTCCCTTCGGCTGTTGTCTGCTTACTGGGATTAGGTGCAGCCATACGGGCGCTTACAGACTTCATCCGGTCCATCGTCCTCCGATTGATCAACACGACGGCGTTCCATTGACGCGACGCGTCATCGCGAGAGGAGATGGGGACGACTTGACGGACACCCGGCGACGATCGTTGTTTCTTTATTAGAATAGGTTCGAGAGAACCTCTGTTGGCCATATTCATGTTCCGGTCAGACCGCGAGTCGATAGAGTCGGCATACGATGCGAATTCAGACTTCTCCATAGATGCCGCGGCTTTCGCAATCGCGTCCGTGTTCGGGCTTTCGCTGCTCCGACCCGCTTCGTCTTCCAGCATCCGGAACGCAAACTCTCTTGCCCTCGATTGCCGCTTGAACATCGACTTGACGGCTTCATTGCGAACCCCGCGTTTCGCGAACGTCCGACCGAAGGCCGGCATAGCGCTACTCATCGAATCTCTCAAGGCCGGTGCTTTCGTCTGTTCGCTTTCCGCAATCTTGTTCCGTTGATGCGCCCCTTTCAATGCCGAATCGCTTGCGGGTTTTTCCCGCTCTACGATGAGTTCCCGCACGATCGGTTTCTGGCGTTCTGCGATGCGCTCACGCACGACCGGTTTTTCTCGTTCTACGATACGCTCGCGCACGATCGGTTTTTCTCGTTCTACGATACGCTCATGCACGATCGGTTTTTCCCGTTCTACGATACGCTCGCGCACGATCGGTTTTTCCCGTTCTCGCTCCCGATGCACGGTCGGCTTCGTCACGATTCCGTCCTTCACGACAACGCGTTCTCGCAGTACCCGCGTCTCCTGTAGCTTTACGATCTGCGCAGGTTGCGGCATGACGACCTGTACGCGAACGATCGTTGCCGGCTTAACGCTCAGCGGCTTCTTCTTGCCTGCCATGGACGAGCGATAGACGAGAAAGGAGCGGCCGCCCTGCGCGCGGCGTCGATTGGGTCCGTATTTACCGGCGATATCCGCCGCGAACATTGTTCGAACGATGATCGCGCGCGATCCGTTCGTATCGAATTTCGTATTCAACCGTCGCATGCGCGCTTCTCCTCCGTTCATCCAGATTAAGCATCTATTCGCCTCGGCGAAATAAGGCAAATCCGATCGAATAATAACAACCATTTGCAGTTAAATTACGTCGAATCGAATGCCAGCATCAAATAACGCATATACGCAGTTAATTCATGCTTCAGACAAGAAAAATACTGTTTTTGATTGAAATAAATGCAAATCGTTGTTATTTCTCACTCACTAAAGCCTAATCCCTAAAATAAATGCATATAGTTGTTATTTTTCAAGCTAATATGGATTGCCGGGATGAGGCGCAATGAATCGTATTTCTTGTGCCCGATTTCGGTTGCTGTATATTCCCGGCTTATGGCTTGTAAATCGCTTTGATGCCGTTATGAATAAGCTCAACGGCTTCGACGGCGACTTCGCTCGCCGACGCGTTAAGCGTCGGTCCCGTCCAGCGCACGGGGTATGCCTCGAAGAAATTCCATCGGCACAGCTCGGCGCCGTCCTGCTTATACAGAATGATCGAGCCGCTCTTGCGCGTCACCCTGCCTTGCGAGGATGACTCGTACCAGGACCAGAGCTCCTGCGAGGACGAGACGCCCCTGCGAAGCACGATCGGCGGCGTTCGCACGCCTTTCGGGAGCCGATGAACGTAGCCGTTCACGCCGCCTTCGCGAATTTCCTCGTATTCCGTTTGCGACTCCAACCCGGTTACCTCGGAGAATCCCGCAACCAGCAAACCGTCAAGCTCCACCGCGAATCGGTATGCGCCGATGATGCCGGAATTGCTCGCGTTAGCCGTACCCGCCACCACTCATCACCTCTTCCCGAACACGTCGAACACGTTGGCTTTGCTGTCCGGCTCGTCGTTCAGCTTCTTGTTGATTTTCGAAATTTCGTCGCACCACCTGCGCCGCTCGCGGTGGTCCATGTTCATAATGTCGTCATGGGCCCAATGAAAATAATAGGATATGAAGCCGACTTCCTCGTAGATCCGCTCAACCGGATAACTTACGAGAGGCCCTCCGTTACGGATAAAAAATCGACTTCCACCTCGTACTCGTGATCGCACTTCGGACAAGCGGTATGCAGCCTCGGCGGTTCCATGTCGTTGATATGGCGGTACAAATTTTGCAAGTAAGCAAGATCGGCCGTAAACAGCTTCTCTATCGTTTTCGTGTCTATATGCTTCAAATCTCCCAGACGCGTAACGACCCTTGCAAGCAGGATAATCGTCAAGTAGCCCGGATTCTGCTGTACGCGCGGGTCCTTCATCGGAAGAATTTCGTCCGCGGCGGTAGCCAGACGCATGACGCCTCGCTTATGGAGCGTGCCGTGATCGTCCACGAGGCCGCGGGGAAGCTCAAATTCGTATTCGGTTTCGAAAGCCATTGCGTCCGTTCCTCGCTTCCTGATAGATGTTTATAAACACAGAAAACAAGAGAGAGGGCCTCCCTTGTTCTCTGCATGAATTTGTCCGTACCGATTGCTTACGCCGTGCGGGTCATGCCTTCATGCGCGAGCTCGAGCAGCTCGATCGCGACTTCCGCGCCGGAACCGTTGAAGCTAGGCGCCGTGTAACGCGTAGGCCATGCTTCGATGACTTGCCACGTCGCGACGTCTCCGCCTTCTTCGTCGATCGCGATAATGGTGACGGTTTTGCGTTCGATCGTGCCCTCTAGGCACTCTTGAACCCACTCCCACAGTTCCATCGATTCCGTCGCGCCCCACTTGAGCGTGATGTTGCTATAGCGAGCCAAGCCCGGAAGCTTGCGCGGGGTAATGACGTCGTCTCCCTCGCGATATTGCACCACGTCGAACGAGGCGTCGAAGCCGGTAACCTCGCTGAATCCGGCTTGCTGAAGTCCTTCGATCTCGACGCGGTACCTAAAATTGCGGTATGGATCATTGCGTTCGCCTGCCATGGATATCCCCTTCCGTTCCTATTGTTAGGCCCGTTCATCGGGCGCCGATTAGTTCCGTGAAACCGATTATTCCGATCCCGTCTTCTGCGTAATGCGGAATACGACGAACTCGGCCGGTTTGACCGGAGCGATGCCGATGACGCAGATGAGGCGGCCGTTGTCGATGTCGTCCTGAGACATCGTCGTGCGGCCGATATCGATGTAGAACGCCTCCGAAGCGCTCGTTCCCATCAACGCGCCGCCGCGCCATACGCGCGTAAGGAACGCGTCGATCGTACGCTGCACGCGCGCCCACAGCTGTTCGTTGTTCGGCTCGAAGACGACCCAGTTGGTGCCGGCTTTGATGGACTCTTCCAAGAAGATGAACAGTCGGCGAACGTTGACGTATTTCCACAGCGTGTTCGAGCTTGCCGTTCTTGCTCCCCATACGCGAATGCCTTGGCCCGTGAACGAACGGATCAAGTTGACGCCGATCGGGTTCAGAATATCTTGCTCTCCTTTGTTGTACTGCACGTCAAGTCCGACGACGCCGCGCAGCACTTCGTTAGCCGGAGCCTTCTGCACGCCTCTTGTCGTGTCGGAACGGGAGTAGATACCCGCGATCGTACCGGATGGTGGAACGAAAATATTGCGCTTGTCGAGCGGGTCGAATACCGACAACCACGGATTGTAAAGCGCGCAATAGCTCGAATCGAACAGGTTGCGGTGCGTGATAACGTCAGCGACTTTCGTCTTCTCGCGAGGAATATCCAGAATCGCGAAGCGGCTTCTCAAGTTCTCGCAATGCGCCACGAGAGACAGCTGTACGTTCGGATCCGTGATGCCCGGAATCGCCATCAGGCTGACGACGTCGTTGTCGATGAACGATTGGATGCCCGTGCGGCGGCCAGGTCCGCGGTCTTCGCCGATGAAATCGGAAGGCGCGATGCCGGATACGGCGCCGTCGCTTCCGCCCGCGAGGACGAATTCCAACTTGCCGGACGCACCTAGTCCCGTTACCGTATCGAACGGCGCGACGGCATCCGTGGAAATGGTTCGAGCGGCGATCGTAACGATGTTCGAACGGGCCGCTACTTTGTCCACGTAGCTCGGTGCTTCAGGGTTTAGACTGACTCTCTCGAACGTCTCCAGCTCATCGCCATAAACGACGTTCAAAGTGAATTCGCAAGTCGACAACACTTTGGTCGGCAGCAGCGCGTTGTCCACGATGTCGCCGGAAAGCTCGCTAGCGAGCTCGATCTCGTTGTCCTGTACGCTAATGACGCGATTGTACTGAACGTCTTCGCCGTCGTTGAACGCGACGACATCGCCCGGATAGAAACCGCCGGCGTTTTTGACGCGGTACCGCTTGCCCGCAGCCGCGTAGATTTACGTCTTCGCTTTGCTGGCATCCGTCACGACGACTTTGATCAAGTTGCCCCAGGAACCTGGGTTCTTCGCTGCAATGGACAGCGCCGAAGCTTCTCCGCCTTCATTGGAGGACGGTTTGGCATCGGCCGGCGCGACGCGCATGACGTAACAGCGCGAACCGCCGTTCGTGAAAAACTGGTCAACCGCGTACGCCAAAAACCGATATCCGCCGTATGCGCTTTCAGACAAATAAGATCCGAAATTGCGCTGGAAATCGGCAGGACTGGTGATCAGAAGCGGCAACCCTTCTACCGGGCCTCTTTGAGCAAGACCGATAAAGCCTGCCGTGCTCGTGCTTACCCCTTCTAGCGGCTTCGAGCCGCTTTCGAACTCTTCCACGTATACTCCAGGCGACAAATACTCTGCCATGTTTCCCGGCTCCCCCTATGTACGTTATGAATATGTATGTATCGCTTGCTGATCGCAGGTCGGGCTCGCCAGTTCCTCCTCTCTGGAATGAACTTTATATTTTCGTCGGCCGATCGCGGCGTACCGTTCTTGCCGACGTCATACACCTATTCATGCTTTCAAGTCCGGGAACTGGCGTACTTCGCCGCCGCTGCCCGTGAAACTCGCTTCAATCTTTCTGCCGCCCAGCCTAATTTCGACGAAAGTCTGGAACTCGCTTGGGAGGACGCCCCGGAACGGAACCGTTACGATGCCGTCGGCATCGCTTCGGGTTGCGGCCGCGATCAACAGCCGTTCTCCGCGAGACCAAGTCCGCTTCAAAGGCGTCTCAAGCGCGACATCTTCTCCGTTGCCCGAATAGTCGGCGAATTCCGATACTTTCGCCCAATCGGCCGCCCCGGATTTGCCGCGAACGACGAAGACGTCGCCCGGCATCAGCTTGATCGCCGCGGGCGTTATGCGGATGGACGGCATGCCGCTAACGGCCTGATCTTCGGCTATGCGGCCGCAGATCGCGCGGTCGTCATCCACGTACGCGTATACTTCGGCATCCTTGACCGGTTTGCCCGTCTTCTCGCCGACGATCCGAAAGCGCAGACCGGAGGCGGCCGCCGGCGCCGAACGGAATCTGCTCGGCATGAGTCCCGCGGTTATAATCGGAACTCCGGCTCCAAGCGCCATCTCGCGTTCGTAATCGAGATATTGCGGAGACGTAACGGTCACGGTGCAGCGGTCGTACGGATAATCGAGGAACGCGTAGCTTCCGTCGCTCGTGCGCATCGGCGCGCGGTTGTGGCCGCGAATGGCTACCCGAATCGACGACGCCGAAGGCGGAGCGCCGGACCACAAGTCGACCGCTCTGACGACAAGCGAGCATCGGTTGACGAACGTTGTCGACTCGTTCCCCATCATCCGTCCCTGCCTTTATCCTGCAGCGTGATCCGTCTTTCGACGACGCGCGGCCCCGGCTTCACGCGAGTCGATTCCAGCAGGACGGGACCGACTCGGTACATCATCGACAGCTTGTACGGCGAATCGCCGAATTGCCAGGCTTGGGCAAGCTGCTCGTTCGAATAGCTCTCCGATGCGATTCTCAATTCCTCTTGATTATCCGCGAGAGTACCTTCCAGATATGGCGCGCGAAGCAAGGCGTTATCATATAGCACCTGCATCGTGCGTCCGAGAATCCGATGCTCGTCCAACGCTCTCGACAATACGTCCGCCGCGGAATGCGCCGTAATCATATAATGCAAATCTACGGCGAGCGGCGGGAATTTCAGCACGCCGCCTTGCGCTTGCAATTCGTTGCGCCTCGATTCGCCGTTCTCCCTCACGCTGAACAAATAGAGGGATAATGCAAGATCGGCCTTGTCGACCGGGGAAGCGATGCCGATTAACTCAGGTCTCGGAACCGGATCGGGACATAGCTGCTCTCGAAGCAGCTTAAGCAAGCTGGAACCGGTGTCCGCTATAACGGTGTAGCCTCCGATGCCGATCCCTCCCTCGCTCGCTTTGGTCATCGTTCGATGAAAACATTTAAATTTCAAGCTTATTCTATTATAACTACCAAAATTCGCCTTGACTACGTCATTGTTCGTTTCATTCCGCGAAATATGGAAAAAAAGATTCTTTTACTAGGATTTTCCCCATCTTGCGAAGTTCCTGACGGGCTGCTTTCACGAAATGTTCCATTCCGATCGGCTTCAGATCGGCCGATGCCAAGAAAGCTGATGCAAGAACGATGTTTTTCAGATACCCCCCGGACACCTCGAGACGTTCCGCCAAAAAGCGCAGATCGAGATCGTTCGATACCGGGGCGGCTTGCGGCAAGTGATTGCGCATGATGCGTTCCCTCTCCTCGATTCCCGGAAAAGGAAACTGAACGATATAGGTCATGCGCCGGATTAGCGCTTCGTCCATGTTGTTGATCAGGTTCGTCGCCAGGATGGCGACGCCGTCATATGCTTCGATCCGTTGCAGCAAATACGCCGCTTCCATGTTGGCATACTTGTCGTGCGCGTCCTTGACCTCCGTCCGTTTGCCGAACAGCGCGTCTCCTTCGTCGAAGAACAGAATCGCGCCGCTGTTCTCCGCTTCGGCGAACAGCTCGCTGAGCCGTTGCTCCGTCTCGCCGATGTACTTGCTGACGATCCGCGACAAGTCGATGCGATACAGCTCGAGCCCGAGCTCTCCTGCGATCACTTCCGCGGCCATCGTCTTGCCCGTTCCGGGAGGACCGGCCAATAGCAGGCTGAGCCCTCTGCCATACGGCAGCTTGCGGCCGAACTCCCATTGCTCGAATACGGTCTCGCGGTTTCGGAAGCGATTGCAAGCTTCCCCGATGAGTGCCAGCGGTTCCGGCGGCAAGATCAGATCGGCCAGCTTGCGCGCGACTTTGATCGGATCAGCCAGTTGGGCGAGGCGATGGCGGTATTGCTTGCGGCAAGCGATCTCAAGCTCTTCGGACGTCGGTGCGTCTCCGCCCCTTCCGGCGGCGAGCGCCTTCGCTTGTCGCCACGCCTGACCGATCTGGCCGGGCGTAAACCTGTATTTGTCCGCTAGCGACTTTAACAATCCGGCGGACTTGCCGGCCCACTCCTCGCGCTCGGTAGCTTCGGCCCGCCAGAATATATCGCGCACCGAAGCATCCGGCGGCTCGACCGCTTCTTCGTACATGACGCATCCGGGAGGAGTCGGGATGTCCGACGGCTGCCGCTTCGCGATCGACGTCCATCCGACGAGCGGGTACGCGGCGTATTTCGCGTAGACGGCAATAGCGGATCGCCATCCTTCCGCGTGCTTCGGAGCGGTACCCGGAGCATGCGCGGCGGATTCGGACACGCATAGAACGGCATCCGTCAGCACGGCTTCTCTCGCCGCCATATGCAGCAACTCCGACGCGCGCGCCGAATCCTCGGGCAGTCTGTCGGCATGAACGACGAGCAGCGTCTGCCGCCTGGCCGACGCCACGCGCCGCAATCGCAGCTTTTTGCCGCCTCCCGCCTGTCCCCACAAGTGAACGAAAGGCACGGCGCCGTCCAGTAACTCCGGATCGCCAAGTCCTCCGAGCGCCGCTTCGGTCCGATCCGCGAACGGAATCGGCGGGAGCTCGTTCATCGGCAGCGCCTCGTGCGCCTCAGCGATTCCCGACAGCCTGCCGTCGACCTTCTCCGTGCCTAGCAGGAAGCTGATCGCGCGCTCGTCGAGCCGCAGCGGCGATGTGAGGCCGGCACGTTCCGGATAAAGCTTCTCGCCCGCCTTATCCAGCAACAAAGCGCGGAGAGGCGCGTTGCCGCTAAGCGCCGCGCGGGCGGCGGTCGCCTCGCTGGCGTTATCGCACAACAAACGCAGCGCCAGATCGAGCGTCGGCGCCTTGTTCGTGACGTCGTCGTTCAGATAGGCGTACCACTTCTCATACTTGCGGTGCAGTTCCGGCGCCGCGCAGAGCACGAGGAATCGTCTTTCCCAAGTCGAAAGGCGGAGCGATCGGCATAGACGCAAAATAGGCAGGTCGACGCCGTCGTTCCAAGCGCTGGCCGCGCGCTCGGCAATTCGCCGCTCCAGCCCGCGCCGGCGTTCCGCGTACCGTTCCCATATTTCCCCCGTCGCCTCGGATCTAGCGGCGAGTTCCGTCGACGTCACGACGAGCCCCTTCAATCCTGCTTGAGATAACGGGTCCGCATCCGGCTTGCCTCCGCCGAGCAGAAGCAGCGCCTCGAGACCGGCATCCAGCCACTCAAGCTCCGCTTCGAGATGCTCCCGCCCGTCACGAAATCCCGTCGTCATGTCGCTAGTTCCCCCTTCGCTGTCCGACCGTTCGCATGGCCGGCTAAGCCGAGCGTCTGTAGATCAGATGGCGAGCGTTCCGTTCCATCCGGCATGAACGCCTTTCTGGTAATATTCATCGCACAAGTAGAAGTACAGCTTCGCCGCCTTGTCGAGCCGATTGTGCTTGATCACTTCCACGAAAGTCTCGCGCGCGTCGAAAAACCTTCCTTCTTGGCAGAGCAGCAATCCCCGTTCGAACAGCGCTTTCGTCCGGTCCTTCGCCTGGCGGACCGTATCCGGATCTCCTTCGTAGACGTCGATCAGCTCGACGGCTTCGCCGTGACCTTCAGGCGTAATTCTGCCGAGCGAGCGGTGACGGAATCTCTCCGGCTCCCTTAACTGTTCGAAGAACGCCCTCGTCACGAGCACCGAGCTCCCGAGCTCCGCGGAAAGCTTCTCGAGCACGGCGGTCAGGCGGACGTCGTCGGAGATGACGTTGCCTTCCCATCTCCGTTCTTCCCCGATGATGCCCAGCATGAGCGGTCCTTTGTGAATCGCGATACCGATGTCTACCTGCTCGTAGCCCGCTCTTCGGCGACCTTCGTTGTAGAGAATGAGCTCTCTGCGGATCTTGACCGCGGATTTCAGCGCTTGCTCCGCATAGCCGGGGAATAACGCCATAAACCCTGCGCCGAGATATTTGCTGATCAGTCCGTCTTCCTCGCGCACGATCGGTCCGAACCGCCGAAGGAACGAATTCATGAAGTTGAAGTTTTCCTTCGGAGTCAACGTTTGCGCGAAGCGGTGGAAATCTCTTAAGTCGGCGACCATGACCGTCATGTTCTGTTGCACCTGGTCGCCGAGGCGAATGTCCAGAATGCCCTTCTTTCCGAGCGATTTGAAAATTTGCTGGGGCACGAACCGGAACGAAGCTTCGGAGAATTGCGTAATGTCCGCGATATATTGCCGGATGTACTTCGCCATGCGGTTGAACTGCTCGCCTAGGTCGCCTACCTCGTCGCGGCTTCTCAGCTTCACGTTCGTGTCCCAATTGCCGTCCGCCATTGCGATGACGCTCCTCTGCAGCTTGCGCAAAGAAGACAATAAGATGAAGGTGACGAGCAAAATGACGAACAGCAGCACCGACGTAATGATGACGATATTCTGGACGATGCTCTCGTAAATCTTGTGGTTAGACTGGGCGAGAACGCTCATATCGCGGCCTGTCTCATAAATGCCGACGACGTTCCCCGACTTGTCGTATACCGGGCCGATCGCGTACAGCCACTTGCCGTTGGCGTCCTCCCATTGACCCGACTTCACGAAGCCTTCGGCACGAACGGCTTCGTTCTCCTCGTTCGTCTCGAACGGCTTGAACATATTAACTCCGTCGTCATCGTCCATAATGATGTACAGCTTGCCGTCCTCGTACTTGTACAGCGTGCTGTACAAGCCCTGGCGGTCCGCTTTGTACTCGCCTTCGAACAGAAAGTTCATTTTGGCGCGTATCGCGTTATAATCGTCGTTCCGGAAATCCTCCGGAGACTGGATGCGCAAGAGCGCATCTCCGTCGATCAAGTTTTGTCCGTTGCGCGCGAGCAAAGACAGCTCCCGCTGCATCTCTTGCTCCATGCGCGCGGAGAAGCTGTCATAGATGAAGTTCGCGAGCAAGAACATGCAGACGACGATGATCGGCGTCGAAATCAAGATTTGTTTGAAGAAAAGCGACATTCTGCGGTTGAGCGTATGGATATATACCGCCCTGACGCCGTAGAGGACCAGCCCCGCCGCCGCGAGCAGCAGCGTCCACCTGATCCATGTCGACGTTCTCTCGTCCTTGGAGTATTTCGCATCCGACCATGTCCCGGCCAGCTTCGCATTCGCATCGAACTGAAGCACGCGGTCGTTCAGAACGGCGATGAAACCGCCCTCCGCAGTCGAGACGACATCCATGAGCTCGTAGCCTTCCGCGCCGAACGCGGACCGTTCTAAATCTTCGTTCGCCGCCGCCACGCGAAGTCCGTTATCCCTTCCGGGCTCCAATACGGTGACCGCGTTGAGCGACCTGTCGACGAACGTTAAGCGCCCTTCCTGGTCGAGCGACAACCGCTCGGGGAAATTTTTGCGCGTGCGCTCCATAAGGTCCAGCGGATAGACGAGTTTGGTCTCCCCGTTCTCGAACACCTGGTATATGGCGCCTTTCTTCGTCGAATAGAAAATTCGACCCGGGCTCGTCCCGACGATCTCGGACAAATACCGGTTGCTCGGAAGCGAGAACATGAACGGCTTTTCCGCTTGGCCGCCGGATAGCGATACCCGCATGAGCGTTACCTTGTCCTCTTCCGCGACGAAGAAGGTCAAGTCGTTATGCGCGACGCGAAGCCCCTTCAACTGGCCTATGCGCTTGCCGCTCCCGTTGCCTTCCCATTCGAACAGCACGGTCCGGTTATGCCCGGCCGCGTCGTATCGCACGATTTGTTCCTGAACCACGTATAAGCCGTAATCGTCCAGCACGGTGTCGAGCGCGTAGAGGTTCCCCGCCCCGTCCGTCGCGATTTCCGTGAAGTCTCGGCGCTGGTCCCGTTCCGCCTTGGATCTCGTAACCTCCGCTTGCAGCACGCCGTCCGAGGAAAGCTTCACGATCCGCTGCTTGGAATCGCTGATGGCTACGATCGAAGCATCCGGGCTTTCCGCAGCTCGCGACAAATTCTGAAGCTCGAAGTGGTTGACCCAAGGACCGCTCTCCAGCCCTTTATCCGAATCGATCCGATAGAGACACAACGCCGCGAGCGCTAAAGAGAATAACAATAGTAGGGGAGCAAGCTTTTTCATAGAATCGGATGCCCACATCCTTATTTGACAATAATCTCTACGAGACAATCAATTACAGAAATCTAGTAATTCCCATCGTACTATATGTCCCGTTTATTTACATCCTATTTCTATTAAAAAATGACATTTATCGAGCGATGATGTAGTATAGAGGAATAATATGCCTCGAGAAGGGCATGGCCTTCGGACGCCATGCGGAAGGAGTTGCCATGGGACAGCTCGTATGCGGAGGAGCCGCGCTGCAATGCTCGTTCGGACTCGCGCCGGGGATGCTGAACGTGCTTCCGGTCAACCGGACGATGACCGCTATGCCAATCGCCAACATCATGGACAATAAGCCGTTCGTGAACATCACTCCGTTCGGCATGTGCCAATCGATGGCTAACCCCGCCGTCGCGTCCGCGACCGCAGCCGCGCTCGGCGTCCTGACGCCGATGCCTTGCACGCCGGTTACCGCAGCCCCATGGGTTCCAGGCTCTCCGACCGTTCTGGTCTCCAACTTCCCGGCGCTGAACAATTCCTCCAAGTGCATGTGCAACTTCGGCGGAGTCATCCAAATCGTCAATCCTGGACAAGTTACGATACAGGTGCCCTAAATGATCGAACAAATCGTCAAACCGTTCATTAAACCGATCCAGAAAAAAATATTGATGCCCCTCAAGAAAGCAAAGACGCTGCCGAAGCTCTTCCTTAAATGGCTCGTCAAATGGATGAAATCCGTTCTCGGGGGACGGCTTCGCTCGCTAGACAACTATTGGCGGTTCGGCACGGTCTACATCGCCAAGAAATTGTTCGTCTTTATCCTGCTCATCTCGCTCGTGCTCGTCTTCTTCATCTTCATCAAGCCCCCTAAATTCGTCGACAAATGGTTCGCGAAGACGCCTAAGATCGAAGCTTCGGCCGCCATGGCGCAAGGACTGACCGGACCGGCCGTTATCTTGGACGAGGAAGGCAACAAGCTGTACGAAGGTCCGCTTGAAGCGGGACAATTCTCCGGCGCGGGCAAGCTGTTCGCGCCGGACGGCACGCTAATCTACATCGGCGACTTCGCCAAAGGGCTGAAGAACGGCAAAGGCGAGCGATTCCGATCGGACGGCACGCTGCTGTACCGAGGACAATTCGTCGACGACCAGTACTCGGGCTCGGGCACGTTGTTCGCCGAGGATGGAAGCATCGTCTACGAGGGCGCGTTCTTACTGGGGAAATACGAAGGAGAAGGAACGCTCTATTCCGCGAAGGAAGTTCCTCAATACGCGGGCGCGTTCGTCATGGGAATCTATCAAGGGGAAGGCAAGCTGTACGATGCCGCCGGCAAGCTCGTATACGAGGGCGCGTTCAACGCGGGGCAATACGAAGGCGCAGGCAAGCTGTACGGACCGGACGGAAAGCTTCGGTACGAGGGCAATTTTCTCGGCGGCGTTAAGTCCGGGGAAGGAACGGAATACGACCCGAACGGCGTTGCGATCTATAAAGGATTATTCCAATTGGACGAATTTCACGGAGAAGGTTCCTTGATGAACGCATCGGGGACGGTCATTTACACGGGACGCTTCGCCATGGGCCTCAGGGACGGCGACGGTCAAGCATTCAACGACGCCGGCATCCCGGTCTACGCGGGTAAATTCCGCGAAGACGCATACGAAGGCGTCGGCACGCTGTTCGACGCGGACGGGGTCGCGGTTTACAAAGGTTTCTTCCGCGGCGGACAGATCGAAATCTCCGGATTCCTCGGCCTCTCCGCTTCCAAACTGACCGAGCTGCTCGGCCCGGCCGACGCGCCGCTCATGGAAGAATCGCCGCCGGAAGAAATTCCGTTGGAAGAAATTCCGTTGGAGGAAGAGCCTACGAACGAAGTACCTCAAGAAGCAACGCCGAACGAATCTCCGGATTCCGGGGCGGACGATAAAGCGGATTCCGAGTCCGGCGCTATAACGGATAAAGCGGCGACTTCGAACGAGAACGAGACTACGACCGAGAATGTGACCGAGAACGAGAATGGGGCCGCAACCCCGAATGAAGCCGAACCTTCGAACGCAAACGCGAACGGAGCCGACGCCAATGCCGACGCGGCGATCGATACGCCGAAGAATTCTTCGTCCGTCACCGCGCAAGCTTTGGCGACGGACGAGACTGCCGAAGCGCCGGCTGCGACGGAAGAGAGCCCGCCTCCGATCTCGTCGACGTATTCCGCGCATAGCTTATCCTTTACGCTGGAAGCCGATCCGGACAATCCGGAAGCCTATTCGGTAACCGAAATTCGGACGTGGAATCCCATCGTTCTCCAAGCCGTCTCGAACCGGCTTAAGGCGGACGGCCGGACGGGAATCAAGACGCCGTTGACCGGCAGCAAGCACGAGCTTACTAACGCATGGAACGACGTCATCTACGTGTTCATCTTCAATAAAGACGTTCCCGTTCGTCTGACGGCGAGACCGATCGAACGATAGCCAACGTTATCCAAACCGATCGTAAGAGCCCCGATCTCGGGGTTCTTATTTTTTTGCGTTCATCCCCTGACAAAACGACTTCGGAAGTCTATAATAACAAGGATACGTATTCCATCCATCGATTGTTCTTGAGGTGCATGAAGTGACCATTATCGTATACGATCTTGAAATGACGGTGAGACGCAAGAAAGGGCAGATCGCCGAAATCATAGAAATCGGGGCCGTGAAAGTCGGTTTAGTCGACGAGGCGCCGCAGATTATCTCGACTTTTCAATCGTTCGTCAGGCCGGTTGTCGTGCCGCAGCTTACAGCGGATACGACGGCGTTCACCGGGATTAAGCAGGATGACGTTAACGCTGCCGGAACATTAGCCCAGGTTGTCCGCCATTTTATCGAATGGATCGGTCCGGAGGAATATTTCTTGTGCGCGTGGGGACCGGACGATCAACGCCAGTTCGTGCAAGAATGCCGACAAAATCAGATTTCGACCGACTGGATCGTCAACCATAACAACTTGCAGAAGATGCTATCCAAGATTTACAAGCTAGAGAAGCATCAGCAGATGGGCCTCAAGCCCGCGCTCGAAATGCTCGAAATCCCGTTCGAGGGCTCCCATCACCGCGCGTTGGACGACGCGATGAATACCGCGCAAATTCTCGTGAAGCTCTACGACAAGCTGCAATTCAAGCATAATAAAATTAGCGACGAAGCGAAGGTCGAGAGCGAGGTCGTATACAAGACGGACCACTACGAGAACCTGCCGTTCGCGAGCCTCGCCAACTTGCTTCCTAAAGAATAATCGATCAGGAGGCCTCTGCCCCTCTTATCCGGGCAATGAGCCGCCGCTTCTCTTCGAACTGCGAACCGCAAGACGGTCACTTTTTTCAAAGTGACCGTCTTGCGGTTTTTTGTTTTTTCACGTTAGCGCATCCATCCGACTACTCCAATGGATTCAATGAGGGTGTCTCTATTCAGGCATCCTTTGAAATTCGGACCCTAAGAACTAGTGCAATCTTACCTTTTTAGACCTTTTTAGTTCTAAAAAAATTATTTTCTACATTATTTTCATCATTTTGGTTGTTAATCTACTTAATGTGATTCCAATTACTTATGAGGGAACAATTTCCACTTTAAGGGGGTTTGTTGTAATGTTGAGCGCGGAATTGGAGCAAAAGGGCAAAACGGCGCTGCGCCGCATTTTCTGGCGAATGATCTATCACGAGAAAAAGAAACGCAAGCGAGAATGCCCGCTCTTGGATAGGATGAGAGACCCATTCCCTTACAGCTATGAAACCGAAAGCCGGATTCACCTATCCGATCTGATCGATTCACTGCCATCGCCTGAAGCCAAATATATCATTCAGAAAACCGTATTCGACGGATTTAAGGAGTGGGAAGTAGCATGCGAGTTGAAGATTTCCCAGCAGGCCGTGAACAAAAGCAAGCGAAAACATCTCGCCCTGCTGGCGAAGAAACTATATCCATAGACCATCTGCTTGAATTGGCCAAACGCAAGGACTCCGAAGCGTTGGAAGCTCTGCTTGCCTTTTTCGAGAAAGATATCGACATTCTAGCGCGAAAAGCCAAACACATAGGGATTCCGGAGGACGAGGCCAAACAGTTTATCTTATTGTATTTTATCGAACTATTAGTGGAGGGAAAATTATAAATCGAAAAAAAATTTTGCCGAAAGGTTGTAATCCTGCCTCCGAAGTTTCCCTTTAAGACAGAGACGCAGGGGCAAGGGCACCCGGGACCGGCGCTTTCGGCGAATCTCGAATCCTATAACAACGGAGGTTGTACTCATGAATTACGCTCTTAACATTATGTTCGACGACAAGGACCTGCTCGACATTTACGATGCGAAACAAAGCGTCACGCTGATCAAGCAAACGTTCTCGACCACTTCCAACAACTCCTCGGTCGCTTGGGTCACGTTCAATCCTTTCGAAATCAACAACGTGAACTGGGAAGAAAACTACACCGTGTACGCCTCCACCACTCAGGTGCAGAATGGCGCTTCCATTCTCAAATCGTCCTATACGGACGCGGTCGACGGATTCGTATACAACTTCGGCTCCGGCGTGTTCTTGAAAAATCCGAACCTCTCCACGGATGCCGATTCCTACGAAATCATCAACACGACGAACGGCAAGCTGACCTTCGGTCTGGCCCAGGACGTCAAGGTGAACGGCAATTCCGTCCAAGCCGCTCCGATCAACGCGGCAACGGTCCTCGCCGGACAGAATGCTATCTTCACGCCGCTTGAGAAGGTTCAAATTCTGTTGCAATCCAACGTTCAAGACGGTCTCGTTCTGACGTCCGTCTCGAGCCAAATCTTCACGGCTACGCTCGGCAACGGCGTGAACAGCGTATCTGTCAAGTACAACGGTCTCACCGGCCAGTTCGTTCAAGTCTAACCGATCTGTCCTCCGAATCATGACGACAGGGGCTCGCGGTCACGCGGCCCCTGCTCTATCCCCGCCATTCGACCCCCTCAAAGGAGCTGAATTTATGCCCACTCCGCTTAACGGAAGGAAATACGCCACTTCCTCGGCAACCTTCAATAACACTGGATCGCAGACGGCTCGCTGGACAACGGCGGCCGGCAACTGGAATTCGGCCACTAACTTCAAATTCACGGCCGGCGCAAGCACGACTTTCGTCGCAAACGATGTCAACGACAACACGGTAACCTGGGACGGCATCACGAACACGACTTGGACGACGGCGACGGGCATTATTACGGACAATAAGTGCTTTCTCAACACCTACTACACCTCGCAAACCCGCTATACGCAGGACATCGTGAACGGCATCGCGACGCATGAATTCGGACATGCCATCGGTCTGGATCACAGTACCAGCAATGCATCGGTCATGTTCCCTTACACGTTTACAGTCGAAGGAGCAGCGGCACGCCCCAACGTCCCCGGCTCTGACGATATCGCGGCGATTAACAGCATCTATGCCGCCTCGGCCTCCAGCGCGACGACTTCCTCTCCGTCCGACAACACGACGGTTTCTTTGCACCCGAGCTGGGCGTATCACTACGGCGATATCAATCAGCTGTACAAGCATGCGGATCTCGCCGTCATCGGCGTTATCACCCACAATCATAAGCCGGTCAAACTCGGAGAGCACCCGTTCCACCATTATTCGCCGAGCAGCCTTAAAGTGGAAGTCGTTCTCAAAGGCGACGACCGCTTGACGAATACGGAAATCCTCTTGCGCCAGCTAGGCGGCGAAATAGGCGGCGTTCGCGTCATCTCCGACGCCTCCACACCGCTCAAGAAAGACCAACGCTTCCTCCTTTTCTTGAAGAAAAGCGTTTTCGGCTATTACCCGATCAACGAGAACGAAGGCATATTTAATTGTTTCCAACCCGAGCACATCTTCACCAACCTCGCATCCGGTCAGTCGTTCGGCAAGCACGAATTAATGCCGCCGGACATGCGCCGTTAACATATTCCCCCTCGGAAAGGCGGTGTAGCGCATGCCATGGCTGCAACGTAAAGAAATCCAGGTTCTCCTCGTTTCATTCCTCATCCAGCTAGGAATCTTGATCGCGCTCGAGAAGCTGACCCCCATTACGGCTTCGACCGGCTTCCTGATCATGCTCGTCGTAACCCTGTTCATGAGCTGGCTGGATCAAGGATTCCTCGGCTTTCAGATCGGTTACCTGCATCTGCTGAAAGCCCTGCTGTTAGCGGCCGTAGCCATGTTTGCGATTTCCCAGCTTCTGTTGTCATGGGGATCGCTACAGGAGGCCGAGCGAGTCCTGTATTTGGTGACTGCCTCGATGGCGACGGTGAAATTGTTGATGACCTCCGTCCTCTACCGCTGCCGTTGCCTCTATTGCACCCAAAGCTCCTTTGATTGACCCCCTGCACCGCTTCCTCTATTGCACGATATAAACCCGCTTTCGTTGAAGCCTAAGCAGCCAGTTACCGATATTCAATCGGTGACTGGTTGTTTCGCGTCGCTTGAATACAAAAGGAATTATTGCGGTTCGTAATCGATTGAATTTTCCTTCAGGCTCCACTTTGCTTCCTCAACGTTATACCCTAGCGACTTCCATTCCTCCCACCACTCCAGGAAGGTATGTTTCGTTCCTCCGCTCCACATCGCCTTATAGATATCCGCTAACGGCGCAGTGAAATGATCCAGAGCATCGGGGACATCATCATATACGTCCCAGAGCGCGCCGGCCACCCTTCCCTCCACCATATCCCCGCGCTCGAAGATCGTTGTCGTTTCCAAATCGACTACCACTCCGTTCGGGAATTCGAAGATGCCGTTGGTGAACAAGGCCGGGATAAAAATCGCCCAACCTTCGACCCAAGCGCAGCCTTGGCTGCTGACCTTGTAGATATTGTGCTGAGAGCAATTCGGATGATCAGGCATCTCTTGGTACAGATTGTACATATACAAATGCGTGATTTCATGCATGGTCACATTATAGTCGGGCGCATTCTTGTAGATATACACCGAACCGCTGTTATGGCGGCCATAACCGTCCATCACGGAATCGTAGAATACATTGTTCGCCGACTTCGGGCTTTTGCCGGCATGGAGAAACAGGTTTCTAACGGACACGATATCGTCATAAATTTTAAACGCGTCATTGACTGCAGTATGATCCGTCAACGTTGCATCCATCTTTTGATTTTCTCCCGGGCTCCGGTTGCTGAAGAGAGCGCTCGCATGCCATGTATGATTTCCGTCATTGACGTTCTTCACGTTCGCAAACGAACTTTGCGTGTACACGATGACTTGCCACCAAGCCGTTTTGAGCCCTTCCGGATACTTCATAAGCCAATTCCCGTTATCGTTCGTATGCGTTTCCCCCAATATTCTCCACGCCGACCCCGTATAATACCTTACGACCACTTTTGCGTTACGGATTGTTTTCTTCCGATGGGCTTTGTCATATGACTTCCAATTCCCGTAAAGATAGGGGCCCTGTATGACCGACGCATGATCGGAAAGGATAACTAGCCTATCCAAGTCAGGCTGGATGCCTGTCCCAAAACCGCTAATGGTTACTTCTCCCTCTCCCTTGTTGCTTGCCCTATCGCCTCGCGCGGGAGCATAACTCGGAATATAGGTGTCCCTCCAGCCTTTGGAAACCCCGCTTTCCGTAACCGTGAACAAGAGCTGCGTCCGCCCGCCAATCTTTCCGCTTTCCGTCGGCGCGCTCGTTGCTTGGATGATCAGCTCGTATTGACCTGTCGATAGGTCGTTAACGGTCAGCTCCCGCTGCAACGTTCCTCCTATCTCAAGCCCGGCATTGACGACCAGCCGTCCCGTTCCGATCTCATACGTGCCATACCGGTCCATGGACAGCTTGTTCAGCGTGTAAGCAATGTCCGTTCCGGCCCGTATGGCTTGCCGTGCGATTAAATCAACAGACATCGTGATATCCCACTTGGTCTCGTTCGTCTTCCGATAGTCCGAGATCTCCGTCTTTATCTCATAGTATTCGAATTTCTCATAGAAATCGGAATCTGCCGAAGCGATCTCCCGCTGTTCGTAAGACGCGCAGGCAAAACCCGCGAATAGGAATATAACTGATGAAAGAAGCAATAACACCTTGGCTTTCATGAACTTCCCTCCTCTATTTGAGGCAAAAATGAAGGGGCTGTCCATGATGGATCAGCCCCTCCATATCGCTACCGTGAAAGTTGCTTTAGTAATCTGCTCTCGATAAGTAATAATTTCTTGGTCGGCTCGAGTACGCGCGACTTAGGAATGACAGGCGGTTGCTGCTTATGATCGGGCAATTGATGGTTATAGAACGAGGCTATGGAAGGTAGCAAACGTCTGGCTGAATTGAAATTCTCTCCCCACGAAAAACGCAAATCGTTGATGATGCCGATTGCGGTCGGGTTACGCCCCGTGTCCTGATCCACTGTGCCGATGAAAGCAGGCTGGCCATTGTAAACGCCGATATAAATCGCGACATGGGTAATTTCCGTTCGATTGCCAGCCTTATCCGGTTTGGCCCAGGTTAGAATATCGCCGATTCTCAGCTTTTCCACTCCGCCAAGCGCGTAATATCTACCATCCGCCGTTTTCGCGGAATAGACGCCGTCTACCTTGGTGCCTACCGAATCGTAAGCTTTCGCGACATCCGTGATCGAATAGCCGAAATCTCCGTAAACAAGGGATACGAACTCGGAGCAGTCGGCCAAGCCATAGTTCAGATAAGAATCTTTCCCGCCACCGTAGACAATATAGCCGTACTCCATATACCAGAACGCCCGCTCCACCAGGCGGTCTACCGTACTGTTCTTGATTGCGGCGTTCGCCTTCCGGTACTGGTCGACCAATTTTAATTCGTCATTCTTATAATCGTCGTAGTATTTGATGTAATACTCTTTTGCTTGTTCCGGAGTCTTCGCGTACGCTCCCCATACCGTGGCAGGTTGCAGCGAGAATACAACCGCCGCGGAGAGCAATAACAACTTAGTCTTGGATAGACGCTTCAATGGCAACTCATCCCTTCGCTTGTTCGAAAATGAACATTTTTTGGTATTTTCATCTCGATCATACAGCTAAGGAAACCATTTTAATATCCTAAAAAAGTTGTAATATTTTGTCGGATTATGACGAAAGAACTACGACAAAAGGATGAACTTTCTGCTCAGTCAAGGGAATTCGCGACGATATCGCTGCCAAGCGCGCCGGGACGCAGCGGACCTGTCGTGTTATTCTGCACCGTGAGCCCATAGGCCGTTGCATTGACGTTATGATGCTCGGAACTGCCGACGACGCCGTTGCCGACAATCGTGTTCGATTCTATCGTGATGTCGCGGGAGGGATAGAATCGTCCGTCGCCATAAGGGACAACCTCGGAATTCACGTAGATGCCATTGCCGTTGTTCGTAACCGTACAGTTCGTAATTCGGATATGCTCTCCTCCCTCGATCGTGATGCCTGCCGATTTAGAATCCATTGTGCCGGTGGTGCCGTAATACCAGGATAACGGGTTGTTCCACAATCCGCCCCTGACCTCCAGGTTATCGATCCAAATATGGGATGGCCGGTAAGTCTCCAGCCGTCCGCCGGAGCGCTGCACGTTGATCGGGCCGCGAGCGAACTGCGGTCCCAGAAAGAGAGAATAAAGCGAATAGTATCCGCCGTTCGCATCGATGATCGGCTTCTCGCCATTGGGACCGTCCGATACTCCGTGCACTTCGATCGGCGCTGCGGCCGTGCCTTTGCTGGAGAGTAAAATCAATTCCCTGTATGGAGTCTCCTGCCAGTGGATATAAACCTTATCGCCGGGACCCAGCAAAGGCCACGGCACTTGTCCGAGCATCGTATACTGCCGGCCGGGGCCGACATGGATAATATCGACGCCTGCCGTTGCGGCCGAAGCGCGATTGGACTGCAAGACCGGGTTGAACAAACATGCGGCGGCAAGCGCAAGAGACAGGAGGACGATCACCCATTTGTTAGTGTTCATCTTAAAAGATCGAATCATTTATTAATTCCCTCCTACATATTGGAATGGAGAGCCGGAATTCGGCATTCCGGCTCGCAATGCTATTCGCAAGCTTGAAACCGCCCGGCGAAACGTGCGGCGCGATTACTCGAATCGGATCTCGTCGGCAAGCATGACGGTCGTACCGGCAGGCCATGCAGCGGCAAGCCGTTCGAAGTAAAAGCTGGCTACGCTGTTATCAAGTTGCTCCATGAACCCTTCCGGCAACGGAATCGTGACGGTCTGATAGTCGGTCGTTTCCGCAGGCGTGAAGTTCAGGGATGGCGCGCCCTCCCAGCTAACGCCGTTAAAGACGATGCGCATCGGGCTGCCGCCCGCGGTTTCTTGGCTCAGCTTCAACCGCATCACGAGTTGAGAAGGCGTAACGACGCTCATGTCCGCAGGCAAATCGTACAGGACGGGAACGGTACGGTCCCAGTTGTCCAGATCGTCGTAGCGAATGGCGTTGCCGCCTCCGTCGCCCAAGCCGTCTCCGACGTTGGCGGAGGAGCCTCCGGTTGGTAAGTCGGTGTCGAACAGAAAGTCGGATTGTTGTTCGTCGTACAAATATCCCGGAGCCGCGTACAAGGCAGGCGTTGAGACGATTACAGGCTCGCTCTCGGCTGAAATGTTGCCTGCCTTGTCGACGGCTTGGACGGTGAACGTGTAGACCTTGCCCGGTTTAACACCAATGTCGTAAGGAAAATAATTGATGGATGCGTAGTCGCTAAAGCTCGTTGTTCTCGTCGTAGAATACAGTAATCCGTTGCGATTGATATTATAGCTATAGATGCCCGACCCTCCAGGATCGTCTGAAACCGCGTCCCACTCAAGGTCTATTTGCGTTGTGGAGACGGACGTTGCCGTTAGGCCGACAGGCGCGTCGGGCGGCGTGATATCGGCCGGACCGGTACTGCCGAATTCGAACGCGCCGAGATCCAACGGACCGAATTCGATGCGCGGAATCGTTGAATGGGGTTGACCGTAGAAATCAAAGCTCTCCCGGTACGCGTACTCGCTCGTTGGCAGAAGCTCGGGCGTTAAGCTCGGCGATAGCGGTCCGCCGGCATTGATAGCGAGCGATCCGGCCCGTAAGCGAAAATAGGAAACAAAGGGGTCTAAATACCCGATATCATTGTTCGTCGGGCTGAATAGCTGTTCTGTCCCGGTGACGACGCCCGTCGGCACTTCCGATCCGGAGATCGACCAGCCGGGAGAGATCAAATTTACGCCGAGCTCGGCGTTGCCGATACCATTGCGCAGCAAGTATAATTCCGGCGAGGTTTGCCCCCAGAACGAAACGGAATAAAAAATATTATTCCGAACATCGACCGTCTGATTGTTGTCCGGCATGTCGAACAGACTGACATGCCAAACTTCCGATTGATTGGCTTGAACGAGAGTGGAATTGTGATAAAAATACAACGTTCCGTTACGCATGGCGGACGGGTTGACCGATTCGCCGCCCCAGCGGATCAGCTTGTCTGAAAGAAGACCGGGATTCTCCAAGGATATCTGCATATTATGAAAAGCGTTGCCGTATACATGCGCGGTGCCGAATCCCGGCTCCCCTGTAAGGATTGACGCCCCGTCGATCGGTTCGACTAATTCCAATAAAGGGGCATTAGCGAAGCCTTCGACTACATTGTACCGAAATAGGGTGCCCGAAGAGCGATCCTTGAATTGACTCCCTCTTGAACCATCGGCTAACGGAAAAAAATAGTTATGCTGTACCGTGATACCCGCCACTTCGGCGTAAATGCTGTGATCCTGATCGTTGCCGCGCAGAGGTCCGCCTTCATAACCGTTCAAATTAAATTCGTTGCCTTCGATAATCAGATCGCGCGTCACCTCATCCTCCGTACCTCCCGATACGGCCCAGACTCCCTGGCTGTTATTTTCTATGACGCAATTCCTGACGGTGACGTTGTCCGCTCCCTCGATATAGATGCCGGCCGTCGAAAGAGGATTGGGAAGGATATTTCCGTCCGGATCCTGCACCGTATTGCCGATTTTGCCGCCGCTTACCTTCAAACCGTCTATAACGATATGCTGCGGCTTATAACCGCTCGGCGCGCCAGCGGGCTTCTTGACGACGATGACGCCAAGACCGGCGTCGCCGAGAGCGGACGAGCTGCCTGCGTCGGCGTAATGCATATTGCCGGAATAGCTGGAATTATCGCCGCTAATGACCGGTCTCATATAAACATAAGGACCCGGGACGCCGATAATTTGAATCGGTTCGGATGCCGTGCCTTGGCCGGACAAAAGAATCTTTTCGTTGTACGGTTCCTCTCGCCAATGGATGTAGACGCGGTCTCCCGGTCCGAGAGTTTCCCATGGGAAAGCGCCTATCGTTTCGTACGCTTGACCGGGTCCGATATGGCGATCGGTCGCGGCTGAAGCACGGCCCGCGAGCCCGCTTCCGAATAGTCCGCCGGTCGCGATCAACAGCGCGAGCAGCAGGCGGACAATCGAGATGCCTTTCCTTGCGTTCTTCACGTCAACCATTCCTCCTCGAATAAATGGATTTTCATGCGCCGATTCCGGAGCAGGATGCTCCAGGCAGTAAATCGGGTCAAACTTCAACGTTCCGAGTATCGCTCCCTTCCTGTAAAATGACGGTTAAAGCCCCTTTATGTCGAATTCGGCGGGTTGCCTACGGAGCAAACGAAATGAAAGAATTTTCATATAATTTAAGGCGAAATTGACAATGTAAGCGATTACTTTTTGTGTAATAAACATTTTCTCCGTATTTTTTATTATTCCTGCCAGGTTAGTAAATTTTTTACGAGCTAGCAAATGCTATCATTCCGTAATATTCGACATCTCTCTGCCGGGTCCACATAACAATAGACCGCCGGGATTGTGTCCCGACGGTCTTTCCATTACTTATTTCGCAGCAACCGAAGCGGATCGGCATCGAGCAGCAGCTTCCTGGCGCCTTCCCATGCCGCGCGCAACAGCCGTTCCAGTCGCCATGCCGCCATTCCGGCCGCTTGTACGACTACGCCGTAGCGAGCGGTGTGCGAGACGCCCCATCGGACGTCCTCCTCTAGCTCGGGCAATGCGCTTAACCAACCGCGCAGTTGAGCAGCCGTAGCGGCGTTCACGCGATCCGAGAAGATGGAGAACGAGCCTACGTGCGTATATTCGCCGAAACACCCCGCGTTACGGAGCGGAAGCGCGTCCGGCTCCCAACGTTGCCTTTGGTAATGCGCAAGCTCGCCGTTATGCCTGACGGTTAGCCGGTTATCGTACGCCGCATAGGCGAACGACTCCCCTCGGGATAACCTGCCCGGACTGACGATCTCGCTCATGATGCAGATTGCCCCTTCCGCGAGGTCGATCTCGGTATCGCACAGAAATCGCGCGTCTCTGTACAGCATGACCGGCTCCGGCATCCATTCCAGGATGGCGTTCCGCTCCAGGGCGAAGCGCTGCGTTAAACGCGCATCGCCGCCGTCCTCGCAGGGATGCACACGGGTGTACGCTTGATTCGTCGCATACAGCCAAGTCCCCTCGCGCAACTGCCAATCGAATCGATAGCGATCTCCCTCCAGAAGCCCCGGAGAGACGTCCATCTGCACGACCGCCAATTGCTTCGCTCCGTTGGCGTCCTCATGGAACGTCTTCGCGATTTTCAGCGGCGACGTGTGGTACCGGGTTACCAATTCCGGACGGCCGCCCGCGTTACCGACGACGGCACGAAGCTCCGCGCGACGTACCGAGCCTGTTGCGGCAGCGGCTATCGCCGCGCTAGACGGCGGCCGCATGGCGGTCCGCTTCTTGCGCGACCCAGCCCGCCACGACGTCGAGTCCGTCGCCGCCGAACAAGTTCGTGAACACGAACGGCCGATCGCCGCGCATCCGCTTCGAGTCGTCCTCCATCACTTGCAAGCTCGCTCCGACGTGCGGAGCCAGATCGATCTTATTGATAATGAGCAGGTCCGATCGCATAATGCCGGGCCCGCCTTTACGCGGGATTTTCTCGCCTTGGGCGACGTCGATAATGTAGATGAACCGATCGACGAGCTCGGGGCTGAAGGCTGCCGCCAGGTTATCGCCTCCGCTCTCGATCAAGATCAGATCGAGGTCGGGAAACCGCCCTTCCAGCTCCTCGACCGCCTCGAAATTCATCGAAGCGTCCTCGCGGATCGCCGTGTGCGGGCAGCCGCCCGTCTCGACGCCGATGATCCGCTCGGAAGGCAAGCATCCCGTATCCGTCAAGATACGCGCATCTTCCTTCGTGTAGATGTCGTTCGTAATGACCGCCAAATTCAGCTGATCCTTCAATTGAAAAGCGAGCTGCTCGACCAGCTTTGTTTTGCCGGAGCCGACAGGACCGCCGATGCCGATCCGCATCGGTCTTCCCGGCGCCGCAGGCGGCGTCTCCCATTCATGGTGATGATGATCTCCTTGTCCTTGGCACATAGCGATCCCTCCGAATGATATCTATTTTGGTTTAAGACATGAACAACCTGGAATAGAGCGTCTCGTGGCGGATCATCGCCAGTTCCGCCAGCGGCATCGCGCCATAGGCTTCTTCCGGCGGCATCTCCCGCACGCTTGCCCAAGCTTCCCCGATTCGCGCGAACAGAGAAGCGGTAATCCGCTGCGCTTCCGTCTGCCCGATCGAGATGAGCCGCAATCCCGCGTTCACGGTCGTCGCCACGGAAGCGTACAGGTAACCTTCCGCCGCCCGATCGAGCGATACGCCGAGCTCCCTGCAGATGACGGCATAGGCGAGCGGGTAGCTGCCGAAGCAGCGGCCCGCTCGGGCCGCCTCCGCCACATGGCGGATCGCCAACTCCGGGAACAGCTCCGCCGCGAGTTTAAGCAGCCTTCGGCCCATTTTCTCCATGCCGTCCCTCGTCTCCGAGGCTACTCGCTGGTAATGAACGAACCGTTCAATGCCATAAGCGTAGTCGTCGCTGCCGATATAAGCCGCCTTCACGATCATCAGATCTCCGGTCGACCAGCCGTGACTCAGCATCGCTTCCAGATATGCCCGCAAGCCTGCGCCGTCCGTTATCGCGCCGTCTTGCACGAGCGTCTCCAATCCGAAGGAGTGAGAGAAGCCGCCGATCGGCAGCGCGGAATCGAGCAACAGCTGCACCGGTAGCCAGTTATCCGTCAAAGCCGCCAACCCCCGATCGATCGTCAGAACAGAAAATAACGCTGCGCCATCGGCAAGACGGTCGCCGGCTCGCAGGTCGCAAGCTCGCCGTCCACCGTTACTTTGTAAGTATCCGGATCCACATGGATGTCCGGCGTGGCGTCGTTGTGGACCATATCCTTCTTCCCGATGTTCCGGCAGTTCTTCACCGGCTCGACGCGTTTCTTCAACCCGAGCTTCTTGGCGATGCCGCGATCGTATGCCGCCTGAGAGACGAAAGTGATAGAGCTTTTAGAGAGCGACCGTCCGTACGACGCGAACATCGGCCTGCCGAACACCGGCTGCGGCGTCGGGATCGAGGCGTTCGGATCGCCCATCTGCGCATACGCGATGCTCCCGCCCTTGAGCACCAAATCCGGCTTGACGCCGAAAAAGGCAGGCGACCATACGACGACGTCCGCGAACTTGCCGGGCTCCAGCGATCCGACGAGATGAGAGATCCCGTGCGCGATGGCGGGGTTGATCGTATATTTCGCGACGTACCGCTTAATGCGCCCGTTGTCTCCGTCCTCTCCGTCCTCCGGCAGCTGCCCGCGCTGGGCTTTCATCTTGTCCGCCGTCTGCCACGTTCTGATGACGACTTCCCCGACTCTCCCCATCGCCTGCGAATCCGAGCTGATGATGCTGAATGCGCCTAGATCGTGAAGAATATCCTCCGCCGCGATCGTCTCCGGCCGGATGCGCGAATCCGCGAACGCGACGTCCTCGGGAATGCGGCTGTCCAAATGGTGGCATACCATCAGCATGTCGAGATGCTCCTCGATCGTGTTGACCGTGAACGGCCGCGTCGGGTTCGTCGAAGACGGGATGATGTTCGGCTCGCCGGCCGCGCGAATGATATCCGGAGCGTGGCCGCCGCCGGCGCCTTCCGTGTGGTACGTATGAATCGTGCGTCCGCCGATCGCCCGAAGCGTATCCTCCACGAATCCCGCTTCGTTGAGCGTATCGGTATGTATGGCGACTTGAACGTCATACGCATCCGCCGCGGACAGGCATGCGTCTATCGCTGCGGGCGTCGTCCCCCAATCCTCGTGAAGTTTCAGTCCGATCGCGCCCGCTTCGATCTGCTCGACGAGAGGCGGCAACGTTGACGCGTTGCCTTTGCCGAGAAAGCCGAGATTCATCGGGAACGCTTCGGCCGCCTCCAGCATGCGCTGCAGATGCCAAGCGCCCGGCGTGCACGTCGTCGCGTTCGTGCCGGTCGCCGGTCCCGTGCCTCCGCCGATCATCGTCGTCACGCCGGACGACAGCGCCGTCTCGATCTGCTGCGGGCAGATGTAATGGATGTGCGTGTCGATGCCGCCCGCCGTCACGATCTTCCCTTCTCCTGCGATGACTTCCGTGCTCGCCCCGACGATCAAGCTCGGATGAACGCCTTCCATAATGTCCGGATTGCCCGCCTTGCCAATGGCTACGATGTAACCGTCCTTCAATCCGATGTCTCCCTTGACGATTCCCGTATGATCGATAATGACGGCGTTCGTGATGAGCGTGTCGATCACACCGGCATCCCTGACGGCGCGACTCGATTGGCCCATGCCGTCGCGGATCACTTTGCCTCCGCCGAACTTGCACTCGTCCCCGTACACGGTATGGTCGTGCTCGATGACGGCCCACAGTCCGGTGTCCGCCAACCTTATCGCATCGCCTGTCGTCGGGCCGAACATATCCGCGTAATGCTGCCGATCCATGCGCATGATGCGCCCCTCCCCGCCTACGCTATTCGCCGAGCGCCTGCCATTCGGCCAGCCGCTTCGCTACGGACTTCGATCGTTTGCCTGAAACCGATCCGTTCGATATTCCGTTTAATCCGAAGCTTTCCTTCGTGCCCGACAGCTCCGTCAGCTCGACCGGCTTCTCTTCGCCCGGCTCGAACCGAATCGCCGTGCCTGCCGGGATATTAAGCCGCATGCCGTACGCCTCGGTCCGATTAAAGCGCAAAGTCCGGTTCACCTCGAAAAAATGAAAATGAGACCCCACCTGAACCGGCCGGTCCCCCGCGTTGTTCACGAGGAGCGTAACCGTCCGTCTGCCGGCATTCAGTTCGATCATTCCGGCTTTCGCCAATATTTGTCCCGGAATCATGCGCCACCCTCTCTTCGTTAAGAAATCGGCCGATGTACCGTCACAAGCTTCGTACCGTCCGGGAACGTCGCCTCTACCTGCACCTCATGGATCATCTCGGGAATGCCCTCCATGACTTGGTCGCGAGAGAGCAGCGACGTCCCGTAAGCCATCAGCTCCGCTACGGATTTGCCGTCTCGCGCGCCCTCCATGATCGCGGAAGTAATGAGCGCGACGCTTTCCGGATAGTTAAGCTTCACGCCCCGCGCCAGCCGCCGCTCCGCCAAATCCGCGGCAACCGTAATGAGCAGCTTCTCTTTCTCGCGTTCCGTCAGATTCATCCTCCAGCTCCTCCTTGACAAAATTGAGTCTTCGTCGGGCTCGAACGAACTCACCCTCGCAACTTTCTTCCATTATAGAAAAGGCACAAGCGCAAGTAAACCACTTTATGTAATGTTTTATGACATAAAGTAGCGAATGTTTGTAATTTCCTATGGAATGTTGACTAATACATAACACATATATAACATTACTATTCCGCCTTTTCCCGCCTATCCTCTTACTGGTCAACTCCTCTATTTCTATGATAAACTCAAGGATAAGACTTACAGGATAATTCCTTGAAAGAGAGGGTCAACCCGATGTCCGACAGGAAAAAAATGCGTTCAGACATGATTACCAAAGGCTTCGATCGCGCTCCTCACCGCAGCTTGCTGCGTGCGGCGGGCGTTAAGGAAGAAGATTTCGGCAAACCTTTCATCGCGGTATGCAATTCTTACATCGACATCGTGCCGGGTCACGTCCACCTGCAGGAATTCGGCAAAATCGTTAAAGAAGCGATCAGGGAAGCCGGCGGCGTTCCTTTCGAATTCAATACGATCGGCGTAGACGACGGCATCGCCATGGGCCACATCGGCATGCGCTACTCCCTCGCGAGCCGCGAGATCATCGCCGACTCCGTCGAGACGGTCGTTAATGCGCACTGGTTCGACGGCATGGTCTGCATCCCGAACTGCGACAAAATCACGCCGGGCATGCTGATGGCTGCCCTGCGCATCAATATTCCGACGATCGTCGTCAGCGGCGGTCCGATGAAAGCCGGCCGTACGAGCGACGGACGGGCGATCTCGCTCACTTCCGTATTCGAAGGCGTCGGCGCATACATGTCCGGCAAGATCGACGAGAAGAGCTTGACCGAGCTCGAGCAATACGGCTGCCCGACTTGCGGCTCCTGCTCCGGCATGTTCACGGCGAACTCGATGAACTGTCTGTCCGAAGTGCTCGGACTCGCGCTGCCGGGCAACGGCACGATTCTCGCCGTCGCTCCGGAACGCAAGGAATTCGTTAAGCGATCCGCGCGCCAGTTGATAGAACTCATTAAGAAAGACATCAAGCCTCGCGACATCGTGACGAAGAACACGATCGACAACGCGTTCGCGCTCGACATGGCGATGGGCGGCTCCACGAACACCGTGCTGCACACGCTCGCGCTTGCGCACGAAGCGGATATCGATTATCCGATCGAGCGCATTAACGAAGTCGCGAAGAAGGTCCCTTACCTGTCCAAGCTTGCGCCGGCTTCCGATCACCACATCGAAGACCTGCACAACGCGGGCGGCGTCAGCGCGATCATCAACGAGCTGCTGAAGAAAGACGGCGCCCTGTTCGGCGACGAGCTGACGGTAACCGGCAAGACGCTCCGCGAGAACGTCGCCGGCTGCGAAATCACGGACCACAGCGTAATCCGTCCGATCGACGATCCGCATACGAAGGAAGGCGGATTGTCCGTTATGTTCGGCAACCTTGCACCGAACGGATCGATCATCAAAGTCGGCGCCGTTGACAAATCCGTCGGAGGCTACCACCGCGGCCCTGCCATCTGCTTCGACTCGCAAGACGAAGCGCTCGCGGGAATCGCTAACGGCAAAGTCAAGGAAGGCCACGTCGTCGTCATCCGCTACGAAGGACCGAAGGGCGGGCCTGGCATGCCTGAGATGCTCGCTCCAACGTCGCAAATCGTCGGCATGGGCCTCGGAACGAAAGTCGGCCTCATTACCGACGGCCGGTTCTCCGGCGCATCGCGCGGCATCTCGATCGGCCACGTCTCTCCGGAAGCGGCCGAAGGCGGTCCGATCGCTTTCGTGCACGACGGCGATATGATCGAACTCGACATGAACAACCGCAAGATCACGCTGGAAGTGAGCGACGAAGAACTCGAGAAGCGCCGCTCGGAATGGAAAGGCTTCGAGCCGAAGATCAAACGCGGCTATCTCGCCCGCTACTCCGCTCTCGTGACGAACGCGAGCCGCGGCGGCGTTATGAAGATGTAACTCCATCACTCATTAATACAAACGGTTGGGCAGCGATTATGACTGCCCAACCGTTTTTTGTACTTATACCGCTTCCCACACATCCATAATTTCGCGCGCGACGCGATCCCACGTGAAATGCCTTTCGACGAGCTGTCTGCCGCGCATCCCCATCTGTCTCGCGCCGTCGATGTCGGACAATAACGCGTTAAGATGGCTCGCGTATTCGAGAGGATCGTTCGGATCTTGAATGAGAATGCCGTTGCCTCCGTGAATGACTTCCGGGTTGCCGCCTCTGGCCGTCGTGAGGAACGGCAAGCCGGCCGCCATCGCTTCGAAGTGAACTCTCGCGAGAGGCTCCTCCCAGATCGACGTGCAGACGAATACGTCACCCGCATAAAACCAACGGTGGACCTCATGGGCCGGTACGTAGCCTGTCAAGAGGACGGGGAGCTTGGATCTGGCGGCAAGCGCCCGCATGTAGCTGACGTAATCGCTGAACGCCGTTTCGTTGTGATACCAGGTTCCGCCGACGATGACTAGCACGGCGTCGCTATGCCCGACTTGCTCCAACGCCTTAATGAGCACGTGAGGTCCTTTGTTGCGGGTCAGACGGCCGACGAACAGAATGACCTTCTTACCGGATAGACCATGCTGTTCGCGCAAGCTTTCTCTCGCCTGCCTCGTCTCGTCGGACATCAGCCAGGGCGTGAATCTCGATAAGTCGACCCCCGAGTAGATCGTCCGCACTTTCGGCGCCGCCTCCGGATAATATCCGCAGATCGAATGGCCGATGTAATTGCTGATCGTGACGATCTTCTCGGTCTGCCCGATGACTTCGCCGCCTTCGCCGATCGTTATTTTCTCCGGCTTGAACATGTCGTTGTGCATGCTCAGGAACAATCGCGCTTCGGGCGCCGCTTGGCGAACGGCCGCCACGAGCTTGGGCCGGTTGAAGATATGGATGACGTCGTACTTCTCCTGTGTCCCGCGCAAATAATCGAATACGTTCTGCATGTACTGCTCGAAGGAATCGTCGGAACGAACCCGCACGTAATGAACGCCGTCCACGGTTTCGACGTCCGGCAAGTCCGGGTCGGTTCGGCCTAGTATCGTAAGGCGGTGCCTGCGGCCGATCATCGGCGCGACGCCGCATATATACGTTTGTATCGCTCCGCCTCTAATATTGGGAACCGGCAGCTTCTCCGTGCAAATCATTAATACGTTCAACCGAAACTCTCCTTTCCGTAACTCGCCTTAGGCACGTCTGACCGCTTTTCTTACCTTCCTGCGACCGGCTTTGCGCCTTCTGACGACGTTCAACCGCTTGCGCGCGACAAGCTTCTTCGGCTTGGCTTTGCGGCGCGTCGCCGAACGGACGGCCGGTTTCGCTTGCGTTCGGCGACGCGGCCGAACGCCGGTGCGGCGACTAGCGAGCCGCTTGCGCCGCCGCGGAGTCCGGTTCGACCGTTGCACGGCTCTCCTCGGCAGGACGATCGCAGGAATATCCGTTGCGGGAGGAACGGGCCTCCGCTCTGCATGCGCCGGGTTCGGAGCCGGAGCAACGGTCGCGACTGGCGTCGCGCCTTGCGGTTCGGACGCGAGAGGCGAACCGTAGATCGGTCCGCCGACATCGGCATCGGCGACCGAAGCGATTTCCGGAAGAACGACAAGCGCCGATTCCTCCTTTGCGGGTGCGATCGAATCCGCCTTTTCGCTCGTGACGCTCAGCACGCTCGGAACACTCGGGACGCTCGGCACACCTGGAACGCTCGGAACGCTCGGATCGAGCTGCAAACCGAACGGCTCCAAGGCGCTTCCAACGCTCTCGCGCATCCAAGGTGCCGTTCGCGCTTCTGCCGGCACTTCCTCGTAATCCCCCGGAGCGTAGCTCTCCGCCTCGCGTTCCAGCTCAGCCAGCGCCGCCTGCTTGCTCTCTTGGGTCGCGATCACGCGTTCTAGGATCGGCCCCATCTCCGTGTTCATGAACAGCAGCGGATCGAAAATCATTTCCTTGATATGTTTATAAAACTCGTTCGGGAACATCATATCGATCACAAGCAGTTCGTACGTTTCGCGGTCGATCGGATTCGCGCCGTGATAAGCCTGAATGAGCCTCCTCATAATCGCCGGATCCCATACGCCCATATCGTCCATCATGCTCGTGATCATTTTCCGCAGGTCCCGTATCGGAAAATCGTAAGCGACGCCGTCCAGGTCGATGACCCAGATGCCGCCTTCCCCAACCTGACCGTTCGAAAACCCGTAGTCTTGATGGACTAATCCCCAGTAGGGGTCGCCTTTGACGACCATTCGGCGGAAGCTCGAGTTCTCGAATTTGGCAAGCGCTTCCTTCGCCTGACTCTCGAATTGATCGACGACGGAGAGCAGCTGCCCGCTGCCGGCGGCATCCGGATAAGCTTTGGCCAAATCCCTCATCCATCCGATTTTCTCGATCATTTTCGAATAGTACTTCGGCCAGTGGTGTATTCTCGACTTTTGCTGCGCGAACTCGGGAGGGACATAACCGCGGGACGCGCGATGAAACTCTCCGAGCCCGAATACTAAGGACTCGGCGCCTTCGATGTCGACTTTGGAGGCGGGAACGAGCGAGATCCAATCGGTCACGATCCACAGCTTATGGCCTGCTTCTACGTACAACTGGCCGCTCTTCGTCTTGATCAACGCCGGAACGCGCGCCCCTTGCTCGACTAACCACTGCTGCGCATAAACGCAGAAAAGGCTTCTCCTCGGCTCGCGATGCAGCACCTTCAAGCTTCGGGGGCCTTTGTCGGTCATTATCCGCCAGATCGCGCCGCCTTTATCCGGTTTGGACGTGATCAAGGTCATCTCGCTGACTTGCATATCGTACTGAGCGATGACCTCATGAGCAACGCGCTCGATTTCCGGGGGAATGTAAAACTCTCGATCTACTCCGATCGGAACCGATTCGTCATGGTCCCACGGAACGATTCGATACTCCTCCACCTGCATCTCCTCCAGCCCCATATACTATCCTACGCTTAACCCAGTATATGGAGGCGGATGGGGCATGGCTTGGGTTATCGCCACCCCAGGCTTTCTTTAGTGGCTGCCGATCCCGTAATAATCGTAACCGGACTGAATCAAGCTTCGGCCGTCCAGCGCGTTGCGGCCGTCGAAGACGATGTGTCCGTTCAACAACGGCTTCATAGGGAGCCAATCGATCTCGCGGTATTCGGGCCATTCCGTACACAGAATGACGGCGTCGGCGCCCTGCAGCGTCTCCCCGATCGTGTCGGCTTGCTGAACGCCTAACGCCCGGAAGTGAACGGGAAGCACGGCGATCGGATCATGAACGCGAACCTTCGCTTGACGCGACAGAAGCTCGGATATCACAACGAGCGAAGGCGCCTCGCGCAGATCGTCCGTATGAGGCTTAAAGGAGAGACCGAGGACGGCAACCGTCGCTTTCTTGAACGCGGAGGGCATGACCTTCTCCCAGACGTCCAAGGCGTATAGAGGCTGCGTACGGTTCACTTTCGCCGCATGCTCGATAATCGTGAGGCTCTTCCGGTTGGAGTTGGCGGTATGCAGTAAAGCATCGACGTCTTTAGGGAAGCACGAGCCGCCATAACCGATGCCCGCCTTCAGGAACATCGCGCCGATTCGAGGGTCGAGACCGATCCCGTAGGCGATTTCCGAGATGTCGATTTCTAGTCCGTCGCATAACCTCGCCAACTCGTTAATGAACGATATTTTAGTCGCCAAAAAGGCGTTCGAAGCATATTTAATCATGATAGCTGCCTTCGGATTCGTCACGATGATCGGGCAGTCCAACTTCTCGTACAACGACAACAGACGCTGCGCCGCCTCCTCGCTGTCGCTGCCGACGACGATGCGATCGGGGGCAAGCGCATCCGCGACCGCGGACCCTTCGCGCAGAAACTCCGGATTGACGACGACGTCGAACGGAATCGGCCTCGTCTGCTTGCTTGCGATCCATTCGCTCACCCGCTCGTCGACGCCGACCGGCACCGTGCTCTTGATGACGACCAGCGTCTGCTCTCGCATGTACTTCCCGATCCATTCCGATGCTTGTTGGATCGCGAACAGATTCGCGCTACCGTCCGAATTCGACGGGGTGCCTACGCACAAGAAAATGATCGCGTGCTCTTCGATCGCCGCTTGCTCGTCTTGAACGAAGCGAATCGTCTGCTCCTGCAGATGCCGCTGCAGCAGCGGCTCCATGCCCCTTTCGTAGAACGGCAAATGGCTTTGATTCAACAAGGCGATCTTGGCGGCATTCGAATCGAATCCGGTCACCTGTATGCCCAACTCGGCGAACATGATCGCGGTCGTAATGCCTACATAGCCCGTACCCATGATTAAGATGCTCATCGGGAAGCCTCCATGCGATTGATATAGAGCGAATGTCTAGGACTGACGATCGCGTGCCGAATGATCTTGTTCATGACGCCTACGCCCGCAAGCACGATGCTGTCGGTGACGACGCAATCCCTTAGCCGGACGTATGGACCGATCGAGACATAAGGGCCGATGACGCAATTCTCGATTTCGGCTTCGTCATCCACGATAACCGGGCCGTGAACCACGCAGCCAGACGAAGTCAACCGTTCGTACGTGCCGTTCTCGCCCGCCGACTGACGAAGAACCCATCGATTGGCGCTCAACCATCGATCGGGCCTGCCGACATCCGAGTGCTCCATTGTCGTTACCCGATAGGAGATCGAAGCGTTCTCCCGCAGCAGCCAATTCAGCGCGTCCGTAATCTCGTATTCTCCTCGCGCCGACGGGGCTATCTCGTTAACGGCATCGAACGCCCGCGGGCCGAAAGCATAGGCGCCAAGCACGGCCAAGTTCGTCTTCGGGGTTGACGGCTTCTCCTCAAGCCCTACGATTCTGTCTCCCTCGATCTGCGCGATTCCGTAATCCTGCGGGTTGGACACTTCCCCGAGCAGAAGCGCGGCGTCGCGACGTTCATGCAAGATGGAATCTCTTAGCCTCTCGAGCGAATCCTCGATCATGTTGTCCCCGAGCAGCAGGAGGAACGCTTCGTTCCGGATGAAGTCGGCTGCCCGTTTGACGGCATCCGCGATGCCCTGGGGATGGTGCTGATAGACGTACCGAATGCGAACGCCCCAACGGGAGCCCTCGCCGACTTGCTTCATGAACATCGATTTGTGGACAGGTTGAATGACGATGCCGATCTCATCAATCCCGAGTTGGGCGAGCTTTTCGATGCAGTAATGCACGATCGGTTTATTCGCGACCGGAAGCAGCACTTTCGGCGTCACGCGCGTAAACGGATGAAGTCTCGTCCCGTTTCCGGCGCCCAGAATTAAGCCTTTCATCCGCATTCTCCCTCAGCGTATAAGCAGGATGAACTTCTCCACCATTCGTAATGGTGATATTAAGCTATGTTCGATTCGGCAAACCTGCAAGGGCTAGTATCGACGCTCCGCAAAATAGTCTATTTAAAGTTGTATTCGCCTAGGACCAAGAAAAGCGCTGAGCCATACTATACGAGTGAGTGCATAACGCTTTATCATACTGGAGGTATGAACCGAACATGGATGCGAAAGAAATCGTTAGCCGATATTTAGAATCGAACCCGGACATCGCAGAAGTTCAAATCGAATACAAAGACGGAAGCACAGCGGATTTCGAGTTGGATGCGGAGGGCGTGTCCCAAGAGTCCGCGATCGCTTCTTTGCTGGGCTCCGTAAACTGGGACGAAGTCGAGGAAGTCGAGGTCGAGTTCGCGAACGGGGACAAAGACGAAATCGACTTAGAGCCGGATGACGACGATGATGACGACGATGATGACGATGACGACGATGATGACGATGACGATGACGATGACGACGATGATGACGATGACGATGATGACGATGACGATGACGACGAGCAAACAACATAAATAAATTTGCAAAAAAGGACCCCTCAGGCACTAACCTGAGGGGTCTTCGCATAGAATCCTATTTGTGCAAAAGCGGACGCAAATGGCGTCTGGCGTCCGGGTCGACGGCCCAACGCTGAAGGATGTCCCGGGACATCAGAAGCATGCGGGGCTCCAGCGACTGACCGTGCTCTTTGACGCGTTCGTTGCCCGAAGGATGAATGACGCGAATGAGGATTCGCAAATAAATGTTCGTGGCCCAGGCGAACAAGCCGCGAGGAAGATCGAAGACTTGGAACCCGAGCGACTCGGCTCCGCGATGGATCATCGAAACTCCGTACAGCGCCTTTACCTTATCTCCGTTCGGGATGACGCTCAATTGCTTGCCTAGGTCGGGCAGCGCTTTCTCTACTTCGCGAATGATCCGTATGCCGATCTGCATCGTATTCCGCGCGTTCATTCCCATCTCGAACATCATCTTGTTCTCGAAATGAATCTCCATGATCGAATCGCCCGAACGCAGCGTCACGGCATTATGCAGCTCGACCGGCGGTCCCGCGTACTTGCGAACGCGATAATTGAATGATTTGCCGTCGCCGACCGGTTGCAGCCGGAACACGACGTGGAACAGCTTCTCGTATTGCAGCCACAGCGATACGACAACTTTCTTCAGCAGGCCGATTTTGCTTCGGCGAGCCTCCGTCGACGCGATCAGCTCGTCGATGCCGACGAACTTCAGTCCCTGCTCCCGGCCGTCTTCCAATATCCGCGACAACGCCGCGATCGTATGGGCCGGCGCATCGCGATCCGCCCCGAAGGTCGTGCCGCAATCGTGCAGCAAGAATACCTCGCCCGGCTTCAGCTTGCTTCTCATCCGGCGGTACAGCTTGTCGGCGCCGACTTTCGCGCTCCAATCCCCGAACATCGACGTCCACAGCACGATCTGAACCCGGCCTTTGGACGCGAAGTCGAACAAGTTCACGATACCCCAAGGCGGACGGTAGTACTTCGGTTTCGTACCGGTTATTCGTTCGATCACGTCGGACGTGCGCTGTATTTGCTTTTTCACCGCGCTTGGCCGCATGAACCAGTTCGAATTGTGGACGTAGTTATGAATCGCCAGAAGATGACCTTCCTCGTGAATGCGGGCGATAATGTCCGGATGCTTCTCCGCGTTCTCCCCGACGACGAAGAACGTCGCTTTCGCGCCGCGACTCTTCAACAAATCGAGCAGTTTCGGCGTATACTCGGGGTCAGGACCGTCATCGAAGGTCAAAGCGATTTCCGTCTCGGATTTGCCCCGCATGAACACCCTAAAACCGAAAAGCCGGCTGACGATCGCCGGCAAAAAGGCGTAAAAAGTCAAAAAATAAATCCCGAACCACAGTATAAGTTCCATGCCTATCCTCACCGTCTTGATCGCAATCATGATTTTTCCGTGTCGGTATGCTCCCTCTATTCTATCATAATCGCTCATGAATGGGTGTCCAGTAGGCATCTTTTTTAGATTCATGTACAATAGCAATTAGTGGGATACATACTAGTTTAAGTGGAGAATAGGTGGAATTGCAGATGATCTCGTTGTATCAGAAATATTGGCGCACCGCGTTCGACATCGCGGTCATTTTCGTGACGGTATGGCTTGTCATGTACGTTTTCAGCTTTTTGTACGACTTGGCGACTCCGGTGTTCCTCTCGTTCGTCGTCTTCTGGATCATCGAACCGCTCGCGCGGCTGCTGAACCGTCTTGGGCTGCGCAAATCGATCGCCTCCGGGATCAGCGTGCTGCTGTTTACGCTCATCATTTTGGCGGCTTTTATCGGACTCGGTTTTATTTTCACCCAACAAGTGACCCAACTGGCGGATAATCTCCCGGAATATCAAAAGCTTCTTCAAGCGCAGATCAACGATTTCACTTCGGGAATGAAAGGACATACAGACGCGCTCCCTCCGGACATCGCCGAGAAGTTGAACGACGCGACCGGATTCGTGACGGAGCAAGGCGCGGACTTGGCCCGCAAGTTTCTGAATTGGCTCGTCGGCGCGCTGACCTCGTTCTCCTCATTCGTATTCAACTTCTCGATCGCCATCATCCTTGCTTACTTTCTGAGCGTCGAAATCGACACGTGGAAAAGGCTGGGCAGAGACCGGGCGCCTAGAACGCTCAAGATCGCTTTGGAGTTCCTGCGCAATAACGTCTTTCGCGGCATCGGCGTCTATCTGAAAGCGCAGGGTATGCTGATCAGCATTACGTTCCTGATCATTTTCATTACGCTATTGGCGTTAGACGTGAACAATGCGTTCTCCATCGCGCTGCTGGCCGGCATATTCGACGTACTGCCGCTGCTCGGGGTGAATACGCTGTTTATCCCTTGGATCGCGTATTTGTTCTTCACCGGAGACAACGAGCTAGGCTTGTGGCTGACCGGCCTCCTCATCGTCGTTACGGTGTCCAGGCAGCTACTCGAGCCGCGCATCACCGGACAGACAGTCGGCGTGTCGGCGTTCACGATGCTGGCGTTCATGATGATCTCGCTGTCGCTGTTCGGCGTCGCAGGGATGATCCTCGCTCCGATTCTGATGATCTTGCTAAAGGCGCTATACGATCAAGGGTATTTCCACCAATGGATTCGCTGGCCGAAAGAGGAATTCACCGTTCCTCCGCTTGCGCCGCAGAACGCAGCTCCAGAAGGCGAAGCTGCTCCATGATCGCGCCGAACACTTCGGCCGCGCGATTGCGCAAGCCCGAGGGCTGATCCTCCAGCAATACGGCAACCGCATATCGAGGTTTACCTTTCGCAGGCCCGTAACCGACGAACCAATGGTCGTTACGGGCTTGCTGTCTGCCTGCCAGCTCCGCCGTTCCCGACTTGCCCGCGAGCGGCCAAGACGCGCCTTTCAGCGCTCCTTGCGCCGTTCCTTCCTGCACGACTGCCCGCATTCCTTCTCTTAGGAGCGACGCGGTTCGCGGAAGGATTTGACCGTGCTTCGACTTGGACGCATGCACCGGGATAGCCGTCATCAGCGTGCCGTCCGCATAGCGAACGTCCTTGACGAGACGCGGGGAGAACACTTTGCCGTCATGCAGCACGGAGACGACCATATTCGCCGCCTGCAGCGGCGTGACGCGCACGTCCCGCTGCCCGATCCCCGTACCCGCGCGTAGGCCGCCGTCCTCCGCCAGCTTGCGGCTTAGGAATACCGCGCCGTTCTCTTCCTCCGGCATGAGCCGAAGAGGCGAACCGTCCACGAATCGGTCCGTATGCCAGCCGACCTGCCTAGCCAGTCCAAGCCGGTCCGCCGTAATTTGCAGCCATGCGGGGTCCATCCGTTCCGCCAACTGCGCGAACACGACGTTGCACGACTCCGCGTACGCTTCCTTCAGCGTGATCACGCCGTGGCCATCATGCTTCCAGCATTTGAGCCCGTATTTGCCGTAATGGCCGTTGCATATAAACTCCTCGTCCCAAGTCGCGATGCCGGATTCGATAGCGGCGGCAAGGGTGACCGTCTTGAACACGGAACCTGGAGGCTCCGCCTGCAGCGCGTGGTTGCGTTCGTCCGTACCGGATTCGCCGATCCGATACGGATTCAACCGGGGGAGAGACGCCATCGCCGCGATATCGGCATTCGCCGCGTCGAGAACGACGACGGCGCCCTTCCGGATGCGCTGATCCCGTAATATCCGCTCCGCCGCTTGCTGGATATCCAGATCGATCGTCGTTGTGACCTGGAGCGGATAATGGGGATTCGTCGGCTGAATCATGCGCAAGCCAAGCCCGTCAAGCGGCTGTCTCGTCCCGTCGGTCACCTGGATGACCGCCGTCGGACCGATCCCCTGAAGCAGCCGATCGAGCGATCGTTCGAGCCCCGCTCCGCCGATCGGCCGATTGATGGCCATGCGATGTTCTGTTAGCTGATTGCCATAGAGTTGCCGTACCCGTTCGGGATGCTGAGAGATATAGCCGATCGCATGCATCGGTTCGATGGAAGACGGATACCGGTTAACAACCGGCAATACCGCCACGCCTGTCAACTTGGCTTCGTTGACCGCTTTGATCTGCGAATCGGATAAGTCGAGCGCGCGATTTACGCCGCGTTCCTTCCAGAATGCCGGCTCGCGAAGGCCCGCGAACCAATTCTCGAGCGTCGCCGGATCGACGTTCAATTCCTTCGCCACCTTCGCGGTGAATATCGACGCCCCTCTTGGCTTGCCGTCATCCGGGAAAGCCGCCAACGTCTGCACGGGCTCACCCGTAAGCAGGCGCCCCCGCCGGTCCCGGAACTGCCCTCTGCCGCTATCGAGAATAAGTCCGTCCGAGCGTTGCAGTACCGCGTTGTCGACGAGCGTGCTGCCCGCCGTCCGCGCTCCGCCGAAGCCAAGCTGCAGCCACGCGAGCCGCGCCTCCTCGACCCCGAAGACGACGGCGATGAACAGCAGCACATGGAACGCCCGCGTCGCCCATAACCGATTCATGTTTTCCTGCCTCCTGCTTGTCTGTTCGTTCAATACCATTATTCCCCAAGCGGTTACCCGCAGACTTCCGCCGTCGATTCCATTTGACAGAAGCGCAGGGAAGTGGTATAAAGTGTACTAATCGAATGACTGAAGGCCATGAAGGGAATCAGTAGCTGTCGTACCCGGAGGTACAGAGAGCCGGCGGTTGGTGCAAGCCGGTACTCCAGCGAGAGCGAATTACGTCCCGGAGCTTCTTTCGCCGAAACTGCCCGCTTTCTAGGCGCAGAAGGCAAAGACGGTTGCCCGCCGTTAACGGGCATGAGCGGAGAATCGCCGATCCGGCGTTCTCAACTAGGGTGGTACCGCGATGACTCGTCCCTGTCTATGACAGAGGCGGGTCTTTTTTGGTTATTATGAATACAAGGAGACAGGATCAATGATGAGCACGAATCACACGAACACGAGCAACGCTTTGCTGGAGGATTTGGAATTCCGGGGGCTTGTTCACCAGACGACGCACCGCGACGAGCTCGCCGCCAAGCTGCAGAAGGAGTCGGTTACCCTGTACGCCGGGTTCGACCCGACGGCGGACAGCCTCCACATCGGCCATCTGCTGCCGATCCTGGTATTGCGCCGCTTCCAACAGGCCGGACATAAGCCGATCGCCCTTGTCGGCGGCGGCACGGGTCTCATCGGAGACCCGAGCGGACGTACGACCGAACGCTCCCTGAATTCGGATGAGACGGTCGCATTATGGACGGAGCGCTTGAAAGGCCAATTGGCCCGCTTCCTCGATTTCAATGCGGCAAGCAATCCCGCCAACCTAGTGAGCAACTACGATTGGATTAAACCGCTGGACATTATTTCGTTCCTGCGCGACATCGGCAAAAACTTCACCGTCAACTACATGCTCGCCAAAGACTCGGTCGACTCGCGTCTTGCGAACGGAATTTCGTTCACGGAGTTCAGCTACATGATCCTGCAGGCATACGACTTCCAACAGCTTCACGTCAATCATGGCTGCTCCCTGCAAATCGGTGGAAGCGATCAGTGGGGCAACATTACCGCAGGTCTGGATCTCATCGGCAAAACGGGCGGCGGAGACGCGTTCGGCATGACCTTGCCGCTCGTCACGAAGAGCGACGGCAAAAAATTCGGCAAATCGGAATCCGGCGCGGTCTGGCTGGACCGCAGCAAAACGTCGGTGTATCAGTTCTACCAGTTCTGGATCAACACGGACGACGCGGACGTCGTGAAGTTCTTGAAGTACTTCACGCCGCTATCCAAAGAACAAATCGCCGAGCTCGAGACCGAAGTCGCCGAGCGCCCGGAGAAGCGCGCCGCTCAGCGCGAGCTCGCCCGCGAAGTCACTCGCCTCGTTCACGGCGACGACGGTCTGGAAGCCGCCGAGCGCATCACGCAAGCGCTATTCTCCGGCGACATTACGCAGCTTAACGAAGCGGAGCTCGTCGAGGCGCTGCAGGATATGCCAAGCGCAACGATCGAAGACGCGGAATCGTCCAGCCTGATGGACCTGCTCATCGCCGTGCAGGCCGCACCGTCCCGTAGACAGGCCCGCACGGACATCGAGAGCGGAGCCGTACTCGCGAACGGCAGCAAGGTGACGGACGCGAACGCGACGATTGCTAGAGAAGAACGCCTGCACGGCAAATTCATCGTCCTTCGCCGCGGGAAGAAAAACTACTATCTGGTGAAGTTCGCGTAATCGTCCGAGGCTGAGGTTTGTACGATTAATCGTACAAACCGGCGCATACCGCATAGTTCCCAACATACGCAAAACAAGGGCAGTCCCTATCGGGACTGCCCTTGACATGTCAACCTATTAAACCACCGTGAACCGGCTGAGCGCCTCTTTCAGCTTGCCGGATACCGCTTCAAGTCTGTTAGACAATTGCACGAGACCGTCGCTGATATTGAGCTGCTCGTTGCTGAGCGATGCGACCTGCTCGGACGTTGCCGACGATTCTTGAGCGACCGCGCTGACGTTGCTCATCGCGAGCGACAGCGTCGTCTGCGCCCCTTCCAGGTTGCGTACCGACTCGGTCGCATTTTCCAGACGCTGCACGAAATCGGTCATGTTGTCTTGAACGACGTAGAAAATTTGATTCGCCTCGCGTACCGACTCGATCTGCTCTTGGAAGATCGGATACGCCTCGGACAGCACGGATACCGTCTCGTCGATTTCCCGTTGGATTTTTTCCACGATCTCGCCGACGACGCCGATCGATTGCCTCGACTGATCCGCCAGCTTGCGAATTTCGTCCGCGACGACCATGAACCCTTTGCCGGCGGTACCGGCGCGAGCGGCTTCGATCGTTGCGTTAAGTGAAAGGATGTTCGTCTGCTTGGATACGTTGCCGAGAACGTCCAAGATTTTACGGATCGAACTCGTGCTTTCTTTGAGCTTGTCTACCTTGTCGACCATCGAACGGGTCATGTCTTCCGTCTGTCCCGTCTTCTGAATCAACGTGCCCATATACTCGGAGCCTTTGCGGCTCGCCTCTTCGACTTCGCCCGCCGATTGGCCCATCTGTACGTTAGAACTAATAACGGATTGAACCTGCGAGCCGATCTGAATCGTCAAGTCGGTGCCTTTCTCCGATTCGACGGCGAGGTTCGTAGCGCCGTTCGCGATCTCTTCGGTCGCCACGGCGATTTCCTTCGCCGCGCCTGCCGTTTTGCGCGAAGACTCCGTCAGAGCGACCGCCGTCTCGAGCACCTCTTGCGCGGACGCATTCGTCTGGCGAACGAGTCCGGTAATCTCTTCCATCATCCGGTTGAAGCTGTCGGACAGCTGGCCGATCTCGTCCTTCTTGCGGATATTGGAACGAACGGTGAGGTTGCCCTTCTCCCCTTCGTTCATAAGCGTACGCAGTTGCGCGAGCGGGCGTCCTACCGTCAGCATGACGATGAGACCGATGCCTGCCGCGATCAGAGCTGCAACGAGCGAGATGATCCATGTCAGCGTGCTGATCTGCTTAGCGTCTTTAACCATGTACGATACCGGGATATTGCCAATAAGCTTCCAGTCGTTGATCTCGATCAATCCCGCGGCGGACAGGTTGTCCGTGCCTTCAATGGAAACCGTGGACGCTTCCTCGACGCTCGGAATGCCGTATGAATACGAAGAGCCCATTGTCTCGGTGTCCGGTCCGTATACGATCGATCCTTCTTCCGAGACGATATACGTACTGCTTCCTTCTCCTAAGTCGACGCCCGCCATCTGGTCGGAAATTGCTTTGATCTTGATTTCCAAGATCAAGTAATACTCCTTGCCTTGGCTGAGCTTGCGTCCGACGGCAAACGTAGGCTCGTTGCGGGAACCGTCCAGTCCCTTAGCCATCGTCGGAACCCAATAAGCTCTACCGTTGCCTTCGTCGATCTTGGCCAAAAACGGCGCGTTCAAAACCGCGTCTTTATTCGTGGAGCTTCCCGTCGTGATGAACTGATCGCTCGGGTTTTTCGGAACGAGCGAAATCGTTTCATAGCTGCTGTCAGCCATGACGACGGCGTTCAGCTTATCGTTCAGCTTGCGGGCCGTGTCGAACAGCTCGTAGTCGTCCTTCGTGACTCCAAGCGTGCTCAAGTATCCCATAAAATCGCTATCCGTAATGAATTGCAGCGATGCCCTCTCGTACCCTTCAAGCAAGAGGCTCATTTTGCCGGCCGTCTGTGCGGTGGTCTGGGTCGTCGCATCCGCGACTTTCTGCTTAATGATCGAGCTGGATTTCGAATACGAGAACCATCCTAGACAGAGGACGCACGCGAGAATGCTGCAAAAAATAAGCAAGAATAGTTTCATGCCGACGGAACGAATCGGATTCTCGAGCTTCGTCCCCTTCAATTGCCCGCCGACCTTTTTAGAAAAAACGCTTACACTTTCGGCGCCTTTTTTCCAGTTAATCGAATCTACACGTTCTCGGAACGATTTCTTCATCTGTGTAACACCCTCTTCTTCGTAGTGACGACTGACATCGCTGTAATAAAAAGGACTTGTCGGAGTCTCCCTCATCCCCTCGGCAGATGAATGCCAAGGAATAACTTTAGAGAGACAATTCGACAAGTCCGAACTAAACTCCTCTTCATATTAAAAATAAATTAAAAATTTTTACGCGAAAAGTGAGTTATTTTATCCGATTTTCTTGCGCATGAGATCGAACGGCCGCACCGGGTGATCGACGGAGATCCGGATGCGCTGCAACGGATGCCGGGCGACCGTCAGCGGGTTGCCCGCCTCGTCCGTCAATTCGCCCACGAGCTGTTTGAAATGTCTGCCGCCCGGACCGATAAACTCGACTTCCATGCCAGGACGGAACGGGCTGCGTTGTTGGACGATCGCCGTTCCGGTCGCTTCGTCGTAGTCGGTCACGATGGCCGCGAAGTCGTAAGGCGCCGGTTTTTCTTCCGCTTCGTAAATATGCTCCTCGGCTCCCGGAACCGTGTAGAAGAAGCCGGTGTTGAGCGGACGGTTCGCGGCTTTGCCGATTTCGTCGACCCACTCCTGACGCAATTCATACGTCTCCGGATTGTCCATGTAAGCGTCGATCGCTTGGCGATAGGCGTTAACGACGGAGGCGACGTAATGAATGCTCTTCATCCGTCCTTCGATCTTGAAGCTATCGACGCCCGCGTCGATCAGATCGGGGATATGCTGGATCATGCACAGATCTTTCGAGCCCATCGTGAATAGATTCTGGCCGGGCTCCATGACGGAGGTTTCGTCCGCGTGCAGATCGTATTTCCAGCGACAAGACTGGCAGCAGCCCCCGCGATTCGAATCCCTGTCGGTAAAATGGTTGGAGAGGACGCAGCGCCCGGAAACCGACGAGCACATGGCCCCGTGAATGAACACTTCGAGCTCGATGTCCACCTTCCGTTTCATTTCGCGGATTTCATCCATCGTCGTCTCGCGGGCGAGCACGACCCGAGGAAGCCCTTCTTCTTTCCAGAATTGAACCGCTTGCCAGTTCATCGTCGATTGCTGCGTGCTCAGGTGGACTTCCAGCTTCGGCGCGACCTTCATCGCGACTTCCACGATCGCGGGATCGGCGGCGATGATAGCGGCGATTCCCGCTTTCTCGAGCTCGCGCAAGTAATCGGCGATGCCGTCTAAGTCTTCCTGGTGCGCATAGATATTCGTCGCGACGAACACCTTCGCGCCGTACTTGGCCGCGAACTCCACGCCCTCGCGCATTTCCTCGAAGCTGAAGTTGTCCGCGTTGGAGCGCAGGCCGTATTGCTGTCCGCCGATATACACCGCGTCCGCGCCGTAGTGAACCGCGAACTTGAGCTTCTCGAGATTGCCCGCAGGCGCGAGCAGTTCCGGCTTAGCGAGACGGTGACGCTTACCGTATCTCGATTTGACCTCTATCGTAGCAGGTTGTGACATCGTTGAATTTCCTCCTTCCTATTGCCTTTAATAAACTTGTTCTTTATACAAAAATCCGAATCCGAGCTCGCGGTCCGGGTTCTGAAGGTTGCGGATGGGCGCGAGCCACTCGTCATTGAAGCGGTATGCGCCGGGATCCTGCTGCCAGGCTTCCAGTGCCGCCCGATAGCTCTTAAGCACCGTTACATTATATTCGTCCGGCTTCAACAGCGGCTCTACGTAGAAGCTGTCAACGCCCGCTTCGAGCAACTCATCGAGCGCCTCGAGCAGACAAATATCGTCCGGACTCATGACATGGGTACCGTTCGCGTCCTCGTACACCGGGAACTTCTCGTCCGGCCGCTCGGTCTCGACGAGGAACAAGCCCTGGTCGGCTCCTTTTCGAATGAGCGTGGCGTCGCGTCCGATATGCTGGATGTAGCTTTCGAGCAAGTTGCGGTGGGAATGATAAATATTCGTCATTCCGTGCGCTTGGACTTGAAGCCCGATATCGATTCGGCTCCGGAGATCGGCGATCTCCTCGCCGTTCAGCTCGCGGGCAACGACCGCGCGAACGGCGCCGCGGCGAGCCCAGAACGAAGCTGCCGAAGAGTTCGTCCCCGTCATCTCTGCGTTCCAATGCAGCTTGAGCTCCGGCGCATGCTCGCGAGCGTTAATCAGCACGGCCGGATCGCCGAAGACGATGCCGTCCGCATGAGCTTCCTGCACGGCGCGCAAGTACGCCGGCAAATCGCGCAACTCGTCGTTGCGGAATAGCTTATTGACGTTCACGTAGGCTTTCGCGCCTAATCGATGAGCGGCCGCGACGGCTTCCGGCAATTGATCGGCGCCGATATCGCCGGGTTGCCGCATGCCGAACTTCGCTTCTCCGATAAGAACTGCCGAAGCGCCGGCTTGTATATAGCGTTCGAGTTGCTCGATTGATCCTGCGGAGACGAGCAGTTCGGGAATGGTCGATGTCATTGTACAATTCACCTCTCAAATCTGAAGCCCGGCACGCGACTAACGACGCGCCTGATCGCAGGCGCTTGCGTTAATCGCGTAATCCGGGCCGAGGCGCGCTTCATGGAGCGCGTCTTCTTTAGGACTTGGCGTTCTTCTCGTTCTTCTCGCTCGTCTGAATGTTCTTCTGATGCTGCTTATAGGTGACGGCGAACAAATGCGTGTTGGTGCCGTCTTTCTTCGTTACGTAGTAAAGGAAGTCGGTCTTGTCCGGGTACAGCGCGGCTTCGATCGATTTGTAGCTCGGCGTTGCGATCGGTCCGGGCGGAAGACCGGGGTTCAAGTACGTATTATACGGGCTTTCGACCTTCAAGTCTTCTTGCAGCAGGCGCTCTTTCTGCTTATCGAGCAAGTATTGAATCGTTGCGTCGATCTGCAGCGGCATCTTTTTGTTCAGACGGTTCTGAATGACGCTCGAGACGATCGGGCGTTCTTCGTCGATCACGACTTCGCGCTCGATAAGAGACGCGATCGTAAGCAACTGATGTACCGTAAGCCCGCGTTCCTCAAGCTCGGTCTGCCAATCCTCGGGCAACTGATCGAGCTTGCGGTCCAGCTCGGCAAGCATCCGGTTAATGATCTCCGCTTCCGTCGCGCCGCGTTTAAACTCGTACGTATCCGGGAACAGATAACCTTCGAGCGGGTACCTTAGCGAGCCGTCCGCCGGCAGCGCCGACGTCCATGACGAACCGGTCCATAACGAAGGGCTCTTCGCCGCATCGAGGAACTTCGTTCGGTCCGCCGCTCCCGCATCCGCCAGCCTTTGGGAGATTTGTTGCACCGTGAAGCCTTCCGGAATCGTGAAGCGGATCGTCGCGGCGGCAACGATATCGCCCGCATCGAACTTGGCGACGATTTCTTCCCTTGTCATGCCGGGCTTAAGCTTGTATACTCCCGCTTGGAAACGCGAGCCTTCGTCCTTCAGTTTCATCCAGCCGCTGAATAGGAATGCGTTACGAATAAGTCCTTTTTCCTCGAGAAGCTCGGCGACCTTCTGCGCCCGCATGCCCGGCGTAATAATCACTTCGATCGGCTCTCCTGCCGCAGGCGGACGCAAACCGTTCCATAGGTAGAATAACGCCCCCGCTCCGATAGACAATACAATGCCCAGCGCGATCAGGAACGACCATAAGAACACTTTCGGCTTACGGCGCGGCACGTAGGTCGTGTTGCTCGTCCTCGCCTTTGGCGGCTGCTGCTCGTCCGGCGCTTGCTGGGCCGGCACGGCGGATCTCGGATCTCTGAAGAGCCTCGCCGATTCGACCGGCTCTTGCGCGAGAGGCATCTCCTCGCGAATTTGCTGCGCTAAGCCTTCGAACTTGAGCGTGCTTTCTTCCACGTCGGCTTCTTTCTGCTTAGACGCGTACTGTTCCCGCAGCTGATCTCGCTCGGCTTTCAGCGTCTCTACGTCATCCTCGTCTTTACCGTCGTTCAATCGGCTGCCGTAATACGATTTCCAGCCATTCGATTGCGACTCATCGTCTCTAGCCACGCTTATGTTTCCCCTCCAGCAAGCCCTCTAACATGGTGAAAAAGAGCGGTCTCCCGCTCTTTCGATTCTTTCAACATCAGGGCTGATCGTCACTGCCAAATTGCGCGTCGTCGTAAGCTTCGGCTACCGATTCCCACTCGTCGTCGTCTTCGACCGTCTCCAGCTGCAAGCTTCCTTGCTCGCCTTCCACGACCCGAAACACCTCGATCGCGTCTTCGCCTTGCATCGATCCCGATTGCAGCACCGCGTACTGCGTTCCGTTCACGGTCAATTCGGCCAGTATTTCGTAAGCTTCCTGCTCTCCGTTCAGCTCGATCGTGTTGCCGTACTGCCGGCGCAACGCTCCGCTTTCGCTCACGCTTTGTCACCTTCGGCTTCGTCGAACTCTCCGATGAGCGTATTGAACGTTTCCTCCACCATATCCCATTCGGCGGGATCATCGATCGGGAACAGCTGAATATCGTCGTTCTCTTCCTCGTACCGGAAAGCGAACACTTCTTGTTCTTCTTCTCCGTCGTCTTCGGCGGGAACGACCATGATGTATTTGCGGTCGGTGCCGTCATCGAGCTCGAACCTCATAATAACCTCGAACGCCTCTTCGTTGCCCTCGCCGTCCGGGATATAAATAATTTCCGCTTCTTCTTCGTCGTGGAGATGGTTGTTGTCAGTCATGGGCTTCCCTCACTTTGATTTCGAGTCTAGATAACTTTGCAACAAGATGGCGGCTGCCATCTTGTCGATGACTTGCTTCCGCTTGCTGCGGCTGACGTCCGCTTCGAGCAATGTCCGCTCCGCCGCGACGGTCGTTAGCCTTTCATCCCATAATTGGACGGGTAATCCTAGTTTCTGTTTGAGGCGCTCCGCGAATGCGATGCAATTTTCCCCACTTGGTCCGATCGTGCCGTTCATGTTCTTCGGCAGTCCAACGATGACGTTATCGACCTCATGCAGCTTGACGAGCTCTTCGATTCGTCCGAGCTCGTCTTTGACGAGCTTCTTATCGATGACCTCGGAGCCCTGCGCCGTCCACCCGAAAGCATCGCTGATCGCAACACCGATCCGCCGTTCCCCGTAATCGAGCCCCATCGTGCGCATCGGTTAGCGGTTCTGCTGAAGATAGAACCGGACGAGCTCTTCGATCAGCTCGTCGCGTTCCTTCTTCCGAATCAGGCTGCGCGCGTTATTATGGCGAGGGATATAAGCCGGATCACCGGACAGCAGATAACCGACGATCTGGTTAATCGGGTTGTATTCCTTCTCTTGTAGCGCATCATGAACCAAGAACAGAATATCGCGGGACGAAATCTCTTGGGGGTCTGCGATAACGTCGAACTTGACGGTTAGATCTAAATGGTTCTTATCCGGCTGACTCATAGCCTGCACCTCGCTCTCCTATTAACGCACATGTCGTTCTTTGTATTCATCATATCATATTCTTCAATGGACAGGAAATCACGCTTGCGCCGATACGAGTCGCTCCGCGGCAGCGAGCGCTTCCGCGAGCTTGGAAGGATCCTTGCCCCCCGCTTGCGCAAGCTCGGGCTTGCCTCCGCCTCCGCCTCCGCAAATCGCGGCGATCTCTTTGATTAGCTTGCCCGCGTGGAGTCCTTTGCCGACCAAATCGTTCGTTACGGCGACGATCAGATTGACTTTGTCGCCGTCCACGGCGCCGAGGGCCAGCACGGCAGAGCCGAGCTTCGCCTTCAGCTCGTCGGCCACGCCGCGAAGCGCATCCATGCCGCTCGCGTTCACTTGCGCGGCAAGCAGCGTGACGCCGCCGACCGACTTGGCTTGGCCGACAAGGTCGGCCGCTTCCAGGCGGCTAAGCTTGCTTTGCAGCGATTCGTTGTCGCGCTGCAGCTGGCGAGCTTCGGCTTGCGCCGCTTCGATCCGCTTCGGCACGTCCGCGACATTGGACTTCAGAAGCGCGGCCGCCTGCTTCAGCAAGCCCAATTGATCGTCTAGATAGTTGTAAGCGCCTTTGCCGGTCACCGCTTCGATCCGGCGTACGCCGGACCCGATTCCGCCTTCGCTGACGATCTTGAACAAGCCGATCTGCGACGTGTTGCGTACATGGCAGCCGCCGCAAAGCTCAAGGCTGTAGTCTCCTACGCGAACGACGCGGACGATATCGCCGTACTTCTCGCCGAAGAGCGCCATAGCGCCCATCGCCTTCGCTTCCGCGATCGGCTTCAAGGAGACGTCGAGCTCCGTGCCCACCCAAATTTGCTCGTTCACGCGACGCTCGATGTCCGCCAGCTCTTCCGGCGTAACCGCGCCGAAATGCGAGAAGTCGAAGCGAAGCCGTTCCGGTCCGACGAGCGATCCCGCTTGGTTGACATGCTCTCCGAGCAATTCTTTGAGCGCTTTGTGGAGCAAGTGAGTAGCCGTATGGTTTTTGATCGTGTCGCCGCGCTCCGCCGCGTTCACCGCGGCTTTAACGGTATCGCCTACGCGCAGCGCGCCGGCGGTAATCGTCACCTGGTGTACATGTTGGCCGTAAGGAGCCTTGGTCAGGCCGAGCACTTCGGCGATCGTGCCGTTCCCTGTCAGCGTGCCGACGTCGCTCACCTGTCCGCCGCTTTCGGCGTAGAACGGCGTCCGGTCGAGTAGGACGAGCACTTTCTCGTCCACGCCGGCCGCATCCACGAAGCGATTATCGGCGACGATCGCGACGACGCGTGCTTCCGCAGCGAGTTGATCGTATCCGATGAACTCGCTCTTGTCCGTATAATCGGCGAGCGGGCCGCCTTGAACCTTCATGCTGTCCGTCTCTTGACGCGCGGCGCGTGCTCGCTCGCGCTGCCCTTCCATTGCCGCGTCGAAGCCTTCGCGGTCGACCGTCATGCCTTGCTCGGTCGCGTAGTCTTCGGTTAGGTCGAACGGGAAGCCGTACGTATCGTACAACTTGAACGCGTCCGGCCCGGTAATTCCGTTCTTGCCTTCCGCGCGCGCTTTGGCGCACAGCTCGGCGAGAATCGATAGGCCGTCCGTCAACGTCTCGTGGAACCGCTCTTCCTCGGTCCGAATGACTTTCTCGATGAATTCGCGCTTCTCGAGCACTTCCGGATAGTAGCTTCCCATGACTTCGCCTACGGTCGCCGTCAGCTCCCACAGGAACGGACGGTCGATGCCGAGCACTTTGCCGTATCGCACGGCGCGGCGTAGCAAGCGGCGAATGATGTAGCCTCTGCCCTCGTTGGAAGGCAATACGCCGTCGCCTACCGCGAACGTAACCATGCGGATATGATCCGCGATGACTTTGAACGCGACGTCGTACTCCGCGTTCGTCTTGTACTTGATGCCCGAGATCGCGCTCGTACGCTCGATGTACGGCATGAACAGATCGGTGTCGAAGTTCGAGTCGACGTCCTGCACGATCGACGTAATACGCTCGAGACCCGCGCCCGTATCGATGTTCTTGTTCGGAAGCGGCGTATAGCTGCCGTCCTTGTTATGGTTGAACTGCGAGAACACGAGGTTCCATACTTCGAGGAAACGCTCGTTCTCTCCGCCGGGGAAGCATTCCGGGTCGGACAGTTCGCCGTACTTGTCCCCGCGGTCGTAGAAAATTTCCGTACATGGACCGCAAGGACCTTCGCCGATATCCCAGAAGTTGTCCTGCAGCTTAATGATGCGCTCGGCCGGCAGGCCGATCTTCTCGTTCCAGAACTTGAACGCTTCTTTGTCCTCCGGATAGACGGTTACCGACAGTTTCTCCGGCTCGAAGCCGATCCATTGCGGGCTCGTCAGGAACTCCCACGCCCAGGTGATGACTTCTTCTTTGAAGTAATCGCCGATCGAGAAGTTGCCGAGCATCTCGAACAACGTGTGGTGACGGCGCGTCTTGCCGACGTTCTCGATGTCGTTCGTGCGGATGCACTTCTGCGAGTTCGCGATGCGCGGATTTTCCGGCTTCACGCGGCCGTCGAAGTAAGGCTTCAGCGGCGCCATGCCGGCGTTGATCCATAGCAGGGACGGATCGTTATGCGGCACGAGCGGCGCGCTCGGCTCAATTTGGTGTCCTTTGCTTGCGAAAAATTCCAGCCATTTGGCACGGATTTCAGCGGCTTTCATCGGTTTCACGGGTAATTCCTCCAGATAGAAATAGAGTTTAAATTACGTTTTGATCTTGGGGCTTCGAAGTCTGTTCCGATTGCTTTTCGGGGACCCCTGAGAGAGAGTCGCTTTCGGGGGATACAATTAAAAAAAGCCCCTGAATAAATTCAGGGACGAATGTCTTCGCGGTACCACCCTGGTTATCGCGCGCGCGAAGCGCGCAATCTCCTCTGCAAGTCGTAACGGCCTTCGCCGGCGGATTTCGTCCGCGCTCGGAAACCGGCTTCCTATGCCCTTCGCAAGGAAGATTCTCTCAGCCAAACGACGTTCGCGCGAGTCCGTGTAACGGCTCGTAAGAACGCGTATGAAATCTTCTCTCTGATCTTGCGGTCTGCAAAGTACTCATGTTTCGTCAATGCGTTGCCATATGCGGTTAACATTTAAATTATAGTCAACCGTAATCCGCGCTGTCAAACGGTTTTTCGACGAATATAGTACGCGCCCAGATGCTGCGCGACGACTTTCATCGCCGCGTAGAAAGGAACGGCGAGAATCATGCCGACGATGCCGGCCAGCTTGCCGCCGACAAGCAGGACGAGAATAATCGTGAGCGGGTGCATTCTCATCGAGCGGCCGACGACCTGCGGACTGATCACGTTGCTCTCGATGTTCTGGCACAGCATATTGACGATGACGACGAGCAGCACCATTTTCCAAGAAATCGTCGTTGCCATGAGCAGCGCGGGAAGCGCGCCGAAGAACGGACCGAGGTACGGAATGATATCGAACAGCATGACGAATCCCGCCATCAGAAGCGGATACGGCATCCCGATGATCAAATAGCCGATGTACGCCAGCACTCCGATGCAAAGCGATACGATGAATTGACCGCGAATGTAGCTGCCGAGCGCCGCGTCGATATCCTTCATGAGCCGGATGGCGCTCTTCCGGTGAGCCCGCGGAACATATTGCAGCGCCGCCCTCTCGAACACGTCCATATCCTTCATCATGTAAAAAGCGAGAAAAGGGACGATCATCGCGACGAACAGCACGTTAACGACCGCTCCCAAGTTGTTCAGAAAGCCCGCGATTTGCTCCTCGATCCGCTTCTCGAAGCCTTCGATCGATTTGTTGATGCCGTCCCTGACGCTTTCCGGGAGCGTCGCCGGATTGTTGAATTGGTCAACGACGTTCTGCGCGCGCATCGTCAGCTCCGGCATATGTTCCCCCAGCTCCTCCGCCTGCTTCATGAACATCGGGATGACGTTCACGAGTATGACGACGCACGCCGAGATGAACACCGCATAGATCAGCAGCACGGCCGCCGTTCGGGGCACCTTGCGATTGTGCAGCAGGTTGACGATCGGGTTAAGGACGTAGGATATGATCATCGCCACGAGGAAAGGAGCAAGCACCGCCTTCAGAAACCCCCACACGGACAGCAGCATCGGCCGCACCAGCACGAGCAGAAACAACACGAGCAGGATGAGAATCGTATAGATCAGCACGGTAAATAGACGGCTTTGAGCAAACCGGTTCAACTCTCCACCCCCTGTATAGCCGCAAGCGAATCGATACGCTCCTTCCCATTATATGTACTTGTCCGCGCGTCTAAACCAACCGGGGAGCAGCAAACAAAACGCGCCGGCAAGCTCCTCGAAGGAGCGCCGGCGCGATTCTCGCATTCTATGCTGGGTACGGGTTAATTCGCGTGCACTTGCGGAACTTCCGATTCGCTGAAGAAAAGGTCGTCAAGCGAGCTAAGCGTACCGTCTTCCTCGACTTGGTACACCGACATTTTCTCTCCGTTCACCGTCAGTTCGATGAAACAGCTCCAGCAATAAAATTGATGGGAACCGATTTTACCGATATCTTTGGAATTGCAGTTCGGGCATCTCATCATCCGTCTTCACCTGTCACTTTCCGCGTTTGGTCTCTCTCCAATACCCGCTCGTACGAGGCAGGTACGATTAAGGCATTCTCGCCGATCACGACGTTCTCGGGCTGATCCGGCAAAAACAACCGTTTGCGCCCTTCCATCACGTCCGCAAGAAAGCCGTCCGTCAACTCGTATCCTATTATCTGTTTTCCCGCCGTCTCTTTAAAATAAACGTCCGTTATATCGCCGAGACGCAGACCCTCTTTGGTATAGACCGGCATGTCCTTCAATTGGATGACGCCGGTATGGTAGGTGCGAAGAAGCCGCTTCTTGTCGACGATCGTTATCTCCGCATTGTCGCGAATGAACATGGCATCCGGCCCGCAGGAGACGACGTCGTTCCAATGGACGACTTTATACGCTTTGCGTAACCACACGCGGTGGTCAAGCACGACGCCGCTCAAACTCCAAAATTCGTCGAATCGTATATCTTTGACTCTTCCTACCCGCCTGCCGCTTTGGAGCAGCACCGGAAGGCCGAGCACTTGTTGAATTTGGATCATCCTGCGCCCCTCGATAAGGACTTCTGCTATTAATTACGCAGCCGCGCCCAAATGGTTGCAATAATTTGTGCCGTTTTTTCAGCTTCTTCGCTAGTATTGCCCAATCCGAAGCTAAATCTTACGGCGGATGCAACGATTTCTGGCGACAGCCCCATCGCTTGAAGCACATGGGAAGGTTGCAACGAGCCCGAAGTGCACGCCGATCCGCCGGAAGCCGACACGCCGGACAGGTCGAGATTCATCAGCATGTTCTCGGACCGGATGCCCGCGAAGCTAACGTTAGCGATGTGGGGCAATCTTGCGGCAGCTTCCGCGTTCACGACGAACGCGTCTTTGCCGATCAGGCGGGTCAGTTCCGACACGAACCGATCCCGGATCGTCTCGACATGTCTCACGCGCCCATCGCGATCCGCAACAGCCAGTTCGGCCGCCTTCGCGAACGCCGCGATGCCCGCGACGTTCTCCGTGCCGGCTCTGCGTTTGCGCTCTTGCGAGCCGCCGTGCAGCAATGGCTGATAAGGCGTGCCTTTGCGTACGTACAGCAATCCGACGCCTTGAGGGCCGTTGATCTTATGCGCGGAAAGGCTAAGGAGGTCGATGGGCATGACGCTCAGATCGATCGGCAAGTAGCCGAAAGCCTGCACCGCATCGACGTGCATCGCGGCTTTATGTAAACGAGCCCATTCGCCGATCTCGGCGACAGGCTGTAACGTTCCCGTCTCATTGTTACCGGCCATGATGCTGACGACCGCCGTCGTATCGTCGATGGCTGCCTTCGCGTCTGCGATCGACACGCGGCCTTGGCCGTCGACGGGAAGGACGGTGAGCTTGAAGCCTTGCTTCTCCAATTGGCGGCATGCATGCAAGACCGCATGATGCTCGATCGCCGACGTGACGATGCCGGTGCGGCCCTTGTCGCGCTGCGCCCATGCGGCGCCGAACAGAGCCGCGTTATCGCTCTCGGTGCCGCCGCTCGTGAACACGAGCTCCGACGCCTCGCAGCCCAAGCAGCGCGCCAACGTATCTCTGGCCGCCGTTATTCGGCTTCTTGCCGCGCGCCCTAGCGCATGCAGGCTGGACGCGTTGCCCGGCCCAGCGCTCGCAGCTTCGACGTACGCCCGAATAACGTCCTCGTGCATCGGAGTGGTGGCGGCATGGTCGTAATAGATGGAGCTCAATGCCTTGCACCTTCTTTTAGATGTAGAACATATAGTTATCCGCTTTGCCTTCGCCTTTGAAATGGATCAGGTCGGTGAGCAACGTCGAGTCCAGCACCTGCGCGATGCTGTCCCGGATGCGCAGCCATAAATCCCGCTTCGCCGGATCATCCTCCTCGGTGAAATCAACGGGGCTGATCGGACCTTCGAGAATGCGAATGACGTCGCCGGCGGAAATCGAATCCGGTTCCTTCGACAGAATGTATCCGCCGTACGCGCCCCTGACGCTTTTGACCAATCCTGCGTTGCGCAACGGAGCGATGAGTTGCTCGAGATAATGCTCGGAGAGCGCGTTCTTCTCGGCAATGCTTTTCAAGGAAATCGGACCTTCGCCGAATTTAGCCGCAAGTTCCATCATAATCGTTAAGCCGTAACGGCCCTTCGTCGAAATTTTCAAATTCAACACCTGCTTTCTCGTCGGAAGCGCGAAATCGTGTAACGTACTGTCCGACCATCCGGAGAATTGGAGGGTATCCCCATATCATATCTATGTTATCACATCTACTTACGTTGTGGTCAAAAAAAAGTTGACATATTCATGACGGGACAAGCCGCGTGTGAGTTGCTTGCGCGAGTATGCTACACTAATGAAGAGCCGTAGGCTTATTCATCGAGAGGAAATCCGTCAAGGAGTGAATATAGATGATCGACAATGTTTATGCAGATCGGTTTCCGGACCCTTCCAAAGTACGCGTCGTCGTGGGCATGTCGGGGGGCGTCGATTCCTCCGTCACGGCGCTGTTGCTTAAACGGCAAGGCTACGACGTCATCGGCGTGTTCATGAAAAACTGGGACGATACCGACGAATTCGGCGTATGCACCGCCGAGGAAGACGCGGAGGACGTGCGCCGCGTGTGCGACCAGATCGGCATCCCCTATTATACGGTGAACTTCGAAGCGGAATATTACGACAAAGTGTTCGAATACTTCCTCGAAGAATACCGCAGGGGACGGACGCCGAATCCCGACGTCATGTGCAACCGGGAAATCAAATTCGGGGAATTCCTGCAGAAGGCGCTCGACTTAGGCGCGGACGTCATCGCGACCGGCCACTACGCGAGGGTGTCGCTGGTTGACGGAGAGTACCGTTTGCTGCGGGGAGTAGATAACAACAAGGACCAAACTTACTTCCTCCACGCGCTCAATCAATCCCAGTTGTCGCGGGCGATGTTCCCGATCGGCCATTTGCAGAAGCCCGACGTGCGCAAGATCGCGGAAGAAGCCGGTCTGTACACGGCGAAGAAAAAAGACAGCACCGGCGTATGCTTCATCGGCGAGCGGAACTTCAAGGAGTTCCTCAGCCAGTACTTGCCGGCGAGACCCGGCAACATGGTGGACCTGGTCAGCGGCGAGGTCAAAGGACGGCACGACGGTTTGATGTACTACACCCTCGGGCAGCGGCAAGGGCTCGGCATCGGCGGCTCGGGAAGCGGCGAACCGTGGTTCGTGGCGGACAAGGATTTAGGGGCGAACGTATTGTATGTCGTGCAGGGCGACGCGCACGCGAGTCTATACTCGGTCGGATTGACGGCGACCGGCGTCAACTGGATCAGCCCGAGCGAGCCGACGGCGCCGCTGCGGTGCATGGCGAAGTTCCGCTACCGCCAGCCGGACCAAGGCGTTACGATAACGCCGCTAGGCGACGGCACCTACGGCGTCGCGTTCGACGCGCCGCAGAAAGCGGTCACGCCGGGCCAAGCCGTGGTGTTCTACGACGGCGACGTCTGCCTCGGCGGCGGCACCATCGACAAGGTGCACAAGCTGGAGGCGGCTCGAGCCGGGGTTTAACCGGCCGTGGATAAGGAGATATCCGACTTTATCGGGTATCTCCTGCATTTTTGCACTCCTAAGGGCCAGATACCCGACTTCATCGGGCATCTCCTGCTCGTTGACCCCACCAACGTCTCAGTTACCCGATTTTTTCGGACATCTCCTGCTAGCTGACCCCTCGAATGTCTCAGTTACTCGATATTTTCGGACATCTCCTGCTCGCTGACCCCACCAACGTCTCAGTTAACCGATTTTTTCGGACACCTCCTGCTCGCTGACCCCTCGAACGGTTCAACCCCCTAAGTTTGGACACATTCGCCCACACTCTAGGTGTAACGCATCAAAGCGCGATTTTTTGCGGTTCGAGCAATCCGAGTTCATATTGACGTAGGTACTCTGCAGGAGCTAAATCGTGCAGACTACCATGCATCCGTCTTTCATTGTAAAACCGAATAAATCTGTCCACTGCAGTAAAGGCGTGCTCGTAAGTTTCGAATGAATTCCGCTGGTAGCAGTCCCTTTCTAAAATGCTGTGGAACGATTCGATGTAGGCGTTCTTGTTCGGTGTCTTATTGGGAGTTCGTTCGTGCTCGAAGCCCATTTCCTCCGAATACACGTGGAATGCGTTGCTAATAAACTGCGGTCCATTATCCGTACGTATAACAAGCCGCTGGTCAGCCTCAAAGACGCCTCGCTTTAGCAAGCCATGGTGTACGATCCGTTTGATATCTTGGGTGTCACAAGCTTTGCCACGGTGATACGCGACGATGCAGCGGTCGAAAACGTCGATGATGCTGGCCAAGTAGAAATGACGACGCTTTCCCGTCACGTAGCCGTACTTAATGTCCATCTGCCACAGTTGGTTTGGCCCTGTGACCTCGCGATTGTTGGCCAGCTTACGAGGCACTCGATTGGTAATCTCTCGTTGTGGCTTTAGGACGCCAAGTGCCTTGCAGAGTCTGTAGACCTTCTTCTTGTTGATGCAAAGACCATAGCGGCGCCGCAGACATTTCGTTAACTTCCTGTAGCCGTACGTAGATTCCTCTTCGCGCGCGAGCAAATTCCGGATGTAGCCCTTAATTCGCCCATCCGGTACTTTCTCGCTCCTATTGTTCCAGCTGTACCCCGGGATGGGCCTACCACCTTTGGAAGCATGCTTGGTTAGCGGATGTTTCAATCGGTAGTAGTACGTAGAACGAGGGACGCCGCAAATCCGAAGAACTGTCCTGATCGCGTATCCCGCTGCAATCCATGGCAAGGCTACTTGGAGTCTGAACTCGACCGTGGAGTCGTTTTTTTTACCAGATCCCTGAGAATGGCGATCTCAAGTTCTTTCTCGCCAAGCATCTTCATGGCCTGTTCGTATTTTTTCTGCAGATCTTGCGTTTCTTTTGCGAGTTGATCCGCTTGCTGCTTCTTTTTCACCATATCAGCCTCTACCTCATCCCAGTATTGACGCACCCATTCTCGTAAGGCAGAAGGAGACATCCCGTGTTCCCGTGCTACGTGCTCTGTCCGATACCCGGAGACCACTAGCCCCACGTATTCCTTCTTCTTGTCCTCATTACAGAAAAAGCGTCTCTTCACTGAACATTTCCCCCACTCATTTTAGTGTACTTCGAGTGAAGGAATGTGTCCAAAGGGATTAGGGGGCTAAATAGCGAATGTCTCAGTTACTCGATATTTTCGGACATCTCCTGCTCGCTGACCCCACCAACGTCTCAGATACCCGATTTTTTCGGACATCTCCTGCTCGCTAACCCCTCCTACGGGCCAGTTACCCGATTTTTTCGGGCATCTCCTGCTCGCTAACCCCTCCTACGGGCCAGTTACCCGATTTTTTCGGACATCTCCTGCTCGCTGACCCCACCAACGTCTCAGTTACCCGATTTTTTCGGACATCTCCTGCTCGCTAACCCCACCAACGTCTCAGTTACCCGATTTTTTCGGACATCTCCTGCTCGCTAACCCCACCAACGTCTCAGTTACCCGATTTTTTCAGACACCTCCTGCTCGCTAACCCCACCAACGTCTCAGTTACCCGATTTTTTCGGACATCTCCTGCTCGCTGACCCCACCAACGTCTCAGTTACCCGATTTTTTCGGACATCTCCTGCTCGCTGACCCCTCGAACGTCTCAGTTATCCGATTTTTTCGGACATCTCCTGCTCGCTGACCCCACCAACGTCTCAGTTACCCGATATTA
>NZ_KI911563.1:3562868-4415132 GCF_000515335.1 Cohnella panacarvi Gsoil 349 | reverse complement strand
CCCCACCAACGTCTCAGTTACCCGATTTTTTCAGACACCTCCTGCTCGCTAACCCCACCAACGTCTCAGTTACCCGATTTTTTCGGACATCTCCTGCTCGCTGACCCCACCAACGTCTCAGTTAACCGATTTTTTCGGACATCTCCTGCTCGCTAACCCCACCAACGTCTCAGTTACCCGATTTTTTCAGACACCTCCTGCTCGCCAACCCCACCAACGTCTCAGTTACCCGATTTTTTCGGACATCTCCTGCTCGCTGACCCCACCAACGTCTCAGTTACCCGATTTTTTCGGACATCTCCTGCTCGCTGACCCCTCGAACGTCTCAGTTATCCGATTTTTTCGGACATCTCCTGCTCGCTAACCCCTCCTACGGGCCAGTTACCCGATTTTTTCGGACATCTCATCTCCTGCTCGAGACCCCCACTATCTGAGACCCCCTGCGAGCTCAGTTAGTTGAAAGAGATGTGCTCTCCTCAAACTTCCGCCAATACCTTGGAGGATTCCGCGGGAAATCAGACTTCGTATGACCAAGCGAGCCGTATCATCCTTAAGCTGCAGCCACTCGCACGCCTCCTTCATCCCGAACGGCCTGTTGTGCAGCCATGCGCAGCGGATGAGTTCCCGCTCATAGACAGGAAGCTCCATCCAGCCGAGTCCGCCGCCGTGGGCTATGCGTCCGTTGCCGAACCGGCCGAGCATCTCGTATACGGAACGGCGGCATGCATCCGGCTTCTTGTCGAGCTCGTCCCAACTGAACGGCATGTAGCGGCAACCCAGATTCATGAACGTGCGCACGCGCATCCGCTCGAACGAAAACCGGTCTCTCGTGATTTTCTCCGCGTGCACGACAAACCCGTCCGCCTCGAACACGATTCGCCATACCCGGTGGAACACGTCCACGTAGATCTTCACGCCTGACAGACTCGTCACCTCGTATTCGAGGATCAAATCTTCAAACGAACCAAGCACCGGCCACAGCATCTCGAGCAGCTTCTTCGTGCCGGTTAGATCCTTGTTCAACATCTCCAATCGCATTCCCGTAGCGTTCCGTCTCTGTTCCGCTAGGAACGCCTCAAACGCCTCTTCAAAGCCAACCATTCGATCTTCATCCCGATTTCGCATAACCATCCGATCCCCTCCCCATCCCGATTTCGCATAACCCTCCGCGCAATGAAACAAAAAAACCGCCCGCTCCCTAAAGGGAAAGGACGGCGCGTGCCTCGCACCAAGCAGTTATGAAAAACCCCTTGCCCGGCTGACCGGTACAAGGGGCGTCGATGCTCGATTCGTGATTATGAAAATAAGTCCTCGCAACGCGAGACTTACAGTTTCACCACGTTGGATGCTTGAGGACCACGGTTGCCTTGAGTGATTTCGAACTCAACCGCTTGGCCTTCTTCCAAAGTTTTGAAGCCATCGCCTTGGATTGCGGAGAAGTGAACGAATACATCGTTGCCGTCTTCTACCGAGATGAATCCATAGCCTTTTTCTGCGTTAAACCACTTAACTGTTCCTCTCAAATGAAAAACCTCCTAAAATCTCGCCGTTCTCGGCGAATGAGGTAATTATAACCGAATCGCAGGCAAGTTGCAATATACCCGACCCTCGCCGTTAACCTAGTTTAACCAGTCGCAGCAAGGAACTAGGGGTCGGAGTAAACGGCAATCCGGTCGGAACGAGCTCCGCTTCCGCAAGCCCCGCCACCCTATCAATTAGCTTTGGAAGATAGGGGATCGGCTCCCACTTTAAGGTAACGAGCGGATAGATCCGCAGCTGTCCTCCCGGCTTCAGCACGCGAAGAAGCTCTTCGATCGCTGCCGTATGGAACCGTTCGTCGAAAGCGTCGGCATATAAGAACAAGAAGTGGCTGCACACCGCAAGCGAAAAGAAGCCGTCCTCGAAAGGCAAGCTCGGCAACGCCGCCGCGACGTAACGCTCTCGCGCGCCTTCGCTGCGGAAATCCTCCGCGAACCGCCGAAGCGATTGTTCCCGCAGCTTCCGATGCTGCTCCGGCGAGCCGTAGAAGCTCCAATCGTAAGCATTGGCATTCGCCGCGATTTTGGCGGAGGACACTTCGATCTCCTTCTCCGCGTCCGCGATCACTTGCTCCGTCAGCCCCGCGTAGAACGGGTCCGCGGCGTACGCGTCGACGCCGATCCCGCGCAAATGCGCCGTGAACGACGAGCCGCCTCCCGCGACGTCCAGCACCGGACCGGCCTGCCAATCGGCTTCCGTCAGCCGGAACATCGCCTCGTACTCCTTGAACGCCCGGCACGTGTTCGCTACGCCCGTCTGCGGATACGCCGGCGGTTTGCCCTCTCCAGCGATCCGTGAACCTTCATGAAATTCATTCATTGCACTCGTCTCCTCTCGTCTCGTCAATGCTCATCTCGTCTGACCTCGGCTCCCACTCCATGACACCATGAAATGATTACCCGTAGAATTGCACAGCGAAGCCTCCCTGTCAACCGATTCTGACGGCGCGACATTGCTTTCTACGCCCATCTCTTCTATGATGAAAAAAAACGGCAATCGCTGCCAAGACCAGGAGAGTACGCATGTTCGCGAAACATACCGTCTACAAACACGATAATTACAATATGCTTACCGTAGAAGTGCAAGGAAAGACGCTCGTCGTACGCGAAATTTCGGATCAATGGGGCGAAGAATGCCACAAATTCCTGAGCCGCCCGGAGATGATGGACTGGGCGCAACGCCGATTCCGCGCCGAAGATTTCCCCGGAGGCGAAGAGGAACTGCAGCTTACGATGGAGAAGCTTCGCAACATCTAAACCGCTGACCGCCAGGAGGTTTCGTCGTTCACATGGAAGCCAATATCATTTTCATCATTGCGTCATTCGCGCTTGCCGGCGTCATTATCATGATGCGCGACCGCATTCCGCAGAACTTGCGCCGCGGGCTCGCGCTGACTTCGATCGCGCTGGTGCTGTTCGCCTTCTTCCTCATCGTGTATAGCTTCTATAAAGCAGGCAGTTAGGCGCCGGGACGATGTAAACAACAGGCCGCGCAGGGGCATACTGTTCCAGGAAACCATTCCCGATAACCGGAGGTTCCTATGAGACTGCATCCCCTGCCTGTCGCCGCCGTCATGGCGGCTTTCGTATTGATGGCTGGCACGATCCAGCACTCATCCGCTTATTCCGCGTCGGCCGGCGAAGGAATCCGTTCTTCGCTAGCCGCGCGCGACAAACCCTTAAGGAGGTCATCGAACCCTATGAGCCAAGTACCTAAACGAAGCGAGACGCCGCAGGAGCACCGTTGGAAGCTGGAAGACTTATACCCTAACCAGGCGGCATGGGATGCCGAGTACGGCAAAGTAAAGAAGCTGTTGGGCGAAATCGCCTCCTTCCAAGGCAAGCTGAAGGACGCTGACGCGATCGACCGCTGCTTTACGCTCGATGACGAAATCTCCTTGCTCACGGAGCGCCTGTACGTGTACGCCAACATGCGGCACCACGAGGACACGGCCGAACCGACGTATCAAGCGTTGTCGGACAAATCGAAGAAGCTGAGCGTAGAAGCGAGCGAAGCGACTTCCTTCATTACGCCGGAAATCCTAAGCCTGTCCGAGTCCGAGCTGAAGGCGCTGACGGAAGCTCCGAAGCTGGCGAAATTCAAGCGCACGCTCACCGAGATGCTCCGCCAGAAGCCGCACACCTTGTCGAAGAACGAGGAATCGCTGATGGCGCAAGTCGGCAACCTGTCCCAAGCTCCGAACACGATTTTCGGCATGCTGAACAACGCGGATCTGAAGTTCCCGAAAGTCAAGGACGATCAAGGCGAAGAAGTCGAGCTCTCCCACGGCCGCTACATTCAGTTCCTCGAAAGCCGCAATCCGGAAGTCCGGCGCGAAGCTTTCAAGGCGATGTACGATACATACGCCAAGTGGAAAAACACGCTGGCCGCCACATTGAACGCCAACGTGACCAAAAACCTGTTTTACGCCAAAACCCGCAAGTATCCGTCCGCGCTCGAGATGTCGCTGTTCGGCGACAACATCCCGCAGTCGGTATACGACAATCTGATCGCGACGATCCACGAGTTCCTGCCGCTCATGCACCGGTACATGGAACTGCGCAAAAAGCTGCTGAAGCTGGATGAGCTTCATATGTACGACCTGTTCGTTCCGCTCGTCGACGAGTACGACCTCAAGATCTCGTACGAGGAAGCGAAGCAGAGGGTTTACGACAGCTTGGCCCCGCTCGGAGACGACTACCGCAAGGTGCTCCAGGAAGGGTACGATAACGGTTGGATCGACGTGTACGAGAACGAAGGCAAGCGCAGCGGCGCCTATAGCTGGGGAGCATACGGCACCCACCCTTACGTCCTGCTGAACCATAAGGACAACTTGAACAGCATGTTCACGCTCGCGCACGAGATGGGCCATGCGCTTCACTCGTATTACTCGGACACGACACAGGAGTACCGCGACGCGCAATATACGATATTCCTCGCAGAAGTGGCTTCCACGCTGAACGAAGCGCTGCTCATGCACGACATGCTGGAGAAGGCGGACGATCCGAAGGCGAAAATGTACCTGCTCACGTATTACGCCGACCAATTCCGGACGACCGTGTTCCGCCAGACGATGTTCGCGGAGTTCGAGAAGATCATTCACGCCAAAGCCGAGGAAGGCGAAGCCTTGACGCCTCAAGTACTTAGCCAAATCTACTACGACCTGAACGTGCAGTATTACGGCAAAGATATGGTCGTCGACAAAGATATCGAGATGGAATGGGCGCGAATCCCCCACTTCTACACGAGCTTCTACGTGTACAAGTACGCGACGGGCTTCTCGGCCGCGACGAGTTTCGCGAAGCAAATTCTCGACGAAGGCAAGCCGGCCGTCGACCGCTACTTGGGCTTCCTGAAGAGCGGCGGAAGCGACTACTCGATCAACATCTTGAAGAAAGCCGGAGTCGACATGTCGTCGCCTGAACCGATTCGCCAAGCGATGAGCGTGTTCCAAGGTTTGATCGAGCAAATGGAACAGCTTACGGCGAAGTAAATGTCCGTCCAAAGCCCGGGAGAGGGGAAGTTGAACATGACCGCGACATCAGAGCAATTGAAGTTCCCGATCGGCAAATTCGTCAAACCGGACGGTTTGACGGAAGCGCAGCGCGCAACGTTGATCGAAGAGCTGGCAAAAGTGCCGGCGAAGCTAAAGAAAGCAACTGCGGGGCTTAACGACGAACAGCTCGATACGCCCTACCGTCCGGACGGCTGGACCGTACGCCAAGTCGTCCATCACCTCGCGGACGCGTCGATCAACCAGTACACGAGGTTTAAGCTGGCTTTGACCGAAGACAATCCGACGATCAAACCGTTCGAGGAAGATCCGTGGGCATCCTTCGCGGATTCCAAGCTTCCGATCGCCTCCTCCATCGCGTTGCTGGACGGCTTGTTCGATCGCTGGATGGCGCTCCTGCGCGCGATGTCCGCCGAAGACTTCGCCAGAACGCTCGTGCATCCGGCGAGCAGCCGGATGGACTTGAACCTCTTGCTTCCGTTCTGCGTCTGGCACGGTAAGCACCATATCGCCCACATCACGTCGCTCCGCGAACGAATGGGCTGGTAAACGCGCGAAGCGCTCCTCGACGATCGAGGAGCGCTTCGCTTTATTACGGAATTTATTCGACGTACCCGAACCCAAGCACGGTGAAGCTCTTATTTTCTTCGCCTGCCGCCATTCGGATTTCCGCTTCGCGTACCTTCGTTTCCTCGCCGCGAACCAACAGAACGGCGTTGCAATGCGTCCAGTTGATCAGATGGGGATCGGCGACGAGTACCGGCTTCCCGTCGACGATGACTTCCGCTTTGCCGAAATCGCCATTCCCCGAGTCCTTGAACACGAGAATGAGACATCTGCACGCGAGGGTCAGCTTAAAGCTGGCGTTGCCCGAAGAAGCCGTACGCATCCAGTTGTACGGGAATTGCGGCGTGCCGTACGGATGATCGTCCATCTCCGCGTTCTGCAGCTCGGAATCGGTTTCCGTGAACCCGCCTTCTGCGATCTCTGCGACGCCATTATAGTTGCTGCGGTCGAGCAACCGCATGCCTACGAAGTCGTTGCCGATGATAGGCGGCTTATCGATCGAGATATCTTCCGCATCCGCTTCGGCTTGATCGGCCGCGGCGAACAGACGGTCGAGGCAATCCGCCATGACCGTATGGCCGGCGTTGGTCGGATGATAGATATCGTAGAAAAACTGCCTCTTGGAAATGACGTTGCCTTCCGCTTTCGTCAGACGGAACTGTTCCGCCACCGCGTCTTTCACGCTGACCATCGGCAAGCCGTAATGTCGGCCCACCTGAGAAAGCCTATCCTGCAGGTTCCAATCGTTAATGAATACGCTGAATAGGAGAATGACGGCCGGATGGTTCGGACTCGTCAGAATGTTCAGGACAAGGCTCTCGAAACAGTTCCCTTTCGTCTCGTCCCCTTCGTCGTTGACGGCGAATTCGACGACGACGATATCCGGACTTACGGCCCCGTCTCTCGTAATGTCGCGGTCATACCGGACGATGCCGAGCTCGGACGGGGTACCGCCCACTCCGGCTTTCACGAAACGGACGTTACCGCCGCCCGCCGGCTCGAACGACCGCTTGAATCTTTCGTAAGACCGGTAAGCATAGCAGTTCGTATGAATCGGCTTTGCTCCCGCGCCCTGAGTGATGGAACCGCCGATATAGGCGATCGTCACCTCCTCGCCCCGCTTCGCCTTCTCGATCGCTGCTTTTAACCGCTTATTGTTCCCCTGACTGAGCAAAGATAGCTCGATCATATCCCGGTATGCCTGGGAGCCGAATTCGACCGGAGGCTCGATCTCGATATCGGGCACCTCGTAGCCATCGTGGAGATAGAAAATCAGGCTTACGGTAGCCAAAGCTCCGGGTTGGGCAAATTCGAAGGCGTATTTGCCCGGACTATCGTCGTCCTCGGACCATTCCGCTTGCGACAGCTCGATGACCTGCTCCGTGCCGTCGACCGGACACGGAACCCTCAGCTTCGTTCCCGTCTCGTATTGGCTCGTCTTCCCCCAATTCTCCAAGACGAAGAAGACCGGCGCGTCCTCTACCCGCCGAACCTTGACGGTTACGCCGATGCTATGCACCAGCTTGCGGAAACCGCCGCAAGTTCTAAGCATTTCCAATATCCCTTCGTCTTCGATTCCTCCGTTGAATTTCGCTAGACTGGCCAAGCGACCGTTATCCAAATACACTTCCTGCGAATGGATTCCGTTGCCGCGGTCGGTCGCTTCGACGTCGGTTTCGTACATCACGTAGAAAGCGCTGCGCCTTTGGACCGGATCTCTAGGCGCCGTCGGACCTCCGTTTACCGAAATTCGAGATTCTGCGAATCTATCGTTCATCATACGTTCTCCGCCTTTTCCTGGTGTTGGATTAAATTTGAGCGAACTTAGCGTACTTTTTCTTGTACTGTTTCTCCAAGCCAACCGAAATGAGGTGGAAGCCGACGATGTACAAGACATATCCGATTAGCGGGACGAGCAATATCCATTGGTACACGTAGAACATGTTCCTAGCCTGACCGATCAGGCCGCTCCATTCGTTCGAACGGCTCATGTAAATCGGAGGCAGGAACGGATCGAGGTACCTGATCGTCCCGCCTACGAAAATATTGAATATCGCCAGTTGGCCGAACAACCCGAGCACGAGAACCGCTTCCTGCACGAACAAGATGACGACGTTCTCCTTCATGCTCGGATAAATATGGCGGCGTACGATCGCCCAAGGGCTTGCCCCGAGCGCTTTCGCCGATAACACGAACTGCTTCTCTCTCACGACCATCGCTTTCTCCTGAATCGTAACCGCGACGGAGGGAATGCCGATTATCGCCAGAACGACCGCCAATAGGGATGCCAAATATGCCGGAGAGACGCTTGGATTCATCGAGATTCCGACCATGATCATCCACGCGATGATGAACACCGGAATGCCGTTAAGCAAGCTCCATACGGAGAATTGGCCGGTGCTGCGTCCCTTCTTCTTGCCGTAATAACCGAGTATAAGTCCGATAATGCCTCCGACGAGCACGCGGACGAAGGCGATCGAGACGGATAATAAAATCGTGTATTTCGCGCCGTCCAACATTTTCGCCAGCATGTCGAAGCCTTGTTTGTCCGTACCGAGCGGGTATTCGCTTCCCGGAGCGGCCGGAGGCGCAACGACCGTGTTCTCTTCGGCAACGTAATGGATTTTCATTTGTTCGTCAACGCCGTGAGGAGAGAGATAGCGACCGAAAAGAGTGGCGAGAATCATGAGGACCGTAATCGTCAGTCCCGTCAGCAACGTCTTATTCATCTTGCGAACACCTTCTCCATGCCGAATAGCAATAATCGTTGCAAAGCGTACACGATGACATAGAGGACGAGCAACGCGACGATCCCGTTCACGACAAGCGAATATTGGTACCCCTCGTGCGCGAATGCGTTATTGAACACCATCATCGTTAATCCGCTAATGTTGTACAAATATTCGAAAATGAACAAATTCCCGAACATGATGCCCATAAATTTATGCAAGTCCGCTCTCATATAAGGCAGCACGTTCGGAAGCGCGTGGAAGAAGACGATGTACGACTTCCCGAGTCCGCGGGCTTTGGCATAGCTGATATAATCCTCGGATAGCGTATGGCCCATATGCATCGCAACGTTGCGGAGCATATAATTGGCCGGAATGATAATGGCAGAGATGAGCGGCAGCGCGATCGCCGGATCGTCCCTCGTGAGGCTGGCAACCTCGAAGACCAGCCAATCCGTTCTCGCATAAACATATACGATCAGGAACTGCAGCACGATGACGACGACGAAATCCGGCAGCACGCCCGTCAATTCTACGAATCTCTTCAACCCTTGGCGGCGGCTTACTCCGAAATAAATGCCGAGCATCATGCCGATCAACGTTCCGATTACGGCGCCGATCGACACGTAGAAGAATGTGGTACCGAAATTAGCGCCGATCTGCTCCCAGAACGACAGCTCGGTCTTACCCGCCAAATAGCGGAACGAATGACCGTTCCCGATGCCCGCGAAATAATCGCGAACGCTGGAGAAGCCTTCGCCCCAATGCAATCGGCGATCGGCTTGAAGCACGACCGGAAACATCGCGAACAGGAATACGAACAGCAATATTGCAGGTACGATCAAGGTGAGTTGTATTGCTCTCGGCATGCGCGCGCTTCCTTTCCGTCGGATATCAAAGCATTCAATTTCACTAGACTAGTATAGCTAACATCTACTTGCGTGCCTATTCCTTCATGATCTTCCATGCTTCGAGCCGGTCTGCAAGCCCGCGGTACTTGGGCGTCGGAATCGGACTTGTCGAAGGCAGCTTACGTACGCGCCGCCTAGCGACTTCCGGATGATCGCCGTAATGCTTCATCAGCTCGGCATGCGACTTCGTTCCGTTGCAGATGATCGTATGGACGTTCGGGAAGTCCTCAAGCAAACCCGGTATGTCGTTCGGTTCCACGTCCTTGATATCGCTGTCCAAGCTGCCGGGACGATCGCACGCCGCAATCGCGTCCCACAGCGCCACGCCGTGCTTAAGCGCGAACGCCAACCGATCCTCATAGGCCGGATCGGGCTCCCGATCCCCGAACACCGCGTACAGGATCCGCCACATATAGTTCCGCTCATTGCCGTAATATTGATGCGCTTTGAGCGATGCCGCGCCCGGCATGCTGCCAAGCACGAGCAGCCGCGAGCGCTCGTCGATGACCGGAGGAAAGCTGCGTACTCTCATCGGTTATTCGCCTCCTCGACTTGCCTTTGCCTCATATATAACACAAAAAGCGTCCATCCCCTAGCGGGAATGAACGCCAATCGACAACTCCTCGTTTTACCCTTTCAAACTTCCGGCCGTAAGCCCTTCGATGATCTGCTTCTGCAGCACGGAGTACAGGAGAAGAACCGGCACGACGCTGAACACGATGCCCGTGCTGATCAGGGCGTAGTTCGTCTGGTAGGCGTCCCTGAACCCGACCATGCCGGTCGGCAAAGTGCGAAGCGAATCCGTGCTGATGAAGAAGTAAGACAGCAAGTATTCGTTCCAGTTGCCGAGGAAGTTGATGATGAAGACGGTAACGAGCGCCGGAACGGTGAGCGGAAGAATAATCTTGAAGAACAGCCCCGCCGCGCCAAGTCCGTCCATAATCGCCGCTTCCTCCAGTTCGCCCGGAATCGACTTCATGAATGCCGCGACAAGCAGCACGCTGAAGGGGAGCGCGCCCGCGGTGTACGGGAGGAACAACGACCAGTGCGTGTTCAGTATCCCGAGCACGTCCACGAGCTTATATTGCGCGATGAACAAGACGTTGCCGGGAATCAGCATGGCAATCAGCACGATTCCGTAAATGAGCTTGCTGGACACGCTGAACTTCATCCGCGTAATCGCGAACGCCGTCGCCGCGGCCAAAAGCACGCCAACGACCGCGGAAGTCACCGCCAAGTACGCGCTATTGAAAAAGTAAGTGCCGATTTTCGCTTTCACCCATGCGTCCGAATAGTTCTGGAAATTCAACTCCGTCGGAAATCCGAACGGACTTTGCGAGATTTCGACGTTGTCCGTCTTGAGCGAAGAGAACAGAACGAATACGAAAGGGAACAAAATAATGGCGACATAGATCAGAAGTACGACGTGAGGCACCGAGTTTTTGAGCGATCTCGTCATCAGTATTCAATCCTTTCCGTCCGCCCGAACGTACGCTGGTAAATGAACGTAAGCACGAGAGCGAATGCGAAAATAATGAGGGCGAGCGCGGTACCGTAGCCATATTCGCCGTATTTCATCGCCTTGTTGACCATGTAGGAAGCCATGACTTCCGTCGAGCCGTAAGGACCGCCGTTCGTCATGACGAGCACGATATCGACGACGCGCATCGCGCCGGCGATGGAGAGCATGACGACGACCGAGATGATCGGCTTGATTAGCGGCACGGTCAAATACCAAGCGCGTTGCCTTGCGTTCGCGCCGTCGATGGCAGCCGCTTCGTCGATATCTTTCGGTATCGCCAAGATGGCCGCCAGAATCAATACAATATAAAAACCGACCCACTGCCAAGCGTTCGTAATCAGGATCGCGACCATGGCCCATTCGGATTCAGCCAGCCAATAGATCGGATCGATGCCGAACCAACCGAGGAAGTCCGTGATCGGTCCAATGTCCGGATCGTAGATAAACTGCCACAGAATGCCGATAACCGACGTGGACAGAATGGACGGCATGAATACCGTCGTCTTGTAAAAGCCCTTCAATCGTTTAACGTTGCTGATCAAGAGCGCGAAGATGATGATGACCGGCACCTGAATGCCGACGGAGAACACGATGAAATACATATTGTTAATGATCGCGGTGCGGAAGTTCGTATCCGAGAACGCGTTCTTAAAGTTGTCCAAGCCTACATATTCCGTTGCATCGAGCCCATTGTAATCCGTAAAGGCGAAGTAGACCGACGAAAACATGGGGTATAGGAAAAACAGCCCGTAGAGGACGAGTGTCGGCAGTACGAACATAATGTAGACAGCGGGATTTTTAAGTGTGCTTTTCATAGATCCTCCCCACTATTGGAGAAGGAGGCGCCACTCGCAGGCGGGTGGTGCCTCCTTGTCGGAATGCTGGCTTATTTCGTTTTGGCGTTCTCTGCTTCCTGCAGCTTTTGGATCGCGTCGCCGACTTGTTGGCCGGATGCTTTGCCGTCGATCAGCTTCTGCAGTTGAAGCTCGGTTTCGCTGTATACCGCTTTCTGAGCGATCGCGTCGAAGTGGACGAACGTCGTGCCCGCCGCTTTCATGACGTCAAGCACTTGCTTAACGACCGGATCCGTCACTTTGGCGAGCGATTCGTCGGACAGCTTCATCGAAGGAAGCACGCCGTCTTCAAGCAAGCCGCGAAGCTGCATTTCGTCGCTGTACAGGTTTTTGATGAAGCCTTTGACCGCGGCAAGCTCTTGATCGTTCAGATCGGAGGAGAAGCCGTAGCCGTTGGAATAGTTCGCGTTCAGGGACGTTTGGTCGCCCGCTGCGTTAGGCAATGCGGGAAGCGCCACGAAGCCTACTTTGCCGGCCATGGAAGCCGCCACCGCGCCTTCTTTGAAGGCGGAAGAACGCCAGGACCCGTCGAACATCATGCCGGCTTTGCCGGCCGCGAAGTCGTTGAGCATATCATCGTAGGATTTGCCGAGCTCGCCTTTCGTGAAGTAGCCCTTGCCCACCCAATCGCTGTAGAGGTCATAAGCCGCCACGACTTCAGGTTGGTTCCACTTCACTTCGCCGGTTACGATGCCGTTAGGGAAGCCGTTCGTATAGCGGCCGATTATCGTATTCACGAGCATGTTAGGTACCCAAGCCGCTTGGGAGCCCATCGCGAACGGCGTAATGCCTTTGCCTTTAAGCGCGTCGGCCGCTTTGATCAGATCGTCCCAAGTCGTCGGAGGGTTGAGGCCGTTCTGCGAGAACAGCTCCGTATTGTAGAATACGCCTTCCACGGAACCGCCGATCGGCAAGCCGTAGATTTTACCGTCAAGGGTGAATTGACCGAATACGTTAAGGAACTTGTCCTTGATGCCCAGCTCGTCAAGGATTGGAGTTAGATCCAGCAAGCGTCCCGCCTTCGCGTATTTCAGAGCGTCCGCGTTACCGCCGAACAAGTCGAAAATTTTGGGTTGGTTGCCGGCCGCCATTTCCGCAGGAAGCTTCGTGAAGCGGTTCGCCGCGTCCTCGACGCCGTCGAGCTCGAACTTCAACCCGGGAACCTCGGCTTCGGTTTTCTTAACGACGTCATCCAGGATCGCTTTGCGGAATTTCTGCGCATCGCCGATCTGAATGTGGCGAAGCGATACGGTGAAAGGCTCTGCTTCTTTGCTCGGTTCGGCGGACGGGGAAGCGGATTCGCTTGCCGGCGGCGCGCTGGACTCCGCTGCTTTGGACGGCTCGGAGCTGTTATTGTTGTTTCCGCAAGCTGCCAACAAGGTCGACATTGCCAATGCCGTCGTTAAAGCGAGTGTCAATTTTCTGTTCACGCGGTAGACCTCCCAAAATTTATAAGTTGTATGGCTTACAACTTTATTGTAAGAGCAGAACGGAGCGGCGTAAGGGAGTCAAACGGCTAAAGTAGGGATAAGATCATCTAGCTCGCGAACCAAAGAGAGGTGAAGTAGCCTCTTGCTTAAACTAATGTAATTAGTTATAATGTGAACATAGTTAGTTTATAAGGAGCGATGGATATGAAAATGATCCAATGGGGACCCGTCTCGCATTTGCCTTTCCTTCCGAGATTGTTTCCGATGGGCTGCACGCTCGTGAAGGAAGACGACGGCTTAACGCTTATCGACGCCTGCATGCCGCCGATGGCCAAGGCGATCGCCAAGGCGATCTCGCGGACAGGACTGCCGCTGGCGCGAATCGTCCTGACGCATGCGCACGGCGATCATATCGGCGCGGTTCCCGCGTTGAAGAAGCTATACCCCGATGCCGCCATCGGCATCTCCCGAAGGGACGCCTTATTGCTGAAAGGCGATCGCGGCTTGCTCCCGGGCGAACCGCAATCGCCCGTCCGAGGCGACGTGCCCAAGCAAGCGCCGTTCGCGCCCGACTTCCTGATCGAGGACGGAGATCGGATCGGCTCACTCGTCGCGATCGCCGCGTCAGGCCATACGCCAGGCCATATGGCGTTCATGGAGACGAGAACGAATACGATCATCGTAGGAGACGCCTTCTCGACGAAGGGCGGTATTGCCGTATCGGGTCATATGAAGCTAAGCTTCCCATTCCCGGCTCTCGCCACATGGCACGGCCCGACCGCGATCGAAAGCGCGCGCAAGCTGGCTGCGCTTCAGCCTGCAAGGCTCGTCGTCGGCCATGGTTCCCACGTGGAGCATCCCGTAACGGCCATGAACGACGCGATCGCCGCCGCCGAGCGTTATTGGCAGAAGAAGGCGGCCCTATGAGAGCGGGCATTAAGCCGGATGCCGTGATCGCCGCCGCTGCCGAAATCGCCGACCTCGGCGGCTGGAACGACGTTACGCCGTCGAACGTTGCCGCTAGGTTAGGCATTAAGACCCCGTCCCTATACAACCATATCTCGGGACAGGACGATCTGCGGCAGAGGCTCGCCGTGCACGCTTCGCGCCAGTTGCTAGAGCGGATGATCGATGCGGCCGTCGGTCAATCGGGTAAAACCGCGATCGTGAACGTCGGCTCGGCTTACGTACGATTCGTGCGCGAGCATCCCGGCTTATACGAGGCGACCTATCGCGTCGGCATGCCGAGACCGCCGGAATACGAACAGATCGCGCAAGATATTCTTCGACTCTTATATCGTCTGCTAGAGCCTTTCCGGTTAACGGACGAGGAAGCCGTGCATGCGGTCAGAGGGCTGCGCAGCCTGCTGCACGGCTTTGCTTCGCTCGAAGCGTCAGGCGGGTTCCAGATGCCCGTGGACAAAGACGCGAGCTTGACCCGCATTATCTCTCGCTATATGGACGGATTTCATCCCGAGGACCTCTAAAACCGCCGATATCCGCGCGTTCGAATCCTTCCACGGAAGGATCAGCGCGCGGTTTTTGAAGCCTTTTATCCTAAAATAGGAAGGATTTCGACAGCTTTCAGCGAATTAATGAGAGTGCAACGTAGAAGGAGTGAGTGTCTCTCATGGCAAAAGCCGAGCTGTCGCCGGAACAATTACTAAAAATTATTTTCGAATATACAGCCAAAATCGCGGGGGAAAACAACCTGAACTCCGTGCTCATTCTCATGGCGAACATGGGAAGGGAGATGATCCTGTCCGACCGATGCACGGTGTGGCTGATCGACGACGTTCGCAAAGAGCTGTATACGACAGTCGCTCACGGCGTCAAAGAAATTCGAATTCCGTACGGCACCGGCTTCGTCGGCTCCTCGATCATGAGCGGCGAACCGCTCATCATCAAGGATGCCTATAACGATCCGAGGCACAACAGGGACAACGACATCAGAACCGGTTATCATACGAAATCCGTCATTACGGTGCCGTTCACGAACAACGACGGCGAAATCATCGGAGCGTACCAAGCGATCAACAAAATGACGGAAGTCGACTACTTCACGACGAGAGACCTGGAGCTCCTGTCGCTCGCCGCATCGTATGCCGGCAAGTCGCTCGAATCCGTCATGCTTCACCAGGAGATCATCAACACGCAACGCGAGATTATATCGACGATGGGCGAAGTCGGCGAGATCCGATCCAAGGAAACCGGAAACCACGTCAAACGCGTTGCCGAATATTCCTACGTGCTGGCGCTCGGGCTCGGGCTGCCCATCGAGCAAGCCGAGCTGCTGCGCACCGCTTCCCCGATGCACGACATCGGCAAAGTCGCCATTCCGGATGCCGTGCTGAACAAGCCAGGCAAGCTGACCGAAGAAGAGCACGACATCATTAAGTCGCATACCAAGATCGGCTATCAACTGCTGCGAGGCTCGAAGCGCGAGCTGCTGCGCACCGCCGCCATCGTCGCGGAGCAGCACCATGAGAAATGGGACGGAACCGGATACCCTTCCGGACGCAAAGGAGAAGATATTCACCTGTTCGGCCGCATTACCGCGGTCGCGGACGTCTTCGACGCGCTAAGCGCCGAGCGCGTCTACAAAGCGGCTTGGCCGCTCGATAGGATCGAGAATTTGTTCCGCGAGGAACGCGGGCGGCACTTCGATCCCGCGATCATCGACGTCTTTTTCCAAGAGCTGCCGAAGCTGCTGGAAATACGCGAGCGTCTGACGGATCCTCCCGAGCAACATGGATAATGCAAAGGCTGCCTGACGGCGATTCGATTCCGTGAATCGATCCCGCGAGGCAGCCTTTATTCATTCAGATCCGGTATTTGGGGCGCAAGAAAGCAAAATGAGCGAATACGAGCACGATCACGATGACGATGACGACGACCGCCGTCCATACCCGCTCCCCTAGCGTCCCGTCCGCGAATAAGAGCGGACCGGCGCCGAAGACGAACACCGCCAAGTATAACGCGGCGAATACCGCGTTAATAAGCCATCTCACCATCTAACCCCCATTCCTTAAGGACGCTCTTGCCGCGAAGCGGCTAACCTTCCGTCTTTACGGTTGCCCGCCCGAGCTCATCTTCATTCCACCAAACTTCAAGCTCGTCGCCATCCGATAAAGCGCCAACGCCGGCCGGTGTCCCCGTGAATAGAAGGTCGCCGGCTCCAAGCCCATAAGCGCTTCCCGTGAAATCGATCAATCGCTGCAACCCGAACACCATATCCTGCATGAGTCCCCGTTGCGCTTCCGCTCCGTTAAGGCGGAGTCCGAACGCATGGGCGGACACGTTGTCCAGTCCCGGGTAATCGAGCCACCGTCCGAGAACCGCGGAGTTGCGGAATCCTTTGGCCGGCAGCCATGGAAGCCCCTTCTTCTTGATCGTCTCCTGTACGTCCCGCAGCGTGAGATCGAGACCGACCGTGAAATGCGTAATTAAATCGTCGGGGCGCATGCCCGGTTCATAAGCGCGGCCGACGGCGAACACGAGCTCGGCTTCGTAGTGCACCGCTCCCTGGCCCGTCGGGATAACGAGCGAACCGCTCTCCATCGAGGCGATCGCATGCGTCGGCTTCGTGAAAAGCATCGGCGAAGCAGGAACTTCGTTGCCAAGCTCCTCCGCATGCAGCCGGTAGTTGCGTCCAACGCAATAGATGTTGCGAATGTCCATTAATGACCCTCTCCTTCTCTAGTTGCCGCATGCCAGCGGTCCGGATAGTTCGTACAGATTTGGAAGGGCTCGTTCCTGCGCGACAACTTGGCCAGATCTTTACGCGAATTAACGGTCCAGACCATCACCTCGATACCCGCTTCGGCCGTTCGCCGAAGCAGCTCGGTCGTCATGTGGGTATAGCCGATCGACAGCGTCGTCGCTCCAAGCCCAATGACTCTAGCCGTCAAATCCGCGGGACTGTCGTCGATAATGAGCCCGAGCTTGATCGACGCGTCATACTCGCGAACCGCCTTCAGAAGCTCCGGACGGAACGAAGTGATCACCGTATCCCGAGCCATTCCTTCGGCCTTAATCGCGTCCACTGTCCGACGGGCAAGGCTCCTCTTCGTCTCCTCGTCGGCCCGATCGTCCCCTTTGAGCTCGACGTTAAGCTTGCATCTCCCGGCCGCAAGCTTAAGCACTTGCCCGAGCGTCGGCACGCCTTCGTCGGCGAAGGAACGATGGAACCAGCTGCCCGCATCCAGTAGACCGAGCTGCTCGGCCGTATAATCCCGCACGTTGCCCTGCCCGTTCGTCGTCCGCTTGAGCGTGCTGTCGTGAATGACGACGGGAACGTCGTCCCGCGACAGATGCACGTCGAGCTCCATCCATCCGACGTACGGCTTGGACAGCGCGAGCTTGAACGCGGCCATCGTGTTCTCCGGCGCCTGACCGGAGAAACCGCGATGCGCGACGCACGGATGCAGCCTCTCGCGCTCTTCGGCGTTAAGCTCCTTCCCGGGTTTGTGGGTCTTCAACCCGATTACTCTCCTGATCGCTTTACGGACCGATTGCCACAATCGTGCCATCCTCCTCTATTGCAGCCGCGAAGGAAATGCTCGACAAGCGCGCCAGCAGCGCTTTGCCCGTCTCGGCGTCCATCGGCTTGGGTTGAGCCAGCTTCGCGATCATCGGGGCGAAATGCAGCGAGCATTCGCCGCCTGTCTTACACGTCGCGGTCAATATTCCGGTCTCCGCCGTCGTTGGCGGAGACATTCCCGGGAACACGAAGTTGCCCAAACTATAAGCGATCCACTTGCCTTTGTAGGATTCAAAGCCCTGAAGCACGTGCGGATGACTCCCGACGACGAGATCCGCTCCCGCGTCGATGAGCGCGCGGGCCAGCGACTGCTGCTGCTTGACCGGCATATCCTCCCTTTCTTTTCCCCAATGGACCATAACGACCACGACGTCCGCGTTGCCGCGGGCTTCCTTAACCGCCGCCACGGCCCGTTCGAACGAATAGGCTTCCGCCAAACCCGGATGCTTGCGGTCCGCTTTCCATTCGACCTTCGGAACGACTTGCGTCAACCCGACGAAAGCGACGTTCTTGCCGCCCGCTTCCACGTAAGCCGGCGTGAACGCCTCGATATCGTCGTTGCCGGAGCCGGCATGCCGGATACCCGCTTCGTCGAGCGCGTCCATCGTATCGCTCAGCCCTTCCCAACCATAATCCATCGTATGGTTATTCGCTAGCGATAAGAAGTCGAACCCCGCCTCCTTGATCGGAACGAGCGCTTCCTGCGGGCCGCGATAGACGTATTCCTTGTTCTGCTCCGGCGTTCCCCGCTTCGTAATCGAGGATTCGAGGTTGCCGGCGGTTATATCCGCCGCCGTAAGCAGGCGGCTTGTCTCGCGGAACGGATAATCGAAGCCGTACTGATTCATATAATCGAGCACGCGCGCCGCCGGCAGAATATCGCCGACGAGCGCGATCGTCACGGTATCGCGGCCAGGGTCCGCCTGGCCCTCCTCTCCTCCGCCGGGCGGTACGCCATCGTTGACGACGTCGTCTTCGTCTTCCGTTGCATCGCTCGGCTCCGCCTTGTCAGGCGCGCTTGCTTCCTCCGTCGGCCGTTCTCCCGCCTCTGCGGAAGGCGAGCCCGATACGATCGGATCTGTCTTTGCCTGGCTGCCGCTTGCGCCGTCGTCCTTCTGACCAAGCCAGATGAACGCCGCCGCCCCGACGATGCATACGAGCATCGCCAGGTTCATCGCCAACAACCGACGCGTCCGCCTGCCCCGCCGCTGCCTTCTCTTATCGTTCGTTCGCGTTCGCGAATAGGTCATCGTGCGATTTCCTCCAAATCCGCTTTCTCCCTGCCCGTATTATACAGGATGCGTCGCAAAAAGACGATTGGCGTCAAGACCCATAAGGATCCGTACGCCAATCGTCCCAATGAGGTTCGATTTATGGAAGGGGATATCGTCCGATCGTAACCGGTTGCTTCGCTCTCATACGAATATCGCCTGCAAGCACGCCCGCGAGCGCGGTCATCATCGCCGGTTTGTTCTCGTAACAGCAAATGTAGATCGGGGCCTCCGGCGCCTGCAGCAGATCGTATGGCGTCCGCATCGCCGCCCACGCGAACGCATAGCTCGTATCCGAGGCGAGCTCCCGGATCAACGCCGTCTGCGATTCGGAGAAGCAGGCGTCGTAAGAAGCGAATACGACAGTATCGCTGCCCGCGGCCGCCGAGCGCGCGGCTTCCGCTTCCTCGGCCGTCGGGTTCAGTCCGACCCGAAGCTCCTGCACGAGGTAACCTCTGGCTTTAAGCGCCGCGCCAAGCGTCCATGACTGCTCGATGACTTCGACGACTTCGGTGGCGACGCGCGCTTCCGTCCAGACGACGAGCGTGCGGCCGGCTTTGGACAGCGGCAATGCTTCTTTGCCCTTGACGACCGTGACAGCCGCCTCGCTAAGCTCGTTCCTGACTCGCTCCGCGCGAACCGCGTCAGCTTGCGGCTTCACGCCGCCGAACAGGCCTCGAAGCTGCTTCAACGCCCAAATCCGCTTCGCCGATTGCTCGATGCGCGATAACGGAATTTCGCCCGTCAGCACCGCTTCATGCACCGCCTCGAGCGCCGTGGTCTGCCGTACGAACCTATGGCTGACGAGCACGAGATCCGCGCCCGCTTTGACCGCCTCGACGGCGCCGCGCGCGACGCCGATCGTCTCCGATATCGCGTTCATCTCCAGGCAGTCCGTCACGATTACGCCCGAATAGCCGAGTTGCTCGCGCAGCAAGCCGGTCAGTATCCTGCGCGACAGCGTCGCGGGCACTCGGTCCGGCTCGAATGCCGGGAACACGACGTGCGCGGTCATGATCGCGTCGACGCCCTGCGCGATCGCCTCGCGGAACGGCGCGAGCTCGACCGCGTTCAGCCGGTCGACGGCGTGCGGCACGACGGGAAGCTCATGGTGGGAATCCGCCGACGTATCGCCGTGTCCCGGAAAATGCTTCGCCACCGCGCTTATGCCGCCCTCGCCGTAGCCTTTGATCGCGGCGATGCCCATGCGGGCGGCAAGAGCCGGATTCTCGCCGTACGAACGAACGCCGATTACCGGGTTAAGCGGGTTGTTGTTCACGTCCAGGCAAGGCGCGAAGTTCATGTTGATGCCGATGCCGCGCAGCTCGGCTCCCGACAGCTTAGCCGCTTCGCGAGTTAAGTCCGGATCGTTCGCGGCGCCTTGCGCCATCGCGCCCGGCATGACGGTCACGCCATCCTCGAGCCGCACGACCATTCCACCTTCTTGATCGATGGCGATGAACAGCGGAGTTGCCGAGAGCTCCTGCAGCTTGGAAGACAACGCTTCGACTTGCTTCGCGTCGCGAAGATTGCGGCGGAAGTAGATGATCCCCCCGATGCCGTATTCCGTTACTAACGCTTCGATTTCGGCGGACGGCTCGGCGCCCTCGAATCCGCACATGAAGAGCTGACCGATCTTTTCTTTCAAGCTAAGCTGGTCAAAACCGGCAGATGCCATTTATTGGTTTCCCCCTACTATACGGTTCGTCATCGTCTTATTCTCGCTGCTGCAACGCCCACGCCGGAACGTCCGCTTCGCCCGACTGATTCTGGTGCCTGTCGCGGAACTCGGACGGCAGCATTCCCGTGTACTTGCTGAACACTCTCGTAAAATATCTGCGCTCGACGTAACCGACCATTTGGCCGATCTGGGTGACGCTCTTGTCGCTAAGCGCAAGCAGCGATTTCGCCATCTCCATCCGTTGCTTCGTTACGTATTCCACGAACGTCTCGCCGACGTGCTGCTTGAACAGCAGGCTGAAATAACTCCCGCTGATGCCGAGATAATCGGCAAGCGCGTCGATGCTCAGCTCGGAAGACAAATTCCGTTCGATGTAGTCTTTCGCGGACAGCATGAGCACGTCGCTCGTCTTCTTCTTCATGACGCTGTCCAGCGACAGGTCGACGAGCTTGTTAATGACCGACAGCGTCTCCCGAATGCCTTGATTGCGGTCGATCTGGCGCCAGATGGCCGCCTCCTCTTCCTTCGTCATCACGTCCATCCCGCGCATCTCGCGAAGCAGATGAATGCATAGATAATGGAGGATCGGCGCGATTCGTTCGAACGAGGCCTCGGGCAGCATGCGGAAGCTTTCGTTCAGCTCCTTGAGCGCGGATTCGGTCCGGCGCCGGTCGCAGCGTTTGAGGCCCGTAACCATCTCCTCGATGCGGTCCCACAGTTGCTCCGGCGTATCTAACCCGCCTCGCGCTTTCTCCGAAAGCACGACGCTGGCCGTGGCGTTCTGGAACAAGTTGAGCGAACGCTGCAAGCTTTTGTACGTGCGCGCAAGCTGCTCGAGCGATACCGGCGACGGATGCAGCGCGACTCGGATCGTCAGCTTCAAGTAGCTTTCGACCGCTTGCCGCAGCTGTTCGCCCCACTGGATGCAGCGCTGGCGCTCGAACGTCTCCGGCGGAAGCGTCTCGACGAGCACGCACCATTCCCCGCTCCTTACTTGCAGCACGGAGCTGGCTACCCCGAAAGAAACCATATTCTCCTGCAGCAGATTGTGGATCGCGAAGTTCCAGAGCTTGCGCTCCTTCTCCTCCCATGTGCGTTCCTTCTTCGTGTAATCGGCGACGTCGACGAGCATCATCGCGAAGCTCAGCGAGCTTTCGTCCAGCTCGTGCAGTTTCGCGAACGGCTTCGTGGAGCCTCCGCCTAAGTCGACCAAGCGGTCGTACAATATTTTCTCGTAGGCGAGATGAAACACTTGCTTCCATTCCTGCTGGATGGTGATCTGCTCGACGCTGCGTTCCCGGATGCCGTCCGCGAGCCGCGAGATCGTCTTCTCGAGCTCCTCGTAATCGATCGGCTTCAGAATGTAATCCTTCACTTCGTATCTCATGACCGAGCGAACGTAGTTGAAATCTTGATATCCGGTCAGCATAATGACCTCGGCGTCCGGGTCGAACTCGCGAAGCGCGCCAAGAAACTCGATACCGTCCATGACGGGCATCCGGATGTCGCACAAGATCAACTGCGGCCGATGCTCCCGCGCGATGTCCAGCGCAAACTGCCCGTTCTTCGCCGTGCCGATCACTTCGATATCGAGCGAGTCCCAAGGGATGACGAGCTGAAGGTTCTTCAGAATATTGATCTCGTCATCGACCAACAACGCCTTTAGTTTCATCGTCCTCGTTCCCCCTTGCGGCCTTAGGTATGATGCACTTGATCGTCGTTCCTTGCCGCGGCGCGCTGCACACGATCAAGCCGTATCCGTTGCCGTAATGGATACGCAGCCGGTCGGCGACGTTGCCGAAACCGAGTCCCCGGCGTTCCCCCGTCTCCGGAGATTCTTCATGCCGGTCTTCGAACGAAGAGATCGCGTTCTCCGTAAGCGACGCCATCCGATCATTGGACATGCCGATGCCGTTGTCCTCGATGTAGATCGCGATGTTTCGCCCTTCTTCGCGCGCCCTCACTTGAATACGGCCCATGTAATCGATCCCTTCGAAGCCGTGCTGGATGCTGTTCTCGACGAGCGGCTGCAGCGTAAGCTTCAAGATCGAATTCCCTAGCAGCTCCCCGGGGATGTCGATCTCGTATTCGAACAGTTCTTCGAACCGGTACTTCTGAATTTCGAGATAGCTGGTCAAGTGTTCGAGCTCCTGCTCGATGTTGATCTCTTCTTTCTGCTGAATGCTGATACGGAATATGTTCGCCAGCCGCTGCACCATCCTGCTCACTTTGCGGCCCTCGTTCTGCACGGCGAGTATGTTGATCGATTCCAGCGCGTTGAACAGAAAATGCGGCTTGATCTGCGCTTGAAGCAGCATCATCTCGGCTTTGCGTATGCGGCGCTGCTCTTGCTTCACGTCGCTTAACAGCTCCGACACCCGAATAACTAGACTATTGAAGCCTCTCGCCAGAATCGACGTCTCGTCCTGTCCGATAACCGGAACGCGGGTGGACAGATCGCCCCGCTCCACTTGGCGCATCGCCCGGACGACGCGCACGATGAACGTGACGATACGGCGTACGAACATCAGGTTGAACATGAGCGCGAGCAACAGCGTAATCGCCGTAACGATGACCATCCACCGGAGCACGACGATCATATCGCCGGACAAGTAAGACCAGGAAGTGACCATGACAAGCTTCCAATCTCCTACGCCTAGCCGCTCCAGTTGCAGGTCTTGCACCGACACCAAGCTTTTGTCGCCGTCGAAGTCGAGCGTTCGGGTCTGATACTCGTTCCCGTTAATATCGATGCCTTTAACGGTGTCGACTAAGCTGCCGATGGATTCCCCTTGCGCTGTGCCCCGATTATCGAATACGACTTTTCCGTCGCGTCCGACGATGAGGTATCGCCGGTCCGCGCTGCCTTGGCTGTTATAGAAGCTGAAAATGCGCGAAAGCTCGTTCATCTGGAACCGAGTGACCAATATGCCCCTGCTCGTCAACGTATCGACGTCCAGCAGCACGCGGATTTGAGTAAAAAGGTTGTTCTTGCCGTTCAACACGGGATCTTCGTTCGGACCGATCCATACGGGCGCCCCATACTTGCGCAGCACTTCCGGGTAAATCGGGTTCGACTCCAAGTCCTGTCTGTCGATCGGCGTCTCTTTGCCGAAGTTGACGTTCACGTTCCGCCCGTCGTTGCGGTACAGCGTTACGGACTGAATACCCGGATACGTGAGGAGAACGCGCTGGCGCAGCCTTTCCTTCTCCTGCAGCTCTTGGTACGACACGTTGGCGTCCATTTCGGTTGCCGACATCGTCGCGTCGTCCGTCGCCGTCGGTTCGTCCCTTGTGCCGTCGATCGACTGCTCGACCGATTCCACGCTGTCTTCCGTCGTCACCCAGAAGTCCGAGAAGTAGTTCGCTTCCTTGATCATGTTATGGATGTTGCGGCCGATCGCTTTCAGCGTGAGTTCGGTCTGCTCCGCGTATTTCTCTTGGGTCACGTTCTGAAAGACGAGATAAGAAACGCTGCCGAGCACGAACAATGGAGCGATAATAAAAGCTAAAAATGCCGCGAAAATGCGTTTGCCTAAGCTCATCCGTCGAAGCCCGTCCTCTCGCGTAAGTTGCTCTCATTATAACAGGAGGAGGCACCGGTGAAGAGATCGCAAGCGTGCCTATCGCTTACTTCCCATTATAGAGAGGATGCGAGGCGGCAATAAGTCTTCATTCCGATAATCGGGGGATAAAAATAACTTGTTAGGGCATTAAAAATCGCCTGCTCCGGTAGGAGAGGCGATCGATTTAGGACGTGCGCGCGATGGCGGCCGAGACCCATGCATCTATAAAGTCGAGCATACCGTCGAGATTCGCGTTCTCGGTTAAGTATAACGGCAGCTTTGAGGCGCGGACGGCTTCTTCAAGCCGGTCGTTCCGCCGCCGTAACGCCGCGGCGACGATATTCGGAAGAGTTAGCAGCTCGGCGTCCGCCTCGTCCCGCAGCAGGACGACTTTCGGATAAGCGGCGTCCTTGAAGCCTTCGACGATTACCGCGTCTAGCGGATGCCGGCGCATTGCGTCCAGCAGGTCTTCGAGCGGCGTCTGGCGCTCCACCGTCCATGCCGTTCGCGCGGGCGAAGTAATCGCCGTCGCGAACGCGCCGGCTTCGCGGTGCTTCCAGCTGTCCGTCCCCGGAACGTCCGGCTCGAACTCGTGCGCGTCGTGCTTAATCGTGCCGACAAGGCGGCCTCCGGCGCTTAATCGGCGGACGACGGCGGTTGCGAGCGTCGTTTTGCCCGAGTTTTTGTAGCCTGCGATTTGCAAGACGACCATAGTCGGCCTCCTCCATCTAGGATAATCGCCATGCCGTGACGAGCTGACCCGCTTCAAGACCTGCCTTGAGCGGCGGAATTTCGATGAGACAGTCGGCTCCGACGATCGTCGTCATTAAGCTGGACTTGTCATCTCCGGTCGGGAATACGTTCACCGTTCCGGCTTCGAGCTGCGTACGGCCGCGAATGTAACGCCGATAAGCATTGACTTTCGGGAACGGTACGCCCAGGCGCGCTTGGAAGCTTGCCGCATAAGGGTCTTGAACGCGAAGCATGCGCTTGATGACCGGCAACGCGAACAGATGGAACCCGACGAAGCAAGCGCCCGGATTGCCAGATAGCGCGATGATGAGCTTGTTGTGTATCGTTGCCGCGGACGTCGGGCTGCCGGGTCGCATCGCGACTTTATTGAACAGCAGCCGGACGTCGGCTTGCGCGAGCACATCGACCATGACGTCGTAATCGCCGACCGATACGCCGCCAGTCGTAAGCAGCAAATCGCATTGCGGCAGCGTCCGGCGGATGATCGCCTCCGTCTCCGCGCGATCGTCCGTCGCCGTCCCGAGCACGAGCGGTTCCGCCCCGGCCTCCCGGATCATCGCCGCGAGCATCGGCACGTTGCTGTTGCGGATTTTGGCCGGTTCCAGCGGTTGATCTACGCCGAGCAGCTCGTTGCCCGTAGCCAATATCGCGACCCGCGGCCGACGGACGACCGCAACGACGGCTTGTCCGCATGCCGCGAGCAGCGCGCTCTCCCCGGCTTGGACGATGCTTCCGGCCGGCAACAGTAGCTCTCCGCTCCGCATCTCGCAGCCGATATCGGCTACGTTCAAGCCGGACGCGATAGGCTTGGCAATATGCACGAAACCATGCTCTCCATCTTCGCGCGTGTCCGCGGTCGTCGTAGTCGCTTCGAGCATGACGACGGCGTCGGCGCCGTCCGGCACCATGCCGCCGGTCATGATTCTCGCGGCTTGCCCTTCGCCGATCATTCGCGCGGGCTCCACGCCGCAAGGCAACTCTTCGACGACGATCAGCGTTACCGGACGTTCGGGAGTCGCATCGCGGAGATCGGCTGCGCGAACCGCATATCCGTCCATGCCGGATCTGCGGAACGGCGGGAAAGGGTGCGGTGCCGCGAGCGGCTCCGCCAACCTTCTCCCCCATGCCTCGAATAAGGGGACATGCTCTATGGACAGGGGGTTCGCCTGTTCGAGAACTAACCGCTGGGCTTCCTCCGGCTGAAGCGTATGCCGTCGGAACCGATCGGATAGGGTGTCGTTATGCATCGTTACCGCTCCTTCATCGAGGTTCCGCTAACTTCGTAATCGGCCGTATTGCTCGGGAGTATCGATATCGTCGGCGAATCGGGCCGATATTCCTTGGGCTCCGAAGTCGCTTGATTCCAAGCCGATCCAATCGATTCTATCTAGTAGCGACAGCAATTTGCGCTCTCCGGAAGCGAGCAGCCGCCCGGCGATCTCGCTCGTCTCTGCTCGATAAAGGGCATGCAGCGGCTGGGGGCGGCCATCGATGATCGGGAGCGCCGCTTGATGGCCTCCATCGCGCATTCGCTCCAGCAGAAGCCGGGCCGCATTCGCGTCGATCAGCGGCTGGTCGCAGCCGATCACCCAGGCGAACGGTTTGGTCGTCTCTTGGAGCCCCGCATGCAAACCCGCCAGCGGCCCTTCGCCCGCATAGCGGTCGAGGATGACGCGAACGTCGGCTGGGACGCTTAACTCGGCAGCGCGGCTCGCGTCGTTAACGACGACGATTCGCTCTTCCGCCCATTCGCCAGCCAATCTCAGCTGCCGATCGATGAACCGTTCGCCGTCCAGCGCGAGGTGCGCCTTGTTGACGTAGCCCATGCGCCGGCCTTGTCCTCCGGCTAGAATTACCGCCGCGATGGTCATCGGTCCGCCCCCCTCTCTCTGCCTGTCCTTTATAACGATATCCCCTTCGCTCAGGAGAGAAAAATAGTGTCACCGCGCGTGCTTATTTCGGACTAATGCCTCAGTTGGAGCGATTTAGTGTCACCGCGCGTGCTTATTTCGGATTAATGCTCCGGTTGGAGCGATTTAGTGTCACCACGTGTGCTTATTTCGGACTAATGCTCCGGATGGTGCGATTTAGTGTCACCACGTGTGCTTATTTCGGACTAATGCTCCGGTTGGAGCGATTTAGTGTCACAACGTGTGCTTATTTCGGACTAATGCCCCGGATGGGGCGATTTAGTGTCACCGCGCGTGCTTATTTCGGATTAATGCTCCGGTTGGAGCGATTTAGTGTCACCGCGTGCGCTTATTTCGGACTAATGCTCCGATTGAAGCGATTTAGTGTCACCGCGTGCGCTTATTTCGGACTAATGCTCCGATTGAAGCGATTTAGTGTCACCGCGTGTGCTTATTTCGGATTAATGCACCGATTGAAGCGATTTAGTGTCACCACGTGTGCTTATTTCGGATTAATGCTCCGGTTGGAGCGATTTAGTGTCACCACGTGTGCTTATTTCGGATTAATGCTCCGGATGGTGCGATTTAGTGTCACAACGTGTGCTTATTTCGGACTAATGCTCCGGATGGTGCGATTTAGTGTCACCACGTGTGCTTAGAGGTACATATACCTTTATTCCGACGCTCCGGGGCTCCCGCGAGACTGCGACGTCCAACTCCCGCAGGCTTCCTGAGCGAACGGGATATCGATATAAATACGCTATGAGACATTGTATCGCTCATAGCGTATTCCGTACAGATTTATGTTAGGTATTGTTCCGCATGCGCTCTGCCGCTGATCGGCCTTGGGCGACGCAGTCCGGCAGGCCGACGCCGCCGAATGGCACGCCCGCCGCGAATACGCCGGGAAGCGAGCGCGATAGCTCGGCGCCGAAAGCGGAGATCGCTACCGTATGACCGACGGGATATTGCGGCATAGAGTTGCGCAGGCGCGTAATTTCCACGAATTCCGGAGCGGCGTTCACGCCCATGAGATCGCGTAAATCTCGGCGAACGGCCGCCGTCAGCTCTTCGTCGGACAATTCGACGCCCGCTTCGTCGCCGGCGCGTCCGACGTAGCAGCGAACGAGCCGCTTGCCTTCCGGCGCGGTATGCAGCCATTTGGCCGACGTCCACGTACTGGCGGTAATCGTGCGTCCTTCGTCTCTCGGAACGAGGAAGCCCGAGCCGTCCAGATCGTGGCCGAAGCTTGTCGCATCGTATCCGAATACGACGTTAGCGACGGAACCGTAGTGAATCCGTTCAAGCGCGGAAACATCGACATGCGACGAGAGCAACTTCGCCATCACGCCTGCCGGAAGCGCGAGCAGCACTTGATCGGCCTCCAGCACCGTGCCGCCGTCTTCCAACCGAAGGCGATATCCCGCCTCCTCGGCGCCGCTCGCAACCTTCTCCAACGCCGACACCTGCGCGCCAAGCCGAATCTCGCAGCCGCCATTGCGCAACTGCTGTTCCAACGCTTCTATTACCGTCGACAACCCGTTGCGGAACGTGTAGAAAAGCGAAGCCGGCTGCTTGGCGGCGGAGCTCGCAGAAGTCGCGAAGCCCCCGCCGACCGCCTGAGCGGAAGCAGCGCTCGCCCCGGCCCGAGCCGCGATCGTCCCCTCGATCAAGCTGCCGTACTCCCGTTCCATCTCCTTGAACTGCGGGAAAGTCGCCTGCAAGCTCAAACCATATAGATCGCCGGCATAGATGCCAGCGAGCAACGGCTCGAATATCCGCATCACCATCTCGGCGCCCATGTGACGCTCGAGGAACGCGCCGACCGTCTCGTCGTCGTCCGAAGTACCCGGCTTATACTCGCGATCTTCCAAGGCGCGAAGCTTCCCTGCCTCGGACACGAGCTCCGTCCGCATGAACTTCTCCGCATCGGTCGGCACGCCTAGCACGAGACCCTCCGGCATCGGCAGCAGCTTGCCGTCGCGCGATATATAAGTCTTCTTCGCAGCCGGATTCGTCCCGGTCAGCTCGCCCGTCAGCCCAAGATCCTCGGCAAGCCGAATCATCGGAAGCTTACGGGCCAAGAACGAATCCGGCCCCCGCTCGATCACGAACCCGTCCCGCCTCAGCGTGTTCACGCGCCCGCCGAGCCTGCCGGAACCCTCGAGCACGGTCAGTTCGATCTCCTCGCCGCGTTCTCTCGCTTCCCGCATCAAGTAAAAAGCGGCGCTTAGGCCGGTCAACCCCCCGCCTAATACCGCCACTTTGCGCGCGCGCCGCCGAGTCACAGCGCACGCTCCCCGATCGCCGCCAATACGGATTCGGCCATCGCTTTCATATATTGAGCGTCATCGTTCAGCATGCGAATGCGCTCGAGCTTAATGCCGCGCTCCTCCGCGAAACGCTTCGCTTCGATATCGATATCGTATAGAACCTCGAGATGATCGGACACGAAGCCGACCGGAGCGATCAGCATCGCCTTCGCGCCTTCCCGTCCCAGACGCTCGATCGTCTCCAGAATATCCGGCCCGAGCCAAGGCTGTCCCGTCTGTCCGGCGCTTTGCCACGTGAACTGCCAATGCTCCACGCCCGCTGCCTCCGCCACCGCGCGGGAAGTCGCAAGCAACTGCTCCGGATAAGGATCCTTCAACTCGAGAATTTTCTCCGGCAGGCTGTGGGCGCTGAACAGCACCATCGTATCGGACGAACCGCCGCCCAATCGCTCCAAGCCCTCGGATACGCGCTTTTTCAAAGCATCGATCAACTCGGGATGCAAATGATACTCCTCGATCCCCGCGAACGCGACGCCGTGTTTATCCGCTTCTTCCTTCGCCCGCTTCAAGTATCCGCCGACGCTCATGATCGAATATTGCGGCGTTAGCACGATGCCTACCGCTTCCTTAACGCCGTCCGCCGCCATCGCGGCAACGCCGTCTTCGATGAACGGAGCCGCATGCTTCAGCCCCTGATAGCAGACGTAGCGCCCCTCGCCAGCCAGCTCGTCAAGCGTGCGCTGGAGCGCCGCGACTTGGCGGTTCGTATTCTCGCGCAGCGGAAATACCCCGCCCACGATCGCGCGGTAACGGCTTGTCAAATCCTCCAATTGCTCGGCGGTAGGAGGATGCCCCCTGCGGATATGCGTGTAATAGGCTTCTACGCCCTCTAAGCTCTCAGGCGTGCCGTAGGACATAACTAACACGCCTACCCGCTTGTTACCGTTCGCGCTCATACCGACACCCCCGCCTTGATTTTGTCCGCGCTATACGTATGAATGAACTCCGTCAACTCCCGCAGCTTCTCTAATGAAGCTTCCGGATACAAGCCGTGTCCGAGATTGAAAATATACCCGCGTTCCTGCATCCCCTCATCCAGCAGACGGCGAGCGTGCTCGTGAATGACGGCGGACGGCGCTTCGAGAATATACGGATCGAGATTGCCTTGCACCGCGAATTTGCCTTGCAGCCGGCGTCTGCCTTCCGCGATCGGCACTCGCCAGTCGAGCCCGACGACGTTCGCGCGCAGCCCCGTCAAGTGAGGCAGCAGCTCGCCCGAGCTGACGCCCGGGAAGTAGATTTTCGGAATGTCGAGATCGGATAACCGTTCGAAAATACTCTCCACATGCGGCAGCACGAACGCTTTGAAGTCGTCCGGCGCAAGGGAGCCGACCCAACTGTCGAACAGTTGCACCGCTTTAGCTCCCGCCTGAACATGCGCGCGCAAATACGCCGCCTGCATGTCGGCCAGCTTGCCCATCAAGCGATGCCATACGTCCGGCTCGCCGTACATGAGCGCTTTCGTGCGAATATATGACTTCGAAGGACGTCCTTCGACGATATAGCTGGCAAGCGTGAACGGAGCGCCTCCGAACGTGATGAGAGGAACTTCGAGCTCGCGATCCAGAATGCGAATCGTCTCCAAGACGTGCGACAAATCGCCCTCGACGTCGATCGGTTTCAGACGATCGATGTCCGAGGCCGTGCGAACGGGATTATGAATGACCGGGCCGACGTCTTTGACGATGTCGAAGTCGATGCCGATCGATGCGACGGGATTCATAATATCGGAATAAAGAATGGCGGCGTCCACGCCCAGCTTGCGAATCGGCATCATCGTCACTTCCGCGGCAAGCTCCGGCTGACGGCAAATTTCCAGCAGCGTGTACTTTTCTTTGATTTTGCGATAATCGGGATCGTATCTGCCGGCCTGCCGCATGTACCACACCGGTATGCGATCTACGGCTTCGCCCCTGCAAGCCCGCAGGAAAACGTCGTTGTAGCTCATCTGTCCGACCTCATTTTTGTTCGTATCGTAGGGTTTTCATGGTTTGGCATTCATTGCTTTCATTATGCCCTTTTTGCCACTTGGGAACAACCTTGCCGGATGGCAGGACTATGACAATAGTATGACAATGGCGTGAATATGGCGAACGCCTTACTGTGATATACTAGCATAACGTGAAAGCCTGTCTGTGAAGGAGATCACTATGCAGCGCTGGAAAACAAACTTGGGTATCCTTATGTTCGGCAACTTCCTCGTGATGGCCGGCATGACGATGATTACTCCGTTCCTTGCTCTCTATTTGAAACAAGACCTCGGACTGACGGACGAGCATGAAATCGGAGTTTGGGCAGGGATCATATTCGCGGGGAACTTCGTGACTTCGTTCGTGTTCCAGCCGATCTGGGGCAAGCTGTCCGACCGCTACGGGCGGAAAATGATGCTGCTCCGTTCGGGCTTCGGCATGTCCGTAGTCATGGTGCTTATGGGATTCGCGACAACGCCGTGGCATTTGCTCCTGCTGCGCATCATGAACGGCGTCATCGCCGGATTCCAGCCCGCCGCCGTCTCGCTCGTCGCCTCGACGACGCCGAAGGATCGAATCGGCTTCGCCATGGGAACGTTGCAGTCCGGCGGGGTCGCCGGTTCGATCATGGGTCCGTTCATCGGCGGCTTCCTTGCCGATACGTTCGGATTCCGGCCTATATTCTATATCACGGGCGGATTGCTGTTCCTCGCCTCCTCGGTATCTTGGATTATGGTCAAGGAGAACTTCGATCGCCAAGCGGCGGCAAAGACGCCGCAGATCGGCGTTCTCAAAGGCTTGCGCGAGCTGATGACCATCCGCCAGATGCCGGTGCTGCTGTCCGTCACGTTCTTGATCCAATTCGCCATGCTGAGCCCGATGGCGCTCATCCCTTTATATGTAGAGAAGTTGCACGGGACGACGGAGAATCTCGCCTTCTATGCGGGCTTCGTCGGCTCGGTTACCGGGCTCTCCAACATGATAAGCTCGCCGATCTTGGGCCGGCTAAGCGACCGAATCGGTTCCAAGCGGATTCTGCTCGTCGCGCTCGTCGGATCGGCGGTCATGCTCATCCCGCAAGCGTTCGTCGGATCGGTCGGACAGTTGCTCGTCTGCCGTTTCCTGCAAGGCTGCTTCATGGGCGGACTGATCCCAACGGTCAACGCGCTCATTCGCAAATTCACGCCGGACGGCAAGGAGAGCCGGTCTTTCGGCTTTAACGGCAGCGCGCTGGCGCTCGGCAACATGATCGGACCGATCGTAGGCGGCGCTTTGTCCGGGCCGATCGGCATCGAGGGACTGTTTATTTTCTCCGGCGCCATGCTGATGCTGACCAGCGGCTGGGCGTACGTCGCGCTCCGGGCGGAGAGACCGGCAAGCCGATGATCGGATGAAACTACAATTGCCTAAGTCCGCGATCGATCGGCGCATAAGCCGCAGAACGTACAACCGACTTCCGCTTCGACTGCATGGAGTACAGCTCGTTATCGCCATATCGGCATTTTTCTACTGAATAACTGCATCGCATACACCTCATTACCGCCATAACGATCGAAACGCTCGTTTTCAACCCACATAGCTGCACTTCGTACCGTTTATGGTCAAGGTGTATCCCCTCGATTGGAATACCTGCCATTCATGCAGTTAATCGCGAGCGATGACGCTTCGTAGGCCTAGTTGATAGCGACCCGTAAACAACAAAGAGATTGTCGCTCGGTCGAATCGACCTTGGGACAACCTCTTCTGCTAGACTGACGATTTATGCGTAGTGACAGGCCGCAATATGTCCAGGACGCGTCTCGCGAAGCATAGGCGCTTCCGCGGCGCATCTTTCCGTCGCCGCCGGGCAGCGGGTACGGAACGGGCAGCCGCTAGGCGGGTTAACCGGGCTCGGCAAGTCGCCCTTCAGGACGATGCGTTCCTTGCCGGCTTCGAAGTCCGGATCCGGTACCGGAATCGCCGACAGCAGCGCCTTCGTGTACGGATGCTGCGGGTTCGCGTACAAGTCTTCGCTCTTCGCGAGCTCGACGATTTTGCCCAAGTACATAACGGCTACACGGTCGCTCATGTACTTTACCATCGAAAGATCGTGCGCGACGAACAAGTACGTCAGGCCCATCTTCTTCTGCAAATCGATAAGCAGATTGATGATCTGAGCTTGGATCGACACGTCGAGCGCGGAGATCGGCTCGTCGAGAATCATGAACTGCGGTTGTACCGCCAAAGCGCGGGTAATCCCGATCCGCTGCCGTTGTCCGCCGGAAAATTCATGCGGATACCGGGAGGCATGCTCGCCGTTCAAGCCGACGATTTCGAGCAACTCTTCGACGCGGCGCTTTCTTTCCGCTTTGCTCTTCGCGAGGCCGTGAATATCGAGCGCTTCGCCGATAATATCGAGAATCGTCATTCGGGGATTCAAGGAAGCGTAAGGGTCCTGGAACACCATCTGCATCTGGCTGCGGTAAGCTTTGAATTGGGACTTGGATACTTTCGTAACGTCGGTACCGTCGATCTTGATGCTGCCCGCGGTAGGCTCGTACAACCGAATGATCGTACGTCCCGCCGTCGATTTGCCGCAACCCGATTCGCCGACGAGTCCGAGCGTCTCCCCTTTGCCGATCGAGAAGCTGATATCGTCGACGGCTTTCAGAATTTGATGATTGCCGATGTCGAAATGTTTCTTCAACCCTTCGATTTCAATGAACGGTTTGCTCATACGCTCGCCTCCTTCGCCCCGGCCGACGCCGGCCGCTTCGCTTCGGGATGCTGCAGCCAGCAACGCAAGGCGTGAGTGTCGCTGAGTACGGTGGTCTCCGGACTTTCCGTCTCGCATATATGCATCGCTTCGTCGCAACGGGCGCAGAATCCGCACCCTTGCGGCGGCTTGATCAGATCCGGAGGAGATCCGAAGATCGGAACCAGCGGTTCGTTCTTATCTTGATCCAGACGCGGCAACGACTTCAACAAGCCTTGCGTGTAAGGATGCTTCGGATTGTGGAAAATATCGTGTTTCGTGCCCGTCTCCACGATTTGTCCCGCATACATCACGATGACGCGGTCGCAAATATCGGCGACGATGCCAAGGTCGTGCGTAATAAGGATGATCGACGTCTTCGTCTCTTGCTGCAAATCCTTCATCAATTGAAGGATTTGCGCCTGAATCGTCACGTCGAGCGCGGTCGTCGGTTCATCGGCGATCAAGAGCGACGGGTTGCAGGCGAGCGCGATCGCGATCATGACGCGCTGACGCATGCCGCCGGAAAATTGGTGCGGGTATTGGCTAATCCGGGTCTCCGGATTCGGAATGCCGACCATCTTCAGCAATTCGATCGCGCGGGTTTTGGCCGCTCCCTTGCTGAGGCTCTGGTGCTGAATCAAGCCCTCCATGATTTGCTTGCCGACCGTCATCGTAGGGTTAAGCGAAGTCATCGGATCTTGGAAGATCATCCCGATCTTATTGCCCCGCACCTTCTGCATCTCTTTCTCCGACAGCTTGAGCAAATCCTGGCCGTCCAGAAGCACTTCGCCGGCCTTGATTTTCCCCGGCGGAGTCTGAATCAACCGCATGATCGTCTGGGCCGTAACGCTCTTGCCCGAGCCGGATTCGCCTACGATCGCGACGGCTTCCCCTTCCTTCACGTCGAAGCTGACGTCCCGGATGGCTTGCACTTCGCCGCCGTAGACGTGGAAAGATACGCTCAAATTTTTAACGTCAAGTATCTTTTTCATGAGGACCAAGGCCTCCTTTCCGGAAAAATGCTTTATTTTTTCAACTTCGGATCGAACGCGTCGCGCAGACCGTCGCCGAATACGTTAAAGGCGAACATCATCAAGCTTAGGAATAACGCAGGGAACATCAGACGCCAAGGATACAACGTCATCGATTTGACGCCGTCGTTGATCATCGTGCCCCAAGACGCGACAGGCGACTGAACGCCGAGACCGAGGAAGCTGAGGAACGCTTCGGTGAAAATCGCGCTCGGTACGGTAAGCGTCAGCGTAACGAGAATCGGGCCCATTGCATTGGGGATCAGATGACGGAAAATAATGCGCATAGCGCCTGCGCCAAGCGCCTTGGACGCAAGCGCGTACTCTTGGTTTTTCAACTGCATGATTTGTCCGCGCACGATCCAGGCCATGTTGATCCAGCCCGTAATCGACATCGCGACGATAATCGTCGTCAAGCTCGGTTCCATCACGACGAGCAGCAGAATCGTAACGAGCAAGTGCGGAATCGCGTAGATGATCTCGGCGAACCGGTTCATCGCTTCATCCACTTTTCCGCCGTAATAACCCATGATACCGCCGTAAATAATACCGATGATCAAGTCGATCAGCGCCGCCGCAAAGCCGACGAACAGCGAGATTTGCGCGCCCTTCCACGTTCTTTCGAACATGTCGCGGCCGAGGTCGTCCGTTCCGAACAGGTGCTGCCAGCTAGGCGCCTGGTTAGCGTTAGGCAAATCGTTCGTAAAGTGGTCATGCGGCGATATCATAGGCGCGAATATCGCGAAAAGCAGCACGACGCACATAATATAGAAACCGGTCATCGCCAGTTTGTTAGAAACCAGCCGGTAACGGATATCCTGCCAAGCCGTGAGCCGTTTGCGCTCGATTCTCTCGAACACGTAGTTGCTCCGGTCGATCTTCTGAAACTGTTCGGGGCGAATAGAGCCCCTGTTCGTATCGTTGTTCAAGGTCTATTTCCCCTTTCCGCCGGCTCTCATTCGCGGATCCACCAGCACGTAGGCGATATCGGCGAGGAAACGGCAAACCATCAACAGAACGGCATAGAAAATCGTAATCCCCATAATGAGCGGATAATCGCGGTCGCTGACGCTTTGCACGAAAAACTTGCCGAGTCCGGGAATCGCGAAAATTTTCTCGATGACGACGGAACCGGTAATGACGCCGGCCGTCAAATAGCCGAGGAACGTGACGACGGGCAGCATCGAGTTACGAAGCGCGTGACGCCATACGATCCAATGTCCGGCAAGACCTTTCGCCTTCGCCGTCTTGATGAAATCCGAATTTAATACTTCTATCATGGTCGAGCGGATCAACCTAGCTATAAAGGCGATCGAAGCAGCGGAGAGAGCGATGGTCGGCAGTACGTAATCCAGCGGGCCATTCAAGCCTGCTACTTCGAACGCTCTAATTTTCACGGCCAAAGAGTACTGGAGCAGCGGCGCCATGACGAGGCTCGGGATGGAAAGCCCGATAACCGCTATTACCATTGCGAAATTATCGATAAACTTTCGATGGTGCATCGCTGCGAGAATGCCTAGCAAGCAGCCGACGACAATCGAAGTAATGACGGACGCAATACCGAGTTTAAGAGAGTAAGGGAACGATTCTTTAATAATTTTGTCTACGGCTTGGAACTTCTTCTTCATGGAGATGCCTAGATCGCCTTGCACCAAGTTTTTCAGATAGATGCCATATTGCTCGATCATCGGTTTATCTAACCCGTAATAGGCTTCAAGGTTTTTCTGAACGGCTTCGCTAGTCGCTTTCTCAGACTGCAGCGGACTGCCCGGAATGGCATTCATAAGAACGAATGTAGTCGTGACCAGGAAAAACAAGGACACGAGCATAATAACGAATTTTTTTAAGATATAGCGAATCACACATTCTCACCCGCCCTTTCTTTCCTTATTAAAGAACTAAAAAGGGTATATATAGGGGTACTATACATGCCCTTTTTAGTCCAATGTTATCTCATGCAGGTCTTTACGAATTACTTCGTTTTCTTACCGAATGCCCAATCCAAGTGACCGGCGTAGTCGGAGACAACGTCTTCGAAGCCGTCTTTTTTCATGGTAACCGTCGTGTAGTAGTAGATCGGCAATACGGCCGTGTCGTCTTGCATCGCGATTTTTTCCGCTTTCGCGATCAAGTCGATACGCGTTTTTTCGTCAGCCGCAACGACCGCTTCGTCCAGCAATTTGCCGACTTCCGCGTTTTCGTATTTGCCGTCGTTGTTCAAGGATTTCGGATGAATCAAGTCGTACGTGAAGTTGATCGCATGGTTGAAGTCTGCGCCCCATCCTGCGCGAGCGACGTTGAATTGACCGGCGTCGCGCGTCTCGAGGAACGTGCCCCACTCTTGGTTGGACAGTTTCATTTCGACGCCGAGGTTTTGACGCCACATGTCGACGATTGCTTCCGCGATCGCTTTGTGGCCTTCGCTCGTGTTGTACAAGAGCGTCGTTGCGGGAATTGCGGTCATGCCTTCTTCTTTAAGACCTTCGGCAAGCAATTTCTTCGCTTCTTCTACGTTCTCGGAACCGAAGCCGGTATCCGGATACAACTCGCGGTATCCTTTGCCGTCTACGCCTGCGATGGAAGCAGGAACGAGGCCGAACGCTGGCGTTTGGTTCGCTTTCGTTACGTTGTCGATGATCGCTTGGCGATTGATCGCCATCGAGAACGCTTTGCGGATTTTTGCGTTGTTGAACGGTTTTTCTTTCGTATTGAACAGGTAGTAGTAAGTCGAAGCGATTTCTTTGATTTCCGCTTTGCCTTCTTTAACGAGTCCAGGAACTTGATCGCTTGGTACGGAGCCAGCTTGCGCGCCGATCCAGTCGATTTTGTCCGTCTCGAACAGGTTGAACACGGTCGATTCGTCTTCGACCAACGAAATCGTCGCTTTCGTGAAGCTTACGTTAGCAGCATTGTAGTAGTTCGGGTTCTTTTCAAGCACGAGCTTGTCGCCGTGCGCCCATTCTTTCAACAGGTACGGGCCGTTAGAAACGATCGTGGATGCTTCAGCAGCCCATGCAGGCTTGCCGTCAACCGCGTTCTTGTTAACCGGCGCGTAAGTGTAGTGAGCTACCAAGCTGACGAAGTATGGCGTATTCGAGATAAGCTTCGCTTCTAGCGTGTGCTCGTCGATCGCTTTGACGCCGACTTGGCTTGCGTCAGTGATTTCACCCGCGTTGAATTTTTCGCCGTTCTCAAGGTAGAACAGCATGTACGCGTATTCCGAAGCCGTTGCCGGATCGAGCGCGCGTTTCCAAGAATATTCGAAGTCCTGCGCGGTAACCGGGTCGCCGTTCGACCATTTCGCGTCGTCGCGCAGATGGAACGTATAAGTTTTGCCGTCTTCGGAAACATCCCACTTCGTTGCGATCGCAGGCTCAGGTTCGCCAGCGGAGTTCAGGCGGGTAAGACCGTCGAACAGGCCTGAAGCAACGATCGACGATTGAGCGTCGGTCATCAGAGCCGGATCCAAGCTAGGCGGTTCGCTTGCGAGCGTAAAGCGGAACTCTTGCGGTGCGTTGTTCGCAGGAGCGGATGCCGAAGCGCCCGGACTTGCGCCCGTATCAGGCGAAGCAGCGTTGTTGTTGCCGTTGTTATTGCTGCAAGCAGCAAGCAACGAGCCCGCCAGCGTGAGGACCATCGCCGACGAGAGAACTTTTTTGAAATTCATTGTGTAGCCTCCCCGATTTCTATTCATTTCTACTGTGTCCTTCATTCCAATACGATGTCCTATTTAGTGGGCGATCACTCATCGGAACGATAACATCACACATCTTACACCGCTTCGTTTGCTTTTCGCAATGAAAGATATTGCCATTGTTATGTAATATAACTCGGTTGGTAATATTAAATTACATAATCATGACAGGTAACGCTTTCATTTTGAATTATCCATTGAATATAGTGAATAATCATGCGTTATTTTTGCGCGATTTGTTCAACTCATTTTTAACTAGATGAAAATATGTTCATTTTCGATTGAAACTTTGGAATGCTCTGCCTGTTTAAACCTCGGAGTGGTAATTTGTTTTGTATTATTCTAATTAAAATCAAAAATAACGGTTGTATAGGATATACATACCTAAAAAAGCCTCCAAAACGACTGAATTAGTCATTGTTGGAGACTTTCATAAATGGATTGTTAAGTTTTCTCATCCCGAAACGCGGGCTATTGCCAGCCCGTCATAGGAAGGGAGATGAACGCCGAGCAGTCTTGGATCGTTCGCGATTCGCCGATTGAACTCGCGAACCGCCAGCACGGACGGCCCTTGCTTGGCGGGATCGAGCGTTCTCCCCCGCAACAACGTATTGTCGGCGGCGATAATCGCCCCCGGATTCGCCAATCGGATGCATGCCTCGAGATAGTTCGGATAGTTTTCCTTATCCGCGTCGATGAAGAAAAAGTCGAAGGTTGCTCCTTCCCCGGCGAGATCGGCCAGACTGCGGATTGCGTCTCCGATTCGATACTCGGTCAATGCGCCGTAGCCGGCGGCGCAGACGTTCGCTTCCGCAACGGCTGCATAGTCGGCGCGCAGCTCGAGCGATACCAGCTTGCCCGATTCGGGAAGCCCGCGCGCGAGGCATATCCCGCTATATCCTCCCAAAGCGCCGATCTCCAGCGCCTTGCTCGCGCCCGATACCTTCACAAGCATCGTCAATAGTCGGCCGTATCCGGGAGCTACCGATATTTCCGGCATTCCCGCCGCTTTAATCGCCTCGTTCACGCGTACGAGCTCCGCGTCAGGCGGGAATAATTCGTCGAAATACGCATCCGAGGACCGTGATTGTTCCATCGCGCACACCTCCATGATTGATCATTGTACCTCAAACCGTAATCTAATTGTAATCTCCCTGTAAAGAGAGCTATACTTAATCTTGTTGGATTGTAAATGGATTGAAGAACGAGAGGAAGACGTCTAATGGGATTGCGGTTGAAAACCGCCATGACGAAATTAGGACCGCTGCTGCTGAAAGGACTGCTGCATTGGCCCTATTGGGGGTTCATGCTGTTCGTTCTCTCCATCGTATATAAGCTGGGCTGGCTGGATCATCGGTTCAACGTCGGCGGCATGAACGATTGGAAATGGAAAGTGAACTACGGCGCGGTTATCTTATCGGCCTTCTGGACGCTTCTGCTCGGACGCCGAGCTCGCTGGATTGCGCTTGTGATCATCGATCTTGCGCTATCCGCGCTTTTATTCTCGGATCTCGTGTACTTTCGGTATTTCAAGGACTTCATCTCGATTCCCGTGCTATTCCAAGCCGGCCAGGTCGGCGCGCTTCAGGAAAGCATCTGGAACCTCATTCAACCATCGGATTTCATCTTGTTCGCGGATCTTCCGATCGGCCTGATCGGTATCGTCTGGATTCTATGGCGCAAGCGCGTCGAACGCAAGGAACAACGCGCGAAGCCCGCATATCGCAAAGGCCGCCGGCTGCTTCGGCTGATTCCCGGCACGATTGCGTTCACGATCGGCTGGGCGCTCATCTACTATCCGGTCGAGACTCAGAAGGACGGTTGGGCGCGCGGCCTGTTCGTCGGCAACTGGTGGAACGTTCCGATCTACAACGTAACGGGGCTGCTCGGCTTTCACGGTTACGACACTTATCGGTACGCCAAAGAAAATTGGTTCGGCGACGGACTCTCCGAGGAAAAGGAACAAGAAGCACGCGCTTGGTTCGAGGCGCGCCGCGCCGTTCAGAAGCAGATGGAATCAGAGCCCCTCTTCGGGGAATATAAAGGAAGCAATGTGCTCGTCGTGCAGATGGAGGCATTCCAACAGTTCGTCATCGGCCAATCGATCGGCGGCGAAGAAATTACGCCTAACTTGAACAAGCTGATCGGTCAGAGCTTATACTTCCCCAACTTTTATCATCAGACCGCGCAAGGGCGGACATCGGACGCCGATTTCGCGACCAGTTGCTCGATGCATCCGCTCCCGACCGGTTCCGTGTTCATTCGGTTCGCGGGCAACGAATTCGATTGCGCGCCATCGATCATGAAAACCCAAGGCTACGATACGACCGTGCACCACGCATACGACGGCAGCTTCTGGAACCGGTACAGTATGTACAACAACATGGAATACGACCAATTTTACACCGTCAAAAATTTCAAGCTCGACGAGCCGCTCGGTTGGTCGCTCGGCGATAAATCGTTTTTCCGCCAGACCGTCGAACAGTTACAGACGCGGGACGAATCTCCGTTCTACGCGATGGCGATCACGCTTTCGAGCCATCACCCGTTCCGGATGCCTTACCAGAACCGGGCGCTGGACGTTGCGCCGTTCAACGGCACGACCTTCGGCGATTACTTGCAAGCGACCCATTACGTCGATGCCGCGGTCGGCGGGTTGATCGAGCATCTGAAGGAAGCCGGGCTATGGGAGAACACGATCGTCCTCTTTTACGGCGACCACGACAACTCTCTTTACGATATGAAGGAATACGAGCAATTTTTCGGCCATTCGCTGAACAAGATGGAGCAGGACGCGATCATTAGGAACGTGCCTTTCATTATCCACTTACCGAACGACGGGCATGCCGGCATCATGGAGAAAGCCGTCGGACAGATGGATACGCTGCCGACTCTGTTGCATTTGCTCGGCTTATCGACGGCTAACGAGCATTTAATGGGCGTAAGCATGTTGTCTGCGGCGCCGAAGTCCGTCGTATTCCGCAACGGCGGCTTTACCGACGGCAGCGTTTACTTCGTCCCGAGCTCGGACGGCGTGATCGATCACGGAGCCTGCTACTCCTTCCCTTCCGGCGACGAGGCCGGAATCGCGGCTTGCAAGCCGGGCGCGGAAGCTGCCAGGAACGATCTGACGATCTCCGACCGGGTGGTCGAGCATGATCTGATCGCGAAGTTCCGTAAAGCGGCCGAGTGATATCCGCAAATGCAGGTGCTTGTTGTCGATCTTGAGAATATTGTAGCGGAGAGCGACAATATGCGGCTGGTTTGGTTGGATTGGGCGCAGATTGTAGCGGAGAGCGACAATATGCGGCTGGTTTGGTTGGATTTGGCGCAGATTGTAGCGGAGAGCGGCAATATGCGGCTGGTTTGGTTGGATTGGGCGCAGATTGTAGCGGAGAGCGACAATGTGCGGCTGGTTTGGTTGGATTAGGCGCAGATTGTAGCGGAGAGCGACAATGTGCGGCTGGTTTGGTTGGATTGGGCGCAGATTGTAGCGGAGAGCGACAATCTGCGGCTGGTTTGGTTGGATTGGGCGCAGATTGTAGCGGAGAGCGACAATGTGCGGCTGGTTTGGTTGGATTGGGCGCAGATTGTAGCGGAGAGCGACAATGTGCGGCTGGTTTGGTTGGATTTGGCGCAGATTGTAGCGGAGAGCGACAATATGCGGCTGGTTTGGTTGGATTGGGCTTAGATTGTAGCGGAGAGCGACAATGTGAGGCTGGTTTGGTTGGATTGGGCGTAGATTGTAGCGGAGAGCGGCAATATGCGGACTGGTTTGGTTGGATTGCGCACAATAAATGAAGGCTGCCCATCGGCAGCCTTCGTTTATTTCAAATATTTGCGCGCTTTCTCAATCGCTTCGTCTTCGGTCGGCGCGGTGACGTACCGCCCGTTGATGAAGATGAAAGCGTATCTGGAACATGGGCCGCAATACGACTTGCAGGCAACTTTGACGTCGGCATTCGGATCAAGCTTCTTCAGCTTAGGCAGCATCGTCTTCACCCGCATATGCTTGCACTTGTCGCATATACGAATATCGTTAGGCGACGCCGATACCGATTGCCGGGTATCAGTGGTCTCCATGATTGCCTTTGCTAGGGTTCGTAATGACGAACCCTTCGTTCGGGAAGTACAAGTAATCGATCTTTACCCCATCAAGCAAGTCCTGATCCTTCGTCAGCAATACGTCGATCCCCTTGTCCGTCGTAACCAGCTCGTCCTTATCGGTTGGCGTGCCCAGGTCCATGCCGTAATGCGCATGGTCGCCGTGGCTATGCGTAATGAATACGCGAAGCTTCTTGTCCGCGTTCTCCGGTTTGTCCAATTCGCGGCGCAGCACGTTTGCGGCGTTGCGCGTAATCTTGCAGTTCATATTCCTTCCACTCCCGTCATTATCCTCTAAGCTATTGTAAGATAACGCCATCGCGCTTGCAACATTCGTTTAACAGCGCCGACTATCAGGAGATCGTGCTAGCCCTTTATCGAAGTAATATCGCCGAAAGTTGTTTATATGACTGAGAGAATAACGCAAAATGATGATGATTCGCTTCACGTTCAAATCCTTGTTGTCCCAAAGCGATCTGATCACTTTCTTCTGTCTGTAGAGTCCGGCAATCTCTGCCGACAACTCAAGATCCTTGACGTAACGCGTCAATACCGATCTCGGCACGTTGGTCCATAGGGCAGTTGATTGACCGTATACGCAATCTCTATCTTTGCCGTAGACGACTTGATCGATAAGCGCCTTGATCATGTTTAGCCCCGCAGCCCGTACGAATAGGCTGCTTCTTCCAAGCCGCGGATTAATCTCAAACATCATGTACTTGCCCGTTCTGCTGTCGTACTTCATGTCGATGTTGGAATATCCCACATACCCTATTTGCTCCAGAAACGCTTTGATCTTCGAATATAGTTCTTTCTCGGATCGACTAATGACGGCAGCGTAATTACCGAGCGTTGCAGGTGCATATTCCTCCAGTACGGGCTGGCCGAGACACATCATAGTCACTTTCCCATTATTATCGGAAAAACTATTAACTACACGCATCGAACTGTCGCCGCCGGGAATGAATTCTTGAATAATCAATTTACCGTGATAGTCGGAAGTATTCAAGTTGCATATCATCGCCAAATAGTCATCGCGATTATCGAAAAAGAACACCTTTTTCTTCCCTTCAAAGCGACAGTGTATGTAGTCATATGCGTTGCTGTTCTCCGGCTTAACAACAATCGGAAAACGAAACTCCATTCGTTCCAATACGATCTCTCGTTCGTGCGGCTCGCATATGATCGTCTTCGGATAGTCCAAGCCGAATCTCTCGCACAGTTCGTAGAACTTGTCCTTCGTATCGAGCGCATCCAACAGCGTTCTCGAGATGAAACGGTTCGCGATCAATCCTTTAAATTGATCGTAGTTGCGAGACAACATCCCCGCGTAATAATCGGAGCAAGGAATGACGATCAGCTTCTTATTCGGCGATGCATGCTTCTCCAATACGGACAACAACGCGCCGGGAAATACATCCTCGCGGTCGAAGCCTTCAATCTGGACAAGATCGAACAAGCCGCTATGCATCGTCGGGATTAACAGACGCGTGCAGAGCAGGAGCGGCTTTATGCGATACGTTTCATATATGAGTCTGACGTTGCCATAGGCGTTCTCGTCGCTTCCGAGAATAATCGGCACAAAATCGATAGGCATGGGACCTCCGCGTTTTCAGCAAGTTATTCGACACAAGCTATTATAGCTTACTATCAAACGCGAACAATAGCACCTATGCTCATCTCGATCGCCTTACGCCGTTACCGTATTTGCGCTCCATCGCGTTAACGAACCAATTGGCCGCGAAACCTGTAACGGTTATATCATCTATAGGGAAAAAAGGCAGCAAATCCGGCAGCACCCAATACAGCGCGACGGCTGCGACGAAGAGCAGCTTGTCCAACGCCGGCACTTGGCGAGAGCGCATGACGCGCCATAAGCGCGAGGGCAATCGCCGCAACCGGTATAGCCAAAGTAGACGAGAACGGGGCATTCGGCATCCGCCTTTCGCCCCGCGTTCGATAACGGAGCAAGTGGTGTTAACAAAGGCAGTATGCCCCTTGTTGCCGGATCTGTCTCAGGACGGAGACAGATCCAGCGCTTCGGCCAGCAGCTTAAGCACGTCGTCGTACATTTCCTCTAGATCGTCGAGCGGAAGCGGATTATGTCCCCAGCCCGCTTCGACCGTAAATCCCGGGCGGCGAAATTTCTCGATAAACCAATCTTTATATCCGGCGTCGCTTCCATCGAGCTTCACCGCGCGATACCCCGAAGCCAGCGCAAGCCGATGAGCCCAAGCCTCGGATTGAATCGGCTCGCAATCCCGATAGTTCCAATAAATCTCCTCGCCTTGCGTATGCAGGGCGAGCACCGCGTGCAAGTCCATCCGCTCCGTCCATTCGGCGAGCGCTGCCGTTTCCGGTTCGGTCAGCGGCCCGGTCCCGCAATGATCGCGGGGTCCCGGTCGATCGGCCGATCGGCGGTCCCGCTCCTCCTCCCAGTGCGCGGGAAACTGATCGTTCAAGTCGACACCGCGAATATTCGCCTTCCAACGGTGAAAGAGACCGGAGCCGCGATTCCAGATTTTCAGCTCTTTGTAAAATGGATGCTTCGGAGTCACTCCCTGTTGGACGAGCTCGACTCCGTCCGGATTGAGCATGGGCACGATCCACAACGTGGTTCGGTTGTATAGTTCCCTTGCCGTCTTCCCGCCGATTTGTCCTCTTTTGCGGCACGCCTTCGCATAATCTCCTGCGAACCTCATCAGAAGCAAAGACGTAATCCATTCGTTGGCATGGCAGGCCCCGTTGAAATGCCAGCGAAACGTTCCTTCTCCGATTCTGATCGCATGTATGGGTTTGCCAAGCACGCTTCGCCCGATCGTGCTTACGTTAACGAAAGGAAATTTTCTTTCCAGCCTGCGAATGTCGTCCGCCAATTGAGCCGGTCCGTAACCGGATTTGGTTCTGCTCATTGTCGCTCCCCTTTGTCGTCACGATTGTATGATCTATGACGGGGAAAGGGCGTATATGCCGTAACATACGAAAAGCTATGAACGTCTGCGCCGGGCAGCGATTCATAGCTAATAGTAATCCTGCTGTTATAACCGAATTTGCGGGAATTGCCAGACGACCGTGGCCAGGCGAATCGGATTACCGAGCCAATCCTGCGCGATCTGCTGAAATTTGACCGGATCGCCGCTGCAAAAAAAATGATGTACCGGGACCGCGCTTGCTTCAGCTAACTGATTGTTCGCCGTAAGAATGGCGGCGATCTCCTTCGCGGTCTCTTCGGCGGAGTGGACGAGCGCCACATCATTGTCCATCGCCTCCGAAATCGGAGCGGCCAAGAACGGATAGTGAGTACAGCCAAGAATCAAGCAATCGATCTCGCTTCTCTTGATCGGCAGCAAAGCTTGAGATACGGCCGCGTAAGCCTCCCGGGTACGGAATAGACCGTTCTCCACGAGCGGCACGAAGGTCGGACAAGCAAGGCTGACAACCTGTACGTGCGGGGCAAGTTTCGTAAGCGCATGGACGTAAGCCCCGCTCTTGATCGTGCCCTCCGTCCCGATGACTCCGATTTTTCCTACGTTCGTCAGGTCGATCGCGGCTCTGGCGCCGGGCTCGATGACACCGATGACGGGCAGGTTTACCCGACCGCGAATATCTTGGAGCGCGACCGCCGTTGCCGTGTTGCAGGCGATGACAATCATTTTGGGTTCGAACTGCGCGAGATAATCTACGATTTCACGGGTGAATGCGATAACTTCTTCAGCCGGCCTAGGACCGTATGGCGCACGAGCGGTGTCGCCAAAGTAACAGATTTTTTCCCAAGGGAGCTGTCTCATCAGTTCTTTGACAACGGTCAGACCGCCAACGCCGGAGTCCAAGACCGCAATCGCTCGCTGCACGAGAACACCGCTTTCTTCATCGTTGATGAGGTCGATTCAAGATACTGTATGAGCAACTTTCGAAAAAGGTACCTGTAGTCAACGCTTGTCCGAACCATGTAACGCAATAGGCCAAGGACCGTCTTGCGGGAGCAGGCGGCCCTTGGTTGTTCTATGTTTCCCGGGAAATTAGAGTAAAGCCGAATCCTCCGACGCGTTGGCACCCGCATCCATCGAGCCGCTGGCCGCACCATTCAACGGGCGCGAACCGAAATGCTTGCCTGCCGCTTGCTTCGTATCTACCGCGAAGCCGGAAGCCCGTTTGGCGAGCGATTGCACGGCCGAACCGGCTTGGCGACTCAGATCTGCCGTCTTCTCGCCGACTTTGACCGCCGCGTCGCCGATGTCCTTGCGCAGCTCGCGTCCGGATTTCGGCGCCAGCAACAGAGCGGTTACCGCCCCAGTCACTGCACCCGTTAACGCGCCCCATAAAAACGATTTTTTGCTCATTCCATTCACTCTCCTAAACTTGATCCGCACTCGTCCCCGCGAACGCAAGCAACTCGGCGTCGCGCAATGTTGATTATCTGGTACGCCAACCATCGAGCAGCCCTCTGAAGACGCTATGCCAGTCGATCCGTTCGCCGGCTGGACGTTCCTCTTCGGCTTCGGTTTCCGCCGCTTTACGGAAGCTCAGCCGATCCCGCCAATAGGCGGAAACCCGCGTCGCGGTTTCCCCTGCGGCCTGCGCCGCTTCGCCCAGCGCCCGCGCCCCTTCCGCGAACGTTGCGATGCTCTCGAACGTCTGCCTGCCGCTGCGGGCAATCGCCGTCGCTTCCTCTGCGAGTTCTCTAAGCTGCCGAAGCGAACTTTCCGTCTCGCCGCTTAAGCGCGTTATCGTTCGCTCGATCTTGCCAAGCGTCCGAACGGCACGAGCGACTGCAACCACGACAACTGCCGCGATAGCTATTACGGACAAAGCAATCGCATAAGCGGTTATCTCCCATCCCACGCGAACCCCTCCTCCGGTCGGCCAGCGCTCGGCTAGCTGCTTGCGGTACCCGGGCGAATGCCCATGCGGTTAAGATAGTATAAGAAGGATGGGCTTGACTTGACACTGCGGACGGGCAAGAAAATAGCAGCGGTCTGCGAAACCGTTGCAGGAACGGTGTGCGCTAGTTCTGTGCAACAGCGGTCTGTTTAGACCGTTAGCAGGTACAGGAAACTTCGGTTTCGCGTTGCTGCGGTCTACGAGACCGTTGCAGGTTCAGTTGGCGCTAGTTCCAAGTTTATCGCGCTACCTGAGAAACATTGGCGGGAACGCACACAATAGCACGCTATCATCGAGTTACTGGAGTCACTCTGGCGGAAACGCACACTTTTAGCGCTGTCATCGAGTTGCTGGGTCGTAGTTGGCGAAGCGCAGCAAAAGAACCGCCCGCATCGAGCGCGGACGGTTCTATAAGTTACATCGGCGTTAATCCGTCTTCGGCCTAATCGCATACGTGCAACGCGTGCCGCCGTCGGCTAAGCATTCTGTGCGTTCTACGTCGGCGTCGAGCAGGCGGACGAACAGTTGCTGCTCGCAATGGCATGCTTGCCGGAACTGGCCCGCCACATGCGCAATCGGACAGTTGTACTCATGCAGAGCATAAGCATCCTCTTCTTCGGTACGCTCCCACGACGCCATATAACCGCCGCCGTTCTGGATCAGCGCCAGCTCGCGAACGCGTTCCTCGAGCGGCTTATGACGCATTCGCTCCTCGTAACGCTCCGCCAGCTTATCCCGCCGACCTTGGAACATGCGATCGATCACCTCGGCGCCCTCGTCCTCTTCCTCCAGCTCGGCGAGAAGATCCAACGTTAGCTGGGCGTAGTTCTTGGGGAACCATTCATCCGCATGTGCCGTTAGGGAGTATCGATAAAGAGGACGCCCCATGCCTTGTCGGACCACGGTTACGGCGACTTGGCCGTTCTTCTCCATCGCATGAAGATGGCGTCTGACGGCCATCTCCGTAAGCGATAGCGCGCCCGACAGCTCGCTGACCGAACAGGAGCTTCTCGTTCTGAGCAGATGAAGCAGCCGGCTTCTCGTCGAGCCTTCTTCCTTCCGCAGCGGCATGCCGTCGCCCCCCGTCCTCGCGCCAACCTCGCACCCAACCCTAGCGCGGTTCATATGGCTCCATTGTAACGGAATCGGTTCATGACGTAAATCGGCACCTATTGGTCGCCCGTACCTTCGCTCCCCGGGAATCCGCGAAGCTCCTTCTCCATATACGATCGGACTTGCCGGCCGAACTCTCCGAGCAGCTCCGGCAGTTCCGGCGTCAGCTTGTGCAGCTCGTGCCGCGGCCATTCCACGTAATCCTGAACGAGCTGTTTGCGAAGGAGTACAAGCTCCCGCATAGGAGCCGCAATGTTCCCATCGATGACGTTCTCCATCGCGATAATATCGACGATATCCTCGTAACTGCTAGCATCGCGCATAATAAAACCGTCGATCAGCGCATTGCCGACGTCCGTCACGATTTCCGCGGCCAGATGCAGGGCGCGCTCTTGAACGAGTCCTTCGCTTAACGTGCCTTTCCAGCCGCGAGAGACGACGTTCATGGCCAATGCGAGATCGGAAATGCACGCCAATCGGTCGTTAATGAATTTTTCGTTTACGTAATACATGGGCGGACGGCCCCTTTCATTTACGCTTGCGCTTCGCTCGGCGTTTCAGCCAATATACCATAACGACGGAGCTTATAATGATTACGAGCAAATAAGTCATCATCTCGTAAACATCGCGCATACTTTGCGGATCCTTCTCCACGACTTTCTTCCTCTCAGCTCTCGTAGTCGACGCTAACCGATGCTTCTCGTACGGACGTCATATGTTCGATAACGAGTTTATGAACGGGGTGAACCTGATAAGCGTTAAGATCTTCCATCGAATCGAACTTCGTGTACAAAGCGATGTCGTACGACCGTTCGGAATACAGCACGTCCGTACCGACTTCCAGGTGGCGCAGCACGTCGATTTTCCCTTCCATGTCGCGCAGCACGGCTGCCGTACGAGCGATGCTTTCCGGATTGCGGTCTTTCAGCTTAAAGAGAACAATGTGCGTAATCATGGTCAAATCCATCCTTTCGTTATTCGAATAGGCTTCCCGAAGGCAACGCATGAGAACCGGCAACGGCGTGCATACTACGGGCACTAAGAGGCGGAAGGAGTAAAACATGCGTTATCCAATGACCTTGGCGTGCACGCTATTCGCCGTCGCATTGTGCCTGTTCAACGCTACCGGCTACGACCCTCACAACTTGTTCCTATTCATGTTCAGCATCCCGGTTTGGTTAACCGAACTGTTCACGGACATTCATAACGTCAACGTGTGGTTCATATACGTACTCACCGTTCTCAGTTGGGCGCTGATCGGGTATCTAGGCGATTTGGGCATTTCCCGTACCCGCGCGCGTCGTCAATCGTAACCTTACCATGCGAATGCAAGATCAACGCCGTGATGGAAAAAAAGGAGCCGCTAGGCTCCTTTTGCTGTGTATAACCTACTCGACGATAATCTTCGAGATCATGTTGCCGTGCCCTTGTCCGCACATGATTTCGCACCTGATTTCGTATTCCCCGGGCGTATCGAACGTGATGTCCGCTTCCGGAGTATCGTTGGACAAATCTACGCCGTTAACCTTCACGCCGTGTACGCCAAGCTTATTCGCGAGCTTGACCTTATAGAGCGTGCCTGCTTTAACGCGGTATTCGCTCTTGTCGAACTCGAAGTTCGTCATCGTAATCTTAAGCAACTCTTGACCTTCCGCCAAGCCTGCCGTCTCGCTCTTCGGCTTATCCGGCAATCCGGAGGACAACAAGTATACGCCCAACAAGCAAGCGATAACGACTAAAGTGGACATTACCCATTTATGCATTTGTCTGCTCCCCTGCTTCCTACAATTGTCTACCTCATATAATACCTAAAACCCGCGATCGAACTCAAGAGGTTGAAATGCGGTTCCGGACAACTTTATTAAACTTATGACAAAATGATGAACGATTTCGCGATCAATCTCCTTTCCGGAAATCGCTCGGCACTTTGCGGGACACGCCCGTGCGAATCGCTTCCAGGACGACGGCCCGCCGCACGGCCGGAACGACTTTATCGTTGAATACGCCCGGTATAATATAATGTTCGTTCAGTTCTTGCTCCGAGACGATGGACGCGATCGCCCGCGCCGCCGCCAGCTTCATCTCCTCGTTGATCGTGCTCGCTCTCGCATCCAGCGCTCCGCGGAATATGCCCGGAAAAGCGAGCACGTTATTCAACTGGTTCGGATAATCGGAGCGTCCCGTCGCGAACACGCGCACGTAAGGCAACGCTTCTTCCGGCGCAATCTCCGGCTCGGGATTCGCCATGGCGAACACGATCGGGTCCTTGTTCATCCGCTTCACGTCTTCCGAATGCAACAGCCTAGGCCTGGACAACCCGATGAATACGTCCGCATCTTGGATGACGTCGGACAAGCGGCCGGTTTCGCCGCTTGGATTCGTCTGGCGGGCAAACTCGTTCCAAACCTCGTTCTCGTAGTGTACGCCGCGATGGATGGCGCCATCCTTGTCGACCCCGATCAAGTTGGTTACGCCGGCTCTGAGCAGCATGCTCGAGCAGGCGATGCCCGCTGCGCCGATGCCGCAGACGACGACTTTGATCTGATCGATCGGCTTGCCGACGATTTGGAGCGCGTTGATTAACCCTGCGAGCAAGACGATAGCCGTACCGTGCTGGTCGTCGTGAAAGACCGGGATATCGAGCGATTCTCTAAGCCTTCTCTCGATGTCGAAGCAGCGCGGCGACGCGATATCCTCGAGATTGATCCCGCCGAACGTCGGGGCGATCGCCTTGACGATCGCGACGATCTCGTCGGGATCCTTCGTGTCGAGACAGATCGGGAACGCGTCGACGTCCGCCAGCTCTTTGAATAGCATCGCCTTCCCTTCCATGACCGGCATCGCCGCGTAAGGGCCGATGTCGCCAAGCCCCAGCACCGCCGTACCGTCCGAGACGACTGCTACCGTATTGCGCCGGATCGTCAGCGAGAACGCTTTGTTCGCGTCTTCGTGGATGGCCATGCAGACTTTGGCGACGCCCGGGGTATAGACGCGGGACAGATCGTCCCTGTTCTTGATCGGGACTTTGGAATGGACTTGGATTTTCCCGCCGAGATGGAGCAAGAACGTTCGATCCGACACGTTAATCAGTCGAATGCCGGGTATCGTCCGAACCGCTTCGGTAAGCCGATCGACGACTTGCGGATCCGGCAAGCTTACGGTTAAGTCCCGAATCTCCATCCTTTTGCCCGGTTGGATGACGTCGATCGCCACGATATCGCCGCCGTTGGTCCCGATCGCCGATACGAGTTCGCCGAACGTAACCGCTTGCTTGTCCATCTCGACGCGAATAATGACGCTAGAACCGCCGACTAGGCGCATACGAATCAACTCCGTCTCTTTTTTCATACTATACATAAGCTTAACCATTCGGCCCGATAAGCATCACAACCCCGACCGGCGGCTCAATCGGGGTTGTCGGTCGTACCTTCGGACTTATCGCCTCGGTTACGCAACGTGCGAACGAATTGCTTCAATTGCGGCGGCAGCGGAAGACCTAGCCGTCCATAGTTCTCTATAATGGATAATAGCTCGTTTACGGTATAGAACGCAATCGCTCCGCCCATCGCCACATCGACCCCGAGCACGAGATCGATCCGATGGGAGAGCAGAACGACCAGAAGGATCAAGCCTTTTTTCATCAATCCCCAGAATCCGACTTTGCTATCCAAGCCGCTGCCGTCGTAAACCGCGGCGATAATCCCCGTAACATAGTCTATGGCCATCGCGACCAACAAGAACGTCAACGACTCCGTCCACGTGCCGAAAGCGAACGTGATCGCGGAGCCGAAGACGATGCTTACTCCTGCTAAATACACATTCATGCGGACCGCCTCCAGTCTCCCTACATCATATGTAGGAAGGACAAGACCGTCACAACGCAGCCAAGCCTATTACATCTCTTTATTGAACATTAAGCGGTAATAAGTACCATATCCGACGATAAACATATAGGCAAAAACCATTAGCAATAATACGAATAATTCGATACCCATCAAGGCAATGGCGGCGGGATTATTCATCATCGCTAGCCGGACGATCGTTTCCCCCATGCCGTGACCGAAGATCGCACAGCCAAGCCCAACGCAGATAAAAGGCAAAGCTCGCCATGCGCCTTGCGGATCTTCGATTGTTCGGATGAAGTACACGCCGCAGCCCAGTAGTCCTGCGCCTACAATAATCAGAAGAAAATACGAGCCGGCCTTGTTCATAGGCTTTCATCCTCCTCATAAATAAAGATCTCTTCGATACTCATGCCGAAGTACCGGGCGATCTTGAACGCTAAAAGGATCGAAGGGTTATAGCGTCCGTTTTCAAGCGAACCGATCGTTTGTCTAGAACTTCAAGAGCCGCAGCTAAATCGTCTTGCTTCATTCCGCGTTGCTTGCGGGTATCTGACCACAATCGATCTGTTCTATGTAACGGAGTTCCTCGCTACCACAACTGCACGGAGTACTGTTCGTTATCGCATTATCGTCATTTTTCTACTGAATAATTGCATTGAATACATTTCATTATCGCCCAAACCATCAGAACTCTCGTTATCTACCCAAATAGCTGCACTTCGTACCGTTTACAGGTCAAGGAGTTCCCGCAAGTTGGAATACCTGCCATTCATACAGTTAGTGTCGAGCGATGACGCTGCGTAAAGGCCTAGTTGATAGCGATCAGTAAAAACAAACGAAAGAGGCGTCCCTCGGTCGAATCGACCTTTGGGACCCCCCTTCCATGCCCAACGCTAGTTATTCATATACTTCGATCTCGGATATCTGCGCTGCCGGCCAAGCCGTGTTCGAAGTCATCGTCACCCGGATGAATCGCTGCTTGACCGCCGATTCTAGCGGAAGCTCTATCTTGTTGTCACGCTTCGGATCGAACGTATACGGCTTCGCGGGCAGCAGCGACGCGAACGCACGGCCGTCCGCGCTGCCGAGCACCTCGATCTCCTGGTCGCGGGCTTCCCACGCATCCTGAGGCGGCAGCGCCAGCATCACCTTGCCGACCTGCATCTCCGAACCGAGATCGACCGTTAGCGACTGAGGGAATTTATTCGCGGTGCTTTCCCAATACGTGAAAGGATCGCCGTCCGTCGTCAACTTCGGATCGAACGCTTCGGCCGTGACCGAAGTCGCCAGCGCCTTCGTTCCGGCCGCGATGTTCACTTCGAGCTTCGCTTTCTCGAACGTCTCCGCGACTTGCGTCTCGGCCTCCGAACGCTTCAATTCCACGTAAGCGACCTTCCGCTCTTTAATGACGCCGACATAATCGAATATCGCGTAATCGCCTTCGTTCTTCACCCGAAGCTCGGCGATCTTCGTTCCGTCCGCTTCGTATGCCGCAGCGGAAGCGAACGGCCATCCGTCGCCCTTCTTGATCTTCAGCGTCGTGTCGGAGCCGATCGGCTGATAGACGCGAATCGAGTCCTCGCCCCGCGCTTCCACGAGGTCATGTTCTCCGATGTCCAGATCGAACCCGTTGTAGCGCGAGTAGTTCCCCGCTCTCACGGCGCCGTCTTCGGCGACGATATCGAAGCCGCCTGCCGACAACGTCGTTTCGGCGTCAAGCGCGTAAGGCTGTTTCGTATCCCAGTTCGCCGTCGCCCGATGCGTGCCGAAATCGGTTCTCGTCACCGCGGGCGCGACTTGCTCGAACCCTTGCGCGAGCGAGTCCGCATACCGGGACAGCACGAATTTCTGGAACACGCCGACCGCGTCTACCCAAGGGCTGCTTACGCCGTTGTAGAAGTCCGCGCTCAGGTTGTATCCCATCGCGACGTTCCAGCGCAACAGATCCTGATCGTCCGTCATCGTCTCCCCGGCCAAGTTATGCTGATATTGCATAACCTTGTCTCTGAACAGCATGCCGGCCAGCGGATAATAGTCGGTGTAGATCGCCGTATTCTTGCGATAGCCGAGCAAGTCCCACAAATACGTCGCGCCCATGAAGCCGATCGAATCGTCGGCCAGCACGTCCGTGCCGTCTTCGATATAGATGCGATGCTTCAGAGCATCGAAATATTGACGTACTCCCGCGAAATAAGCGGTGGAAGGATCCGTTCCCGCCGGTCTCGCATCGTTATAGACGTACGGCGAGTTGCGAATGCCCCATTGGTCCTCGAAGACGCCGTCGAAGCCCGCGACGTTAATCAGCTTGTCGTGCTCTTCGCCGGTGCGTCGCAAGAAGAACGGATCGGCCGGATTTACGACGTAGCCTTCATGCATGCCGTAGGACTCGGACGCGATCGTCTTGTTCTCCTTCTGCACGACAAGGCTTTCGAGCGTCGTCCCCGCAGGCAAATTCGCGAGCGTCGGGGAGCTTTTGCCCCACCAGGACATGTTCGTATACGGCACGATTCTGTTGCCCTTATCTTTCGCGCGCTTGACGAACTGCTCGAACGTCGCGGACGATCCCCACCTCGGATCGGGCGGTATGAAGTCCGGATAGTTCTCGTCATGGCCTCCCGTCTGGAACCCGACAAGATGGATCATCCCCGGGTAGTTCATCTTGTCGATGAAATTCGACGTCAGATTGCTCCAGTCGGCATCCTTAATCGCGGAGATATCCGTCTTATATAGAGGCAATTGGAAATAGACGTCCGCGTCTTCCCCGAGTTTATCGCCCAGCGTACGGTACTTGTCGATGGCGTTAAGCTTGCGGTAGCTCGCGATCGAGCTCGGATAGTCCCCGCCGATCTCCAAGACGACGTCCGGGCTCTTCCACTCCGCCTTGGATTCGATCCACGTGCGATAGCTATGCACGAACGCCGTTTTGCCTTTGTCGTTCGTTTGACTTTTGTATCCGATCTCGGTAAGCGGCGTGATCGACCCGCCAATATCGTAGACTGCCATGCTGCCGGCGTTCGTGCGCATCGCGAGGTACGAGGCGAACATGACCCCCGGATATTGATCGGAGAACGAGTTGCTGTCTTTGAAGAACGCATTCTTCAGCTTCGCGCCCGGCAGCATCGGAAGCATCGCGTCTTTCACGCCGTCGACTTCGACTTTCAGCTCGTATGGGAAGCGGAACGACTTGATCGTCAGATCGGAACCGTTCAACACGCCGGCGTTCATGTAGATGCGGCGATCGTCTCCGAACCTCGTCTTGATGTCTACTTGAACCGAACCGCCGTAACGGAACGTCAGTTCGCTCTTCTTGCCGTTCCAATCGTAAGTAAAATCGGTCGTTTTCGCGCTGCTGACGGACGTGTCGTCGTTCATGATCGCCCACCAAAGCGCGCCCTCGCGATTGCCGTGCGTTAAGCTGCCTTCCGCGTTCTTGTCCTTTATATAGGAGACTCCGCCGTGCGAAGCATCGAACGCGATCTCGTAATCGGAGTTGCTTATGACGAGCAGACCGTCCCGCTTCGCCATGCTCGCGTTCGCTCTCCCGCCCAGCAGGTCGGCGAACAGAAGCAGAACGCCGACCGCCGCGACTACAACGGCGCTTGAGCTGATCCATACCCACTTCTTATTCAGCATGCGCTTAGTCACATGTACACCACCTGTTCGTTGTGCTGGCAGCTGGTTCGCTGCTGACGGACAGAAAAGGGTTGCCCCCGTAGATGACGGCATCTACGAGCGGGCAACCCTCCCTCATGCGGTTTCTGTTACAGCTGGATCGTGTCGTAGAATTTCTCTTGAACCGTCTTTGCAGTCGCGTCCAACGAAGCTTTCATGTCTACGCCTTGCTTGGAGAATACTTCCTGAATGACGTTCGTCATCGCTGCGTAGTAGTCTTGCGTATTGTATTGAGCTTCCAGTTTGGCGTCGAGCAGATCCAGGAATTCTTGTTTGTATTGATAAACGTTGTCGTGCTTTTCGTATACGGCTTTCACTTTTTGGCCGAATTCGGACGTCATGTCGAAGTACTCGAATACCGGCGGGATGAAGTACTTGTTCTCGGCTTTGCGAGCCTCGATGTTCGCGTCGAGCGAAGTAAGGAAGTCGTCATTGAAGTAGTCGAATACCGCGTAACGGAATGCCATCGCTTGCTCGTCTTTCGAGGCGTTCGGATTGATGACGAGGAAGTCGCCGCCGATAATGCCCGCATGCGAGCCGCCCGGCGCAGCCGCGTTCGGATAAACTTCGATATCGCTAGGCGACATGCCGCCTTGGTTCAACGCTTGATCGACCGGGTCGCTGGCACCGGCAATAACCATTGCCGTTCTGCCTTGCGCGAATGCGCCTACCGCGTCGCCCCATCCGAGCGCCCAGTCCTGCGGAATCGCGTTCGCTTCCCATTTAAGCTTGTTGTAGAACTCGATCGCTTTCAAACCTGCATCGGAGTTGAACGCAGCCGTAACCTTGGAGTCGACCGTTTGGATATCGCCGCCGGCTGCGAACAGGAAGTTCGTCCAGTTCCAGCCTGCTTCGTTGCCTTTGCCCATCGGAGCGAAACCGGAAATGCCGGCGTTAGGATCCGCGGCGGCTTTAGCCGTGTTCAGCATGTCGTCCCAAGTCCAGTTGAACGGAGGAGGCGCGATGCCTTTGTCTTTCAGCATTTTCGTATTAACGACCGTTGCCGTGATATAACCGCGTTGCGGGATACCGTATACTTTGCCGTCGATAATGAATTGGCTGGAGAGCGTTTTATTGAATTGGTCTTTCTTCTCGTAGGAGTTCCACAGCTCCGTAATGTCGGCAGCCCAGCCTTTTTCAACGAGGAACTTGCCTTCCGTAGCATACGTATTGAACAACGTCGGCGCTTCGTTGGCGCCCATCTTGATCCCGATTTCATTCGGGTTGTATTGCCAATCGCTCTTAATGATCTCAACGTTCGGGTAAACTTGGTTGAAGCGCGCGATTTTGTCGTCCTCGAGCTTACGCTCTTGAACTTTGTCAGGCGTCGGAAAGTAGATGCTGATCGTCGCTTTCACTTGCGTAGGGTCATCTGCAGGAGCAGCGCTTCCCGTGTCGGCAGGAGACGAAGCTGGAGTCGCTGCAGCCGGAGCGGAGCTCGAAGCCGCGTTGCCGTTATTATTGTTGCTTCCGCACGCTGCCAGTACCAAGCTCGCGGCCATGAGTACCGAGATGACGCTTGTAATCTTACGCATGTTGTTATTTCCCCTTTTCGTTTCAGAATTTGACTTACACGCTCATCATAATGGAGGCGTATTCATAGAGCGATGTGTATTCCTATTTCGATTGTGTGCAGATTTACGCTCTGTCGATATCGGACAGAAAATAACATCAATGTTTGAATTACCCTTTTACTCCGCCTAGGTATAAACCCCTTAAGATATACTTTTGAAAGAAAAGGAAGATCATGATCGGCGGGAACATCACGATCGTCAAAATCGCGAACTTCATATTCAAATCCAGCATCCTCGCGTCGAGAACTAACGTTTTGATCGCGGCGGAGAGCGGCTTATAGTCTTGACCGAGCATGAAATTCGGCCAGAACCAGTCGTTCCATGCGGTGGCGAATACGAATATCGCAAGCGTGGCGAAAATCGGAATCGACAGCGGAAACGCGATTTGGAAAAACGTGCGGATTTCCGACGCTCCGTCGATCCGGGCGGATTCGAACGTCTCGTTGTGAATGCCGTCCATGAATGTCTTGAGCAGCAGCAGATAGAACGCGTTCGCGCCAGCCGGCAGCCAAATCGCGCCGTACCATCCCATCAAGCCGAGCTCCTTTAGGTTGACGAAGTTCGGAATCGCGTACGTCGTGGCCGGAACGAACAACGTCAGCAGGAAGTAGTAATAGATGCCGCGTCTGAACGGAAACTTCATCTTCGACAGCGCGAACGCCGCGAAACCGATGACGATGACGATAATCAACATATTGCCGCCGAAGATGAACAGCGTATTTTTCAAATATTTCGGCAGATCGATATATTCCCAGGCTCTCTTATAGTTGTCGAAGTGCCAGCCGTCCCGCGGAAGGAAGGTCGGCGGGAACGAGTTCACTTCCTTGTTCACCTTCAGACCGTTGAACAAGGAGATGAGCAGCGGATACACCATGACGCACATCATGACGAGAACGATCAAGTTCATCAAATAATAGCCGAGCCTGATCGACGGCTTCTGATGATCGTAGCTGGATAGAATGCCTCTTTCGAGCGATTTGGACGCCTTCATCAGTCGATCCCTCCGTTCCTGTTCAGCCTGTACTGGATGATCGCGAGGATGACAAGAGCGAAGAACATGATTACGCCCATCGCGGAAGCGACGCCATAGTCTTGACGAACGAACGCGTAACGGGTAAGCAAGAGAGCGTATGTCAACGTGGCGTTGTTCGGGCCTCCGTCGAGCATCGCGTACTGCGTCTGGAAGCCTTGCGACGTAGCGATCAACTGCAGCATCAGCAGCAATAAGATCTGATTCTTGATCGCCGGCAGCGTAATATGGCGTATGCGCTGCCAAACGCCGGCGCCGTCGATCTCCGAGGCTTCATACCAATCCCGCGGGATGCTGAGCACGGCGGCCAAGTAGATGAGCATCGCGGATCCGAAGCTTTGCCACGTCTCCATGATGACGATCGCGGGCATCGCCCACGCTTTATCGACCATGAACAGTACGGGGTCGATCCCGAACGACTTGATTACTTGGTTAATCGGACCGACCGGGTCGTACATCCACCTCCAGACGCCGTACAGCACGACGAACGGCACGACGTAAGGCAAGTAGGCCGCGACGCGGGCGAAGCCCTGGAACTTCCGCATCTCGGAGATCATAATGGCGAACAGAATCGGTACCCAGAAGCCGATGACGATACCTAGTCCCATGTATTTCAATGTATTTTTGACCGCAATCCTAACGTCCGGGTCATTAAAGACCGTCCGATAATTGTCGAATCCGACGAACGAATCGCCTTTGACGAAGTCGATCTTGTAAAGGCTGTCCATCAGACCTTTGACGATCGGATACCAAAGGAATAACGCGAAAATAACGATGGCGGGCAGCACGAAGAGATAACCCCAAAAATTCCGTCTGAACTTCCTCTTCGGTCGCTCGCGCGGCTGCAGCTGGATTGGAACGGCTGTTGTTTGCTCCATTAGATGTCCCTCATTCCTTTTTCTATCTTCCATCATTGTAGAAGGAGCGGCCGCTCCTGAACATGTGCATATCTATTCGGATGATAGGCGATCTTACTTCTTCATCTCGCTGGGGCTGATCCCGAAATATTTTTTGAAAATTTTGCTGAAATGCTCCGGAGATTCGTAACCGACGCGCTCGGCGATCTCGTAACGGCGCAAATCCGAATGCTGGATCAGCCGCTTGCTTTCCTCCATGCGCAGCTTAATCACGTATTCCCATAGGTTAAAGCCGGTATTTTTCTTAAAAAGATAGCTGAGGTAGTTCGGACTGACGTGGTTTTTCTGCGCGACATCGCCCAGCGTCAATCCTTTCTGCGCGTAGTTCTGGTGGATGTATTCGGTCGCCCGTTCGACGATCAGGTTGTTCTGGGCGGCCATCTCCTCTTCGGAAGGCTCTTCCTCCGACAAGACTCCCCACTTGAAGTCTCCGTAATAGAATACATGGTGGTCCTTGTGCTGACGCTGCCAGAGCATCGCCTTGATCGCCTGCTTGCCGAGCTCGCCCAAGAACGCGTGGCCTCTCAGGATGTGGCTAATGCCGACGACGCACTGGAAGCCGAGGAACTTATGGACGTTGAAATGCAGGCTTCTCCCGATCATCTCGAGCTGATTGATTGTATCGACGCTCGAATCGCCGTACTTGGCCTCGTCCCATTGAATGACGATTCCGATCTCGTGACCTTCGGAATAGAACGCTTGATGGTCCCATTCTCGGTCGAGCAGCTCGCTTACGATGTTGAGCACGGCGTATTGCAGCAGCTTGCCGTCCTTGCTCGCCACGTCGCGGCCTCCGGACGACAGATCGAGCCGAAGCTTGATGACGGCGAAGTACGGACCGGTTAAATGAATGTCGTGAACGTTGGACAGTTCGGCGACGAGACCGTCCCGTTCTCCGGCATGCTCGTCCAGAAGCCAGTTAAGCAGCTCCGCGCGCTTCGGGTTAGGCGTCGACAGGTGAAAATGCTCGCGCAGATCGGACATGAGCTGGTCCTGATCCTGCGCCGGCTTATCCATATGCAGGAGCACGTGTCTGACCGAGCCGAGGAACTGCTCGCTGTTCAGCGGCTTGATGAGATAGTCTTTCGCCCCCAGCCGAATCGCTAATTGGGCGTATTGGAACGTCTCGTGCGCCGAAATAATGATGACCTGCACCCAAGGTTTGATGATTTTGGCCTGCTGCATCAGTTCGATCCCGCTCATCGAGCCCATCTGGATGTCCGTCACGAGCAGGTCGATATTCTCCATCCGCAAGTAATCCAGCGCTTCGTATCCGTTGTGCGCGGTATATATATGTTCGATATTCAGTCCGGAGGCGTTCAGTAAGCTGGCTAACCCTCGGCAAATGAGCGGTTCGTCGTCGACAATGAGAATGTTGTACATGAGAGGTTGCCTCCTTATAGGTGTTTACGGTTGGTCCGTAACGGGCTGCGCGCGCAACGGCAATGTCATGATGACTCTCGTCCCCTCGACTTCCCTCGGTTCGAAGGTCAGCCCGTATCGCTCTCCGAAATGAAGCTGAATGCGCTGCTGTACGTTGCGAATCCCGTAACCCGAAGCGGAGTTCGCGTCCGCGAGCATTCGGTTGATCGCTTCGTAATCGACTGCCTTGTAGCCGTTGTCCTCGACCGTAATTCGGATTGAATCGGTCAGCTTCTTGGCGGAGACGGTGATTTCGCCATCCTCCCCCATGTTCATAACGCCGTGGATGATCGCGTTCTCGATGAGCGGCTGGAGCGTGATCTTCGGAATTTCGTAAGCGAACGTGTCGTCGTCGATTCGCCATTCGATTGCGAAGCCGTACTCGTATCGCTTTTGCTGCAAGCTCGCGTAAGCGCTCGCGTGTTCGAGCTCGTCCTTGATCGCGATCAGCTCGCGACCCCGGCTGAGGCTGATCCGCATCAGCTTCGACAACTCCTTGATCATCTCCGCCGACCCGGCATTTCCTTCGAGCGAGCTCTTCCAGTAAATGCTCTCAAGCGTGTTATAGAGCAGATGCGGATTGATTTGCTGATAGAGCAATTGCAGCTGAGATTCCTTCTGCTTAATCTCCATCAAATATTGATCGCGGATCATGTCGTTAAGCCTGTGCGTCATACTGTGCACCGAATAGATAAGCACGCCGACTTCATCGTTGCGCTCCCGCTGCGGCATCTTCGGCAACGGTTTGCCCGGCTCGTACGATCGCGAGAACGTCGCCAGCTTCTGCAGCGGAGTCATGAGCGAGCGCCAGAAATACACCATGACGACCAGCGCGAACAGCGAGTAAACGATCGAGATGAGCTGAATGACCCGCTTCAACTCGTCCTGCTTCTGAAGCAGCGATTTGGTCGGTATTTTGTAAATGAGTTTTTGCTGTTGCGCGTATCTCGTATGGGCTACGTAAATGTACCCGTCAGAAATCATGCTTATCGTGTTTTCGAATTCGGTCTCGTCTTCAATCGGATCCGGGAGGCTTATCGTCCGTCCGATCATGTCTGTCGTCGAGGAAAGCACGAGATTGTTCCAGTCCGTCAAATACATCTCGCCGCCTACCGGGAGCGATACCGTACTGAAAGACTCTTCGATCTTCTTTTCCATCTTCGTCGCGACGAGAATGCCGATGACGCTGTTGCCGCGGGAGATGTTGTTGACGACCCGCATGTACGCGAGCGTCCTCTGGTCCGACTTCGGGCCGAGGTTGTCCATGTAAGCGAGCACGCCTTTGCCCTTCTGCGCCAGCGCCGCGTCCATCCACGGAAGTTTGTTTTCGTCCGAATAATAGAATACGTTGGACGAGGTGTCCAACTTGTCGATGTTAATATTTTTCGGCGCGAAGCCGAACCGGTCGTTCGGATCAAACACGAACAAGAGGTAATAGACGGCTTCCCCGCCGAAAATACCCACCGAGTTGCTGCGAAGCAGCTTCGTCATGTCGGAGTATTTGCGAACGAGGTCGATTTCCTCGTCTCCCTTCTCTACGATCATGCTTTGCGTAATCGGATTCTGAATGATCGTCGACATAATCCGGTTGATCGTGTCGATATCCCGGTTAAGCAGGAAGTGATTCTGCTTGTTAAGCTCCTCGTACGCGCCTGTTACCTGAGTCGTTAAAATCCGCTCGGCCATCAAGTTCGCGTACCAGTTCAGGATGAACACCGGGCTGACCAGCACCAAAAACAGCAGGATCAGCTGCTGTTTGACGTTCATCTTCGTCAAGGGATTTCTAATCGATGCCTTCATCCTGGGTCCCCCCCCCGTCGGACAGATCTTTACCTCTATTATTACGGCTTGCCAGTAGATTGTGGAGCCTCCGGGCGATTTCCCGTACGAGCGCACATCATATGCGTAGAACGACACATTATCACGAATCTATCTCCGTTTACAATGATTGGTATAGACAGAACCAATAACGTAAAGGGGATGTTTGGCGTGACAATGCTGCGTTCGGTCGGTACCAAGCTTTTCTTGCTCTTATTCGCATCTACTCTCGTATCCGTGTTGCTCGTAGGCATGATCTCCTACGACAAATCCCAATCCATCATCGCGGGCCAGATGGAGGCGGTATCCCAACAAACCGTTAAGGAGTCCGCGGATAAAATCGGGCTGCTGCTCAAACCGTTCGAGGACATGTCGCTTCAATTTTCCACAAGCAGAGATTTGCAAGAAAGCTTGTCCGCGATCTTCGACCCGAACGCGGAAGTCTCCGGCAAAACCCGCGGCAAAGCGGATTTGCAGGATACGCTTAATCAGCTGGCTCGCACGAATACGTTCATACTGTCGATCACGCTGCTCGATACCGTTAACGTGAACGAGACGGTCAATTCCATCTCCGCAGGATTGATTCCGATCGATCGTAAAGCCGGGTGGTACGCCGAGACGATGGCGCTTAAAGGCAAAGCGCTGTGGCTGCCGCCCAAGAACGACGGTTATACGGGCATGGCCAAGGGCAACGTGTTCGCGCTGGCCCGCATGATCGGCAAATCGATGATCGTCTTCGAAATCGATGCCGAGCTGCTCTCGCAGACGCTGGGCTCGGTCCGGTTCAGCGAAAGCTCGCGGATGCTGCTCGCCGACGCTCAAGGTAACGTGCTGTTATCGTCCGTTGCCGAGAATATCGGACAACCGTTCTCGCCCGAACCGTGGAAAGACGATCATCTCGTCGTCTCCGAGCCGCTCTCAAGAACTTCTTGGACGTTATCCGGCATCGCGCCGCTGAAGGAGCTTGTCGCCGATACGAAAGCGATTCGCGATCTGACGATCGTCATGTGCCTCATCTCCGCAGCGCTCGCGATCGGTTTGGGATACTTAGTCATTCTGCACGTAGGCAAACCTCTCCTGCATATTCGCGGTATGCTGAACGAAGGAGCAAGCGGCAATCTATCGGTTCGGACGAAGCTGCGAAGACGCGACGAGATCGGCGAGGTGTCGGGCAGCTTCAACCGGATGATGGAACAAATGACGCGTCTCATCGATCAGACGCGTCATTCCGCGAGCCAAGTGCTTCAAACGTCAAGCGTTCTGCTCGGGGTATCGCGGCAAACCGCGAGCGCGGCAAGCGAGATATCGATCGCGACGAACGAAATCGCGGAGGGCTCGGCTCAGTTGGCCTCCGAAGCCGAGACCGTCCATCATATCGTCGATTCGATGAACGGCGATCTGGAGAGCGTCATCGGGGCGACCGACCGAATCAACGAGTCTTCGCTCGAGGTGAAGTCGGCGTCCTCCGAAGGCAAGCGGTTCATGGAGAGCATCGTCTCGGGCACGATCGAATCGGAGCAATCGATCGACCGGCTCGTCGGACGGGTCGGCCGGCTGGAACAAAGCACGGAAGCGATGCAGCGCATCTTGGATCTGCTGGACAAGATTACGAAGGATTCGAAAATACTGTCTCTTAACGCGGGTATCGAAGCGGCAAGATCGGGATCGTCGAGCAGCGGCTTCAAAGTGATCGCGTCGGAGATGGGCCGTCTGTCCGACCAGACGAACGAGTCGATCGCGACCGTGCACGAGATGACGGATGCGATCCGAGAGGAGATCGTTCAGACCGTTAAGGCGCTGTCGACCGCGCTTCCGCTGCTGCGATCCCAGATCGAATCGATTCGAACGGCGGGCGGGATCTTCGCTTCCGTCTACGAGAATTCCGAAGCTTTCTCGCTGCTCGCGGAGCGGATCAAGCACGACGTTCGCAAGCTTGGCGAGAAGCAGCGGCAACTGAACGCCTCGATCGCGAGCGTCAGCAGCTTCTCGGAGGAGGCGTCGGCAACGTCCGAGCAAGTGGCCGCGCTAAGCGCCGGGCAGCTGCATTCGAGCCAAGAGGTCGTCGACATCGCCAAGGAGCTCGAAGGCTTGTCGGGCGTGCTGCAGAAGACGCTGATGGGCTTCAAAGCGGGGGAAAGCCGTTAAACGAAGATGGGTACAATCGCTCATGAGCAATGAGGCGGTCGTACCTTTTCTTTTATCTAGCAAATAACCATTTATTAGCAGGATTTCCGCTTCACGTGCATAAGTATTAGAGTATTAACTCATGCGAGGTGATGGACGAACGCAAATGGTAAGCGTTTACAAACATTGATAAGGAGGGAATGATTCATGGGAGAACGCAGCCTCTTGGACCGCACCTTCGAAGCTTTCAAGAACGACCGAATCGAGAATGTCGTGAACGATTTTTTCTACGGTTTAGGACAAATCCGTCGTACGTTAACCGCAGAAGCCTGGAAAACTTTTATTAACGATTGTCGGGCGCATCCGGTTATGGGCATTTTTCAACAAGATCCTTTTACCCGCAGATGTTATCAGAAGCCTCGCGGATACCCCGGAGATCCCGTAGTGATGGACCTCATCTACAATGAAGATCCGGAACTTATCGCAAGCTTAAAGCAAGAATCGGATCTGGGGCTGCGTATATACCGGGAATTTCTGAAACATCCGGAGACGAGCGCGGTCCGGTCGAGGAAAGCGATACTGACCTCGAAAATAGACGAGACGCTGCAACGCTGCCCATCGCCCGCCATCATGTCCGTCGGGTGCGGCCATCTTCGCGAAGCCGAAGCATGCCAAGGCATGAGAGACCATCAAGCGGTTCGCTTTACCGCGATAGATCAAGACACGGCATCGCTTGAGGTCGTCCGCAAGACTTGGAACGGAAGGATCGGTACCGCCAGCACGTCGGTCGTCGACATCCTCCGCAAAGATACCATCCGGGATACGGGGTTTGACTTGATTTATGCAGCCGGTTTGTACGATTATTTGAATGATAACCTGTCGGAGCGGCTTACGGCCGCCTTATTCGGCAAGCTCCGTTCCGGCGGAAAATTGCTGATCGCCAACTTTATCGCGGAACCGCCTAATGTCGCGTTCATGGAAGCGTGCATGGATTGGTGGCTCATCTACCGGGTAGAGGAAGATATGATTCGGATGACCGCAAGAATCGATCGGAAGAAGCTGGCCGAGCTTCGCCTATATACCGATGATACCGGCTGCATTATGTTTCTGGAGCTGACTTCGCAATAATCTTAACAAAGAGGCGCAACCGGCTCTTAAAGCACAAAGACGACCCGCAACCCTCATAGGGATGCAGTCGTCTTCTGTTTTTGCTTTCCCCCGTTAAGACACCAACTCGTGAAGCCCGGCAACGACTTCGTCGGCTTCCCCCAGCACGTCGCCGTCGCCGATGCCGACGACGTAGATGCCGGCGGCTTTCGCCGCTTGAACGCCGGCGGCCGCGTCCTCGTATACCGCGCAGTCTCGCGGCGCCAGTCCGAGCGATTCGCAGGCGACGAGGAACACTTCGGGATCAGGCTTCGCCTTGGTCACCTTCGTGCCGTCGATTACCGCGTCGAACATGCCGCTGAGCCCTACGCGCTCCAGGATGAACGCCGCGTTCTTGCTCGCGGAGCCGAGCGCGATCCGAACCCCCTTCGCACGCAACGAGGCCATATACTCCTTCGCCCCGGGCAGAATTTCGGACTCGTCCATGCGGCGAATGTAGTCGAGATACAGCTCGTTCTTGTACGCCGCCATCGCTTCCTTCTCTTCGTCCGGCAACGTGAATCCTCCGAGCTCGAGAATAATGTCCAACGACCGCATCCGGCTTACTCCCTTCAACCGCTCGTTGTCGTGCTCGGTGAACGGAATGCCGCGTTGGTCGGCAAGCCGTCTCCAAGCCAAATAATGATACTTGGCCGTGTCGACGATGACGCCGTCCAAGTCGAATATCGCGCCTTTGATCCGGTTAAGCATGACGCGCACCTCTCTCGGCTTTATTGATCGTCCAGGAGTAAATGGCCCCGGGAGCAACGGATGCCGACTTGCCGTTCGCGATGAACGGCTGTGCGGATTCGTTGCCTGCGTCCGCGCTGACGTGGACCTCCGAACGCGACACTTCGATGCGATAACGTCCGCCTTGGAAGGCGATGCCGAACTTGATCGACCGCCACCCTTCGGGCAGCGCAGGACGAATGCGCACGGCTCCTTCGCCGGCGTCGACGCCGGCGAAGCCGAGCACGGCCGCCATCCAGGCGCCGCCGTTCGCCGCGGGATGCGTCCCGCCGATGTACAGCGTGCCGACGTATTGCTTCGACTCGCCGGTCAAATCGATCGTCGCCGTCCGGAGGAAATAGCGGTAAGCCCAATCCGGATTGCCGATATCCGAAGCGACGAGCGCGTAGATGCATGCGCTTAAGCTGGAGCCGTGCTCCGTGCGCGGTTCGTAGTACTCCCAGTTGGCTCGTTTGACGTTCTGCGAATAACGGCGCTTGAACAGATGCAGCAGGAGCACGACGTCGGCCTGCTTCAGAATTCTCGTCGTCGTCGCCAGCCCGTTGCCTCCGCCCAAATATTCGCTCTCGTTCAGAATGCGGCTTTTGAGCGTCCAGAGATCGACGTCTTCGAGCTTGCGATAGCCGTCGAATTGCTCGATGATCGAGGTTTCCGGATCGGGCCGCGGAACGTAAAGACGCTCCAGCATCTGCTTCAGCATTCGCGCATCCTCGCGGTAATTAAGCTTCGCGATCAGCGACGCGCCGTACTGCGGATGCCTTGCGGCCAGCCATTCCAGCGTCTGCAGCGCGATTTCGATCGTCTTGTGCGCCAATGCGTTCGTGAACGCATTATTATTGACGCGCTCGTGGTATTCGTCGGGACCCGTCACGTCGAGAATTTCGTAACGCTGCTTGTCATGCTTGTAGTAAGCGTACGAATAGAAGAAACGCGCGCACTCCAGGATGACTTCGGCGCCGCCTTCCAGCAGCACGCTCTCGTCGCCCGTGAACTCGTAGTACTGCCAAATTCCGAATGCGGCGTCCGCGCTAATATGAATTTGCTTGTCGCGGAAGTACGTCCGCATCGGCCGATTCGTGAACACGTCCGTAAGGTTGAACAATGTGCAGGCGTCATCCCCGGTATCCTGGCTTTCCCAAGCATAGAAGGCGCCAAGGTAGCCGTACTCGGCCGCTTTCCGGCGCGCTCCGTCCAGCGTGTGCACCCGATACATGACCAAGTTGCGGGCGATCTCGGGCTGCGTGTGGAGGAAGAACGGCAGCATGAACATCTCCGTATCCCAGAATACGGCTCCTTTGTACACTTGGCCCGACAAGCCTCTAGCCGGAATCGAGACGCGCTCGGAATGCGTCGGCGCGATAATGTGCAGCTGATATAAGCTGTAACGAAGCGCGAATTGAGCCTCCTCGTCTCCGTCGATCACGATGTCGGATGCTTCCCATTTCCGTTCCCAATGCGCGCGATGCTCCTGCAGATGCGTCTCGTAGGAGAGCGGCAACGCGGCGTTGACGATGGACAACGCGGTTGTCGCCGACGATTTCCCCTCCGATTCCCCGTAGCTGATGCAGACGTATTTCGTGAAACCGTAAGACACGCCGGGCTCGCAGCGAAGGCGGAATCGCCGGATCGATGATCCGGGGTCCCGGTTCTCCTCGATCCGCCGTGCGCCGACGTTCCATCTCACCGCTTCGGCAACCGTCAATTCCATTCGCAGTTCATGCGTGATCGCGGTTAGTCCGACGATGCCATCCTCGGCCCATACCGTCTTGTTCTCGAGATGGGGACCGTTAATGTCCCATACGTCGCCGTCGATGCCGGTCTCCACGACGATGTCGCATGCCGCTGAAGCAAGGAACTCGTACTTCATCGCGATCAGGTTCAGCTGTTCCATGCTGACGAACCGCTCGGAACGGATTTCGACCGTACCTCCGGAGCGGACCGCGAAAACCGTATCCCGACCGAAGCTCGCCTGCGAGAGATCAAGCGAGTGCGAGTGCCGGGCGACCTCCGAATGCAGTGCGCTAAGCGGCTCGCCATCGCATACGATCCGCGTGAATAATCCGTTCGGCGCGTTAATCGGCTCGCGCCACCCTTCGCCGACTTTGTCGTACAGCCCCGCTACCGTGCTCGCGGTCAATTGCTCCTTCGTATACTCCTCCAGCGTCCCCCTGTACCCGATCGCTCCGTTGCCGATCATGAACTTGTTGCCGTTCATGGCGATCCGGTCCGGATCGAACGCGTTCTCTTCCACTTTCCAGCTCAATTCGTTTCCCCCGCTTTCTATCGATGTTCTAGCTTCATTATGAAAGACATCGATAGGCGGCCCAATGAGCGATTTTACCGAGATGATGGCTAATTCCATGGATTTCGCGAATAATCTGATTACCAAAGGAGAGTGTGCGTATGCCGAAATACCGAATCATCGTCGATCTGTCGGATCGACAGCTGTATTTGCTCGATGGCCATACGGTCGTGCGAGGATTTCCGGTCGGGATCGGCAGGATGGTGACGCGAACGCCCTCCGGAGAATTTACGGTCGTCAACAAACAAGCCCATCCCGGAGGTCCTTACGGAGCCTTCTGGATGGGCTTGTCCAAGCCTCATTATGGGATCCACGGCACGAACGATCCCGCTTCGATCGGCAGGGAGGTCAGCCATGGCTGCATACGAATGTTCAATGAAGACGTGCTGCTGCTGCAATCGCTAGTCCCGATCGGCACGAGGGTCACGATCCGCCCGTAAGGAGGAGCAGCCCCGTTCACTCGATCCAATGCTTGAAGATAAAGATACCGCCGAGCGCAGCCGCCGCCCCCAGCGCGAGGGAGAACAAGAGCTTTAATCCGTATTTGTGAAAGAACCTGGTCATGATGCCGGATTGCTCCAGCCATATGCCGCGAATAAGTTCATTAAACGCCTTATTGTTCGACGATAGCAGCGTTCGGCGGATTTTGCCGTTCTTGAGAGCGCCACGGCCTTCGAAATCGAAGTAGCGAACGAGCGCTTGCTCGAAGGCCGGGGTTAGCTGTATCGGGTTGGCGGCTTTCCATGTCATGAATTCGTATACGACGCTGCTTCGGCTGCCGAAATCGTAGACGTAGGACAGCATTTCGCCGTGCTCGAAATCCCCGTAGCCCAGCTTCGAACGCCGCGAGCTCAACCGTATGTAGAAGGCGTATACGACTCTACGAAATTGCGCGTATTCCAATTGGTCCCATAGCAATCTGCGGAGAAGTTTCTGCGTGAGGTCGAACGGGGCAACTTTCATGTTGTCCAGCTTCGTTACAATATCCTTCTCGTTATAGATACGGCTATCCATAATGAAGCATAGCGCTTCTATGACCTGCCAGTTATCCCGTTCCTCGGCGGCGAGGGCGTTGCCAAGTCTAGCGACTGGCTCTACGACGATCGTTCTTAAGCATTCAAGCTCGGAAGCCGTAAGGTGATTAAGCTCAAGCCTGCCTAGCAAGGTCGCCGCGATCATCGTCTCGAAACGAGCCTTCGCTTCCGCGAACCCCGCGTAACGCCGCGCCAATCCGCCGATGCGATCATGCAACGCTTTCCCGGACTGGATCGGCTCCCGATCCGCTCCGAGCAAAGCGTGTGCCTTGCGCGAGCATAGATCGATCAGGTCATCGTCCGGTTCCGCGGCAGGCGATTGCTCAAGCCAATGATCCATGGCCAGCAATAACGACTTGAGGGTAATCGTCTGTTCCAGCCGTTCGCGCCATGAGCCGGATATGTCGGAATCTTCGGAGAGGTGCCGTTCCATGCGGTGTGCGCCGCTCATTCCAATAGCTCCTTCCTGCTCGATTAACGCGCCGAAATTAACTTCATTCATCATACCGTTCCCGTGCAGAAAATGCCATAGTATCCAAGATCCGTACGGGACTCACGCCGTCCGCAACGATCTGGCCGATTGTACCGAAGCCCAGGCGTAGACGATCAATGCGGACCATATGAGCGTAAAGCTAATGAGGAGCACCGGAGTAATGGTTTCATTGAAGACGAATACGCTTAATCCAAGCGTCAATGTAGGCCCGATATACTGGATGAAGCCGAGCATCGACAGCGGAAGCCTGCTCGCCGCTCGCGCGAAAAACAAAAGCGGAACGGCAGTCGCCACGCCCGACGCCAACAACGCGAGGAAAGTTCCCGTCGGCAAAGACCAAGCATGCGCTTCATGCGAGTAGCCGATGTATAAGAAGTACAAGAGCGCCAACGGCACGACGACCGCCGTTTCCAGCAACAAGCCGTCGGTTGCGTCTACTCTCATCCGCTTTTTCACAAGACCATATAATCCGAAGCTTATAGAGAGCGAAAGCGAGACCCAAGGGAAGCTGCCGTAATCGATGGCGACGAGCAGCACGCCCGAACCCGCGATCGCGATCGCCGCCCATTGACCCGTCGTCGGTTTCTCGCCCAGGAATGCGATCGCCAACACGACGTTGATGAGCGGCGTCAGATAATACCCTAAGCTCGTCTCGATGACATGCCCGTTATTGACGGCCCAGATGAAGATAAGCCAGTTCGAAGTAATGAGAAGACTGCTTGCCGTCAGCGTCAGCAGCGTCGCCCGATTGCCGAGAATCGCGCGGATTTCTTTCCCTCTGCGCTGGACGATGATGAGTCCCGCGACGAATACGAATGACCATACGATACGATGGGACAGAATTTCTCCCGCGCCGATCGTCTCGAACCATCTCCAATACAACGGGAGCAGACCCCACATCGTATAAGCGGCTATTGCGTACAGTAAACCTTTTCTCATGCTGTCCATTCGCCCCATCCTGCATTTTCCACGATATGAACGGAATTATACCACCATCGCTTCTTCCGTAGACATGGAAAATGTTAAGGAAAAGCGCGCGGATGCCGTGGCGGCTTCGTGAGGAATCGATTCTTGTACGGATATTTACGGCTGCGATGGCAAATTATAAAATCGCCTACATCACAATCAAAGGAGCTTTGTATGACGCCGAATACGAGTATGAACGCCGGACAACAGGGCGTGCCGATTCCGTTTCCGCCGCGGGTCATTACGACGAAAGACTTATCCTATCTGAAAGACGCGCTTTCGTGGGAGCTGAACGCGTTCAAGAAGCTGCACCATTTCGCCGGAGAGGCGAAGGATCCGCAGATCAAGCAAGCGCTCGACAGCGCGGGGCGGATGCATCAAGCGCACTACGAACAGCTGCTTAAGCATCTGCAAATCGACAACAACGCCGCCATGGCCGGACTGCCGCAGCAGCAAGCACAGCAGCTCTCGCACTGAAGGGCGAGTCAGGTCGAGCCTGACGAATATTCTATTTTATCGAGGAGGACGAACCGATGCCAAGCCAGAGCCAGAGCCAGAATCAAATCGCGAACCCGCAGACGGGACAGCTGCCGACGGTCAAAGGTCCGGAGATGAACGACCGGGATTACGTGAACGATGCGCTTAGCACCTGCAAATATTTGACAGACAGCCTGAATATCGCCGTCAAGGAAGCAAGCCACAACGAGCTGCATGCCGACTTCCAGCGCCTATTGAACGAAACGCACCAAAGCACTCGCGAACTATACAATCTCATGTTCCAGAAAGGCTGGTACAAGCTGGAGGCCGAGGACCAGCAGAAGCTGCAGACGACGTACCAGCAGTTCAGCGGTTATTCGTCGCAGTACCCGTATCCGGCAGGCGCGCAATAAAACGAGGGCTGTCCCTCAGTCGTGATTGACTGACGGACAGCCCTTGTTCGCTCTAACGCTTTTCGGTTATTTAGACGGAATTAATCGCAAATCGGTATTGTCCGGCAATTGAAAGATTTTCTTCGGCTGCGCGAAAATAGACTCGGACTGGGGAGACTTTCTGTCATCCCCGTCCACGGTGACGACTCTGAACTCATATGGTTTGAATGGACTGTATGCGAGTCCATTCACCGTATAGGAATAGGTTCCCGAGTTATTCCCGCTCAATATAATCGTAGCAACCGTCTTGAAAGGGCCGGTACTTCCCTCTCTCATTAATACGATATTGGACTTGGGATAAGGCACGTCCGAATTCCATGTCAACGTCACCTGACCCTCTCCCGCCGCAGCCTTCAGATTATATGGAGGACTCGGCGCATATTCTTCGAGCTTGAAGCCTCTCGGATAAGGAATAAATACGTTGGGCGACGGGCCGGATTGGTTCACGTCGTTCAATCCCCAAGCCCACAGTCGCCCGGAACTCGTCACGGCTAACGAATGCAGATCGCCTGCCGCTATCGATTTGATGCTGATAGGAGTTTCAATCGTTGTCGGCACTTCATGGACAGCAAGATCAGCATACAGATCGTCATTCGTCATTTCGCAGCCCCAGATGCGAATTTTGCCGTCTTTGCCAAGCGCAAGATTGTGAACGTCGCCCGCCGAGATCGCGACGATATCGCTCAGGCCTTCTACTTGAAGGGGCGTGTTACTAGATGCGATTTCCGAAGGTTTCCTGCCGAGCGCGCCGCAACTATTGGTACCCCACGCATAAACAGTACCGTCATACTTTAACGCGAGCGTATGCATTCCGCCTGCGGCGATCGATTTAACGTCATCTATACCGTACACCGAAGCCGGCGTATCCCAAAATTCGTCCGTCATGCCTATACCCAATTGGCCTTTATCGTTCGCGCCCCAAGCAACCAAAGTCCGATCGGCCTTAATGGCAACCGTGTGGTAATAACCGGCGGCAACTTCCTGCACGCTTTCATTGCCAGGAAAGTAAGGAACTTGCCTAGGAATATGGAAATCACGGTAATGGGTATCCCTTGCAGAGAAATCAGAATAGTTTTTGCCGAATTCCCAAAGCGTGCCGTCGTTTTTCAGCACGACCGAGTATAGATAGCCCGCCGCCGCAGACTTTATGTTGCTGATGCCGGGGATTTTCTTAGGCATCGACGTTGCGAACAGCTCAACCGAATCAATGCCGAGTTGGTCTTCGGAGTTATCGCCTACCCCCCATAGATCGCCATCTTTCACGATAAGCGTATGCGATCGGCCAGCCGATAAGGACGATACGCCGGTAAGTTCGAGTTTGAGCGGACCGCTATCGTATGGGGTATCGATGCGCGGTAAGGCGGGTATATAATAACGATTATTTCCCCCCCAGGACCACAACGAGCCATCCTCGCCCAACGCGTAAGATCGGTTTAGACCTGTTGCAACGGATTTAATCTTCGGAAATGCCGCCGCCGCGTCTCGCGACCCAATAACGGTTACGGCGCTTGAGCCTATAACCGCGCACATTGCGAGCTTAATTGCTAGACTCGCTTTCTTCCTCATCCTGCTTCTCATTTATTTCTCTCCTTTATCCTTTTATCGAATGTCAAAGACATCCAAAGTGATATATCGGAGTAAAATAAACAAAATTTATATATTTTATGTATTTTTTATTTAAATTTACTTTTTTTTAATAATGAAGAGGGCGATAAAAGTTAACCGCTGAGTATTCTCGCCCCGTTCGTCCAAGCCCAATGCCAAGCTCCATAGTTACGACGACATCGTCGCCGGTCACGCGAACAGCCGTATTCACGGCACGCTCGTAGTCTTCGGTCGGCAGCCGCGCCTCCGCATCCAGCGCCAAATCCGGGTCGATGGCCGCAGCCTCGCAAAACTCGTTCCAATCGTACCCTTGCGCCGCCATCGAATTTGAAGTACGTTTATCGCGAACGATTCCCCGGTGTGGTATTATCGATTATTCATGCGCAACGCCGGTCAGCGCTTGGCCAGAGGCGCCGATAAATTTCGTTGTCTCGCTATCGCTTTGCTGACGGCAGAAGTAGTATTGGACGGCGGGATTCGTTTCGGGAGGAGAAGATTAGACGAAAGACAAGAGGAGAGTCAAGAATGGCCCAAGCGTTCTACAAACGCTTGCTAGCCTTCCTTCTTAACGTTCGATAACGATTCTTTGACTAAGGCGTTAATCATATGGATCGATCTCTTCTTCATCTCCCCGTCCATCCGTTTAAGCAAATACAGAATCTCGTTCAAATCCTGCTCCTCGGAAGGCTCCTTGACCGCTTGCGGGTCTTCCCCCACAAGCAGATAGTCTACGGACACATTGAAGAAAGCTGCCAGCTTGATGATCGTCTCATAGACGGGTTGCCGGCTATTGCTCTCGTAATGGCTATAAGCCGAGCGCGTAATGCCGATAAATTGCGCTACCTCCGTTTGAGATATTCTTCGGCAATGCCGCAACGTCCTTAGACGCGCCCCCAAATTCATTTTATCACCTCAAATTCTGACAAAAATGTTATAACCGCGTAGGCCGGCGGGTTCTTGCAAACCCCATATATCGATTAATACTGATTTCTTTATAATTGATACAAAACGTATCCACAATCTCAACATTATGCTACATTTCGATTGGTGTCAATACAAAATGTATCATTATTAAAGCGATTTCATTTTTTAAACAACTCGGATCTCATCCATGCTGCTTGTGTATCGCGAATATTCTAAACATTTTAGAGTGTTAAACATAATTTTGTAGGGTTAAAACCCCTTGCTTGTCTGATACTATAGGGTGGATACGCTTCTAAACTTCGACAATGGGTACAGACTAAGGAGGAACTTAGATGGCAGACGCTACAAAACGTAATGAACCGATCGTCAAGCATATGTATACCGCGGACCCTTCCGCTCACGTATTCGAAGGAAAAATTTATATTTATCCTTCTCATGATCTGGATAATAATAATGTGATTAACGACAACGGCGACCAATACGATATGGAAGATTACCACGTCCTGTCCATGGAAGACGAAGGCGCGCCATGCGTAGACCACGGCGAAGCGCTTCACGTTCGCGACGTTCCGTGGGCCAGCAAGCAAATGTGGGCGCCGGATGCCGCTTTCAAGAACAATACGTATTACCTGTTCTTCCCTGCTAGAGACAAAGAAGGGATCTTCAGAATCGGCGTTGCGACGAGCGCGTCCCCGTCCGGCCCGTTCAAAGCCGAGGAGAATTATATCCCGGGCAGCTTCAGTATCGACCCTGCCGTATTCGTCGACGACGACGGCAAGTCGTACATGTACTTCGGCGGCCTATGGGGCGGTCAGTTGGAGAAATGGCAGACCGGAACGTTCCTGCCTGAAGAAACGGGTCCTACCGGCAATGAGCCGGCACTCGGACCTCGCGTGGCCGAGCTAAGCGACGATATGCTGTCGTTCAAGAACGCGCCGCAAGAAATTTCGATCGTCGATGGAGACGGCAAGCCTCTGACGGCCGGCGACGAGGATCGCAGATATTTCGAAGGTCCTTGGGTGCATAAGCATAACGGTTACTACTACTTGTCCTACTCGACCGGTTCGACGCACAAGCTTGTGTACGCGATCAGCAAAAATCCGATGGGCCCTTACGTATACCAAGGCGTAATCCTTACCCCGGTTATCGGATGGACGACCCACCACTCGATTATTCAATTCAAAGACAAATGGTACCTGTTCTACCACGACAGCTCTTTGTCCGGCGGCATCGATAACAAACGTTCGGTGAAATTTACCGAGCTGAAGTACAATCCGGACGGCACCATTCAGACGATCGACCCTTATAACAACTAGTTGGAATAGAACGGCCGAGCGGTGTAAACTAACCGCTCGGCCGTTTTTCGTTAGGTTACTCGTTCCGTTCATCCACGTTCTCTTTATTTCCCTCCAATTGTTCGATAGAAATTAGTTCATCTCATGCAGGCGTTCGATCGCTAACCGGTCTTCGAACACCCGTCTTCCGTCTTGCATACGATCGCGTACCGGATTCCTTCTGCCCCCGCTTCGTCCGACTGGGACGGTGTATCCCGGACCGCGGAGACGATTAGCGCAATGCCGATCGAAATCGCAACAATCGTTAAAGCAATGATCCAGAAAAGTTTTTCGTCCTTGTCGCGCCCAGCATTCACAATAATCGCAGCCCCCTATTCTCTTAAATTGACTTACCAGTACCTCCAACAGACTAATGCCCCCCTAAATACTGTCAATGACCGGAGTCCGAATTGCAAACTAGATTAAATAAAATGTCGATCTCGCATAGGGAGCGGGATGATTGTACGGCGTCGTAGCAGCGTGATCGCAAGCGGCGATCGTGCCTCTGGTGCGAAGGGGAGAAACGTGATCGCAGCGGCGATCGTGCCTCTGGTGCGAAGGGGAGAAGCGTTTAAATGTAGGATTCCTGCAAAAGTGCGGTTATTTGAGCCCCAGGCTCAGTCTAGCGAAAAACACCTGCGATAATACTGTTAATATTCTAAACTTCCAACTAACAGCCGATTTTTTTATCGATCGCCTGTACTTTCGCATTTACTGGACATCGGCAATACCGGTTTGTTCAAAGACCTGCATATTTGCATTTATTGCCACGATACACCTAGTCAGACCAACGAATATGCGCTACAATACACGCAACGAGACGAAGAACGTCCCGCTCCATCATTCTGTGGAGCCGGGACGTTTTTTTCATTATGGAGGTGTTGGAGATCATGTCGTTCGAACAAGCTCATCCTGCCTTTATTCAATACCATCTCTCTAAACGTTCAGGCGAACGCAGGGGGAGATTGGAGCGCGGGCATCGGGAGGCCGAGCAACAATTCTGCCGCAAGGTATGGTGGGAACTGCAGGGTAACTTCGACAATCTGCATCCCGAATACGAAGTGCTCGATTGGCGGGGTCAATCCTATTTCTGCGACTTTGTATGGATAACGTTAGCCGTGAAGCTCATTATCGAGATCAAAGGATTCGGTCCGCATGTTCGCGACATGGATAGGCAAAAGTACTGCAACGAGTTAAACCGTGAAACCTTCTTAACCGCAATGGGGTATCAGGTCATATCCTTCTCCTACGACGATGTAGCCAATCGCCCCGATATTTGCGTTATGTTGCTCCGAATGCTAATTAGCAGATATCGTACGCAAACTCCGAATCCTCAAAGAATGAGTCTGTACGAGAAAGAACTGATCCGGCTTGCGTTCCAGCTCGCACGTCCGATTCGCCCGATCGACGCAGAGAATCACCTCCGCATCAATCACCGTACCGCTGTTCGCACGCTGCAATCACTGTGTTCCAAAGGTTATTTCATTGCTGTAACAGGTGCATCCGGGCAGAAAATCGTTCGTTATGAGGTGCGTCTTGGCGCTATGCAGTGTCTATAGGAGGTGTAAAAGTGCACCTGTCTTACCGCGTCTTTGAGCGAAACCAATATTGACCTGCAAAAGTACAATTATTCCTCTCGTTTCACGCGTACTCGAAGTTTTTTAGTGATTTTAAATGCACTTTTGCAGGAACACCTTAGAATGAAGGGATGTACAAGTCAGTAGATGTAATTTTGCAGCTTCGGGTGCCTCTCCCGGCGTGCGTTTATGGGGTCGAAGGCGGCGTGTGTCACACATCGTAGAAGGATGGTTACCGCACACCGCTTACTTCCGATCGGTACAAGAAAAGCAGCCCTTTGGGGCTGCTTTCCTTGAAACACACAAACACATAATCGCTAGCTCAACCAAGAATCCGCCGAATCCTTCGGTTTCTTCGCGGCCTTATGCTTTTTGATCAGTTTGGGCAAATGCTTGATTCCTCGCACCATCGTTCCTTTGCACATCGGACATTCCGGAGAAGGCGAGTTCGCTAGTTCTTCCCTGATCCACGCTTTGCACGATTGGTCCCGGCAGCGCCAGATCGGAACCGGCGCCAAGTCCGGTTTAGCGACATCCGTTGCCATAGGTTCTCCACCTCCGCGCAAGTAAGATACCCGCCGCAGACGGCTTCCATTCGCTAAATCCGGCTATTCGTCGTTCAGCGCGAATTTGTAATTCGACATCGTAAATTTGCCCGCTTCGTACGCGACATCCGCGTTCACGTACCCGATAAACATCGGCGACGGAAAATCTTCCAAGAACACGCCGACGCCGAATCGCGCCTTTAATCGGTCTTTGTCCGTATCAAAATGAACGATGCTGCCGAACCAGATTCTATCCTGAACGAACCCCGAATTATCCGATTCATATTCCTTTAGGCTGACTTTATGGGTTGTACCGCCGATCTTGACTTCGCCGAACCATTCTCCGGACTCCGTTGTCGTCCGAAACCCGATGCCGGCTTGCTCGAGCTGCTCCAAGTAGTCCTCCTCATGGAAAATAACGTCCTTCACCGGGTTGTCGTTGATTTCGACGATATGCAGCTCATCGACGGCGACACCCGTGCCCGATCCGATATTCAGATTGACGAACAGCTCCTCTTGGCCGTCCTTGTCGTAATCCCGAACATCCATGGCGGGCATAACTTGCCTCGGGGTCGTATATTCCCAATCATAGGCGTACACCCGGTCTTCGACGTGCAGATCCGCGCCGTTCTCTCTGCCGTACAGAAAGATGCCGCGTTCCGGAAGCGCGGCAACTAACGTCTCCGTGAATTCGGGCGATAGCTCCGCGTCACTATGAACATTCAAGTCCATCATTGTCCGCTTCTTGATATCGTACACGTAATTTCCGACGTAATTTTCGGAATTCTGACCCATCCAAGTGAACGTCACGTTCACATGGGTATCGTCCACCCAATCCGCGAATTTAAAATAAGGGTCCGGACGATTGTCCGATACGGTCGTCTTGCCCTTCCACTGCTTGGCTACGTCATCCATGCCGGGCAGGGAAAACTCGGAACCGTCCTTCGCGTCCACGACGACCGTTCCTCCCCATATGCGCGCCTCGTGGTAGACCGAGACGTAGCGGCTATCCGGGGACCACTTAAACTCCTGAACGTAATACCCCGGCATCGACCAGATCGTAGCTCCCGAAGATTGGTCGATAAGCCGTATCCCTTCGACGGGATAAAGCCCGGCAGCCGTGATTCCTTTGTTCTCGCCATAGGTTTCGATGACGAACTTGCCGTCCGGGGATTTCTTCGACGTCTGATTGGCGATCGGTTCCAAAAACTCCCGTTCGCTCGTTAGCAGCGTCTTGACCTCGGTGGTCGCGGTCGCTCCGAAGCTAAGCGCGTCGGTTGCGGGATAATAAGCAAACCGCACGGAGGTACCGTCCGTCAGCTCGATGCGAAATAGACGATCTCCCTCGGACGTGTCCAGCGTTAGCTTCTTGGGATCGACGTAAGGGAGCTCGAGCGCTTTGACGACGAACAACTCGGCGTTAGCCTGAGGCAACTCCCGTACCGTCTGGCCGTTCGAGCGGTCTTCCTCGATGATGGCTTTCACTTTGCCGGCGACATCGAGCACTTCTTCGACGCTGCTCGCGTTCGGATTATCGTTGATTTGATACATGCGCCCGCCAGCGATAAGACGGAACGAGGTCTTGTAGCCTTTCATCGCGTAGATCGTCGTTCCTGCGGACAGGAACGACGCATCCCCGTTCGCGGGGACATGCTCGAGGCATGCGTTGCCGTACATCGTATAACCCACTTCTCCGACAGGGTCGCCGGCAAGCCTATCTGCTTGGTTTCCGGAATCGTTAGAAAACTCGGTATCGGCGTAGTACATCCTATCGTTTAACTTCACGAAATCGATGTAGTCGACGTTCGCGTCCGTCGTGCATTCCGACTCGCTTGGCGAGACGCTACCGCTTGAGCTAGGCGATGCTTCCGGCGTTTCTTGCCTATTGTCTGCGCAGCCCCCGGTTACCCATGTAATGACGCATGCTAATCCGATGACTTGGATTAATTTCGACACGAATCTCACCCCACCGTATTAGACGCGAACGGGGGCGATGCAGTTGCTAGATTTCGGAAATTTTCTGGAGATGATATTCGTTGCGCCACAGGAAATAATATGGCGTATCAACGACAATCGAGGGATGTATCGCGATGAACAAGAACATTCAACTGCCCCTGCAGACCGCAAGCTTAACGCTCGGCTTTATGGCCTGGGTCATTCTGTCTTCCTTAATGCCGTCCATTAAAGAAGATATCGCTCTGACGTCCGGGCAGCTCGCCTGGGTAACGGCCACTCCCGTCTTGCTTGGCTCCGTGCTGCGCGTGCCCGTCGGTTACTGGACGAATCGGTACGGAGCGAGGCCGGCGTTCGCGATCGGATTCGTGCTGCTGATCGCGCCGATCTTATGGCTCGGCCTGATCGCCGACACGTTCTTCGGATTGATCGTCGGCGGGTTTTTCTTGGGCATCGGCGGAGCGCTCTTCTCCATCGGCGTTACCTCGTTGCCGAAGTATTACCCGAAAGAAAAACACGGCTTCGTCAACGGAATTTACGGAGTCGGCAATTTGGGAACGGCCATCTCGACGTTCGGCGCGCCGGTAGCCGCGATTTCGCTCGGCTGGAGGCGCACCATTCTTCTCTATATCGTACTGCTGGTGCTGTTCGCGCTATTGAACGGGTTCCTTGGCGATTCCAAGGAACAGAAGAGCAACGTGTCGTTATCGACCCAGATCCGGTCGGTGTACCGCAACGAAAAGCTGTGGCTGCTGTGCTTGTTCTATTTTATTACGTTCGGCAGCTTCGTCGCGTTCACCGTCTATCTGCCCAATTTCCTCGTCTCGCACTTTGGTCTCTCGAAAGTGGACGCCGGCCTGCGAACGGCCGGATTTATCGGCGTAGCTACGCTGTTCCGGCCGATCGGAGGCTGGCTCGGGGACAAATTCAATCCGTTTACGATTCTCATGGCGGTATTCGCCGGATTAACGGTATCGGCGATTCTGCTGTCCTTCGCTCCGAACATGGGATGGTACACCGCAAGCTGCTTGACGATCGCGGTGTGCGCCGGCACCGGGAACGGGACGATATTCAAGCTCGTGCCGATGTATTTCGCCAAGCAAGCGGGCATCGCGAACGGAATCATCTCCATGATGGGGGGATTGGGAGGTTTTTTCCCCCCGCTCGTTCTAACCCTTATCTTCAATGCCACCGGACAATACGCCATCGGGTTTATGGCGCTGGCCCAGTTCGCGCTCGCCAACTTGATCCTCGTGTCCTGGATGTATTATCAAGACAAGCTGTCGGTATACGCCAACATCGTCAAATCCACCGAGCAAGGCGTCATGATTACCGACCCTGACGGCGTAATCGTGTCCGTGAACGACTCCTTCACCAAGCTTACCGGTTATACGCGGCAAGAGGTCCTGGGCCAAAATCCGAGCATATTGAAATCCGGGCGGCAAAGCAAAGACTTCTATGACCGCATGTGGGATTCGATACGCGACACCGGCTCGTGGCAGGGGGAGATATGGAACCGCAAGAAGAACGGCGACGTCTATCTCGAATGGCTGACGATCAGCAGCATCCGAGGCGACTCCGGCGACCTGAAGCAATATGCGGCGCTGTTCAGCGACATCACGGCTTTTCGCAGATCGGAATAGCGATAGGCAAAGCACGAAGATCGCCTTCCTTCATCAGGTAGGCGATCTTCATCATGACGGAATCGGTTAATCCTTGGTATCGTCCACGTTGCGAAAATACAAATACATCAGCACCCCCATGACGAACACGAACCCGGTAGCCGCGGAGTAATACGGCAGCTTGTCGTGGTGGCCGGCCAAATACTCTTCGGCCATGAATTGAATCAAGATCATCTGGGCGGCCAGGAAGAAAATAAAAAACCACCACAGCATTCTCATTCCCGCTACACCCCCTCGTGCCCTTCGATCGGCATTAATCCTACCGCGTATATCCCGTTCGAACGAAAATCCAGCTTAACCGCTGGCAATGCCCGCTGAGGCGGTCCCGCCAGCACCGAACCGTCCTCGACGTTAAAGAAGCCGTGGTGGCACGGGCATTTCATCTTGCCGGAGTCCCTGTCCCAGAAGACCGGACAGCCTAGATGCGTGCATTTGATATGGTAAGAGCGGTACTGATTGTCGGACAGCCGGATAAGCAGAGCAGGCTCGTTATCGTGGGGATACTGGAACGGCTTGCTGTCGCCGATCTGCAGCTCGTCCAATCCGGCGATTCTGTATGCGGGCGTTTGTCGTTGCTTGACCGCCCTGTACGCGCGCGCCGTGAACGGGAACGAGCTGAGGAAGAGGACGCCCAGCAAACCGAGCGAAGCGGCGATAAACCCTCTTCTGTTCATATCCAGTTCTTTTTCCCGTTTAATATTCAACGCCTGCTCGCGCAAATATTGATCGATTCGTTTCCACATGGCCGCTCTCTCCTTCTGATCAGTGGTAACCGAACTGGTGCGTCTGCTTGTCCGGGATGCCGATGACCGTTCGCGTCTCGATGGTCGTTCCCCCGAAGTCCCATACGTATTGGACCGGCTTGTTCCGCTTGTGGCGGGCTTCCTCTTCGTCCAAGAACAGGATCGTATCGGTCGGGCAGACGCTGACGCACATCGGCGGCCGTCCCTTGGAGGTTCGATCGTAACAGAGATCGCATTTGTACATCAGGTTGCGGGTTTCGTCCACTCTCGGAATGCCGAACGGGCACGCGTACGTGCAGTTTTTGCAGCCGATGCATTTCTCGTGGGAGGCGGACAGAACGACGCCATCCAGCACCGAGATCGCTTGGACGGGGCATGATTCCGCGCAAGCCGGCGTGACGCAGTGCATGCACGGCGTCGGCGACGTCGCGACGGTCTCCCCGGGATACAGTTCGTCGACGAACATGCGGGAAAGCCGGTCGTGGCCGCTGCATTCCTCGCAGCCGATCATGCAGGCCCGGCAGCCGATGCATCGCTCGAAATCAATGTACAGCACTTTGGCCATTCGGAAGCTCCCCCTTCTTAGCTTTCTCTATCTTAACCGCGCATACTTTGAATTCCGGAATTTTCGATTTCGGATCGAGCGCCGGATTGGTCAGATGGTTAATCGCCAGTTGCTTGCCCCAGTGGTAAGGAACGAACAACGAATCCTCGCGGATCGCCTTGGTGACCTTGGCCGGCACGAAGATGCTGCCGCGCCTGCTGCTGACTTTGACCATCTCGCCGTTGCCGATGCCGTGCCTCGCCGCCAAATTCGGATGGAGCTCCAGATACGGGTCCGGGCAAAGCTTGCGCAGCGCCTCGATCCTTCGCGTCTGATTGCCGCTCAAATAGTGAAAGACGACCCGTCCCGTCGTTAGGATGATCGGATATTCCGCATCCACCTTCTCGTTCGGTCCGGTATGCTCGAACGTGAGCAACCGTGCCCTGCCGTCCGGAAAATTGAACTTCAAATCCTCGAACAACCGCGGCGTTCCTTCATGCTCCTCGGAAGGGCAAGGCCAGAATACCCCGTTCATCCTGTCGATCTTGTCATAGGTGATCCCGGAATAATCCGCGATGCCCCCTTTGCTTGCCGTCCGCAGCTCGTTGAAGATTTCCTCGGGCGAGTCGAATTGAAAGTATTGCCCGCGTCCGAGACGCTCGGCGATTTCGCAGACGATCTTCCAATCCCGCTTGCTCTCTCCCGGCGTGCGATCGATCCCTTTAATGTGAATGACGCGGCCTTCGACGTTCGTCGTCGTGCCGTTATCCTCCACCCATACGGTCGAAGGAAGCACGACGTCCGCGAGCTCGGCGGACTCCGAGAGGAACATGTCGATGCAGACGAAGAAATCGAGCTTCTTGAGATATTCCCCGACGTCGCCGACGCTCGGCGCGGACACCATCGGATTGCTGCATACGAGGATCATCATCTTGATCTCTTCGCCAAGCGATTGGAGTATTTCGTAGGCGGAGATGCCCGGTCCTGGAATTTCGCTCTCGTCGACGCCCCATACGCTCGCGATGTGGGCTCTAGCCGCCGGGTCGTAAATTTTGCGATAGCCCGGCAACTGGTCCGCCTTCTGCCCGTGCTCGCGGCCGCCTTGCCCGTTGCCTTGACCGGTGAATGTCGCGAACCCCGCGCCTTTGCGCCCCACCTTGCCGGTCGTCAGGCACAGGTTCACGTAATTCGATACCGTATCGGAGCCGGTCGAATGCTGCTCGATGCCCCGGGCGAACAGGACGAATCCGTTCTTCGCCCGGCCGAACAGGCGGGCGGCTTCCACGATTTTCTCGCTCGCGACGCCGGTAATCCCGGATGCGGTCGCCGGATCGTACTTCCTCGTCATCTCCTCCAGCGCCTCGAAGCCGGCCGTGTGCTCGTCGATGAACGCCCGATCGATTAGACCTTCGTTAATCAAGACGTGGAGGATGCCGTTCGTCAGCGCGATATCGGTGCCGGGACGCAAGTCGAGATGGATGTCCGCGACAAGCGCGGTTTTCGTCTGCCGCGGATCGGCCACGATCAGCTTCGCGCCGCGGTCGCGCGCTCCCCAGACGTACGGCATGGACAGCGGATGGCATTCCGCCGTGTTCGAGCCGGCGATCAGCAGCACGTCCGCGAACTTGATGTCGGACCATGGCCCGGTCGAACCCCGATCGATGCCGACCGTCTGGTTGAAGCCGGTCGCCGCCGCCGACATGCAGTAGCGGCCGTTATAATCGATATGCTTCGTTCCTAATCCGATTCGCGCGAACTTGCCCATGATATAGCACTTCTCGTTCGTCATCGAAGATCCGCTGTACAGTCCGATCGTATCTTTGCCGTGCTTCGATTGAAGCTCTTTGATTTTGCTCACGATGAGATCGTACGCTTCGTCCCAGGACGACTCCGTCAACACCCCGTTCTTGCGGATGAGCGGCTTTAGCAGCCGTTCCGTATGCTCCGCCTGCCGATACGCCGATACTCCCTTCGGGCACAACCTGCCGCCGTTCATCGGAAAGTCGTACCTGGGCTCGACGCCGAGCACCGCCATCGTATCGTTGTCGACGCGAATGTTCATCCCGCACTGCATGCCGCAGAACGCGCAATGCGTGGCCACCAGCGACTCCCCTTCGCGAGTGATCGGCTCGTAGGGACGCTGGGAGAAATCATCGTTCTGGCTGTGCTGTTGCATCCGAATCCGTCCCTCCTCTCGTTTCCGTACGGCCGCTTACGACGGTTAACCCGTTGAACCCGTTGCCTTGCAGAACCATCTGGCTCTGACCGAGCTTGACGAACGAACCGGAGGCCGCGAGCCGGTTGGATACCCTTCTGCATTCGGAGCACAGATCCGACATCTGCAGATTCGTACCGCCGATCCGAACGGGAATGTTGCGCTCCGTCAGCACCGCCTGCACGTCTTTAATTTGCCTTTCGGTGGCGTATTCGCGCCCGCAGCGGGAGCAGCCCTTCTGGGCGTACGACGCATGGTACATCGGAATGACCACGCCAAGAAAGCGGAGCGGAATATGCCAGAACTTGCTGAAAGGCATGTAGAGCAGGAAGACGCATACGGCGACCTGATGAGACAGCGCGATGCCCAAGTAGAATACGCCTTCCATCCACAAAGCCGACACGGTCAGCAGAGAACCGGTAATGGAAATCGCGATCAACAGCACCAACGGGAAAATATCGAAATCTTTCGTCTGCTCCACCAAATTTTTGCGATCCCGCTCTCTTCGGCTCATGGCCATCAGGCATCCGATAATGACGGCGATCCCGGTCCAATTCAGCCCGTGATAGAGCATAATGGCGAGGAACGATTCGACGCCCATCCGGAACAGAGGAATGCCGAATACGACGACAGAGTATGTTCCTGGCTCCACGAGCTCGAAATGCATCCAATTCAGCACGAGCGCGTACGTAATTCCGAAGGAAAACAATACGCCCCACGACAGCAGCATATGCTGCCCCCATCGGTACCACGAGCGGCCGGAGATGAACCGCTGCCTCCCGATATTGTCGAACAGCGTGCCGATGAGGAACTTCCAGCCTCTCGCGCTTGCGAACAGCTTCATCCCTTGTTTCCATAAGGTGCGCGAAGGCGGCCTGCTTGTCCATGCCGCGATTCTGGCGGTGAACAGCAGGATGCTGATGACCGTCGCCCACAAATAGCCGTAAAGCGCAAGATCGACGTATCCGAACCGTTCCGACCCGATGTATACGGATAACAGAAGAACGACGGCCATGATACAGACATACAACGCCGCCTTCGAGAAAAACCGGCCTTTAGGGAAAGCCGTATAAGCTTGCGACTCTCGGTTCAATCCAACTTCCTCCTTGGCGCATATTCGGTTTGAATTGTTCCCTTTCCATCTATTTTCCATTCTTGTCCGATAAAGCGGCCGATTATGGGTAGCATGGATAGCATATCGATAGGAGGTTGAACAAAGATGAGAGCCATGGGACAACAACCCGTATATTTGAGTATCGTCAGCGGCAAAGGAGGCGTCGGCAAATCGACCGTAGCGGCGAACCTAGCGGTCGCACTGGCGGATCGCGGTTATCGCGTCGGATTAATAGACGCCGACATTTACGGCTTCAGCATCCCGAGCCTGATGGGTGTCCGGGACGAACCGAAGACGCTTGATGATCGAATAATCCCGGTAGAGCGGTTCGGCGTTCGGCTCATGTCCAGCGGATTGATCCGCGGCGACAATCAACCGGTCATCATGAGAGGGCCGATGCTAGGGCGCGTCATTCGCAATTTCTTGCAGGACGCAGATTGGGGCGAACTCGATTACATGCTGTTCGACATGCCTCCCGGTACCGGCGACATTCCGCTGGACCTGCATGAGATGCTCGGTCATAGCAAGGAACTGCTCGTTACGACGCCCAACGAGACCGCATCGGAGGTCGCGTTCCGCGCCGGAGCAATGACCGCAAGGACGGGGCACGAGATAATCGGCATCGTGGAAAATATGGCCTATATGGAATGTCCGGGCTGCGACGGGAAGATTTATCCTTTCGGAGAAGACGGAGGCGATAAGCTTTCGGCCGTGCTGCGGACGCCGGTTCTCGCCCGGTTTCCGATCGAGCGAACCGGAGCCGGTGCTCCCGCGCCCGGCGTATATGATCCGAGCAGCCCATGCGGCCGACTCTATTCGGCTTTGGCAGACAGCGTCGTTCGGTTGACCGGTTCGGCTCCCGCCGCGGAAATCCGCTAAGATAAGTTAACTCCCATCGCGTCCATAGCGGTGGGAGTTTCTATTAAACCCGCGTCCGATCAGGTATAATATAGCCGTAGCTATCATGCGGATTCTCGAGGGAGAGATAGGAATGGTTAAAGCAGCGAGTTACGACGAAGTGCCGACCAAAGAGAAGCTTGTCGCGTTCACGTTCGACGACGGGCCGAATCCGGAATGGACGCCTCTCTTTCTGGACGTGTTTCGGAAACATGGGGCGAAAGCGACCTTTTTCTTCATTGGATCGCATATTGAACAGTATCCGGAGCTAGCGACAAAGACGTTCGAGGAAGGACACGAGCTGGGCAATCACACCTACTCTCACCCTTTCATGTCGAAGCTCTCGAAAGAAGTGCAGCTCGAAGAATTGTCCCGGGCCGATCGGTTGATCGCCGGCGTTACCGGACGCAATCCGAGCACGTTCCGCCCTCCGTATTTCGACATGAACGACGACTTGCTCGAAGCATGCGCGGAGCGCGGTTATTCCATCATCAACGCGTTGAACACGGACTCCACGGACTGGGAAGATGCGACGAGCGCGGAACATATCTTGACAACGTCTCGCGCGCATGTCCGTAACGGAAGCATCTTTATTTATCACGACGGCTTCGGGAACCGCTCCTCGACGTTAGAAGCGGTATCGATTCTAGTCCCGGAGCTGATCGAAGCCGGCTATCGGCTCGTGACGATAAGCGAGCTGCTGGCATCGAGAGACGACGCGTAACTATCGATCGAAACAGGCTTGGAGCATACCCATCGTTGACAATCTTAGCTGAGAACGATTATCATTATTAGCTGAAGCCGTTGCTCAACGCGAGGAGTGTATCCATGCTTCCCTTCGACCCGAATCTGTTAGTCAGCCGCCATAAATTGATGTTCGATGCGCCCGATCGCGCCGCGACGACGTATTCGTTCGCCGGCTCGGACGCAGCCGGGCAGCTTTCCGTGCTTCTCGACCGATTCGGCGAGCAATTGGAGAGCGACGACCCCGGAACGACGGCCCGGATATTCTTCAAACGGTACTGCCCGCTCTTCGCGGGAGCCGTCTATGCTTGGATCCGGCATCGTTATCCGCTTGACGTTGCCTTCGGCAATATGCGACTCGTGCAATCCGGCGCGAATATGAAGTTCTACCTGATCAGCGATGCGCCGGCGGAAGGAATCGACGATAATGACGAAACTTATCTTCGTCACCTGTTCCATGAGCATGCAGCGCCGCTGATCTCCTTAGTCGCCGCTGCTTCCGGCGTGTCTCGGCCGGCTCTATGGCATACGATCGCATATGCCATCTCCTATTGGAAGCATGAATGGCTTTACGAGTCTTCCTCCGCCGAAACGAGCGAACGCATAGAACGTTGGTTTCAATATGCGACTGCCCGGGCTAATCCTGCATGGCTGCCCGGGAAATCGGCCAATCCGATCGCATGCGAATTTCGCGCGGTGGACGATCCCCTGCACGAAGGACGCAAAATTCTGATTCGCAAAGCCTGTTGCCTGAATTACAAGCTCGCCGGCGATGATCGGGGCTATTGCGTTACGTGCCCGCTCATCTCCGACGAACGGCGGCTCGATCAATATTTGGAATCGCACGCTCATTAATCGCGGAATAGAGGCTGTCCAGTAGGTCGATTCGACCGAGGGACGCCTCTTTTTATTGATCGATAGGAACTCAGCCAACGCACCGTCACCATCCACTCGACACTAACTGCATGAATGGCAGGTATTCTAAACGTTGGGATACGCCTTGAACTGTAAACGGTACGAAGTGCAGTTATTTGGGCAGAAAATGGGAGTTCCGATGGTATCGACGTTCATGCAATGTATTCAGTGCAGTTATTCGGTAGAAAAATGCCGATATGGCGATAACGAACTGTACTCCATGCAGTCGAGGTGGAAAACGGCTGTATGTTCTACAGCGTATGTTCTACAGCGTATGTTCTACAGCGTATGTTCTGAAGCGTATGCACCCGGGCCATGGCCGGAACGTGGTCGGGACGTGGCTTGAACCCGTAGCCGGAAGGGCGTTCCTGCCGTACGACATGCCTGACTTCACCCGATCCAATCCGATCGGTCGCGGACTCAAGCATGAAAGAACGCGCCTACTCGGCGCGTTCTTTCATTCGGTCTTCGATCCGGCGGACTCAAATACCCGTTTGACGATCGGCGTCACGTACTTGCTCCCCCCGCGCTTGCCGACGTCTTCGACCATGACCGACAGCAGCAGCCTAGGATCGTTCGCGTCGAATCCGACGAACCAGCCGTATTCGAGTCCTTCGACGCCTTTGCTCGCTTTCAGCTCCGCGGTTCCCGTCTTCCCGGCGATCGCCGCTCCTTCGATATAAGTTCCGTGACCGACCCCTTCGGGCGAAGCGACGGCTTTCACGAGATCGTCCTTAAGCAACGCGGCCGTCTCCGGCGACATGGCGCGTTCCTTCCATACCTGCGGGGATTTCGCTTCATCGGTCAGGATGAGCTTCGGATAGACGATATGGCCATCGTTCGCAAGGGTGGAATAGATCAGCGCGGCATGCAGCGCCGATAGCGTGACCTGTCCCTGCCCGTATCCCGAATCCGCCAATTGGATCTCGTTCTTGATCGCGCCGTTCGCGAGCTGAGAAGCGTTAAACGGGTATTCGATCGGGAGCTTCTCCCCGATTCCGAATTTCGCCGCTCCCTCCGCGAACTTCGTCTTGCCTATCTCAAGCGCCGTTTGCGCAAAATAGATGTTATCCGAATGAAGCAGCGCCTTCGACAGATCGACCGAACCGACCTCGTGCACCCGCTTGACATAATAATTGCCCCACGATTTGTCTTTGGCCCAGGTTAATCCGGCAATCTTCTTCCCTTCGTTCGGATCGAGCGATTTCGTATCAAGTCCGATCGCAGCCGTAACGAGCTTGAAAGTCGAACCCGGTACGAAAGCTTTCGAGAACCGATTCAAGAACGGATGGCGCGGATCGTCGTTCCAAGCGTCATACCGCGCCCTGGATATCCCTCGCGCGAACGCGTTCGGATCATAGGAAGGAGTACTGAGCAGCGCGAGAATGTCTCCGCTCTTCGGATCGATCGCCGAGACGGAGGAGGCGTCTTCCTTAAGCTCGTCATACAACGTCTTCTGAAGCTCCGCGTCGATCGCAAGCTGGAACGTCTTCCCTTGAACCGCCGGCTGCTCGGCTAGCGTCGATTTGACGAAGCCCTTCCCGTCCGATAAGACGACCTTAATGCCGTCCGTTCCTCTGAGCTGATCCTCCAGCAACTGCTCAAGTCCCGCTTTGCCGATATAATCGCCGTTTTCGTAGCCTTTGTCTTTCCTCTTCGCCAGCTCGTCGGCGTTAATCTCGCCTACGTAGCCGGTTAAGTGCGCGGCGGCTTCGCCAAGCGGATAGACGCGAAGCTTTTTGCCTTGGATGACGACGCCGGGAATGTCCGCGAATGCGTCCTCGCTTCCTTCGGGCACGATCGCGATCGGAACGAACAGATCGGGCTTGACCCACGAGGCGCCAAGCTTGCGATCGATGTCCTTGACGGCGATGCCCAGATTCTCCGCGATCGACGCCTTCGCTGATTCCGGATCGTCTCCGAGCTTGCCCGGCACGATGCCGAGCTGGGGAACGGTTCCGTTCACGGCCAAGCCGACCCCGGTACGGTCGACGATCTCTCCGCGCTCCCCGCTCGAATGTTGCACGCGGACGACGTCCCCTTCCTCCATGCCCGGGAAGATCAGCGACGGCTTCCAATCGATCAGCCATCTGGTCTCGCCGCCATCCTCCGACTTCCGGAGCCGCCCATGCTGCTCGAACGCGATCGGACCCGCGACCGAATCCATGCTTACGCTGTAATCGAATCCTAGCACGCTTGTATTCGGGGATAGCTCTTGCGAGCCTGCGTTAGAGTCGGGATGCGCGGAAACGGCAAGACGGTCGGCTTCGATGCCATCGTAAATTCGCTCGTAGCGTTCGACGAACTCCCGCTCGGCGATCAAGTCTTTGGCGGCAGGGGCGAGCAGCGCGTACATTCCCGCGAAATCGCGTTGCTGCCACTTCGCCAAGTAGGCCTGAACGACTTGGTCAGGAGCGGACTCTTCGATATTCGTCTCCGAAGGCGTCGGCACGGAAGACGGCGTCGGCTCGACGGTCTCGTTCTTCGCATCGTTGCACCCGCATAGCGCGACCAGCAGCAGGAAGCCGCAGATTAACGTCCCTCCCCGCTTCATCTTCCGCCACTCTCCTCGCCCGATACAGCGTATAAGCTCTCGGCTTTATTCCGGATATATTCGTTACGCCGCAAGAGTAAGCGTTCCATATACGATCTTAGGAACATCCTGTCTGCCAGTCTTCCAAGCGGTCCGAAAGGAGAAGTATAATCGAATGCATCCGTCATCAGAGTGCCGCCGTCTCGACTTTCGAACGTATGCACGTGTCTAAAACGTTTAAAAGCGCCGCTAACCATTTCATCCACGAATCGATAAGGCGGATCGAACTCCGTAATCATCGAAGCGAGTCGTTGGCGAATGCCGAAATGGGTAGCTTCCCACGTGACGGTCTCCCCTAGCGCGATTAACCCGCTCGTACGGCCCTTTATCGCCCTTTCATTGGTGTGCGAGGTCGATTCCATATGAAGCTCAATGCTGCGGGACAAATCAAAACATACCTCGATTGGTGCTCTAATGAACTGGGATAATTGAATATTGGGCATGAGTCGCGCCTCCCGCTTCATCGGCTTTGACTTCATTTTAACATGAATTAATTCGTTCCGATCATCAATATAAAAACAAGGAACGCCCGGCCTCAAGCCGAGCGTTCATCTGGGTTATGTCCGGCGCATGTAGGCGCGAACCGTAATCGGAGCGAAGATCGCCACGATAACCGCGGCGCCCGCGAGCGAGATGACGAGGTCCTGACCGACCGTTCCTTCGTTGACGAGGTCCCGGACGGCCGATACGAGGTGCGAGATCGGATTGATGTTCACGAACCATTGCAGCCAATTCGGCAGCGTCTCGACCGGCACGAACGCGTTCGACAAGAAGGTGAGCGGGAATAGAATCAGCATCGATATTCCCGAGACGCTCGCGGCCGTTCGGGCAATGACGCCGAAGAACGCGAAGATCCAACTGACCGCCCACGAACAAGCGATGACGAGAACGCCCGCCAGAGCGACATTGCCTAATCCGCCTTCCGGCCGAAGACCCATCATATAACCCATCGAGAACGTGAGCACCGTCGCGAGCGCGTATCGGATCGTGTCGGCGAGCAATGCGCCCGCAAGCGGGGCGATTCGCGCGATCGGCAGCGATTTGAAACGGTCGAAGACCCCTTTGTCCATATCCTCGCGCAATTGGACGCCGGTAACGATCGAAGTCGCGATGACGGTCTGAACGAGAATGCCGGGAATAATGACGGGCAAGTAGCTTTGAACGTCGCCCGAGATCGCCCCTCCGAATATATAGGTGAACATTAAGGTGAAAATGATCGGCTGCAGCGTCACGTCGAACAATTGCTCGGGGGTGCGGCGGATCTTGAGCAGTCCGCGATAGGCCATCGTGAGCGAGTTCCGTACCGTCTGACGGAAACTCGTACGTTTCTTAAGCGGGCTTCTTCGTACGATACCCGTCTTCATCGTTGCGTTAGTCATAAGCTCGCCACCTTCTTTGGATTCGATTCGGCGGATTCCCGCGACGAGCGATCTTCCGCCGGATGCCCGGTAATCGTCAGGAACACTTCGTCCAGCGTCGGCTTCTGCACGCTCATCTCTTCCAACCCGATGCCTTGCCCGCGAAGCGCGATGAGCAGGTCGGTTACCGCGTCGGCGTCCGCCATAGGCGCGGTTATCGTTCTCGCTTCGGACGATACGCTCGATGCGACTCTCAGCACCCGCTCGATCGTACGGCGGGCTTCCTCGATATGCTCCGGGTTCTGGACTCTCAGATGCAGCGACGAATTGCCGACCGAAGCTTTCAATTCGTCCACGGTTCCTTCCGCGACGACGTGCCCTCTGTCGATCACCGCGATCCGGTCCGCGAGTTGATCGGCTTCGTCCAGATATTGCGTCGTCAGCAAGACGGTCGAGCCCGTCTTTACGAGCCTTCGGATCGTATCCCACATCTGGGCGCGGGTTCGCGGATCGAGTCCGGTCGTAGGCTCGTCGAGGAAGATGAGGGGCGGCTGCGCGATCAAGCTTGCCGCAAGGTCCAATCTGCGGCGCATGCCGCCCGAGAAGTGCTTGAGCGGCCGCTTCGCGGCTTCGGTCAAACCGAATTCCTCAAGCAATTCCGCGGCTTTGCGACGAGCCTCCTCGCGGCCAAGTCCAAGCAATCTGGAGAATATAACGAGGTTCTCCGTCGCGCTAAGCGACTCGTCTACCGAAGCATACTGCCCGGTAACGCCGATGAGCTGTCTTACGATATGCGATTCCTTCGATACGTCGTGTCCGAAAATCCGCGCCGAACCGGCGTCGGGCCGAAGCAGCGTCGCGAGCATGCGGATCGTCGTCGTCTTGCCTGCCCCGTTCGGGCCGAGCACGCCGTAGATCGATCCGGCGCGCACGTTCAGATCGACGCCGTCTACGGCGCGGTTATCTCCGAACGTCTTGACGAGCCCGCGCGCTTCGACGGCCCATTCGTTGTTGTGCGAGTAGGTCATGAATGGTTCCTCCCAGTTCTATGATGCTTATAATCTAATGCGTAGATATGAATTGAATATGAACGTGAGGTTCATAAGTAAAAAAACGGCGACCTTCTCCCAAGTTCGGGACAAGATCGCCGCTCAGCAGCGTGACTCGTTGCCGTTATTCATTACATTCTATTTCGATTCACAAACGCGAAGGAGAGCAAACCGCCGCAAGCCATGATGACGGCTGTTACGATAAGAGATACGCGCATCCCGGCAATGAAAGTGCCTCCTCCGCTCACGATTGCTCCATAGATCGCTACGCCGAGCGTCGCGCCGAGCTGACGGCTTGAATTCAGCGCTCCCGAGGCGGCGCCTGCCTGTTCCTTGGGGACGGAAGAGATTACGGCCGCCACCAGCGAAGGAAGCGTAAAGGATACGCCGAAACCGCACAAGAGCAGGCCGACGAACGTTAACCCGTAGCCGGAGCTTTCGTCTATGCCGATAAGCAGCGAAGCACCGATCATCCCAAGGCCGAATCCTAACGTCATCGGCAATCTCGGCCCGATCTTCCCCACGAGCCGCCCCGTGAATAGGGGATTGACGGCCATCGGAATCATCATCGGGAGCAGAGATAAACCCGCCGACCGTGCCGTCTGCGCGAGCTCTTGTTGAAAAAACAGCGGCATGATGAACAAAATTCCCGAAAACCCCAAATTAATCGCCAATCCGGCAATCATGCCCGCGGATACGGTAGAATTGCGGAATAGCCGGAGAGGCAGCAACGGCGCCTTTCCTTTCGACTCCGCCATCACGAATAAACTTGCGCTTATAAACGCTAGACCGAACGCTCCCATGATAACGGGCGAGCCCCAGCCGAAATTCCCGCCTTCCATAAGCGCATAGGATAATGCGGCGATCGCCGCGATCGCCGTGATCTGACCCGCGAGGTCTACGCTCAGTTGCGGCTTGCGGTTGCCTTCCCCGATGTAAAGCGCGGCGAGCAATAAACTGACGGCTGCAAGAGGCACGTTAAGCAGGAACACGCTGCGCCAACCGAATGTATCGACCAGGATGCCTCCGGCGACAGGTCCCGCCGCCATCGCGATTCCGGTGACCGCCGCCCATGAGCCGATCGCCCGCGCGCGCTCGGCGGGATCGGGGAAAGAATGGGCAATCAACGTCAACGAGGCCGGGAGCACGGCGGCCCCTCCCGCGCCAAGCAACGCGCGCAAGACGATTAGCGTACCGAGCGATGAGACGTTCGCGGAAGCTGCCGACGCGATGAATAGAACAATCAACCCGGCGATGTACGTTCGTCTCGCTCCCCATTTGTCGGCTACCGTCCCCATCGATAAGAGCAAACCCGCGAATGCGATCGTGAAGGCGTTAACGATCCATTGCAGATCGCGAATGCTCCCGCCCAAATCTTCATGAATGGCGGGCAGGGCCACGCTGACGACCGTCATGTCCAGAAGCACCATGAAATATCCGATCGCGATTCCGGCAAGAAGCAGCGTCTTGGCGCTTCTGCCCGTCATTCGAATCTGTTTCTTCGTCGCGATTTCCAAGCTAAGTTCCCCTTTGCTGCTAGAATGTTTTCCAATTCCTCCTTTAGCAGTGTATAGTAGACCGTATACTAGAACGAGTTGAGCGTTTATCATAGGAGAAATTGTCCTAGGCAAGGAGGCTGCATCGAAATAATGAAAGCTTCGACGAACGAACGTTTGCTGGAGCTCGCCAGATTTCTAAAGACGCGGCGAGCCCGGGTTTCTCCCGAGCAAGCCGGCTTGCCCAGCTCGGGCCGTCGGCGGACTCCCGGGTTGCGGCGCGGGGAAGTCGCTCAGCTATCCGGCATTAGCGCCGACTGGTATGCGTGGCTGGAACAGGCAAGGAACATTCAAGTATCCGCTCAAGTATTGGAAAGCATCGCTCGCGCGCTACAGTTGGATGCAGTCGAGCGCCGGCATCTGTTCCTGCTCGCTTTGCAGCAATTACCCGCGGATCACCCTACGGCCGAGCCAGCCGTCAGCCCGAAGCTGCAAAGCTTCCTTGAACGGCAGGGATCTAGTCCGGCATTCATTACGGATCAGCGTTTGAATGTCCTGGCTTGGAACAAAATCACCACTTTGATATACGGCGATTACGGGACGATGTCGGCGATAGATCGCAACTCCGTCTGGCGCACGTTCACTTCGTCCTACGTCCGGCAATTGCTTCGGGAGACGTGGGAGGCCCATGCCAGGCACCGGTTGGCTCAGTTTCGGGCCAACTATGCGAAATTCGCCGGCGATCCGTGGTGGATGGAGTTCATCGAGGCGTTGAGAGAGACTAGCGTTGAATTCGACTCGTGGTGGCCGCAGCACGACGTATTGAACGGACCGGAAGGTACAAAGTTCAATTACCATCCGACAGGCGGATTACTCGTATTCGATCAAATATCGTTCGCCGTTACGGATGCTCCCCATCTTACCGTGACGATCAACATGCCCGCGAACGACGACACCCAAGCGAAAGCGGAAAACCTTCTGCTCGCCGAACGCTAAAGAGCGCAGCCTGCGTTAGGCTGCGCTCTTTACGTTAATCACCCTCTCCGTCAGACGACCTCGATGCTCTCCCGATGAAACGGGATCGTCCTACAGGTTCAACCCGAATCTCTTCAGCTCGATAAAGACGCCTTCCAAGCGCTTCCCTTGTTCGGTCAGCGTGTACTCGACGCGCGGAGGAACTTCGGGATACACCTTCCTGCTTAATAGGCCGTGATCTTCCAGCTCTCTCAGCCTGAGAGACAGCGTCTTCGGGCTGATCCCGTTCATCGACTTCAGCAGATCGCCGAATCGGAGCGTCCCTTCGATCAATAGATCGCGAATGATGAGGAATGTCCACTTCGTCCCGATAATGTCTAGCGTCTTGGCGATGGGACAAGTCGCGCCCGTGGTTCCCTTCTCCAGCTTAACCGGTGCAAGATCGCTCATTGGTTCTCCTCCTGGATAATAAATCCGACTCCATATGCTTAATATATCCCATTACTTCATTAAAGGAAACTATATGAATAATATATCACTTCTTCCGAAAATGAAATTACGGTTCTATAATGGCGTTGTGGTTGGATTCAGCTGTTCAAGGCCATCGTGATTAGGAGGTAATCATATGCTGCGTAATCGCAAAATCGTTATCATCGGCGGAAGCTCGGGCATCGGATTGGAAACCGCGAGGCAGACGATCGAACTTGGCGGGGACGTCATCGTTGTCAGCCGCTCGGAGCAGAAGTTGCGGCAGGCTAAAGAGATACTCGGATCGAAAGCCGTGACGTACGCGCTCGATACGACGGATGAACGGCAAGTGAAGGACTTCTTCGGCACCGTCGGACGGTTCGATCATCTCGTCGTCAGCGCGGCGGAAACTTCCGGCGGTTCTTTCTTGGACACGGACGCCGCGCAAGCCCGGCAATTGTTCGACAACAAGTTTTGGGGTCAATACTACGCCGCCAAACACGGGGCCCCGAACGTGATCGGGAACGGATCGATCACCTTATTCTCGGGCGTCGTCGCATATAAGCCGATGGTCGGTTCGGCTGCGCTTGGCGCGGTGAACGCCGCCGTCTCGAACTTGGGCCGAACGCTTGCCTTGGAGCTCGCTCCGATCCGCGTCAATGTCGTATCGCCAGGCATTATCGACACGCCTGCTAGAAGCCGAATGGCGGAAGAGGCCCGGAATTCATTGTACGAGACGATAGCCGACAAGCTCCCGGCGAAACGGGTCGGAAACGCCGAAGACGTTGCGCAAGGCGTGCTTTACCTCATCCGGAACGGATTCGTGACCGGCACCGTTCTGCATGTGGATGGCGGGCATCCGTTGGTATGCTAAACTGGCAATATCGGTTACTTCATCGCTAGCTAGGAGGCTGTCTTGTGAGCAAACTTATTTTCTTCCTCGGCCCTGCGGGCGCCGGCAAAACGACGTTGGCCGAAGCTTGGTTGCGACGGCACGGAGGCGCTTACCTGGATATGGACACGCTGCTTCGCCCCGCGGCGGAAGCGATCATGACGCTCGCCGGCGAAGATCCGGAGGATCGGGATTCTCCGTTCTATAAGAAGCACTGTCGCGATCTCGGCTATCGGATTACGATGGATGCGGCGCTGCAACAGCTTAAGCTTGGTTTGGATGCCGTCATTGTCGGCCCCTTCACGCGAGAGACGGAGGATGCGGTCTGGCTGTCGAACGAGCTGGCGCGCATCGGCGTTACGACGTCCCAGGTACGCGTCAAGGTCATCCTCGTCAAGCTATCTTCGGAAGCCGATTACTATGCGCGCATCCGGTCGCGAGCCTCCGCGCTGGACGCTTGGAAGCTAGCCAATTGGGAGCAGTTCCGGCAGTCGCTTCGTCCCCGCGCGATCGCATGGCCGCTCCCTGCGGATTCCGTCCTTCCCTTCGACAATTCCGCGCCTTTGACCGACGCCGCGCTTGCCGATCTAGAACGTTTCATCTTGGGTTAGTTGCCGCCCAATCTTGCTCCTTAGGGACGGAATGCCAGGGACAGCTCTGCTCCTGCGGCATAATCTGGTTATAGAATCCGGGTAGACAAGCTTCCTCTGCCGGCTTGCGCCGGATTACTATACGGTCTCCGCGCCGTAGGAGAGTGATAGTGATAGCCAATCTGCCTAGAAATTACCTTATTGCGGTCGAACGCGGTCAACGCAGAATCAGCTTCGTTGACGCGGATACGTTAGCCGTCGCGTATCAACTTGGCATAGACGGCGATCTCATCGACGTGACGGTGTCCAGCGATTACCGTACGGCGGTCGCCACCGCCTATGAGCCCGGCCGGCTATTCGAAATCGATCTGACCCAAGATCCACCGTCGGTCGTCCATCAATATGCTTCTCAAACACCGCTCGAAGACGTCAGCATAACCGCCGATAATCGTTACGCGATAAGCGTCGACGGTCTGCAACAGGCGCCGCAGGACATGATTTCATACCGCTTAGGCGCCGACACGGCGCAGCTTACTGCCTCAGATGCGCAAGCCGTAGCTGCCTCACCTGTCTCGAGCGACATAATTCTCGCCTCCCGTGCCCCCCAAGGGCGGGTCAGACGTTATTCAATCGACGCGGGCGGAGCGCTGACGGATACAGGCCAGGAAGTGACGGCGGGCGAGTTTCCGGTCAACCTTGCCTATACGCCGGACGGGCAATTCGCTTTCGCAGCCGATCGGCAGTCGAACCAGATTATCGTCCTCGCGACCGGGCAATATCTGGGCGAGACGAGCCGGATCGCGTCGGCGGACGAGCCCCAGACGATCATCGTGTCCGCCGACGGCGACAAGGTGTACGTTCTCTCCTCCCAAGAAGTGGGCATCTACGCATTCGATCCGGTCGCGCAGGAATTGACCAAAACCGGAACGTTCCTTCACCATCTGGCTATTCCGAGCTATTTCGGCGTAGATCAGATGACGCTCGATGCTAACGAGACGAAGCTTTTCGTTGCCGGCTCGAATCAGCTTGAGGCGTTCGACTTGCAAGGCAACCCACTCGGCATCGTTCCAGGGGTGGAAGCTAACGGCGGACTTGCCGCGGGTATCGGGGGCTGCCGGTTGCCCGACAATACGCTGCTTGTGAACACTTTCGGAGCGCTGATCTTCTTGAATCAAGATTTAATGAGTATTATCGGCGATGTGGACACTAATGGTTCGGAGAATGTCGTAATCTCCGAAGACGGCAACCGGGCAGTGCTTCCCGCATTCATAGAGAGTCGCTTGCTGGACGTCGATCTGACGACATGTCCGCCTTCATTGAAACATATCGCGCCATCCCCGATCTCTTTATTGAGTCTGAGTTTTACCCCGGATAGCCGGTTCGTGGTAGGGGTACCTTCTTCGGTCAACGGGCAGATGGTTTCTTATTCTTTGGCGAATCAAGCTGTTCAATCGATTCAGGCGGACGCTCAGGCGGTCGCCGTTTCGCCGGACGGCAGCGGGTTCATAATGGCAGCAAGACATGATAAGGGACTTGCGAGACGTTATAGGATCGATGCCGCGGGAAATCTGAGCGATACGGGCAACGAGGTGATCGTCGGACAATTGCCGATGAATGTGACGTATTCTCCTGACGGCGCGTTCGCTTTCGTACCGGTATGGGGCGATCAGGAGATTGTCGTCCTGTATACGGCCAATCCGTCCTATTTCGGAGTCACGCACAGAACCCCGGTTATCGGAAGACCCCAGACCGTTCTTGTATCGAAAGACGGAAGCAAAGTTTATGTGCTGACAACCCAAGAGGTGCAAATTTTCAACTTTGACCCGGTAGCTCAGAGACTGACCTTGTCCGGCGGCTTCCCTCATAACCTGACCGTCGTAAATATTTATGGAGTGAGGCAAATGCAATTGAATTCGGAGGAAAATATCGTATTCCTAAAAACGCGGGTTACGCAATCGTTGGATGGGATTACCGGCTTCACTTTATCCGGAACGATGTTGAACCAGAGCAACGGATTCAGCCGCGGCGGATTCGCGATTAGCAACCGGGCATAACGATACGTAAAGAACAACATCCCGCATCCTTTCGTCTAAGAAGGGATGCGGGATGTTGCATATCGGCCGGCTTACGAGGAAATCATTGCCTGGTTCTGTATGGCATACCGGAAATAGTCGAAATCCGCGACTCCGCCGATTTGCTTCGTCGCGTAATGGAACAAACCGATGCGGTAGCCCATGAAATGATCCAACGTATACTTCATTCGCAGCGGACGGCCGATCGGATTCCACGTCTCGCCGTCTTCCGAATAATAGAAACGAGCAAGATCGATGTTATCCGCGAAGTTAAACTCGATTCTACAATGAATCGTGTAACCTTCGAATCGAATGCGATCGGCCTCTGCGTCGCTCCCGTCTTCCTTGACATGCATCGTTACGTAGCGATCGCCGTCGTCCCCGACCCGAACGCCAACGGTCCCGTAATGGCTTTGCAAAGCGACTAGCCCGGCATGATCGCCCGGCTTCATGCCGGTCGTATCTAACGCCGCCGTGGCGACGCAGGCAGGCCCTTCCGTTCGCTGCGTCAACGTATTACGGGCGAACTCGACGCTGCGGGCGATGTGCCCCGTCGTAAGCCGGAGAAAACCGGGACGCGCGGTGACCGACCAATGCCGGTCGTCCGGGTTGTGGTTCCACTGCCAGTTCAGCGCCAGCTTGTTCTCCGCGTAATCGAATTCGTCGCTAATGACGAGCGGACTCGCTCCGCTGCCCGGCAACGGAACCTCGAACGTCCCCGGCACCTTGCCTCCGACGCCTAGAACCGGCCAATCTTCTTCCCAAGTGACAGGGACGACGCACGGAATTCGTCCGACGGCGCCGTGATCTTGGAACAATATCGCGTACCATTCGCCGGTCGGCGCATCGACGATTCCGCCTTGAGCGACGCCGTTGTTGTAATAGCCCATGTCGTCATCGAGCACGATTCGGTTCTCATACGGGCCTAGCAGCTCCCGCGAGCGATAGACGTTCACCCTGCGGCGGCCGTGCCCGACGCGCGGCCAATCGATGAACAACAAATAGTAGTAACCGTTAAGCTTGTAGGCGTGGCAGCCCTCGCAGCGCAATCCGATACCGTCTCGCTCCGTCTCGAACAACAAGCGATCGATGCCGCCCGGCTTGCGCGCGGCAAGGTCGGACGTAAGCTCCGTTATGCGAATGTCTCCGTTGCCGTGGATCACGAAGACGCGCCCGTCGTCGAACAGCAAAGCCGGATCGTGCATAAGTCCTTTCATGGCGGTGCGCTCCCAGCGTCCGCGCTCGATATCGTCCGTTCGGTAGACGTAAAATTGCTGCATGTCGTTGCTCGAGAAGCATACGTAATAGACGCCTTCGTGTTCCCGCAAGCTTGCCGCCCATGAACCGGCGCCGTAGATGCCCTTGCCGTCCAGCAGATTATGGGCATCGTTGTCTTCAAGCGTGTCGAACACGTAATTCACGAGCTTCCAATGCATGAGATCCGTAGATTTCATGATCGGGCAGCCGGGCATCGAATGCATGCTCGTGCTGACCATATAGTAATTCGAACCGACCCGGATGACGCTAACGTCGGGTACGTCCGCCCAGACGACCGGATTGCGTACGATCGTTGTACTTGCCTGAGGGTTCATCAAGATTCCTCCCGAGAAGCTTCGGCCGCGCGAACGACTTCCCCGAACGACGGCTTCGGCTCGTGTTTCGCGTCGAATAGGAGCGGCCAGTTTTTGCGGCCGCGCACGGGGAAGTGATCCAGCCACGTATAGTCGTCGGCCGCGCCCCAGAAGGTCACGGAATCGATATGCTCGCTATACTCCGTAAACAGCCGGAAGAACTGCCCGTACCGTTCGGCTTGCTCGGCAAGCATCGCTTCCGTCGGCTCTTTCAAGTCGGTGCGTCGATCCTCGAATTCGAACATGGAGACGTCCATTTCCGTAATGTGCAGCTTGAGCCCGAGACTCGCATAACGCTCGATCGCCTGGCGAATCTCATCGACGGACGGCCGCTTCAAATTCCAGTGCGCTTGAAGCCCGACGCCGTGAATGGGCACGCCTTTATCCTTCAACGACTTGACCAGCGTATAGATCTTTTCTCTTTTCTCCGGATCCGACTCGTTATAATCGTTGTAAAATAACAGCGCGTTCGGATCGGCCTCATGAGCGTACATGAAAGCTTTGGCAATGAAATCCTCTCCGGCGATCTCGAGCCACTTGGACGGCCGAAGCTGCTCCCCGCTCTTGTCGGACACCGCTTCGTTGACGACGTCCCATGCGTAGACAATCCCCTTGTACCGCTTAACGACCGTCTCGATATGCGTCTGCATGCGCGCAAGCAGCGTGTCGCGGTCAACCGCGCCGCCGTCCGGATTCTCGAACATCCATATCGGCGTTTGATTATGCCATACGAGCGTATGGCCCCTGACTCCCATGCCGTTCGCCGCAGCGAAATCGACCATTCGATCGGCGTCGTCGAACCTGAATAAGCCTTCGACGGGCTGCAAGCTTACGAATTTCATTTCGTTCTCGGCCGTAAGGCTGTTAAAGTGTCGCTTCAGAAGCTCCGATTGCGTGTTTAACGTGATCGGATTCACGGCCGCGCCGACCCGGAAATGCGGGTTAAAAACTTCGCAAAGACTAGGCATGCCGCCCGTGTGATTCAGTTTCGTCATGATGCTCGTTCCTCCAATGCATAGTCACGGTCGCTATCCATTATAACATTAGCCGACGATCCCCGTCCGCTCGACGCTTTCGACGAAGTACCGCTGCACGAAAATATAAATCAGAATTAGCGGCACGATGGCGAGCAGCATGCCCGTATCGAGCACCATGCTCTGATAGAATGGATCGGCCCTTGATGACACGCCGTCGCTCAACATAATGCCAAGATTGTAAGGCAGCGAAGACAGTTGAATCGACATCACTTTGCTTGTCGTCAAGTACGTCGTCGTATAGAAGCTGTCGTTCCACTGCCATACGAACGCGAAGAGCAGCACCGTCACGATGGCGGGAAGCGCGTTCGGCAGCATAATTCGCCCGAACGTCTTACTGACCCCCGCGCCGTCGATATAAGCGGCTTCCTCGACCTCCTTCGGAATGCCCCTGAAAAATTGGCGGAAGATGAATATATACAGCCCCGCCTTCATCGAGTTCGCCGTGAGCGACGTCAGAATGAACGGCCATTGCGTATTCAGCAAATTCAAGTCTTTCAGGTTCAAGTATACGGGAATCAGAATCGTCGTCGGCGGCACGAGAATCGTCAGGATGACGCCCGCGAACAGCAGGTTGCTTCCTTTGAACTTCAACCTGGCGAATCCGTATCCCGCGAACGCGCACGAAATCGCGGTCAGCACCGTCGTCATCGCCGACAAGGTGAACGTGTTGCCGAGCGTCGTCCAATAGTCCATGATCCTTATCGCCTGCCTGAAATTATCCCATGTAAAGTGCTCGGGAACCCAGATGACGATCGGCGAGTATAAGTCGGTTTTATCCTTGATGGCCGTGGCGATCTTCTGAAGAATCGGATAGATGATCACGAACGACAGCCCCACGATCAGACCGAGCCGCAAGAGCGACCACAGCCCTCTTTTCCAGGATTGCAATGACAGCAAACGGGCTACCATCCATCCTCCGATGAACCCCATTCTCGCTCTAATCATAGTAGAACACCTTCCTAGAAATCAGATACGAGCTAATAAGCAGGATCAGGGACACCGCCAAGAAGTAAATCCAAGCCATCGCCGAGCTTAGCCCGAAATTAAAGGTGGTGAATCCGGTTTCCTTGATCAAGTCCGTCATGGCGTTCCTCGAGAACGAATCGATGATCGTGTAGACGACGTTCACCAGAATAAGCGGGCTGACCATCGGGAGCGTGATTTTCCAGAACGCTTCGTACCCGGTGGCGCCTTCCATCTTGGACGCCTCGTATAGCTGCGGAGATATCGTCTGAATGCCGGCCAAGAAGATAAGGATCTGTACGCCCGACTGGCTTACGATCTGATAGATGCGGTCGACGGCGCCCGTCAAATAGTTAATAACGCTTTCGCTGACGCCCGCGTCCTCCATCATCATCGACAGCTCGAAGCTGCTGAGCCCGCCGACGACGGGACCCCCCGCGTTGCTGTCGTTGACCGCTTGCACCAAGCTCGTGCTGTCGAGGGCCATGATGACGCCGGAAGCAAGGATGACCGGCAAGAAGAAGATCGCTCTCGCGAGCGTCCTTCCGATGAACTTCTGATTGAGCAGCACCGCCAGGAACAAGCTGAAGATGACGATGAGCGGCACGTTGACGACCATGTTCGTGATCGATTCGGTCAGGATGCGGTTGAAGCTCGTATGAACCGTTAACGCTTCCGCGTAATTTTTGAAACCGATGAAATTCACGATAATGCCGCCCGAATTGGCTTCGACCTTGCTCAAGCTGAACCGCAGCGAGGAGATCAACGGCACGAAGAAAAAGAAGATGAAGCCGATCAGCCACGGCAAGACGTAAATAAAGCCCCACATCGCTTTGGTCTGCGCATAAGTTCTCCGGCTTAAGCGGAGCTTCGCCAGTAATCTCAAGGTTGCTCACCACCCGTCACGTAGCTTTCGGCCTCGATCGTCATGCCGTCCGCCTGCGCCGGCGAACGGTTATAGTTCACGATGACGTAGGTTCCGTTCTCGTAGACGGTTCTGAATACGCCTTCGTCCAGCTTCTCGTGCGAGATCATCCGCTGGCCTTGCACGCGTCCCAGAACCCCGTTCACCTCTTTATAGATTTCGGCGGCTTGATCGATCCACAATTCGTAATTCACGGCGAACAGTCTGTCGTAGTCCGTTTTGTTCACCTTGTAGTTCGGTTCGTAGATCCAGTCGAAGTATACGCCCGCTCCGTATTCGATGCTTCTCAGCACGTACTGTCTGACATCGTTATAGGTGGACAGATTGTACGGCTGGCCCGTGTAGTCGATATAACCGCGAACGACCATTTGATAGAACGGAATTTCTTCGTCCTCCAGCTTGAACCGGCTATTCGACATCGGCGCTTCCGTAATATCCGACAAATACGGGAGCGCGTAGGCGTTGCCTCCGTTACCCATGATCTCCAGCTTGTCGTCCCGCAGCTTGCCGAGAGCGTCCGCCGATATTCCTTGGGACTGCACCCGATCGATCAGCTTGTTCTCCCGGAAGTCGCTGTTCAACGTATCGGCCATATCCCGCAGCGAGATGCCGCCGGCCTTATATTCGCGCAAGCTCTCCCGCATCTTGTCTACGTACCGCCCGATTAGCCGAGGCGATACGACGTAGGAAGGCGGCTTGGTTCGGTCGCGCCGGTTCAATGCCAAGTTGACCGGGAACAGCATGGCCGGTTCGTCCCTCAGCGTTCTGGAAGCATCGTCGGATTCGTCGAAGCTGTCTCCGGTGTTCGCGACCAGGAAGGCGACGTCCGGGAAGAAAGCAATCGCCCGGTCGCGCGCGAATGCGACGAAGTCCTGCAATCCCTTGCTTCCGCCTACGGCCTTATCTACCGACACGCTGTCCGGAACCTCGTGGTCGAGCCCTTCGTTGAACCAGCCGGCGAATTTAACCTTGAGGTTGCAAATGCCGCGCTCCTGCGCCTGCGCGACGATATCCCGCGCTTGCCCGAACGTCGTCAGCGACTCGAGCGAGTCGTACGGGATGCCCGCGAAATGTTTTTGCTTGGAGATGCTGCCTACCAACTGCAAGTAGAACGGGACATCCTTCGCTTCCGGATTCGCCTTCGATTGCGGGAGTCCGTTCCGCTTCAGCAGGTACTGCTGGTAATAATGCGCCATCCCCGCGACGGAGGCCTCTTCCCCGCTCAGGAAAGCATACCGGACCGCGTAATCCGTCATCATCGGCCGCTCTTGGAACTTCGGCAGCGAACGCTGCTGTTCGTTGGCGAACAAAGTGACCTCGTCTTTATTGATGACGTAGAAGCTCGGATATACGTAGTTGTAGCCGTTCAGTCTGCCGGCGACGTCCGCGTTGATCGTGGCCGCGGCCGCGCCCTCCTCGATAATGCCCAGGAACGCCTCGCCTTCCCGTACCATTCCGAATACCGGCAGACGCACGTCTTGCTCCCTGGAGGGGTCCTCGGTCCGATCGACCGTCTGGTCGGAACCGTACACGACCTGTTGATACGCCGGATACTTGGTTTTACCGTTATTGAAACGAATGAGCGCTCCCGATCCGTCCGGAACGAATATCGAGCCTTCCGCATCCGCGCCTCCCGCGCCGAAGAAGCTCAACATCGATATCATGTTCACCGGGTATTCCTCGGGATAGTAGATGCTGTCCGCGGGAATCTTGGCCACGAGGCTGTCATCGTCCAAGAGGTACTCGATCGAAGCCCGGAAAATACGCGGCTCCGGCTTGGACAAATCCATGTTCAACTCGGCGGCGTCTTCCAGCAGATCTTCTTCCGTGTAATCCGCCGACTCGAGCGCTTTAAGCGCCCGGTCCAATTGAACCCCTTGCAACGCCGCGTCGTTCCGGACGAATATTCCTTTCTCTATGTCTTCCTTATAGGCGATGCTAAGCGCTCGTTGCTCCGTCTTGTTCAACTTGCCCGACAATTCCTCGAACCGGGCTTTGCTGAACAGCGGCGGCATGTCTTCGAACGATTTTTTGGCCGTCCCGAACTGATAAGACGCTCTCACTCCGCCCGGGATCGGTTCGAAACGGATTTGCTTGTACGCCGCGCTGTCCGTATACGTATTGATCGAACTGAGCTGTCCGAGATTATTGTAGAAATCCACCTTCATCTGGGATGACAGCAGATCTTTGTTGACCCCCGAAGCAAGGGAATCCGACTCGCGCCCCGGAGGATTGCTGTGCCAGATCGCGCCGGTATGCTTATTCAGCACGGCAATGGCGCCCGACGCTTCTTCCACGAACAGACGCAGGCGATCGTTCTCGGCGACGCCTTTCATGTTCGCCGCTCGGGCATCCGAGAACGCCGCGGTCAACGGTTTGCCCGGCGTAAAGGCCGTGATGGCCGGGCCGTTCGCTTGGGTCGAAGCATTCGGCGCGGAGTCGCCGCATCCGGAGACGAGTACGAGAACCACGCAGCTTGCGATCATCAGCGCCTTGTTGGCGAACCTCATCGGTAAGCCTCCTTTCATCAGCTTCTCAAGGAAATCTCCTGGGATATCGTGTAGACGAAGTTTGCGATTTGCTGAATCAGACTAAAGAACAACAGGCACAGGAACGCCATGAACGCCATCGTTACGATCGTGAGCAGAATCGTCCATACCGTCTTGACGGGCGTGAATTGATGCACCGTCATATTGCCGACGAACAAGAGGAATACGAACCAAAGGCTCGCGAGATTGCCGGAAAAATAATAAAAGGAAGCCTCTTGCAGCGAAATCACGTTACTGAGCAGCACCCACGGCAAGTTCACGATGACGATCGGAGTCAGCGCGTAGCAGGTCGAGACGAAAATTTCCTCGAATCGCCCTTCCCCGTCCATCAGCGTCGTCAGCGACCAGTTCGCCACGCACCAGAACAGCACGGGCACGACCACGTACACGATTTCCATGATGCTGTTCATGTCGTCCGGGTCGGAAAGATTGACGACGAATCCGTTGTACTGGCTTTGCAGGACGTTCGTGATAACCATCAAGATCAGGATGGCGAAGGAAACGATCAGGTTCGTCTTCGAGCTTCGTTCGTATTTCAAATCCCAATAACCTTTAAAGGGATGCACGATGAGATGAAAAGGGAATTTATACTCTCTGCTGAGCGGCGACAATGTTCTTTCCCCCTTTCGCTTTCCGGTATCTTCTCCATAGGTATAGGCTCAGGGCGAGCGCGAACAAGACGCCGGCGATCTCGGTGAAGTGATCGCGAAGCACTTGCTTGCGGTACAGAACGAACGCCTTCGAATAATTTTTCTGATCCAAGCTTCGTTCGAAGTAATCCATGGCCTCCGCGTATTCGCCTTGACGCAGCTTCGCCTTGCCGATGCCCGAATAGGCGAAATCCAGGTTCGCGTTCATCCGGGTCGCCTTCTCGTACAATCGGTCCGCCTGCTCCTCGTCGCCTCTGTAGTAGCTTCTGACCGCTTCGTTGAGCGTTCGCCCGTACTCCGTCGTCTCGAATACCGTCAATTCCCCGAGCGCCTTATCCAGTACGAGGAAGTCGTCCCCGACCCGGTCGAACGCGGACGGCGTATCGAATTCGCCAAGCTGGTTGCCGAGCTCCCCGAACACGTACATCAAATACCCGTCGCCGTTGTACGTCAGGATGCGCCCTCTCTTTACGTCGAGAAGCGAGTAGATATCGCTGTCGGTTACGTCGATGTCGGTGAGCCTCGGGTAGCCGTCGTAAGAGCTGGTCCACCAATCGCCCCCCGGAGGAAAATACCCTTCTCTTCTCAGAATATCGTTGCCCCGCGCGTTCAGCTTCTTCACGTCTTCGTACCCTTGGCCGTTCGTCGCGTAAATAAACCCTTGATCGTCGATATCGAGATTCGTGAATTCCGTCGGAATGAACATGACCATCTGGCTCTTCTGCGCTTTGGTCGACAGCATCTTCCAGAAGCGTTCCGCCGGACTGAATTGCACTTTATTGGCGCCGATGAACGACGTAAAGGCCCCGTCCGCGCTGAATTCCATGAATCCGTCGTACACGCCCGTCGCCATGACGTACATCCGCTGCGCCTTGTCCACGACGATTCGCACCGGTTTGAACTGGAAGTCGGCCGGCAGCGACTCGGACTTCGGCGAATCGACGATCTGCGCCAGCTTGCCGTCCGGATCGAGATGGACGATACGCTTATTCCCCGTATCCGCCACGTAGACGTGACCGTTATCCGTCACGAACAAGCCTTGCGGATTGTTGAACCTATCCGCTTGCCCGTCGCGGTCGAAGGAATCGATCGTTCCGATCGGCTTGAACCGATCGTCCATGGCGACGATCCGATTGTTGCCGGAGTCCAGCACGTAGATGCGCCGATCCGAAGTGACATGAAGATCGGAGGGCTCTTTGAATGCGCCGACGCCCAGCTTCTCGCCGGTCCAGAGCGTCGTCGCCTGGTAAGCCGACGGCGAAGCGACCGGATTCCCTCTTGCCGAGTAATTGTAGGAACCGCCGCTCTCGTCGGCGTAGACGGCACTGCCGCAGGCGCCGACGCCAATCATGCCGCATAACGCGACGAGGATGCAGGTTTTCACTTTCAGCATGCTTTTCGACATCTGCACGCATCCTTTCTACTCTTTCATCCCGGAAGTCGTCATCGTCTGGATGACGCTGCTCTGGGAGACGATGAAGAGCGCGATCGGCACGATCATGAGCATAAGCGCAACCGCCGCTCCGACGCCCGCCCGGGCGATTCCCCCCTGAGTGATCTGGCCGAGCGCATAATGAAGCGTCTTGAGATTCTCGCTGTAAATGAAGTTGCCACCGTCGCTTCCCCACAGGATCGGGAATTGCAGGATCATCAGCGTTAACCACGCGGGCTTCACGTTCGGCATGACGATCGTCCAGTAAATCCGATATTCGTTCGCTCCGTCGATCTTGGCCGCTTCCAGCAGCGCGTCCGGTATTTGCTCCATGAATTGCTTCATGAGGAACAGTCCGAGCGAAAAGCCGAGCGAAGGCACGATGATCGACGCGTGCGTATTGATCCATCCGAGCCAAGACATCACCATATAGTTCGGAATCGACGTAACCGCCCCGGAGAACATCAACGAGAGGACGACGATGCTGAAAAGCGCCTTGGAGCCCGGAAACCGATACTTCGCGAGCGGATAGGCCGCGGCCGATGCGAACAGGATATGTCCGACGGTGCCCGCGATCGTAATGAACAGCGTATTGGCGATATAGCGGGAAAGCGGCACCCAAGAATTCCCCATAAGCGCGAACAAATCGTAAAAGTTATCCGTCGTCGGGTTGTTCACGAACAGGCGTGGCGGGAAGACGAACAGCTCGTCGAGCGGTTTGAAAGCGTTGTTCACCGCGAAGAGCAGCGGCAGCGCCATGAAACACCCGAAGACGGCCAAGAGCAGGAACAGCATGAAGCTGACGGTAAACGAGCGGTTGAGCTTTCTCGATAGCCGAAAACCGGATAGCACTTTGACGCCCAACGTCACTCACCTACCCTTCTGAGCAATTTTTGCGTCAGCATGTTCGCCCCGATCATCATGAAGAAGAGCACCGTTGCGATGGCGGACGCGTATCCCATCTCGAAACGTATCGTTCCGTAGTCCATGAGATGCGTAACGATCGTATGTCCCGCATAGTTGACGCTCGGGAAGCCCGCCAAGGCGATCGATACGTCGGCGACCGCGAACGACGCGGTAATCTGCATGACGGCCCCGAACATTAGCTGAGGCCTCATGGAAGGCAACGTAATATACCAAAGCTCCTGCCACCGGTTCTTGATTCCGTCCATCGCTCCGGCTTCGACCAGCGACTTGTCGATCGTCTGCAGACCGGCGATGAAAGCCAGGAAGCTCGTGCCGAGACTAAGCCACAGTTGCACGACGATAATGATGGGCAGAATGTACTTCTCGGTCGTCAGCCACAATACCGGTTCCAGCTTGAATCCGTATTTCATCAAGAAACCGTTCAAATAGCCGTACCTGTCCCCGGAGAATACGATCAGCCAGATGAAGTACACGTTTCCCGCGATCGACGGAGCATAGAACACCAGCGTCATGAAGGCGCGAACCTTGGGCGACAGCTCGTTAATGATCCACGCGAACAGGAAGCAGGCGACATAGCTGATCGGACCGGTAATCAGCGCGAACAGAAGCGTATTTTTGAGCGCGATCATGAACACGTCGTCGTCCAGCAGCAGACGCGAATAGTTCTGCAATCCGACGAACCGGGGGAATTCGAGCATATTGAAATAAGTGAAGCTCAGGAACAGCGAGAACGCGACGGGAATGACGGTGAAGGTGAAGAAAATGAGCATGTAGGGACTCATCAGGATGTAATAATGCTTGTTTCTCTTCAGTTCCTTCCACTTCAGCGCGAAGCGCGACGGTTTGTTCGTCCGAACGTGGTTCGGCACGGTCGAATGCGATGTTTCGGCTTGCATCGTCTATCACCCCCAGCTAGTTCGGCAATTTGAATTCTTTGCGCTTGACCGCGATTTCGTTATTGATGTACAGGATATAGTCAGACAGCGCCTCGCGCGGATTCTCGTTCGCGTTGATGACTTTCCGGAACGCGTTGTCCAGGTGCCGTCCGGTGAAGTAACCGCCCGGTACTTGCGGGATGCCTTCGACCCATTGCCATTGGCTATCCAGGTTGCGATAATCTTTGACCGGCCAAGGCAATTCCTGCAGCGCGTCGATGTTAGCCGTCGGATAGCGCGCCGACTCGCCGAGCAGCCCTTCCATCTCGCGTCCGAAGGCGACTTGCGTCTCTTTGTCCGTCCACCACTTCATGAACGTCCACGCCGACTGCTTGTCGTCCGAACGGTCGAGCAGCATGACGGACGTCGTATGGCTGGCGACATTGTGGTTGACCGTTCCGTCTTCCTCCTCGGTGCCGGGAACCATCGTAAAGTCCCACAGGCCTTTGATCTCCGGCGCCAGCACCGTCAGCATGTTATAGGTCGTATAGTCCGCGATGCCGATCGGCATCTCGCCGGTCCGGAACCGGTTCGGGAAGTCCGCGATGACCGGAAACTTATAATTGGTATAAAACTGCGTCCATTTCTTGAACACTTCCATGGACTTGTCGGAGTCGAGAGCGCTCTTCTTCCCGTCGTCCGAGTAGAACGTTCCTTCGTTCTGATAGAGCAACATGGAGAACGTGGCGTTCGGGACGAGCATCGCGTTGTTCGTCGCCGTACCCGGATTCTCGATCGGCAGCCAGAAATCCATGTTGTGCTTCTGCAGCACGGGTATCATGTTGTAGACGTCCTGCCACGAATGCGGAGGCTCCACATTCAGTTCCTTAAGAATATCCTTGCGATAGAACAGCATCGGGAACGTCTGCTGCTCGGGAAGAGCGTAGACGCCGCCGTTGTACCGGTATGGCGTCAGCGCGCTGTCCCGGAATCTCGCGGCGACTTCCTCGAAGTCGGAGAACGCGGATAGATCGGCGGCCGCCCCCCTCATCGCGTAGTTGACGGGCACGTCTTCTCCGATCTGCATCGCGACGTCCGGGCCTTCGCCGGCCAGCGTGGCGGGAAGCAGAATATTCGCCGGCACGAGCTTGAGATGCACCGAGATGTTCGTCTCCGGCGAGAAGGATTCGTCGATCAGGCTCTTGAGCACTTGCGCCTGGTCTCGCCCCGTCGTAATCCAGACGTCTACGGAGCGGTCGCTTTCGCCGGTATTGCCGATGCTGTCGTAGTCCTCGGTGTACGATGCCGCGAAGGCGCCCAACTCGTGGCCCACCGTCGTCAGGAACGACGCTCCCGCTTTCGGAAGCTCGCGATCGGGCGATGCGACGACGATATAATCGAGCAGCAGCGGCTGCTCCCGGACGGTCAGAATCCACGTGCCCAGACCGCCGATGTTGATTTTGAAAGAATTCAAGCGTTTGGCCACCGTCTCCGGATCGTCGGCCATTAACTCCAATTGGTCGACCAACGTATGAAGAACGGCGACCTTGTCGCTTCGTTCCCCGGTCGCTTGCTCCAAATAATCGGCGACGCTCTGAATCGTAGCGGCTTGCTTCTCGAACACGTCCACCATGCTCGGTATTCGTTTCTCCAATTGATAATCGCGATACGGATCGGGCGTGTTCGAGGTGATGATCAGAATTTTGCGGTACATCTCGTTAAGCTCCAGGACGCTCGATTCGATCGTCCGAAGCAGCGGGGCGATGTCGCCGAGCGTATTCGTCAGACGGAGGACATGCCTGCCCTTCGTCAGATGGAACAAATACGGCTCGTCGCCGCCCAACACGTCCATTTCCCATTCCCTGCCGAAGTCGAAGCGAATCCGTTTCATCTCCTTGAACGGATACTCCCCGTCGATCGTCAGGCTTCTCGTGGCATAAATCCCCCGCAGCTGGTCTTGCTTCCGCTTCAGGGCGATCTTATACAAGCCGTCTTCCGGCACGTCGATTGCCCACTCGATCCATTGGCCGGGCAGCTTCCAGTTCGTTCCGCCGATCGTATTGATTCTGATCTTCGAATCGTCCTGCGGCATGACCGACGCGCTGGACCGGTCCGAGACCGGGTACAGCGTAGGGGAAGATTTCAAGATCGCGTCCTCCGCTTGGAAGAGAAGGAGTTGATCTTTCGCGGACCGTATGCCCGCGGACTCGTACGCGCTCTTCGTCTCCTCGTACGTCTTCGGGCTTCTGTCCTGATACAGCTCGATATAATCAATGGCCATAGGCTCTCTAAGCGCCGTCAGCGTAAGGGTCTGAACCCCTTGGCCGAAGCGGAACAGGTAAGGCTCGTCGTAATACCCTTCGCTGTCCGCGAACGCCGTGAGCTGCCATGCTGGTTTCTCAACTTGTTTCGGCCGCAGATCGTTGCCTCTGTCGTCGCGTACCACTTCCGCGTCCCGATTGCCCCACAGACGGTTGAATAGAATCATCTCCGCGCCCTTGAAGGGTACCTCCTGATTGATGGACAACTCCCGCTCGATCGACGAGCTTTTGCCTTGAATCGGATAATAGTGAATCCTAACGTTGTACAAGCCCGGGTTATCGATCCGAACCTCCCAACTGATCGACCCCGTATCCGGCGTAATCACGGCTTTGCCGCTCAAACCCTCATACCCGTCCGCGACTTCGAATCCGTCTCCTTCCGTTCTCGCGAAGCTTTCCCCCTCGACTCGTACGGTTTCGTTCGGACGTTCCGCGTTCGAGGCGCTGCGCAAATAAGCGTCGTACCCGTCCTGCTCGTCCGAATCGGTCACCGCTACGAAATCGGGCATCGCCTGAATGCGTCCGATTCCCGAACGATCCGAAGGGTAGAACGCCCAAACGGACAAAAAAAATAAGACCGCGACGAGCATGATCGTTCCTTTTCTTTTCTTGATGAGCTCCAATGCTTCTCCCCTCCTGCGGCGAAAGATCGAAATCCAATAATAGTCCCCATGTTAGAGGAGATCTAAATGGGGACTATTGGCTGCCTATAGATTATTGCTGGTAAACCTTATCGATCGACGCTTGCGCAGGCGCCTTGTACTTCTCGATGACCGTCGATACCGATTCGCCGTTAAGCAAATCGCCGCCGATCGCGTAGTACGGGAAGTCCGGCATGAACGTGCCGTGCTCCAGAACGGTCAAGCCTTCGACCGACAGCTTCGCGTTGTTGATGTCTTCTTCCGTGGTCAGATTGGCCTCGAAGTCCGATTGTTCCGGATAATCGTAGATCGAGTCGATGTCGTTGAATTTCTCCCAAATGTACAGAAGCTTATCCGGATCCTTGGCCGCCTTAGGAATCGTCAGCGCCTGATAGGCCGGCTCCAAGGAATGGTAGGAGCTTGCGCTCGGCCCTTTCGGGAACGGAACGAAACCGATATCGTAGTCTTTCATATCCGTCTTCAAGCCGCCGATCTCATAGAACGCGCCCGAGTACATGAGCGTGTTGCCCTGACGGAAAAATTGCCCCGGCTCGGTCCAGTCCCCGCCTTCCGTCGGTCTAGCGACTTTCTCGGTCGCTACGCGGGACACGAAGTTAAGCACTTCGACCGTTTTCGGATCGTCCAACGTCTGCTTGTCGCCGCTCGTCAGCGCCGCTTCGTTGGAGTACAATCCCGGGTCCATCATGTTCGGATTCGCCAGACCCCACGTATCCAGCTTGCCGTCGTTATTCGTATCTTTGTTCGCGTCTTTCGCGACCTGAATGAACGTATCCCAGTTCCAGTTGTCCTCGTTCACGTAGTCCTGCAGCGGCTTGATGCCGAGCTGGTTCATCAACGTGCGATTGTAGAAGACTCCCTGCACGAGATCGCCGCGCGATTCGGAGAACAAATAACCTCTTCCGTTGTATTGACCCCACTTATTCGTCGCGTTCTGGTCGAACGCGTTCGCGTTCTTCGTATATTCGTCGACCGGCCAGAACAGATCCTGCTTCACGAGCGCCGGGAACGCGTAGTTTCTGCCCACTCTGACGATATCCCCGATCGGCTCTCCCGCAAGCAGGGAAGCCGTCACCTTCTCCTGATACTCGCCGTAGTCGACGTTAACGAATTCCATCTTGAAATTGTGCTTCTTCTGGAGCTCTTCCAGGTTTTTCTTCTTGGCGATTTCGTCGGGATTCCTCTCTTGCGGAGTCATATCCCACCAGGAGACGACTTTGATCGTCCGGCCGCCCAGATCGAAGTCCATTTCGGGCGAGCCTTGGTCGATCTCCTCCGACGCCGGAGCGCTAGCGGACGCGGAAGGGTCGGCTGCCGCCGAGCTGCTCGGGGCTTCGCTCGGGCTCGCGCTGCCGTTATTGCCGTTATTCCCGCCGCCGCAAGCGGCTAAAGCGGATACCATCAACAAGCTCACTAACGTTGTTGCAACCTTCTTGTTACGCATCGTATACCCCCCAGGAAAAGTGTCGTACTGGATTACACCGAGAAGTGTAACGCTTACATTTTGGAGCAACAACCTGTCGGTATTCAGATGTTATACCCGCCTATTTATAGGTGTTGGTACCGCTTTCACGAACTTCTCCGAAGAAGGTAAACAAATGCATACGGTGTAAAGAGTTGCACATTGTCGCCTACTGCCCGAGTTGTTATTAATAGAGTAACCCGTTCGCGAAGGGTTCTCTGATTCGTAGCCGATTGAAGATAAGCGAGGTGCTTCTTATGCATTCGGTATTGCTTGTCGATCCGAACACGCAGGCGAGTGAAATCATGCGGCGAATGATCGACTGGAACGAGCTGGGCTTTGACATTCAAGCCTGCGCGAACGATCCGCGCGATGCCCTGACTCTCCTTAGATCGCAACGTTATTCGATCGTTCTTCTGAATATAAAGCGCTTACAATTTCAAGGGCTGCAGCTTTGCGGACAGATTAGACAATTCAGCCGCGTTCCGATCATCGTGGTCGGCGGCGACCATGACTTCGAGCTCGCCAAAGCGGCGTTGACTTATCAGGTCAACGACTATTTGGCCGATCCCGTTCAACCGTCCGATCTCATCGCCAGCCTGAAGAGGATGAGCCGGGAGTTCGGCGGCAGAGCCGGAATCGATCCGCAGCTTCTCGCCACCATTCCGTGGAAACGTCGTCCTCAAGCCTCGATTATCGACGTCGTCAAAAAATACGTGCAGGACGAACTTCATCAAAGCATCTCGCTCAAAAAAATATCCGACGCTTTGCATTTCAACTGCGCGTATTTGGGTCAGAAGTTCAAGAACGAGGAGAAGATGTCCTTCAACGAATACTTGCTTCAGCAACGGATGGAAAAAGCCAAACGGCTGCTGGAACAAACGGATATGCGGATCTACGAAATCGCGGGCCATGTCGGGTATACCGAGATCGACTGGTTCTATAAGAAGTTCAAGCAATATACGGGAATCAGCGCCAACGAATACAGGAAGCAGGCTCTGGTTACGGCATAAGGCTTCTGGGAACCTCGACTGCATGGAGTACAGTTCGTAATCGCAGCTTCGTCATTTTTCTACTGAATAACCCCATCGAATACATCTCATTACCGCCGAAGCCGTCAGAACGCTCATTTTCTACAAAATAGCTTCACTTCGTACCGTTTACAGGTCAAGGAATATCCCCTCGATTGGAATACCTGCCATTCATGCAGTTAGTGCAGAGAGACGAGATGATGCTGCGTTGGTCTAGTCGATATCGATCAATAAAAAAAGCCGTCCCTCGGTCTCATCGACCTTGGGACAGCTCCTTGCATTATCCGACGCTCGGTACGTTCTCCCGATACTCCTGCGGGGTCATTCCGGTTTCCTTCTTGAAAAAGCGGGTGAACGAATGGGCCGCTTCGTAGCCGACGGAAACCGCGACCTCCCTCACCTTGAGGTCGCCGTCCCTGAGCAGCTCCATCGCCTTCTTGATTCGGCACCGCTCGATATACTCCGAAAGATTGATGCCTCGCTCTTGTTTAAAGAGACGGGACAAATAAGTCGGATTAAAGTAATTGAGCTCTGCCAACCGCACCAAAGACAAGTCCTCGCCCAGATGGTCGTGAATGTACCGGCAAATTTGATCGATGACCCCGGACGTTCTCTCCCGATCGTCCATCCGCTTTCTATTGAAGAGGCAGTCCGCGATTCGGGACAAATAACCGAATGCCTCCTTCATCGACGAATGGTTATCCAGGCGAAGCAGCTTGCCGCAGCTGTCGATTTCCTTATGCAGACCGTTGCGATTGATAAAGGAATAAAGCACGAGCGCAATCATGTAATACGTCTCGGTCGCCAGATTCGCGTTATCGCGGTCTTGAAGGACGCTTGCGGCGACCTCCCCCAAGCATTCCTCGAACTTCTCTTTCCGATCGGCTTCGAGGTGCGCCGCCATGATCTCGGTCTTCCTGGAGATCGGCAACGCCTCTCTCGCTTCGCTCGGCTCCGGCTGGTCGGCACGATCGGTGATAATGACGGGAATCTCTTCGCTGAGCTTCAGCTGCAGCAATTGGCGGAGCCTTTCGTATTGGGCGGTTATGTCCTTCCATTCGCATGAAGCTCCGCTCAAAGAAAAGGCGACCTTCAATTCCAAAGCAGCTAACCCCGCTTCCTGCACAAGCTCCAAGGTCCCCTCCAGAAACCGGATAAAGCGGCCGCCCGACTTCTCTTCCGCAGCCGGAGCCGGCTGCACGAACCAGATGTGATCGCCGTACTTATCCACGATTCCGACGTAACGGGACTGTTCGGACAAATGCGAATGCCAAATTCCGTCGAAGGAACGAGCGATTTCGTTCCTTTCGATATAGGCGGCGGAATCGGGATAGAACTGGCGGCCGACGACCATCGCGACGGGTGCGGCGGGGTCCAATCCGACGGCTAGCGCTTCGAATTCCTTGCTTAGCGTCTCCAGCTCAATGCACAGCTCCGAGCTGTCCTGCAGAAGATGCCTGAAGTAATCCTTCTGCGCCATCAGCTCTAATGCGAGCTTCTGTTCCCGGGACTGCTGGGCGAGCTCGTTCGCCTGATCTCCGCGCCGAATGTCCTCGATGGCGTCCATGACCGTCCGCGTTACTTTGTCGTAGCCTTCCGTCTTCAGCAAATATTTGACGTCGGGCATCTGGATCGCTTTATAGGCGTAATCGAACTCGCTATGGCCGGTCAAGAAGATCACTTTGCATCTGGGCCAGTAGGCAAGAATGTTCTCGGTCAGTTCCAGCCCGTTCATTCCGGGCATGCTGATGTCCGTCAAGACGATATCGATTCGGGAACGGGACATCCAGCTCAGCGCCTCTTTGCCCGAATACGCTTTGCATACGTCCAGCTTATCGGGCAGCAGCCGCGCGAACACCTCGTACAGACTATCCGTAATGATCTCTTCGTCGTCGACGATCAGCAACCTATACATGGCCTTCCTCCCTCTCCGACCGGATTCGTACCGTAACCTTCAGCCCGCCAAGCTCGCTTCTCGATAAATACAGGCCGCTGCCTTCCCCGTAAATCAGAACGATTCTACGATGAATATTGAATATGCCCGTCATCTCATGAACTTCATTCGCGCGAACCAACCGCTCGTTCAATGCTTTAATTTCTGCATCGCCGATCGTTCCGCTGTTGTCGACGATAATTCGCGATTCGCCGGGTTCGGTTTCGAACGACACGCGAAGCTTCCCTTCATCCACCATTTGCTCGAGACTGTGTTCGTAGGCATTCTCGATTAACGGCTGAATGATCAGCCTTGGCACCCGAACGTGCTCCATTTCTATCGGCAATTCATCGAATTGAACGCTGATCCGCCTCGAGAAACGGAGCTTTTGAATTTCGGTGTACATGCGCGAGTGCTTGATCTCCTCCGCCAGCTTCACGTTGTCTTCCCCGTTGCGCGTGATGAAGCGGAAATATTCGCCGAGCATAATCGTGAATTGTTCGATTCGCTCCAAATCGCCGGTTTTGGCCAGCGAGTTCAGAATAAAGAAGCTATTGTATAGAAAGTGCGGGTTGATCTGCGATTGCAGCTGCTTCAGCTCCGCTTTCTGCATCATCAGTTTCTGTTTGAAGTCCTGATCGATCAGCGCCTGCAATTTCCTTAACATCATGTTGAAGCGGTTGTACAAATAGCCGAATTCGTCTTTCTGCTCGTGCTTGATTTGAATGTCCAAAGCCCCGCCTTCCATCCTGCGGAAGCTTTGCACGAGGAGCAATAGCGGTTTATGAACGAACCGATACGTGGAGAAGGCATAGATCAATATGGCGCATCCGGAGGTAAACGCGAATAACCACCCCCACTGTTCGAACCGGCTTAGCGGCCGTTTGACGGCTTCTTCGGGCAAGCAGGTCGCCACGGTTAAACCCATTTCATCGGAATGAACCTGGTCTACATGATACTTCGTTCCGTCTACCGTCAGTACCGGCAAATTCCCGTTCGCGTCCCGCATGGCGTCCAAATAGCTTGGAAGCATTTTGTCCGATTCCGCATCGCTCCCCAGCGTAAATCCAGACGCGCTCGACAGCAGGAACGACCGGCTTTCCGGATACAAACTCACTTGCCTCAACGATTCCTTCAGCTTCTGCGAATCCAGTTCGATCTGTACGATGAACAGCGGCTCCTCTCCCTTCGCTCCGCTTTGTCTGGCGACGCTGAGATTGATGGAGTTGTCCCGGTTGATCAGCCGGCTTTCCTTCTTGTACGTTATCGAACGAAAAAAGTCATAGCTGTCCGCATTGAATTCGTGCGCGGCATTGCTAGCCGATACGGTCTTGCCGATGGAGCGGATATGCACTTCGACATCCTTTATATAGGCGCTGCTCGTCTTCAACGTCATAAGCCGATGAACCAAATCATTCATGCTCATCCGTCTTTCGACGTTATCCATCATGTCCCAAGTGACCGCAAGCCTGTTCAGGTCTCCGTCTTCCAGCAAATCGAATTGCTGGATTTCCATCCAATCGATCTCTCGGTTCAGATCGCCCAAATAATCGGACAGCTGCGACAACGTCGCTCTCGACAGATCCTGGCTGGCGTTCTTATAGCTCCAATTGTATAGATAGAAACCTAATAAAATAACCGGTAGAATAACGACCAAATAAGTGACGACCAGTCTGACGAATATCGTCTTTCGAAACAAACTGGCGGGAAATTTCAACAAGAGGATTCCTCCGATGCGATCATGCCTATTCCTTCAGATTGCGACCCCGGCCGATATACCATTCGTTGACCTCGGCCGTGATCTTGTCGCCGCCGAGCCGGCGCCACTCTTCTACGAATCTGTCGAAATCCGCGATCGGATTTCCAAGGATGATATTGATATACGTATCGTATAGCAGGTTGTTCAGAATGGACTGTTTCTCGATCATCGTCTTCGTCGGTCCGCCCACGAAGTTCTCGTAGAGCAGCCGCCCGTTCCTCTCGTATTGGTCGAGAATCGCGAATGCCCCCGAGGGACCGTACGTCCGCTCCCAGCCCCAGCCCGTTTCTTTATCCGGGCCGCCGGCCAAGTACAGATCGATGTTCTTCTGGATCGCCTTCGCTTCATCCCGGAGCACCGACTTATTGCCTGTTCTGCGCGCTTCGGCGAGCTGAAGGTACGCCTCAAGATTTTTCTTCGGCGGGAACGGAGTCACGGGAGACAGCTGCCAAGCGGGATAGGGCGTACTATAATAAGTTTCGTATTCCGCCGTCGCCCCCCAATTTTTCTCCAGATGCAAATTGATGAGCTTTACGATCGCTTCCGGATGGGCGTATCCTTTTCTGACGGCTAAATATTGATTCGTGCTGAAAGGAAGCGGCACTTGGGGCGTGAGCCCGGCAATGCCGACGATCGGGTAAGCCTGCCAATCCGCTTTCGGATTACGTTCGCGGCTCAATCCCAGCCAGAAAGAGCTCCATTGTTCGCCGTATACGATTCCGATCTTGCCGTTTGCCGTATCGTTCTTGACTTTGGCCCCGTCCTTCATCGCGAATTCGCCGTCGATCTGACCGCTCCGATACATCTCTTGAAGCGTTCGCAGCGCCGCTTTGACCTCGGGCTGAATGCCGCCGAAGACGAGGCGTCCCGAATCGTCCTTCAACCAAAGCCTAGGGTAAGCGCCGTATCCGGCCATGAAGCCCATTAAGCCTGCCACGGGATCCCATATATAGTTGGTTATCGCAAGACCGTGCGTATCCTTCATCCCGTTCCGGTCCGGATCGTCTTCTGTAAACGCTTTCGAAATCGCTAGCAGCTCTTCCATCGTACGCGGAGGCTGAAGTCCGAGCGTATCCAGCCAATCCGTTCGGACCCATACGTACTGCGCACCTTCAATGGAAGACGACGTTTCCGGAATGCCTGCGAGCTTGCCGTCGATCTTAGCCGCTTCGAACGGTCCGCTGCCTTCCTGGCTAAGCACCTGCTTCGTGAACGGAGAAGCGTATTCGGCGTAAACCTCGGATAAGTCTTGAATCAGCCCGGCGTTGCTTAGCTCCCTAAGTTGCTGCGAATCGACCCGCACGACGTCCGGGATATTGCCGGTGGCGAGCGAGATACCGAGCTTCTGACGATATTGATCTCCTTTGGCCGTCCAATCGTATTTGATCCTTATGCCAAGCTCCTGCTCATAGATTCGGGTCCACCGATTGTCCTCCAGCGTCTCTCCCGGAAACTGCTTGAGTAAATGGTCCAAATCGGTCGTCTCCCGAACGAACGTGAGAGCGATCGGCTGACGGTCCGCGTTAAGCGCAGCCCCCGGCGAACGCTCTCCGGCCTGGCTCCCCGAAGAATTCGGCGTAAGGCTTGAGCCCCCTCCCTGAAAGCAAGAGGATAACAGCGCGATCGAGAAGAGGATGGCGAGGAACGGCTTCGCGCCTGAATTCATCCTTGTCATAACGGCCTCCCTGTGAACCGACATGGGGATTGGGATACAACTCTACGCTAATAAATAACCCTATTATCCAAGCTATCTCCCGTGAATACAAGGTGCAAATCTTGTTATCGTTACCCGATCTTTACGATTTGCGCATACGCGCGTTAAAAAAAACCGATACTGCTGGCTCGGTCAGGCGTGCTCGTCTCGGTCGGGCGTGCTCGTCTCGGTCGGGCGTGCTCGTTCGGTCGCCAATGTGCCGTTGCCAATCTTTTCCCGCGGCTCTCCCGGCTTCCGTCGCTGCATCGGGGATTCGCACACTTTGTCCCCACTACTTCCGTCGCTGCATCGGGGTTTCGCACACTTTGTCCCCCCTTCCGTCGCTGCATCGGGGTTTCGCATACTTTGTCCTCCCTTCCGTCGCTGCATCGGGGTTTCGCACACTTTGTCCCCCCTTCCGTCGCTGCATCGGGGTTTCGCACACTTTGTCCCCCCTTCCGTCGCTGCATCGGGGTTTCGCACACTTTGTCCCCCCTTCCGTCGCTGCATCGGGGTTTCGCATACTTTGTCCCCCCCTTCCGTCGCTGCATCGGAGTTTCACACACTTTGTCCCCCCTTCCGTCGCTGCATCGGGGTTTCGCACACTTTGTCCCTTACTGCCGTCGCTGCATCGGGGTTTCGCACACTTTGTCCCCCTACTGCCATCGCTGCATCGGGGTTTCGCACACTTTGTCCCTTACTGCCGTCGCTGCATCGGAGTTTCACACACTTTGTCCCCCCTTCCGTCGCTCCACACCTGCAATTCTGCTGTTCATCCTACCCGAAATCGCTCGTTTATCCCTTCATCCTGCAAAACTGCAGGTACTAGTCCTTCAAACCATCAACGGAGTCACTCGGCTAGCTATCACCTGCACAATTGCATCTATTGATTTAACACCCTACCAGTTCTATGAAATAGCTGTACGATCGCAGGTTCTATTGGTTGGCGGAGAGAGTGGGATTAGCTCCGTCGCTGCGCGGCCGTATTCACGGTCACACGATAGCGACTATCACGCCAGTACCTACGAACATGCCTCCCGGGCATGTCCGTTTTACGACCCGTTCTCATCCCGCATCACCCTATTGAAATAGGGCAGCCCCTATCCCCAAATTTTATACTTTCTGATAGACGCAAAAAAGCCGCACGCCAATCGTGCGGCTCTTCGTCTTAGTTTATGTCGCTCCATCTTGCTGCGGAATTTACTCCGCGAACTGCCAGCTCTTCCATTTGAACAGGTTCTGTCCCGGCTTGCCGCCGAAAACGAGGTACAAATCGTGAACGCCGACAGCCCCGGCCACTTTCGTCGTAAACTCGTACCAATCCTCTCCGGACGTCTTGGATACTTCAAGGATGCCGATCGACTTCCCGTTCCGGGAATCGAGGCGAAGATCGATAGAAGCGGGCTCGGAAGCCCCGGATATCGAAGCGGAGAACGAGGCGGCTCCTTTGCTGCCGAAATCGACTTTGGACAGAGCGATCCAATCCGCGTCGTCGATGCCCGACACGATCGCCGACTGCCGGCCTTTGTCATCGACAACCTTCACCGTCGAGATGCCTGCGTTCCATCCGATCGTGGCCGCCGCGACGGTTGCGTATGGATAGAGCGGCTTAATCTGCGGCACGCCCGCATAATCGGCTTGGATCTCCCGAATAGAGCCGTCGTCGCCGAAAGTAACCTGGTTCAATTGCGTGGAGCGGTAACCTTTCGGCACGCCCATCGCCTTTGACAACGTTTGGGCGTGATAGGCGATATACCAAGCATCCCGGAACCGGAATATGACGTGGTGATTGTTGCCGCCGACGCCGAAGAAGTGGCCCGGGTTTTTCAGGATCGAGCCGTGATACGTCCACGGTCCCATCGGACTGTCGCTCGTCATATACGCGATCTCGCCCGCGGGCGGACTTCCTTCCGGGCGTGCTCCTTCGTAGAAGTTGGAGCAATACGTATAGTAATAAGTGCCGTTCACCTTGTTGATGCCCGCATCCTCGAACATGAAAGGCGCCGGAATCGTCTTCGCTTCGCCGACCACGCTGATCATATCGGGGCCTAATTCCATGACTCGGGCGGTGTCCGGCATCGCATCTTTGCCTTCCGGAACGCCGCCTCCGAAGTAAAGATACGCTTTGCCGTCGTCGTCGACCAGCACCGCAGGGTCGAATAGCCAGGTAACGGTCTCGACGCCCGGCGTCGCGCGGGTCACGAGAGCTTGACCGATCGGATCCACCCAAGGTCCGGTCGGGCTGTCGCTCGTCAAGACGCCGATTCCGCTCGCATTGTTCGCGAAGTAGAGGAAAAACTTGTCTTGTCCGTCGATTACTTTGTGAGCGGCGGCCGGCGCCCACGATTGCGTCGCCCACTTGGCCGCGCCTTGCGGACCGGCGACGGCGATCTCGCCATGATCGGTCCAGTTGGCTAGATCGTCAGAGGAAATGACGGATAGCGTGTTGATGCTGGCATATGTATTGTCTTTCACGTTGCCGTCCGCATCGTATTCCAGCACGTCGTTCGTCGCGAACAGATAGACTCGGTCTCCGTATACGAGCGCGTAAGGGTCGGCGCCGAACCGGTGGGAGACGAGCGGATTCCCGTTCGGCGGCAGCTTGCCGACCGCATCGGCAGGCGCCGTGTAATGGACTTTGACGGAAGCTCCCTCCACGTCGTAGGATACGGCGTTATTGTCGTTGTCTTCGATCTCGAATTGGCTCAATGTAATAGCCTCCTTATAGGAATGCGTCAAATTTTGGTTCAGTCTGAATTCGACCGCGGCCCATTCTCCGCTCGCGTCCGCGTTCTTGAACGTTACCGCAGCGTCGTCCGCGCGGCGGACGACGAACTCCACGCTGCCGTTCGTCTTATTATGGAATGCCACGTCTGAAGTTGGCAAGTTGTTTCGGTTAAGAGCGATGTCGGTCACTTCGAATTCGGCGGGAAAATCGACGGTTGCGCGAATCAGATTAACCCGCCCCTCCGCCTTGTATTCGTCCATCAGCAATTTTAACGTATAGGTCGCGCCCTGGTCACGGCGAAGGTTCAAGTCCGTCTCTTGTATGCCGGCCCGTAAGCCTGCCTTCGGTTTCGTCGCCGGATCGACGTCGCTCTCGGCACGCATCGCTTGATCGGTCTTCGGCGATAAAGTCGAATAGAGAATCGCGGCCGCCCCGACTAGAACGGCGGAGAGAACGATCAGCTTCGCGGCCTTCATTTCAGCCTCAGCTCCCCGAAGTCCGTCGTACTCTGATACGACTGTCCGGACGTATCGCTCCATACCGCGACGCTGTCGCGCGCGCCGTCTCCGTCCTCGTCGTCGTTGACCTGTACGTCGAAGCCGATCTTATCTCCCGCGGCAGGCGCAGCGTCCGGCCAAGCGATGGAGGCTTCCACGATGTAGCCGGTTTCCGTCCGCTTCACTGCCGATTCGAGACGGCTCTTCAGCGAATCGGGATTTACGGAGCTTTCGTTGTCGATATTAATGCGATATTGCCCGTCGTCCGGCTCGTAAGCCGCCGTCTTCGCGTTGTTCGCGTCGATGAAGATTTCGATGGAATCCTGCTCCCACGCGTTCGCGCTTCGGTTCGACAGCTTCGAATCCGTTACTTCGGCGAGGACATAAAGATGGCCTTCATCCCATAGCGTCCGTACGCGCGCTGTCGAGCCTTTGACGCCGATGACCCAGCGGTCGGTCGCCAGCTCGTGCGTACCGTTCCAAGCGGCTTCCCTCTCCCCGTCGATGACCGGAGTGCCCGGCTTCGCTGCCGTTTCGAGCTTCGTCGCGGCCACGGTCGGCATCGTGTCTTCCGGCAGCTTGCTCGGGTCGACAAGCGCCCAATACGCATATTTCGCTTGAAGCCGTTCGTCGAACAGCAGCGGCCAATTGTTGCGTCTGACCGGGAACGTTCGCAGCCAAGTGTTCAAATCGTCCTTGCCCCAGAAAATAACGGCGCTGAGCTGGTCCTTATGCTTCTTGAATACGTCGAAAATTTCTTTATACCGGTACGCCTGCCTAATCCGCAAGTCCTCCGGGAACGTATCGAAAGCTTCGGAGTCGCTCGTATAGACGCTCATATCCATCTCGGTGATTTGCTGGTCGATGCCCAGATCCGTGAACGCTTGAATCATTTGATCGAGCTGGAGCGAGGACGGATACAGCATTCCGATGTGCGTCTGATGGCCGACGCCGTCGATCGGCACGCCTTTCGCTTTCAGCCGTTTGATCAAATCGTGCAGCATCTGGCGCTTGTCGGGCATATCCGTGTTGTAATCGTTAATGAACAGCTTGGCGTCCGGGTCGGTTTCATGCGCGTACTCGAACGCTTTTACGATGAATTCTTCTCCGGCGATTTGATACCATAAGCTGTTGCGAAGCCCGCCGGGCTGCTTGTCTCCGGGCTCGATCACCTCGTTCACGACATCCCAAGCGTATACTTTGCCTTTATACCGCCCGACTACCGTCTCGATGTGCTTCTTCATTCTCTCGAACAGCACTTCTTTGCTTACGAGGTCGCCTTTGTCGTCGCGGAACACCCAGTTCGGAGTCTGGCTATGCCAGATCAACGTGTGTCCGCGGAAAGCGATCCCGTTGTTCATGGCGAAATCCGCGATTCGGTCCGACCGCGAGAAATCGAACCGCCCTTCCCGCGGCTCGGTCGCGTCCCACTTCAATTCGTTGCCGGCCGTCAAGCTATTGAAATGCTTCTTGACGAGCCGAGCGTCGGGTCCGTCCGGATCGGAAATTTCGTTCACTAGCAAAGCGGTTCCAAGCATGAAGTCGTCTTTGAATACGTCCTTAAGAGAAGGGATGTCCTGCTCTGCTTCGATAGTCTGCGTCTCCTGAACGCTTGAGCTCGGAGAAGGCTTCGCAGCCGTATCGGATGGCGGCTTCGTGCCGGCTTCCGCGATCGGAGACGGCGATACGACAATCGAACTCTCGTCCTTCTGCATGCCGAACAGGATATACGCGATCGCCGCTGCCGCGGCAATGGCCATGGGCATGACAATCGCAAGCCTCTTGGTCTTCAATGCGTCCACCTCGTATTATCGCTTTAGCCGGGAGTCAACCGGTTTGCCTCTCCTCGGACGGATACAGTATAATCCGCCCGTCTTCCATCTCTACGCGAACTTTGTTGCTTCCCTTGAACCCTTCGGAGTCCAAATAGCCGCCGGGGATTTGCAGCCGGCCCGCCTTATCGACGACCGCGAACTCCACATGGGTCTCGGGATCGGTATGCGAGTGCTCCGCTTGAAGCTGCTCCAATTCCGCGGCGTACGATACTTTGCGAATCATCTCCGCCGACGTCTTTCCGTCCCGAATCTGAACGACTCGATCCACCTTGCGCGCGAGCAGCGGATCATGGGTCACGATAACGATCGTAATGCCCATCGTCCGGTTCAACGACCGGAATAGGTCCAGCACTTGATTGGACGTCGCCGTATCCAAGGAACCGGTCGGCTCGTCGGCGAGCAGCAGCCGCGGCTCGTTCGCGAGCGCGATGGCGATCGCTACTCGCTGCTGTTCGCCGCCGGAAAGCTCGCTAAGTTTGTTCCTCATGCGGCGGCCGAGACCTACCGCTTCCAACAGCTCCATCGCTCTCAATCGCCGGCGCTTGCCCCGCAGCAGAATGGGCAACTCCACGTTCTCCAGCGCGGTGAGATAAGGGATCAGATTCCGTGCGTTATTCTGCCAGACGAACCCGACCGTGTCCCGCTTATACTTCACGAGGTCCCTTTCGCGGAACTTCAACAAATCTTGGCCGTCCACGAGCAGCCTGCCGGCGGAAGGCTTATCCAAGCCTCCGAGCATGTTCAGGAGCGTCGACTTGCCGCTGCCGGAATTGCCGATGATCGCCATCAGCTCGCCGCTCTCGACATGCAAATCCAATCCCTGCAGGGCGACGACCTCCAGGTCCGCGGTTTTGTAAATTTTGACGAGTTCGTCGCAATGTATCATGGATTACTCCTCTCCCAGCTTCAGCGCTTGGGCGATCCGGATCCGCGAGAGACGGTAACCGAGAACGAGCAGGCCGAGCGCCAGCATAACGCCGACAATGCCGTAAAGCTGCACGTAATCGCTGAGCCGATTGACGATTTCGAACGGCGGGACTTGATCCTTCGTCTCGAACGACATCTCGAAGAGCGGAACGAACCGTTCGCTGACCGCATTGCCGATGCCGACGCCGATGAGAACGGCCGCCCCCGAGGTGAGGAACTGTTCGCTCGCCAGCATGCCGAGGATCTGAGGGAACGATATGCCCATCGCGCGCAGCACTCCGTACTGAAGCGTACGTCCGGATAAGGTCAATACCCAGAAGAGCAGGAATCCGCAAAAACAAATCAGCATGGAGACGACGAAGCCTAGCGTCATGACTCCGTTAATCGCGAGTCGGAACGGATCGTTCTTGGACTGGATCAGCTCTTGCTTCGCGTCGCGAAAGCTTGCGATCTTCAGCTTCCGCTTCTCCAACTGGTCGTAAATATGCGAATAGGAAGCCCCCTCCTTCAGCTTCAGCCATACCTCGTAGGGCTCGACCGCAAGCCGGTTCTGAATCGTGGATAAATGACCGACGATCAGATTGGGAACGACCGTCCTTGCGTCGCTTCCGCCGCCGTCGGAAGACGGCAGCGGGTTCCAGCTTGGCCAGTAATCGATGATGCCGTATACGGTAAATTGAGCTTGGTCCAACCCGTCCCAGGATACTCGGATCGGATCGCCCGGCTTGAGCTGCGCTTTGTCCGCGAGGGATCGCGAGACTAACACGGCCTTCGGATTCGGCGCGATCAGGTTCAAATAACGGTTGATGTGATGATCGAGCAGTCCGTCCTTCATCCAGGCGGTCTTGCCGAAACCCATCGTATCGATGCCGTACAGCGCCGTGCTGCCGGACGTATTCTTGCTGCCAGCCGAGAACCGGGCTTCATTCTTCTTGAATACTTTCGTAGCCGATTGCACGCCGTCCAACTCGAGGAACGGTTCGAACGGAGGCTCCGTATATTGAACCCGCTTCGCTTGCGAGGATCCGTCGCCGCTGTTCGCCGAGGGCGGTTGTCCGACGGATATCGGCGGCCTATCGCTCTCCCACCTTGTCGTTAACGCGATATCCGCCCCGACTCCGTACTGAATCTTGCTCTCCATGTTGTCGTTGATCGTGCGGGCCGCGTTCGCGCTGAACAAACCGGTGGCGACGGTCATGACCAAGAATACTTTGATCGTTAAATACTGACCGGACGAACGGCTGATCTGAATCAGCGTATGATACAGCGCTGGAGACCACCATCTGCGGCCCGCCCAGAAAACAAGCCGAATGAACCAAGGGTATATCCGCAGGACGAGCAGTCCGCAGCCGAGCGTGAACAGAGCCGGCATAAGGAATAGCAGCGGATCGAGCTGCAAGGCATCGCTGTCAAGCGCAAGCCGCTTCAGATCGGCTTGGCGGTTGCGGAAGTTGGTCAACAAATAAATCGAGAGACCGACAAGGATGACATCCAGCCCTGCTTTATGCCAGAAAGACAGCTTGGCAGAACGCGCCATCTGCTGCTTCTGGCCGACGATGCTGACCCGCGTGGCCAAGAACGCGGGAATCAGGATGAGGAGGACCGCTCCGCCCACAGCCGCTGCCGATACTTTGTAGGCGCCGCCGGATAAGCTCACGTCCAGCGCCGACCGGTTCACGAACTCCAAGAAACCGTCCGCGGCGCCGAGACCTCGCGTAAAGACGACGCCCAGGAACGGTCCCGCCGCGAGCGCGCTCAGCCCTAGAATGAAGCTCTCTATCGTATAGGCCGACATGATCTGCATGCGGCTGGCTCCGCGGCTGCGAAGAACGGAGATTTCCGTCTTCTGGCGATCGATGATCAGATTAGCCGTCATATACAAGTAGAACGCGAGCATCAGCATGACGGGGACGTACAACGAGAGCAGCATGACGTCGAGCTTCTCTTGTTTGCCTTGAAAGGAAAGCACGGTAGCGTTCGATGGAACGCTGAATTCCGCGGAACCGAGCCGCCCTTTGTAATAGCGACGAACGTCTTTGTCCGCTTGGATGAACGTCTCGATCGCATCGACGGATAATTGCTCGTAATTCAGCGCGTATCGCCACTCCATCTCCGCGACTCTAGCTTTGCCTCCTATCGTAAATTCCCTTTCGAACTGGTCGAAAGGCACGAGGAAGCCGTCGGAGTCCTCTTGGGTCAGGAACGGCAAGTAGGGATCGGCGGCGGAATCCGTTCCCATGATCCCGACGGGTACGATGCGGAACGTTCCTTCTCCGGCCGACTCCGCGACAAGCTCTTCCCCCAGATCCCGCTTCGCCTTAAGCAAGAAAGACTGCGTGACGAGCGCTTCGAAGACGCCGTCCGCGCGATCGACCGGCATTCTTCCGTCGATCAGGCGCACGCGCTCCTCCAGGTCCGATAACGATTTGATGGCGCCGGTCGTCTTCTGGGCAATCTTCTCCTTATCCGAGGCGTCCGCGCCGTACACTTTCATCTTCTGGGTGAACCGCTGCCGATAGAAGGAAAGCGGATCCAAGCCCATGCGCTGCGGAATGGACTTCGCGAACTGATCGGCCTTGGCGATCGCCTCTATCGTCTTGTCGTCCATCGTCGCGGAAGAGTTGGTCGTGCGAACGCGGACGAATCCCGGATAGACGCCCTCTTCGCTCTGAATCTGCTGCAGTTCTTTCACGAGCGTACGCTGGAGGATCGCATGGGAATAAAGCGGCATCGAGCTGAACAAGGCCACGCATACGGTCAGGCCCGCCCACAAGTTCAGTTGGAGCCATTTGTTATTCGCCATCTTCCGCAGAATCATCGTCCACAAGGCCATGCGTCACACCTCATCCTTGAACCCGATGCGATCGGGCGTTCATGGTTGCGAATTAGTTGTTAAGGATGACCTTCTGGCCTTCCTCGAGCCCGCGAACGATCTCGGCTTCGGTCGGCGTCATCAGACCGACCTCGACGTCGATTTCCTTGCGGCGCTCTCCTTCCGAGATTTGAACATAGTTGCGTCCCATATATGCCCGAAGCGCCGCCCGCGGCAGCACGATGACGTTCTCCCGCTTCTGAAGCTCGATCGTCATCTCGGCGACGTCGCCCACATGGATGCCGCCCGGCGGGTTATCCATGCTCATGACGATCGTCGTCGCGTTGCGATCGGCTTTGGCCTTATCGGCAACGACGGGCGCGCTTGAAGGCGTTTGCAACACTTTGCCCGCGTATGCCTTGCCTTTGTATTTCAAGCTGACCGGCATGCCCGGTTCAACCGCGCTCACGTTCTTCGCGTCTGCCGCCGCATAGGTCAATTGCAAGCTGGAAGGGTCGGCGACCGTAACGACCGGTTGGAACGCATTCACGTAGTCGCCCGTTTTCATCGTATCGACGAACGTCACCGTGCCGGAGAGAGGCGAATAGAGCCGCGCTTCGGAGAGCTTCTTCTCCATCACTTCTAACGAGATTTGCTCCCGCTGGAGATCGATCTCCCGAAGACGAAGGTCGGTCTCGTTCGCTCCGGATAACCTCGCTTGCTTGTATAACAGCTGCGCTCGCTCTACGTTCAGCTTCTGCAGCTTGAGCTGGACATCCAAGTCTCCCGTCTCCAGCTCCGCGATCAAGTCGCCGGCCTTCACCTCCTGGCCGAGCTCGACGTTAATCGATTTCAAGCGCCCGCCGGATTCCTTGTACGAGAGAGACTCGACGGCCGCCGATGTGAAAGTCGCGTTGCCTCTAAGGAAGGTCTGGATATTCCCCTTGGCCGCTTCCACGGCATCGAATTGTTCCTCCGCCGGCTGGATCAGAGGCGGTTGCAAGGCTTCCTCGTCCGGGAGAAGCGAGCAGCCGGCAAGCGCTATCGATGCGGCAAGCAGTACCGCCGTGCCTGCGGCGCGCGAATACAGTCTAGACGAGCGGCGCTTCGTTGGTCGTATACGATGCAATGGTTCCATCCTCCAATGCGATGACATGATCGACTAGCTCCATGATGTCCGGGTCATGCGTCGTAAGGATGACGGTCATTCCGGAGCGCTTCACGAGCTCCCGGAAGACGCGCATCACTTGCAGTCCCATCCGGCTGTCCAGCTCCGCCGTCGGTTCGTCCGCGATTAACAGACGCGGCTCGTGCACGATCGCGCGTGCGATCGCCACGCGCTGCTGCTCTCCCCCGGACAGCTCCGACGGCCGATGCCTCATCCTGTCCCGCATGCCGACGCGTTCGAGCGCCGATTCCACGGCCGAGCGGTTGCCTTCCATCGATCGGCCGGCGATACGAAGGCCGAACTCCACGTTCTCGTAGGCGGACATGAGAGGTACGAGGCCGAACGACTGGAAGACGAGGCCGATTTCTTTCCGCCTGAGGGCATTGCGCTCGGCAACCGGCAAGCCGGTTATCTCCTTGCCCTGGAACGACACCTTGCCTTCCGTCGGATCGTCAAGCCCGCTAAGAATGTTCAGCAGCGTCGTCTTGCCGGAGCCCGACCGTCCTTTGAGCGCGACCATCGAACCCGCGGGGATCGCCAGGCGAATATCCGCAAGCGCGGTGACGGACGCATGGCCTTTGCCGAACACTTTGGTAACTCCCGCCGCCGATAAGATCGTTAAGGCGCCCGTTGGTCCGCTATCCTCCGTAACCGGAACGAACACTTCTATCCCTCCGCCCCACCTGTTGCTTAGGAAAACTTTATCGTTTCCCCACGTTGGCTACAACCTGCCGATTCCCTTGTAATTACCTGCCGATTTATAGGTCTCCCGCTGCCCGGAGCCGAACTTGCAAATGCAAATAGCCCCGATTCCTCTTCACGCTGGAAGGAACCGGGGCTAGCTTTATCGTATTTGTGTCATATCTCGTAGCCGAAGCCCCCGCAGGATTCGCGGAAAATGAACGGCGTCTCGAACACGATTGATTTCGGCGGGGCTGCCGGATCGAGAATTCGTCCCATGACCAAGCGGATGCATGCGTCAGCCATTTCTTCGACCGGCAGCTTCACCGTCGATAGCGACGGAACGCTGTACTTCTCCGAATCGTGGTCGCCGTACGTCAAGATTTCCATCCGGTCCGGGATTCGGATACCTGCCTTGTGGAACACGGGCAACGCCGCGACGGCCATGATTCCGATCGGGAAGAACATCGCGGTCGGCAGTCCGCCGCCTCCCTCGACGATCTTCCTTGCTGCCGCGTTGCCGCCCTCCATCGTCATCGGCGCGGCCTGAACATGCCGCTCCTCCAGTTCGAGTCCAAGCTTCGCGCACGACTCGACGAATCCTCTGAAGCGCAAATTGTTCTCCGATTTGACGAGATAGTCCGGCACGATCGTGCCTACCTTCTTATGCCCTCGGGCCGCGAACAATTCGGCCGACTTGCGTCCGATTTCGTACGTATCCACGTAAGCGCAGCTAAAGCCGGCGCTCAGGCGATTGAACAATACGCACGGCACGCTAAGCGGTTGCTCTTCCAGATAACGCTGCTCCTGCGCGGATATGCCCGTCAATATCGCTCCATGATAGCTTCCTTGGTCGCATATCTCTTTAATGCGGTGCAGTTGCTCCCTCTTGTACGGTTGAATCGTCATTTCGAATTCGAATTCCTGTTCCAGAATCGAGCTCTGAGCTCCGAGGAAGAACCGGCCGAGCAAATCCGGCGCAAGGTCGGAGGGCCAGAACGTGGCGATGGACGGAATGTTCCGGGCATTCGATTGCCGCAGCCTTCTTGCCGAGACGTTCGGGATATAGCCGATCCCCCGCGCGGCTTCCAGAATACGCTGCTGCGTTTTTTTCGAAATGCGCATTTCGTCGCCGCGACCGTTAAGCACGATGGAAACCGTTCCGATCGAGAGCTTCGTTCGCTCCGCGATTTCATGAATCGTTGACATACTCATCCGTCCCATTCCCGTCGTAATACTCCATTAATACGGATTGGAGCCGCGATTGTCAAGGAAATAACGCTTATAGGATCTATTTTGCGTTATACGTTTTAGCTAGACAAGAAATTCGTCTTTCGACAATAATCACATATTGACAGATGACAATGCTAAAGTTACGATTCACTCGTAATGCTAAAACGAAATTGCAATCTATCATGCGAGGAGGAATTCATTATGAAGAATGGATCAAGAATGTTGCTGCACCCCGCTATGGCGATGTTGTCAATCGTATCTTTGGTACTCATGATTGTTCTCGGTCCATTGTCCTCCGTCTCCGCGGCGGCCGACAAGGCTAAGCCGACATTCAAGACGAAGGGAGCCGTAGTCCTGTCGGTGGGCGATACCTATTCGTTCGAAATCGTCAATAAACCCGCAGGAGCATCGTATCAATGGAGCATCGATAAGAAATCCGTAGCCGAGGTAGACCGGAACGGAAGCGTTAAAGCCGTCGGAGCCGGCTCGGCAACGGTCAGCTGCGTCATTACGGTCAATAAGAAGAAGGAATCTCTCTCGGCGAAAATCATCGTTAAGGAGGCCCCCGTGGCAACGAACCCAGGCAAAATACCCGTGGATAAGAACGGATTGGATGAACACGGAAGAATAGTCGCTTATTTCGGTTCCCCGACCATTGACGGCACAACCGATCCGATCTGGAATGGGGCGCAGCCGGTATTGCCGAAGCAAGTATCCGGTACAACCGATGTATCTCCTACGTTCAAAGTGATGTGGGACGACCGCGCGCTTTACATTCTCGCGGAGGTCAAAGACAAGAACCTTTCCGTCCAGTCCGGAACGCCGTATATGCAAGATTCCGCGGAAATTTTCTTGGACGAGAACAATGACAAGAACAAAGAATACGGCGCGGACGATCTGCATATCCGCATCAATTACGACAACGTGCTGACCGTGGACAACGGAGATGCCAGCCTGTATTATTCGGACGCGAGGGCAACGAACGACGGATACGTCATCGAAACGAGAATCGCTCTGAAAACGAAACCGGCGAACGGAAAAGCACTGGGCATCGACCTGCAGATTAACGATGCCGTTGGCACGGAGCGCGTAGGCACCCTGAACGTGTTCGATGCGACGGGCACCGCATGGAACGATCCGTCTAAATTCGGCGAAGTGTTGTTAACCGGCAAAGGAAAGAACGATGTCAGCGGATTGAATCCTTATGATCTCATGAACTTGATCAAGAGCACGCTCAAGATGGATTTCAAGCTTTACAAGAACGCTTCCATCGTAACGGACGCCATTGTCAAAGTGATATCCGATAGCTTGCTCGGCGGAACCAAAGTCACCCAACCGCAGATCGACGGACAGTTGGCCTCGATCAAGGCCGCGATCGGCAAGCTTGAAATGACGGAGGAAGCGGCGAACGAGAAATACTTCAAGCCGGTTCCGGACGACTATCGGGCGGAGAACGACAAACCGGGTACGATCGAAACGCTTCATTACACTACGCCTAATCTAGACAACGGTGTGGACGATAAGAAATTGCACGTTTATCTGCCGTATGGTTATGACGCCTCCGCAACCGACAAGAAATACAATGTTCTCTATCTGATGCATGGCGGCGGCGAGAACGAGGATTTGATCTTCGGCGGACCTGACCAAAGCAAAGAAATGAAAAAGATCTTGGACAATATGATCGCCAAAGGCGACATTGATCCTCTGATCGTGGTGACGCCTACCTTCAACGGAGGCAAGAACGATGTCGCCCTCTTCCACGAAGAACTGGTTGCTTCCGTCGTTCCGTTGGTCGAGACGAAGTACAACACTTATGCCAAGTCCGGAAGCTTGGCAGACTTGAAAGCTTCCAGGGAGCACCGGGCGTTCGGCGGATTCTCGATGGGTTCGGTCACGACGTGGTACAACTTCATCCACGCGCTCGACTACTTCAAATACTATTTGCCGCTTAGCGGCGACAGCTGGATTATCGAACAGCGCGGAGGCGGCCTCCAACCGGAGAAGACGGCCGAGTACCTTGCGGATGTCGCGAGGAAGTCCGGATACAAGCCGCAGGACTATTACATCTTCAGCGCAACCGGCACCGCGGATATCGCCTATCCGAACCTGAAGCCTCAGATCGATGCGATGAAGCAACACAAGGATGTCTTCGTCTACTCGTCCGATACGACGAAAGGGAACTTCTACTTTATCGCGGCCGACGGCGGCACGCATGCTTGGAACTGGGTGAACCAGTACGTTTACGATATTCTGCCGGACTTGTTCGAATAAATAGACAACCCGGCGAACATAGGAATAGAGAGGGTGTCACCTCGGTCGAATCGACCGAGTGACACCCTCTTTGTCGTTTGTTTATTGCTGATCGATTTCGACTAGATGTATTCGATGCAGTTATTCAGTAGATAAATGACCATACCGTGAAAACGAACTGTACTCCGTGCGTTGAGGCGGAAAACGGTCGTCCCTTCTGCAGCGTAAGCACAAAATTCGACCAAAAACGCGAAATGGCGGCATAGGGATAGTACCCCTATAGCCACCATTTCTATAAAATGATCGGTTTTCTTCCAGCGAGTTATCCTTGAAGCAAGCCAGTTGCTATCGTATTACTCGCACTACTTTCGCGCCCTTCAAAACGAAGATGCTGCTCTGCGGCGAATGGAATCCGTCATTATCGACGGCCTCTATCTTGAATTCATTATCCACAAACCAGTTGATTGGGAGCGAGTAAGTAGTGGCGTCATATACTCGATGCGACGAGAAGGTTGCTTCGCCTTGCCTTTTCGCATGGATAATGTAGTAGTCGATATCCGTTTCAGCGGAAGGGTCCCAGCTCACGCTCGCATCGCCGGTGAGCAACATTCTTGTTACTTTCAAGCCGGTCGGCGTGCTAGGCGGATCGTAGTCGACTACCGACACGGGACTGTACTGATCGTTCGTCGTGCCGTTCCCGACTTGGCCTTTTACGTTAAAACCCCAGCCATAGACATGACCGTCGCCCGTCATCGCTAAGCTATGCGCGAATCCTGCAGCGATCGCGACGACATTATTCAGACCTAAGGTTACCGGCGTCGCTCTCGCTGTCGTCGTACCGTCGCCAAGACGTCCTTGATAATTGCTTCCCCATGCGTAGACGAGTCCATTCTCGCCTAGAGCAAGACTATGGTCGTCGCCTAATGCGACTTCCTTAATATTCGTCAGCCCGACTACCTCTACAGGAACGTTGCTCGGCGCGTTCGTACCGTTGCCGAGCTGTCCCATCTCGTTCTTGCCGAAGGCGATGACCGTTCCGTCTGTTTTCACGGCAACCGTATGATTGTCCGACACGGCCACCGACTTGATTCCCGATGCCACTTTAACCGGCGTATAACGGGGGCTGTTATCGCCCACGCCCAACTGGCCGAATTCATTGTCGCCCCACATGTAGAGATCGCCGGACTCGGTGATCGCCCCGGCGTAATTATCGCCGGCGGCAATGGCCTTAATGTCGGTAAGTTCCGTCACTCGCTCAGGGATATGCTGACCTGCCGACTGCGTTCCGTCGGGATTGTTCACGACCCCGTCCATCAATCTCTGATCGAATGGATTATAACCCCATACCCATACGGTTTTGTCGGTTTTCAACGCCGCCGAGAAATTGACGCCTGCCGCCGCGGCTTTCACGTTATCGATCCCCGGGATGTTGATCGAAAGCGGCAAATAAGTCCAGCTATACGGATAACCGAGTTGACTGTTGTAATTCGCTCCGAAGCCTTGAAGCGTTCCGTCTTCTTTGACCACGAGCGTATGTTGCCGGCCCGCATGGATCGATTTAACGTTATCGATGTAGTGAAGCGTCGGGTTCAATACACTCGTGTCGTTCGAAATCCCGCCAAGCTGCTGAATTTCGTTCCTTCCCCATACCATTACTGTATCGTCCGTTAACAGCGCGAAGGAAGTTTCTCCCCCCGCCGCAAGGCCGGGCGCGGATTTCGCATCCGCCGAGGCTTGCTGAGGCGCTCCTCCGACCCATATTCCCGCCCCGAGGACCACGGCTAGCGCGAGTTTGAACGCTCCGCCTAATTTCTTGCCATACGAATTTACCATCCTGCTTCTCCTCTCGGGTCTAAGCCCATGTTGATTGGATTACACCCGGAGAATACAATATAAATGTCGAAAAATAAACAAATATAGTTAAAAATAGTACTTTTTGTTCATTTGACACATGTCGAACGTCACAAGTTTTCAGTCCGTTGCCGGACCTTCCCCTTTTGCCGACAGTAAATACAGCAAGTCGTGGGCGATCGTCGCGGCTGCCAATTGCGTGCACTCCGTCGGATCGTAAATCGGACACACCTCGACTACGTCCGCAGCCACTATATTCAGCCCGTGCAGGCGCGACAGCAAGGCCCTGACTTCTCGCGTGGACGGCCCGCCGACTACAGGCGTGCCCGTTCCGGGCGCATATGCCGGATCGAGCGCGTCGATATCGAAAGTCAGATATACCGGACGTTCGCCTACGATTGACCTGATCGTATCCGCCAATTTATGCGGTCCGAGCTCAAACGCATCTTCGGCGGTAATGATCCTATAGCCGCAGCCGGGCGAATTCGTTCGAATATACGCTTGCACCGACACGGACGGATCTACCCAACCGCTTAGGACGGCATCATAGGCGAAAGTACCATGGCACCGTTCGTTCGGAATCGTATCTTGATGGCTGTCCAGATGAATCAGCGCGAGCGGCCCGTAAATTTCGCTGGCTGCCCGGAGGGGGCCGTACGGAATCGTATGGTCGCCGCCGATCGTAAGCAATCTTGCGCCGGAACGAAGGATACGGCGGGCATGCTCATAAGTATCTCCTACCATGAATCCCATGCCTTCCACGCCATATCCGTAACCGACATCGCCGTAGTCAATGATTCGGCACAAATCGCGGACGTTGAACGACCACGGATGATGGAATATCCCCGCTTGCAACGAAGCTTCCCGAACCGCCCGCGGCCCCATTCGCGCGCCCGCCCGGTTCGATACTCCGTTGTCGAACGGCACGCCTACGATCGCGATATCCGCGCCTTCAAGATCGCGAGTATAATCGCATCTGAAGAACGACACATTGCCTGCATAGGGAAGGAATTCAAGGTGATCTTTCATCGACGCCTTGGCCAGATCGGTCATTCCAGACAGCTCCTTGTTACCTAATTGGATGGAAACAAGGACATCTTAAACCTTTGTCTAACCTCAAAGTCAACGCACGCGTCGCACGGGGATTTGGATTTCATAAAGAACTTCCGATACTTTGTCCGTTACGGTAATATCAATCTGAACGATCTGAACCGCATCTCCGGCCAGACGCCATCCGTTCGCCTTGGCGTATTCCATTATTCGCGAGATCGTGTTCGCGCGACCCCAAAAATCGCCGTGATAGTACGAACATAAATATTTCCCGGCTTCAACGACCTCCACATAGGCGTGATTGCGAGGCAGAAAACGTCTAAGGAAGATGAACAATTCCGACGACGACGTATAATCGCCGGCTTCAATGCTTGCCTGACTGATTAGCGAACCTAACCGATTGCTGGCGAGAATCGGGGCCGTCTCTTCCAGAATGTCCTCCAACTCAAGAAAACCGTAACCTAACTCGACCCAATCGTTCACCTGGCAACGCTTGGTTATGATCCAACGTTTATCCAAATCTTTCAGAACGACTGAGGAGATGTCGCACAGACGCTGCATCTCTTCGATATGCCGGATCTTCTCGCGCACGTTGTATTCGATCTCCTGCAGCTCTTGAATGTTCCGGCTGAGCGTCTCGACTTTGGCCTTCATTAGCGCGAGCGATTGCTCTACGTTCCGATCGGTGAAATATTGCTTGATCTCGTCCGTCGTCATTCCGATCTGGCGCAGTTCTCGAATCGTGCCGATCTCTTCATATTGCAACACCGAATAGTAGCGATACCCTGTCAGCGGATCAACGAACTTAGGCTTGAACAGCCCGATCCGATCGTAATGCCGAAGCGTCTCCGGAGTGATTCTCCGCAATTTTGCCAATTCGCTTACCGTCAACTTGTCCTTCATTTTCGCCCTCTTTTATGATAAAAGTCTAAATATTGACATTTTTGCAACGCAAAAGTTTACCATTTTCCCGTGGCGCAACCGAGCCGCCAAGTCCCGGTTGAGCCAAACATAGAAGTTCGGAACATTTTTGTAAGAAGAGAGGAGAGAATGGATAAAGATGAATCGTTCGATACAAACAAAAAAATCTTTATCGCTTGCGCAACTTGTCAGTCTCGGAATTGCTTGGACCAGCCCTATGGTTGTATTTACGAATTACGGGATCGGTTACGATGTGGCCGACGGGATGCTGGTCACGGCTTACTTATTCGCATTTATCGCAATCGGCTTCACGGCTTACAGCTACTCTCGAATGGTGCAGGCATTCCCTCAATCCGGTTCTGCCTATACCTACATCGGCAAAACCATTCACCCGGTTGCGGGATTCCTTGTCGGATGGACGCTGCTGTTAGACTACCTGTTTACTCCGATGATCTGTTGCCTCGTATTCGGGCTCTACTTAAACGCGGAGTTCCCTTCCGTATCCGTAGATTTATGGGTCGTGATCTCCGCGGTACTCATCACCGCCTGCAACCTGCTCGGCATACGGATTTCCGCTAATATCAGCCGGCTGTCGGTACTCATTCAGCTCGTATTCATTGCGGTATTCTGCGTACTCTGCATTCGATTCGTCATCAATGACGGTTCAGCCCTCATGTCATCGACGCCGATCTTAAACTCGGATTCCTCGTTAATGGCAGGATTTTCGGGCGCGGCCATACTTTGCTTCTCCTTCCTGGGATTCGACTCCGTCACCATTCTGTCGGAAGATACGAAGACGCCTAAATCTTCTATCCCCAAAGCCCTTGCGATCATTGTCGCGATCGTAGGCTTATCCTACTTGGCGGTATCTTACTTCGGCGTTCTGACGCATCCGGGGGCTGCGTTCGAAAGCCCGGACACCGCATCGTACGATGTGATCCTCAATATCGGCGGCGCTTTGTTCGGCTCTTTCTTCATTACCGTATACGTGATCTGCTGCTTAACCGGCGGCGTCGCCTCCTTGGCCAGCATATCGAAGCTGCTCTTCGCCATGGGCCGGGAATCCGCGTTGCCTAAGCCGTTCTTCGGCTACCTTCACCCGCGGTTTCAAACTCCGGTTTACAACATCCTGCTATCCGGAGCTTTGACGATGCTCGCGCTGGTCATTACCTTGGAGACGGCGATCAATTTCGTCAACTTCGGCGCGCTGACGGCATTCTTCTTCGTCAATTTCAGCGTCATCGCCCATTTCTACGCGAAGAAAGGATTGCGTTCCGGAATGGATTCGATCCGCTATCTGTTGCTTCCGCTTTGCGGCATGGCGTGCATCGGCTGGCTGTTCAGCAAGCTGTCGGTGGATGCCTACACCATCGGAGGTTCTTGGCTTGCGGCGGGCATTGTCTATGTGATCATAAAGACACGCGGCTTCCGCAACATTCCGCCGACCATCCAGTTGGATGAGAGCGCCTGATACTACTTATATCGCAAAGTCGGGAACAAAACTGAATATCCGCGGCTATAAAGTTGGTCCATGATCCATAGTATGAACAAAGAAACCGTCCCTTTCGTAAATGGCGAGTTACGCTTCCATTTACGAAAAGACGGTTTCTGCGCGTATAGCCGCTTAATCATAATTCCTCATATAAGTTAGGCACTCCTCAGGAGGAAGCGGCTTGCTATAGATGTAGCCTTGAATGCAATTGCACTGTTCCTGCATGAGCAGCTTCTGCTGAGCTTCCGTCTCTACGCCTTCGGCAATGACGATCATGCCGAGGTTGCGCGCCAACGTGATGATAGCGGTCGCAATAGCGGCGTCATCCGGATTCGCGACCATATCCTGCACGAACGATCTATCGATCTTCACGTTCTTAATCGGCAGCAGCTTCAACATGGACAAAGAGGAGTACCCGATACCGAAGTCGTCAATGGCAATATGTACGCCAAGATCATGAAGCTGCTGCAGCTTATTAATGCTGTCTTGCATGTTCATGATCGCCGTGCTTTCGGTAATCTCGAGACATAGCGCTTCGGGCGGCAGTTCCGTATCCACTAAAACCGTCTTGACCATATCCACGAAATTGTTCTGATGAAGCTGGCTGGCCGATATATTCACGGATACGACCGATTGTCGGAGTCCGAGATCGATCCAGCGCTTCTTCTGAAGGCAAGCTTCCCGGAGCACCCATTGGCCAATCGGAATAATGAGTCCGCTATCCTCGGCAAGCGGTATGAACTCTGCCGGCGATACCATTCCCCGCTCCGGAGACCTCCATCGGATTAAAGCTTCGACGCCGTAGATTTCATTTTTGTCCAGTTCGATCTGAGGTTGATAATGCAGCTCGAATTCGCAGCGTTCCAATGCTCTTCTCAGCTCATTCTCCATCGATAGCCGCTCGAAGGTTAGGGAATTAATCGCTCCGTTGTATATTTCGCTGCGATTTTTGCCGTTCTCTTTGGCCTTGTACATGGCGATATCCGCGCAACGGTATAAAGCGTCAAGATCCGAGCCGTCGTCCGGATAGAGGCTCATGCCGATGCTGGCCGTCGTAAACAACTCGAGATTCTCGATGACGAAAGGCTTCTGAAACCCTTGAATCAATCGGTCCGCGACGAGCTGCATCTGCGCAACATCCTGCACGTCCTTGAGCAGCACAATGAATTCATCGCCGCCCAATCTCGCAACGGTCGAGCCGCCTTCCCGATCCGCGCCGTTCGCCGGGCTTCCGGAGTAGACGATATCCTCCATCATGCGAGCGACGCCTTGAAGAAGCCGGTCTCCTGCCTGATGCCCCAACGTATCGTTAATAATCTTGAACCGGTCCAAGTCGATCAACATAATCCCTAGTTTGGATCGGCTGCGGTCCGCATCCCATTGGGAATGCTCGAAGCGCTCCCGGAACAATTGCCGGTTCGGGAGACCCGTTAATACGTCATGATAAGCAAGGCGGGTGATTTGGTTCTCGGCTATTTTTTTCTAAGTATGTTGGTTAGAGATCCGATCGTTCGAACTTTGTTGCCGTGTTGATCCCGAATCGAGTCGCCCGCGGCATATAGCCAGAGCTGTTTCCCTTTGTCGCAGCCTTGGATTCTGAATTCGATCTTCAAAGGCGTTCCGTCATCGATATGTTTCTGGAACGCCGAGGTTACATGATGATGATCTTCAGGATGGACTAATCCAAAAAACGAATCCGGATCGCTCGTTAAAGTCTCCCCGATGGAGCTGAACATGTCGTGCGTACGGGTGCTCCATTGAATCTGGCCGGTGACGAGATCCCAATCCCAAATGCCGTCGTTCGTCGTCCGCGATACGATCTCGAGCTGCTCGGCAATGGACCGGACTTGATTGTACAGCTGGTCGCGAACTAAGGCGGTAACCGATATGTTACAGCTGATACGGGTAATATCGACTTCGGATACTAATACCAGCTTGTCTATTGGGCCGACGAGAACGATAAAACCTAAATCTTCTCGCTCGCTGCGTATCGATTGGACGCGTACGTAATCGTTCTCTCCCAGCTTCGGCAGCCAATTGACGGGCGGGAATTGCTCGATAGGAATCCTTAGCCCGATCGGAGGCACAGGTTCGTTGGATTTGCTGAATGCCTGCTTAATGATCAGATGCCTGTGATCGTTCTTGTCCGTCTCCCACGAAGCCAGGCAGCCCCAATGGCTGATTCCCCTGAACATTCGGGAGAGATCGAAGAACCCTTCTCTGGACGCGGACGCCCAGTTGGACGCCAGTTGATTATGACTGCTGATTAACTGATCGATATTGGCTTCCGATTGCTCTAACTTTCTGTGCAACGCATCGATCGGCACGTCCTTGGACCGATAGGAGCAGCCGCAAGAAGAACGCTCGATAAACGCGGTCGGAATGTAGGTGACGTTGTGGGGCAGTTCCTCTCCGTCTAGCCTCCGGTACAGCAATTCGACGCTCGCCCGAGCCAAATCGGCAATCGATTGGTGAACGGAAGTAAGCGGCGGGTCGAAAGTTTCGGCAGACGGCAAATCGTCGAAACCGATCACCGCCATCTCTTCGGGCAGACGGTATCCATTCGCTTGCAGGGTTTCAATGAGACCCATGGCGTTCAAATCCGTAGCCGCGATAACGGCAGTGAAGTCAATCCCTCTGTCCAGCATGGCCTGAGCAGCGGACGCTCCTCCATGACGCAACGAATTGTTAGCGCGAAAATACAGTTCCTCGTCATAATCGATACCGTTGTCCTGAAGCGCCTGCTTGTATCCTTCGAATCGCTCGATTAGATCCACGTGCTCCGTGCTCCCGACGTAGGCGATTCGCCGGTGTCCATGATCGCGTATGAGATGAAGAACGGCATCCTTGATCGCTTGACGGTTATCGATGACGACGGAGTGACACCGTATGGATGTCTCTTGGTAACCGATCGTAACGATCGGTTTGCCCGATGCTTCGATAGCCGCTAAGAACTTCGGCGAAGACGGCAAGACGGAATAGGGATTCATCAGAAGCAGCCAACCGTCCGTGTCCTCCGTTCCGATCTGATAATCGAACGCCGCGGGATTCTCGACGCTCGCTAAAGCATGAATCGTAAACAGAGTAGACTTGCGTTTGTTGATCTCGCGATGCAAGGTAGTGAAGATGGTACCATAGTATTCTCCGTCTAAATAAGGAATCAGTAGATTTATACGATAATGTTCCGCCATGATGTGCGCTCCTTATTATCAGAAAATATACCCTTCGACGCTATTTGAACTTAATTCGTCAAAAAGTCCCAAATCTCCTGCCAAATTCCTAGACAAAGCGAAGCCCCCTTGCCAAGCAAGGGGGCCCCGAGATCCATCCTTATAAAGTTAATACCATGAATTTACGATCCACCCGTTTGCCTGTGTGGGCATAGCCATGAGCATCGATGATTGGTACATCGCGAATTGCTGCACCTGGCGAGCTTTCGAGTTCAGCAAGCTGCTTGCCGGTACTTCATTGTATTTTTCCGCCGCTGAAGACAGACGGTCGGCTAGGCCATAGTTGCCGCTTATCGCTTTCGTTGTTTGTTCGAAATTCGAGCTTATGCTCTTCTTAAGCAGCCCTTCATCCAGTTGGAGAGTACCATCGCCGTTGCGGTGAATACCGATTCGCTCGTAGGTAGATGAATCGACTAACGATTCCATTCTTTTACGGACCGATGCATTCATTACGCCACCGGCTTCTTTCAAACGATCATGCATCGTGTTGTAACTCGACACCAGATCTTTAACTTGCGCGAGGATTGCGTCTTCGTCAGGTTTAATCTTGATCTTCACGGTGTCCGAAGATGCGGCCTCCAGCGTCGCCGTAACTTTGCCCTTCTCCAGCTCAATCGCGTTCGACTGCGAAGTTTGAGTTGCGCCGCCGTTCACGCTGTAAGAAGCATTGGAAGCAAGATGCGAAACGCTCCGAACGCCGGTTGCCGACATCGCGTTGCCGGTGACGTCTTCAACTTCGAAAGCCTGATCGGTTCCTGTCTTGTCGCTGCTTAGTTCAAGCTTCCTATGGCCTGTCGTCTCATCCGTTACAATGCTTGCGGTTACGCCCGTCTTCGCGCCATTGACCGCATCCCTCAGCTTGTTCAGCGCTTGATCGTTCGTATCGTTATCGGAGATAGCAGCCGATATCTTCGTCGTCTTGCCGCCGATCGTAAGGTTGAACTGATTGACGCCGTTGCTTACGACGGATGGATCTGCTTTGGACAAGAATGTTCCGGTGTTCTTCTGAGAAGTCGCGATCGCATTCACTTTGACTTCATAGGTTTTGTTCGCGGCACCGGCCGATGCGGTCGCTGTAACCTTCTTGCTGTCCGATGACTCCGCCGTACGCGCCTGGAAAGACGACTGTTCCTTTTGCATGATTCGGTGCGCCGACGCTTGCATCTCCTGCGCGGATTTCAAAAAATTCGCGATCCCGGTTGCCGCCGTCTTGATATACTGCTCATACGGCTTGCTCTTCGAGAAAAAATAAGAGAGATTTGCGCTCAAACTAACAGAAGACGGGAAATTCAAGGATGCCGGTCTGCTAATCGGACTCATCAAGTTCATCGAATTCGCCGGCTTAATCGACAATGTCATATACTTACCCTCCTCCGCTCACCTAAGTGAGGCATATTGGCTCGATCGCACGAACTCGCGATGGGCTTCCCGAATCGAGTTCACCCGCATCAGCAGCTCCTCGGAGCCGCCATGCTTCAGTTGCCCGGCGATCTGCAAAAGCATGTACGTATTGTATTGGTTCGCATCCGCTTTGCTGCGGCTGAACCTCAAAGCGTCCTCATAGGCCTGGCGTTCCAACGAGAGTCTCGTTGCTTGAAGATGCAAATTGGGATCATGTCGCTGTAAGTAGTCCATTTCGTCGGTGCGCAGCTTCTTGCCCTGCATGAGTATGCTCCGAATCGATGCGACGCGGGTCTGATCTTTCGTCGCGCTCGCGTTCTTGAATGGCTGCATCGTTCTAAGATAATCTCTGACCGACTGCGCGGATATTACATTCACGCCAATCTCCCCCTTATTTACTATATCGGAATATTGGAACGCTTTATTAGCAATCATTGCCATCTATATACTTTTATCCTGCGGGTAACCGGCAACCAGCATATATCCAATCCCCCGAATCGTAATGATTTTCTCGGGATTGGCAGGGTCGGCCTCGATCTTCTTGCGTAAATTGCTCATGTGTACGGCGACCGTTCTCGTATCCTCCAGACTCTCCATTCCCCAGACGAGCTGGAACAACGCATCGACGCTGACGACACGATTCGCGTGCTGTGCCATATAGGACAATAGACTGAACTCTTTTTTCGATAGAAAGACGGTTAGGCTACCCAAGTGGACGGATTGCGCGTAGTAATCGAGCGTCAAACCCGGCAATTCCAGTTGTCGCTCTTTTTTGCCCGTCGACACTCTGCGAAGATGCGCCTTGATCTTGGCCATGAGCACGCCCGGACTGAACGGCTTGGTCACATAATCGTCGCCGCCATAGGATAATGCGCTGATCTTCACTTCGTCTTCCTCTCGGCTGCTTAGGAACACGATCGGAGCATTCGTATAGTTGCGTGCGTTCATGCACCAATCAATGCCGTTTTCATTAGCCAGAAGTACGTCCAGTACGATTAAATCCGGCTTGAATGACCCAAGCAGATTCATCGCTTCTGTCCCGTTGTGACTGTAAGAGGTTTGGAACCCTTCCCTCTCGCAATACGCCTGAACAATCTCGCATATATGGGGATCATCGTCGACGATCATTATTTTTTGCGTGTCCATTACGCCGTCACCTTCCTTCTTTGCAGCCTCTCAGACAATCGTTCACCCGAACCGATAACCCGCACTGCAGGCGACAGGTTGTTGGTTATTACCTATTTTATCACGGTAGAACCTCTAATTAATGAATGTAAAGGAATCTTTAGAATTAACCTTGCCCTGCAACTCCAGCCCTTCTCTCCGATCCTTCGAACCCCGACTTTAAAGTTTTCTTTACAATTCCTTAATGTGCTGATCCGCAATGATATATTAATAGCGATAATTTTTGACCGCCATGCATCCTATCACAGGGGGAACTAAACGTTATGAAAAAGCGAATGTTGTATTTATTATTGGCGCTGCTGGTAAGCCTCCCCCTCCCTGCTGCCTACGCAGCAAGCGAGGGAGCCGTATCAGACGTCCAAGGGCATTGGGCGGAGAAACAGCTTGAGAAGTGGATCGGCAAAGAATGGATTAAAGGATATGGGGATGGCTCGTTCAAGCCGGATGGCTCGATTACAAGAGCTGAATTCATGGCACTAGTGAATCGGTCGTTCGAACTGACCGACAAGTCAGAGATGACGGTAAAAGATGTAAAATCGAATAGTTGGGAGTACGAGCAGGTCTCCATCGCCATGCATGCCGGGTATATTAGCGGCTATAGCGATGGCACGATAAGAACGGGCAATAAGGTCACACGCCAGGAAGCGGCAGTGATACTGACCAAGCTGCTGAAGCTGGACACGTCCGCGAATGCCGATCTGAGCAGATTTACTGATGCCGCTCGAGTCCCCGCTTGGAGCAAGTCTATGATTGGCGCAGTCGTTGCAAGAGGGATATTCAACGGTTATAGCAACGGTACAATTGGCTTCGACAAGGCCCTGACCCGCGCCGAGACGATCGTCATGCTCGAGGGCGCACTGAATGTCAAAGTCTCGATCGCCTATGATCAAGCAGGCATATATGGACCTGCAACCGGTCATGAGACGATCGTCGGCGACGTTCATCTTAACGCTAGCGGTGTGTCGCTAAGAAACGTAACGATCAAAGGGGATCTAACCTTCGGCGAAGGGATTGGCGAAGGCAAAGCGATGATTCTGAACGTTAAGGTAGATGGAGACACTTTCATTCGCGGCGGTGGCGTGAATTCGATCTATATCGTGGGATCGACGCTTGGCGAGGTTGAAGTGAATAAGCCCTCCGGCGATGTGAGAGTCGCGATCGATGATCAGAGTAAGGTCAATCATATTACGACGTACAACAACACAACAATAGACTCGACAACGGCCGCTCAAGCGAAGGCTGCAGTAGCACCACAAATCGCTAAAGAGCCGGAAGTCAAAGTATTGGCGACGCCTCAAAAGCCTATAGCGCCTACAACGCCTCCTGTGGGCTCGAAACCTGAGGTTTGGTCTGAGTATTTTAAACAAGTGACGAAATACCAAGAGGATTTACTAGCATACGCATTGTATATATCAAGTCTACCTAATGTAACGAGTGCAGGAAGCAATACAACAACTTCAGTAAACGGCAACGTACACAATGCTACTAATACCGGGAACAATTCACGAATGAATGTAACAGGATCAGTCGAGAACCTTGAGAATTCCGGGAGCAATTCACAATTGAATGTAGGTGGGGGAGTTGGTAACCTTTCGATTACCGGAAGCCATTCACAAACCACGATAACAGATTTCGTTAGTGACGTTTCTGTTTCCGGCAACAATACGCAATTGCGCGTTGGGGGCACTACCGGCAGCTTGAATGTTTCCGGGAATCATTCGAACATCCAGATCGATGGTCCAACCGGTGACGTTACGATAGGCGGAAACGATACGCAGCTTCAGCTTAACGACACCAATAACATCAATCTTGTCGGGGGTAATAACACGATCACGAGCAGCGGTGGGATCGGGAACCTCACCGTCGGCGACAATTCATTGGGCAATCAGTTGGGTTTGGTAGGCAATGCGAACGACATTGCGAAGCTCACTCCACTAGAAAGGGCAGCCAAATATTCGGGAATTAGCTCCAGTAATCTGCCAAATCCGGTGCTTGTAATGCCTCCTCCTGCTCCAACGACACCTCCTGCTAATACGCCGCTCTCCTTGCAGGATGCGAAGGCAGTAGGCGCGAAGAAGATTGAAGTGAAGTTCAATAAGAGCATCGATCCAGCATCGATTCGTCTATCCGTCTCAAAGAATGGCTCATCTATAGCTTTTCAAGCCGTCCCTAATAGTGCGACGAACGTCTATACCTTGACCCTAGCTGAGAAGTTGACGAATGCAACATACACCGTGACCGCAAGCTACACCGATTCGTCAACTATAGGTTCAGCTCGATTCACGGCAGAGAACGAGAAAATTGTTAAGATTGAATATGTTACCCCTTCGGATACAGTAGCCAAAGGGACTCGGATCGGCATTGAGGTGTCGGCTCGGAATCAATACGGCGAGTCGATGCCGAATCTGTCCGGATTTGCAGTAAGCAGTACTGTTCCCGCTACAATCGAACCGAATCGTTCGATAGTTGTTGTGGATACTTCGTCCGGGTCCTTGCAATCGGGTATTTCCATTATTCCGATTACAGTGACAGATACGGCTAGCCAAGTCACAGTCGCTAAAAATTTCAGACTTGGCACTGCGCCCACTGTCTCAAAAGCAGAGCTCAGAGGCTCGCTACGGGGCACAGATGGCCAAGAAGTATCCGAAGCGGATTGGTCGCGTACTTATCATCTGAACTTCGATCTCTACGATCAATACGGCCATATGCTGCTATATCCGTTGACATCGGGCGCGGGTACTATTTCAACTACCCTTACCCCTAATTCGGCCAGTATCTCCGTTGGCGCGTTAGGCGCGGCCCCTGCTGGCGAGCCTGGTACACTCTCGCTGCCGATCACGTTGAATACGTCCGGACCGGAGGAAGGCAAAGATTACACTCTCACGATTAACGTAGGCGGGGCAACTGCCAGTAAGACTTTCCAGGTGTCCGAATCGCCGGGACCGATTCTCGCGACTCCGACAGCCGATCCTGCTGGCGGAGCTGTCGCGTCCGGTACGCAAGTATCGCTTATCGCGACGAATGGCGCAACGATTTACTATACGACAGACGGCAGCACGCCGACGAGGACGAATGGCTACGTATATAGCGATCCGATCGTCGTGAACAGCGCATTGACGGTCAAGGCTATTGCGGTACAAAATGGCGTGAGCGACAGTAATGTCATGGAAGAGTCGTATACGATCATCTTGACGAATTCGGCATTGGATTTGATCAATGAAGCGGCTGCTTCGGGCGATTGGACGGGGATTTCTGAAACAACATTTGCCGATGCTGGAATTACGGGTGTCACTTCCGAGTACTTATACGGCATTCAAGGCATCTTGCAAGACCATGATTACCCTTCAGCAGCAGTACCTAAAACAGCGGCTACGATCCAATCGATTGTTACCGAGACGATTAACTTAACTCTAATCAATAACTATTTTGCCTATGGTTACGGAACTGAACCTGATAGAGAAACTTTTGAACGCGCTGATCTCGACGGAGTTACAGACTTGAACATCGCCGACATCGTAGCGTACCTTCAATCGCAATATGGCGGCGGCCCAGGCGGCGGATTCCCAGGCGGCGGATCCGGCGGGTCATTATACTCCGGATCCAGTAAACAAGATATCCAGAATGCGATTAACGATTACTTGGACTCACTCTAAAAAACAATAGTGGCGTAGGGGAACTGATCCCTACGCCGCTATTGCTTATGCCATAGCTCTACCGGCATATACCTGGAACTCTCGGCCGGAACGGCTGCATGTCCATTACGCCGTCACCTTCTTACCTCACCGTTACACAAGGAAGCGACACGTAGAATATGGACCCCGTCTCGCCGTCGCTATCCGCCCGAACGGTCCCTCCATGCGCTTGTACGATTTCCCTGCAAATCGCCAGCCCGAGCCCGCTGCCCTCTATTCCCTTATCCGTGCCCGGTCGATCATATCTATAATTGCGATTGAAAATTTGCTCTAGCTGGTCCGGGGGGATGCCCATGCCTGAGTCCTGCACGCTAATGATCGCTTGGCAAGGCAGATTCGCCACGTCCTCCGTTAGCGCAATACGCACAAAACCGCCGCTCGAGGTGAATTTCATCGCGTTCGAGACAAGATTGAAGAGCACCTGCTCTAATCTTTGGGCATCCATCTTGACGACCGGCCCGTTAGGTCGCTGATCCTCCGATTGACCGATATCGAGGATGAAATCCAATCCCGCGTCGCGCACGACAAGCTCGTATTGTTCATAGAACCGGCGCAGGTAGCGTATCACATCAACCGGCTCCATTCGGTACGAGACCTGTCCCGTCTCTAGATGAGACAAGAAGGACAATTCCTCGATCATGCGGTTAACCCTTATCGTGTTGTCCCGGATATACTTCAGGTACTGTTCGTTGCGTTCAGGCTTCACCTTATCCTGTACGGCTTCTACATATCCAAGCATGCTGGACAGCGGCAAACGCAGATCATGCGTAATATAGGCCAGGAGCTTCTTCCTCCCTTGTTCGGAGCGAAGCAACCGATCATAGGATATACGCAGATCATCATGAGCTGCGGACAAAGCATGCGTTCGTTCCTGCACGATCCGTTCCAAATTCATATTCATTTCGGTCAGTTTGTCGTTGGCTTCCTGCAGCTCGCGCGCAATCCTCTCTTCATTCGTTGCCGTCGTCGTGAATCTTGAAGAAAGCAGGATCATCTGCGCGATCGTAAACACCAACAGACCGAGCGGAGACGTATTGGCGATCGGCGACCATTCGTTAAAGTATAAAAAATCGTTGATGACAGCCACCAAAACGACTACCGATACCAGCAGGAAAATCAGCGCTCCCTCCATACGCCGCACGGCCGCATGGACGAGTCCCGCCATCAGATACACGTTATGCAAGACAACCATGATACCGATCGCCAACAACCATTTGGTAAACACGATCGCCGGGGTCGTTACAACAACGATACAAAATGCGCCGGTGACGATCCGCGAGCCTATACGAAACCAACGCGACACGTAATTCGGAAAAATACTATCGAAATATTTCGTAATGATATAACCGCCGCTGCAAAGAATCAGATACTCGATCTTGAATTGTATCCCCCATGGAAGCGCCGGCCACAAATGCGTGATCAAGTGCTCGCCGACCAGCAAAGACCGGATACCGAACATCAAAGTGAACAGGCCGAAATACAACGGCGCCCTGTCTTTGTGTCGCAATAGGAACAACAGCAGGTGATAGATGCCGATCACTAGCAAACTTGCAGTAATGAACATCTCGCCTGCGACAATCAGATTGGCCCTGACCGTTAACGCATCGCTGCCGCCCAGCTCGATATTTTTGGTGATGCCGCCTCGATTATGATGGAAATTGGCGACTTGCATGACCAGCTCCACCGTGTCGTTCTCTGGTTGGAAGAACGCCAGCTTCGTTGCCAACTGCGGCGTCGCGCTGCTCTCGTCTTGACCAACCGTACCGACCTCTGCCAGCACCTCGCCATTAACCCATAATTTATAGGCATGAAAGATGGTTGGCAAATGCAAAGCAAGTCTCTCGTTCCGATCCTGCTCGCTTAGCTTTATGACCATGCGAAAGGTTGCAAAGCCCGTACCCTTCAATTGCTGGCCGTCTAAACGATACTCTAGCCAGGAGCTCGGGATGTTGATCCAGCGGTCGTGAGTTCCTTCCTGCGCCGAACGCAACCGAATGTCTTCCGGCGACAACAACTCTTGCCAGTAGAACTCCCAATCCCCTTGTAACTTTATGGAATGGTTAGCGACGTGAATCCGGGTTAAATCCAGTACGCCTTCTTTGCTTTGAACTTTCGGAGAATACGGCGCGTAGACGACCGCATAGCTTACGAACAAACCAACGACAATGGCTGCGACGATATGAAGCAGGATATGGCGAGAACCGATTCGGAGTCTTCCTCTCATGTTGAACCCTACCTCATTCTACAAATTTCGCTATATGGGTTGATTATTTTCATCATAACATCGTTATCGGACCTTGCGCCTAATAAGTTTATCGTCATATGCCCAACGAGACAGCGATCGTAATCGGGTCAAGCTCCCCATTCGGGACTTTCGCCCAAGAGATGACGCCCATGCTGGGCGTACAACAAAAACGCAGTCCCGAAGGACTGCGTTTTCGTATCATTATGGTGGACCTTAGCGGGATAATGAAATTCTGATCTAAATTGCCATGAAATGATCTAATCCATTAAATCCAGCGATTGAAGCATTCTGACGAACACAACCGCCGCTTGCGCGCGCGTTGATTCGCCCTTCGGATCGAACGTATCCTCGCCCGTGCCCGTCATGATGTTCAGCTTCACCATCAGCCGTACATCCTCCAGGTAGGCGGTATTCATGCTCCCGATATCCTTATACCCGTCCAAGTTGACGAGTTCCTTCGTTATCGACGCCTTATTCAGCGCAATCGCCGCCGCCATCATGCTTGCCATTTCCTCGCGGGTCAGCGGCCTGTCGGGCATGAAGTTGTTCCCTTCCGCGAAATCAAGCAATCCTAGTTGCCGCGCTTTCGTTACCGCGCCGTAATACCATGCGCCTGGCCGGACATCGCCATATGGCGACGTAGGATTGCCGGTCGATGTACCGCGCCCCAGCGCATGGACTAGCATAGCGGCGAACTCCGCCCGAGTCACGGCTTTGTCGGGAGCATACTTGCCGCCTCCGACTCCGTTGACGAGTCCTTTCGCCGCCGCAAGCTGGACGAACGGTTTACTCCAATGCGATCGCGCATCCGTAAAGCCTACTTCGTTATTCGCAACGACGTACACGCTGTTGGAGTAAGAGTGAATCATCGCGTACCATACGCCGTCGATCCGAACCGACTGGGCAGGAACGAATTCAAACTGCTTGGCGGACTCGTTATAACGGAAGGCGCCCCACTGCTTGGGCATAGATGTCACGTTCTTCGGCATAGGTATGATTCTGACCAGCGCCTGTGTGAACTGGTCCGCGGCTCCAATGACCTTGCCTGTTGAGTTGTTAATGATATCGATACTGAAATCGACGATCGACCCCATCGTTCGCCCGTTAGGCAGCCGGCTGGCAAGAGCTTCGCGAATATCCTCGTTGCCCGACATGTCGATCAGGTTGATCTTAAAGCTGATGTCCTCGGGTTTGAGGTTGTTCGCGATCAACAGTTCCTCTAGCCCTGGAATAAGCGAAGCCAAATTAACCGGTATTTGATAGCTGCCGTATTGCGTCTTGATTTCGATCATGAAGGCGGCGTTGTTACCCTCAAGACTCGCTAATATACTTGCGGGAAAGCTGGCATAAGCAACGCCGTTCTTGGCCGTTACCTCAAAGGTGATAGCCGGCTTGGCGGTATCGATCTTGTCCGGGTCGAAAGAGGTCCCGTTCAGATCGATAACCGACCGTGACACCGTTGCCGTTGAGCCTCCGCCTCCGCCGCCTCCGCCGCTAGGCAATCTCGTAAAAGCAACTTGCGCGGTTTGATCTATCGTCACGTTGTCCGTCGTATCCTCGGCGGTATACGTGACGGTTTCCGCTCTCGCGTTCGTCACCGTGAACACGGCTTGTCCATCCGCATCGGTCGTCGAGTTAACGGCCGTGATGACCGAGCTGCCGCTGCCTTGCGTCAAGCTGATCGTGTGGCCGGTAATCGGGTTGTCGTTCGCATCCGTGATCGTGACCGTCAAGGTGCTGCTAGCCGCCCCGTCCGCCGTAACGCTCGCCTGCGAAGCCGTCAACGTCGATAACGCCGCATCCGCTGCGCCGGGGTTAAAGGTCACCGACGCGGTTTGCGTCACCGTCACGTTATCCGTCGTATCCTCGGCGATATAGGTGACGGCTTCCGCTTTCGTATTCGTCACCGTGAACACCGCTTGTCCATCCGCATCGGTCGTCGGGTTAACGGCTGTAACGACCGAGCTGCCGCTGCCTTGCGTCAGGCTGACCGCGTGGCCGGTAATCGGGTTGTCGTTCGCGTCCTTGATCGTAACCGTCAAGGTGCTGCCGGAAGTCCCGTCCGCCGTAACGCTTGCCACCGAAGCCGCCAACGTCGACTGCGCCGCGCTCGCTGCCCCTGGGGTAAACGTCACCGACGCGGTTTGCGTCACCGTCACGCCCGCCGTCGTATCCACGGCGGTGTAAGTGACGGCTTCCGCTTTCGTGCTGCTAACCGCGAACACGGCTTGTCCATCCGCATCGGTCGTATCGTCTACGGCTGTAATGACCGAGCTGCCTCCCCCTTGGGTCAGGCTGATTGCGTGGCCGGAGAGCGGATTGTCGTTCACGTCCTTGATCGCGACCGTCAAGGTACTGCTGGAAGTCCCGTTCGCCTCGGCGCTCGCCTCCGAAGCCGCCAGCGTCGAATGCGCCGCATTCGCCGCCCCTGGGGTAAACGTCACCGACGCGGTTTGCGTCACCGTCATGTCGGTCGTCGTATCCACGGCGGTATAGGTGACGGCTTCCGCTTTCGTGCTCCTCAGCGTGAACACGGCTTGACCATTCGCATTGGTCGTCGAGTCAACGGCGAAGATGCCCGAGCTGCCGCTTCCTTGCGTCAGGTTGACCGCGTGGCCGGGGATCGGATTGTCGTTCGCATCCTTGATCGTAACCGTCAAGGTGCTGCTGGCACTCCAGTTCGCCGTAACGCTCGCCTGCGAAACCGTCACCGTCGACTGGGCCGCATCCGCCGCCCCAGGGGTGAACGTCACCGACGCGGTTTGCGTCACCGTCACGTTGTCCGTCGTATCCACGGCGGCGTAAGCGACGGTTTCCGCTTTCGTGCTTCGCACGGTGAACGTCGCCTGACCGCTTGCATTCGTCGTCGCCGATGTCGGCGATATCGTCGAGCTTCCGCCTCCTTGCGATAAGCTAACATTGTGACCTGCAACCGGCTGGCCGAACGCGTCCAGACGGGTAACGGTCAGCGTGGCATTGTCCGTGCCGTCGGCTGCCAAAGTCGATGCCGAAGACGAAAGCGAAGAGGACGCGGCCCCTCCCGTGTCAATCGTATACGGGCTGGCTAACGTACCCACCCCCACGAGCTTCACGTCTGCATTCAAATACACAACAGGACGAAGTGGAGCAGCCCTTTTGGCTGTATGGGAACTAATAAAGTAGTCTCCTACGATTCTTACTGAGTCGGAAAACATGGTCATTGCATCTCGCAGCCAATATTGAGAAATAGAGTGTATCGCGAAATCCTTACCATCGTCTATGGCGTCTTTGTCGAGCAAGTCAAGGAATTCCTGGATGGAAAGCAGGGAGACGAGATCCGTCGTGTTCTTGTAAATAGCATTATCGTAGTTCTTATACGCATTCGCGAACGTGCCCGTATCGTAAGAATGGTCCTCCGTTCCTCCGTCTTTCACCGGTTCGTCAATCGGGGCAATGATCGATTTGTGCGTAACCGGTTGAATCAACGATCGCTCAAAAGCCGTAAAATTGTCGTCGGACAGGAAACCGGGCTCACCGCTGTACGGGTAATCTAGAACATGATCGGCATCCGGCGCTTGATGACTGTACGTCACGGACTGTTCGCTGGAATTCAGCCACTCCCTAAGGTTGGATTTCTCCCAATAACTACTCCCATTATTTATCCTATCGGTATCCGAGCGTCCATCCGTGCCGTCACCGACAGCGTCGAAGGGTTTCATACCGAGTCCTCCGTACGCAAAGAGCATATAACTGTTGGCGTCGATGTTAATGACCTGCCATCTCAACGGATACCCCCAATAAGAGCCGAACGCAATAAAATCGCCTTCCTCGACGGTCGCAGCCGCCGATGCGCGATCTCTCGGAAATCCACAGAAAATGAATAGATTCGATAGCACGAATAACACGATGAGCAACCGGACGAATGTTCTTACCGATGGCATAACATCAAACCTCCCATGACTGGATAAAATAAAATGCTCCGTTATCGGCAAGCAACATTTGTTGTATATTCCCATGATCTGTCGAATCTTAAATGATTCTAGCAATTTCATACCTAATCTAAACACACCGATGACTACATTTCCATCCCTCGCAAAGGATGAATTTCCTTATCCTTCGATATCCCTCTTTTTCTATGAATATATCCCTCTTTTTCTAATAAATCGTTATAATGAACCTATACTCATCCGCATATTGCCAAGGGAGATTAGATGATGCGCAGTGATCACGGAGTTTGGTCTTTAACAGATGCCGCTCCCAAATTGCAAATACCTGTCACGGATAAGCACGTGATCCATCGTTCCAGATGCATGAATCTATTAAAAAAGGAAGCTTACCGGTCTCTGATTGCGCTTGTGGCTCCCATGGGATACGGCAAGACGACGATACTGGGCGCATGGGCGAACGCGTTGTCCCCGTCTCATACGATCGGCTGGCTTACGTTGGATTCCGGAGATAATGATGTTCATCGTTTCTTGTCGTCCGTCATTCTTTCATTACCGCTTGACAAGGCCACAAAAAGCAACCTTCTAGAGCAATTGCGGATTGAACGGAACGCTCCGTCCCTATTACCGCTAATCGAATCGATCGCGAATCAATTGAACGCGCGCGGCGAAGTTCATTTATTCTTGGACAATTACGAGGCGATCCGTGAAGAAGCCGTCCATCGCGTGATGGAATTACTGATTGCGCTTTCGTTGAAGCATGTCCATCTTTACATCGCCAGCCGCGAGAAGCTGCCCTTCTACTCCAATATTCGCCATCTTCATCCGGGCCCTCTGACCTTATCCCGCGACCACTTGAAACTGAGCGGGGCGGAGATCAAACAATACGTGAAGCATGCGGCTAAGATACAGCTGCCGAACGATGAAACGATGCGTCTTGAACAAATCACGGAAGGGTGGTTTCCGGCTTTAACGATCTATTCGTCGTATCTGGATGGAAGCAGGGCGACGACATTCGGCGAACCCTATCCCCCCGTCGATGCGCTTCAGTCCGAATTGCATGAGCGGTTTTTAAACGATATTTTCAATCTACTGCCGCCAGACCTGCAACAATTTATGCTGCAAACGTCGATTCCGGATTTTTTCCATGCGGATTTCAGTTTAGCTTTAACGGACAATCCGCGGAACAACATCTATATTGAACGACTCGTGCGGCAAAACTTATTTCTCTTTCAAGAGAGCAACGGACAGTATCGTTATCACGGTCTGTTTCTCCGGTTTTTGCGCGCACACTGCATAGAAATGGATCAAGACAGGTTTATGTTGCTGCATGCCCGGAGCATCTCGTGGTTCGAACAGCAGGGAATGGTACTCGAAGCGGTTCGGCATGCCTTGCGCATCGCCGCTTATGATCGGGCATCCGAGCTGCTGCTGGCCGATATGGCAACGACCTTCTCTTATCCGATGCAAAGCTTAATCGAGCTTATGGAGCGGTTTCCCGATCCGGAAATCTATCGGCGTCCATCTATCGCGATGCTCTATGCCTGGTGTTTGACTGCCGAACATCGCATTACCGCGGCGGAGACGGTTCTTCACAAGACCGAGGCTTATATGACGGATGAACAGTATCCCTTCCCCCCGACCGGAGAGGATTTGCGAGGATATCTGGCATCGATTTATTCACGGATTTATTTCCTTCGCCGCGACACGGAGAAAGGAATGGCCTATATGAGGGAAACCGGGCAACGCTTGAACGGACCCGGCTATTTGTATAGCCATATCAACACCTTGAATCCGAGCGGGAGTTCATTGTTAAGAAGCGATGTCGGTCATTGGGGGGCGATCGATCAATCGATTGCGATGTGCGAGGAAGGGAAAGCCGGATGGAAAGGAATCAACCAAGGATACGGGATCATGGAGTCGCTCTTAGGCGAGTGTCTCTACGAAAGGAATCAATTGATCGAGGCAGAGAAGTTTCTATTAAACGGCCGAAAAATCGGGTTGGATCTCATGGATCCGGGCTTGCTGTTGCCGACTTCGCTGACCCTTGCACAATTGAAGCAAGATATAGGCGAGCAACAGGCTGCGCAAAGCCTGCTAGAGGAGACGGGGAAGTTACTAAGCAAACATACGCCGAACGCCTTGCCGGTCGTTCATGCTTGCCAGGCAAGATTGGATATGAAATCCGGGAATTGGGCACAGGCGAAAAGATGGCTGAGAACGCAACCTTTCGCCACGGACGGGGAACCGGACAAGCGGCATATGTACGGCTACCTGACCATTCTCCGCGCCTATATTCACTTACGCCAATATGGACAAGGAATCCGTTTGGGAGAGAAATTGCTGCAATTTTGCACAAACATGTATCTTCAATATTATATTGCTGAAATTCAAATGCTTCTGGCCATCCTTTATGAAAAGAACGGGGATACCGGAACCGCCTTGCGCAAAATCGGACATGCCCTGGAAATAGGCCGCGAAGAAGGTTATGTCAGGCTTTTCCTGAACGAATGGGATCTTGCAGAATCCGCCGTAAGACGTTATGGGAAAATGGAGCAATTATCCCCGGCCGGCCGTTCGTATGTGGAACAATTGATTCGGCCCGGCATTGAAAGCGAGCCGTCCAACGACAAAACCAGCCTTGCCCGGAACAAGCTTTCTTCCAAAGAATACGAAGTGTTGCAGTTGTTGATTCAGGGCCAATCGAACGCAATGATCGCGAAGAACTTGTCGATCACGATTGAAACAGTCAAGACGCATTGCAAGCACATTTATTTCAAGCTGCACCTGAAAAGCAGAAAAGAAGTGCAAAGACATTTCAATTGAATTCACGCCGATCATCGAATTCCGATACCCTACGCCATCCGGGCAACCTTTACGGGTTGCCCGGGATGGATTCTCTCGCGAACTCGCGATACTCCTGCGGGGAAACGCCCGTCGCTTTTTTGAAAAACCTCGTAAAGGAGTGCGGCGACTCGTACCCGACACGCATGCCGACCTCATGGACGCGGAGCTCCGCTTCGGCAAGCAGCGCCTTTGCCTTGCGGATTCTTGCCTCCTCGATATAATCGGACAAGTTCTGGCCTCGTCTCTGCTTGAATAAGCGGGACAAATAGACCGGATTGAAGTGAAACCGGCCCGCTAACCGGACCATGGATAAATCTTCCGCGATATTCGCGTCGATGTAACCGCATATTTCTTGAATGACTCCTTCGGCCCGGCTATTCTCGCTTGTGCGTCTTAAGGCGAACAACTGCTCCGCCGTACGGGCCAAATAGTCGAATGCGTCTTGCCAGGAGGCGTGCGCCTCGAAACTCATAAGCTCGGCCGCGGGCAACTGATTGCCGAGCTGTCTTCGGTTGATGTACGAGAGCAGCATCAGACTTATGGAATAATAGATCTCGATGACCTGGGAAGCATCGGGCGGCGGCTTGACCAGCACCGCTTCGGACGACTCGCGAAGCAATTGTATGAACGCCTCGCCGCGTCCCGATTCCAACAGTCCGGCAAGCGGTTCCAGCTTCTCGATGCTCAGCCGTTCATGCGTCTGGGAAGACTTGTCGAGCGGACCGACCTCTACGGTCAATACCATGCTGGTGCCGTCGCCGACCCTATGATGCTGCATCTGCCTAAGCCTGTCATAGGCGCCCGGCAGCGTCTCCCATGCGATCGGCGTGCTGCAGATCGTAAAGGATGTCTCCGAGCCAAGAGATTTCATGCAAGCCTCTTGGAGCAATTCAAGCGTTCCCTCGAGGAACCGGGTGACTCCGCCGAACACGTCGCCTTCGGCGTCGGCATGCTCGCCGGACGGCTGTACCATCCAGAGCAAGTCGCCGAACCGGTCAATCACGCCGACGCAGCTCGTTCTGTCTCGCAGATAGACATCTCCGAGCAGCTTGACCGCGAGCGCCGACTCCTGTCGGCCGACATAACTGCCGGGCTCCGCATGCAGAACGCTTCCTAAGACGACCATGATCGGCTGGCCCCAGCGAAGCGGAACGTTCAGCTTGCGGAAGTCCTCCTCTCTGTTCTCCGGCATGCCGCTGCCGATCCCGAGCAATAAGTGGCGGAAATAATCGCCATGAGCCAGGGTCTCGAGCGTATTGCGCTGTTCCATCGCTTGCTGCAGCAAGGCGTCCGTCTGAAGCGCCTCATCCAATTCGCGAAGCGTCTCCTCCAATACGGCAATGACCTTGGCATAGCCTTCCGTCTTCAGAATATATCGGACGCCCCACACTTGAATCGCTTGATATACCGCATCGAAATCATGGTAGCCGGTCATGAATATGACTCGGCAGCGAGGCCAGTCCCGGCGAATAATGTCGAGCAGCTCGAGTCCGTCGATCTCCGGCATCCGAATATCGGACACGACGATGTCGATGCGAGTATGGTTCAACCATTCGACGGCCTCGCTACCCGAATAAGCCTTGCAAATCTCGAGCCCCGGAATATCCAATTTGCCCAATACTTCCGCAACACCGTCCGTGATGATGGCTTCGTCATCCACGATCAGCAATCGGCGCATGTATCGTATCCTCCTTTAGCGGTATACGAATCGTCACTTTAAGCCCGCCCATCTCTCCTCGCGTAACGCTAAGCCCGCTTCCCTCGCCGCACGCGATCAGGAGACGTCGATGAATATTGACGATCCCGGTCGTTTCCATCTTCTCTTCCGGCCGCGAGAGATGATCCGTAATCCGCGCCAGCACTTCGTCCGTTAGACGATCTCCGTTATCCTCTACGATAATAGATAGACATGTCTCGCCTTGCTCGAACCGTATATCGATGATGCCGTTCTTCGCTTTCTTCTCTAAGCTATGCTCGAACGCGTTCTCGATTATCGGCTGTACGATCAAACGCGGAACTTGCAAGCGCTCATACGCGGACGGCAACGGGTCGAAGCGAACGGCAATGCGCTTATAGAACCGTAATTCCTGAATATCCGCGTAGGTTCGGGCATGCTGTATCTCTTGTTGCAGCGTTACGAAATCCGAAGCATTGCGGGTCACGAACTGGAAGTACTCCCCTAGCAGGGTCGTGAACATCTCGATGCGCTCGGTATCGCCGGTTCTAGCCATCGTGTTCATGATAAAGAAGCTATTGTATAGGAAATGCGGGTTGATCTGCGATTGCAGGTGTTTCAATTCGGCGCGCTGAGCCAGCAGCTTCTGCTTCCATGCCTGGTCGATCAACGTACGAAGATTGACCACCATCTGATTGAAACGCGTGTAGATATAACGGAATTCGTCATTCGCGTCATGCGCGATCGCTTGTTCGAGATCGCCGCTTTCCAGCCTGCGGAATCCTTTGACCAATTTGATCAAGGGCTTGTGTATGAACTTGTACGTCGACAGGGCATAGACGACCATAATGACCAGCGTGCCGATTCCGAATAGCCACGCTCGGATATAGAACTTATCGAGCGGCTTGCTCACGACCCGCTCCGGTATGAAGCGGTAGATGGACATATCCAACCGTTCGGAATAGGCATGGGATACCAGATAACTTTGCTCTCCGACGCGGATCGTATCCGAGGTGCCGCTTGCGATCCGATCGAGGTTCCGCTTCGCCTCGGGCTCCAGGGCGTGAATCGATCCGCTGCCGATGTGCAAGCCGGAATGACCCGTGCGCATAATCGTACCGCTCTCCGGATAGAGGTTGAACTGCTGCAGCGCTTCCCGCAGCTTGAGCATGTTCAGCTCGATCTCGATAATGAACAGCGGCTCCTTATCCTTCCCTCCGCTCGCTTTGGCCGCGCTTAAGTACAGGTTTCCTTTCCATTCGATCAACTTGGAGCCTCTGGCCCCGCGTTCCGGACGAATGGCCTGATAACGGTCGGCTTCGAACGCGCCAGCTCCGTTCAAGGAAGACAAAGTCTTGGCGATCGGCCTAATGTGAACGCTTACATCTCGTATCACATTGCTGCTGTTCTGCACCGAGAATGCGCGATTCAGCACGGAGGTCGTACTGTCCATTCGATCGATGTCGTCCATCGTTTCCCATGCAATGGCGAGCTTGTTCAAGTCCGTATCGTCAAGCAAGCTGTATTGAAGCAGCCTCATTCTCTCGATTTCGTTCTCGAAATCGTTCAAGTAGAAGGAGATTTGCGAGATTGCGGTTTTCGATATATCGTTGCTAGCCGTATTGACGCTCCACTTATAGATGGAAACTCCGACGGCAATGATCGGCAGCAGAATGAGCGCGAACGTAACGACTAAACGTAAGAATATCGTATTGCGCAATGAAAAGTCTCGGCGTACGAACATTGCGGTATCCCCCAGCCTTATTCTCGAATATATATACGGCATCGGCAACGTCGTGGACGGTACCCATGCCGTATATGTTCATAGCTTCGTGAATATAGACTAGCCTTTTACGCTGCCGAGCACAATTCCCTTGACGAAATATTTTTGCAGGAACGGATAGGCGACGACGATTGGCAGCGAGGCGAGAAAGATCTGCGAAGATCTTAGCGTTCGATCCGAGATTTGCGCCAGACTCAAAATATCCTCGCGAGACACCGCCGTGAAATTTTGTTGAATAACGATGGTCTGAATATAGCTTTGCAGCGGATAATTGGAAGGGTCGCCCATGAGAATCAGTCCATCGAACCAACTGTTCCAATGGTCGACCATGGAGAATAACGCAAGCGTCGCAATCGCGGGCTTCGAAATGGGCACGTAGATTCTCCATAGCGTCGTCCATTGACTCGCGCCGTCGATGACCGCCGACTCTTCCAGCTCTTTGGGCACCTCGCGGAAGAAATTAAGCAGCAGGACGATGCTGAACACCGGTACCGCCCCCGGGAGCACAAGCGCCCAGATGGAATCGAGCAGGTTTAATTCCTTGAGGGTAATATACCAGGGAATCAATCCGCCGTTGAATAACATGGTCATGAAGAAGATCCAGGCATAGACGAGACGGAACCGGAATTGCCTCCGTTCCTTGGAGAGCGGATATGCGACCATGACGGTTAGAAGCAAGTTCAAAGGGGTTCCAAGGGCAATCCGCTCGATCGAGTTCAGCATCGATGTCCAGAATCCCTCTCGTCCCGCCGTAAACTTGTAGGATTCCAGCGTGAAATCGACAGGCCATAGCTTCACGTATCCGGCGGCCGTAGCGGTGCTGGAGCTGAAGGACACCGCGATGATATGAATGAGCGGCAGGACGCACAGCAGAGCAATAATGATCAGGAACGTCATATTGATGCCTGCGAACCAGTCTATACGCTTGCCGGGGATAACCTTCGCGCTTTTGTTGGACATGTTAGCTCTCCCCTTAGAAGATTCTGTATTTCGCATACCGGTAAGCGAAGAAATACGAGCCTGCGATGAGAATGAACGAAATAATGGACTTGAAGAATCCGACTGCCGTCGCGACTCCGTATTGCGCGTCGAGCAGACCGATTCTGTAGACGAACGTGTCCAGAATATCGCCGCTCTCGTATACTTGCGGACTATACAAATTAAACACTTGGTCGAATCCGGCGTTCAGCAGCTGACCGAGGCTAAGCACGGCGAGCAATACGATAACCATGCGCATGCCGGGCAACGTAATATGCCACGCCTTTTTCCACCTATTCGCGCCGTCAATCGTGGCGGCTTCATATAAACCAGGATCGATCCCCGTAATAGCGGCCAAATAAATAATCGTACCGTATCCGAAGTTCTTCCATATATCCGATGTGATCAAGGTCGTCTGGAACCAATTGTTGCTGCCGAGGAAGAAGATCGGCTCTATGCCCAGCGAACCCAGCAAGCTGTTGACGATACCTCCCGAAGGAGATAGAAGGTCGATGAGAATACCGCCGAGCACGACCCAGGATAAGAAGTAAGGCAAATAAATAGCCGTCTGAACGGAACGCTTGACGGCTTCGTTCTTCACCTCGTTCAGCAGAATCGCGAATACGATCGGCACGACCAATCCGAGCACCAGCTTCATGCTGGCGATGGATAACGTATTCCAGAATACTTGCGCGAAGCTTGGCAAATCCATTACGTAGTTGAAATTATCCCAACCGATCCATTTCTGATCTCCGAACAGCCCCTTAGCCGGGATGAATTTCTGGAAGGCGATCACGATACCGGCCATTGGAATATACGAGAAGACCACGATTAACAATAAACCGGGCAATATCATGAAGTGCAGCGGGAGCTCTCTTTTCCAACGTCCACCCATTAAGTCAAATCCCCTCTCTGACTGCAACTTACAAATACAGGGGATAGGCGCCGAAGCGCCCTTTCCCCTGTATTAACCTATTACTTCGTCGAAGCGTACCAGTCGTTCACTTCCTGCGTCATTTGTTCGCCGCCTAGCTTGTTCCAATCCGCGACGAATTTATCGAAATTATCGATCGGATCGCCCAGAATAATCTTGATGAATGTCTCGTTCTGCAGCTTCTCAAGCGTCGATTTCCGTTCGACCATCGTCGGAGTCGGAGCCGCGACGAACTTATCGATCAGGAACTGGTTGTTCTTGTCGTATTGATCCGTGATGCCCATCGAGCCCTCCGGACCGTAGATGCGCTCCCAGCCCCATACCGCGAAGCCCTCTTCGGAACCGGAATTGTACAGGTCGATCTTCTCTTGAATCGTCTTGGCTTCGCCTTTCAGAACCGAGAAGTCGTTTGCTTTGCGCGCCGCGTCGATCTCGCGGAAAGCCGTTACGTTCTTCTTAGGAGGAGCGGGCTGTACCGGAGACAGCTGCCATACGCTTTCCGCTTCCTTCGGCGCATAGTAATAGTCGAACTCGGCTGTCTCTCCCCAGTTTTTCTCTAGATGCATGTTGAACAGTTTGATGACGGCTTCCGGATTTTTCGCGCCTTTGCGGACGACGAAAAATTTAGTCGTACTGAACTTCTGCGGAACCTTCGCCAGCTCTTCCGTCTCGGACACGATCGGGAATGCCCGCCATTGCCCGTCAGGCTCGTTGTTCTTGTTCAATTGAAGCGGCCAGATCGAATTCCACTGTTCGCCGTATTCCATGCCGACTTTGCCGGCCGTAATATCCTCGGCTACCTTGCCGCCATCCTTGATGCCGAACTCCTTGTCGATCTGTCCGCCTTTGAACATGTCCTGCAGCGCTTTAAGCGCATTCTTGATTTCCGGCTGGACGCTGCCGTACACGAGCTTGCCGGAACTATCTTCGACCCAAATGTTCGGGTATGCCTTGAAGCCGGCCATGAAGCCTTCCAAACCGGTGGAGCCGCCCCACAGGCCTTTGTTCACGCCTAACCCGTACGTATCCTTCTTGTTATTGCCGTCCGGATCTCCCTCGGTGAACGCTTTGGAGATCGCGAGCACGTCCGCCATCGTCTTAGGCGGCTGCAAGCTAAGCTTCTCGAGCCAGTCCGTGCGAACCCATAGGAACATGGAACGCTCGATAGACGGTTCGACTTGCGGAATCGCCATCAGCTTGCCGTCGAAAGTTGCGGCGTCGAACGGCCCCGTTCCTTCTTGCGACAAAATGTCTTTCGTCAATGGCGATGCGTACTTCTCATATAATGCCGTCATGTCCTCGATCATGTCGGACTCCGCCAATTGTTTCAGTTGGACGGCATTCACGGCCATGAAGTCGGGCAGATCGCCGGATGCGAGGGTGACGTTCATCTTCTGCACGTACTGATCCGATTCCGGATTGCCTTTCACGACCCATAAGTTGCGAAGCTTAATGCCCAGTTGATCCTCGTACACCCGTGTCCAGCGATTATCCTCGAACGTCTCTCCGTCCAGGACTCCCAGCACGTTATTTTCTACGACATCGCTCAAGTTTCTTACCGTCGTCACCTCGATCGGCGGATCGTACTTGCCGAGCGGATCAGCGGAAGAGTCCGGGTTTGCTGAAGCGCTTTCATTAGTGGCGTCGCTAGCCTTCGCGGACGGGCTCGGCGACTCGCTGCTTGCGTTGTTGTTGTCGTTGTTCCCGCTGCAAGCGGAAAGCACCAATACCGCCGCCATAACAAGCACGAATACTTGGATAAGCCCTTTCTTGCCTGACTTTCTCATCGTAACGCCCCCAATCGGTTTATTCGAGACACTGCCGCATGCGAATTGTCTGCGCTTTCATTATAGAAAGCATAGACACGGCGCAACAATGTTCATCTCTCTACTTCTTTAACCGAATTATACTATTATACGTTTATCATTTGCCGTTCTTAGGGATAATGGACTACGCGCGACTTTAGTCGAGCAGAGCCTCCTACCGCGGTCCGTTCCGAATGAAGGAGTTCTTCCGTACAATATAATCATAGATTTAAGGGGAGCGAAATGCCATGCGCTATGAACAGAAAGCGCGCAACGAAATCGCCGATTGGGAGCGGAAGTTATTCAAGCCGCCAGGTTGGCTGGAGAGAACGTCGAAGACGATCAGCAAGCGAATAAACAACATTCTTCCGCCTAAGGTGCACACCCTCCTAACCGCCACCATTAAGTCGATCGTGCGCACGGCGTTATTCGGCGCGGAATACACGCCGCAAAGGCCGGTGCAGCGTACTTCCTCTCTCGAGGCGGCCGATCAAGAAGCGAAACGTTTATTGTCCTTGTACCAGAAAATCGCGACTCGATCGACTTTCGAAAATTGCTCCAAATGGTGCCGGGAATCGGAGCGGCGGCCGGCGCGTGGGCGAATTTCACCATCCTCGAGGAGCTCGGCGAAACCGCAACGAACGCCTATCGGCTGCGAAGATTGAACGAGCAGCCTCATGTTTAGTTAATACCAACTGATCTCCTTCACGGACCTGTACACTTCGGTATTCAGCTTCGATTTCAGAACAACATACTGATTGTTCTCTTCGGCGACGACGGCGACCGTGCCTCTGCGGCTGAGCACGATGCGGATGAAGTCGATGAACGGCTGCAGCGCGGCGTCCTGCGACACCGATACTTTTTCCAGCACGATCACGTATTTGGCGTTGTAAATGTGCAACAACCCTTGCAGACACCCTGCCAAATACGGCAGCGTATGCTCCGTTACGTACTTGTACAGCGTAAAGATGATTTTCCCGCTCTCCATGCTGACGTCGAACGGCAAGCCGATCGCTTGAGGATCGACGATTTTCTCATACACAGTCTTGGATTTGGTTTTGGCAGCCCCCGTATCCGGTTCGGGGTCCCTCGCAGCCTGAGTCTCTTTCGCCGCCGGAACGGCAATCAACGACTCGGGCAGAATGGACTTCATGACCTCGTCCACTTTCTCTCTCGTAAACGGCTTAATGATATAATGCTTTGCGCCGAGCTTAATCGCCTCGTAGATCAAGTTGCGCTGCTCGACCGAGCTGATCATCACGATGCGCGCCTCCGGATCGAAAGCTTTGATCGTCCGCACCGCTTCTATACCGCTTTTGCCGGGCATCTGAATGTCCATCGTCACCAGATCGATTCTGTGGCTGCGGTACAATTCAAGCGCCTCTTCGCCATTCTGCGCTTCGGCCACCACCTCGTGTCCGCTCTCTTCGAGAATTTCGCGCAGGCTTCGTCTTATAATCGAAGAATCGTCGACTATCATAATCATGGCCATGGGTTCTCGCCTCCCTGGAATTGAAATAATGGAATCGGCATCGAAAACCGGAATATCGTTCCTTGTTCGACGTCGCTTACGACGGCATAGTCGCCTTGCAACGCATCTATCGCATGCTTTACCGCGCTCAAGCCGAAGCCGCGTCCGGATACGCGGCTGACGGTCCGTTTCGTCGAGAACGACTCGTGGAACAGATAACGGAGCTGCTCGGCGCGGCTGGCCTCATCGAAATCCGAGGCGGTCGCCAGCCCTCGGTTAAGCGCGACGCGCCGGATGTCCGCCGTATCGATGACGCTGCCGTCATTCGCAATCGCGATCGTCACCCGCCCGTCGCTCATGTCGATTCGGCAAGATATCTTGCCGAACGTGTCCTTGCCGATCGAGGCGCGATCCTCCGGCGTCTCGATGCCATGGTCGACCATGTTGGCGAACACGTGGCTAAGCGCGCGGGCAAGCGGTAAATACCGTTCGTGATCGACCGTGAATTGTCCGCCGATGACGGCTACGGGATACACCGACTTGCCGAGCTTGGCAGCCAGCCGCTGGACGTAGTCCGGATAGATCGCCAACAGGTCGCGGAACGGCTTATAATGGAGCCGCTTCAGCTCTTCGACGATCCAAGCCCCCTCAGAGGCGGGGAACGACTCTTCAACCTTGCGCTGGAGCTGGAGCAGCTTCGTCTTCCTCACGGCGACCGTATCGGTCTCGTCGGCGAATGGATCGCCGAGCGTCTCGCGCAACACCTGCATATCCGCTTCCAACCAATCGGCGTAATCGATTTCCGTCACCCATTCGGCGAAAACTTTAGCCGCCAATATATCTTCGCTTCCTCCCTCCATTCGCTTGCGCCATTCCAGCAACTGCGATTCGAACGCGTGCAGCTTCTCGACCACTTCTATAAAGTCAAGCTGGGCGAAATTGCCCTTGAGCGTATGTACATCGCGCATCATCTCGTCGATCCGGTCTTCCATCGCCGTATCCTTCGCAAGAATCTCGCGAATGCCGGAAGCCGCGAATCGCCGATATTCCTCGGTCAATTCCTTGAACATCGCACCGTGCACCACGACGCGCACGACCATCCGCAGCATGCGCCGCTCTCGCTCCATGGTCATCTCAAGCTCGCGCCGGCCGCTTATATCGGTCATAATCACCATGATACGGCCGGGCAATCTGGCTTCGCCGCCCAATTTCTTATACTGCAACTCCACATGCTTGCCCTTGATCTCGACTTCGACGGGCAGCAGCGAGAGCAGCACGGCGACCTGCAGTTCGTCCTGCTCGCGAATGATCTGCATCAGCAGTTCCTCCAGAAACCGCCGATCGGTCAGATCCGCCGGATAAATCAGAGGAGCGAACGGCTGCCCGGTCAACTCCGCCCCGAATATGCGCTCGCACTCGACGCTGTATTCCGGCATGACAAGCATATCCTCGGCGAACGACAGGAACCCTTGCCCCGCCTCGTCCAGCAGATTGCGAATCGCGAGCGTGCGCTGCAACAATTCGTTCTCTAGCGAGCTGTTCCATTGCGCCAACTGCAAATGCAGCTTGACCCGCGCGAGCAGCTCATGCCGCGAGATCGGCTTGCTAAGATAATCGTTGGCGCCGGAGCTGAAGCCTTCGACCAAGTCCGCAGTCAAGCCTCGCGCCGTCAATAGCAGGATCGGCAACCGGCTGCGCGAAGCATAGTCCGAGCGCAGCTTCTGACACAGCTCGTACCCGGACATGCGCGGCATCATCACGTCAAGCAGAATCAGATCCGGCCGGAGTCCGTCCTGGATCAGCGCCAGCGCCTGGAACGCGCCGGACGCTTGGACGACGCGGTAACCTTCCATCGTCAGAAAACTGTCAAGCACTTGCAGATTGATAGGTTCGTCGTCGACTACGAGAATACAGGCTTGCGACGTCGCCGAGAACCTGTCCGAACCCGAGTCGTCTCGGGCGGCTGCAACGGCGTTATCCGCCTGAACGATCGCCGTAATCTCTTCTTGCGCTTCCGCCGCAAGCTTCTCCTCGATCAACGGCATCCGCCAGCTCCCTTCGGCGGGGAGGCTTGCCGTCGAACCCGATTCCTGCGGCAATTCCGCGGCCGGAAGCTCGAACGAGAATGTCGATCCCTCTCCGACGACCGAAGAGACGGCGAGGCTGCCGCCTTGCAGCTCGACCAGCTTCTTCGATATCGACAGCCCGAGGCCGGTGCCGCCGTAATCCCTCGCGATCGAACCGCTTCCCTGCGCGAACGAATCGAATATGAACGGTTGCTGCTCCGGCGCAATCCCGATGCCGGTGTCCGCGACGCGGACGATCCACCCGAGCGTCGTACGTTCCGCCGTTACCTCGATTGACCCTTCCGCCGTAAATTTGATCGCGTTGCCGATGAGATTATACAGAACTTGGTGAATGCGCCCTTCGTCGCCATCCACGTAGCAGTTCTCCGGCATTTTATTGTCCAACCGCAGCGACTTCGCCTGCCACAAAGGCCTCAGCACCGTCGTCACCACTTCGACGCTCTGATGCATATCGACCGCTTGGCGCCGCAGCGCGATTTCCTCGTGCCGCAGTTTCGAGAAATCGAGAATGTCGTCGACAAGCGATGCCAGCCGCTTGCCGCTGGCGCCGATCATCGCGATGTGATTCAACGCTCGTTCGGGCAGCGGGCCGGCCGCGCCGGCCGAGAGCGATTCGGCGATGCCGATAATGCCGTGCAGCGGCGTGCGCAGCTCGTGAGACGTATTGGCGAGGAAATCGTCTTTGAGCTTGTCCAACCGCTGCAAGGCGACGTTCTCCTCGTTGAGCGTTCTATCCTGAATGAGAATGATCCAGCCTGCCATCTCCTTCTTCTCCGTGAAGACGGCGCTGACGCTGGCCCCGTAAAACCGCTCGGTATCGGTCTTGACGGAAAACCGTATATCCGCATTCCTATGATCGGTCAGCCGGGTCAGTTCCTGCGGCCACTCGCCGATCTCCGTTATTTCGCGGCCCTTGTGATGGTGGGATAAACCCGGCATTACCCGATAAGCAGCCGGGTTGGCGCTTACGAACAGCATATCTTTATCGATCAGCACGAACGCTTCTCGGATGGAATTCAACGCCATTGCGGATGCTTGGGGCAGGATATCGAAGATGTCGTACCGGATGATATTGATAAAGAAAAGCAGGTTTAATAGGACGAGGGACACCGGCGTGTAGTTGATGCCGTACACGTTCAGCTTCACTACGTACAGAATATTGGCGAGGACCGGCGTGATGACCCCAATGACCAAGAGCAATAGCTGTAATCTGTAACGCTTCCCCCAATGAATCAATCTGTGAATCAATATTCCGCCTGCCGCGATCATGCACAACAATGCGAAAACATGATTCAGATAGTACAGCTTCCCCGGTTCCATTGCCAGACGATGAATCGGCGCGTCCGAGATATAGGTGTAAGCGGAATAAATGAGAGTCTGATACTCGGATGTCCAGACGAGCACGATCACGAAGGAGGGGATCGACAAGAGCGGGATGAGAATGAGCGGCTTTGAAATCCGCGCTTCGCAGTAGTCCGCCACGAACAGAAGAAACAGCGGAGAGAAGAACGCGGAACCCATATACATGACCTTCGTAGCCGCCATGCCGCCATCCGAGGACGATGCCGTAACCTCCAACAAGTAACCGAGCACGAAGAGAAAGACGGATACGGACAGTAGAATAAAATACGTCTTTTTGGAGCTTTGGCAGTACAACAACGTAAAGACGGCAAGAAACAGGGTTATCAGCAATGCGCCGGACAGAATGGCCGCAACCGTAATATTGACCACGATACCCCACCTTCGGCATATCGACATGCTCGAACATTATTCTTATAGTCTACTAAACGCGAATAAAAGAATAATGAAAGAATCGCCGTCTTTTACTGATCGATACTAACCTAAAACGCAACGTCATCACTCGGCACTAACTGCATAGAATGCAGGCATTACAATGGACGGGATACTCCTTGACCTGTAAAAGGTACGAAGTGCAGCTATTTGGTGGCAAATGACTAGCTCCGATGGTTTCGGCGAGTTAAGTCCATATAATTGTGTAAAATGGTTGTCCTAAAAAAGGAGAGCCATAAATAAATTCCTCTCTTAAAATGAAAGTTGTCGAGACCCATTTTAGAGGAGGATTTTTATTTATGACTCAGTATCAGATTACCGTAGATACGGCATTGTTGCATCAACTGTTTTTAGGAAAAGGACAAGATTCTGGGGTGAATGGTTTGTTGGAATCCGTGTTAAACCAGGTTCTCCAAGCACAAGTAGCTGAGCAGGCAGGAGCAGATAAGTATGAGCGATCCGACGAAAGGACGGGATACCGCAATGGGACTTATCCTCGTAAACTAACGACTCGTGTAGGAAGCATTACACTGCATGTACCTCGGCTTAGGGACGGCAGCTTCTCTACGGAGCTTTTCGCCCGGTATCAAAGAAGCGAACAAGCTTTGATGCTCTCTCTTATGGAAATGGTGATTAACGGCGTATCCACACGCAAAGTAACCACGATTACGGAAGAATTGTGCGGAGCCGAGTTTTCTAAATCGACAGTGAGCGAGCTCTGCAAACAACTGGATCCTATCGTAAGCAGCTGGAATAACCGGCCGCTTCATGAAACTTCCTACCCGTTTATCTCGGTCGACGCCATGTTCGTTAAAGTGCGTGAAGATGGGCGGGTTCGTTCCCGTGGCGTCATGATTGGCTATGGCGTAAACAAGGACGGGCAACGTGAGATTTTGGGCCTCATGCTCGGTGACACCGAAAGCGAGGCAAGCTGGAGCGAGTTCTTTAGCTCGCTTAAGGCTCGCGGGCTTCGTGGTGTCGAGTTAGTGGTTAGTGATCACCATGGCGGCCTTGTACGCGCTGTAAGGCAACATTTCCAAGGTATAACGTGGCAGAGATGCCAAATGCACTTCATCCGCAACGTTCTAGACGCAGCGCCGAAAGCACTGAAGACCGAGATTAAAGGCCGTGTCCGATCGATATTTGAAGCGCCCGATCTAGAGACTGCTCGACAGTATCTGAAGCAGACCCTAGAGGCGTATTCGAGCAAAGCAGCTAAAGCGATGGAGACGCTGGAGAGCGGTTTTGACGATGCTACAGCTATTATTGTATATCCTGAAGCGTACCGAATTCGGCTAAGAACCACGAATGGCGTGGAGCGTTTAAATGCCGAAATCCGGCGGAGGGAGAGTGTGATACGGATCTTTCCTAACCGGGAATCTGTTATTCGCCTACTAGGCGCAGTCCTGATGGAGTACGAGGAAAAGTGGACAAGCGGCCGGCGCTATTTCAACATGGATGAGTATTACGAATGGAAGAAAACAGCACCAAACCCTGCTAGTAACGTCATCCGTATCGGTTAACTTTTAAGCAGAGGATTTTACACACAATTTTGGACTTGATCTTTCGGCGATAATGAAATGTATTCAGCGCAGTTATTCAGCAGATATATGACGAACATTTGATAACGAACTGTACTCCGTGCAGTTGAAGCGGAAATCGGTTGTTGCCCGATCCGATCCGATCGATCGCGGACCCAAACTTACGATGACGCCGAAGCTAAGCCTAGAGTCCTCGGATGGCAATCTTGGAGGTCGAATGGCTGCAATGGTCCGAAACAAAACCAGGATGGAGCAGATATTAACCCTGCCCATCCTGGTTTTTTACTTTTGTGTTAGATCCATAAGGGAACTCTCTAGACATCATCGGGCGACGTAGAGAAGGATTCGTAACACCGAGTCAGTTCCTCGGACGGACGAATGCCCAGCTCTTGATCGAGCAGCTTGACGTAATCGCGATAGAGATCGCTCATCCCTTTGCGGTCTCCTTGCTGATTCCGAATCGCGATGAGCTGACGGACGACCGATTCGTCGAACGGATCGTGCTGATTCAGCTTAAGCAACAGCTTCGACGCGGCCCCCGGATCTCCTTGCCGTAGATGCGCAAGGGCAAGCCTCTGGGCGAACGAAGCGTACAGTCCCGCATAACGCTCCGTTTCGCTCGTCGCCCATACGTACGCTTTATCACCGAACAACTCGCCCGTATATCGCCGCTCCGTCTGGATCGCTCGGTCGATGTTGCTTGCGTCGATATTCGGCAATGCTTCGACTTCTCGCTCGAAATCGGCGAAATCGATGACGGGCTCCTTCCAGTCCAGCGCGTAGCCGTCGTTCTCCGAACGGATCGCGCCCTGCACGCCGAGCGATTCGAGCGATTTGCGCAATTGGTACACCGTCGTATTCAAGTAATTGACAGCCCCCGCCGACTGCTCCGAGTCTCCGAAAATATCGGCGAGCAGCCTCGAGCGGGGAATGCGTTTGCCTCGATAGAGAAGCAAGTAGGCGAACAGCTCCGTACATTTCCGCGAAATCCATTTGATCCGGCTCGTTCCGTTGCTCACGGTCATGTCTCCGAGCGCCGTTACGACGAACTCGGTAGGTGCCGCGTTCGCTTCTTGGGCGGATTTCTTGGCCTGGTAATAGGTTAACGCCCGCTGTACCGTCCGCGCCAGCCGTTCCTGGGACACGGGCTTCACCAAATAATCGAGAACGGTCAGATCGTACGCTTCCAAGGCGAATTCCTTATGGGAGGTGACGAACACGACCTGCACGGGCAACTCCAGCGCCTCCAGCTTAGCCGCGAACATCAGCCCGTTCTCTCCTTGCATCGAGATGTCCGCGAACACCAAGCCGATCTCCGGGTTCACGCGCAAATAAGCCAGCGCCGACTCCGCGTCCCGGAAAGCGCCGGCCACTTGTATGCCGGGCAGCTTGGCGAGCATTTTGCGCAATATCAGATGCATCGCCGGCTCATCGTCCACCAAGATCGTTTTCAGTCGCCATCGCCTCCGTTCCGTTCGTGTCGCTCGGTTCCCGGACGCCCGCCGAGGCCGGCAAGGTGAACGAGAAGGTCGTACCTGCGCCGGGCGCGCTCTCGAACCAAAGCCGACCGCCGTGAATGCGCACGAATTCGCGGGTAAGCACAAGGCCGAATCTCGCGTCTCCCGACTCGTCTTCGAACATCGGCAGCTTGAAGAACGGCTCCTCCGTACGAAGCAGCTCCATCGTGGCCTCATCCATGCCGACTCCGTTATCGCGGACCGACACGGTGACCGACGCTTGGCCCGGAAAGGCCTCGATCTCGATGCTGCCGCCGATTCCGGTATATTTGATCGCATTCGAGAGGAGGTTGCGGAGAATCAACTCGAGCATCTCTTTGTCGGCGAAGACCGACAGCTTCTCGTCGATGCGCTCTATCATTCCGATTCGCTTCATGTCGGCTCTCTTACCCGCAAGCGACATCGCCTGACGGACGACTTGCCGCAAATTCCAACTGACCGGGCGGAAAGAAACCTTGCCCTTCTGGCTCCGGTACCAATCCAGCAAGTTATCGACCAAGTGAAACGTGCTCTGCACTTGCGCCCGAAGCTCCCGGACCAGCTCCGCCTGCCCGTTGTCCGCAGCCGCGATCTCGTCTCCGAGCAGCTCGGTCAAGCTGACGAGAAGCGCGATCGGATCGCGAATATCGTGCGCCACGACGGTGAACAGCTTGTCCTTGAACGCGTTCAGCTCCGACAACTGGCGGGCGTTCTCGCGCAGCCTCGCTTCATTCTCTTTCAATTCGGTAATATCGCTAAGAATGAGCAGCTTGCCGATCGGCTCGTTCGTCGAATCGTAGAGGAACGACAAGCTGCAACTGTAATATCGTCTACCGTTCGCTTCCTGCGTTTCAATCGGAAACCGCTCGTCTCCGCTGCTCGCCGCGCGAAGTCGGGCGATCAGCTCCGGCTTGGCCGACAGCACCTCGCTCGCGGCGTTCGCTTGCTTCCGCATCAAGCTTAGCTCGGGCAGCACGGCTTCGGCGGCTTGGTTATAGTTGACGATTCGTTCGTCCGAATCGAGCAGCACGACGCCGTCGCCGATCGTCTCGAATACTTTGGCGAGCGCGAGCGGCGTCAGCCGCAGCAGGTTGAAGCGCAGCACGCCCCAAGCGTACGTGATGCCGGTAATCGCGAAGCCGAACGGCGTCAGGTCGACGGTTACGCCGAACCAGAGCGCCATATTGAAGAGCATCGGCGCGATGGCTCCCAGGAATAGAATGACGATCTGCTTGCGCACGTTCGGCAGCGCTTGAATATACATCGGAATGAACAGCGCCATGCCGAAGAACATGACCAAGTAACTGTACAACCCGTGCACGGTGTACCAAGGGCCTTTGACCGTGTCGTAAAGCGGTATCGTTCCGTTCAAGTTGAGCTCGTACTGCGTAAAATACAGCCCGTGCCAGTCGTTCGTCATATGGACGACGAACACGAGCGTCGGGACGATGAACAGCGCGACCGTCAGCAGCTTGCGGTATTGGCCACCGATATTGGCAAGCTGGATAATCTGCAGCAGCCATAGCGTCGAGACGAACGGGATGCCGACGTATTCGATCTGCAGCGCCAGCTTCACTTCGCCCAACGTACTGCCGAGTACCTCGAATGCATATCCGATCGCGTAGAAGGAGGCTGCGGTCATCGTCCATACGATCGACTTAGCCATCGGCAGATGCCGGTTTCGATAACACAATAGCGCGACGAACATCATCAACGCCGTCGCCATCAGGAGAAGGACCGCCATTCCAAGCTTGATGTCCACTGCCGATCCTCCTCGGTCGATTGACGAATGCTTACGAACTTAGCTGTATTTTATGGCTAGCCATCGAAAACTGTCAATGAATGCCGGCATCGCTCCTATATCGGCAGACGTACCGTAAAGACAGTACCCTGTCCGACGACGCTATCCACATGTACCGTTCCGCGCGCGGAACTCACGATATGGTTGACGATCGCCAGCCCGAGGCCGTGTCCGCCGATTTGCCGCGTCCTCGACTTGTCCTGCCTGTAGAATCGATCGAAGATATGGGGAAGCGCTTCGGGCGCGATGCCCATTCCGCTGTCCTTGATCTCGACGAGCATGACCCGCTCCCCTTTTACCGTCGTATCGGCAAGATTGACTTGTACCCTGCCGTTCTCCGGCGTATATTTCACGGCATTGTCGACAAGCAGCGTAAGCAGTTGGGTGAATTTCTCTTCGTCCCACTCGGCGATGAAATCTGCCGGAGCAGCCAGCTCGATCGTCATGTTCTTTTTCTCCCCCAACGGTCGGAGACGATCGATCGCCTTTGTCGCGGCTGCGCCGACATGGAATGGGGATCGGTTGTGCGCAAGCTCGCCGGAATCGGAACGGGCAAGCTGCAGCAAATCTCCCGCAAGCTTCGTCATCGATCCGACTTCCTCTTTCATTCCCGCAAGGATGTTATTCGCTAGAGGAATGTCCGCAGCGGATTGGTCGAGCTCCAGTTGGAGCGCTTCGATCGACGTAAGAAGCACGCTTAGCGGCGTTCTCAGCTCATGAGAAGCATCCGCGGCGAATTCCTTCTGCTTCGCGTAGGAACGAGCGATCGGGATCATCGCTTTGCGCGACATCCAGAAACTGAACCACAAAGCGATCAAGAAGAACAGAAGCGCCGTTCCGACCAACAGGTTGAGCAGCCATCGGAACAAATCGCGCTGGAACGTAACGTCTTTCCCGATGTACAACATACTGCTCTGATTCCCGTCCCACGCGATTTCCCGTGCGGTAACCAGGAATCGCGCATCGTGCGCCGACCCGCCGCTGAACGTCTGCATCGAAATTCGGGTATATTCGTTCTTTTCGAACAGCCCTTGCGAGATCGCCTGCATCGCCTGCTCGCGCAATCGAGGCTGAATCTCGCCGCCTAGCTGGACGTTCCCGCCTGCGCCGATCAAATAATAGAACGACTGATCGTTGCTGATCGAGAAAGCATCCTCTACCTCGCGAGGGGCCGGGCGGCTCGAATCGCCGTCTTGCTCGCTCCATTGCTTGAGCGCTATAAATTCGCTATCCGCGATGGCGCCCAAGGCACTTCTCTGTTCACTCCATATCACCGTGTACAAGAGCGCATACACGCCGACGATGAACAGACTCAGGAATAAAACAAGCATGCCGCTATATTGAAGCGTCAGCTTCTTGCGGGTCATGGCGAACAGATCGCCGCCCGCCTTCCGCCTCTTGAACAAGCTGCCTTTAGGCTTCAACGCGATACCCAACGCCTCTCACGCTCCTAATGAGCTCCCGCGAAGGGGAAGCCCCGAGCTTCTTGCGTATTAATTTGACGGTCGCGTCGATCGTCTTCAAGTTCACGTCGGCGTCGAGTCCCCATACTTTGTCCAAGATGACTTCTCGCGTCAGCGTAAGATTCTTATTCTGCACGAGCAGATCCAGGATTTGAAACTCGCGGGGAGACAGTTGGATTACTGCGCCGCCGCTCTTCGCCATCTGGTTGTTCCTGTGGAGCTCCAGCTCGCCGATCCGGACCACGTCTTCTTGAAGCGGGACGAACGTTCTGCGCGTCAGCGCCCGCACGCGAGCGAGCAGCTCCTCGATCTCGAACGGCTTCACCAGATAATCGTCGGCGCCCGCATCCAGACCTTCAACGCGATCCTGCAACGCGTCCTTCGCCGTCAGCATCAGAATAGCCCCGGCATATCCGTTCTTGCGCAGCTTCGCGCAAGCGTCGAGACCGTTCCCGTCCGGCATCATCCAATCGAGAACGACCACGTCGTAGCTGGAAGCGGTTGCGTAGTCGTAAGCTTCGCTGCCCGACGTCACCCAATCGACCGTATAACCGGCTTTCCTTTTCATCAGATGTGCGGTCAACTCGCCTAACCGGACATCGTCTTCCGCGAGCAGTATTTTCAAAGGGCATCCTCTCTTCTTCCGGATCCATCGTTACCCAAGAGTATATTCGATAGCGTTCGCGCTTTCACTATATTTTCACCAAATCCTAGTAATCTTGGGATCAAGCAAGACAAATTCACGATGGAAGGAAGAGATTGAATATGACAAAAACGACAAAATGGATGGCGGTTACGTTGGCGGCAGCAGTAATCATCGGCGGGGGTGCGGCTCTTGACGGTTCCAATCGCGCCACGGCGGCAGATCCATCCGGACAGATCGATTGCGTTGCAGGCGCGAACGGGCAATCGCCGGCGCAGGGCAAGAGGCAACCACGCCCGCCTAAACCGCCCGGGCCTGACAAAGGAGGCCGGGCTGCCGCGCCGACCGACGCCCCTTCGTCCAGCAACTTGACCACGGTCACTACTTCGGAGGACGGCACCGTATCCGTTACCGTCTCGGGCGGTTACGAGACCGACCCGCAGGATCATGGCCGACCGGTCGTTCTCATCGCCGCGGCACTCGGGGTGCCGACCGAAGTTTTCCGCGAAGCGTTCAGCGGCGTAACGCCGGCCGAACTAAGCAGCGGCGGCCCGACCGCCGAAGAAGCGCAGAGCAACAAAGCAGCGCTGTTGAAGGTGCTGGCGCCATACGGCATTACGAACGACCGATTGGACGAAGTATCCAATTACTATCGGTACAACGGGCAGAAATCGAAAACGTGGAAGATCACGCCGGCAACCGCTACCGCGATCGTGAAAGACGGCGTCGTAACGGGAATCTCCATCACGAACCCCGGCTCCGGCTACTCTTCGGCGCCAACGATAACGATCAAAACTCCTGGAGGTACGACGACCGCAACGGCGACGGTGTCCTACTCGAAAGACTTTGCGAAGAACGGCAGTATTTCTTCTATCAAGCTTAATTAGGGGGAGGTTGGGACTTGAAGATGCACAACAGTTGCATCTTTAAGTCTTTAGAGAAAGACCTATCTCTGGCTTTCGTCGATGTGGTTTTCTTATTATTTACCCCTCACCAATACACAACAACAATAGCAGCCTTCCATCAGCGTAAAGTGCATAGCCCTAGACAAACGGCTTGCCCACAAGTTGATTCCCCCGCAGGAGTGGCTTGCAGCCTTTCCATCTCGTTGGACAGAGTATTCCGTCTCCAACGTCTAGAAAGGCTGTAAGCCGCCCTGCGGCCTGTGAATCAACAGCGGGCAAGCCGTTTGTCTGGTCATAAGGTTAAAGCGAGGCTCTTTATGCGGCCGTGAGGCTGCTAGGAAGTTCTGATTTATGACTTGTACAGCATGCTCAGCTTTCAACTCATGTGCTATGGAACTATGGGAGAAGGTGCTGTACGGCGGCTGGAGTAAGAAGATTATCGTCTAATCAGACCCGCCTGTTTTGGTGAAAAGAAAACCACATGGAGTTGTTTCACTCGCATGTGGTAAATAAATTATATGAGAATCTCAATTACAACAATTTCTTGGTTCTTGTTGTCTACAGTGACCTTTTTAGGATCAGTAGGTCTAGGAATAGATTTTTCATCCCAATCACTTAAATACAAGCTTAATGCCTCTTTCGACATCGCTATTGCTTCTTCCCGTGTAAATCCACAAGAAATACAACCTGGCAGATCCGGGAACTCAATTGTTATTCCATCAGTATCATATGAGAAAACCGCAGGAAATGATATTTGCGTCATTTTCGCGTATCCCCCGATCACTTAAATCTAGCTTGTTTCATTATGCTTTTAAGAGTTCCTTTAGGCAACGATTTATTTCCATGGACTGGAACGATTACCGTTTCGCCATTTGGTCCTCTTAATTTCACATGGCTACCTTCTTGACCAACTTGCTTGTATCCATTTTTCTCAAGAAACTTAACAACATCTTTACCACTCATTGAACCTGCAGGCCAACCTGTATATTTTGTTAGGCCATTAGGATCAAAATTCAATCCTGCAACAAAGTCAGGAAGACCTTGGTCTATCTGATCTTCCATGTACCCCATTAATGCACGTTTTCTTAATACCTTCTGAGTTTCAGGGTCTAAATTTGGCCAAAAGTTAGGATCATCAGTTGTTAGCCACGATACATACAAATAATCTTCAACAAATGAATCCCAATAATTAACTTTTACATCTACAGGAACTTTATTGCTATTACCTAAATAGCTATCAAGTTTCCCATTCTTTATTACTGGTCTTCCTTGGGAATCATCATCGTCACCTAAATAAATCGAAGTAGGTGAATTACACTCTCCACCATGTGCATGTAAGCCATCTGCAGAAACGCAGTAATTCCCGCTTGGATCAACATTCGTCAATGGAATAGTCTATTTTTAACGAAGCAACAACCTCAGTAGTTTACGAAATTAGACCGACGAATCGGTAATAAATATCATGCGCTGTACACGTTTGCCGCCCACCTTCTCAGCATCATACACAACAGCCTTGTCAATCAGTTCATTCAAAATCGGTTTTGTTAATTCCCTCATATCCGTATACTCGCGTACCAGTTCCAAAAATCGAGTCGTGTTTTCCTGCTTGTTCTCTGCTTTTTGAAGCTGATCATCCAGTTGCTTGAGCCGCTCCTTCAATTGAGCTTGCTCTGCTGTAAAATCTCGCGACAACGCCGCATACTGCTCGTCCGTGATTTTTCCTAAAGCATTGTCCTCATATAGTTTCCGCTGAATCGTTTGCAGTTCGCTTTCCCGGCTGTTTAACCTGACGCGCTCTTTCATCGCGGCGCTCCATTGTTTTTTCTGCTGGTTCTGGCTCACCATGGCAAGCTTCTCCGTAAAGGCGCTTTCCTTTTCCTTGGCGGTCTGCACATGTCGCCGGATATCGGCCAATATAATCTCCTAGATGTCCACATAGCTGATGAATGAAAGCTGCTATACGCTTTGCCGCGCGTCCGCCCTTACCGCCGCTGGTTTTGCTCCTGCCGCCGCGAGCGAAGGACAAGCCTTGGCCGCAGGTCGAGCATTTCAGTAATCCGGCGAAGATTTGATGCTCGCCCTCCTTGGTCGGGCGCTTCCTCACCCGAATGACCTTCTGTGCCAAAGCAAAGGTTTCTTCGTCAATCAGCGGCTCATGCGTATTCCGAACCTCAATCCATTCCTCCTCGGGTACGGCGACGACCCGCTTTTTCTTAAAGGAGGGCTTGGTTGCCTTATGGCTCACCATGTGCCCCAGATGCGCCTTGTTCTGGATAATAGACTTGACGGTCGTTGCGCCCCAATCATACGGATGCTGTGTATTGGCGACCTTCAGATAACGCTGATGTTGCTCCGCCAAATAAGCGCGAGGAGTGAGAACATGATCTGCCCGCAGCAGTCTGCCGATTTTAAAGGGACTGTGACCTTCCACCGCTAATCGGAAAATGCGTTGCACAATCGCGGCGGTCTTTTCATCAGGAATCAGCTTATGCTTGTTCAGCTCGTCCTTGCGGTAGCCGTAAGGGGCAAAGGCTCCTGTATAATCGCCGTTTAACGCCCGCTGGCGATAGCCGCTTTTGACCTTCCGGCTCGTATCGCGGACGAACCATTCATTGAACAGATTCCGCAGCTCCATGAAATCGTCTTCGCCCTTGGCGGTGTCAATGTTCTCGCTGACGGCAATAAAGCGTACCTGATGCTCCGGGAAAAACACCTGAATGCACAGGCTCGTTTCGATCTGGTTGCGGCCCAAGCGGCTCAAATCCTTCACCAGCACGATATCAAACGCGCCGCTCTCGATGTCTCGCTTCATTCGCTGGAAGTCGGGGCGATCAAAGTTGGTGCCGCTCCAGCCATCGTCCGTGTACATCTCAACTACTTCAAAGCCCTGCTCCTTCGCGTAACGCCGGAGCAAAAATCGTTGATTTTCGATACTCATGCTTTCGCCACTCTGTTCATCGTCCCGGCTCAAGCGGCAGTAAATTGCGGTTCGGTTTTGCTGTTGTTTCTTCATTCTCCGTCCTTTCCCAGCAACAAATCGGCTGATTTCAGTATACCGGATTTTGGAAGGTTGAGGTAGGGTGTCCCGCGTCTATAAGAAAAGGGAATCGCGTGGATTCCCTTCCGGATCATCGGCTTCTGAACGCTGCTTGCTCCCACGTCCGCAAAACAAGCCGTTCGATTTTATCACCGAGCGTTTCATTACCGATAAAGTGACATTTAACGATATACAAGCTTTTCCCCAACTGCATCTCGTGCATCGGATCGCGGTCGCAGTCTGCCGGAGTCGATGACAAAGGAAGCTTCTCTTCGTTCATCCGCATCTCTCCCTTCCGTAAATCTCCAAACGCTCACCGCGTGCGTTCGGCATGGGGCCTGATAGCGGGTGTCAGTTGGCGAGCATATTCCGGATAGCGCAGCCGTACTGCTTCAAAAAAGTAGGGAGCTGCTTCGCAATCAAACAGCTCATACGGGGTTGAATACCGTTCCTCGCCCGCTTGGCTCCAGCCGTTCCAGAGATTAAACGCCAACCGACAGATACGTAGAGAACCTCCGGTTTGCCAGGAAGCAGCTAGCCCTTCCGGTTTAATGCCTCCATCGGAAAAATCGAACAAGTCCTGAATATGGGCGCGGGTATCCTTCGACAGTCCCAGCGTGTAAAACAAAGCGCGATGGTAGCTGTCGGTACAACGACGTTCGGCTAACATTCGATAGTAAAAAGCTTCATGCCGGTCGTCACGAAAGACGGGGAACTTCATGATCTCGCTCTCCTCTCCCAAAATAAAACGGTTAGTCGGAGGGCTTCTCCAAACAAAGCCCTCTACTAACCGTTTCATTTTCGCGCCCAAATCAGACACCTCTGTGCCAGTTACCTTAAAAAAACAGGGATCTCAGCCTTGCGTGACCTGCGCTCCCGTTTTGACCGCTTGATACACATTCAACAGACGATCGAGTTCCCTGGATTTTTCAAGCATCGTCGGACTTGGAAGACTGTCATGCAAGGCTTGCTCATTCAGTTCCCGGCGAACGCTTTCGATACGCGCCAGCAGTTCTTCGACTCCTTTCACCATGATGTCCCCCTTCGCCGACCACATCGTTCTGGCTCGCCCCGGCATGAGTAAAGGCGTGTATAGAAAATTCTAGTGTATAACACACTGAAAGTAAATAGCGGATTATCCACTGAACTATACTCATCCTGAGGTGAGTGCTTGTGGTCTACGAACGAATACGTAACATGCGTGAAGATAAGGATTTATCACAGGAGCAGTTATGCGCGCATCTGAATTGCAAACAGCGGACGTATAGCGATTACGAACGGGGAAAGCTCGATATTCCGACAGCGCTCTTAATTGCATTAGCCGATTTCCATCAAACGAGTATCGATTATTTGCTTGGCCGCACGGATCAAAAAACGCCTTATCCGCCCCGCGTGAAGAAACGCTCTTGACTCTGGCAGCCCTTCCTATTGTTCCCGGCAGGTGCTTTATGGCGCCGTGTAACGGTGCAGCAAGCACTGAATTTGGTCTCCCAAATTCGCTTGTTGAGGGCTGCGCCTCCAAGCCCCCGACGATGAGCGACGTGACGCTATCGAACTTCACTGTATTGGAAGAAAGTGTGAATGGATGATTGCGAACTGATTCAAAAGCGACGGGGGAATGAATGGATGAATCTCGGCTGTCGAGAGGGGTATTAGGGGCTTCGCCCCTAACAAGCGAATTTGGATATCCAAATTCAGTGCTTGCTGCAACTTCGGACATCGTCCGAGGTTGCCTTCCGGGCATCTGCCGGGAAAAAGAATAAGGGAAGTGTCCAGTGACGATGCTTTCGATTGTCATCCGTCCTGGCGGTCGATTGACCCGAAAGCTCCCTCTGCCTTTTACGCTTCCCTCAATGAAAGTTGGCGTTAATCACCGCGCATCATGATTTCTCTCGCGATAGCCTGCGCATAGGCCTTATCTTGATAGTGAGCTTCAAGCTGCTTTTCCAGTTCATTTTGCTGTTTCAGGTATTCCCGGCTGTATTCCTCGGCATAGCGCTTCAAATTAATTGTTGAGAACCAACTCGGCATAAGCAAATGGCTCATTCTCTTTAAGCCAGATCAACCGTGAACGCGCCGATGCATGCATATCATAAATTGCTTCGATCTCGGAGCAGTTGAGGCGACGTGTTGTTCCATCCCCAAATACAACCGTCATGATATCGCTGCATTCATTATAGTGACACGCCCGCAACTTCATTCGGTACCAACGCCTCACGCTTATCCATGATTTCTATGATCATGTTGGCACCGAGCTTGAATCCATGAACAAAGGCAGCTTCAACATGCAGACTGTTCACGCTCACACATAAATCGGAATACTTTTCAAGCTCACGAAACATCTCGTCGCTGAGTTCTTTTCTCCATTTTTCAGTCATAGCGCCAAGTTGTCGGCTTAACGGCCGATATTCAGGATGAGTCGGCACAATGATCTCCTCGGGATGAACTTGTCCGCGGTACAGGGCTTCCAAAATCAATTTCATGGTCATCCTCCCATCATTGTCATCGCATCGCTTGAATGAGATTCCTGCACATGGTAGGATATTTATGCAGTCTGCTCACGTAGCGATTGCGGGTAGGAAGTAGCGGTGTTCTTCGCGGGACTCACGCTGCTTTCTTCTTTATTTTTGGAGCTCGTCATACACCTTTTCAATTCCTTTGCGAATAACATCGGAACGGGTTGTTTTGAGCTTTTCGGTGCAAGCATCAAGCTTGCTCAAAATCTCTTGGTCGGCCCGTACTCGAATCAATTCGCTTTTGGGCTTGTCAGATGGAGGACGCCCCATCTTCTTGGACGGCATCGCTTCACCTCGCTTTTTTTGTGTCCACAATAAATATATATTTGTAGCAACAGAAAGTCAATGTATGTTTCCAAAGCTACGCAATCATGGCAAAGTCAAGCTAAATATTTCTCGCAATATCATTTCAAATACAAGCTTTCTATTATATTTATACTATTATTCTTGCATTTAAGTTTTTTTATATGCTATAACGAAAAAAACCTCACTTTGGGGGAACTCTTATGAGCGTGTGTTACAATAAACTTTGGAAAATGTTAATAGACCGAAGAATGAAGAAAAAAGATCTTCAGAATCTTGCGGGGATAAGCGCATCTCTAATAACAAAGCTCGGGAGAGAAGAACCTGTTACTACAACGGTCTTGATGAAAATATGCGCTGCTTTGGATTGCGATATTGGAGAGATAATGGAGATACTTCCCGGAGCCCCGAAGCAACGTGGGGAAACTAGCAAGTAACAAAGGAGCATACGCATGAAGATAGTATCATTATTTAGCGGCGCGGGAGGCTTGGATTTAGGGCTGCTTCAGGCTGGTCATGACATTGTATGGGCAAACGACATTGATGTTGACGCTGTCACAACCTATAGTAAAAATATCGGCAACCATATTGTCTGTGCAGACATCAAAGACATAGATATTTTGGCAGTACCAAAATCGGATGTAGTGGTCGGCGGATTTCCGTGTCAAGGGTTTTCCCAAGCTAATCTTCTAAGAACGATAGATGACGAGCGCAACCAGCTATATAAATTTTTCTACAAGATTATTAAGCACACCCAGCCCAAGTTCTTTATCGCTGAAAACGTCCGGGGGATATTGAGTCTTGGTGGTGGCGCAGTAATAAAACGAATTACTTTAGATTTTGAGGAAGCAGGATATATAACGTCCGTAAACTTAGTGAATATGGCCGATTATGGTATTCCGCAAACACGGCAAAGGGTTATTATTATTGGTCAACACAAAGATGTTGGTAAAGAAATGCTATTTCGCTTTCCGCAAAAAACAAACGGAAAGAACGGAGAACCGCAACCTTGGATACCAATTAAAGCGGCCTTACAGCATTATCCAGAACCGAACGAACCCAATAGTTATTTGAATCATATCGGCTCATCGTATAAAGTCGAATATCGCAATTTCACAGGTCACCGTGCAACCGATCCTTCGAAGCCGTCTCCAACGATATTGGCACGAGGAAATGGTAAAGGAGGAGTCTGCGCTATACCTCACTACAATGGAAATAGACGTTTGACGATCAGGGAAAGTGCGACAATACAGACTTTCCCAGAGACGTTCGAATTTATCGGGCACATGAATTCCTGCTATCGACAAATTGGCAATGCAGTACCTGTAAGGTTCGCGCAATTTCTTGGTCAAGAATTAATGAGATTGGAGCATGAATTAGAATGAAGATAGTTTCCTTGTTCAGCGGAGCTGGTGGACTTGACCTTGGCTTTAAAATGGCCGGTCATGACATCGTCTGGGCCAACGATCTTTATAGCGATGCAGTAGAAACATATCGCACCAACCTTGGCGATCACATTGTCTGTGAAGATATATTCTCTGTGAATGTTGAAGATGTGCCGGACTGCGATATTGTCATTGGCGGATTCCCATGTCAGGGCTTCTCCGTGGCAAACATGAAAAGAAATATCACTGATGAGCGTAACCAGTTATACAAACAGTTACTGAGAATTATTGAAGCTAAAAAGCCTAAATTTTTTTTAGCTGAAAATGTAAAGGGTATTTTGAGTCTTGGCAAGGGACACGTTTTGAGAATGATCTTAGATGATTTTTCAAATATAGGTTATAACGTACAAGCAAAACTTCTTATGTCAGCAGATTACGGCGTTCCGCAGTTACGCCAGCGAGTATTTATAGTCGGAGTCAGAAATGATGTGGATTTTTCATTCGACTACCCGACACCTACGCACAGTTCTGACGGACAAGATGGACTTCCTTGTTGGATAAGTGTCGGAGATGCGCTCGCGAATTTGCCAAGTCCAGACGAACCCCATAATCTTTCTAACCATGAATATTCAAAATACAAATTGCGTTTTAACGGTTATCTTGGGCACAGGGTAATTGATCCGGAGAAACCTGCTCCGACTGTAACAGCTCGTGGAGACGATAAGGGCGGTGTTGTGGTTTTACATCACCCCAACAACCAGCGGCGTATGTCTTGCAGGGAACTTGCCACCGTTCAAAGTTTTCCTCTAGACTATGTTTTTTCTGGAAACCGTTCGTCTGTTTATAGACAGATAGGGAATGCGGTTCCCCCGCTATTAGCGTTTGCCCTAGCAAAACAATTCAACGATTATCAGGAGAGATACTATGTTGCTAAAGAACTACATACCTCAAAAGCCGTTCCCTGATTTCAAGTGGAAATGGGCAAGTCTACAGTGTACTGAGGGGCTGAATGATCCTGTAGTGTTGCTTGGCGTGCTTTTTCGAATGAGGAAATTGGAGGAACGCGGGTATAAATACAGTTCCGATGAGTTTGCCAAGGAACTACTTGAACTCTCCAATGATATCAAAGATTCTGTGGGTGTTGATTTGGCTCGAAGAACTGGTGAGCGCAATCTTATCCGCAATTCTGGGCAGTATTGGCGGGCCGTAGGACTTTTAGAGGAAGGAGATCATTCAGGTAAAATTCGCTTGACTAACTTTGGACAGAGAGTTGCTGACCACGACATATCTCAGACCGAATTTTCAGCAATAACTATCCAAACATTTAAATTACCGAACATCCATATTCAAAATGAAGTGGAATGCCAACAATGGTTTGATCATGATCTTACCATCTATCCTCTTCGAATAATATTGACCGTTCTGCGTGAGTTGCAGAAATTGGGACAGGGTTACATCACTACCGAGGAACTTATACGCATAGTTATACCACTTTCCGGCAGTAAAGCTGAGGTTACGGATTATGTGAATTTTATACTGTGGTTTAGAACAAAGCAGATTACGCTAATCGGATGGCCAGATTGTGCTCCGCGTGACAATGACCCACGAATCGCGAGGGAATACTTGCTATTCTTGTCGCACTACGGTTATGTAAACCGTCTTGAAGGAGCAACGCGAATGGACGAACGCTATACCTACAACGACACGATTGCTGCCGAAATAGACTCTATTCTCGCTGAACCACCGAAAGATGAGTCCCTGCAACTAGCTGTTGAACATATCAGAAAGACAGACATCGCCTCCGAGATGGAGAGAAAACGAGTTCAGGTGCAACGTGTGAGCAGACCAAATCAGGCACGATTCAGAAAAGAAGTTCTGAAAGAGTGCGAGAGATGTGTGATTACGAATGTTGCCATGCCGGAAGTGTTGGAAGCAGCTCATATAAAACCGTTTAAGTACAATGGGGAAGATACGGTCGCTAACGGCTTTGCGATGCGCATGGACATCCATCTACTTTTTGACGCAGGGCATTTGCGTATATCAGATACAGGCGAAGTTCATTTATCCACACGCGCAAGAATGGACTACGGTGCGACTGTGCCGCCGAGAATTGTTCTTCCCGACTATACTAACAGAGAGTTCTTGCGGTGGCGGTGGGAAAACTACAATGGTATTTAGGGGAAAGACGCCGAATAGATCGGCGTCTTTTGTTTCAGGCTACAAAATGCGAACGGACTCGGGTGCCGTTCGCTTCTCTTTTCCCTGGCTGGTTTTTGAAGGCAATACGAGACGAATGTCTCGCCGTATTGCACTTGGTTGCCCACCAAATTCGCTTATTAGGGGTATCCTCTCTATGCATTTCAACAGTGAGCCCTACCGCTCATAATCTCTCGCAACATGAGAAAGGCCACATTCCAGATCAATATGGAACGTGGCCCTTCATGCCGATTTGTTACTGATTCCCATGTTTTTCAATACACCTCGTAAAAAACAGAATACCGGGTTGTTGTGCACGTAGGTGTACAAATTCAACGTTAGAGGATTATCAATCTGCCCTTCATACGTATCCTCATTGATAAAACGCCCCATAGTTGGATCGTACCAGCTAGTCCGAAGATCCTGCAAGATCGTAGCGTGATCCCAATGTCGTAAGTGTAACTGGTTGCCGAATCCATTGCCACTCTACAGGCGTCTTTTCGTTACACAAGGCGCTTTGTACGATATTTCGTATATAACCCAAGTAGAGGTCTGCTCCAAAGTGGATTTACCAAATATTTACCGTATAAGATGTCTCAACCTGTCCAAGAAAACTTAGTTGGACTAAGAGTTTTTATCGAGTATTTCAAGCTGCGGTATCATGATTATTGGTGATGAACTTATGACGTCGGATCCGATAATGTACAAGACAAATCGCGATGCAGTAAATGAAATTTACAGCGAGTACTTAAATGTGATCCAGATGGATCATCCCGTACAAAGCGTATTAGTTGAGGCAAGAAATAAGCTTCTTAATCTTTGGCACTATGAGTTGCTTATTCTGCAGAGCTCTATCAATCAGTGGAAGATGCTACTGAACGATCCCAGTCTTAATTTCAGACGGGGATTATGTGCAAAGCTCTATAAACTAAAACAGTCAGATATCATGAAACAGTTAGACTTAACGAGTGGTGCAGTCAGCAACTTATTTAATGAATCTACAAAACCAATTTGGCCGCGGCCATTTCAACTTAGCGTTCTCTTTGAACATCCATGGCAGCTTGTCAATTATGAGTTTCCTGACCCAAATTCTTATCATGAGTCACCAGAGTATTTTGATGATGGAGTAGCTAAAAAAGTACACCTTAAAGATCTGGCAAACGAAAGATTAAAAGTAACGAGCATTCACGGATACGTGATTATCGATGCCCAAAAGCTATTCCAGCAGGAACTAACTGCTGTTACAGGGCGCTGGGTAACGACGTATCCTGAGTTTGATTACTTTGAATTCTTTTTAAGTAACGAACCATTAATTGATAAGACACTTCGGGAAACACTCCAAAAACCTTTCCCTGAGAGTAAACACATGATTACAACTTACCGTCCCTTCAAATCTTTAACGAAACGCGCATTATGGGTCATTATTCCTAAAAACGAAGCGCTGCCTTCGTATGAAGGAATGCTTCACGAATTAATAGAGTATCGTGAAAAAACTGAGTACCATAAATTGAAATCTTAAGTTTACCATCGCAATCAAATATGCCGTCTTAGTTAAACTAAGAAATCCTGCTTCCCTTTCCATTCATGTCAAAGCTGATTAGCAACAAGACTTGAATGGAGGAAAACCACGTGGAAAACAACGAAATAACCCCCTCAAACAACCCCTTACAACACCAGATCAACGATCTGGTTCATGAAGAAACCCAAGAATCTTTTCGGCAGAATCCTTATTTTGCCGAAAAGATTCTTGACCCCTCTGGTATGTTTCCGACTCTCAGCGACGATCATGATATTAGAAAAGTCACGCGGGAGATGGTGGAAGACATGCTTTATGCGCGGCAACTACAACCTGCTAATCAAAATTCCACGGAGCATATTAATCTCGGCCCTCAAGGCATTAATCAATGGGTTTGGGACAATAAAGTAAACATTGAAGATGGTATAGCATCTTTAATTTTACGGGAATATCTATTGCTAGGAATGAACAATACACCAACTGTGTTCTTCTATAAATTTCAACTAGTCCGCGACCTACTAAAGCGTGCTGCTGGATATTATAAAATCTCGACGATACAGGTTAAAGATGAGCAATTGCTTAATCCTGATTTTATTATCTACGCAATTGAGCAACCGTATGATCATTCACGTGCGTCAATGCTTTTTCGTTATTTAATGAAAAAATCAATTGAATCGAATTTGTTAGATAAGAATATCACAATAAAAAAAGCCCCTCTTAGAAAGGCTAATTTGCATCCACGTATCCTTGAATATCGTGTGCATCTTGAAGCTAAGGGCTTGTCTTGTAGTCATATCCAGAATGCAGTATGTGACGTTAATCAGCTCCTCATCTGGCTCTGTGCAAACTTTCGTATGTTTGCAGGAACTTCACCAGATGGAATTTCCATTCTTCAAATTGGAAATGTCCATTTAATGGCTTATCGCACGTACAAGATGATACAGGTCCGAGAAGGCCATTATAGCCTGATCAATTTCAGCCAATGCATCTACAGAATACGAGCGTTTTTTTGCTATTTATATGAACGTTTTGGATTTGATCCCCCCCTTCAACGTTTTCGGGCAATAAAAGCCCCCTCGTACAAACCTCGGGATATTCCAACAGATCAACAATTAGAAGCTTTTTTTCAGGTAGTAGATCGTTACGCAATCGATCCTGTCCGTGAGCATCTTGGATACCGCCTAATGTTAGATCTTGGACTGCGAGTTTCGGAGGTCTCGCGAATTAGATGGAGCGATATCAACCTAGAAACCCGAACAATTGTCATCCGAAGTAAAAAGAAAAAGAACCACTATCTTCCCCTTGCGGGAAAACTCTATCCGCTTCTATTACAGTTCCAAAAAGCGCCAACATCTAAATACTTTCTTATGGGTAATCAGCCTCAATCCACTGGACACAATTTATATCTAAATTATAAATTGTATGCCATGATAGCCGGTTGGCCATTACCTGGTGGTGTCCATTTGTTCCGACATTTATTTATAACGCGACTGGCTCAAAAAGGAATCTTGCCTCAAACCATAAAAGAGCTTGCACGCGTGTCAAGACTTGATACGGTTGGCTTGTACATGCATATAGCCCATCAAGATCGAATCATGATCAGTCAGATCAATATGCTAAACTACGAAACGTGAGGCGTTAATCAATGCCAATATATGATGATGCTATCGATAATGAGGCGTTTCTCGAAGCATCTTTTTCTCAACTTGCAGACCAGTTTGGACCTGAGACGTTTCAGCGCATACTCCACCGATTCGTACCTACAAAAAATAATGATGTAACTGAACGCAGTGAAGATGTTCTATTAGAAGATGCGGCATCTCACTATTTTGGAAGTGACCTGTACCTTAGCTTAGCGACGTCTTCACAAAAAGCATATCAATATGAAATGGATCTTTTCTTGCGCTATTGCCGGCGCTTTAAAGGCTCCATTCCTAAGCTTAGGGAAGTTGCTTCTGCTGTTTTTTTGACCGAATATTTGGCCCCCGTTCAAAAGCTAAATACACGCAATAAAAAAGCTGCTTTTTTACGGAGTTTTTTGAGAGAGGTTTTTGAACATTTTTTTAACAGCGATATCAAGAAATTAAAACGCACGCTGACAATTGAAATTGACAGAAACCGTGAGCCGCGCGCGTTTACCAAAGCACAGCTGGATGAGCTCCTATGTAATGTCAGACTAGGCCGTGAATCGCATCGCAACTTCACGATAATATGGACCTTTCTTGGCTCTGGCATTCGGTTAAGTGAGTTGCTACATTTACAAGTTGAGGATATTGTACCTTCCAGGCAGGAAATTCTGGTTCGCGGGAAAGGAAAAAGAGGATATAAGCAGCCCAGTAAAATGACCAAATCTTCGCTTGATATCCTGCAGGCATATATAAGATTTCGCTATGGCGGTGTGACGGAAGCAAATGATTACCCCAAGTTGTACATTTTTTCCGATGACAAGGGCAATTCTCCCCTTCATGAGAGTACGATTCAAAAAATGATCTCTTCCTTGATTGCTGAGGCACGTTCGATTCCGGAGTCAGACAAGAAGCCCTACCAACTTTCCGTTCATTCGTTGCGGCACTCGTTTGCCTTGTACTTACTGGAGTCAGGTGTAAACCTCTATTCCATCAAGGAACTGATGCGCCATGCTTGGCTGAGCTCAACAGAAGTCTACTTAAAATTATTTGACAGCATGCTTGTTAAAGCGATCGACCAACATCCCCTCGCCCAACTTAAAGCAAACGATCTATTTTGACATAGGGAGACGATATATGGAGATTTTACGTCAGTCCGAATATTTTAAGGTTTGGAGTGCGCATTTTTCACTGCGAAAAAGTACGAAAGTTAAATATATGACTGCCTTAAAAAAATTTGATTCTTTTATTATTAAAGAAGGCTTCGAAGGTACACTTGATTTTGACAAATTCCATGCTAGTCGTAAGCATCCCGATAGATTTCAACCTATTCAACGGAAATTCATTGACCGCTTCATTAGTGATTTGCGAAGAAGCGTTCATGTCAAGGACAGTCTGATAGCATCGACTGTAACTGCGCTAAAACATTTTTTTGGATTTCTCAGCGATATGGATTTAATTCAACACAACCCTATGCAAGGTTATCCGACTCCGAAATATGAACGACCAATTCAAAACACTGCGTTATCGAGAGAGGAGTGTTTTTCGCTCCTCAAAGCTGCGTTCCGTAAAAACCCATTCTATCGGCAGGAATTTGTTTTTATTTGGTTCATGCTGATAACAGGTTTACGCATATCTGAAGCCCGCTACCTAAAGCGAAAAAGGTTAAACTTAGATACACAAATCGTGCAAGTATTTCAGGCTCAGAAAACAGAGAAGCGCTCTGTTGCAATATCAATTGAACTAGCCAAAGAGCTTGAACGATATGTGCAACATCCTGAGTATTTGAAATATGCAAATCAGGGTGAAGAATTATTATTTGCTTTTAGGGGTAAAAGAATGACCTTTAATACAGTTAGGCAGCTATTGTCCAACTTAACTCGTGATGCAGGATTGACCAGACATATCCGTGCACATGATCTCAGAAGAACTGCAGGATATTTGATGCAAACCGGTGGCATGAGTATCGTTGATATACAGCATCAGTTACGCCATCAAGATTTGGGAACCACCCTGCGTTACGTTCCGCCATTAGCTGATATGGCCAGAATACTAAATGATGAGTAAATGCTTAACGATTTGTAAAAATATAATACGCGGCCATATAGGAACTTTTGGCCGCGCAAAAAACTACACTTAATAACACACCTGCTATTACACCACTATTTGACGTGAAACTGGCTTGTATACCAAGCTATTTAACTCCAAAGGGTCAATATGCAATGAGGTCATTATCAAATAGATCCTTCATGTCTTCCATCGGTTGTAATTTTTTTGAGATATCTTCAATCTCCGCTAATGACAATGAACTTTTACAATCCCGTAATAAGACGACTAATGAGCGTAGAATCATATCCACCTCACCATTATGGTAAAAATCTGCTGAAAGCGAATCTTGTCGCTCTTTGATTTTTATGCAAATATTCTCCTCTGTCAGCCCTTTAATAGGCAACTTTGATCCGATGTAACCAAAAACACTATTACTTAATTTTGATCTAAACAAAGCAGTTCTTAGCGCCTCATAAAGGCCTTTTACAGTGTGACCAGGTGTAAAAGAGTCAAAAATAGTATAGAAACTTTGAATATCCTGCGCTACATCGTGTAGTTGTCTAACATCTGATACGATGGTTGATTTTGCTTGATTATATTTCCTAAATGCTTTTATGTAAGCTGGATAAAAATTATCAACGATCAAACAAAGTTCTTCTGCCTCCGCAGAATTCAGAAGAAAACGATTATTGGGAAATTGAACGGAGTATGTATCATTGTTTTCATTGTATCCAACAAGAAATCCTCTTTTACAGTCTTTTGAATTTGTGTTCAGACCACGAAAAAGAGTTTCTATTAAATTTCTCCCATGCATTGTTATCATACAACCAGCTAAATCTTGTCTTGAAAATAAAAAAAGGCATGAACCCAAATCGTGTTGGTTAGGTAAAAATGAGTTTAAACTAATAAGCTTGCCATTATGTTTATGACTTTTATCATCGGATACATACATTTGGTTAAAGTACTGGGATTCCTTAATACCTAATGGGATAATTTGCTCCTTTGAAGATGAACCACTCACCCTCTCCACATTTTGCAACTTAGCAATGACGTAGTCAGGAGCATCCCCAAGTGGCGGTTCTTCATGTTCTGATGTCTCATAAATTGCATAAATTAACTGCTTGTATCCTGATTCAAAGAGTACTGTACTTGATAAATCAATGTAAATCATGTGTTCCATGTATGTAGGAATATAAACATCTCCAGTGTTACTACGCTGTGAAATGATAGGTATAAATTTTCGTTGGTCCACCTTGGTAAATGTCTTGCTGGAAATAATCTGAGATTCTATCCCAACTCCGCCTTCACGTCGATCCGCTTTGAGTTTATAGTTTTCATCACAAATAACTAGAACCTTAGTTGTATGTTCAGAAGTGATAGCTGCCTCCATAAATGCAAATCGATCTTGGCCAGGTTTTAATCTCCATTCATCAATAAAGGCATCAATACCATCTTGTCGAAGCCGCGATGCTAAATCTTTCACCCATTTCTTATGTTCTTCAGATGTCCAACAGTAAGATATAAAAACTGTAGGCACAGTATATCTTTTCAAAACCTTCACCTCTGAATTGTATGATGACTTTGTACTAGGTAGCATCTATTAACATTATAAGGTATTGCGTTATATTTTCATTGTGAAACTTAACCTTGGCTGAGTAAAATCACATCTTGCCGAATGTGATCTGTAGATATCTGCAAGGCGTTTGAGCAGCCGGGCTTCCTCGCCACTCTCACTAGTAGCCAACCGAAGAATAGGAATATTGTATTTAGCAAGAATAGCATCCTTCATCCGGTCTCGTTCCAGCTGCCTGGGGTTACTCGTATGAAACGCATAGCCGTCTGCTTCTACAACCATAATCGGCTTCTTGTCCTTATTGTTAAACATAAGAAAGTCCGTATGTGTTAAAATGTTTCTCCAACAATTGTGCTATAACATAAATCGTAAACTGAAAAGTTCAGGTGATACTTCTACCTAATCGCTTTTCATCACATTCTGTACATATAGATAACAATGCAATGTCAAATGAATCGCGAAGGTAACGACCATAAATATTACTACCCTGGCGATTACAAAAGTCGCAATTATATATCAGATGTGTAGGCTCTAATATTCTTTGTTCCCACTCTTCGTCTTTCCAACGAGCGTCTTCATCTTCAAGATATTTAATAACTGCCTCATTCCATTCTTCCATTACTTTCAAAGCTGCGGGTAGTGAAACCCAATATTTTAGATCACCTCTATGTATTAAATCACTTAGATCCGGGTGTAATTTCGTTTTTTCATTATGATCACCAAAATCATTACAATTACTACTTATAAATAATGTCTCATAGTAAGTTGCTTTCTCTGCGTACCTAATACGCTAAGGAAAATAAGTGCATCACCCATGCTTGCTTTTTTATTATGAAAGGGGGCTTGTCCTTTAAGACTCAGTTCAACAGCTTGCTTGTATATGAACAAAGAATCATTGATTTCGATTCGTAGGGTTTTGGGATGATTGATTATTTGTTCGATTAAATCTATTCGCTCATCTGTATCAAATTTTATCTCATCAATCTTTTCTCTCAAATATTGACTAACAGGTTCCAAGTATATTTCTTTAGTAGTTTGATCTGTGTCATTATATATTTTATTAATCGCACTCAGACTAGCTTTAAAATTTTGAAGCTCCCTCGAATCAGATAAATTGTTTTTGCGCTTGTTCCATTCGAAATAAACCTGCTCTGGCAATATCAGTTGAATCGCACCTTTTTCAACAAGGTCTTGCAACAGTTCTAGAAGCTTTTCATCTAGACTTCCATTCGCCAGGTCTAGCCAAACACATGTATCAATGGCAACACTTTTCGGCAGTATATTCACTTTCCATTTCATTTCCTTCCGATGGTCATCAACTAGTCTATAAAACATTTTCAATGTCCCGTGTGATTGTATTAGCAGCATTTAGTGGTATCAAACTTGATACCACCTCCTCATTCCAACCTAACCGCAGAGCGCGGGATTCATCTATAATCTAAGATCAGAAAATATAAGTTCTAAATCTTCTTCCGGTGTACTACCTCGTTCAAGCATGTTGTTCTCAATCGCATCTAACATTATCTGCTCTTTTTCCTTTAGACGGAGATATATCCTTTCATCTAACGAATATGGATCTCCATCTTTGGTAGAGAATATCTTCTGTGTGAAAAAGTATTGGGTGTACTGATTGTTTGGCAGTCCTAGGCGATGGATACGATCTTTAGACTGCAGGAGATGTACGAGATTATAGCTGTACTCGAAATATATAGCATCATGGCAAACAGTGTGCAACGACACAGACTCAGCCAAAGTATGAGGGTTAGTAATAAGGACATCAAGCTCACCTTTGCGAAAAGCTGATAAAATCACTTGACGCTCATCCATACTGATCGCCCCATAAATGCATGCAGTTCGAACCCCCGCTGCTTCCAAAGCCCCCTTAATATTCATCATAGAATCAAGAAATATGCACCAAATTATTACAGGTTTGTGCTCTCTATAAAGCTGTAGGGTAACTTCTATACACGCATCAAATTTTTTTGTGGTTTTAATATTATTTATGAGAGAAAGCACATCGTCGGAAAAATCCACATAATCAAATTGCTCTATATCACCTGAGATATCTAGAATATCCGAAAACTCCGACAAGTCGAGTGACTTTAATAACATTTGTGGATTCGATTCCAACTGCAAAAGACGAATGATTAGGGCAAGTTTATTTTTTGCGTATTTTAGCAGCAATATATGAAACAATTCGTTTTCAGGGCTACTGGCCATTACTTGGATAAGAGAATCTGGATTTGCATCAGGTACTTGTAATTCCTGTTTAGTTGTACGGCAAAAGAACGGCTGAATCTTCTGGTTAATAAACGAAATATCATCTGTGCTTGGGTCTTTCAATTGTGGAATGGTAAACCCAAAAAAATCAGCATATTCATCGTAATATAGAATATCCAAGAGGTTCCTAATGTCGGTGTATGAGTTTGGTATTGGAGTGCCTGTAAGTGCAATTGTGTAGCTAGAATCCTTTGCTACTTCAAGTGCATCAGATGCGCGGCGACCATTCAAAGCTTTCACTTTATGTACTTCGTCAAACACCAGCAATGTTTCTGCATCAATTAGTTTTTTGATTTCTGTCAAGTAAGTACCTAAACTCTCATAGTTAAATAACAAAAGATTCTTATTTCCTGTATCATATAGAATTGCTTGCTGTTTTTCTTTGGTGGATCGATAGCCAAGATCTTGTATGCTAAACAATTGAACCTGTTGCTTCGTATCAAAACAGGCTTTGAATTCATCAACCCATGAGCCAAAAGCATTTTTTGGACCAACTATAACAACTCTTTTGACCAGACCTTTTGTTTTCAAATATGCGTATACCCCTAAAACAGACGCCGTCTTACCTGATCCAGGGACAGAAAAGTTGCCGGATTTTTTCATGGTACACATGAAAAACGAATCCCACATTTGCTTGTCTCGAAGTTGTCGATAAAAAGCACAATCGACAACCGTTTTGTATTCAGCAAACTGCGCTTGCACAATAGGATCTTGATTTTTAATAGAAAGCCCAACATTTGCTCGCTTTTCAATATACATTTCTCGGCTTGTGATATAATCACGTAGTCGCTGCGTGGTAAAAAAGCGATAAGCTCGCTTCTGGGCATCTTGCTCTAGAATACGTATGATTCTCTTATAACCTGGATATGTTAACCTACTTTTAAATCGAATAACTTCTTCATTGCTCTGTTCCAGGTCAACATATTGCCTGAGTCGCAACTTATAGACAGCATTATTTAATAGAAGCGAGGGTTCGATCTTAATCTCAAGCTTTAACCCATCGTCATAATCCAAAAGGAGACAATTGGGTTCTAGCTGGGCAGTGTCGACAATAACCTTCCCTTTGCTGTGAGAAACAATTTCTTGGTAAAGAGTTAGGCTCATATCACAGACGAGGATATTTTCAGCCTTATTATTCCAAATACTTCCAAAAGTTTCTTTGCTTTTTGTGATTTTGGAGTAATCAAAAGTTGATGCCTGCCAACTGCAGGTAATGTCAAACGATTCGTAGTTGGTATTATAAGCTGCCGATGTCTCATTGTTTGATCCTCGAAAGCAGATCACATCACCAACTTCATCTTCCATGACTCCAAATTTGTCGTGAAAGATCCCCTTACGCGTAAAGGCAATCTTAATATCAATAATCCCAAGTGAAATCAAATAAGCAAGATTAGAGATACTGCGCTCTTCCTCTAGAGAAAGAGATTCTCTCAGCTTTTCTAACAGTCCTTGATTGACCTCTTCCCGCAACCGGTATCCTTCTTTGATTTGCCGATAGTCATCTTCTGATATTTCCGCCGAAACAATCATGCGACACTTGTTTCCTCGACGCGCAAACACTTCTAAACCTTTGGCATAGTTGGCAAGTGCTTTGGCTGAAAAATAAGCAGTAGCCCTGTCATAACTAATACACTCTCGCAAAGTTGGGGTATAGAAAGAAACGCCAACATCGTCTTCATAAGAAGAATATGTTGCTTTCAGTAAAAGATCCTTAAACATCGAGTTCTCCCCTAATGCTATCTAATAACCCTTGAACCAAATCAAGTTTTTCTCGGATATCATCTTTTAACTCATCCGACATTTTTTTAAAAATATTCATATCAATTGTATCAAGCATTTCGTACGCTTTTTCGACTTGCTGCGCTGGACGATTTCTGCTGGCATCACCATCTGCTTTGCTGATCCACTTTTCAGTAGATCTCGCGAAATCCGATTGAATTTCTTTCTTTGCTCGAATATGTTCATTGATAACTTTTTCGGTTGTAATTGGGTGCTGCTCCAAAACATCGCAAACTTTTTCTGTCAAATCTAATTGTTCAGCAAGATATTCATCCAGAAGTCTGGAGTTTGATGCAATTTTACCAATTTTTCTTATATATCTATTTGTATCTCCAACTGGTGCCATAAGTAATTGAGCAAACACATTGTTTTTCAAGTCCTCACGACTTTCATCATTGTTCACTTTGCTTAACATACTGTACAAATCTTTCAATGATTCGGAGAGATTCATGGTACGAGCTAAATAGAATTGTTTCGGAGCGTTAATGAACTCCAAAAATTCTACCATTAGTTTTGCTTTTTCCACCTCACGCTTGATATCCGCTTCTCCTTGATTAACGCTGCTGGCATACTCCCGTATTGTAAGAAGTTTATTTTCTACAATGTCATTATATATACCCACTAATCGATCAATCGGATTATAGTCAACAGGTTTGTCCACACCATGCTGAAGCAGTAATTCTAGCATTTTGATTTGTTTAGCATTGTGAGCAATATCGTGTTCTAAAATAACAGCTTCAAAGTATTGTGTTTTCCCAGTTATTTGTTCCAGATTACGCAAGCAAGTGAAGCGCCGATTACCATCAATGATTCTGCCATCAGTCAATACTACTCCGGCCTCTTGTTGTCCAATGAGTTCGATATTATTTTGTGTTTTTTTCAATGCTTCTGGATTGCTTTCGGTAATAAACCCTTGAATGATCCGGTTATATTGTTCTTTATCTTCCGAGTCCATATGAAAAGTCCCATTTTCTGCTTTATACTGACTGATCCAAGTAGCAATACGATCATTCTGATCATTATAATAGAGCTGATCTAGCCGGATTTTATATACGGTGTAAGTTTGTATATGATTATCCACCGAAAGCTTTTTTGTCAATGTTGTTGGTATTATGCTTCTGTTTTCAATGCCTTCTTTAAGTAAGTTCATTTGGATAGTGCCTCCTCATATTTAACATGTAATATCTCATCAAAAATCTGCAGGTTAAATTTCCTCAAAATATATATCGTAGTCAGCGTAAACCTTTTGAGTTATTGTGTCATAGTACATTACGCTACCCTTAATCGCTTCGACTATTTTATACCATTCAAGACGTATGTTGTATTCACTTAGTAGTTTTTCAACCAGCTCGCGCACATCTAAAGATAGTGATTCATTGGAATACAGAATCCATTCCAAAAAATCGACTAGGGATACATTCTTACTATCTCGTCTGAAAAGTTTGTTCTTCCCCATTCGACGACAGGAAAAATGTTCTTTATCTTCTGAAAGTAGTGAAGCATAAAACCACTCGTCAAACCCAAGCTCATCGAGGATATGGGTAAACCCTTTTTCTCGCAATGAATATACAGTAAAATATTGTGAATCAACTGCTTGATATGCTCTGTGGCAATAATCCAGTATGGATTCCTTTTCTACACCAGCACGATTTAACCGACGAAAATGAACATACTTTAATGGTGCATATTCTAAAATTTCATACGCTGCTTTTAGCTTATATAGCTCACCCGTATACGCTACTGTGTTTAGCATTTCCTTAGGAAATGACTGCGCATCTACGATATCCTCTGTAGTAAGAATCGCACGAAAGTACTCCGTTGCAGATGAATACTGGTCTTTAATTGCATAGTTCGCATAAACCCGAAATCCAAGTGCCTTAAGCGTGTATGGATTGAGCAGTTTGGGATCGTCCTGTGGAAATTCGCGCACGTACATCTTCCGAATATCGGACAAGAGATAGAATTCACTGGACAATAGTTGCTTCATTTTGGCAGCCATTATATCAGAGAGCATTGGCACATCTATTTTGTAAACTCCCGAATAAAAATACTGATCGAAGTTTTTCATGTAGTTGGCCAGCACTGTTTGTGACAATACGCCGTACGCTTGCTCATAGGCTGCAGCAAATTCTGTATTTCTAATCGGAGCGAGAGCCAACAACATATCCATCAGCTGAGTATCCCTGTCTGCTACCCCGAACTCTATGTTTGGCATTCGCTTGAAGTGTATATCTGGATATTCATCCTCTGAACATATCTTTTTAAGTAAATTATGCAACTCATATTCATCCTGAATGTCATAATCACTCATCAACTCTGGATATTCTTGAAAAAGCTTGCGTGTTGAGAACTCCACATTCATATAATCATTCAAATTGAGGCCATTAAAAAGATCCGTGTAATCATAAGCGTCAATATTGTAGTAGCGAAGTTTTTGTCCATATTTCCACAGAACATGGTTACTTGCAGCTAATTTGTTGGCATACCCTCGATCCATCACCGAAAACTTAGGATTATCTTGCAGATTTAAATCTTCTAGAAGCATCTTATATAATTGCGAAAACTCTTCAAAGGTAAGGCCTTCAACACCCGCTGTACGCAATATGTATTCACTAAGCTCGGAGCGACTACAGAGAACTCTCTCGCTACCAAGAACCACGTAATTTTTATATATTATTCGTTCTGCAGCCTTTTTAAAGTAGTCGGGAAAATCAGAGTCCGTTGCCAACTCATCTATGGAATATTCCCCTTTATTATAAGCAATAGCAAGGTAATTATATGTTATCTCCGATTCCTTGAATCCTATAAGAAAATCTTTTTTTGTTATGTCGTATTTCTGATAAACAAGCGCATATAAGTCCTCACTCAGTGTAGGCGCTTTACGGATACATTTGGTTTCAATTTGCTGTATTCGTTGTCTCGAAAGACTTAAATCATTACCAATGCTATCCAATGTCTGTCCGTATAGTCGCCCAGTTAAAACAGCACATTCTTGAGGTTTTGGCAATGAAGCAGCATATTCAAGAGCGGTTGGATATTTCCGCCTATACATCTGAGCGTGTAAGCAAAGTAAATTACCGTCCTGTATCAGTTCTGATAAAAGACTATCCACTAATACTTCGTTCTGCAAAAATGAAGGTAGGGAACTCACCAAATGAAACTTATCTAGTCCATAAGGGTTGGATTCCAGTTGCTTCAAAAAAGTGTCTTTGATTGCACATCTCAAAAGGGATAACCCATAAAGTTCAGATATCAGCTCCCCATCTATCTCCACAGCTGAATCCGCTTTAACAAACCTACCATTACAATTCTCAACCAGCGCAAGAATGTCCTTATATAACTGGCCTGCATGAACTCTTACCGTCTTAACAACTTCCTGTACGATATAAAGACAAAGCTCATCAGTTCCGGAAACTGAATCATCATTTGGGGAGCTCTGTGCAGCAGGTGCTGGTTCAAGAACAAGTAGATTTATGGCTTCAGTTATTTCTTTCACGCTCTTTGCGCCCATATTAGGAATTGCAAATAGGTCAGCCTCAGTCTTATCCAATAACTTGGAAATATAGTCAATTCCAGCTCCTTTTAAACAGTTAAATGATCTCTTTGATAGCTCAATGTCTTCTATAGGGACGTCTCGATATAATAGACCGTCCTTTCCAATGAACAGCGCAACCAACTCGTCTTCTGTCTTTCGTTCTGTATTGTAAATCAAAGGATTACTCTCAATAATTTCTATCTGCTCAATCACTTCTATAATTTCTGTTATAGTTTTAACGCCCAAGTTCTTCAGTCTCGGAAAGTTTTCTTTTGGAAAATCCATCAGATCGCCCACGCAATAGATGCCTGCTCTACGAAGGGCGTGATACGCTCTTGTGGATAGGTTCAATTTTTCTATTGGATCTAATCGCGTCATGTAGTTCACTACATTCCCCTCGTTTCGCAAAAGAATTGCATAAAGAAAGCGGCTGTACACTAAAGTTAGGGCTTGATTAACTTTCTTTTTCTCCATCAAAGGTTGCATTCCCTTCTATTCCCTCCCTAAATTTTGACACAAAATTACTCATTCCCCTTAAATTAGACATCGCATCGATATCGAGTTGATAATAGTTATCTAGACAAAAAAGAAAAAAGCAGCCATCACAAAGGTTTCTCTGCGACAACTACTTTCTCAGTTTAAGACCCAAACTTGCAAACCGAGATCTTCCTAAAACAAGAAGTTCATCGGTAGCTATGTGGAAGAAATGATTGTCTACAACGAGCATCTAGAAGTCACCATTATGGTCCCGTTGTGGATTTGGCATATGGAGATGAGGGGCTTATGAACCCCTTTCTGGGCGAACTCCTGATTTTATAAGCCACAGTCACGCCCTGCTACCGGCTTATAAGGTTCGAACTACTCCAGTTGAATTCAAATAATAATCCATATTTACAATTTAAGCATATTTTTACTAAACCTATTTCTCGAATCAAATTTCCCGAACGTCAAGTAATCGATTAAACGTGTTTGCTGCCGCATGGTCTGCTGTTCGTAATGCATGACCATAAATATTCATAGTCGTTCTAATGTCAGCGTGTCCAAGGCGACTTGATATAATCTTCGCATGTACACCTTGGTTGATAAGCAACGTTGCAGACGTATGACGTAAATCATGGAATCTTATTCTCTTTAAACCAACTCTATGGATGAAGCGTCTAAACCAAGTTCCTGGTGCTGTGTGATAAAAAGGCTTTCCAGTTTCAGAAAAGAAAACGTGAAATTCCACTCCGCCTTGCCAACAGTCCCCGAGCATTTTTCTTAATTGTACAGCATGAACATAATAAGCCCGTAGATCTTCAAGAAGAGAGTCCGGAATGGCGATTTTTCTCTTCGAGTTTTTTGTTTTGGGCTCTTTCAAGATGTTTACTCCCCTGCTGTGGCTTAGTGATTGAATCACTTCTATTGTACCTAGTTGTAGATCTAAGTGCTTCCATTCCAAGCCTAACAGCTCTCCGCGCCGCAATCCTGTAGTAAGCGCTAATGTGATCATAATACGCCAATGGATAGGCTCTTTCTCTAGAGCTTGAAAAAGTAATTCAACTTCCTGTTCGCCATACACATCGACCTCGTGGTCTTGAATTTTAGGCCGTTTAACGGCGGAAACAGGATTTAACTTTATGATTCGCCACTCCACCGCTCTTTCAAAAATATCTTTAAGAATCCTATGTACAAATCGAATCGAACTTGATGCAAGCCCTCCGGATTTACCATCTTTGCGTGATCCTTCTCGAGATAGCTCGTCCAATAAAACCATAATGTGTATTGGTTTCAAATCTGAAATCCGGCATGTACCAAAACTTGGAAGGATATGATTCTTCAGCATGATGTCATAGGTCTCTAACGTTTTAACTTCAAGATGTTTCTGTCCGTATTTTTCTCTCCATACTGCAAGGAAGGTATCGAAAGACATTTTTTCAGGAGCAATATATTCCCCAACTTCTACTTCGGTTTGAAACTTAACTAACTCCTTCTCAGCTTCTCTAATGCCCTTTGCCTTTACTGTTTTAGTACGTTTAACTCGCTTCCCCTTTGCATCATACCCAACTTCGACGATCAGCCGATATGAATCTTTTCCCCGCTTTTCGATACTTGCCACGGCACTCAACTCCCAAATTGAGAAAATGTATTATTCATCCTCTCCAGTTCAGGGGCCAATAAACGGGCAGATTTTTCTTTTCGTCCCCAATCCGTCCCCAAATCATGAAAACGCGACGAAAAAATGCATTCAAAGAAAAAGAAACAACAAAAAAACCCTTACGACTGTAAGGGTTTCGGCATTTTAATTTGGTGGACCTTAGCGGGATCGAACCGCTGACCTCTTCGCTGCCAGCGAAGCGCTCTCCCAGCTGAGCTAAAGGCCCGAAACTAGCGACAAAAATGAGTTTATCACAAGGCTGCCGGGACTGTCAATCGCGAATCGCATGAAAATCGCAACCCCTTAAATGCCGTGTTTATTCATTAAACCGTTCAGCTCTTTCAGGAACATGTTGATGTCTTTGAACTGACGGTATACCGAAGCGAACCGCACGTACGCGACCTCGTCCAAACTATACAACCGCTCCATCAACAGCTCGCCGATGATCTGGCTCTCGACTTCCGGTTGCGCCGTATTGCGGACTTCGCGCTCGACGTCGGAGACGATCACTTCAAGCTGGCCCACGGATACCGGACGCTTCTCGCAAGCCCGCAGCAATCCGCGCAGCAGCTTGTCCCGGCTGAATTCTTCGCGGCTGCCGTCCTTCTTGATGACCATCAGAGGCGTCTCCTCGATCGTCTCGAACGTCGTAAACCGGCGGCTGCACTTCTCGCATTCCCTGCGGCGGCGGATCGACTTGTTCTCGTTGGCCGGCCGCGAATCCAGAACTTTCGTACCGCTATAATCGCAATAAGGACATTTCATATGCTCCGACAGACTCCTTCGACATAATAAAAAAATCGCGATTCCCAACCCTTACCTTACATGTTCGAACGCAATACGCACATAATACCTTTACCAACCGCAAGGAGGTGAACAACAATGGCTAGCAACAACAACGGTAACAGCAACCAATTGCTCGTCCCTCAAGCGACAGGCGCATTGAACCAACTGAAATTCGAAGCTGCGCAAGAGCTAGGTATCGCGATTCCACAGGACGGATACCAAGGCAATATGACCACGAAGGATAACGGATCGATCGGGGGCCATATCACGCGCAACCTGGTTCGTATCGCCGAGCAGCAACTTGCAGGCGGCGTACGTTAATCCATTCGGATGGATGAGGAAGCACTTAATATCAAGGAGGTCTTGAAGCGAATTTCGCTTCAGGACTTCCTTTTCCTATTTTACCACGTATTTCTACAGATTACAGCGTCTCGTACAAATCCCGATATTTCTTATAGTAATACAGGACGCGCTGCACGTAATGTCTGGTCTCTCCGTACGGTATATCGCTTAGACGCGACTCCGTGCCGTCCCAGCTCCCGTCGCCCAGCCAGCCTTGAACTTTGCCCAATCCCGCGTTGTAAGCCGCCAAGGTGAGCGGAAGACTGCCATCGAACTCTCTGCTCAAGTATTTTACGTAATAGGCCCCCATTAGAATTCCGATTCGGGCTTCCTGCGCGGCTTGTTCGGCCGTGACGTTCTTGAAATCGCCCTGCGACAATATTTCTTGCGCCGTCTTAGGCATCACCTGCATAATCCCGACCGCGCCTTTAGGCGAAACCGCGGAATGCTTGTAATTCGATTCGACGCGTATAATGGCCGCGAGCAGCATCGGATCGAGATTGTACTTCGCAGCGCCCGCCTTAATCTCCTCTTTGTACGAGATCGGATAGATCAACCGTCCGAGCCAGTCCGACTGCACGAACAGAAGGCCAAGCACGATCAACAACAACGGCAGCACGATGCGTCTTCGCCTTTTATCCTTTTTACTCATCAGACCCCCCGTTCTCGCCGCCATCGATCGATTTGCGCTTCGGTGTGCGCCAAGTCCGAGCTATTGTCGATCACGATATCCGCGAGCGCTTTCTTATCTTCAATGCTCATCTGTGCCGCGAGCCGGCGCTCCGCATCCTCTTCGGACAGTCCGTCCCGGTTCATCAGCCGTTTCAGTTGCTCCTCTCTCGGCACGTACACGAGCATAATTTGTTCAAAATAAGATTCCAGCTTCGATTCGAACAACAGCGGTACGTCCACGACGACGAGTTGATCCGGATGGCTGCGTTCGCGCATGTCCATCCGCTCCTTCATGACCGCGCGTATGGCCGGATGCAGAATCTCTTCCAACGCTCTGCGCTGCGCCTCGTCGGCGAACACGATGGAGCCGAGCTTCTTGCGATCCAGCGTCCCGTCTTCCCGCAGAACGGCTTGTCCGAACCGCTCCGCGACGCGCGCCAATGCAGGCTGCCCGGGCTCGACGACTTCCCGGGCAATTAAGTCTAGATCGATCACATAAGCTCCGCGCTCCGCCAGAAGGTTCGCCACCGTGCTTTTCCCCGTGGCGATGCCTCCCGTCAATCCGATGTTCATCGTATCTCTTCCTTCTAGAACATTTTGAATATCCCCATCGCGATGAGAATAATACCCGGCAGCATCGAGAGCTGCCGTACCCACCGGATGCCCGACGCCCAGAAGCCGACCCTCGTTCCCATCCAGAGGAAAAGCCCGCTGGAGGCAGCGATCAGCAAAGCCGTGATCCCAGGCTGAAAACCGACCAAAGCCGCGCCGATACCGGCACCGAACGCATCGAGCGACAGCGCCGCGCCGAGCAGGAAAGCTTCGCCCGCGCTGATCGTGCCCGAACGATCCACGTCGGCGACCGACGGCGTGCGCAAGATCTGAATCATAATGCCGAAGAGCCGAAGCTCGAGCGTCAGAACGGCAACCCGATCGGGCGGATCTCCGGCTGCCGAATCGACAACCGCCGGCTTCGCAGGCCCTTCCTTCTCGTTATCCCCATTCGTCAGGAACCGATACAAGGCCCATGACCCGATCGCGATCAAGATGCCGGCGCCGATCATCGAAGCGCCGTGCGGAGACAACCAACCGCTCATCGCTACGCCGACCATCATCGACAGCAGAATGATGAGTCCCGAACATAAGGCGATGATGAAGATCGATAGCACCGGTATTTTGATTTTACGTATGCCGTACGTTATGCCGACTCCGAAACCGTCCAAACTTACGGCGAACGCCAGCAATAAGATCGAAGCAAGATGTGCAAGCATGACTGCGTTCCTCCTGCGCGGATGCGTTCCCGCCCGTCTGCCGGGCGGTCTACGTTCATCCTATGCACGCTTTCGGAGGAATGCCCCGCGTGTTTGCTCGATTGCAGGCGAATGCCTACTTCTTCCGCTTTCCGTCCAACCGTTGCTTCACCGCGTTCGTTCCCGCAGCGCGGCTGCGAACCGCCGCTCCGGTCTTCCCGCGGCGCTTCTGGCAGACCGGACACACATGCGTCCCCCTGCCCCCGACGACGGATTTCTCGATCAACGTTCCGCACCGGTCGCAAGGTTCGCCGGTTCTGCCGTAAGCGCGAAGGCGATGCTGGAACATCCCCATCTCGCCTTGCCCGTTTACGTAGGACTTGATCGACGAGCCTCCCGCTTCGACGGCGGCGGACAGCGTCCGTACGATCGCCGCGTGCAGCCGCTCCAGTTCTTGCGTCTTCAGCAGATCCGCTTCCGTCTCCGGGTGAATTCCCGCTTCGTGCAGCGCCTCGTCCACGTAAATGTTGCCGAGTCCGACGATCACTTCCTGGTTCAGCAACAGCGGCTTAATCTTCGTCGACCTCTTGCCGATCGCTTGGCGGAACGCCTCGAACGTGAACGACTCGTCGAGCGGCTCTATTCCAAGCTTATTCAGCGGCGCGGACGCTAATTCTTCCCCGGGCGAGAATAGATGCATCGTACCGAACTGGCGCACGTCTTTATATCGCAATTCCGTCCCGTCGGTAAAATGAAAAATAACGTGCGTATGCGGCTCCATCGGTTCTTCCTGCTTATACAGCCCGTACCGTCCCTCCATCCTCAGATGAGAGACGAGGACGAGTCCGTCGAGGAGCAGCCGGATGAACTTCCCCCGCCGCTCGACCGATTGGAACGTTCTTCCCGCAAGCCGGACTTCGAACAGGTCCGGATCGGCCGGCCGCTGGATGATCCGGGGCAGCTTCACGCTGACGCGGTCGATCCGCTTGCCTGCGATCAATTCGTTTAACGTACGACAGACGGTCTCGACCTCCGGCAATTCCGGCATCGCTCTAATCCACCTTTCTCGTGTTGCTAACGCCGCGCCGCGGCTTTATTTCGCTTCGTACCAGTTCATGCCGACGCTGACGTCGGCGACGAGCGGCACGTCCAGCTTCATCGCGGACGCCATCGTCTCCGGCACGAGCTTCTCCATAACGGCGAGCTCCTCTTCCGGCACCTCGAATACGAGTTCGTCATGCACCTGCAGCAGCATGCGGCTCTTCAGTCCGCGCTGCCCGATCGCGTCGTTCATCCGAAGCATGGCCAGCTTGATGATATCCGCCGCCGTCCCTTGAATCGGCGTATTCATCGCCGTCCGTTCCGCGAACGACCGCAGGTTGAAATTGGACGCTTTAATATCCGCCAGGTATCTACGGCGTCCTTGCAACGTCGTCACGTAGCCGTCTTGTCTCGCTTGCTCGACGACCGTGTCCATATAACGCCGCACGCCGGGGAACGCCTGAAAATATTGCTCGATAAACTCGGCCGCCTCGCGCCGCGTAATGTTCAAGTTCTGCGATAAGCCGTAATCGCTGATTCCGTACACGATGCCGAAGTTGACCGCCTTCGCTTGGCGGCGCATATTCGCGTCGACCTGGTCGGCGGAGACGCCGAATACGTCCATCGCCGTCTTCGTGTGTACGTCCAGCTCCTTGACGAACGCTTCCTTCAGCCCTTCGTCGCCGGAGATGTGCGCAAGCACGCGCAGCTCGATCTGCGAGTAGTCGGCGGCCAGAATGCGCCAGCCCGGCTCGGCCGGCACGAAAGCCTTGCGAATTTGCCGCCCTTCCTCCATCCGGATCGGAATGTTCTGCAAGTTCGGATATTGGCTGGACAGCCGTCCGGTCGCCGCGATCGTCTGCCGGTAGTACGTATGGATTTTGCCCGATTCGGGACGAATTTCTTTCAGCAAGCCCTCGATGTACGTCGATTGCAGCTTCGTCAACTGACGGTATTGCAGGATTTGGCGAACGATCTCGTGGTACGGCTCCAGCTTCTCCAGCACCTCGGCGTCCGTCGAATAGCCGGTTTTCGTCTTCTTGATGACCGGCAAGCCCAGCTTCTCGAAGAGTACTTCGCCCAACTGTTTCGGAGAGCCGATATTGAATTCGAAGCCCGCCAGTCGATGAATCGTCGTCATCATCTCTTCGATGCGGCGTTCGAACTGCGAGCCCAGGTCCTGCAGCGCGGAAGCCTGGACGGACACCCCTTGCTTCTCCATGCCCGCGAGCACGATGGAAAGCGGCTGCTCGAGCTCGTAGAACAACTCGTGCATGCCGAGCTCCTCAAGCTTCGCGGACTGCGAAGGCTTCAAGCGGCGAACCGCATCCGCCTTCGCAGCCAAGTGACCGGACAATATGTCGGCGTCAGGCACATGGAACTTCGCGCCTTTGCCGTACACCGATTCGTCCGATGGAATCGACGACAAGCCATGCTTTACGAGCAGTCCGTTCAGCGACAGATCGGTGTCGGTCGGATCGAGTACGTACGCGGCCATCTGGACGTCGAACGACTGTCCTTTCAATTCGATACCGGACCAAGCAAGCACGAGCTGCGTCCGATGGAAGTCGTAGCCCGTCTTCGGCGCGTCGGCGTTGCCGAACCATGAGATCAACGGTCCCGCATCGCTCGTCTTCAACAGCGAGTACGGAATCGTGAACACCTGAGTCCCGGCTGCGATCGCGATACCGATCCCTTCGCTCTGGTGAGGGTTGTCTCCGATCGCTTCCACGTAGAAAGACTCGGCCTGCGGGAGCGCATCGTTCAATCCGCTCCAGCCCACTTCTTCCACGCGAACGACATCGAACGCGTCGGCCTGTTCCACGCCTTCCGCGTCTTGAACCTCCGCGCCGCCGAGATCGAGCCGCTCGACGAGCGATTTGAACTCCAGCTTGCGCAGCGCCGTTCCGAGCGTTGCCGCGTCATAACCGGCATAGGTAACGTCGTCTACGGTATGGGTTAGCGGCACCTCGCGGAAGATCGTCGCCAGTTGCTTGCTCATCCGCGCGCTATCGCTGTGCTCCACGACTTTCTCGCCCAGCTTGCCTTTGATCTCGCCCGCGTGCACGAGTACGTTCTCGACCGAGCCGTACTCGTGCAGCAGCTTAAGCGCCGTCTTCTCGCCGACGCCGGGAATGCCGGGAATGTTGTCGCTCGTATCGCCCATAAGCCCCTTCAGATCGATAATCTGCGCAGGCGTAAGTCCGTATCGCTCCCCGATCTGCGCAGGGTCGTACCGTTCCACTTCGCTGACGCCTTTGCGGGTCAGCAGCACGGTGACGCGATCGCTGGCCAGCTGCAGCAAATCTTTATCGCCCGATACGACGACGACGTCGCGTCCATCCGCTTCCGCCTGCTTCGACAGCGTGCCGATGATGTCGTCCGCCTCGTACCCCGGCAGCTCGAACTGCGAGATCGAGAACGCCTTCAGCAGCTCTTTCAGTACCGGGAACTGCTCCTTGAGCTCCGGCGGCGTCTTCTCGCGTCCGCCTTTGTAGTCGGCATAACCCTCGTGCCGGAACGTTACCTTGCCCGCGTCGAACGCGACGAGCACGTGCGTCGGTTTCTCTTCCTCCAGCACCTTGAGCAGCATCGTCGTGAATCCGAAAATCGCGTTCGTCTGCAAACCGCTGCTGTTCGTCAGCGGCGGAAGCGCGAAGAAAGCGCGGAATACGATACTGTTGCCGTCGATCAATAATAGCTTGTCCTTCGGGTTACCCATGAGCGCCCACCCCGCCAGTTCGACTGTTTAAACAACCATACAGCCATTTTACCATAGTGTTGCAGGGGTCGCACGGCTCTGGATACCCTCGCGGATATTGACAGATTATTACATGGAAGCGATTATATAAATGATATTTATTTTTACATCCGCAAAATCGGGAGGAGGTGCCTATAACAGCTGGACGTAAGAAGATATAACGAATCAAAACAAACCTATTGTTAGGAGGATATTCATGGCGATTCAACCGATTTGCACGCAAGTTAATGATACGAATACGTTTAAGTTCTTAGGCAACACCTCGTCTCTGCTGGTGAGCGGCGATGAGACGGACGGACAATTCGCCATCTTGCAGATGGTGGAGACCAAAGGCTGCGAACCGCCTCCGCATGTCCATCACAGAGAAGATGAATCTTTCTTTATCTTGGAAGGCGAGATCGAATACACGATCGGCGATAAAGTCTATCATGCGAAACCGGGCACTTATCTGTTCGCTCCGCGCGGCATCGTTCATAGCTTTCGACTGGAGACGAACGAAGCGAAGTATATCGTCACCGCTTACCCTGCCGGATTCGATAAGTTCGTTAAGGAATTGGCGGTCCATCTTCCGGGCCCTCTGCTGCCGGGACCCGGGCTCCCTCCCAACCCGGAGGATGTGGGACTGCTGGTCTCGACAGCCGCCAAGTACGGCATAGATATTCTGGGCGGTTAGCTGGAAAAGCAAATCAGGATGGGCCACGGTGATATCCCTGTCCCATCCTGATTTTATTACAAGGAACTTCATCGTCGATTGCAAAATCCATGGCGGGAAGCTACATGAACAATGAAGCATTTCACCCAACGGGCATGCCGGCTCTTCGTTCCACGACGGGCCGCTCGATGCCCGCTTGTCCATCTCGATCGGCTCCCGATAATCTATGTTCATCACCTTATCGCTTCGCTGTAAAGACAACGTTTTCGTTCCGTTAACGAGGCGCAAAAAAGAGCCCATCCGACACGGATCGACTCTTCCTATGCGGTTCGTTATTGGTTCAAATCCGGGCGCGTGCCGGTGACGAGGTAGACGACGCTCTCGCTGATGTTCGTCGCATGGTCCGCGATCCGCTCGATATAGCGTCCCACGAAACTGAGCAGCATCGCTTGACCGACCGTCTTCGGATGCTCGACCATAAGCGCGAACAGCTCGCGGAGGATCTGCGCGTACAACGCGTCGACTTGGTCGTCGTCCTTGGCGCTTTTATAAGCAAGATCGACGTTCTCGTCCACGTAGGATTGCACGGACTCTTGAATCATGACGCTTACGATATCCGCCATGCGGGGCAGATCGAGCAGCGGCTTGATCAGCTCCTGTCCGTCCAGCCTAAGCACGGCCTTCGCGATATCGACCGACAGGTCGCCCATTCGCTCCAGATCGGATGAAATTTTGAAGGCGATCAGAATGCGGCGCAAATCCTTGGCTACAGGCTGCTGCGTAGCGATCAGCTTCGCTCCGATCTCGCTGATCCTCTCTTCCATCTGGTTCAGCTCGGAATCTTCGGCAACGATCTTCTGCGCGGTCGCGATATCGACGTCCTTGAGCGCCTTCATCGATCTCGTCAGCGCATTATCCACTCTCTCGCCCATTTCGGCAAGAATCTTCTGCATCTCTTCCAGTCCAAGATCGAACTCTTTGCGTTTAACCATCATTCTCGATTCCCCCCGGTATCAGCCGAATCTTCCGCTAATGTAGTCTTCCGTGCGTTGGTCGGTCGGATTGGAGAACAGCCGCTCCGTCTCCGCGTATTCGACGACTTCCCCGTTCAGGAAAAACACGGTCTGCTGCGATACGCGAGCCGCTTGGTGCATATTGTGCGTGACCATCACGATCGTATAGCGGTCCTTAAGCTCCTGCGCCAATTCTTCGATCTTCAGCGTCGAGATCGGGTCAAGGGCCGACGTCGCCTCATCCATCAGCAGAATATCCGGTTCGACGGCTAGCGCCCGCGCGATGCACAAGCGTTGCTGCTGGCCGCCGGAAATACTTAACGCCGAGCGTTTCAGATGGTCCTTCACTTCTTCCCACAACGCCGCCGAACGCAAGCTCGTCTCGACGATTTCGTCCAGCCTGCGGCGATCGGTAACGCCGTGGAGGCGAGGGCCGTAAGCGATATTGTCGTAGATCGACTTCGGAAAAGGATTCGGCTGCTGGAACACCATGCCAACGCGTTTGCGAAGCGTCTCCACGTCCACCTCGTTCGAGTAGATGTCGGTTCCCGCGATCGCTACTGTCCCGTCGATCCGCGTACCGGCGATCATATCGTTCATCCGGTTGAACGTGCGAAGCAGCGTCGATTTGCCGCATCCGGACGGCCCGATGAACGCGGTAATCGCCTTCTCCGGAATGTCCATGGATACATTCTTCAGCGCATGGAAATCGCCGTAATATAAGTTCAGATCGTTGATATCGATGATTGCGTTCGCAGTCATGGTCCTATCCCCTGTTCGAAAGGATGATTTATCCGAAACGACCCGAGATGTAGTCGCTCGTTTCCGCTCTTTCCGGATCCGTGAACATTTTGTCCGTCGAATCGTACTCCACGACTTGGCCGGTCAAGAAGAACGCCGTTTTCTCCGACACCCTGGCCGCTTGATACATGTTGTGCGTAACGATTACGATGCAGAATTCCCGCTTCAGTTCCGAGATCAGCTCTTCGATCTTCGCCGTAGAGACGGGATCGAGCGCGGAAGCCGGTTCGTCCATCAGAATCATGTCGGGCTTCACCGCGATGGAGCGCGCGATGCACAGCCGCTGTTGCTGTCCGCCGGACAACGCCAGCGCGGATTTGTGCAGGCGATCCTTCGTCTCGTCCCACAGAGCCGCTCTCGTTAGCGATTCCTCTACGATTTCGTCCAGCTTCTTCTTGTTCTTCACGCCGTGGTAGCGAGGTCCGTAAGCGATGTTCTCGTAGATCGATTTGTGAAAAGGATTCGGGCGCTGGAACACCATGCCGATCTTCTGGCGAATCGCGACGACGTCCGTGCCCGGAGCGTTGATGTCGCGGTCCTTCATCCAGATTTCCCCGGTTACTTTGCAGTTCGGAATAAGATCGTTCATCCGGTTCAAGCTGCGCAGGAACGTCGATTTGCCGCATCCCGACGGACCGATCAGCGCCGTTACCGACTTGGCCGCGAAGTCCAGCGAGACGTTGCGGACCGCGCCGTGGGCTCCGTAATGCACGCTTAAGTTTTTAGCGGATAGGGCGATTTCTGCCATGGTAATTCCCCCCTATTTCGTGGCTGTAAATTTACGGTGCACATAGCGGCCTAGCATCCGAGCGCCTAGATTGAATACGAGCACCAGGATGACGAGAACGGCGGAAGCTCCCGCGGCGATTTCCGGCGTATCGGGCGCGATGCCTTCGGAATTGACTTTCCATATATGAACGGCGAGAGTCTCGGCAGGACGGAACGGATTGAGAGGAGATACCGCGTCCAGCGGATTCCAATTCGTGAAATCCAGTCTCGGGCTGCTCATGCCGGCCGTGAACATCAACGCGGCGGCTTCGCCGAATATACGTCCTGCCGCAAGAATCGTTCCTGTCAGGATAACCGGAAGCGCGACGGGCAGCATAACCGAACGAATCGTTGTCCACTTCGATATGCCTAGAGCGAGACTCGCCTCTTTCTGGGACAAGGGTACGCCCTTCAATCCTTGCTCCGTAATGCGAACCATAAGCGGCAGGTTGAATACGGTGAGCGCGAGCGCGCCCGAGAACAGAGAGAATCCGAAGTCGAAAAAGTTAACGAACACGAGCAATCCGAACAAACCGACGATGATAGACGGAAAAGAAGACAACACTTCGACGACGAGACGAATGAACCCGGTCATTTTGTTCGGCTTGGCATACTCGCTCATGTAGATGCCCGCTCCGATCCCGATCGGGATCGTTATGATCATCGTAAGCACGAGCAGGAACACCGAGTTGAACAACTGCGGACCGATGCCGCCGCCTTCGCGAATCGTCTGGGGAGGCGACGTTAGGAACTGCCAGCTGATATGGCTGACGCCGCGAACGAGTATATAACCTAACAAGCTGGCAAGCAGAAGGACGATGAATGCCGCGATGCCAATGAAGACGCCTGTCGCGATTTTATCGACGGTTTTGGCTTTCACAGTTTCGATCTCCTTTCCAGCATGCGGATAATGAATACGAACACGAACGTCATCAGCATCAAGATCAGCGCCAGCGACCAGAGCGCGTTATTATGAACCGATCCCATCGACGTGTTGCCCATGCTGAGCGTGATGGCGCTCGTCAGCGTGGAAGTCGATTCGAATAAGGAATGCGGGATGTGCGGGGCGTTGCCGATGACCATTTGAACGGCCAGCGCTTCGCCGAACGCTCTCGCGATGCCGAGCACGATGCCCGTCATTTGCGCGGGCAGCGTCGTCGGAAGCACGATGCGGGATATCGTCTGATAACGGGTGGAGCCGAGCGCGTACGAGCCTTCCTTAAGTCCCGCGGGCAGAGCGGCGAGCGCATCCGTTGCGATTGTCGTAATGGTAGGTAGAATCATGACGGCGAGCACGACGGCGCCTGCCGCGATTCCGATCCCTTGACCGGGGAACGTATCCCGGAAGAAAGGAACGATGACGCTAAGACCGACGAAGCCGTATACGACCGAAGGAATGCCGGCGAGCAATTCGATAACGGGCTGCATATATTTGCGGCCGAATTTCGGAGCGATTTCGACCATGAACACCGCCGCGCAGAAACCGAGCGGAGCCGCTATGATCGCCGCTAGAATGGAAGTGCTGAAAGAACCGAAGATGAACGGCAATGCGCCGAACAACGGGATATCCGCTTCCGGATTCCACTTCAAGCCCGTCAGCAGATCGCCGACGTTAACGCCGTTTACGAGAAAGGTGCTAAGCCCTTTGGAAGCGACGAAGTAAACCATCGACGATATCGTGATGACGAGGAACATAATGCAAACGAAGGTGTAAGCCTTCCCGACCCATTCCTCCGTAAGATGCGGCTTCCCTTCTAGTCGATCGTAAGACTTAGCCATAAACCTCTCCCTTTACGCAGTCAGTCAAGGGGCGAATAGTCAGCCCCTTGACCGGACCATAATAAGCGATAGATGAATTACTTCGTTAGGTTGCCTTGCGCATCGCGCTTCACTTGCATCTTGCCGGTAGGGATATAGCCGAGCTCTACGACGTCTGCGTGCTGGACTTCGTCGCTGAGCATGTAGTCGAGGAAAGCTTTGACCGCGCCCGTAGGCTCGCCTTTCGTGTACATATGCTCGTAGGCCCAGATCGGATAAGCTCCGGTTGCTACGTTGTCTTCCGTTGCTTCCACGCCTTCGTATTTCACCGGCTTGACTTTGTCGTCCAAGTAGGACAGAGCCAAGTAACCGATCGCGCCAGGCGTTTCGCTGACGAGCTTCTTAACCGTGCCGGAGGAATCTTCCTGGATCGAGCCTTGAAGGTCTTCCGTCTTCTGACCGAGCGCGAACTTCTCGAACGTCGCGCGGGTACCGGAGCTGGCGGGACGGTTGATGATTTGGATTCTGGCATCGGCTCCGCCGACGTCTTTCCAGTTCGTGACTTTACCCGTGAAAATGTCGATCAACTGCTGTTTCGTCAAGTTGTCGACCGTAACGTCAGGATTAACGACCGCCGCCATCGCGACGACAGCGACTTGGTGATCCACGAGCTCGGCCGCTTTAGCGGCGTCAAGCTTCTCTTCCGCGAACGGGTCGGAATTGCCGATGTCCGCTTGGCCTTCGGATACTTGCGTCAAGCCCGTTCCGCTTCCGCCGCCTTGAACTTGGATCGATACGCCCGAGTGTTTATCCATGAATTTCTGCGCCGCTTGTTCGACGAGTTTCTGGATTGCCGTGGAGCCCGTTGCGAGGATCGATCCGCTGAGTTCGCTTGCCGACTCGCTCGGCGATTCGCTAGGAGATCCGCTTGCGCCTCCGTTAGAAGCGTTCCCTGCCGTGTTGTTGTTGTTATTTCCGCATGCAGCCAAGGTCAGTGCCAACATTAAGGTCAACGATAGGATCAGCCATTTTTTCATTTCGGTAGGTTCCCCTTCCAAACTCTTTTTTTTATCTTACGAGATTCATTGTATAAGCCGAACGTTAACCGAAAGTCATAGTTTTGTTAACGCGGTGTAAAATCCGATTGCCCGGAAGGTCCGTGAAGTTGGTTCATTAATTTGCCGAACTCGCTTCGAATTTGAAGCGAGATGTTCTGCGCCTCCGCGCAAGCTTCGATAAGCCGAATAGCCGCCTCGTGATTGCGCTCCGACGTCTGCCATAGCTGAGAGAACGTGTCCTCGGTCCGCTTCACCTGGACGAAGCCGCGATCCGCCCCTTCTTTGCCCTCTCGGATGAGCGTTGCCGCGCCGTTCACCGCCGCGGTCATCGCGTGCAACTGCCGCGTGATCTGAACGGCGGACTGCTTCGTCTGGTCGGCCAAGCCGCGGATTTCGTCCGCGACGACCCCGAAGCCTTTGCCGTGCTGGCCGGCACGGGCCGCTTCGATCGACGCGTTCACCGCGAGCAGGTTGCACTGGTCCGCCAGCTCCGCGATGAGCTTGATGATTCCGTCGGCGGCTTTCGTCCGATCGGTAAGCTCCGCGACCGCCTTTTCTTGGCGAAGCGCAATATCGGACCACATGTGGAACAAGATCAGCATCTCATCGAGCTCGCGACGGCCTCGCACCGTCATCTCCGCGATTCGGTCGCTCAACAGCCTGGTGTCTTGAGTCGTCCCGGACACCTTGTCGATCGATGCGTGTACTTGCCCGATCATGCTTTCCGTATCGCGTACCGTTCTCACTTGCTTGTTCGTCGCTTCCTTTTGCAGCAATCTGGACATTTGGAGCAGATCGTTCACCGTCACGATTCCCGCCAGCTTGCCGCGATCGGTCAGCAGCACCGCGTCGTAGAACGTCGTTTCGTCCCGCTTCAACGCGCGATCGATCAACTGCCAAGGCTGTATGCCGATGTCCGCCATTAGCGGCCGATCATCCATTAATCGCGCGATCGGTTGATGTCCGAACAACGAAAGCCCGAACGCCGAACCGAGCATGCGGAAAAACCGATGCCGCATCACGAGGCCGATCGGCAATCCCTTAAAGTCGCATACGACGACGGATTCGGCCTCCTTGTTATGGCGGAATAGCGCGACGAGATCATCGCATACCTGATCGGGCGTCACCGTCGGGCAACGTTTCATCCAGTCGGCGATCTTGATCGGTTCGAGCAACTCCTGAACGGGCTTAGGCTTATCCAATACAGCCGTTATGGTCATGAGAACCCCTCCTATGTATGACTTCTTTCGCCAACCCTACCATTCGCGTGTCAAGCCACTGTTCGGGCACGGTTAAGAGATTGTAAAGTTAAGCTCAATAACAACGATTTGCATTTATTTCGTCTAAAAATGTCACTTGCGCCGAATAACAACGATATGCAGCTGTTTCCCACCGAGATCAGTGAGTTCGATCCATGATGGTGAAATAACTTCGAGTTGTTGTTATTTTTCCTATTCACTCGTTTACGCCAACAATAACCGTCGATTTGTTGTTATTCGCTCTCCCTCACACCGAACCAAAAAAGCCGTTCGAAGCTTCCCGGTCAGGGAGCCTCGAACGGCTGATTGGAATAAAGGCTAGTTTATGAATTTAATGTAGTCGAGCAATCTATTAAGCGTGGAGACCGCTTCCGCGCGAGTCGCTTTCTGTTGCGGATTGAACTTGCCTTGCGCGTCGCCGCTCAATACTTTGGCGTCGACGGATTGCGCTGCGAAAGCTTTCGCCCAATCGGAGATGTTAACGTTGTCCGCGAAAGCGGCGAGCAAGCTTGATTGTTTAGCGGATACATCGGGTTGCCGGCCGACGAACGCCAATGCTTTCGCCAACATGACCGACATCTCTTCCCGAGTAATCGTTGCGCTCGGAGCGAACGTCGTGTCGGTTCGGCCTTGTACGATGCCGGCTTGTACGGTTGCTCGCACGGCTTTCGCATACCAGCCTGTAGCGGCTACGTCCGTAAAGGCCGTGTCGGATTCGACCATCTCGAGGCCAAGGCCTCTTGCGATTAGTGCGGCAAACTCGGCGCGGCTAATATCCTTGTCCGGGCTGAATGTATCAGCGGAAGTTCCTTTAACCAGCAGCTTCGAAGCCAGCGTCTCGATATCCGATTTTGCCCAATGGGACCGTATGTCGGAGAAAGTTACCTTCGCTTTCTCTACGATGGCGTATGTGCTCGCATGCGGTGCCATAATGACGATTTCGCCTTTTGCGTTTACGCTCGAAGGAATGAATTGCAATTCGCCTGTCTCCGAATCGATTATGACTGCCATATATTCCTTGCCCGCAACCTTCTCGGATACTTGGATTGTTCTCTGCACGTACGTCTTGCCGAAGCTCGTGATTTCTTGCGACTTGCCGCCGCCCGTTGCAGCTACGCTGAAGTTTGTAATCTTCGAGATATTGACGTTCTGCGCTTTGGCTTGCTCGCGAATTTTGTTATCTTGTTCGGCATTCGGCGCCGATATCGTTACGAATAGTTTAACGTCTTCAAGAGAGACGCCAAGCTGCTTGGCCAACTCTTGATAGTCGATGGCACGAATCGGAATATCGATACTGCCGATACCGGAACTAAAGGAGATAACCGTGTCCGAGCCGGACTTCGACTTATCGGCTAGCGCGCCTGCTGGAAGCTCGAATTTCGTGCTGTCGCTCTTCTGATCCACGTTAATGTGAATCTTGTGGGAAGCGGCAGCATTGGATTCAAGCGCTTCGAACGCCTTGCTCATATCCTTGCTCTCGAGCGATACCGTCGTCTCGGTCCTGCCGTCGGCAGTCGTCACGGTTTTCACGCTATCGGAGCCTGGCCCAAGGACTACCCCGTCATTACCCATGGTGATCTTACTAAAATTACCGTTATTCGTTGTGACACCCAAAGTACCTTCATTCGATGACGGATTTGACGGCGCCGATGAATCTCCCGAAGCAGAATCGCGAATACTTACGTCATTGAATCTATGAACATTCGTGAAATCAACAACTACATTGCCATCAAGTGTATAAGGATGTCCAAGTAACACAACTAAGTCGTAAGTACCTGCTGGAAGACGCTTAATTTCATCGCCTCCCGCCGTATTCGACAAAGAGAGTACATAATTATGTCCTCTAATCAATCCGGAATCGGTCTCAAACATGAGAATATCGAACGAATACATAGGATCGAGTCTATCATAATCAATGATGAAAGGATTAACTTTCGTTATCGGTACGACAGTGGGAGTGCTAGAAGCGCTAAGGTCATACAGGCTGAAGTCATCAGGCGTAATCCGACTCATATCGAATTGGTTATCCCTGCTAAAATGGAACCCGATACTTTTCATATTCCGTGTAAAATTGATATCATTCACGTCATCATCGGATGGCGTAAAATTGACTAAGACGTCGCCCCCTTGCATATAAGCATAGGTACCAGCCGAGACGGAAGAATAATCTTCCGTTGCCTTTATACGATAGACATCCAAATGAGGGTTTTCTGCAGGGTTCTTATACCCGAATGAATGATCATCTTGCGACAATGACAACGTTGTCCAATTATCGCCGTTATCGTCGGATACTTGTATGCTGGTAGGCATATTGTCGACATTATGAATATTCAAGGCGGTTTGCCAATATAAGTCGTTGTTATCATCGTATAAAAAAGAATACTTATTGAATATGAGGTCATCAACAACGGTATAAGTCGCTTCCGTAACGGAGGTTGTAATCTTAACCTGAATGCTAGATGGATCTTTTGATTCAATATACCCGCCCAAAATATTGTCATCTGGGTAAAAATTAATGATAGCAACGCTAAATGCATTCGCAGTTAGAGGGAGCATATTAGCAGAAATCAGCACAGTCAGCATGATCGCTGCGGCTTTTCGAATCAAGTTGTTTCGAAAGCTTTTCATCAGAATCATTCCAATCATTAGTGGTATTATGCAACGGATTATAGTTTAATCCAATTTTTGGTCGTTTGAAAAGCTATTTGCATGAAAATAAGACTATTTACATATTTCATCAACAAAAAAGCCGTTGGAATCTCCCAGTTGCTGGGGTTTTCCAACGGCTTCTTGTGACGTTCGAAGTATCTCGGTAACGGGACCAAAGAACGACCTCTATTTGTCCCACTATTAATTTTGCTGTATTTCGCTTTACACCTCGTCTACGTTAACCCAAGCGCCGCGCTCGATCGACAGATCGACCGCCTCGAGCACCTCTTGGCACTTCACGCCGTCGTAGAACGTCGGGGTGAACGGCGAGTTCGTCGTCATATGCTGCACGAACTCGTACACGATGTGAACGAACGCGTGCTCGTAGCCGATAATGTGGCCGGTCGGCCACCAATTGCCGGCGTACTTGTGGGATGGCTCGGTCGCCATAACGCGGCGGAAGCCCGCCAAGTTCGGCTCGTCCTCGCGGAAGTATACTTCGAGCTCGTTCAGCTTCTCAAGGTCCCAACGGATGGAGCCCTTGCTGCCGTGAATTTCGAACGTGTTGTGGTTTTTGCGTCCTGCCGCGAAACGGGAAGCCACGAAGACGCCCATCGCGCCGTTCTTGAAATCGGCCAGGAAGCCGGTCGCGTCATCGACGGTTACTTCGCCCTTCTCGGTCGCGGAGCCCTTACCGGACAATCCCTCGGAGCCGGTTAAGATCGGACGCTCCTTCACGAACGTGCGGTTATGGCCGACGACGCGATCGAACTCGCCGATTAAGAAGCGAGCGAGGTCGATGCTGTGCGCGTTGATGTCGCCGTGCGCGCCGGAGCCCGCGACTTCCTTCTTCAGGCGCCATGCGAGCGGCGTGTTCGGATCGACGAGCCAATCCTGCAGGTACGTCGCGCGGTAATGATGAATTTCGCCGAGGCGGCCTTCATCGATAATTTGTTTCGCCAACTGCACGGCAGGCAAAAAGCGGTAGTTGAAGCAGATCGCGTGCTTGATGCCCGCTTTCTCCGCCGCTGCGAGCATTTCGCGTCCGTCCGCGAGATTCAGCGCCAGCGGCTTCTCGCAGAAGACGTGCTTGCCGGCGGCGATAGCCGCCAGCGTAATTTCTTTGTGCGCGTCGCTCGGAGCGTTAATGTCGACGAAGTCGATGTCGTCGCGGGCGACCATCTTGCGCCAATCGGTCTCGTAGGACTCCCAGCCGAATTTCTCGGCCGCTTCTTTAACGCCTTGCTCGTCCCGTCCGCAGATCGCCTTCATGACGACGTCCGCTTCGGTATCGAAAAACATTCCTACGTCTTTGTAGGCATGACTATGGGCTTTGCCCATGAATTTATAGCCGACCATGCCGACGTTGATTTTCTTTTTTACGCCCACCACATTTCACCCGCGCTTTCTTTCAGGATGAGGCTATTGAGGAAGCCTGCGGCTTTCGTGAAGCCTTCGTTCACGCTCATGATGCCGTCCTCGTGTTCGATGCTGATCGTGCCGTCGTATCCGACGAGACGCAGCACGCTGACGAGGTCTTTCCAGAATTCGTCGTCATGACCGTACCCGACCGTGCGGAACACGAAGGAGCGGTTCAGGATATCGCCGTAATGCTTCGTATCGAGAACGCCGTTAAGCGCGACGTTGCGCTTGTCGATTTTCGTATCCTTCGCATGCACGTGGTAGATCGAATCGCCGAGCGCCTTGACGCACTCGATCGGGTCCATTCCTTGCCAGAACAAGTGCGACGGATCGAAGTTGACGCCGATGTTGTCTCCGGCTTCGCGGCGAAGGCGAAGCGCCGTCTCCGTGTTGTAGACGAGGAAGCCCGGATGAGCCTCGATCGCGACTTTGACGCCGTGCTTGCGGCAGAACGCGGACTGCTCTTTCCAGTACGGAATCGCGACTTCGTTCCATTGCCATTCGAGGATCGTCAGGAAATCCGGCGGCCAAGGGCAGGTGACCCAGTTCGGATATTTGGAGTTCGGGGAGTCGCCGGGACAGCCCGAGAACGTGATGACCGTATCGACGCCGAGCTTCTCGGCCAATTGCACGGTAGCGACGAAATCGTCGTGGTGCGCCTTCGCCAGAGATGCGTCCGGATGCAGCGGATTGCCGTGGCAGCTCAGCGCGCTGATCGTCAGCCCTCGGCTGTCGACCGCGTCGCGAATTCGCTTGATCGCAGCCTCGTCGTTCAAGATCGTCTGCGCGTTCACGTGAGCCGTTCCCGGATATGCACCGGTTCCGATTTCTACGGCTTGGAGTCCCGCCGCTTTCACGGTGTCCAATGCTTGTTCGAACGGTTTCTCGCCGAACAATACGATAAATACGCCAGCCTTCATGGTTACCTTCACCGAACCTTTCCTTGTAAAAATGAAGATAGAGATGACGCGCATTCATTATGTACACGCGTTCATCTTTGCTACATTCCTAGTTTACATGATATCTCTTCCATATTCTAATAAAAAATTCAAACGCCGCCCGATCCGACGTCCTCGACTCGATCCAACGTCTTCCGCTTATCGCACGAATAACAACTATTTGCAATTATTTCGAACAACTCGACCACCGACAGGATGTATAACAACCATTTGCCGTTATTTCGAACTACTCGACCGCCGACAGCACGAATAACAACTATTTGCAATTATTTTATAAGAAAACCCCTGATTGCATGGCATATGCGCATTATAACTATCGATTTGTCGTTATTTTACGCTCTCTCCACTTTCAAGGGTGCAATAACTGCAAATAGCTGATATTTCGCTCCAAACCAAATCCCTATCAAATCTACATTATTCGAAGCTGATCGCTTGACCTTTGTTCGCCGACTCGTAGATCGCCTCGAGAATTTGCTGGACGACGAGCCCTTGCTTGGCCGTGACTACAGGCGATTGGTCGTTCAGAATGGCGTTGATCCATGCCCGCGCTTCATGCTCCGACGCGTCGTCCGGAACCGAGCCGCCCCAGCCGGCGTAGCCGGACATTTGCACCTCGCGTTTATAGAGCAATCCGTGCTCCTCGCCGTTCACGTGAAGGCCGCCCCGCATGTCCGCGCCGGCTTTCGTCCCGCATAGCGTCACTTTGGCTTCGTCCGGATCGGAGATGTTGAGCGCCCAACTGGATTCGAGCCACACGGTAGCTCCGTTCTTCATCGTGATCATCGCGAACGCCGAATCTTCGACCGTGAACTTAGCCGGATCCCAAGGTCCCCACATATTCGCCCGGCTGCCTTGTTCGGCCAGCTTGCGGTACGACGAGCCCAGCACGATTTTCGGTTCGTAGTTGTCCATGAACCAGAGAGCGAGATCGAGCGCGTGCGTGCCGATATCGATCAGCGGACCGCCGCCTTGCTTCTCCAGATCGAGGAATACGCCCCAAGTCGGCACGGCGCGGCGGCGGGTCGCGTGCGCCTTCGCCATGTAGATTTCGCCGAGATCGCCAGCTCTGCACGCCTCGTGCAGCCACCGGCTATCCGCGCGGAATCGGTTCTGATACGCGATGCTCAGCTTCTTGCCCGTGCGCTCCGATACCTCGAGCATGCGCTGGGCGTCCACGGCCGTCTTCGCCATCGGCTTCTCGCACAACACGTGTTTGCCATGCTCCATCGCGGCGATCGACAATTCCGCGTGCGTGTCGTTCGGCGTGCAGACATGAACGACGTGAACGTCCGGATCGCGCAGCAGCTCGAATACGTCTTGGTAGATCCGCGCATCCGGCGTGCCGAATTTATGCTTCGCTTCTTGGGCGCGGTCGTTCGAAATATCGAAGAACGCGACAACCTGGGCTTCTTGGATTTTGGCTAGCGAAGGAAGGTGCTTCCCCATGGCGATTCCGCCGCAGCCGATCATGCCTACGTTAACTTTTGACAAAATACACGTCCTCCTTGCGGGTTTGCTGTATTCATTCTACAATTAGTTTAACATATTTGCTTCGGAATCCCATCCGCCCTGATGGGACGATTATATGCGATTTTGCCATCGGAGGGATCGACCCATGCAGGCAGTCAGAGAGAAGATCGAATACGAGAACCCGTTGCTCTCCTTGAAAATATGGCAGGCTACGCGAAGCGAGATCGGCAACATCGCATGGCACTACCATCCGGAATGCGAGCTTATGCTCGTGAAGTCAGGTAAGCTCGACATCGATTTAAGCGACGTCACGTATACGCTGCAAGCGGGCGACGTCGTTATACTCGGCAACTCTCAGCTGCATCGGGACCGGAACACGGGCGGATTCCTGGATTACATCGTGCTTCAATTCGACTTGAATACTTTCTTCGACCAAAGTACGATTCCCTACTTGCAATATTTTAATGAAACGAAAGTGCCTTTGAGCACGATGAATTACGTCTTCCGCGAGAATCCGCAGGCGAACGAGGAAGCCGCCGAGTGCATTCGCCAAATCCTCCAAGAAGCGATCGACAAAGAAAGCGGTTACGAGCTGGCGGTCAACCTGCTCATTAAGAAGCTGCTGCTGATTTTGATTCGCAACGACACCCGCGGACTGCTCGCCGATCAAGACCGCGTCGAGCGCATTCGCCTCAAGCCTGTGCTCGATTACGTCGAGACGAACATCGACGACCGCATCGCGGTGGAAGACGCCTGCAAGCTGGCGAACATGAGCTACTACTATTTCGTGAAATTTTTCAAGAAGATCATGGGGCTGTCGTTCACCGAATACGTTAACTTCCGCAAAATCAAGCGAGCCGAGCAGTTGCTCCTCACCCGCGACATGAGCGTCACCGAAGTCGGCGACCAGATCGGCATGGCGAACATGGCCCACTTCTATAAGATGTTCAAGCGCTTTAACGGCTGCTCGCCGAAGGAGTTCCAGCGCAAGATGTTGGCCTGGGGACGCAGGTAATTGTCGCGGAGCGCGACAATCTGACGCCCACACGTCGCAATCGCACCAACTTTGTCGCGCTCCGCGACAATCTGACGCCCACACGTCGCAATCGCACCAACTTTGTCGCGCTCCGCGACAATCTGACGCCCACACGTCGCAATCGCACCAACTTTGTCGCGCTCCGCGACAATCTGACGCCTACTCGCCGCTATCGCACCAACTTTGTCGCGCTCCGCGACAATCTGACGCCCACACGCCGCTATCGCTCCTACTTTGTCGTGCTCCGCGACAATCTGACGCCCACACGTCGCAATCGCACCAACTTTGTCGCGCTCCGCGACAATCTGACGCCCACACGCCGCTATCGCTCCTACTTTGTCGCGCTCCGCGACAATCTGACGCCTACTCGCCGCTATCGCTCCTACTTTGTCGCGCTCCGCGACAATCTGACGCCTACTCGCCGCTATCGCTCCTACTTTGTCGCGCTCCGCGACAATCTGACGCCTACTCGCCACTATCGCTCCTACTTTGTCGCGCTCCGCGACAATCTGACGCCCACACGTCGCAATCGCACCAACTTTGTCGCGCTCCGCGACAATCTGACGCCTACTCGCCGCAATCGCTCCTACTTTGTCGCGCTCCGCGACAATCTGCGGCCCTCACGCCGCTATCGCACCAACATTGTCGCGCTCCGCGACAATGTTCAACTAAACTATTGCTCCCGCACGCATAACATGGTACATTCACTCCATCATACACGGACGTGAAGCACACGCCGCTCTTAGCTGGGTCGAACCTAGCTGAGGGCGGCTATTTTTATACGAAGGCGGTAGATGAGATGCGCGCGAAAGAAGAACTGCAGATGGATCGAGACTTAAAGCTAGCTTACGACGCCTGGCTTGCAGAGCACCTTAAGCATAGCAAGGGCGAGCGTCGAAGACGATTGGAGCAGCGGATCGGCCATGCCGAGAAACTGTTCATCATTAAGGTGTGGTGGCCGCTTTTCGGTCATCTCAAAAACCTGCATCCTGAATTCGAAGTCAAAGACTTTAAAGACGGTTGGCGTTTTCTCGACTTTGCCTATTTGCTGGCCGGTTGTAAGATCTGCATCGAAATCGACGGTTTCGGTCCTCACTGGCGCGATATTAATCGCAACCAATTTTCCGACCAACTGATGCGGCAAAACCACCTCATCCTGGATGGGTGGTTAGTGCTTCGCTTCTCCTATGACGATATCCTTGAGAAACCGCGTGCGTGCCAATCTATCATCAGCCAATTGATCGGCAGACGGGCTCCAGATTTCAGCTCCGAATTACCCGCGTTAGAGCCTTTAGAGATGTTGCTGTATCGAATCGCTTTGTCCATGCCCGAACCGCTGACCCCGGCTTATGCCGCGCAACATTCCGGACTGCATCGATCGACGGCGGTCCGGCATCTCCGAGCGCTTACAGAGAAGCAAGTGCTTCTATCGTCCAAACGCGGTACCAAGAAAATATGCAGCTATCGCGTCAATCCCGAGTTTCAACTTATTCCGTAATTAGGCTATATGCCGAAAACTTCTTGATTCGTCGCGCCACCAGCATCGAGTATAGGAGGCAGCGAAGAATAAATAAAGAGCGTGCCCCGCGGATTGCAGCGATCCGCGAAACACGCTCATGAGATTAAGGTCGAATAATATCCGTAAACGGATTGTTGTCGTCTTGGAACGGAACCGTAATGACCCGTTGCGGCTTCGCGAATATCGAATCGGAGGTCGTCGACTTCTTGCGAGTTCCGGTGGCGGAGGAAACGGCGTAAACGTTAAATACGTAATCCGTTAAAGCGTAGTATTTAAGATTGGGCACTTCAAACGTATATACGCCCGTATCGGATACGCCTACCAATTCCGCTTCGGTGTAAGTGCCGCTCGTTTCGAGCCGCCATCGTATGACATGCGATTCGATATCGCTCGCCAGAGAGGACTGCGTCGTCCAAGTCAGCCTCACCTTGCCGGGCCCCGGTTGAGCCGTTAATCCCGACGGTTTGAATTCCGTATACTTAATGTTCAACGGCTCTGCCAGGAAGTCGGCGTTAACGGGTCCGACTTTATTGTAATCGTTGTCTCCCCATCCCCACAGCCGGCCGTCATCCGTCACGGCCAACGAATGATGGGCGCCTGCGTCGATCGATTTCACGTTGCCGGGGATATTGACGACAACCGGAACGTGCCGGTAACTCCCGGAGCCGTACATCGGACATCCCCATGATCGTACTTTCCCGTCCGCGCCAAGCGCGATGGCGTGCTTATCGCCTACCGCGACCTCAACGATATCGCTGAGCCATTTCACTTGCACGGGCGTTCTGGAATAACTCCTCGTCGGACTGCTCACGCCGAAAATTCCGCATTCGTTCGAGCCCCAAGCCCACAAGGTGCCGTCAGTCTTCAACGCGATCGTGAAGTTAGAGCCCGCATCAACCGATTTGACATCGGTCAGGTCGGGCACGCGGGCCGGCGTTTCCCATTGCGCCACGTTCATGCCGATGCCAAGCTCGCCATTGCCGTTATAACCCCAAGCGAACACTTCACCTTCGGAATTCACCGCGAACGTGCGGTTCTCCCCCGCGAAGACGGCTTCCACGGAGTCGTCTCCCGTAAAATGCGGCACTTGTATCGGAATGGAACGCTCTTCTAGCGGGCGCTGCGACGAAAAGTCATAGGGGCTGTCGCCCCACTCCCACAGCGTATTGTCCGTCTTCAGCGCTACGGTATGGAAATTGCCCGCCGCGGCGGCTTTCACGTCGGATATCCCGTCGATCCGCTTGGGGTTTGAGTAAAATTGACTGCTTCCGCCAGCAATTTGATTATGCGAGTTATCTCCTAGCGCCCATAAGACGTTGTTCCGGACATACAGCATATGAGTGCGTCCGGCCGAGACCTGCGACACGCCGCTTTCGACGATTTTCATCGGGTTCATGCTGAATGGATCCGAATTTTGGAATTGCACTCCCCATGACCACAATCTGCCGTCTTCCGCCAACGCGAACGACCGGTTTCCGGCGGCTTCCACGGTGTTCATCCGCGGCAATTCCGCTGCCGAAGCCTCCCTAAGCGCAACAAAGCTGAAGAAGAATGTTCCCATCCATGCGCACAATAAAAGCTTACATGTAAATCCGACTTCTCTTCTCCCCGTTGCGTTCATCATTCCATCTCCTTTTCGTAATTGGAATATTTTGTTGCAAACAAATATTATCAGTTAATTTGACTTTCTACAATATTATTCTATTAAATTTTACCATCTTCTGTTAACGATCTCCGTATCCGACACCGCAAAATAAAACAAGCTCTCCGACCTATCGGCCGGAAGAGCTTGCTTGGCGATTAACATATAGCTTATAACCGACGCCTCGGATCGACTCGATCTGAACGGTCTGCTGATTCAGCTCCAGCTTCTTGCGCAGCGAGCTGACGTGGACGTCGACGGTACGCTGTCCCCCGATATAGTCGAATCCCCATACGACGTTCATCAGATCGTCGCGGGTAACGACGATGCCCGGTCTCTCCGCAAGATAGAGCAGCACCTCGAATTCCTTCGGCCGCAGCGTAATCCATTGGCCGTTCACGAACACTTCGTATTTATCCGGATAAATCTGCAACTCGCCCAGCGCTATCATTCTTTCCCCGTTCGCGGATTTCGCCGGTTGGCTCTCTTCGTTGCGCGAGCGGCGAAGTACGGCGGAAGTGCGCGCGAGCAGTTCCGCTACGCCGAAAGGCTTCGTAATGTAATCGTCCGCTCCGAGCTTCAAGCCTTGCACGACTTCATCTTCGGCGTTCCTGGCGGTAAGAATGATGACTGGCGTCTTCACGCCGTTCTGGCGCAGCTTCTGAAGCACCTCGAATCCGTTCATACCGGGCAGCATGATATCAAGGAAAATAACGGCATACGTCTCGTGAATCGCCCGATGAAGTCCTTCCGCTCCGTTGCCGACGACCTCCGTCTCATAACCTTCTTGAGAGAGATTATAGGTAACGAGGCGCGCAAGCGTCGGTTCGTCCTCAATGATCAACACTTTGTCCGACATGAGTCCCTCCGGTCTAGCAGGCAGCCCCGCCATAGAATGACTTGATAGGTTAGTTTTATCATGCCCATGTAAACCGAACCGCATGAAAGTGTTAACGGAATGTAAAATCGTTACTGCTGGAGCATCGGCAATTCCATCATAAAATGCGACCCGACTCCGACCGTGCTCTCTACCCGGATCGTTCCGCCATGGAGTTCGATAAGGTGTTTAACGATCGATAATCCTAACCCGGTGCCTCCCGAGCTTCGGGAACGCGCCTTATCCACGCGATAGAACCGCTCGAAGATCCGGTCGATGTCCTTCTTCGGAATGCCGATCCCCGTATCCGATACCGTTATTCGGACGAGATCGACCGCTTCCTCTCCTTCTCCGGGGACGATCTCCGCCCGCACGCGTACTTTCCCGCCATCCGGCGTATAGTTGATGCCGTTCTGCATCAAGTTCATGACGATCTGGCCGAGCCGGTCCTCGTCCGCTTCCAAGAACAGCTCGGGCTCCGACTGTACGTCCAGCGTAATGGACTTCCTCATCGCGTCCGCGGACAACAGCTCCGTCATCCGCTCGAGGAAATGCGTTAGATCGATCGGCGAAAAATGGAGCGGCGAACGGCGTGACTCTATCTTCGAAAGCTCGAGAATGTCTCCGATCAGCCGGTTCAGCCGATCGCTCTCCTCGCGTATGATCGTGAGGAACGAAATCGCCGTTTCGCGATCGTCCATCGCTCCGGCGAGCAGCGTCTCGGCGAACCCTTTGACGGCGGCCACCGGCGTCTTCAGCTCGTGCGAGACGTTCGCGACGAACTCGCTTCGCATGCTCTCGAGCCTGCGGATCGCGGTCACGTCCTGCAAGACGAGCAACAATCCCGGTTCCTCGTCCTCGCTCATCGGCATCGGCACAAGACCGATCTCGAGCATTCTTTCCTCCGGATAATACACCGTCAATTCGTGATGGACGACGACCGACTTCGTCAGCCCTTCCCGGATTAACCCGAGCAGTTCGTAATGGTTGCGAATTTCCGTATAGCTTCGTCCGACGCGATCGCGCGCGGAGCTTCCGAGCATTTGTTCCGCTTGCCGGTTAAACAGCGTAATTCGACCGTCGCGTCCGATCATGACGACGCCGCTCGTCATGTTGTCGAGCACGCTTTGAAGCCTCGCGCCGTTATGTCGAATCTCGCCTAACTGGCCTTGCAGGCTTCTTGCCATCGCGTTCAGAGCCCTCGCCAGCTCTCCGATCTCGTCTTTGCCGCCTTCCGGCACGCGGATCGCGTAGTCCATATTGGCGATCCGCTTCGCGGCGGACGTCATTCGCTCGAGCGGTTTCGTTACGCTAAGCGCAATTCGGTAGCTTGCGACTGCAGCGAGTGCGAATAAGAGGAACAGTCCGAAGACAAGCGCCAGCCACATCCGGTCCAAGCCGTTCTCCACATCGCTAAGACTCATGGCGAGCCTAATCACCCCAGCCGACTCGTTGCCTTCTCTCGCGGATGTCGCCATCGCCACGTACAGCATATTCATATGCAGCGTGTCGCTATAGCGGATGCTGCTGCCCGTCCCCGTCTTGATCGCTTCTTGAACTTCCTCGCGGCTCAGATGGTTATCCATGGTCGATGGCACATGATCCGAATCGCCGAGAACCGTTCCGTCCGGGCGAATATACGTGACGCGCATGCCGGCGACTTCCCTGAACTTCAGCGCCTGCCGCTGCAAATATTCGCCGCGCGCTGCAGGATCAATGTCCGTCGGCCACGGAGAAGTAGCGTCCAGCACGCGCAGCTCCCGGATCATATGCTCCTTCAAGGCGGATTGGTGATTTTTCGTGTAAGAGTTTCCCGTCAGAAGCCCTGCCGCAAGCACGGAGAGTCCGATCAGAAGCATGAAAAGCGCGGTCAGTTTCCAACGAAATTTAGTCATGGCCTTAGGACTGCTCCTTCGGATATTAACGGACGTTTAGACGAAGACCGGATCTTTGAACTGCGCAAGCTTCTCCTTGGAATCTTTGTCCACGTCGGCATGCAGGCTGTTGCCGTGCGCGTCCATCGTAACGATCGCCGCGAAGCCTTCGACTTGCAGATGCCACATCGCTTCCGGGATGCCGAACTCCATGAAGTCCACGCCGTTCACTTTCTTGATGCACTCCGCATAGTATTGCGCCGCTCCGCCGACTGCGTTCAAGTAGACGCCGCCGTGCTCTTGGAGCGCTTTGAGCGTTTTCGGTCCCATTCCGCCTTTGCCGATCACCGCACGAATGCCGAATTTCCGCATGATATCGCCTTGGTACGGCTCCTCGCGAATGCTCGTCGTCGGTCCGGCAGCTTTCACGTGCCAGCCCTCGTCATCTTTCAGCATAACCGGCCCGCAGTGATAGATGACGCCGCCGTTCAGGTCGATCGGCGCGTCGTGGTCCATCAAATGTTTATGAAGCGCGTCGCGACCGGTGTGCATTTCGCCGTTCAGAATGACGACGTCGCCGACTTTCAAGCTGCGCACGTCTTCCTCGGTCAACGGCATTTGAAGCACGATTTCGCGACGTTCGGACGTAGCGGCGATATCCGCGCCCGTCTCCTCTTTGGAAGTTGCTCCCGCGTTCATCGGAACCGCGGAGCCTCCTTCGTACACCCAGCTCTTGATCTCATGCGTCGAACCGTCGAGGATGACGCCTTGACGGCGATAAGCCCAGCAGTTGTAAGCGACGGACACGAAGAAGCTGGCCGGCAAACGGTTGTTCACGCCGACCTTGCAGCCGAGCAGCGTTACGTTGCCGCCGAAGCCCATCGTGCCGATGCCGAGCTGGTTCGCTTTATCCATAATATATTCTTCGAGCTTAGCCAGCTCCGGAATCGGATTCACGTCCTCGACATGACGGAACAGCTGCTGCTTCGCCAGCTCGTAGCCGGTCGTCCGGTCGCCGCCGATGCCTACGCCGATGAAACCCGCGCTGCAGCCTTGGCCTTGCGCTTGGTAGACCGCATGCAGCACGCATTTGCGGATGCCGTCGAGATCGCGCCCCGCCTTGCCGAGTCCTTCCAGTTCGCATGGCAAGCTATATTGAATGTTTTTATTTTCGCAGCCGCCGCCCTTCAGAATCAATCGAACGTCGATCTCGTCCTTCTCCCATTGCTCGAAGTGGATGACCGGCGTACCCGGGCCGAGATTGTCGCCCGTATTGCTGCCCGTCAACGAATCGACGGAGTTCGTGCGCAACTTGCCGTCTTTCGTCGCGCGAGCAACCGCGTTACGGATCTCTTGGCGCATAATGATCTGGTTAGCGCCGACCGGCGTATGAACGACGAAAGTCGGCATTCCTGTATCCTGGCAGATCGGCGATACGTTGCATTCCGCCATCTCGATATTCTGGGCGATCGTCGTAAGGGATAATCCCGCGCGCGTCGCGCTGTCTTCTTTCTCGCGTGCCGCCGCGATCGTGCGGCGCACGTCAGCGGGCAGGTTGGTGGAAGTCTCCACGACGAGTTTATACATGCTCTCTTCGAAAATAGACATAACGAGTAAAACTCTCCTCTCTAGTCGTTGCTTCTCTCTAATACTATAATAACATATGACAAGCATATACGGTTGACGCCAACGGAGCAAAGGAGCTTGCCCCCATGAACCATTATCTCGCCTATCTATATCGACTGCAACATATCGAACGCTGGAGCCTGATGCGCAATACGAACTCGGACAATGTCGCCGAGCACTCGTTCCACGTCGCGCTGCTGGCCCATTCTCTGTGCACCATTTCTCGGGAAATATTCGGCCGCGACGTCAATCCGGACGAGATCGTCGCCTACGCTCTATTCCATGATGCAACGGAAGTGTTCACGGGAGATATACCGACGCCGGTCAAGCATCACAATCCGCGCATTCTCGGGAATTTTCGCGAAATCGAGGATTTGGCTGCGGAACGGCTGCTCGCGACCGTCCCTCCTGCTCTGCGTCATGTCTATTCCCCGCTGATCGGCCGCAAGCCGGCGAACCCCGAGCTCGCCAAGCTGCTGAAGGCGGCCGACCTGCTCGATGCCTATTTGAAATGCATCAGCGAGACGTCCGCTGGCAACCGGGAATTCGCGACCGCCCGCCGCCAAAGCGAAGAACGGCTGCGTAAGCTCGACCTGCCCGAGGTCGAATGGTTCCTCATGAATCTCGCCCCGAGCTTCGAGCGCACGATCGACGAGCTGACGGAGGATTAAAGATACGCGCAGCGGAATCAATGGGTACCGTTCATAAGAAATCCCCTTTAAGCAGTTCGTGCCAGGTTTCACACGATTTGCTTAAAGGGGATTCTATTGCCCGCAACCTAACGTTGTGTTGGCAGTTTTATCGGTAATATCGGCGGCTTCCAGGTCATCCTATACGTATCGTAAACGAATTGTCCCGGCACTTTACTTTCCCATGTTTCCACAACGAGCATATAGGAAGAATTCGCTCTGAAATCGCCTATATGTCCGCCGATGGGCGAGCGGTTAGTTGAATCGTAGAAATTCTCTCCTAGAAATTTGGCATCAGCACCCGTACCTGAGTATACTCTTACTCTCATTCTCTGATATTCGACATGTATAGGGTCGCCATCATCAAACCTTGGTTGGTTCCACGTATGAATACGTACCCAATCATTGTTCACTAACTGAAACGCGCTGAAATCGCGAGAAAGGGGTCTAAGCAGCGATTCGCCGCCTCGGGGATACCACACCATATTCATATGGTTTTCTCTTCTAATTCCATCCTTTTGCTCAGCGTACGCAGTACCTAAGATATAATATATTTTATTTTTATCTAAAACAAAACCCTGTTCACGGCTATTAAAAGTCCAACTTTGATTGGCAACTCTCTGATCCAAAGGATGTTTCACCCAACCTACGAGCGTCCTCTTTCCATCGCTTTTTGCTTCATATATATCGACGGCCATCATGCCCTCAAAATTCGAATATGCCGGATAGTCTGAGGTGAACGTCATTTTCGCTTCAATCTTGCTTGCGATCGGATGTTCGATAAAGTTGCCGCTCAATTTGAATGGATTCCCGCCAGCCGGTTCGATCGTGTCGGCAAACACCGGAACGGAGGATACGATAAGCGAACCTAACATGGTGATCAATAAGGCCAGTTTAACGAATTTGTTCGATCTCGATTTCATCACTTTGTTAATTCTCTCCTTTAACGGTTTGTCATTCTCATGGATTCGAGCTACGCAGGCGACAGCATTGATCGGATGATATAATTTGCCTAAAATAGTTTTATCTATATTTATTATATAAAAAATGTAAATTAAAGCATATAGGGATTTAGGCTGGGTTCGTTCGTCGCCAGCCTTACAAGTTATGGTTTCGAAGTCGGAACTTGACGGCTTCCGATTCGCATGGTTTCAGAGGACACCGGCATTGAACCAGCCTTCGAGCAGGAAGTACCGGAGCACCTCCGTCATTATCGACGCGACGCAAACGAAAACCAGTAAAGCGAGCCCGTCAACCGTAAAGGTTGCCGGGCTCATTTTACTGGTTTCTAACGTAAGACGATCCGTCCGCCCAACCTAATTAACCGCATTAATTGTTCGGTCCGTTCCCGCGTCCAAGCATGCGCGTTCTCCACCGCTTCGGTTAGCTCGCAGGGACCCGGGACGATAGATAAGCATGCGATCAGTCCAAGCTTATCCATCTCGCTAGCCGGAAGCGCAACGGCTCCGCACAGCGACACCACCGGAACGCCCCGCTTGCGCGCATGCCGGCAGACGCCGGAGACGACTTTGCCCGACAGCGTCTGCCGATCGAGCCTGCCTTCCCCGGTCATAATCAGATCCGCATCCTTGATCCGTTCGCCGAACCGATAGGTTTCGGCCAACAACTCGAAGCCCGGCCGCAGCTCCGCGCCGAGGAACGCGAGCGCCCCCGCCCCCATTCCGCCTGCCGCGCCTGCACCCGGAACCGATGCGACATCGATACCGAGCTGTTCCTTCACGACCACCGCATAGACGGCAAGCGCATTGTCCAGAACGCGAATATCCGCTTCCGTCGCACCCTTCTGCGGTCCGAATACCCGCGAAGCCCCTTCGTCCCCGCACAGCGCGTTGCGAACGTCGGTCACCGCCGTCACTGTCGTCTCGGCGAGTCGCGGGTCCAACCCCGACAGATCGATTCGCCCCAGCTTGCCCAGCGCTCCCCCGCCTTCCGGCAGCTCAGCGCCGTCGCCGTCAAGAAACCGCACCCCGAGCGCGCGCATCATCCCCGTGCCCCCGTCGTTCGTCGCGCTGCCCCCTAACCCGAGCAACACATTCCGATACCCCTCGTCCATACAGCGCGAGATCAACTGCCCCGTACCGTAGGTCGAAGCCGCGAGCGGATTACGTTCCTCCTTGGAGAGCAGCGTATGGCCGGAAGCTTGCGCCATCTCCACGACGGCCGACCGGCCGTCCGCCAGCACGCCGTACGAGGCAAGTACTTCGCGCCCCAGCGGGTCGCGAACCAGCGCTTCTCGCACGCTTCCGCCGAGCGCGTGAACCAAGCTTTCGATCGTTCCTTCGCCGCCGTCAGCCATCGGAAGATGTACGATTTCAGCATCGCGCTCAACGCTCCGAATCCCCTCCTGCATCGCTAAGCACGCCTTAGTTGCCGACAAAGAACCTTTGAAAGAGTCCGGCGCAAGCACGATCCGCATGCAATATCCCTCCGAATAAGTTACGTTCTGGACATGATTCGCCTTACGACCCGATATTGCATCGCGCCGGCAGCCAACAAGGCGACCGCAAGCACGGTGAACAGCGTTTCTCCGTTCGTCGCGGTGAGCACCCAACCTCCGAGCAGCGGTCCGATTCCTTTGGCTAGCAGTACGCTCGCCCCGTTGACGGAGAAATAAAACCCGCGCTCCTCTGGCGGAGCCATGATCGAGATCGCCTTCTGATAGTGCGGACCGTACAGCATTTCCCCGATCGTGAAAATAAACTCCGACAAAAAGAGCAGCCAGACGACTTCCGAATAGCCGTAGCCGATCGCGACGATTGCGAGCAAAGAATACGAAGCTCCGATGACGAGATGCGACGCCATCGACTCCGTCCTGCGGGCGATCCAAATTTGCAGCAGAATGACCGCGATTCCGTTAAAGCTGAGCATGGCCGCGAACACCGTCTTATAATGTTCGAACGACGTTTGAAGGTGTAACGGCAGCGTCGTCTCAACCTGGGCGTACAGCATCCCGATCGGCAATCCGAGCACCGTTAATAGAATAAGCGGCTTATGTACGGCCCATCTGAACGTGACGCTCGGCCTCGTCCGTTGCGGCGACCGATCGCCGCCGACGAGCAGCGGCGCCGTTTCCTTCAGCTTAATCGTCACGAGCAGCGCGTAGAACAGGAACATGCCGGCCGAGATCAGGAATACCGCGGAGGCGTTCCACTTGAACATGAACAGTCCGATCGCCGGACCGACGGCCGCGCCGACGTTAAATGCCGTATGCATGAGAGCGAACACTTCCGCGCGTTTTTCCTCCGGCACCATGTCCGTAATTTGCGCGTTGGCAGCGGGCATGAACAGAGCCGAACCGATCCCATTGATAACCGAAAATAACGCATAATGCCATACTTCGTCCGAAAATACGTACCCGATCATGCTTACCATCTGAAGCATTAAGGCAACGAACATCAGCGGCTTGCGCCCGTACCGGTCGCTTAGTCCTCCTCCCGTCCAGCTTACGACCATGCCGAACAGCGGTTGCAGCGCAACGACCAGCATCGGCAGCATGATCGAGCCTTCCAATCGGTCGAACAAATATAAAACCAAAAAGGGCCGAATCATGAACCCGGTTATCGTCGATAAAGCCGTCCCGAGCACCCTGATCCAAACCCCTGCGTCATAACGTCTCATGTATGCGGTAAGTTGGTTTGTCATACGTGCATTATAGCATAGTGATATTTGTCTAGAATTAAGCAAAAGCCCCGCTCGCGCTGGGCGAACGGGGATCAAGCCGACCTTGTTTATTTGAACCAAGGATTCGTCATCAACCAAATCACGACGAGGAAAAGAATAAAAATGATCGCGCTGATCGTCTGAACTTTCGTAATCGAAGCGCTCGCGTTCTGCGCGTTCGCCGCCGCCGATACGATTTTCTTGAGCGGTCCTTGAACGATGCCCGACAACGCGCCTAGCGCCAAGAACACCACCACGACCAAGATCATCCATGAAACGGCGTATTCGCCGCCGCCGTTCGAAACCAAATACCCTCCGGTGAGAAGCTGAATCACGAGCGCATATTGACCGATGCGGCCTGCCGCGACAAGTCCGCTTGCGAGCCCTTCCTGAGCGGCTCCCGATAATTGCTTGAACTTCCCGACGATGAACGGCAGCACCGCGTAAATGCCCATGCCCACGGCGCCTACGATATGCAGGAACAGCATTGTTTCGTACATGATGAATCCCTCCATTTGGTAGTAGACAAAGACAAGCTTAGTATACACGATTATCAGGACGAACAAAACCGCAAGGCAAGCTAATTTCAAAAGCAAAAAGCACGCCCGTAGACGAAGACCCCTCTACTGGACATGCTCTTGGCGCACAGGCTTGCAGTTCAATATCGATTACGGCTAAGATCGATTCGGTATGCCGAAGAACGGCGTCGACTTTTCCGATTGAAGCGATTCACCGTCATCGGCTACCATTACACGGAACTCGTAGTTTTTATCTACATCAAAGTAACTCTTCGCTAACGTGAGCGTCGTACCGCTAGTCTCCGCCTGGAAGTAGTCATCCGCATCCGTGCGTTTCCATAGGACTCTATACAGCGCGCCGGTGTTAACCGGATTCCATTTTACGGTTACCCCCTCGGAACTGTATTTGAGGGTTAAACCCGTCGGCTTAACCGGCGGACCATCATGGACTAGGACCGGATTATACCGCATCGTGTTCGACCCGTCTCCGACTTCTCTATGCACGTTGTAACCCCATCCCCACAACGAGCCGTCCGCCTTCATCGCGATCGTATGCCCGTAACCTCCCGCAATGTCGATCACGTTATTCAGCGTAGTCAGAAGAACCGGCGTTAAAGAACATTGGCCGTATACGTTGGCTTCATAACTGCCCCACGCATATAACCGGCCTTCCGTGTCTATAGCCAGTGAATGTTTATTGCCGACTGCCACCGATTTCAGCTTGACGTTATTCGGAAAAACGACTTTTTTCGGCGTTTTGTCGTATACATATTCGTTGTTGCAAGAATTCACGCCCCATTGATAGACGGAGCCGTCATCCGTCAACGCCGCCGAATGAAATTGCGCCGATACGACTTGTTTGACCTTGGCAATCCCGCCCACTTTCGTCGGCTTAGACAACCAGTTAGGCGACCCGTCGGGCGATTGGCTGTTCAGGAACGCATTGTTCAGACCCCATGCGTACAAATCGCCGTTCGTGGCAATGGCATAGGATGTATTCCAACCCGTTGCAACTGACTTCACCGTAACGCCTCTCGGCATGACGACTTCCCGCGGAATGTGCATGTCCCTCCAAGTGGTTAGTTTAGACGTGTCGTTCCCCCAAATATAAACTTTGCCTGCTTCCGAAAGCGCCAGCGCGTGATCTACGCCCGCCGCGGCTTGTTTAACTTTAATGCCGTCGAAATTTAAGTTAAGAGCCGGAGAATACCACACGGTAGCCATCTCCGTAGATTTGCCTAGCTGGCCTGTTCTGTTATTGCCCATCTCCCATAATTGGCCGTCTTCGTTGACGATGATCGTAAAGAAAGGCGAGGTCGAGACGGATTTAACGGACTTAACGGCGCTCAAATCAATCGTCGTAGTCGCAACAATGCTCCTCTGATCACCGGTCCCCAGTTGGCCGTAATAACTGTCTCCCCAGACGAAAAGCTTACCGTCCCTATAGGCCAACGAATGTTCATTGGCAGCCGCTACGAATCTAACTTCCGGATCGGCAGCGGCAGCCTTATTCAACCCGCCGACGTTCCAGATACATGCGCCTGCCCCAATGGCGAAAGCCAATGCAAGCTTGACGAAGTTCCCTGCTTTGTTGCGCATTACGAAGTTCATCCTTTAATTCACTCCAATTCGATCGATAATAGATTCGAAGTACAATTGACATATCGACATCATATTGCATAAAATTTAATTATTTTTAATAAATAATACCATTTTACTGGTTCGTTTAACTCAAATTAGTTCTAACGTCTCGGACGTTTCCTGCATTTGCATAAAAAAATGCAGCCCGTATTCCGACGAATACGAGCCGCATGGGGCGATACTTTCCGATAGCTATATGCTCACTTGACGATCGCCTTACGCGTTCTCGACGATCTTGATGACATTGCGCACCGATTGCGCGGATTTCTCGAGTGCCGCTTTCTCCTCGTCGGTCAGATCGATCTCGATGATTTTCTCGATCCCGTCGCCCCCGAGCACCGCCAACACACCGATGAATAGATTATCGTAGCCGTATTCCCCTTGAAGCAGCGCGATAACCGGAAGGATCCGTTTCTTGTCCTTCAGAATCGCTTCCGTCATCTGGACGATCGACGCCGCAGGCGCGTAATACGCGCTGCCGTTGCCGAGAAGGCTGACGATTTCGCCTCCGCCGACGCGCGTACGGGCAACGATCGCGTCGATCTGCTCCCTCGGAAGCAACTTCTCGACGGGAATCCCGCCGATCGTCGTGTAGCGCACGAGCGGTACCATATCGTCTCCGTGTCCGCCGAGCACGACGCCGCGAACATCTTCCACGGACACGTTGAGCGCTTGCGCCAGGAACGTATTATAGCGAGCCGTGTCCAGGACGCCGGATTGGCCGATTACGCGGTTTTTCGGGAAACCGAGCGCTTTATTCGCCACGTAAGTCATCGCGTCGACCGGGTTAGAGAGAATGATGACATACGCGTTCGGGCTCGTCGCCCGCACGTTCTCGCACACCGATTTCACGATCCCCGCGTTCGTGTTCACGAGATCGTCGCGGCTCATTCCGGGTTTGCGCGCAATACCCGCCGTAATAATCACGACGTCGGAATCAGCCGAATCCGCATAATCGGCCGTCCCGACGATGCGGGCATCCACTCCCTGCACGGGCGTTGACTCGAGCATGTCGAGCGCCTTCCCCTTCGTCGGATTCTCCAACTGCGGAATGTCCAATAACACGACATCCCCAAGCTCTTTCTGCGCCAGCATCAGCGCCGTAGTCGCCCCCGTAAATCCCGCGCCTACCACCGTAATCTTCGCACGTTTAATCGCCATCTCCATAACCTCCTTGGCTATATCCGCCTCAAAGCGGTAGTATCCCCAACTGCGAGACTGCATAACTACACTTCTCTCAACCGTCGAACTTGAACGAGATCCCAAACCTGCACATGTGCAGGCTTTATCACCGAAATCGCCGCCAAACCGCCTAACCAAGCAAATGAACCGCACTTTCGCAGGTATTGCGACCCTCTAAACAAAATCGCCGCCCATTAACTGCATGCTTGCAGGAATAGGCGGCGATGTAAACCACTATGAAGTTATTCTCCGAGTCGCGTCAGCGACGAGGACGCGCCACGCAGTAGGCGCAATGCTCTTCAAGCGAGTCGCGCCAGCGACAAGCAAACGCCGCGCAGCAAGGCGCAATGCCCTTCACGCGAGTCGCGTCAGCGACAAGCAAACGCCGCGCAGCAAGGCGGTAGTTCCGCGCACTCAAGCTTTTTCGCTTTGGGCCGATCAACCATCGGCCCAAGAGCGAAAACGCGAGCCCCGCACCAGCCACCCGCCCCTACACCGCACCATCGATCCTGCGAGGAACTACGGGCGGGAGTCCAGAGGGCTGGCAAGCCCTCTGGGGTCCCCCTTCCGGGGAAGGGGGATTTAGGGGGATGGGCGCCAACGGGGGTCGTTAGGGGGTGTCCCCCTAACCACCTTACATGTTAGAGATAACTTTATCAGCGAACGCCGAGCACTTCACTTCCGTAGCGCCTTCCATCAAACGAGCGAAGTCGTAAGTCACGACTTTCTGATTGATCGATTTTTCCAGGCCCTTATAGATGAGGTCGGCAGCTTCCAACCATCCGAGGTGCTCGAGCATCATAACGCCGGACAGAATAACGGAACCTGGATTCACGACGTCTTTGTCCGCGTATTTAGGTGCCGTGCCGTGCGTAGCTTCGAAGATCGCATGGCCCGTAGCGTAGTTGATGTTAGCTCCCGGCGCGATACCGATGCCTCCGACTTGCGCAGCAAGCGCGTCGGACAGGTAGTCGCCGTTCAGGTTAAGCGTAGCGATAACGTCGAAGTCGGTTGGACGAGTCAATACTTGTTGCAGCGCGATGTCCGCGATCGCGTCCTTGATCAGGATTTTGCCTGCGTCAAGAGCCGCTTTCTGAGCCGCGTTAGCCGCTTCTTCGCCTTTCTCCGCCTTGATGGCGTCGTATTGACCCCAAGTGAACGTTTGGTCTGCGAATTCTTTCTCTGCGACTTCGTAGCCCCAGTTTTTGAACGCGCCTTCCGTGAACTTCATGATGTTGCCTTTGTGAACGAGCGTAACCGATTTGCGGTTGTGCTTGATCGCGTATTCGATCGCCGCGCGAACGAGGCGTTTGGAGCCTTCGGAGGAAACAGGCTTGATGCCGATACCCGACGTTTCGGGGAAGCGGATCTTCTTGACGCCCATTTCGTTCTGCAGGAACGCAAGCAGTTTCTTAACGGCTTCCGAGCCGGATTCGTACTCGATGCCCGCATAGATGTCTTCCGTGTTTTCGCGGAAAATAACCATGTCTACAAGCTCCGGACGTTTGACCGGGGAAGGCACGCCGTCGAAATAACGGACAGGGCGCAAGCAAGTGTAAAGGTCAAGCTCTTGGCGAAGCGCAACGTTCAAGGAACGGATGCCGCCGCCGATCGGCGTAGTCAGAGGCCCTTTGATCGCGATGATCAGCTCGCGGATCGCTTCGAGCGTATCGTTAGGCAGCCATTCGCCGTAAGCATTGTATGCTTTCTCGCCGGCGAACACTTCGTACCAAGCGATTTTTTTCTCGCCTTTGTAAGCTTTCTCTACCGCTGCGTCAAGAACGCGCTTGGAAGCTTTCCAGATGTCGCGGCCCGTGCCGTCGCCTTCGATGAACGGGATGATCGGATCGTTAGGTACGTTAAGAACGCCGTTCGTAACCGTAATCGGCGTGCCGGATGCGGGTGCTGCGAATTTTTCGAGTTTCATGCTTAATCCTCCTAATGGGTTTCTTGAATCGTTAAGTATTCGGTCGCCTTAAGCAACCCCAGTATAGTCGCAAGAAACCGGCGCGCCGCCCTCGTTACGCTGAAGGAGGGGCAGCCCGCCGGTGCTAGCTATCGATCGTTAGCCGCGCTTGCCGACCGGAACGTAGTGCTGTCCGACCGGACCTACGTATTCCGCGCGAGGGCGAATGAGACGGTTGTCTTCGTATTGCTCCAAGATGTGCGCCGTCCAACCGGACACGCGGCTGATCGCGAAGATCGGCGTGAACAGGTCGCGCGGGATGCCCAGCATCGTATAGCAGGAAGCCGAGTAGAAATCGACGTTCGGCTTCAGTCCTTTCTGACCCGTTACGAGATCTTCGATCTTGACCGACATCTCGTACAGCGTCATATCGCCTTTCAATTCGCCGAGCTGGCGGGACATCTGCATCAGATGCTTCGCGCGGGGGTCGCCGTTCTTGTAGACGCGGTGACCGAAGCCCATCACTTTCTCTTTGTTGTTCAGCTTGTTCTGAATGTACGGCTCGACGTTAGCCAAGGAGCCGATATCGTCAAGCATCACCATAACCGCTTCGTTAGCGCCGCCATGCAGCGGGCCTTTAAGCGCCCCGATCGCGGACGTTACGCCGGAATAAATATCGGACAGCGTAGCTACGGTTACGCGGGAAGCGAACGTCGAAGCGTTCAGCTCGTGGTCCGCGTGAAGAACGAGCGCTTTGTCCATCGCTTCGACAGCGACGGCCGCCGGCTCTTCCCCGGTCAGCATATAGAGGAAGTTGTGGGCGATGCCTACTCCCTTCTTCGGAGCGACCGGCTCTTTGCCTTCGCGAATGCGCGCGAAAGCCGCTACGACGGTCGGGAGCTTCGCTTGAAGTTTAATGGCTTTAAGCAGGTTCGCTTCGCGGCTCATGTCGTTGGCCGCATCGTCATATAAGGCAAGACTGGACACCGCTGTTCTGAGCGCCGCCATGGAATTGCTTCCTTTCGGATACAATTTCAAACCGGCGATGACTTCGGCAGGCAATTGCGCGTGCTCGCTTAATTGCGCCTTGAGCCCGTCCAGTTGCTGCTTGGTCGGCAATTTGCCGTACCACAGCAAGTATGCCACTTCTTCGAAGGAAGCTTGTTCCGCGAGTTCATCGATGTTAATGCCGCGATAGGTCAGAACGCCGTCGATGATCGAGCTGATCGACGATGCCGCCGCGACAATCCCTTCCAAGCCTTTCGTTGCCGTCATGTTCATCTCTCCTTTATCCAAAAAATGCAAGTCGACCGGATGAGCATCGTCGCCTTCCGATCAGCCCCATGATCGCTTGTGCGGGAGCGAGAACGATTCACCGCTCAATAATGCACGTAAATCGCGAATTCCTTCACATTTTTTGACCTTTTTTAATGATAATCGATTTCAACGGCGAATGGAACCGATCGTCACATAGAATTGTTTTATCGCCACCATAAAGGTTCTTTTGCCAATCCCGCCTCTGATGGTACAATAATTCGAAAATGCACGTCCCTTTCGAAGGAGACCCTCATGACGAAAAATCGAATTACGGGGATTATAGATATCGGTTCGAATACGGTCCGGCTTGCCGTCTATCAGCTCTCGGACAACGGCGCGTACAGGGTCATCGACCAAGGGCGCTGGGCAGCGCGGCTAAGCCAGCGCATGGACGATGAAGGCAATCTGACGGACGAAGCGATCGAAGAGCTTACGGAAGTATTGCGGCATTATCGGCGAATATGCCAAATGCACGGAACGGGCTTCATTCGGACCGTCGCGACGGCAGCCGTCCGGCAGTCAGCGAATCGTGAACGTATCGTCCGGCGCTTGTCGGACGCGACCGGTCTTACCATCGAAGTGTTGTCCGGAGAGGACGAAGCCCGTATCGGCAGCCATGCGATGCTCTGCACGATGGGAACGGGAGACGGCTTCGTTATCGACATCGGCGGCGGGAGCACGGAAATCAGCCTCCTCTTGGATCGGGAGGTCAAGTTCGCCGTATCCTTCCCGTTCGGCTGCGTCAACCTGGCGTCGACATTCGCTTTAAGCTCGAATCCCGTACCTCCCGCCGTTCTCGAGGACATGCAGTCGTTCGTCATGCAGCGACTTACCGGCGAGCCTTGGATCGGCCAATATCCCGGATTGCCGATTATCGGCCTCGGAGGCACCGTGCGAGCGCTGGCGAAATTTCAACAGAAGATGACCGATTATCCGTTCCATCTGCTTCACGGCTATGAGCTTCGAGCGGAAGACGCGGCATCGAGACTTAACCAGCTAGCCGCTATTCCGGTAGATAAGCGCAGAAAGCTTCCCGGCCTGTCGAAGGACCGCGGCGATGTCATCGTGCCCGGCCTGGCGATCCTGCTCGGCATCATCAGGCACGCGGCGGCCTCCAGCCTCGTCGTGTGCGGCGCGGGACTCCGCGACGGGCTGTTCTACGAAACGTGCGTCCCGCGATTTCAGCCGAAGTCGGCAGAGTCCGTTCTGCAAGAAAGCATTCGCAATTTAACGGCATTATATCCCACTTCTCCCGAGGTTCACCTGAACCAGGTTCAGAAGTTGGCCGTAACGCTATACGAATGCCTAAGCGTCAAGTATTCGCTTCGTCCGGAATCGCGCCTGCTGCTGGAAACGGCCGCGAGGCTGCATCGGATCGGCGCCGCGATCGATTACAACAACAGCGCGGAGCACACGTTCTATATGCTGATGCATACGCACTGGAACGGCCTAGGCCACCGCGAGATGTTGCTTGCCGCATCGATCGCCGCGTTCGCGAGCGCCGGCCAGCACAAACGCAATCTCGCCCCGTTCCGCGCGATCCTGAGCGACGGGGATATCGAGCTTGCCGCGCGGCTTGGCACGCTGCTCCAGCTTGCCTCGGCGCTAGACCGCAGCGAGGCGCAGGCGATATCGGCCATGGATCTCGTCGTCATGGCGGGCAAGCTGCAGATCGTCGCCCATGCCTCGCACCCGCTCCCGGTCGAGCAGCGGGAGACCGACGCGATCGCCAGAGAGTTCCATAAAACTTGGGGGTTAACTCCCAAGCTTGATGTCAAGCTGCAAGCGACTTACCTGTAACGGTTAACGACGGCTCCGCTTCCATCGCCCGAGCTCCGCCGCCGCGAATTGGCTTCTCAGCGGATCTTGGGCTTCGTTATGGACTCTGATATACCCCCCCATCGAAGACAGCTTCCTTGCCTTTACGTCGTCCTCCAAATTCATTCGCAGAAGGTTCATGAGACTGCTCCGAATGCCGGCATCGTACACCGGACATAGAATTTCGACGCGACGGCTTAAGTTGCGGGTCATCCAATCCGCGCTGGAGATGTACACCTCCTCCTCGCCTCCGCCGGCGAAGGCGACGATCCTCGAATGCTCCAGGAACCGATCAACGATGCTAACGACTCTTATATTCTCGCTTAAACCGTCCACGCCCGGCCTCAAGCAGCACACTCCCCGCACGATCAACTCGATCTTTACTCCGGCTTGCGAAGCCTCGTAAAGCTTGTCGATCATCGACTGGCTCGAGAGCGAATTCATCTTCGCCACGATTCTCGCCGGTCTCCCGGCTTGCGCGTGCTCCATCTCCCGGTCGATCAGTTCGAACAGCTTCTCCTTCAGCCCGATCGGCGCGACGGCGAAAGACCGCCAATCGTGCGGGGTAGAATAGCCGGTCATCTCGTTGAATAGAGCGGAGGCGTCCTCGCCGATGCCCGGGTGACTCGTGAATAAGCCGGCATCCGTATAGAGCTTCGCGGTAATATCGTTGTAGTTGCCGGTGCCGACATGCACGTAACGTCTTAACGCGCCGGACTCCCGCCTAACGACTAGCGTTATTTTGACATGCGTCTTTAAACCGACCAACCCGTAAACGACGTGGCAGCCCGAATTTTCGAGAAGGCGAGCCCAGGCTATGTTCCGCTCTTCGTCGAACCGCGCCTTCAGCTCGACCACGACCGTCACTTGCTTGCCCGACTCGGCGGCTCTCGCGAGCGCCTGGATCAGCACGGAGTTGACGCTTACCCGATACAACGTTATCTTGATCGCCAGCACATCGGGGTCGGCGGCGGACTCCAGAATGAAGTCGTTCACGGCCTCGAACGATTCGTAAGGGTGATAGACGAGCACGTCCTTCTCCCGCAGCACGGACAGAATATCGTCCGCGTTCTCGAATTCCTCCGGATATACGGGCTCTATCCTCTCGTATTTGAGATGATCCACGTTCTGCAGCAATGAAGCGAATTTCGATAGAAAACTTAAGTCCAGCGGCCCGTCGATTTCGAGCGGTTCGTCTTCCTCCCACAGCTCGAGCTCATCCCTGAGCAGTTGCAACGCGTGCGGATGCATGCCTTTCTCGACTTCGAGCCGAACCGGCAAGCCGTGCTTCCTTCTTCTCAGCTCTTTCTCGATCTCTTGGAGCAAATCCTCCGCGCCTTCCTCGTTCAGCGTCAAATCCGAATTGCGGGTGACGCGGAAAGCATGGACGGCCTCCATCTCGTAACCGCTGAACAGCAGGCTGATATTCTCCTTAAGCAAGTCCTCGAGCAGAATGTAGCAGCTTCGCCTGCTATTCCGCCCGCTCAGAACCGGAATGACCCTGGGCAGGATCGACGGCACCTGAACGATCGCGCACACCGTCTTGTCTTCTCCTCCGGCTTCGGGCTTTAGAACGACGGCCAGGTAAATCTCCTTGCTATGCACGAGCGGGAACGGCCGACTGACGTCGACCGCCATCGGCGTTAACACCGGGTAGATGATTTCTTGGAAATGCGCCTTCATTAGCGTCCTCTGATCGGTCGTCAAATCTTTGACGCTAAGCAGCTCGATGCCCTCGCGCGATAGCAGCCGCATAAGGTCGCGATACACTTTATATTGCTGCCTCACCGTGCGGGTCGTTCTTTTCATAATGCGTTTCAACAGGCCTTGGGGCGTATACCCGGTAAAATCCGATTTGATGTAGCCTGCCTTGCGTTGATCTTGTAATCCCGCGACCCGAACGCTCATAAACTCATCAAGGTTGCTCGATACGATGGAAAGGAACGACAGGCGTTCCATCAGCGGCGTGCTCGCGTCTTCCGCTTCTTCCAGTACCCGGCGGTTGAACTCGAGCCAGCTTAAATCGCGATTAATGTACTTCTTGGCGCCGGACATCCTACATCCCCCCGTTCGTCATTCGACACTGCGGTTCAGGTTCGAGCCTGGTCCTCGATCCATTATGTTATCCGAATGTAAAGCCCGCGTTACCGAAGGATTAACCGAATGTTAAAAGACGGAAATTCGACATGAAGGAGGCGCATGCGCGTGGATCGAAAATTAACGGGCAGACTGAAGCGATTGCTGCTCGTGATCGGGATCGTTGTCGGCGGAGGCGCATTAGTCTGGTGGACGCTGCCCCTCCTATACCCGTTCCTTCTGGGGTGGCTGCTTGCTTATATGCTGAACCCGCTCGTTCATCTCTTTCAGCGTAAAGCCCGTTTGCCTCGTTGGCTGGCGGTTACGGTCGTACTGCTGATTTTCACCGCCGCCATGATCACGCTCCTTACGACCCTTGTCATGCGGCTTGCGGAGGAGCTGATGAACGCGGCCGGCTCGATGGACGACTTCGTCGATTGGATCGAGCGCTCCTATAACGATTTTATCGCCAGACCGGAAATTCATAACCTCATCGAGCGCATCGATCATTTTTATAACGAAAATCCGAACTACCAGGACATGATCAATAACCGCATCTCGGATGCGGCTAAAGCGGTCGCCAAAGCGGGCACGAACTTGATCAGCGCGTTCCTGATGGGGATCGTAGGCTTCATCTCCTCCCTTCCGGCTATCGCGATCATAACGGTCGTCGTTCTGTTGGCTTCGTTCTTCATAAGCAAAGATTGGAACAAGTACGTACAGAGGGGAAAAGCGTGGTTTCCGCCCGCTCTGCGGGGCAGGGTCGGCAACGTGTGGAAAGATCTGCGGCAAGCGTTGTTCGGGTATTTGCGTTCCCAGTTCATCATGATCTCCATCACGACGGTCGTCGTCATGATCGGACTGTTCGTCATCGGCGTTCATAACGCGGTTTCGATCGCCTTATTCATCGGCTTCGTGGATCTGCTCCCTTATCTTGGCGTCGGCGCGGCGATGATCCCGTGGTTCGCGTACGAATTTCTTGCCGGCGAATGGGAGCTGGGCACTTCTCTATCCATTCTATACGGGATCGTGCTCGTCGCGCGCCAGTTCATCGAGCCGAAGGTGCTTGCTTCCAGCGTAGGCTTGGAGGCGCTGCCGACCTTGATGGCGATGTTCGTCGGACTTAAGCTGTTCGGAGTGTTCGGTCTCATCATCGGACCGGTTACCGTCGTCTTCCTTACCGCCTGCCACCGGGCGGGCGTGTTCAGAGACATCGCCAAATATATTCAATACGGCTCCAGGTAACGTTCCTTTAACGGCCCCATGGCGGGCCTTGGCGAATCGTGAACGCGCCGTTCCTCATCCTTCTCTCCAACCAACGATAGAGAAGCCGGCGATAGATCGGACGCGTGAACGGCAGCAGCAAGGAGATGCCGACGATGTCGGAGACGAACCCGGGGAACAGCAGCAGCAAGCCGCCGGCCAGCACGCACAACCCGTCCAGCAGCGACAAGCCCGGAATTTGTCCGGCCTGCATTTGAAGCTGCGCCTGCCGGATCACTTTGCGGCCTTCGAACTGAGCAAGCCACGTCCCTAGCACGCCCGCCAGCACGAGCAACCCCAGCACCTGCCACCCGCCGATTTGTTTACCCATCTCAATAATGCCCCACAACTCAACGCCCGGGAAAATAACAATGAGAACAAGCAGCCATCTGCGCATCTTAACACTCCAGTCCAATCGGTCATTCCGCCGCGCGGCACAACTCCTTCCTGCCGCCGGCGATCGATAATTCGGCGCATTCCTTGAACGCGTAATGCTTGCAGCCTCGGCACGCTTCCTTGTCCAGCAGCGACAAGGCGCAGTTGATCGCGTCACCGGTGCTCGCGAATAGCTTCTCCTCGCCGATCTTGTCCAATAGCCCCGTCCTCCGGATCATCTCCAGCGGCTGCGGCTGCATGCCCGAGATCAGCACGGTTCCGCCCGACTTCGCGAAGGTTGCCGTGAGTCCGGCCAGCTTGGATTCGCCCGACAGATCCAGGTGAGGCATCTTGGACAACCGCAGGAGCAATACTTTCGTCCGTACGCCGGCCGACGTTCTTAGCAGCTCGTCGAATCGCTCGGCCGCGCCGAAGAACAAAGGTCCTTCCACCGTAACGATGCTGATCTGCGGACAATCGCGCTCCGCGCTGACGCGATGCGCTTTCACCTTGGCATGCTTATGTTCGGGATCGGGCAACATCTTCGCGATTTTAAGGCTTTCGCTCATCCCTTTCACGAACAGGATGACCGCGAGCAGCAATCCGACTTCGACGGCGACCGTAAGGTTAAAGAATACCGTGAGCAAGAACGTAATGACGAGCACGACGGAGTCGCTCGTCTTCGCCTTCAGCATATGCGCGAACTCCCTGCGTTCGCTCATGTTCCAAGCGACGATCATCAGGATCGGAGCCATGGCGGCGAGCGGGATATCCGAAGCGTACGGCGCGAAGAGCAAGAGCACGAGAAGGACCGACAACCCGTGCACGATACCGGATATCGGCGACACCGCGCCGCTGCGAATGTTGGCCGCCGTGCGCGCGATCGCTCCGGTGGCCGGTATTCCGCCGAACAATGGCGCCGCCATATTCGCGATTCCTTGTCCGATCAGTTCGCGGTTGCTGTCATGGCGCGTATTCGACATACGATCCGCCACGACAGCCGAGAGGAGCGATTCGACCGCGCCCAGCATGGCGATGACGAATGCCGGACGTATCAAGTCGGTAAGCCTCTGCCACGAGATCTCGGGCCAATGCAGCGCGGGAAGCGTGCCGGGAATATCGCCGAACTTCGAACCGATCGTCGCGACTTCCCCGGGATAACAGATCGCGGCGACCGCTGTCGAGACGAGCAATCCCCCGAGCGACGCCGGCAGTCTCGGCCACCGACTCCGCATGACGATCATCGCAAGCAAGCAGATGACCGAAGTCGCGACGCCGTAGACGTTAATCGTCCCGATGCCCGATAAGAGCTCCCGCATGTTCGGCAAGAAATTCTCGTGTTTCTCGATTCCCGTCAGCCCGAGGAAGTCCGCGATTTGTCCGCTGAAGATCAGCACGGCGATTCCGCTCGTAAATCCGATCGTAACCGGCTGAGGAATATAGCGGATGAGCGCCCCAAGCCGCAGCAGGCCCATCAATACGAGCATAATCCCGGCCATGAACCCGGCAATCAACAGGTTCTCATAGCCGTATTGTAACACAATCGCGAACAGGATCGGGATGAACGCGCCCGTAGGGCCGCCGATCTGGAAGCGCGAGCCCCCGAACAGGGAGATCAGGAGGCCGGCGACGACCGTCGTGTACAAGCCGTATTCGGGCTTCACCCCGGATGCAATAGCAAACGCCATTCCGAGTGGAATGGCGATAATGCCGACGATCAAGCCGGATAACATATCTTTGCGCAATGAATCAGACGAATAACCTTCGAATCTGCCGGTCCCTTTCATGGAGTACGCCTTCTTTTCATCGTATATTTGAATATTTGAATATATACAATGAAATAGTAAATCCGACGGTGACGAAAGTCAACGGGAACTTGACGGATTATTCGCGGAAGGTGCGATTCGATTATGGTTGAGGCTTTGTCGCCGATTCATTGCTCATAACCTCGAGAAGAGAGATCGCGTCGACCAGATGATTATTGAAAATTTGCTTGGCGACGTCCAACAAATCCTTGATCAGTGGATCGCGCAACGAATAAATCACGGAAGTTCCGTCTTTAATGCCGTATACGACGTTCTTGCTTCTAAGTACGGCAAGCTGCTGGGAGACGGCGGAGCCTTCGGAGCCGAGCAGCGTTTGGATCTCGTTGACGTTCCGATTCCCTTCGGACAACATCTCGAGAATGCGGATTCTCATCGGATGGGCGAGCGCCTTGAAGAAGTCGGCTTTGAAATGATGGATGCCCTGATTCATGACGGTGCTCCTTCGCAATTCGACTTTACGACTATGATACCATAATCTTCATCTGCCAGTTCGCGCATGCGTTCATACCATTCGGGCGCTTCGCGGTCGAAACGGGTCGGTTTCCACTCCCTATTCACCCATACGTGGCTCGTACCGCCAATAACAAGAAGCTCGCCCGGCGGCTCGTCGCCTTCATAGCTGGAACCGTGGGTTGCCGTCAGGTCGCCAAGGGCGATTCGGGATCGGAAACGAACCCTGATCTTCGAGATTTCGGCGACGCTCGTGCAAACCGTCACCCAGTCGTCGTATCTCGCCGGCGTACGGAACGACGCCTCGATCTCCGTGACCGGCAGCAGCAAGCCTCTCTCTTCCATCTCTTTATATGCGATTCCGGCATGGCGAACCCATTCGGTTCTGCCGATCTCGAACCAATTCAAATAGTTGATATGGTAGACGACGCCCATCTGGTCCGTCTCTTGGTATCGCACTCTAAGCGGGTGCAAGAACCATCTAGCCATGGAACGGGCAGCTCCTTTCTTGCACAAAATCCCGCAACGATCGGCACGGATGTGCCGCATGTTGCGGGACTCGGGTTCATCGTTAACCTTACAGTACTCTAGCTTGTCCGGAGTAGATCACGCCGTGTTCGGCGTACACCGTAATCTCCGTACCGTCCTTAAGGTGTTCGAACGCGTCGTTAACGCCTACGACGACCGGAATGCTAAGGTTCAAGCCTACGACTGCCGTGTGGCACGTAATGCCTCCGACTTCCGTAATGACCGCGGCGGCTTTCTCGAATGCCGGCATATATTCTTTGTCCGTGGACGGAGCGACAAGAATGGCGCCAGGCGTCATCTTGCGGACCGCTTCTTCAGCCGAGCGAGCCGTGACGACTTTACCGGTCGCGCTTTGCGAACCGATGCCTTGGCCTTTGGCGATCAGCTCGCCGACGTTATGAATCTTGATCAGGTTCGTCGTGCCGGAGCGGCCTACCGGTACGCCGGCCGTAATGACGATCGTATCGCCGAGACGAACGACGCCGGATTCGATGGCGCCTTGAACGGCGATATCGAACATTTCGTCGGTCGTTTGGGCAGGTACGCCTTTAACCGGAATAACGCCCCATACGAGCTGCAGGCGACGCAGCACTTGTTCGACCGGCGTTACCGCCACGATCGGCGATTTCGGACGGTATTTGGATACCATGCGAGCGGTATAACCGCTCTCGGTGGACGTAACGATCGCTTTCGCGTCGAGGTCGAGCGCGGAGTTGGCGACCGCTTGGCTGATCGCTTCCGTAACCGACTTCTGTTGCGCGTTCGCTTGCTTCGTGAAGATCTCGCGATAATGCAAAGCGGACTCCGCGCGCACCGCGATGCGGGACATCGTCTGTACCGATTCGATCGGGTATTTGCCCGCAGCCGTCTCGCCGGACAGCATGATCGCGTCGGTGCCGTCGAAGATCGCGTTCGCGACGTCGGAAGCTTCCGCGCGCGTCGGGCGAGGGTTGCGCTGCATCGAATCGAGCATCTGGGTCGCCGTGATGACCGGCTTGCCTACGCGGTTGCACTTCTCGATCATCATCTTCTGGACGAGCGGAACTTCCTCGGCCGGAATCTCAACGCCGAGGTCGCCGCGGGCTACCATGAGGCCGTCGGATACTTCGAGAATCTCGTCGAGGTTGTCTACGCCTTGCTGGTTCTCGATTTTGGAGATGATCTGGATATGGCGCGCGTCGTGACGCTCGAGCAGCTCGCGGATTTCGAGTACGTCGCTGGCGCGGCGTACGAACGAAGCGGCGATGAAGTCTACGCCCATCTCGATGCCGAAACGGATATCGTTCGCGTCTTTCTCGGTAATGCCCGGCATCGAGATCGCGACGCCCGGAACGTTAACGCCTTTTTTGCTTTTGATCGGGCCGTCGTTCACGATTTGGCATTTGATCTCGGTGCCTTGGATGTCGACGACCGTCAGGCCGATCAGACCGTCGTCGATCAGGATCGTCGATCCGACGCTCACGTCTTGCGGCAGTTCCTTATACGTAATCGGGATACGGTTCTTATCGCCGAGGAAATCTTCGGTAGAGAGCGTAATGTACTCGCCTTGCACGAGCTCAATAACGTCTACGGCCAGCTTACCCGTACGAATCTCCGGACCTTTCGTGTCGAGCAGGATCGCGACCGTCTTGCCGAGTTCTTGGCAAGCTTGGCGGATCGTTTTGATGCGGGTGCCGTGCTCATCATAATCGCCGTGAGAGAAGTTCAAGCGAGCGACGTTCATGCCGGCCGAAATCAGTTTTTTCGTGTTTTCCAGCGATTCGCTGGCCGGTCCGATGGTGCAGACGATTTTCGTTTTGCGCATGATTTCGTATTCCTCCGTTTTATCCATCACAAATCTTTATAAAGAGCTATTCAAGCTCAACAGTACCGAAATGTCCGATGTCGCGGAATTTCTGGTACCGGTCTTCCACCAATTGTTCGGGTGTCATCTTCATCAGTTCCTGGAGATGACGCCATACGGCTTCCTTGATCGCTTCGGCCTGCATCTCCGGATCGCGGTGGGCTCCGCCCATCGGTTCCGGAACGATCTCTTCGATTACGCCGAACTCCTTCAGGTCTTTCGCCGTAATCTTCATCGCTTCGGCCGCTTGATCCGCTTTGGATGCATCCTTCCACAGAATGGAGGCTGCCCCGTTCGGAGAGATAACGGAGTAAATCGCGTTCTCGAGCATCAATACGCGGTTGCCGACGCCGAGCGCCAGCGCTCCGCCGCTCCCGCCTTCGCCGATGACGACGCAGATAATCGGCACGCCGAAAATCGCCATTTCCGCAAGGTTACGGGCGATCGCTTCGGATTGACCTCTCATTTCGGCCGTATCGCCGGGATAAGCGCCCTTCGTATCGATGAACGTAATGATCGGACGCTTGAATTTATTCGCTTGCTGCATGAAACGCAGCGCCTTCCGGAAACCTTCCGGGTGAGGGCTGCCGAAGAAACGCTGAATGTTGTCCTTCGTGTCCTTGCCGCGCTGATGTCCGACGACCGTCACCGGCACGCCGTTCAGCTTCGCGAGTCCGCCGACGATCGCCAGATCGTCCGCGAATACGCGGTCGCCATGGATTTCAAGAAAATCGGCAAAAATCAATTTTATGTAATCCAACGTCGTTGGACGCTGATGATGGCGGGCCATGTGCATAATTTGCGGCGCGCTCAGGTTGCTGTAGATTTCCAGCTCCATCTGCTTATACCGCTCTTCGAGCCGTCCGATTTCGTCCGCGAAATCGATCTGCTTCTCTTGGCCGAATTTCTTCAGCTCGTCTATCTTCTTGCGATGTTCCGCGAGCGGCCGTTCAAAAGGCAAATCATTAGACATCGGCCGGCTCTCCTTTCCATGCATGCATATCTAGCAGTTGCGTGAGCACCGCTCTCATGTCTTTGCGGTGTACGACTTTATCGAGCTGACCGTGCTTCGCGTTGAATTCCGCCGTCTGGAAGTTGTCCGGCAGCTTCTGGCGAATCGTCTGTTCGATGACGATACGGCCGGCAAAGCCGACGATCGCTCCGGGCTCGGCCAAATTGTAATCGCCAAGGCTCGCGAAGCTGGCGGATACGCCTCCAAGAGTCGGGTCGGTAAAAACGGATATGAAAAGTCCGCCTTGATCTTGGAATTTCGCCAGCGCCGCGCTAGTCTTGGCCATCTGCATAAGGCTCAGGATGCTTTCCTGCATCCGGGCGCCGCCGGAAGTCGAGAACATCACGAGAGGAACTTGCTTCTCGATGGCCAGCTCGATCGCGCGCGTTACTTTCTCGCCGACGACCGACCCCATGCTGCCGCTGAAGAAATCAAAGCTCATCACGCCGATCACGACGGGAAAACCGCCGATTTCGCCTTCGCCGGTTACGATCGCGTCGTTCAAGCCGGAGTTGCTCTTCTGCTGCTCCAGCTTCGATTGGTAACCTGGGAAATTAAGCGGATCTTCGGATACGAGATTGCCGTCAATCTCAAAAAGACGCCCCTCATCGAGCGTCATCGCGATGCGCTCCCAGGCGTTAAGGCGGAAATGGTGTCCGCAAGTCGAACAGATCTTCAGGTTTTTCTCAAGTTCTTTGCTGAATTGAATCGTACCGCATTTAGGACAGCGGTTCATCAAGCCTTCGGGAATGTCACGTTTCGTGCGTTCCGAAGGGACGACCGCGTACTTTTTTTTCTGAAATAAATCCTTGAACACAGCGACACCTCTCAAGCGGAAAATGGCGACCGACTCGTCCATACGGCTTCGCCGACAGATGAAAGCGGGTATCGTACAGCATTACAGATGCAGTATACTTCCGAGCACTTCTTGCACTTCCCGTACTTCGCCTGATGGTACCAATATTTCATACTGCGGTTTCGTTAGGTTAATAGGGCGTACCTGTACGAGAAATCCTTCCTCGGTTAGACGCTTCTGAATCCGTTCGGCGATCTTCGCGGTCGGTGCGATGTAGATGACCGTCCACATGAAGCGGTACCCCCAATAGCAATATCATTCGCTGGAAAAGAAAAGATAAAGAAATCATAGCACAGATGGCGCAACACTAGCAACCAAACATCGACGGCAAGCACGTCGACTAGCGGCGCGGGACTTCATATAGGAGGATATCACGAGCGAGCTGGGACCGAGCATATAGTGACACCGTGTGTGCTTAAATCCAGGAATCGAGCTGGGACCGAGCATTTAGTGACACCACTTGTGCTTAAATCGAGGAATCGAGCTGGACCCGAGCATTAGCGCCACCACGTGTGCTTAATTCAAGGAATCGAGCTGGTCTCGGGCATTTAGCGACACCACTTGTGCTTAATGTGAATGAATCGCGATACAAAACGGCACCGTCGTTAGTTGACGATGCCGTTTTGTAACAACATTGTTACTTCGCCCGGATGCTGTCCGCGCCTAGCAGCTTCTCGACCTTATCGAACAGCTCCTGCGTCGGAGTGACCTTGAACTCGTCGCTGAGCGCGACGGTTCGCTTGGTCCGCTCGTAGCGAAGCACCGTCGGCACGGGACCGGCATGCGATTTGAGCAGCAACTTTAACCGTATAAGCGTCGCAGGCTGCTCGTGCGGCTCGTCGATGCGAATGTATACTCGCTCCGGCAAACTCTCTTGGACGGCGGAAGAAGGCTTACCCGATACGGGCTGAACGTCGGAAGCTGCGGACGGCTTCGGCTGCCCGGGAGCATTCGCTTGTACCGTCGCCTGTTTCGATGCAGCCGGCTGCGCCGGCGCCGGCCTCCTAGGCTGCTGGCTGATCCGGCGAAGCCGCTCGACCTGCAGCTTCAAGTCCGGCGCGTCCAGCGGCAGGATGTCGTCGGCCAGCAGCTTGTAATCTTCGTCTCCTTGCTGCACTTTGGCTCGCACGAGGACAAGCGCTCCCTTCTTCGCGTAGGACGAAGCGTTCTTCCATACGGTCGGGAACGCGACGAGCTCCGCCGCCATAATGCGGTCCTCCAGCTCGAGGAACGCCATCGCCTGCCCCTTCTTCGTCGTAAAAGGCTTCAAAGACACGATCATGCCCGCCGTAAATACCGTCGAGCCGTCCGGCGCATCCGCGATATCGACAAGGCGGTCCAGCTTCAACTCTTCGGCTAATCCGTCGTAGGCGTCCAGCGGATGGCCGGACAAATACAAGCCCATCAGCTCGCGCTCGAATTCGAGCGTCTGAGCCTGGGAATACGGCTCGATATTCGGCAGCTCCTCGATCCAGTTCGGCGTTTCCTCGAAGTCGAACAGCTCGATCTGCAGCTCCTCTCGTTCTTTGCGCCACTGGACCGCGGCGTCCAAGGTCGGCTCCAGCGCGGCCAGAAGCTGCGCGCGATGGCCCGGCAACGTATCCATTGCCCCCGCGAGCAAAAGCGACTCGATGACCCGCTTGTTGCACACGCGGGAATCCACGCGCCTGCAGAAGTCGCCCAAGCTCTCGAACGGTTCCTTGGCCCGCTCGCGCAAGATGCTGTCGATCGCTTGCGTGCCGACGTTCTTCACCCCCGCGAGTCCGAAGCGAACGCCGCCGTAAGCCCGCGCTCCCCCATCGTCCGGCTCCGCGGAATCGACCGGCGTGAACAGCACGCCGCTCTCGTTCACGTCCGGCGGGAGCACCGGTATGCCCATATGGCGGCACTCGTCCACGTACTCCGCCGTTTTGCGCTGATTGCCGACGACCGCAGTTAACATCGAAGCCATGAACGCGACGGGATAGTGCGCCTTCAAATACGCGGTCTGGAACGCAAGCACGGCGTATGCCGCCGCATGCGCGCGGGGAAATCCATAGTCCGCGAAGCGGACGACCATATCGTATACGCGATTCGCGTCCGCTTCGGAGTAACCCATGCGCAAGCTCCCGCTAACGAACGCGACGCGTTGCTCATCCAATACTTCGCGCTTCTTCTTGCTGACGGCGCGGCGCAGCAAATCCGCCTGTCCGAGCGAGAACCCGGCCATGACCGACGCGATCTGCATGATCTGTTCCTGATATACGATAATGCCGTACGTGTCCTGAAGAATCGGTTTCAAATTCGCGTGCGGATATTCCACCTCGATAAGACCGTGCTTGGCGCGAATGAATTGCGGGATAAATTCCATCGGTCCCGGGCGGAACAGCGCAAGCACCGAGACGATATCCTCGAACGAACTCGGCTTCATGTCCTTCAACACGCGCCGCATGCCCGGCGACTCGAGCTGGAACACGCCCGTCGTCTCCCCTCGGCCCATCAGCTCGTAAGTTTTCGCATCCTCGTAAGACACGTCTTGCCAGCGCAGCTCCTTGCCGGTCAGCTCCTTGATCCATCCGAGCGTCCGCTCGATGATCGACAACGTGCGAAGGCCCAGGAAGTCCATCTTGAGCAAGCCGACCGATTCGAGGTTTTCCATCGAGTACTGCGTCAGCGGAACGCCGTCTGTCCCCTCCTGCAGCGGAACGTAATCGGTAAGCGGCCCCGAAGAGATGACGATGCCGGCCGCGTGCGTCGACGCATGGCGCGGCATCCCTTCGACGCGCCGCGCCATCGCGATCAGCTCCGCGGCGTTGCCTGCGCCTTCGGCCAACGTTCGGAACTCCGGGCTTTCCCGCATCGCGCGCTCGATCGACATGCCCGGCATGCCCGGAATGAGCTTAGCGGCTTTATCTACTTCACCATAAGGAAGATTCATGACTCTGCCGACGTCCCGCACCGCCGCCCTGGCGGCCAGCGTGCCGAACGTAATAATCTGCGCCACGTGCTCGCTGCCGTATTTGTCGACGACGTACTTAATGACCTCGTCCCGCCGCTCGTCGCTGAAATCGACGTCGATATCGGGCATCGTGATCCGCTCCGGATTGAGGAACCTCTCGAACAGCAGCTTGTGCGCCAGAGGATCTACGTCCGTAATGCGCAGCGTATAAGCCACGAGACTGCCCGCGGAAGAACCGCGGCCCGGTCCCGTGACGATGCCGTTGTCGTGCGCGAACCGGATGAAGTCCCAGACGATCAGGAAATAGTCGTCGAACCCCATCTCCCCGATCACCTTCAGCTCGTACTCCAGCCGCCCTCTGGCCCGCTCCCGAAACGGTTCGTCCGCGTTCCATTCCGGCAGTTGCCCATAACGTTCCGTCAATCCCGACTCGCACAGCTCCCGCAAATACGCGCCTGCCGTCTTCCCCTCGGGCAACGGCGAGAACGCAGGCAATATATGTCGGCCGAACTCCAGCTCCAGCGAGCAGCTATCGGCGATCCGCACCGTGTTCGCGATCGCTTCGGGCACATGGCGGAACAGCGCCGCCATCTCCTCGCCGCTCTTCAAATAAATCTCGTTCGTCGTTATTTTCAGCCGATCCTTATCGTCCACCGTCTTGCCCGTGCCGATGCAGATCAGCACGTCCTGAAGCCCCGCGTCGTCCGGATTCAAGTAGTGGGAGTCGTTCGTCGCCGCCAAAGGGATGTCCGTTTCCTCCGCGATCCGCAGCACGCCGGCCGCGATTTTCTTCTGCTCCAGAATCCCGTGATCCTGAAGCTCGAGATAGTAGTCTGCGCCGAACAGCGCTTGATACCGGAGCGCAAGCGCCTTCGCTTCCTCGTATTTGTCGGCCGCGAGCAATTGAGACAGCTCGCTGCTCATGCAGCCGCTCAAGCAGACGAGTCCTTCCGCGTGCGAGGACAATACTTCGAAATCGATGCGCGGCCGGTAATAGAACCCTTCCAAATGGCCGATAGACGTCAGCTTCATCAGGTTGCGGTAACCCGTCTCGTTCTTCGCGAGCAGCGTCAGGTGATAGATCGGCTGGTCTTTGCGGGATTGCTTGTCGTGCCGCGCCCCCGCCGTGATGTACGCTTCCATGCCTAGAATCGGCTTGATCCCGTGCTCTTTGCAAGCTTTATAGAACGGAATCGCCCCGTACATAACGCCGTGGTCGGTCAAAGCGAGCGACGTCATGCCGAGCTCCGCCGCCTTGGCTGCCATCTCCTTGATCCGCGCCGCCCCGTCGAGCAGACTGTATTCGCTATGAACGTGCAAATGAACGAAATCGCACATGACCGTCACCGCCTTACTCGTATTCGAACTTCGCCGCAAACAGAATAGAACCATTATAGCACATACGTTCGGTTTTGTCCGACGACGCTTTTTCGACCCGCGGTCGCGATAACTAATAGGAATCAGGCGGGGACAACCTCGCTATATATAATTAAAGGAGGGGTTGTTATGGGAGACTTCTATACGAGGGCCGCGTTCTGTTTTCTCGTCGCTTTCGGGATCGTGCTCGGCGGGGCGCTGCTGGCGGGCCTAGGCTCGGTCTTGCTGTGGACTCCCCCCAAGGAGAAAATGATGCAGGTCGCGGAACATTTGAAAATATGGGCGTTAGTCGCGGCCGTCGGAGGTACGATCGATCCAATTCGTGTCATCGAGTCGAATATGCTGGGGGGATATATCTCTCCCGCGATGCAGCAAATCGGCTATATTATGTTCGGGTTCCTCGGCGCGCATATCGGTACCGAGCTAGTACAATGGATGTGCCGCAGCGGCACCTAAAAGATGGAGAGATCGCGATGCGAGTGCCTTCCTTCGATAGATTCCGACGGTTCATGCAGTTGACGGCATTCTTCGTGTGCGGCTTGATCGTCGGCAGCGCCGTGTTCGGCGCGTTAATGAACGACCAATACGATTATGTAGCCAAGCAGAACCTGCTCCTTCAACAGCAGCTCGCCGGGCTCGAGAAGAACTTGGCCCAATCGGAGAAAATCCGCAAGTCCAACGTCATCAAGAGCATCGTTCCCTACGTGATCGAACAACCGGGCAAATCCCCGCTCGGCGTGCTGACCGAGACGGAGATCAAGAAACGGCTGCGGAAGGACCTCGACATTTTCCTCGGGCGAAGCATCTACAACATCGATTCCGATGCGCCTCTTGCCCGAAAGCTGCTGAACAAAATCGTCTACGAGGACATCGGCGACAAAGACTACGACGTGTCCATCCAGACGATGCTCGTCGAAGGCGGCGTGCTTCACGTATGGGTGAACGTGAACGTGCATTTGCCGAAATGAGCGCGACGATAAAGCCGCCCTTCTCCTATGGAAGCGCGGCTTCGTTCTTTTATGGTACAATACGGTTCATTACAGCCTAAATCCCGGAAGGAGCAATCTTCACCCATGGTCTTCGCGATACAACTGGCGCTCACCGTTCTCGTCATCGTCACTTGCTGCTTGTCCGTCTACTTCAGCTTCAAATCCCGCAAATCGGCCGACGTCAAGCAGCGCGGACTTTACGCCGCCCGCTTGAATATCAACATGGGGCTCATGCTCGTGTTCATCTCGATTCTGCTCATGGTTCTGTTCTCCGGGTCCAGCGTTCGCGTCGTCGTAAGCTCTCTGTTCTTCCTGCTCGGCATCTTCAACCTGTTCGCCGGCATGAAAAACCACTCTCATTACACCCGCTTGATGCAGCAGCAATCGCGCTAAGCTACGCCTGATCGATCGTCTGCACGGTCAGCATCGCTTTGGCGATCGCGTCCCCGTCCTGCATCGTCTGCACCTCGACCTTCACGTGCCTGCGGCTCGCTTCGATGATGTGCGGCGTGATCGTTACGCTCGCGTCGATCGGAGCGGTCCGCAGAAAATACGTCGTCATATTGTCGAGCACGTGCTCGCGTTTCCCCAGATCGGCCACCGCGCGGCTTGCCGCCTGCTGCATGAGCGCCGTCAGCACGCCCTCCGATATCGTCCCGAGCGGCCCCGACATTTGCGGCGTCGCCGTTCCGACGTAATAGGCCCGTCCTTCCGCATCCCGATGTTCCGTAAACCCGCCCCACATGAGCGCGTCGAACGTCTCGCCAAGCTGGGCGGGCCGGTTGGCGAACTGCATCGCCCGCAGCACCTCGCCCCTGCTGATCGCGCCGATCAGCTTCCGCTGGCGGTCTACGACCGGCAGCAACTCGATGCCTTCCGACACCATCCGGTGCGCCGCGGACGCGACCGGCGTGCTGAGCGTCACCGTCATCGGGCGCCTCGTCATCAGCTTGTCGAGCGTCTGATCCGCCTTGGAGCCCACGACGTCCTTGGACGTAATCATCCCGACGACGCGATTCCATTCGTCCGTAACGGGAAACCTGCCGCTTCCCGTCTCCGCGCTCAGCTTCAGAAACTCGGTTACGTCCGCCGATTGCTTAAGCGCGTACTGCCGGGACGACGGCGCGATCAGATCGCCGATCATCATGATTTTGCGCTTGATCAGCTGGTCGTACATCGCCCGGTTGATCATCGAAGCGACGGTGAACGTGTCGTGACGGCAGGTTAAGATCGGAAGCTGGCGTTCGTTCGCCAGCCGTTTCACTTCCTCGCTCGTGCCGAATCCCCCCGTCACGAGCACGCCGGCCCCATGCTCGAGCGCGGTGCGATGAGCGCTCTCGCGGTTGCCGACGATGAGCAGGCTGCCCGCGTCGATGTACGCCATCATCTCGTCCAGCTCCATCGCGCCGATGACGAACTTGTGCAACGACTTTTCCAAGCCCTCTTCGCCGCCGAGCAGGCTGCCCTGGACGATGTCGAGCACTTCCGCGAACGTCAGCTGCTCCGGATTGCCGCGCCTCTTCTTATCGACGCGCACGGTTCCGATCCGTTCTTTCGTATTGACGATGCCGAGCTGCTCCGCTTCCTTGAGCGCGCGATAGGCGGTGCCGTCGGACACGCCCTTGTCCTTCGCCATCTGGCGAACGGACACTTTCGTTCCGATCGGAAGCGCTCGGATATAATGCAACAATTGCTCGTGTTTCGTCGCTTCGCCGTGACTTGTCTCGTTCCCGGACATAGGGGTTCCTCCCGCTAACGGTTCATCTATATACATTAGCTTATAACAGAAGGCTGCCCCGAGCGCAATCCGCGCTTGGAGCAGCCTTCTTCGATTCGATCCGAACGATCGGCCTTACGTAAAGAGCAAATACACGATATAGACCGCGACTCCGAATCCGCCGACGGATTGGTAGATGTACGGGAATACGCGCTCGCGGCTAACTTCGTGCAGCGCGAGGCCTTGAATGACGAGCACGACCAGGCTGAGAAGGAGGAACAGCGTCGCGACGAGAGCGCCCAGCTCGGCCGAGATGAACGTGAGAATCCCGGCGATGATGAGCCCCGCGCCGGTTTGCAGTTGCGTACCGCCGTAGTATGTCGCGGCTTCCTGCCAGGTGCGCTTGCGTCCGCCGATCCAGTTGCCGACGAGCGTGAACGCCACTGCCGCAAGTACGATCGCGCAGACGCCCAGGATCAAATATTTGCCGGCGCCCATCGCGCCGTACAGGCTCCAGAACGGCGAATCGAATGCGCGGCCGAGCGAAGCCAACGCCCCGAGCGCGCCGGCAAAATCGTCGCCGAAGTCGGGAGTCGTCTCCTCATGCAACGCCCACACGAAAAACCAGAATCCGATGACGCCGATCGCGGCGCCGATAACGCCGTAGATCCAGTCGGTCGCCGGCTGCAGCTTCACGCTAGCGGTCGGATTTTTGAGCAAGCCAAGCAGCTTCTGTCCATCGATGTTGGCAGCCGGGTTCGTCGGCCGTTGCGGGGCAGGCGCCCCTCCCGGCGCGTTCTCTAAGCCGGTGTTGTTGTCGGACATCCCATATTCCTCCTCGAGATAATTGCTCTTCGTCGGGCTCGAACTAACTCGCCCTCAGAACAACTTTGGAATGATTTGCTACTTACCGTCATTCGACGGCAAAGAATGAAATCCTTTAATCTTGCCAGCATTTTAAGCCGATTAAGCTCGCCCTTCAATGTCACGAGATCCTCGTACGCGCCGATCTCGAAGCATTGGCCCATCCTCGTGACGATGATTCGGCCTTGCTCATATAACTGATATGCAGCACCCGGGTCGGGATATTCTGCACGATGACGACCATTATCCTTCTTCGCGATATTAATGAGGCTAGTCGAGACGATTTGCGATATTTACTCCATGCAACGGTCTGCGAGACCGCTACAGCGGCGCACCGGAGGGCCAAGCAACCGAAAAGCCCGCGCTTCGAATCGCTTAACGAGGTCGTCGTCAGCGAGACGAAGAACGGGCTTCGCGCACCGCGTATGTATGCTTATGCGCCGATAAGCCTTAGTATGAGCGACGCCTTGGATTTGACGTTCATCTTCAAATTGATCCGGGAGATATGAACTTTGACCGTATTCTGGCTAATACCGAGCAATAAGGCAATTTCGCGATAATTGAAATCTTTCATCCAATACCCGATGATCTCTTTTTCCCGCTCCGTCAGATGATACTCTTCGCTCGCCTGCAGCAGCATGTCCTCCAGCTTTACCTGATTCAATGTGCACGCATCCCCTTTACTCGTATCGTCCCCCGACCTCACTCCGCGAAATGAGCGTCTATATCGACGATTATAGGAGATCGGCTGCGAGAATGCTGTCGAACCCTCGTGTCGGTTTATATAATTCTAGCGATTGATTACCATTACCAGGGCAAAGGCTTGCCGAGTAGATCGACGTAAGCCGGCTTGTCGGTTCGGAATCGCTCCGGAATCCGCGCAAGGGCGATGATGTGGCCGGCGGCTTCTTCGGGCGTGTAGGTCGCGCCCGCGTCGAGTTTGCCTTGCATGAACGTCCGAATCCAGCCCGGATGCACGGACAGCACGGCCGCACCGGCCTCCTTCACGTGATTGTGCAGCAACGCGGTTTGCATGTTGAGCGCCGATTTCGACATCGCGTAGGCGAACCAATTGTTCCGCCAGCAATCGCCGACGCTGCCCGCTTCCGACGAAATATTCATGATCAGCTTATGGGCCGAGCGCTTAACGAGCGGGAGCAGCGCTCCGTTCACCCTGAGAGGACCGAGCGCGTTGACGTCGTAGACGCGGAGCATCTCCTCGTAGTCCAATTCATCCTCGATCGTACGCGTAATATCTCCTAGAATCGCCGCGTTATTGATCAGCACGTCGATCCGATCCGCGAAAGCTTCGATCGATCTCGCCGCCGCTTTAACGCTCGTATCGCTGGCAACGTCCATATGAACGAGAAGCAGCTTGTTTCCGTATATTGTACGCAGCGCGACGTGCTCTTCGATCTCCTCAGCCGCGTAGCGCCCCGCGATCACGCTCGCGCCTTGCTCCAGCCATCCTCGGACGAGCGCGAGCCCTAATCCGCGATCCGTTCCCGTCACGCACACCGTCAACATCCTACCGCCTCCAATGTATCCGTTCTATTTTCCATTGTAATCGGTAATCGACCGGAATCAAAAAAGCCTCCTCCCGTCCCCCATTGCTGGGCGGCGTTGAAGAAGGCTCGCGCTACATCGACGAGCGGCAGAAGTCGTGCATGTTGTCTTTAAATCTTCAGCTCCCCGAGCTTGATCAGCTCGACAACCGCTTGCGAACGACCTTTGACATTCAGCTTTTGCATCACATTTGAGATATGGTTTCGGACCGTTTTCTCGCTGATAAACAACTGCTGTGCAATGTCACGAGTCGTCTTGTCCTGCACAAGCAGTTCAAAGACTTCGCGTTCCCGAATGGTTAGGAGAAACTTGCTTTTATGGTCGCTGCCTTTCAACGTGTGTCACCCCTCCTTGCCCGGGAATGTAGTGAATACAAGGTATAGGGATACAGTCAACTTTATCATATGAAAGGGCTTTTCGGTCGGTGCGGCGGACGGGGAAAATGGGCGGTCTAAAATGCACCTGGGCGACATAACATAGCGGAACGCAAAAAAGCGGGTGTCCCAAAAGAGTATCTAGCTTCATCCGCCCAAACGCGCTCTCCGGCTCGATCATCCGTTTGACCGATAGCTCATCACTTTCCTCGCTACCTCAACTGCACGGAGTACAGTCCGTTATCGCAATATCGTCATTTTTCTACTGAATAACCGCATCGAATACATCTCGTTATCGACGAAACCGTCAGAACTCTCGTTATCTGCCCCAATAACTGCACTCCGTACCGTTTACAGGTCAAGCGTTGGCCTAGTTGATAGCGATCAGTAAACAACAAAAAGGCGTCCCACGGTCGAATCGACCTTAGGACAGCCTCCTTGTCTTGACAGTTCTCGATTAGCGCGGACTGCGGCTGGATTCGGCCGGGAAGATCCGCTCGACGAGCGCGTTGAACTCCGATAAAAAACCTTGGATCGGATGGCCTTGGCGCGTCTCCTCCGCGAAGTTGCGCATGCGGCTCGCGAAATCGGGATTCGCGGACACGTAGACGTTCTGCGTGGAGGTAGACATCGATTTGACGTTGTCGGCGATTTTCGTCTTCAGCGAATTGGACAACCCTGTGCCGTGAACGTGTCCGCCGCCCTTATTGTTCTGCGTTACGGCGACGTAGGCGTTGCGGTCCGTCATCACGACGTAAGCCGCGTCGATCTCGGGCATCGCCGCCAGATGGTTCGCGATCGCGTCGCTCATCTGCATGTGGGAATTGCCGTGAAGGCCGATGACGTTATTGTTATTCCTTTGGTTGCCGTTGATTCGATTCATCTCGTTCCGCTGATCGTTCGCGAACCGCGATTTCATCGTGCCGTTGCCGAGTATGCGATCGGTCCTGCCGGAATTCGGCCTGATGTTCTTGTTGCCGACGTCGCCGGTATTCTGCATGCAGCCCGTAACCGTCAACGCGGCCGACAGCAGCATCGTACCTATGATCAATCGTCTGCGCACTGATGAATCCCCCTCTTGGTGTGCTTGGCTTCTGCCATTACAAGATAAGATTCGCAAACAGGCGATTCGGTATGCATAGGCGCGATGTTCTAAACTACCACGGAACAGGGCCTTCCTCGTTGTAAAATCCGCCGGTCGGGCCGTCAGGCGGGAGAGTGGCCAAGCGTACGGCGGCGATCGCCCCTTGCGCGGGACTCCTCGAGCCGGCATGGCCGGTCATATCCGTTGCGCAATATCCGGGATCGGCCGAATTGACCTTGATCCGGGCGCCCCTTAGTTCATTCGCGAAAAATACGGTCAAGGCGTTGACGGCCGTCTTGGAGGAGTTGTACCCGAGGACTAAGAAAGAAGCAAGCTCGAAGCCGGAGTCGCTGTTCAGAGTCAAGGACCCCAAGGAGCTGGACATATTGACGATCCGTCCGCCCGCTGATTTCCGCAGCAAAGGCAGCATCGCTTGCGTCGTCCGAAATACGCCGAATACATTCGTATCGTAGACTTGCAGCAACGTGGCAACGTCGTTCTCGCTCGGCGGCTTCTCCTCCAGGAAAATACCCGCGTTATTAACGAGAATATCCAGCCTGCCGTACTTCCCTTCAATAAATTCGGCAGCCCGGTCGATCGATTGATGATCGAGGACATCCAATCGGACGAACTCCGCCGCGATCCCTTCCGCCCGCAACCCGCCTGCGGCCTCTTGGCCGCGCGCTTCATCCCTTGCTCCGAGCAACACCGTGACGCCGTGCTGCCCGCCAAGCTGCCTGGCGATTTCCAAGCCGATGCCTTTGTTCGCCCCGGTGACTAAGGCGATCCGTTCGAGTCCAGCCATGTTCATTCGACCTCCGCTGCCGCATAATTGTTCAGTCTCTTCTACCGTGTAGTACTGCTATGATTCCGTTGGCAGATCAGCCTCATTTAACCACTTCCTTTGTCATTGCGGACAGTGACTCCGGTCATCATAACTGTCACGATAGCGTCATTGCTTCCGCGCCGTACCTAGCGTTCGCATCTTCCGCTGATCATGACTTAATATAACGCCTGACGAGGAAGCGTCCCATTCTACGAAAGGATAAGGTTCGGTAGACTTTCGTCGATTTCTATCGGCTGTTTCGAATAAAAAACCGATCCTGCTCGGATCGGTCGGGCGTGCTCTTCTCAACCGCTAAGGTATCTTTGCCAATCATTTCGCGCGGCTCTCCCGGTGTGCGCTTTCTGCGCCAAATTCTGCGTGCGTCAGAGCGCAGCAGGATGGACGGCCCTCCCTACTTCCGTCGCTCCATCGAGGTTTCGCGCACTTTGTCCCCCTACTGCGTCGCTCCATCGGGGGTTCGCGCACTTTGTCCTCCTCAGGAGTCGCTCCACACCTGCGATTCTGCAGATAATCCTATCCTAAATCGCTCGTTTAACCCTTCATCCTGCAAAGGTGCAGGTATTAGTCCTGCAAACCCTCAATGGAGTCACGCGGCTAGCTATCACCTGCACATTTGCATTTGTTGATTTAACACCATATCGGTTCTATGAAATAGCTGTACAATCGCATGTTCTATGTCCGCTTTACGACCCGTTCTCATCCCACATCACCCTATTGAAATAGGACCGCCTCTATCCCCAAATTTTATATGGTGTGTCAACGAAAAAACCCGCTCGTCCGAGCGGGTCGCTGCATGGGATTCATTATCGGTTGATATCGTGCCGACCGAGACGCAAAGCCAGCTGGCTTCGGCGCTTAAGCCCTAGCTTCTCGAAGATCGTCGACAGATGCTTCTTCACCGTTGCTTCGCTGATGAACAACTTAGCCGCGATATCGGCGTTGGACAACCCGTCCGCCGCAAGCGATGCCACCTCTCGCTCCCGAACGGAAAGGAGCTTCGCCCCTTTCTGGTCTTCGGCCGACTGCTCCTCCGCTTGCCGCCAGGCGACGCCCGCCCGGATTAATAGCTGCTCCAGCAACCGGGCCAATCGTTCCCCTCGCGTATCGAGCACCAGCATAGGGGCAGGAATTCCGCCGTAGCATTCGTGTTCCGAGCCGGCAGCCGCTTCGAATCCCATTCCTTCGTGCGTTCGCATGAACACCTCGATCGGCGGCGGACAGCAAATAAGCAGCTTGCCCGAACATAAGTAGCCGAACATCAGCGAGAAAATTTCCGTATAGCTGAGATGATCGGCCCAATCGCGATAGTCGATGCAACGGATGAACCAGCCTGCCGGATGGTCGGGCGAAGCCTCCATGGACCGGCGCACCGCCGCCGACAGCGTAGCCAGATACGGAGCGCTGAACGGATCACGGCTCATATAGGCAAGCGTCCCGGCATGAATCGGCAGTATCGCTGCCAGTCCGGCAACCTCCCGATTGTGATCGCGAAGCAAGTGAAGGCTTCGAGGGTCCATCTCGTACCATTCCCGCGGATCCAATCCTTGCAGACTCGCTTTCGGCATCGCGTCCGGGAAAGACGCGCGAACTTCTTGACCGCTGTCCGGTTTAATGGCGATCGCCGAGATGACCCGCTCGGGCGCCGCGAACCGTTGCTGTACATATTGTTCCGCTTCGGTAACCGTCTCGCTGTTCACCTGCTCCCACGACGAATACGTTCGGACGTTGCGGTAAAAGGCGGATATCGTCTCTCCGCCGACGAATTGATAGAGCTCGCCGACTTCGGGAGTTACGCTCCGCGTTCCCGAATATTCCAGAATCCGACCGGCGTAATAGCGGGCGAGCCTGGCGACCAGCGCATGGTACCGGTCCGGTTCGCGCTCGCGAAGGTAGGCGGCGACCGCATCCCGCATCAGATCGTGCATGGCCCAGCCGTGCTCCGCTTTCCGGATGAACGAGATTCGAATCAAGTCGTCGAACGAAGAGGCCGGAAGCTCGGGAACGTTCAAGGCCGCGGCCAGAATGCTCGCGTTAAACCTGCGGGGCAGCGATGCCGCTTCGACGAGGAGACGAAGCTTCGGATCGGCGGCTTCCTTCAACCAGACATCCGCCAGCTCATGGAACCAGGAGCCGCCCTCCATGTCGTCCGCCCTCGTGCCGATGCTCGAACGGTGCGCCGTGGCAAGCGACATCGCAAGCGGATGACCGAAGGAAGACATCCATACGCGATCCGCTTCTTCTCCTTGCCGCAGGCCGCATCGCTTCGCATACTCCACCGATTCCTCCCGCGACAGGGCGTCAAGAGGAATCGGGTGCATGCGCTCCCTCCAAGCAGGCGACGCGGTCCAGGTTCCTCCAAGCGGGAATCGGCCGGCCGTCATTAAGAGAACGCAGTCGGAAAGCCGGGCGAACAGCCTCTCGCGCAGCCACCCTTCCAAATCGGACAACTCCTCGAACGTATCGAACGCAAGGATGACCCGCCGCCGCTTCGCGATCTCGCGCAACGTTCCGATACAAGCTTCCGCCCACGCCGATACGGCGCTGCCGCTATCGGGCATTCGATCCGGCGCGACTTCCAGCAGCGCGAGAATGGCCCGGCATACTTCGTCCTCCCGATGAAGGATGTCGCGGCTGTCGATCAGCACGAATACCGCTCCGGCACGCTCGGCGTCTCTGCGGAACGATGCGAGCAGCGACGTCTTGCCCATGCCTCCGATCCCGCTGATGCTCCAGAGGGTGCGTTGCTCCTTCCGACCTTCCAAATACCCGCGAAAGCGTTGCCGCTCCGCGTTTCGTCCGACAAAATAGTAATCCTCCCGATCCGCGAACGTCTGTCCCGTCTTTTCGGTTTCATCGTTCTCGAAAGTCGTCGTCAAATCGCGTTCACCGCCCGCACTCGTAAATGATCGTTTGTCTACAAAGAGTATAGGGCTTTTTCAACCTAGGTCATAGTGCAAAAAAGCGTCGGGAACGTAATCCCCGGCGCTTGTTCGCGTCTAGTCCTATTCGATCTGTATCCTTAGATAGAGTCGGGCTTAACGATCATGAGAATAAAGATGATAAGGCCGAGGCCGGAAGCCGCGTACAACAACCCGCTTGCCCGATTGACCCATTGTTGCTGCTGGGGAGGGAAGGCGGTAGCGTGCTCATTCACGGGATCGGACAGCCAGGCTCCTATTTTCTTAAGAGCAGGGCCGATTCCCGCGATCATCGTGATTTGGATCAGAACGTAGATCACTAGCGTGCCGTACATCCAAATTTGGGCGAACGTCCCGTAATTCCCCGACAGGGCAAGGCCGAGGCCCGATAGAACGGCGATGCTGCCTCCGATTTTCGGAAACATTTCCATGCGGCCTACGAAGCCGATCGACGAACGATATTGCGGTACGCTCTGGCTTCGCCGAAGGAACACGTGACCGAGATACGTAGGTCCGATTCCGATCAACGCCGACAAAACATGAACGACGACTAAAATTTCCCATCCACTCATTCGTTGAAATCCTCCATTCGCGCGAGCATGAGGCCTTCTGTAAGGCCCCTTCCTACTTTAGCACCCGCAACGAGGAGCGTTAATTATACGAAAGTTGTAGAACGCATTAGCCTTTCGACGTAATTGTTCTGGCGTCGATCGGGATATTCCGCCGAAGCGCCTTGTCAGCCGTCCGTCTTCGCGAGCGCGCTCATGCCGGCCTCCAGCACCCGTAAGATGCGCTCCGTATCATACACGCAACCTTTCCACGTACCGCCGCTCGCGGCTTGCAGCGCTGCCCATAATCGGGTATCGTCCGGAAGCGACGGATCCTCGGCCATGCCGGGATGCGGACTACGAACGGCCAGGACGGCAGAACCGGCTTCGGGTTCTTCCGGAACGTCGCCGCAGCCCACCATGTCGATGCTGCCTTCCAATTTCCGCGTATCGATTCGAATGTCGATCCAATCCCCGTCGCGCAACCGTCCGACCGGCCCTCCGGCGAGCGCTTCGGGACCGATGTGTCCGATGCACGCGCCCGTAGATACGCCGGAGAACCGGGCATCGGTCAGCAGCGATACTTGCCGGCCGAACGCGAGATGCTTCAGCGCCGAGGTGAGCTGATACGTCTCTTCCATCCCGGTACCCGACGGCCCTCGTCCGATTAACGCCATGATGTCGCCGGCGGAGATTCCGCCCGTCTTAATGGCCCGGATCGCTTCGCGTTCGGTAACGAACACTTTTACGCGGCCGACGTGCCGGAACACGCCGTTCTCATCCAGCATAGACGGATCGATGGCCGTCGATTTGATGACGGAGCCTTCCGGCGCAAGATTGCCGGTCGGGAACGTAACGGTCGGCGCGAGTCCGGCCTTTCGCGCCGCTTCCGGACGATAGATGACCGTGTCCGGATCGATGCCCTCTTGATCGGCCAGCAAAGCGCGCATGCGACGGCGGCGCTCGGAAGTCTCCCACCAGTCGAGCGTCTCGCCTAACGAGACCCCGGCTGCCGTAAGTACCGTGTCGTCCAATACGCCGAGCCGCCGCAGATGGAGCATGACTTCCGGAACCCCTCCGGCAAGGAACGCATGGACGGTCGGATGAGGAATCGGTCCGTTCGGAAGCACGCTTACGATTCTCGGGACGGAGCGGTTGACTTCCGCCCAATCGCTTGCTTCCGGAGCGGCGAGTCCCGCCGCATGCGCGATCGCGGGGATATGCAGCAGCAAGTTCGTCGAACCGCCGAAAGCCGCGTGCACCGCCATCGCATTCCGAATGGACGCGGGGGTCAGCAGTTCGCCCATCGTGATCCCCCGTTCCGCAAGCGACATAGCGGCACGGGCGGACTGCCTGGCCATTGCGGTCCAGACCGGTTGACCCGACGGTGCAAGCGCGGCGTGAGGGACGGTGAGGCCTAATGCCTCTGCCACGACTTGAGCCGTGCCGGCAGTTCCAAGGAACTGGCAGCCCCCGCCAGGCGTCGCGCAAGCGCGGCAGCCAAGATCGGCTGCCTCCTCCAGCGACAGTTCGCCGTTCGCGTATCTGGCGCCGATCGTTTGAATTTTCCCGGCATCCTCGCCTCGGATCGGCGGCAACGTTACGCCGCCGGGGACAATGACGCCGGGCAGATTCTTCATCCCTGCCAGCGCGATCATCATGGCGGGAAGACCTTTATCGCACGTAGCGACACCGATCACCGAGGAGCGGGTCGGAAGCGAGCGAACGAGCCGCCGCATGACCATTGCCGCGTCGTTGCGATACGGCAGCGAATCGAACATGCCCGTCGTGCCTTGCGTACGGCCGTCGCACGGATCGCTGACGTATCCGGCGAACGGTATGCCTCCCGCCCGCGTAATTTCCTCCGCGGCAGCTTTCATCAGCAGGCCGATTTCCCAATGGCCCGTATGGTATCCGAGCGCGGCCGGCGTGCCGTCCTCGTTGCGGATGCCGCCCATCGTGCCGAGCAGCAGCACCTCCCGGCCTCGCAGACGTTCCGCCCGCCAGCCCATCCCGACGTTCTGGCTCCATCCGAATAAGTCTCCGCTCGGCGAGTCTAGCAGCATTTCCGGCGTCAGCGGCAACGAGCCGGATGGGCCCTCCGCGTGCGTCGCCACTTCGAAATACGCTTCGTCCTCCGGGCCCATTAGCGTTCGCAAATGTTCAGTCATCGCTGTCCTCCCGGTTAAGGCTTGATGAATACGGTCTTAACGCTCGTGTAAAACTCGATTGCGGCCTGCCCTTGCTCGCGCGAATGCGAGCTGGAGTTCTTCATCCCGCCGAACGGCGCCTGCAGTTCCACGCCCGCCGTCTCGGCATTGACGCGGACAAGTCCTGCTTCCAGCTCCTCCACGAACGTCAGCACGTTGCGAAGATCGCGCGTGTACAGCGAAGCGCTGAGGCCGTACTCCGTGTCGTTCGCGAGCTCGATCGCTTCGCCCAGGTCCGATGCCTCGATTAACGCCAGTACCGGGCCGAAAATCTCTTCGCGAGCGATCGTCATCGACGGAGTAACGCGATCGAACACGGCAGGCGTCACGAAGAAGCCGTCCTTCAATGCCGGATCGTTCGGCGCGTCGCCACCGGTCAGCAATACGGCGCCCTCTTCCGTTCCCTTGCGGATGTAGCGCCTGACCGTGTCGTACTGCTTCTCGCTGGCGCACGGACCGAGCCACGTCTCTGCGTTAAGGCCGTCGCCGACCCGTAGAACGCCGACTTTCTCAAGCAGCTTTGCCTTAAAAGATTCATAGACGTCGCTTACGACAATAACGCGGCTCGTCGCGGTGCATTTCTGTCCGGTGGAACGCAGTCCGCCGCTGATCGTCGCATCGACCGCGAGATCCAAGTCGGCATCGGCCGCGACGATGATCGGATTTTTGCCGCCCATCTCAAGCTGGTACTTCGCGCCGCGCGCCAGCACGGTCTGGCCGACTTTCTTGCCGACGGCGTTGGAGCCCGTGAAAGTGACGCCGTGAATGCCCGGATGCTCGGCAATGCCCTGACCGATTACGGGGCCGTCGCCGATGACCATATTGACGACGCCGGCCGGGAAGCCCGCTTCGGCGAAGCACGCCATGACGAGCGCCGCCGTTACGGCCGTCTCTGCCGCCGGCTTCCAGACGACGGCGTTGCCGTAGATCAAAGCCGGAGCCATCTTCCACACCGGGATCGCGACCGGGAAATTCCAAGGAGAGATCACGCCTACGACGCCAAGCGGTACGCGGGTCGTATACATCAAAGCCTCCGCGTCCGTCGACGGAATGACATCGCCTACCGGTCTCATCCCCTCTCCCGCGTAATAACGCAGGATGGCCGCGCCGCGCGCCGTCTCGCCCTTCGCTTCGGGGAGCGTCTTGCCCATCTCGCGCGTCATCGCCCGCCCGATCTCGTCCATTCGGCTCTCCAGCAGGTCGGCCGCCTTGAATAGCAGCGCGCCGCGCTGGGCGCCCGTCATCTTGCGCCACGCGCGCCGAGCCTCGTTCGCTGCGGAGACCGCTTGGTTCAGGTCGTTAAGGTCCGAATCCGGCACGAGTCCGACCGCTTCGTTCCTCCGCGCCGGATTAATGCTCGGCACCCGCCGCCCTGCGGTCGGCGGCATCCATGCGCCGCCGATATAGTTGTCGACCGTAACTGCGTCCATGCTCGTCATTTTATCGCTTGTCGCCATTCGAAAGTCCTCCTTTAGTAGCCGTATCCAGTTCATTCGCAAATACGCACGTATTCGTCAGCGTTCCGATCCCCTCGATCTCGATCTCGATCCGGTCGCCCGAAGCCAGCGTGAATTGATTCGGCGGCACGAGACACGTTCCTGTCAGCAGCACCGTCCCTTCGTACAGCTCGTTATCCAGCTTCAAATACCCGACGAGCTCCTCCAATCGGCGCTTGAGCTCCCCGGTGCTCGCCGATTCGTCGACAACCTTCTCGCCGTTGCGGTAAATACGGCATGCAATGGAGAGAGCGTACGGATCGTCGACCGTCTCCGCCAGCCGGACGAACGGACCGATCGCGCAAGAGCGCTTCCAAATTTTCGCCTGCGGCAGGTAGAGCGGATTCTCGCCCTCGATGTCGCGGCAGCTCATGTCGTTGCCGGCCGTGTAGCCGATAATGGTTCCGTCGCTATCCAGCACGAGCCCCAGCTCCGCTTCCGGCACTTGCCAGTTCGAATCGCTGCGCAAACATACCGTTTCGCCCGGCCCGACCGTACGCTGAGCGGTCGATTTCATGAACAGCTCCGGCCGATCGGCATCATAGACTTTGTCGTAATAAGTCGTGGCGTCGAGCTTGCCCGCCGTCGCTTCATGATTGCGGGCTTCCCTGCTGCGCTGGTAGGTCACTCCGGCCGCCCATACTTCCGGCGCGTCAAGCGGCACGGCAAGCTCAAGCGACTCCAACGGCGTCCCGATCCGAGCGGTCACCCGGAGAAGCGACAGAATATACGCTGCCGTCGTTACGTTCGCGGCTTTGGCTTCGCGGACAAGCGTCATCAGATCGGGCGCTTCCAATCGATACAACCCTCCATCGCCCAATAGAACGCCTAGCATCTTACGTGATTTTTCCCAGTAACGGAATATACGCATGAACAACTTCCTCTCATTATGTTTTATAATATAAAACTGCGTTCTCATATAAGGGCTGAAAAATAGCAGCTTGAATCGCTGCATCTTTCGCGTCATCTTGGCGAGTACCCTATCCCGCGGGATATCGCGTCCGCCGTTTCGCGCAATTTCTCGACGAACGAGGACAATTCTTCGTCGTCAACCTTCGCCGCCATCGTCGATATGCTGATCGCCGCGGTTACGTGACCTTGATGATCGTACACCGGCGCGGACGCGCACCGTACGCCCGGCTCGTTCTCTTCGCGGTCATAAGCGACCCCTTGCTCCCTAACGGAACGCAGTTCTTCGCGGAATGAAGCTTCGCTTGCGATCGTATGCGGCGTATGTACGGTAAAGTCGTAATCCTTCAGCGTCGTCGCGAGCTCGGTCGCCGTCATGAACGCGGCGAGCACTTTGCCTACCGCGCTGCTGTGCAGCGGAACGCGGCGGCCGATCCGTGAATAGCGAATCGCTGCCTTATTCCCTTCTACCTTGTCGATATACACCCCCTCGGCTCCGTCTCGAATGACAAGATGCACCGTCTGCCCCGTAGCGTCGGATAATCGGCGCATCGGCCCCGCAGCCGTCTCGCGCAAATCCAATCCCTGGAGAAGAAGCTGGCCTTTCTCCAGCAATCGCATACCCAGCCGGTATAGCCCGTTCACGTCCTGCTCGATGTATCCGTGCAGTTGCAGCGTCTTAAGCAGCGAATGCACCGTACTCTTATGCAGTCCGATCCGAAAGCTGATCTCCGTGATCTTCAGCTCCCGGGTTTGTTCGTCGAACAGATCCAGAATGGTGAGCGCGCGGTCCACAGACTGTATGATCGGCAATCGTATCACGCACCTTTGTTCTAAGCTTCTGTTCTCATGATCCGATTATAGTTGAAACGCATGAAGTCTTACAATATCTTTCGCTATCAAACAAGGTCGGGCGTCTTCCGCCCGACCTTGTCCTTTACCGCCCGCCTTTAACGATAAGCTCTAGGGATACCTCCGCTAAATTCGGGTCCACGTCCCGTTCCTCCGTTAAATCGAGAACGGGATACCCTTCGAAGTCGAAGTGAACGCGTCGCACGCCGGTGCATCTGGGTTGATCGATGCCAGTCCGCGCGTGGTAGACGTTCCAGATGACGCCGTCTTCATCGGTTACGTAAGAATTATGGCCAGGCCCGTACTCGCCCGGCACGCTCCTGGAGGTCAGAATCGGATAATTCCCTTTCGTCCAGACTGCCGGGTCCAGCAGGTCCGCGTCCGAATCCGCGCTGAGCAATCCGACGCAGTAAGTCGCGTCAACCAGCGCGCAAGCGATGGTCACGAAGATCGCCTTGTCCGTGATCAGGACGTACGGCCCTTCGTCGACGAACGTGCGGTTGTTCTCCCAGCCGTATTCGGGCCGAGTGAGAGGAACCGGATCGCTCTTCAACTTCCAGGGTTCCGCCGGGTCGGCTTCCGCGATATAAATCCATGAACCTAAATCTTCCGGAACCAATCGACGCTGCGCCCAGACGGTATAAACGCGATCCTTCCGTTGGATGATCGTCATGTCGAGCGTGATTCCCGCTTCGAAAAGAGGCTTGCCGTCGCGGAGGACGACTCGGACGGGGACTTCCCAATCCGCGGCTGCCGACGGGTTTCCCCCCTTCTTTAACTTCATGACATGGGATTGAATGTCGACGAATTCACCGGTGCTTCCCGCATGGAAAATATACAAATCCTCGCCGATTGCGTGAAGCTCAGGCGCCCAAAGAAAGTTTTTCAGATGGGCATACGTTTCCGTGTCCAGAAGCTTGTTTTCTTCCGCCTCGAACAGCCCCCGTATGGTTTCTGCCTCTCGAATCGACAGAGTCTTGTTGCCGTCCGCATCGTTGGTCGCGATAAAGTAATATTTGCCCCGCCATCGGGCGATACAAGGATCCGCACGGTTAACCGCCAACGGGAACGGAAACCGTTCCTGGCGGATGCGGCCGGTAATCCGATAATTTCCCGCCCTGTTCCAATCGACTTGCGCCGTTTGCCAGTCCACCTTCTTGACGGCGCTCGTTCCGTCGCTATAGATCGCCGTCGCATGAACTTCCCTCAGCTCGTCTTCGGATGCGGCAACGACTTGTTGTTGCACGACATTGCGAACATGTGAGGGAACCGTCAGTTTCCGCAAAAGCCGGTCCGCCGTCGCCCGCGCGACCGATATCGCGTTGCCGGGCACGATTCCTTCCATATCGGCGTTTACGGATACGGCCGCCGACGCAAAGGCATCCGCTTGTTCCGGAGGCGATACTCCGTTAAGGTTCATGATATCGTCGGCATCATTCCGATAGAAATTCCCGTTCGCGTCGCTCCAGCGAATGAGATACTTTCGCAACGTTTCGTCATATTCGCACGTCACGTCTTGGACGATAGCGTCTTCCTTTAACCGCAATAGTCCGATTTCCCGATATTGCAGCAGATCCGGCGATGCGAACAGCAATACCGCTCCCTTGCTGTCCTCGTCCGGACCGCCCTCCGGTCCCGTACGCACCGCGATCACTCCGAAGGTACCGTCGGCCAAATAAAACAGATAGGGGTTTTTCAAACTTTTAGCGCTTAGCGTGCCGTTCGGTTTGTCGACGGCTTTAGCAAACAGCACGCCGGAGTTGTGATTCAATGCCCGGTAGCCCATGCCGTCCTCGCTGTAAGCCAAATGCATGCTGTAAGCCAGCTTCGGGGCGTATAGTTGTTCTTCCTGCGGCAATCTCGTGTAGCATAGGACGCGTACCATGTCCTCGTTGACTTTGGCTGCCATTATTCATTCGCACGCTCCTCAAGATCGATTCGGCCGGCGTCAATCGGACTTCTTGACTTTGAAATAAATCTGGTACGGTTCGTACCCGACGTCCCGGATTCTCCTGAGCGGAATCGACGGGTCCTGATTGGCCGTCTTGAAGAAATATCTCCAACTGCCCCATTCGCGCTCGTTCTCCGTCTCGATCTCGGAAGCGGCGTCTTCGCCGTCGATATACAGGATCCGTTCTTCTTCGCCGATGCCGGCCAGCACCTCCGGCCCGAAACGGAAAGCCCCCGTATGATCGTCGTCCGGCAACGGAATGAAGCGAATGCCGATCGGCAGGATCAGACTGATCGCGTCGCCGTCTTGCCAGACTCTGCGGACGGTATAGAATCGGTCGCTTCCGGCGGTTTTCCCGTGAAGAACGCCGTTGACGTATACGGAGGCTTCCGACATGATCCAATCCGGAATCCGGCAATGGATCGCAAAAGCTTGCGGTTCGTTCGTCCGTACGACGAAATCGTGCTTGCGGTATGACGGCATATGATCATGAATCGCCGTAATTTCGTTGATTGCCTGTTGCCCCGAGGTATTCGAGGAATTCATCATGCTCCCGCTCATTCGATCCTGCGTTTGCCGGATCCGCACGGGGACTCCCCCGATATCCGCGATGACCTCGGAGTCGAAATACTGGCAAGCATAGATGCCGTCCCCGTCCTGATAATAATAGCCTCGATTCCAAGACGCGTTCGCTTGGACCATCGTGCCGTGACAGCAGAAGAAGCTGTCCTTCTCCGTGCTCCAATCCTTGCGCAAACCTGCTTTCATCGGCAGGAAATACGTGAGCAGTCCGGTCTCCGGATGTTGATGGTTGTTGCCGTTCAGGCGATATTCCTGGTAGTACGCCTGCGCCATAATCCCGTTATACACGTTATATTCGATGTATTGCGCGTATGCGGGGTCGCCGGAATGCCGGAACAAAAACTCGGCCAAGCGGATCATATTGTACACCGTGCAGTGTTCCTGGTTTTTGTCCCCTAGGCGAGCCTTCATTTTCATCTTCGGCATCCATACTTCGCCGGACGTCTGTCCGCCCGTGGCCAGGCATCCTCTCTCCGTCACCGCGCAATTCCAATAAGCCTTTACGATTTCCATCCATCTCTCTTCGCCCGTCACCTCGTATGCGCGAGCGCAGCCGAGCACTTCAGGAATGGTCGTATTCGCATGCATGTTCGTGAGCGGGTCCTTGCCTTCCAGCAAAGGCTGGAAGAGCCTGCCGCGATAATACCGGTCCAACAGCGTCTTGTATTTCTCCTTGCCGGTGATCTGCAGGAGATCCGCCCAAACCTCCAACATTCCGCCGGTTTCCACGTCCAGAATGTCTTCGAATTTCTCCTTGGAAAATCCGCCGCTCCATTCCTCGAACCAATTCGCGAACGAATCCGCGATCTCCAGCGCTTTCGCGTTCCCGACATACCGATAGACGTCTACTAAGCCCATGAAAAGCTTATGGAGATTGTATTGGGGAGCCCAGACGTCTTTCCCTTTCGCGATCCAATGCAAATATTTCTCGGGGATCGGTCCTACCCACCGCCCGCCGTTGTCCTTCTGACATTCAGCCAGTTCGTCGACGATGACTCCGATCTTCGCTTTCAGCTCCGGGTCTTCCTTCTCGTGATGCTGCATCGCCGCCGCCGACAGCCAATGGCCGAGAAAATGGCCCCGCAGCTGGCACACCGGCGTCTCCCATCCTCCGTGCGCTCCGGGCGGGATGTCCCTGCCCGAATAACGGCCGGCTTCCAGCCTATAGTTAAATAGGAGATGATCGCTGTCCAGCTTCATCAAATAAGCCCGGTTCGCCGCTTCTCTCCGTTTGATTTCACCGTCAAGAACAATAACGCTGTTGCCTTTCAACTCGATCATAGATGTCTTCCTCCCAAGTGGGTTTCAACTGTCGATTTGCGAACCCTTCTAACCTTCTATCCCTGATACGGCAATTCCTTCAATCGCAATCGCAATATGCCAACTCGTTATGTCGTATTTATTGACAATACCATCTGCTCGACTGGCTTATCGGCAAACCCAGAAAATGACTGGAGTAATCCTTGAACAGGAATGAATAATAATACAAACGAGCATGAGGGGGACCAGTGAATGTGGTGGTATATCCTTGCGGCCATCGGAATCATTGTGATCGTAGTCGGAGCTTTCACGTCTTATCGAATAATGGACAAGCAGCGACATAACGAATTTGAAAAGAGACTCCCGAATCATGTGGCAAGTCACCCTGTGTCCCATAATTCTTTGCTGATCTGGTACATTGTCACGCCGATTGCCGCTATCGCGTTAGGAATTATTCTGGTATTGATCTTTCAGGGGTGATTCGAATGGAAAAGAACAAATATTATGTATCCGTACAATCGAGATCGATTATGTTTGACAAGGGCCAGGCGTCTTATGAATTGGAAATTGAAGCGACGGAATCCGAGGTGAAACACCTTCAATCTAAATTCGACGAGTTGGAGGAAGCCGATCATGCCACGTTCTTTCGCACATTTACGCCTGGACTGCCCTATCATCACGATCCACAGAACGATGAATATGACCGAGCTCTTAAAGATTGCTACAATTTGATATTTCAGTTGGGTACAGATGAAACAAGAGTCCATTTGTCTTCCTTCGTGAACAATCTTCAGATGGGACATTATCAAGAGGAATTATAAATGCGGAGGTGAAATGGATGAATTGCAATGTGGGAAAAACAGAGCAAATCATAAGAATTTCCGTTGGAGTAAGTATCCTTCTTTTGGGTCTCAGAAATAAAAGTTGGTGGGGACTTGCGGGACTGGCTCCGATCCTAACTGGGACTACTCGATATTGCCCTCTAAACACGGCGTTACGGATCGATAATTGTTAATGTGATCGATATTAATCAACTTCCAGTAAAAGGCTGCGAATTTTCGCAGCCTTAAAAGCATTGTATCGAGAGGAAGAGGAATGAGAGCCGATGGGTGCCTGCCCACGGTTCTGTTTAGTTCACCGTTACCAATCAAGCTCGTTGACAGGAGTATTTATTCATTTTTCCGTATATTGTCTATATATTCTCTACAATGCTGACACCACTCATTATTTGGGTGGCGTCATAATTGGTGAGAAAATGGAAACCAAAAGGCTTGATTTATCAGAGTTCGTTTTCACAATTACCGATTCCGACTGCCGCCATACGAGCCTTAAAATACCGAATGGTCATAATTTGTGATAATTCCCTCCAAAGCCACCTGCATAATTATGCAACCCTGACTTTAGACACCAAAAATATGTATTTACCTTCAGGTCTCCCAATGCAGACAACAAAAACTCGATAATCCACTATGTGACAATCGAGTCTATGGAATTTTATACAGCTTTCAAAGTATCGCTACTTCCCCAGAATGCTGACATCCTTCGTTTTGAACAATCCTGCCCGTTATTAATGAAAACGGCAGCCAATTGTTGGTCGACTGCCACGGTATCCTTATTCAACTATCGTTCTCCGTTAGCGCAACGACTTACTCTGTTGAATTTCGTGTTCCTCAACATAAAGCGGCATTAGAGAAGGCGAATCGTACCTTATCGCGGCCTATAAACGACAAAATGGTGCCGATAGCCATAGCCCCATAGCTGCAACGTAATAATGAGCCTAATCCGACAGTGCTCGCATGATGTTGGATTTCGCCTCTGCCGCAATCGCTTCATTCCCGTCATCGACCGCTTGCATCAAGATCAGTACGGGGATGTATACCGCGATCAGCCGCGCCAGCAGCTTCGTTTCCTCGTCCGCTCCTCCGTAAGTTTCGAAAAACACGCCGCGAGCGTAAGGTGGTAAAAAGCTGTAAGCAACGCTCAAATCGCAAGCCGGATGGCCTACGCTCAGATCGCCCCAATCAATGATGCCGGAAACGATCCCGTTCTCATTCACAAGCATATTTTTGAAATGAAGATCGCCATGTAGCAGTGCATTCACCGCCTCGACACGGTCCGTTTGCAGCCTGCTAATATACGCTTCGATCACACCGGACTCCTCCGACGACAAGTGTTCAACCACCTTCGACAGAAAGCCCTCCAATTTCACTTTGCGCGATGCTATGTCCGTCAAGCTTCGATGATCTTGCTGAACTCCGCACTTCAGCGCCGCCTGCACCGGAAACTTATGCAATCTCCGCAAAAATTTCGCCAGCGTCTCTGCCGATAAAGCCCGGCGTTCTTCCGTCAAACCGATGGGGAAATCTCCTGGCACGTAGGCATAGCCAAGAAATGGTGCCGGGTATTCGTCACTTGCTTCGCCATAAAATAACGGTTTCGGATAGGGGACGGTCATATATGCCTCCAGCTTCGGCAGCAGCTTCCCTTCCATACGAATCGAGCCAACTGCAATCGTTCTTCTTGGAAACCGGAACACGTACTCGTCACCGATGAGAAAAACCGTATTGTCCCAGCCCCAGCCCAATCGCTTCACTTGCTTCGATGACAGCTGAGGGAATTGTCTGCCGATCAGCGTCCGCGCCTGCTCTTCGTTAACCTCCCACTCCGCATCCCATACATTCGTTCCTCCCATGAAATGTCTGCCTCCTCGTTCCTTACTTTATTTAGACGTTTACATTCCCTGGAAGTTACGCATAACTGCCCGTTAGTTAAACAACCTGCTGGATCACTCCGGCAGGCTGCATTATGAACTAACGTTTCCCGTTAGCGTAATGAACTTTGCCTAGCCTGAACGTGAATATGATGTTAGGCGATGCCGTCATGAGTTATAATCAAGATTCCTTTTTCTTTATTGGGCAGTATATTGTAATTTCATTTCTATCATCATCATTTTCTCTGATTGTCTTTTCATCATATTTCTCAAAATAATACGAGACGTCATCATACTCGTACCCATTTTCTTTCAACCAATTAGACGTAAAATCATATGCTGTATATGTCTTACTTGCAGGTCCTTTATAGTTTGTTACTGAGTACAATCTAGGCAGAATTTGAATATGAATCATTTCATGAGGCAAGTTAGTTATCGGATCTACTTCATAACAGCAATAAAAATCAAGGAGCCCCTTATTCCCTTTGTAATTTGGAGGTGATATACCATAAGTTACTTCTAGATTCGTAACATTTTTTATTTCTTTTTTTCTCTCTTCTAACTCCTTAAATGCATGACTTACATTATCGCCCAGTTCGGACATTAAACTTATAGCCCTTATACCAACAAATGAAGTAATTTGACTTGTTTGAATGATTTCAACTCTCATAAAGAGCACCTCATTTACGGATTTATTGTGGCGGTTGAAAAACGTCAAACATATTTCCAAAAGGATCGTAAAACGTAAAGAAACTTCCATGTCCTTCTACAACGATAGGACTTACTTTTGTATCGAGTTGTGATAGATAAATATGAAATCCTTGAATATCCTTAACGCGAAATCCGATTGTGTAATGGTCTTGACCATTAACCTTAAAGGTGGATGTAGTATCATCATTTGTCTTGACTAAAAATAAACTAGGACCCATCGAGAAATCTACAAAAGCAAGCTCATCGTTAAGTAGTCCTAGTTTTGCACCCAAGTTACCACAATACCAATCAACCGCCTTTTCCAAATCGAAAACAGGGATCTCTGTGTACTGGATGCCTTCAATGTATTCGTTATTAGCTGTCTGCAGATGTTGATTGTTCATACTCTGCATAGTTTAGATCCTCTTTTCATCCTAAAGGTTTTACCATAATATTATACAAAAAATTACATTATCCTGCCCATTAGCTTAATGAAAACGGCAGCCGATTGTCTGGTCGACTGCCGCGGTATTCTCATTCAACTATCGTCTTCCGATAGCTTAATAAAATTTAGAAAGGAAAAATATTGACCTTAAAGGTAGCATAGTTAGGGATAATCATTATGTTGTTTTCTTTAATCCCTGAAGAGTCAAATATCCATTCTCCATTAACATCCCAAGTTTCGTTTGGTTTTAACCATTTATTAACTGAAATTTTTTGATTCCCCGATTGAAATTTATTCTTTATTGAATCTGCAAATAATACCTGAACTTCTTTTACGTAAACAGAATAATGACCGTCATTTTTAATAGTCGCATCAAAATTAATGTTTTGAGTATTAATATTAGTCTCTGATTTTGTTGAAGATGCACCCCAACCACTTACGTATGTATTGGGTACTATCCATGGTCTAAAATTATATCCAAACATAAGGGCAATAATTACAATGAAAATTGAAATAATAAATGATCTTCTCAACTATAAATCCCTACTTCCTAGCATCATTCATATCACTTTTTTGATTTTACAAACATATCCATTCTAACACATTTCTCCACTATCCTGCCCGTTACTTCAATGAATAAACAAACTGCCACTGTAATCTAATCCATCGAATTACTGAATAAAAATAAAACCATTTTGCTTTTATGTTTTATGTATCATTAACGAATATCCAAACATTAGGGGAGTTGAAAGAACTTGAGTATTGTTGTCGAATGGAACGAGCATCTACAGGTGTGTAAGGAAAAGATGCAGTTGGCACAGCTGTGGGAAACCCGGCTCGCGAACCTAAGGGAAAAGCTTACGGAGCAGTATCACACCGTTGATCAATGCCGACTGAGACTGCAGGGTGAACAGCAAGATGTGGACCAACTTCGGGAACCGTCATTATCGCGCTTCATGATGAATTTGTTCGGACGATTGGAGGACAAATTGCGGGAGGAGGAACGGGAAGCCGCCGAAGCGAAGCTCAAATACGACGCAGCTAACTCCGCCTTGATCGACATGGAGCTGGAGCAGACGGAGTTGATCGCCAAGCTGGCGGATATCGGTCAGCCCGACCGGGAATATGAGTGGCTCCTGGCGGAGAAGGAAGCATGGATTCGCGATCACGATACATCGACGACTGCCAGGCTGGAGGAACTGTCCGAGGAAATCGCTCTCCGGGAAGCGATAAGAAAGGAAATCCGCGAGGCGGCCGGCGCCGGAGCGGCGGTCAGCGCTGCGCTTGGTAATGCGGAAGACCGGCTTGATTCGGCCGGCAGTTGGGGAAAGTACGACCTCATCGGAGGCGGCTTGATCTCAACGGCGATCAAGCACGGCCATATCGATGAGGCTCGGGGGTATATCCACGAAGCGCAAAACTCGCTGCGCCGCTTCAACAAGGAACTCCAGGATTTGAAGTGGAACGGCGTGGATAATTCCGCCCAAATTGGCGGCTTCGCAACATTCGCGGATTTTTTCTTCGACGGGTTTATTGCTGACTGGATCGTGCAAGGGAAAATACGAGACTCGCTCGGGTCCGTTCAGTCTCAGAGAGCTGAAGTCGAGCGGCTGATCTCCAAGCTGAAGAAGGATCAGTCGGAGCAGGAACGTCTGATCGACGAGTTCAGGAACGAGTTTCGCCGCATCGTCGAACAATTGCAATAGGAGGTTGTCCTATGGCACAATGCGGACCCTCAGACCGGGTACCTAAGATCAAGATCGTATCCTCGGCGTTTGCGTCCTGTGCGGCATTCCGATGCTGTCTGCATCATGATTGTATTTATTCATATCCTGTTAGCAACAAATATCCTTATAAAGTGAATCAGTCTTAATGATTTCGGCACCGTGAAATCATTGAATTATCCTGCCCCGTTAGCTTAACCAACGGGCGCGCCAGTCTAACACTTAATTTCTTAGTCTAATACTCTATTTGCCGGGTCTAATACTTTATTTTTTTCTTACAGTATGGAGTTTCGCTCGATAACGTCGACGAGCGGAGGAGCGACAAAGGCTCGAGGCCACTTTAACCGCGATACTCACTCTGAATAGGCGACTCAGGCAATCCCTGTCGCCTCTTATTTTCGTGCAATCTACACTTTCCCTTCGGAAGACTGATCGCACAAGATTACTTTACCTTTGGAAACATTAAACGAAGTGCTTTAGCAACAAACCAATCCGTTCAAAAACCTTGAAAACATTCTCAGTATTATTGACGCCACCCATATTATTGTGGGTGGCGTCAAAATTGTAGCGAAAAGCGTAGTGGAAAAGACTATAAACATAGGGTAAGTTTTCATAATTTCTGAACTTGAATTGGGTTGGATAAGCACTTACTTCATCCATTAGTCATATTTATTGATAATGCCCTCAATTGTTGAATGTATAATTATTCAATAAGATCTTTCGCAAGATTCCTGAATTGGATGTAAGGTATCCAGGTTTCCGCTAGCAGTCTGTGTAAGTGTTCAATCGTGCCCCGTTAGTTTATTGTATATTACCTGAATATTCTTTTAAAAATTGTATATTCGCTGTATATTAGACCAATTACTATCACAAACTCTGCAATCCTTCTCAACAATGCTGACACCACCCATTATTGACAGAATAACAGAGAGGGGTCATAATTGATTTAAAACCTGGTACTAATACCAAATACTAATCACGTTCGACTGTCTTAAAATAAAAGGAGGATTCCGCATGGCTACAGGAACGAACACGACTACCGGCGCCGCCCGGATCGCTTCCCGAGCGGCGATTACCGCGATCGGCAGCTACGTCCCGGAGCAACTGATCACGAATGCCGATTTGGAGCGCATGGTAGACACCGATAACGAATGGATCGTTCGGCGTACGGGCATCGTGGAAAGACGCCGGGCGGCCGAGAACCAATTCACGAGCGATATGGCAATCGCCGCCGCTCGGGATCTGTTCCGCCGGTTCCCTACGTCGTCTCAAGACGTCGATGCGATATTGGTCGCGACGCTCTCGCCGGATATGCCGAGCCCTTCCGTCGCGTCTCGCGTTCAGCTCGCCATCGGCGCGGCTCAATGCTTGGCGCTGGACTTGAACGCCGCGTGCGCGGGCTTCGTCTCGGCGCTGCAGCTGGCGAACGGGCTCGTAATGACGGAGGCTTACCGCAAAGTGCTCGTCATCGGAGCGGAGACGCTGACGAAGCTGACGGACTATACCGATCGTTCGACGTGCATCCTGTTCGGGGACGGCGCGGGCGCCGTGCTCGTGGAACGGTCGGAGAATGGCGCATTGCTGGCCTCCAGCGCCGTGACGGACGGGAGCGGCGGCTTCCAAGTGTACGCGACGGGATTATCGGCAGCCGGCGACGGACAGCCTCTGCACGGCGCGGGCAAGCTCGTCCAGAACGGCAAGGAAGTGTATAAATGGGCGTTGTCAACCGTGCCCGGCGGCGTCGTTGAGCTGCTCGACGCGCTCGGCCTATCGACCGGAGAGCTGGATTGGTTCGTTCCGCACAGCGCCAATCTGCGGATGATCGAAGCCATCTGCGAACGGTTCGGGTTGCCCGCCGACAAGGCGTTGCACAGCGTAACGCAATACGGCAACACTTCCTCCGCTTCGATCCCGCTGGCGCTGGATATCGCTTATAAGGAAGGCAAGCTCGTCCCGGGACAACTTCTCGTACTGTACGGCTTCGGCTCGGGCCTCACGCAATCCGGCCTCGCGCTTCGCTGGACGATTCGCTAACGCCAAGGGGAGCCCATCGTCATCGATGATGGGCTCCCCTTATTTGCGTACGCGTCCCCGGGCGGATCTTCTGCGCCGAATACGTCTACTCGGCCGATTTCTTAGCCTCGCCGTCCTGCCTCTATTGGCTGCCGACCTCCGTGAATAGCGATGCAAGCTCCGCCGTCTGCGCGACCTCGCGCTTTTCCTCCCGGCGACAGGCTTCCTCCCCCTGCGTTTCCTCGTTGAAGCGGATCGCGGCTTTGTCTTCTTCTGAGCGACGGGGATATCGATCAAAGGCGGAATCGGCACGGGCGGCCTATTCTTCGGGATCGCAGCGATCATTCCCATTAACGCATGCAGCCGATCGCGGAAGCTTTCGACGCCGAATTCGCGCATGGACGTCTTGCCGTTCCGATCGGAGACCGAATGGCGAAGGGCATTGTCCCCCGCCAAGCTCCCGACGCGGTCGGTCAACCCGGACACGTCTCCCTTCGGCACGAGAAAGCGCTCATTGCGGGTAGCGTTCAATATTTCGGCCAACCCTCCGGATGAATAGGCGACGACCGCCTTGCCGAACGCCATCCCCTCGAGCGCCGTCATTCCGAACCCTTCCGTCATTAAGCTGGGAACGACGACGATATCCATCGCGGGGTACACCAGATGAACTTGCTCGGCGAACGGATAGAAGACGAACCGATCCTCGAGCCCCGCCTGAAGCACTTTCGTCCGGCATGCCATATAGTGCCCTTCGTCGACTTGGCTGCCGACGATGAGGAACCTTGCGAGCTTATGCTCCGAAGCGACCGGCAGCATCGCGTCGATAAACTGCATTTGGCCTTTATTCGGATAGATCGTCGCCGCGATGAATCCGACGACGCAGTGGTCTTCGTCCCATTGATACAGCCTGCGTAACTGCGACCTGGCTTGCGGCCAGACGCTCGGAAAGAGCTCGCTCCGCTCCAAATAAGGAGGCAGCACGTACGCCGCCCGAACGTTGCTCGTCTTCCGGAACGGCTTCAACACCGTCCGGGACATCCCGACGATCACGTCGCAGTGCGAAGCGATGAACGCCGCGCACTGATCCCGCAGCGGCGTATCGTATAGCGTCTCCATCAGCAGCCACGCCGTAGGGATGCCTTTGGAGAAAGCCGCCATCGCGGGCAGCGGATGGACCGAGGTGTTGACCATTACGGCATCGGGGCGCTCGTAAGCGAGCAGCGCGTCGAGTTTTCTCCATGCCGGCTGGCGCATCAGGTTGTCGATATCGTGGAACGCGGAGGGCGAGCAAGTATATAAAGAAAAGCAGAGCGGAATATCCATGACGATCAAGCGAATGCCGATCGCCCTCGCCTTGTGGGCGATGACGCCGATCTCCGGCACGACCAGAACGCATTCGTAATGACGGACAAGCTCCCGCAAGAATAGCGAAAGCACCTTTTCCCCGCCGGTCACGAGAACCGGATTGCAAATATGCGAGAAAATGAGCAATTTCGGCTTCGTCGTCCCGCTCATGGCGACATCGCCAAATCGAACAATTGATTCAGCCTCGACGCGTACGTATGGTCCCTCATCGTTCGATAAAGCCCCCTGAGCGCGATTTCCTGTCTTTCCGCTTCGTGAGTTAAGTAATATTCCGCCTTATTCGCCATGTCCTCCGGAGAGTCGTACGTGACCACTTCTACCCCGGGCACGTAAAATTGCTCCAGGTCTTGGCGTTTGTCCGTTAATTGAAGCGTTCCCGACGCGGATATTTCGAACGTGCGGGGATTCGGCGACACGGCTTGGATTCGGGCGCGGTTCATGTTGTACGATTCGTCGTCCGGCGCGCGATGCGAATTGATTACGATTTTGTTGGCGTTATATCTCTCGCACGTCTTCTCCGGCTCCTGCCAAGCCTGCGTGTCGAATACGCCTCTATACTTGTTGTAGTTGGATAGCCGGTCCCACCATAAACCCGATATATAGAGCCTTCGGTGCGCGATCAGCGGAATCGTACGCTCGAACATAGAGACTCTATTCCAATAAGCGCTCCCGATGAAGCACAGATCGCCTCTCAGCGAGTGCCGGGGGTTAAAGGGGCGGAAGAACGGCGGGAACACGCCGAGAGGCAAGTAGAACACCCTGCCGCAGCCTAGCTGCTGATAGAAAGGCAAGCAGTTCCGCTCCAGCGTGAACACGGATTCGTAATGCGGAGCGATGCCCGCCGTAATATCCGTATAGTACGGATCGTCGGTAAACCAAATTGCCGTCTTAATGCCTAACGCTCTTACGGCTGCGACTTTATCGGCCGGCATGTTCATGCCGTCAAGCACGAGCATGAGGTCCGGCCTTGCGTTCGCCGCGACGGACGGGATGTCTTGCGACGGACCCGCGATCGTCACCCTCGTCGCGATCGCCTTCAGCGTCTCTTGGATGCCGTAATCGAGCGGGCTGTACGGATACCCTTTGCCCGTCGTCACGTAAAGCACGTGCAACGGGCGCTGAACCGCGACCGGCAGCGCGCGTTGCTTGGCGGCCTCGCATCTTCCGAACCAATGGCCGTGGCTCCACCCGAGCGCGAAGGCTTCGCGCCTGGCCCGTATACGCGACCTCGTTCTCCATGTCGTCGCCACCTGCGATCCCTCCCGCGCTCTGTTATTCTTCGATTCAACCGATGCCGAGAATATCCAGCATGGTTCTGATCCGTTGATCGAACGTATGCTGCGTTCTCGTACGGCGGAAACCTCTGGCGGCGATCCGGAGCCTTTCTTCGTCATGGGACAGATAGTAGTCGATTTTGTCTAGCAGATCCTTCGCGTTGCGGTACACGTCCAGCTCCGAGCCCACCGCGTACAGCTCCCGCAGCTCGCTGCGCTCGTCGGTCAGCTGCAGCGTTCCGCAAGCCGACATGTCGAAGGTCCGAGGATTGATAGACTCGGCGGGCCAATCGATGGCGTTGCGGTTCTCGGGACTTTGGCCCGGGGTTCGGTGCAAGTTGACAACGATTTTCGCGCCGTTATAATAACGAGCCGATTCCGGCACCGGTACGCCTTCTTTAATCAAGAACCGTTCGATCATCCGATAATTTCTCATCCGATTCCATAACGCCCCCGCGATGACGACGTTTCTGCGTTTGAGGTAAGGCGCGAGCTGATCGAACAGAGCGATCCGGTTCGGAAAACCCGTGCCGATGAAGCAGATGTCCGAATCGTACGTTCTATCGACCGGCATCGGCCGGAACGTTCCGAAATGCGCGGCAAGCGGCACATGATGAACTTGCGCGCAGCCTAACGATTGATAGAGTCTCACGCAGGACCGCTCATGCGTAAACACGTAGTCGTAATGGGGAGCAAGCCTCACCGTATCGTCCGTCACGTACGGGTCGTCGACGAACCAGACGGCCGTCTTGATGCCCATGCGGCGCACGGCATCGATTTGCTCTAAGTAATCTTTGGCGAACAGATGAACCCCGTTCAACACGATGACGGCATCCGGCTTCAGCTGCTCCGCCTGATGCCTGACTTGTTCGTTGCCGACGAGCACGGCTTCGGCGACGTTCGCCTGCAGCGCTTCGAGGATGCCCGCGTCGATCGCCTCGAAGCCTTGCGGAACGTAGAACACTTTGGCGTTGCGCAGCGGCCCCGCAACAGGATGGATCGATTGCTCGATGCCGCGGCAAGCGCCAAGACGCCAGCCATCCATCCAACCGCTGCGGAAAGCAGCCGCGCGTCCGCGCCGTTCGACTATCGCTTGTCGATGCCTCCGCATCCTCATCACCCGCAATCAATATATGCGCGCTTGCGCGGATGGACTTGGATACTTACCCGTCCAGCAAGCGAATTTAGGCTCAAGACGGGGCAGCGGCCACGAGCAATAGATAGAGCGGGACAAGACAGCTGCCGATTGCTGCCTCATCCCGCTCGCGATCAAGCCTGCTGCTCGTAGGCGATCAGATGACCGTCCTCGAAGCCTTTGCTAAAGCCGGCATTATAACCTTCGTTGTACGCTTGGGTATGGTCCCGTCTTCTCGTCCTCGTTCGGCGCACGCTCCGCCGTCTGCGGCCGCGAAGTCTCCCGCTGCCGCTTCGCAAGCTCCGCCGGCTAACGGGCCGTCTGCCCGCGCGGCGTCTTCTAAGAATCGTTCGTGCAACGCCCCGCTTTCGCGAGAGGGCTTTCCGCGATTTGCGCTTCACTGCGATACACCTCCTTGGACAACCATGGCGCAGCCGGCGTTCCCCTTGTCGGCGGACGCCAGCTCGCTCCGGCAACGATCCTAAGCAGCGCGCCTTGCATTCCGGTCAGAACGCGGACATGCTCTTGCAGCGTCTGCGGCGTTACTCCCGTCATGTCCGTGACGTCCGCCGCGCTCGTCAGCATTCTGGCGAGCGCCTCCTGGCTCTTCGCGATGGAACCCATCAAGCAAAGCTTGATCGTCCATTCCTGCCCCAGCCGGCTCATTTGCTTTTATCCTCGGAGTTTGCTCCGAAGCCGCTCATGAAAGACGACATGGCGTCATCTTCTTTATCCGGATTGATGATCTCCTTCAAGTTCCGGCTTAAACCGTTGCACAGCTTCGTTAATCCTTCGATGACCTCGACGTTCTGCTCGTGAAACTGCAGGCAGGCCGCCAGCTTTTCGCTATGGGCTTCGTACGTATCGTTCGTAATGTGATTCAGCACCCAGTTGCGTACTTTTTCCGCTTCCGTCGCCTTCGCTTCGAGAATCATCGCCACGTTCCATTGCAGCTTGGCAATCGCGTCAAGCGTAATATTATAGGCATCTTCCCGCGTCATCGTCGTCCTCCTTCCCGGCTCGTATCCGTCTACTCGTCGTCCCCCGCGTTACCGATCGCTTTCAGAACGTGCGTCATGCTGTCCGCTACCGCTTCCTCAAGGTCGGCTAATCCGTTCAGAAATGCGATGACGCTCTTGGTGACGTCGGAGGAGCTCTCCACCAGCCCGTGCAGTCCGTTCAGGCTAGGATGCTCGTTCGGGAGCACGTCGACCAGCTGCGCCATGCGAACGGTCACTTGCCGCTTCGCGCTTAATATTCTGGCCATCTGCTGATGGGAGTGGGATAAGTGAATAACGATCTCCGTCATAAGCTCCTGTTGCATGCGATCCGACTCCTCCCGTCGATCTAATCCACTACAGCATATGCCGCCTCACAACGATTGCTTCATGACCGGCGGAGATATGATCGGCAAGCCTGCCTGAAGTTCCGACGTTCGGGCATCGTTAAGGGCCCGCTCCGGCTTCTTATGCAGCTCCCAGCCTTGCAAAGCGGCCTCGCCGTGCAGCCTGCGGATGACATTCCCTTCGATATAACAAACCGTTCCGTCCGGCATTCTCACGATAGACGAAGTTTCTCCGTCCACGCCTTCATTCCTGCCGTACCAACGCCGTTCTGCTTCATCCGCTTGGATCGGCTCGCCGATCGGCCATAAGCGCAGATCGATCTGGGACACTCTGACGACGGGGACGTTCAGAACTCCTTCCACGAGCCTTCTCCTCCCCTGTTCGATCCAGAAGCAGTCCGCTCCGAGTCCTCGAACGATGATCCGCTCCGGATAAAGCGAAGCAGCGCTCGCCGTCCGCGGCGAATGCCCGGAATGCGCATGAATCGTATCCATGAGTTCTCCAAGCATGGGCCATTTGCGATGGAAAAAGTTCTCGTTCTGGTTGTTCACCTTCACCATGCGGTCTCCGACGGCTTTAATGCTTACGCTCCCGATGTGGTGGATGAAGCAATCTGGCGCGATCACCAGCTTTTTCCCTAACAGCCTTACGCGGACGCTATAGTCGTTATCCTCGTAGTTGCCGATCTCGAAGCCCTCGTCGAAGTAGCCTACCTTCTCGAACAGCTCTCTCCGAAAAAGCAGGCAGAAGCCGATCAACAAATCCGTCTCCCGCCAGCGGGAAGAATCCGCGCGGTTGTTGCGCCTGGCGAATTCCGGCATCTCGGATAGCTTGTCGTAAGGTACCTTAACCATCTGAATCCCGCTGATGTAATTCGTGATCGGACCGACCATGCCGATATTGTCGTCGCTGTTCAAGCATCGCAGCATGTTGCCAAGCCAATTCTCCGTCACGAGCGTGTCATTGTTCAGAAGAACGATCGTGCGTCCTTTGGCCATCATAAGCCCTGCGTTGATCGCCCCCGCGAATCCGTGGTTTCTATCCATGACGCGAAACCGCAATTCGCCGCTCATTCTATGCAAATAAGCCCTCGTGCCGTCGGTCGACGCGTTGTCGACGACGATGATCTCGTAGGACTCCGGCGTATTCCAGCGGATCGTCTCGATGCACTGCTTCACGAGAGCCAACTGGTTGTAAGTCGGGATAACGATGCTGGTGCCCTCGAAAGGAACCGGATAACGCTGGATGCCGGTTTGAACGCCAAGCTGATACCCTTGTTCGTAGCCTTGGTTATATCCAGCCGTCCGTTCGGTCTCATGAAGCTTATTCCCGATCCGAACCCGGCGGACGCCGGCTCGGCCTCTTGCGATGACGCCGTTCCCTCTTCGGGTTGTCGTCCCCGCGATCCGACGGATGCTCCGTTGCGCTAAGCTTCGGGACGCCGCCATCCTCTCACCCCTCTATCCGTTTGGAATCACTTTCGTTCGCACGCCCGCGATACGGTCCGCCGAATGTCCGAAATCGATCGCGACTTTGCCTGTCGATTGGACGATGCGGACGACGATCGGAACGGCGGGAATGCCTGCCGAGACGAGAGCGATGTCGAAATCGTACGCGATCGCTTCGTCGACCGCGCGGTCGACGTCCGAATACCCTCTGACCGGACTGACTACCCCCGTGATAATCATCCCTTGAAGCCGCAAAGCTTGCGCAAGCTCGCCCGCGACGTTGCCGACGACGAGCAGTCTTCTTCCTGACAGCAGCGGCCATAGATAACCTTGCTCTTGCAAAGCGTAGTTCATCGTGGAAGTCGTAAGCTTGAGACCGGCGCACGGAATGCCATGCGCGCGAAGCGTCTGGAAGAGCAACGGCTGAAATTGCGGCTTCCTGGAGATCGGAACGCCGACCAGCGAAGCGGAGCGTATGGAACGCGCGATCTCGTCTCGCGCTTGCAGGTTCGGTACGACGATGCCCGCGTAAGGCAAGAAAGGGCTCGAAGCCCGAACCGCGGAGACCGGAATGACGACCTCCTGCGCGAGCGTCACAAGCTCCCCGTCTCCAAGCCGAATGAAGGAATAAGGACGCCGCTCCCGAACCGCGCCGTCCAGCTCCTCGTAGACGCGGGGGGCGTCAAGCAGCGGAATCGCCCTGGCGCGCAAAGCCTGAACGCCCGCAACCATCGCTTCGGAGGCGGATATGTCCGGTATGATCATATCGCTCGGCGAATGGAGTTCGAGCAGTTGCTCCGCGCCGTCGCTCAAGCCTTGCCTATAGCCCAGCTCGTAATCGGATCTATCGGTTGCGTGCGCGCCGGTTGCATGCCGCTTAACCGCTCTGCGAGCGGAACGGCGAAGATAACCATGACGGCGGAACCGGTCCCTGCGGCGCGATTGCTTCGGCTTTCTTAAGGATCGAGCAGCAAGGACGACGGCTTTCAAGTGATCGCCCCCTTCAATCTCCTTCCCGCCTCCTCCAGCGATTCGAACGTTCCGGCGTCCGTCCACCACGCTTTCAACTCTTGATAGGCGAGTACTCCGAGCTCCGCATAAGCGTTGTTCACGTCGGTAATTTCCAGTTCTCCTCTTCGGGAAGGCTTCACCCCGTCGATCAGGTTAAACACGCTCGTATCGTAAAAATACAACCCCGTGACGCAATAGTTCGACTGCGGAAGTTCCGGTTTTTCTTCGATATACAGAATGCGACCGCTCGCTTCATCCAGCTTCGGCACGCCGTATCGATGCGGATCCGCCACTTCCTTCAAGAGCAGCATCGCGCCGCCGGATTGCCGTTCGTAGGCTTCGCAGTAAGGCCGCAGGCTTTCCTCGAACAAGTTGTCGCCGAGCAAGACGACGAATTTATCCTTCGGGGCCATAACCGGTCTGGCGAGCTCGAGCGCTTGGGCGATCCCACCCGCTTCCTCTTGAATGCGGTATACGATCGACACGCCCCAATCCCTTCCGCTTCCGAGCACCTCGGCGAAGCCGCCGATCGCCGTACGGTTCGTAACGATGACGATATCCCGTATGCCGGCCTCCTTCAGCTTGGCGACGCCATAACAGATCATCGGATAAGAGCCGACCGGCAACAGATGTTTATTCGTCCAATAAGTAAGCGGTTTGAGACGCGAACCCGTTCCTCCCGCCAATATGACTGCCTTCAAGGCAATACCTCCCCGTAGTTGTGACGATCAACGATCCGGATTGTCCAATATCGTCCGATTGCGCCTGCGATCGGGACGCCCAAGCCTGTCTCCCCGCACTGCGATCGCCTCATGCCATGCCTCGGCATGGTCTCCCGCGACGATGCGGTCGTCGGACGGCAGCGCGGAGCTTCCGGCAGATCCTCCCGTAACGATGCGCAGCTTGCTCATGATCGCGACGGCATGCGCCTTGGCCGGCACGCACAACGTCGCGGCCCCGATCGTGTTCAGCGCTTTACGGGACAGCGCGTAAGGCAGCGTCGACAAGGAGTTCGACTTCAGGTCCGGACGATTCAGGCTCGCGTTCAGAAATTCTTGCAGCCTTTGGATACCGCCGCGCTGGTGGAACCATATTGACCGCATCGACAGATCGTTAAGCGCAATGTCCGCCCTTCCGTCGCATTCCCACAGAAACCTCGCCAACGCGCCTGCGGCAACAGGTTTTACGGCGTCCACGAACAGCAGCGTATCCGCGGCCGCTAGTTTGGCGCCTAATGCCCGTCCAACATCGGGATCCGTCACATTCGGCCATATCAAGAAGAGAACGCGCGGAGACGCCAGCTCCTCCGGCAGCTCCCCGATCTCAACGCCGTAGATGACGACGATGATCTGCCGAATCGGCAAAGCATCAAGCTCGCGTAGAACGCGATCCAACCCTAGGAGCGGAGCCGTAGCGCACACGATCGCGGCCGCCGTCGTCCGCAACGGAACCGGCAAGATCGGCTTCGCGTCCGCGAAGCCGCCGAGGAAGCCGGCCGCGTACTTCTGCCCGTAACCGAGAAGCTGCTTCCACCCGATGCCATTAGTCACTGTACCTCCGTAGTACTTGTCGCTCCACGCCTCGAAAGCGGCATCGCGCGCTTCCTCCGGCGGAATGCCGGCCGTCGACTTGGTTTGCCTCCACCCTTCGCCGTCCCGTACGCCCTCCTGATACCATCGCGAGGCAGTGGACGAATAGGGGGAGACCAGTTGACGCTTTGGATTCGCGATCGTTGCCGGCCGCTTCGCGTAGCTTCGATGTTTATCCGGTCCCGTTCGTGCAGGAGTCTTCTTCCTGCCAATCGCAGCCGTATGTTTGCGCCTTGTTCTCATGCTCTTCTAATTCACCATCCATCGCTGGCGCGAGCCGTCTTCATACCCGCCGCGAGAATCGGTATGCTTCAACCACCATTGAATGGCTTCCAGATGATCTCCGACAATAAGCGGTTCAAGGGAATGCCTGCGCTCCCGCTTACTCCGAAGCGGATTCAATCGTCCTACGTTCACGTGAACGACTCTCTGTACCTTGAGTCCTTCCCGTATGGCCATCGTATGCGCGAGCGGCGGGACCGCCAGCGGGCTTGCGCCGATCGTGTCCAAAGCCTTGCGGCTTAGCGCATGGGGAATCGCGGTCATCGAGGCGCCTTGCAGGTCGGGCCTAAGAAGCAACGCGTTGAGCGCATGCTTGGCAAGGACGACGCCGTGCACGACGGATTTCCGGACGGGACCGGAATAATCGTTAAGAGCAACGTCTACGCCGCCTTTGACGGCTTCGACGAATTTCCTTAGCTTCGCGGCCGGAATAACCATATCCGCGTCGATGAATAGCAGGACGTCTCCCCTCGCCTCTCGCGCGCCGACCGCCCTAGGCACGTCGTGGCCGAGCGGCTTCGCGTACGAGAGCACCTTGGCCCCCGACTTGCGGGCGATAGCTGCCGAACCGTCGGCGGAGCCGTTCGCCACGACGATCACTTCCGTTCTGGGATGGACGCGAAAAGCTTCGGCAATGACCCTTCGAAGCGTTCGCCTCTCGTTCATGACCGGAATAATGACCGAGACGTACGGCGTTGTTCCCGTAATCGGCTGCGTATCCGGCGATAGAATTCCAACTTCTGCTTGATCGGCTGGCAACGCGAACTTTGCCTTCCGCTTCGAGCCCTTCGAACGCAGCAAGGATGCGCGAGCGGGTTTCCTCCCACGCTTGTAGGTCAATTTTTCCACCCCCCAGCTCGGGCATCGGTTACAAACCATTCTATGTGTGACGTGTCCATGCGCAACGGCATATGTACTGACTAACGGCACGGCAATCTCGGGGCGCTTAATTGCGCTCCCGGGGCAGAGACGGATTAGCGTTGCCGCACAACGTTACTGCGCCGAGATCACGGGACAGAGACGGATTAGCGTTGCAGCACAACGTTACTGCGCCGCACTCCCGGGACAGAGACGGATTAGCGTTGCCGCACAACGTTACTGCGCCGCGCTCCCGGGACAGAAAAAAGCAATCCCGACTTCATCACGAATGACGAGCGGGATTGCTTCATTGCCTTTATTGAGCAGCTTTCGCCCCGACGGCGATCCATTGAATCCAGCCGCTTGGCTCGGGACCTAATCGCGTTCGAACGATTTCGAGTTCCGCTTCGCCCGGCTTCTTATCCCGCAAGTAACAGAAGCAGGATGGATGATCGCACATCGCGACAAGCACGTAGGAGAGATCGGCGAACGGCTCGGAGAAACCGACGGTCAGCCGTATCGACTCCGCCGCCCCTTGGAATGCATATGCCGCGCTACCGAATAGCAGCGAGACGCCGGGAAGCGACGCGGCCACCGGGAGGAAGGAAAGCTGCGCGCTGCCTATGCTTCTCTCGGCGATATGCTTGGCGGTTACGCTGCTCTCTTGGAGCTCGAATCCTTCCGGATCTAACGCAGGTGCCGGCAAAGGCGCAGGGAGAGGCTGCTCCTCTATTGGTTCCCGCAACTGCGCCAGCAAATCCTTTACTTCGCCGGATAGCTTCTCAAAGCTTACGCTATCGTTAGCGAGCTTAGCAGTCGTTACGGCTCCATCTGCCAAGATAGCAGCCGTTACCGCTTCGTCGGCTAGCTTATTCGTTGTTACGGCTTCGTCCGCAAGCTTCGCCGTCGTAACTGCTTTGTTAGCCAGCTTATCCGTCGTTATCGCTTCATCGGCAAGTGTAACCGTGGTTATTGCTCCGTGTGCCAACTTATCGGTAGTCACCGCTTTGTTAGCCAGCTTGCCCGTCGTCACGGATTCGCCCGAGAGCTTACCCGTCGTTATCGCTTCATCGGCGATCGCGCTCGTCGTTACGGCTTCATCGGCCAGCTTATCCGTGGTCACCGCAGCGTCCGCTAGTTTATCGGTCGACACCGCTTGATCGGACAGCTTATTCGCCGTCACGGCTCCGTCTGCAAGCTTTGCCGTCGTTACCGATCCGCCTGCCAGCTTCTCTGCAGTCACCGCTTCGTCAGCCAGTTTGCTCGTCGTTGCCGCTTTATCGGCTAGTTGATATTCCGTTACGGCTCCGTTCGCCAAACGATCCTGCGTGACGACCGAAGCGGACAGCACAATCAAATCCATCACTTGCGGAGACAGCTTATCGCCGGTTACCGCGCCGGACGCGAGCTTCTCGGTCGTAACGCTCTCTTTGGCCAACTTCTTCGAGATGACGCTGCCGTCTGCCAGCTTCTTCGTCACGATGCTGCCTTCCGCTAACTTCGCCGATGTAATGCTCTCGTCCGCCAGTTTGCTTGTGACCACGCTGCCTTCCGCCAATTTGCCGGTAATGACGCTCCCGTCGGCGAGTTTACTTGCCAATACGCTGCCGTCCGCCAGTTTACCGGACTGAACGCCGCTGTCCAGCAGCTTCTCGAAGCCGACGCTGCCTTCGGCCAGTTGGGCGTAGCCTACACTGTCATCCGCCAGCTTAGCGGCCCCGATGCTGCCGTCGATCAGCTTATCGTAGCCGACGCTGTTATCCGCAAGCTTGTCGAACCGGATACCGCCATCCGCCAGCTTCTCGTAACCGACGCTGCCGTCCGCTAATTTATCGAAGCCGATGCTGCCGTCGATCAGTTTCTCGAATCCAACGCTGCTATCCGCTAGTTTCTCGTATCCAATGCAGCCGTCCGCAAGCTTATCGAATCCGATACCGCCGTCCGCTAGTTTCTCATAACCCACGCTGCCGTCCGCCAGCTTATGGAACCCGATGCTGCCGTCGATCAGCTTCTCGTAGCCGACGCTGTCGTCCGCCAACTTTTCAAATCCGATGCTGCCGTCGATTAGTTTCTCATCGCCGACGCTGCCGGCCGCCAGTTTATCGAATCCGACGCTCCCGTCCGCCAGCTTACCGGATAGGACGCTGCCTTCCGCCAATTTCCCGGATACGACGCTTCCTTCGGCTAGCTTCGCCGACACGATGCTGCCGTCTGCCAGTTTATCGGAGACGATGCTGCCGGCCGCCAACTTATTCGAATCGATGCTGCCATCGATCAATTTATCGTATCCGACGCTTCCTTCAGCCAGTTTATCGAAGCCTACGCTGCCATCCGCCAGCTTGCCGGATACGACGCTGCTTTCGGCCAGCTTCCCGGACACGACGCTCCCTTCCGCCAGCTTCACTGCGGTAATGCTGCCGTCCGCCAGCTTGCTCGAAGTTACGCTTCCTTCCCCCAGCTTGTCGGACTCGATGCTGCCGCGCGCCAGTTTCTCCGAATCGATGCTGCCGTCGATCAGTTTATCGTATCCGACGCTGCCGTTCGCCAGCTTATCGAAGCCCACGCTGCCATCCGCCAGCTTACCGGATATGACGCTGCCTTCGGCCAACTTCCCGGACACGACGCTCTCGTCTCCCAGCTTCTCGGTCAACACGCTGCCATCCGCCAGCTTGCTAGACGTTACGCTGTCTTCCGCAAGCTTACCCGACGTGACGCAGCCTTCAGCCAGCTTATCGGACACTACGCTTCCTTCCGCTAGCTTGCTTGACGTAACGCTTCCTTCAGCCAACTTATCGGACACGACGCTGCCGCGTGCCAACTTATCCGTGCCGACTCCGCCGTCCGCTAGCTTCTCGTAGCCCACGCTGCCATCTGCAAGCTTATCGTATTCGACGCTTCCATAGGCCAGCTTACCTGCTACGACGCTTCCATCCGCCAACTTCTCGGACAACACGCTGCCGTCAGCCAACTTCTCGGACAGCACGCTGCCGTCCGCCAGCTTACCGGACGAAACCGAGTAATCTTTCAGATGCGACTCGTCGACCGCGCCCGGTTCCAGTCGATCCGCGCTGATCCGGCGTTCGGCAAGCTTGGCGATCTCCAGCAAATCCGGGGCCAGATGCGTAATCGAAATCGCGTTTTTACGCACGTGGAACCCATGGATGGACTCCGGCTTCACATGCTTGCCGCCGATGCTCTCGAGCTGCAAGTGGCCGCCGGAGATGCTGCCGTAAGCGATCTTATCGCTCGTCACGCTCTCGCTCGCCAGCTTGCTCGTCGTAACGGCGCCGTCCATCAGCGCGGTCTCGTCGACGCTGTCGACCGCCAAATGCTCGGTCAGCACGCTTTCTTTGCGAAGGTGTACCGAATCGACGGACTCGAGCTGAAGATGGACGGAGGACACGGCTTGGTTCGCGATATGGCCGTACCCGATCGCGCCCGGACGCAGATGCTCTCCGTCCACGCTGGCCTCAGCCAGCTTGGAAGACGTCACGGCGCCATCGTTCAGATGCTGTTCGCGAACGATGTTGTCCGCAAGATGGGCGCTTAGTACGGACTGCTCCGACAGATGCGTGCTTTGCACCGCTTCATCGGCCAGGTGGTACGACTGTATCGATCGCTCGGACAAGTTCCACGACGTAACCACTCCGCCGGCCAGCGCGCTCGTCGTCACCGATCCGTCGGCTAGATGATAAGGCTTGATCGCTTTCGCTTGCACGTGCTTGGACGCGACGGACTCCTCCGCCAAGGCGCGTCCGGATACCGAGCCGTTCTGAAGCGCGCGTTCGTATACCGCGAATTCGTCCAGCTTATCCGCCGTCACGCTTGCATCCGCCAGCTTCGCCGTCGTCACCGAACTATCCGCGATTTTATCCGTCGACACGCACTCCGGAGAGAGCTTCAAGGAAGTGATCAGATGATCGGTAAGATGGTGCGACAATACGGACCGGCTCGCAAGCTGCCGTTCGCCGATCGCGCCGGGAGCAACGATTCGCTCCGTTACGGACTCCGGTTGCAGCGCCTCGGTCCCGACGGAGCTCTCGGACAGATGATTCGCCTGAATCGCGTCGTCGCGAATATGCTTGCCGGATATCGTTTCCGAGGCGACGGCCTCTCCTCTTACGATCTCGGGGGCAAAATGATACGTCCTCAGCGCACCGGTAGCCAGCTGTTCGGCTCCCACGCTTTCCGGAGCGAGGTGGATGCTCTGCACGCTGGACACGCCGAGTTGCTTCGGTCCGACCGACTTATCCGCCAGCTTAGCCACGCCTACCGCTCCGTCGGACAACTGGGCCGCGCCGATCGCGCCGTCCGCGACGTGCCCCGAATGCACCGAGCCTAGCGCCAATTGCTCGGAACCGATCAGTTTGTCTCTCAGATGTTCGCGTCCTACCGCCCGCAGAGCGATATGCGCGTTATCCACCGACCGTTCCGCAAGATGACGCGACTCCACGCTTCCTTCGATGAGCTTCTCGGAGCCGACGCTTCCTCTTGCCAGATGCCTGGATTGGATCGCTTCATCCGCGATTTTGCTTGATCCGATGTTCTGATCCGCGATTTTCGTCGAAGTCACCGCATGGTCGACGAGCTTCAGCGTCGACACGGATTGCTCGGACAGCTTCGATGCCGTTACCGAGCCTTCCGCCAGGTGCTTCGATTCAACGGCTTCGTCCGCGAGATGCGCGCTTTGAACGGCCCCTGTGCTTAGATGCTCGCGCCGGATCGACTCGGATGCCAACTTGGCTCCCGATACCGACCGGTCTGCCAGCCCGCGGGTTCCGACCGCTCCGTCCGCGAGATGCTCCGCCTCTACGGCGTTCGGGGCCAAATGCTTTCCCTGCAGCACGCCTACCGCCACGTGATCGGCGAGAACGAGTCCGTCCGCCAGGTGACGAGACTCGATCGTACCGCTGGCGATCTTATCGCCGCTGACCGAGCCATGCCTCAACTTCGAATTCGTTACCGCTCCGTCCGCGAGCTTAGACGTGTCTACGCTTTCGTTCGCCAAGCTGTCGCTGCGAATCGCTCCGCTGCGTATTTTGTCCGCCGTAATGCTCTGATCCTGCAGCAGGTCCGACGTAATGATCGACACGCTCAGATGCTTCGCTTGAATGGACCCTTCGGCCAACTTATCCGAGCTGATCGTCCTGTCGGCCAGCTTCTCGGAGGACACGCTGCCGTCGCGGATTTTATCCCCGGTGATGGAACGATCGCGAATTTTATAGCCCGATATCGAGTTTTTGGCGAGATGATCGCCGAGAATCGATTCAGGAACGATCTTCGAGCTCGTTACCGAACCGTCCGCCAGCTTGATCGACGTCACGGAGAAGTCCGCCAGCGCATGCGCGTCCACGGACTCGGCTGCCAGCTTAGAGGCGCTGATCGAGAACGGGGCCAGCTTATCTCCCGTTATCGACTCGTCCGCCAAATCATCCGTGTACACGAGCGGCGCGGGGCGGACCGGCAGCCGTTTCTCCTCCAGCCTTATCGCGCGAAGCTCCCGGGATTGAAGCAACGCCTTCTCCTCTTCCTGCGCCGACTTGTCGTCCGCCTTGATCAGCGCAACGATCTCGTCCGCGTCCGAATCCGCAGCGTATACCGGACCGGTATCCGCCTGGAAAACTTCCACCGCAGGCTCATAGGTCGTCAACGCGATTATTTCGTCCATTTGTTGTGGCGTGGATACGTATTCGGACGCGATCATAAACTCTGACGGCTCCGTCAACCGATACGTTTCGATCGGCGTGACATTGGCGTTGTTCCGGTTCGCTAATCTGGCTTTCACGACGCTTAGCCGATGATCCGCCTGCTCTTGCGCCAACACTTCGACCGGCGCGGCGCCATGGACCGTAATCGGCTTGTCGTTATCGCTCGGCTTTTTTATATCGTCCAGCCACTGCAATTCCAGCTTGTTCGGGTTGTCGACGTAATAGAGCGGTCGCCGCGATTTCGCCTGCTTCGGCTGCCTCGTTGCCTTCTTCTTTTTCATGTCCGTCTCCTTCCTAACCATCGTAATCTGCACTATCATATGCATTCACCCATAGGCACGACACGAGGATAGGCGAGTAACCAGGGCACGAATCCGACATTATTCCGACGCCAGCGTCAGCCAGCGCTGCGCGGTATGCTCCCACAGAAATCCGCTCATGACGCGTTCTTTTCCTTTGGCCCCCATCTCATATCTCAATCGTTCGTCGCCTAGCAGCTCGCTAACGCGAAGCCCAAGCTCCCGTACGATTAACGGCTTTTCCTTCGCTATAAGAAAACCCGTCTCTCCGTCCACGACGATCTCCTTCATCCCGCCGGCCCGAGTCGCGACGACAGGCAGTTCGGCCGCCATCGCTTCCACGTTGACGAGCCCGAACGCCTCATTGCCGATAGACGGAACGACCGCGAGGTCCGCCATCGCGAACCAACGGGGAATTTCGTTATGCGGAACATACGGCTCGAAATGAACGTGCTTCCGCCACCGCTTCGCTTGACGATGCAGCGCTCGGGCGTATTTCGTCAGCCGATGAGATCCGTACGTCGCGCTGCCCACGACGACGATCAGCGCATCCGGGTGCTTCGCGAGGATCGCCGGAACCGCGGACAACAGATGATGTACGCCCTTCTGCGGCACGAGCCGTCCGACGAACAACACGATTTTACGCCCGACCCATCCGCGCTCCAGTCGCCCGATTGCCCGTAGAGCCATACCTTCGATCGAAGACCGGCCCGGAAAACGATACGCCTCGACGCCCAGGTGGTTTACGAGAATTTTACCGGCGGTCTGCGGCAGCCTCGAAGCGATATACGACTTTAAATAGTCGCTGTTCACGACGATCCGATCGGCGGCCTGCAAACAGACTTTACGTTGAAACTTATTCATCCTGGCGCCCGTTATAAAGGTAGTGGAGTGCAAGCTAAGCCAAACCTTCGTTTTCGGAAAACGCCGCTTTAGTCTCGGTACCCATTTCGGACGATTTTCCACTTGAATGATGTCGGGCCGATTCGCCCTGAGACTCCGGCACACGCTTGCGAAGTACCGTTCCTTGCTCCTTGCCGGGAATCTTAGGATCGGCGCGCCGTCCAGCTTCCCTATCGCGGCCAATCGCAGGCCCTTACGGCCATAGATGACGACGTCCGCGCGAGACGCCAGTCTCGGAACGACTTTCTCCACGACTCGCTCTACCGATCCGCCCATGGCGGAAGGCACGGGGAACGCCCCCGGCGTAACAAAAGCGACCTTCATACGCGCTCATCCCCTCGCTGCCAACAATGCTCGTCACAGCATATACGTCCGCCTTGCTTAAAGCGACGGACAATTGACCCGCTTACCGAAAGTGTTGCACTTTGACGAGCGATATGTCACACTGTCTCAGAACTCACTACGACAACAAAGGAGTGCACGGCTGCAATGAAACTTCCGCTGCTGCGCATGATGACGGAGCTGTCTTCACGCAAATTCATATCCCGCTTGACGGGACGTTTCGCTAAATCGGCCTATAGCCGCAGATGGATACCCAAATTCGCATCCATGTACCGAATCCCGATAGAAGAAGCCGAGAAGAAACTGGAAGAGTATCGTTCGCTGAACGAGTTTTTCACGCGCCGCCTGAAGCCGGGCAGCCGTACCGTCGATGCGGCGCCGGATTCGCTGGTCAGTCCGGTCGACGCCCTGATCACCGCATGCGGCACGATCCAAGAAGGGCTTATGCTGCAAGTCAAAGGCCAAGACTATACGATCGACGAGCTGCTGAACGGTTCCCCGCGAATCTCGCAATATTCGCACGGTTACTATTGGGTGCTTTATTTAAGTCCGACCGACTATCATCGGATTCATTCTCCCTGCGATGGAGACATCGTGGAAACCGAACACATTCCCGGCCGCGTTTATCCCGTTAACGATTTCGGACTGACGAAGATGCGCCGCGTCCTTTCGCGCAATGAACGGCTGGTTACTTACATCAGCCACGACATCGGGGAGGCCGCCGTCGTGAAAGTCGGCGCTTTGAACGTCAGCAGCATCAAATACGTCGAGCCGCGGCCGACGCGTCTGGAGCGCGGCCAAGAGCTCGCCTACTTCGAATTCGGCTCCACGATCGTCCTGTTGACGCAGGACGGAACGCTCTCCCCGCGTACGGATCTGAATGTCGGCGACCGGGTGCGGATGGGCGAAAAGCTCGGGACGCTCGCGAAAGTGGAATAGCGCGGAATACGACAAAAGAGCCCTAATGGGCTCTTTTGTGCGTTAGAGTGCACCCCTTAGAATGGACATTGGAAAAACCCCTGGTTTATCCGATGAATTCTAGGGGGTGCATTTTTTATGGCTGTTAAGGGGCAGAAGTTCAAGCGATACACGCATGAGGTTAAAGTAGAGGCAATTCGCCTCCATGTTGAGGAAGGTTGGACTTATCGTCAGATCAATGAACATTTGGGGATTGCAGATCAAGATCGCATGAAAAAATGGATGCGGAAGTATCGGAACTTGGGGCAGTTCGGGTTATTGGATCGGCGTGGCCGAAAAACAGAATACATCAACCAAGATCGACACTTACAAAGCTTGATACGGGAAAATGAAATGCTAAAAAAGTGTTTGGAAATCTGGATGCGGGAGGTGTGCGTCGAAAGTACAGGGCCATTGAGCAGGCGTCAGAGTGGTATGCGGTAAGTGAGCTTTGCAAAGCATTTAAGGTTTCGCGCAGTGGTTACTACGCCTATTTAGCGCGTAAGGGGGCTAGTCGAGATANGGATCTCAAAGCAAGAATCCAGGCCTTATATACGAAGTATGACGGTAAATACGGGTATAGGCAGCTTCAGCTTTTCCTTTTTCAAGAACAGGGAATATGGGTTAACCATAAGAAAGTTCTACGTCTAATGCAGGAGCTCGGGATACGTTCTAAAATCCGGCGTAAGCACCGCTGTAACTACGCGTCAACAGTCGGTGGGCGCGTCGTGGAGAATCTGTTAAAGCGAGACTTTCAAGCCAACATGCCCAATCGAAAATGGGTCACAGATGTCACTCAGGTTCGAGTGGCGGATACCTGGCTATATTTATCGGTCGTTAAAGATTTATTCAATAATGAAATCGTCGCTCATCATATGGACTTACGTAACGACAACCAACTCGTCTTGCGGACATTCGAGAAGGCCTTTGAAAAGCAAAAGGACATGTCTGGATTGATCGTTCACAGCGATCAAGGATTCCAGTACACGTCCTATGCATACCACGACATGCTGCCAAAGGTTGGCGCCCAAATCAGCATGTCACGCCGAGGCAATTGTCATGACAACGCCTCAATGGAGAGCTTCTTCTCGCATCTCAAAACGGAAGGGCTCTACCTCTATGATATACGAAGCGTTGAAGAGGCACAAAGGCGAATCGAAACTTATATTGCGTTTTATAACCATTCTCGACCGCAAAGAAGACTTAAAAAAATGACGCCGGTTGAGTACCGACGCCAGTTTGTTGCTTAGGTGTTTTTCATTGTCCGCTAAATGGGGTCTTGACCACGTTGGCATGAGCGTTTTATCTGATTTCCGAAGGACTCTTGCCCGTATATTGTTTGAACTGCCGGCTGAAGAAGAAAATATCGCGATAGCCAAGCGCGTCGGCCACCTCGGTCACGTTCATGCCGGCATGCATGAGCAAATGCTGGGCACGCTCGATCCGCGAACGGATCATGTACGTCTGCACGGAGACGCCGATCAACTCCTTGAACTTGATCGAGAAGTATCGCGTCGACAGCCCCGCTCGGGCGGCCAAATCGTCGACCCGATGCGCGTTGCCGGGGTGCTGCTGAATGTAGTTGGCGATCTCGTGAATGCTCTCGGTGAGCTGATTGCTCGCCCTGCGTTCGATCGGCTCCGCCAAATCCGCCCGGAGAAGGTGGATGACCAGCTGCTTGAGCAGCAGCCGCGCCTCTTCTTCGGCCGCGAACGTGCGAACGAGGAACAGCCGGACGTAACGGGAGAGCATATGCTCGAAATCGAACGTGTCTTCAAGCACGCGGTAAGGTTCTGGGACGATCTCGGCCGGCTCCGCGATGTCGAAGTGAATGTACGTAAGCACGAGAGGCTTCTGCGGGTTGTGCGTGGCGCTCGTATGATCGCCGGGGCGAAACAGGAAGCAACTGCCCTTGCCGACCCTATAGGGCTTGCCGTTCAAGACAACTTCCCCTTCGCCGCTCCACACATAGAATAAATCGTAGTTGGCAAGCGGTTTTTCTCGCTTTTGCCACTTCCAGCCCGGCTCGCACACGATTTTGGCGAATGCGCTAAGCAACACATAAGACGAAGGCGCCAACTTGAGCATACGACAAATTCCTCCCCCACCGCTGCAACTCGTCTACTAGCCCCAATTTATATGTGTTTGGATGTTCTGTCAATGTAGATGACGGTCTCTTACCGTTGGTGTATAATATCTCCTAATAACATTTGGCTCCAAGAGCTCTGATTACGATAATCCGGAAGGAAGAGAACGATGAATACGCTCGCCCAACAGTTAAACGATACGATTGCCTCGCAGGCTCCCAACGTCTTGAGCATGCTTTCCGGCCTCGGAAAAGCGATCTATTTCCCTAAGATCGGCATTCTAAGCCAAGGTGCAGAAGCGAAACAGAAAGCGCACCGTTACAATGCGACGATCGGCATCGCGACCGAGAACGGCGTACCGATGCATTTGGACGTTATCCAACGTACGTTATCTTCTTACGATCCTAAGGATATTTACGAATACGCGCCGCCGGCCGGCAAACCCGAGCTGCGTTCCGTATGGTTGGAGAAGATGATCAAGGAAAATCCTTCGATCGCCGGCAAAAAGACGAGCTTGCCGATCGTGACGAACGCGCTCACCCACGGCCTTAGCATCGTAGCGGACCTGTTCGCGGACAGCGGCGACGCCATCGTCATTCCGGACAAAAACTGGGAGAACTACGAGTTGACCTTCGGCATTCGCCGCGGCGCGGAGATGGTCCACTATCCGCTTTACAACGCGGATAACCGCTTCAACGCGGACGGCCTGCGCGATGCGCTGCTCGCCCAGAAAGATAAAGGCAAAGCGATCGTTATTCTGAACTTCCCGAACAACCCGACCGGTTATACGCCTGACGCCGAGGAGGGACGGGAGATCGTCGCCGCCATCAAAGACGCCGCGGATGCGGGCGTTAACGTCGTAACCGTGACCGACGACGCCTATTTCGGACTTTTCTTCGAGAACTCGTTGCAGGAATCGCTGTTCGGCAAGCTTTGCGGATTGCACGAGCGCATTCTCCCGATCAAAATCGACGGCGCGACGAAAGAAGAGTACGTATGGGGCTTCCGCGTAGGTTTTATTACTTACGGCGGGTTGCCGGACGGCGTATCGGCCGCGCTCGAGCAGAAGACGCTCGGCATTATTCGCGCCACGATCTCGAACTGCTCGCATCCTTCCCAAACGTTCGTCTTGCACGCGCTGAAATCTCCGGAATTCGAAGCGCAGAAGCAAGAGAAGTTCAACATTATGAAAGCCCGCGCCAACAAGGTGAAGCAGCTGCTCGACAGCGGCAAGTACGGCGACGATATGCCGTATTACTCCTTCAACTCCGGCTACTTCATGTGCTTGAAGCTGGCCGTGGACGCGGAAGCGGTTCGCCAGCGGCTGCTTAACGAGTACGGCGTAGGCACGATCGCGCTCGGCTCTTCCGATCTGCGCGTCGCGTTCTCCTGTACCGAGGAATCCGATCTGGTCGACTTGTTCGACCGCATCCACAGCGCGGTACTCGACGTGAAAGCCGGCAAAGCGTAACCGAAATGAATGAACGCCTGAACCGTTCCTTGCGAACGGCTCAGGCGTTTTTGGTTTTCGCGGCCCTTTTATCGGTATCCCCTTCGCTCAGGAGCTGGCGTGCCCCGTTTTTTTCGGGATACTCCGCGCAAGCGAGCCAGTTTCAGGCGTGTTGAAAGTTTTTTTCGGGTTACTACGTGCAAGCGAGCCAGTTTCGGGCGTGTTACACGATTTTTTCGGGTTACTCCGCGCAAGCGAGCCAGTTTCGGGCGTGTTACCCGTTTTTTTCGGGTTACTCCGCGCAAGCGAGCCAGTTTCGAGCGTGTTACCCGTTTTTTTCGGGTTACTCCGCGCAAGCGAGCCAGTTTCGGGCGTGTTACCCGTTTTTTTCGGGTTACTCCGCGCCGTTAAACTTATCCCCTTCGCTCAGGAGCGTCTGTCATCCTTCCCCTCAGTCCGCGTCCTCCGCCGGCTTCGCGATCCGGCGCGGGATGAGCCAGCCTATCCATAGCAGCCCCGCCGCGAGCACGCACAAATCCGCTGCCCCGCTAAATTCGCCGCCTGCCGTCGCTGCTGCTACAACGGCGAGCACCGCTGCAGCCGTCAGGCCGGCGACGCGGGCAATGACGGCTGCAGCAGGCAAGCGACCATCCGCGGCGATCGGCAGCGCATCGGCCGTCTCCACGAATCGTACCCGCTTCAACTCGCTCAGTTGCATGCCGCCGATGAGCAACGCTACCGCGTAAATGACCGCGTCGGCGATTTCATTGTCCGATACGATTACGATTGCCCCCATCACGACGAACCAGCGGAAGAAAGCTCCGAACGTCTCGCTGCGGAGCAGCGTCTTGGCGTACAAATAATGCCACGCCCGGCTTTGCCGCCAATCAAGCTTGTCCCCGAGCCACGCGACCCACTTCCGCTGATAGGCTTTCGCGGACTCCGTCGGCACGTCGACGAACCAGCCTAAGAATCCCATCCACCGCCGGCGGGTCGCCTCTTCCTCTTGGATGAGCCGTTCCCACGGCAACGCATGCCGCCGAGGCAGTCGCCACAATAACCGCGGAATGGCCGCGCACAGAATCAAGAAAGGGATTGACCAATAGAACGGCTTGAAGAGCAGGGCGGCAACAGCCGTAACGGTTAGCGCCCATCGGATCGCTCGAAGCCCCGTACGCCAACCGGCTGCGGCGACTTGCCGCTCGCGCCAGCCGGCGTAAGCGTTCGAACCGCCGATCAACGCGATGAGAATCGTTAGCGTAGCAAGCTCTGAGGGACGATCATTGGCGACGCCCTCAATAGCCGAAGATCCGATATAAATAGGCGAATATAACGCGAGAACGACCAAGCTGCGCCCCGCTCCCGCAACGATCGCGCCTTTGACTGCCGGTCCGATATAGCGGCTAACCAATTGCTCTTCCATCGGCAGCAGGAACACCGTATCCGCCGCCCGCAAATACGTTCGCAAAGGCGCGACGACGACAGCGATGCTTATCGCGGCGACGCCAACCGACCGGACCGGCCACTCCTCCGGTACCGCTTTGATTAAATCCGTGTACCAGATTAGCGCAGCGAAGAAACACGCCGATACGAACAAGCCGAACCCGCTTTGGAACACGTAACGGAAGTAGGGAACGATCTCGCCTCGGAAGGAAGCCGCGCGGCTTTGACGAAGCTCGCGCAGGAACGCCGCCTGCTCCTTCGTCCGATCACCCACGTCCGCTTCCTCCTTCGGCTGCCAGCACAAGCGCTTCGAACGCGTCGTCCAGCGTAGACTCAGGACCTTCGCATCGCGCCTGCGTCTTCACCGACGACGGAGCGCCTTCCGCGATCACGCGCCCGCGATGGAGCACGATCAGCTTATCCGCTCTTCGCTCGAGCGCAGGCAGAATATGCGAGCTTAGTAGAATCGCGCTCCCTTTCGATCTAACGTCTTCCAACGCCGCGAGCAAACCTCTGATCGCTAGCGGATCAAGACCCAAGAAAGGCTCGTCGATGATGAGCAGCGGAGGCGAGACGAGCAAGGCGTTCATCAGCATCACCTTCTGCTTCATCCCTTTGGACAGCGTGCCCGGCAACGAACCGAGCGCCTCGGTCATCCGGAACGTCTCGGCAAGCTCGGCCATTTTCCTCTCGGAGTACTCTTGCTCCAACCCGTACGCCATCGCGGTCCATCTCATATGCTCATGCACGGTCAAATTCGGGTACAGCGAAGGCTGCTCCGGCACGTAGGTCGTCATCGCGCGGTAACGCTGCCGATCGTTCTCGAGCGTAGCTCCGGCAATCCGAACTTCCCCGCTGTGCGGAACCATCAATCCAAGAATATGCCGGATCGCCGTGCTCTTCCCCGCTCCGTTCAATCCGATCAGGCCGACGAGCTCGCCGGGATTAACGATCATCGACACTTCGTGCAGCACCGGCTTCCGCATGCTGTAACCGCCGGTCAGCCGCTTCATCTCGAGCGCCGGGACCGTCGTTCGTTGTTGCGGCAACGTCACCTATGATTCCTCCTTGCCAACGAAACATGCTATTCCCTCATTATACCGACACGCCGCGCTCCGCACAAAAAAAGCCCGGCAGCCGAAGCCGCAGGCTATCCAGACGAGCCCGAGCATAGAACAACAGAGCGACTGCGCAGCCTTCCCTACGCGTTCGCTCTGTTATTCGTTAGATCGTATGAATAATTATTGCGCGCCTTGAATTTCGATCGTCTTGACGACGCCGTTCTCGCCTTTGGCGACGATGATCGATTGCGACGAGAGAATGCCGTTGCCGCCGGAGATCGTAACGTTAGGATCGACGTTCAAGATTTTGGACGTCGCCACTCCGTTGACGCTCACGGACATCGTAATCGTCGCGAGCTTCTGCTGGCTGTTCAGCGAAAAGCTTTCTACTTTGCCAACTTCGACGAATTGAACGATTGGAGTCGCCAGCTTCGTTACTTCGATGAACACCGCTTTGCCTTCGTACGTGCGGACGAGCACTTCGTCTCCGGCTACGATCGCCGTCGATGGCGATTTGACGCCGTTGCGGAAGACGAAGACATTAGGATCAAGCGCTACGGCTATCGTCGTATTGTCGGATTTCTTCACGGCAATCGTACCGCCCGCAACGCTTTGCACGACGCCCGTAATCGCGAGCGCATCGTTCTTTTCCGGCAGTTGCTCGTCTACGCGATCGAGCAAAGCGGCGAGTTCGGCGCGGGTAACCGGCTTGTTCGGCAGGAAAACCTTGTACGTCTTCGAATCGGTGCCGTCGTAGTCGTTCCACTTTTTCGGCATTTCGTAGCCGGAGATCAAGCCTTTATCGACCGCTTCGGCGATATAGCCGACGGAGCCCGCCGGGATTTCGTCTTCGTCGCGGAACGGAAGATCAGCGCCCATTTTCGCCTTCGCCTCGCTGTCCAGCTTCAGTGCCTTAACCAGCAGGATAGATGCCCACAGACGTGTCGCGGGTTGCTCAGGGTTAATCGAGGTGTCGTTCTCGGAGAACAGATCGTTCTGAAGCGCTACCGCTACGTATCCGACCGCCCAGCCGTATTTCTTCTTAAGCTTGTCGAAGTCCTTGAAGTTCAGGTTCGCGTTCATGTTTTCCGGTTTTTCCGCTTCTGCCTGCAAGCCGAGGAGACGAACGGCCGCTACGAGAGCTTCGACCCGGGTAATATTGTTCTGCGGCTTGAAGCTGCCATCCTCGTATCCGCTGAATACGCCTTTCGCCGCTAAGCGAATGATATTCTGGTACGCCCACTGTAATTGTTTCTCGCTAACGTCCTTGAATTCCAATTTATACGAAGATTTGATTTTACCGTAGGCATTGCCTTTTCCATGGGGGGCATTGTCCTTCGGTTTAGCTGCCGCCGCTCCCATAGCGCTTCCGGCGAGCATGCTCGTCGCAAGCAAAGCGACTGCCATTTTCTTCATCACCGATGGTTGTTGTGTCATGCGATAACACTCCTTATAAGCAAGTTAGTTGCGGCGATTAACCGTCTGCCTATAACATTCGGAGTCGTTGTCTTCTATGCGGCGGTCCTAGCGGAAAAATAAGACCATAGTACAGGGAAGGACCCACTCCCCGAGCAAAAGCCGGGTAATGGGTCCTATGTTGCTATTGTGGTTTATTCGGTTGTGCCGAGGCGTTCTCCCGTTTCTCCTTCAGCCATTTCGGCGCGCCTTTGTTCTTCCGGTCGCGCTGTCTGTCCGCCTTCGGCTTGACCGGCTTCGCCGGTTGCTTGGCCGTCTTCGCCGGAGCTGCCGCCGGAGCTCTAGACGGAGCTGCCGCCGCAGAACCCCGGGCTTGCGACAGCTTCGAGCCGCCGTCAGGCGCGCTTGCCGTTCGCGAATCCTTCCGCTCGCTTTCGCCTTGCAGCTTGCGTTCGAATTCTTTGCTTCTGCGGACGCCAGCTTCCTCCAGCGATAAAACTCGTCCTTCCGCAAGCAGCTTCGGCTCGACCTTGATATTCAGCTGCTTCTCCAGCTTATCGACGATGAACCGTTCCTGGGCCGTAATCAGCGTGATCGATGTACCCTCGCGTCCCATTCTAGCGGTACGCCCCGCGCGATGCACGTAATGATCGGCGTCGAGCGCCGGCTCATACTGGATAACGAGCGGCAAGCCCGGGATGTCTAGCCCTCTGGCGGCGACGTCCGTCGCGATCAACAGCGCGGTCCGGCCTTTGCGGAAACGCTGCATGACCTCGCCCCGTTCACGGCCTGGCGTATCGCCGTACAGCGCATCGACCGAGAAGCCTTCGTACCGCAACTTCGCGAGCAGTTCGCCGATCTTCTCCGTATCGTTGACGAATAGCAGCGCGGAAGACGGTTTCATATGGCGAACGAGCTTGCGGATGAGCTCGATTTTGTCCCGTCGGTCGCCAAGGAAGTACCAGTGCTTTAAAGTTGGCGACAGCCCGTTGTCTTTGCCTTCCGCCGCCATGTCGGCGATCCAAGGCTCCTTCTGCCATCTTCGCTCGGCTTCCTTCATCGCTTCGGAGCGCGTCGCCGACACGAATACGGTTTGCCGCTCGCGAGCGCATTGTCTCATCAAGTTCTCTACATCGCTTTTGCCCCCGAGCGCGAACACCCGGTCCGTCTCGTCCACGACGACGAACGTGACCGCGTGCAGCGACAGCTTGTTCGTCTGCGACACTTCGCGTACCCGGCCCGGCGTACCGACGACGAGCGCCGGCTTCGTCTTCATCCGCTCCAGTTGACGGGCGAGCGACGCGCCTCCGATGAGCGCTACCGCTCTTATGCCGAGCGGTTCCCCGTACTTCTCGGCTTCGCGCATAATTTGCATCGCCAGCTCTTGCGTCGGCGCGAGCACGATCGCCTGCACGTCGCGGCGCGTACCGTCGATCTTATTCAAGATCGGCAGCAAATACGCAAGCGTTTTGCCCGTTCCCGTCGGGGACACGATAACCCCGTCTTTTCCGGACAACAGTTCCGGTATCGCCGTCTTCTGCACGTCGGACGGCTCCGCGATGCCCGCCGAGGCAAGTCGTTCCGTTAGCTCTATCTTCAATCCCAAATCTCCGAATCCCATCTTAACCGCTCCTTAACTTCCCTACTTCTTATTCAGAAACTTGCCGAACAGCTTGTCCACCGTACGCGGGAACAGTTGCGCCAGCTTAGCGCCGACGCCTGCCGCCCAAGGCATGTCCAGCTCCGCCGTTCTTCGCTCCATGACGGAGACGATTGCCTCCGCCACGCGGTCCGGCTGCAAAATAAATTTCCTGACGTTGCGCACGTAGGTCCCCTCCGGGTCCGCTCGCCGGAAGAACGGCGTATCGATCGGCCCGGGATTGACCGCCGACACGTAAATCCCGCTTCCGCGAAGCTCCCGCCGCAGCGCGTTCGTGAAGCCAAGCACCGCATGCTTCGTTGCCGCGTAGCCCGTCGACTTCGCGGTCGCCATCTTGCCCGCCAGCGATGCCACGTTGACGATATGTCCGCAGCCCGCTTGCAGCATATAGGGCAGGACGGCATGCGTGCAACGAACCGTTCCCATATAGTTAACGTCCATCATCTCTTCAAAATGCGAGAGCGGCGCTTCCGCGAAAGAGATAAACTCTCCGTAACCGGCATTATTGAGCAGAATATCTATCGTACCAAAGCGGGCATGAACGGAAGCCGCAACGCTAGCAACCTGCTCTGCGGAAGACACGTCCATCTCATAGACTTCGTGATCGCTCTCGATCGTCTCGGATAATCGAAGCAGCTTGTCCCGCGACCTGGCCGTAAGCACGGGGATCGCCCCCCGCTTAGCCAGCAGCTTAGCCGTCAAAGCGCCGATTCCGCTGGACGCGCCGGTAATCAGGACGACCCGGCCTTGTAACGATACCATATTCATTCCCTCTCTCAAGCCGATATAAGCGTTCGCCCATCGCAACCATAGAAAAAGCCCCTGACGGGGCTCTTCGATTGTAAGTGTATGTTAGCCTGACGTTCGATATGCGTTACGCGATCAGCACTTGGATTTCCAGCTCGCCGATCCCTTCCATGATGAGCGGGACGGCAAGCGCACGCTTCGTTCCGAACGTCGTCACCTTCGCATCGACGATTCTCGGCGGCGTAATATCGACGTGCACGCCTTGATTGTACAGCATCGTGCTTGCGTTGCCGCTGATCATATTGCCCAGCTCGGATATCGCGCTCTTGCCCATATCGTCGATCTCCGTAATGACGAAACCGCCCATCATTGCAGAAATAATCTTGAGTGCAACGGACTCGCTAAGTCCAAACACGATATCTCCGTTCATCTGTCCCGTCAAACCGATTTGGATCCATACGTGATTGTCCTGGAACTTAATATCTCGGATGGCCAATTGACCGGTGCTGGGACGGATCTGGACCATTTGTTCGATAACCATGCGCGCGGATTCTAAAAATGGATTGATGTATTCTGCTTTCATGTTGATCCCGCCCCTTTATGTCCTGGGAATGAAACCGCTACCGTAACCACTTTCCCCCATTATACTGAAATCATGCCGTTAAGTATACTGATTTTTGTAGAAAGATAGGGACTTCCGAAGGAACGAAGGCGATTTTCCGTCGAAAAAACGCGTATCGTTGGTCGTTGGGGAGTACGGGAAGCATAGGCGAGAATACCTGCTGATGATACAATGAGGGCACGAGGTGATCAACGATATGCCTAACCTGTGGGCGCATATTCAGTTCGGACGGGAGACATTGGCTGCGCTCGGCCGCGGCGAGACGATGCTCGATGCGGAATGGAAAGTCGCTTTTCAGCTTGGCTGCCAAGGCCCGGACTTTCTATTCTATCACCGGTTTTTGCCATGGCAATCGTCAACCGCTCTTAATAGACTCGGCACGTTGCAGCATAACGTGCGTTGCGGACCGTTCCTGCTCTCGATGTTCGATGAAGTTCGCGGGAAGCCGATGAAGGACGTTGCCGTTGCGTATACGCTAGGTTACCTGCTCCATCATGTGCTCGACCGCCATCTTCATCCGTTCGTGTTCAGTCTGTCCGGCTTCCGGCGATGGCACCACCAACGCTTCGAGACCGCGATGGACGCCGCGATCATGCGCCTGCGCGCGGGAATCCATACCGGCAGCACGCCTGCGGCGCCTGAGATCGACGCCGGCGGCGGGTTACCCGGAGGATTCAGCGAAGCCTATGCCCGTATATCCGCGCGACATTACCCTGCGCTCGCTTCGGAGGTTACGCCGGAGCTTCTTGACGAAGCCGCGAGGCATATGGTTCAAGCGCAGCGGCTATTCTTCGATCCGAGCGGATGGAAAGGCAAGCTGCTGTTCGGACAGATCGCTCCCTTCTCCCCGCCGAAGCGACTGCCGCGCTGGGACGTGCTTAACGAATCCCGTTCCCCGTGGATCGACCCGTGCGACCGCACCGTCGTTCATCGCTCAAGCGCATTCGAGCTCTGGGATCGCGCGCTCGAGGATAGCCTCGGGGTAACATCAGCAGCGTTAGCATGGCTTGAAGAAAAGGACGAATCCGCTTCGCAACCAAAGCGACTGGCGTTCGCCGAGCTTCTCGGGGACGTGTCCTACGAGACGGGACGCGCTTGCGGTACGGTTTGGATTACTTTCGCCGAGTCGATCGTGCCTTGAATTACCGGCATGCGGTGCCGCTATTCCTACTCTCCCGTCACTCTCGCGCCATTACCGGCACCACATGCCGCTATTCGGCTACTCCCGACGCAGTCGCGTTCGATCAATTACCCCGCTTGCACTGCTTCCCTTTCGCCTTTGGCGGTGTTCACGAACGTCAGCAGCACCATCCCGACGACGAAAAAGAAGGCGATCGCCAGCAGCGCGGTGCGGCTCGAATCGGAGAACACGCGGACGAGCGCGAATACGAGCGGCCCGACAAACGAGAAAAACCGGCTCGTCGCGCTAAGGAATCCGTTGAATTCGGCGGCTCTGCCGTCCGGAATCAGCTTGCTGTAGATCGAACGGGCAGTCGCTTGCGATCCGCCCTGCACGAGGCCGACGAGCGCGGCAAGAATGTAAAAGTGCGTGGCGTTCGTCATGAAATAACCCAGCACCACAATGACGATATACAGCGCCTGCGAAGCGATCAGCATCCGTTTAGGCCCAAGCCTAACGGCAAGATTGCCGAACAAATACGTTGCCGGAAATCCGATAAACTGCGTAATCAGCAACGCGGTAATCAGCGGCCCCGTCTCGATCCCGATCGTCTTCCCGTAGCTCGCCGCCATGACGATAACCGTATTCACGCCATCGAAGAAAAACCAATAGGCGACCACGAACTTCCAAAGCTCGGGATACCGGCGAATTTGCGCGAACGTCGTCCGCAAACGCTTTAAGCCGGCGAGCACCTGCTCGCCGGCTTTAGCCGCGTTGCCTTTATTGCGCTCCTTCACCTTCGTGAGCAAAGGAAGCGAGAACACGAACCACCATATGCCGACCATGACGAAAGAAACCTGAGATCCCCCGGTGCTGTCGGCAAGTCCGAACCATGCCGGCTTTTGAATGATCACGATGTTCAAAGCCAGCAGCAATCCGCCGCCCAAGTATCCCGTGGAGAAGCCTCGCGCGCTTACTTTCTCCCGCATGCCCGGGGACGCAATATCGTTCAATAGCGCATCGTAAAACGTGTTGCCTGCCCCGAATCCGATCATGCCGAGGATAACGAAAGCCGAAGCCAGATAAATATCGCCCTCGCCCGGAATCGCAAGCAGCATGCTCGCGATGATGCCAAGCAGCGAGAATATCCGCAGAAACGGTATTTTCCTGTCCGAGTGATCCGCGATCGCCCCTAACAGCGGGGACATCACCGCGATCAAACCTCCGGCGAGCGACTGGGTAAATCCCCAGCCTGCGTCCGTTCCGCCGATCGCATCGATATAATAGATCGGCATGACCGCCGCCATAATCGTCGTAGCGAACGCGGAGTTCGCCCAATCGTACATGACCCAAGATTTAATCGTTTTCGGATGATCCCGCAAGTTGAATGCCCCTCTCGCTTCATGCGACTTATGACGGTAACATTCGACTCGAATCATCCGAATTCCTGTCATGAATGATGACATCGCGGCGATGAACGCAAAACTTTATGCTCTCTTTATGCGCTCTTTACGCTCTCTTAACATCAATCCTGGCTTCGGCTCGCATCTTGGCTGCCTTTGGCCGCCGTCAGTCTGCCCGATTGGGCATCCTTGAGCATTTGTTCCAGCCAAGAGCGCTCGGCCATGCTGTACCTCTTCATGCCTTCGATCAAATATTGCGAACCGAGAGGCAGCATCGAACGCTTGACTTCGAGAATATGGTCTAGATGCTCGATTTTACACTTGCACGCCTCCAGATGCTTCTCGATGTGTTCCGCAACGACCCGCGCGTCGGCATGCCTGATGAATGGCAGGGCGGCGAACATCGGATGCTGCGGATACGAGTGCTGTTCCATCTGGCTGACCATGAGCGCCATGAACTCCGATTTCCCTCGTTCGGTTATCCGGTATACCGTCTTGTCGGGACGGCTTTCTCCCGGTACGGGGATCACTTCCGCGGCTTCGATCCATCCATCGTTCCGCAACTGGTCAACCGCATAGTACAACGAACCGTCCCTCAATTTGAACGATATATTCCAATTGCGCTGTTTGATCGTCTGCCTAATCTCGTACGGGTGCTGGTCCTTCTCCATCAGCAAACCCAAGATGAACAGCTTCATGGACATGGCGGTTAACCTTTATCGTAAGAAGGTTCAGGCTTGCCGGTTGCCCCGCCGCTTTGCGGCCCTTGAGCGCCCTGCATGCCCGGTTTGGCGATCTCCATTCGAGCGCGGCCCATCATGAAGATGAACACCAGTGCAAGAATAGGCAGCAGAATGGACCATTGGAAAATAAACAGAATCGAATCCGACAACTTACCCAGCAGCTCGTCAACCATTCCGTTCGGCAACGCTTGTTGGAATTGCTCGTTCAGAAGCGCCTGCCCGCCTTTAACGCTCTCGTAAACTTCGCCGGGCAAGTTCCGAATTCCGCTAACCTCTTGGATGCCTTGCTGGAACTCATGCTTCTGAAGCGTTCCGAATACCGTTATGCCTAACGCCGAGCCGATCGTCCGGAAGAATACGATAAGCGACGAGGCGGAGCCTTTGTATTGCGGCGGTACGGCGCCCAATGTCGAGATGTTCAGCAAGGAGAAAGAAACGCCGATGCCGAGGCCGATGACGACCATGAACAGCGTAATCAACGCGCGGCTAGTCGACGGATCCATGACGAAGCCCAATAGAGTCGAGCCTCCGATCAACGTCAATGCGGATAACAGCATAACGTCGCGGTAACGGAACTTGATGGCGATCCGGCCGCCGAGCTGCGCGCTCAAGACGACGCCGAGCATCATTGGCGTAAGCACCGTGCTCGTCTCGGTAGCCGTCTTATGGAATACGCCTTGGATGAAGAGCGGAATATACGTTGCGCTGGCCATCATTACGCCGCCGTACAGAAGGCTGATGCCCATGCTGCCCGTGAACAGCCGGGTTTTGAACAAACTGAGCTTGATGATCGGTTCTTTCGCCGCCCGCTCGACGAACAGGAAAGCTACGAATAGAACGGCAGCCGCAGCGAACATCGATATCGTTTTGGCGGAGCCCCATGCCCATCCTTCCGTGCCGCCGAGCTCGAGCCCGAACATTAAGAACAGAATCCAACCGGCAAGCAGAATCGCGCCCGCCCAGTCGATCGATTGCTTCTTAACGACTTTCGCTTCATGATACCCGCGAAGAATGAACAAGACCGAAAGAATGCCGATCGGCACGTTAATGTAGAAAATCCATCTCCAGCTCAAGCTGTCCGTTATCGCGCCGCCCATGATCGGTCCGAACACGCTAGACAGACCGAACACGGCCCCGAACAAGCCCATCATTTTGCCGCGCTTCTCGGCAGGGAACAAGTCGAAGATCATCGTGAACGCGATCGGCATCAATGCGCCGCCGCCAAGCCCTTGAAGCGCGCGGTAAACGATCAATTGAACCATGTTCTGCGCCGTTCCGCACAGGATCGAGCCGACGAGGAACACGACCAGACCCGCAAGGAAAAACCTTTTGCGTCCGTACATATCCGACAGCTTGCCGAGAATCGGCGTAGCGACGACCATTGCGATCATGTATGCGGAATATACCCAGATGAAATAATCCAATCCGCCTAGTTTCTCGATAATCGTCGTCATTGCTGTCGATACGATCGTCTGATCGAGCGAGGCCATGAACAGGCCAAGCAGCAAACCGGCAACGACGAGATTAATATTGCTTTTCTTCTGATCCATGCTCAACTTCCTTCCGAATTCGGAGTAGACAACACTACTCAAATTTGATTACTATCCACCCATGATTATACTCAAATTTGAGTAGTCTGCAATCCCCCCCTTTGCGGCATGTCAAGAAATCTCCTATAATGAAGTTTATGACAAAAGCTTTTTATATCTTTCAATTTCATTGATAAATTTATTCGATGCAGGGGGCGATCCTATTGAACATAAGCCAGTTGGAGACTTTGCTCACGATCTCTAAGACGCTAAGCTTCCGCAAAGCAGGCGAGCTGCTCAATTTGACGCAGCCCGCCGTGTCCGCGCAAATTAAAAGCTTGGAAGACGAATTCAGCGCGGTGCTCGTGGACAGAAACCATCCGGTTGCTTTGACGGACAGAGGCAAAGTATTTCTGGAGCATGCCGAGCAAATATTAGCTATCGTGGAACAACTGAAGCAGAAGCTTTCCGATTTGAATCACATTCCCCAAGGTCATATCGTGCTCGGAACGACGACGTCGATCGCGATCCAAATATTGCCCCGAGTGCTTTCTTACTTCCAAAACCAGTTCCCGCTCATCAAAACCTCGATCCTATCGATGTCGTCGGCACAAGTGCTCAGCCACGTGGAGAACGGCACGGTCGACGTCGGAATCGGCTATTTGTCCGATCGCAGCCCGCAGGTAGAGACGTCCGTGCTCTATTACGACACTTTCGAATTCGTCGTCTCGCCCAAGCACCATCTGGCGTCCGTCCCTCGCGCGACGATCGGCATGCTGAAGGATATTCCGCTCATTCTACTCTCTCCGGACACGCTCGGCCGGAGGTTCGTTGACCGCATTTTCCGCGACAACGCCATCCAGCCGAACATCGTCATGGAGCTCGGCAGCAGCGAGGAAGTCAAACGAATGGTCGAACTGGATTTGGGCGCGGCCATCATCTCCAAACTGTCCATTACGAGCGAGCTGCGCCATGGCACCTTGAAGATGATACCGGTAGACGAACTTGCGACAAGCCACCCTGTCGGCGTTATGACGAAGTCGGGCCGTTACGTGAACAGCGCCATGCGGCAATTTCTGAACGACCTGAAGGGGATGCCCGAAGATCAATTCATAAGCAGCGAATAAGGAAGGGGTTGACAAGGATGAAATTCGACTTGCATACGCATCACGACCGGTGCGGACACGCATCCGGATCCATCGAGGACTATATCTTATCGGCCATTGATGCCGGGATAACGGCGATCGGAATCTCCGATCATTCTCCTTATTTCGCGCACGAACTCGATCAACCGCAGCCTAGAATCGCGATGGCCAGAAGCGATTTTCCGAACTATGTCGCCGAAGTGCTCCGATTGAAAGAGAAGTATAAAGACCGGATCGAAGTGCTGCTCGGCGTCGAATCGGACTTTTATCCCGAGCATCTCGACTTGTACCGTTCCAGCTACGCCCCGTACCCGTTCGACTACATTATCGGCTCCGTACACCAGACGCGCGGCGTAAGCATCTTCAATCGCAAACGGTGGACGAATATCGCCGAGAGCAAGCATGCGGAGGAGAAACGGCACTATTACGAGCTCATTCGCCAATCCGCCGACGCCGGCTTGTTCCAAGTGCTTGGCCATATCGACGCGATGAAAGGCTACTATCCCCGCTTCTCGGACATCCAAGGCTCGGAAGACGCCATCGACGAGGCGCTGAAGGCGGTCGCTCGGAACGATATCTCCATCGAGATCAATACGAGCGGCAAGACGAAGGACGTAGGCGGCTGGTACCCTTCCGACGACATCCTCGCGCGGGCGCTGCATTTCGGCGCGGACGTCACCTTCGGTTCGGACGCGCACGAACCGGGACGCGTCGGAGACGAATGGAGCAACGTTCAACGGCGGCTTCGGGACATCGGATTTAAGCGTTGGGTGTTCTACAGACAACGAGAGAAAGTCATCGTCCCGCTTTAATACGATGTTATAATAAGTATAAATAGCGGCCCCCTAGACATAAAAAAGGAAGCCTACCGACGGCGGCAGGCTTCAAACTTATTAAAAGGGGGTCTTAACTTCATTGTAGCCCGTCTCTGCGACAGTACCGTAACAGCCATATTTCAATTGTGTAACAAAACAAGCTTTGCCCGCAACCCAGATCGCCAAGGAGTGATGTCGATGCCACAACATGCCGGTACGGAATACGATTACCACCATCTGCAGCACGTGAAGGAACAATCCAAGTCCAAGCGCACGCTATGGATTACGCTGCTGCTGACGCTGTTCTTCACGATCGTGGAGATCGTGGGCGGGATACTCTCTAATTCGCTTGCGCTCTTATCCGACTCCGCTCATATGATCTCGGACGTTATCGCGCTCGGCTTGAGCATGACCGCCATCTATCTCGCGACAAGACCCCCTAACGCGCGTTATACGTTCGGCTTCCTCCGTTTCGAGATTATCGCCTCGTTCTTGAACGGCTTGGCGTTGTGCGTGATCGCCGTCGGCATCTTCATCGAGGGGACCCGGCGCTTCATCCGTCCCGAGGAGATGGATTTCAGGCTTATGCTGACGATCGCCAGCATCGGCTTTGTCGTTAACCTTGTCCTGACGATCGTCCTCAGCCGAAGCATGCGCGAGGAGGAGAACTTGAACGTCCAAAGCGCGCTTTGGCATTTCCTGGGCGATTTGATGAGCTCGGCAGGCGTCATCGTTGCCGCGATCGTCATCTACTTCACGGATTGGCTGTTCTTCGACCCCTTGATCAGTATGGTGATCGGCGGCATTATCTTCGTAGGCGGGGCCAAAATCCTCAAGGAATCGACCGCGATTCTGATGGAATCCGTTCCCGAGAAGTTCAACCTGGACGAAATACGCGCGGATCTTGCCGCCGTCGAAGGCGTCGAGGACGTCCATGAGATGCACCTATGGGCCATCTCGACGGACCACTATTCGCTGACCGCCCACATGTTCGTCAGAGCGGACATCCAGCCGTTCTGCATTATTCTCGCGGTCAACGAAATGCTGAAAGAGAAATACGGCATCACGCATTCGACGATCCAGATGGAGCACGCGAACATTCACCCGCACGGCGAATACGGCAAACAATTTCTGCGGCAGCAGGAAGAGAAGCAGCTCCTACAGCAGTAGGAGCTTTCTTTTTGCCGGCTCGCTTAAGCATGAAGATCATGGCAACCAACAAGTAGTTACTTACTTTTATGAAGTGGGTATGCTACAATAAGAAGCGAAGAAGGGGGGAATTCCGAATGGACTATTCCAAAATGTGCCCCAAATACGAATCGGCCGCCGAATTGCTCGGCAAAAAATGGACGGGACTCATCATCCGCGTGTTGCTCGGCGGACCGAGGCGGTTCAAGGACATTAAAGAGCAAATCCCCGATATGAGCGACAAAATGCTGACCGACCGTATGAAGGAGCTGGAGGCGCTCGGCATATTAACGCGCACCGTCTATCCCGAAATGCCCGTGCGCATAGAGTATGAATTGACCGAGAAAGGCCGCCAGCTTGAAGAGGTTATCGTATCGATTCAAACGTGGGGCGAAACTTGGATGTAAAAGAAGAGCGGCATCGCAGGAAACCGAATCCTGCGATGCCGCATTGCTTTATTGGAACTTATTCGCAGCCCGCTCGAGCTCGCGGATGCGCTCCGAAAGCGTCCCCATCGCTTCCGCGACGCGCCTTACCGCGCTCATCTGCACCTCGGCGAAGCCGGCTACGTCCTGCGATCGCTCCGCGCTCGATTCGGATATCGCCTCCGTCTGGACCACGATCGACATCAATTCCTCGACTCTTGCCCCGATCTCTTGTCCGGCGGCCGCGATTTCGCGCAGCTCCCCTTCCATGTCCTCGATGCCCGACGAGATGCCTTGGAACGCCGTTCCCGCATCCCTGACGAGCGAAGTGCCGCTCTGCACTTCGCGATAGCCGTCCTCGATATTGCGGACGACCTCGCTAATTCCCGATTGAACGTCTTCGATTCTTTGCGTAATATCATCCGTCGTCTGGTTCGCTTGCAGCGCCAGCTTGCGGACTTCTTCCGCGACGACCGCGAATCCCCGGCCTTGCTCTCCGGCGCGGCTTGCTTCGATGTTGGCGTTAAGCGCCAGAATGTTCGTTCGATAAGCGATCGCGGAGATCGCTTCGACCATCTGCCCGATTTGGGCAGACTTGTCATGCAGCATACGCGCGTCGTTAACCGAAGCTTCGACCGCGGCGGCGATCCGTTCCATCTGGCCGACGGCCATCTGGATCGTCTCGTTCCCTTCGCTCGCCTGCTTCGTCGCTTGCTCGGCGACGGCGGCGACGGAAGTCGAACGATCGCCGATGTTCATCATTTGCTGCTGGATCTCTTGGGTTACGTCGGCCCCGCGTTTCATGCCTTCGCGCTGCGAATCCGCGCCGGCGGCCACCTCTCGCATCGACTCCGCGATCCGATCCGCGCTTTGCGCCGCTTGATCCGCATCCCCGGTAAGTTGTCCGGCCGCGTCCGCCGTCACGTGAGCGGTTGTCCTAATGCCCGCTACGAGCTTCTGAAGCTGACTCGACATCTCGACTAGCGAGTTCGCGATCGAACCGATCTCATCCGTGCGACGGCTATATTGATTCGGCAGCTCGCCTGACAATTTGCCTTCCGATACTTCTTTCAAGTAATCGTCGAACTTGACTAACGGCTTTACGATCCGGAGTCTCAAAATGATCGAAATTAAAGCGATCAGCGCGATTACCAGCACGACGACGATGATGCTGAGTTGAATCATTTCGCTCTTCACCGTGCTGCTGGCTTCCGCAGGCACGGACACCGCCAGCTCCGCTACCGACGCGCCGTCAAGGCCCGCATGGCCGGAACTCACTTGGCTGAAGCTCTTCCCGTCGCGCTCGTCCATGGCGAATGTCGGGGCTTGAGAGACCGGAGGAAGCGCGTTGCCCTCGGTTAGCAGCCCGATCGTTCCCGGATCGCTGCCCAGCCTTTGTCCCGATGCCGACTTCATCGCGATGCCCGCGTTAAGAAGCGTGGCGATGTTCGCCATCGCCTCATCGTCGATCAGACTTCCGAAAATCAGAACGCCGGTCGGTTCCTCGGTCGCTTGCTCGTCGGTAATGAGCGACGCCGCGACGACGGCCAATCCTTTGCTCGTCAGGGTCATGCCGTAAAGGTCCGGAGTCTCCTGCAGCTTCGTTAATATCGACTTGTCGGCGACTTCCCCGGTAAATTCCTCGATATCGCCTGCTTGCGTAAGCACTTTGCCGTCTTTCTCGACCGTCGCGACGAAGCTTAACCCCGGTATGATGTCGAGCGATACGTTAACGTTTTCTTCGATCCAAGGCACGTCCTTGTCCTTCACGGCCTGCCAATTGTCTCTCCATTTGGCGTTCGTGATCGTCGAGCTCGACAATTGTTCGCCAAGCTGATCGACCAGACGGTGGGCGGAAGCGTTGACTTCCAATGCGTGCGATCTCTCGATATCGTTTAAATCGGAGTTCATCGTTGAATAATAGAACCATCCGACTAACGCAAGAGGTATGAATAGAACGACAATCATAAGCATCAAAACTTGAATTCTCAGGTATCCCCACCAACGACGGCGATTCATCATCCAAGCAACAGCCTCCCGTATTCTGTATATGTACATTTTGACGCATATCCACCTATTTCCTGCTTTATTTTCGTGAAAATAAGACAAAATGCGCTATTTTCCTTCGCTTTCTCCTTCTATAATGAACATACACAAATCTTCAGTCATCATACGGGGTGGGTAGACAGCTATGAATCGGAAAAGACTGCTTTTCGGTCTGGTCGCTATAATGGCGGCATATGGGGCATGGACTCAAGTACACGGCGTAATGCCTAAGCATAGCACGACGGATCCCGCGGCGCAGGGTTCCACCGCGACCGCGCCATCGTCGTCTCAGGATGCTCCGGAGTTGTCCGCGCCTCCGCCAAGCGAGCTCGTTATGGCCAACATGCCGGACCGCAATATCGCGAATAACGGCCAAGGGATTGCGGTCGTTACGAATGCGGACAGCATGCTCGTGATGGCGAATAAGCAACGCAACTTGCCTTCCGACTACGAGCCTAGCGACCTTGTCGTTCCGAATGTCGCTTTCTCCTTCTCGGGAGATTCGCCTAAGAAGCAGCTAAGGAAAGAAGCGGCAGAGGCGCTGGAGTCGCTCTTCGCCGCCGCGGAGCAAGCGAACATCGATCTTAAAGCCGTTTCCGGATACCGTTCTTACGCCACGCAGAAATCGCTTTTCGCCTATTACGTGAGCCAGCACGGAGAAGAGGAAGCTGCGCGTTTCAGCGCCCACGCCGGGCAGAGCGAGCATCAGACGGGCCTCGCCATGGACGTATCCAGCGCGAGCGTAGGTTACGGGCTTGAGGAAAGCTACGGAGAGACGAAGGAAGGCCGCTGGCTCGTCGAACACGCGGCCGAATACGGCTTTATCATCCGTTATCCGGAAGGCAAAGAGAAAGTGACCGGATATTCGTACGAGCCCTGGCATGTTCGCTACGTCGGCCAAGAGGTCGCCGTGCAAGTGATGGACAAAGGCATTACGCTGGAGGAGTTTTTCGACGCGGTTGCCGTATCGGCGGACAGGTTTGCGGAAAGTACGGATAAATAAGCGAACAAGAACCCTGGTCGTATACACATGACCAGGGTTCTTGTTCGCTATCGTTGCCGTATGCTCGAGTCCCGGAGACGACCAAGCTCGATAAATATCCATGGAGAGCGGAGCGCCGCCATTTGTATTCGGATTTCCACTATACTTCTAGATACACCGCATGTGCTTATTTCGCTGGACTCCGCTCCTATGTGCCATTTAGGTACACCGCATGTGCTTATTTCCCCGAAACCGGCTCCTCCGAGCCATTTAGATACACCGCCTGTGCTTATTTCACCCAAACTACTCTCCCAACGCCGCCCCTCCACTCCCGCGTCGACGCCGTTCCAACCAAAAAACGCCCGCGGGCGATCCGAGGATCGCCGACGGGCGTTTTCGATCATTACAGGCTTAACCACTTTTTGAACAAGTGCTTCGTCGTGTCTTTGTTCATCGCCGCGATCGAGGTCGTCAGCGGGATGCCTTTCGGGCAGGAGCGCACGCAGTTCTGCGAGTTGCCGCAGCCTTCGATGCCGCCGTCCTCCATCAGCGCTTCCAGACGCTCGTAGGCGTTCATCTCGCCCGTCGGATGGGCGTTGAACAGGCGAACCTGCGAGATCGGAGCCGGTCCGATGAACGTGCTGCGATCGTTGACGTTCGGGCAAGCTTCGAGGCAGACGCCGCACGTCATGCACTTAGACAGCTCGTATGCCCATTGGCGCTTCGATTCCGCCATGCGCGGACCCGGTCCGAGATCGTACGTTCCGTCGATCGGAATCCATGCTTTAACCTTCTTCAGAGATTGGAACATCCGCTCGCGGTTGATCACGAGGTCGCGTACGACCGGGAACGTGCTCATCGGCTCGAGACGGATCGGCTGCTCCAGGCGGTCGATCAGCGCGGAGCACGCTTGGCGCGGCTTTCCGTTGATGACCATCGAGCAAGCGCCGCATACTTCCTCCAAGCAGTTGGATTCCCAGCATACCGGAGCCGTCGAGGAACCGTCCGACTTGACCGGATTGCGCTGGATTTCCATAAGCGCGCTAATGACGTTCATGTTCGGGCGGTAAGGGACTTCGAACTCCTCCGTGTAGGAGGCCGCTTCCGGGTTATCCCGGCGCGTAATGATGAATTTGACCGTGCGCTGCGCGGTTGCCGTGTCTGCCATCGTTTAGCCCTCCTTCTTCTTGTTCGAGGAATAGTCGCGCGTACGCGGTTTGATGAGCGAAGTGTCGACGTCCTCGTACGAGATTTGCGGCCCTTCGGCCGTCCACGACGCGAGCGTCGTCTTCAGGAACTGCTCGTCGTTGCGCTCAGGGAAGTCCGGCTTGTAGTGCGCTCCGCGGCTTTCGTCGCGCTTGAGCGCGCTGACCGTCATGGCCTCGGCGAGCTCGAGCATGTTCCACAATTGACGCGTATATGCGGCGCCCGAGTTGTTCCACTTCAGCGTGTCGTTGATGTTGATCTTCGTATAACGCTGTTTGAGCTCTTTGATCTTGCCTACCGTCTCTTCAAGCTTCTTGTTGTAACGAACGACGGTCATGTTGTTCGTCATCCATTCTCCGAGCTCTTTGGAGATGACGTACGCGTTCTCGGTGCCGTCCATCTTCGTGATCGCTTCGTACTTGCCGGCTTGCTTTTTGCGCTCGCGCTCGAAGATGCTTTCGGATACGTCCTCGGCGGACTTCTTCAAGCCTTTGATGTACTCGATCGCTTTCGGACCGGTAATCATGCCGCCGTAGATCGCGGACAGCAAGGAGTTCGCGCCGAGACGGTTCGCTCCATGGTACTGGTATTCGCACTCTCCGCAGGCGAACAAGCCCGGGATGTTCGTCATTTGGTTGTAGTCGACCCACATGCCGCCCATCGAGTAGTGAACGGCCGGGAAAATTTGCATCGGGATTTTACGCGGGTCGTCGCCCATGAATTTCTCGTAAATCTCGATGATGCCGCCGAGCTTGCGGTCAAGCTCCTTCGGATCCTTATGCGTCAAGTCGAGATAAACTTTGTTCTCGCCGTTGATGCCGAGCTTCTGGTTCACGCACACGTCGAAAATTTCGCGAGTCGCGATATCCCGCGGAACGAGGTTTCCGTATGCCGGATATTTTTCCTCGAGGAAGTACCACGGCTTTCCGTCTTTGTACGTCCAGATCCGGCCGCCTTCGCCGCGCGCCGATTCGCTCATGAGGCGGTTTTTGTCGTCGCCCGGAATCGCCGTCGGGTGAATTTGGATGAATTCGCCGTTCGCGTAATAGACGCCCTGCTGGTACACCGCGCTTGCCGCGGTTCCCGTATTGATGACGGAGTTCGTCGTTTTGCCGAAAATAATGCCCGGTCCGCCCGTCGCGAGAATAACCGCGTCGCCGCGGAACGTGACCGATTCCATCGTGCGCAGATCCTGCGCGGAGATGCCGCGGCAGACGCCGTCGTCATCGACAACCGCTCCGGTGAACTCCCAGTGCTCGAACTTCTGCACGAGCCCTGCCGCTTCCCAGCGGCGAACTTGCTCGTCCAACGCGTACAGCAGCTGTTGGCCCGTCGTCGCCCCGGCGAACGCCGTGCGGTGATATTGCGTTCCGCCGAAACGGCGGAAGTCGAGCAAACCTTCCGGCGTGCGGCTGAACATAACGCCCATCCGGTCCATCAGGTGGATGATGCCCGGCGCGGCTTCGCACATCGCCTTAACCGGGGGCTGGTTCGCCAGGAAGTCGCCTCCGTACACCGTATCGTCGAAGTGCTCCCAAGGGGAGTCGCCTTCGCCCTTCGTGTTTACCGCTCCGTTAATGCCGCCTTGCGCGCATACGGAGTGGGATCTCTTAACCGGCACAAGCGAGAACAGGTCGACCCGTACGCCCGCTTCCGCCGCTTTTATCGTTGCCATGAGGCCGGCTAATCCGCCGCCTACAACTATAACTTTATTCGTAGCCATTACGTCTTCTTCCTCTCATAAAGTTCTGCGTTAGCAAAACCGCCAAGCTATGCGAATGCTTAACGTCCCGTTGCGGCAACGAGCGCCGCGGCGCCTTCGAATTCGTCGCCGCGGAACGCGACCAGCGACAGCAGGAACAACACCGCTACGATAACGAAGATGCCCATGCAGATGTTCGCGGAAACTTTCTGCGCGCGCGGGCCGATCGTAATGCCCCAGCTGACGAGGAACGCCCAGATGCCGTTAGCGAAGTGGAAAGTCGCGGCGAGTACCGCGATAATGTAAATCGTAAACACGGCTGGATTGCTCACGATGTCATGCATGTGATTCCCCAGCTCTTCGTAAGTCGTATTTCCTAGAGCAAGCTGAATCCGAGTATCGTACACGTGCCATGCGACGAAAATGAACGTAATCACGCCGGTAATCCTTTGCAGCGCGAATGCCCAGTTCCGGGAATAGCTGAACCTTCCGACGTTAAGGTCGGATTGGAACGCCATGTATAGCCCGTACACGCCATGGAACAAAATCGGCAGCCAGATTACGAACAGCTCCAGGAAGAACACGAGAGGCATTCCGTGAAGAAAATCGATACTGGCCATGAACCCCTCTTGTCCGCCTTCGAACGCGGAGTAGTTCGTTAATGCGTGCTCGATCAGAAACAATCCGAGCGGAATGACGCCGAGCAACGAGTGCAGCTTGCGCGGCAAGTAAGAATTCCCTTTCATATCCGTATACGTTCTCCTTTCGTACCCGTGCGATTGTCGATGCAGCGCGCGCTCATGCATTGCCATGAAAACCTTTCGCCGCCAAACGTCATCGCTTTTAAGGTTACTCTATTTTCGCTTATAATGGAACTGCTTATTTTTTATTATAACTTATAACGATTCTGCATATGGTATGAACAACTAACCGCCGAAGGAGCACCCGACATGCTTGAGGATATGCGCGTATTCGCCACCATCGTGGAGCAGACAAGCCTTAACAAAGCAGCAGAGCGGCTGAACGTCTCCCAGCCGGCGCTTTCCCGCCGAATCGCCAAACTGGAGGAGGAGCTTGAAGTCACGCTGTTTAGGCGCATCGGCAAGCGACTGGAGCTTACCGCGGCCGGACAACTCACCTACGAATTCGCGCTAGAGCTGCGCCGTTATCACGGCAACTACCTGCAGAAGCTGAACGCCTTCAAATCCGAGGATGCACCGGTCGCCACCATCGGAGCCAGCCTGACGACGCTGCAGACGACGTTGCCGGAGCTCATCCAAGCGATGACGGAGCGGCACCCGCAGTTGGAAATCAAAGCGGTAACGGGCAAGTCCCACGAGATCGCCACGCTCGTGAAGGAACGGAAAGTCGATTTCGGTCTCGTCGCTTCGGCCGTCGAGGCGGACCCGGCCATTACAAGTTTACCCTTATTCGAGGATCACCTCATACTCGTCCTTCCTCGGACGCACTATATATTAGAGAGAACGCAGCTGGAGCTGTCCGATTTGAACGGTCTGCCCATGATTTTGTTCGCGCCGGGCACATGGTACCGCACCCATACGGACGAGCTGTTCCGCAAATACAATTTGAAGCCCGACGTCCGCATGGAAATCGATTCGTTCGAGGCGATCATACGCCTGCTCTCCGCTTGCCGCGCGGGTACGTTGCTGCCCAAATCGTACATGCGCGAACAACTGCTGACGGACAACGATCTGTATCTCGTTCGGATACCCGAGCTGGAGGAAGCGAAGCGAACGACATCGATCATTCATGGAGATCCGGCGTGGATCGCTCCCTCGACCCGCTTCCTGATCGACGAGATGACCGCCTATTTCAACCGTCGCCGGGCGACGACTTAAACGCAGTCGCGGCGCGGCTTTGCGGGCGATTTCCGGGATTTTCCGGTTTTATCGGCATCCTGGCTGTGTTACCCTCTACAAGAATAAAGACGGCCTAAACCTTAGGGTGCGGGGGAAAATACTTTTAAAGTACGGACAGACGGCCCCTTCAACCGTCGCGTACGTACTCGGGGTGAATCCTATGAGCTAGCTCGTAGGTAGGGTTGAACTCCCAGCCCGAACCCGACAGCTAACCTCGCCGGCCTAGCATCTTAGGAGGCAATTCGCTAATGAACCACGCTATGAAGAAATTAACCCGCCGCGCGGCATGTCTTATGCTCGGCGGAGCGCTGCTCGTCCCCGCTTTGACCGCGCACGCGGCAGAAGCGACATCCGCGCACGTCGCCACGGATACGACGACGTTTTGGAAGCTTTCGCAGTACTACGGCATCCCGGTACAGGCGCTGCTAGACGCGAATCCGTCGATCGATCCGCAGAACATCTATGCCGGACTCCGCCTCGCGATTCCGCGCGGGAATATGAAAGTCGCAGCCTTCAAGTCGGAGCAACCCGCAGTAACGGCGCAGTCGATCACCACATCCTCGGGTCAATCGATCGCTTACGCGGAGGTGCTCGACATTAAAGCGACGGCTTACTCCGATTCCATCGAGGAGAACGGCAAATGGGGCGCCGTCGATTACATGGGCAATGCATTGAAGCTGGGCACGATCGCGGTCGACCCGAAAGTCATACCGCTGGGAACGAAGCTGTACATCACGGGATATGAATTCAAAGGCCTGCCGGAAGGCGGCATGGTTGGAACCGCTACCGATATCGGCTCCGCGATCAAAGGCAACCGCGTCGATATATTCGTGCCGGGCTCCCGTTCGTTCGTATCCGACTTCGGCGTTCAGAACGTTAAAGTGTACATCCTGAAATAACCTACTCGACTACCCCTTCCGGCAATCTCATCATCTGCTGGAGGGGGTTCTCTTTGTCCCTGTACACCGGCACCTCGAGCAACTCCGTCAACGGCACCGGCTCGTATCGGTTCTCTCTTAACCAATCGATGATGCGGGGCAGCGCTTGGACGGTGCCCTCCAGATTTTGCCCATGTCCTCCTCCCGCGTGCATGAGAATGACCGATCCGGGGCGTACGGCTCTCGTAACGTTCCTGAATACTTCATCCGCCTTTAACTGCCGCCAGTCCGCGGAATCCACGTCCCAATTGACAACGGTGAACGCTTCGCTTTTCGCCCATTCGAGCTGTTCGGGCAGAATTTCCCCGTAAGGCGGGCGCACTAGCTTCGGCTTGTAGCCGATAATGCCGGAGATCGTCTTTTCCGCGCGGTTGATCTGGCTTTTCACCTCTTCGAGGGCTAGCTTGGAGAAATCCGGATGGCTGTAGGAATGGTTGCCTACGTCATGACCCTCCCGGGCGATCCGCCGCAGCAAGTCCGGATGCCTCAAGCTGCGAGTGCCCATCGCGAAGAAAGTCGCCTTTACGCGTTTGCTTTTCAACACGTCGAGCACTTTGCCCGTAAACCGCGGGTCGGGTACGTCGTCGAACGTCAACGCTACCTTGCGCGACTCCCGAGAAGCGGATAAGACGAACACCCCTTCGTACTTGCGCGCAAGATCGGACCATTGAATCCCGGGCGGCACCGCTCCATCCGTACGTGCCGGCCCTATCAAACATAAAAGGGTGACGGCGCTCCCCAGCACCATCACCGCTATTCGATACCGCCAACGCTTCATCGCGCCACCCTCCCGGAGCCTTTCGTCTCCCTTCTATCCTGAGCGTGCGAGTACCATTTCATACTTATGATTTATATCCGATCAAATGGTGATCGATTGCTGGAACTGCTCGATCTGCTGATTCGTCCCGATGACGACCATAATATCCTTCTCGATCAGCACGTCTTGCGCTACCGGAGCGATAATAATGCCTCGCGGCTTATTGATGGCCACGATGCTGCAACCGAACCGTCCTCTCGGATTGACGTCGTCGAGCGACTTGCCCGACAGACAATGAGGCACGGCAAGCTCCGCGATCGTGTATTGCTTCGAGAGCTCGATATAATCGAGCAGATTAGGCGATACGAGCTGATGAGCGACGCGTACGCCCATATCCCGCTCCGGGTAGATGACGCGATCGACGCCCATCCGCTCCAGCACGCGCCCGTGCAGGTCGGATACCGCCTTGGCGACGACCTTCTTGACGCCGAGTTCTTTCAACAGGATGGTCGCCAGAATACTGGCCTGTATATCGTCGCCGATCGCGACGACGCCGACGTCGAAGTTGCGCGCCCCGATCGACCGCAGCACCTCTTCCTCCGTCGCGTCCGCCACGACGGCGTGCGTAAGCACGTTCGACAGCTCCTGTACTTTCTCTTCGTCGCGATCGACGCCGAGCACCTCGTGCCCTAGCTGAATCAGCTCGCGACCGATACTCGATCCGAAGCGGCCCAAGCCGATAATAATGAACTGGCTTTGTTTCATCTTACGTTCTCCTACCCGATTATGATTTTGCCCTCCGCATGGCGGTAACGCGCCTTTTCCAGCTTAGGCGCGAGCGCGTAGGTCAACGTTAGCGGTCCCAAACGCCCGATGAACATCAGCATGATGATCGTCAGCTTTCCGGCGATCGTCAGTTGCCCGGTCAAACCCATGGACAATCCGACCGTGCCGAAAGCCGAAGTCGATTCGAACAAAATTTTCAGAAACGCGGCGTCCTCGGTCGTACATAGAATCATCGTGCCCAGCATGACGATGCCGATACAGAACAACGTAACGGTAACGGCTTTGTATACGCGTTCCTGCGCTAACCGGAAGCGGAACATGACGACGTCTTCTTTGCCTCGGATCATGGCGAATACCGCGCCTACAAGCACCGCGAACGTCGTCGTCTTGATGCCTCCGCCCGTGGAACCCGGAGAAGCGCCGATGAACATCAGAATAATGATGAAAAACTGCGTCGCTTGGCGGAAGTCCGCGACATCGACGGTTGTTACGCCTCCGGAACGGGTCGTGACGGATTGGAAAATGGAAACGAGCGTCTTCTTGCCGAAGCCGTTATCGCCGATCGAATGCGAATTCGTAAACTCGAAGATGAAGATGACGACCGCGCCGACCACGATGAGTATGCCGCTGACGATCAGTACGACTTTCGTATGCAACGACAATCTGCGTTTCAGGTTATGTCTGAGATCGAACAAGTCCGACAGGACGATAAACCCGAAGCCGCCAACAATAATGAGCAGCATCGATACGACGTTCATGTAGAGATCGGTCGAATATTTCGAGAAGCTGCTGGAATTACCGGATAGATCGAAGCCGGCGTTATTGAATACGGAGATGGAGTGGAATATCCCGTGGTATAACGCTTGTCCGAAGTTCATGTCGAACAGGAATCTTCCCGTATATAGCGCTGCGCCTACCAGCTCGATCGCAAGCGCGAAGAAGATCACTTTGCGGACGAGCCGAACCAATCCTTCGATACTGCCCTGGTTGAGCGACTCTTGCAGTATCAGGCGTTCCTTGAGCGAGATGCGCCTCCGGAGAATGAGCGCGAACAGCGTCGCCATCGTCATGAAGCCGATACCGCCGATTTGGACGAGGGCTGCGATCACCCAATGGCCGAACGAGGAAAATTGCGTCCCCGTATCGTAGACGACCAATCCGGTTACGCATGTCGCCGAAGTCGAAGTGAACAGCGCGTCTATGTATTTGATCGAGTGCCCGTCGGCCGACGCCGCGGGAAGCTTAAGCAGCTGGGCGCCGAGCAGGATAATGAATACGAAGCCGAGGAGAAGCGTTCTCGGGGGAGATTGGCCGAACCAGCGAATCACTTTATTAACCAAGTCGATACCCACCTTTTCCGACTCGCGCATGTGCATAAAAAAGAAGCACTGGGGCTCCAATGCTTCGGATCGCATACGAGTCCTGTTCTGTCAGCCTGCGAGGTTAGCTGTCGGGTTCGGGCTCGAACAGATTGCCCTATCCGGCTGCGTCTGAAAGACAGCTGGAATTCACCCCACGACCGCTGAATACAATAGCCTGTACCGGCGATCAATTGGTTCCCCCGTTTTCCGCGCGGAAATTCGGCTGGTTCAATATGACATTCAATCACGTACCATCGAATTATATGCTTTCCAAGTCTGGGGAACAACATCAAAAAGGACGCAAACGGCCCCGTTTCGACGATAAATGGCACCGCTGCCCGCAACTTTCCGTTCCGGAAGCTTCCGTTCTACGATTATCGTTCTCTTTTCTTCTATTTTCATATAAAATGCAAGATACTTAGCGGAAAATTCCGCTCTAGATTCGTACAACGAAAGGAAGCCGGACGAATGATCCCTAACCATCAAGCGAAGCTGTCCAGAGGGTGGATGTGGACGGCCGCGGTAGGCTTGGCTCTGTTCCTGCTCATTCAGGTTTTCCCGACGTCCTACTCGTTGTTCCAGTCGGACAATCACGACGTGCTTCCCCGTACGCAGGCGGAGAATCTAGCCTTAGGCATTGCCGAAAGGCAATTCGGCATTACGCGTTCGGAGATCGGGGACGCGACGGTGACCCATCTGTCGGATAGCGATGCGGTAGGTTATTATGCGAAAAATCATCTTTTATCCGATTACAACGAACAATGGGACGCGACGATGCCGACCGATTATTACCGGGTAGATCTCCATTTAGGCGGGCAATCGGGGACATTGTTGCTGCTCTTGCATCTAGAGACCGGCAAGCTGGTCGGCTGGCGGCATCAGGCGACGAACGTTACCGCGGCGGAGTTCCCGGCAGGCGGAGACGACATGACCGCGTCCAAGGCGTTGCGCTACGCTGAAGCCTGGGGCATCGATTCCGCAAGCTGGGAATGGTCCGGAATAGCGGAGAAAGACGGGAGCACGCTGTTCTTCCACGAACAGCCTGCGCTTGGCGAAGCGAAGCCCTGGCTCAAAGTACGCATGCCGGCATCCTTCAATGAAGCGGCTTCATCGATACCGCCCTGGGAGGGCGGGTATTTAATCTACGGCACGCAGCTCCCGCTCGATTTTCTTGTTTATAAGGATAACCAGGAGCGTCTCGCTTCTAAGTTTTCCACGTTCGGCTACATTGTTCCTCAGCTGTTCATGCTCGTATGCGCGGTCGTGGCCGCGGGCGTATATGCCGCTCATAGCTCCTATAGAAGAGGAATCTTCTTGGCCGGTTTGTTCGTCGCTCTTTATATCGTATTCACGTACAACATGATCCCAGGCTTGCGGGCCGGCGCGATCGGGATCTCGACAAGCGCCCGGGACGCGTTGAGCGACGGCGTGGTTACGGCGAGCATAATCATCTATGCGGCCATGGGGCTGCTTACGTATTTGTCCGCAGTGGGCGGGGACGGCGTATGGAACAAAATGGGGCTGAAGCTTTGGCCTAGATGGCAAGAATCCGACTATGGCGATTCCGTGCTAAGAAGCATGAAGACGGGTTACTTTCTCGCATTCATTCTGCTCGGCGTCCAGTCCGTTATTCTGATCGCGCTGGAACAGTCGATCGGATCGTTCGCCGCATCGGACCCGACGCAATCGATGTACAACATGATTTATCCTTGGTTGCTGCCGATATTGGCTTGGTGCGCGGGCATCTCCGAGGAGATGCAGAGCCGGTTTTTCGGCATCGGGCTGTTCCGGCGCTGGCTCGTCGGCGGAACCAAGAAGCTGCTGGGCAGAGAACCGTCGGCCAGAACGATTTCGTGTCTGACCTTCGCCGCCATGCTGCCTCCAGGAATGCTGTGGGCGTTCGGACACGTCGGTTACGCCGTATATCCGATCTACACTCGCTTAATCGAACTCGTATTGTTGTCGTTGCTGTTCGGGTGGTTCATGCTTCGTTTCGGATTAATGGCGGTCATTTTCGCGCACGTGACGTTGGACGGCGTCCTGATGGGCTTCCAGATGATCACGGACGGCTTGCCCGGCGACTATTGGGCCGGATTGTTCAGCCTCCTGATGCCGGGGCTTGCCGGCATCGTCATCTGGCGGCTTCACCGGTATGCCTTCCGGTCGCGGGGTACTGCCTAAAGCGCCTTTATAACGATATCCCCTTCGCTCAGGAACAATGAAAAGGCTCAACGCCGTGCAGTAACGCGATATTATCGCGCTATTGCATGGCGTTGAGCCAATTTATTATCGGTAACTCGACGTCACCGCGCTATTTCGTGCGATCCCGTCACTTATGCCTCGGTAACTCGGCGTCTCCGCGTTATTTCGTGCGATCCCGCCACTTATGCCTCGGTAACTCGACGTCACCGCGCTATTTCGTGCGATTCCGTCCCCTACTCCGCGTTCAACGCCTCGAGGATGCGTTCCGCCAGCGCCTCGCCGATCGATACCGCCTTGAAGTCTTCGACTTCCGCTTCCTTGATCGCCTTAAGCGACCCGAAATGCTTCAGCAGCTGCTTGCGGCGCTTCTCCCCGATGCCGGGGATGGCGTCGAGCTTGGAGGCGACCATCGACTTCGCCCGCTTCTCGCGGTGGAACGTAATCGCGAAGCGATGCACCTCGTCTTGGATGCGCGTCAGCAGATAGAACTCCTGGCTGTCGCGCGCCATCGGCACGGGCTCCGGCGGGTCGCCGACGAGCAGCTCCGCCGTGCGGTGCTTGGCGTCCTTGGCCAATCCGCACACCGGCACGTCGAGGCCCAGCTCGTTCGTCAGCACGTCCATGACCGCGGCGATATGCGTTCGGCCGCCGTCGATGACAATCAAGTCCGGCAGCGGCAGCCCTTCCTTCAGCACCCGCTCGTACCGTCTGCGGACGACTTCGCGCATCGTCTGATAGTCGTCCGGCCCTTCCACGGAACGCACGTTGTACTTGCGGTACTCTTTCTTGTCCGGCTTGCCGTCCGTGAACACGACCATCGCGGATACCGGCGACGCGCCTTGAATGTTCGAGTTATCGAACGCCTCGATCCGGTGCGCGCTGGAGATGCCGAGCAGCTCGGCCAAGCCGTCCGCCGCCTTCACGGTGCGCGTCTCGTCCCGCTCGATCAGCTTGAACTTCTCCTCCAGCGCCACGCGCGAGTTGTCGCACGCCATCGCGACGAGCTGCTTCTTCGTACCTCTGCGAGGGAACGCGACCTTGATCTTCAGCCAGCGACGCAGGGAATCGCCGATCTCCCCTCCCTCGTCCGCGGCCGAATCGGCGGCTGAAGATTCGCCTTCTTCCTGTGCAAGCTTTCTCGTCAGCGCGATCTCGCTTTCCTTAGGCGCCCCTTCGGCCTCGCCATCTTCCGCCGCTTCTTCCGGAGGCAGCGGCAGCAGCATCTCGCGGGGAAGCGCGGGATTGTCGCTGTAGTATTGGGTAACATAGCTAAGAAAATCCTCATAAGGCTCGCCGTAATACGGAAATACGGACATGTGCCGCTGATTCATTTTGCCTTGGCGCATGTACAGAATTTGCACGCACATCCAGCCTTTGTCGACGGCATAGCCGAAGACGTCGCGATCCATCGCGTCGTTGATATTGATCGTCTGCTTCTCCATCAGCGCGTCGATCGCCGTAATTTGATCGCGGTACTCGCGGGCCCGCTCGAACTGAAGCTCTTCGGCGGCTTCCTCCATTTTGCGCTTCAACTCGCGCTTGATGTCGGTATGACCGCCGTTCAGAAACCGCGTAATCTCGCCGATCATCTCGTCGTACTGCGATTGCTCGACCGGATGCTCGCAAGGAGCGACGCATTGGCCGAGATGATAATAGAGGCACACTTTGTCCGGCAGCACGTTGCATTTGCGAAGCGGATACAGCCGGTCGAGCAGCTTCTTCGTCTGCTGGGCGGCGAACGCGTTCGGGTACGGACCGAAATATTTCCCTTTGTCCTTCACGACCCTCCGCGTTACCTCGAGCTTCGGATGCTTTTCGTGGGTGATTTTCAGATACGGGAACGACTTATCGTCCTTCAGCAGGACGTTATATCTCGGCATGTGCTCTTTGATCAAATTGCACTCGAGAATGAGCGATTCCGTGTTGCTGGCCGTTACGATATATTCGAAGTCCCGGATTTCCGAGACAAGCTTCTGCGTCTTGCCGTCATGGCTCCCGATGAAATAGGAACGCACGCGATTCTTCAGCACTTTCGCCTTGCCGACGTATATAATGCGGCCTTCGCCGTTTTTCATCAGGTAGCAGCCCGGCTGGTCCGGGAGCAGCGCAAGCTTATGACGGATACCTACCATCGCCTGTTCGCGGCTTCCGGCTTGCGGCGTCGAACGATCCATGCGAGACACCTCGATTCCTTCGGTATTCGTCCTATATTGTATCACAGCCGCGTCCTTTGCGGGTTCGACTCCGGCGGCGTTGTCGCAAACTTGTCACCGCCCTGCGCACGAGCTATCTTTACAACAAAAAGCGAAGTTGGGTATACTAACAGTATCGAATGTCTCAGGAGGCTTACCATGGAGAACGTAAGAGATCCGCGTCAACATATTAACGAAGAACCGCGCGACGATTTGCAAGATACGGCAATGGGCTTTTTCGCCATGTTCGGCTTCATGTTCGTGGTGTTTACCGCCGCGGTTGTCATTAAATTTATCATTTCGTAAGCCGAACGAACGACAAAAACGCATTCCACTCTCCCTCGGGAGTCCGGAATGCGTTTTTTTGTCGGCTTTATCGCCCTGCTCTGCCTTGCTCTGCTCTGCCCTGCCCCTGCCCTATCCTGCCCTAGCCTTGCTTGCGCTCTTTTCTGTCTACCGAATGCACCGTTCGCTGCACGGACGACGCACCGTCGTCGTAGCGGCGGCGTTCCTTGCGCTCGATCTGCACGATTCTGCCGTCGTGCACGACGATGTTCACCTCGCCGTACTCGAGCCCGTTCACTTGCTCGGCGATTCGAGCGAGCCAACGATCGTCTACTTCTACCGGTTTCGCCATCCTAATCCCTCCACTAGTCCTTTATCCTTCTAACTCTCGTGTTCCTTGCTCATTCTGCTTTCCAGTATGGACTTAATAATCAACGTGACGATAGCAAGCAGCATCAACAACGAAGCAACGGCGAACGAAGCGCTGAATTGATACTCGTTGTACAGAATCTCGATATGAAGCGGCAACGTGTTCGTCTCGCCCCGTATGTGACCGGATACGACCGACACGGCGCCGAATTCGCCCATCGCCCGCGCGTTGCACAGAATCATGCCGTATAGCAGCCCCCACTTGATGTTCGGCAGCGTCACCTTGAAGAAGATTCGCCACCCTCTGGCGCCGAGGCTTACCGCGGCTTCCTCGTCCTGCACGCCTTGCGCCTCCATGATCGGGATAAGCTCCCTCGCCACGAAGGGAAACGTGACGAACATCGTCGCGAGAACGATGCCCGGCGTCGCGAAAATAATATCGATATCGCGACTGTCCAACCACGGCCCAAGGAATCCTTGCGCCCCGAACAGCAGCACGTAGATGAGCCCGCTGACGATCGGCGATACCGCGAACGGAAGATCGATCAGCGTAATAAGCAGGTTTTTGCCGCGGAACTTGAACTTCGTGATCGCCCACGCGGCGGCAACGCCGAATATCGTATTGAGCGGTACGGCGATGGCTGCCGTAATGAGCGTCAGCCTGAGGGCGGCCATTGCATCCGGATCCTTCAGCGCTTCGAGATAGGCGTCCCATCCTTTGCGCAGCGACTCGGAGATGACCGTGATCATCGGCAGCACGACGATCAAACCTACGAAGAGCAGCGCGGCTCCGATCAGCACCCACCGGATCAATCCGGATTCCGTTAGATGGGGGCGCGTATCGGCGTTCTTGCCAGAACGCGGATTCGTGACGATTCCTGCCATACGCTCACGCTCCTTTCGTTACGCTGCGCAGGCGGCGGTTAGACCATCTTTGCAGAAGGTTAATGAAGAGCAACAAAACGAACGAGACGAGGAGCAGTCCGACCGCCACGGCGGCCGCTTGACTGTATTGATACTGCTCCAGCTTCGTGATAATCAGGAGCGGCGCGATTTCGGTTTTCATCGGCATGTTACCGGAGATGAACACGACCGAGCCGTATTCCCCGATTCCGCGGGCGAAAGCCAGCGCGAATCCGGTTAACAGCGGAGGCAGCAGCTCCGGCAAGATGACCTTGCGGAACGTGCGTGAGCGGTATGCGCCTAGCAACACGGCTGCTTCCTCCATATCGGATTCCATATCCTGCAGCACCGGCTGCACCGTTCGAACGACGAACGGCAACCCGATGAATATAAGCGCGATCGTAATGCCGAGCGGCGTGTAGGCTACCTTGATTCCGAGCGGTTCGAGCAGCGATCCGATCCATCCCTTCGGCGCGTAGATCGTCGTAAGGGCAATGCCCGCTACCGCCGTAGGCAGCGCGAAAGGAAGGTCGATGAGACCGTCGATGATTCTTTTGCCCGGAAAACGGTACCGAACGAGCACCCATGCGAGCAAAAGACCGAATACGAGATTCACTACCGCCGCGTAAAAAGAGGTAAGCAAGCTCAGCTTATACGAAGCGACCACCCGCGCGTCCGTTACGGCATCCCACCACTCCGACATGGAAAGATCGAACGATTTGATCACCAGAGCCGCTAACGGAATAAGGACGATCAAGCTAACGTAAGCGACCGTGAATCCAAGCGAGAGATTAAGCCCGGGGAGCACCCGGTCCGCTTTGCGTTGACGCATCATGAATTAACCCCTCTTACCGGTTGCACCATTAGGATCCCGGCGTATAAATTTGATCGAACGTGCCGCCGTCGGCAAAATGCTTCGTTTGCGCTTCTTTCCAGCCGCCGAAATCCTGATCGATCGTCAGCAAGCTTAATTCCCCGAACTGGTCTTTGAATTTGTCGGCGACCGATTGCAGACGCGGACGATAGAAGTTCTGCGCCGCGATCTCTTGCCCTTGCTCGGTGTATAAGTACTTCAGGTAAGCGTCCGCCGCTTCGCGGGTCCCCTTCTTGTCTACGTTCTTGTCGACGATCGCTACGGGAGGTTCGGCCAGAATGCTGAGGGACGGAGTGACGATCTCGTAATCGTCGCCGTACTCCTTAAGCGCCAAGTAAGCTTCGTTCTCCCAAGCGAGCAACACGTCGCCGATTCCTTTCTCGACGAACGTCGTCGTGGAACCGCGGGCGCCCGTATCGAGCACCGGCACGTTCTTGAACAGCTTCTTCAGAAAATCGAGCGTTTGCGCTTCGTCGTAACCGAGCGTCTTCTGGGCGTAGCCCCATGCCGCGAGGTAGTTCCAACGGGCGCCGCCGGACGTCTTCGGATTCGGCGTAATGACGCCCACGCCGTCCTTGATCAGATCGTTCCAGTCTTTAATGCCTTTCGGATTTCCTTTGCGTACGAGGAACACGATCGTCGACGTGTACGGCGTGCTGTTCTGCTCGTAGGACTTCTGCCAATCGGCTTTCAGCAAGCCCGCGTCCGCGATCGCGTCGATATCGTAGCCGAGCGCGAGCGTGACGACGTCCGCCTCCAAACCGTCGATTACCGCGCGGCCTTGCTTGCCTGAACCGCCGTGGGATTGCTTGATCGTGATTTTGCCTCCGGTCGTTTGCTTCCAATATTCGGCGAAGCTTGCATTGAACGCTTCGTACAGCTCGCGGGTCGGATCGTAAGAGACGTTCAGCAACTCGATCGGATCCGGAACTTTGCTCGGCTCCGCCGAAGACTCGCCGTTAGACTCGCTCGCTGTCGCGCTTGGGCTCGCTCCCGACGGAGAAGCCGCCGGTTCTTTGTTATCGTTCTTGGAACCGCAAGCGGATAGCAAGGTCAGGATTAATGCGGCGATAAGGATAAATTGGAATTTTTTCAATACGGTCATGATTATGCACCCCAATGTTTTTTCTTTTTCCGTTATCGCTCCGGTTCGTCCGGTCGCCTCGGTCGGTTACCCGATAATTCCTACAAACTTTATAATTCCTACCCACTTACTTGGTATTGGGAAAATAATAACAGGGAGCCTAGCTCCCTGTCAATACGGACTTATAAAAATAAATGATAAATGTCGATGCCGCTTATCCGCGCTGGTTGCGCCCCCGCACGTGCACGACGTCGACGAACGGCCTGACGCGGTCCATCAGACGTTGTCCTTTGTGCAGTTCCTCGCCCTCTTTATGCGTAAAGCTGAAGTGCTTCTCCAGCGCGTCCAAGTCGTGGTTCGACGTGTAAAAGGTAGGTTTGCGGTTCATCCGGTAGTTCAGAATCGCCCCCAGCACATGGTCGCGTACCCAAGGGCTTAAATTTTCCGCGCCGATATCGTCGAAGACGAGCAGATCCGCTTCCTTCATCAGCGAGATCGTCTCTTTAAGCTGCTGCGGCTCCAGCATGAGCGCTTTGGCGTCTTCCACGAACTCCGGCATGTAGACGATAACGCCGGAGAAGCCTTCCTTGGCAAGCTCCTTTAGCATAAAACCCGCCAAATAGGTTTTGCCGGTGCCGAAGTTGCCTTGCAAATACAAGCCTTTCTTCTGCAGCCCTTCTTGGCGGGTCTTCTCGATGTAGCTGATCAGATCGATGACGGCCGGTTCCCTGCTCTCGTCAAGATCCAGCATTTCCGAAGGATCGTATTCCGCTCCGAATAGGGTCTCGTCCACGAAAAAGCTCGTAATCCGCTTGCGGATTTGTTCCTGCTGCGTATAGGCGGTCCATTTCGAGCACGGCGTCTTCTGATCGACGACTTGCCAGCGGCCGTTCAACGTCGCGCAAGTAATGCTCGTATAGTGGCCCTGCATATCGTTCGGACAGTCCGCGAGGCCGGGACAATATTTGCAGTTGCGATATTCCGCCGACATCTGGTACAGGCGATTCAGATTAAGCCGCAGCGTCGCGTCGTCCACGTCCGGATAACGCTCGCGAAGCTTCAGAACGAGCGGATCGTTCAACACTTGCTCGGCCAGCCGATCCGGATGCATCGCGCCATCCAATAGCGGCACTCGGCGAAGAGCCTCACCCAAAGATTCCATGTTCCAGTCCTCCTGTTCGGCCAGTAATGAATGAATCGATTACCGTTCTTCCTTCATCCGCCGAGCAATTTCGCGTATCTTCTCTCGTTCTTCCTGCGACACTTCCCGTACGGGTCCGTCGTCCTTGACGACCGGCATCGCGGGCTTGCGCTTCGCGCCCCCGCGCCCCGCGCCGGTTCCGGCGGCTCCTCGCGCCGCCGGAGCGTCGCCGCTGCGCTTGCGCTCGAGCGCCGCGTTCAGCTTCTCTTGCTCTTTGACGTACTGAATCGCTTTGTCGACCGTATCGATGCCTTTGGCGAGCATGTTGGACGCGATGGAATCGATGAACGACTTCGTTAACCGTTGGTTGCTGCTCATGCCGAGAACATAATGAATGAGTACGTTGATGACCGGCTCGGGCAGTTTATAATTGATGTCTATTTTCTCGAAAATATCGATAAACCCGCTCGGAACCGCTCCCGGAAAATATCGCTCCAGCACTTTCGTATACGGCTCTTGGCGAATCATCTCGTTATAGGCGGCTTGCGTGACGTCGGCGAGGAACCGTTCCGGCACCTCCAATTGGATCGCGGAGGCCGCCGCCGCGGCGATCGAGGCCTCCTCCTTCGTTCTGCCTTCGCCTCGGGAGACGAAGCGTTCGCGCTCCTCGTCGCGTTTGCGGCTTTGGCGGTACATCTGATTGGCTCGGCTCTGCAGCTCGTCCCAGACGAGCGTGCCGTCCGGATGGAACATGCCGTCTTCGTCGAGAAGCCTGCAGATTTCCGGCGTCTCCAGGTCATACTTGAACGCTAAGTAATTAAGCTGGGACATGAGCTCCGGCGAGCGGTTCAACCGCTCCACGTATAAGCGGTTCGCCGATCCGCGCGGGAATCGCAGCATAATCTCTCCGTGGAGAATGCGCTCCTGCACTTTCACCGCGGAAGACCGTTCCATCGACGGCGCGCTTTCCGCCCAGCCGGCTTCCAGCTCGGGGTCGACGACGCTGGCTCCGATCGTGAACAGCTCGTAGAACGGCGTCGTCGCTTCCTCGCGGTTCACGAACTTCGCGAGCTCCGCGGGCGGCTCCGGCGAGAACGCCTCTCTGAGCTCCAACACGGCGGACTTGCCGATCTTGTCCCGGAGCAGCAACGTCAGATGGACGTTGGAGAAGAACTCCTCCGCCTTCAGCGGACGCATCAGGATATATTCGTATATCGTCTCGTCCGTCACCGGGTTATGGTTGCGGAACACTTGCAGCAGCCCTACGGCTTCCAGGCGAGACGCCGCTTCTACGGCCGTCTTGCGCCCTGCGGCGTTCAGCTCGAATCCCAGCCCGAGGAACAGGCGTCGCTGCGACTCGATCCCCGAGTATCCGGTCGCGTCTTCGGCGAGCATATGATAGAGATAATGGTAGAGCCCGGCCGAAACAGCCCCGATCATCGGCTGATAGAGGCATGCGAACGATTTGCGGTCGAGCGCGCTGAGCGAGAAATCCCTGCTCGCGAAGTATCGGTGATTCTCGGTGAATTCCATGAAATTCGACACGCGCATAGCGGAATCGACAACTCTTTCCTATCGAAAATGGTTTCTTTATTGTAGCATAATCCTAGCATCCGGGCAGATAAAAAATAGAGTCCTCTCGGACTCCAAATGGTTCATCTAATGGAAATCGGTCTAGCCGGCCCGCTTCTCCCCCCGAAATACCCAAAACTTATAGCCGAAGTAGTTCACGACTAACGATACGCCGACGGAACACGCCTTAGCGATCGCCGCCTCGAACCCGGCCTGCTCCAAGCCGAGAAGCGCGGCCGTCGCGGCCGCGAACGATAGCGCGTTCACGGCGATGAACTTTACGATATCCCCGAACCGCTGCCGCTTCCTTACTTGGAACGTCCACACGCGATTCAAGACGTAGCTGTTCGCGATCGCCGTCCCGTAAGATACCGGCTGAGCCCAAGCGGAGCCGAGCCCTGCCGCATAAACCAATACGCAAAAAACGGCAAAATCGACGCCCGTATTCATAACGCCTACGAGCGCGTATTTTGCCATCCTCGTCATTTCCGATCGCTTCAACACTCGATGAGCCCCCGATCGCAGCTTCAGGGCCGCAGTCTAGAACATTTTATATCCGCCCTTGCGAAGCGCGCGAATCGCCCAACCGCTAATGTAAGCCCCGGCGGCGCCCGCGATGACCAGAACGATGTCCGATACGAGCATGGAGCGAACGTTCTCCGACGCGCTTAGATCCGGTTGCCATAATTTATACAAGCCGTAGGGCACGACGAATAGAAAAAACAGCCACAGCGGCAGCCATGTCGTCTTAATCAACATGTTCAAGATGAAACCGATGCCGAAGAACAGCACGAGGCATAGCAAAGAGCCTACGATGCCGAACATAATACCCCCAAGCATATTGCGTCCCTCCAATGTAAGTTACTTTAACAGTGTACAAGATCGTTTTCCCGCCCGTCAACGTTTGCTACCCCCTGTCGGATTCGGCTACAATAGGGAGATCAGCCTATTGGGACAAGGGAGAGATTGCGAAATGAGCGAAGCCGCACAAACGTTGGATGGATGGTACGCGCTGCACGACTTGCGAAGCATCGATTGGGAAGCTTGGAACGCCGCGAGCGCCGCGGAGAAAGACGCCGCGCTGAACGATCTGCTCGGCCTCGTTGCGGGCTGGCAGGAGGTCGAAGAGCGCAAGGAAGGCAGCCTGGCGATGTATACGGTGGTCGGACAGAAAGCCGACCTGATCTTTATGCACTTGCGCGAGACGCTGCAGGAGCTTAACGATATCGAGAACGCGTTCAACCGCTCGGCGATCGGTCGTTTCCTCAAGAAAGCCTATTCTTATGTAAGCGTCGTGGAACTGAGCAACTATATGGCCGCGCCTGGCGTCGATCCGATGCAAGTGCCGGAGATCGTCGCGAGGCTGAAGCCGATCTTGCCGAAGAGCAACCATATTTGCTTCTACCCGATGAACAAGAAGCGCGAGCTTCAGGACAACTGGTATATGCTTCCGATGGACGACCGCAAGGCGATGATGCGCAGCCACGGCATGATCGGCCGCAGCTATGCCGGCAAGGTGAAGCAGGTAATCTCCGGTTCCGTCGGCTTCGACGATTGGGAATGGGGCGTCACGCTGTTCGCGGACGATGCGCTGCAATTCAAGAAGCTCGTGTACGAGATGCGCTTCGACGAAGTAAGCGCGCGCTTCGGCGAGTTCGGTGCCTTCTACGTCGGCAATTTGCTGACGAACGAGTCGCTGGCCAAGTTGTTGAAGGCATACTCGTAACATGCGAAGACCGGGGCAGCCCCCGGTCTTTTTTTGAACCCGCGCATCCCCCGGTCACCTCTGATCCTTCAGCAAATGCTCTCCCGCGATTCCCGGCGTCGTCATCTGTACCGGGTTCAATATCGCATCCATTTCTTCGGCCGTAAGCAGATGCTTCTCAAGTATAAGTTCCTTGATCGACATTCCCGTCGATAGCGCCTCTTTAACGAGCTGCGCCGCCACCTCGTAACCGAGATGCGGGTTAAGCGCCGTAACGATGCCGAAGCTGTTGTCCACGTATTGCTGGCAGCGTTCGCGGTACGCCGTCATCCCCTGCAGCGCGAAGCGGTCGAACACATCGAGCGCATGCGCAAGGATATCGAGCGATTGCAGCAAGTTGAAGGCGATGACCGGCCCCATGACGTTCAGTTCGAACTGCCCGGCTTCGCAGGCGAGACATATCGTATGATCGTTGCCCATCACTTGAAAAGCAACTTGGTTGACGACTTCCGCCATCACGGGGTTCACTTTCCCCGGCATAATGGAGGAGCCCGGCTGTCTAGGCGGCAGCGCGAGCTCGCTCAGACCGACCCGAGGGCCCGAGGCCATCAGGCGAATATCGTTGCATATCTTCGACAGGTTGACGGCAAGAACTTTCAGGGACGCCGACAGCTCCGCGTAAGCGTCCGTGTTCTGCGTGGCGTCTACCAGATCGTCCGCGGAGCGGATCGGCAGCCCAAGATCTTCGGCAAGCTTCGAGACGACGATGCGGATATAGTCCGGCGTGGCGTTCAGTCCGGTACCGACGGCAGTCGCTCCCATGTTAACGGCGAGCAAGCCTTCCATCGCCCGCCTGATCCGTCCGATGTCCCGTTGCAGCACGTGCGCGTATGCGCCGAACTCTTGCCCCATTCGTATCGGTACGGCGTCCTGCAGATGAGTACGCCCCATCTTGAGCACGTCGTCGAACTCGACGGCTTTGTTCTCGAAAGACGTGTGCGTCTCGACCAATACGGCAAGCAGTTTCTCCGTGGATAAATAGGCGGCGATCCGGAGCGCCGTCGGGATCGCGTCGTTGGTCGACTGGGACATGTTAACGTGGTTGTTCGGGCTGCAATGGAAGTAATCGCCCTTGGCGTGACCTAGCAATTCCAACGCGCGGTTGGCGAGCACCTCGTTCATGTTCATATTGATGGAGGTGCCCGCCCCGCCTTGAATCGAATCCACGATGAATTGATCCGCCCGCTCGCCGCGGATGACCTCCGTCGCCGCTTCGGCGATCGCTTCGGCGATTCGGCTCGGCAGCCTGCGCAGCTCCGCGTTCGTCTTGGCCGCGGCCATCTTCACATGAGCGAGCGCTCGGATGAGCGACGGATGAACCGGTATGCCGGTAATAGGGAAATTCTCAACCGCGCGCATCGTTTGAATGCCGTAATACGCTTCCTCCGGTACGCTCAAGCTGCCTAACGAATCCTTCTCGATCCGATCTGCCAACGCGATCCCCCCTATGTCAGACATCAATCTACGATGATCATATCTTCATTATGCTTCATGAAGCTAGTTCTAACTCCGAGCTTCCGTCCGTTGGTCAATCCCGTCGCATCGGCACTGACGTGCTCGTTGGTCAATCTATACCCTCTCTCCTCGAAAATCCGAAGCTGACAAGCCTAGGTTTACGCGTTCTTCTGATGTTGGCGAGAAACAAAATAACAACAATATGCAGTTATTACATCCTCTAATGTGACAATTTCGCAAAATAACAAAAATATGCAGTTATTTTAGAGCCGAAACAATGTATGACCTTATTCGGGACCAAATAACCTTCTATATGTTGTTATTTCCTCCATCCTCTCATTTTAAGGGAAAATAACTATTGAATAGCTGTTATTCTCCCCTCCGAACGGAAGTCTGCTTAAGATTTACGTCAAAAAAAAGCCGGCAAAGCATCTCGTCGACGCCATGCCGGCTTGGGTCTCGCTGTTTAATCTTCGTCTTCTTCGCTTAACGCGCGCATTTGGGCTTCCCATTCCGCGCGGCGCTTCTCTTCCAAATATTCCTGCGTCTTGCGGTCGCGCTCGCGGCCTTTCTCCTTCAGCCGCTCGATGCCGGGCTGAATGAGCAGGTCGACCTCGGCTTGTACGATCGCAGAGAGATCATAACGGGATTGCGACTCCAAGTAAGAGCCGACCTCCATCAGCGCGTTGTAACGGTCCAGTTCGTCGCGCGTTAACAGGCCCCGCACTTGCACGCTGCAATGTCTCATTACAGGAATTTACCTTTGCGAAGCACTAGCGGAATGCCGCCGATGATGAACAGGTAACGGATGTCGACAAGCTTCTTCAGCCATGCGGCTACGCGGCCTTTGTACTTGCGGCCGAACGCAACGCCGATCGCTTCGCCCTTGCCGAGCGACGCAACGACGCCTTTGTTCGAGAACGCGAACTTCTTCAGCGGCTGGTTGCGGATCGATGCGACCAGGTTGTGCGCGCAGTTTACGCCTTGCTGCATGGCCATTTGGGCAGTCGGCGGATACGGACGGCCTTGATCGTTGAACAACAAGGAGTTGTCGCCCAGGATGAAGATGTTGTCGTGGCCCGGAGCGCGAAGGAACTCGTCGACTTTCACGCGTCCGCGCATCGTCTCGAAGCCCGCTTCTTCGATCAAGCGGTTGCCGCGCACGCCGCCGGTCCAGATGACCGTCTGCGATTTGATTTCTTCGCCTTCTCCGACGATGACGCCGTCCGGGCTGCATTCTTTGATCGCGGTGCCGATGCGGAACGTAACGCCTTTCTTCTGAAGCACTTGCATCGCGTATTCGACGAGCTCGGGATCGAAGCCAGGCAGCGCGGTAGGCGCCGCTTCGATGTTGATGATCTTAACGAGCTGGGGATCGACGTCGAACTGCTTGCAAAGCTCGGGAACGCGATCGGCAAGCTCGCCGATGAATTCGATGCCCGTGAAGCCCGCGCCGCCGACGACGAACGTCAAGTAGTCGGTGCGGTGAGGCTCGCGCTTGAAGCGAGCGAATTGATACTCGATATGCTCGCGGATAAGGCGAACGGAGTTGATGGAACGAATGTTCATCGCATGCTCGGCCAGTCCCGGGATGCCGAACGTTTCAGGTTCGCCGCCGAGGCCGATAATGAGATAGTCGTAAGAAAGCGTGCCGTCTTCAAGAATGACTTTGCGGTCTTGCGGGCGAATTTGCACGACGGTCGATTTCACGAAGTCGATTTTGAACTCGTCGATCAGCTTGGAGATGTTTACGCGCGCGTTCTCCGGATGATCCGTGCCGGCCGCAGGCATGTGCAGGTGAGTCGTGATGTAATGGTAGTCGTGTTTGTTGACCAACGTTACGTCCGCTTCATTATAGTTCAATTCCTTTTGCAGCCGAAGAGACGTCAGTACACCGCCGTATCCCGCGCCAAGGATTACTATTTTCGGAATGCTGCTCATGTGGTGATCCCATCCAATCCTATGATGTATTTATTTGTGAAAAATTACACAATCTCCGCCGTCGATTTGCATCCGCCGGAACTATACATGCAGTATCATATCGGCTTTTTCAACAATTTTCAAGGATCTTTTTCACGAATAAATTTGTGCTTCTCTACAAAGACCTTTTCATCGGTTAGCCCGAAAGTTTATAATTGTTAATTAGATACAGCTGCCTATTGCCAGGCTATTGACGGAGGTGTCCTATCTTGAGTCAGAGCATTGAATCCACCGTGGACGTAGCCATTATCGGCGGCGGTCCCGCAGGCATGTTCGCAGCTTTCTACGGCGGCATGCGACAAATGTCCGTAACTTTGATCGAAAGCATGCCCCAACTCGGCGGGCAGCTCGCGGCGCTTTACCCGGAGAAATATATTTATGATGTCGCCGGGTTTCCGAAAGTAACCGCACAGGAGCTTGTTAATAATCTAAGTTCCCAGATGAGTCACTTCCAGGCGGACGTCCGCTTGGAGGAGAAAGTCGTTAAAGTAACGAAGCTTGAGGAGCGGTTGTTCGAGATCGTCACCGACCGAAGCGTCGTGCGTTCCCGTGCCGTTATCATCACGGCCGGCGTCGGCGCGTTCGAGCCCCGGAAGCTGGAGCTTCCGGAGGCAGCGCGTTACGAGAAGACGAACCTGCGTTACTTCGTAAGCGACCTGGAGCAATACCGCGGCCAGAAAGTGCTGATCAGCGGCGGCGGGGATTCGGCGGTAGACTGGGCGCTTATGCTGGAACCGATCGCGGAGCAAGTCATGCTCGTCCACAGGCGGGATAAGTTCCGCGCTCACGAGCATAGCGTCGAGCTGCTGATGCAATCGAAGGTGAAGGTCATTACCCCGACCGAAATCACGGCGTTGCATGGCGACAATAAGATTGAGCGCGTCGCGTTGACCGACGTCAAAACCGGCGAAGCGACCGAGTACGCCGTCGATGCGGTCATCGTCAACTTCGGGTTCGTGAGCTCGCTCGGCCCGATCGCGGAATGGGGCCTTGAGATCGACGGCGGCTCCATCGTCGTCGACTCCCGCATGGAATCGTCCATTCCGGGTATTTTCGCCGCAGGCGATATTACGACGTACCCCGGCAAGCTGAAGCTGATCGCGGTCGGATTCGGCGAAGCGCCTACGGCGATTAACAATGCCAAGGTGTACATCGATCCGAATGCCAAGCTGTCCCCGGGACATAGCAGCAATATGAAGCTATAACGCTACTTTTTCGCACAAAAGGGCACCCTACCCCTGATAACCGGCCGTTCCGGACATCAGAGGAGGGTGCCTTTTATGATGTGTCCCGTATGCAACGCTTTGAGCCTCCTAGCCGTGTCTTGTCCGCATTGCGGTGCCGCCGCCGAAGACGAAGGTCGTTGGAGCGATTGGAGCGGACCTTATTCCCCCTACGAAATGAGCGCCGAAGCCGATTTCGGTTCCGAAGCTGACCTCGTCTGCAAGCATGCCGTCCGTTGCCCGCAATGCCAGCTTTCTTTTGCCTCCGACATCGCCTTGTGGAACATCTAACATAGCTGTCTCTCGGGAAGGGTCAGCTTTCTTCTGCGGATTTCCGCTCGAAGCATGCGCACGAATTCTCTGTCCAGCTGCAAACGTAAAGCATTGCGATAGGCATCGATCAACATTTCGTCCGGCAATATCGGGAACATGAGCCCCACATCCTTTCCAACTGTAATGGAACATCGTGAGGGCATCATAGCATGGGAGTTTTTAGGGGACAAGACGTTCATTCATCCACAGCAGACTGTGAATAACCTGTGCGAATCCTGTTGAAAATGGCTGGCATACCCCGTATTATCGTGTGGAATATGTGGATGAAGTTATTCACAGTCTGCGCAGCTTATAACGGAATAAAAAAGTTTCATGGTCGTGTTGCGGGCGATTAAAGGTTTTAATAGAAAAATATGTCAAACGCCGCCATTTACTGCGGTCGAGTATTGACCTCCAAAATCCAAACGTGTCCGTTGCGGTCGATTCCGTAATCGTAACCCAATTGTCCGATTCCCGGAAACCGGCTCTCCAGCAGCGCCGTAGACGCTTTCGTCAAATTCCGCATCTCCTGCTTTTTGCGTCTGACCCATCTCGAGGACAACGAAAGCCTTATGCCCTGCGCCGCAGTCATCTGAACGCCTCCCCGGCACAGGTTCGTCACGAACAGTCCCCGGCGAGCGACCCTGCCGACTATCGCCCGGTACCTCCATGCTCCGTTCTCCTTCACGTACTTCACCCGGTAGTCGATCGGTCTGCCGGCGATGGTCGCCAGGCGAATGCCCCGCTGGATCAAATAGGGTCTTCTTCCGCGTCTCCGGTTAATGATCTTCATGATGCCGCTCAGACTGGAGGTTGTTACCGTGCGAGCCATGTACGTGCAAGAATACCGCCCGCCGATTCTCGCGACTTTCATGACGCCAAGACCGCCGCCGCCGCGAATCGGTTTGATGACCACCATGCCGTAACGGTTAAGCATCGAACGCAAATTCGTCGCATTGAACAGTCTCGAGGGAGGAATGTGCCGCGCGATATAAGGGTTCGCGGCCATAACGTTCGTTTTCAGCCATTTGCTGGCAAGCTGCCGACTCATCCAAGTGGCTCCTTTCCTGTTTATATGTATACATACTCGGGCGGACGGACAGGTTCTTGGATGGATGACGCGGTCGGTTAGCCTGTTTTGTTATGTTATCGATGGAAGGTTAACCAGGTATGTATGTCCTTTTTGCTTCATCGATAAAGACTAATGCCCGCGTCGAGGGCGGGGGAGGGAAGGCGGAATAGCGGATCCGGAGTGCGTTATTCGGGGGAAAATCGTGTGCCGGTGCGCGATAGCGGATCTGGGGTGCGTTATTCTGGGATTTTTGAGGGGATAGTGGTGTTTGAAACCGAAATAGCGGATGTGGGTTCCGTTATTGTGCGTATGTGCGGGTGTTGAGGCTCAATTGCGGAACTGTGTTCCGCTATAGAGCGAACCGCGCGCGTTGGCACGCACTAGCGGAACCGCGTTCGGCTGCTGAACTTACAACCTATTACCGCCTCAACTGCACGGAGTACAGTTCGTCATCACACTATCGTCATTTTCTTCTGAATAACTGCATGATCTACATTACATTATCGCCGAAACATCGGATCTCGCATTTTTTACCCAATTAACTGCACTTCGTACCGTTTACAGGTCAAGGAGTACGCCATCGATTGAAATACCTGCCCTTCATGCAGTTAGTTCCGAGTGATGTCGCTGCGTTCGCCCGGTTGGTATCGATCAGTAACAAAGAGGATGTCCCCCGGGTCGAATCGACCTTGGGGACATCCTCTAGCGTGCAAATTGCTTATTAGCAAGGCTCCGCTGCCGGATTGCCCGCTTCGCTTGCCGTTCTGAACGAGGAGCCGCATCCGCAAGTAGCGGTCGCGTTCGGGTTGTGGATCGTGAATCCGCCGCCCATCGCCGAATCTTTCCAATCGATCTCGACGCCGTTCAGAAACTTGAGGCTATAATCATCAACTACCACCTTTAACCCTTGAATTTCCATTTCCGTATCATCCGCGTGCTTCTCGTCGTCGAAACCCATGCCATATGAAAACCCGCTGCATCCGCCTTCTTTCACGCCAATGCGCAGAAACAAATTCGGTACTTCTTCGGCGGCGAGCATTTCCTGAATTTTCGCGCCTGCGGATTCGCTAATGTTAACCATCTTCCGATTCCTCCCCAGCCTGACTTTCTTTAAGTATACCCTAAGAAAGCCTTAAGCCTCAAGAGAGGTATCCGCCGCAGCCTGTTGGCCTAAGCCCTTCAGCTCGATGCGAACTCGGAATTGACCTTTCTCGTTCTGGAGAAAATCAGCCAATCTGCGGAACACTTGCGCAAGCTCGGGACCCGAGGAGTCGGTGTCCAGCATATAACGGAACTGGTCGGCGGAAAGCCCGCGGACTTTCGCGGCGTCCCTGACGTCGTTCTCCTGCAAGCGGCGCCATTCCTTCGAGGGCTCGAATTTGTCGGCCCTTCTGACGATTTGCTCGTAAATCCGCTGCTTCTTCAACCACATATAATATTGGATCGGATTGGAGAGCTGCCATGCGGCGCTTAAATCCTTGATCGTGTATGCGGCCCGATATTGCTGAAGCGTCTGGATTTTCTCCGCCTCGTCCATTTGTTCAAGCTGGCTTAACGGTAAAATTTCCGGTTTCATTTGTCTCTTACACCTCCCGAATACGTCATTTATTGGTTAGTTTTAGCTAATTCACCTCTAACATAACCAATTAATGTTTATTATTCAAGTTGATTCCCGATTTCCGGCGACTTTATACCTTTCATTTTCCTGTTGCTGGGGGTTGGCCTGAGGTTTATAATTGTTAACAGTTGTTTACGGCTTGCGTTTCACACTTTCAGTCGAAAGTTATTTTTTTCACAATCATTGAGATTGGAAGCCACTACTGTTATTGGGAGGCGATTGCCCTGACGCTCATCACGACCCACCCCGACCGCCGAATGGCGGATATCGCCGATAAAGTTCGGAACGGCGAGCGCTTGACCCTCGAAGACGGCGTGTTCCTTTATCGTTCGGACGACCTGCTTACGATCGGCCAACTAGCCAACGAGGTTAATCTGCGCAAGAACGGCAAAAAAGTATATTTCATCGAAAATATGAGCTTGTATTTCACGAACGTGTGCGAAGCTCATTGCGCGTTCTGCAACTTCCGCAAGGACGAGGGCGACGAAGGCGCTTATACGCTCTCCCCTCAGCAAATGATCGAATACGTCGACCAGCATATTCATCCCGGCGTACGCGAATTCCACATCGTCGGAGGGCACAACCCGCACGTTCCGTTCGAGTATTACGTCGAATCGATTCGCGCTCTGAAGATCAAATATCCCGATGTCACGATGAAAGCCTACACGGCCGCCGAGATCGACTTCTTCTCCCGAATTTCGGGCAAGAGCTATAAAGAAGTGCTTGAGACGTTGATCGAAGCCGGGCTGGAGACGCTGACAGGCGGCGGAGCGGAAATTTTATCCGATCAATACCGTAAAAAAATGCGAGTGGACAAAGCGAATATCGAGCAATATCTCGACGTTCACCGTTCCGCCCACAATCTCGGCCTACGCACGCATACGACGATGCTGTACGGATCGATCGAGACGGTCGAGGAACGCGTGCAGCATATGCTGCATATCCGAAATTTGCAGGACGAGACGAACGGCTTCCAAGTGTTCATCCCGCTGTCGATGCAGCCGATCAGCCCGAAAGCCGGCATTCGCCGCCGCAACTCCGCATACGACGATCTGAAGGCGATCGCGATCAGCCGCCTGATGTTGGACAACGTCCAGCACATTAAGGCGTACTTTATCAACATCGGCACGCAGCTGACGCAAGTGGCGCTGACGATGGGGGCATCCGACGCGCACGGCACGATCGTACGCGAACGCATCAGCCATTCGGCAGGGGCGTTGACTCCGACCGGCATTACGCGCGAGGACTTGATTTGGCTCATTAAAGGAGCCGGACGCATTCCGGTCGAACGCGATACGTTCTACAACGAAATCCAAATTTACGAGTAATGCATGGAGCCCCGTCGGGAAGACCGGGGCTTTCTTGTGTCATACTATCCATCAAAAGAGGCTTATCAGCAAAAGGAGAACTACGAATGAGCAATGTCGTGATATTGGGCGGCGGATACGGCGGTTTAACCGTCGCGCAGGAGCTGCTTGACGATATCCCGATCGATTCCATGATTTACCTCGTCGATCGCATGCCTTACCAAGGTCTTAAAACAGAATACTACGCGCTAGCCGCAGGCACCGTGTCCGACTTGGAAATCCGGGTCGCGTTCCCGATTCACGCCCAATGCCGACTCGTATACGGCGAAATTACCGACATCGACTTGGACAAGAAGCTCGTGCATATCGAAGGCAACGATCCGCTCTCCTACGATTCATTAATCATCGCCCTCGGCTGCACGGACAACTATCATGGCATCGAAGGCGTCTCGAATTACGCCTGCAGCATCCAGACGTTATCGTCTACGCGACGCACGTACCAGCAGATCAACGACACGAAGCCGTACGGCCAAGTGACGATCGTCGGCGGCGGATTGAGCGGCGTTGAAGTCGCGGCCGAGCTGCGGGAAGCGCGGCCGGACATCAACATCCGCATCTTGGATCGCGGCGGCAGCGTGCTTTCGGCTTTTCCGGGCAGATTGCAAGAGTACGTCTCCTCATGGTTCCGCGAGCATCACGTGGAAATGCGTTCGCATATTAATATTTCCCGGCTTGAACAAGGCATCGTTCACAACGGCTGCGAAGAAATATTGACCGACGTCACCGTCTGGACGGCCGGCATTCAGCCGGTTTCGCTCGTTCAGCGAATGACCCAGCCCAAAGACAATCAAGGTCGCCTCGTCGTGAACGAACATCACGAGCTGCCCGAGTACCCGAACGTCTATGTCGTCGGGGACTGTTCCAGCCAACCGTTCTCCCCGAGCGCGCAGCTTGCCGGCGCCCAAGGGAAGCAAGTCGCCGAAGTCATTCGCGCGCGCTGGAACGGCAAAGAACCGAAGCTGTCCCGCATCAAGCTGAAGGGAGTCCTCGGTTCTTTAGGCAAAAAAGCCGGATTCGGCATTATGGGCAATATGCCGATGCTTGGGCGCATTCCTCGCATGATCAAGAGCGGCGTACTCTGGAAGAGCAAGCGCCACCTCGGTTAAAGATCGTCCAACAGCTTATCCAGCGCGGATTGGTGCTCCTCCTGCGCTGCGATCTCCGCCAGGATCAGATCGTACAATTGCCCGGCCGTCTCCGCGACGACGGATTCCCCGTTCACGAGCGCGTACGGCGACAGGAAACATTCGCCGCAATTGCCTAGACAGCCGTATTCGATGACTTCGACGTGCGGAAGCTGCTCCAACTTTCGCAGCACTTCATCGGTGCCGTGGTGCATGTTGCTCACGCAAAACTCGACGATATGCATGGCGGACTTCTCCTTTCTTCAGCCGAGGTAACCGCGGTCGTCTGTTTGAAAAAACGTAATCCTGTACTATAATAGAATGAGAAAGGAGTGGATGACCATGAGTACGAACGCTACGCAATATGATGAAGTATTGGATGTGCTCGATAAGTTGCGTCCGTTCCTGCAACGCGACGGCGGCGACGTCGAACTCGTCGAAGTCGAAGACGGCATCGTCAAGCTCCGCCTGATGGGTGCTTGCGGCAGCTGCCCAAGCTCTACGATCACGCTGAAAGCGGGCATCGAGCGCGCGTTGCTGGAAGAAGTCGAAGGCATTCAGGAAGTCGTGCAAGTGTTCTAATTTTCCTTATCTCGAGGAATGAAGAAGGTCCTGCCCAGCGGCGGGACCTTTTGTCATTTCGCGAGGGTTGGTTTGCTCAGATCGAGGTTTGCTCAGATCGAGGTTTGCTCAGATCGAGGTTTGCTCAGATCGAGATTTGATCTTATCGAGGTTTGATCAGATCGGTGCGGATCGGATCGAGTCCCCCGGATACGTCGACCGTATTGCCGGTAATGAAATCCGACTCCGGCAGGCACAGGAAAGCGATCATTCTCGCCACGTCTTCCCCGGTCCCCGGTCGGCCTCGCGGAGATTCCTCGTCGATCATTCCCGCGACGTCGACGATGCTCTTCTCCTTATTGTTGCCGCGAATGTCGCCCGGACAGATCATATTGACCGTAATCCCGCTCGCCGCCTCTTCCATGGCGAGCGTCTTCGTGAAGGAAACGAGCCCGACTTTGGCGGCGGCGTATACGGCTCTATGCGGCCAAGAACGCGCTTCGCCGGCATGGCCGAAGCCGAAGTGAATGATTCTCCCCCACCCGCTCGCCCTCATGCCGGGAAGCACGCGGTGATCAAGAAGCATCGTACCCACCAGGTTGCCGTTCATGAGGTAATGGATTTCCTCCGGCTTATAATCCGCGAACAAGCGCCTTTCCCGGATGAACGGTCCTGCGTTATTGATGAGAATGTCGACGCCGCCCAGCTCGCTCTCTACCGCGGATACCAGCTTATCCGCCATGTCCGGCTTCGAGATGTCGGCTTCGACCGCGATCGCTCTCCTGCCGATCGACCGGATCTCCTCCGCGAGCTGCTCCGCTTCCTTCCGGCTCGTGACGTAGTTGATGGCGATGTCGCAGCCGAGAGCGGATAGCTCGATCGCCGTCCTGCGGCCCAATCCTTTGGCGCTGCCCGTAATGAGCGCCGTCCTGCCGATCAGCTTCAACGCGGCTCTCCCCTTGATCCTTAATGTCTACGCTCCAATCGCTTGCAGGCGAATCGGAAGCTATAGCCTAACGTAGCCTCGATCATCTCCCAGGCGCAATCGAGGTCCGCCAAATTCCCTTGCAGGTCTTCCAGCCTTCTGCTCACGGAATGCCGCTCCAGCGTCATCCGGAGATCGTCCTGCAGCTCGGCGTTCATATAATGGATTTCCGTATTCCTTCGGTTCCTCAGCCGGCCGAACGGGGCGCGATGCCGCTCCTTCAGCTCGTCCAGAGGCTTCATAAGCTCCGGATGAAGATGATTCGATCGCATGTTGCGGAGCACGGTAAAGTACGAGAACCTCGGCTTCATTCGCTCCGTCTTCAGCTCCAGCAGCTCGTTCAGCAGCGTCCCCAGCTTATCCAGCAACGCGAATACCCGAATGTAGGCGTTCTTGTCGAAGTAGACGTGCCGTTCGTAATTCAGCCTCTCTGCCGGCGTTAATTCTTCGATCCTTCTATGATGGATGAGTGCTGCGTATCGGTTCGCGGCATAGCGGCTCTGCTCCAGCTCGTCCAGCGAGCGAAGCAGTCCTTCCGCCCAGATTCCGTACTTCTGATACGCCTGCTTGCGGTGCTCGTTCTTACTGCGGTAAGAAACCGCATAGGTAAGCTTGATGAACCTATCGATCGCTTGAACGGTAACTAGCGACCCGCCGGTCCATTCCCTCGGGGGATCGCCGAATAACATCCTTAGCACGGACACTGTCTCCTTCGGTCGCTCATGCGGTATTTTCCCCATTGTAACGCATAAGAGGCGGCCCGCTCAACCGAACGGTCGAGCGTTGCCGCCTCTATCCCACTACCCTCTCCAACCGGAGGTTTGAAAATATTCCTTCCAACGCTTGTCCACGAGCTCGACGATATCCTCGCGAGGGAACAGCTCGTCCGGATAGCCGGGCTTCATGCGCGCATCGATCACGATCGGCAGACGATAGCCGATATGGTGTCTGCCCGCTTCGCTGGCCGCATAGATGTCCGCCGCCGGATTGAACCGCGTGAACGTCGCCCATAGGAACGGCGTCTGTCCGTCCGCGATATCCGCGTCGTCCGCGATGACGATGAGCGGCCAAGGGCAATCCTCGGCATTCAGCTGATCCGCCAGCCTCGCGCCAAGCTCAGGATCCTCCGCGAACGGCTTGCCTTCCACGACGAGACATCCGCGGCAGTACGGCTTGACCTTGTGAACGCCCGGGATCGGACCGCCCGCATATTCGCCTGGCAACTCGCGGATCGGATCGCCGACGCCGAGCAGCACGCCTTTGCTTCCGTGGTTCAACCGCGAGCCCGTGTAATCGAGCGTATCGTGCGACGTCTGGTCGAAGACGAACAAATCTTTGAACGGATCGAACCGTTCCAGCACGGTTTCGAGCAACAGCGGGAAATCCGCCAAGTCGAGCGCGCGATCGGTCAGGATCAGGAACTTCGTAAGCGACAGCTGTCCTTCGCCCAGGATGCGGAACGCCGTTCCGAGCGCTTCGCGCGAATAGCTCTCGCGCACGACCGCCGCGGCCAGCGCGTGAACGCCCGTCTCCGCGTACGCCCATAAGCTTCTTACGCCCGGCATGACCATCGGGAAAGCCGGAGAGAGCAGCCGCTGCAAATATTCGCCGAGGAAGTAATCCTCCTGCTTCGGCTTGCCGACGATCGTCGCCGGATAGATCGCATCCTTGCGGTGCCACACATGGTCGACGTGAAACACGGGGAAGTCGTGCTGCAGCGAGTAATAACCGAAGTGGTCGCCGAACGGGCCTTCCGGACGCCTTTCGTGCGGCAGCACGCGTCCGACGATGGCGAACTCGGCTTCCGCCGGAATGCGGTGCCCGCCGAGCGGGTTGTCCGCGACCGGGAGCTTGCCGCCCATAATCAGCGAAGCCAGCATCAGCTCTGGCATGTTCTCCGGCATCGGAGCGATCGCCGATACGATAAGTGCCGGCGGACCGCCTAGGAACACGGTGACGGGCAGCGCTTCTCCGCGCTGTTCGGCCGCGTAATAGTGGAAGCCGCCGCCTTTATGGATTTGCCAGTGCATGCCCGTCGTCCGATCGTCGTAAATCTGCATCCGGTACATGCCGAGGTTATGCCGGCTGCGATGCTCCGGATGTTCCGTGTAGACGAGCGGCAACGTAACGAACGGTCCCCCGTCCTCCTGCCAGCTCGTAATGAACGGCAATCCGGCGAGCGGCCGATCCGTGCGCGAGGATTGAAGCACCGGCGCCTGCTCCCGGCTTACCTTCTTCGTGCCGACCTTCATCAGGTCGAAGAACATGCCGCGCTGGCTCCAGAGCGAGGAGAACGACGGCGGCAGCAAAGAGTCCACCGAGCCGATCAACTGCTTCACGAGCTGCTCCGGCCTCGGACCGAAAGCCATATCCACCCTGCGCTCGGTGCCGAACAAGTTCGTTACGACAGGGAACGTGCTTCCTTTGACGTTCGTGAACAGCAGCGCGGGTCCGCCGAGATCGATGACTCTGCGATGAATTTCGGCCAGCTCCAGCACCGGATCCACGGGCGCGTCGATCACGATCAGTTCTCCGTCCGCGCGCAATGCTTCCAGGAACGGACGCAGCGAGGAATATATCATGGGTTAGCCTCCGATCCATCCGTCAAGTTGGCGCGGCTCAGTTGCCTGGTGCGAATGGCGAGCAGGCAAAGCATGCTGAACAGCGCGGAAATAATAACCGTATGAATTAATCCGGTGAAAATATAGACGTCTTCGTTGTCCAGCGTCAACGACAGCAGGCCGCCGCTTAACACCTGCAGCACGACGAGGAACGCCGTCTTGGAGGCGATGGAGCCAAGCTCCGACCCCGTCCCGACCGTGCGCCGTATGAAGGCCATAAGCACGAATACGAGCACGAGCATGAGCAGCGCGGCGATCCGGTGGGCGAAAGCGACGCCGACCGAGCCGGACAGCTCCGGAATGACGTCCCCGTTGCAGAGCGGCCAGCCTTCGCATGCCCCGCCGGAGCTCGTGTGGCGAATGTACGCGCCGAGATAGATGACGACGTAGCAATAGACGATAACGCCGACAACCGCCGCGAACAGCTTGGCCGGGATTGGCGCGATATGGCTCGCGGTGCTTGTCCGTCCTCCGCGTTTGACATACGAGTAATGAAGCCAAGTGCAAGTGAAAGCGAATAACGAAATGCCGAAGTGAAGCGCAAGCACGAGGGAAGATTGCTCCCAGACGACGGCCATCGCGCCGAGCACCGCCTGCATGACGGTGAACAGCAGCGCGCCGTCCGCGTAAAGAATCGCTTCGCGGCTGCGCGCGGGCTTCCAGAAGCGCGTCGCGATCCAGGTGGCGCCGACCAGCAATCCGACGATACCGCTAAGCGCGCGATGCGTATATTCAACCATCGATTCCACCGTGTATGCCGGAACGAATCGCCCGTTGCATAGCGGCCAGTCCGTGCCGCAGCCCCGTTCGGAGCCCGTGTTCGTCACGAGCACGCCGGCGATTAGCACCAGGAACATGCCGATGCACGTCAGAAGTGACAATTTTCGATATTTTTCTTCGGTCATGCCCATCCCCGATTTCTTGTGAAAGTAGGCGCAAAGAGGCCAATTCTCATTATACAGAACCCCATCCAGCATTGCCATGTCACAAATGTGAACAGTAGCCTTGCCGAATGGGGTTCGGGAATGAGCGGAAGAAATCATTCCGCTAACCTATCAACGCCCGCCGGGCCCTAAGACGTTCTTTGATGGCGTTGCCGACGACTTGCGGCGAGAAATGCGTGCGTATCGTCTGTCTTCCGCCCGCGGCGATCTGTTGCCGCCAGCCGTCGTCGAGCACCGTCCTGCCCATTAAATAAGCAGCATGCTCGATGTCCGGCTCGGCCCATATTTGGTGCGCTTTATAAGGCCCGTAATCTTGGCCGACGTTCACGAGCCGGAAGTTGACGGCGCCTGAATTGTTCGGGTTCATGAAGTCGGCGTTGCCCGACCAGTTCGTACCGATGACCGGCTTGCCGAGGAACATCGCTTCGGCGAGAGGAAGTCCGAATCCTTCGGAGCGATGCAGCGAAACGAAGCAATCCGCGGCGCGGATCAGCGCCTTCGCTTCGGTTCGGGTGAGCACCTTGTCGATTATCGTCACGTTAGGCAAGCCGTCCAGCTGCTCTTGCAGGGCGGCCGTCTCTCCCGGGTTCGGATGATTGATCTTCACGACGAGTCCCGCCGGAACGCGATGCGAGAGCGTCAGCTTACGGAACGCATCGATGACGGCTTGCGGATTTTTGCGGGCTTTCATGCTGTATGAATCGTACATGCACAGGAACAAGAATCGGTCGCTCGGCAACCCGAACATTCGCCGGTTCAAGTGCTCGGGCAGCTCCTCGATATGAATGCCGTGGGGAATGACGATCGTCGGAACGTTCGATTTCGCCGCTATGCTGTCCCTTACGAATTTGGAAGGCACCCATACCTCGTCGAGCCGTTGCAATCCGTGCAAGTACTCATCCGGAAACTCCGGCAGCTCCCATGCCCAATAGCCGATATTCAAGCGTCCGTGGAACAAGGCCTCCCCGAATCGATCCGTTACCAGAGGCATCTCCGGCGCGTTGATGTGGAACAGATTCGTCTTGAACTGCGGTTCCGCGATCTCCTTATGCACCCAAGAAATATCGATATTCACGAGATTGTCCAAGCCGACGTGCATGATCCCAAGCGGAAGACCGGCCGTCTCTATCGCCTTGGCGGCCAGTCGGCACGATTCTCCCATTCCGGTCTCGCTGCGCGAAAAGCCGATGAGATTGATGCCCAGCTCGCCGGCTTCCTCCGCGGCTTTTTGCGCGCGTTGCCATTCCGCATGAAGCCTCTCCGTCTCCATCTCCGGCGCCGCTTTCGGAGCGGCCGGGAACCGGCGCCTCCTTCTTGCGCTCGCCGATCTCCTCGGTACTCTATGACGCCGCGCGAATCGGCTGTGCCTGCTCGGTCTATGACGGCCTCTCGCCGCTAGCCTCCCCCGGGCCGACGCGCTTCCAGGCTTCCGACGCCTGCGCCGGTTCCTCCGGCCTCTTACCGCCGTTGTTCCCGCCATGTCAAGCACCTTGCTCGACGTGCGGCTGCGGTTGCGACCGCCAATAGTTCAGCAAATCTTCCATCGTGCGCTCGAACGGAATTTCCGGGCTCCAACCGGTCGCATCATGGAACAGATCGTAGTTGCCGAGCAGCAACTCCACGTCCGATGGGCGCATGCGGGCAGGATCTTGCCGGATTTCGATCTTGACTTCGCTAAACGATAGAAGCAACCGAAGCATATCCGCGATCGACCAGCAGGTACCCGAAGCGATGTTGTACGCTTCTCCCGGCGCTCCCTTCTCTAGCGCGAGCCAATAGGCCCGCACGACGTCGCGAACGTCGGTAAAGTCCCGCTTCGCTTCCAGGTTTCCGACGTAAATAACGGGCGGCTTCAGTCCTTTCTCGATATCGGCGATCTGCTTGGCGAAGTTGGACGTTACGAACTGTTCGCCTCTGCGCGGGCCGGTATGATTGAACGTTCTCGTTCGGACGACGCGCAACCCGTAGCTCTTAAAGTATTGATAACCCAAATAGTCCTGCGCCACCTTGCTGATCGCGTAGGGGCTTAACGGACGAAGCGGATTCGTCTCGCGGATCGGCGCTTCATGGCTTTCGACGTGACCGTACTCCTCGCTCGAGCATGCGATCTGGATTCTAGCCGGCACGTCGTAACGACGAACCGCCTCGAGTAAGTTCAACTGGCCCGCGATATTATTGGCGATCGTATCCATGGGCGAATTCCAGGAAGTCGGCACGAAGCTTTGGGCGGCCAGGTGAAAAATATAATCGGGCTTCTCCGATTGAATCAGCGTCTCGACGGAAAACGGATCGCGCAGCTCGCACTCGACCAGATGCAGCTCCTTGGCGATCGACTCGATATGGTTCATGCGGCTGCGGTTGCGGATCGTGCCGACGACCTCGACCCCTTTGCCAAGCAAGAACTCTGCCATATGACTTCCCACGAATCCGGAAATCCCCGTCACCAGTGCCTTCATTTTTAACGCGCGCCTCCTTCTTCGTTATCCAATTGCTGTACGTACTTCTTCAGAAGCGGCTCTTTGGATTTATGACATACGAGCAAGCCTTCATCGGTCGCGACGACGATCAGATCGTCGACTCCTAGAATGATCGCTTGCCGCATATCGGCATAGACGATGCTGTTCGATGCTTCGGCGAATAGGACGTCACCGATCGCGATGTTACCGGACGCGTCCGTCTGGCCGATCCGCTCCAGCGATTGCCACGTCCCGAGGTCGTCCCAATCGAAGCTGACGGGAATGCAGTAAGTATGCTCGGACTTTTCCAAGACGGCGTAATCGATCGATATTCTCGGAAGCTTCTCGTATACGGACTCGTCTATCGCTTTCGCCTCGAGCAGCGGATACCAGATCGACGGCTGATACCGCTCCATCGCGGAAGCGATCGTCGAAGGCTTCCAGACGCAGATTCCGCTGTTCCAATACACGCCTTGCATGCTTATCCATTCCTCGGCGCGCTCCTTGCTCGGTTTCTCCAAGAATGCTCTCACCTTCATCGCGCTGCCGCCTTCGTCGCCCGTATGGATGTATCCGTAATTCGTCTCGGGACGATTCGGGACGACGCCGAGCGTAACGATCGCTTCGCCCGCTTCCGCATGGACCTCGGCTTCGGCAAGCTTCGCGACCAACGCCCTCGTATCGGGAATCAGATGATCGGCGGGCATCGTGACGATAGCCTCGTCGTCGCCTTCGCGAACGAACCGAAGCGCAGCGAGGGCGATGCACGGGGCGGTGTCGCGCTGCAGAGGCTCGACGATCAGCCTTGCCGGATCAAGTTCCGGAAGCTGCTCTTGGACCAATGCAAGGTATTGGGCCGCCGTGGCGACGTACAGCTTCTCCCTGCCCAAGTATCGCGCCAAGCTGCGGTATGTCGTCTGCAGCATCGTCTCATCGGAATTCAAGGCGATGAATTGCTTCGGCTTGCCGCTCGCGCTTTTGGGCCATAGCCGATTCCCCTTGCCGCCGGCCATTATGACGATCTTCACAACGCGTTCAGCTCCAATCGGCCTTCCGGCCTTATACGGTGTCTAAAGATGCCAATTCCTCTCTATCTTATGGACTGCCCTCCGCGAAGGAATGGACGAACACCTCTATCGTCAAAAAATGGAGCGCGGAAAAACGGAAGGGTATTGGTCCAAGACATTGCGCGCACGGCACATATCATACAAAATACACATTCGTAAAATAACGGGAGGATATACCGATGAACATACTCATGGTCAGCTCATATCCCCCGCGCAAATGCGGCGTCGGAGAGTTTGCCTTCGATCTTGCGCATGCCCTTATGCGCAAGTCGCGGACGAACGTCGGCATCGCGGCTCTCGTCACAGAGGCCACTCCCCAGCTTCCCGAGGTCGTCATGCTCATCCGCAAAGACCATCGTCCGGATTACTCGGCTGTGGCGAATGCGATCAACGGCTCGCGATGGGACGTCGTCGTCGTCCAGCACGAATTCGGACTGTACGGGGGCATCGGCGGGGAGTGGGTATTGGACTTGATCGCCAACCTGAGGAAGCCGGTCATAACCGTTATCCATACGCTGGATACCGCGCCGGTCGAGCCGCGCGCTGCGATCGTGGGCAGGATTGCCGCCATGAGCAACTTCACCGTAACCGCCACGCGGCACGGGCAAGCTCTCCTGCCTAGCTTCGGAGGCGCGCCGGAGAGGACCGCGTACATCCCGCTCGGCGCTCCCGACAACGCTTCGGTCAACCGCGATGCATTGCGCGCCGCGTACGGCGTGTCCGATCACGTCGTCGCGATGACGTTCGGCTTGCTGAATCCGAACAAAGGCATCGAATTCGCGCTGGACGCCCTTCCTACCGTAGCGGCTTCGCACCCCCAAGTCCTATACTGGATCGTCGGCGAACCGCATCCGGACAACGCCGAATCCGCAGGCTATTACAGTCGGCTGCAAGCTCGCGCTCACGAGCTCGGTCTTGGCCGGCACGTCCACTTCATGCCCGTGTTTCATTCTCAGCAGGATTTGCTTCACCGGCTGACGGCCGCAGACATTTATTTGAGCCCGCACGGCGACGTGAACTTCGCATTCGCCAGCGCAACCCTCACCTATGCCGCGCGGACGGGAAAACCGATCCTATCGACGCCGACAATATACGCGCAGGAGCTGCTTGGCGACGGCACGGGCATCCTGGTTCCGTTCGGAGACGTCGCTGCGATCGCCTCTCAATGGTCCGACTTGATCGGCGATGCCAACGCCAGGCGTCAAATCGAAGCCCGTTCTCGGAATAAAGGAGCTTCGTTCGACTGGAGTCTAGTGGCAGACGAGTATTGGCGTCTTGCGGCTACGGCCGCGAAGGAGAGCGTTCGCCGCGGCTTGCCGAGCATAGACGACGTCCGAGGGAGAACTAGACGAAGAAGACGGAAGCTGCGCAAAGGCAAGAGAGGACGTTGGCGCAGAAGGGTGGTCAGGCGGGGAAAAAGGCGAAGCCGGAGAACGAGACGCTTGCTGCGAATCGGTCGCGGCAGACGGCGCTTGCGACTTCGGAGAGGAAAGTTTCGAAGGGGCGTTCGCGCGCGTAGATATACCCGACGTGCGCGAGCGAGATAGCATTCCGTAACGAAGTTCATAACCAAACAAACGAGGTCTCGCAATCATCCGCGAGACCTCGTTTTACCAGCTTCGATGCCGCAACTAGTTGCGAGCAAATACTTTTTTATCGAAAAATACCAGGGTCGTGAAGAGAATGATGCCCAGGAGCAAGATGGATGCGGTCGAAATAAACAAAATCGTGGTGAGCGTGGTCTCGTTTTTATAGTAAATAAGCATACTAAGCGGCATAAGACCGCCGCCGATCAGACTGGTCCATGCGTGCAGCTTAGCCGTTCTCTTCATGCTGACTTCTTTGAACACATAATAAAAAATACCGTATGCGAAAAGGGTTAACCAGCCGACCACCAGAATATGGGCGTGGCCTGGAACCATGGAATAATCTTTTCTCCCCGCCAGATCCGATCCGATCATCGCGCCGATCAAGGAATACACTGCCGATATACGAATCAGCCATTTCGCGTAGTTTGACAAATGATTTCCGCTCCTTCAATTCGTTTTTCACTCTCGATCAGTTCCATTTGCCGCAACCGGCCGCCGGTTTATTCCCGGCGACTGGTTGCCATACAGCGACGCGAAACATAGCCTTGCGACCCTGTCTTGGCATTGTTATTTGGCAATTTCTTTTAGAGATGCCACTTCGTACGTAATGATCTCGCTTCCCAATACGGGAGATTCTTTACTTGCTGACTCTGAGCCCGGCTCAGGACGTTTGTGCGCCGATTTAAAGGCATCGCTATTCCTCCAGGCTGTAAAGGAATCCGCGGTTTCCCAGTACATATTTACGTTTAACTCATCATAATCGGTTAAGTTCTGTGTCAACAAAACTTCTACTTTCACGAAGCCTTCGAAAGTGTCTAGCGGACCTGGCGCTGTAAAACTCGGCGCCATTGCCGCACCCATTCCTTTTTTCACTTTAATTCTGTTCGTGACGACGATCATTCTTATCCTCCCCTTCTTATATTTGACACATGTGTCAAAATGATAATGCCGACACTTAGTTTGTGCCATGCAAGATCAGTTTATCAAAAAAACAAAAGCAATAACAAGCGATGGATTAACGAATCGAGGTTTGGCGACTTACAAAAAAACCACATGGAGCCGCGAAGCTCACATGTAGCCATGGGATTATAGCCTTCTTATTCAGTTTCCTGTCGAATCCGCTCAAGCCTGGGAGGGCAATTCGTTCGATACCGCCACCGCGCGGTCCAGGAACTGCTCGATCTCCTCGCGCGTCTTGCGGAGCTTGCTGACGAACCGGACAACCTCTTGGCCGCCCTTGAACGCGATAAAGCTCGGAATGCCGAGGATGTTAAGCTCGCTGCACAAGTCGGCCATATCGTCCCGATCGATCTCCGCCATCGTCAGCCGGTCGGCGTAAGCCGCTTCGACATCCGCGATGAAAGGGTCGATGAAATGGCAATCTTTGCACCAAGTCGTCTTGAACACGACGACCGCCAGTTGATCTCCGGCGACGAACTCGCGAAATTGAGACTCCTCCGTTAATCGTTGCATGTTTATTTCCTCCCTTAGATTGAACGTAAATGGATTATGCCCCCCTGCCGGCGCGCGATGCGCGCAGCTTCAAGAACGGGGACAACAGCTTGCGAACCGGGCGCGGATAGCCCGCGATCTCTTCCGCTGTGACGACGCGCAGCAGCACGAGCAGCGCCGGATACAGCACGGCAATCGCGCCGCCCATAACCGCGCAAGCGAAGAGGAACGCGACTTTGTCCGGCACGGCGCCTCTTACGGTCGCGAGGACGATCCATTCGAGCAGCGCGATCGCCCCTGCGACGATGCCCGTCGTCAGCAGGAATCCGGTCCAACGGTTGCCGATAATGCGGATTTGCGTGCGTTTCTTCAAGCTTAGAATGTTGAACGTCATCGCCCAGATGAAGCATACCGTCGTCGCGGCTATGATGCCGTACACCCCGAAGGCCGGAGCGAGCGCGAAGCTGAGGATGACTTTAATCAGTATTCCCGTCAAGGCATGCATCGTCGCTTTTTTCGGTTGGCCGATCCCCAGCAAGATCGAGTTCGTAACCATCATTCCGATCTGGAAAATGGTGCCTAGCGTCAAGAATGCGACGATCGCGCTGCCTTCCGGCTTCTCGAATAGCAAGCCGTTTACGCTGTAAGCGCCGACCCCTAGCATCAGAATGATCGGCATGCCGCTGTACAGCGCAATTCGAACCGCCAGCGACGCTTGCTTGCCGACGCGGTCCCGGTCGTTCATCGCGTGCGCGGAGGAGATGATCGGAATGATCGATTGGCAAAGCGCGATCGCCAGAACGACGGGAATGCCCGCGATCGACTGGGCGTTCATGCCTAGCACCGCCCACCAGTGCTCGATCTTCAGCGTGTCGAAGTGTCCTTCCGAGAGCGGATTCACCATATAAGTATCCATCGTGAACAGCAATTGCACGGTAACCGAAGTCATGACGATCGGAATGGACAAGCGGAACAGCTCGCGATAGATCGTCTTCAGGCGAAGCTTGCGCGAAGGGTCCGTCCCTTGGCGCGGCTGCGTCCGGTCGATTCTCTTCAGCCTGCGGGCGTAATAGACCATGACGGCGAACGCGGCAATGCTGCCGAATACGCTGCCTAGCACCGCTCCGGCCGCGATGCCTTTGTCGTTCAACGGATTCGCGGAGTAAATGGCGTACGCGATCGCGACGGCGGCAATAACGCGGGCGAATTGCTCTACGATCTGCGAGACCGCTCCCGCCGTCATGAACTGCCGCCCTTGGAAATAGCCCCGTACCATCGCGATCATCGGAAACAGCAGCAACGATGGCGCGATGGCCCGCAATGACGCGGCCGCATCCGGCTTGCCGAGTATCGCCTTCGCGATGAAAGGCGCGAGCACGATCATGAGCAGCGTAATGACGACACCCGCCACGGCGCCGAAAAGCAACGCCGCACGGTACACCTGTTGGGCCTCTCCGATTTTGCCTAGCGCATAACGCTCCGACACCATCTTGCTGATCGCGCTCGGGATGCCTGCGGTCGCAACCATCAAAAGCAACAGATACAGGTTATTCGCCGAATTGAAGTAGCCGTTGCCTACGTCATTAAGAATATAGTCCAGCGGTACCCGCTGGAAAATGCCGAGCGCGCGGGCGATGAGCGCGGCAGCAGCCAGAATAAGCGTGCTTTTGAGCAAAGTGTCTTTTTTCAACGTGATCTAATCCTCTGTTTAGCCGATCGGCTCTAATGGTTGGTGATTGCCGCGAACGGGGACGCCGGCGCCCGAAGGCGCGGCCCAATGGACGCCGTTAGCGATAATACGGCGAACGATCGGATGATAGTAGGTCGGATAGGTTTCGTGTCCGGGACGGAAGTAGAAGATTTTCCCTTGGCCGCGTCGGAACGTGCAGCCGGAACGGAACACTTCTCCTCCCTCGAACCAGCTGACATAAATCAGCTCGTCGGGCGCGGGAATATCGAAGTGCTCGCCGTACATCTCCTCGGGCTTCAGCTCGAAATATTCCGGCACTCCGCGGGCAATCGGGTGCGAAGGGTCGACGGTCCATATCCGTTCTTTCTCGTGCGCTTCGCGCCACTTCAATCCGCAGTCCGTACCCATCAGCTTCTTGAAAATTTTCGAATAATGGCCCGAATGCAATACGATAAGCCCCATTCCGCCCATTACCCGCTCGTATACGCGATCAATCCGTCCGCAATGACGCGATGAATGCCGTCCGGATAAACTTGGCGAACGGCATCGTTCTCTTGCTCGTGCTTGAATTCGTTCCATACGGTAACGCGAATCATTCGGACACCTCCGCAAGGATGAGTCTGATTAGTCCCGCAGCACGTAGTTCCGGATCGCTTGCGCTACGCCGTCTTCCTGATGATGACCCGTAACGACGTCCGCCGCGGCTTTGACATCGTCTTGAGCGTTGCCCATCGCGACGCCGAGCCCCGCTTCCCGAATCGCAGCGATGTCGTTCAAGCTGTCGCCGACGGCGACGACTTCGGACATCTCGAACCCATTCATCCGGCATACTTCCCTCAGCGCCGACGCCTTGGAGACGCCTGCCGGATTGATCTCGATGTTGTAGGGAGAAGAGTTGCTGAGCTCCAGCCCCTCGATGGCGCGAACCTGTTCGAGAATGGAGCCAAGCAGCGCGGTATCTTCGGTATAGTAGCCGAATTTGAGCCAGTCGTGCGACGGCGTATCGTCCACCCAGCGTTCCTTGTTGTATATCGCTTGCGTCGTATACGCCCAGAACCAAGCCTCGCCATGCCGCTCTGCGATCGCGTGCAGCTTCATCACTTTATCCGCGGCCAGCAGCGTCCGCTTGTGAATCGAGTGCGGCTTCGTCCAGATCTCGCCGCCGTTAACGGTAATCATCGGGGTCTCCAGCCCTAACTGATCCGCGAAGGGCAACGCGCTGACGAAGCCGCGGCCGGTCGACACGCATACCGTTATGCCCGCATCCGCCGCTCGTTTCACCCACTCCGCGTTCGTCTCGCTGATCTCGCTTCGATCATTGAGCAGCGTACCGTCCAAATCTAGCGCCAGCAGCTTGTATTGTCCCGTCTGATTTGCCAAAGAAATTCGGACTCCCCTTCGAAATAAGCTCCGAGCAGGCACTCGCGCCTGACTCGGAGCTTCATTCTGTTAATTTTGCATGATGTAGTCTTTGGCGACCGTCTCGTTCACGTCGTCGTAGACTTTAAGAATGTGATACTTCGTATTGCGCTGTGCGGGAACTTTGCCCGCTTCGCGAATGAGCTTAAGAATAAGTTCGATATTCACTTTATGCGTCGTGCCCGCCGCGGATACGACGTTCTCTTCGATCATCGTGCTGCCGAAATCGTTGCAGCCGTACGAGAGCGACAGCTTGCCGATTTCCGGCCCCATCGTAACCCAAGAGGATTGGAAGTTATCGATATTGTCGAGCGCGATCCTGCTGATCGCGAGCGTCTTTAAGTATTCCTCCGGCGTCGCTTTCTCGCGCTTCATATTCGTATTCTCCGGCTGGAACGTCCATGGAATGAACGCAAGGAAGCCCGGCGAAGGATAGCCGTTATTCAAGCATTCGTCTTGCGCCTCGCGTACGCGGAGCAAGTGGAGCGCGCGCTCCTCCATCGACTCGCCGAAGCCGATGACCATCGTCGCGGTCGTGTTCATGCCGAGCTTGTGCGCCGTCGTCATGACGTCCATCCAGTCGCGCCAAGAGCCTTTAAGACGGCTGATTTTCTTGCGGGTCCGGTCGTCCAATATTTCCGCTCCGCCGCCCGGGAGCGAATCCAGTCCCGCTTCGTGCAACTGGCGAACGACGTCTTCGAGAGGGATGTTGCCCGCAACGTCTTGCATCTTGCGGATTTCCGCCGGAGAGAACGAGTGCATCGTAATGGACGGGAAGCGTTGCTTGATCGCGCGCAGCAAATCCAAGTAATAGCTGAACGGCAGATCCGGATTCGTCCCGCCTTGCATGAGAATTTCGGTGCCTCCGACGTCGATCGTCTCCTGAATTTTCTGGAAGATGACCTCGTCGGGCAGCACGTAGCCTTCATTCGAGCCCGGCGCGCGGTAGAACGCGCAAAACCGGCAATATACGTCGCATACGTTCGTGTAATTCACGTTGCGGCCGACTACAAACGTCGTGATCGGATCCGGGTGGCGACGCAGCATGATCTGGTTCGCGGTATGCCCGAGCTTCTCGATTTGGTCGCTTTCGAACAAGGCTACGATATCGTCTAGCTGCAGACGTTCGCCTTGCAGCGCCTGATGTAAAATCCGGTCGATCTGATTCATTGCCGGATCCTCCTTCTTGCATGTCATTAACCTGCGTTAAAAAGCTTATCCCATCGTAACACAAAAACACCGCGGGGTCACCTTAAGAGGCGACTTCACCGCGGCGGTGTTGAATGCGCGCTTTCGTTTCCTTGAACATGTCTCTCTCATGCTCGTGAAGCAGCACGTTGGGCTTCGCGAAGTAGAAGCCTTGTCCCATCTTGATGTCCAGACGGAACAGCACGTCCATCTCTTCTTCCCGCTCCACGCCCTCGGCCACGAGCTCGCATTTAATTTCCCGGGCGGCGTTCACGAACGCCTTGAGCAGGCTTTCCTTGATCGCGATGCGGTCCACGTGCTGAATGACCGACCGATCGATCTTGATCAGCTCCGGCACCAGCTCCCCGATCAACTGGATGCTCGAGTAGCCCGAGCCTGCGTCATCGACGGCGAACCGGAATCCGTGCTTGCGGTACGTCTGCAAAATATCGACCATCGCCCTGAAGTTCGTCACTTCGTGGCGTTCCGTAATTTCGAAGTAAATTTGCCCCGGGCTAAGCGGCGGGTGCTTCTCCAATAATTTGAGCACGTGCGACAGGAAAAGCGGATGCGACAGGGTGACCGCGGTCACGTTAAGGAATACGGGCTCGCGTATTCGGCGCGACGCGATCTCTTCGATCGAACGCCGCACGACCAGAAACTCCAATCTCGTGAGCAGCCTAGCCTGCGAAGCGAATTGGAACAGCTCGTCCGGGAAATGAAGGATCGAGTTCTCCGGCCCTCGGGTTAGTATCTCCCATCCATGCACGTCGCCGCTCGTCAAGTCCATGATCGGCTGGGCGAGCACCGTGATGTTGCCCGTCTCCAGAATATGCTCCATCTGACCGCGAAGCTGCTTCATCTGGGACGTCATGACGCCGGTTGCCAATGCCAATGCGCTTTGATACGCTTCGGCGAGCGAATCTTGCGTCTTGCGGTCGCCTCTCGCTTTCGCGATCGGAACGTACGCGGATGCGATATGCAAGCAATTGCGCCATTCCGGCAGCGAACCGGCCAGACCGATTTCAAGCGTTTGCTTGATTTCGTTCAGCACCGCCGTCAACCGTTCCGGAACGAGCTCTTTGCGGTAATCGTCCGAGCTCTCGTCCGTGCTGGCGATCAACGCGTAATCCGTCAGCGAGAATTGATGAAGCGCGATAACCCGTTGGTCTCCAAGCAAGCGGAGCGCCGCGATGCGAAGATGCCTGCGGCAACCGTCCTGCAATTGGGACCATACTTCATCGGACACTTCGTCCTGCAAATGGGAGAAATCCAGGCGGAACAACGCCAAATAACATTCTTTGCTCTGCGTTAGCTCCTTGGAAAGCAGAGAAAGAACGGGTCGTCTAAACGTAAATTCCGGAGAAAAAAACTTCAATGAGCGATCCGGAAGCGTCATCTTGAATGCGAGGGCTATACGGCCGAGTATCGCTTGGACATTCACGTTATCCTCATCCTTACCTGTCAGGTGGCACTATTGTAGCATGAATTCCCCATCCGTAATAGGCAAATATGGAAGAAAACCGCGGGATCTCGCATTATCCCGCGGTTTTTGTAAGAAGTTACAATTAGGATTGAACGCCTAGCCGATCCGCGGCCCGGGCGAACTGTTCGAGCGCCTGGAGCAGAAGCGAACGCGGGCACGCGAAGTTTACGCGCAAGCTCCCCGCGCCTTGCTTGCCGAAGATCGAGCCCTCCGTGAAGGCGACTCCGGCTTCCTCGAACATCAGCTTCTTCAGTTGCTGCGGACTGTTCGAGATCGCGCTGCAGTCGAGCCAAGCCATATACGTGCCTTCCGGCCGCATGACTTTAATCTGCGGGAGACGCCGCGAGACGAACTCGATCAGCGCGTTCAAGTTTCCTTCCAAGTAGACGAGCAATTGGTCGAGCCATTCGTCCCCGTGCTTATAGCTGGTCTCCATCGCCGTAATGCCGAAGTAGCTTTCCATATGAAGAGAGAGCGTCTTGAGCAGCGCGTTGTACTTGGCTCTGCGGCCTTCGTTCGCGATAACGACGGCCGCGCACTGCAGACCCGCAAGATTGAACGTCTTGCTCGGTGCGATGCAGGTCATCGTCCGCTGCGCGGCATCTTCCGACAGCGAGGCGAACGGAACATGCTTATGGCCAGGGAACACAAGATCGTGATGAATTTCGTCCGCCACGACGAGCAGATCGTACTTACGGGCGATGTCGGCGACGCGCTGCAGTTCTTCGCGCGTCCATACGCGTCCGCCGGGATTGTGCGGCGTGCAGAGCAGCAGCATCTTGGCGCCTTCCTTCGCCTGCCGCTCCAGCAACTCGCAATCCATGACGTAACGCCCGTCGTCCTGCAAGATTAACGCGTTATCGACGACGGTCCGACCGTTCGACTTAATCACGTCGTAGAACGGATAATACACGGGCGACTGCAAGATGACGCTATCGCCCGGATTCGTGAAGGCGAGCACCATCAAGCTAAGCGCGGGCACGATGCCCGGAGAGGAAGAGAGCCACTCCTGCTTGACGCTCCAGCCATGGCGTCTTTCGAGCCAGCCGATGATCGCGTCGTAATAGCCTTGCGTGCGAATCGTGTAGCCGTAGACGCCCTCTTCGGCGCGCGAGACGATCGCGTCAACCACCTCTTGCGGCGGCCGAAAATCCATGTCGGCGACCCACAGAGGCAAGATATCCTTCCGTCCGAACAGCTTTTCGGACTGATCCCATTTATAAGAAGCTTTGCCCGTTCGGTCGATCCGTTCGTCGAAATCGTATTGTATCGCCATGCGTTCACCCTCTTATCCGTTAATTTCGCGTTCAGCCGCTTCGATCGCCTGCTTGAGATCGGCGATGATATCGTCGATGTGCTCGATGCCGACCGAGAAGCGCAGCAGCTTATCGTCGACGCCGACGCTCTCGCGGATTTCGAGCGGAATGTCCGCATGCGTCTGCACGGCCGGGTACGTCATCAGCGACTCTACCCCGCCCAAGCTTTCCGCGAACGCGACCAGCTTAATATGGCGCAAGATCGGCTCGATCGTTCTGGCATCCTTCATCTTGAAGGAGAAAATGCCGGTGTTGCCCGACGATTGGGCGTTCTGGACTTCATGACCCGGATGCGAAGGCAAACCCGGATAGAACACTTCTTGCACGGCCGGGTGGGCTTGCAGCCACTCCGCCACGCGGGTGGCGTTGTATTGATGGCGTTCCATGCGCAGCGCGAGCGTCTTCATCCCTCTCATCAGCAGCCAGGAATCCTGCGCCCCTAGCACGGCGCCGATCGAATTGTGCAGGAATCCGATCTGCGCGGACAGCTCCTGCCCTTTCGTGACGATAAGGCCGGCGAGCACGTCGTTGTGGCCGCCTAAATACTTCGTCGCGCTATGGATGACGATGTCGGCGCCAAGCTCGATCGGGCGCTGCAAGTACGGCGTTAGCAGCGTATTGTCGACGATCGTGAGCAGGCCGTGCTTGCGCGCCCATGCGGATACCTTGGCCAGATCGGTAATCATCATGAGCGGGTTCGTCGGCGTCTCGATCAGCACGGCTTTCGTGTTCGGCGTGCGCTTGGTCTCCAGCGCGTCGATATCGTTCGTGTCCACGTAAGATGCGGTGACGCCGAACCGGGTCATGATCTTCTCGATCAGGCGGTATGTACCCCCGTACAGATCGAGGGAGACGAGCAAATGATCGCCTTGGCTGAACATCGCGAATATCGTTTGCAGCGCGGCCATGCCGGTGCTGCACGCGAAGCCCGCATCCCCGCTTTCCAGGTCGGCGACGGCGTCTTCCAATACCGACCTTGTCGGATTCTTCGTGCGGGAATAATCGAACCCCGTGCTTTGTCCGAGCTTCGGGTGACGGAACGCGGTCGCGTTATAGATCGGGAAGCTTACGGCTCCCGTGTCCGGATCGTTCTGCGACCCGATTTGGGCCAGACGGCTTTCGATGTTCATTGTTCCAATAGCCTCCATTCTAATTAAAAAAACCTTCAGATGGAATAGTTCCCTACGTAAGGATTGGCCCTGCCTAGCTCGTATGGCGTTGCTTGGTAGACGAAGTAATTCAGCCAGTTCGAGAAAAGCAGGTTCGCGTGAGCCCGCCAGGTCGACACCGGTTGTTTGCTCGGATCGTCCTTCGGGTAGTAGTTGCGGGGCACATGGATGCGAAGCCCCTTGGCGACGTCGCGGTCGTATTCCCACTTAAGGGACGTCGAGTCATATTCGGAATGGCCGGTAACGAAAATTTGCTTGCCGTCGGACGAAGCTACGATATACACGCCCGCATCGTCGGATTCGGACAGAATGACGAGTCCGGGAACTTTCTCGATGTCCTCGCGGCGCACCTCGGTATGTCGTGACTGCGGCACGAAAAATTGCTCGTCGAAGCCGCGAAGCAGTTTGTCTTTCGGAGTCGTGACGCGGTGGGCGAACACTCCGAACATTTTCTCGTCCAAATCGTGCTTAGGCACGCCGTAATGATGGTACAACCCGGCCTGCGCGCCCCAACAAATATGGAACGTAGAGGTGACGTTGTCCACGCTCCAGTCCATGATTTGCTTTAATTCTTCCCAATACGTGACATCCTCGAACGACAAATGCTCGACCGGCGCGCCGGTAATGATCATGCCGTCGTATTTCTCGTCCGAGATTTCGTCGAACGTCTTGTAGAACGTCTCGAGATGCTCGGATGACGTATTCTTGGACACGTGGGTTTTCGGATGGAGCAGCACGGCTTCCACCTGCAGCGGCGTATTGCCGATCAGCCGAAGCAACTGCGTCTCCGTCGTTTCCTTCGTCGGCATTAAATTCAATATCGCAATGCGCAACGGTCGAATATCCTGATGGTAGGCTACGCTTTCGTCCATGACGAAGATGTTCTCTTCCGCTAGTACTTCCTTCGCCGGCAAGTTGTCCGGTACTTTGATCGGCATGTTCGTTCCTCCCCGCTCTAACTTCTGATGACATAATAAAAACGACCCTTACTTAAGAAGGGTCGTGTAACAGGTAACGTACGCGGCGCCCTTCTCATCTGTCAGAAACATTGCTGTTTCCGCAAGAATTAGCACCGTGCGTCATGGGTGACGCCGGTTGCCGGGCTTCATCGGGCTAGTCCCTCCGCCTGCTCTTGATAAGATGGCAAAACTCGTATTCAGTTGTAGGTTAAGCTAACCTTAATGTACCCGAAATCGCCGGACCCGTCAAGCCGCCGGGCAACGCGTAACGGTGTCGTATTTTCTCCTTGAAAGGGAACTGGGGTGAGGATTATACTTATCACGTTAACCGCGCGGTACGAGCGCAAGATGAACGGAGCAAAGGGGGAAGCCGCAATGGAAGGCGATACGCCCAGTCCTAATGGGAGCATCAGCTATATGAACGCAGGATGGTATTCCGATTATGCGCAGGGAAACCCTTCCAGACCGGCTTCATCGCTTGTCCGGTAAGGCTTCCCGATCACGCGCGGATGTCGTCCTGCATGAACGTTCGAACTTCAGCGATCATGCAAAGGAGCGAATCCTATGAAAATCAGGCTCGTGAACAACGGCGTATTCACGCCGATCGAGGATATTAACGAAACGCTGCTGCCTCCGTCCAACGGCTTTTATTGGATCGATGCCGACATCGACGACCTTATCGTCCTGCAGCCTTTATTCGGCTTGCACGACCTTGCCGTCGAGGACTGCATGACGGAGGAAGAACAGCGGCCCAAGCTTGAAATTTACGAGAACCAATATTTCCTCGTGATCAACAGCATCCGATTCGACGACGAAGAAATCTTCTTGCGCGCGCTGAACATTTTCCTAGGCCGTCATTATTTGATTACCGTCACGCGCACGAAGATCAACGAGTTGCGCAGCGTCAAGCCGATCCTCTGGGAACAAGAGGTTAATACGGCCGACCGCTTCCTCTACCATCTCGTCGACCTTGTCGTCGACAACTACTTCTCAGTAGGCGACCGGATCGAGGCGCGCATCGAAAGTCTTGAGGAAGATATCCTCATGCATACGAAGAAGTCCCATCTGACGGAGATCATCGGTCTGCGAAGCGAAATTCTGTGGCTGAAGAAAGTGCTCGGACCGCAGCGCGACGTGATCAGCACGCTGAACCGCAAAGAGCTTCGGCTGATCGACGACCAGCTTCAGAAGTATTTCGGCGACATTCACGAGAACGCCGTTAAGATATCCGAGACGTTCGAGACGTACCGCGATCTGATGGCGAACTTGCGGGAAGCGTACCAGTCGAGCCTCGCGAACCGGGCGAACGAAATCATGCGCGTGTTTACCGCATTAACGACGATCTTCATGCCTCTTACTTTCATTACGGGCATTTACGGGATGAACTTCGATTTCATTCCCGGCATGCATTATCATTACGGCTCGATCGTTCTGATCGTTCTTATGACGTTCATCGGCATCGGAATGTTCTATCTGTTCCGCAAGAAGGATTGGCTATGACGGGAACGAAATAAGGAGCAAGGAATTCGCGGTTCCGCGAAAGTTCCTTGCTCCTTTGTTGTTATACCGTTACTCCGGCCTGCGCCGCGCCGATGCCGTCCAACTTCGGAGCAGCTTGCTCGGCAAGCTTGCCGGATTTCCGGTGCTTGCGCCAGCGGAACCACATGACGACGCCCCGCGTATATTCGTCGAGAATCATGCCGACATATACGCCGTACAACCCCCACTCCATCGATAAGCCCAGCGCGTAGGACAGCCCGAATGCGAGAATCCACATGCATGGCAGCGAGACCATCATCGAATACCGGGCGTCGCCGATCGCGCTTACCGATTGCCCGAGCGCCATGTTCAGCATCTTGCCGGGCTGCAGGATCAAGTTGAGCCACAACAGTTTAATCGCCGTGTCGATGATCCAAGCGTCTTCGGTGAAGTAGTTCAGAATCGACTCGCGGAACACGAGCATGATTCCCGTATTCAGCGTGACGAGGAGAAGGCCGATCCACAAGGCGCGATAACAGCAGTTATACGCATCCTTGAACTTGCCCGCTCCGAAGAAGTAGGCGACTTGAATTTGCGCGGCGATGGCCAGCGACCATCCGACGGTGAACGCGAACGATTCCATCGTATTCATGTATGTTCTGGCCGCTAGCTCGTTCGTGCCCATAATGCCGATAATGCTGAAGATCGCCAGCTGGGATAACGTCCACGACGCACCGTTCAAGCTCATCGGCCAACCGATGCGCAGCACATCCTTAAGCAGTCTGATCTTGTACTGCAGGAACTCTCTCCAGGCGATTTTCGATCCGAACGCGTGCCGGAACAACCGAATGAGCACGAGTACCCCGAGCAATCTGACGATTACAGTCGAGAGCGCGACGCCGGTCAGTCCCCACTTCGGAAAGCCGAGCGCGCCGAAAATAAAGCAAGCGTTCAGGATGACGTGCAGGATGTTCATGCCGAACGCGATATACATCGGCGATTTCGTATCGCCCGTATTGCGAACGCAAGTGCTAAGCGCTACGTTAAGCGCGGTCAGAATCATCCCCGCTCCGACGATCGTCATATAGTCGTCGGCCAGCGGCAAAATCTCGGCAGGTACGTTAAGCGCCTCCGCTAGCGAACCCGCGGAGAAGAAGATCGCCACGCTGACGATGACGCCAAGGATACTCGTAATCATAATGGCCATCGTGCCGAGCATACGCGCGTCGCGATGCTGCCCCGCGCCTAGCCGTTGCGCGATCAAGATGCCCGCTCCGCTCGTTACGAGCATGAATACGACCATAACCGCGTTGAAAAACTGGTTCGCAAAGCCGACGACGGCTACCGCATCGTTGGAGATGCGGCTCACCATCAGCGTATCGGCCGTACCGATCGCGAATTGCAGGAACATCTCGATCATGATCGGCCAAGATAACGTCCATAAGGACATTTTAGATTCGGTTTTCATTCTGACTGTGCCTCCGGTGTACTTTTCGCAGTTCCTGCCTACTATAACACGCGTTCAGATGCCGGAGAAGGTAACACAGCCGCCGTTTAACCCTGAACGTTCCCGTATCCGGCCTTATATCGCCGTTCTGCTCGTTCGGCGGAACCGAATCCGCGCCATTCTCAGCTTTACGTACTGACGCTCCGTTTCTTGTTCATTCGTGCGAACGTCGCCGTATACTTTGCGAAGGAGCGGCTTTAAGTACTTATCGCCGAGCTCGCCGAGCGCCGACTCGATCTGGCGGACCTCCTCCTCCGAGAGCCCGGACAGCTCTTGGTTCACGACGGACAGAACGTCGTATCCTTCCTCGTCGAGCTTCTCGATTCTTTCGACCAATGCACGCCGCGGGCAATTCAACGCGGATTCAAGCTGCTCCAACGTCCGGCCGTCCCGGATTCCGTATAGCAGCGCGCGCTTCTCTCGCACGGCGGCCAGCGCCTTCCCGTGCTTCTCTTCCTTCAGGCCGAATAGCCAGACGGACAGCTGCTCGGCGGATACGGCTTCGGGTACCCAGCCCGCCAACGGGAACTTGCGCTGCCGCTCCTCGTCTTTCAACTCGTCGATCAGCTCGTTGCCGTACTTGTCCGCCTTCGCTTTGCCGAAGCCGGGAATTTCGAGCAGTTCCTCGATCGTCCGGGGCAAAAATACGGCCAGCATCTGCAGCTCCCGGTTCGTCGCGATCAAGTAAGCGGACTTCTTCTCCGCGGACGCCTTCGCACGCCGCCACTGTCTCAGCTTGTCCACCGTCTCGCCGGCCTCTTGCATGTCCGCGTAGCATTGCAGCAACTGCGGCAACGCAGGACGGCGCTCCCAGAACGGCGTCTCCTCCAGCATGCCGTCGATGAGCGGCCGGAAGCCTTGTTTCATCTTCCCGGCAACGCCGTGCCGGAATGCCGCGAGCAGCTCCTCCCAGCTCATCCCTTCATACCAGACGTCCTCCTCGGACGTCTCGCTTGCGTCAGCGGACCGCCACCCCGCATTCCATATGCCCTGCTGCTCTCCGATGAATACGTGCGCCCGCTCCTCCTGACCGCCCTGAATAGCCACCCGTTCGAATTGATTCAGAAATACGACGTTCATCATGGCTCCTCCTCTTGCCGTACGACGGCGATATGGTCGTTCAAGCCGCAGCGTTCGGAGGAGGCTGTCCGCGTGACATCAACGCAAAAAAGCACCCCCCGCCGAATCGGCGATGAGGTGCTTCCTCTCTCCTGCTAACATGAACAATTCCACATTATCAAAATTGTTAACGTTAGGCAATACCCCTGCGTTGCTTTATAATGGGGACAGCGACTTGCGCCAAGGAGGATTCATTCCGCAATGAAAGATTTCGATTATCTATCCGATTCCACCGAACAGACGACAACCCGGTTCGTGACGTTCATCACGCCTAGCTTAAAGCGATTCGATCTGGCGATCTTGACGACGAACCGGTTCTACGGCAAAAAGCTCGTCACCGACTTGCAGTTCGGCCGCAGCGCGATTCTAGGGCCAGACGATCTCGAAGAGGAGGGCGTGCTCGAATCCGTCTTCCGCATTACCGAAGAGGAAGCAGGCGAGCTTGCCCAGTTTCTCGTGCTCGTGCTCGGAGCCGTTAATTTCACCGACTAAGCCGGCGGCGATCGGGGCATCCTGTGTGGAAACTCAACCGACTCCAGGGAGGTTTCCGACATGCTACCGTTCCGTTCGAAGAAGAGCCGAAGGCCGGTCGAAGACGACGTCATTATCGAGAAAGTCCGGGTGGAGCTGGCCAGCGAAGAGTTTCCGGAAGGTCCGTACGGAGCCGTCCTTCCTTCGCCCTCGCTTGGGAAGAGCACGCCTTGGAGAGGTAACCAAAGCGCCGCGAATCCCTACGATTACGAGAACAAACAGCTCCATGAAGATCTGGATCGGGTCTATCCGGGCGATAAGGACGCCTAATGGATCAGTCCGACGCCGAAGAGCAGCGAATTGCTGATCTGCCGCCCCGGCGCAGTCAGCATTCGCCCTGCGGCGAATAGACCGGACGATGCGCCTCCGTCCAGATTCATCCCCTGCGCGGCGCCGGCCGCGCGAAGAATTTCTCCCAAATCTTTAATCGTCGCGTTATTGACCGTCACGATCACGACGCTGCCGTCTTTGCGGATTCCGATTCCGCTTCGGGCTGCCGGCGTACTTAATATTTTCTCCTGTTTGAACCCTTCGGTTACCGCATCGTTGTATGCTTGTCCGTCTTTGAGCACGCGAGGTCCCGCTCCGACGGCGGTGACGACGTCTCCCCAATCGATTTCTTTCCCGTTCATATCCGTATACTTCAGCCGATAATGGATTCTTTTACCGACCTCGAACTTCGCGCGAAGCGACTTGCGTTCCGCTCCGTTCAGCACGACGACGAAACCGTCCCGCGGAATCGCGACATCCGTGTCCTCGGCAATTTGAGCGACTACGCCTGCTTTGACCACGACGGCCGTCCCGTAGGCGAAACCGAGCTTGGCGCCCCGCGCGGGCGTGAACAGGATCGAGGAATTGCCTTCGGGATTCGGCGTACGGTTCGCGAACGTCGCGTACCAGTTGTTCGGGTAGGTATAGCTGCCGTTGCCGCCGCCTTGAATTTTGATTCGCAGCGTATCCATCTTCGCCCGGCCGTCGGCGGTAAACCCGATCGTCGTGCCGTAATTGCCCAGGTGTACGGCTTCTCCGTCTTTGATCAGGTTGCCTAGCGGTTCCTGCGGGTCGCCTTCTTCGTCGTAAGCTTCGAAGAACGTCCCGTTAACGGCGAAATCCGCTTTGCGCCGGGCGGCGAGACTCTTCAGCGCTTCGACTTTGCCGACCGCGTTGCCCGCCAAGCCGATATCGACGGGCATTCCTTTCGGGATCGTGACGGTGTGCACGTCGAACGTCTTCTTGCCGACTTTGATTTTGCGCAGCTCGGCTTTTGGTTGCGTTGTCAGCTTCACCGATACGGCGTCGGCGATCTGTATTCTCGCAGCGCAGGTGTATGCTTGGAACGCGCCGTCCGGCTCTTGCTTCCATCCTTTGGCGATGACGGCTGCTTCGCCTTTGGCGAGCGGGACGACGAGTCCGTCTCCGGTCACCCTCGCGACCTTCGCGTTCGAGACCGAGTAGGCGCTGTCGGCGGGCGAGCGGATCAGCGCGGCTAAATCCATGCGCTTATTGAGCGGAATTCGGATGACTTCCGCCGGGCAGGCGAACGGGGATACGGGACCTTGCGACGCCGATCCCGACGCTTCGGACGGGCTGCCCAGCGGCGCGGAAGGAGCGACGGGATTCGGCACGGTCGGCGGCGCGGGCGGTACGGGTGCCGTCGGACTTGCCGGTCCGGCCACTTCCGCATAGGAACCGGTCATCAGCATACCGGCGCATAAGGTTAAGGCGATGATTTGCTTCAACGTTCTTGTCCTCATCTTTGCACAAAGACCTCATCTCTATTTAGTGACACCGCGCGATCTTATTTCTTCGAAACTCGGTCCATCGGCGCATTTAATGACACCACGCGATCTTATTTCCTTGAAACTCGGTCCATCGGTGCATTTAATGACACCGCGCGATCTTATTTCTTCGAAACTCGGTCCATCGGCACATTTAGTGACACCGCGAGATCTTATTTCCTCGAAACTCGGTCCATCGGCGCATTTAGAGGCACATTTACCTCTATTTCCTCGAGTATCCGCCACAGCGGCGCATTTAGAGGCACTTACGATACCGCGATCAACTTGCCGACTTCTTTCACGAGGCTGTTGAATTCGAGCTCCTCGAACAATGCGGCAATCTTCGCTTGCTCAGGGCGCCATACGCACTGTTCCGGCGTGCAGTTGACCGGCGCATCGAGCATGATCGTCGCCAGCTCTCGGCATAGGTGGAGCATCTCGACGTCTGCTTCGATTTTCGCTCTGACGCCCTTCGGCAGCTCGGCCAAGTTCTCGAGAATGCCTTCGATCGAGGCGTAATCGTTCAGCAGCTTCGTCGCCGTCTTCTCGCCGATGCCGCGCACTCCCGGGTAGTTGTCGGACGTGTCGCCGATCAGCCCCTTAAGATCGATGAACTGTTGGGCGGTCAGCCGCTTCTCCGCGAGCAACGTCTCCGGATCGTAGACCGCGTAGTTGGACGGACCTTTTTTCATGATGGCGACTTTCACTCGCTCGTCCACGAGCTGCAGCATATCATGGTCGCCGGTCAGAATATACACGTCCATATGCGAACTGAGCTGACGGGATAACGTGCCGATGCAGTCGTCCGCTTCATAGCCGACCATGCCGATATTCGGAATGTCGAACCCGCTGACGACGTCTTTCACCAGGTCGAACTGCGGAATCAAGTCCTGCGGCGCATCCGGACGATTGCCTTTGTAATCCGCGAACTTGTCGGTGCGCAGCGTCTTGCTGCCCATGTCCCAGCAGCAAACGACGTGCGTCGGCCGGAACTCGCGGCAAGCGTCCAGCAAATATTTCACGAAGCCGTAGACGGCGTTCGTCGGAAGTCCCGCTTTCGTCTTGCGGATATAACCGCCGTAAGCATTGGCGTAGTAGCCGCGGAACAACAACGCCATACCGTCGACGAGCATGACTCTATCCTTCGATGTTTGCAATCCATTCCGCCCCAATACGATAAAATAAATAGCGATAATCTACCGTTAATTCTATCATTCGAGCCCGGACTTCTCTACCGCATGCCGCGAGAAGTTATTGACATCTTCGCTCCGCATAAATTCCCCGACCCTGCGAGCCGCCTCCCGCAGCCGTTCCTCCGGCTCGACGAGCGCGAGCCGCACGTAGCCTTCTCCCCGTTCCCCGAAAGCGTTGCCCGGAATCGTGGCGACCCCCGTCGACTCGAGCAAAGCTTGCGAAAACTTGCGAGACGTCCAGCCTGCCGGAACCGGCGCCCAGAGGAACATCGTCGCGGCGGGCGACGGCACGTTCCAACCGTACGATCTAAGCGCGCCGACGAATGCGTCCCTGCGCCGCTCGTATAACGCAGCGACCGGTCGCGGAGCTGTCATATCCTGCTCCAATGCCGCGATTCCCGCTTCTTGCGTCGCGAGGAAGACGCCGAAGTCGATTTGATTTTTGAGCGCGCGAAGCGATGCCAAGATGTCGCGGTTGCCTACGGCAAAGCCGATGCGCGTGCCGGCCATATGGAAAGACTTCGATAACGAATGGAACTCGATCGCCACGTCGAACGCGCCGGGAACCTCCAGCACGCTCGGGGGCTTCGCGCCTTCGAACGCCATCTCGCTGTATGCGTTATCGTGAACGAGCAGCACGCCGTGCTTCCGCGCGGCGTGTACCGCCCTCTCGAAGAAAGCCAAGTCGGCGGTGACGGAGAGCGGGTTGCTCGGGTAGTTCAAGATCATGAACTTCACGCGCCGCCATACCGCTTCGGAAACGGCTTCGAAATCAGGCAAATAGCCGTTCGCCGCGTCAAGCGGAAGCGGAATCGCCTCGACGCCGGCAACCGCCAGTCCTGCTCCGTACACCGGATAGCCGGGGTCGGGCAGCAAAGCCGCATCGCCCGGGTCCGTGATCGCGAGCGCCAGGTGTCCCAGCCCGTCCTGAGTTCCCATCAACGAGACGATCTCGCGATCCGGGTCCAGCTCGACGTTAAACCGGTATTTGAACCATTCCGCGACCTTGCGGCGGAACCCGAACGTCCCCTCCGTTCCCGGATAGCTGTAGCTGTCCGGTTTCATCGCTGCGGCAGCCAAAGCCTCGCGTATGTTCTCGGCGGGAGGTTGATCCGGACTCCCGATATCAAGGCTGATCACCTCGATCCCCCGCTCCCTCGCTTCGCGCTTCCAGCCCGCCACTTCGGCGAATATCGCCGATCCGAGCCGATCGAGCCGCTGCGACCGCAGCGACAAGCGCGTCATCGTCCACCCCAAGCGGCGCTGAAGTCAGGCTCGCGATGGCCGACCGTAACGCGCTTGCCGTCGCTAACGACCGGGCGCTTGATCAGCATGCCGTTCGAAGCGAGCAGCTTGATCTTCTCCGATTCGGAAAGCTGCTTCATCTTGTCCTTCAAGCCCATCTCGCGGTATGCTTCGCCCGACGTATTGAACCATTTGCCGATCGGCAATCCGCTGAGCGCGATAAGGTCGGTCAGCTCATCGACCGTAGGGGGCTGCTCCCGAATATCTTGATCGTCCAACGTATAACCGATTTGCCGCAGCTGTTTGTTAGCAAGCTTGCAAGTGCTGCAAACCGGTAAATGGTATACTTTCAAGGTTTTATCCATAGAAGTTGTCATGTGCGTAAGTGCTCCTCTCCCATGTTGCGCAGCTCCCTTTCAAGCCGCTGCAAGTCGTCCGGCAACGCCGCCGCAAGATGCAATCGCTCGCCGGTTACCGGATGGTCGAAACCAAGGCTAATCGCATGAAGCGCCTGCCTGTCGATCGCCCCCGACAGCCGCGCCGCCAGCGGCGAATCGTTCCATCGTTCCACCGTATAATAGCCGTCTCCGATAAGAGGACATCCGATCGACGTCATATGAACGCGAATCTGGTGGGTGCGTCCCGTTCCGAGGCGAATGTCGAGCGCGCATGCTAATTCTCCGTAGGCTTCGGCCACTTCGTAGAACGTCAAGGAACGCGCCCCGTCCTCGCGCACGACGCGCCGATGCGGGTCCTCGTCCTGACGTCCGATCGGCTTATTGATCTCGCCTTTCGGCTCGGGCGGACGGCCGTACGCGTAAGCCCGATATCGCTTGTCGATCTTGTCCTCCGTCATCTGCGCGGCGAGCTGCATGTGCGCGTACTTGTGCTTCGCGACGATGATAAGGCCGGACGTATGCTCGTCCAGCCGATTGACCGGGCGAAACCGCACGCGTTCGCCTCGTGTCTGCCAGTAGTGTACGATCCCGTTGGCGAGCGTGTTCAGATACCGTCCCGTCGTCGGATGAACGATCACCCCGGCCGGTTTATTAACGACGAGAATATGCTCGTCCTCATAGGCGATATCGATCTCCATCTCCTGCGGCATGATATCGTCCGACGTCTCCGTCTCCATCCGGAGTTCGATGACGTCTCCCGCGGACACCTTGTCGTAAGGCATCGCTTTCGCGCCGTTGACGGTCAACCCTTCCTCCGACGTCTTAAGGCGTATCATCAGCCGCCTCGAGATGCCGATCCGCTTGCGCAGCACATCGCGCAGGTTTCGGCCCTCGTCCGAGGCTTCAGCGACGAATACGAGCGGGGTGTAATACTCCGTAGACTGTTCGCCCGACACTAGCTACGACCTCCGTCTGAATACGATCGCGCCGCGTTCATACTCGACGTCCTGCGTCCCGAGCAGCGCGTTCGCCGCGCGAGCGGCGGCAAAGAAATAATCGGACAGCCGATTCACGTACTTGACGACCGGCTGCGGGCACGGTTGCACCGCCGCGAGCGCGACAACTCTTCGCTCCGCGCGGCGGCAGACGGTCCGGCAGACGTGCAGCGCCGCTGCCTGCTCGCTCCCGCCGGGGAGAATGAACCGCGCGAGAGGCGGCGTTTGATCCGAGTACCGATCGATCCATTGCTCCAATTGGGCAGCCATTTCGTCCGTCACTTTCATTTTCTCGTGTACCGGCGACGCATAGCTTAAATCCGACCCGCAATCGAACAGCTCGTGCTGTATAACCGTTAGCTGCGCGAGCATGTCGTTCCAATGTCCGTCGTTGTCCCTTCCGATGATGGCCGCCGCTTGTCCGACGGCCGCATTAAGCTCGTCGATCGTTCCGTAAGCTTCCACGCGTGCGTCGTCCTTCGCCACCCGCGCTCCGATGACCGACGTTTTGCCCTCATCGCCCGTTCTCGTATAAATTCTCATCCCCGTTAACCCCCCGCGTTCGTTACTCGATAGCCTAACTATAGCACAATCGCCCGCTTGCAAAAGAGACCCGGCGAAAGCTCGCCGAGTCCCTTGGCCCTTATGATGTACGGGCGGATTGCTTCATATATTCGTTGATTTTATCGTCAAGCTGGCGACTGATCTCCATGACTCGTTCCGCAGTAAGGGACAGCTCGCGCATGAACGTATCGGACATCCGCTGACGCAGCTCGTCGATCTCTTCCGACAGCCATTGCTTATGCATCGCACTGTCATGCTCCGCCGCTTCCATGTTCCTACTCCCCCTCGTCTGCAGGATGACACAAAACATGGTTTAGTATAGCAGATCAGCTCGCCCTTGAACACCCATTGTTGGCTCGAATGCGTTAGGATTCCAATTTTCTTAAAAATGCATGAATCCGTTCCAGCGCTTCGTTCAATTGAGCCACGGAAGTCGCGTAGCAGCAGCGCAGGAACCCTTCTCCGCCTTTGCCGAAGACGTTGCCCGGAACGGCCGCCACCTTCGCTTCGAGTACGAGCCGTTCGGCGAATTGCTCGGACGTAAGCCCCGTGGATCTGATCGACGGGAAAGCATAGAAGGCGCCTTGCGGCTCGTGACACTCCAGCCCCATATCCCGGAAGCCTTGCACGACGAGACGCCTGCGTTGGTTGTACGACTCCATCATGCGGTCCTTCTCCTCCAGACCGCCCTTGGTGAGCGATTCCAAAGCGGCGACCTGGCCCATGATCGGAGCGCACATGATCGTGTATTGATGGATACGGAGCATCGCCCCGATCAGATCCGGATGTCCGCAAGCATAGCCCATCCGCCAGCCCGTCATCGCGAACGCCTTGGAAAAACCGCTGACGAGTATCGTCCGGTCCTTCATTCCCGGCAGCGAGGCGAAGCTGACATGCTTCTGGCCGGTAAAAGTGAGCTCCGCGTAAATCTCGTCGGAGATGACGATCAGATCGTGCTCCTCCACGATCTTGGCGATCGGCAGCAAATCCTCGTACGTCATGATCGCGCCGGTCGGATTGCTCGGATAACAAAGGATGAGCACCTTCGATTTAGGCGTGATCGCCGCTCGCAGGCTTTCCGCCGTCAGCTTGAACTGATCCTCCGCGAACGTCTCGATCCCGACGTGCACCCCGCCGCCGAGCGTCGTGATCGGCGAATAGGAGACGTAACAAGGCTCGGGAATCAGAATTTCGTCGCCCGGCTCGATCAGCGCCCGCAGCGCTAGGTCGATGCCTTCGCTGCCGCCGACCGTCACGAGAATTTCGTTCGCCGGATCGTATTTCACGTTGAATCCGCTTTGCAAATAACCGGCGATCGCTTCGCGCAGCTCCGGCATGCCCGCGTTGGAAGTGTATTGCGTTTTCCCCTTCTCGAGCGCGTACACCGCGGCGTCCCTAACCCGCCAAGGCGTAACGAAGTCGGGCTCGCCGACGCCGAGCGTGATGATGTCCTTGTCTTTGCTCGCGCTGACCAAATCAAAGAATCGCCGGATGCCCGACGGAGGAATGGCGCGCGCGCTGGCGGCCAGATGATGCTGCATGCCGCTCGCTGCCGACCGTTCAACCTGCATTTGCGGCTTTTCTTCGTTTTTTATCATGGGGACGACTTCCTTTTCGTTTAGGCTGCCCGTTTACGGGGATACCGGCATCCGATGATCGTCTTCGAACTCCTCGAACACGATGCCGTCTTGTTTGTATTTTTTAAGGATGAAAAAGGTTTTGGTCGAAATCACCGATTCAATCGTCGAGAGCTTGTTGGAGACGAACGAGGCGACTTCCTTCAAGTTTTTCCCTTCGATCTCGACGCACAGATCGTACGCGCCCGACATCAGGAACACCGATTTCACTTCCGGGTACAAGTAGATGCGCTCCGCGATGCTTTCGAAGCCGCGGCCTCTTTCCGGCGTGCACTCGACTTCGATCAACGCGGTAACCGTCTCGTCGCTGACTTTGCTCCAATTGACGACCGTCGCGTATTTGACGATCACGTGCTCTTGTTCCATCTCTGCGATCGCGGAAGTAACGTCGGCTTCCGCCGCGCCCAGCATCGTTGCGATAGTGGCTGCGGACAATCTGGCGTCTTCCTTGAGTAGATCCAAGATGCTGAGTTTAAGTTGGTTCATCGCGATCCCTCCTGAATTACTCTCCATATTACATCACAAACAGGCTTGATGGAAAGCAAAAAAGTCCGCTCGGCAATCTGCTTCGCGAACGCCTTCACGATATGGAAATTAAAGTTTGACTTGAACCTGAATTCCTTCGGCGGCGATTGTTGGAGAAAGAAGTTGCACTGCATCATAAGGTTATTATGCTCTATTCGTTTATCTTGTTGTCGCTCTGTCTGGACTGCCACTTTGTCGCTCTCCGCGACAATCTTGGGCCTAACTCGCCGCACCCGCACCACTTTGTCGCTCTCCGCGACAATCTTGGGCTTACCTCGCCGCATCCGCACCACTTTGTCGCTCTCCGCGACAATCTTGGGCCTAACTCGCCGCATCCGCACCACTTTGTCGCTCTCCGCGACAATCTTGGGCCTAGCTCGTCGCACCCGCACCACTTTGTCGCTCTCCGCGACAATCTTGGGCTTACCTCGCCGCATCCGCACCACTTTGTCGCTCTCCGCGACAATCTTGGGCTTACCTCGCCGCATCCGCACCACTTTGTCGCTCTCCGCGACAATCTTGGGCTTACCTCGCCGCACCCGCACCACTTTGTCGCTCTCCGCGACAATCTTGGGCTTACCTCGCCGCATCCGCACCACTTTGTCGCTCTCTGCGACAACCTTGGGCCTAACTCGCCGCACCCGCACCACATTGTCTAACATGCCTATGTCGTTGCCGACGAATATCAGGTAAATCATTCGTTTACCTAGAATATATTCATGCTCAAGTAGCGCTCGCCGGTATCCGGCGCGATGCAGAGCACGCGTTTGCCCGGACCGAGCTTGCGGGCGATCCGCAGCGCCGCCCACACGGAAGCGCCCGACGACGGGCCGACGAGCAGCCCTTCGCGTCTTGCCAGCTCGCGCATCGTCCCGATCGCGTCCTGATCCGTCACCTGCACGATCTCGTCGTATACCGACGTGTTCAGAATCGCGGGAACGAAACCCGGACTCGTCCCGACCAGCTTATGCGGACCCGGTTCGCCGCCGGACAGCACCGGAGAGCCTGCCGGTTCGACGACGGCCACGTATAAGCCGGGCAGCTTTTCCTTCAACACTTCGCCCGTACCCGTAATCGTACCGCCTGTCCCGGCCGTCGCTACGAAAGCGTCCAACCGTCCTTCGGTCTGCTCGATAATTTCGAGCGCCGTCGTCGTGCGATGGATGTTCGGATTCGCCGGATTGTCGAACTGATTCGGCATGAAGCTTCCCGGATGCTCCGCCAGCAGTTGCTTTGCTTTGGCGATCGCGCCGGGCATGCGTTCCGCGGCCGGCGTCAGCACGACTTCCGCGCCGTAGCCCCGCAATAAGGCGATCCGTTCCTTCGTCATATTGTCCGGCATGACCAGAATCAGCCGATAACCTCTGGCCGCCGCGTTCATCGCGAGGCCGATGCCGGTGTTGCCGCTCGTCGGTTCGATGATGACGCTGCCGGGTGCGATGAGTCCCCTGGCTTCCGCGTCGTTCATAAGGCCGAGCGCCGCCCGGTCCTTCACGCTCCCGCTCGGGTTCATTTTCTCCAGCTTGACCAGCACTTGCGCGTGCTCCGGCCCCGTCAACCGCTGCAACGCGACCGCGGGCGTATTGCCGATAAGCTCCGTAACGGAGCGTACGATTTTAGTCATGTCGATTGCCCTCTATCTCTCTGATGCTTCAGCTTGCGCGCTCAGACGCCGAATCATCTGCTCGCGGCCGTTCTCGGCAAGCTGAGTTTGAACCGTAAAGCACGCCGGGCACACGTAGAGCGTAAGGGCGAACGGCGCTTCCAGCACCGGCTCTCCTAACGACTGCGGCACTCTCGGTTTGAATTGCCCCGCCGCAACCTGCTGCTCTCCCGCTTCCACCATATATTCCCGACAGTTCGGACATTCGGGCACAAGCTCCTGCTCGTCCAGCACCTTTTCGACGGACTCCTCCAGCAGCAGCCCCTCCGGTCCGCTCTCCCTGAACGAAAGCGCATCGTCCCATGATTCTTCTTCTTCCTCTTCCTCTTCCTCATCGTCCCGCAACGATTCGCGCCGAAGCTCCTCTTCTTCCTCGTCGCCGATATCAAGCGTCAGCGTCCGGTAGCCGTCAAGCTCGTTCTCGCACACCGGACAATACTTGTCGGGCTCCTGCCCTTCTTCGAGCGGGATTTCGCTCTGGCACCACGGACATAGCGTAACAGCCATAATCGATTAAGCCTCCATCAGTCTATATTTACCCAATATATAACGCCGATCGCCACGAACAGCAGCGCAAGCGCCAGCAAAGTTCCCCATAAATACTTCATATTAATCCTCCGATCAACCAACGGCCGCGCCAATAATATATGAAAGCGATACCGATAAGACCATAGCGAGCAAGCCGACCGCGCGGTTATCCTTGGCGATTTCCTCATCGATCCGGAACACCGGCGTTAAAAATTCGAACAGAAAATAAGCGGCGAGCAAAAGCACGAAACCGAGCGATGCCCATACCATGCTCTCGTATATCGAATCGTTCGCTTCGATCGAAAACCGAAAAATATTGCAGATGCCGAAAATTTTACCCCCCGTCGCCATCGCCACTGCTACGTTGCCTTTACGAATTTCGTCCCAGCCGTCGTATTTCGTCACCCATTCGAACGCCGACAGGAAGACGATCAAAGCCAAGATGCCGACCGAGAAATAAGCCAACACCGCGGTATAAGGCTGCGACATCATTTTATCGACGACGCCCTGCATGAACGATCACGCTCCCGTCAATGGAGTTCTGCTACGGTAACCCCCGCTCCGCCTTCGCCGAAACTGCCGATGCGGTAGCTCTTGACATGCTTATGCCGGCGCAGAAATTCTTGGATGCCCGTTCGGAGCGCGCCCGTGCCTTTGCCATGAATGACGTACACTTGCCCGAGGTTGGACAGGAACGCTTCGTCGAGGAACCGATCGACTTCCAGGATCGCCTCGTCCAGCGTCGTCCCGCGAAGATCAAGCTCCGTCCGGATATTCTCGTCCCGGGAGCGCTTGACGACGGTCGCTTGCGCCTGCTGCTTCGTCTTGGCGGAAGCTTGCTGGCGCACCGGATCGAGATCGGCCAAAGCGACTTTCATCTTCATGATGCCAAGCTGCACGACCGCTTCTTGGTTGCCGGACAATTCGACGACATGGCCGCGTTGCCCGCCTAAGCTGAGCACCTTCACTTCGTCTCCCGGCTCGATCTTGACCGCTTTGCCTCCCGCCGCGGCGCGCGACGCTCTCTCCGCGGGAGCGGGGATCGCGTCCTCGAGCTTCTTGCGGGCTTCGATCAGCTTGTGCTCCTTGACCGACGCGCCCTCGTCCTGGGCTAGCTGACGAAGCTCGGCGATAATGTCCTCGGCTTCGCGCTTGGCCTTGGCAACGGAAAGTCTTGCCTGCTCCCGCGCCTCGTCCATAAGCTTCGCTTTCTGTTCCTGGAACTTCGCGCGCTCGTCGGCGATTTGCTGCTGCAGCTTCTCGACGTCAAGCCGCAGCCGTTCCGCCAGCTTGCGCTCGGACTCCGCCGTGCGGCGATCCTGCTCGAGCGACGCGATCATCGTATCGACCTTCAGCTCGTCTTCGCTGACTTCGCCTCGCGCGTGCTCGATGATGCTTTTCGGCAAGCCGAGCCGCTCCGCGATCGCGAACGCGTTGCTTCGGCCCGGCACGCCCACGAGCAGCCTGTACGTCGGACGCAGCGTGGCCACGTCGAACTCCATGCTGGCGTTAATGATTCCTTCGCGGTTATACGCGTATGCTTTCAATTCGCTGTAGTGCGTCGTCGCGATCATACGGCACCCGATGCGGTGCAAATGCTCCAGAATCGCGATCGCCAAAGCCGAGCCTTCCGCCGGATCGGTTCCCGCGCCGACTTCGTCCAGCAGCACGAGACTTCGGGAAGTGACTTGGCCGAGCATCGAGATCAAATTCGTCATATGGCTGGAGAACGTGCTTAAGCTCTGCTCGATGCTCTGCTCGTCGCCGATATCCGCGTATATGCCGTCGAATACGCAGAGGACGCTTCCTTCGTCCGCGGGCACGAACAAGCCGGACATCGCCATTAAGCTAAGCAGACCGATCGTCTTGAGCGATACGGTTTTGCCTCCCGTATTCGGTCCCGTCACGATGATCGCGGAATAGTCGTCGCCGAGCTCGATGTCGATCGGCACGACGTTCTTCTGATCGATTAGCGGATGGCGGGCTCTGCGCAACAATAGCTTTCCTTCGTCGTTGACCGCGGGCAGCGTCGCCATCATCGAATGGGCCAAAGAAGCTTTGGCGACAATAAAGTCGAGCTGCCCGATCAGTTCCACGTCCCCGGTAAGCAAATCCGCCCGTTCGCCGACCGCTTCGGTAAGCTTGCGCAGGATGCGCTCGATCTCTTGCTGTTCCTTCAGCGTCAACTCGCGCAGCTTGTTGTTCATCTGCACGACGGCTTCCGGCTCGATGAACATCGTCGCGCCGCTTCCGGATTGATCGTGTACGATACCTCCGAAGTGGGAACGGTATTCCGCTTTGACCGGAATGACGTAACGGTCGTTCCGCTGCGTAATAAGCGCGTCCTGCAGCATCTTCTGAACCGAGCTTGAACGAATGAGGCTTTCCAGCTTCTCTCTTGCGCGGCCGGCGTTGATGCGAATATCGCGCCGCACCGAAGCAAGCTCGGGACTCGCGGAATCCAGAACTTCGCCTTGCTCGTCGACGCAGCGGCGGATTTCGTCCTCGATTGCTTTGAAATCCGTCAGCGGCTCGCATAAATCCGTCAGCAGCGGAAGAGTGAGCTCTTCGTCCGCCGACGAGATGAATTTATTCAGTCTTCTCGAGCCCATAATGAACTGGGCGATCTCGAAAAGCTCCGCGGGCTGCAGCATTCCTTGCAGCTTGGCTCGATACAGCGATGCGCGTACGTCCGTGATGCCTCCGAAAGGCGGAGAACCTTTCAGAGCGATCGCCCTTGCCGCCTCGTCCGTTGCGGCGAGCCTGCGTTCCACGACGCGAAGCTCCTGCGACGGGTACAGCTTCTCGGCTTCTTCCCTTCCGAGGCTCGTCGCGGCCGCGGCCGCAAGCTTCTGGATGATTTTATCGTATTCTAACGTATGCAACGCCTTGGCGTTCACGGTATCGTTCATCTCCTTACGTATCTCTACAATTCACTATTATAGCCGAATGATCGATCTAAGCGAAACCTTGCCACTCATACGCAAGGCGATGGACGGACAGACTACGGATAAGGAGGTCGATAAGATGCATGTGCTAGGTACAATCGTTAGGTTCATCGTGTCTGCCATCGTTCTGATGATCGTCGGGTATCTCGTCCCGCAATTCGCGGTCGGCGGATTTTGGAGCGCGCTCATGCTCGCTTTGGTAATCGCCGTGCTCGGCTGGATCATCGAAGGCATTTTCGGCAAAAAGGTTACTCCGTTCGGACGCGGGATCGTCGGCTTTCTCTCCAGCGCGCTAGTCATCTGGCTCGCGCAATTCGTCGTCGGCAATATGCGCGTCACCGTGCTAGGAGCGATACTGGCCGCGCTCGTTATCGGGATTATCGACTTGTTCATTCCGGTCGCCAGCCCGTACCAAACGACGCACAACCGGCATCGCGGCTAAGCCGGATGCAAGGCACATGGGCTGATTCTCGGTTGCTCCCAGGCCGAAGGATCGGCCCTTTTGTCATGCCCGAATGTTCACCGAGTTTTCAAGGTTCGTGCGGATAAGCGCGGTTAAGCTATGATACAATCAATTATGCAATGACCAGATTTGCCATTTAGGATGAGTAAGTTCGAGCCCGACGAAGATTCAGTTTATCAAGGAGGAAATTCGTTATGCACAAGAAACTCGGTTACGCCCTTGTAGCTATCGCATTCGTACTCGCGCTTGTCGCTTGCGGCAGCAACAACGACAACAACGCGGCGGGATCTTCTTCTCCGGCGGCGACAGCTTCCGAGGAAATCGTCATTAAAGCAAGCAGTTGGGAATTCGATCAGGCCGAATACGTGATTCCGAAAGATACGCCGGTCCAAATCACGGTCGAAAATTTGAGCGGAGCGCACGGTATCGAGAATAAAGACGCTGGCATTAAAATCCGCGGAGGCAAGTCGGAGATCGTGACGTTGGCCGCCGGAACGTACGAGATCATATGCAATATCCCTTGCGGCGCCGGACACAAGGAAATGGTAGCGAAATTGGTCGTACAATAAGGGTTGGAAAGACGCGGTTGCTCGGATTGAGCGGCTGCGTCTTTTTTTGGGGCGTGAGTGTTGTTACGGATTGTAGGATTGTAGGGAATCGAATAACAACCATTTGCAGCTATTTCGTGCGTTCCTCGCTCCTGCGGATGAAAATAACAACCATTTGCAGCTATTTACCCCACTTTGAGCGGTTTCCATCGATCTACGCTGAAATAAATGTCGGTTTGTTGTTATTTGTCCCATTCTTCTATTTTTCGGGAGTAATAAATGTCGATACGCTGTTATTCGCGCACAAATGCCTGCAGAAATCTGCAGGCATTCGTCATTACGTATGGTTAATTAGTCTTGCTCGAGCATATCGATCCACTCGTTGTATTCTTCCTTCAGCTTCGCGTACTCCACCTGCAGCTCCTCGTGCGCCTTGCTGAGCGCGCCGTGCGCTTCGCGCTGCGCCTCCAGCTGCGTACGCGCGCGGTCGCGATCCTCCGCGAGCTCGCGCAGCTCCTCCTGCGAGGCGCCGAGCCCCGCCTCGCGCGAAGGTGCGGCGGCGGCTTCCGCCTGCGCCGCCTCAAGCTCCCGCGAAGCGCGTTCCGCCGCTTCGCGCCAGGCCGCCTCCGCCTCGCCCAGCTCGGCAAGGCGGGCTTCCAGCGCCGCCGACCGCTCCGCGGCGGCGCGTTCGCTTTGCTGCGCGGCGGCTAGGCTGCTCTGCAGCCGCTGCACCGCGTCGCGGGACGATGCATCCTGCTCGTCCCGCTCCCGCAGCTTCGCGAGCGCGGCTTCGAGCTCGCGCTCGGCTTGCTCTCGCGCCGCGATCTCCATGCGCAGCATATCAACCGATTGACCCTCGACGGCATGCAGCATCTCTTGTTGCTCGATAACGGTTCGCCGCTGATCGTCGGCTTCGCTCGTCCAATGCGCAACGTCCGCCTCCAGCTTGTCGCGAAGCTTCTTCCACTCGGCTTCGATTTCCGCCCAACGCTTCTGTTCCGCCCGCCACTCTTCCAACTCCGCTCTCCAGCTCGCTTGCGCAAGGGCGGCAGCCTCGGACTCTTCCATTCGTACCGCCTGCAACGCCTTAATCTCGCCGGTCAACTTGCTTTCGAGCGATGCCAGCTCCTCGAAATACTCCTCTTCCAGCGCTTCGCGTTCCCGCTTGTGCAAGCTCTTGAGCTCTTCGATGGCCATCGCTTGGCTCTGCTCGGCGGAGACGAGCTGGGCCGCAAGGCTTGACGCCCATTCTTCTTCTTTGGCGGAATAACTCGCTTTCGTATGCGCAAGCTCCCTTTCCAAAGCCGCGATCCGGCCTTCGAGCTGCTCGCGCACGCCTGCCAGCTCTTTGGCCGCTTCTGCGGTCTGGCGATCCAGCTTCACGTTCGCTTCCAATTTCACTTGGTTGATCGCTTGGGTCGCCTTCGTCCGCATATTCTCCAGCGCTTCCGTCGCGCCCGCTTCGGCTTTGGCGGCGTCCTCCGCCGCCTGCGCCTTCACTCTTTCCAATTCTTCCGTCAGGCTCTTCGCCGATTCGCCGGCAAGCTTCTTCGCTTTCGCGATTTCCTCCGCCGCTTGCGCTTTGGCAAGCTCCACCTCTCTCAGAGCGTTCGCCTGCGCCTGCTCCGCTTCCGCCCGCGCGCTTGCCGCTTCCTCGGCCGCTTGCGCCTTGGCGATCGCGGCTTCCTCCTCGGCTTGCGCTCTCGCCAGCGCCAGCTCTTCCTCGGCTTGCGCCCTGAAGATCGCCGCCTGCTCTTCTGCCGATCTCTTGGCTTGCTCAAGCTCGCGGGACAATCTTGCAAGCTCTTCCGCAGCATTCGCTTCCGCTTTCGCCAACGCTTCCGCAGCGGCCGCTTCAACTTTAGCCAGCTCTTCGGCCGCCTGAGCTTTAAATCCGGACAGCTCCTCCGCCGCAAGCGCGTTCAAGCTTTCCAGCTGTTCGGAAGCCGCTTGCTTAGACAGCTCCAGCTCCCGCGACAGTCTTCCGATCGCTTCGGCAGCTTTGCTCTCCGCGTCCGCAAGCGCTTCCACGCCCATCGCATCGGCCTTCGCCAGCTGTTCCGCGGCTTGCTCCCTTGCGCTCGCCAGAGCCGCCTCGATTCTCGCGACTTCCCCGGCTGCCCTCGCCTGCGCAGTCGCGACTTCTTCCGCCGCCTGCATTCTGACGTATTCGATTTCCTCGGCAAGCCGCTTGCGCTCGGCTTCTTCCTTCGCCAGCCGCTCGGCTTCGCGGCGAATCTGCAGCAGCTCGTCTCCCATGTTCACCGCCGCCAGAACGGCAAGGCGCGGCAAATCGAGCCTAGGGGAACCGCTGTTGATTCTGCTCATCTGTTCGTTGACGAGCGCAGCGACCCTTCTCATATACTCGGCGCTATTGTGACCCGTCAGCGTATACTGCGTTCCATATATGTCAACGGTCACACGCAATTTCTCGTCCATGCTCACGGCGTGATCCTCCCATTGTTTCCGTCATCCGCAACTATCTTTCGACAACCTTCCGCACCCGAAATCCCGCGCCGCACAAAGGAAAATGCAGCGAATCATCAGGCGCCAACCAGCGTCTTGATGTATTCGCTGCATCCATTGCCGTTTCCTGCCTACTTCCGAAGTTCAGCTGCGAAAGATTGTTCCAATCGTGCCAAAACATTGCCATGGGCCGCCGTTACCTCATCGTCGGTCAGCGTACGCTCCGCATGTCTGTAGACGAGCGCCAACGCTACGCTCTTCTTATCGGCCGCCACGCGATCTCCGGTATATACGTCGAATACGCGAACCGACTCCAGCAACTCGCCGGCGGATGCCTCGATCGCCGCCGTCAAGGCGCCTCCGGACACGCCGCGATCGACGACGACCGCGATATCCCGCTCCATCGCCGGATAGCGCGGCAACGGTTTGTATTCGATCCGGTTGTCCGCATACTCGTAGACCGGCGCAAGCGACAGCTCCGCCGCGAAGGTGTCCGGGAGATCGAATTCCCGCTGCAGCTCCGGATGAAGCTGTCCCACGTAACCGATCGTCTCCGCGCCGCGCTCCGTTTCGAGCTTGATCGCAGCCGTGCGTCCGGGATGGAAGCCTTCCGGCTGCGCCGCTTCGTACGATATGCGCGCCTCTATGCCAAGCCGGCGGAATGCCGTCTCCAGCAATCCTTTCGCATCGTAGAAGTCGACCGTTTCCGCAGGCCGATTCCAGCCGGCCGCGCGGCGACTGCCGGCAAGCAGCAGCGCCAATCGAGGCTTTTCCTGCGGAAGACGCGTCAGCGCCTCTTCGTCCGAATGATACACGCTGGCGATTTCGAACAGCGCGATATCGTTGTTCTTCCGGGTCAGGTTGTAAGCGGCCGCTTCCATCAAGCTTGGCAGAATCGTCGTCCGAAGCACGCTCCGCTCTTCGCTCATCGGCATCGCAAGCGCGATCGGTTTGACGTCTTCGCCTGACAAGGCCGGGAACAAGCCCGTACGCTGAGCGGACGTGACCGAATAGCTGATCGCTTCCTGCAAGCCCGCGTTCGTCAGCAGCGTCCGCAGCTCGCGGCGAATCGCCTGCGGCTTCGTCAGCGAACCGGCCGTCGAAGCTCCTTCGATCAGCGTCGTCGGAATTTCGTCGTAACCGTGCAACCGCGCCACTTCCTCAATGAGATCGACGTCCCGGGTCATATCGCCGCGGCGGGTCGGAACCGTCACGTCCCAGACGTCGTTACCGGCGGAAACCGCAGCGAACTGCAGCCTCGTCAGAATGGTCTCCGCCTCGAGAGAGGACAGCGACGTTCCGAGCATGCCGTTCACGCGATCGAGCGACAGGCGAACGACCGCCGGTTCGAACGAGGCCGTCTCCGCTTCCGCGATGCCTTCCGTTACGAGTCCTTCCGCATATTTGGCCATCAATCCGGCCGCGCGATCCAAAGCTTCGCGCACGCGGGAAGGATCGACTTCCTTCTCGAACCGCGCCGAAGCTTCCGAGCGCAAGCCGAGCTGGCGCGACGTTCGGCGAATGGTGCCGCCGTCGAACTTCGCGGACTCGAGAACGATGTCAGTCGTGTCCTCCGTCACCTCGGAGTTCGCGCCGCCCATGACGCCGGCCAAGCCGAGCGCCTTCTCCCCGTCCGCAATGACGAGCATGTGCGGCTCGAGCTTGCGCTCTTGGTCGTCGAGCGTTACGAGCGCTTCGCCCGGCTTCGCGAGACGGACGTCGATCCGTCCCTCCGCGATTTTCTTCGCGTCGAACGCATGCAGGGGCTGGCCGTATTCGAGCATGACGTAGTTCGTAATGTCGACGATGTTGTTGATCGGACGAACGCCGGCCGCGATCAGCCGGTTCTGCATCCACAGCGGGGAAGGACCGACTTTGACTCCCTTAATATAACGCGCCGTATACAGCGAGCAGTTCTCGGTCGCGGTGATTCTCACGCTAATATGATCCGAAGTTTTGTCCGCAGCCGCGTAAAGGTCTTGGCCCGGGTCCGGCAAGCGAAGCGAACGGCCCGTCAACGCGGAGACCTCGTAAGCTACGCCTAGCATGCTCAAGCAGTCGGAACGGTTCGGCGTCAAATCGAGTTCGAGAATGTGGTCGCTCAGCGCCAATACGTCCAGAATGTCGCGGCCGATCTCCGTCTCCGACGGAAGCACGAGAATCCCTTCCTGCTGCTCCTTCGGCAGCAGCTTGTCGTTGATGCCGAGCTCGCGAGCCGAGCAGATCATGCCTTGGGACTCGACGCCGCGCAGCTTCGCTTTCTTGATCTCGATGCCCGGCAGCTTCGCGCCGACTTTGGCGACCGGCACTTTCTGTCCTGCCGCGATGTTCGGCGCGCCGCACACGATTTGCAAATCTTCGCCGGTGCCGGCGTCCACGGTAACGACGCTTAGCTTGTCGGCGTCCGGATGCTTCTCGCGGGTTTTGACGTAGCCGACGACGACGTTGCTAACGCCCGCGTTGCGGGACGGCACGGAATCGATCTCTATGCCGCCGCGAGTCATCATTTCTGTCAGTTTCTGCGGCTCGATGCCGCTTAGGTCGATATATTCGGATAACCACCGATATGATACGTTCATGGGAAACTCCCCTTATTAGATTCTCGTTATGGAAGAAGCGGCGACCGTCACTGCTTGGCGAACTGGCTCAAGAACTTCGTGTCGTTCGCGTAGAAGTGGCGAATATCGTCGATCTCGTACTTCAAGAGCGCGATCCGTTCGACGCCAATGCCGAACGCGAACCCCGTTACTTCGTTCGGATCGTAGCCGCCGTGCTCGAGCACCTTCGGATGCACCATGCCGCAGCCGAGAATTTCGATCCAGCCGGTATGCTTGCACATCCGGCAGCCGCTGCCGCCGCATTGCACGCACGTCACGTCGACCTCCGCGCTCGGCTCCGTGAACGGGAAGAAGCTCGGACGCAGGCGAATTTCCATCTGCGATCCGTACATTTCGCGCACGAATTGCAGCAGCGTTCCTTTGAGGTCGCTCATCCGGATGTTCGGTCCGATGACAAGCCCTTCGATCTGATGGAACATGAACGAGTGGGTCGCATCGTCGTCGTCGCGGCGGTACACTTTGCCCGGGCAGATGACTTTGACCGGCGTCTTGCCGTTCATCGCCTTCATCGTGCGGATTTGCACCGGCGACGTATGCGTACGAAGCAGAATCTCGTCGGTAATGTAGAACGAATCCTGCATATCGCGAGCCGGGTGGTTTTTCGGCAGGTTCAACGCCTCGAAGTTGAAGTAGTCGGTCTCGACCTCCGGTCCTTCCGCGATCGTATAGCCCATTCCGATGAAAATATCCTCGATTTCCTGCGCCACTTTGTTCAGAGGATGCACGGCGCCGACGCTCGGCGCTTTGCCCGGCAGCGTGACGTCGATCGTCTCGGCCGCGAGCCGGCCGGCGGTCGCCGCGCGGTCGAACGCTTCTTGTTTCTCCGCGATGACGATCTCGATGTCGGCGCGAACGTCGTTGGCCGCTTGCCCGATGATCGGGCGTTCTTCCGCGCTTAGCGCGCCCATGCCCCGCAAAATCTCGGTAAGCTGTCCTTTCTTGCCTAGATAATGAACGCGCAGGTCGTTCAGCCGTCCCGCGTCCGCAACCCCTTTAAGCTGCTCGAGCGCTTCTGCCCGCAACGCTTCCAATCGTTCCTTCATGACGATCGCTCCTTGGTCTAATGTGTCTCGGAAAATAAAAAAAGCCTTCTCTCCCGTAAGGGACGAAAAGACCGTGGTACCACCCTTGTTGAAACGTCCGTCTGCCGATATAACGGCATTCTCGAAGACGAGCTTGGACGCTTCCGCTTGAACGGCGTAACGGGCCGTTGCCGGAAACCTCTACTGGCAGCCTATGGCCGCGTTCAAAGTTCTGCTCCGGAGCGAACTTCGGCAGCCTGGTTTCTTAGGAACGCTTCCAGTCGACGGCGCTCCCTCCCTGGTAAGAAGGCACTGCTTACTTTTCTCCATCATCGCATTTGCACATTTATCCACCATTATAGGGCAACCGGTCGCCGCAATCAAGCCAAGATCCGTTCGTCATGTCGCTAAATCCGCCGTTGCCTCCTTTTTTCGCCTCAACTTGTTTATTTTTAACTTCTTTTTAGCTCACTAAGCGCTGATACATGCTATACTGGCACATAATTAGCATTTTTTAGAAGGAGTTGTGATGTAGTGGCACAAAGCTTTAAATTCGGCACCTATCTCGGAGTAGGCCTAACGGCGGCTATGCTTCTCGTAAGCGGCTGCAGCAAGGGAAACTCGGCGAACGGCGACGAGACGAGAACGACGCTGAAGGTGATGTACTACGACGAGCGCGCATTCTTCCAATCTTACGGCATGATTTATTCGGCCCTTCATACGAACGTCGACTTCGAAGTCGTCTCGAATCAAACCGCTTATCAAGACCCCAATGGGGACTATAAAACAAGCATGCAGAAATTGATCGAAGAGCAGAAGCCCGACATCCTTATGCTGGACAACAGCCTTTTCCGCGAGTACTCCGAAGAAGGCAAGCTTCTCGATCTGGAGTCGATCGCCCAGGATAAGAGCTTCAAACCCGACACGCTCGTGCCCGGCTTAATGGAATATTTGCGCGATCTCGGCGGCGGCAAGCTGTACGGCATGTCCCCGAATATGTACTCTCAAGTCGTTTATTACAATAAGGATCTATTCAAGAAACACGGCGTCGATCTGCCTAAGGACGGTATGTCTTGGGACGAGCTGTTCGCGCTGGCTAAGCGATTCCCGACGGACGGCGACAAGGATTCCAGAACGTACGGACTAAGCCTGGGATGGAACGGCGCCGACGCCTACCAATTGGGCAGCATGATCGCATCCACGCAAAATCTCAGCATGATCAACCCCGTAGACATGAAGGTAACCTTGAATACGCCGGCTTGGAAGAAATCGTTCGAAACCGCCTTCGAAGTGGTCAAGTCGAACGTCCTCCACTCGCAGAACATGAACGGTGGCATGGATGCCGTTTTTAATTACGACGATTACCTGCTGCAGGATCCGTTCGTATCCGGCAAAGTCGCCATGAAGATGGAAGCCCAATACTTAATGGATCAGATCGAACAAGCGCAGAAATCTCCGGCCGTCAAAGACAAAGCGGTCAAAGATTGGGGCATCGTCACGATGCCGGTAGATCCGGCCAACCCGGATAGAAGCCCTTACGTCAACTTGAATTCCTTGTTCGCCATCAACGCGAAGTCCGAGAATGCCGACGCCGCCAAGGAGTTCTTGACCTACGTGATGGGCGAGGATTTCGCAAGAGTGTCCTCGAAAGCCCAAACGGGCGGCTTGCCGGTTAGAACGACCGCGTACGAGGACAAAGAAGGCCGCAACGTGAAAGCATTCTATATGCTCAAACCGATGGAAAGCCCGATGAACAACTTGTACGCCAAACTGCCTATGAACTTCTACGGCATCCTCGACGGCACGGTACGCGGAGCCGTCCAAAGCGCCTACGACGGCAACAAATCGCTCGACGACGCGCTTAAGGAAGCGGAGACGCAGTTGCAAGCCGAGCTGATCAAAGCGCAGGAAGAGCAGAAGAATAAGAAGGCGGAAGACGGAGCTGCGGCTTCTCCTGCCGCGTCCGTCTCGGCGGAGGCCGTTGCGCAATAATCTACTTATACGAAAGCGGTGCGAGGATGATCCTTGTACCGCTTTTTTGTATCGCTTTAACAGCACTAGATACAGCTAATACAGCCGATCGTACTGCTCCTAAAAAGTCAACTGCGCGAAGTACAGTTCGTTTGACATATCATGAGGATTTCGATGGTTTTGGCGATAATCAGCTGTATTTCGTGCAGGTATTTGCATAATAGATAACAATTGCGCAGGATTAACTGCAGTTGGTGCAGTTGGTGCAGTTGGTGCAGTTGGTGCAGTTGGTGCAGTTGGTGCAGTTGGTGGCCTGATGCTAAAGCGTTCCGGCAAAGTCAAGAGCCATCCCGCATCGGGATGGCTCTTCTTCCCCTCTATCTCCGCTTTCGAAGCGACAGAGCGAACGCGACAACGCTAAGTATCATGGCCGCTACCGCAAGCGAGAACGTCAACGGATCTCTGCCTTCGCCGCTCTCTTCGTGTGCCGCGGCAGCACCATGAGCGTTGCCGGCTGCTGCCGTCACCTTGGTCACGGATGCCGGCTTATCCGCGTCCGGCGCGCCCGTCCACTCCACGACTTCTCCGTCCGCGTACGTTTGGTAGGCTTTCCAGACGAGCTCCTTGGCGTCTTCGGCTACTTTGCCCGACATGCGGAAATCGCCGAATTCCGTTCTGCTTAAACCCGTTCCCGTCGCTTTCCACGTGACCGAGGCGATCGCCCCGTCCGCGCCTTTTTCGACCTCGTAGCTCCAATCGAACTTCGGCTCGAAGCGGCTTACCGTTACGCCTGCCGGAATGACGACTTTGACTTGGGTCGTCGCTGCTTCCTTCTCCGTCGGTACGCGGACGGTGAATACTTGGTACGAGTTCGCCGGCGCTTCGTTCGGCTGCACGGTGACGTGCGCGCTCGCGACTCCCGCAAAGCCGATAGCCAGCATGAGGGTTAGCAGGATTGCTGAGATTTTCTTCATACGGGGTGATCCAACCTTTCAACGTTAAAGTTGTCTTGTACCCCAGTATAGACCGCCTTCCATGGAAGGGCATGACTCGAAAGAGTCATAGGCGGGTGACGATTTGTGACGGTTTGGAGGCGGCGCAACGCTATTCCGAACCTCTTGGTTCCACTAGTCCGCGCTCGTATGCGTATCTCGTCAATTGAACCCGATTGTCCAAGTGCAGCTTCTGCAAAATGTTCTTGAGGTGATTTTTCACCGTATGCTCCGATAAGCCAAGCGATAAAGCGACTTCCTTGTTCGTGAGCCCCTGCGCTACCTCGCGCAGCAGCTCCTTCTCGCGCGGAGTCAGCCCTTCGGCTTGAGCGGTCCCGCGATCCTTGCCCCCAGCGTCCGATTGCGCAGGACGGTTCGCGAACTCCCGCAAGATCGACAGCGCCAGCTCCGGATTAAGCGGCGCTTCGTCCAACGCCACCGCGCGCAAGTAATCCCGCCAAGCGGACGGATTCAAGTTCTTGAGCAAGTAGCCTTGGGCGCCTTTCTTGATCGCTTCGAACAGGTGCGAAGGCTCGTCCGATACGGTCACGATGACGATCTTCGCATGCGGCTGCGATGATTTGATCGCTTTAACGGCTTCTAGTCCGCCCATACCCGGCATGTGGATGTCCATAAGCACCAGCTCAGGCTGCAGCTCGTCTGCGAGAGCGATCGCTAGCTCGCCGCTTGAAGCCTCTCCGACGACGAGGAACGACGGCTCGGCGGACAGAATCGTTCGCATCCCTTCGCGGGCGTGCGGATGGTCGTCCGCGATCAATACGCGTATCGGCTGGATCATCAGGCTTGTCCCCCTCTTTTCAAGAGCTCGATGACGGTACGGCTATCGCGGCGTTCGGCCGCGAAAGCCCAGCCCATGCGCGTTGCCCGATCCTTCACCATTCGCAGCCCGAATCGGCCCGGCGCGTTCAGCGGATCTCCGGCAAAACCGATTCCGTCGTCCTCGACGGCGCAACGGAAGCCGCCCGTCCCGTCGGGCTCTCCGATCACGTACACCGTTTGCGCTCTCGCATGCTTGCGAACGTTCATTAACGCTTCGCGGACGCACGCATGCAGTTCCACTTTTTCTTTATCCGATAAGCTCCCGTCCGGTATCGTCCAAGTAAACTCCGCCCGCGCCTCGGTAATGCCCGCCGTCTCTCCAAGCAGCTCGCGGAGGGGCATCACCCACGCGGCTTGGTCGGGCGAAGGCGGCAGACGCAAGCTGGCGATCGCTTGCCGCACGTCCTCGTGCATGACGCGAACGGTTTCGCGAAGTCCCGCCGCCAGCGGCTTTACCGGCCCGTCCCGCACGGCGGCGTCAAGCTGATCGAGCTTTACCGCGAGCAAGAACAAAGACTGAGAGATTCCGTCATGCAGCTCTCGGGCGAGCCGCTCCCGTTCTTCCAATGCGGCGCTGGTCGACTTCTCGCGCTGTAGCGCGCTCTGCGAATGCTCCAGCCGAACGAACAATCCCCGCACGATCGTTAACGTAACCGCGAGCACGATGAACGGCGCCAGGAAGTTGCCCAGTTCCATCGACATATAGGGCAGCAAGAACGCGTGCCGGACGTATTCCCACAAGCCGATCGTAAGCGTCGGAATAAGCAATATGAGCCACTTGAGCCGTCCGTTTCGCATTAGCGTTCTCCCTTAGGGTCGAATGGTGGTCTTTGCCGTTTAATAGTTTCTGAACGTCGTTTCCTTGACATATTCCGTATCGGCCGCGTCCGTAACGCGAACTTGCGCGGTCCATTCCCCGGCGAACGGCATGAACGGCCCTTTGGCCGTATACGTGGATTTGACGAAATCCGGGAACGCGTCCAGCTCTTCATCCGTGTAAGGCTCGAGCGGGACGTCGATGTAACCGACTTCGCTTTTATCGTGCGGCAGAAGCCTCAACTGCACTCTTTTAGCTTTGCCTTCCCCGATCGATAGCGGCAGCCATATTTTCAACTTAAACTCGTTGTCTCCGGGCGCGTTCGGAGAAATTCTCAACGTGAAGTGCATATCCGTCCCCATCTGATGATAGCTGAGCGGCTTGTTCGCCGGCAACGGCGTCTGATAGGTCAGCACGCCGATCGTCACCACGATCGCGCACAACAATCCGATGTCCGCTTTCAGCAGCGCGCCGCGCGGAAGATCTCCTTTGCGGAGCCGCAAGCGGATGAGGAACGCCGTAACGGCAACGAGCAGCGAGAGCGCCGCTTTGACGATGAGCCAGGAGCCCCACTTCGTATATTGCAGATAAGCGATCGACGGCAGAAAACGAAGCGTGGACAGTATTCCCGTCACCCACAGCGCGAGGAAAGCGAGCAGCGCCCACTTCGAGAACAGCAGCGCGAATCGGCCGGCCTCCGGTCTCTCGCGAAGCCAGACGGCAAGCAACAGAACAAGCCCTCCGCTCCATAACGAAGCCGCGAGCAAATGGACGAAATCAAGTCCGACCGAGTAACCGATCGGTTCATAGACGACGGCGTGACCGGACCAGGACTCGATGAAGAGCGCGATCGCGATCCAGAATAAGCGGGCGATCGGAGCGAAGCGCGTTAGCAGCAGCGCGGCCAACGCCATCAGCAGCTCCGCTATGTAGAGGCGGCCGATCGTCGTCTCCGTCAGAATGCGGCCCCATTCCGACAACGGCTCGTCTTCCGCCAAATCCTTCAGGCTGAAGAACACGTAAGTCAGCGTAGCAACCAGAGCGAATTTCCCCGCAAGTCCGATCGCATGCTCGCGAACCCGTCGCACGAGCGGGGAAGCTTGGCGATGCAAGCTCCAAAGCAGAAGCCCGGATAGCGACAGCAATCCGGCGTAGTATAACACCCTCGAGGCATAGTGCAGGAACGATTCGATCGTCAACCCTTCGCTCGCCCCGGGATGATTGTGACCATGGCCGACTTGGCTATGCGGATCCAGTTCGCGGGCGTCCGTCAGCGGCGCCGGATCGCCTACCGTAAAGACGTAAGCGCCGGAAATCGGATGCCCATCCGCCGATATCACCGAGTAAGAGACGGTATAGTGTCCTTCTCCGAGTTTAGGCAACGCGACCGTCAAGCCTTTGCCTTCTTCGATGTACGAGAGCTTGCCTTTGGCGACGTTGCTCGAACTCTCGTCCAGAACCTGCAGCTTCGCCCCGCCCGAATCAAGCCGTTCGTTGAATACCAGCCGGACCTCTTGCGGGCTTGCGTCCGATTGGCTGCCCGCGACCGGCGAAGTGCCGACTAACTCTGCGTGCGCGTCCGCTCGCCCGATGAATCCGGCAGCGAGCATCCACAATGCTCCGATCGCGACCAACATCAACCGCGTAAAGGTTGTCCGATTGCGGTTTCCGAGCGCCGCCCGGTCTTTTATATACATAAAGGAAGCCTCCTCATTGCAGAACTATGAACGCACGCTAGTCTCGCGACGGTCTATTCTTCCATCCTAACCGAACGCCACTGCCTGTTCAACCGGAGACAATGACGGAAAAGTGTCGAATAACGAAACGACGGAACAGGGACAAATCCCTGCTCCGTCGTTTCTCATAATAGGTGGTTGTACGACAGCTATTGCGGCTCGTTGCCCTTGTCGTGCACCGCGTCGGGCCACCAGTCCGTATCGAGCAATCGGCACCCTCGGGGGTGCGTCCAAATATACATCCATCCGGACAAGTCGGGATCGTCTGCGTCTGTCGTCCACACCCGCTCGTAGTCGTTGTTTTCCTCGATGCCTATGAACTCTTCAAGCTCGTCCAATCTGGGTATGCCGTCGATCGTTACGGTCAACCACATTCCGCGTACCGTGCGTCTCTCGTCTGCGATCAATGCCGGGTAAGGCCCCGCGTCTACCAATCTTCCGCGAACGCGCCCAAGCTTGGCGGCAACGACGTAGGGAGAGATCACGCTATAATTGTGCAAACCCGGCAGCAGCGATCCGTATACGAATACACGAGCCTCGCTCATGCGGTCGATTCTTTCTGCCTCCCCGGGCAGTCGCTCTCAGCTTCGAACAAGGCAATGAACTGGTCCGGCGGGACCGGACGGGAGAAAAAGTAACCCTGCGCCTCCTGGCAGCGCTGCTCCCGCAGAAACACGACCTGACCCTCGCTTTCCACGCCTTCCGCCGTTACGGTCAAATTCAAGTTACGCGCCATTGCCGAAATGCCGGAGACGATGGCCGCATCGTTGCGGTCGGTTAAAATGTCGCTGACGAACGAACGGTCGATCTTCAGCTTGTCGATCGGGAAACGCTTCAAGTAGTAAAGCGAGCTGTATCCGGTACCGAAGTCGTCAATGCTGATGCGCACTCCGATTTTCTTCAGCTTCTCGAGCATCCCTGTCGCGAACGCGACGTCCGCCATAATGCTTTCGGTAATTTCGAGCTCGAGATATTGCGGCTCAAGGCCTGTCTCTTCCAGCACTCTCTCGATACGTTCGCATAGGTCGTGCTGACGGAATTGACGAATGGACAAGTTCACGGACATAATAAGCGGCCGGTAGCCGCCGCGTTGCCATTCTTTCGACTGAATGCAAGCGGTCCGCAGCACCCACTCCCCCAGAGGAATGATAAATCCGTTCTCCTCGCACAGCGGGATAAACTCCGAAGGAGGGATCGAGCCTTTCTGCGGATGGTTCCATCTGATGAGAGCCTCCGCGCCGACCAGCCGTTCGCTTTCCAGATCGACTAGCGGCTGATACGCCAGGTGGAATTGGCCGAGCTCCAGCGCGATGCGAAGATCGTTCTCGAGCAGCAGTTTTTCCTTTGCCTTCAAATTCATCTCCGCGGCGTATCTCGTCCACCCGTTGCTCGTCTGCTTCGCGCTGTACATTGCCGTATCCGCGTTCTGCAGCAACAGGTCGAGCGAATTGCCGTCCTCCGGATAGATCGCCATGCCGACGCTGATCGTCAAATGAAAGTCGTGCATCCCGACGCGGATCGGCGAATCGAACAACTCGACGAGCCTCTGCGCCTCTTGCTCCGCTTGTTTCACGTCTCGGATTTCCGACAGCAGGCACGTAAACTCGTCCCCGCCAAGGCGGAACACCTTCTCCGGCTTGCTCGTGAACTTCGAAATCCGCTCCGCCACCGCAACGAGCAATTGATCGCCGAACGAATGGCCCATCGAATCGTTAATCGTCTTGAAGCGGTCAATGTCAAGCCAGAGCAGGACGAATTTGCTGCCGTTGTGCTCCGCTCTGCCGACTTCCGCCTTCACCCGTTCGGAGAACATTCGACGGTTAGGCAATCCGGTAAGCTCGTCGTGAAAAGCCAAATAGTTAATGCGAGCCTCTGTTTTCTTCTGCCGCTTGTACGGTTCCTCGATCAGAACGAAATAAATTCCTTTGAGCAAATAGTAATATCCGAATACTTTGATGCATTCCGCGAACAAATAGTGAATATCGCCGATTCCCGACCCGAGCGCCTCCTCCATCTTCGAGACGGAGAGCCAGATAAGCGCCTGAACGATCGTCAGCATCGACTGCGGACGCTCGACCCGGTGGCGGTATAGAATGACGCTGGCAGCCGCCGCGTATAGAAGCAATACGGATGCGTGCTGGTACGGTTGAATCGACCTTAAGGCATCCTCATTCCAGCTATCGACGCTGAAAACACCCCATGCGATCGCGCTGACGATGAGGAATGCCGGTATGATCGTATAGGTACGGGTCTTCGCTTTGACGGGGGCGTTATTCAGCGAAAAGACGATCAGAAGCCCTACCGCGCCGATCCACTGGGAGATCCAACCTAGCATATCGCTCGGCATGTTGCCGAATCGGTCGTTAGCAAGCGGCATGTTCTCCCTGCTTAGCGAATGAAGCAAATTCAGCAGGCCCACGCTCGCGAACAACGCCGAAGTCATGAGCCTTTGCCTGCATAGCGTCGGAACGAACACCATCCAACCTAGAGCCAGAATGGCGAAGCAGACGGCAAAACCCAGCGATTCTAGCAATACGTTAGCGGTCTCGCCGGCGATCGGTTCAATCCAATCCGCAAGCAGGCGGTCCGCCGCTTGCAATATAACGAACGAGCATAGGGCGGCTAACACCGTCCACATCGTTTTCATTTCCGCACGATTAATCGACATGCTGGACCCCCGAAGCAGAGATGTACCCTTACAAGTTCCACACGAATCGAGTTTTTCCTGCTAGATGGAAAAATCTCGACACCGTTTCGACGGCATTCTACGAAATTATCGCTTCGGTCGGCGAATTTGCACGCCGTTCTTCACCAACGCTTGTCGAATCGTTCGCGCGCGCTCAGCCGCATTCGGCGCGTCTCCATGGATGCACAGCGTACGAACGCCCACCGCAACGTTCCCGCCGTCGATCGTCGAAGCCTCGCCCCGCATTGCCAACATGACGGCCTGCTCTGCCGCTCTGCTATCATCGTGCAGCACGGCGCCCGGCAACCGCCTTGGCGCGAGGCTGCCGTCTTGCATGTAAGCGCGATCCGCGAACCCTTCCGCGACGAATGCCATGCCCGATTCAATCGCCGAAGCTTCGAACCGGCTGCCGGGCAGGCCGAACAGCATGAGCGACCGGTCAAGACGGCATAAGTCTTGCACGATCGCGTCGGCCATCGCCTGATCGGTCATCGCCATATGATACAACGCGCCGTGAAGCTTGACATGCCCGAGCGTACCGCCCGCGGCGCGAACGAACGCCTGCAGCGCACCCGCCTGATACAGCACGTAATCGGACGCTTCTTCCGGCGTGACGCTCATCTCCCGGCGGCCGAAGCCGACCCGGTCCGGCAGGCCCGGATGGGCGCCGACCGCGATGCCGCGCGCTAGGCATCGCTCCACGGTTTCTCTCATCCGATGGGGGTCGCCCGCATGATATCCGCACGCGACGTTCGCCGATGATATCGATTCCAGCAGATCTTCGTCAGAACCGAACGTATATAGGCCGTAGCCTTCGCCGAGGTCGGCGTTCAAATCGATCGCGATCACGCGCGTACACCTCTATTCTCTAACTCGCAAACTTTCGCGAAGACGCCCGCTTGGAGCAGGGCGATATCCCGTCCCTGCTCTTCCCTTGCTCGCCCGGCATCCTCCAGCTTCGCCAGCTCGAACCTTACGATGCTCCCGGGGGCGAGCTGCGCGAGCAACGGCAAATCCGCCGTTATAACGTGCGCCAGCTTCGGATATCCTCCCGTCGGTTGACAGCCCGGCGCGAGGACGATCGGCTGTCCGCTTTGCGGCACTTGTATCGTGCCTGGCACGACCCCGTGCGACCGCAGCTCCGTATCGGATAACCTGGATAGGACAGGCCCGGATAAACGAATTCCCATACGGTCGGACGAGGCTTCCACCCGATAGGCTGAATCCAGCAGCGTCCGCCGCGCTTGATCTCCGAAAGTCTCCCATTCCGCGCCGACGAGCACGCGCAGACGACATTCGGATAGCCGTTCCGGCGCACGCTTCGGCCCGAGTAAGCTTGCCGCCCAAGGCACCGTGCCCCACCTGCGCCCGTCGGAACGAACACGGCGGAGCAGGGTATCGGCTAACACAAGCGACAGCGCGGTAGGCTGACCTGCGCAAAGCGAGTCTCCGGTTGACAAGGGCAATCCTCCTCCGCCTCCGATGCGCGCGCGCAGATCTGCGCTTCTGCTGCCCATCTCGAGCGGAACGTCGATGCCGCCCGCGACGGCCATATAAGCTCGGCAGCCGCCGGTTACGCGACCGAACGACAACTTCGTTCCGCTACGCAGCAAGATCGGCTTATTCATCGGGAGCGGCTCGCCGTTCGCGAACGCCTCGACGTCCGCCCCGCTTATCGCTACGAGCAAGTCCTGCGCCACGTCCAACGTCGGACCGAGCAACGTCATCTCCAATCCCGCTTCCTCTTCCTTGTTGCCGACGAGGATGTTCGCCGCACGCATGGCGATCGCGTCCATGGCTCCTCCGACCGACACTCCGTAAGCTTGCCAGCCCGGTCTGCCTAAATCCTGCACGGTCGTCAGCATACCGGGCTTCACGACGGCAAGCGCCGCCGGGCCCCTTGCAACCGCGCGTTCGCTTGCCGTAGGTTCGACATCCGGCAGCCGGGTCGACGCAACCGATTCGGTCTCGCTACCTTCTATAGGAACGAATTTAACGCGGTCGCCTGATGCCAGCAGGAACGGTTCGCCGTCCTCCGGCCGAAACAGCTTTGCCGTCGTTCGGCCGATGATCTGCCAGCCGCCCGGCGACGCTACAGGATAGACGCCGGTTTGTCCCCCGGCGATTCCGACCGCTCCCGCAGGAACGCTCAGCCTCGGCGTCTCATGCCTTGGCTGCGAGAGCTCGGCGGGCAGCCCGCTCAAATAAGGAAATCCGGGAGCGAATCCGATCATAGCCACTTCGTACTCGGCTTCCGAATGCTTCTCGATGAACTGCGGGACGGTTAATCCGCTTCTCGAGGCGGAAGCCTCTAAGTCCGGACCGTCCTCTCCTCCGTAACGCACGAGCAGCTCCACGAGCCTCGTGTCGGCTGCTTTGGGAGCGATATCGAAGACTTCTAGCGCGCGAAGCAGCTCTTCCGACGCCTGAAGGGGAGATAGACCCGCGAAGCGCATATGTATGTGTACGGCAATCGAACGATAGGCGGGCACAAGCTCTTGCAGCCACGCCGGGGCAGCCCTCCGGATGCGCCGCGCGACGGCGGCGACTTGCCGCGCCGAAATATCCGCTCCGCCCCACGCAAGCAGGAAAGCGCGATCGCCGAGCGGTTGTACGATCCATTGTGCAGCCTGCATCCGAACGCTCCTCTCCGCTTCGAGATTGCAACCTTTTCCATTAACGCGTTACAATTAAGTTTATCGGCAAAGGAGGAACAGATCACAAGTGGAAACGGTTGAATTGGCGAACATAACGATATCGCAAGGATCTTACGCCAGATCGCTTGCTTATGAGCGCGCTAAGCTGTTCATTATAACGGAGCACGGCTCCAAGCATTGGTACATAGAGCTGGACGGCGTCTCGGACGAGCAAGCATTGCGCCGCTTCGAGGAGAGCGAAGACATCGGCGTGTCGGTCGCCGCGACGACGGCGGACGGCATTAGCTGGACCGGCCGCGGCTACTTCCATCCCAATTCGCGGCACCATGCCGCCAACATACGAGGCGAAGGTCCGCTCGAAGGATTCGGAACGCCTTAACGGAGCGTGAACAACCGGATGATGAACCGCTTCATCGACTGGACGTCTCGGCTGCGGCTCGTCCTGCTCGCGGGTTGGATCGCGGCCGCGGGCGTATCGGCGTTGGCGTTGCCTAGCTTGTCCGTCGTCGTAAGCCATACCGAACAGAACTTCATACCGAGGCATGCCGAATCCGCGCAAGCTCTCAAGCTGCTGCAAGAGATCGATCCGACCTCGAAGTCGCGAACGAGCGCCGTTATCGTGCTGTCGCGCCAAGAAGGCATTACCGCAGACGACAAAGTCTGGATGACCGAGGTAACGAATGAAATTTCTTCGCGCCAAGAGGAGCTGAACATCGCCGGACTGCTCGATGCGCAAACCCAGCCTGAGCTCGCGGAGCGGTTCATAAGCAAAGACGGCCGGGCGATGCTCGCCGTCGTCTATTTGCCCGGTTCCGATTTCGACGAGTCAACCAAGACGGCTTTGACGGGAATCAAGCAGCTTCTTGACGGCGCGCCGGATGGAGCCGATGTCGATTTAACGGGCAGCGCGGCCATCTCGCAGGATTTTCAGGACTCTTCCCGCCAAGGCCTGCGGCGTACGGAAATCATCACGATCGGGCTCGTCCTAGCCATCCTGCTGATCGTCTTCCGTTCGCCCGTCGCCCCTCTCGTGCCGCTGCTTACGATAGGGATCAGCGTTGTCGTATCTCGCGGATTGATCGCCAAGGCGGCCGATTATGGATTAACGGTGACGAGCTTCACCGAATCGTTCCTGATCGCCGTTTTGTTCGGCGCGGGTACGGACTACTGCATCCTGATGATCCAGAGATACCGCGAGGAGCTTGCAGCCGCCGGCGATCCGGTCGATGCGATGCGCAGAACGCTGCGCGGCGTCGGGCCTACCGTATTCTATTCCGCGAGCACGGTGTTCGCGGCGTTCTTCCTGATCGGCTTCGCCCAATTCGGCCTATATAAATCCGCGGCGGGCGTAGCCATCGGGCTGCTCGTGACGCTGCTTGCCGGGATGACGCTGACGCCGGCCCTCATCCTCTTGCTAGGCCGATCGTTATTATGGCCGATGTGGCCGAGAAGCGGCGCGGCCGGCGCACGCGGGCGTTCCAAGCTATGGGCTGCCGCCGCGCGGCTGGCTTCGAAACGGCCGGTCATCGTGCTGCTGACGGCCGTTCTATTGCTTACCCCCGTTACTTTGCTCTATCAAGGCAACCGTTCCTTCGACGATATCTCCGAGATAGATCCGTCCTTAGGCTCCGTCGTCGGCTATCACCGGGTCGAGCAAGCGTTCGGGGCGGGAGAGGTGTTCCCGCTGACGATGGCGGTCACGTCAACGGAGTCGATGCGCACCCCATCCGCGTTCGCGGCGTTGGAGCAGGCAAGCTCCGACCTTGCGCTTATCCAGGGCGTCAGAGAGGTGCGCAGCGCCACCCGGCCTCTCGGCGCCAGGCTGTCGCTCGGACAATCGGGGTCGAAGCCAAGCGACTCTGCCGCGGACGCGAACCAATCGGAAGACGACAAGCAGTTCGTGCAAGGTCTCCAAGCGATCGCGCTTCGCGCCGTTACGTTCAGCCAAGGCCTTGTCGGCATCGTGCCTTCCATAAGGCCGATCATGGATGCCATCGTTCCTTACCTCAACGAGCAATTGAAGGCTTCGGAGGACATCGCCGACTTGAAAGATTTGCTGGAGCAGAGCCCGAGCGCCCCGCCGCGCGCCGAGTCCGATCCGATCAAAGCCGGGATGCAGCGGATCTTGCAGTTCTACATGTCGCCGGACGGCCGAACGACGAAGATCGATATCGTCATGAACACGAATCCGTTCGCGACGGAGACGATGGACAACGTCGATAAGTTGACGGCCGCATTGCGCGACAGTCTTGAGCTGTCCGTCATTCCCGAGCCTCGGGTTTACGCTTCCGGCGCATCGGCCAAGTATAACGAGCTGCGCGGCATATCGTACGACGACTTCGTCCGGACGGCATCGCTCGTCTTGGCCGGAATTGCCGTCGTGCTCGTCGCGCTCCTGCGATCGATTATCGCGCCGCTATACGTGCTTGCCGCTCTCGTATTCAACTACCTGATCACGATGGGCTTGCTGGAGTTTCTGTACGTGAGAATCCTCGGATTCGACGGCTTGTCCTGGACGGTATCTTTCTTCATCTTCATGGTCGTCGTTGCGCTTGGCGTCGACTACAGCATCTTCCTGATGTCCAGGTACAAGGAAGAGTCCGGCCTAGGGAGCGACGTCCGCGAGGCGATGAAGACAGCCATGACGACGACCGGCGGGGTTATCGTCTCCGCCGCCGCGATTATGGCCGGCACGTTCGGCGCGCTCGGTTTCTCCGATGTCGACACGCTCGTGGAGATCGGCATCGGCACGATGATCGGCTTAATATTGTACGCGACGCTGTTCATGTCGCTCATCGTCCCGGCGCTGGCCTTCCTGTTCGGAGAACGCGGCTTCGGACCGCTGCGCAGACGGTAGCGTCGACTACAAGCGGACGTCGTCCCCTGCGTCGATTCGGCCGCCGATGAAGCGCAGCATCGCTTCGAGCTCCAGTTGTTGTAGCTGCTCGAGCAGGAGTCTGACCGCATCGTTATCGCGGTTCGTCCGCGTCTCGTGAATTTCGATCGTATTCGTAAGCAGCGACGGATTCCAGCTGCCTTGACCCCGCATGGCCGATAGCGCTTGACCGATCTGGCCCGCAGGCATCGGTTCGCTTGCGAGCAACAGCACGGCGCGCGATTGCAAGCCGTGGTAAGCCGGATGGTCGCCCGCGCGAACGAACCAGTACCGGGCGTTATCGTAGTCTCCCTCGCGGCGGTGCACGATGCCGTGCAACGACGATCCCGTAACCGAATGCAGCTCCTGAACGAGCTCGTGCGCCGCTTCCAAATCATCGTTCCATAGATGCAGCGCGGCTTTCCATGCCGGCGCGGAAAGGTTCCCGTCCGGCAGGCTGCCGGCAATCGTCTCCTCCGACAAAGCCGCTATATCTCTCGCAAGCCCCGGATGCCAGGCGTGCTGCGGCGATAAAGGCGGCAACGATTGGCGGCTTTGCAGTCTTGCGATAATGTCGGCGCTTCGTATTTCGGACATCGTTAATCCCTCCAATGTTCAGCAAAAGAGCTTGCCTCAGTCCATGAACTGGGGCAAGCTCTTCATTGTCGACTTACTTGTTGTACACTTCGGGCGTCGTCATCTTGTCGTAGAAGTCAACGAAGTTGTTGCGCTTCTCGGATGCGCGCCAGCCCATCGCCGAACGCGGATGTTCGTCCAGCATGCCGGTGATCATGTCCGGGATGAGGTAGCCCCATTCTTCCTTCTCGCGAAGCTTGATCATATGCTTCTCGATCATGCCGAGCACCGGACGCAGATCGTATTCCGGACGCGTGATCTTGGCGAGCAGGAGCTCGGTCGGCGTGTTGCCGGCCGCGCGGCCCATGCCGTACACCGACGCGTCGAGCAGCTCTACGCCGAGCTGCGCGGCCGCCATCGTGTTCGCGAACGCCAGTTGCATGTTGTTGTGCGTATGAACGCCGAGGCGCTTGCCTTTGAGCGCGCGGCCGAACTTCTCGACCAAGTAGCGGAAGTCGTCCGGATCCAGGCTGCCGAAGGAATCGACGATGTACACGTAGTCGATCGGGCTGTCGTTGATCATCGCGAGCGACTCGTTAAGCTCGTTATCCATGACGTTGGACAGCGCCATAATGTTGATCGTCGTCTCGTAGCCGCGTTCGTGGAACAGCGTGCCGAGCTCGATCGCTTTGGCCGTATCGCGGGCGTACGTTGCGACGCGAATCAGATCGAGCATCGATTCGCCGCGCGGCAGCACGTCAGCCTCGTCTACCCGTCCCACGTCTACGAGCGCGGACAGCTTCGTGTTCTTCTTCTGGATGACGTCCCGCAGGAACGAATCGTCCAAGAAACGCCAAGGGCCTTCCTTCCCTTCGCTCTTCAGTAGCTTAGGGGAGTTCTTATAGCCGATCTCCATGTACTCGACGCCAGCCGCGTTCAAGGATTCGTACAGATCTTGAACGAACTCCACGCTGAAATCCCAGTTATTAACGAGTCCTCCGTCGCGGACCGTGCAATCCACGATTTTGCAATGGCTTGTCTTGCTTTGTACGCTCATGTTCCGTAAATCTCCTTTGGTCTCCACTGGCCTGTACGGTTTCTGGAATAATGATTACTAGTTTACAACAAACCGGTAACGTTTACTACCTCAATCTGCCAACCGGCGTTATGTCATGATAAAAATGATGTTCTCGCCTAAGCGATCGATCTTCAAGCTTCGGCCGTTCAGAAACCAGATGTCCTTGCTTTCCATATAGAACGTTAAAGGCTCGGCTGTCGTCGTCACCGCCGCGTCGATCGGCGTATCTCTCGTAATGCCGAAAGCAAAAGGAGTTTCCGCTCCGCTGACGTACCTGACGAACACGCGAATCATCTCGCCGTCCTCGAATCCCCATTCGTTCTTGATGCAGGACAGCGCGGAAGGCGTTACGACCAATTCCACTTCCATCACCCCATCGCCTCGATTGAATACCTTATTATTGTACAGCTAATCGGCCAATAAAGAAACGAGCTATGTCTCGCGAGGCTTGAACACGGACGGGGCGAACAAGGCGCCGAGAGCAACCATGCTCAGACCGGCGAAAGCCGTAATCCCGTAGCTTCGCAGCCACTCGGGCCCGCTCTCGGCAAGATCGTACAAGTAACCGCCGAGCGTCGGCCCGACGAACCCCGCCAATCCCGTAAGCGCGGAGAAGACGGCGATGTAGATCGGCCGCTCGGACGAGGGCGTGTCCCCGATCAAGAAGTTAAAGACAAGCAGATTGTACCCCGCGAGGCCGAAGCCGAGCACCGCATGGACGAGCACGAGCGCGAGAAGCGCGGGCATGACCGCCATGCCCGCCCAGAGCACGCACGCGACGGCGATCAAAGGGAACGTCCATAACAACAGCGTGCTTGTCGCGAATCTGCTGTTCAGAACGCCCCAATAGTAATAGCTGATCATCATCACGATGTTCTGCAGCATAATGATCAGCGTCACTTCGCTCGTCCGTAACCGTACGATTTCCAGCATCGCGTACGAGAATAGCGGCACGACGACATTTTGCAGCAGAAGGAATGCCGAGATGAATATCGTTGCCGAGCGGAACCTGCGGTCTGCGAACGGACGCGACAGCATTCGGAGCGAACGCCCGCTCTCCGACGGTCGGAACGACGGATTCGGATGACGGGACAGCGTCCAGCTGTTCCAGACGACGCAAGCGGCGCTGACCGCGAACAACACGGTGAACCCGCGAGCTCCCGGCAGCCATTCCATGATTTGGCCTCCGACGAGCAGCGTGACGCTCACGACGAACCAATGGATCGTGTTGCGAATGCCGAAATATTTGCCGCGAACCGGCGCGGGGACGACGTCCGCCATAAGCGTCGTCCAGATGACGCCGGCGGCTTGCGCCGCAATCTGCGAGATCAGCCACAGCGCAATATATACGGGCGTCCACGCGTCATCCGGGAAAAAAAGCGGAATAAGGCCCGTTCCGACCCACAACGCCCGGTTGACGGTGGCGAACAACGTCATATATAACCGGCGATTGCGCCACTTCTGCATGGCGAAGGCAATGAACACCTGCACGAGCAACGCCAAATAAGGAATGGCCATGACGATGCCGATATGGAACGCCGTGAAACCCAAGTAAGTCAAATAGACGGTCTGCAAAGGACCGCCCAATAAATTCCCGATGATGCTTGCTGGAATGCCTTCGATCAAAGACATCCGCAAGCTGCGCCGGCTTTCCGATTCGCTTGACCGTACCGTCAGCGTCCTTCGCAAGCCTCCGAGCCATTGTTTCATTCCTGCTCCCCCATGAAGTTGCCCGTTGTCAGTCGGCGGACAAGCGTATATACTCCGCCAGCGTCCGAACCATCACGCCCGTGCCGCCTTTGCTCTCGAAGCCGCGGTCCGACCACATCCACGCCGTTCCGCCGATATCGAGATGAACCCAAGGCTTTCCTTCGGTAAAATGACGCACGAACAGCGCGCCCGCGATCGCTCCCGCCCAAGATCCGCCGTGGTTCTTCACGTCGGCTACGTCGCTCTTGAGCAGTCTGTCGTACTCGGGATGCAGGGGCAGTTGCCAGACGTATTCGCCCGCACGGCTCGCTGCTTGCAGCACGTCGCCGAGCATGCTCTCGTCGCTGGTGAACGCGCCCGTCGCCAGATCGCCGAGCGCATGCATGACCGCGCCGGTCAACGTCGCGACGTCGATCAACTTCGTCGCGCCAAATCGGATCGCCGTCGTGACACCGTCGGCCAATACGATGCGGCCTTCCGCGTCCGTATTCAGCACTTCGACGGTCTGGCCGCCGTAAGCCGTCAGCACGTCGCCGGGCTTAAACGCGCTGCCTGAAGGCATATTCTCCGCCGCGGGGACGACCATAACGACGTTGACCTTCGGCTTAAGCTCTCCGATAGCCCGCATGGCGCCCAGCACGGCAGCCGCTCCGCCCATGTCGGAGATCATCTCCTCCATGCCTTCGGCCTTCTTCAGCGAGACGCCGCCGGTATCGAACGTGATGCCTTTGCCGATCAGACCGATCGATTGCCCGCTGCCCGGATCGCCGCCATAACGAAGGACGATCATGCGCGGAGGGTTAACGCTGCCCATGCCGACGGCCAGCAATCCGCCCATCCCTTCGGCCGCGGCGGTTTTCTCGTCGTAGATCGTGCAATCGAACCCGTACCGCTCGGACAGAGCGCGGGCCTCTCCGGCCAGCAGCTCCGGCGTCAGCCGGTTGCTCGGCACGTTCGTCAGCTCGCGGGCGTAGCAGACGGCGTTCGCCGCTATGTACCCGCGCTGCAAGGCGATCTGCCAAGCCTCGATGTCGGCCCCTTCTTCCAATAAGAAGCTTACGCGCTCAAGCTTCGCTTGCTCCCGGCCGCCGACGGCAAGACTGTTGCGCCTATACAGGCCAAGCAGCAGCCCTTCCATCAGCGCGTTTGCCGACGCTGCCGGCTGGCCCGCCGGCACGACGATGTCGGCGCTGCCCGCCTTGAGCTCCAGCAGCTTGTTGCCGATCGTGCCCGCGACGTTCCGAAGCGCTTGTTCCGACATCGGCGCGCGTTCGCAACCCACGAACAACGCATAAGGCTGCTGAAGGAGCCCTAACGTCGGCATCGACACCGCTTCTCCCGGCTTTCCGCTATAAGAACCCCGCCCGTATAAATCACGAAGCGCATCGTCCAGTCGCGGATGCAAGATTAGCTCTCCGCGATTCTGGAACGATGCGTCCACGAATCGAATGATCATATCGGCACGGTCGCCGTCGTTATGATTCGCTCCGACGACCCGCCAGTTTATATTCCAATCTGTCCACAGCATCTTATCGATACCACCTTGCGAGTAGTGAATAGCCCTCTCGATAGAATAGATCTAACTTGCATTCTACTCTTTCTCGTCCACGCAAGGCAAATAGATTAGAAACTCCGTACCCTCGTTCACTTGGGTCTCCACGTTGATCATGCCGCCATGGTTCGTGATGATGCGATAGCTTACGGCAAGACCGAGGCCGGTGCCTTCTTCCTTCGTCGTGAAGAACGGATCGAACAGTCTCGCGAGCGTCGCTCTTTCCATGCCCTTGCCGTTATCGCGGAAGGAGATGACGGCGAACTTCCCTTCGCGTCTCGCGGAAATATCGATTCGCCCTTTGCGTCCGTCCCCGACTTCGCTGATGGCGTCCATCGCGTTCTTCAGCATGTTCAGGAACACCTGTTTTACTTGCTTTACGTCGATCGCGATCAGCATATACGGATCGAATACTTCGCAATGCAGCTCGCAGCCCTTCATGTGGGCTTCGCTTTCGGAGAGAAGAATCGTCTCCTTCAGCAGCAGTCCGACTAGCACCGTCTGCTTCATCGGCGCCGACGGCTTGGAGGAATTCAGAAACTCGTAAATGATGTCGTTAGCCCGATCGATCTCGGAAATGATAATGCGTCCGTATTCCTGCTTGCCGATTTCGTTCAGGAACGGATGGAGCAGTTGGATGAACCCGCGAATGGAGGTCAGCGGATTACGAATTTCGTGGGCGATCGCCGCGGCGATCTTGCCGAGCATGGCCAGCTTATCGTTCTGGAAGGCGGCCTGCTCGATCTGTTTGTACTCGGAGACGTCTTTCACGCTGACCAGATAATCTCCGTCAAGCTCGTCGATCTGCGAGATCGTCACGAGGAAGAACCGTCCGCTCGCATCCCGGAACTCGCCTTGGAATCTTCGGTACATGATCATATCTCTGTAAATGCGGACGAAGTTTTTCCGAATCGGAAGCTGAAGGCACGCATGAAAAAAAAGCTGATGCAACGTGCAGCCGATCAACGCTCTTCGGGGGGCTTGCAGCATTCGCGACATCGTAACATTAAGGAATCGCAAGTTTCCGGCATTATCGAACAACGCGACTCCGCTATCCATGTGCTGCAGCACCGTCTCGAATTTATTCGGGCGCTCCTCTTCGATCGGCACCCCGTTCATCGCGGCGGAGATCAATAGCCGCTCGGCGCTCACGTCCGGAAGAGGCTCCTCGCTCGTCGCCGCGGTTTCGGGCAGACGCATCGCGATCAGCAATTCGGTAATAAACAAAAGAGACCGATGAACGAACGTCATCCGGTCTTCGGGATCCGCGTAAGAAAGCAGGAACTTCACGCTCTCTTCGTGATGGTCCATAATGGCGTCGGCGGGGATGTCCTGCAGCGCGTGCCTTAGGGAATCCAAGTCTGCGCGAGCGACTTCTCCGCCATGGCGAACGAATTCGGCAAGGATCGGCAAATATAGCGTTCTCCACCTCTCCATGCACTGTTCCCCCTCTCGACTGCCAGAGTCTTTGACAAAAACCACATTTATCATAGACATTGATTGGCAGAGCTGTCAACGGGAGATGTTGTCGATAATTGGTAATCCGTGTCGAGCAAAGTCGCTTCATCCTTCAAGCCGTTCCTTCGCTCACGGACGTCGTCGGTCAGGGTCAGGGTTCGGCTTTCGTTCCACTTCGCGCTTATCTTCCTCTCTGTCCTTGCTGCCGCTTTTACGGTCGTCGTCCTTCGGTCCGTTCTTCGGGTTGCCGCCTTTGTTCCAGTCGGACTTATCGTGGACCTCTTTACGCTCGTCTTCCTTCTTCTTGTCTTCCTTATCCTTACGGTCGTTATCCTTGCCCTTGTTGTCTTTGCTTCTGCCTTTGTTTATGTCCCCGTTCTTGTCATCGCTCTTCTTGTCCTCGTTCTTCTTGTCTTCGCGCTTCTTGTCTTCGCGCTTCTTGTCTTCGCGCTTCTTCTTATCGCTATTCCTGTCGTCAGCCGCTTTGTTCTCTTTCGAGGCGGACAGCTTGTTCTCCGCTTGACCGATGCGTTCCTTCCATGCCTTGGCGTCATTCTTGTGCTTCGCGTCGTCGCCAAGCACCTTGTCCACGCCTCCCCATTCCTCCGCGATCTTCTTCAGCGACTGCTCCTTCAACTTGTCGATCGAGACGTCGCGCCCTTGGCTTTCCGCCGCAAGCCAGAACGCCATCTTACCGGAGGAGACTCCCTGCTCGTTCGCGAGTTTCCTGATTTCCGGCGGTACGGAAATCGTCGTCACTTCGATTTCGACCGCGGCTTGGTCATTGTTCTGCGGGTTGGTCGCTTCGTTAAGGACGGCTCTCATCTTCTCCGTCACCTGCGATTCCCATTCCGCCGCGATCGATTTCACGGGAACGCTAGCGATCACGATATCGGAGCTGTGCGGCGTCAACAGCTTTGCCTCGACCAATCTGGCGGCTAGAGCCTGCATGACGGCCTCCAGCGCTTCGCCTTTAAACTTCACTTCCGCAACGATTGCCTCGGCATCCGGATTTACCGCGCGAAGCTTGCGTACGTTCATCTTTTCATCGAGCCCGATCTCGACGCTCGGATTGACGTCCATCGACACGTAGGCTACGACGCTTGGGGGCTGCATGAGCCAGAACCCGAAGAACAACGCGAGCAGTACGGCCGCGCCTGCGCCGCCCTGCAGCCAGCGTCTAAGCTTGACGGCATTGCGGCGCACCCGATACGTGATCTCCGCGCCGATCTCGTATCCGGGAAGCCTTCGTACTTTAACGAACTCGCCGCCCGGCGTGAGCACCACTGCGGTTGTATGATCCAACGCCATTATCGTTCCGCGATTCATGACGTTACCTCCTCCTTGCGGCGATCCAAGCCGATGTAGTGCTGAAGATACGGATAAGCTCCGCTGGCGATCAACGAGACGGCGATCAAGTATTTGCGATGGCGTTCCGCGGTTTTCCGCGATACGGCTTCCGCTAAGCAAAGCTCCTTGATCGGCAGTTGCCGCTTCTCTTTCAAATATCGAACCATGCTCTCGTTCCGGGCCAGTGCGGTCCCTAGACGAAGCAGCGAATCCCTGGAATCTTGATGGCTGGGCGACAGCCGAACAAGGTCGGCGAACGTGATGCCGTATACGGCCAACTCCTCGGTGAACGTCGCGATCTCCTGCTTGCGTTCATCCGCGGACTGGGCGCGTTCGTAAGCATCCAGCGCCTGATCGACCTCGATCCGGTTCATCGGCGCATCGCCTTCGTTCTCATCGAACGAGCTGTAAGGAATGACGCCGTTATGCCTGCTTTCTTGCCGAACGTAATCGACTAGCCTCCGGCGTATGACGGTTTCCGCGAAGCTCAAAAAGAGCCTGCCGCTTGCCGGTTCGAATCGGGTTATCGCCTCGTCGAAAGCAGCCAGCGCAACGCTGAAAGCGTCATCCCGCTGCGGATCTATGTATCTGCGGAAAAAACGGCTCGTGATTTTGATGATGTACGGATGATAGCGAACGATCAGCTCGTTGCGCAGTTCCGCTTCTCCAAGATGTATTCGTTCCACGATACTCTCCGGATCGTTCTCCGAAGGGGACCTGGAGGCGAATCCCGAAGCGCTCACCCATTTTTTCCATAATACGAGTAGCACGAGCTCACCTCACAACCATAACTATTCGGACGACATCTTCATTTTAAGGGGGTAGTCCCCTTAATGAAACAACAAAAAAGCCGGCGAAAGACAGGTAAGTTCTGCCTAACGTCCGGCTCTTATCTACAATGCGCCGCCCGGCGCACGCTTCAACCTCAGCTTATGTCTTCTCTGGCTTAATACGATCAACCGCTTCTTCAGTTGCTGCATCCATTCCCCGTCGCCGATCTCCTTCGCGAAGGTGAGCAGGTCGAGCGCCATGTCGATCTGATTCTGGACGATGACGATCGGTTCCTCGTCTTCGTTGTTCACGCAGTTTTCGTTCAGGGCTTTGTCGGACTCGTCGACGTAGTCGTGAAAATCGACTTCCGAAGCTCCGTCTCCATGCGCATATTCGGCCAATATTTCATATTCGTTCTCCACCAAATAATGGACCTCTATCCGATGGCAGACCGGACATAAAAGGATCGGAACGTTGTGAATTCTCGTACGGTAATGTTTCAACGTTCCCTTGGTCCCAATCATACTCGCTCCGCAGCAGAAGCTCATCCGCTTCACCCCCGAAATACCGAAACCCGATTTGTTCGATTTGTTCACTATATTCTATACCGCAACGCGCAATTCCTTCCCGAATAGAAAACAAACTCCCCGGAAGAAACCTTCCAGGGAGAATGCGGGCCGAGTCGTCTTATTTCGCTACTAGGTGCTTGTCGCCGGCTTTCCAGTTCATCGGGCACAAGCCGCCGGATTGCAGCGCTTGAAGCACGCGCAGCGTTTCTTCGACGCTGCGGCCGATGTCGTTATGGTTAACGACTTGGTACTTCAGTTCGCCTTCGGGGCTGATGATGAACAAGCCGCGCAGAGCGACGCCTTCTTCTTCGATCAGGACGCCGTAATCGCGAGCGACTTGTTTCGTCAGGTCTGCCGCGAGCGGGAAGTTCAGTTGACCCAAGCCGTTGTCGTTGCGAGCCGTATTGATCCACGCGCGGTGGCTGTGTTTGCTGTCTACGCTGACGCCGAGAACTTCGGTATTCAAGCCTTTGAATACATCGGCTGCGTCGGACAATGCCGTAATTTCCGTCGGGCATACGAACGTGAAGTCCAGCGGATAGAAGAACAATACCAACCATTTGCCGCGATAATCAGACAAACTTGCCGTGCCGAAATCTTGACCGTTGCCAAGTGCCGTTTCCATTGTAAAATCAGGCGCAGGGCGGCCTACCAAACGTTCTGCCATGAAGATTTCCTCCTATCGGTCCGGCTTGTCCGCCGGTACTCTCTGTAATTTGTCGAACACTTTTTAGATCGTACCACTGCGGACATGCCCAGTCAAGATAGTAATTGTTCCTTGTTAATAATCACTATAAATTAGTGACGAATTAGCGAACCATCGCTTGGACGATCAAGTCGCCCATTGCCGTCGTGCCGATCGCTTTGCTCTTATCGACGGCGATATCGCCCGTGCGGTGACCCGCGTCAAGCACTTGCTTAACCGCGCGCTCGATCACGTCGGCCGCCTCTTCGAAACCGAGCGTCAGACGGAACATGAGCGCAACGGACAGGATCGTGGCGATCGGGTTGGCGATGCCTTGGCCGGCGATGTCGGGAGCGGAACCGTGCACCGGCTCGTACAGGCCGAAGCTGCCTTCGCCCATCGACGCGGAGGATAGCATGCCGATCGAACCGGTCAGCATAGCCGCTTCGTCGCTCAAGATGTCGCCGAACATGTTCTCGGTCACGATAACGTCGAAGCTGGACGGACGGCGAAGCAATTGCATCGCGCAGTTGTCGACGAGCACGTGCTCGACTTCAACATCCGGATATTCCGGAGCGATGCGGTTAACCGTCTCGCGCCAAAGGCGGGACGTCTCGAGCACGTTCGCTTTGTCGACGGAAGCGAGCTGCTTGCGGCGCTTCTGCGCGACTTCGAACGCTTGGCGGACGATGCGCTCGATCTCGCTTACGTTATAGACGCAAGTGTCGACCGCTTCTTGTCCGTTCGCTCCGTCGCGACGGAACTTCTCGCCGAAGTAGATGCCGCCGGTCAGCTCGCGCACGACGATCAGATCGGTGCCTTCAAGCACTTCGGGCTTCAGCGTGGAGGCGTCCTTCAAGCAGTCGAACACGACGGCCGGACGAAGGTTGGAGAACAGGCCGAGCGCTTTGCGAATGCCGAGCAAGCCGGTTTCCGGACGAAGCTCCTTCGGATTGTTGTCCCACTTCGGTCCGCCTACGGCGCCGAGCAATACTGCGTCGGCTTTGCGGCAAATTTCGAGCGTGTCATCCGGCAGCGGCGTGCCTCTCTCGTCGATGGCGATGCCGCCGAACAAGCCGTGTTCGAACTCGAATTTGTATCCGAACATTTCTTCCGTGCGTTTCATGACTTTAATCGCTTCGGCGACAACCTCCGGGCCGATACCGTCCCCGGCGATGACCGCGATTTTTTTCACTTGTGCCATTATTATCCACTCCAATTGTAGGTTTGGTCGATCGATGAGACTATTTATCAATTGTAGTACATTCCGTTCAAGAGGCAAAATAGATAATAACTATGGTTTCTATAGGAATAGACTATTATGGAATTCGATTATAGTCCCGATTATTACCTGCATCTCTGCAGGTATTCAGTAGATAATGGAATTTCGGAGTAAGTAATTGTACCTGGTGCAGTTGACGGTGACGCATATGAGGGGCCGAGTGCAAATTTATCCGTTTGATGTGTAGTTGCCTGCATGGAGTACAGTCGGTCCTGCGGGTTCGTTTCTGCCTTAGCCCGTAGCCTGCACGAAGTACAGTTAGTTTGGCAATAAACGAGGATTTCGGGAGATTTAGCGGTCTTGAGATGTATTCCGTGCAGATATTCAGTAGAAAAATGGACTTTCGGAGTAAGTAACTGTACTTGGTGCAGTTGACGGTGACGCAGATAGGGGGGAGTGTTTGCAACAGTTAAACGGCAATCCATTGACTTAATAGAAGAAAAACGGGACAGAACGACTCTATCCCGTCTCTTCTTCGTTAATAAGGTAATGACCAACTCACCGCACCAATACACTACTCACCGCTTGAGACAGCCGCTGCATACCTCTTACGGTTGCGTCCGCGTCGTTATGCGTGAAGTTCAGGCGCATGTTGTTCGTCTTCGACTCTTCGGCATAGAACGTCACGCCGGGAACGAACGCGACGCCGAGATCGACGGCCGTCTTGAGCAGTTCGGACGTATTGACCGGCTCCGGCACTTCGAGCCAGAAGAACATGCCGCCCTTCGGCTCGTTCCACGTCACGCCCGGCCAAGCGGCCTCCTGGAGCAGATCGGCCATCTGGCGCATCCGCTTCTCGTACTCCTTGCGCACGAATTCGATATGGCCGGCCAAGTCGTAATGCTCCATCAGTTGATGAAGCGTCTGCTGGTCGAGGGAGCTCGAATGCAGATCCGCCGCCTGCTTGGCGCGGGCCATATGGCGAATGATTTCCGGATCGCCCATGACCCATCCCGTGCGAAGCGCCGGAGCGACCGTCTTGGAGAACGTGCTCGTGTACACGACGCACGAACCGTTCGGATGCCGGTCCAGCGAGAACAGCGACGGGTAAGCGACCGACGCGTCGCCGAACTTAAGCTCGCCGTACGGATCGTCTTCGAGAATGAGCGCATCGGATTCCCGGCACAGCTTCAGCACGCCTAGACGGCGCTCCAGACTCCAAGCGTTGCCCGTCGGATTCGAGAACGTCGGGATGACGTATACGAGCTTCGGTTTGTGCTGTTTGAGCTTGAGCGCGAGATCGTCCAAGTCCATGCCGTCTTTGTCCGTCTTGACCGACACGAGCTTCGCGCCGTAAGAACGGAATACTTGCAGCGCGGACAAGTACGTCGGGCTTTCGACGAGAATGACGTCGCCCGGGTCGATGTAAATCCGCGTGAGCAAGTCGATCGCCTGTTGGGAACCGGTCGTGATGAGCATGTCGTCGGGCGTCACCGTGACGCCTTTCTTCGTCATCCACTTGCAGATCGACTCGCGAAGCGGCAAGTAGCCTTCCGTCAAGCCGTACTGCAGCGCCTTGTTCCCCGCCGCCAGCACGCGGTTGAACGCTTCGCCGATCGCGGCCACCGGAAAATGCTCCTCCGCAGGCAAACCGCCCGCGAAGGAAATAATCGACGCCTTCTGCGTAAGCTTCAGTATTTCGCGAACCGCCGAGGAGGAGAACGTGCTTAATCTAGCGGAAAATTGATAATTCATCGATGCTTCCCCATTTCGATTCTTAGATCAACGTGACGTTGTCGCGGCGGCTGCGGGTCGGCGCGTTGCGCTTGTCGATGAGCCGGTTCAAGGCATCGACGTACGCGCGGGCGCTTGCTTCGAGAATATCGGTGCTGACGCCGCGTCCGTGAGCGGACGAGTCGCCTTGCTTAAGCACGACGTGCACTTCGCCGAGCGCGTCCGTGCCGTCCGTTACGGACTTGAGCGTGTAGTCGTCCAGTTCCACGGCTTCGCCGGTAAGCGCGTCGATCGCTTGGTAGATCGCGTCGACCGAGCCGTTGCCCTCCGAACGCTTCTCCACCGATCCGTTTGCTGTTTTGAGTTTCACTGTAGCCGAAGGGGTCGCATGGCTGTCGAAGGACACGATCAGCTGCTGCAGAGAGTACACTTCCGGCGTCTCGATGATTTTCTCCTCGAGCAAGGCGCGGATGTCTTCGTCGCTGACGTTCTTCTTGCGGTCCGCCAAGTCCTTGAATTTGCCGAAAGCCGCATTAAGCTGCTCTTCGGACAAGTTGTCGTACCCGAGGTCGACCAGCTTCTCGCGGAACGCGTGGCGGCCGGAATGTTTGCCCAGCACGAGCTTGCTGTCCTTGAGACCGATCGTGTCCGGAGAGATGATCTCGTACGTCGTCTTCTCTTTAAGCATGCCGTCCTGATGGATTCCCGATTCATGCGCGAACGCGTTAGCGCCGACGATCGCTTTATTGCCCGGTACGACCATGCCCGTCAGCTTGCTGACGAGACGGCTCGTTCTGGCGATCTCCTTCAATTGAAGCGTCGTCTTCGCTTGGAAGAACTCCGATCTCGTCTCGAGAGCCAGCGCCACTTCCTCGATCGCGGTGTTGCCGGCGCGTTCGCCGATGCCGTTGATCGTACCTTCGATCTGGTCGGCGCCGTTCAGAATCGCCGCGAGCGCGTTCGCCGTCGCCATACCCAGATCGTCGTGACAGTGCGCGGACAGCTGGATCTTCTCGATGCCCGGCACTTTCTCTTTCAGCGTCTTGAAAATATTGCCGTATTCGTACGGCGTCAAATAACCGACCGTATCCGGAATGTTCACGACGGTCGCTCCCGCCTTGATCGCCATCTCGGTCACTTCGACCAGGAAGTCCAGCTCCGTGCGGCCGGCGTCTTCGGGAGAAAACTCGACCTTATCGAAGTATTGCTTCGCGTACCGAATCATCCGGTCCGCCGTCTCCAGCACTTGCTCCTTCTCCATGCGCAGCTTGTGCTTGCGATGGATCGGGGAAGTCGCGAGGAACAAGTGGATACCCGGATCTTTGGCAGCTTTCACCGCTTCGCGAACGGCATCGATGTCTTGCTCGCGCGAACGGGCAAGCCCGATGACCGTCGCGTTCTTAACGGCGCGCGCTACCGCGTCGACAGCCGCCAAGTCGCCCGGCGAAGCTGCCGGGAAGCCCGCTTCGATCCGATCGACGCCGAGTCTCTCCAATTGCAGCGCGATTTCGACCTTCTCCTGCGTGTTCAGGTTAACGCCCGGCGATTGCTCGCCGTCTCTCAACGTCGTGTCAAAAATGTATATTTTCCGCATGGCTGAGTGTTCCTGCACCTCCTGCTGATCTATCTTCGTTAATCCGATTATAACATGAAAGCCGCCGCCCTCAAGGACGGCGACGGCTTGCGTGTCTACTATTCGATTCGAATTACTTCTTGATCCAGTGCATCAAGCCGCGAAGCTGCGCGCCTACGACTTCGATCGGATGCTCGGCTTCGTTGCGGCGGGTAGCCGTAAGGAACGCGCGTCCGGATTGGTTCTCGAGGATGAAGTCGCGAGCGAATTTGCCTTGTTGGATGTCGGAAAGCACGGCTTTCATCGCTTTCTTCGTCTCGTCCGTTACGACGCGAGGACCGGTAACGTAGTCGCCGTACTCGGCCGTGTTGGAGATCGAATTGCGCATGGAAGCGAGTCCGCCTTCGTACATCATGTCGACGATCAGCTTCAGCTCGTGCAAGCACTCGAAGTAAGCCATTTCCGGAGCATAGCCGGCTTCGACGAGCGTCTCGAAGCCCGCTTTAACGAGGGCGGTAGCGCCGCCGCAAAGTACGGCTTGTTCGCCGAACAGGTCGGTTTCGGTTTCTTCGCGGAACGAAGTTTCGATAACGCCCGCGCGCGTACAGCCGATGCCTTTCGCATAAGCCATGCCGATCTCGAACGCTTTGCCCGTACCGTTCTGGTGGATCGCGATCAATCCTGGAACGCCGAAGCCTTCCGTATAAGTACGGCGAACCATGTGGCCAGGGGATTTAGGAGCGACGAGAAGAACGTCCGCGTCCGCCGGAGCAACGATTTGACCGAAGTGGATGTTGAAGCCGTGGGAGAACATGAGCGCAGCGCCTTTTTTGAGGTTCGGCTCGATCTCGTTCTTATACACGCTGGCTTGCGTTTCGTCAGGCATCAGAATTTGAACGACGTCCGCTTTGCGAGTCGCGTCTGCAACGGACAAAACTTCGAAGCCGTCGTTGCGAGCCGCGTCGGCGGATTTGCCGTTGCGAAGGCCGATGATGACGTTAAGGCCGCTGTCGCGCAGGTTTTGCGCTTGCGCGTGCCCTTGGCTGCCGTAACCGATAATTGCGATTGTTTTGCCTTTCAGTACGCCGAGGTCTGCATCTTTTTCGTGAAACAACTTGACTGCCATTGGATTGTGTTCCTCCTTCGGATATGTGAATCGATGTATTACCTTACCCCTCGAAGCGGGCGTTCCAAGAGAGAGCGTGCCTGGCGTTCGCGCCGGGCCGGCTATCCCCTCGAACCCCCGCTCCAAGCGGGGCCTTCATCCCATTGCGAACGACTTTAGCGGCTGCCGCGCGCCATTGCCGTAACCCCGGTGCGGGACAGCTCCCGGATGCCGTACGGTTTAAGAAGCTCGATCATGGCGTCGATTTTCTCCGTATCCCCGACGACTTGAACGATTAACGTGCTTGGGCCGATGTCGACGACCGCCGCGCGGAACGTCTCGACGATGCCGAGAATTTCCGGGCGGGCCGACGGCTCGGCGCCGATCTTGATCAAGCCGAGCTCGCGTCCGACCATCGGATTCGAGCTGACGTCCGTCACTTTGATGACGTCGATAAGCTTGTACAACTGCTTTTGGATTTGTTCCAGCGTATGGTCATCGCCGGTAGTAACGATGACCATACGGGACAATCCGGGTTCTTCGGACGCGCCGACTGTAATGCTCTCAATGTTGAAGCCGCGGCGTCCGAACAGGCCGGAAACCCGTTGCAGCACGCCTGGCTGATCGTTCACGAGAATGGCGATCGTATGTTTGTTCTTCATTCGGAATCCCCCATCAGCATATGGTCGATCGTGCTGCCCTGCGTGACCATCGGGTAGACGTTCTCTTCCTTGCGCACGACGAATTCGACGAGCGCCGGACCGTTATGCTTGAGCGCTTCTTCCCAGACGCGACGCGCCTCTTCCTTGTTCGTCGCGCGGAAGGATTTAACGCCGTAGGCTTCTCCCAGCTTGACGAAATCCGGGCTGCCCGCAAGATCGATATGGCTCTCCCGATTCTCGTGAATCAGCTCCTGCCACTGGCGAACCATGCCTAGCACTTGGTTGTTGATAATGGCGACTTTGACCGGAATGTTGTTGATCGCGCAGATCGCCAGTTCTTGGGCGCACATTTGCATGCCGCCGTCGCCGTTGATCGATACGACCGTACGATCCGGATTGCCCATCTGAGCGCCGATCGCGGACGGGAAGCCGAAGCCCATCGTCCCGAGTCCGCCCGACGTTACCCAAGAGCGCGGTTTATTGAACGGATAATATTGAGCCGCCCACATTTGATGCTGACCGACGTCCGTCGTTACGATCGCGTCGCCTTTCGTCGTCTCGTGAATCATCGAGATGACCCACTGCGGCTTCAACTCCACGTCGGAATCCTTATACTTGAACGGGTAGCTTGCCTTCCAAGCCGCGATCTGAGCGCGCCACGCATCCGCCAAGTTCGCACGCTTCGCTAGCTCGTTCGCCGTCTTCAGCACCGATTTGGCATCTCCTACGATCGGGATGTCAGTCGGTACGTTCTTGCCGATCTCCGCCGGATCGATATCGATATGAACGATCTTCGCCTTCGGCGCGAAGCCTTTCAGCTTGCCCGTCACGCGGTCGTCGAAGCGAGCGCCGATATTAATCAAGAGGTCTGCGTTCTGGATCGCGTTATTCGCGGTATAGGTCCCGTGCATGCCCGGGAATCCCATGTGAAGCTCGTGTCCCGTCGGGAATGCGCCCAGGCCGAGCAGCGTCGTCGTTACCGGAATTTGCGTCTTCGTCACGAACTCGTGCAGTTCCTCGTGCGCTCCCGAATAGATGACGCCGCCGCCGACGAGCATGATCGGACGTTCTGCCTTCTCGATCGCCTTGATCAATTTGTCGACTTGATTGCGGTTCGGTTGCACCGTCGGATTGTAGCCGCGCAGTTGAAGTTCGCCAACCGGCTTGAAGAGCGTCTTCGCCGCCGATACGTCCTTCGGAATGTCGATCAACACCGGACCTTTACGACCCGTATTCGCAATATGGAACGCTTCGTGGATGACGCGCGGCAGCTCTTCTACGTCGCGAACCATGTAGCTGTGCTTCGTGATCGGCATCGTGATGCCGACGATATCCGCTTCCTGGAACGCGTCCGTACCGATCAAGGTCGAGAAGACGTTGCCCGTAATGACGACGAGAGGAACGGAATCCATGTAAGCCGTCGCGATCCCCGTGACGAGGTTCGTCGCTCCCGGTCCGGACGTTGCGATACATACGCCGACTTTGCCGGTGGAACGCGCGTAGCCGTCCGCCGCATGGATTGCGCCTTGTTCATGGCGAGTCAGCAAATGCTGGAAATCCGAGAAGCCGTGCATGGCGTCATAGATGTACAGAACCGCGCCGCCCGGATACCCGAAGACGCATTCCGCGCCCTCCAACAACAAGCTGCGAAGAAGCATTTCCGACCCGGAGATGACTTCCGACTTGCTCCATTTCGCGATTAATTCTTCTTTGGATTTCAGCGTAGCACTTTGTGCGCTCATCCATAATTCCTCCCTTCAAAGTGCGATCAGTTATAGTGCCTGATCACGATAAAAAAGCCTTTCCGTCCCGCAGCCATATTCATGGCTATCTTGGGACGAAAGGCTTGTCGCTTCCGTGGTACCACCCGAGTTTGCCGTACGCCTCGCGGCGACGACCTTCGAAAGTATGGCGGGGCGTGCGCACGCGGCGACGTTACCATACTTGGCGCAATAACGAGCGCTACTCCGGTTCACCCTACTGCGCCAGCGGCGGTTCAGGCGAACAGCTCCGAGGAGACTTCGCATTCAGGGATTAAGGTATCGGTCTCAGCAGTTCCGATACTCTCTGAGCATAAGAGCCCTAACGCTTTTTCCTCTTCACGGCTGTTAATTGTTCAGTGAATTAAAATTAATTATATGCTTCCGACAAGCTTTCGTCAATACGCAAGTTCGCGAAATCGCCAAGTCGCCGTTACCGCCTTGGCGACCCCTACATACGTTATACCACGGGCTGGTTACGTTCCCTAATAGCATGTCTCGCGCACGAGGAGGCGATGCGGATGATCCGTTGGAAACAGCAAGGGGATACCCGGGGAATCGTGGAGTTGGTACGCAAGCAGCTTGTACCGTTGTCGCCCTGGCAGCATCCGAGGGATGGGAAGCTCCGGTTCGAAGTGGTGCGCCGTCTGCGCAGAGGTCCGACGTTCGTAGCCTCACGTTCGCGGCAAAGCCTCCCGCACGGCTTCGTCCACATTGAAATTCGAGGCGCGGCGCTCTTCGTCGATTTGCTCGCCGTGGACGGAAGACATCAGAACCGCCGGTGGGGGACGGAGCTGATGAACCGAGCGGAATCGTACGGACGCCATAAAGGCTGCACCGTTGCCTATTTGTTCGTCGATGAAGGCAACGCTCGCGGAATTCGATTCTATAAACGTCTCGGCTACCAATCGCTGGCGTATGTAGATGCGCTCAAGGCTTATCACATGCACAAATCGCTCGTTAGCCTAAACGATGCTTTCGGGAATGCGTTCTGAAATACGTTGGGTGCATTCAAAAAGCGTACTCGCCCCGGGAAGTTCCCGTATGGCAAGTACGCTTTATTCAGGTTACCACCATCCGCCGAAGCCGCCGCCGTATGGGCCAAACCCGCCGTATCCCCCGAATCCCCCGAATCCCCCGAATCCGGCGAACGGAATCGTGCCGATCGCCAGCAAGTCGAACAAGACGAGTGGAATGATCGCCTTCGTGCGAACCGTTTTGCCTTTCGGCGCTTCGAGCAGGAGCCTGTTGCCCGAAATGCGGACCAGCTTGCCCGAGACGACCGAACCGTCCTTCCGAACGGCATAGATGTTCTGACCGACCAACTTCTGCGCTTGCGCGCGAGTGACTCGCGACATCTTTGAAACCCTCCTCCCTTGTTGCGGACGAGGACGCGGACTGCCGTGAGCAGCCGTCCCCCCGTTACTTTATAGGGTATGGGGAGGGAACAAGCTTGGCTTGTACAGGTGTACCTCATGGATATGCCTTAATCGTATGTCTCCCAAAGCAAAAACCGCGCCTCTTGTCCCGTTCGGGACGAAGAAGACGCGGTTTGAAGAGTCCATACGCGATTAAGCGTTGATTTTGGATTTCGCGGCGCCGGCAAGCGAGTTGAACGCGTTGATGTCGTTCACTGCGAGGTCGGCGAGCATTTTGCGGTTCACTTCGATGCCGGCGAGCTTGAGGCCGTGCATCAATTTGCTGTAGGAAAGGCCGTTCTGACGAGCAGCCGCGTTAATACGCACGATCCACAATTTGCGGAAGTTGCGCTTCGTCTGACGACGGTCGCGGTATGCGTACATCAGGGACTTCATTACCTGTTCTTTGGCTTTCTTGAACAGGCGGTGCTTGGCGCCCCAATAACCTTTAGCCAGTTTCAACATTCTATTGCGACGGCGGCGCGTGACGAATCCGCCTTTGACTCTTGCCATGATTCATTACCTCCCGGAAGTCTAATTAACGTTTATTTCAGGTTTGCGAGTTGTTGTTGCAAGCGGCGCACGTCGCCTTGAGCCATCAGAGGCTGGTTGGACAATACGCGTTTTTGGCGTCCCGATTTGTGGGACAGCAAGTGGTTTTTGTAAGCTTTATGGCGCTTGACTTTACCCGTACCGGTAATTTTGAAGCGATCCTTCAAGCTGCTGTGCGTTTTCATCTTAGGCATGGATTGTTCCTCCTGTCAGTGGCTTTTCGGAGCCAAAATCATAATCATGCTGCGGCCTTCCAACTTAGGTTGGCGTTCGACGACGCAAAGATCGTTCACTTCGTTCGCAACGCGCTCCAAGATCTTCTGTCCGAGCTTGGCATGCGTAATTTCACGGCCGCGGAAACGCACGGAGCATTTAACCTTGTCGCCGTCATTCAAGAACTTCACGACATTGCGGAATTTCGTCTGGTAATCGTGCTCCTCGATGTTCGCACGGAACCATACTTCTTTCAGGTCGACGATCTTCTGATTCTTCCGGGCTTCTTTTTCCTTCTTCTGCTGCTCGTAACGGAACTTGCCGTAGTCCATGATGCGGCATACAGGCGGCTTTGCCTGCGGCGCTACGTTGACCAGGTCAAGATTCGCGTCGATTGCCATTTGCATCGCTTCGCGGAATGGTTTGATTCCGATTTGCTCGCCCTCTGGGCCGACCAGCCTGACTTCCTTCGCCCGGATTTCCTCGTTGATTTGATGATCCTTGCTAATCGTGTTCCACCTCCACAGTGAAAGTGCATCCTTGAGTTACTTGATTTCGCCTCGCTTGAATGCAAAAAAAATACGAGTCGCATCGACCCGCATCCTAGTCCTACGTATACGGGACGCGGAAACGTATGCTCCGGCAATCTCCGTCTTCGTGGCTACGCATACCCGTCAGCCGTGGCCGATCAGGTGAGAAGCGGGCGCTTCTGCTTGTGCGTGCTGAATATAACCAAACAAATCAGACACTCGAATACTATAGCACGGCGCAGACGCGATGTCAACGCCGGTTTCAGACAGCTTCCCTCGGCGCATGTCCGAGGGAAGCTTCCTGCCCGGCTTTACATTTGTTTGCCTTGCACCTCTTCGAGGCGAATAACGCGCGTATGCTTCGTGTGGCTCCACGTCTTGTTGTTCTGCGTGAAGAACGCGTAGAACGCGATCGGCCACCAGGACAGGAAGAAGACCGGGAACGATATCAACCTGAGGTACATGCGCCAGTTCACTCTCTCCATCAACATCGCGATCGGACATTGCAGGTAACCGTACAGCACGATCGTGAGCGACAAGCCCAGAGGCATCTTCGAGTAGATCGACGTCAAATTCGGCTCGCCCGGCAGCATGACGTCGAACCAGAGCGTCAACGTGAGCAGGAAACCGATCAAATAGACGAATGCATTAAAGACATACAGCGCGGCGTCGATCTTGACGATGCTCCGTTCTTTAATGCCTTGCCACAGCAGCGGCATCATATACCTGCGGCAGACGTCGAAGTGGCCTTGCATCCAGCGCAGCCGTTGGCGCGCGGAAGCGCGGAACGTGATCGGCTTCTCGTCGTATACGCGCGCGTCGTAGTTGAATTTCGGATAGATGTTGCGTTGAATGCAGCGTACCGTGAACTCCAGGTCTTCGACCAGGCTCGTCGCGCCCCAGCCCATATCCTTAAGCAGCTTAGTCTCGAAGCACATTCCGGTGCCGCCAAGGAAGTTCGACAGCTTCAGATTCAAGCGAGGCAGCTGCCACAACCGGTTACAGAACCAGTACGTGATGCCGTTCGCCGCGCTGATCCAAGAATCGTGCGGGTTTTTCGTATCGAGATAGCCTTGAACGACTTTATAGCCGTTGCACAGGTCTTCGTTCATGTAGTGCAGGAAGTCCGTCGCGACCAGATTGTCGGCGTCGAACATGACGATCGCGTCGTATGGCTTCGGATGCTTCCATAGCTCCTTGAGCATCCATTCGATCGCGAAGCCTTTGCCGCGTTGATTCGGATTCGTACGCTCGCAGGCGTATACGCCAGGGTAGCCTCGCACGATGTTCGCCGTTCCGTCGGTGCAATTGTCGCAGATGACGAAAATATCGAACAACTCGCGCGGATAATCCATCTTGAGCAAGTTCTCGATCAGCGCTCCGACGACGGCCTCCTCGTTATGGGCGGCTACGAGCAGCGCGAACGATTTGGTCGGCTTGTGCGTAATCCGCTCCTTCCTGCGGTACCAACCGAAGAACGAAAGAGCGATTTGGTATACGCCGATTGCGGCGGCCAATGCTTGCACGACCATTAGAAAGCTGTTGAACATATTCAGTTGTGACCCCCTAAACCCCTATTTTTCTTTGTCCCTTTTTATCTCTCTGTTTGTTTTCTGTGAATTGTCTTTTCTGTACAGTCTCCGTAAGGGCCCGAAGATACATCCTTGATTTTCTTTCCTTTACTGCCTTTTGTCAAAAGCGCTATACACCCGATTTCGCTCCCGATAACCAAGAAACAGGGTTCTTGGAGATAAAGAGCCCCCGAAGATACCCATTGGCGGAAGAATGCTCCGCTTTGCATCGAATAGCAATCGTTTTGTTGCCGAGGACCTAGCGTTTCGCGAATTTCCGACTTTAAGCCGAGCAAACTTACTTGACGACCGGTCTGGCGTAAGCCGCGGCCAGTCTCGCCCGGACGGACGGCTCCTTGTACAGGCTAGGGACATAGATCGTCCGGCAAGGACGATGAAACCAATGCAAATATCTGTATAGCAGTTTACCCAACCATTGGAGGTTGTAATACGGCAAATATCGAGCGAAATGCGTATGATGCGACGCGACGAGCGGAATTCCGTGCTTAAGCGCAAGCGCGCGCCCCGCTCATAAACGGCTTCCTCTCCTTTTGCCTTCCCTATTGACCTCCATTGTAAGAACCGGACGTTAACGGAGTATCAAGAGGCTCGTTAATACTCGCATGACAATCGAGATTTACAATGAAGAAGCGATAGGACTACAGCGTCTAGATACTCTAGCGCCAAAGGAGAGGAACAATGCGCCGAATCTATCATCTGCTGCAGCAAGCCGAACGACCGCTGTTCCTGCACGTCAATATTCGTTGGCATCGCTCGGCGTTGAACGGGCTGTTCCTCGCCCTCTCGATCATCGGAGGCGCCGTCTTCAGCCTGACGTTCTCCCTGCTGTCCCGCATCTACTTCGGATTGCATTATCCGAGCGACACGTTAGCCGGAGCGATGCTTGGAAGCTCGACGGCCATGCTGGTTGGTTTGTGGATTTGATGCGAGATGAGATGGGGACGGAAAATTAGTCGGGTCGGACGACTAACTCCGAGCAGGTATCTGACAGGTTGCGGAAATAGCAAAGGCGACCGCCACAATGGGCGATCGCCTTTATATCCTGGCTTATTCGTCGTCCTCGGCGGACTCTCTCGCTTTCGCGGCTTCATGGCGCCGCGCTTGCTGCGCGAGATCGGCCGCGACCTGCCGGCGGTGCTCCGCGACGACACGTTCTCCGATCACTGCCTCCAAGCGGTAAATCGGCATGCCCTGGCTCGAGAACTTCGTCTCGTATTCCGTCATGACGAGATCCTCGCGAAGACCGTTCCGATGAAGATCGAGCGAGATGTTCCTCATCTGAAGCAGCGACGCGGAGAAGCTGTTCAAGGAAAATTCGAACAAGCTAAGCGAATCGGTCTTGAAATGGATTTCGCCCTTCTCGTTCAGCGCTTGCTTATATTTGTCGAGGAATCTCGGGTGCGTCAGCCTGCGTCGCGCATGCTTCGCTTTCGGCCACGGATCGCTGAAGTTCAAGTAAATGCGTTCCAATTCGCCGGTCTCGAACATAAGCTCCAGCTCTTCGACGTTCCCGCGGATCAGCGCCAAGTTAGGCACTTCCTCGGTACCCTTTTGCGCCCGCCACAACGATCTGGCTTTCTCGCAGCCTCGTCTGAGCAGTTCATCGTATATGTCCATGCCCAGAAAATTAACGTTCGGGTTGTTGAATGCCTGGCGGCTTATAAACTGCCCCTTGCCCATGCCAAGCTCGATGTAGATCGGATTGTCGTTCCCGAAAAATTCGCTCCATCGTCCTTTGAGCTTATTCGGTTCCAGTACGACCAAATCCGGTTGTTGCTCCAAGCTCTCGCGGATATTTTTTCTCCCGCGCAAACGCATTGCCATTGCCTGATTTCCTCCCGAAGTCGAATCCTAACCTTTGCGTCGGACCGTTCGCTCGAACACTTCGATCGAAAGCCCGATCCACGCCCCGCTCAGCAAATAACCGCCGATGACGTCGCTTGGGTAATGTACGCCCAAGTAAATGCGGCTGATGCCGATGAATAAAGTCAACGCCAACCCGATTACGATCATAAGCGCTCTTCCCCACGCGCTCGGCACATGCCGCCACAGCAAGTAAACCAGAATGCCGTACACCGTGAAGGCCGACATGCTGTGCCCGCTCGGGAAGCTATAGCCTACCTCCTCGATCAGCCGATGAAGGGTCGGGCGCTCGCGCTCGAATATGCTCTTAATCAGCCTATTCAATAACGGAGCAAGCCCCACGACGAGGACGAACAGCACCAGTTCCATTCGATGTTTCAACAATACGGCCAGCACCACGATTGCGACCAAAGCGATAATGATAGCGACATTCGTAGATCCAAGCCAAGTGAACGTCTCCATCAGGTCCGTTAGACCGGGAGATTCCCAGCCTTGAACGATCCGGATAAGATTGTCATCGATATAGCCCGCTTTACCCGCAAGCACGATGACGCATACGTAAATGAACATGGCGGCCGATAAGACTGCCCAAGTTGAAGCGCGCCGCCAATGCGAACGTTCGATCATTCCCGTCTTCGCTCCCGTCTCCATTGTTACCCCTATATCAAATCAAAGTGTAGCATGAATGTACGGGAAAGTGTAGCGAACCCGGGAACGGCAACTTAGACTGCCGCTTTTCTCAAAAGCAGATGCGAAGCGAAACCGAAGATAACGGTTAACGGGAATAAATACGTCGATAATTCGGCAGCGGTAGGCGGATTGTCTCTCAGCCAACGTCCGATGGCGTCCCATCCGTCGTTCGTGCTCACGAGGAAGATGACGACGGACAAGATCAACGATATGCCGATGAAAAAGGCGAACATGCCGTTCTTCCCGAATTTACGATGAATGCTCGAAATGAGAAAACCTCCGACCAGCATGTTCAGCATGATTCCGAAATGTACCCACCATTGCGCCAATAGATTGCCTTCGCTCAAATATCCGAGATGAAAGAAGTTCAGATCCACGCCCCAGCCGGTTTCCTTCTCGATCGCGCCCAGCAGCATGAGCACGATGGCGGAGTATGCGCTGAACCCTGCCATCGTCGCGAGCGTGCCGATCACGTAATCTTTGCGCCTCATCGTAAAACCGACCGCGAAAGGGTACGTCTGTACCAAGCTGACAATGCCTCCAACAAGCATATAGATGTAGATCGATGCCAAGCCTCCCGTCGTGATCGTCTCTTCGGCGTAAGCCGCGATACCCAGATTGACGACGAAACTGCTCCCGAGAATCACCCACGGCAAAATAAACCAGCCCAACCGGTCTTTCATATGCATGTGGACGACGCTCCGTATTCTATTCATAGGGATACCGCCTCCTTATTCTTGTGATTGCTTTTCGTCAAGTGGACGACAAGCTGTTGCAACGATACCGGAGCGATCTCCAGCCCGAGTTCCTCCGCTTGCCTCCGATCCTCGGCGTCCAGCCGACCCATGAACGTAACGGACGCCAGCCCCCCCATCGATTCGCGATGGATGATCGTCCGGCCCATTGCGAACGCCTCGGCTTTCGCCGCCGCGCCGACGACCGTGGACGCTTGCCCGCGGAGCTCTTCCGCGTCTTCGTTCAAGATCACCTCGCCGCTATTGATAACGATGACGTGCTCCAGCAGCTTGCTGACTTCATCGATCAGGTGCGTGGATAGCACGATCGTGCGCGGATTCTCCGCATAATCATCGAGCAGACGGTCATAGAACAAACCGCGCGCGACCGCGTCTAGTCCAAGATAAGGTTCGTCGAAAATCGTAACCGGCGCCCGGCTCGCCAGTCCGACGATAATGCCGACGGCGGACAGCATGCCTCTGGACAGCTTCTTAACCCTGCGCTTCAGCGGCAACCGGAAGTCCTCGATCAGGGCAAAGGCGAACTCGCGATCCCAATTCGGGAAAAAGGTAGACGAGACGTCCAGCACGTCGATGACGCGGTAATTATCCGGATACTTTTGGCTTTCCTTAATAAAGCAGAGCTGCGTTAATACCCGGTTGTTCTCGTAAGGATTCTCGCCGAACACTTTCAGTTCCCCGCTCGTCGGGAACGCCTGCGCCGTTATCATATGCATAATGGTCGTTTTACCGGCGCCGTTACGTCCGAGCAGTCCGTATATTTTATTCGCTTCGAGCATGAAGCTGACGTTGTTGACGGCGATCTGATCCTTGTACTTCTTCGTTAGTCCGTTAATTTCGACGACCTTATTCATGGCGACTCTCCCCTCTGCGGATCATATCCGTCAGTTGATCTACCGTAATGCCGAGTTTCTTCGCTTCGCTAATCATCGTTACGACGTACTGTTCGAAAAAATGCTCCTTGCGTTGCTCCATGAGCCGAGCTTTCGCACCCGTTGCCACGAACATGCCGATCCCTCTCCTCTTGTAAAGAATGCCTAGATCCACGAGCAGATTTACGCCTTTCGCCGCCGTTGCCGGATTAATCTGATAGAAGGCCGCGAATTGATTCGTCGACGGCACTTGCGACTCCTCGGGCATCGCGCCGTCAATAATGTCGTTCTCGATGCGTTCGGCGATTTGTACGAAGATCGGGCGGCTGTCGTCCATTTGTAAACTCATTGTCCCACCACCACGTTAGTCGGTTAGTTACTCATGTAACTAACTATATAACCAATGAAGCAAAAAGTCAACACGAATAAAAGAGGCTGTCCCCAAGGCCGATTCGACCGAGGGACAACCTCTACGTGTACGGATCCATATCAATTAGGCCAACGCTGCGTCAACGCTTGATACGAACTGCATGAATGGCAGGTATTCCAATCGTGGGATACGCCTTGGCCTGTAAACGGTACGAAATGCAGTCGGTTGGGTAGAAAATGAAAGTTCTGACGGTTTCGGCGAGTGTGAGGTGTATTCAATGCATTTATTCAGTAGAAAAATGACGATATTGCGATAACGAACTGTACTCCATGCAGTTGAGGCAGTAGTCGGCAGTTAAGTTCCATTAGTTACCCCTGATCTTCAAATCGCGTCCCTGTTCATGTGGCTGATTGCCCAAATATGCCCGTCCAGGTCCTGGAAAGCCCATTGATACATGAATCCGTAATCCTCCGGTTCGCCTAGCGATTTTCCGCCCAGGGAGACCGCCTTGTTAACCGTCTCATCCACTTTGTCCCGGCTCTCGAACGCCAACGCGATCGTCATCTGAGCATATTGATCGGTGTCGACGGGTTCCTTTTTCGTAATCAACTTAAAATAATCATCCGCGAGCAGCATGGCAAGCATGTTGTCGCCGATCACGAAGCGCGCCGCCTTCTCCTTATCCGCGAAGTCGAACTCAAATCCGATTTCGGCGAAAAACGCCATCGATTGTTCTACATTTTCTACATGCAAGTTTACGCAAGCGGTCGTGGACTTCAAGGCCATCTCGATCACCTCGTCTTTTTCGTTGAATCGTTATTTGTCCTTCGCCTATATAGACGAAACCCGACTCCGATATTCATCGGTGCCTTGTAAAATAAAAAGCCGGAATCCCGTATGCGGGACCCGGCTTCGATACTAGTTCACATGGTGATGGTCATCGATTTCGTAATGATCTTCGAGCGCTTCCTGCAGCTTCTTCTTCGCCGACACTTCGATCATCGGGTTGCCGTGGAATTTGATTCCCGACAGGGCCATGACTTCCTTCAACGTCAGCTCTACCTTCAGGGTATCGTCCCCGTGTGGAATGCGTACGACCGTACTCATTCTGATCACCTCTCCAATTCGTAAATAGATCGTTCTGCCCAGTCTGCTCTCAGGTGTAGAATTGGTATGAAATCGGCTGCGAAAAATGTTGCTAATGTTAGGTTTTTTCGTTGATTCGGCGCAATTTCAATATAACACATCATGTTAGGTTTTTCAAGAAGGAAAGCGTTCACATTCGCCCTTTTTTCCATGTTGATTCGGGATCGTAACGTCGTTAACCGATCGTTGTAATGGAACGGATCGAATGTCGGGTTCCGGGGGGGACGATGCGCTCGTGTGAAGCTCTCTCGCAATTTCTCCTTATTTTCGCTACAATTAATACCGACCAACGGCTGAATCCGATACGGACAACGCCGGACGGATAAGGACGGATGCAACATGGCAACCCATCGGATCGACACTCGATCGCCGCTGCTCTGGGGAGACAAGCGGTTTCATACATGGAATTACGAAATGCGCGAGGCGTTCGGCGCCAAGGTGTTCAAAGTCATGCTCGACGCCGGATTCACTTGCCCGAACCGGGACGGTACGATCGCTGCGGGCGGCTGTACGTTCTGCTCTACGCGCGGCTCCGGAGACTTCGCGGGCAGCAGGCGCGACGACCTGGTCACGCAGTTCAATAACATACGCGACCGCCAGCACCTGAAATGGCCGGAGGCGAAGTACATCGGCTACTTTCAAGCCTATACGAACACCTACGCGCCGGTGGAGACGCTTCGCGAATATTACGAAGTCATCCTGGAGCAGCCCGGCGTCGTCGGCTTGTCCATCGCGACCCGCCCGGATTGCCTGCCCGACGATGTCGTCGATTACTTGGCCGAGCTCAATGAACGGACCTATCTATGGATCGAGATGGGCTTGCAGACCGTTCATGAATCGACCTCCGAGCTGATCAACCGGGCCCATGATACGGAATGCTTCCGCGACGCGGTGCGCCGGCTTAGAGAACGGGGCATTCGGGTATGCGCGCATATCATTCACGGTTTGCCGGGCGAGACGCGCGAGATGATGCTCGAGACGGTGCAAGCGGTGGCGGGCATGGACGTGCAAGGGATCAAAATCCACCTGCTCCATCTGATGCGCAAAACGCCGATGGTACGCCAATGGAACGCGGGCCTGCTGCGGTTCCTCGAGCAGGACGAGTACGTAAAGCTCGTCGTCGACTCGCTGGAGATGCTGCCTCCGGACATGATCGTTCACCGGTTGACGGGCGACGCGCCTAGAGATTTGCTTATCGGGCCGATGTGGAGCTTGCGCAAATGGGAAGTGCTCAACGCGATTGACGCCGAGCTCGTCCGCAGAAACAGCTGGCAAGGAAAATTATGGGGCGCCCGCTCCTCCGAACCGGTCGTAGCGGGCGATACCGTATGAGCGCAGGTTTCCTCTCCGTCTTAAGCCAAGCTCAGCGTTACGTTACGGAACGGGTACAGGGCGGCGAACCCGTGATCGACGCGACGACGGGGAACGGCGTTGACACGCTGTTCCTCGCGAAGCTGTCGGGACCTCGAGGCGCCGTATTCGCCTTCGACGTCCAAGCCGCCGCTCTAGAGAGGACGCGCGCGCGGCTGGCGAACGCGGCCTCGGCCGGCGAACGACTGGCGCGGGTCGAGTTGCTGCTGGCCGGGCACGAAGAGATGAATACCCTCGTCCCTTCCGAGTATCACGGCCGAATCGCTGCGATCATGTTTAACCTCGGTTACTTGCCCGGAGCGGATCGGCGGCTTACGACGAAAACCGATACGACCTTGATCGCGCTAGTGTCCGCACTAATGCTGCTGCGCGGCGGCGGCTTGCTGACGATCGTCGTCTATCCGGGCCACGAGGGCGGCGACGCGGAAGCCTCTGCGGTCGAACAATGGGCGTCGACGATCCCGCCAATGATCGCCCAGTGCGTCGTCTATCGTTTTCCGCAGAAGAATGCTTCGCCTTATTTGATCGCCATCGTTAAGAAATAGGAGGAATCTACTATGGCTGTCCGCAAAATCGAGCACGTCGGCATTATGGTAAGCTCATTGGAACGTTCGATCGAATTTTACGAGAAAGTCGTCGGCCTGACTTACTTGGAGACCATGCTGCATACGAACGGCGTCATTCGGCTCGCGTTCCTTGCTTTCCCCGGGTCGCGCGATACCGAAGTCGAGCTGATCGAAGGCTATACCGGCAGTCTGACCCGCGAAGGCCGCGTCCATCACGTCGCGTTCAACGTCGACGATCTCGACGGGGAGTTCGCTCGCATTCGTTCGCTTAACGTTGACGGATTGGACGAGCGCATCACGACGCTGCCGAACGAAAGCCGTTACTTTTTCTTTAACGGACCGGACGGAGAAGCGTTGGAGTTTTTCGAATCTACCCGAGGGGGCCGCTAGCTCATGTCTGATCTTCAGCCTTATCCGCTTCATTTTAAACCGGAATTCAAAGAGAGAGTTTGGGGAGGCCGCGCGCTCGAGCGCTTCGGATTCGAAGTGCCTCAAGGCGCCATCGGGGAAGGCTGGATGATCGCCGATCATCCGAACGGCGTCTCGCACGTCGCGAACGGGGCGCTGGCCGGCAAAGGCTTGGACGAGATTCGCGAGCTCGCGGGGGCGGCGTGGTTCGGCGCGAAGGGCGCGACCGGCAACGGACGGTTTCCGCTGCTTATCAAGCTGCTCGATTGCAACGACGATCTATCGGTACAAGTGCACCCGAACGATCATTACGACCGCCTGCCGGAAGGCGAGCTGGGCAAAACCGAAATGTGGTACGTGCTTGATGCTAAGCCGGGCGCGACCATCATATACGGTCTTACGCCGGGAGTCGACCGTGCCAAGCTGGCCGCGGCAATCGACGAAGGCCGCATCGCGGACTGCTTGCAGGAAGTATCCGTTAAAGCAGGCGACGCGTTCTATATTCCCGCAGGCACCGTCCATGCCTTGTGCGCGGGCGTAGTCGTGGCGGAAATCCAACAAAATTCGGATACGACTTACCGCTTGCACGATTACAATCGCCCGGGCTTAGACGGCCGAATGCGCGAGCTTCACATCGAAGATTCGCTTAACGTCATCGCCTACGACGGCGCGGGCGCGTCCCGCATGTCGACCGACGCGGCTAAACCCGGAGAATGGCTGACGCTTGCCTCCTCTCCGTACTTCGTCACCGACAAAGGCATCGTAGCGGGCGAATGGTCGCAAACCACGCACGGCGACAGCTTCGTCATCGTGATCGTGTGCGAGGGCTCGGGCAGCATCGACTGGGCCAACGGCGTCGTCGACGCGAGAGCCGGGGACTGTTTCCTGATCCCCGCTAACCTTGGACGGTATTCCCTGAACGGCAATATGACCGTTCTGCGCAGCGTCCTTCCTTAAAGGAAATCGACCGTGTCTGTCGAATAATGCAATCAAGATCAAACTATGACATCGGTTGTCGAAAGGGCGGATTGCTATGCGTCAAAGATTGTTGATGGCCGGATGCGGCGCTGCCGTGTGGGCAGTGTCTACCTTGTTCTTCCTGTTGCTGGGCGATTGGATATTGCCTGGCGAGGGCGAAAAGCTCGGATCTTCGCTGTTCCTATTGTTGTTGCTTACGTTCTTGCTTCTTATCGGAGCAGCCTTCGTCATTCGGCTGAGAGTGTTCCGCGAGAAGGGCTCGGCGACTCAATTCGGATACGTCGCTACCGTCATCGGTCTTTTCTTGAATTCGATTACGATCGCGAACCGGGATTCGGTCTTTCCGAAATTCGATTCGTTCCAGCATCAGTCGTTCACCGTATGGATGACCGCGGCTTTCGCCTTGACGCTCGTCGTCCCCGCGGTCGTGGACCGATTGATCAAAGAGACGGCGCAACCTGCCGCGCAACAGGCGAATGCAGACCCGTTGCTCGCAGAGTCGCATGATGAAGCAACGCCGAACGAAACGGAATAGGCGGGTAATGACATGGCCGATACACCGACTTCTACCGAGCAACACCGGCAAGAAGCGCCGCGAACCGTCGCTTGCCGAATCATTACGGTATCCGACACGCGAACGCCGGAGACGGATTCGAGCGGCCAGCTCATCCGTCGATTGCTCACGGAGCATGGATACGCGATTACCGGTTACGGGATCGTCAAGGATGACTACGATGGCATTCGCGCCTTGTTGCGCGAGGCGGCGGACGCCCCCGCCGTGGAAGCCGTGCTGCTGAACGGCGGCACCGGCATCGCGGGCAGGGATACGACCTTCGAGGCGGTTCGCTCCTTGCTCGATAAGGAGATGCCCGGCTTCGGGGAAATTTTCCGCATGCTGAGCTTCACCGAGGACATCGGCTCCGCGGCCATCCTATCGCGGGCGATCGCCGGCACGATCGGCCGGACGGCCGTCTTCTCGATGCCGGGTTCGACCGGCGCGGTAAAGCTCGCGATGACGCGGCTTATCGTGCCCGAGCTCGGGCACGTGATGCGGGAGCTGTATAAGGATAAATAAAATAAGGCGCGAGGATGCTCGATATCCTCGCGCCTTATTTTATCTGACTCTCGTCTGGCTAGAAGCCCATTCGCCCCTTAGAATGCGTTTATGCTCCATGTGACCCTTAAGTCGGCGTTTAGCCGGAAGTGTTGTGAATAGAGGTCGATTCGACCCTTAAATCGGCGTTTAGCCGGAAGTGTTGCGAATAGAGGTCGATTCGACCCTTAAATCGGCGTTTAGCCGGATGTGTTGCGAATAGAGGTCGATTCGACCCTTAAATCGGCGTTTAGCCGGATGTGTTGCGAATAGAGGTCGATTCGACCCTTAAATCGGCGTTTAGCCGGAAGTGTTGCGATTAGAGGTCGATTCGACCCTTAAATCGGCGTTTAGCCGGAAGTGTTGCGAATAGAGGTCGATTCGACCCTTAAATCGGCGTTTAGCCGGAAGTGTTGCGAATAGAGGTCGATTCGACCCTTAAATCGGCGTTTAGCCGGAAGTGTTGCGATTAGAGGTCGATTCGACCCTTAAATATCCCCTGAGCGAAGGGGATATCGACGCAGCACGCCCCGCCTTATCCCAACAACCGTTCCGCGATGAACGCCATCGCCTTGCGGTTCTGATCGCCGGTTACCGTATGGCCGGAGAACGGCGACGGGACGATCCGTTTGTCCGATGTAATCCGGTTGTAAGCCGCGTAGATCGTTTCCGGCATCGTCGTCAAATCCTTCAAGCCGACGCTCGCGAACACCGGAATGCGAATCCGATGAGCCAGATTCATGTTGTCGTAGTAGCTCAGCGTCTCCAGCACCGCGTCCAGATGCTCGGGGAACCTCTCGCAGAACGCCGCGGCTTCCGACAGAGAGCTGCTCGAGTTCAGCATGCCGAAGTCCATCTGGCACATGTTCGGAATATGCGCGACCGCGATAGCCGGTTTGTCCGACAAAGCCGCCGCGATCAGCGCCAGCCCTCCGCCTTGGCTGGACCCTGTGCGCAAATGCGCGACGGGTCGACCTCAGGCTGTTCGCATGCCCAATCGAGCGCTTTGATCGCGTCGATCGCGATCGCCTTGTAGTAACACGTGTCGCGATGCAAAATCCCCTGCGTGATCCACCCCTTGGCCATGCCGTGCTCTTGCGGAAGAAGATTGCCCGTCTCGCCGTTCTGCCCCCGCACGTCGATCGCGAATACGGCGACTCCCATCATTACGAACGCGGCGTACTCTTCGGGAAAACCTCTGCTTCCCGTATAACCGTGATACAGTACGACGCAGGGTATTGTCTCGCCCGATTCCGATTGTCTACGAGGCAGGATGTACCAGCCGCGAACCTTGGTGTCGTCGAACCCCTCGTAAGAGACTTTATAAACGGTCATATCGACGAATGGCGTAACTACCTTTTCTCGCGTCGCGTTAAGAGGTTTGTTCGCGAAATTCGCCAGCGTGTCGTCCCAATAGCGCTCCAAATCCGCTCTAGCCGTCAGAGGCGGCGACAGTCGTTCTAAATCTTCAATTCTTCGGGCAATCGCGTTGCTGAACATTCGGCTAATCCCCTCCCGATAGATACAACCTTAGGATCGCTATTTCGCAATTTCCTCTGGCAACGGCAACTCGACGATGCGCGGCGGTCCATCCTCGCCGGAATAGAGCACCGCCAGCAGCGAAGAACGCGACCTGTCGATCGTGCCGTCCGCGTCCCATACCGCATAATCGAACGGCAGCACGTCCAATACGGCTTTCTTCTGAAGCTCCCGCTCGTCCGTACCGAGATGTTCCGCGAATAGCTTCATGCGGGCCGACCAGTCCTTCTTCTCCATGCGATCTTCCCACCACGGTTTACGAGGTTTGTATTTATGCTGCGCGTAGTAATCGAGCTTAAGCAGCCCGAACGCCGCATCGGAGTCGAGTCCAGGCGCCTCGTCGGCTTCGAGAAAATCCCACAGCCTCGTAAACAAGTCTTCCAGTTGGTGCCCGATCCGGCTCCAGCCGCGAGCCTCCCAATAATCTCCGAACGCTTGGAAGAAATCGAACGGTGACGGATACGCCTGCGCGACCAAATATTCCATCGTCCGATTCATCCGGTGCGCGTTCCAATACTTCTCGAGCACGTCCTCCACCCGCTTGATGCGCACGATGTCGGAGAACGGCATCAGCTCGTTGCCGAGCATTTCGTACGGCGCCCGCTCCATATACGTATAGCCGAACTTCTCCGCGTCGTTGCGCAGCCCGGTACCCCGGAGCATCTTAAGAAACCCGAGCTGCAGCTCTTCCGGACGAAGCGCGAATACGTCGTTGAACGTCTTGCGGAACGTATCGTAGTCTTCGTGCGGCAATCCCGCGATCAGATCGAGATGCTGGTCGATCTTGCGGCTTTCCTTGATTTTCACGACCGTCCGCGTCAGCTTCGCGAAATTCTGCCGGCGCTGAACCGCGAGATTGGTCGGGTCATTCGTCGATTGCACGCCGATCTCGAACCGGAACACGCCCGGAGGCGCGTTCTCCGCGAGGAAATCGAGCACTTCGGGACGCATGATGTCCGCCGTGATCTCGAACTGGAACACGCAGCCCCGATGGTTATCGATGAGAAACTGAAATATCTCCATCGCATAGTCGCGTTTAATGTTGAACGTCCGGTCGACGAACTTGATCAGCTTCGCTCCGCTGTCGATCAAGTAGGTCAGCTCCGCCTTTACCCAATCCATATCGAAGTAGCGGACGCCGACCTCGATGCTGGACAAGCAGAATTGGCAACTGAACGGACAGCCTCTGCTCGTCTCGAAGTACACGACGCGATTGCGCAGCGACGGAATGTCTTCTTGGAAGCGATACGGGGAAGGGATCGCGCTTAGTTCCAGCTTCGGACGACCAGGATTGATAATGACCTGCTCGCCTTTGCGATACGCAAGGCCGAACACGAAGTGGTACTTATGATCGCCGGCAATCTGACGAAGCAGGTCGCGGAACGTCTCCTCCCCTTCGCCCATGACGATGTAATCGACGGCCGGGAGACGATTCATCCAGAACTCGGTGTCGTACGACACCTCGGGTCCGCCGAGCATAATCTTGACGTCCGGCAACACTTTGCGGAGCATGTCCACGACGACGATCGTCTCTTCGATGTTCCAGATGTAACACGAGAAGCCGATGACGTCGGGCTTGCGCGCGAATAAATCCGCGACGATGCTCATCGCGGGGTCTTTGATCGTGAACTCGGCGATTTGCACGTCGAATTCGCCCTGCGCGAACGACTTCAAGTAGCGCAGCGCGAGGGAAGTATGAATGTATTTGGCGTTCAGCGTCGCAACGACGACGTTCATGATAGGATCCTCTTTCTAGGTTCAGACATCCCTACTATTGTAACGGATAACGGCGCCGGATGACAAAGATCACCCTCTTATTGAGGTCTTACGAAGGAAAATGGGTTTGTTTGTAACATTAAGGGAACTTTTCGCGCTCCGAATCGTCCTATTGCTAAGGAGGTCATCCGAGTGGATTACGACTATCTTAAGCAAATGAACGACGGTCTCGACCGGAATGCCCTGCTTGACGAATTGATGGTTACATACGGCAAGGAAGTGTGGAATTACGCGTTTTTCTTGACGCGCCGCAGGGAACTGGCCGAAGATATCGCCCAGGATTCGTTTATCAAAGCCTATCACCATATCTATTCCTATCGCGGCGATCGCTCGATGAAAGCATGGCTGCTGGCGATCACGCGCAATACGGCGCGAGACTACTTCAAGTCCGCATGGTTTCGGAAAGTCCAATTCATCCCCGAAGACTTCGGCCAAGGACTCGCGCGGCCGTCGGCCGAAAACGAATGGTTCGGCACGCAACGGCAACGGGAGATATGGAACGCCGTACTCGAGCTGCCTCGCAAGCTTCGCGAAACGTTGCTGCTCTATGCCCATCACCAGCTCTCCATCAAGGAAATTTCGGAGCTGACGCAACTAAGCGAAGGTACGGTCAAGTCGCGTCTCTTCCGCGCGCGGGCGGTCATCAACCGAACATTCGGCAAGTCGGCCGTATCGGAAGGGAGAGATCGAACATGAACCATGACGATCACTGGGAGAAGCAGCTTCAGCAGCTTCCGCTCGGCAACGGCGGATTCTCGGTCGAATCGATGAACAAGATCAAGGAGAGGATTCGGTTGAATCGAACGACCCGACTACGCTCCGCGCGGATTGCGGTCGCCGCAGTATCCATCGTATCGGTCGCCGCGGTCGCATGGGCGATTAATCGCGGCATGCAGCCACAGCAGGTAGCCACCGAACCTAGGGTGGATGAGACGGAAGCGCAACTGATCGTACAATATTGGGATAACCAGAGCTTTATGAATCAGATCGGTCAGCCCTACATGATTCGGCATCCGAACATCGATTTTAAAATTGTTACCTCGCAAAGCAACGACTTGGCATCCTACCGAAAGTGGTTGGAAGAGTCGAATGCGGACGTCCTGCAAATTCCGTTAGCCTACATCGACGATTTGGCCAAAGATGGGGCGATCATTCCTTTGGACGATATGCTGAAGCGCGATCGTGTCGACTTGGACGAGATGTATCAACCTATGATCGAACTCATGCGCGAAGCCGGCGGAGGCAAGCTCTACGCGCTTGTCGATCAGTTCAGCACCGATCTTCTGTTCTACAATAAGACATTGTTCCAACGCCATCGCGTTCCGCTCCCTGATGAAGGCGATACATGGGACGATATTTTCCGGCTTGCCGGGCGTTTCGACGGTTCGACTGAAGACGGTAAGCCTGTTTATGGCCTATCTTTCGGCTGGAGATCCGACCCTTACAACGCCATTATGAAAGTCGGGCGTTCGGAAGGCTTGTCTCTCGTCGATGCGAAGGGCTTGCCCCAGGTCGATAGCGATGCATGGCACAAAGTGTGGAGTCAAGTTACGGAAGGCTTCGGGAAAGGATGGATCAACAACGAGCCCGGCCCGGCAGCCTCGAACATCGGTTGGACGGAAGAATCGATTATGAAAGCGGACACGTTCATCAATAATCGCGCCGCCATGTCGCTTCAATCTTACAACAGCTCATGGAATTTCATATCGAAAGCCATCGAGAAAGGGATTTTCACAGGGGACTGGGACGCGTTGCCCGTAAGCAGCAGCACCGCTCCGGAAGTTACCCGTTCGTTCGGAGGCGCGATCATCTATGCCATCAACGCGAAATCCCCGAACAAGGACCAAGCGATGAAATTGATCGAGTATATCGTCAGCAAAGAGCAATCCGAGAGAGACTACGTCTCCGGCAACTTCCCGCTTCACGCCAATCGGGCAACTTCCGTTAGCATCGCTAACGATCCGGCGGATCGCGTCTATGCCGCCAAGCTGGACGCCGATACGATCCTGGAACAACTCGAACGGAATCAATTGCCTGGCGTTCTCGAAATGAGCGCGGCGTTGAACGCCAAAGGAACCGAAGCCGCGCAATCGATTATCGCCGGACGAACGACCGTGGAAGAGACGCTTTCTCAACTGCAAGAGGAAGCCGTGTCGGCTATTCAGTCGAGCGGCAGAACCGATGGCTTGCCATAATACAAAAACCGGCCTTCAGGCCGGTTTTTTGATGCCGCGCTATCCCCTCAAAGAAAGCAGCCAATCCTCGTAACAAGGTTCGCAGAGCGTTTCATAACGTTCTTCGCGGCCGTCTTTGTCGTATACCGTTACGGAGCGGGCCGATTCGCAGTCCCGCTCGCAATATTCGCAAATATAGGGCATTCGTATCCTTCTTTGCCGAAGATTTAAACGCGTTCGCAGTATGCGTTCGTTCGGGTTCAATTATCCCTGGAAAATCAGCCCGCTTCCTATGAAGATTAATAAACCGGTCCTACTCGGATCGCGGACGTGCTTATCTCACCCCTTAAGGTACCGTTGCCGATCTTTTCCGGCGGCTCTCCCGACGTGCGCTTTTGGCGCCAAAGGCGGCGTGCGTCAGAGCGCGGCAGGATGGACGGCCCTTCCTACTTCCGTCGCTGCATCGGGGTTTCGCACGCTTGTCCCCTACTTCCGTCGCTGCATCGGGGGTTCGCACGCTTGTCCGCTACTTCCGTCGCTGCATCGGGGGTTCGCACGCTTGTCCCCCACTTCCGTCGCTGCATCGGGGGTTCGCACGCTTGTCCCCCACTTCCATTGCTCCACACCTGCAATTCTGCTGTTAGTCCTACCCGAAATCGCTCGTTCAACCCTTCATCCTGCGAAACTGCAGGTATTAGTCCTGCAAACCTTCAATGGAGTCACGCGGCTAGCTATCACCTGCACATTTGCACTTATTGAATTAACACCTTACCGGTTCTATGAAATAACTGTACGATCGCAGGTTCTAGTGGTTGGCGGAGAGAGTGGGGTTCGCACCGTCGCTATCGTGCGATCGTATTCACGGTCACACGATAGCGACTATCACGCCAGGACCTACGAACATGCCCTCCAGGATGTCCGCTTTACGACCCGTTCTCATCCCGCATCACCCTATTGAAATAGGCTGCCTCTAACCCCACATTTTATAGTTTCTGATAAGACAAGAAAAAAAACCGACCGCTAGGGTCGGTTTATGGAGAGATGTTCTATACGTCGAATCCGTTGTTTTGGATCACGTCTTGAATGAAATAGTAGCTGTCTTTCGGATGACGCTCCAGCGACTCGTAGTTCGTATATACGATTCCGAAACGTTTGTTGTAGCCTTCCGCCCACTCGAAGTTATCGAGCAAAGACCAAGCGAAGTAACCTTTGAGCGGTACGCCGGACTCGATCAAACGGTGGCATTGAATGAAATGCTTGCGGAAATACGCCGTGCGCTGAACGTCGTGAACTTTATGGTCCGCCGTCAACACGTCGTCGTAGCAAGCTCCGTTCTCGGTAATGTAGATCGGCGTATCGCCGTATTCCTTGTGTACCCAAGAGAGTACGTTGTACAGCGCTTCAGGGTACACGTTCCAATCCATGAACGTGCGGTCGAAGCCGACTTGCACTTCTTCGCAATCGAACATTTCATGATCCTTCTTATAACGGCCGTAGCCGCCGCTGTAGAAGTTCACTCCGATGAAGTCGATCGGCTGGGAGATCGTCTCCATGTCGCCCGGAAGAATCGGTACGACGCCGCCTTTGGCTTCGAACCATTCGACGAGCGCTTTCGGATACGTGCCCCTGAACGTCGGCTCCATGAACCATTCGTTGTTCCAAGCGCGCAGGCGCCATGCCGCGTCTTGATCCTCTTGTTTCGTCGTATAGCCTTCGAACCAGTACAGGTTGTGCGTCGTGCCGATCTCGCCGGCAACGCCGAGCTTGCGGAACAATTTAACCGCTTCGCCATGGGCGACCATGCAATGATGGGCAACGGTGATACCGAGCTGAAGGTCTTTGTTGCCCGGCGCGTGAGCCCCGATCGTGTTCGAAAGGAACGATACGCACCATGTCTCGTTGAACGTGATATATTGCTTGATTTTGCCGTCGAACGCTTTGAAAATAGCTTCCGCGTATTTAACGAACGCGTCGATCGTCTCGCGGTTCGCCCAGCCGCCTTTGTCCTGCAGCGCTTGCGGAAGATCCCAGTGGTACAGCGTCGCGCAAGGCTCGATGCCCGCGGCGATCAGAGCGTCTACGACGCGTTTATAATAATCCAAGCCTTTCTCGTTCACTTCGCCGGTTCCTTGCGGGAAAATGCGCGGCCATGCGATCGAGAAGCGGTAAGCTTTGACGCCAAGCTGTTTCAGCAACGCGATGTCTTCTTCGTAACGGTGGTAGCTGTCGCAGGCAACGTCTCCGTTGTCTCCGTTCACTACCGCGCCGGGAACGCGCGAGAACGTATCCCAGATCGACATGCCTCTACCGTCTTCGTTATAAGCGCCTTCGATCTGATATGAAGCCGTTGCCGTTCCCCAGACGAAATCTTTCGGAAAATCCAAGCGAGCCAAATGAATCCCTCCATGTGTGTGTGCGGTAACCTGATAGAAAACGATTTCCAATCCATATATTATTCAAGATCGTCGGGCTTATTCCTTCTGTTCGATATTGGCTTGTTTATATCATATTTTGGTACATTAACTTTCCGTCTTCGCCCTGATAAGATACAATGGAACGAAATCGTTTACTGTCGGCAACCGCCTAGAGAGAGGGAGAAACCTGTTATGCCTTACCGCCTTATTGCCATGGATCTTGACGATACGCTGTTGACCGACGACTTGACCGTAAGCGAGCCGACGAGACAAGCGATGGCCGACGCCATCGCGCGAGGCGTCCGCCTCACGATCGCGACGGGACGCATGTTCGATTCCGCTCAGCGGATCGCTCGTCAGATCGGACTGAACGTACCGATCATTACGTACCAAGGCTCGTTGATTAAAAATCTCATGGACGAAGAAGTGCTATACGAGCGCTCGGTGCCTGCGGGCGTCGCTTTGCGCCTATACGAATACTGTATCGCGAACGGCTTGCATCTGCAGACCTACATCGACGACAAGCTGTACGCGCCAGAAGAGAACGACAAGCTGCTCGGCTACGCCGCGCAATCCAAAATCCCGTACACGATCGAGCCCGACTTCAAGAAGATCATCGCTCGCCCGAAGCAAACGAAGATGCTCGTAATCGACGAGCCCTCCCGGCTGGATGCGCTCCTGCCGGAAGTACGCTCCTTGTTCGGCAACGAGGTGTACGTGACGAAGTCGAAGCCGAATTACTTGGAGTTCATGCACCTGGAAGGAACGAAAGGTCATGCCCTTCGCTTCCTGGCCGCGCATTACGGCATACCGATAGAAGAGACGATCGCCATCGGCGACGCCATGAACGATCACGAGATGGTCGAAGCGGCTGGACTCGGCGTCGCGATGGCCAATGCCGTGCCTGCGCTCAAAGAGATTGCCGACTACGTGACGTTAAGCAACAACGACGATGGAATCAAGCACGTACTGGATAAATTTGTACTGAACGCCTAGGAAACATGCGAAGGGCCGGGAGCGATCGCTCCCGGCCCTTCGCATGCTATTCGCTTGATAACGCGTTGCGGGTCGCCAGAATCCACTTAGACGTGTCCAGCGGATTCACGCCCCGGCGTCCGCGCGTCGCTTCTACATCCGGCGGACAATCCTGATAGCCTCCGAACAACGTCTTCAGCATCCCTCGTCCTTTCGTCAACGAACCGAGCCTCGCCGGAAAATCCAGCGAAGTCGCGACGGGCAGCATCCCTTCGATCTCCATGCGCTCATTCCGCACGACCGGGGTATCGAACGTGCCTCGCATGAACACGAGCTCGCTCATGATCCTGCCGCCGAATTCCTCCGGAATGGACAGCCTATAATGGAGCATAGGCTCCAGCAGCTTCGTCCCCGTATTCACAAGCCCGTCCATAATGCCCATCGGCGTCGCGACGACGAAATCGAGCGGATGCGTATGCCAGACGTGATGCTCTCCCTCGACCAGCGTAATCTTCAGGTCGGTGACCGGCCATCCCTTGAGCCCTTGCTCCAACGCTTCGGGCACCCGCCTGGCTACCTCGTTCTGATAACACTCCAGCAGCCGTTCCGTCCGTAAGATGGAGCTGTAAGACAAGCCGCTGCCCCTCGGCATCGGTTCGATCTTGAACCGCAAGATCGCCCAGCACGGCTTCGGCATCGTATACGCTACAAAGCCTTCGCTTGGCGCGATCGGGGTCTCCTTATAGATGACCGAAGGCTCGTCGAAGGTGACGTTCAAACCGAACCGGCTGGCCATCATCTGCCCCAGCACTTCCACTTGGATCGGTCCCATGACTTTGAGATGAAGCTCGCGGTCTTCCGGCAGCCACTGCACGTCAAGCTGCGGGTCCTCGTCCGCCAGCTCCTGGAACGCCGCGACGACGGCCGCGTATTCCGCCTCGTTCTGCCAATGGGCCTGCACCGTCAGCAACGGCTCTGCCAAGCGGCGTTCGCCGGGCACGCCTTCCGGCGATCCGATCACGTCGCCGATTCTCGCCCGGCTCCAGCCGTATACCGCCGCGATGTCCCCGGCGCTCAGAACGCCCACGTCTTCGCTGCGCTGTCCTTCGACTTTGCGGATTTGCGTGATTTTCTCCTCGATGTCCTGCGTGGCATTGCGCACGGAGTCTCGGTTGCGCAGCATGCCGCCATACAAGCGCACGTAAGAGACTCGCCCCATCGCCGGATCCTTGTCCAGCTTGAAGACGATACCGGATAGCCGGCCTTCCGGATCGCCCGCAGGAGAGGGAAGCAGCGTTACGATCGCATCCATAAGCTTGTCTACGCCAATGCCTCTGTTCGAAGCCCCATACAATACGGGGAACAGCTTACCCGATGCGGCAGCGTCGATCAACGTCGGCACGAGCTCTGCGTCCGGGAGCTCCCCCGTTTCCAGGTAGCGCTCCATGAGCGCATCGTCTTGGAGCGCTACGGCATCCGCTAATCGCTCCCGATCTTCTCTTACGGACGGCAAATTGGACGTTCCGCTATGTCCCCATTCCACTAAGTCGATCGAACCGTCGAAGTCCGCTTCGATGTTCGTCACCGCCTGAATCGGCACGGCCCGATCCGTCAATAACCGATGGATCTCGCTCAGCACCCGCATGGGGGCCGCTCCGATCCGATCCAGCTTGTTGATATAGAGCAAAGTCGGAATGTTCAAGTCCCGAAGCGCCTGCCAGATCACCTCCGTCTGAGCCTGCACGCCTTCGACGGCCGACACGATAAGCACGGCGCCGTCCATGACGCGAAGCGAACGTTCGACTTCCGAGAGGAAATCGACGTGACCCGGCGTATCGACGAGATTCACTTCCGTGTCTCGCCACGAGTATCGCGTCACGGCCGCGCGAACGGAGATGCCTCTCGTCCGCTCGACATCCAGCCAGTCCGTCTGGGCGGTTCCGTCATCGACGCTGCCCAACGACCGAATGCTGCCGCTCCGAAATAAGATTTGTTCCGTCGTCGTGGTCTTTCCCGCGTCTACATGGGCGAATATCCCCACGTTCCGCAATGGCCTTCCTTGCTGCTTGTACATCGGCGTCTCCCGAATCTCTAGTTAGTCTCCTGAACGGCGTGATTGAGGCGCCCGATTGCCCGCTTGATCTTTCTCTCGTTTGGCGCGAAGGAGACGATACATCTCCAAGCTGTCGACCAAATGAAGCGCTTCGCCGCGCGTAAGCGGTTGAAGGACGCCGTCGACGCAAAGCGTATCGACAGGTTTGCCGGGCATGGCTTGTCCGGATATAAGCCAATCCAACGACACTTCGTATAGCTCGGCGAGCTCGCGCAGTATCTCGTTGTCCGGCTGGGATTTATTGTTCTCGTACTTGGAAATCGTCGTAAAATCGATGCCTAGCTTGCCAGCGACGTCATTCTGGGTCAGCTTCTTGTTCGATCGGGCCTGTTTCAATCGCTTTCCGAACGTAGTCATCCGTCATCCCCTCTTGCCTCTCAGTATAAGGGAAAGTGTGTATTCACCCTATAAAAATTGGAGATTATTCAAATTTGTTGTTGTAAATTGAATATATTTCAAGTTACAATAGGAATACGCAGCCGATATCAATAAGAGCAGGGGCGGTTACATATGTTACAAGCGCCAATATGGTTCAATGTTTTAATCGTCATCTGTTTAATTGTCGCAGTAGTAGTGGAAATACGCAAGAGTCGCAAATCGCCCGACTCACCTTCGGAGGAGGACAAGCCATGACCGTGTTCTGGAAGCTCCCGGACGGATCGCAAACGGAGAACGCCGTTCCCGACATCGAACAGCTTCTCTTGCTGCTGCGACTCGTGAACGGCGTTACATTAAACGGTATTTCCTATCAAGTGGCCGACGCTCAATTGGTGGTAGACGACCAAAAACCGCACGTCTGCGTCTCGCTTCAACTCAAGTCCGACGTTCATTGACGCGCATGAATCTTTATTGCGGCCTTAGGCTTTTCTCCATCGACAGCGCCTTGACCGTCCCCGTCGAACGTACGACCAGCTCCGTATCGAGAATCTCATACCCCATGTCCTGATACATTCTAACGTTGTTCTGTACGGTCTGGCGCACTTTGCAACGGCTGGCGTTCATGCCTTTGGACGTGCCTTGGTGCTCGATCCACTTCACAAGCCGCTTCGCGTATCCTCTGCGGCGCTTGGACGGAATGACCGAAAGCCGGAAGAAATAAACGGCGTCTCCCTCGAACTTATAACGCACCATCGCGACGGCGACATCGTCCTCGTACAGAATCGCCGCGGACTCGCTGCCGTTTTGCAGCGCCTCAAGAATGCTTTCGCTCGTTTCCTCTAGCGCGCTCGAAGGCGGTATGCTCGTGCGGTATTCCTCGAAGGACATCAGCATCAACGCGTGGATCGTATCGGCATCCTCCGGCGCGGCTTGGCGAATCGACACTTCCAGGTCCGTCTTCGCTTTCGTCTTAGGCGCGGCGGCCGGGCGGCTCGGCGCCTCCTCGGCGGAGTCCGAACCTTCGTGGACCGTCTCTCCTTCCGCCTCGATCGCCTCGGTTTTGCCGCCGCCAGCCTCGTTGCTCTTGGCGATCGGCCGCGCGCTATTCTTGAAGTAATCGCGTGCCGAGCGCTGGAGGAACAATACCAATATGACTGCCGAAGCGATTAAATGCGGGTAGTTCATAATAAGGGCGAGGGGGATGGCGGCTAACGCGCTGATTAATGCAGGCATATATCTACGCTTCCGCGCGAAATAAACGAACGCTATCGTGATCAATAGCGACAAGGTAATGATCGAGATGATGGTTTGAAGTTCCTCTGAGGTAAAATCTTCCGGCACTTTCGCGTTAAATAGCGATGGAACAACCAATAACGTAATGATTATTTTAAAGTAAGCAAGAAAAAGCATCGTTCGAACGGTCGTTGGTCTTTGCAAGGATAATCCTCCTAGTAGAAGTCGTCCACCTTATTCTAACAAAAAAAGCCGCCCTTCGCACGTTCGCGAATGACAGCCCCTTCTTTCGTCCTTATTGCCCTGCGAGCACCCGATACCAGACGCCGCGCTTCGAATACAGCGTCTCGCGCACTTCGTCCCATCCGCCTAGATAGTTGATGTCGAACAGATCGGCCGGCAGCGGAAACTGGTCTGCATAAGCGGCGGAGACCGTCTCGCTAATCGGACGGAAGCCGTGCTGCGCGAACATTCGCTGAGCCTCTTCGCTTTGCAAGTAAGCGATGAACGCATCCGCGACCTCTCTCACGCCGTGCTTATCGGCGTTGCGGGCGACGACCGCCGCCGGGTTCTCGATGAGAATGGTGCTGTCCGGGATGACGATGTCGTAGTTGACGCCTTGCGCCTTCCTCGCGAGCAGCTCGTTCTCGTACGTTACGATAACGTCGCCGACGCCGTATTCGAAGGCAGCCATGGAGGCGCGGCCGCTCTTGTCCATCGATTCGATGTTGCGGTGGATGTCGGCCAGATACTGTTTCGCATAGGCCGGATCGGGAGCTCCTTGCTCCTTCTCCGATCGCTTGAGACCTGCTCCGTAGATCGCGTTAATGTCCCATTGCGCTCCTCCGGACGTTTTCGGATTAGGATAAAGCACTTTAACGTCCTCGCGCCTCAGATCGTCGAAGGTTCGAATCCCGAGCGGATTCCCTTCGCGCGTCCCCAAGACGACGATGGAGCGCGTCACCATCCCGGCGGCCGCGTCGTCGTTCCACCCCGGCTCCACGAGCTCAGCCTTCACCAGCTTATCTATATCCCCGACCATGGCGAGCAGCGTTACGTCCGCCTCGAACCCCCCGACGATCGATCGGGCTTGCGTCCCCGACGCCTCATACGACTCTTGGAACGATACCGTCTGTCCGGTCTTCGCCTTCCAATAGGATTTGAAACCGGGCAATATATCCGCCAGCGCGTCCTTCGCGACCGAGTAGGCGCCAACGACAAGCGTCACGTCTCCCGATGGATTCGCGCCCGCCGCGTCGTCTCCGTTGCCGCAAGCGGGCAGCATCGTCGTCAGGACAAGCGTCAGCAAGAGGAACAAGAACGCCAGCGCGCGCTTTCGATTATAGGAATGAGGATTGCCAGCCAACATGTCATACCTCCCGCGGTGCCTCCGAAGGCTCCCGCCCTTGCGCGTTTAAATGTGAACCGGCAGCGGATCTTCCTTGAGCTTGTTCTCCATGATCCAGCTGTCGTTGTCGTTGAACAAGTAAGCGCGGTGAATCAGCACCTGCACTTCTTCCCCCGGGTGAAGCACTTGCTTCTCGAGCGAGCGGTACGTCACGAGCTTCGTGTCGCCGACTTCTACTTCGACAAGCCACTCGCTGCCGCGAAAATGAATGTGACGAACGCGCCCCCGCTCGGTCGCGGACAGCTTCGTCGCGAACTCGCTCGCTTGCCCGATCTCGATATACTCCGGACGGATGAGCGCCTTCGTGCCCGGCCAGGTGCTAGCCGTATCGAAGCCCCGAAGCGACGACACGTTGTCCACGATCGTCGACTCGCCGATGAAGCCGGCTACGAACGGCGATTGAGGGTCTTTATAAATTTCCCAAGGCGAGCCTTTCTGTTCGAGGCGGCCCTTATTGATGATCATGATCTCGTCGGCGACTTCGATCGCTTCGTCCTGGTCGTGCGTGACGAAGATCGACGTAATGCCGAGTCGGTCGATCATATCGCGAAGCCAAGAGCGCAGCTCGTGCCTAATCTTCGCGTCGATCGCGGCGAACGGCTCGTCAAGCAGCAGCAACTGCGGTTCGGGCGCCAGCGCTCTGGCGAAAGCGACGCGTTGGCGTTGCCCTCCGGACAGCTGGTGCGGCAGGCGGCGTTCGAAGCCCGACAGCCCCGTGAGCTCGACGAGCTCGGCGACGCGGTCTTTGATCTTAGCCTTCGACCACTTCTTCACTTCTAGCCCGAACGCGATATTGTCCGCTACGGTCATATGCTTGAACAGCGCGTAGTTCTGGAACACGAACCCGATGCCTCTCTCTTGCGGCGGCAAATCGTTCACGCGCTGGCCGTGAAAAAGAATATCGCCGGAATCGACCGTCTCTAAGCCTGCCAGCATACGCAGGATCGAAGTTTTGCCGCCTCCGCTCGGGCCGAGCAACCCGATCAACTGGCCTTTGTCGATAGAGAAGTTCACGTCGTGAACCGCCTGGAAGCTGCCGAATTTCTTATGGAGACCACGGACTTCTACATGCATCCTAGTGCACTTCCTTTCGGGATTTAGCCCATTCCATGAATAAGAGTAACGCTACCGATCCCGCCGCAAGCACGAGCGCGACGGCATTCGCCGCGGTCAGGTTGAAATTCTCCACGTCTTGATAGACGAGCGTTGTCGCCGTCTGGGTCTTATTAATAATGTTGCCGGATACGACAAGCACGGCCCCGAACTCGCCCATCGCCCGCGCCACCGTCAGGACGACGCCGTAGACGACGCTCCAACGAATCGAGGGCCATGTTACGCGCCAGAACGTGGTCCAAGCGCTTGCCCCTAGCGTAGCCGCCGCTTCCTCCTGCGAGTTGCCGATCTCCTGTAGAACCGGCATCACCTCGCGGACGATCAGCGGGAACGTCACGAACAACGTAGCGATAACCATCCCCGGCAAGGCGTATACGATATCGACGCCTGCCCGGCCGAGCAATGCGCCGATCGCGGTGTCCGGACCGAGCAGCAATACGATCATAAGGCCGCCGATCACGGGCGATACCGCGAACGGCAAATCGACGATGCTGTTGAGCAATTGCTTAAGCTTGCGTCCGAGCCAAGTTGCCCGCACGAGGTATAAAGAAAGCATGACCCCGAATACCGTATTGATCAACGTAACGATGACGACGATTAAGCCGGTCATGAATAGCGCATGCCCGGTTTCCGGACGCGTGATGCCCCCGGAGAAGCCGCTCCAGCCTTCGTTCCAAGCCCCCATCGCGATTCGTACGACCGGAATGATGAGCAGCAACGTGAACACGACGACGGTACAACCGATCCATAGCCGCCTCATAGGCCTTTCCTCCGCATCTGCACATAGTTGACCGACCAGAGGACCAGCAGGGACAGCGTCAGGAGCAGCACGCTGACGGCCGTAGCGCCGCCAACGTTATCGCTCTCGATTTCCCCGAAAATGTATACCGAAGCGATGAGCGTCTTGCCGGGAATATTCCCGGCCACGAGCACGACCGCGCCGAATTCCGCGAGCGCGCGGGAGAAAGCCAGCATCGCGCCGCTCAAAATGCCGGGCAGCATATTCGGTAGAATGACCTGCCAGAACGTCTTTGCTTTCGTCGCGCCAAGCGTGTAGGCCGCCTCTTCTTCCGAGGCGTCCATCTCCTCCAATAACGGTTGAACCGCGCGAATGACGAAAGGAAAAGTCACGAACACCATCGCGATGACGATCGCGGGTTCATGGAACAGAATCGTAAATCCGAGGCGTTCCGCCAACTCCCCTACGAAACTGCGGGGTCCAAGCAGAAGCAGGATCATCAGTCCCGCGACGGCCGTAGGCAGCGCGAAAGGCAAATCCACGAGGCTATTCAGAAGTCTCCGTCCCGGGAAACGGTACCGAATGAGCACCCAAGCGGACATCGTTCCTACGAACACGTTAACGAGCGTCGCGAACAAAGCCAGCTTTACGGTTAATAGCACGGCATTCCAAGCCAACGGCTCGGATAAATTATCAAAGAACGCAGACCACCCTGCGGATAGCGATTGACCGTATATGCCGCAAATCGGAAATACGATCAATAGAACGAAGTAGAGCATGACAGCGCTGCGAAATCCCCAGCTCCACCAGCGATTGTGCATCACGGAACTCACGTGGTCGTGTACCTCCTGAAGCTTAAAAGCTGTATATAAAATAATTCCTATTAACTTAGTAGGTATTGTTACTTTACCATCAGGCGGCTAATCCCGTCAATCGTCGAAGCCGTTTTTATTAAAAAAACTAATGCAGTCTATTCATTCGCATTATGGGCGGTCACCTACGGTTATGTATTTCGCTTCTCCGGCAGCAATGACGGCTTGCCCTTGGGTGATGTCCGTGATCCAAGCCCGGAAGTTCTCCGCTTCCCCCTCTTCCGGCAAGCAGAGCACGGCAACCCGGTCCGTGAAAGAAACATCGCCTACCCGATATCCTCTCCCGCGGAGCTCGTTCTCCAGCTTCCCGTACCACGTATAATCGACATCTACGAACACTTCGCGATGCAACACGTTCACGATCGGCTCTGCCGCGTCGATCCCGGCTATCGCTCCGTCCGTATAAGCGCGGACAAGCCCTCCCGCTCCCAGCATGATCCCCCCGAAATAACGGGTCACGACGACGACGACGTTTTTCAAGCCGCGGTTTTTGATAACCTCAAGTATCGGTTTGCCCGCGGTGCCGCTCGGTTCCCCGTCGTCGAGCGCCTTCTGGTATTGGTCGCGATCCCCGATCATATAGGCGGAGCAGTTGTGCGTCGCGTCCCAGTACTTCTTCTTGATCTCTTCTATGAAAGCGGTCGCTTCTTCCTCGGTCCGGGCCGGCTTGGCGTGACCGATGAAGCGCGATTTTCTGATGACGATTTCTTGCGAGCCGTATTGTCTGACGGTGGAGTATCGAGCAAGCACTTGCAACACCTCTGAGTCGTTATTCACCCTATTGTACCCCTAGACGATTAGCGATGGAAGAATAAGAAAAGCCTTAGCTCGGCGGCATGGCCAAACTAAGGCTTTAAGACAATGGCATATGTGGCTTACAGGCGCGCTTCGAGCGCTTTCTTCTGTTCCTCGAAGCCCGGCTTGCCGAGCAGCGCGAACATGTTCTTCTTGTACGCTTCGACGCCTTCTTGGTTGAACGGGTTGACGCCGAGCAGATAGCCGCTCACGCCGCACGCGATCTCGAAGAAGTACACCATGTAACCGAACGTGTACGGAGTCATGTCCGGAAGGTTCACGATCAGGTTAGGCACTTGGCCGTCGGTATGCGCGAGCAGCGTGCCTTCGAACGCCTTCTTGTTAACGAAGTCGAGCGTCTTGCCGGCCAGGAAGTTCAGGCCGTCCAGGTCGTCCTCGTTGCGCTCGATCGTGATGTGGTCCGCGACTTCGCCGACTTGCAGTACCGTCTCGAATATAATCCGGTTGCCCTCTTGGATGAACTGTCCCATCGAGTGAAGGTCCGTGGAGAAGTCGACGGATGCCGGGTAGATGCCTTTGAAATCTTTGCCTTCGCTTTCGCCGTACAGCTGTTTCCACCACTCGGACACGAAGTGAAGACCCGGCTCGTAGTTGACGAGAATTTCGACCGTCTTGCCTTTGCGGTACAGCGCGTTGCGCACGGCCGCGTATTGGTAGGCGCCGTTCTCGCTCAAGTTCGGGTTGTTAAGCTCCTTCGCCGCGTCTTGCGCGCCTTTCATCATCGCTTCGATGTCGATGCCGGCTGCCGCGATCGGCAGCAAGCCTACCGCCGTCAGCACGGAGTAACGTCCGCCTACGTCGTCCGGAATGACGAACGATTCGTAGCCTTCTTCCGTTGCCAGCACTTTAAGCGCGCCGCGCGCTTTATCCGTCGTCGCGTAAATGCGTTTGCGGGCTTCTTCTTTGCCGTACTTCTTCTCGAGCGCTTCGCGGAAAATACGGAAAGCGATCGCGGGCTCGGTCGTCGTGCCGGACTTGGAGATGACGTTGATCGACCAGTCTTTGCCCTCAAGCGCCTGCAGCAAATGGGTCACGTAGGTAGAGCTGATGTTGTTGCCGGCATAGAAAATTTGCGGGGTTTTGCGTTGTTCCTTGGACAGCGTGTTGTAGAACGAGTGCTGAAGCATCTCGATCGCCGCGCGAGCGCCGAGATAGGAACCTCCGATGCCGATGACGACGAGCGCGTCCGAATCGGATTGGATTTGGCTCGCGGATTTCTGGATCCGGGCAAACTCTTCTTTATCGTAGTTGGACGGAAGGTTAATCCAGCCCAGGTAGTCCGAGCCCGCGCCCGTACCGTTATGTAACTGCTCATGCGCCAGCTTCACCGCGGGTGCCAGGTTGTCGATCTCATGCTGGGCAACAAACTGAAGTGCCTTGGAATAGTCGAACTTTACGCTTTTGCTCACGGTATTCTTCTCCCTTTCGCGACCTGAGCGGTCTAGAACATTAGATATAGAATACTTAAAAAAGGATGTTCGCACAAGTGAATCCGCAATCGTTACGTCATAAATAAATATATTGTATGTCATAAACGTTTTCTATTGCCCGCTCCGTCTCGATAGGTATTCCTGTATGAATTGAGCTATAATGAGGTCAAAACGAATGATGACGCACAAGGAGACGATCGAATGAAGTCCATCGGATTCATCGGATTGGGAGTCATGGGCGAACCCATGGCCGCGAATTTATTGCGCAAAGGATATTCGGTCACGGTATACAATCGCAGCGCCGGGAAAGACGAGCAGCTCGTCAAGCTGGGCGCCGATTCGGTTTCGACGCCTGCGGCTGCGGCCCGGTCGGTAGACGTCGTGATTACGATGGTCAGCAACGACGCCGCTATCGAGGAGATCTATTACGGCGCGGACGGCATGATCGCCGCTTTGAAACCCGGAACCGTCGTGATCGATAGCAGCACGATTTCGCCCGAGCTGTCTCGCAGGCTGGCCGCCAGCGTCGGCGAACGTTTCGGCGATTTCATCGACGCGCCCGTTACCGGCAGCAAGCCGGCTGCCATTGACGGCACTCTCTTGTTCATGGCGGGCGGGGACGAGCAGGTTGTCGAGGCGCATCGCGAGCTCTTGCTGACGATGGGACGCGAAGTGATCTATATGGGAGCCAGCGGCAACGGATCTACGGCGAAACTCGCGCATAACACGATCGTCGGCATTAACGCCGCGGGCCTGATCGAAGGCATGGCGATCGCGGCCAAGAGCGGCATCGACGCGTCCGCGTTCCTGCGCATCGTACAATCCGGCGGCGCGGCAAGCAAGCAGGCGGATCTGAAAGGCCGCAAAATCATCGACCGCGACTACGGCGTCCAGTTCTCGCTCGCTCTCATGCTGAAGGATTTGCGCCTGTCCTCCGTGCTGACGGACGGTATCGGCGTATCGACGCCTATGCTCGAAGCGGCCAAGAGCTTATTCCAAATCGGGCATGCCGCGGGCTTAGGCGAGAAAGACTTGTCCGCGCTGGCCCAAGTCTATGAAAGCTGGATCGGCAAGCGAATCGGGGAGACTCCCGTCGCCGCGGCGACGAAAGCTGCCGTCGGGGACGAGTCAAGCGCGGAACGGCGGAAACAAACGCGGGTCCCTCTCGATATTCCCGTCATGATGTCGATCTATCAATGGCAGGAAGCCGGCTCGTTCAGCGGCCAGTCCGTGGAAGGCTCGCTTCTCGACGTCTCGGAAGACGGCGTGCAGATCGCCTCGAAGTTCCCGCTTGAACAGGATATGTTCGTCGTCATCCATTTCCTGAAGAAGTCGGAGCTCCCGCCGATGACCGCCAAGGTGATCCGCATCGAGCGCAAGAACGGCCAGTTCCAGTACGGCTGCCTGCTCGCGGGATTGCCGCTGTATCAACGGTTGCAATTGAAGCAGTATATCGACAGTCATGAGGGGTAACAGCACAACGGTTGAACAGAGCGGGACTCTGATCAACCGTTTTTGTTATTAACGGATAATTTCGCGATTTCTCGAAATTCCTCTAATGCTGAATAACAACAATTTGCACTTATTTTCTCTAAGAATCCCTTCACACGCAAAAATAAAAACAATGCGCAGTTATTCGGAGTGGAAACCGACCGAAGAACGAGTTCGCTCTCGATTAACTATCGATTCGTTGTTATTTATGCAGTTGGAAGGCGAATGGTGATAAATAAATGCCGAATTGTCTCTATACAGCATTAGCCCTTATCTCGGTATCCCCGTTGCTAAGGGGGTCCGTTGAGCCTTCCTAATCGTTTATCCCTTCACGGCCCCGGCCGTCATTCCCCGAATCAAATAGCGCTGCAAGAACAGGAACAAGACGAGAATCGGAAGTAGCGCGAGCAGAGAGCCCGCGAATACGACGCCCCATTGCGTCGTATATTGGCCTTGGAAATTCGCCAAGGCGACGGGGAGCGTTCGTTTGGCGGGATCGTTGATGATCGTCAATGCCCAAGGAAACTCCTCCCAAATATACAGCGCGTTAAAAATGATCGCCGGAACGAAAGCCGGTTTGGAAAGAGGCATGACGATCCGGAGGAACAATAGCCGCGAGCTTCCGCCATCCATAAATACGGACTCGTCGATCTCCCTCGAGATGGAATCGAAAAATCCTTTTAGCAAGAACGTCGTAAAAGGAATCCCGCTTGCCGTATAGACCAGAACGAGCGCCCAATACGAATCGTATAAACCCATATCCCGAATCATAACGAATTGAGGAATGATGAGCGTCATGACCGGGATCGTCAAACAGGCCATCAATACGAGCCAACTGATTCTTTTTCCCCGGAATTCGAATCGCGAGTAAGCGAACGCCAGCATGGACGATAGAGCGAATAGCGCGAAGAACGCCGCAACGGTTACAAAGGCGCTGTTGAGCAAGCTTCTGCCGAACTGTTGGCTGTTCCAGGCCTCCCAATAATGATCCCAGGTTGGCTCGGACGGCCACAGACGCGGCGGATATTCTAGAATGACGGCGTTGGGCTGAAGCGATGTCGACAGCATGAAGAACAAAGGATAAAGCGAAATCGCCGCGCCGATGAATAGAGCGATTCCGATGCTAACGCGAGAAAGACGAGCGCTCATGATCAATCACTCTCCTTGTCTCTGCGCATTTGCAGCCAGTTCAATACGGCGATCGGGAGCGCGAAGAGATAGGCCAGCGCCGCCGCATATCCCAGGTCGTAATGTTTGAAAGCTTTATTGTACATCCAGCTAAGCAGAACCTCCGTCTCATGGAGAGGCCCGCCTCCGGTCATCAGCATGACGGAAGTAAAGACGTTGAACGAACCGATGATCAACATCACTTGAATAAAGCTGGAGGTCTGGCGTACGGAAGGAATCGTAATATGAACCAAGCGTTGCCAAGCTCCCGCGCCATCCACCTTTGCGGCGTCGTACAGCGACTGCGGTACGTTCTGGAGCGCGGCCAAATAGAGAACCATGACCCAGCCTATGCCCTTCCAGATGCCGAGCAAGGCAAGCACCGTCAGCGCTAGAAACGGAGTGCTCAACCAGGATACCGGCGCGGACGTCCAGTGAAGCTTATCCGTGAGCAGGTAATTCAAAAATCCGCGATCCGTGAAAATAAACTTGAATACGAGCGAAGCGACGACCCAGGAAGTGACGACGGGCACGAAATACACGGCCCTGAAAAACTTCACCCCCGGAAAGGAACGATAGAGCGCGTACGCGGCCAAAAATCCTAAAACCATTTGTCCGGGAACCGTAAGCAGGCCGTAATATAACAAGTTGCGCAACGAAATCCATAACAGCTTTTCGTGGAAAATCGCATGATAGTTATCGAGCCCGATGAACGTTTTGTCGCTTAACCGGGTCAGTCGAAAGTCGTAAAAGCTATATAGGAAATTTTGAACGAGCGGGTAGACGATAAACCAGCAGACGAACAAAAATCCCGGAATAAAAAACAAGTAAGCGTCTCGCCGCAGTTTTTTCGCGTACATAAGGTAAAACTCCTTTAAAGAACGAGGACACCAGGGGGTAGTGTCCTCGTCTTCTCATTCTTTATGCATTCAATAGATCGTCGATTTGCTGAGCAGCTCCGTCCAACGTTTTTTGGACGTCCGCTTTTTGAAGGAAAATCTGCATGAAAGCGTCGTTGAGCACGTCGTCGATTTGCGGCCATGCGCTTACCGGCGGACGGGCTTTGGACGTCGTTAACTGCTCCAGGAACGGCGCGAAGTAAGAAATCGCTTTAATATCCGGGTGCTCCATCGCCTTCAGATTGACCGGAATTTGTCCGACCTTGCCCATCTCTACTTCCGCTGCCTCGGACACCATGAATTTCACGAACTCCCAGGATTCTTCCGGATGCTCTTTGCTCAGAATGCCGATGTCCTCGCCTCCGAGCACTTGAACGGAGCCGCCTTTGCCCGCCGGGAACGAAGCCGCCATCGGTTTGAACTCCTTGAATTGGTCGGTAAATTGGGCGAACGCCCAAGGGCCTTCGGCCATCATGCCGTAGACGTCTTTGGCATGGCCTTCCGTCACGGGAGTGTCTCCCGGCTTAAAGCCGGTGATCAACCCTTGAGAGAACGCTTGTTGCAGCTTCGTCGCGATCTCGACGGAAGCGGCGCCGTTCAAATAGCCTTGCGCCGTTGTGTTGTCCGGGGATAATACGTCCCCTCCATTGCTCCAAAGCCACGGAAGAACGTTCCACCCGCGAAGCGCCGGTTCGCCGAATCCCCACGATTGCGGGAATTTGTCCTTCAGCTTCGGCAGCGCCGCGAAAAACTCGTCCATCGTCGCCGGAGCTTGATTCAATCCGGCTTCTTTGAACATTTTTTCGTTCCAGAACAACACTTTCGTATTCGTATTGAGCGGAAGCGCGTAAGTATGCGCTCCAATAACGGCCGTGGACAACGGTCCTGCCAACAGCTCTTTGCTTACTTCTGCGAAATCGTCGAATTTCTCGTCCAACGCCACGAGCATATCGTTAGCTTGCAGTTCCGGCACCCAAATGATGTCTAGTCGCGCGACGTCCGGGAGCTCTCCGGCGGACGCGCCGATCTGAAGCTTCTGGTGCAACTGGTCCCACGGGAACGATACCGCGTTAACGCGAATGTTCGGATGCTCGGCTTCGAACTTCGGAATAAGCACTTCTTTGAGCGTCTTTTCTTCCGCGGAAGCCGTGCTGTAATGATGCCAGAACGTTAGCGTTACGTCTTCGGCAGGCTGTTCGGCATTCGGCGACGCGCCGGCCGTCCCTTGCGCTTGCCCGTTATTGTTATTGCCGTTGCCGCATCCCGCGGCCAGCAAAGCCAGAAGCATTAAGGTTACGATTAATCGAAGCGATTTACGGTTTCGCATGTTCGAATTCCTCCTTGATATACTGACTCTACGTCGGGCTCGAACTAACTCGCCCTATATATGTGCTTCCCTATACAACGCGTATTGCATATACTCCGTTTGATCGGCGCGCCCATTGCTCGAAGTTACGAACTCGAGCCGTTCCGGCATCAATCCGAATCCGATAAGCGTCTCTTCATGCGCGCGTGCCGCGTCCGACATGTTGACGATTAAATAAAGCGATTCTTCTTCGCTTGTTCTTTGAATCTTGATGGTCGCGTTCGCTCCATCGATCGCGAGTTCGAGCGAGCCGTGCGTAAGGCTAGGCGCAGTCTTTCGGAGCGTCGTCCATAACCGGTAATGCCGCCATAGCCCGTTGTTCTCATGCGGTTGGCTCCAATCCATAGCTCCACGGCAGCCCGGATCGTTCTCGCCGGTCATGCCGATCTCGTCGCCGTAATAGACAACCGGCGTTCCGGGCAGCATGAACTGCGCGGCGGTTATCGTCTTCAGCGCATTCTCGTCCTGCTTGCAACGGGTCAGCACGCGCTCCGTGTCATGACTGCCGACCAAGTTGAATTGCTGCAAAGATTCCTTTAACGAATAACGGTGATAATGACGCGTTAACCGCTCATGGAACTCCTCGACCCGGATCGACTGGTCCGCGAATAGTTCTAGCAGAATGGCGCGCAGCTCATAGTTCATGAAGCTGTCGGCACCTCTGGCGACCATTAGCGGCTTGGCATCGTACCAAATCTCTGCAATAATAAAAGCGTCAGGTGTCACCCGCTTGACTTCGGCGTTCAGCTCCCGCAAGAAGCTGAGCTCCACTTCGTCTGCGACATCAATTCGCCAGCCGTCTATTCCCGTTTCTTCCTGCCAGAAGGCAACGAGATCAAAGACGTATTGACGAACCTGGGGGGTTGATGTCCGCAGCTTAGGCATGAATTTCCAGTAACCGACCGAATCGTATCGATCCTCGCTCAGCTCGATCGGGTACTCGTGAACATAAAACCAATCTTTGTACGGGGAATGGGCTCCTCTGGCGATGACGTCCTGGAAAAAAGGATGGAAGTACCCGCAATGATTGATGACCAAGTCCAGCACGACCTTGATATCTCTCTCGTGGCACTTGGCTACGAGCTCCTTCAAATCTTCCTTCGTCCCGAACGCAGGATCGATCGCCATGTAATCTTCCGTATCGTATTTATGATTGCTTCTCGATACGAAGATCGGATTCAGATATAAGGCATTGACCCCCAGCGCCTCGATCGCGTCCAGCTTGTTAATGATTCCCCTTAAATCACCTCCCATGAAGTTATCCCGCGTCGGCTCTGATCCCCAGGCTTCTACGCCCGCCGGATCGTTGCGACTATCTCCGTTATGGTAACGCTCCGGAAAGATCTGATACCAGATCCTGTCGCGAATCCACCGGGGGGAATGGACCGCGTCCCGATCTCCCGCATACGAGAACTGGAATGCGTGCTGCGGACGAAACTCCGTCTCGACGCCGTGGGAAAGCACCCAATAGGTATGCCCGTCCAGCTCGAACCGAAACGCGTACTGCAAATAACGGATCCGGGATTCTTCCGCTCGAAGCGTTATACGGTAATAGCTGCCGCTGGAAGTCGATGACCATGCGTTCATCGCTTGTTCGCGTCTGCCGAGCGTTTGATGCCGGTATTTATTCCAGTAGACGATTGCTACGCTTGTCGCCCGATCGGGAACCCGCAATCGGATTTCCGCGCGATCAAGCTCCAACAAAGTGAAATCCAACGCCGGATCGTGACACCCGGCATAAGTCCATGCTTGCATACGAATCGTTCCTTCTCTGAATTAAGTTCGCGCCCGTACGTTGATGTGCGAAGGAGCATCTTCGGTGCCGTCTATGACCTGGAGGAGCAGCTTGGCGGCTTGCGTTCCCATTCTCTCGAGCTGCAACGATATCGACTCCACCGGCGTCGGCAAATGCCGATACAACGGATGCTCGTCGAAAGCCGCGACCGGAATCGCTTGATGCGCGGCCGTCTTCTCGGCTTCCAGCCACTCGTACAGCTTCTCCTGGCTAGAGGCGATAAGCGCATGAGGCGGCGAATCCTCTTGCCCTAATCGATCCGGCTCGGCGATCCTCGAAGGAAGCCCGTGCCTAGTCATCGCCGCCGCATAGCCTCTTATGCGGTTCGCGACGTAAATGTCTTTATGTCCTTGCTCAGGAGAAGCTAATAGAACGATGTCCTTGCAGCCTTGGCCGATCAGTCTCTCGGTCAGCGCTTCCGCCGCTTGCGCGTTATCGACGTCGACCCATCGGACGCCCTCTCTAGGCGATTCGCCTATGACGACGAAAGGCATCGCATGATCGATCAGAAACCGATAATGTTCCTCCGTCAGCAAGCTTTCGGGGATCAGCACCCCGTCAACCCGATGCTCTCGCACGATTTTCTGGAACGTCGTCGTTTCGCTCTTATCGATATCGTGCACGCTCATCAAGAGGAACAAGTAGTCGTTCGCATAAATTTCTTCCTCGATCCCTCTCAGGACTTCGTTGAAGAACGGATTCGCGTAAGCTTGGCGATTCGTGTAGTCGAAGCAAAATCCGACCGTGTATGTCCGGCTTGACGCCAATGCGCGCGCGGCCGTGTTCGGTACGTAGTTGTGCTCCCTGACGATCTCCATGATTTTGTTTCGCGTCTTCTCCGAAATGTTAACGCTTCCATTCAACACTCTGGATACCGTCGCTTTATTAACGCCAGCTATTTCCGCGATTTCCTTGATCGTAAGACGGCTCAACGACACTTCCCCCTTCACTCAATGCAACCGGTTGCATAAATGATTATAATCGATCTTTGGTCTTCTCGCAAGATGCGGAGCAAAGAAAAGCAAGGTTCCCCGAACGGGAGCCTTAGCGGTGACTAATCGTGTCGTAGTTTCATATCGGACTTAGAGCGGACAACTGCACGGAATACCGATATTCCAGCGAATCGGTTGCCGCTGATTCGACCAACGGCACGAAGTACAGTTAGTTTGGCGTATAGCGAGATTTCGGCGGTTTTTGAGTACGTTAGATGTATTCGGTGCAGTATATGGCTGGTATAAGCGATTCCGAAATAACTAACTGTACTCTGCGCAGTCGCAAGCCAGACGCTGCTTGCTCAGGTGACGCATTTAACGAATTAGCGGCACTTGCCCTGCAGCGATATAGAGTATAACGACCAAAAAAAGGCTCCCGTCAGGGAGCCTTAGCGGCTTTACCGCATTCGGAATTAATCCAAATACGAGCAAATATAGTCGGTTACCGTTCTGACCTTCAGCTTGAAGCTGGCGTTAGCCGGAACTTCGAAAGCTTGCGGATTCGTGATCTCAAGCCACTCGGCGTTGCCTGGGAGCAATATGGAAAGCTCTCCGGACTGAATGTCCATGACTTCCTTCTGCGAGGTGCCGAATTCGTATTCGCCCGGCAGCATAACGCCGAGCGTTACTTTCGATCCGTCATCGAATACGACGGTGCGGCTCGTAACTTTGCCATCGAAATATACGTTCGCTTTTTTAACTACGGATACGTTGTTGTATTGCGACATGGCTCTCTCCAGCTCCCTTATGCGTACTACAGCAATTTATTGAATTGCGCCACGACGTTCTCCACCGTGAAGCCGTATTCTTTGATTACGCGATCGCCCGGTGCGGATGCGCCGAAAGTGCTGATGCCGAGAACCGCGCCGCCGTCGCCGACGAAACGATCCCAACCGAACGGATGAGCCATCTCGATCGCAAGGCGAGCTTTAACGCTCTTAGGCAGAACGCTTTCTTTGTATGCCGCGTCTTGAGCATCGAACAGATCCATGCTTGGCATGCTGACAACGCGAACGTGTACGCCTTGCTCGGCAAGCGCTTTTTGGGAAGCGACCGCAAGCTGAACTTCGGAGCCCGTTGCGATCAAGATGCCTTGCGGTTTGCCGTTCGCGGCTTCGGATACGACGTAAGCGCCTTTGGAAAGTGTCTCGCGTGCGTTAGCCGTGCCTTCGAGAATCGGCAAGTTTTGGCGCGTTAGGACAAGCGCGACCGGTTTGCCTTGGTTTTGCATCGCGTAAGCCCATGCCGCGGACGTTTCGTTGCCGTCGGCCGGACGGATAACCGTCAGGTTAGGGATGATGCGGATCGAAGCGAGCTGCTCGATCGGTTCGTGCGTAGGGCCGTCTTCGCCGACCGCGATAGAGTCATGCGTCAAGACGTAAGTAACAGGCAGGTTCTGGATCGCCGACAAACGTACAGCCGGACGCAGGTAGTCGGTGAACACGAAGAACGTACCGCCGTATACTTTCAAGCCGCCGTGCAGCATAATGCCGTTCATGGCTGCCGCCATGCCGAACTCGCGAACGCCGAAGTAGATGTTGCGGCCGTCGTAGTTGCCTGGTTTGTAGACCGGCAAGCCTTTGAGGTGCGTCATCGTCGAGCTTTCGAGGTCGGCGGAACCGCCAACGAGCTGCGGGATGTTCTTAGCAAGTCCGTTCAATGCGTTACCGGAAGCAACGCGCGTGGAGAGCGGTTTGTCTTCCGTCGTGTACTTCGGAAGATCCGCATCCCAACCGCTAGGCAATTCGCCTGCGACAGCCGCTTCGAATTGAGCAGCCAATGCCGGGTGGGCGGATTTATATTTCGCGAATTGGGCTTTCCAAGCCGCGTGCGCATGCTCGCCTGCTTTCTTCACTTCCGCGAAGTGAGCGCGAACCTCTTCAGGCACGTGGAATTCTTCATGCGGCCATTCATAGAACGCTTTGGTCAATTGGGACTCGTCGGCGCCGAGCGGGGAACCGTGAGGACCTGCATGGCCGCCTTTGCCGCCTTTGTTCGGGGAACCGTAGCCGATGACCGTTTTCACTTCGATCAGCGTCGGTTTGCTCTTCTCAGCTTGCGCCTCCGCGACCGCTCTCGCCAACGCGTCCAAGTCGTTGCCGTCTTCTACGCGCAGCACTTGCCAGCCGTAAGCTTCGAAGCGCTTGCCCGCAAGCTCGGACATCGAGAGGCTAAGTTCTCCGTCGAGGGAAATATCGTTCGAATCGTACAGCACGATCAGCTTGCCGAGCTTCATGTGGCCCGCCATCGAAGCCGCCTCGTGGGATACGCCTTCCATCAGGTCGCCGTCGCCGCAGATCGAGTACGTATAGTGATTGATAATGTCGAAGCCTTCGCGATTATAAGTCGCGCCAAGCTGCGCTTCCGCAATCGCCATGCCGACCGCCATCGCGATGCCTTGGCCGAGAGGACCTGTCGTCGCGTCAACGCCGGCCGTGTGGCCGAATTCCGGATGTCCTGGCGTTAAGGAACCCCATTGACGGAAGTTTTTCAATTCATCCATCGGCAGGTCGTAGCCGCTCAGGTGGAGCAAGGAATACAGCAGCATGGAACCGTGGCCCGCAGAGAGAACGAAACGGTCGCGGTCGATCCAAGTAGGTTCGGACGGATTATGTTTCATCGACTTGGCGAACAATTGGTAACCCATCGGAGCTGCGCCCATCGGCATGCCCGGATGTCCGGATTTGGCTTTCTCGATCGCATCGATCGCTAGCGTGCGGATCGTCGTAACGGATAATTGATCAATCGTTTTCGTACTTGCTGTCATTACGGTAAAACCCTCCTCATGTCTATTCACGTACGTTCCCGGACATAACGTCCATAATCGTACAGATAAAACTATTTTGCCTATTGTACCATGGTCCCCATCGGATTGCTATAAATGTATGTACAAGTTCGAAGCCTTCTATACGAAGGCAACCGTCTTGTTCTGGAACACGAGCAGTCGGTCTTCGATGTGCCACTTCACCGCGCGGGCGAGCACGATCCGCTCGATGTGGCGTCCGATGCGCTTCAGCTCGTTGACGTTATCGCGGTGGCTGACGCGTTGAATGTCCTGCTCGATAATCGGTCCGCCGTCCAGCTCCTCGGTCACGTAGTGGGCCGTTGCTCCGATCAGCTTAACGCCGCGGTCGTACGCTTGTTGATACGGCTTGCCGCCCACGAACGCTGGCAAGAACGAATGGTGGATGTTGATGATGCGGTTGTGGAACTGCTCGATAAACTTCGGCGGAATGATCTGCATATAACGAGCTAGCACGATGAGATCGACTTTGCCGACCGTGAGATCGCGCTGCCGGCGCTCCGCTTCCGGCTTCGTATCGGGCGTAACCGGTATGTAGTGATACGGAATTCCGAACGATTCGACAAGCGCTCTCATGTCCTCGTGGTTGCTGACGACCATGCTGATCTCCGCGTCCAAGTCGCCTGCTTGCCATTGCCATAGCAGTTCGAGAAGAGCATGATCCTCCTTGGATACGAAGATCGCTACCCGCTTGCGGCGCGCCGCGCGGAAAATGCTCCAGCGCATCTCGAAACGGTCCGCCACGCGGGTGAAGTCCTCTTGAAGCGACGCTAAGCGCACTTCCAGATCCTGCAGATCGAACTCGATCCGCATGAAGAACATGCCGCCCTCCGGATCCATCGTATATTGGTCGGATTGCACGATATTCGCGCCTTGCTCGTATAGAAATTGCGATACGGCCGCAACGATCCCCGCGCGGTCCGGGCATGAAATCAGCATGCGCGCCCGGTTGCTCTTGTCCTCTCGCCGCTTGGCGTCTTGCGGTTGATAGATCGATTGTTGACTCATCTGCTTCGCTTCCTCTCTGCAATCGGCCGAAGTTACAGCGACTTCAGCCATTCCTTCCCTGCAAGCCATCCCAGCAGCCGCTGGTTGAGCGCTTCCTCGCTCAACTCGCCGGACAGCAGGCGCTGCTCGACGATGATATCGTACAGACGCTCCATCGGCTCGCGCGGATCGGCCTTCCTGGCTTTGGCGTCCGATTTGAGCAACTCCCACGTCTGCAGCACGTAATCGCGGTGATGGATGTCTTCTTTATCGAAATAAAAGTGCAGACGCTCGACGTCCTCCAAAAATTCGCCGCCGAACCGTTTGGACGTTTCGCCGCGCAGCATCGCGATTTCCGCTTCGTACATCGGACGCTCGGTCGCATCGGTTTTGCCGATCCATGGCGTTTCCAAAATAAACGGTTTGTCCTTCAACCATTCATGACCGACGACGCCTGCAATCCCTTGATAGCCAATCCAGCCCGAGCCGATCGGAGCATGGCGGTCTTTGGCGGCTCCTTGCGGATTTTTGCTGTCGTTGACGTGAACGACGGCGATGCGATCAAGGCCGATGACTTCGTCGAATCTACGAAGCACGCCGTCGACATCCCCGACGACGTCATAGCCCGCGTCGTGAATGTGGCAAGTATCCAAACACACGGTCAGACGGCTGTTATCGTTCACTTTCTCGATAATTTGCGCAAGCTCCTCGAAAGTGCGCCCGATTTCCGTTCCTTTGCCGGCCATCGTCTCGAGCGCGATGTTAACGTCGGTTTCCTTCGTCCCTTCGAGCACTTCGTTCAAACCTTCGGCGATGCGCGCGATGCCGTATTCCGGATCTTTCTCGGTATATGCCCCCGGATGCAGCACGATATTGTTCACGCCGATCCGGTGCGTCCTCCGCACTTCCTCTTGCAGGAAGCTCACGGCGAGTTTAAACGTATCTTCCTTATAGGAACCTAGATTAATAATGTACGGCGCGTGGACGACGATGTCCTTGACGCTTATCCCGCTGGCGGCCATCGCCTGGATGCCTTCCGGGATGTACAAGTCCTCGATCGGCTTCCTCCGCGTATTCTGGGGCGCGCCCGTATAAATCATAAACGTTCCGGAACCGTACGATTCCGCTTCATTCGCCGCATTCAGCAGCCCTTTGTCCGAAAAAGAAACGTGCGAGCCGATCTTAACCATCGCCAATATGCTCCTCTCGTCTACCGATCCGTACCCCGCGGGCCCGCGGGGCCTGTCCAAGCAATCACCCTTTATTGTAGCGCGAACGTCGAAATAAATCTAGAAATGAGCTATAATTTCGGAATGAGGTGATAATGATGTCTGGATCTCCAACTTGGTTCATCTATTTCATCTGGTTTTGGACTTTCGTGCTGATCGGCTTCATGACGATCGGCGGATACTTCATGTTCCGCAAGTTTCTGAAGGTGATGCCGCAACGCGACGGCAAGTCCAAGCTGGATTGGCAAAACTATTGGGTCGAACGCAGCCGTCCGCTGTGGACGGACGAGTCCAAGGCGATGCTCGACAAGCTCGTTTCCCCGGTGCCCGGTCCTTTCCGCGATATCGCGAAACACTCGATCGCCGCAAGAATCGGCCAGCTCGCCGTCGAGAGCGGAGCCGAACGCGTAACGAACGAGCACTGCATCGAAGGCTACATTCTGGCGACTCCGAAGCGCGACCACCGCAGCTTAAAGGATTTCCTGGAGAAAAATCAGATCGACTATTCCGCCTACCGGCACTTGCTCGGTTAATGGAGAATCGAAGACGATCGCGTGAAAAACGAAACCTTTGCGCGCGATATTCGTCTAACCTCGTAGGAGGTGCTTTACAACATGAACAAGAAAAGAAGTACGACGCTTGCTTTAAGCTCCGCGGTTCTAGCGCTAATGCTGATCACTGCCGCGTGCAGCAACAACGACGGAAATGCCAACCCTTCCAATAACGCCAACGTTACGCCATCCCCTTCGCCAACCGTGACGGCGAGCTCCGAAACAGGCGGAGAGTCGAGTGCGGAGCCTTCGACAGCTCCGGAAACTCATCCGGGAGAAGGCGAATATGTCGGGCTCATCGACAGCCATTCTATCGAGGTAAAATTAGAAGATTCAACAGTCGCGTTCCAGATCGGTCCTGAGATTGCGGAGAAAGTCGATCAATGGGAGTCGGGCACTCTCGTTACGTTCACTTATTCCGAGAATAAGATCGACGTGAACGGAGAAACCGTCACGCAATACACGATTCATTCGATCGATAAGCAGTAAAAGTGAGGAGGAGCGCGATGCGTGTAGTCGTGTGCGGGGGTACGGGTTACATTGGGACCGCTTTGACGCAAGCGCTCCTTTCCCGTGGAGACGAGGTTTGGATCGTTACAAGGCGGCAACCGAAGAAGTCGCCCTTCGATACGACGATGCCTCACCCCGGTTATATGACCTGGGCAGAGTGGGAGACGAATCCGGATCGGCTTGGCGCCATCGACGGCGTCGTCAACTTGACCGGCGAATCGATCAACCAGCGTTGGACGGCCAAAGCCAAAGCGCGCATCGTATCCTCGCGAACGGAAGCCGCGCATCGGCTCGCGGATATTATCGGCCGAATGAGCGAACCGCCTCCGGTCGTCGTGAACGCTTCGGGAATCTCGCTATATGGTCACTCGGGGGACAAGGTGTTCGATGAAAGCTGCCCGGCCATCCCAGCCGATTTTCTCGGAACGACGGTCGTGACGTGGGAAGACGCGATCGACCGTATTCCGGGTAGACGACTGGTCAAGCTGCGGATCGGACTGGTGATCTCCCGCAGCGGCGGAGCGTTCGGCTTCATACGCTTGCCTTACCGTCTCTTCGGCGGCGGAAGAATCGGAAGCGGCGAGCAAGGTTTGCCCTGGATTCACCTTCAAGACATGATCTCGCTCATCCTGTTCTGTCTCGAGAACGAGAGCATATCCGGCCCCGTCAATGCGGTTGCGCCGGACCCCGTATCGAACGACGAGTTCGGACGGACGCTCGGCCAAGTCACCCGGCGCCCTCACTGGTTCCCCGTTCCGGGCTGGCTGCTGAAGCTGGCGCTTGGCGAGATGAGCACGCTCGTCCTTACGGGACAGCGGGCGATGCCGAGAGTCGCGTTAGACCGCGGATTCGAGTTCGCGTTTCCGAAGTTGGATGAAGCCCTGCGGGATATTACCCGCTAGGGCTTCTTTGTTAGGCGTGTTCCTGAACGAAGCGATATCTGGAAGCCGCGAGCGTCAAGCTGTCTCCAGGTTGCAGCGGATACAGCTCGTAAGGCGTCATGGGCACGTCGTTCAGCTTGCTGCCGTTGCGCGAGCCCAAATCTTTGACCTTCCACTGATCGGCCACTCGCACAACCTCCGCATGAGCGCGGGATATTCCGCTTGTCCCGTCGACATGGTCGGACGCCTCCGAGGATCTGCCGATCACGACCGATTGTTCGCCAAGCGGCACACGGCAGCCGTTACCCTTGGTCTCCCAGAGCAAGTAACAGGCTGCTTGGGGTTCTCGCGGAACTATTGCGAGCATTTCCGTGCGATCTCCGAGACCGGCAGGCAGCCAGGTCGTCTCCGCGGGTTGTTCGCGCTCTTGCGGAGCTGCGGCAAGGCGCTCGGGAGCAGGCCATCTTGGCTCCGCCACTTGAATCTGAAATCTGCGCGCTCCGGAATCCGAAAACTCGTCTTCCTCCTCGCCCGATGGTTGATGATATGCTTTCCGGCCAGGCGTCGCCGTTTGTTCGATGGATTGCGCAACCCGCTCCGGCGCCCAATTCCACAGCAGCAACACGCCGGCAAGCGCGATGACCGTAACCCCGAGCCCTAACAGCAACCCGGGCTGTCCCGGATGATCCATGTAACCGAAACGCCACGCCGCGGCTACGGCTGCGGCGGCTGAGGCTCCCGCCAACGTTCTCCGCCTATGCGGATCCATTGCCGGTTTAGCCGGTCTGGGTTTGTCCGTCTCTCCGGCAAACCGATCTCCGCCCAACAGCTCCGACAAGGCATGCGGATCGCCTGACGGCGGCTGCAGCAGCCGCCAGGGCAGCCCGATTCGCTTATCGCCTTCAGGCTTCATTCTATCCGGCTTGTCCGCCATCTCATCCTCGCCAGGCTCGGCCGACATCATGGATAAAGAAGGCTCGCGCTGAGCGTCCGAATGTCTGTCCGTCGAGGAAGAGGATAAATATTCTCGTATAAAGTCGCGTAACGTTCTCGGGGCGAATTCCGGCGCGTTAACGATGCGCAGCACATGCTGCACGGCTTGTCCGTCCAAGTTCTCCACATGCGTCATCCAGCGCACGACGAGCCGCTCCAAGCGATCCGCGTTCTCCATCCCGGCGGCAATCGGCAAGTACGTAAATCGTAGATCTCGGCCGTCTCCTGCCGTGAAGATGAATTCGTCCGAGAGCAGGATGCGGTTCGCGTCCAGCAAATACAGCCTGCAATCCTCGAGCGCTTCCGCGAGGCGGCATAACGCGTTCATGAAATCGCCCATCGTCCATTTGACGATTCGAAGCGATTCGACCAGCATTCGGCAACCAATCAAGTCGTACCTGAACGTAATGACGCCGTCGAGCTCTTCGTTCTCTACCGGAAGCAATCCCGGCACCTCGCAATGCCTCAGCATTCGAAGCTGCGTCCAATTGACCGAATCCCGGGTAAATCCGTTGTCGCTGCCGATGGTCATGAATAAACCTCTGCGCTGCTCGAATCCGACCCTCAATTTCTCCATTCTCATCCCCTCCCTACCCTTGTCCCAACAGCATTATAAAGCTTGGCGCAACGGCTAACATGAACGGAAACCGCGCGCCTTTGCCTTCCGAAACCGGATGCGTGCCCCACGGCCACTTCAGGCGCGCCCCGACCTTATTCAGCGCCGGCAATCGAAGCAGGACGAGGACAGCGGCGATCGCGCCGGCTGCGATGATGGCGTACATCATTAGCCGAAGCGTAGGCAGCGCGCCCATCCATATGCCGAAAACGCCGAACCATTTGACGTCTCCTCCGCCCATCCCCCGAAGGAGGAACAGCACGTACAAAGGGACAATCCCGGCGGCCGCGCCGATCGAAGCCGCGATTACTCCGTCTTGTCCGCGAGATAACCATTGATAGAGAAGTCCGCCTGCCGCGAACCATACGTTCAATGCGTTCGGTATTCGCATCGTCCTCATATCGGTCCAACAGGCGGATGCCAGCAATAGACAGACGCCGATTAATGCTCCTTTGTCCAATGAACTCCCTCCTACGGAGCGGATGCGCTCCCGACTTCAAATGAATGCTCCCACTGCCCCTCATGCCCGCCGCCTGAAACCTTCATGCTCCATTGCCCCGGCGTCGTTCTTCCCGAGACATGCCAGGTCCAGCTAACCGTACCGTCCTCCCCCGCGACCGCCGTGCCGAGATGCTTCGCTTGGCTTTGTCCGCTCTTGTAGATGACCGAAAGATCTACGGAAACTCCCGGCTTCGTGCGAATGACTAGCGTCGCCTTCCGCCCGGGCCTTACCGGATTCGGTTCCAACGAAACGAACGTAACCTGCAAGCTGTCGGCATCCCCGTCCGGCAGCCTGGCGTTCGTCGCGCTTCCCCCGATCCATACCCTCTCTCTCGCGGATTGGCTTAATACCAGCTTCGTGCCGATGAACGGCACTCTCATCGGCAACGTATACTCGGCATGAAGCGTTAAGTAGGCATTGCTTCGGTCCGAATCGTCCGGAAGTTCTACGATCGTCAACCGCATGCGGGAACTGTCCAATACCGATTCGTCGATATACGGTTGGACCCATTGTTCGAACGCCAGCTTCGCGCCTTGCCGCTCGACGGACCACTCGCCGCGCGCCGCTTGTCCTGCCCACTCCTTGGCAGGCGAAGGCAGCCAGGGTCCGATCTTGTTCACCGTTTCTCCGACCTTCGTCAGCTTGTCGCTCCACTTGTCGGCTTGTTCATATGCGCCAGTGCCTTTCGCTTCCTCGATCGCCAGAGAAACGGGATACCACGCCCCCGCGGCCTGCCGGACCGTCTGCGATAATACGCCATGCAAAGCCATGGATATCATGGCGGTCTGCACCATGAATATAAGAAAGAAAATGAGCAGCAGAAACACGGGCATGAGCATGGCGGTTTCTAGCGTAACGCTTCCCCGATCGGATAACGACCGCCGTCTACTGATAGGCATAATCCGCTTGATAGGCAGCCTCATATCGTCCTTCTCTCACCGTCCCGCCTAAGCTTCCATAGCGTCCAAGCATCCGCACTAACCCTGGGAAAAACCACAGCTTGACCGACGCGGTTCCTTCCACGCTCGCATACGTATAGGCTCCTTGGAAGGACACCCCCGTCTCCAGCTCCATAATCGCGATGCTTCTAGCCGTTTGATTGGCCGAGCCACCATGAAGCAGCAAGAACAAACGCATGTAATCGACATAGGTCGTCGCGATGTCGGCGTATTTGGACAGCTGGATCGTCCCTTTCTCCACCAGCGACTGCAGGTCCGCGACCGCTCCCCGGATGCCGTAGACAAGCGCCGCAACAAGAACGAGCAACGGATTCCCCAGCTTGCCGCATTCCACGAAGCCTTCCATCGTTCGGATCGCGAGCCTAACCGCGAAAATTTCACCGTACGCAGCAGCGATGTTCCCCGACGGATTATGAAACCCGTACAGGATATACTCCGTCTGCTGAACGCCTATCGAAAGCGGCGCCTCTCCTCCGTGAAGCAACCCCTTGGCGTAAGCGGGTTCATAGCGAGACAATCGGGATATCGCGTACTCAGAGTAATAGAGCTGATCCCTTACTCCGAGCAGGCTGTCCTCCACGACGGCAAGAAGATCGCCGGACAACGACAGCGCTTCGTCTCGGCCGTCGCCCGGTTCGTCGGCTTGCTTATTGTCCGCGAGCTCCGCCTCCGTCCGATTCCATTGCAAGTTACGCTCGTACAGCTCTTGCAGCCGATCGAATTCCGCGCGTTCTTCCGGCGTGCCGGAACGGCCCGACAGCAGGTTTAGCAGTCTTTTGGCCCCGGCCCACTCGCTTGTCGCCTTCTTCTCCTCTTGTTTCCGTTCCTCGTCTTGCGACCGGTGAGCCTGGAACGTCGCAGACCGTGCGGTCGCAACGGTTCCGGTTGGACCATGGGCTTTAACAAATCGAGCATATCCGTTCTGCAAGCTCGAGGCTTCGCTTCTTAGTGCGCCGCCCTTGCCGGTAGACCCGGGAACGGAGGAAGCTTGCGAGGCAAAGCTTGATGCATGACCGATAACCTCAATGCCCTGCGAACGCTGCGCCGCGATCTCCGCCTCATAGCCCGCGAAGAACGACGGATCGAGCACCATTTCCGCCGTTTTGCGGCGCAGCTCCGCCATCGCCTCCGCCTGCTCCGGAGACGCCGGGGATTCAGCCGCGCCGATCGCTGCGGCTTCAGCCGCAATCAGGCGCATCTCTTCGTTGGCGTCCTTCGCTTCCTCGATCGCCTCGCGCGCATCGTTATGGGCACGCTCGGACTTTTTTCTCGCAGCTTCGGCATCCGCAGACAGCACCGATGCTAGCCGCGAAGTACCCGATTCGTAGCCCGCCACGATGAACATATATCGCGGAAACGCCTCCGGCGGAATCGGAGTCCCTTGCGCCGCCAAGATCGCCCGCATCCTGGCTTCGTCTTCCAATCGTTTGCTCACGTAATCGTCATACTGGTTAGAGATGTCCGCGACATGTCCGACATTGCCGGTTGCGAGGCTTGGAGTAAGCCGCAGCGGCGGATTCGGAACTTCTTCCGCGAACGCCGCGCGAACGATCTCCCCGTAAGATCGCTGCCGTTCCAGCGCCCGATCCAGGGCTTCTTCCCTGCGGTCGTAAGCTTCCTGCACGCGTTCGAGCACATCGACCGTCTGCTTCGTGTCTTCGATCATGCCGGACATGCCGCGCAATCGCGACGCTAACTCAATCGTTAAATCGATCGGCGCTTTATACTTCATCTCTTCGAGCACTTGCCTGCGGAGGATGTCGTGGTCGGCGATCGGCCTGCTTTCCGTAACCTCGGTCCCTTCCCATCGCGTATCCAGATAGGGGAATGGCTCCGAATCCGACGGCACCGCATTCCCGGCGAGCGTATCCGCGAAGATGCGATCGGCAGGCTCGCCTCCCCTAACGAATAATCCGTATCGCGAATAGAGCTCTGGATCGAAGGAAGACAATACCGACCGGGCGCCCGATTTGACCGTCAGCTCCGCCTGCCGCCGGAATGCCGCCACTCTTGCGAAGTCAATGAGCAACGCGGTAATGAGAACGAACGCGGCCGTCAGAGCGATGAAATAGATCGATACGGAGCCGCCCTCGCGATCCGCAAGTGGTCTGCGTGCCACGTCTTCACCTCCTGCCTGTTATGGCTGGCGTTTACGCAAGATTCCCGCGGCTTCCTCTCGATAGACGTTCGCGCCTTGCGGCGCGTCTTTCATCTTCGCCGTATAATACCGGATCAGATCGAAGGATCGGATAAGCTCCGCAGGCTCCACGACTAAGGCCGACACGTCTGCCGAAGCGGGCTTCTGGCCCCTGAACTTGACGAGCGCTTCGGGAAGCCATCCCGAGCGGGCTTTAACGGTTACGGTTCGCTGAATTCCGATATTCCGGTATTCGATAACACCCGACAAGGAGCCGGGCATTGTCGTACCGATTCTCGCCAGCTTGCCGGACGCCGAGCTGTCTCCTTCGGCATTCGAAGCTAGCGCGATAGGCACGCTGACAGGACGATTTCCGGTCGCCATGCCAAACCAGCCTTGCAGCAACGCATCGTCCTTCATTCTCCAATAAAGCCCGTCGTAACGCTCGGCAGGATAAGCCCCCGTTCTTGCGTCCTTGGCGGAATTCGACCAACCGTACGCCGCGCGTTCGGCCGCAATCGAAGAGCTAAAATAAACTTGCGAATGCAACGAAACATACAAGGCGAACAGAAGCACCAGGCAGGAGAGTACCATCACCCAAGGCAATACCATCGACGCTTCTAATGCAAAGACTCCGGAGCTGTCCTGGCGCAACGAGCTTCGAGATCCGCCTATCATTCGAACAGCTCATCCGACTTGCCCGTGACCTTGTCCATTAATCCGTTCAAGAACGTAATGATCTGATCCTTGAACACAAGCACGACCGCGATCAGCACGGCGACGATCAGCACGATCTCCAGCGTCCCCATCCCTTTCTCGTTGCGCCACAGCGCGATTCCAGCCTTTCGTAATGCAACCAAAGATGCTCTCATGCACGATCAACTCCCGTTCGAATAATTTAAAACATCAATAAAGCCGGAGCGCCTACCAAAACCATGATGCATAGAAAAACGAGAGTAAGAGGAAAAACCAGCTTGGACGATGCCTGCTCGCCGAGCGTGCGGACCGCGGCTTTGCGCTTCTCCCACATTTGTCTCGTCAGCTCTCTTAGCGCCGGAACGAATACTTCTCCGCCTCTTCTCGCGTTGATGAGCAGCGTCGAAGCGAACAGCTTGACTTCCGGGACCGCGCATCTTCGCCCCATCTCCTCTAGCGCGGCAGCCATGCTCTCTCCCCGCTTCATGGCGGCCAAAGCCGACTTTAGCTCGTCGTATAGCGGATTTCTCCCCGGCGGCTGTTGCTCCACGCATCTCGTTAAAGCCCGCAACACGGTGTCGCCCGCGTTCACGATCAGAAGCAGCTTGCCGAGCAACTCCGGCAATTCCATCACGATGCGCTGCCGGCGCATCGCGACGCGATTGCGGAGCTCTCGCGCGCGGAGTAAAGGCACGCAGACGCAGACGACTATTCCGAGAACGGCAAGCGAATCGTTGTCCGTAACCCATGCCACACATCCGAACGCCAGCCAAGCGGCATAACCAAGACCGACGCTTTCCCCTGCGAATGACAACAATCGATCGCGGCTGCACGTCCCGCCGTTCAACTGGGCAAGCGCATACCTAGGCCGGATGAGCAGCGGTTCTATTCGATCCGCGATCGTCCGAACCGCAAGAACATAAATAAACGGATCGACCAACGGTTTGATGCCGCCCAATCGGCCTTTGCGAGCCACGGCGACCCTGCTTATCAGCACGGCATAGAGAACCAGCAGCATGACGCAGCAAATGCCTATCCAACCGATCATCATAGCCGAATGTCCATGATCCGGGCCGTCCACCAAGAACAACCGAGCAGCGCGACGAATACGAGCGTAACCAGCGCCCAGCCGAAGCCCTGATGAATCGGTTCCATATAATCTCCCGCTACTAAGCCGAGCATGCCCACGAACAGATAGGGCATGACCATCATGATTCGCGACTCGAATCGCTTCTGGGCGATCAGCACCGATACTTCAAGCTCGATATCCAGCTTCTCGCCGATGAATTGCGACGTGTTGCGAACGACTTCCACCATGTCCCCGCCCGCCTTCTTGCAGATGGTGATCACGTCGGCAAAGCTCTTCACCTCGGCCAGGTCCGACCTTCTCGCGAAATCCTGCAGCGGAACGTCCAGCGGATCGCCGTTGCGCAGCCGATTGGCGATAACGCCCAACTCCTTCATCAGGTCGGACTTCGTTCCTCCCAGCAATAGGGCCAGATCGGCCTCCAGAGAGAGAAAAGCATTCTCCACCGACCTCCCCGCGGACAGCAGAGAGGACAAAGCATGCAGCGCTTCCTTGAAATGCTGCCGAAGCTTGTTCTTGCGCCTCTTGCATAACGCTTGCGCATAGTGTTTCGGATACAGCAAACCAAGAGGCGCCGCAGCACATGCCAGGGTCCACGTTCCGTACATAAGCCCGACGAGCAAGGCGCACGCGCCGGCTCCGATCGAGATCGCCGCCATTCGTTCCAACCTGCTTAGCTCGTAATGGCCGTATTCGGTCATTAATCCGCCGCCTCCCTTGCGAACCCGGCCTGCCGCAGCTTGTCCGAGTTATTTAATTCCGCGATGCGGCGCAAGCTCCCGACAATGCGTCCGTTCTCTTCGCCGTCTTCCTCGAACCGGTAAAGCGTACGAAGCTCCACTTCCCCGTTGCTTACGCCGACGACTTCGCAGATTTCCGCCACGCGGCGGGAAGCATCGCGATATCGGCTAAGCTGGACGACGATATCGAGCGCGGACGCGATCTGTTGCCGAATGACCGCCATCGGCAGCTCCGCCCCGCTCAGCACCATCGTCTCCAAGCGCGATATCATATCCCTGGCGCTATTCGCGTGCCCGGTCGATAAGCTTCCCTCGTGACCGGTATTCATCGCCTGCAGCATATCGAGCGCCTCCGCCCCCCGGACTTCGCCGACGATAATCCGATTCGGGCGCATTCGCAGGGAGGCGCGGATAAGCTCGCGAATGCCGATCGTCCCCTTGCCCTCGCTATTGGGATTGCGAGTCTCGAGCGATACCAAGTTATCGACGCCGCGAATTTGCAGCTCTGCGGAGTCTTCGATCGTAATGATCCTCTCGCCGGACCCGATCCATTGCGACAGAGCGTTCAGGAGCGTCGTCTTGCCCGATCCCGTCCCTCCGCTTATGAACAGGTTGTACCTCGCTTGAACCATGCGACGCAGAAACTCCGCGGCTTCCTCGGTCAACGCTCCGCCCGCGACCAGCTCCCGAATTCCTAACGGGTTGCGAGGGAATCGGCGAATCGTAACCGTCGGTCCCTTCAGCGCGACGGGCGGCAATACGACGTGAACCCGCGAGCCGTCGGGCAGCCGGGCATCCACGATCGGAGAAGCTTCGTTCACCATCCGGTTCACCTTGCCGACGATGCTATGGATCAAATCCTCCAAGCGCTCCGCGCTTTCGAATCCGATCTGAACCCGGCGCAGCCCGCCCTTGCGTTCGATGTAGATCTCGTCATGAGCATTGATCATAATCTCCGATATTTCTTCGTCGTCGAGCAGCGGCTGGAGCGCGTCCAGGCCGCGAAAGGCGTGAAACAGCCTGCTTACGGCCGCACTCCGCTGCACAGCCGTCATCCGGCGCGTTCTCTCGCGGCGGAACAGTTCTTCCTCGATCATCAGGCGAAGCTCGTCGTCCGTCACTTCTCGCTCCCAAGAAAGCAGCGAACGGACCGCTTCCTTCAGCTCAGCCAGCTCCTCGGACGTGAGCCCGGAACGATCCATGGGACTCTACCTCCTTCCGCCTCCTGGCGGACGGCGATCGCTCGCGAAGTTCGAGCAACTCCAGCAGCTCGTCGACCGCGCCGCAGAACGAAGGCGCGCCAAGCAGCCGCCCCGGCTGTTCGACCGTCTTCCATTGCGGAACGTACGGCAGGCTCATCCCCGGTCCGTCTCCCGGCAAGCTCCAACGGTTAAGCGGCCGTTGACCCTGCGCCTTATTCATGACGAACAGCAGCTTGTCCGCAAGCGCCTCCGAGTCCGACTGCTCCTCCCAATACCGGAACAGTCTGTCCGCCTTCTTCAGCCCTTGCACATCGTCGATCGCGAGCCAGACGACACGGTCGCTGAGCAGCAACAATCCGCGATGCCAGTCGCCCGCTCCTTGATCGGGATCAACGACGATTAGATCGTAGCGCCCCGAAGAACGTATACGGTCTATCAACTCGGAGAGGACGTCGGAAGTCATCGCCAAGCGTTCACCAGGGTGATCCGGCGCATCGATGTAATCGGTTCTTAGGTAAGGCTGATGCCGGCACAGCCGATTGAACGAAGACTCCCACTGCTCCGGATGCGCCCGTAACCCGTAGAGCAGCCTGGACAAGCTGTCCGGTTCGCCATGACCGAACAAGACCGATGTCGCGTTAAGCGCCTCGAGATTGAGATAGAACGTTCGCAACCCGCGCTCTCCCGCTTGGCGAAGCAGATTGAGCGCCAGCGTCGTCTTGCCCGTCCCCCCGGAGGCGGAGAAAACCGTCACGATCCGGCATCCTTCCCCCGTCTCGCCCGGCTGGTTCGCTGCCGTTCTCCTTATCGCGGCCAGCAGCATCGGCAACGACTGATACTGGTTAACCTCCGTCCAGCCGTCATGGCCGCAAGCCCCCGCGCTCTCGACAAGCGCCAACGTCTTCCGCGCCCGCTCGCAGGACGCGCCCGCCTCCCGCATCATCGACGGTTCGGCGACCAACAGATCAATACTCCTGTTCCCTTCGAGCAGTTCCATCCTCAGAGCGCCGGCGAACGTGAACGCCGCGACTTCCCAGCCCGGCTCCTGCTCCCTGACGAATTCGGCGAGCTTAGCCGCGTACTCCATCTCCCTTGCCGCGATAACGACCATTTTAGTCCCCAATGAAACCCCTCCCTCGCGATAGACGCAAAAAAACCGCAAACCCCGACGACGAACCGTCGGAATTTGCGGTGCTTCCGCTTGCTATTGCAATGTACCGATACCTTACCACATCGCATAAAATCTGGCAATACTCATCTTGCGTAATCGATCATCGAGGCGACGACGAGCTCCCCCGGAGATGCCGGAGCGAACGCTCGGCCGCCCTCGCCTCGTTTCAGAAACTGGACCGTGCGCGGCTGTCCGGGCACAAGGTCGAAGAAGTTGTCCGTGAAGATGCCCTCTTCGTCGGATTGCAGCCATACTTGCTTCGCCAGACTTTTCGCCGACAGCTCGAACTCCGTGCCGTTGCCGCCTTCGACTTCGCGTACGGCAATCGCCGGGTCCGACAACTCGAGAAACTTCGAATAAGCGAAATAATGCTCCTTCGTCTCCACGACCTCTCCCCCGCTGACCAGCTCCGCAACGATAACCGAACGGTTAGGTTCGCAACCCTCCAGCAGCTCGCTAACCGAGAGTTCAAGCGCGACTGCCGCGGAGTTCGCGGCAACGCGTGCAGGCGTAGAGCCCGATTTCAGCACCTTGCCCGAGAAATCAACCATTGTCCAAGCGAGCGTTCCTGCCACGGCATCGAGCCGATCCGACACGACGTGGAACGACAGCCGATCCTCCTCTTGGTCGATCGAGACGATCACCTCGCGGTAGCTGCGCTTGGCGTAATATTGCGTCGCTTTCCAACGGCCGTAATAGTCCATGCTCGACCATGAGGCGACCGGCCAGCAATCGTTGATCTGCCAATAGAGCGTCCCCATGCAATAATCCATCGCGCGGCGATGCGCTTCGATCGCCGTCTTCATGCCTTCGGCTTGAAGCACGGAGCTCATGTACAGGAACGAGGCAAAGTCTCTGGCGTCCTTCATGTACCGGTCGGAGTAGTCCTTGATCAGGAAGTTGCCCCGTCCGTTCTTCTGGTGATGGAGCATGACCTCGGAATCGAGCGCCATGTCGGCCTCACCGGCGAACGATCGCACCGTCTTCAGCTCGGGGAACGACTGGAAGCCGTACTCGCTCATGAACCGGCCGATGTTCGTCTTATAGTTCTCGAACGGCTCCTGCGCGTGCCATACCGCCCAGAAGTGAATGTCCCCGCTTGGCGTATCGGAGCCCGCATGCTGCGACGCGTCGTTCGTAACGCCCTGCATCGGCGAGGAAGGCCAGTATGCGATATCCGGCGCCATCGCCTCTACGACGTCAGGCAGAATCCGGTGGAACAGCGCTTCGTAATCCGCCCAAATCTTCTCGCGCTGCTCCATCGTGTAGAGCTTCTTCCAGCCCCAACCGCCTTCTTCGTTGAACTGAGACCATGCGACATCGATCTCGTTGTTGCCGCACCAGAGCGCGATGCACGGATGGTTGCGCAGTCGGCGGACGTTGTCCTTCGCCTCTTCGCGCACGTTGTCGAGGAACGCTTGATCGCCCGGATACATGCTGCAGGCGAACATGAAGTCTTGCCAGACGAGAATGCCGTACTCGTCGCACAGCTCGTAGAACGTATCCTGCTCGTAGATGCCTCCGCCCCACACGCGGATCATGTTGTAGTTCGACTCCGCCGCGCTCGCGATTTCATGACGGTACCGCTCGGCGGTAATCTCGTTCGTGAAGCTGTCGTTCGGGATATGGTTAGCTCCTTTGGCGAATACCGGGATTCCGTTCACTTCGAAATAGAACGAAGATCCCTTCGCATCGGGTTTGCGCACGAGTTTCACCGAGCGTAGTCCAGTACGCACGCTGCGTCTCGCCAGCTCATCCCCCCCTTCAACGATCTCGACCGTGAACGTATACATCGGCTGATCGCCCAAACCGCGAGACCACCATAGCTTCGGAGATTCGATCGTAAGCGGAAGCTCGACCGTCTGCACGCCCGATTGCAAGCGGAAGCTGCCGCTCCATTCCACGCCATCCGTGCCGACGTTCAGCGTAATCTCGCGATCCCGCTCCGATTCGATCTCGACGACGGCCGTCAGCTTCGCAACCGCAGCCGAAACTTCGTTCTGACGGATGAATACGTCGCTCGGACGCAAGCCGCTCCAGCCGCGAAGATAGATACTGCGCCAAATCCCGCTCGTGACGAAGCGCGGCCCCCAGTCCCAGCCGTAATGGTACGGCGCTTTGCGGGAGAACATGCTGACCTTCTTGTCGCCTAGCCCTCCGATCGCGGAATCGTCGTTGGGCGCGGGGTAACCGAGGCCGTTCGCCTCCAGTTTGCGCAAGCCTTCTTCGATCGGCGAACGGAATACGATGCGCAGCCGGTTGCCTTCCGCTTGCACGCAGGACTTCACGTCCGCAACCCAGGTGCGGAACATATTGCCCGCGGACAGGACGAGCTGATCGTTCACGTAGACGTCAGCGTAAGTATCCAAGCCTTCGCAGACGAGCTCCAGCTTGTTCGTGGCCAGCCGCTCGGCCGGAACGTCGAAGGTCGTGCGGTATTCCCAGATTTGCTTGTCGATCCACTGCAGCGCCTTCTCGTTCGTGCCGACGAACGGCGCCTCGATTCGGCCGTTCTTCAGCAAATCCGTATGTACGCACCCCGGTACGCGCGCAGGAAGCCAGGTTTGTTCATCCGAAGCTCTGAATTGCCAATTGCCAAGCTGCTCTGTCCATTCGTTCACGCGGTAATCCTCCATCGTCTCACGTTAGTATTTTTGTTATCCTAAAATTATATCATATAACTAACAAACACAACCCGATAAATACGAAAAAACCGCCGTTTCCGAATACGATCGTATCCGAAACTGACGGTTTCATCGCCATGTTCAACCCTGGCCGGAATTTAATCCTTATCCACTAAGTTTCTTTGCAAATAGGTTTCCAGCACGTTCGTAATCTCATACGTCGTCTGACCGAGATCGTAATTCTCGAAAGCATGCTCGCAGGAAGTCCGATACGCCAACTCGCTATCGTAATGGCTAAGGTGCGCGGCGATCGTTGCCGGATCCAGCCCAAGCCTCTGCTGGCGCTCCTCGACGGTTCGGCGGTCGGCGTACACGAACAACCGGACGACCTTGTCCCCGTATACTTTCTTGAGAATGTCCGCGCCTTCGCGATTCAAGATCAAATAGACGCAACCGCGGGAATCCAGATGCTCCTCGACGTCGAGCCCGCGAATGCCGTAATGATGGCCGTCGATCGATACGCTTTCGAGAAACTCGCCCTGCTGTTCCATCTCATCGTATATCTTATGATCGATAAAATGATAGTCTTGCCCGTTCACTTCGCCTGGCCTCGGCGGACGCGTAACATAGGATACGACCTTGGCGATTCCGAACGTCTGCCCGACCGCCTCCGCGACGGATTTGCGTCCCGACCCGTCCGGCCCCGTAAATACGATAATAGTCTCCTTGCCGTTGTATTCGTACATCCGCGTCATCTCCCTTAAGTTATGCAACCGAGGTACTGTGCCAAATGCAGAATTATCTGTTAATTATTCATTATAGCCGCTGGGTAGCGATGTCGTCAAAACCCCGCCGGATCATTCCGAGACGGGGTTTTCGGTTATTTGTTGTTCGTTGTCGTTAGACAAGCAGCATGCCCGGCGCGGTCAATAGGGCAACGACCCACTTCTTCTTCAACTGCTGCCTCGCGCGGGACAGCCTGGACTTGATCGTGCCTTCGGGCAGCTTCGTCAGCTGGCTGATCTCCGTAAGCGACAAGTCTTCCATATAACGGTTGTACAGAATTTCCCGGTCTTTGGCCCGAAGGGTGGCGAGCAAGCTTCTGAACTCCTCCGCCTGCTCCCGCTCCAAGCACTCCTCTTCCGGGCTTCGGCCCGCCGCCTGAGGGCGGACGAACTCGTGATCCCGCGCCGCCAGTTGCTGAGGGCGAGCTTTCTTCCTTCTAATGAGATCGAGACATAGATTTTTCGTAATCTGATGAATCCATGTCGTGAATTTCTTGCTTTCGTCGTATTTGTCGATATGCAGCAGCACGCGGATGAACGTCTCTTGAATCATGTCCTCGCATTCCTGCCGGTTCTTCAGGAGCCGATGAGCAAGCGAGAACAGACTGTTATAATACTGGTTCATCAACTCCGTGAACGCGGTGGAATCGGGATCCCCCGCTTTGATCTGCCGAACTAACGCCGCCGTATTCATCCTCATCGCCCGCTTCCCGTATTTGCCTTCGGAATCCTTTACCCGATTTTACCAAAATCTCGACTCTGCGAATATATGAAAATTGTACGCCGAAGGCCGCCTTCGCGCAAATCGCGGGGCTTTCTGATCTATATGAGCGACAAGAGCCGTGTATGTGGAAAATAATGAGCCCGGATCGACCGCCGAACGGGGAAATGACGCGCATGTATTGACCCTAACGGAGCACCGTTCCGCTGTATCGTCCCAAGTACCGTTTATCTTGGTGTAAACACATGCTATTTTCGATTTAACGGCGCACGGTTCGTTCCGTTGCCGGAGGTTCGTTCATATGTACGCCTTACGAATTTCCTTCGACCGGCTTTCTACGCCGGCTTTGCTGCGCTCTCAGCACGCCAACGATCAATATTCCCGCGGCGAACGCGATCGGTACGACGTTGTGCAGACCGGCCAACCACGGTTGGACCCATTGCCGGACGACTTCGTCGGAGACGATCATCTCTCCCGACGTGTACCCTAGAAGGCCTGCGCCGAGCACGACGATAATCGGGAACCGTTTCATCAAATTCGTCAGCAGTCGGCTGCACCATACGATTAAAGGAATGCTGACTCCGAGGCCGACGCCGATCAGCAGCCAATCGCCGTTCGCGGCGCCCGCCACCGCCACCACGTTATCCAAGCTCATGACGACGTCCGCGACGACGATCGTCTTGACGGCCTGCCCGATCGAGAGTCCGCCTTTGTCGATCTCTTCTTCCTCTTTGCCAAAGAGCAGTTTAATCGCAATGTATAGCAGCAGCAAGCCTCCCATCGCTTCCACCATTGGGATTCTCAGCAGCCATACGGCGACGAAAGTCAGCACCAGACGCAAGCCGACGGCGCCGAACGTCCCCCAGAATATCGCCTTCTTCTGCTGCTCCGGCTTTAAATTCCGGCAAGCCATCGCGATGACGACCGCATTGTCGCCGCTAAGCACGATATTGACCAATATAATTTCGGCTAACCCCAGCAACCACTCCGTGCTCATCGCTTTCCTCGCTTCTCATGGCTCTCTAATGTACCTAACTTATTATTGCCAAGCCGGAAAAATTTAGAGAGCACGCCGCCCGGCACATTATAGAAAAAGGGGCTCGGATTAGCGTTGCCACGCAACGTTACTGCGACGTACTTCCGGGATAGAGTCGGATTAGCGTTGCCACGCAACGTTACTGCGGCGCACTTCCGGGATAGAGTCGGATTAGCGTTGCCACGCAACGTTACTGCGACGTACTTCCGGGATAGAGTCGGATTAGCGTTGCCACGCAACGTTACTGCGACGCACTTCCGGGATAGCGTCGGATTAGCGTTGCCACGCAACGTTACTGCGGCGCACTTCCGGGATAGCGTCGGATTAGCGTTGCCACATGCTGTTGCAGCCGCGCGCGGGAACGCGAAAAACCCTTGCTTTCGCAAGGGCTCCGTTCGCCCCGCCGTTAGATCAATGCGATCGCGAGCAGCGTGAACAACGACAGCGCCAGGATGTCGAACCCGTATCCGAAACCGTACCCTGGGCCGTACCAACCGGAAATTCTCAGATCGCCCGATGTCCGCAAATACATGTTCTCGCGGTCCACGTTCACGATCGTGCCCTCGTACACGCCGTGGCGCGTATGAACGCGCACTCTGCAGTTCATATGCTTTCTGCACACCTGATACCAGTCATCCATCTCGGAACGGTTCCTCCTATAAGCTTATTCGTAAGGCTGTTATAAGCTATGTGGGGCAAGCACCCTCGGCATGGACGGGTATCGAGAATGTGCGATTGTCCGAAGCACTCGCGGGAGGGCTCTTCCCCGCGTTCGCCTTGACATTCGAACATGGGTTCGGTATTGTGTTGTCGATTGGAAAAAGTTGAGCACAGGAGGATTTTCGCGTGGATTTCAGTAGCGTGGACAACAAAGAAGCGAATGTCGATTTGAGCAAAATCAAACGCGGACCGATCGTAGCCGCACTCATCATCGGAGCGTTCGTTGCCATTCTTAACGAAACGTTGCTCAATATTGCGTTTCCCGATTTGATGAAAGATTTCGGAATATCGGAAAATACCGTACAATGGCTTGCCACGGCTTACATGCTCGTAGTCGGCATGCTCGTGCCGGTAACGGCGCTATTGCAACAATGGTTTACGACGAGGCAGATGTTCATCGGGGCGATGGTGTTGTTCCTGACCGGTACGATCGTCAGCTCGGTCGCGCCGGAGTTCGGCGTGCTGCTCGCCGGTCGCGTCATACAAGCTTTGGGCACCGGCTTAATGATGCCGGTCATGATGAACGTCATCTTGATCATTTTCCCGCCGGAAAAACGCGGCGGCGCGATGGGCATGATCGGGCTCGTTATTATGACGGCTCCCGTTATCGGCCCAACTTTATCCGGATTGATCGTCGAGCACCTGTCTTGGCGCTGGTTGTTCTATCTGGTTATTCCTCTCGCGGTGTTCTCGATCCTCTTCGCCTGGGCATACTTGAAGAACGTGACGACGGTAACGAAGCCGCGCGTCGATTATCTATCCATCCTGCTCTCGTCCGTCGGCTTCGGCGGCATCGTATACGGCTTCAGCTCCGCCGGCGAACGCGGTTCATGGTCTGATCCAGTCGTCGTGTGGTGCTTGGTCGCCGGAGGCGTCAGCTTATTGTTGTTCGTATGGAAACAGCTCGTATCTAAGAATCCGATTATGGATTTGCGCGCCTTTAAGTATCCGATGTTCTCGCTAGTCACGGTACTGATGCTCGTTATTATGATGTCGCTCTTCTCGACGATGATCATGCTTCCGCTCTTCATGCAACAGGTGCTGCTCCTGACGGCATTCGCTTCGGGATTGGCTTTGATGCCGGGGGGTATCATTAACGGCATTATGGCGCCGGTGTCCGGCATTCTGTTCGATAAGTTCGGCCCGCGCGTGCTCGTCATTCCCGGAATCGTGCTCATGTGCGTCTCGATATACATGTTCATGGGCATCGAATCGGATTGGTCCAAGAGCCGCATCATCTTCATTAACATCATCATGATGGTCGGAATCTCCTTGGTCATGATGCCGGCGCAGACGACTGGCTTGAACCAGCTTCCGAAAAGCCTGTATGCGCACGGAACCGCGATTCTGAATACGCTCACGCAGGTCGCCGGCGCAATCGGCGTCGCGCTGTTCATCAGCATCATGTCTTCCGGCGCCAAAGACTACTTGAAATCGCCCGACCTATCTTTGACACCCGAAGACATTCAAAGAGAAGCAATGGTCGCAGGCTTGCACAATGCGTTCCTGATCGGTCTTATCCTGGCCATCTTGGCGCTTGTCATCAGCTTGTTCATCAAGCGCACGCATGCTCCGAAGGAAGAGACGGATAAATCCGCAGCGTAACGCATCGATCATCAGGCCTGCCCCATGCAGTCGGCAAACTGCGCGGGGCAGGCCTTTATCGTGGCGTTGCACCGCGTACATGAGGTGATCCTATGCCTGCTACACCGGAATACGGCACTTTCGGCTTCCGTTTCTCGGAAAGCTCATCTCTTGCGATGTGCAATCTGTTCGCCGTCGGTTATGATCGGATCGACAGCGCCTCGTACAGCTGGGACGGTCTCACGAGAACGGACGGGCCTCTCCTGTTATTCCAATATTCCGTCGACGGCGCAGGTTATCTGGAATGGGAAGGCCGCAAGGAACGTCTCCCCGCCGGAAAAGCGTTCATGGTCGAAATCCCCGGCCGTCATCGTTATTGGTACGACCCTGCCGAGCACCCGTGGGAATTCTTCTTCTTATTGATCCGGCCGACCTTGATTCTCCCCAACTGGCTGGAAGCGAAGTCGCGGATCGGAACGACGCCCGTCCTGTCGCAGACAAGCGCGCCGATCCGCCTGATGAGGAATATTTATACGGAGGCCCGAGCGGGCAGAATCGCCGATGCCTACATTGCATCCTCTTACGTGTATCAATTTATCGCCGAGCTCGGACGCTTCGCCCTCTCCGACCAGCGGGACCGGGCGGGCTGGCCGGACAAAATCCGGCTAGCCGCAAACTATATCGAAACCAACTACGCCAGATTAGTCTCGCTTGACGAGCTTGCGAACAGCTTGCATGTATCCAAGTACCACCTTCAGCGTACGTTCGCGGAGACGGTCGGGCTGACGCCGCACGAGTATGCGAATCGAATTCGAATCGAACGGGCGATGGAACTATTGCGCCGGACGGAATCCAGCATCGAAGAGATCGCCGGGCTTATCGGCTTTTCCAGCGGCAGCTACTTTATCAAGGTATTCGCCAAGCTTACCGGCATGACGCCCGGGGCGTTCCGGCACGGGGAGGACAATCTGCTCTATAGCCGATTGTTCCTCGATTAGCCGACCGCAACATCCTACCATCGGAATGCGATTATTATCGTGGACCGGGCTTTTTCCCGGAGGTTACGATAGGCTTATAAGCATGTCTTCACATATAGGAGGAATCAAGCATGTCGCATAAGAGCTTCGCGCCTACGCCCCCGATGGGCTGGAACAGTTGGGACTGCTACGGAGCGGCCGTCAGGGAGGAAGAAATTCGAGGAAACGCCGATTACATGGCCGCGCATCTGAAAGATTTCGGCTGGGAATACGTCGTCGTGGACATCCAGTGGAGCGAACCGGGCGCGGTGTCGTCCAGCTACCGTCCGTTCGTGCCGCTGGAGATGGACGAATACTCGCGGCTGATCCCTGCCGTCAATCGGTTCCCTTCGGCTGCCGGGGGACAAGGCTTCAAACCGCTAGCCGATTACGTGCACGGCCTAGGATTGAAGTTCGGCATTCATATCATGAGGGGCATCCCTAGACAGGCGGTTCATCGCGATACCCCGATTAAAGGGACGAACGTCACCGCCAGACAGATCGCCCATACGAATTCCATCTGCCCATGGAATACCGATATGTACGGAGTAGACGCCTCGAAGGAAGGCGCTCAAGCTTATTACGATTCGCTGTTCGAGCTGTATGCGGAATGGGGAGTCGACTTCGTTAAGGTCGACGATATCGCCGCCTCTAGACTCTACGGCGCGCATCTGCCGGAAATCGAGCTCATTCGGGGCGCGATCGACCGCTGCGGCAGGCCGATGGTGCTAAGCCTCTCCCCGGGTCCTGCGCCGGTCGAGCAAGCCGATTTCTTCGATTCGACGGCCAACATGTGGCGCATAACCGACGATTTCTGGGACTTATGGCCGCTCCTGCTCGATATGTTCGATCGTTGCGAGAAGTGGCAAGGCCGGCCCGCGCCAGGCAACTGGCCGGACTGCGACATGCTGCCTCTGGGCCACATCGGCATCCGTTCCGTGGATGGCGGCGGTAGCGACCGCTGGACCCGCTTTACGCGCGACGAACAGGTTACGATGATGACGTTATGGAGTATCTTCCGTTCGCCTCTCATGTTCGGCGGAGAACTTCGCGACAACGACGAATGGACGCTGTCGCTATTGACCAACCGCGACGTGCTGAACATGCACCGCAATAGCACGGGCGCCAAGCTTGTATACCGCGAGGGCGACAAAGTCGCTTGGACGGCCGAAGGCGATCAAGATGAGGTTTATGTCGCTCTCTTCAATACGGGCGACCGAGCTCTGGATGTATCCGTCGCCTTGCACCGACTGAATGCGAAAGGACCTCGGAAGGTCAAAGAGCTTTGGTCCGGCGAAGAGCTCGGGACGATAACGGACGCCGTCACGGCATCCGTTGCGCCCCACGGAGCTAAATTATTCCGATTACAATAAATCATCGGCAATAAACAAACGGGGCTTCCCTCGGGTCGAATCGACCTTTGGGACAGCCTCGTCTTTGTTGCGATTAGCTCGATCGGTTTTAGACTTTGCCGGTATAATACGATTCCGCCGGACCTAAGTAACTCTCCGGCGGCTTTTTCCCTTGCGGGTAGATAACCAGCTTCTCGAGCACGAATCCCGGGCTCGCCACGTAGATCCTAACGGTGTTGAGCCCGCTCCGGCAGACGACTCTGCCGCTATGACGCCGAATGTTGTCAAGTACGCCGGCAGCCCATTCATGACTGGAGGATTCGCCGACTTTAAGACCTTGGGATACCGTATTAACGATCTCGATCTCGCCGTCATTCGCTTGAATGCCGTAATACAGCGTGTTATCCGCGGTTACCGGATTGGACGGCTGCATATACAATTCTACTTCGTAGGCGCCGGCTTCTTGAACGACGAACCGATACTCCAGATAAGGAGCATCATGACCGGCCGTATAATACCGCGTCGTCGGAAAAGCCTTCACGGCGGACAACGTTTTGCCGTAACCCTCGATCACCCGGAAACCCGCTTCTCCTATATCCTTCTTCGCTGCGTAGCGCTCTGCTTCAATGGAAACGTACCCGTGAGTATCCACGTAGGTGGTGTCCGGTAATCCGCTTATATCCGGTTGCTTGGCATCCACGATAATCGTACATTCGCCGGTCGGAAGCTTCACCGCGATCCGCGCTTCGGTCTCTTGATTCATTGTTCCGCGATCGATACGTACCGTTATCGTGTCGGCAGCGCGGTTCGTACCGTCCAGCACGCCCTTCCGGCGCGAGAACGATAACCAAGGCGCTTCGCAAGCAATCTCGTACGAAGCTTCCAGATCGCTAAGGCTGCTGACGGTGAAGGAAGCCTCCGTAATGTCCGGACGCTTGAAGTCGTTCCAATAGAGCTTGTTGACGTGCCAACCGCTGCCCTCCGACATCATCTGCGTACCGTCTATGGAGACGCTTAATCTTGGCTTTCCGGCAGGCATGACTTGCGCGAGAACGGGATATCGGCACTCGTCCTCGTTCCATTTCGTAAAGCCGATATGCTCCGACAGTCCCATGCCGTACCATTTGCCGTTATCGATGGAATGATACTCGTCCACTAGCTCCCGGTCCCGCTTCATGCAGGCTTTGATCTGCTCGGCGAGAATATTCGCTTCCATGCGGTTAAGCTTGGCAGCATAGTGATTTTTGCCGGTTAGAAGCTGCATCTTCTGAAGATTCAAATTGCCCATCGCCGGATAATAGACGAGCGAGAAGAAGCCGGGCATCGCCTCTTCGTCCATTGTCCCGTAGAGTTCATTAGCCGCATCCATGAGCTTCTCGATCTCGGCGAGCAATCTGTCGGTTTCTTGATCGTTAACCGGATGATAGACGTACGCGTGCATCGCTTCCGCTCTGCGATTGTGCGCGATTCTCGTATACCCGTCCAGAATGCGATGGATGGTCTCTCTGTCTTCCTCGCCGCATACGGCCCCGAACTGCCGCTCGACCCACGACCGCGTGTATTCATGCGTCCGATTGATCGCGCTTGTTCCCCAACGATCGAAATCGTAAGCCAGATCGAGAAAATACGCCAAAGGGAACTCCTGCGTGCAAATGTCGCCTACGTTAACGATCCACAGATCGCGGATGCCGAAATCGTAAGCCATGCTCATCTGCTCCCACACCTTCGGCAGATAGGAGCTGTTGATCCATTCATAAGAGATCGGTCCGCCGTGATAGTCGAAATGATAGTACATTCCGTAGCCGCCCTTATGAGAACGCATCTCCTCGGTCGGCAGCGTGCGCAAATTGCCGAAGTTATCGTCGCAGAGCATCAGAATGACGTTCTCTAATTCCTCCGAGCCGATCAAGCCCGGCGTATGTTCGTCTCCGTAGAAGAACGGCTCCACTTCCTTATATAGCGCCAACATGCGAGGGACTTCGTCCAGATCGGAGTTCACATGCTCCTTGATCAAACGGTTTTGCGCACGGATGACGTCGCGAAGCAGGTTGATGTTATCCGCGAAAGTGGCTTCCTCGCCCATGATCGCCGTATCGGCTTCGCCGCGCATCCCGACCGTAATGACGTTCTCGAACTTGCCGCTTCGCTTCAGGCCGTCCGCCCAGAATCGGGTGATGCCTTCTTCGTTCGTTCTGAAGTTCCATGCGTCGCCATAGATCGAATCCTTGCCCCGCAAGTACTTGTACTCTTCCCCTTGACGCAGGCACGGTTCATGGTGGGAAGCGCCCATCACGACGCCGTACTCGTCCGCCAACTCCGAGTTGGCAAGTCCCGGGCCGTCGTCGTGGAATCTGGCAGACCACATGGCCGGCCACAGGTAGTTGCCTTTCAAGCGAAGCAGCAGCTCGAAGACGTGATCGTAAGCTTCGGCGTTGAAGCCGCCGAAATGATGATTCACCCAGGTTCCGAAGGCGGGCCATTCGTCGTTAATGAAGAATCCTCTGTAGCGGACGGACGGCTCCCTGGATACGTGTTTATATCCGTCGCTCAGCACGAATTCCTCGCGGCGCGGCGGCTTTACATCGCACCAGTCCACGTACGGGGAAATCCCCATAAGTTCGGACAGATGGAACAACCCGTAGATCGTTCCTCTTTTATCGCTGCCGGCAATGACTAACGCTTGGTCCACTCCGCACGCGGGGGCATCGATCGTCTGGAATAAATAAACTTCGTTCTTGCCTTTAATCGCATCTAGATCGATCAATCCCCGCTCCGACAGACTCTCCAGCATGGGGCTGCGGCCGATCGTTCCGTAGATGACCGCGCGGGAAGCCAACCGATCGGATTCCCTGGCGGATGCCGGGCGAACGCCGATGACCCGCTCGATGTCCTTCATGACTTTGTCGGCGATTCTGCGAACGCCGCTATAGGCTTGCTGCTCGTTAAGGAAGAATGCGCCGCCGCTCAGTAAAGCCCGGTTAATCGTAAAGTTCATGTCGTTCTCCTTATGCCCTTGTATGAGACTTTATCCATTATACAATCGTTAGCGCTTATATTGATTTCGATAATCTTAGAATTAATGTTATAAATTAAAGCTATCGCTCGCCGAAGCCTTCAATCGCCTATCCAGTACCCGGAACGCCTCGCGCAACCGATCCTTCGGCAGCTCGGCGTAACGGTCGCCGATGCTGATCTCGAATGCGCACCCGCCATCCTTGTCTTCCCGCAAGTATGGCGTGAAGCCGAAGCCCGTCTCCTCCGTGACCGCGACGATGACGGGTCCCAATCGTTCCTTCGGCATGCCGACGCGGACATGGAACATATTCGTCGGCGGCACGACCGGCAACGTGGAGACGGCATGACATTCATTGAATAGAGCCGCAAGCTCTTGCGCATCCCGGCGATATCTGTCCATGAGGGGCAACCGGCGCTCCATGTAGTATTCGGCGCTGAGGATGTACGGATAGAGGCTGATCAGATCGCCTCCGTGCCGTCTTTTCCATATTTTCGACGGCTCCGTCAACTCGGGCTCGCCCGCAAGAACGGCGCCTGCGATGCCCCCGAGCCCTTTATAGAACGACACGTACACGCTGTCGAACAGCTCGCTTATTTCCGCGGCCGTCTTGCCGTAGTAAGGCAGGCATTCGAACAATCTCGCTCCGTCGAGATGCAGCTTGATCCCTTTCTCGCGGCAGTAAGCCGACATCTTGACCAGCTCCTCGTAAGCCGGAAGCTGTCCGCCTATTTCCCGCTGCGGCAGCTCGAGCAGCACGCAGGCGACGTCCTCTTCAAGCTGCAGAAGATCGGCGAGCTCGACCGGCCTCGTGCTGTCCCCGATCAGTACGGGCTCAAGACGGTGAAGCTCCTTCACTCCGTCCTTCTCGTGCAGCTCTAAGTGGGACAACGGATGGTAAGCGACCTTCTTCGTTCCCGCCGCATCGGACCAGATGCGAAGCGCGATCTGCTGCGCCATCGTACCGCTCGGGAAGAACACGGCCGCCGGTTTGCCCAGCAATCTCGCCATTCGCTCCTGAAACGGCTCGATGACGGAGCCTTCTCCGTACTTGTCGCTGTGGATGTCGCCGTCATAAGCGTCCAGCGCATCCTTCAGGACTTGGATGTTTCTCTTGCCGTGTCCCGCAATCGGAAAGCTCGCGTGCTCGTATGCTTCGGTTATCGTCCGTGTAAGTTGCGTCATCTTTATCAGCTCCTCATCGATCTTCAATGTAGTTTCTCTGACAACGCACAAAAAATCCCTTGCTCGGCAAGGGATTTCAGTTAATCAGTATGGTGCGGTCGAGAGGACTCGAACCTCCACGGTATTGCTACCGCCAGCCCCTCAAGCTGGTGCGTCTGCCATTCCGCCACGACCGCTCGCGCAGCGTTCGAAGACCTGAATTCTTCGGACACTATCGAAGTATAGTGCCTCGCCGCGCAAAAGTAAAGCAGGAATCGAAAAGTTTAAATATTCAATGACTTATTCGAGGGCGAACGACGCCAAAGACGCGCCTGCGCCTCCCTCGGCTCTGTACGTAAAGTAAATGGAATGAACCCCGTCAGGAATCGCGACGTCCGCCGTGTAGGCCGTCCACACGTTCGTAAACTCGACCGGAATCGATGCGAGCGCGGGACCGTCCCAGGCGGTTTTGACCTCGAAGGCGCCTTTGCAATATCCGCGAACTTTGATCGTGACTTTGCTGATTCCTTCGCAGCGCAAATATTTGAAACCCGCCGTTGCGGTGTCCCTCATGTTGGCGATATAGCCGACTTCTTCGTCCCCGTCCTTGCCGTCTTGGGTAATCTTAGGGAATCGGCTGTCCATCCATTCGCCGGGACCTCCCGTGTAGAACGCCTCGTCTTTGCAGAACAAGTGGCACGCCAGATAAGCGGGATATTCCCCTCGGCCTTCGAGAGGGCCGCCGTTCGGACCGCAGGACGTCATCTCCGCCTGGATGATCGTGCCGTCTTCGCGGAAAGAGATCGGCTCGACGCAGGCCTGCCGGCTGAAGTTCGTTCCATTCGTGTGCCGATGATAGAAGACGTACCATTGTCCTTCGACTTCCACGATTCCGCCATGATTGTTGCCGCCGTAATACATCGGCTTGCCGGCGGGTTTATACGTATCGATATAGAGATCGTTGTTGCTGACGATAACTCCTTGATAGACGAAATCCCGGGTCGGCGATTTGCTCGTCGCGTAGCACAATTCGTGCATCAACACCGACGAGTAGGTCAAGTAATACGTATCGCCGATCTTACGGATGGAAGGCGCCTCGAAATATTCATGTCCTTCGAAGCCGGTTCCTTTGCCGTAAGGCTCGTTAGGAAGGACGAATACCGGTTCTTCCAAGATCGTGAGCATATCCGGACCTAATACCGAAGCCATGGCGCCGTGTCTCGATTTGTCTCCGATCGCGCAGAAACCGGTGTACAGGTACGTCTTATCCCCCTCGGTCAATACGGCCGGATCGAATTGATGCTCGTCCCCTTCCCGGTCTCCGAGACGCGTGCCGTCGCTATATTTGACGTAGCCGTAGAACTCGTACTTTCCTGCCGGAGTGTCGCAGACGGCCACCGAGACCAACGACGTCTTGTCCAGCACGTAGAACAGATAATATCGTCCGTCCGGCCCGACCGTAACGTCCGGCGCATAGAGGCACATGGCCCCTTCCGGATTGATAGGATCGTCCGTCTTGCAATAGATGACGCCTTCGTAACGCCAATCCGCGAGATCCTTCACGGGCGCCGACCAGCAGACGTAATCGTTCAAACAATAGGCGTGACCGTTGAATTGATCGTGAGATCCGTATACGTACACTCTGTCGTTGAATACGTAAGGTTCGCCGTCGGGGGTGTATTCCCAAGACGGAAGATAAGGGTTAAATCCTTGTTTTTTCATGTCCATGCTCTCCCTTGTCATTCGTTTGTTGTTTGTAATCGGACAATCACTTCGTCCCCTGCCGCAGCCTTAATGAAGCAGGTGCCGTCATCGAACCGCTCGGGCTCAAGCGGCGCTCCCGCGATCGTTGCGGAGATCGGAACGTCGCAGCGCAATCGGAAGCCGCCCCCGCGATCAGGCTTCAGCCTAGCCCAGCTCAGCCTGCCTTCCTGCCAAGCGATGTCGACCGTCACGGCGCCTCGCGCGCGAAGTCCGGAGACTTCGCCGTCCGGCCACGCTTTCGGAAGCGCCGGCAGAAGGTGAATCGCATCCGCATGGCTTTGCAGAAGCATCTCCGCGATCCCTGCCGCTCCTCCGAAATTGCCGTCGATCTGAAACGGCGGATGGTTATCGAGCAGGTTCGGCAAGGTGGAATGGGTCAGCAGCGCTTTCACGTTCGAGTAAGCCTCCTCCGCATCCTCCAGTCTCGCCCAGAAGTTGACGATCCAAGCGCGGCTCCAGCCGGTATGACCGCCCCCGTTCGCAAGACGTCTCTCCAGCGTGCGCCGCGCGGCAGCGCTCAGGTTCGGCGTTGCGCGAGGCGCGATCTGCGTCCCGGGGTACAGGGCGAACAGATGGGAAATATGCCGATGTCCCGGCTCCACCTCGTCGTAATCCTCAAGCCACTCCTGAAGCTGACCATGGCGCCCGATCCGCGGCTCCGGAAGTTTGTCCATCGCCGCCTTGAGGGACGCGGCGAATTCCGGATCGAGCTTCAGCCGGTCTTCCGCCTCCAGACAAGCGGAGAACAGTTCCCTCGCAATCTGGCTATCCATGGAAGGACCATAACATAACACACCGGTCTCCCCGTTGGGCAATCGATACTCGTTCTCCGGAGAGACGGACGGACAAGTGACAAGCTCGCCCGTCGGCAGCTCGACCATGTAATCCAGCAGAAATACGGCTGCTTCCTTCATGATCGGGTACGTTCGCCGCAGGAACTCGTCGTCCCTGGCGAACAAGTAACGCTCCCACAGGTGCAAGCTTAACCAGGCAAGGCCTAACGGCCAATAGGTCGCGGGCAAATATAGGTCCTGAGGAGCCGTATCCGCCCATATGTCCGTATTGTGATGAGCGGCGCTTCCGCGGCAGCCGTACATGAACTGCGCGGTTCGGCGGCCGTTCTCCGCCAACCGTTCAATCAGGTCGAACAGCGGCTCATGGCACTCGGACAAGTTGCAGAGCTCCGCCGGCCAATAATTCATCTGGGCATTAATATTAATCGTGTATTTGCTGTCCCAGGCGGGCAGCATGTCTTTGTTCCAGATGCCCTGCAGATTCGCGGGCAATGAACCGGGACGGCTGGACGAGATCAGCAAATATCGGCCATATTGATAATAAAGCGCCATTAACGCGGGGTCTTCGGCACCTGCCTTCATCCGCTCCATTCGCTCAGCCGTATCCTGCGCTTCGGAGAAGTCTTCCTTCTCTCGCGATCCGCCGCGAAGGCGTAATGAAGTCCGGTTAAACAGAGATTGATAATCTTCCCTGTGCGACGACTTCAATCGATCATACGACTGGCCGACGACATGCTCGGCCCTCGCGACCGCTGCCGCTTCCGGATTCTGATCGCGATAACTCGTCGTCGCGGCGACAACCAGCGTGACGGCATCGGCTTCTTCCACGACCAGGTGCTCCCCGATCGTCTGCATGCGGCCTCCCTCCGGCCGGCATGCCAGAACCCCGCAGTAATCGACTCCGCCGCCGCTGTTGCCGCTCATGACGATCATCCGGCCGCCTTCGGTGCGCAGATGTTCTACATAGCGAAAATTCTCGCGCCCCAATCGAGCCGTGAACGAGATCCGGCCCGGCGCGTCTGCCGTCAGCAAAATCACGATGGCCCCATCGGGATGGCTGGCCAACATCTCGCGGCGATAGTTCACCGCGTCTGCCCGAAAGGCAACGCGGACGACCGCTTCGGATAGATCAAGTTCCCGTTCGTAGTGCGTGACATGACTCTCTTCGATGGCGAATCGAAGAAACAGATCGCCCAGCGCCACGTAGTGCCGCTGCGTCTCGGGGATTCCCGTCAGCGCCAGCGCGGCTAACCGCTCCGCTTCTTTGAGCCGCCCTGCGAGGATCAGACGGCGAATGTCCGCCAGATGGTTCGGGGCATCCGGATTATGACGATCCCGCGGCCCGCCGTACCATAACGAGTCTTCGTTGAGCTGGAGCCGCTCGGACACCGGATGGCCGAATATCATGGCGCCCAGCCGCCCGTTGCCTATGGGCAAAGCTTCATCCCATCTTGCGGCGGGTTGGCGATAGTAAAGCTTAAGCTGCCCGTCAGGGCGTTGATCTCGCATCTCTATCCTCTCTCTTCGGCTCTATATTGTTACCTTTGCAGGCTGCACTCTATTATAATGGATGCTAGGACGATTAACGCAATGGGAAGGGAGCTATCGTATGAACCATATCTACTATGTGGAATGCGATGCGACGCATGCCAGCAACTTCGTGTTCGATATTCCTCAAGGCCATCATTGCTGGTTGCTCGTGGTCACCAAGACTCCCGCTCAATTCTGGGTCGACGGAGAGCTTAAGGAATACCCGGCCCACAGCGCGATCCTCTATCAAGCGAACCAGAAAATCTATTATAAGGCCTGCGTCGATAAATACGTCAATAACTGGATTCGCTTTGAATCCGACGAGCCATACGTCATGAAGACTTCGCTGCCTTTCGGAGTTCCCTTCTCTTTGGATGACCCGGACTATTGCCACAAGCTGTTCGAGCTTCTCGTCATCGAGCATAACTTCAATCGAGACTACAAGAACTCGTCCATCGACGGCTTGCTTCGGACGCTATTCAACAAACTGCGGGAATCCTATTGCCACAACGGCTTTACGCCTCAATACTACAGCCTTCTAAGACTTCGCTCAGCCATTCAGAGCAATCCGAGCGACGCATGGACGGTTTCGAAGATGGCGGATATTCTCAGCATCAGTCCCGGTTATTTGCAGATCATTTACAAAAAAACGTTCGGCATCTCCTGTATGGAGGATGTCATTAACGGCCGTATTCGGCTCGCGAAGGAATATTTGTCCCATGGATCGCAAAGCATCGCGGAAGTGGCGTTTCAGTGCGGCTATCATAATGTAGAACATTTCTGCCGGCAATTCAAACAGATCACCGGGCTTACTCCGAAGAAATTCCAGAATCAAGCCCCTCTTTTCTCGGAGGCGCAAGAAGAGCCGGTCATCTCCTCTTGAATCGGCAGAACAAGCCGTCTGTTCCCCGCCTGCCATGCATGCATGTCCAGCAATCCGGCCACTTTCCAGGCGCATACGATGCAGAACGTACAATCGGTTTTTGCCTCAACTGCATGGAGTACCGTTCGTTATCCCAATATCGTCATTTTTCTACTGAATAGCTGCATCGAATACATCTCACACTCGCCGAAACCGTCAGAACTTTCATTTTCTACCCCAAATAACTGCACTTCATACCGTTCTCAGGTCAAGGAGTATCCTCTCGATTGGAATACCTGCCATTCATGCAGTTAGTGTCGAGCGATGACGCTGCGTAGGCCTAGATGATATCGATCAGAAATAAACAAACAAAGAGGTGTCCCTCGGTCAAATCGACCTAGGGACTGCCTCTTCAACCTATTATTGGCTAGCTAACGCATCGGCGCGCATTTTAACGATCTTCTGCGCTTTAGCCGTATCTACCGCAAGGACGTCGTCCCAGCCGAGACCGACTACGTCTTTCTGCATTTTCGTCCACATTTGTTCGAAATCCGCTTGGTCTTTGGCGAATACCATTTTCCAAGACGTGTTTTTCACGTAATCCGAAATCTGGCTGCGTTTGTTCTTGATGTCGGATGAATCGGAACCGAGGCTCGTGTTAATGTTCGGAACGATATCGATCATATTGTTTTTCAAGTAATAGTCGGTAGCGTTCGTCGCGTTGTAAGTCTGCTGCCAATCCGTCGTGAGCGCCGTCTTGTTCGCTTCGATCGTAGAGCTCCAGTAGTTGTTGTTATAAAACTCGCCCGTATCCGGATCTTTGGTGAAGTCGCTCATGATCATCGTGTTAAGCTTGCTCTGACCGTCCTGATAACCGCCGCCGCCGTACTCGTCCGGAACCGGAGTGTTTTTCTGGAAAGCGGTTTGACCGACTTCGGTCAGCTTGAATTTGCCGTCTGCGGTTTTCTCGTAGTTAAAGCCTTCGAATCCGTTCGTATAGTAGCGCATTCCTTCCGGAGATACGGTCCAATCGAGGAATTCGATGATCCGGTCGGGATCCTTCGCTTTGGATCCGATAGCGAATACTCTGCCGTTGCCGTAGTAAGCATCGCTGCTTTGAATAATGCGAGAATCCGCGATCGGAACAGCTACGTTGCCGTCCCCGTTCTTGCCTCTCTCGATGGAGTTGTAGAAACCTCTCTGCCAGGAATACCACAACAGAAGAACTTGTTTGTTCGTCAGCTTCTCGGCGACTTTGTTCCAGTCTTGAGATGCCGAATCGGGATCCACTAACCCCATTTGGTTGGCGTCGAACAGGAATTTCAAGATTTTCTTGTACATGCTGTTATCGTCGACGATCGGCACGATATCGCCCTTCGCGTTCAATTGAATCGTCGTCGTGCCGTCCGGCTTCTCGTAGCCGTACCAGTTGCTGATCCAGCGAACGTTCTCCATCGCGCCGGTTCCGCCGTCCCAATCTTTCCACAACGTAATCGGAACGATAGGCTTGCCGTCAGGCGTCTTCGGATACTTCTCTTGCATTTGCTTCAACACGTTCAGAAGATCGGATAGATTATTCAGCTTCGGAGCCCCTACTCCCTTGTAATAATCCCAAGGCATGATCGGGCTGGAGTACGGAATTTCTTCCGAGAAGGTCGTAGGCGAAGTATCGGCTTCGAATGTCGGCATCGCGTAAATCTTGCCGTCCGGATTAACTTTATCGAAGGCGGCATTGAACGGCTTGAAGTGATTGTCCACGTATTGGGACAAGTACTTCGTATTCTTGAGCTTATCCGTTAAATCCATAATCATGCCGGCAGGAAGCAATTCTTCCAATTGGCTGTTGTCGATGATCAGGAGGTCTCCAAGATCTCCCGCTGCCGATCTCGTCTTGTACAACTGATCGCCGGCTACCTGCGGGGCGAGGATGTTGAGCGTTATGTTGAACTTATCCTTGACAAGCTTGCCGTACCAACCCGTCTGCTCCCCTTGATAGTTCGCCGCATTGTTGAATACGGTAATGGTCAACGGTTTGCTGTGGTCGATGCCGCTTGATGCGGACGCTTCCGTGCCGGAGCTCGACGGCGCCGCCGATGAAGCCGTGTTGTTGTTGGAATCTTTACTGCAGCCTGCTAACGCGGTCGACGCCAGCAACAGACCGGCTAACGTTACCAACATAGATTTCTTTGCAGGATGTCTGCTCTTGCTCATGTGTAACCCCCCAAATTCTATCAATTTATTATAATGGCGCGAATTAACCTTTCACTGCGCCAATCATAATCCCTTTCACGAAGAACCGCTGGAATACCGGATAGACGAGCAAGATCGGCGCTACGACGATTATGGTTACCGTCATCCGTATGGAAGTCGTCGTCTGCTTGGTCGCCAGACTGGCTATCGTAGTCGAGCCGGCATTCTGCAGATTGACCATCGTGGATAACGAGCTCGCCTGATTAATGTAGTTATAGAGAATAAACTGCAAGCTGTAGAGATTGCTGTCCGTCATGAGCAACAACGTGTCTTGGAACGCGTTCCACTGGTCTACCGCCGCGAATATGGCGACCGTCGCCAATATGGGCTTGCAGATGGGCAGCATAACCCTGAAGAAGATCGTCATCGTACCGGCCCCGTCGATGCTGGCCGCCTGCTGTAATTCTTTAGGAGTCGATTCCACGAACGTCTTAACCAGGATGATGAAGAACGGAGCGACGATGGTCGGTAAAATATAGGCTAAGAAATTGTTCGTCAAATGAAGCGATCTCATCGTTAAATACCACGGAATAATCCCGGCATTGAAGAACATCGTGATGACCGTGAACCGGTACCAGAACTTACGTCCCCACATGTCCGTCTGGGAGAACATAAATCCCAAGAAGGCCGACGCCCCCACCGTCAACGACGTCCCGATTACCGTTCTTGCGAGGGAGATGAGCGCCGCGTCCCCGAGTCCGGGTATTTTGAACACGTCGATATAGTTTTGGAAATGAATTTGTTTCGGATAAAAGACGATTTCGCCTCTGGCGCTAATATCGTTCGCGCTAATTGTATTGATGATGATAGAGTAGAACGGATATATGCAAATCAAAGCGAATAGAGAAAACAACGTGTAAATGATTACGGTAATCAACTTGTCGGTCGCGCGGATCGTCATACGATGCTCTCTCCTCTCGTCAATTTGGATAACCCGTTCACCGAGAAGAGAAGAATGACGCTAATCAAGCTTTTCAGCATGCTAATCGCAACGGATACGGAGTAGCTGCCGCCTCCCATAGCCAGGTTGTACACATACAGGTCGAGAACTTGTATCGTTTCCTTATTGAACGCGTTCTGGAATACGAAATACTGTTCAAGGCCGTTGTTGAGGAAGCTCGCGACTTGCAGCATAAGCAACACGAAATAGGTCGGGAGCATATTCGGTATGACGACATGCCGAATCACCTGCATTCTTGTCGCTCCGTCTACGCGGGCCGCTTCATAGAGCGATTCGTCAATTCCCATGATGGCGGCGATATACAGAATAGCCGACCAGCCTAGCGCTTTCCAAGTGGTCCACATCCACATCGTCAGCCACACATTATCCGATTTCTGAAGGAGCAGGACCGGAGAATCGATCAAACCCAATTGGCTTAACATTCCGTTAATGATCCCTTCGCTGGAAAACATGGAGAATGCCAGCGAGTAGACGAGAACCCAGCTAATAAAGTTCGGAAGCGTCGTTACCGTCTGGATGAATTTCCGGAATCGAACGGATTTGATCTCGGCCAGGAAGATGGCGAAAACCATCGGCAGCCAAGAGAAGAGCAAGCCCAAGCCGCTAATTCCGAATGTATTCTTAATAACCTGTAACAGCTGATCGACTTTGACCTGGTTCTCGACTAGAGAATGGAACCATTTAAAACCGACGAACTCCGATTGGGACAGCGGAATCGGCGGCGTGTAGTCGTAGAAGGCGTACACCCAACCATATAGAGGATAGTAAGCAAAAACGCCTAACAAGATCATAAAAGGAAGGATGTAAAGAAACTTCCGAAACGCCATTCTTCTCATGCTGTTACTTTGCATCGGCAAATCACCTTTCCATGTTCTCGGCACTACGCCGATAATAGTCCACACAACAAAAATTGATATTTTAGACTTTCTATCATAAATAAATCAAGTGTTATGACAGCGCTTCCATACTTGCAATGTAGTTATACTAAGTTATATATCCCTTCAGTTCAATGACGTATCCTACTGCAAAATTGATCTATTGGCATATTGTATTTGAAGAAAAGGTTTTCCATATTTCAGCCATCATGAAAACTTCAATTAGGAAGTGATTCTTTGGGGGGGCTGGAAAATAAAAACTCCCTTGCTAGGCACTTCACATAAAGTGCCTGGACAAGGGATTTTACATATCGTTGGAGGCTTAGGGCGAAGTCCTCCGGCTGATCTAAAGAGATCGCCGCCCCCAGTATGAAGCAATTTCCCCGTGGGGAGATGTGGCAATAATCGCTGAATACAACCGCTTCTTCGCCGAACTCTCGTAAAGCTTGTATTTGCTTTTCGATTTTATCGGGCGTGTACAAGGAAACTTTATAATCCTCAACCATTTATCTCTGCTTTCCGTAAAAAGACAACAAAAAAATCCCTTCTGCACAAAGGGATTTCGCCATTAATAAATATGGTGCGGTCGAGAGGACTCGAACCTCCACGGTATTGCTACCGCCAGCCCCTCAAGCTGGTGCGTCTGCCATTCCGCCACGACCGCATATTCGTTTGTCGTCCGATCCGATTTGCGCCAAGCTCGAACATACAATGGTGAGCCATGTAGGACTCGAACCTACGACACCCTGATTAAAAGTCAGGTGCTCTACCAACTGAGCTAATGGCTCGCATGGTGACCCCTAGGGGACTCGAACCCCTGTTACCTCCGTGAAAGGGAGGTGTCTTAACCGCTTGACCAAGGGGCCAAATGTTGCCTGCGAGGTTGATCTTGTCCGCTGCCCATTTCAGACGACAAATATGAGTATATCTGAACCTAGGGACAAAGGCAAGTCATTTTTCGCATTATTTGCGAGGAAATTTCACACAGGAAAAGCGGCGCTGCTAAGTTGATTTTCAACTCGTTATTGTCGCGTTTTTGCGCGCTGATCCGCCGCTTTCCACGCTGTAACTCGATATTGTCGCGCTATTGCGATACTTCGGAGCAAATCGAGTAGATGGGGGCGGCTAGCCCCCGACCTCTCACACCACCGTACATGCGGGTCCGCATACGGCGGTTCCTAAAAGTTAACGAGTTTCAAGATAACGAGTTGTCAGACTTAACAGCCCTTGGTCACTCCAGTAGGAGCGATTAAGGGCGTTGTTTATGTTTCGGGACATTTCCCAGCATCCGCGGCGAGCGTTTGCCATCATTCTTGCCGCCCACTCCGGTACACCTAGGGCACGTAAGTTTCGGAGCCTGGATTTAGGTAGTTTCCACTGCTTCCATAGGCACATGCGTAGTCTTCGGCGAATCCATTCGTCGAGTCGTTCGCAGTGCGTCTTTACGGATGCTAGCCGGAAGTAGCCTATCCAACCCATCAGGTAGCGATTTAATTCTTGCAGCCTCTTCTCCATCGAGACGCCTCGCGTACGCGAGGTTATCTCCCTGACGCGTTCCTTTAGTTGTTCCAGTTTCTTCGGCGCGATTCGAATCGTCGCGACTTTGTTGCTGAGAAAGCTGAATCCAAGGAACTTGCGGTTCCATGGGCGGTCTACCGCACTCTTGTCCCGATTCACTCTTAGTCTGAGCCTCTCCTCTACAAAGCGAATGACCGACGCCATTACGCGTTCACCTGCACGCTTGCTTCGGACAAAGATGTTGCAGTCGTCCACATAACGCACAAACTTCAAGCCGCGTTCCGTTAACTCTTTGTCCAGATCGTCCAACAGGATGTTAGCTAAAAGCGGGCTGAGCGGACCGCCTTGCGGCGTTCCTTCCAGCGTCTCCTGCTTTGTCCCGTCGACCATGACTCCGGCATTGAGGTAGGAACGAATCAGCTTCAAGACACGCTTGTCCGCGACTTTTCGTGCTACCCTTGCCATGAGGATGTCGTGGTTCACTCTGTCAAAGAACTTCTCCAAATCTATGTCTACGACCCAGCGATTTCCTTCTTGAATGTAGGACTGCGCTTGTTTTACTGCGTCATGGGCACGTTTCCTTGGGCGGAATCCAAAGCTGTTCGGTGAGAATAACGGGTCNAAAATCGGTGTCATTACTTGCATGAGGGCTTGTTGGATCAAGCGGTCCATTACGGTTGGGATACCTAACAGCCGCACCCCGCCTCCGGGTTTGGGGATTTCCACCCGTTTGACTGGCATCGGTCTGTACGTACCCAATTGGAGCTGCGCTTTCACGGTTTCCCAGCATTCCCATACGTGTGCTTGTAGCTCGGCTACCGTCACGTTGTCTATGCCGGGCGCTCCTCCGTTTTGTTTCACTCGCTTGTAGGCTTCTCGGAGATTTCCCTCCTCGAGCATTTGATCCAGCAAGTCGTGCTTTCCTTCGCGAGAAGAAAGGTCGGTTTGTGCCGACGAAGAACTCGGCGCTCCGGCATACCCTTGCGGTTTCACCGCTACCCTTTGCCGCGAGCTCCCTTGCGGGATATTCTGCTGTCGTTGTTCTTCGCGCGAACGCATCGATTTCTTTTCTCCTTTAGGTTCAGCCCTTCCGGTGTTGTTGCAACAACACCGTACTATGGCTTCTGCTGACTCCTGCGGATTCAGCGCGACTTCTCAGCCACGGTTACGCAAATACTTCGCATATTCCACAGGTCTCCCCAGATAAGAACGTCATCTTTCCGCCCGCGCTCGCCCAAGTTTACGGCTGCAGCCTTTGGCAGCTTAGGATTTCGTCATGTGATGGTGACTCATCCGACTGCAACCGCCTCAAATTGGATTCGTGTACCTCGAGCCGTGCGTTTGCCTCCAGCTTCCTTCGGATTCCGCCTCGCGGCGGACACCCTTGCTCTTGGCTATGGTAGGCGCTTGCCAGCCCCCATTCCGGACTTTCACCGTAGAGATGACGCCCATGCTGGGCGTACATCAAAAGAAGCACGCCGGCCGGCGTGCTTCTTCAAGTCGTCTTTTGGAGTGTTTCGTGGCGGAGAGAGAGGGATTCGAACCCTCGCACCACTTGCGCAGTCTAACCCCTTAGCAGAGGGTCCCCTTGAGCCACTTGGGTATCTCTCCATGGCTCCCCGAACAGGACTCGAACCTGTGACAACTCGATTAACAGTCGAGTGCTCTACCAACTGAGCTATCAGGGAATATGTTCTTTTTTTCAAAAGCGACAATTAGTAATTTACCATGGTTCAAAGTCTAAGTCAAGCATCGCCAAACAAATATTGATTTGAAAATTAACCCAGCCCGAAATGCTTTCCGCCATGTTGACATCAACATCCGATTCGTGTAATTTATTGATTAATAAATCATTTTGCTAGGCATCCTCGCCCCCTATTCATCTCACACCCGCGAAGGAGCAAACGCCATGAGTCCGAAGGAAGACGTAATCGCCAATCGCAAAGATCAGATCATGAGATGCGCGGCCGCGTTATTCGCCGAACAAGGCTACTATAAGACGACGACGGCTCATATCGCCTCCGCGGCCGGCGTGACGCAGCCCTATGTCTTTCACTTCTTCAAGTCGAAGGAGCAGTTGTACCTCGACGTACTCGATCATGCTTTCGTTAAGCTGCGCGACGCGTTCATATTCGTCGAATCTCCGCCTGAAGAATTGATGCAGCGCATGGGTGAATCGTTCCAGGAGCTTCTTCAAAGCCATCGCAACGAGATGTTGCTGCTTATGCAATGCTTCACGATGCCTGAAGCCGACGTGAGGCAATTCGCGAGGGAAACGTGGTCGCAAATCTACGAAACGATTAAAGCCCGGTTCGAGCAATCAGGCGCGGCGAATCCAGCCATGGAAGCCAGTATGTTCGTCTCGTGCGGCATGATTATCACCCTCGCGGAAGTACTGTCATTGCCTAAGCTGAATCCTTGGGCAGAGCCCCGTGAATGACGGGGTTTATTTATCGGATTAAATTTATTAATCGATAAATAAGAATGTGTTAACGAGCAGCACATCTCTTCTGCAGAGCCCTCGCTCTCCTGCGAGGTTTTTCTACAAGCTCTACTTATTAATCAATAAATAAAATTAGGAGTGATTACACGATGTTCACCCCCGCTCGAGTTCGCCTGCTTTTCGTTACGTGCACCGTCTTATTCATGGCCATGCTGGACAATTTAGTACTCGGAGTCGCGCTTCCTTCCATCCAGGAAGATCTCGGCGCCACGATGTCCGATCTGGAATGGTTCATGAACGCTTACACGCTGGCTTTCGCCGTTCTGCTCATCCCGTTCAGCGTCCTCGGAGACTCTATCGGACGCAAGCAAGTGTTCCTCGCCGGCACCGCAGTCTTCACGCTCGGATCGCTGCTGTCCGGCCTGTCGGACTCCTCGATCGCGCTCATCCTCTCCCGCGCCTTGCAAGGCGTAGGAGGCGCGGCGGTCGTGCCGCTAAGTCTCACGCTCGTCAACGCCGCTTTCCCTCCCGAGAAACGAGCCGTCGCGCTCGGCATGTGGTCGGGCATTTCCGGGCTTGGGTTAAGCATTGGACCGCTGGTCGGCGGGCTTATTATGGAAGGCGCGCCATGGCAAATGATTTTCTACGTGAACGTCCCGATCGGCATCATTGCTTTCGCCTTGGGTCTGAAATGGCTGCAGCCTTCCCGCGGAATCCGCAAACCTCTCGATCCGGTCGGGGTTTTGCTGCTGACGTCCGGCTTGCTGGGAATCGTACTCGGGCTGGAGCGCGGCAACTCCGATGGCTGGGACTCGGCGATCGTCATCGGTTCGCTCGCCGCCGGACTTCTGTTGCTCGTCCTGTTCTACTTCTGGGAAAGAACGCGAACGAATCCGTTCATCCGCTTCGACCTGTTCCGCCGCAAAACATACGCCTTCTATGTATTCGCTGGCTTCTGGATGAACGCGGGCGTATTCGGCGCGATCTTCCTGCTGACGTTGTTCCTGCAGCAAGCGCAAGGCAACACGCCGCTCGGCGCCGGGGCTCGCGAGATGGCGTGGACGACGATGACGATGATCGCCGCGCCGCTCGCCGGACTCGCCATCAACAAATTCGGCAACAAGAACGTGCTGCTTATCGGTCTATCCATGCAAGCCGTAGCTCTCGCCCTGTTCGCATGGATCATCGGGACTCAAGGCGCCGACGTTCCGTTCGTTAACTACCTTCCGGCGATGATGCTTGCCGGTACCGGCATGGGCCTCAGCTTTACCCCGCTATCGCATGGCTCGCTCTCCTCCGTGCCGGAGGACGCCTCCGGCGAAGCCAGCGGCACGGGGAACGCGACAAGAGAATTGGGCGGCGCATTCGGCATCGCGATCGCCGGTCTCATCTTCCAATCCGGCAGCGAAATCCGCACGCCTCAGCAATTCGCCGACCATATCGTCCCCAGCCTCGCATCCAGCGCGATCATGATGACCGTGGCGCTGATCGGCGTCGCGCTGTTCGTCCGAAACCGCGCGGATGCCAAAGCCCTCTTCAAGGCGCCGGCGAAGGCTGCGCATGATGGAGCGTAAGCTTCCCGCGACAACGTCCGCACACGTACTTGCGCGGGTCCACGCGCCGCTTGCGCGGATATTCCATCCCGCAGTTCCGGCAAGCGAGCACGTATTTGACCGGCAATCTTCTGGCTGCTCCCGGCAGCGCGCGGCAATGCCGGGTGGCGCCTACTTGCTCCAATAAAGCTTTGAAATCCGCATCGCGATGCTGGTATCCCTTGCGTTGCAAATGCAGATGATAATGGCAGAGCTCGTGCTTGATGATCGCTTCCGTCTCGGCTTCGCCATGAGCCGCAAGCTGATGCGGACTAATCTCGATATTGTGGCTTTTCAAGAAATAACGCCCGCCCGTCGTTCTCAGTCGCGCGTTAAAGGCTGCTTTGTGCGTAAACGGCCTTCCGAAGGACGCGAGAGACACCCGCTCGACCCATTGCTGCAACTGTTCGTTCGTCATTAACGACATGTCTTCTCTCCCCTTGCGAAGCTTGGCTACTTGAATTGTAGTCCGCGATTGGGCTACACTGTCAAGTAGTAACGGACCGAGGGGAGACCGGTTTCTCATGCCAGAGATGTCGTACGTGATTCTGCAACACGAACAAGGCGCGCTGGAATTCGTGGAAATGCCCGCGTCGCATGCTTACCAACTAAGCGCGCTTAATCTGCGCTTGCATAAGGAATTGTCGAAATTGACGGCCGACAACGTTCCTAAGCTGCCAAGAGCCGTCGCCGAATGCGGCAGGCTCGAGTTGCTGAACGAGAACGATGCGCTGATCGGCGGATTGGATTATATTAACGATCTCGAACGAGCCTTCTCCGCTATCCGCGAAGGGGCTTATCCGCTGATCTCCTTGCTGACCGAAATTCGCGCGCTGCAAGCGCAGCTGGAGCAATGGTACGAAGAAGAAGATAGGTTCTGACGAATCGGACCTGCACGGACATTCGCCTATCCCCATATGCTAAACGTGACAGCATGCGATGGGAGGAGGACGATTCCGATGCCGCAATGGCTTTGCAATCAGCTCATGTCCGCGTTTCAGAAGAAAGACCGCCGGCAAATTCGCCTTTTGAACGACTGCTGGTTTTATTACAGGGCGAAACCAGAGAAGACGAAGGATCAGCCCAACGTCCATTGAATACCGGCCTTATCGCGCGAACGCGCGCAAGCCTTCCGGCGCCTTGCATCGACTCTCACAAGAAGAAGGATCCTTGCCGCCGGACTTGGCGGGTAAGGGTCCTTCTTTTATCCTTGCGTTCAGTTGGTGAACTCGTTCCAGCTCGCGACTTCGTCCACGGTCAGGCGCACCGTCGGATGACCCGGCTTCGCCGCTTTGCCGATCGCGATCAGCATGATCGGAACATACCTTTCGCCGATACCGAACGCCTCCGCGAACTTAACCGCGTCATAGCCGCCCATCGGCACGGTATCGTAGCCTCTTGCTTTGGCTGCCAGCATGAGCTGCATCGAGATCAAGCCGCCGTCCGTGCTGACGATTCTCGTCGCGATGTCCTTCGGCAGCGAGCCGTACGTCTTCACGGTGCGTTCGACGAACGCGTTTTTGGTGTCCTCCGGCATATATCCGGCTTCGAACGCCCGCGTATAAATCTTGTCCGCGAGCTTGTAGCTCTCCAAGTCGCCCAGCACGGCGATGACCGCTGAAGCCTCGACCACTTGCTGCTGGTTCCAGGCAATCGGCAGCAGCTTCTCCTTCATCTGTTGGTCGTCGATGACGAGGAACCGCCAGGGCTGAAGATTCGAGGATGACGGAGCGAGAATCGCCTCGCCTAGCAGCTCGGTCATTTCTTCCTTGGAAATCGTGAAATTCGGATCGTAGGCTCTCACCGAGCGGCGTTCGCGAATCACCTCGGAGAATGCTTTCTCCTTGCTTGTTACCGTTGTCGTTGACATAAGTACTGCCTCCTTCTGGGCATTCAAGAGTGGATTACTAATCTGAGCAATAACTAACACAGTTAACGCGAAAATGATGACGAGCCCGCGCGACCGCCGACAGTAGTGTTCCTTCACACATCTGTGTCGAATCCTGCACAGTATAAACAAAAAAATAAAAACAACGTTAACTGTTGTATTTATTGCACAGTATACGACGATCAAAAGAAGATGTCAACTCCCGGTCGTCAATTCCTTAGCTGCCGGTTTGTTCGCGCAATACAACGCACGGTCGGCCAGATGTCCGATCGTATAACGGCTAAGCACCTCGCGCATCGAACGGTCCATCTCCGACGTCAGCTCGCAGAAAATCGCCTTCATCTCTTGGCCGAAAGGATGCGTGCCCGTCGTCTCCTTGATGCCGAAGCAAAGCGGGTCGCTGACTTGAAGCACCGTATACACTTCCTCAAGCGTCACCGATTGAGGGTCGCGCCGAAGCCGATAACCTCCGTCTCGGCCTTCCCTCGTCTCCAATATGCCGCCTTTAACCAAAGTTGCCATAATCCGGCGCAACAGCGTCGCTTCCGATTGCAAATAAGCGGCAAGCTCCCCGCTCGGGCAAGTCTGGGCATTATCGCGCGACAAGATGACCAGTGCTTGCAACGCTAACCCGAACCACTTGGGGTGATGGGACCCGATGCACTTGTCCTGAATCATGCTATCGCCTCCTTAAGCACAGATTTGGTTGCTTGAATTGTATCGAACTTCGCCGCGATGCACAAGATGCAAACGATTGCTAAAAAGAAGAAACCGCCGGAATCGGCCTCCGGCGGCTCCGTACGGAATCTGATTAAGGCTGACGCATCGTCAAACTGACGCGGCCTTTCTTGAGATCGACGCCGATGACCCAGACGGTGACGGTATCGCCTACCGCGACGACTTCTGTCGGGTGTTTCACGAACTTGTTGCTGAGCTGCGATACGTGGACAAGTCCGTCGTTCTTGATGCCGATATCGACAAACGCGCCGAAGTCGACCACGTTGCGAACCGTTCCTTTCAGCTCCATGCCCGCTTTCAAATCCTCGATGTCAAGCACGTCGGTATGGAAGATCGGCTGCGGCAGCTCGTCGCGAGGGTCTCGGCCCGGACGCATCAGGCTGTCCACGATATCCCGAAGCGTCGGAACGCCAACCCCGAGCGTGACGGATAGCTCGGAGAGATCAAGCGCTCTCAGCTTCTCGTTCACTGGGTCCGAACCGATATCCGACACGTTCAATCCGAGCTCCTTGAACAGCTTCCCCACGACGTCGTACGATTCCGGATGAATCGGCGTCCGGTCGAGCGGATTCGCTCCGTCCGTAATGCGGAGGAAGCCTACGCATTGCTCGAACGTCTTCGCTCCGAGTCTAGGTACCTTCTGCAGCTGAGCGCGCGACGCGAACTTGCCGATCTCTTCGCGCTGCTTGACGATATTCTTCGCCAGCGTAGCGTTAATGCCCGACACGTAGGACAACAGGGACGGAGAGGCGGTATTCACGTCTACTCCGACATGGTTTACCGCCGACTCGACGACGCCTGACAAGCTCTCGTCCAGCCGCTTCTGCGTCACGTCGTGCTGGTATTGGCCGACGCCGATCGCCTTCGGCTCGATCTTCACGAGCTCGGCCAGCGGATCCTGCAGGCGGCGCGCGATCGATACCGCGCTGCGCTCCGCGACGTCGAGCTCCGGGAACTCCTCTTGCGCGAGCTTCGACGCCGAATAGACGCTCGCGCCCGCTTCGTTAACGATGAGATACTGCAGCTTGCGCTCCGGCATCGCGTGAATGACGCTTACGACGAATTGCTCCGTCTCGCGGGAAGCGGTGCCGTTGCCGACGACGATCAGCTGCACGCCGTATTGCGTGATAAGACGGCGGAACAGCGCCTCGGCCTCCGCTTTCTTATTATGCGGAGGCGTAGGATAGCTGACCGCCACCTCCAGCAACTTGCCCGTCTCGTCCACGACGGCCAGCTTGCAGCCCGTCCGGTAAGCCGGATCGACGCCTAGCACGACGCGGCCTTTGACCGGCGGCTGAAGCAGCAGGTTGCGTAAATTTTCCGAGAAAATCCCGATCGCGTGCTCCTCCGCCTTATCGGTCAGTTCGCCGCGAATCTCGCGCTCGATCGACGGGGCGATGAGGCGCTTATACGCGTCCTCAAGCATCGCGGCAAGCGTCTGCTGCACGATCGATGCGCCCCGAATATATCGGCGGCTCAGCTCCGCGTGAATCCGATCGGGCTGAACGTCGATGGAGACGCCGAGCACTTCCTCTCGTTCGCCGCGGTTGATCGCCAGCACGCGGTGCGGCGGCAGCCGCTTCACCGGCTCGGAATACTGATAATACATCTCGTATACCGATTCCGCGTCCGCGTTCTTAGCTTTGCTGTACAACACGCCCTGCTCCCACGTAAATCGGCGCACCCACTTGCGGATATCCGCTTCGTCGGCGACGTTCTCCGCAATGATGTCGCATGCGCCTTGCACCGCTTCCTCGGCGCTGTTGACGCCAACCTCGGGGTTTATGTATTTAGCCGCCTCGGCGAGCAGTTCGCCTTGTCTCGGCTGCGATAGAATCCATTGCGACAGCGGCTCCAGCCCGCGCTCCTTGGCGACGCTGGCACGCGTCTTGCGCTTCTGCCGATAGGGCCGGTACAGGTCTTCGACCTCCTGAAGCTTCGCGGCTTTCTCGATCGCCGCTTGCAGCTCCGGCGTCAGCTTGCCCTGCTCCTCGATGAGCCGGATCACTTCCGCTTTGCGATCCTCCAGCCCTTTCAAATACGTCCGGCGATCGTCGATCGCGCGAAGCTGATTCTCGTCCAGCTCGCCCGTCATCTCTTTGCGGTACCGCGCGATGAAAGGGATCGTATTGCCGTCATCGAGCAACGCCGCCACCGTTCGGATTTGGCCGATTCCGATCCCAAGCTCCGCCGAAATCTGGCGTATCATTCTTTCCTGAATATCCGCGCCTGACACAACCTGTAACTCACCCATGAACCTTAAGCCTCCCGCACCCAACCGACTATTTTTAGAACGCCCAATTCCCTTCGCGGAACACCGGAACAACGTTACCGTCCGCCGTTACGCCGTCGATGTCCATCTCGGCCGAGCCGACCATGAAGTCCACGTGCGTGATGCTCGCGTTCACGCCGCAAGCCTCCAGTTCTTCGGGGGACATCTCTTTGCCTCCTTTGACATTGAACGCATAACCGCTTCCGATCGCAAAATGGTTCGAGGCGTTCTCGTCAAACAGCGTGTTCAGGAACAGCACGTTCGACCGGGAGATCGGCGACTGGTGCGGCACGAGCGCCACTTCACCCAAGTAGTGCGAGCCTTCGTCGGAGTCGACCAGCTTCTGCAAAATCTCTTGCCCTTGCTCCGCTTCGACCTTCACGATACGCCCTTGCTCGAACGTCAGCTTGAAGCCGTCGATAATGTTGCCTCCGTAGCTGAGCGGCTTCGTGCTGGACACGTACCCGTTAACGCCGTTCTTATTCGGCACGGTGAACACTTCCTCCGTCGGCATGTTCGCCATGAACGGAGTCCCTTGCGCGTTCACGCTGCTGGCCGCCACCCACAGATGCTTCTCCGGCAGCTCTACCGACAGCTCGGTGCCCGGCGCGCGATACAGCAGCTTCGCGAAATGCTTCTCGTTCAGCCAATCGCTCTTCGCGTGCAAATTGGCGTTATGCTCATCCCATGCCTTGACCGGATCTTCCTCGTTCAAGCGGACCGCCTGGAAGATCGCCTCCCACAGCTTCGCGACCGCCGTCTCCTCGTCTTCGCCCGGAAATACTTTCGTCGCCCAGTTCTTCGTCGAAGCGGAGACGACGCTCCAACTGATCCGGTCCGCCTGAATCGCTCGTCTGAATTCTCGAAGTCCAGTGCCGGCCGCCTTCTGGTAATTCGAGATCCGCTCGGCCTTAATGCCCTTGAGCAGGTCCGGGTTCGGAGCGCTGATGGATACGACGACCCCGTTGTTCTGTACTACTTCGTGCCGCTTGATCGTCTCCCACTCCGGAAACCGGGTGAACGTTTCGTCCGCGGCCTTCTCGTACTTAAGCCGGGACAGCGCTTCGTCGACCCAATCGACGTGCACGTCGCTCGCTCCCGCCTCGTACGCTTTCTCCGCGATCAGCCGAACGAGCGGAGCCAGCTCGAGCAGCGCCCCGTTAATAAGCACCGGTTGCCCCGGCTGCACGTTAACGCCTACTCTGACGATCAACTCGGCGTATTTTTCCAATTGCGCGTTTAAATCCAACGTTGTCGACATGCTGTCAACTCTCCCTTTGATCGCAAATAAGACAGGCAACCGCCATAAGCTAGCAGCCCCTGTCTTTCGTGTTTTTTAAAAATCAATTAAGCCGACGCTGATCTGCAATGCCTCATCGACTTTGCGCATCGTATCGTCTTCCAGATGCGTGATTTTATCGGTTAGCCGCTGCTTATCGATGGTACGTATCTGTTCGAGCAAAATGACCGAATCGCGCTCCATCCCATGCGTCTTCGCATCGATTTCCACGTGAGTGGGCAATTTCGCTTTCTGGATCTGCGCCGTGATGGCGGCTACGATCACCGTCGGACTGAACCTGTTGCCGATATCGTTCTGGATCACCAGCACGGGGCGTACGCCGCCTTGTTCCGAGCCGACGACCGGAGACAAATCCGCATAGTATACATCCCCGCGTTTAACGATCAAGTGCTACACCCCGCTTACGAGGCGTCCGAGTGATCTTTCGGCGTCTTCTTCCGCTTGGAACGCTTCCGAAGCCATATGGAGGTTGATCTTAGCCATCTCGAGATAGCCGCGCTGCATCGCGTCGCGAATAAGCCGATTTTTACGATCGACCAAGTACTCCTTCATCGCCTGGCGAATGATCTCGCTGCGATTCGTGTTTTCCTTAGCTACGACAAAATCGACCTCGCGCAGCAATTGATCGGGAAGACTGATCATAATCCGTTTCGTATTATGAAGATTGGCCACCGAACAGACACCCCCAAAGGTTTTCCAGCACGCAACCTAATTCCCAGTATGCATGTGTATGAAGCAAAATATACGAATACTCTCGTAACCATTCTAGATATATAACATACTTTCCTGCTCGATGACGAGATTTTTCATGAACCAGATGTTCCCAATACCGGGTTCGTTACGGCTGCCGTTGATCCGCCCCGCTTGTAGACGCGCGGCACTCTCGCCGCTATCATGCACGCGACCTCGTAGGGAATCGTGCCGAGCTTGCCGGCGACCTCCTCGATGGTGATCGACGCATCGCCTTGGCGGCCGATCAGTACCGCTTCTTCGCCAAGCCGTACATCCTCTTCTCCTGCCTCAACCGCGTCGTCGAGCCGAATCATGCACTGATCCATGCAGATCGTGCCTAGCACCGGCACCCGCCGTCCGCGCACGAGCGCTTCCGCCTTACCGGTCAGCATCCGGCTGAAACCGTCCGCATAGCCGATCGGAATCGTGCCGATCGTCTCTTCGCGCTCCGTGAAGTATCTCGTACCGTAGCTAATGCCTTCCCCAGCCGACAATCTCTTCGCATGGACGACCTTCGTCTTCAGCGTCAGAACAGGCTCCAAAGCGACGGACCCGCCGTTCACTTCCGAGCTCGGATAACACCCGTACATGCTGATGCCCAGTCTAAGCATCCCGCCGACATGCCCGGGGAGATCGATCCCCGTCGCGCTGTTGCCGGAATGGACGATCGGTATATGGAAGCCGCTCTGCTTCGCGAATTTCACGACGCTGGCGAAGCGCTCGGCTTGCATAAGCGTATACTGTTTATCCGACTCGTCCGCGCGCGCGAAATGAGTGAAAATGCCCTCGATTTCCAGACCCGGAATCCCGAAAGCACGCCGGATAAACCTCTCTGCGGGCTCTCCCGGAAGAACGCCAAGCCGTCCCATTCCCGAATCGATCTTCACGTGCGCTTTCAGCTTGCGGTCCGACGGAGGCAACGCTGCCGCCGCGTCGAGAATGTCGTCGCGGTACAACGTCACCGTAATTCCTTGGTCCCGGGCGATAGGCAGCCCTTCCGGCGGCGTGAAGCCCAGCACGAGGATCGGCGCTTCGATCCCCGCCTCCCTAAGCTGCAACGCCTCGTCCAAGAACGCTACGCCCAAATAATCGATGCCCGCATGTACGGCGGACCGCGCAACCTCTACCGCCCCGTGTCCGTACGCGTTAGCTTTCACGGACGCGAGCAATAGCGTTCCGTACGGCAGATGCTTGCGGAACGCTGCAATGTTGCTCTCCAGGGCATCGAGGGAAATCTCGGCCACGGTCGGCCGGTAATAACTGTCCACGGTCGAGCCACCTTCCCCGCTACTCTAGCTACAATAAAGTAATGTTAACGGGCGGCGGCGCTACTGTCAACGATTCAGAGGCATGCAACGATTTCCTATCGAGAGTGCCCGTATGGCAAAGAGGCCGATCATTCGTTGATCGGCCTCCGTTTCCGCCATCGTTACTTACCGGAAGTTTCCTCCATCGATTGCGCGATCTTCACCATATCCGCTTGCTCGAGATCGGAGCTGATCAACCTATACTCCGTTCCGTTGTAGGTCCAAGTCAACGTTCTCGTCTCGCCTTGCGTCAGGTGGCCCATCGTGAAGCCGAGATCGATCGCCAGCCCTTTCATCAGCGTTACCGCTTGATCTCTGGATACCATCTCGAGAATCGTGAAGTCATAAGCTCCGGAATAGCGCAGCATGACGCCCGTGCTCTCGCCGAGCTGCACGTCCGTCGGCTGTTCGAGCAGTTGCACGCCGACCGGCAACGCTTCCGGATCCGGTTCGACGATCGTCACGCTCGCTTGCGGCGCGGCGGTCGTCGGATCGACTTCCTGACCCGAGGTTTGGTTGTCCTTGGACGCATCCGGCGAATTGGCTTTATCCGCGCTCGAGCTTGGCTGCGCCGAGTCGGAAGGCTTCGCTTTCTGGCCGCCCATGTTCTGATTCATATCGAAGGCGGAATTATCGAATTTCGTCCCGAACTCGAACGAATCGAAATTGACCTCGACCATCGTATGGGCGCTCGTGTCGGTGACTTCCACTCTTAGCGGCTTGTAGTTGTCTTGATCGAGCCAAATTTTCTGCCTTGCGAACGAGCCGTTCTGATAGTTGGCCGCCATGACGTCGAACACGTAGGCGTCCTTGTCTTCCGCGAATTGTCTCGAATTATCCATTACGATGCTTTGCACGAGCGTCTGGTACAAGTACACTTGGCCTTGGTTTTTCGGCCAATCGCTTTGGAACCGGTAGCTCTTGTTCAACTGAGGCGTAAGCACGAATACGCCTTCGTTGTTGCGGAGCACGATCTGCGTGATATCGCGCTTCTCGTTCGTGAGGGAGATCCGATAATAATCCGGCTTTTGGTACCACACTTCCACTTTGTACTTCTGCGGCTGCTGACCCGTATGTAAAGTCATCGTGCCGCTTCCTTGATAGCTTTCCATTTTGCTTACCACTTTGTCCAGGTCCTTCACGATCGAATCCGCATTCTTGCCCCCGCAACCCGCTAAGACGAAGGTCATTAGCAGGGCAAGAGCGGCGATCCAAGTAATTCGGCGACGCATGCGATCCACCCCTCTGCACATTGGTTAATCCATGGTTCATGCATATGAGGGGACTTGGACGATTATGCAGACAAGTTCGGCTCGGACGCGAGTCAAGCTCTAGAATTAACAAAAATATTGGAATTGAATGTCAGTTGAGGCGTGATATAATTATTTTGGTTTTGAAAACGTTTTCTTAAAAGTTCATGATTCATGTTTGCAAGCTTAATTCAAGGAGGATGGAACATGGAGGACATTAGGTTGTATGCTCAACGCAGCAATAAGCGATTATGGATGTACGCCCTGCTCGCGTTGGCCCTGGCGATGGCTGCCGTCTTCGGCGCCGCGCCGGCGAAAGCGGCTGCAACGCCTGAAATTACGGATTTTTCGTTTTACGCGGGTCCGTCGGAACTGCAAGCCGGCGCAGTCAAGCTGCAATGGACGGGGAAAAATGTAAGTCGATTCGTTATGACCCGATACGATGGGAATAGCTGGGTAACGTTCTACGAGACTACGGAGGAGGGGGCATATTTAGATCAGGGTTTGCAGCTCAACAAATATTATCAATATAACGTGATAGCCTATGATCTCTCGGGCAACGTTGGAAGACAGACCGGGTACGGGTTTAATCTTATTCACCTGTTCGTCGAACCGGATGCTGCCAACGGTAAGTTCAACGTGCATTGGACGTCGACGGTAGGCGATGATGTCATCTATGAGTTAATCGTAATGAAACCTTCCGGCTCAACTTTCATTGACGTACTTCCGCCTCAACCGATCTCGGGCTTGAGCGCGGTAGTCACCGGTCTTAATTATGACCAAACGTATGTTTTCTATCTTCATGTCAACAAAGCATCGACCGGGCAATATACGGGTATCTATACAAACCAAGTGTATTCAACGCTCTATTCGCAGCCGTTCCAGCTCCAAGCGACCGAGGGCAGCTCGCAAGTGAGCTTGAATTGGAATTCGCTGACGAATACGCAGAAATACACCGTTAAGCGCGCGACGCAAAGCAACGGTCCATACAGCATCGTATCGCCGGTGCTCACCGGCACCAGCTTCATCGATAATACTGTCCAGTACGGCACGATTTACTATTACATCGTCACGGCGACGAGCAATGCGGGCGCGAACCGCAATTCCAACGAAGCGGTCGTCACCCCGCACCCGCCTAACGGGCTGGCCGTTCAATATCGCGCGGCGGACAACCAGGACAATACGATGCTGCCTTTCCTGAGAATTAAGAATTTCCGCGGCACGCCGGCCGATCTGAGCAAGCTGAAGGTCCGGTACTGGTACTCCCAGGATTCCGCAACGCAAGACAACGTCTATTGCGACTGGGCACAGGTCGGCTGCGCGAACGCGCCGGCCGTCATCAAGATCGCGAGCGCCCCTTCCCCGACGGCGAATAGATATATCGAGCTATCGTTCCTGCCTTCCGCCGGATCGATCCAGCCGGGATCGACAAGCGGAGATATTCGGCTGCGCGTCGATAATACGACGTTCACGAACTACAACAAGCTGAACGATTATTCGTATATCGACGCGCAGACGTCATTCGCCGACTCCTCGCGAATTACGCTGTACGAGAACGGAAGCTTGATCTGGGGCGTCGAACCTAGCTCCGATCTGCCTTCGCCTCCGCAGAACGTAATGGCAATAGGAGGAAATTCGCAAGCGATGCTAAGCTGGGATCGACCGATCGGCGCCACTCGCTACACGGTCAAACGCGGAACAACGCCTACGGGACAGTTTACGCCGATTACTCCTTATGGCTGGACGCAGCAGCAGTTTACGGATGTAACCGCTCAGAATGGAACTAGATATTACTATATCGTAACCGCAGCCAACAACGGCGGCGAGAGCGCCCCTTCCGCGGTCGTCAGCGCCGTTCCGACCGCAAGCGAGCCGAATACGCCGCAATCTCTCGCCTCCATCTCGGCACAGTATCGACCAGGTGACAACAACGCGACGAATAATACGATCAATCCCTATATAAGTCTGAAGAATACCGGCAGCTCGCCGGTCGCGCTGAGCGAATTAAAGGTTCGATACTACTTCACCGTCGACGGAGATACGTCGCAGAACTTCGTCTGCGACTGGGCCCAGGTCGGTTGCGCCAACGTGCAAGGCAAGCTGGTGAAGCTGTCCACGGCGAAGTCCGGCGCGGATTACTATGCGGAATTCACGTTCGCAGCAGGAGCTGGCATGCTTGCGCCAGGCGCTTCTATCGGAGATATCCAAAGTCGAATCCACAAAACGAACTGGGGAAATTACAACGAGACGGGCGACTACTCCTATGACGGCTCTCGATCAACGCTAACCGACTCGAATAAGTTGACGATCTATCAGAACGATGTCCTTATCTGGGGCATTGAACCTTAAAGACATGGCAGAAGCCATCCTGGCGTCCTATACGGACTACCGGATGGCTTCGCTGTTTCATCTTATGCGGCGACGTCGGCGTGCTCCACTTTCCTGATCGCCAGATAAGCGATGACGATCCCTAGAGCGGCCAACGAAATCGGAATCGCGATGATCGAGTTTAAGGAGAACTCGTTCGTCCCGGAACAGACCAGCAACACGACGCCCAAGGAAGAGACGATCGTCGTCGAGACCGACAATTTCCTCATGCCGAAGAACAGCGGAATCAAACCCATGAAGCTGGCGGCTAGCGCATTCATCCCCATGCTGATCGCGGTCTCGGAGACGATGCCCGACGAGAGCTTCTCCGGTACGACATTCGCGAAGCGGTCGAACAGATAGAACGCGCAGCTTACCATGATGTCCGTATATACGATCGCGGCGAAAGTAAACAGAACGACGATAACGAGCTTCGATACGATTATCTTCCGGCGATTGACCGGATACATGAACAACAATGTAATCGTCTTGTTCTTATACTCGCCGATTACGATGCGCGCGATGAGCGTGGCGGCGAAAACGATGAACGTCCCTCTCACCATCGTGTCGATAATCATGAAGGCGTCCGCATACGTAGGGAACGCGACGGTGCCCTCGCTTTTCTCGGCTAACGCCAGGAAACAGAGCAAGGCGAAAATAACGAAGCTGGCGATGAAAGCTCCCCGAATATAACGGCCCATCTTGAACTTTTGCATTTCAAGTCTCATCAGTTTAAGCACTGAACTCCGCCCCCTTCATGACGCCTAAGAAGTACTCCTCGAGCGTGCTGCTCTTTTTGCCGATCGATTCGATGGCTACATCGTGATGGATTAACGTTCTCGTGATATCCTGCTGTTCCTTGCTCAGATCATAAATGCGAATCGACTCGTTACCGATGACGCGGAAGTTGGACAACCGAAGCTCGTGCTCGATGACGTAAGCCGCTTTGGCGCAATCGTGCGTCTTGAGCTCGATGTAAGATTTGTTCTTCTCCCTGACGTCCTCCATGGACACTTCCTCAAGGAGCATGCCGTTATTGATGACGCCGATCCGGTCCGCGACGAGCTCGATCTCCCCGAGAATATGACTGGAGATCAAGATCGTGATTCCGTACTCCCGGCTTAACGCCTTGAATATATCGCGAAACTCTTTGATGCCCATCGGATCGAGACCGTTGATAGGCTCGTCTAGAATGAGCAGCTCGGGCTTCGTTACGATCGCTCTTGCGATCCCGAGTCTTTGTTTCATTCCCAGCGAGAAATCTTTCACCATTTTGTTCTCGACGTTCCGTAGCCCGACAAGCTCAAGCGATTCGTCTATCGCATTCTTGTCGTGATAGCCCATATATTCGCAATGAAGCTTTAAGTTGCCCGCTGCCGTCAGCTTGTCGTAGAACACCGGATACTCGATGATCGCTCCCATTCTGCCCAACACGTCGTACGAGCCGGATGTCAGTCGTTGCCCGAACAGTTCGATCTCCCCTGCGGTCGGCTTCACCAGATTGGCGATCATTCTCATCACCGTCGTTTTGCCCGCCCCGTTCGGACCGAGAAACCCGTAAATTTCCCCCGCCCGCACGTTCATGTTGACGTTCCGAACGACGTCTTTCCCTTGATACGTCTTCGTTAATTGCCTTGTTCTTAATACGGTTGTCATAACGGCCTACCTCCCATTCGTTCTGCCTGTAATCATCATATCAGCCGAAATGATCTTTCTTCTTAACCGTTCCTTACGAGTTTCTTAAGATCGGTCGTCTTGAAGCGAATGGTGAATATCGTCTTGATGTTCGGATTGCTGTAGAGGTGAATCGTACCGCCCAGATGCTCGACCAACCTCTTCGTAATCGTGAGGCCAAGTCCGCTGCCCTGAAAAGCGCGATTCCTCGCGTCATCCAACGTATACATCCGTTCGAACACGCGGTCTCCATGCTGTTCCCCGATGCCTTTGCCTTCGTCCCAGACGTCAATGCGGGCATGTTCGTCTTCCCGCTCCAACGTGAGTCCGATGACTTTGCCGTCTCCGCCGTGCCGGATCGCATTGGAAATCAAATTGTTCAAGATGCGGTCGAGCGCGTCCTCATTGCCGTGTACGTATATCGGGTGCTCCGGAATGCGGATGATCACCTCGAAGCCTCGGGCCGTCAGAGCATCGTAAAATTGCAGAATGTTCCTCGAGCACGCTTCATTGAGCCGTACGGTCGAGATCGGAATCGGCGCGTCCTCGGACTCCAGCCTGGCCAAATCGAAAAACTTATTCATAAGCGTCAGCACTTCTCCGGCTTTGGCTTGCACTTTGGCTAGAAGCCGGTCTTTCTCTGCGGGATCGATGGCGGGATCGAGCTGAATCGTCTCCAAATAACCGAGGATGACCGTAAGCGGGGTTCTGAGATCGTGGGAGATGTTGGAGATCATCTTGCGCATCGCCGACTCCGTCTTGGAGAAATGAGCTTGCAACTTCTGATTCCGGTCGAGAAGCCGATTCATTTCGGCAAGAAGCGCCTTTAGCGGCTCGTCGTCCGTAAACAAGAGCAGCCTCTCTTTGGATTCATCGCCGATAATCCGGGATAGGTTGCTCGCGACGAGGGAGAGCTGACGGCTTCGGGAAATTTGGGAGCGACGTTGAAAATAGATGATGGTTAACAATATCGCGACAACGAGCAACAACGCGGCAATCATAAGATTCATTCTATTTACCTTCCCACTTGTAGCCGATCGCCCATAACGTCTTGATCAGCTGCGGATCGGACGGATTATCCTCGATTTTCTCCCGCAATCTTCTCATATGTACGTTGATGACGTTATCGTCGCCCATATAGTCGTCCTGCCAGACCAATCCGTAAATCTGAGCTTTCGTAAAAACGCGGTTCGGGTTCGTCGCGAGAAGCTTCAGAATGTCGAATTCCTTGGAAGTAAGCTTGATCGTTGCTCCGTCCTTCATCGCCGAGAAGTTATCCAGATCGATCGTCAATCGGTCGAACGTAAGTAATCGCGTCGCCTGTTGTTCTTCCCGGCCCGCGTATGTCGTCGCCCTTCTGATTCCCGCCTTGATTCTGGCGGCAAGCTCCAACATCGAGAACGGCTTCGTGATGTAGTCGTCGGCGCCGAAACCCAGCCCGAGCGCTTTGTCGACTTCGCCGTCCTTCGCCGACATGATCAGGATCGGAACCGCGCTCGACTCCCGCACTCGCCGGATCATCTCCAGCCCGTCCATTCCCGGCATCATCAGATCCGCGACGATGAAGTCGAGCCGCTCGCGCGCGGCGATCGACAAGCCTTCCTCCCCGTCGGCCGCCGTCGTGACCCGGAACCCTTCTTTCGTTAAATAGCCGCCGACCATCTCCGCGATCGACGCATCGTCTTCGACTAGCAATATATGATGTTGCATCCTTACCGCATCCTTCCGACTACGCCATATAAATCAGGATAAATATACCACTAGACGTTGCAAACGTCGATTTCGGCTGGAAATCGTGCATGAAGTTGGCAATTCCATCGCAACTTATGATGGAGAGGGACTAGGCTGTGCAAATCGGGCCACGGGGAGAATGCGCAGGATGCGAACGATAAAGGGTCTGATCGACGGCAAAAGAAAGAGAAAGTCGGCATCGTCAGCCTCCGAAGCTCCGGATGCGGTCGATCCTTTTCAGCCGGATCGGATGCATCCGGAGTTGAAGCGGAATGAACAAGCGCTTCGCGACGCCTTTAAGAGCTGCAGCGATATCGTATACCGCTCGTTTCAGTTCGAAGGTCGCACCGAATGCTTGCTCGTTTACGTAGAAGGACTCGCCGACTCCGACGGCCTCCAAAAGTTCGTCATTGCTCCTCTGACGCAAGGCAGCGGGGAAGCTTCCGGAGACATCGCTGCCAGTGTGAAACGTTCCGTTGCCGTTTCGGAGATTCGGGAAATGAGTACGTTGCAAGATTGCTCCAATCGCCTTCTCGACGGCGAACCGATTTTGCTGGTTGACGGCGTTGCTTCCGGACTGGCGCTTGGCCTCACGAAATGGGAATCCCGCAGCATTGAAGAGCCGGTTGCCGAATCGACCATTCGGGGACCTCGCGGAGGCTTTACGGAGACGCTGCGCATCAATACGGCGCAATTACGGCGGATTATCAAGAGCAGCCGGTTGAAGCTGGAGCCGTTGGAAATCGGCGAATATACCCGGACGAAAGTCGTTGTCGCCTATGTAGAGGGTCTTGCGGACACTAAGTTAGTAGATGAAGTCAAAGCTCGGCTTAGCCGAATCCGAATAGACGGCATCCTGGAGAGCGGCTATATCGAAGAATTGATCGAGGATCAGCCCTTCTCCCCTTTTCCCCAGCTAATCAGCACGGAACGGCCGGATACCGTGTGCAGCTCCTTGCTGGAAGGACGCGTCGCCATAATGATCGACGGTACGCCGTTCGCGCTCGTGGCACCGGTCACTTTTGTCTCTTTTCTGCAGGCCGCGGACGATTATTATCAACGGTTTCTCATCTCTACCATCGTCCGCTGGCTCAGGTACATCTTCCTTGCCCTTTCGCTTTTGCTGCCTTCTATTTATGTCGCGATATTGACGTATCACCAAGAGATGGTTCCCGGGACTTTACTGCTGAGCATGGCGAGCTCGCGAGAAATCGTACCGTTCCCCGCGTTAGTCGAAGCTTTGCTCATGGAGGCGACCTTCGAAGCGCTTCGCGAAGCGGGCGTCCGGCTGCCTAAGCAGATCGGCGCGGCGGTGAGTATCGTCGGGGGGCTGGTAATCGGACAAGCCGCTGTACAGGCAGGCATCGTGACGGCGCCGATGGTCATCGTCGTCGCCTTGACCGGGATCTCTTCCTTTATGATCCCCCGCTACGTTGCCGGAATTTCGGTCAGGATGCTTCGGTTTCCGATGATTCTTCTCGGCGGAACGCTCGGGCTTCTTGGCGTCATGATGGGGACGATCGCCATCGTACTTCATATGGGCAGCTTGCGTTCATTCGGCGTTCCCTACCTGTCCACCTTGCAAACGCCGATATTCGACGAAATGAAGGACGTATTGATCCGTGCTCCCTGGTGGTCGATGAGGCGTCGTCCGCGATTTACGGGAGAATATAACGCTCTTCGTCAACCGCCCGCCCAGAAACCTGGACCTGACAAGGGAGGCGGTGCCGGTAATTAATGGAGGGATGAAGTCTGGATAAAGAAGTTAAAATTTCCGCTTTACAGCTGGCGCTGATGATGTATCCAACCGTGCTCGCTACAGGTTTCCTATCATTGCCGACCATTTCGGCCCAATTCGCGAATAACGATCTATGGCTAACGCCGATATTCGCTTCGTTATCCGGTTTATTGGCTATATTCCTCGCCACGCGACTGCATAGGCTCTATCCGGGCCAGACCATTGTCGAGTACAGCCGGAGTATCGCAGGCGCCATTCCTGGAACGCTGTTCGGCTGCTTTTATTTACTCTCTGTCCTGCAGGACACGGGACTGATGATCCGGCAATACGCGGAATTCGTGACAGGGGCGTTCCTCTTCAAGACTCCGATGCTGCTCGTCATCTCTTCCCTTATGCTGCTCTCGGCGATAGCCGTGCGAGGCGGGGTCGAACTGCTGGCCAGGTGCGCCGTCATTTTCACGCCGCTGTTCTGCCTTCCGCTTTTCTTCTTATTGCTGTTGATCCCGGAGCTTCATGCCCAATATCTATTACCGGTTCTGGAGCGGGGGATTGTTCCCGTACTGCAAGGCTCGGCGACTCCGCAAGCTTGGTTTAGCGAATTATTCATCATGTCTTTCTTCCTCCCCCGCTTGGCGGATCCGGACAAAGCAGGAAAGTGGGGGGCGATCTCGCTAACCGCCGTCATCCTCAGCTTGCTATATATCGACTTTATCGCTCTGCTTCTGCTCGGACCTGATCTTAGCAACAAAATCTATCCCGTGCTTGTCGCGTTCCGCTATATCAGCCTTGCCGACTTTTTCGAAAACCTGGAAGCTATGCTGCTTGCCATATGGGTAGTCGGCAATTTCGTTAAAATCAGCGTTTTTCTGTATGTAGCCGTTGTCACGCTGTCCTAAACGATGAAGCTTCGGAATTATCGCCCGATCGTTTATCCTGTTGCGCTATGGGTTGTCATTTGCAGTATTTGGGGCTTCCCGTCATTCGACATCTTGTCTGATGATCTCCGGTATGTAAGGCCATTCGAGCTCCCTATCGTGAACCTGTTCCTTCCGTCGATCCTGCTTGCCATCGCCTACTTGAAGGGAGCTGCCAAAGGTTGAACATCGGCATGTTCGCTGTAACGACGGTTGCCGCCGCAGTCATTGTCCGGCTGGAATGGAACAACGTCAAACAGATGTCCGCAAAGGATAAGACCGTATTTTTCGCCGTGATTGTCTCCGGGTGGGTGATGACCGGTCTCAATTTACCGCAATTGCCCGGACTCCACACGATATTCGGCATCATGTTCAAGCCGTTCAGGCCGCTCTTGGAGCAATAGTCTGTCGACCGAAAGGGGAATCATCGATGAAATTCGCGCTTGCGGCAGCGATCTCCTTCGCGCTGCTCGCGTTAGCAACGGGATGTTGGGACAGGGTAGAGCTAAACGATCTGTCTCTCGTTACCGCGATCGCGATCGATAAGCCTGAAGACGCTCCGATTCGGGTTACCGCTCAAATGCTTTTGCCGAGAACGCTTGGGGGCGGCGCAGGGGGGTGGCGGTGGCGGTGGCGGCGGTTCGATGCATCAGACGACGTTGCGATCCGAACAAGGGATCGACATTGCCGATGCCTTATCCAAGCTGCAAATGAAGCTGCCGCGGAAATTTTTCTGGGGGCAATGCAAAATTTTTCTGTTCGGCGAGGAAATCGCAAAGGACGGAATTCTCGAGTATATGGATTTTCTCCTGCGTCATCCTCAACCTCGCGAGACGGGATATGTGATGATCGCCAAAGGAGAGGCGGCGAAAATGCTCGAGCTGTTCCCGCCGATCGAAATCTCTTCTTCGGAGGTTCTGCAGGAGCTTTCGAAGATGAAGCATGGCCTGAATGTAACGTTGGAGGAATATAGCATCATGTTGAAGGGGGAGTCCCCGGCGACCGCTCTGCCGTTCGCACATATCTTGCCTCCGCCTAAGTCGGCCAAAAAAAACGATACAATCGCTTACCTTTCCGGGACGGCTATTCTCAAGCGCGGGAAGTTGGCCGGCGAGCTCTCGCCCGTCCTGACGCGCGGAGTCTTATGGATCCGGAACGAAATTGAAGAGTATACGATAACTTTTAAGGAACGGCAACAATCGGGTAATGTGGCGCTTAAGCCGATTCATGCGTCCGTTAGGCTTATTCCCCATATCGACGGCGAAGATTGGACGATGATCGTGAAAGTGAGGACGAATGGAGACATGGTAGCGAACGGTACAAACCTGAATCCGATGATTCCGACAATCGCGCGCCAAATAGAGACCGTCTTCGCAGAAGATGTCAAAGCCCGGATCGAAGAGACGATCGAGGAAGTCCAACGCAAGCAGAAAGCGGATATATTGGGATTCGCCGCGGCGTTCCACCGGAAGTATCCTAAGCAGTGGGCCAAAGTAAAAGGCCATTGGGATAAAGCATTCGCCGAGGTGCGGGTGAAGGTGGAAGTCGACGCGATTATCCGCAGATCTGGCCTGTTGAGCTGGCCCGACGGGATGTCCAAGGAAAAGGCGGAGCTCAACTAATCGGGTTATCCTAGAGAATCGTTCATCGGACGCTCGTCCAAATTATCGGCTACGTAACGCACCAATTCTTCCGCCGCCAACGGCTTGCTGTAATAATAGCCTTGAATCTCGTCGCATCCGTTATCGAGCAGCAGCTGCAATTGTTCTTTCGTCTCGACGCCTTCGGCGATGACGTTCATCTTAAGATGGTGGGCCATGGAGATGATCGTCTCGACGATCGCGCGATCGTCCTCGTTCGTCGTTATCTCTTGTACGAAGGTCCGGTCGATCTTAAGCCGCTCGATCGGGAACATGCGCAAGTAGCTTAACGAGCTGTATCCCGTTCCGAAATCGTCCAAGCTGAACCGAATGCCCATTTCCATTAGCTTCTGCAAGATCGAGCTCGCCCTCGAGGCGTCCATCATGATGCTCTCCGTAATTTCCAACTCCAGGTAAGCCGGGTCAAGCTCCGTCTCCCGCAGTACCGCCGCGACCAGATCGACAAGACGGTCGTCGAGCAGTTGCTGGGACGACAGATTGACGGACACCGGCACCTGCCAGCCGTACTGCGTCTGCCACTGCTTCATCTGCCGACAAGCTTCCCTGAGCACCCAGGCGCCGATGTCGCCGATAATTCCCGCCTCTTCCGCGACGGTGATAAATTGACCGGGCGGAACGAGCCCTTTGTCCGGGTGCGTCCATCTAAGCAACGCCTCGACGCCGATGATCCTGTTCTGCTCCGCGTTAATTTGCGGTTGATAGTGCAGCATCAGCTCGTTTCTTTCGATCGCTTTGCGCAGGTCGCTCTCAAGCTCCAGCTTGCCCAGAAGGTTCTCGTCCAATTGCTCGGAGTAGAAGCAGTAACCGTTCTTGCCGTTGCGCTTGACGTCGTACATGGCGGAGTCCGCCTTCTTCAGTAAATCCTCCACGCTGTCGCCGTGTTCCGGATATAGGGCGATGCCTACGCTGGCCGATACATAGAAGTCGTTGTCCTTGAGCCGGTACGGAATTTGCACGGCCTCGATAATACGCTCCGCCGCGCGCACGGCTGCAGACTCGATCGGATCGCCGTGGCAGATGACCGCGAACTCGTCCCCGCCCATCCGTCCGATCGTCACGTTCATGCCGACAGCCGCTTGGCGGAGCCGATCCGTAACCTGCAGCAGAAATTGATCGCCATAGGCATGTCCGAGCAAATCGTTAATGAGCTTAAAGCGGTCGATATCGATGACCAGAACGGCGAAATTGTCGGCCGACGATTCGCTTCGCTGAATCGCCTTGTCCAGCATTAGGTTGACCAGCCTGCGGTTAGGAAGGGACGTAAGCTCGTCATGATAGGCCAGATGTTGAATCTGTTCCTTCGACTTCTTCTCCTCGGTAATGTCCCTGAAGATGAAGTAAATTCCTTTAACTTCGTCGTCGATCGTCACGGGGACGCTCATGGCGCTCAAATTCACGGAATGGCCGGAAACGTGGTTGATGGCGGATTCCAGACGTTTCACTTGCGCGTCCTTCAAAGCGTAGATAAGCCAAAGGCTTGCCTTGCCGCGCTGTTCCTCGACGAATAGACCGATGATTCCGATCAACGGCTGATGCAAGAAATACTCCGCGGATCGCCCCGTCATGTTTACGAACGCCGGGTTGACGTCCACGATTACGCCTTTCGTATCGATCGTTACGATTCCGTCCGTGTGGTTCTCGTATAGCGAAATGTACCATTTGTTATGCTCGTACAACGCATGGTCCTTGCTCGACAACCGATGTCCGAGGATCGATACGGCAATGGCGATCGCCATCGCGACGAACGTGCTGGCCGCGACGAAGTACGCAAGCATCTCCTGATTCATGCCGACCCCGGCAACCTCGGAATGCGCGTTCATCTCGAAATGGGCGGCGATCATGCCGGTATAATGCATGCCCGCGATCGCCGCGCCCATCAGGACACCGCCGCCAAGCTTGTATAGAACCGAAATCCACGAATTCGCGCTGCGAAAATGAAAGGCGAACGCCAATGCGACATAAGAAGCCGCCATGGCGATCAGCACGGATAAAGCGAACCAGAACGGATCGTACCGGATTTGTACGTGCATGGCGGCCATGCCGGAATAATGCATAGCGGCGATTCCTGTACCGAGCAGCAAAGCTCCGGACAGATGCCGCTTGAGGGAAAGGCGGGCCACGCTAACGGCTTGAAGGGCAATGGCCGATGCGGCAATCGCGACGATATAGGAGACGACGATCCAATTCATATGGTATGTAATCGGCTCGGACAGCGTGACGGCCAGCATGCCCACGAAGTGCATCGACCAAATGCCTGTTCCGATAAGAAGCGCTCCGCACAGGAGCCAGACGATGCGGTTTTTGAATGCTTTCGCCGCGCTCACGCGGCCCGTTAGGTCCAACGCGGCATAGGAAGCAGAGACCGCGATGAGACACGATAAGAAGACGAGCGAATAATTGTAGGTGGCGTGTAAATGCATGAATTCCCGCTCCATTCTGACTGACAAGGCTGTGTCGGTTTCCTTCCTTTCAATATAGCATCTTTTCGTTTCGATGTACGTTAGAATCGACGGGATTTCGCGGTAAATTCACAGGTTATTCGCATACGCGACAACCGACTTGATTGCGCATGGTCGAAGCGATACGATGGTACATAGACAATGAAGATCAAGGGAGCTGGTCCCATGAATGAACATAAAAGGAAGATTCGCGAAGCCATCGACAACTATGCGCCGCGATTAAAGGAGCTTGCCGCTTACATCGGCGCGCACCCGGAGCTAGGGCATGAAGAGAAGCTGGCGTCGGCCAAGCTGGTGGATGCGCTAGAGTCGCTCGGCTATTCGGTAGAACGCGGTACGCTTGGCATCCCTACGGCCTTCCTAGCCGAATACCGTTCAAGCAAGCCGGGGCCGATCATCGGGCTGCTGGCCGAGTATGACGCGCTGCCGGACATCGGGCACGCCTGCGGGCACCATCTCATCTGCACGATGGCGCTCGGCGCTGCCGCGGGCTTGCGAGCCGTGGCGGACGGCACGGGAGGTACGATCCGCGTGTACGGCACGCCGGCCGAAGAGACGAAGGGCGCCAAAGTCGATATGGCGAACGCCGGTCTGTTCGACGATTGCGACGTCGCCCTGATGGCGCACCCGTATCATCGCCATGAACGTTCGGGAAGCTCGCTGTCGATGGACGCGCTGCAGTTCGAATTTCGCGGCAAGCCCGCCCATGCCGCTGCCAATCCCGAGCAAGGCGTTAACGCGCTCGATGCGGTCGTCCAGCTGTTCAATAACGTCGCCATGCTCAGACAGCAGACGCGCAGCGATACGCGCATTCACGGCATTATCGCCGAGGGCGGACAAGCGCCGAACATTATACCGGACTATACGATGGCGCAATTCTACGTGAGATCCGCCGCGCGGGCCTATACCGACGAGCTCTCCCGCAAAGTGAAGGCGTGTGCGGAAGCTGCGGCGCTAGCGACGGGCTGCACCGTCGAGGTCAGCAACTACGAATATTCGTACGACGAGCTCCGCACGAATCACGCGTTGTCCGAAGTATACACGGCCAACTTGATGGACGAGGGAATCACCCCGGACGAAATCCATGACGCCGAGGATCACGGCTCGCTCGATCTCGGCAACGTCTCGCTCAGATGCCCGGCGATTCACCCGTTCATTAAAGTCGTCGATCAGCCCTTCAATCTGCATACGGTGGAATTCCGCAATGCCGCGCAAACGCCTCCTGCCTACGAGGCCATGGTATTCGGCGCCAAGATGCTGGCGTTCACGGCGATCGAGGTGCTGACGAACGCGCAACTGCGGGCGCGTATTCGGGAAAAGTTCGAAGCTAGCCGTTGATTACAGCAACCCCCGCGACTCGGTTCGCGGGGGTTGCTGTATTACGGAGGTGCGCCGTAATAACGTTGTATGGCAACGCTAATCCGTCTCTGTCCCGGTGATGCGCCGTAATAACGTTGCGCGGCAACGCTAATCCGTCTCTGTCCCGGTGGTGCGCCGCAATAACGTTGTATGGCAACGCTAATCCGTCTCCGTCCCGGTGGTGCGCCGCAATAACGTTGTATGGCAACGCTAATACGTCTCTGTCCCGGTGGTGCCCCGTAATAACGTTGTATGGCAACGCTAATCCGTCTGTCCCGGTGGTGCGCCGCAATAACGTTGTATGGCAACGCTAATCCGTCTCTGTCCCGGTGGTGCGCCGCAATAACATTGTATGGCAACGCTAATCCGTCTCTGTCCCGGTGGTGCGCCGCAATAACGTTGTATGGCAACGCTAATCCGTCTCTGTCCCGGTGGTGCGCCGCAATAACATTGTATGGCAACGCTAATACGTCTCTGTCCCGGTGGTGCGCCGCAATAACGTTGTATGGCAACGCTAATCCGTCGCTGTCCCGGTGGTGCGCCGCAATAACGTTGTATGGCAACGCTAATACGTCTCTGTCCCGGTGGTGCGCCGCAATAACGTTGTATGGCAACGCTAATCCGTCTCTGTCCCGGTGGTGCGCCGCAATAACATTGTATGGCAACGCTAATCCGTCTCTGTCCCGGTGGTGCCCCGAAGTAACGTTGTATGGCAACGCTAATCCGTCTCTGTCCCGGTGGTGCCCCGAAGTAACGTTGTATGGCAACGCTAATCCGTCTCTGTCCCGGTGGTGCATGAATCGGCTTGCTGTCGATTCGCGCCTATATACACCTCGACTTTCGTTGGTGTAAGTGACGTTGTGGTTCCTGTGATAAAATAACAACAGTTTGCATTTATTTCGACTACCGACATGTCGTTATTAACATATAACAACGATTTGCATTTATTTCAGACCTCTAATCATTAATCCTCATATATATCGATCAAATACCTTTCGATTTGTTGTTATTTTTTCCACATCTTTTGATTTACCGAAAATAACTGTCGGTTTGCTGTTATTCGCGCTATCGATCAACTAAAAGAGGCTTCCCCGGAATGAATCCGGGGAAGCCTCCCAAGCCTTACGGCTTATTACATCATGTCCATGCCGCCCATTCCGCCCATGCCGCCTGGCATAGCCGGTTTATCCTTCTCAGGCTTGTCGGCGATAACCGCTTCGGTCGTCAGGAACACGCTCGCTACGGAAGCCGCGTTCTGAAGCGCGGTACGCGTAACTTTAACCGGATCGATGATGCCGGCTTCGAACATGTTGACCCACTCGCCGTTAGCGGCGTTGTAGCCGTTGCCTACCGGCTCGTTCTTCAGGCGCTCGACGATGACGGAGCCTTCTTGGCCCGCGTTCGCCGCGATCGTGCGGATCGGTTCTTCCAAAGCGCGAAGAATGATGTTAACGCCGGTTTTCTCGTCGCCGTCGGCTTTAACCGCAGCAACGGCGTTGTATACGTTCACGAGAGCCGTGCCGCCGCCGGATACGATACCTTCCTCGACAGCCGCGCGCGTAGCGTTAAGAGCATCTTCGATGCGAAGCTTGCGCTCTTTGAGCTCGGTTTCCGTCGCAGCGCCGACTTTGATAACCGCTACGCCGCCGGCCAATTTAGCCAGGCGCTCTTGCAGCTTCTCGCGGTCGAAGTCGGAAGTCGTCTCTTCGATTTGCGCTTTGATTTGGCTGACGCGAGCTTGAATGTCGGCCGAATCGCCTGCGCCGTCGACGATGATCGTGTTTTCTTTGGAGACGCGCACTTGGCGTGCCGTACCGAGCTGTTGGATGCTCGTCGATTTGAGCTCGAGGCCGAGCTCTTCCGTGATCACTTGGCCGCCCGTAAGAGCCGCGATGTCTTGCAGCATCGCTTTGCGGCGATCGCCGAAGCCAGGCGCTTTAACGGCAACGCATGTGAACGTGCCGCGAAGACGGTTCACGATCAGCGTCGCTTGCGCTTCGCCTTCTACGTCTTCCGCGATGATCAGGAGCTGCTTGCCGGATTGTACGACTTTCTCAAGCACAGGCAAGATCTCTTGGATGTTCGTGATTTTCTTATCCGTGATCAGGATGTACGGGTTGTCGAGAACCGCGATCATCTTGTCGGTGTCGGTAATCATGTAAGGAGAGATGTAACCGCGATCGAATTGCATGCCTTCCACGACTTCAAGTTCGGTTTGGAAGCCTTTCGACTCTTCGACGGTAATAACGCCGTCTTTGCCGACTTTCTCCATCGCGTCGGCGATCAGTTGGCCGACTTCTTCGTCAGCCGCGGAGATTGCGGCGACTTGCGCGATGTCGTTGCGGCCTTCGACTTGCTTGGAGATCGCTTGCAGCTTCTCTACTGCAGCGCGAACCGCTTTGTCGATGCCTTTGCGGATAACCATAGGGTTAGCGCCAGCGGTAACGTTCTTCAAACCTTCGCGAATCATCGCTTGGGCAAGAACGGTAGCCGTCGTCGTACCGTCGCCGGCAACGTCGTTCGTCTTCGTCGCGACTTCTTTAACGAGCTGTGCGCCCATGTTCTCGAAAGAATCCTCGAGTTCGATTTCTTTGGCGATCGTTACGCCGTCGTTCGTGATCAGCGGGGATCCGAATTTTTTCTCCAGAACGACGTTGCGGCCTTTCGGTCCAAGCGTTACTTTAACAACGTTCGCAAGAGCGTCTACGCCGCGAAGCATCGCGCGACGAGCGTCTTCGCTGAATCTGATTTCTTTAGCCATCGTTAAGAACCTCCTTGATAAAAATCAATTTTCGTCGGGCTCGAATGTTCTCGCCCTTAATAAAATTCAATCTTCGTCGGGCTCGTAGTTTGCCGTATGGTTCGTTCGATCCGACGACGGGTTAGCCTACGATCGCGTGGATGTCGCTTTCCTTCATAATCAAGTACTCTTTGCCCTCGTACTTGATCTCGGTACCTGCATATTTGGAGAACAGTACGCGGTCGCCGACTTTAACTTCCAGCGCGATCCGTCCGCCGTCCTTGTTCAAGGCGCCAACGCCTACAGCGACAATCGTGCCTTCTTGCGGCTTTTCTTTAGCCGTATCCGGCAATACGATTCCGCTCAGCGTCTTTTCTTCTTTCGCGCTCGCTTCAACAAGAACGCGATCACCCAAAGGTTTGATCATGAAAATTGCCTCCTTCTCAAATAGGTGTCTGTTGGCGTAACCAACTCATTTGTTAGCACTCATTTGTGTTAAGTGCTAATAACCATTTTCTATGATACTTATTTTGGATGTTGTTTTCAAGTCCCCTTGCGCGAATCCGCAATAAAAAAAATGCGGACCCGCATCTGAATGCGGATCCGCACCTTGCAGGTACGATTTCCATTGTATCCCGTTCGGGGACGCCTCATTCATGAGGCGGTCCGGCTTTAGGTTCTGAAGTTCCCGACCAAACCTTTCAGCTTCGCCGCCATCGCGCTTAGGCGCTCGGCCGTGCGAGCCATCTCTTCCGTGGACGACAGTTGCTCTTCCGTCATCGCGGATACTTGTTCCGTGAACGAAGCCGTCTCTTCCGTAATGCGGGAGATATCCTGAATCGATTGGACGACGGATGCGCTGCCGGCCGTCATCTGCTCTACCGATGCCGCTACCTCGACGATGTTGCCCGACAGCTGGCCGACTTGGTCTACGATATTGCGGAACGTCTCTTCCGCGTTGCGCATGCCGGAGACGGCGGAGAATACGGAGCTCGCGCTCTGTTCGAACATCGCGGCGACTTTGCCGATATCGCCCGACATCGTGCCGATCGTTTCGCCGATCTGGACGGCGGATTGCTGCGTTTGGTCCGCGAGCTTGCGGATCTCTCCGGCGACGACCGCGAAGCCGCGTCCGTGTTCGCCCGCCCGCGCCGCTTCGATCGCGGCGTTAAGCGCCAGCAGGTTCGTCTGGTTCGATACTTCGGATATGTAACCGATGACTTCCTGAACTTGCTCGGACTTCTGATTCAAGCCTCTGACGATCTCTTGCAGCGATCGGAACGCGGTATCGACCTCGGCGATCTCGTCCGACGTCGTCCGCAGCAGCTCGGAGCCCGCCTGAGCGCTGCTGACCGTCGTCTGCGCGGCGTCGGATACGCCCGTCGTCGTCGCGGCGACTTGATTCAAGCCGTCCAGCGTCTCTTGCATGACCGCCGAAATTTCCTGCGATTGAGCGACCTGCGTCTCGGAACCGGAAGCGACCTTCTCTACCGCTTTGGACACTTCGCTGCTGACGCGCGCATTCTCGCTCGCGCCCTGCTGCAACTGCAGCGCCGAAGCCGCAAGCTCTGCCGTGCTGTCGCGGAATTCTTTCATCATCTTCTGCAAGCCGTCGAGCATCTGGTTCGCCGCGTCCGCGAGATTGCCGATCTCGTCCGACGCGCTCACGTGAATTCTGCGTGTCAGATCTCCGCCCGAAGAAGCGATATTACGAAGCGTGGAGGTTACGTTGCCGATCGAACCGGAAATATTGCGCGTAATCCACAAGACGCCGAATCCGGATAGTGCGGCAATCGCCACGAAAATAATAATCAGCTCAGTAAACAAGGCGCCGTGGTCGGACAGTTCCAATTGCGTGACAATCATGATGAAGCCGATAACCAACAACAACACGAGTCCCAAATAGCCGATAGTCATTTTACGACCAATTGTCAAGTTGCGCATGCGCTATTCCTCCCGATATGCTCCTGAAAGCCCTTTCTTGAAAGATTGTACCATATTTTCGGGTATTGGCATATCGAAATTTGGCACATTTTGACCAGGGAAAACAGGTCTACGAAGCAGGATATCGGATCGGAATCAGCTCTCGGATAGCTGGGCTTCCCGTTCCTCGCGGGCAGCTAGACGCTTGCGGTACGCGCCTCTCGACAGCAGCACGCTGAACTCGAACAACAGAATGAGCGGAATCGCCACGAGCAAGTCGGAGATCACGTCCGGAGGAGTAATCGTTACCCCGACCACGACCATGACGAACCAAGCGACCCGGCGCATCTTGACGAGCAGGAACGGATTCAATATCCCGATTCGGGTGAGGAACAGAATGACGATCGGAAGCTCGAACAGAAGCGAGATCGGCAACAGAATATTAAACAGAAAGCTGAAATATTGAGTGACGCCGTACGTCTCGCTAAGCCCCATGCTCTTCGTCACTTTAGCCGTGAACAAATACGCCATCGGAAACACGACGTAATAAGCGAAAGACAGGCCGGCCAGGAACATGATCAACGCACCGGGTATGTATCTCAGCGTCGCTCTCCGTTCCTTCATTCCGAGCGCGGGTTTAACGAACAACCACAATTGGAACAACGTGAAAGGAATCGCCGCGATGAGCGAGATGAGGATGGCGAACTTCATGTAAAGTCCGATCGCGTCCCAAGGCGAGAACACATGGAGATCGAGGTTATCTACGGGCGCGGCTTCGACGAAGTAATCGAACGAGGGCTTCGCGCCGAATAAGCCGCCGACCAAACCGACGACGAATACGATAAGACAATAGATTAGCCGCTTGCGCAGTTCGCCCAAATGGTCCATGACCGGCATCCATTCGTCATCGCGCTTAGCCTCTGGACTTTGATTCATGTATGGCTTCCTCCATGCGACAAGAGGGCTGTCCCTTCGCAGTAGAACTACTGCTAGAGAGACAGCCCCTGCTCGTATGCTCGTTATGATTCGTTACTCTGGAAGACGGCGTTCCGACTTCGGCAGTTCGCTCTCTTCCGGCGTTACGTCTACGCGGTTCGCATTCGCGCCGCGATCCTTCGATTCATCCATCAAATCGTTGGCGCCCTTCTTGAATTCGCGAAGCGTCCGTCCGAATGCGCGGCCCAGCTCCGGCAGTTTATTCGGTCCGAACAGCAAGAGCGCGATCAACACGAGCAAAATAATCCCCGATGCTCCAATACCACCCATGTGCTATACCTCCGTTCCTCGTCTTGTTGTAGTCTCTCTTCTACACGTGTATTCAACAACGATACAGTCCGCCGTAGCCCATACCGACGATATCTTCTTTAACGATCGTGTCTCCCGCCAATATACGCGGCAATAATACGTCGAATGACGTGTAAGGATCGTGCATGACGCAACCCGGCAAGCCAAAAATCGGCACGCCCCGCAAATAGCCGAGCAGCAGCATCGATCCGGGCAGCATCGGCGTACCGTAGCTGACGATATCCGTGCCTGCCGCCGCGATGGCGCCCGGCGTGCGATCGTCCGGATCAACCGACATTCCGCCTGTTACAAGTATCATATCATACCCTTGTTGCAGGAAATAGTGAATATCCTTGACAATTGTTTGTCTGTCGTCGGGAGCGAAACGCTGCTCCGCGACTTCCGAACCGAGCGATTCGAGCTTGGCGCGCACGGCCGGCCCGAATTTGTCTTGGATTCGGCCGGTGTACACTTCCGTGCCCGTCGTCAGCAAGCCCGCTTTCATCCGGCGGAGCGGGCGAACGCGGATCGGTCCGACGCCGTGCCGCTCGAGGTGGCGTTCCGCGATTCGTTCGACCTCCCGCACCTTGAGCTCGGGGACGATGAGCGGAATCGCCCGCGTCGCCGCAACCGCATCGCCCGGCTGAACGACCCGATGGTTCGTAACGGTAGCCAAGGCGATATCCCCCAGCCGGTTAATCTCGTCGACGACTTCCCGATCGACGCAGGCCAGTCCGCGAATATCGGACTTGATCGTCACTTTGCCTTCATGCGGTTCCCCGTACCCCGTATGTTCGCCGCCTAGCGCGACCGCCATGCGATGGGCCGCGTCGTCCTCGTGAAGATCGGTCGACGCCAGCTCGACGACGTACAGGTTTTCCTTCCCTATATCTTTCAGCTTCGGGATATCCTCGCTCGTAACGACATGGCCTTTGCGAAACAACCGTCCCTTGAACTCGCCGGGCACGATCTGCGTCAGATCGTGGGCAAGCACCATGCCGACCGCGTCATCCGTACTCACTTCGCGGACGATCGAATCGCTGATTCGGGCCGTTCGCGAATGCGTTGCCGGTTCGTTCTCCAGAGGTCCCGTCATCGTTCCGTATCCCTTCCCATGCCTTTGACTTGCTCCATCGCTTCGGGCAGCATGTCCATGATCGCCATCAGATGTTCGCTGACGCCCTTCGGATCGCCGGGCAAGTTCACGATCAGCGTGTTGCCGCGGATGACGCACACGCCGCGGAACAGCATGCCCATGCGGGAACGCTGCATCTCCGCCGCCCGCATCGTCTCGGCCATGCCCGGTATGACGCGTTCCGCGATCTTAAGCGTCGCCTCGGGGGTAACGTCCCTGAGCCCGAGGCCGGTGCCTCCGGTCGTCAGCACAAGATCGGCTTGATAATAATCCGCCATCTCGATCAGCGCGGCGCGAATTTCATCCTGATCGTCCGGAACGATGCGATAGTCGACGATGTCGCCGCCAAGCTCTTCCTCTACGAGCTCCCGGACGACCTGCGCGCTCGTATCTTCCCGTTCTCCCCGCGAACCTTTGTCGCTTGCAGTCAATAGGGCTACTTTCCAACGCATCTCTATATCCCCCGCTCCCCCTGAATACGGATTGTTATTCGCCTTGCCGCAGCGTATCGGCGGTATAATCGCCGCTCTTGCCTCCGGTTTTGGACAGCAGCGCTATCGGTCCGACGATCATATCCTTCTGGATCGCCTTGCACATATCGTAGACCGTCAACGCGGCGGCGGAAACGGCGGTTAACGCCTCCATCTCGACTCCCGTCTTGCCGGTCGTCTTCACTTCCGCTTGTATATATAAGGTATCGATGCCGTTGTCTGTGAAAGATAAGTTGACCCCGGTAAGCGGCAACGGATGGCACATCGGAATCCAATCGGAAGTCCGTTTGGCCGCTTGAATGCCCGCGATCTGCGCAACGGCCAAGACGTCTCCTTTGGAGACTTTGCCTTCTTGGATCCGCGCCAGCGTATCCGGAGCCATCGTCACCTGTCCTTGCGCGACGGCGACTCTGGAGGTGACCGGCTTATCGGTCACGTCTACCATCGCCGCCCGTCCTTGTTCATTGAAATGAGTCAAACGATCGTTCGGTTGCGTCATGCGTTCTGCTCCTTCATTCGGCATATGTCCTATTCCGATTCGCCCGCGAACCGGCGCAAGCCCGTTTCCGTCGCGAGCGCGCTTAAGCGCAAGTCGTGCGGTTCCATGGGCAACGGCTCCGCGATAACCTGCAGTTCGTAAGCGAAACCGATCCACCGTGTCGTCAATGTTCCCCCCGATTCCCGCAGCTTCGCGTATAACCTGTCATAATACCCGCCGCCGTAACCGAGTCTGCCGCCTTGCTCGTTGAACGCGAGCCCCGGAACGAGCACGACGTCCGGCCGAATCGACAAGTCCCATTCGGAGGTGTTGTCCGGATCCGGCTCGGGGACGCCCCATCGTCCGGATACCCAGCTAGACAAACTTTCGACCTTCCTTAACTCCATTCCTTCTCCGTCAGGCAAAATTCTTGGCGCCATAAGCTGATCGCCTGTCGTCAGACAATCTAGTATCAACTGCGCAGGATCGGCCTCCGAGCGAAAAGCGGCATAGACGCACACATTGAGCGGGCGTCCTAGCTTCGCGCGCATCGGATTAAGGACGTGAAGGGACGTTTGCCCGCATAACCGCCTCGATCGTTCCTCTCTATCGCCGGGGGTCAGCGAATCGCGGACGGCTCGCATGCGCGCGCGCCATTCGGATTTATTCCAAGGGCCGGAAACCTGATCCATATCCCGCATGCCACCTTAGATGAAAATAAAGATAAAGCTACTCATTATCTTAGCATTTTTCACCTTTTTTCGCCAAACGGGGACGGCTTGGACGATCTCCCTCATTTAAGGTAAACTTGGGTGGATATCTAGATGTTATAGATAGCTTGGTATATTACTGATCACATGATGTCGGAGGGATTCCTCTTGCTCTTGCAAGCGAATGGCATTTCCAAACATTACGGCGTTACTCCCGTGCTCGAAGGGATAACGCTGCTCATTAATGAACGCGATCGTATCGGGCTCGTCGGCGTGAACGGAGCCGGCAAGTCCACGCTGCTCAAGGTGCTCGCCGGCGAGCTGCGCGCCGATCACGGATCGATATCGAAAGCGAAGGACGTAAAGATCGGTTACTTGGCGCAAAACGGCGGACTGCAAGGTCATCGGACGCTGATGGAGGAGATGACTTCCGCATTCGGCCCGCTGCTGGAGCAGGAAGCGAGCCTGCGCGAGATGGAGGCGCGAATCGCCGATCCCGCCGAGCTCGAGAACGCGGTTCGATATGAATCGCTGCTTTCGCAGTACGCCGATGCCAGCGAGAAATTCCGCGAAGCCGGCGGTTACGAGATGGGCAACCGTACCCGCAGCGTGCTTAACGGAATGGGATTCGGCGATTTTGCGCCGGATACCGAAGTCGCCTCGCTCAGCGGAGGCCAGCGGACGCGTCTCGCGCTTGCCCGCCTGTTGCTCGTGCAGCCGGATCTTCTTCTTCTAGACGAGCCGACCAACCATCTGGATATCGATACGTTAACTTGGCTCGAGCAATACTTGCGTTCCTATAACGGCGCGATGGTCATCGTATCCCATGACCGTTACTTCCTTGATGCGACGGTTACTTCGGTCATCGAGATCGAACGGAACGCGGCGACGAGGTACACGGGCAACTACAGCCGCTACATGGAGCTGAAAGCCTCCGCGTTCGCCCAGCAGATGAAGCTATACGAAACGCAACGCAAAGAAATCGCGCGCATGGAGGATTTCATTCAACGCAACATCGTCCGCGCGACGACGACGCGGAGAGCGCAGAGCCGGCGCAACGCGCTCGAGCGAATCGAACGGCTGGAGAAGCCCGGCGCGCTGCGGCAAGCCAGCTTCTCGTTCACGACCGAGCGGCGCAGCGGCAAGGAAGTATTGCGCGTCGTTAACGCTTCTGCCGCGCCGAAACCGGACATGGCGCCATTGTTCCGCAACGTCGGCTTCGAAGTCAGACGCGGAGAGCGGCTTGCGCTGCTCGGACCCAACGGCGTCGGCAAAACGACGCTGCTGCGCGCGCTGATCGACAGGCTGCCGTTGCGAAGCGGCGCGGTGGAATGGGGAGCCGGCGTATCCATCGGTTACTACGACCAGGAGCAGCGCGAGCTGAATCCGGACAATACCGTACTCGAAGAGTTATGGAGCGCGTTCCCGATGCAGCCCGAGGCGGAGATCCGCACCGTGCTCGGCAACTTCCTGTTCAGCGGCGAGGACGTCAAGAAGAAGGTAAGTTCGTTAAGCGGAGGCGAGAAAGCCCGCGTCGCGCTCTCGAAGCTTATGCTTCGCAAAGCGAACGTGATGATCATGGACGAACCGACGAACCATCTCGATCTGATGAGCCGCGAAGTGCTCGAAGCGGCGCTCGACGAATACGATGGCACGCTGCTCTTCGTCTCCCATGACCGCTACTTCCTGAATCGGATCGCGGATCGGATCGTCGAGTTGAACGCCGACGGCGTTCGACATTTCCTGGGAAATTACGATGAAATGGTAACAAAAAAACAAGATATGCTGGAGTGGGAAGCCGAACAGGCGACGCCCGCTGCTTCATCATCCTCCTCTTCCGCCGCTCAGCAGCCCGCGAACGATTACGAGGCCGAGAAGCAGCTTAAACGCGAGGAACGCGCCAAGCAGCGCAAGCGCGAGCAAGCCGAGGCGGAGATTGCGAGGCTGGAGGAACAGCTTGAGGCATTGCAGTTGGAGATGGCTTCTCCCGAGCTGGTCACGGATTATATGAAGCTTCGGGAAAAGCAAGCCGAGGTGGAGCGTACGAAAGCCGCACTAGACGAAAACTATGCGATATGGGAAGCGTTAATGGAGGAATAGACAGACCTTCGAAATTACCAATACGATATACACAGTTCTATCCACAGCTTGCGAGCAACAGACTTCGGGGATTTTGTCGAATCCGCAACCCGAGAATGTTGATGCGCAAGCTTTTTTGTCGACCTTTGCGCTTGTTCGATTAGTTTTCCACCGTTCTATCCACATTGTCCACACTATCCACAGCTCCGTTGTGAAAAACTCATCCCATTTTCATGGACAACTCCCCCCTTGCCCCACAGTGGATTTACGAGTTTGTCCCCATTATGCACAACAGGTGTGGATAAGTTGTCCACACCTGTTGAATTGGCAATTATGCGATTGTCGCTTGGATTATTCTCCCGCCGCTTCCTTTCGCTCGGCTTCGGCTGCCTGGCGACGGGCGATGACGACTCCGTTGCAGGCTGCCACGTAAGCTCTGGCGGCCGCCAGAATAATGTCTCTGTGGATCGCGGTGCCGCGGAACCGCTTGCCGTTGCTGACGACGGAGACGACCGCTTCGCCCGAAGCGTCTTCCCCCGTGGACAGCGAGTGCAGCTCCAAATCCTCGAATTCCGCGTCGACCGGCATCGCTTGGCGGATGCATTGGATAACCGCTTCGAGCGGACCTTCGCCTACGCCGGTGTAGGTGGCATCCGTCCCCTCTTCAGAGCTGTGAATCGTCACCGACGCGATGCGGGATCGTTGAGAACCTGCCAGCACTTGCAGATCGACCAGCGAGTAAGGCTGCACGATCGTATCCGTCGATTCGCCTACCAGTTGCATGAGCACGTCGTCGGTAATGATTTTCTGTTCGTCGGCTTTCGCCTTGAAGCGGTTGTACAGATCCTCCATCTCCTCGTCGTTCAGCTGGACCCCGAACTCCGCTACCCGGTGCTTGATCGCATGGCGGCCGGAATGTTTGCCCAGAATGATCATGCTGCGCGGGATGCCCATCGCCTCGGGATCCATGATCTCGTAGGTGTTGCGGTTTTTCAGGAGGCCGTCCTGATGGATGCCCGATTCGTGTTGAAAAGCGTTGCGGCCGACGATCGGTTTGTTGTACGCGATCGGGAAATGCATCGCCCGGCTGACGACTCGCGAAGTTTCGTAAATTTGATCGATGTTGATATTCGTCGTCACGCCCATCGATTCGCCTCTCGTCTCGATCGCCATAACCAGCTCCTCCAACGAGCAGTTGCCCGCGCGCTCTCCGACGCCGTTAACGCTCACTTCCACTTGCGTTACTCCGTGGCGGATCGCCGCCAAGCTGTTCGCGACCGCAAGTCCGAGGTCGTTGTGGCAGTGCGTGCTGTAGACGACTTTGTCGCCGCCCCGCACGCCTTTGCGGATTCTCGTAAACAACGGGCCGAATTCCTCTGGGAGCGCGTAGCCCATCGTATCCGGCACGTTGATGATCGTCGCTCCCGCTTCGATCGCGGTCTCGATGACCCGGAACAGAAACTCCTCGCTTGCGCGGGATGCGTCCATCGGCGAAAACTCGATTTCGTTCACGAACTGCTTACCGTAGGAAACCATGCCGCGAACCATCTCGACGACTTGATCCTGCGTTTTGCGCAATTGGAAGTCCAGATGGATCTGCGACGAAGAGATGAACAGGTGAAGCCGGCGGCGAGCCGCGTCCTGCGTCGCTTGGACGGCGGCGTCGATGTCGATCGGTACGCAGCGGGCGAAGCCGCATATTTCCGTGTTCTGCAGCTCGCGGGAAATGTGCTGGATCGCTTGGAACTCGCCGGGGCTGGATATCGCGAAGCCCGGCTCGATGATGTCGACGCCGAGGCGCGCCAGCTGGCGGGCGATGACGATTTTCTGCTCGGGGCGCATCGAAGCGCCTGGCGCCTGCTCTCCGTCGCGGAGCGTCGTATCGAAAATGCGGATTTGTTGTTTAGCGGTCGTTGCTTGGGTGTGCGTTTGTGTTTGATTGGTCATCGTAAAGCCCTCCTAAGGTTTGGGATTGGTTGGCGAAGCCCCGGGAGAACGACAAAAAGCCCGCCGTCTCCTGATGATTTTCAGAGACGACGGGCCGATCAGACCGCCGCGGTACCACTCCGCTTGGAGGGGTTTGCCTTCCGAATGGCAAACGAGTCCTCCCCCTTGTGTGCTTCGGCTTCCCCCGTTCGGTCGGTTGAAGTCGCCGCAAGCGCCCGATATCGGGGGCCAGCCGTATCGACGTACGTGAAGGTTTCGGCTTGCGCCGAACTTCTTTCCGCCGTTACGCTCCCGGGCGAGTTTCGGAACCCTCTTCGGCTGCGTCGCACCAACCCGCAGCTCTCTGCACCCGAGGTATTCTTACTGCTCCCGTTCATCGCGATAGTAATATAAAAGCCCGCCAGTCTCTTGGAATAAGAGACGGCGGGCATGTTAGCCTTCCGCGGTACCACTCTTGTTGACGCGACCGAGTCCCGGAGGATGGAGGCGTCCGCTTAATACCTTGTATCGGGGGTTAGCCGTATCGATGTACGCTTAGGAGCGATGGCGCTCCGCCGTTCCAACGATCCGCTCACAGGCGAGCTTCAGGTACCCTTCCGCTGCGTTGCACCGTCCCGCAGCTCTCTGTATGCCGGGCATTCCCTACTGATCCTGATCATCGCGTTTACTTAGGTTATGCTCCCTGTATCGGGATTGGTTTTTATTATATTCACCAACAAATCGTCTGTCAATTCGGAAATCGCTTGTTTTTGGAAAAAGTTTTGTCCGCCTAAATCCAGCACCGCTGGCAATTTAGTGACACCACGTGTGCTTATTTCGCCGAAACCCCGCACCGCGAGCAATTTAGTGTCACCTCGTGTGCTTATTTCGCCGAAACCCCTCACCGCTGGCAAATTAGTGTCACCTCGTGTGCTTATTTCGCCGAAACCCCTCACCGCTGGCAAATTAGTGTCACCTCGTGTGCTTATTTCGCCGAAACCCCGCACCGCGAGCAATTTAGTGTCACCTCGTGTGCTTATTTCGCCGAAACCCCGCACTGCTGGCAATATAGTGTCACCTCGTGTGCTTATTTCGCCGAAACCCCGCACTGCTGGCAATTTAGAGACTCCACATGTGCTTATTTCGCCGAAACCCCGCACTGCTGGCAATATAGTGTCACCTCGTGTTCTTATTTCGCCGAAACCCCGCACCGCTGGCAATTTAGTGTCACCTCGTGTGCTTATTTCGCCGAAACCCCGCACTGCTGGCAATTTAGTGTCACCTCGTGTGCTTATTTCGCCGAAACCCCGCACTGCGAGCAATTTAGAGACTCCACATGTGCTTATTTCGCCGAAACCCCGCACCGCGAGCAATTTAGAGACTCCACATGTGCTTATTTCGCCGAAACCCCGCACTGCTGGCAATATAGTGTCACCTCGTGTGCTTATTTCGCCGGAACCCCGCACCGCGAGCAATTTAGTGTCACCTCGTGTGCTTATTTCGCCGAAACCCCGCACCGCGAGCAATTTAGTGTCACCTCGTGTGCTTATTTCGCCGAAACCCCGCACCGCGAGCAATTTAGAGACTCCACATGTGCTTATTTCGCCGAAACCCCGCACTGCTGGCAATTTAGTGTCACCTCGTGTGCTTATTTCGCCGAAACCCCGCACTGCTGGCAATTTAGTGTCACCTCGTGTGCTTATTTCGCCGAAACCCCGCATCGCGAGCAATTTAGTGTCACCTCGTGTGCTTATTTCGCCGAAACCCCGCACCGCGAGCAATTTAGTGTCACCTCGTGTGCTTATTTCGCCGAAACCCCGCACTGCGAGCAATTTAGTGACACCACATGTGCTTATTTCCTCACAGCCTCTCCCCTGAGGGAAGGGGATATCGTTGTAAAGAGAAAAAGACCGATGCATCGCGCATCAGTCCTTAACCGACCATTCCTCCAGCGAGAATACGGGCTCCGCCTTCAAATCGAGGGTGGAAAACTCTCCGCGTCGCCACTTAAGATCCGCAGCGGCGGCGATCATGGCGGCATTGTCCGTGCACAAGGAGTGCGGCGGGATCAGCAGCGGCAGACCCGCTTCCGCGCACAGCCCGGCGAGCCGCTCGCGCAGCCCGCGATTCGCCGCGACTCCGCCACATAGCAGCACTTGCTGCGCGCCGTAAGCACTCGCCGCCTTCATCGCCTTCGTCGTCACGACGTCGATGACGGACTGCTGGAACCCCCGCGCGAGCGCGGAGAAATCCGGCGACTCGCCCTTCATCCGAGAGCGGTTAATCTCCGCGAGCACCGCGGATTTCAAGCCGCTGAAGCTGAAATCGTAAGAATCCGGCTCCAACCAGGAGCGCGGCAGCACGATCTCCTCCGACGCCGATTGCGCCAGCTTGTCCACGTAAGGGCCGCCCGGATACGGGAATTGCAGCGCCCGTGCGACTTTGTCGTACGCTTCGCCGACCGCGTCGTCCCGCGTGCGCCCGAGAATGCGGAACTTTCCTTCCGACTCCAGCAGCACGATTTCCGTATGCCCGCCCGACACGACGAGCGCCAACGAAGGATATACGATATCTCCGACGAGATGGTTAGCGTAAATATGTCCGGCGATATGATGCGTCCCGATGAGCGGTACGTCCAGCGCCATCGCCAAGCTTTTGCCCGCAACGACGCCTACCAACAAGGCCCCGACAAGACCCGGACCTTGCGTAACGGCAACCGTGTCGATATCGGACAAGCCGATGCCCGCGACGGAAATCGCCTCTTCGATGATGATCGTCATGCTCTCCACGTGCTTCCGGGATGCGATCTCGGGAACGACGCCGCCGAATTGCCGATGCGTGTCGATCTGGCTGGAGACGACGTTGGACAACACTTCGCGTCCGTTGCGGACGACCGCCACCGACGTCTCGTCGCAACTGGTCTCTATTGCAAGGATGTAATAGTCGTTCAAGCTCATCCGTCTTCCCCTTCCGCGGTGAATGCCGTCTCCTCGTTCGCGCCTTCCGGAGCGAGCTCGGCCCACATGATCAGGGCGTCCTCCATGTTATCCGAATAATAATTCGGACGAATGCCCGAAGCAACGAAACCCATGCGCTCATACAGCGATTTGGCAATCTCGTTCGTTACCCGTACTTCGAGCGTCATACGAACCGCGCCGAGCCATTGAGCCGTTCGCATGAGCTCCTGCAAGAGTCTCTTGCCCAGCCCTTGGCCGCGATACGTCTCACGAACCGCAATGTTCGTGACATGCGCCTCGTCGACGATCATCCACATGCCGCCGTAACCGAGGATGCTGCCGTCCCGTTCCATGACCATGTATTTGGCGAACAAATTGTTCATCAGTTCGTTGCGGAACGCTTCCTCCGACCACGGCGCGGTGAACGACTCCCTCTCGATCCGGGCGATCGTGCCGACGTCGCTTAGCGTCATGCTGCGAAATACGAGTTCCCCGCCAACTTCCCGCATCGTGTCACTCTCCCCGCGACGCGGACAGTAGCTTCGCTTCCGCTTCCGCCAATTGCGTGTAATTCGGCACGAACGCATGAACGTCGTCCCGATGTCCGCTCCGATATCGGCGTTCCGCCAGCAGCCCGAGCGCTCCCGCGTCCAAATCGCATGCCAACGTCCGAAAACCGGCGAACGACGCCTGCGCTTCGGCAATGACCGCCTCATGGGCCGCCACATCCCCGACGAGCCACACCTCGACCTGCTCCGCACCGATCTCCGCATGCTCCTTCAGACGAACGGTCCAGTCCGCGATCAATCGGATGCCGTCCTCGTTCGCCCGATGCCATTCCGCGTCTTTACCTGCCACATAACGTGCCGTGTACACTTGACCTCGGCGCGCATCCATAAGCGGGACGATCCACGCTTCCGGCCGAACTGCCTCGCCCGAATCCGTCTTTAGCCTAGCGCTGTATGCAAGCGCCTCTAGGCTGGATACCCCGATGAGCGGTTTGCCCCACGCCCATGCCAGCGTCTTCGCCGCCGTAACTCCGATACGCACGCCCGTATAAGAGCCCGGTCCTTGTCCGATTGCGATTCCGTCCAGCTCTTCGCCCCGGATTCCGTTGCGCGACAGTATCTCTTTGATCTCCGACACGACGCGTACCGAATGGTTGCGCTCCGTGAACGTCGTAAACGATTCGAGTACTTGCCCGTCTCGAACGATCGCCACGGACATCGATGCGGTCGAGGAATCGAGCGCCAGCAGCGTCACCGTCGTCGGTTGCCTTACATCAGTCATTCGCTTGCTCCTCCTCGGCTTTCAGTAACGCGATCGCTTCGCACCATTTCTCGTAACGCTCGCCGATCGGCGTGCACCGTATCGTCCGGGAAGTCGGTCCTGTCGATCTCAGCTCGATATGCAGCCGCTCTTCGGGCAAGATCGGTTCGATGATCGACGCCCATTCGACAAGCGATACGCCCCTGCCGTGAAAATACTCGTCCAATCCGAGCTCGTCCGCTTCCGCCAGCGACAGCCGATAGACGTCCATATGGTATAAAGGCAGCTTGTCGCCTTCGTATTCTTTAATAATCGTAAAAGTAGGGCTGTTGACGATACCCGGCACTCCCAGCGCGGCCGCCAAAGCTTGCGCGAACCGCGTCTTGCCCGCGCCAAGGTCGCCGTCGACCGCGAGCACGGTACCCGGAACGGCTAACGCGGCCAACGCGTCCGCGAACTCGACCGTGTCCGCTTCCGAAGAAGCTTCAAGGACATACCGCTTCGTATGCTCTCTTCTCTCGTTCAGCTGCATATGTCCGATTTATCCTTTCGCAAAATGATTATACCCGCGCTTAAGCAACGGTTTGCGTTTCCCGTTCGACATTTCCAGCTCGACGCCGGAAGCTCCTTCTTCCACGAAGCCGATCACGAAGAAAGGAAGCCGTTCTTCGCGGAACTTGCGTCTTAACTCGGCCTCATGCTCGAGATCCGCCGTTCCCAGCAGCACGTAATCCTCGCCGCCGTATAGAATCCAATCCAGCGCCGAACATCCGCATCGTCCCGCATACCCTGCAAGCTCGCCGGAAATCGGCAGTTCCGTCTCCCGAAGCACGAGTCTCGCGCCCGACGCGTCGGCGATCTCCCACGCTTCGCTGGCCAGCCCGTCGCTTACGTCATTCAGCGACGAAGCGAAGCCCTGCAGCAACCGGCCGGCCTTCACCGACGGCTGCGGCCTTCGGTGCGCATCGGTCAGCCGCTTCGGCGGCACGGGCACGCGCGCGGAACCCTTCGCCGCGTCTCCCTGGGCGAGCATGCCGTGCAAGCCGCCTGCCGACAGTCCGGTCGGGCCGGTCAGGAACACGAACTGACCCGGCCGCGCCCCGCTTCGGCGGATCGCCGTGCCGGTTTCCACGCACCCGATTAACGTAACGGCCACCACCAAATGCCCGGGCGAGGATGTCGTATCCCCGCCGACGACGGCGATTCCGTACTGATCCGCGCAAGCGTAAAGCCCTTCGTACAACCGTTCCATGCGTCCCGCATCCCAACCCGGAGGTACGCTTACGGATATGAGCGCATGCTTAGGCACGCCGCCCATCGCCGCGATATCGCTAACGTTGGCAGCTAACGCTTTGTAACCGATATCCGCGTCCTCCATCGTGTCCGGCTTGAAATGAATCTGTTCCACCATCGTATCGACCGCGAGCAGCCAGTCCGTACCGGTATCGGCAGCCACGACGGCCGCATCGTCTCCAATGCCGACCGTAACGCCTGCCGAAGCGAGGAAAGGCTCGGCCTGGCGCCCTTCCGTCCAAGCGCGGATGAGCCCGAACTCGTCAAATGGCGGCACGGCGGAGTCCCCTTTGCGACGTGATTTTGTCCTTAATTATAAAGGGGCGGGATAGAACATGCAAAAAGTGGTTCATTCCCGCGCGAAACAACCTCTAAAGATTAAGAAATATTTATTAACCGTCACAAACGCACTGCCTCTGCGGCATTCCGCGGCACGAATCTAGCAATGGTAATTATTATGGGATGCCTCCTCTAGCGAAGAGCTGATAGACTGTGGTCATTCCAAGCCTTTGGCGACTATGAGGAGGAAACATACATGAATAAGCAACCAAACAAAGGTTTGAAGAGAACACTGGTGCTGGGCGCGATGGCATTAACGCTTTCCTTGCCGATTGGGGCGGCCGGGGCATTGGCTGCGACTTCGAATACCGCGCCTGTTACGCAGAAAGTAACCGTGAATTACGGCTTCGACCTGAACGCGTTCCTTAAGCAGTACTTCCCGGGGTACTATTACAATAAGCCGACTACGACTACGACTAAACCGACGACGACCGCGAAACCGACCACGACGACAACAACGAAACCGGTAACGACTACGCCGGCTTCTTCCAGCCAAGGTACGGTCGCGACGTCCGAATACGCGACGCAAGTCGTCTCGCTCGTGAACCAAGAGCGCGCGAAAGCCGGGCTTCCTGCTCTTAAAGTAACCAACCCCGCGCTGAAGCTCGTCGCGTTGGACAAAGCCAAGGATATGTACAACAACAATTACTTCAGCCACACTTCTCCGACGTACGGATCTCCGTTCGATATGATGAAGCAATACGGCGTCACGTACCGCGCTGCAGGCGAGAATATCGCCAAAGGCCAGCGTTCGCCGCAAGAGGTCATGAACGCCTGGATGAATAGCGCAGGCCACCGCGCGAACATCCTGAACGCCGGCTTCACGACGATCGGCGTCGCGTACTACAACGGCGTATGGGTGCAAGAATTTATCGGCTAACGGGATCATATGCGTGTCCGAAAGCTGTCGCGAAATGCGGCAGCTTTTCGTTTACGGTTTAACTGTACCAAATACCGTACCTGAATCGTATTCATTCCCGTTAAAGTAAATGAGATGCACGGAGTACATTCCATATTGCTAAAAATAGCATGTTGACGGAAGAATGGAGCGAATAGATGTAAGTGGTGCAATTAGAACTACTATAGTGCAGCCCTGAAACCCATCAACGGTACTCGATACAGTTACTCCGTCCCCCATTCCAAGAACGCAAATACAGCGGATATCCGTGTAGGATACCCGCTGCATACCGACTTTAGCTTATGCCTTCAACACATCGTGGTCCACGTAACGCTCGCCGTTCAGCTCGCTGATGACGTTGAACGCGACTTTCCCGCCGTCTCCGGCCGTAATGATCGTGTGCATGCTGACGCCCGCGGCGGTACCCGCCACCCAGACGTTGTCCATGCTCGTCTTCCCTTCCGGCGTGCATTCGAGAATCGTCTTGATGCGCGGCTCCGTGCCCGGCTTCGTGCGAATGCCGCTCGCTTCCGCGACGTCGACGAACAATCCGGTCGCGATGACGACGTGCTTCGCTTCGTACGTATCGCCGCCTTCGGTCTCGACCTTCACGACGCCGCCTTCGGAGCTCACCTTGGTCGCTTTCGCGGACACGAACTGGGCGCCGTGCTTGATCGCCTGTTGCTTGCCGATCTCGACGAGATCCGGTCCGGAGAGCTCCGGCGCACCGTAGTGATTCGCTATCCACGCGCGTTTCGTTACGCTCATGTCGTTGTCGATGACAAGCGTCGATTTGCCTGCTTTAGCGGTAAAGATGGCGGCGCTAGCGCCCGCCGGTCCTCCGCCGATAATGATGATATCCGACATCGTTGGCTCACTCCTCATTTTAAGCGGATTAAATGACTGTTTAAATTTTAGCACAATTTAATTCCGCTTACCAAAAGTAAGCCCTCGTATCGATACCCGTAGCCTCAGTGCGGTTTCTCTTGGAGCCGATCGACGTTCACGGTTTGCGTGTTCACCGGATTCGCGCCGACTTGAACGGTGGCTACGCCGTTCGCGACGTCGACGTTCTCGATCCATACGGACTGCTCCCCGTCCAACTGGACGGCGATCGCGTCGCTCGATTCGTATATTTCCCGCGCTCTCTCGGCCTTCATGGCTCGTCCCTCTCGATCCAATCGGTCGTCGATTCGGTAATCAGGCCGTTATGAAGCGTCACGTTGCCGCCGCCGAGCCCTTCGTTGATCATCCGGTCGATGTCCATATCGTATACGTCTTTACCCTCGTTGATCGAATCTCCCTGCGAATCCTCCGTCGGCATGGCCATCGTGCTCCAACTCCTTTAGGTTCTGTCTATAGTCAGATCGATACCAATATTCCCTAAGCGGTTGATTTTCATTCAAAACGGGCACCCTGTTACTAATACAATGGGAGGAGTTGTCGCCATGCATACCGTCTGGAAGGGCGCGATCAGCTTCGGACTGGTTCACGTCCCCGTCAAAATGTTCACCGCAACGGAGGACAAGGACGTCCACCTGAGAATGATTCATAAAGAATGCGGAACGCCGATCTCGAACGTCCGCACTTGTCAGCATTGCGATAAGGAAGTCGTGTGGGAAGACATCACGAAAGGCTACGAATACGAGAAAGGCAGCTTCGTCTTGTTCGACGATCAAGAGCTGGAGGCGATCAAGCCGGAGACGACCCGAACGATTCAAATTCTGGACTTCGTCGATCTAACCGACATCGATCCGATCTACTTTCAGAAGCCCTATTACTTATCGCCCGATCAAGCCGGAGCCGGCGCGTATAGCCTGTTGCTCGAAGCGATGCGGCAATCGGGCAAGATCGGCATCGCTAAAGTCGCGATTCGTTCGAAGAGCAGCCTCGCGGCCATTCGCGCCGTCGACAACTGCATCTGCATGGAGACGATGCATTATCCCGACGAAATCCGCGCGCTCGCGCAAGTGCCGAACTTGCCGGCAGAGCCGAAAGTGAACGAGAAAGAGCTTACGATGGCGAAAATGCTCATCGAGCAGCTCTCCGCACCGTTCGAGCCCGATAAGTACACCGACGATTACCGCGTTGGCCTCATGGATGCCATCCAGCGCAAAATCGCCGGCGAAGGCACCGATATCGTCACCGCCCCGGCTGCCGAACGGACGAACGTCATCGACCTTATGGCGGCGCTGCAAGCGAGCCTCGAAGCTTCCAAAGCGGGCAACGCAACCCCTGACACCGCGGCAACGACGCCGGACGCCGACCCGGCAGCGAAGACGTCCGCGAGCAACCGCACCCGCGGAGGCGGCACGCGCGTAGCGAAAGCCGCCGGCGCAGAAGCCGCGGCCGCGCCTAAACCGCGCGCTCCCCGCACGCGCAAGAAAGAGCCCACGCCGTAATGCAGCTCCAGCCTGTCCTGCCCTTCGAGCCGATCACCGGCGAGCGGTTGCCCGAGGGCGATCGGTGGATCGCGCAACTGAAGTGGGACGGCGTGCGCATGCTCTCCTACTACGACGGCGCGCGGACGCGCCTCGTCAATCGCAAGCTTCACGAGCGCACGGCCCGTTATCCCGAGCTGGCTGACGCGTCCGCCTATTGCTCCGCCGATTCCGTCATCCTCGACGGCGAGATCGTCGCCTTCGCGGAAGGCAAGCCCTCGTTCCAGCAAGTGATGCGAAGGGACAGCACGAGCAGCGGAAAGCTCGCCGGACTGCCCGCGGTGACGTATATGGTGTTCGACATTCTGTACGTGAACGGCCGTCCGGTCGCGGGCGAGCCGCTCTCGGAGCGGCAACGGCTGCTTACGCGCTACGTTCGGCCGAACGACAACGTGCAGCTCGTGACGAACTTTCCCGATATCGCCGGATTGCTCTCCGTCACCCGCGAGCATCGGCTCGAAGGGATCGTCGCCAAAGACTTGGACAGCGTCTACGCGATCGGCGGCAAGGATAAGCGCTGGCAGAAGTTCAAGCATTACCGCGATCTGATCGCGGTAGTCGGCGGCGTAACTTTCCGCGGGACGATCGTGAATTCGCTGTTGCTCGGCTTGTATGACGAAGCCGGGAGATTAACGTACATCGGCAACGCGGGCACGGGAAAGTGGACGCAGCAGCAGTGGAGAGCGATCACCGATCGGATGAAGGCGGAAGCGAGCGAGCAATGCCCGTTCGCTGTCGCGCCGTCGCGAAGCAAGGAGATAGTGTGGGTGGAGCCGAGGACGACGGTAAAGGTAGAATACTTGGAATGGACGTCGCACCGAACGCTCCGCCATCCGGTCATCCAGGCGCAGACCGAGACGGACCCGGCAACTTGCACGTTCGGACAAGCTTAATGGCGAGGGGGTACGGCATAGAGCATGGCGACAGCGCAACGTACGAGGATTAAGCTAGGGGATTTCGAGCTTTCGTTGTCTCACCCGGACAAGCTGATCTGGCCCGAAGCGGGGCTGACGAAGCTCGGATACGTGGAAAGGCTGGCCAGTCTCGGCCCTTTCCTTCTTCCCTACACGAAGAACCGCTACTTAACGACGATCCGTTACCCCGAGGGCATATACGGAACTTCCTTCTATCAGAAAAACTGCCCGGAGCCGACCCCGGAGTTCGTGCATACCGCGAGAGACGGCAACATCCGCTACGTCGTGCTCGATTCGATTCCCGCCCTGCTGTGGATGGGAAGCCTGTATAGCCTCGAATTCCACGTGTCGTCGGACGAGATCGACACCCCGTTGCCGAACGCTTGGATGCTGGACATCGATCCGTCGCTGGACGTCGAGCCGCGCTTGATGGAAGCGACCGCCTATGTCGGCGACCTGCTCGCCTCGCTCGGTTTGTCCGCCGTCCCGAAGACGTCCGGGGCGACGGGCGTACAGATCGTCATGCCGATCGAACGTGGTCCGACCTTCGACGACCTTCGACGGTTCGGGAAGTTCGTATCCGAATATTTGGTCGCCAAGCATCCGAAGCTGTTCACCGTCGAACGGATGAAGAAAGACCGGGGAGACCTTATCTATCTCGATTACATCCAGCACTTCGCCGGCCGCACGCTTCCCGCCGCTTACTCCCCGCGCGCCCGCCCCGGAGCGACGGTATCGACCCCGCTCTCTTGGGACGAAGTCCGCCGGGACGCGAAGCCGACCGATTTTCATTTGCTCAACGTCGTGGAACGGCTTCACGCCCAGGGAGATTTGCTGGCGGCCGCACCCCGGCAAAGCCTCGGACCGATCCTGTCCGGCCTGCCGACGAAATAGGTTTACAACAACGGCGACAGAATGCGAGCCATCGCTTCTTTCGCCTTTTGCTTGCGCGGACGCTTCATGAACGCGCGCAGATCGATCTCGGACGCCCCCGTCAGATCGAGCAGGAAATCCTGCTCCAGTCTCTTGATCGCATCCGGGCCGAACAGATGCGCATTCACTTCGAAGTTGCTGTAATAGCTGCGCAGGTCCATGTTCGCCGAACCGACGACGCCGACCATCTCGTCCACGATCATCGTCTTGGCGTGAATGAAGCCTTTGCGGTATTGCCATACGCGCACGCCGTGCTGCAGCATCGTCTCCACGTAGGAAAGCGTGGCCAGATGAACAAGCCAAGTATCCGGAACGTAAGGAACGATGATACGCACGTCAAGCCCGTTCATCGCCGCGTCGCGAAGCGCCATCGCCACGGCCATGCTCGGAATGAAGTACGGCGTCGTGATCCATATGCGATGCCTGGCTGCCGTCATGATCGCGTAGACGGAATCGTGAATCGCTTCTCCGTGCCGGCTCGGACCCGAGTGCACGATCTGGACCGGCTCCTCCGCCACGCACGCATGCTCGGGCAGGAAGCCGGGATGATCGGGATTTTCCCGCGTCGCGATCTCCCAATCTTTCAGGAAAATTTCCTGCAGGCGATAGACCGAATCTCCCTCCAGCCGCATGTGCGTATCCCGCCAATAGCCGAGACGCGGGTGCCTGCCGACATACTCCTCGCCGATGTTGATGCCCCCGATGAACCCGATCAGCCCGTCCACGACCAGGATTTTCCGATGATTCCGGTAGTTCATTCGCCTTTTCAGAAAAGAAGGCCGCAAAGGGAAGAAGCAAGCGCAACGCACGCCGCCTTCCCGCAAAGTCCGAATGTAACCGTCGTTCAGCTTAATGCATCCGATGCCGTCATAGAGCAGGCGCACCGTGACGCCTTCGCAAGCTTTGGCCAGAAGCGCCTGCTGGAACAGCCGCCCGATATCGTCGTCGCGCAGAATATAGGTGGCCAGATGGACATGGTGCTTGGCGTCTCGGATCGCCGCCAGCATCGCCTCGTACGTATCGTGTCCGTTGTTGTAGATGTCGGCCCTGTTGCGGCCCGTAATCGGCAGCTGGCCGTTCTTCACGAGCGCTCTGAACAGACGCTGCCGGAACGTGAACACCGGATCGGGCAGCGCCGTCGGATATTTCAGTACCGCGCTGCGCGAGAGCAGCAGCTCTCTCCTGCGCCAGTCGAGGCTTCCTCTCTTCTTCGTCTTCCTTCTCCTTCGGTATTCGGTTGCAAGGAAGTAGTACAGAATAAATCCGACGAGGGGGAAAAGGAACAGAATGAACAGCCACGCCGTAGCGTTCGAGGGCCTGCGGAACTCAAGCAATAGAATCGTGGCGGCTTGGAAGATGAAGATGAGCAGCGCGATAAGCAAACCCCAGACGATCATGCGGTTGTCCTCTCTAACGGTTGATAAGCGTTAGGCTTATTTTATCATTTTTGCCCACTCCCCGAGTTTAGAATCCTTGTGCATGAAAAAACCGATCCTACTCGGATCGGTCGGGCGTGCTCGTCTCAACCGCCAAAGTGCCGTCACCAATCCTTTCCCGCGACTCTCCCGGCGCGCGATCGGCGTGCGTCAGAGCGCAGCAGGATGGACGGCCCACCCTACTTCCGTCGCAGCATCGGGGGGTCGCACGCTTTGTCCCCTACTTCGGGGGGTCGCACGCTTTGTCCTCCTACTTCCGTCGCAGCATCGGGGGGTCGCACGCTTTGTCCCCAACTGACTGCACACCTGCAATTCTGCATTTAATACTACCCGAGATCGCTCGTCTTACCTTTCATCCTGCAAAGGTGCAGGTATTAGTCCTGCAAACCTTCAATGGAGTCACGCGGCTAGCTATCACCTGCACATTTGCATTTATTGATTTAACACCCTACCGGTTCTATGAAATAGATGTACGATCGCAGGTTCTATCGGTTGGCGGAGAGAGTGGGATTCGCTCCGTCGCCGTGCGGCCGTATTCACGGTCACTCTCTGATAGGTTGAAAAAGAAGCAGTCGGGACTCATCCCGCCTGCTTCTTGCGTTACAGCCTTGCGCCTATTCACTTGATGCCGCCTGGAACGGATAGCGGCAGCTTTTTCATTTGATAATTCGCGATCGTCGCCAAGTATTTCCCGTATTCGTTCTTCATCATCGGTTCCGCCAAATTGAGCAATTGCTCCCTCGAGATATATCCCCTTTGATAGGCGATCTCCTCCAGACAAGCGATCTTCAGGCTTTGCCTTTTCTCGATCGTCTCGATAAACTGCGAAGCCTCCAACAAGGACTCGTGCGTCCCGGAATCCAGCCAGGAGAAGCCTCTGCCCAATATTTCCACGTGCAGGTCCCCGGAATCCAGATAGGCTTTGTTTACGTCCGTAATCTCGAGCTCGCCGCGAGCGGAAGGTTTAATGCCCTTCGCGATTTCGACGATGCGGTTATCGTAGAAGTACAAGCCCGTCACTGCATAGTTGGTCTTAGGAATCGCGGGTTTCTCTTCAATAGAAACCACTTTCCCGCCGTCGTCGAAATCGACTACCCCGAACCGGCCCGGATCGTTCACGAAATAGCCGAATATCGTTGCGCCGTGCGGTCTCTGCACCGCTCGGTCCAGCATCTGTTGAAGCCCGTTGCCGTAAAACAAATTGTCTCCCAGAATGAGCGCCACATTGTCGTTGCCGATGAACGATTCGGCGATCGTGAACGCCTGCGCGACCCCGTCTGGGGAAGGCTGAACGGCATAGGTGAACGATACGCCCAAATCCGCTCCGTCTCCGAGCAAGCTTCTGAATCTCGGCGTGTCTTCCGGCGTGGAGATAATCATAATGTCGCGAATTCCCGCCAGCATCAAGACGGACAGCGGGTAGTAGATCATCGGTTTATCGTACACCGGCAACAATTGTTTCGATACCGCTCTCGTTAAAGGATATAACCGCGTTCCGCTTCCTCCGGCCAATAAAATCCCTTTCATAGGAACCTCTCCTTCGAATCTTAATCTTCATTTTAAAAGCGACGATATGTATCTAATGAACTTAATTTATGATACAAATAGTATCATGTCAAGGGTTTTGTTTTCACTTTTCGATGGGCGGCTATGTAAAATAAAAATATACAAAATGTGTCAGATAACGCTTGACATGATACAAATTGTATCTTAAAGTGTGTGTAGAAAGTTCTTGTTAGGAGTTGGGAAGCCGTGCTCGTTCGTTTTCTGCAAGCCCTTTACGATCCTCAAATAGACTTAGGGTATTCGGAGAAAGATTATGCCGGGTTGATGACGGTAATCGAGCGGTCCGCGATTGGAGCTCAGGTTTACGCGCTTCTCAAGTCCGGCGGGCGGCTTTCGCAAATCCCTCCGCCGGTCCGGGATCGGCTTACGCGGAACTATCAAGCGCTATATATTCAGAATTTACTCATTAAGCGGGAGACGGAGCATCTGCTTCGCGAATTCGACAGTAACGGCATAGCCGTCATTCCGCTCAAGGGAACGTTGATGGCGGAACGGTTCTTCGGTCACTTCGCGGCCCGCGGCACTTCGGATATCGATCTTCTGATCAAGCCCGAACAAATACAAGAAGCGATCGCCTGTACGGTGAAGATGGGATACTCGACGGCGCATCAGCATGACCCGACCCACTATCACCTGGAATGGAGCAAACCGCTGGAGGGCGCATCGGAGACTTTAACCGTCGAGCTGCATTGGGGCTTGGCATCCGGCGGTTCCTCCCGAATGAAGATGGATTCCGCATGGGAAACCTCCGAACGGCTTCCCGGCCACGAGAACGTTCGGATGCTGGGAACGACCTATACGTTCTATTCCTTATGTCTTCACGGCGCCAGCCATCAGATGGATTCGCTGAAGCATGCGCTGGATATCTATCAACTCCTGCGATGCCATCGCGAACGAATCGATATGGACGAGGTCTGGCGGCAGGCGCTTGCGGATGGCACGCGCAATCGGGTCAGGGCGGCGTTATCCGTCGTATACGGCTTGTTTCCCGAACTGCACGAGGAGATGAAGCTGACTTTCCGGCCGACAATCCGATTCTGGACCCGGGATCACGTACTGAATCCCGATCATCGCGCGCCTCCTCGCTTCCATTCCATCAAGAAGACGCTATTCATTATGGCCGCGATGGATAATTGGCGCTTCCGTCTAGGCTATATCGTTCGCTTGATATTCCCTTCGCGGGAACTCGCCCGCTATAGCGTGGACGTCGGCGGACCTCGAAGCTCGCTTGCTCTTGTCTACTACCGTCTATATAAACAGCGTCTCCGCAAATTATTCGGCGGCATGCAAGGGAGCTAGCCTATGCGCGTCATCGTCAGCATTGCAAGAAACTCGGCGGCGATCGGATTCCGGCTCCGCAAGTTCCTGGGCTTCGACGAAATGAAACAGCCGTTCGTTCGGCTGCTGCCCTACGTGATCCAATATCGCGGCATCTATTCGGCGTTAGCCGCGCTGCTCTTGTTCGATATCGGACTGACTCTGTTCTTTACATGGTTCATGAGCCAGGCGGCGGATGCCGCGATCGCGGGAGAGGCCGGGCGAATCGCTTGGCTGATGGTACTAGGCGCTTGCATCGTCTTCTTAAGCTTCATCGCGGAATTCTACGAGGCGATATTGCAATCCGAGACCGTGAACCGAATCAAGAGAGACTTAAAGACGACGTTGTTCGGACATATGCTTCGATTGCCGACCCGTTTCTTCTCGGCGCACCACTCCGGAGAGCTCGTGTCCCGGCTCACGTTGGACATTAACGGGGTCGAAGGCGCGCTGGGATCGAATCTGCTGAACTTGGTCCGAATGCCGCTGCTCGCCGCCGCCGCTTTCGCCTACTTGGTCGTCATTCACTGGCAGTTCGCTCTGGTCTGCATGCTGATCGGGCCCGCTGCGCTCCTGATAGGCGGCATATACGGCAAATTGGTGCGGGATAACGGCAAGCTCCTTCAAGCGCAATTCGGCAAAATTAACGCGTATCTCCACGACGTATTTTCCGGCTTCACCGTGATGCGGGTATTCGCCATGGAGCGGAGGCTTGCCGCGAAATATGAAGCATTCGCCAACGATGTACTGACGTTGGAGCGCAAGGAAGCAAGGCTCATGGGCTGGTTGCAAGCCGGTTCGAGCACGTTGTCGTTGGCTTCCTTCTTTATCAGCCTCGGACTCGGAGCCTACTTGGTCGCCATCGGTCAAATCTCCATCGGATCGTTGTTCGCTTTCGTAACGCTCATGCAATATATCGTCTATCCTTTCTCCGGCATTGCCAGGCAATGGGGCGGACTTCAACGTTCGCTCGCGTCGGTGGAGCGGATTTGGAACGTCTTGGACACGAAGCCGGACAGGACGAATATGCCCGCGTACCTCCCGTCCGCTTCTTTAACGGAGGGTATCCGCATCGAGCAACTATCCTTCTCTTATGAAGGCGGCCAAAAGGCGATTAACGGCATCGACCTGTTCATTCCCGCGGGAAAGACGGTTGCGCTCGTCGGACCGAACGGCTCCGGGAAGAGTACCTTGTTCCAGCTTCTGACGGGCTTGCAGCATCCGTCGGAGGGAAGCATCCAGTTCGACGGACATCGCCTTGGTTTCACCGATCCGGATGTATGGCGAAGCTATATTTCCTACGTTCCGCAGGAGCCGTATCTGTTCGCCGGGACGATTCGCGACAATATCGCGGGAGGACGTCCCGACGCGACCGACGAGGAAATCGAGCAAGCTGCCCGTGACGCCAACGCTCACCCGTTCATCATGGCGTTACCGGATCGTTACGACACGCCAATCGGCGAACGCGGAGGCGATCTATCGGGCGGCCAAAGACAACGCATCACGATCGCCCGCGCGATCCTGAAGAACGCTCCGATTCTATTGCTCGACGAAGCGACGTCTTCCTTGGATGCGGAATCGGAGTCGGCGGTCCAAGAGGCCTTGACCCGTCTCATGAAGAATCGGACCGTCATCATGATTACTCATCGTCTGTCCGCCATTAGCGACGTCGATCGGATTATCGTCATGAGTCAAGGCAAGATCGCGGAGCAAGACACGCACGACGAACTGCTTCGTCAGAACGGCTTATACGCCAGACTCTATGAAAGGAGGTGAATATACATATGAAAAAAGCTTATGCCGCTCCGGCCGTTATCGAGCAACGCCCATTCGCTTTCGAAACGAGACAATCCAGACCTAGATGGCCTCATCACTAATCATTTACCATTAGAACCGCAAGCAGGGGCGCACCAGCGCCCCTTGTTTGTACAATCAACGAAAGGGAAAGTGAGCTTACTATGCACATCAGTAAAATCCAAATCGGCGATCATTACGTTCTCGTTAACACGGATGACTTATCCGTACATAGCTGGATACACGATCAATTCAAAGTCATTCCCCGGGAGCAGTGGGACGGCAATACGCCGGATCTGTACATGAACATTCGCAAAGGATACGGCGTTCCCCTGGAAGATTACCACGTCGATATCAGCCAGCAAGACGGCGTCCTGATCTATGCGCGGGACGACTTCATGATTCGGTCGCTGCCCGATTACCGGCAAGTAGAGCTTCAAGTCCACGATGATCTGGCTCTTAAGCATGCCCTGATGACCATCTACAGCGCGTTCATCGTTCATTCCGGCTGGGGCTTGCTGATTCACTCCTCTTGCGTCGTCAACGGCAATAAGGCTTACTTGTTCGCCGGGCCGTCCGGAGCCGGTAAATCCACGGTCGCCATGCTCTCGCGGCCTAGAGAGGTTCTGTCGGACGAAGCGACGTTGATCAAGATCGAACCAGATCGGGTCGTCGCCTACGACTCGCCGTTCCGAAGCGATTCTACGACGAATTACGAGAAGGAAAGCCGGCCTTTGGCGGCCATTCACCTTCTGGAGCAATCGCCGCAGATCGAACGGAGCCGAATCTCGCAAGCGGAGACGGTTTTCCGGCTGATGGACAAAATCTTCTACTGGGCGCATGACCCCGCGGAAACGCGCAAAGTGCTGGGCATGTGCCGTACGCTGACGCTGCAGGTAGCCGCCTATAACTTGAAATTCCAAAAAAACGATCTGTTCTGGGAGAGGATCTCTTAATGTGGAAATGCGCTGAACATATGGAAGCCGTCGAGATGGAAGGCGAGTGGGTCGTATTGGACTCGGAAAAATACTTGATCACCAAGTTGAATGAAGTCGGCGGATGGATATACAGCCGCATACAGGCAGGCGATACGTTGGAGACGCTGGTGCAAGCGATGTGCGGCGAATACGGCATCTCCGAGGAGCAAGCCAAGAATGACATTCTCGTCTTCGCGGATCAGCTTGTCCAATGCGGACTGATCGAGAATGTCGCCTAGTCCCCCGTTAACCGTTGCGAAGAAGCTGATGTCGTCTTGCGGTTCGGTTATTATCCCGTCTGCCGGGTACAGCATGTACCCGACCATTCGACCTCAAGACGAATGTCTCTTCATCCCCGCTCATGAGCGGGAATTAATCCTGGGCGATATCCTCCTATTCTGCGACCAAGAAGGACACTTGGTCGGCCATCGGCTCGTCGGCATCTCGGAAAGCCCGTCCGGCAGAACGTACACTTGCAAAGGCGACACGAATCTGTACCCCGACCATCCTGTCGCATTCGATCGGATCGTCGGTAAACTATGGAGTATCGAACGAAAGCCCAAGAGGGTCGGCACGAACAGGATTGCCTCTGCCGGACGAGGAATGGCCCTCTGGGGAAGCGTAATGATTCGGTTTCCCTTCCTGTCCTTCTGGTTACGAAAGTGGGTCCATTATTCTTTCTATAGAACGAACTGAAACGCACCTTATCCTTCAATCGGATAAGGTGCGTTTCATTGTCGTTCTTCTAAGAATTAGCGCTTATCGGTCTGATCGAGAAGCCGGCTAATCATGACCGCCGCTTGCGCGCGATCGGCGTATAGATCGGGCTTGAAGCTGCCGTTCATCCCGTAAATCAGTCCTTGCGCGGTTGCGTTGCTTACGGACCCGAGCGCCCATTCGCTGATCTCGGCAGCATCGACGAACGGAAGCTTGCCGGCGGGATCGTTCTGACCGGCGGCCCCTGCTTTAGCGGACGCGTACGCCTTCCATATCATGACCGCCATCTCTTCGCGCGTGATTCGGTTGGCCGGAGCGAACCGTCCGCCGCCGACTCCTTGAATCCATCCGGCTTCGTATGCCGCAGAGATAGAGTCAAAGTACCAGCTTCCTTCCTTCAGATCATCGAAAGGAGGTCTTTCGGCAGGCGGTTTAAGATGGAATGCCCGGGCGAGCATGGCCGCGAACTCGGCTCTCGTGACTTCGCCCGACGGATGGAATCGGTCGCTCGTCACGCCGCTGACGATCTGTCTGGCCGCCAGCGATTCGATTTCCTTCCTTGCCCAATGATTCGCAATGTCCGCGAAAGTCTTCACTTTGGCGAAGACGGCATATTCCGAGAAGCGGGACAGTTCGAGCGCTACGTTCCCGTCGGCATCGACCGTTCCGCCAAGATCGTTCCATACGCCGTTCGTATCGTCCCAAACATAAATTCCCGTAAGATCCGAATCCGGTTTCTCCTTGGTCGATAGGCTTAGCCGGACCGGTTTGATAAATTCGGCCGCTTCCGCGCCGTTACGTTGAACCGTGAAATCGTAAGCATCCGATAACGGTCTCAGCGCTTGACGGATGGAAGCTTGATTTCCTTCTAAAGACTTCTTGACGATCGTGAACGTCACTTTGTCTTTGTCCGCGACATTCAGCCAACCCGGCGTAAGCTCCAGGACTAGACTGCCCATCCGAACCACAACCGGCTTCTTCTTGTCGGCGGCAAGCTTCAACAGAACGCCGTCCAACCTCAGCTCCAGCAAATCGAAGGGTTTGCCGGACGGAATGTCGATCGCCCACCGCGCATCCGAACCGTTCAACGACCTCAACGACTCCAATTCATTCGGCGAATGAGTCAATTTAATGCCCTTATCCGTCGTTTCGTATTTCGTATTCCTATCGGCAAGAGGAGCTCCTCCGCCTCCTCCGCCTCCTCCGAACATAGGCGCAGGCGGTAATTTCTCGGTTTTCATCTCGACCGTAACGCTGAGCTCGGATGTAAGTCCTTCCCCGAATAGAGATTGGACGGCAAAGGAATACGAGGTGTCCGGTTTCAAGCCTCCCGCGCGATAGGTCGGTTCGGTCGTCGTCGCTACCCGAGTCCCGTTCATGTACACATCGTAGCCGGAAGCTCCGCTTACCGGCGACCACCGAATGTCGATCGAATGAACCGTATTCGCGGTCATGGCCAAGCCTATCGGGGCTCTAAGCTCCATCCGCACGGTTAGTTCGGCTGACCGAAGCGTCTCGATATCGTTCCTGTCCACTGCCGTTACTTCGAACTTATACGTCTGTCCCGGCGTTAACGCCTCGATGGCGAAGGAGGTTTGATCCGTCTCCGCAATGCGCGATCCGTCTTTGTATATCCGGTATGCTAGGACTCCATCCTTATCCGTCGCCGCGTTCCATGACAAGGTGGCGCTGGTTGTCGTCTTCTCCGAGACGCGCAGATCGGACGGCGGCGCGGCCAAGGTCTCAACCGAGATTGCAGCGCTGGTTTCCGATTCGTTCCCGGAAAGATCGATGGAGAACACATCGAAGTCGTAACGCGTCTCCGGTAATAAACCGGTAACCTCGGCCTTCATTCTATCGGTTCCGTATACGATATCGGTGACGCTGGCGGAGGAACCGCCGTATCTGATCATATACTCGCCGATTCCGACATCGTCTGTTCCTGGGAGCCATGAAAGCGTGACGCCATTATACGAAACGCCGGTCTCTCTCAGATCCGATGGCGGCGTTGGAGGAGTGTCGTCGGACACGGCCGGCGTCGCGATACTCACCTTGTTGCTGACGGTCTCGTTACCGGCCTTGTCAACGGCCGCGACGGAGAAGGAATAGACCATCGAAGGCGCCAGGTTCGATACGATTCCGTAGGTAGAACCGGTAACGCTCATTTTCTCCTCGTCGTTCATAAAGATCTTATAGCGGTCAACGCCGACATTGTCATACGCTTCTTGCCATGTCAATTGGATTGCCGTGTTGTCTGCGATGAGCACGGGATCGTTCAATACCGGATTCGACGGGAACCTTCCGGAGACGTCGCCCGTGTCGATGGCCGCATCGAGAGCGTCGTGCCAAACCTCCGCCATGACGTTGTAGCCGCTGGCGTCAGGATGGAAATAGTCGCTGTCCGGATAAGTGAAGTAGGATTCCTTCAGCATGGCGTTGATGTCTATGAAACCGATCTTCTTGCCTGCCGCCTTCAAAGCCGCTACGGTTTCGGCCAGCTCATTGTTGTATTGCACGATGCGCGCCCGGAGCGGCGGGTCGTTCAAATAGATATCGGGGATGGAGGACACGATGACGTACGTGTCCGGAAGACTATCCGCTATATTCTCCAGCGTTACCTTCATGTAGAAAGCCGCTTCGTTGTCGCTGTCCCACATATCGTTCGTCCCGGACATGAGCAGCACGTAATCGGGGACATAGGCTGCGATCTGACTGTCAACCAACTCGGCAATCTGAATCGCTCTATGTCCGGGGTGGCCTTCGTGATCCGGATCGAAATTCGCGACCGACGACGGATTCTCCCTCAGAGAACCGACGAACAGCGCGTTCGGGTGACTAGATTGGAGCAATTCCCAGAGCGCCCCCCGGTAACCGCCCGGGCTGGGGACTCCAGAAGTATATCCTTCCGTAAGAGAGTCGCCGAGCGGCATGATCGTTACCGCATTCGCGGGCTTCTGCGTTGCGGCACGGAGCTTGTTGCTAGGCCAAGAAATAGCCGCGTCCAGCTTCGCCTTCACATAGAACGAATATGCCGCGACCGCGTCGATCGGACTCGTCGGCGGATTCGCATCCGTCCAAGTGAACGAGGTATTCTCCGTCTCTGCCAGCGCTACTTCCCCGGCTTCCGTCAACCGGTATACCTCGTAGGCATATCCGTCGCCGTAGAGAGGCTTGTCCCATTCCATGGTGATGGAAGTCTCCGTTCGGTTCGTCGTTCTAAGATTCGTCGGCGCCCATTGATAGACCAATAATGCGTTATCGAAATACGCCGTTCCTTTGGCGTTCGCTTCGTACGCCTTAATATCAAACTCGACTTTGACGTAACGAGTTCCCTTCGGCACGGTTCCGGTAATTTCCGCCTTTTCGAATCCATCGTTTACTTCGAAGAAATCCTTATATATATGAGTAATATAGGCCTCTTCCAAATTCGGGTTGCTCTTATCAAGCGTGTCATCGAAGAAATCGATCCGCATCGTCACTAACGAATTTTCGGCGGATTCGAAGAATACGTCGGCAGTAAATTTGAAAAGCTGCCCCGGCACGACGTTGTCGATCCATTGGTGAGCTTCGGATACTCCCCATTTGACGGGAATATCGTCCGTGTGAATTTTGAGCACGGTGTTAGTCGAAAGGTCAGGTGACGCGGCAATTTCGGTTTCATCCTCCGATAACCATGTATCCCACGCTCCGATCGATCCCGGCAGCTCCGGAATCGCGTCAAATGCGCCGTTGTCGATTAAATTGAGATCATAGTCGCCTATCCCGCCCTCTTCGTTTGGTGCGGCTAGGACATTCATGGGCACGATCGAAACGACGAGAAGGACGACGAGACAGAATCTAAAAACTTGTTTCATTAATAATCTCCTTTCAAGTAAAAACAGGCTGGAATCGCAATGAATCCGCAAAAAAATAGGCCACCCAGAAAAATCCGGCTGACCCGATCCGGCTTTACACGACCGCAATAATACCGCCGTACAGCTCGCATTCTTTAATGATCTTGTGCCACTTGGCCAGCTCCTGGTACCAGCCCAGCGTGATCGTTTGCTCGTTCTTCACGAGCTTGCCGGTTGCCAGCGCGTCGTAGATTTCAAGCGCGCCGTCCGCCGCCGTCCATTTCGCCTTCCAATTGAGCGTTTTCTCGATCTTCTCGAAGTTGACCCGGTAAGAGCGATGGTCGGGATCTCCGTACCAGGAGATCGTCACATCGATCGGAAGCGCCCCGGCGATTTCATCCGCTAATCGGCCCAACTGATAGTTGTTCCGGTCGGAGCCGACATTGAAAATTTGGCCGTTAACGTCCGATTCCTCGGCTTCCAACAATAAGCACATGACGTCGGTCGTATCTTGCACGTGCACCATCGGTCTCCACTGCGACCCGTCCCTCATGAGCGGGATATCGCCTTTCTCCCAAGCTCCGAGCGTCATCCCGTTAATCGCCAGATCGAACCGCATTCTCGGCGAATAACCGTATACGGTCGCCTGCCTGATCACGACGGCGGTGAAGGTGGCATCCGCAAGGGGAAGGATGTCGCGTTCGGCTTGCTCGTTCGCTTTGGCATAGGTCGTCAGCGGATTGGTCGGAGATTGCTCGCTCACGATAACCCCTTGATCTTGAAACCCGTAAATGCTGCAGGATGAAGGAAGAATATATCGTCTAACGCCGGATTTCTTCGCCAACTTGGCGCAATTGACCCTGGCCTCATGGTTAATTTGATAAGTGGCTTCCTTGAACAGCTCTCCGCTCGGATCGTTCGAGATCGCCACCAAGTCGATGACGGCATCCACGTCTTCGAAATAAGCTTCCGTCAGCTTTCTGCAATCTTCCTTAATGACGGTCAAATTCTCATGCGAAGGGGGAAGTTTATCCGTTCCGAAGAAAAACCGATCGATCGCCTTTACGTGATAGCCTTTGTTCAGCAATTTGGGAACCAATACGCTTCCGATATAACCGCCTGCTCCAGTAACGAGTACGTTCTTGACCATGTTCATCCTGCCTCCGTGAAATTAGTGTCGAGCTGACTAACGAAATCCTTGAACGTAGGTTGCTTGCGATCCTTATCCGATAAAATCGGGTCCGTCGTCGGCCAATCGATCCCGAGGTCCGGATCGTTCCACAGAATGCCGCTGTCATGCTCCTGGGAATAAAACTCGTCCACTTTATAGAACACTTGAGTGTTCGGAAGAATCGTGCAGAAGCCATGCGCGAATCCCTTGGGGACGACAAGCTGGAACTTGTTCTCTTCGGAGAGATGGACCCCGACCCATTCGCCGAAGGTCGGCGAATCTCGCCTCAGGTCAACGACGACATCGTAGATCGCGCCCGTCAACACCCTCACGATTTTGGTCTGGGCTTTCGGGTCTTTCTGAAAGTGAAGACCGCGAATGACGCCTGCCTGTACCGATAACGAATGGTTATCCTGAATCAAATCGAATCGCAGACCAAGCTTCTCGAACTTTTCCTTGCTGTAGCTTTCCATGAAAAATCCCCGATGGTCGCCGAACACGTCCGGCTCGATGATATACACGTCTTTGATTTTCGTCTCAACCAGCCTCAACTTTTTGACCTCCTTGTTTGTCGCAGATCGCATCCACAACATATTGGGCAAACGGGAACGAGCAAGTAAATGCAGGCGAAACCGCGTTTAGAATATGCATCGACCGGTGGTCCCCTTCGATGACGAAATCCTGCAGCAGCTCAAGCGTCTCCTTATTCAGCAACTGGGCGCGGATGCCCGGTTTCATGAACTCGCCGAAGCCGTCGCTGTCGATCCTCTTCACCATTTTCAGGGACAGTCCGATGAAATGCCGTTTCATATATTTCTTCATTTCCTCGAAAGCCAAAGTTCTGAAATTAAAGGCGTTCTTGTAGAACAGCTTCAACTCGAACTTCAGTATGGTCAGGAACTCTCCGAGCTTGAACCGGGATAACCCTTTATAATTTTCCCTCCAGAAGGCCGGGATGGCCGTCGGCCCGATCTTAATGGTGCCGTCTACCGTTTTCGTAAAATGTACGCCCAAGAAAGGATTTTTCAGATTTGGCACCGGATACACGTTCGTGTGGAGATCCGTTTTATTTTTGGCGTACTTCAGATAGATGCCCTTGAACGGAATGATCGTGTACGCTTGGCCGAAGCCGGCTTCATGCGCGATTTTATCCGCGTACAAGCCTGCCGCGTTGATCAAGTAGCCGCACTCGAATATTTCGTTGCCGGCATAGACGAGACCGTCTTTCTGGCTTCGATAAGGACAGTTGAAGAAGATCTCCACGCCGTTTGCCGTAATTTCCTCTTTGAGTTTGGCGCACACTTCCACGGGATCGACGGTCGACGTCGTCGGCGAATATAACGCCCTCTTGAACGTACGAACGTTCGAATCGATCCGGCGTAGCTCGCTCTCGGCGATCCAATGGAGCTCCACCCCGTTGCGGTCCGCCCTTTTCTTCAATTCATAGAGGCCTTGCAGCTCTTCCTCGTTGGTCGCCACGACAATCTTTCCGCATTTGTTGATCTTCAGGCCGTTCTCCTCGCAATACCGGGTCATCGCCTGGTTGCCTTCTCTGGTGAACCTCGCTTTAAGACTGTCGGCCGAATAATAGAATCCCGCGTGCAGAACGCCGCTGTTCCTGCCGCTGGAGTGCTTGGCAACGTCCTCCTCCTTCTCGAGAATGGCTATCGTCCGGTCGGGAAACCGACGTCTCAGTTCCCTCGCAATGGTCAATCCTATAATGCCGCTTCCTACGATGAGATAGTCATAGTACCGCATATCAGGAAGCCCCTCCCCCGGCCGATAAATCCTGTGCGATCCGCGCCGATTTGTTCGCTTGTGCCATACGGTCGTCTCCTCGCCAACAATATCAGATACGATTTGTATCATTTCCCCTTTTTACATTATGATACAAATAGTATCGTGTCAATAGTTTTTTATTCGAGATTATGATACAATCCGTTTCAGATAAAGAGGACCTTATCTATGCAGAGGGGAGCGTAGTCCGATGAGAATTCATCGACTGGTTTTTATTGCGTTGATCGTTTCGTTAATCTTGCTTCCGCTTTACGGTCAACCGGGATCGCTATATGCCGTGGATAGCTTTGACAACATGCTTGTGCTTGCGAAGAACAAGAAAGAGATGCTGCATAACGGCAAGCGCGTCGTCGCCTCGCAACCGTACGAGATCATCAAAGGGACGGCATACGTCGCGCTGAACGGAATCGCTCAGCCATTCGGGTTCAAACTCTCCTACGATGCAGCCGCGAAAGAATCGATAGCGGTTTCCGAATCGATGAATATCCGATTGAAGTGGAACAGTAACCTCGTTACCGTGAACGGAACGTTGAAAACCTGGTCGGAACCGACGCTCTTGAAGCGCGGGTCGCTTATGATTCCGCTCCGCATGTGGGCCGATCTGACCGCAAGTACCGTCTCTGCCGAAGGGAATGATACGATCGTCCAATGGCGGTCAGCGCCGGTAAAGCCTCTGGCTCCGCTTCAGGTGAGCGATAACGGCAGATATCTCGTAACCTCGAGCGGCGAGCCCTTCTTCTGGCTCGCGGACACGGCCTGGGAATTGATACAGAGGTTGACCCGCATCGAAGCGGATACTTATCTGACCAACGTGGCCGAACAAGGCTTCAACGTCGTTCAAGTTACGGCGTTATCGCATTTCTGGAACCTCAACGTACCGAACGCGCATGGGGATCTGCCTCTAGAAGGAGCGGACCCGGACAAGCCTCTCGCGACGGCAGGCAGCAACCCTGCCAACGCCGCGCAATACGATTATTGGGATCATGCCGACTACGTGATCGATACGGCGGCATCGCTCGGCATCTACGTTGCGCTGTTGCCGACCTGGGGCAAATACATCATCGACAACGGCGCCCCTCCCGACAATCAGCCATACCAAGGTATATTTGATTTCAATAGCGCTTATAACTTCGGAAAGTGGATCGGAAGCCGCTACGCAGACCGGAGCAATATCATATGGGTACTCGGCGGCGACCGCGCGCCGAATACCGAACCGGAGAGAGAGCTTGTTAGGCGAATGGCGCGGGGAATCAAAGATGGTGGGGCTACACAGTTGATCACCTTTCACCCGATCGGCGGGAAATCTTCCTCGGAGTGGTTCCAGAACGAATCGTGGCTGGACTTCAATATGTATCAATCGGGCCACCTGTCCGTTGATTATCCGAATTACAAAGTCATTGCTTCCGACTATCTCAAGAAGCCCGTTAAGCCGATCATAGACGCGGAGCCGCGATACGAGGATAGCGGCATCAATTTCAGTTCCGCGAACGGCAGGTTCTCCGCCTATGATGTCAGGCAAGCCGCCTATTGGTCGGTATTCGCGGGTTCGTTCGGACACTCGTACGGCAACGGGGCCATTTGGCAAATGCACGCTTCCGGGTATAAGGCCGATGAAATTCAATATTGGCACGATGCCTTGAACGCAGCCGGAAGATCGCAAATGAAGCACCTGCGCAAGCTGATGGAATCCAGACCGTTTGTCGAACGAGTTCCGGATCAGTCGTTAGTTACGAATGCCTTATCCGGAGGAAGCCGTATCCAGGCGACAAAAGGAACGAATTACGCGATGGTATATTCCCCTAGAGGCGCTGCGTTCTCGGTTAGCATGGGGACAATAACCGGAGATACGGTAACGGCGCGCTGGTATAACCCTCGAACGGGAGTTAGCGACTTAATCGGGGAATTTGCGAATGCGGGGACACAAGCCTTTCAACCTCCGTCCGGCGGAGTCGGGAATGACTGGGTTCTCCTGCTCGACGATACGAACGCCAACTTCTCCAGTCCTTGACAGAGGAGTCGTGGAACAACGAACAAGCAGCCGCTTCCGGCTGCTTGTTCGTTTATGCCGTTCTTCCTCACCTTGGATTGGTCGTCACCACTAACGGTTGGCTGAACGGCCCCCAGTTCTGCGCTTTGTCTTTCGCTTTGACCGTGAACGTGTAAGTCGTATTCGGAGACAGTCCCGTGGCCGTGTACTGTAGATTGGCGAAGTTCTGCGTATAGGCGATCCAAACTCCGTTCCGGTAAATGTCATAGACATCGATCCCGCTGGGGTCCGTCGACGCGGCCCATCTGAACGTAACCGAAGTGGCCGTCTTGGAGACAACGGTCAGATTGCTCGGGGCCGTCGGAGGATTCGTGTCGTTCCCTGATGCAGCGTTCGTCGTCACAACCAATGGGCTGCTAAGCGGTCCCCAGTTCTGGGCCTTGTCTTTCGCCTTGACCGTAAACGAATAAGTCGTATTCGGAGATAGCCCCGTGGCCGTATATTCCAAATTGGCGAAGTTCTGCGTGTACGCAATCCATACGCCGTCCCGATAGATGTCGTAGACATCGATTCCGCTCGCATCCGTCGAGGCGTTCCATCTGAACGTAACGGAGTTGGCCGTCTTCGATACCGCCGTCAGATTGCTCGGGGCCGTCGGGGGTGTCGTATCGTTCCCGGGCGCCCCGTTCGTCGTCACGACCAATGGGCTGCTGAGCGGCCCCCAGTTCTGCGCCTTGTCTTTCGCTTTGACCGTAAACGAGTAAGTCGTATTCGGAGATAGTCCCGTGTCCGTATATTGCAGACTGGCGAAATTTTGCGTATACGCAATCCACACGCCGTCCCGGTAGATGTCGTAAACATCGATTCCGCTCGCATCCGTCGACGCCGTCCATCCGAACGTAACGGAGTTGTTCGTCTTGGAGATAACGGTCAGATTGCTCGGGGCCGTCGGGGGTGTCGTATCTCCGGGTACGGGTACATCGCTTTCTCCGGGAGGCGGATAAGCTTTAGCTTTATCGTCCAGAACGAGCACCCAATCGTTGTTGACACCGGTTGACGGCGGCGTGAACGCCCGCGTCCCCGTATTGGCGAAGTCGCCGATCAGCGTATTCGCGCCAGTCCTCGGATTGTACCAATAGGCCGTAACCGTCGTGCCCGATATTCGGCCCATGTTGACCGTGAAGGAGGTACGGGCGTAAATCATGGCGTAGCTTGAGCCGCGGGTACAGCGAATATGATCTCCGCCGGACAACGCGCCCGTCACCAGGGATTGATCCGGCACGCGCTCCAGGAAAGGTCTGGATTCGATCAGTCTCCGCAAATATTTCATGTCGGATCTGCCCTCTGCGTTCAGAGCGTCGTACCAGTAGACGTTCTCGTCCGAAGGACGTCCCGGCGCGTACATTTGCCATATGGAACCATGACCGTACGTATGACCGAACGAACCTGCGAATACCGACCAATAGGCAGCTTGACGAACATCATAGGGGGTGAAGCGCCCATTCGCCGAGTTGAAGTTAATCCCGGCATTCTCGTACCTTGGCTCTCCATCTTGCACGGGCTTAATCGGCGTCCTTCCATAATCGGACGCGATGACGTTGTAGTTCGGAAAGTTCTGCGAGACATGGCCCGACTGGTACATATTAAAGCTAAGCCAAGCTTCGTTCTGAAACCATTCGGAGGACGACTTTCCTCCGATCGGATGGAACGTCTTGATCTGCGTGCCGCCTCCGTCGTTAATTCCTTGGACCATTTGCCGGATTAGCTGCCTCTTGGCATCGGTGTCCGGCGCGCGGTCGCCGCCGAGAACCCATACGACATTGCTTCTGTTCGCGTACCGGCTTCCGATCCACTTGCCGTAGTTATACGCCTTGGCGTTCGTGAAGATGCCTTTGTACGGCTGATTGTAAGGAGGGGCGCTGTTATCGATGATATATTTGCCCCACGTCGGAAGCAGACCGACATAGATACCGAGCGATGCCGCCGTGTCGATTACGAAATCCACATGGTCCCAATAATCGTATTGCGCGCTATTGGCTGGATCGCTTCCCGCAGTCGTGAGCGGCCGGTCCGGGTCCGTTCCCGTTAGCGGCTGATCCCCCTGGGCATTCGGCACGGTGAGATCCCATTTCTCCGATAAAGCAGTGGCCAGGACGAAAGTGAAACCTTGTTCGGCGGTACTCCTCAAGTAAGTTTCCACTTCGGAGCGGTTCAATCGCTCGAACAATTCCCAGGCGGTGTCTGCGAGCCAGAAGAACGGTTTGCCGTCCGAGGTGACAAGAAATCTGCCATTGCTGCTTACTTGTACCTTGTTAGTAGCGGTTGGCATCTCGATTTCCTCCCTTGTAATCGCATACGCGTCCGAATAATATTGTCTTTTGTTCGCCTCCGTGTTTTCGTTCGACCAGAAGGGCTCGCCCCATGCGATGGAAAAAGCGTAGCGATATTGGCTAGTCTTCATCGTCTGCATATTGGGCAAGCCTCCGACCTCTGATATTCCGATCGGTTTGCCGCCGCCGAAGCGCCAAAGATTATCGTGATGGCTTTGCAGAAATTCGCTATGATAAATATCCCAGCTCAGGACGTCAACCTTGCCGTCCGTACCGATGACACCGTTCGTAACCGTGCCGGGATAATAGAGTCTATAATCATCGATGTTAGGGTCCGACTGCCGTTGGCACTGGACGTTCCATACGAACAATAGATTGTTCAGTCCATGATGGACGACCAACCGGTTATAAATCAGCTCCCAGAGCGCCCTGAAATTCTTTTTCTTTCCCCACCAGAACCAGTATCCGTTCATCTCGTGATACGGACGGAATAATACCGGCACGTCGGCATCCTTAAGCACCTGGAATTGCCCCGCAAGCTTATCGTACTCAGCCAAGAGCCAGTTGTATTGGGCGGTTCCCGGCGTGACGCATTGATTAAATTCCTCTTGCGTTTTGAAACCTGCGACTGGATTAGAATCGTTCCATAGGTTCTCCCATTTGTAGGAGGTTAGCGGATATTGCTGATGCCAGCAGAACGCAGGGATGCCCCCCGCCCTCCAATAAGCAAGCGCCGCATCGATGACTGCCTTGCGTTGACCCATGACGACCTGCTCGGTTTGTCCCATGATCGCTCCGAGCTCGAAGCTCGAAATCGCGGGGTACTTCCCGCCGGAAATCGGCAGTACCAGATTCGTAATGTTGTCCGTGGGCGCCTCAAACCAGTTGTGTTGCCCTGTAAGCATCCCCGCGTCCGGATTAGTCAAGGTATATAGATAGGACAGAAGCTGCTTCGTCTTCAGCGTCGCGTACGGATTGACCGGCAATTGCCCTTCCATCTCGTTCACTCCTTTGTCTGAAGGATCGTAATAGAATAGAATATGCGATTCATATACAAACTTCCACGGACGATTGCCCAAATCCGATACAAAATGTTAATTTTTCTTGACATGATACAAATTGTATCTTAGATTGGATGGTAGTAACCAGATACGTGGAGGGAACGGAAATGAAGAAAATCTTGATTATCTCGCCGGATTTATCCGTAAAAGGCGGGGTATCGTCGGTGGTTAAATCTTTAATGACGGAAATGGAAAAGAGAGGCGACAAGGTCAGGCTTTATAGCAGTTATATCGATTCGGTTCATCCGATTCTAAGGGTGTTGTATTCTCTCATCCGGTTTTTCGGTTTTATCGCTCGGTTGCACCCTTTTAAATACGACGTGTATTACTTGCACGCGTGCGCATTCGGAAGTTTCTACCGAAAATTTCTTTACGTCATGCTATTGAGTATTCTGCGCAAGAACGTCGTTCTGCATCAGCACGCAGCGGACTTGGAGCTATTCCTGAATAAAAACAGGTTCAACAAGCGGCTGGGCAAGCTGGCCTTCAAATCTTCAACGAAAATTTTCGTGCTTTCGGAAGATATGAAGCGAATTACCGCAACCGTTACGGATAACGAATCTATTCACATCATCGAAAATCCCATTCGCCTGCCCGAATTCTCGAGAGCGGATGATCGCCGCCCGAATGAACAAATCAGGTTAGTATTCCTTGGGGAAATCGGAAAGAGAAAAGGAATTTATGATTTAATACAAGCCCTATCGAGGATGACGGATGAACAAAAAAGTACAATACATCTCGATATCGGCGGGAATAAAGAGCTGGATACGTTAACTTCGATGATTCGACAGTATGGGCTCGAGAAAACCTGCACCGTGCATGGTTGGGTTGACGGAGACAAGAAATCCGCGTTACTGAAAGAAGCAGCCGTATATATATTACCGTCCTATTTCGAAGGAGTCCCGATATCCATTCTCGAAGCGATGTCGTATGAATTGCCCGTGATCAGCACGAACGTCGCAGGGATTCCGGAAATCGTCCTCCATCGCTATAATGGCCTGATTATAGAGCCGGGGGACATAGAAGGACTGAAGCAAAGCATCTTGTATCTCGCGGAGAACTTAGAAATAACCGAACAGTACGGCAGGAACAGCAGACGACTTGCCGAGAAGCATGACGTTCCGATCGTCGTCGATAAGATCATGGGATTATTCGAGAATGACGCGCGCAAGAGCAAGGTGAATAACACCCGGGTTTCGAGCGCCGGAAAAATTTGAATCGGTAGAGCGCAACGAAAAAGCACCGCCCGCCGGCGGTGCTTTCTTATGATTCGTACAAGGCGCGATCATGATTAAATGGCATACAACCCCCTGTCGTCGGCCTTCGACAACTCCTTGATCCTTCTTGCCGGCACGCCGGCGTACAGTCCGTCCGGCTCGCAATTCGACGCGACGACGGCACCCGCGGCGATGATGCAACCGTCGCCGATCGTAATCCCCGGCAGTACGGTTACTCTGGCTCCGATCCAGCATCCGTCGCCGATCGTGATGGGCAGGTTAACGGACTCGCCGCCCCTTTTCTCATGCGTTCCGATTTTGTGCGTAGACGTGCACAAGATCACGTCGAATGCGATCATGCAGTTGTCTCCGATCTTTACGTGGTCTTCCACCAGGCAGGAATGATTGAGGAACGAACCTCGGCCGATCTCGATATGGTTGCCTCTGAAGTTGCACTTCGAACGGATGTCGTTCGTCTTCGTTCGAATGCCTAGCCATCTGTACAGCATCGCCCTCACTCGATTCGGCAAAATGACAGAAGCCGCAATATGATTGACCAGTACATCCCAGATGACCTCTTTAATAAATTCTATCATATCCATCCGAACACAACTCCCAGCGCATACTCGAATCGGCCATCGCGCCTAATTCCCCTTCATTAGTCTCGATAATTCGCCTCTCGTTAAAATGCGGTCGTCTGCGTACAGCGCTTGAACCTGGTCCGCAGCATTATTGTTCTCGATCATATCGGCCCAAGTCATAAACCAGACGTATTGGCTTTGTTCATTCGCCAGCATCTCGGCACTCGGCAGTTCTCCGTTCTCCCCGATGGCGATCGGTTTACCTTCCGCAAGTTGGACAAGCCGATCGTAGTAATCTTGTTCGTATTGATTGTTATAGACATCGATGGCGATCACGTCCGCCCGGTCCGTTCCGACATAATAATTCTCGAAATCGTCTGCCCATTCCAGCGTTGCCGCGCTCCACACCCATAGCAGATTGTTCAACTGATGAACCTTCGTATATCTTTCGTACATGATCTCCCACAGTTGTGCGAATTCAGGCTGTTGCCCCCACCAGAACCATTTGCCGTTCATTTCGTGATAGGGCCGCCATAACACCGGGACGCCAGCGTCCCGAAGCTTCTTCAGGTATACGGCCGCTCGGTCGAGATCCTTGACATGCTGCATGTAAAGCTCCGTGCCCGGCGTAATGATCTCATTGAACTTCTCCGCCGATATGCCGCCGTTATTGACCGAGTCCCAGCAATAACAGCCGCCAGGCAGGTTCATGTGGTAGGTGATCGTCACGATGCTCCCCGATTTATGCCAGGCGATCGCGTTTTTAATGACCTTATCCCGGTAGGCGGCGAGCTCCTTTTCGGTTTGGTTCGTGATTCCGCCCAGTTCGTAGCCCTTTAGCGCCGGGTATTCACCGGTAAGCTTCTTCACGATGTTGGAATGATGATCGGGAATTTCCAAGTAATCGTGCTGACCGCTGAGCGTTTTATTGCCCTTGATCTCATAGAGCAGCTTGAGCAGCTCGCGCGCGCCGACCGTCGCATTCTTATTCACGGCCTTCGTCTTCAATAGCTTTTTATCGGTATCCGCGAAGCTGCCTACGCCCATAAACACGAGGAGGAACGCCGTTCCCCAAGTGAAAAGCAACCCTAGCAGTTTTATATTCATAATTGTACTTGCCTCAGCACATTGATTTCTTTCCCGTCCGACTTGACCCAGGCTTGGGTGTCGAAGTTGTAGCGCTTGATGACTCGAGCCGGCGTTCCTACCGCGATGCTATAAGCAGGGATATAGCCATTGACGATGCTCCCTGCGCCGATCACCGAACCTTCCCCGACATCCGCGCCGGCCAGAATGCATACATTCTGTCCAAGCCATACGCCCTTGCCGATACGAGTGTGCTTCGAACTCGCAGGTTGCTTCTTATAGGGCGGACCCAGCGGATCGAATGAATGGTTATTGTCGCTTATGTAACATCTCCCGGCGATCATCACATCGTCTTCGATGACGAGAGATTCTGCGCAGGAGATATGCACGGCATGTTCCATCGTCACGCGGTTTCCGATAGTCAGCGTCGGTTTTTTCCTGCGGCTCATCCCATCCGGTGGATAGGCTTCAATCCGGCAGTATGGGCCGATATACACCTTGTCTCCCAGTTGGATGAGCTCTGGATTCTCCGTGTAGAACGGATGGCTAACGCTGCTTTTGCGGCCGATTCGATAAAACAGATGCCTGTACCAGAACTCCGTCATGAACTTGTTTTTGATCCTGCGAAATCCCTTATGAAGGATCCAAACCCCCTTTGCCATATGCTGCTTCCCCCTATACTCTCCTACACGGCGCTTTTGATATAGAAAGTCGAGATATCCGACCAACTCGTGCATATTCGTAATTCATCGGAGTCCGGCTTTTCTCCCCGCTGTACGCAAATCAGTTCCATATCCGATATCCCTCGCATGCTGTGCGGCTTGCCCGAAGGAATGACGAACACGTCGCCGGGCCTGGCTGCCAGCAGCTCCCCGTCGATGACGGCTTCGCCTTCGCCTGAAATCACGGTCCAAACCTCCATGCCGATTTCGTGATAGTGATAGCTGAAGTTATGCGCTGCGGCAAGCGAAATCCGACTCGTAACGGTAGCCTGTACGCCCGAACCTAGTCGATCTACGATTCGCCTGACTCCCCAGGATCGAACCTCGAGCCGCGGATAGGAGCTAAAGCCTTCGGAGACTTCCTTAATTCGATGGCTGGAGGATTTCTCCGCGACGATAATGCCGTCCGCACCCGCGGCTACGATCGCCCCTTCTATGCCGATCAAGGCGATCGGGATATCCAGCTCATTAATGAGATGACTGTTATGGCTGTCCGGGCTTACATATCCGTTGCCGATAACGTTGTTCTCGATCTCTTCCGTCAAGGTGGACCAGGTGCCGAGATCCTTCCACGTTCCTTTGTAGGTTAGGGCGGCGATTCGCTCTGCCCGCTCGACCACTTCATAGTCGAAGCTGGTCTTGGTCAGCTTATCGTACTGTCTCAACAGATGATCATATTGAAGAGGCAGTCCCTTCTCCATGAGCAGCTCGATCATGAATCCCAGACGAAAGGCGAATACGCCGCTGTTCCATACCGCTCCGTCGCGAATTAACGCGGCTGCCTCGTGGGCGGGCGGTTTTTCGCGGAAATGGCCGACGCACCAGCAGTTGTCGCCCTCTGTCGCCGCGCTTGAATCCGCCGGTACGATGTAACCGTACTTCTCTGTTGGATAGCCGGGTTCGACGCCGATCAAGGCGATGTCCGCCTCCGTTTCCTCAAGCACGGATTCCAACCGGCGTACGGTATGAAAGAAGCTGGAATCTACGTGGGGGTCCACGGGGAGAACCGCCACCGTCTCATCTAGTCCAATGCCGTTCGAATATAAATACGCGGCTGCCAGAGCGACGGCGGGGAACGTATCCCGCCGAGACGGCTCCAGAATAAGCGGCACTTGAGGTCCGAGTTGCTGCCTCAGAATGTCTTCTTGATCTTTGGAAGACGCTATATGCGCGGTGCGGGACAAGCCGATTTCTCCGAGCTGCCTCCACACCCTCTGTACCATGGACTCCAGATTGCCGTCAGGGTCCTGCAGTACGTTCAGAAACTGCTTCGACCTCGTCGCATTGGACAGCGGCCACAATCGTGTCCCCGAACCTCCTGAGAGAAGTACCAAACGCATCTCTCTCATCCCCTCTCTTTGTTGCTGCTATTGCACGGCAGTGCCTGTCTTTCTGTTCCGGATCATGCTCATCATCCATCCGAGATCGTCCCGACCCGGCAACAGAGCTAGCAGACTGAACCGAAACCGCCATTCGAACATCGCCACAACATAAAGTAGCCTGATGAAAGACGGCAAGAGAAGCGCCCATCCCGCCCCGATCACACCGTACTCCGGAACGAGATAATACATGAGCGGAATGACGAGCAGAACGCCGATCGCCTGCGACACGGTAACGACAAAAGGCTTGCCGACCGCCATGAACGCCTGCGCCAGCACGAGAGCAGCGCCGCTGAGTACGACTTCAAGCACAAGCAGACGGAAGACTCCGGTCGACTCCGCAAAGCGTTCGCCATATAGAAGATGAATCATCATCGGTGCGGCGACCATAAATACGATTACGAACGCCAGCGCGGCGAGCAAGCTCAATTTGAACACTCTTAGGGTCAGGAGCGCCGCTTCCTTAGGCGGAAGGCTCGAAGCTTTGGGATACAGGACCATAATGATCGAGGAAGAGAAAATAGCGGTCACCCGAGATAAACTTACCGCGACGACATATAGTCCAAGCGGACCGGGCGCCAATAGGTTGATTAGAATGATTTGGTCTATATAGAGAATCAAATTCCCCAATAGATCGATGCCGTACGCCCCGAATCCGTAGGCCAGAACTTTCTTGCAGGTCGATAACATGCCGGCGAAGACGGGACTACCGTACACCCGTACGGCGCGGATTATCGCGAGCATCGTCACCGGTACGTATGGAGCGAGGTAGACGACGGCCGACGTCGTCGGCGTCAAACTGCCCAGCATGGCCAGCAATAGCAATGCCGCCAGCGTCAACAGAGGCAGAAGATATCTCATCCGGTTGAATAGATGAAATTCCTCCCGGCCGCGGAACAGCGCGTTGTGCATAAAGAAGAGCAGCATAAACGGCGTCCCGGCCAATAGCCACTGGGCGACAGGCACGGCGTCCGCTTCCAGCCATGCCGGAATCAGGAACAGTCCTGCAACAACGCAAACGACTCCGGCACAGAGACTTAGCCACAACGAGGCGTAGTACAAGCTCGCCTCGCGCTCCGGATCTTTCTTCATATGGTATAGCAGTGCGGCATGAATCCCGAAGGTGCTGGCGAAGGCAAGGAACTGCGGCCATAGGATCATGGCCGTCTGCAACCCTCGGCCCTCAGGGCCTAGGAGGCGGGCGGTTACCATGCCGGTCGCCATGTTGATGACAAGGATGGCCATGCTGAAAGCCATCGTCTTCAGCGTTTGCCCGAACAGCCCTTTTCGGTGGTGCACCGTCGCACGCGGGGGCAGCCCGACTGTCGCGGCTGCATCCGATCCGGCGCTAGCCATGACGCCACATCCTGGTCCATGCAACCTGGCATACGGTCCAGTAGAAGCGGGGCCGGAGTACGAGCATTGCGTTAAGGCGCAGCGCTTTGCTTAACGCTTCCCAATCCGCCGCCCGACTGGAGTATCTCATATAGCTGTAACTCTTGATCGCATGTTGATTGCGTAAACCGTTAAGTTTACCTTCCACGATGTGCAGCTCGGACCGCAGCATCTTGCCGTAGTTCAAAGACTGGTTCGAATCGTGCAAGCGATAGTTCATCAGATAACGGTCGAGGAACACGAGTTTTCCGTATTGCGCTTGCCGGATCCACATATCCCAATCGTCTGCCTGGTCGGCGTTCACATCGAAAGCGCCGATCTTCTCCACGAGCGGCTTACGCTTCAGCAGCACTTGGGATGCCGTGCACAGCTGATTCCCTTTCAACAGCGAATCGTAGGTCAATACCGGCTTGTTGATCCGATACATTCTCCGGATCACGCGGCCCTCCCCGTCGATCAATTGTCCGTTAACGGCAACTCCGGTCGCTCCCGTGCGTTCCAGTTCTAGAATGGCAGCTTCGAGGAACTGCGGCTCCAGAACGTCGTCCTGATCCAGAAACAGGACGTATTCCCCCCGGGCCAGCTGCAAGCCTCTGTTCCGGGTATAGGTAGCTCCCCGATTAGCATGGTGAAATTGTTGGATTTTCCCGTTATTCAGCCTCTCGATGATGACAGCCGAGTCATCGCTCGTACCGTCTATCATGCATAAAACTTCATAATCGCCATAGGTCTGGTCGAGTATGCTCCTAATCGTCGTCTCAATATATCGTTGACCGTTATAGATCGGTATAATGACGCTAACCATGCGGTTCGGACGTCCTGCAGTCATCGGCTCTCCTCCTTCCGGACTCGCATTTCCCTGATCAGTAGGCCCAGGAACTTCACATCGTCTACCAAGTACCGCCTCCAAAGCCTCTTCGGCTCCTGAAATAATCGCCACAGCCATTCCAGAGACGTTCGTTGAAACCATACCGGCGCCCTCTTGATTTCTCCCGCCATGAAGTCCAGGGCTGCGCCTACGCCAATCGATATCGGCGCGCCATACTCGCGGTAATGGCGGTAAATCCACTTTTCCTGCTTCGGGGCGCCCGCGCCGACAAGCACGATATCAGGTTTCGCGATTCGGAGCATCGCATTAATCCTCTCGCATTCTTCTTCATTGCGATCGAATCCGTAGGATGGCGAATAGGTACCTACGACGTTGATTCCCGGAATCTTAACCTCAAGGTTACATCTCGCCCTGTCGGCGATCCCCTCGGCAGCCCCGAGAAGGAAAATTCGGTACCCCCTCTTCGCAAGCCGATTCCCAAGCTCATTGACGATATCCGCGCCTGCAACCCGTTGCTTCAGCCGCCTCTTCAGCAGACGGGATGCCCAGACAACCGGCATCCCGTCTGCGACGATCGCTCCCGCGTCGTTGTATACTTCCCGGAAATGAGCGTCGCTCTGAAGCTTCATTAAATGATCCACGTTGCAAGTGAGAATATAAGAAGGCTTACCCGATTGAATCGTACGGTCGATATACCCCAGTAGGTCGTCATAATCGTAATTGTCGAAGAGGACGTTAAACAGCTTCACTTTGCTCATGCGGGCTTCTCCTTATCTGTCCCCGATAAGGCACCGGACGCATTAAGGTAAATACAGAACGGCAGGATAAATTGCAGGGTCGACAACGTATTGTCGGAGATTGAGTAAATTAGAAAACCGATGATCAAAGCGGTCATAAATATCCGCAGTTCTTTAGCGGTTTCGCGTATGACGTTCCTGAATACGTAAAGGATTGCCGCGAACAGAAGAATCGCTCCAATGATGCCGCCGTCGTAATAAAAACGGATATATTCGTTATGCGGCACGTTAAAGCCCTCATAGATGCTTCCGTCGTTCGCCACAAGGACCGCGCCGAGCCCTTTGCCAAACCAAGGCGATCCGCTGACTCCCTTAAGGAAGAACTGCCAGGCTTCGAGCCGTCCGGATAGATCGATTCCCGCTTCGGTCGCCCGTTCGAACGACCTCTTCTGCAAGTTGTCAAGCTGCAGCCACACGGACGTTACGAGTACGGCTATAAATCCGATCAACGGGATGATGAGCGCCGTCTTTCCTTTCAGGAATTGCTTCGTCAAGTCATACATGAACAGAAATACCATTAGCATTAACGAAATCAGCGCGCCTCTTGTGCCGGTCAGCAATAGAATAAGGAAATTGACCGACATCATCGCGTAATAGAAGACTAGCCGATCGGGCCGGCGCTTCGCTTCAATGGTCGCAACCATGAACGCCATGAAAGCGAGGAAAGCGAGGTGAGCCGGAATATTGGCGCCTGTTAACCGCGTGGAGCCGTTGAACTCTTGGACGAACAAACTGCCGATTCCGGCCGCCTCCAATACGAAACCGACAAGCACGCTGATAAGCGGCAGGAAACAGAGAATGTTGACAATCATGGCGGCCGTCTTCTTAGGCCAACGAATCAGAAGCAGCACGAACGGCGATGCCAATCCGATGAACGATTTAATCGGTTCGATCTCGCCAAGCAACGGAGGCGTATCGGCCAGAAAATAAGTGAAGCCCAGCATGGCGGCAAGCGCGGCTACGGGCATCGCATGCTTCGCGTAGACACCGTACCGGAAAGCGGCCGGAATGGAGAGCAACAGAATGCCGAGCTTATGGAGGGATAGCAGATCCAATCCTAGCACTTGGCCGTCGTAGAGATACTGGACCGAGATGGCGGACGAGACAAGCAGCATATAACTGACCCGCTCCGGAGACAGCACGGAAAGAAGGAGTACGGCTATTCCGACGAGGGCTGCGGCAGTAAAGAGCGGCTGATAAGCAATCGAGAGGCCAAGCCCGACCGCGACAAGCACGAGTAATAATGAAGTCATATTGCCCGTCCTGTATCCACCAAGCGCAAGTCTATACATAGGCGGTTACGCTCCGTTCAGCACGAAGCCCAGAACGTTGGCTTTCACATGAATGAGCAGCTCTTTCGCCTTGACCGCCGCAGATTGCTTCACTTTGCCGGAGCGTATGACGAGCAGAATGCCATCGCACTTCGAGGCAATGAGCTGAGAGTCGGTAACTTCAAGCAGAGAAGGCGTGTCAATGATCACGATTTCGTACTTCTTTCTGGCATTCTCCAGCAGCTCATCCATTCGGCGGGACGCCAGCAATTCGGACGGGTTGTAAGGAGTCGGCCCGGAAGTCAGCAGGTTTAGCCGATCAATCCCGCTATGCATCGTGCAGGTATCGATTGGAGTCCCTTCGGCAAGCACCTGAGTTAAACCCGTCCGGTTCGTTATGCCGAACGCGGTGTGCAGGACAGGGTTGCGGAGATTAGCGTCAATCAATAGCGTGCGCCGGCCTTCTTGCGCATAAGCGGCCGCCAAGTTAAGCGACGTCGTTGATTTTCCCTCGGAGCGTTGGCTTGATGTGACGGCAATGACGGGACTCTCTATACCGTCGAGCGTGTATTGCGTATTCGTTCGCAAAGAACGGAAGGCTTCGGATACGGATACCCCCGGAGTAGACATCGTCACTAACGGAATCTCATTGGTTTGCCGTGGCATAGACGCCATCACTCGCCTTTCTTACCGCCGTTTTCCCTGGCTTGCTCGTTTGCTCGATTCGGCCGATCGAGGCCAAAGAAGGTACGCCGAGTACGTTCTTAGCGGTCTCTTCGTCTCTAATCGTTTCGTCAAGATTTTCTAGCAGGAACGCTACTGCGACAGCAACCGCAAGCGAAAGGATGAATGCGATCGTTGTGTTCATGGCGATGCTTGGCGATACCGGCGGCGGCACTTTATCAAGCGACGCGTGATCGAGTATTGTAATATTGTCTTCCTTCATGATCTCGGACGCCTTCGTCTGCAACGCCGAAGCTGCCGCATTAACGATCGTCGCAGCCCGTTTATAAGACGCGTCGCGCACCGTCATGGTGATCACTTGCGTCTTGTCGGCTGCAGCGAAATGAACCTTGTCTACCAGATCGCCGCTATCAAGCCCGAATTCAGGGTATTCGCTGGCTACTTGCCCCATTACGGCATCTGTCTGGGCCAGCTCCAAATAAGTCTCGGTAAGCAATACGTTCACCGACACGTCATCGAGCGTGATTCCGGCGTCGGACGTTTTGTTGACCATGACTTTAACGGACGCCTCGTATTTCGGCTCGACCAGGTACTGGGTGGACAATCCGGCGGCTAGACAGCAGATGATCACAATTACCGAAATCATTCCGAGTCTGTTGCGGATTACGCCTGCCATTTTCCTAAGATCCATCGGCTATAACCTTCTCTCTTCGATTCTGTTATCGTCTTGCCTCAATAAGCGTTTTTCGGATATACGATAACGACGAATGTTTTTAAGATAAGCCGCAAATCGAACAACAGGCTTCTGCGGCTAATATAATCCAAATCCATCTCTACCATTTGCATAAAAGAGAGTCCGTTTCTTCCGCTCACCTGCCACAATCCAGTACAACCTGGCGGCACCAGTAACCGAAGACGGTCGCGGCTCGTATATTGGGCCACCTCCTGCGGCAGTCCCGGCCTTGGGCCGACCAGACTCATATCGCCCTTCAGTACGTTCCACAATTGAGGCAACTCATCCAAACTCGTCTTGCGGATCAGCTTCCCGATCCTCGTTACGCGCGGATCGGACTTCATCTTGAACATGGCGCCCTGAATTTCGTTCCGGTGTTGCAGCTCCGCCAGCAATTGCTCCGCGTTCTCCACCATTGACCTGAACTTATACATGTTGAACGGCTTGCCGTCTTTGCCGATTCTGGTTTGTTTGAAGAACACGGATCCTCGGGGCTCCGTTATTTTGATCACAGCCGCGACGATGATGAAGACAGGCAAGAGGAACAAAATTCCGGCGGCAGCGAAGAATACGTCGAACAATCTTTTTCTGAAGATATAACCACGGTCTGCCGTAGCGATACCGATATAAGGGGATTCGACGGAATAGGCCCCTCCCATGACAAGCGCTTCGTTATTATCGGAATAGTTGTGCATGCCTCCTCTTCCTCTCCCTTTCTCTCTGTTTATACAATCGCCTGCGATGCGGTCTGTTGCTTCAAGATGTTCTCCAGTTCGTGCAGAAGAGGATGTTTAAGCTCGTCGTTCTGCAGCGCGTACCTCAGCGTCGTCATGATGAACCCGAGCTTCTCCCCGACGTCGCTTCTGACGCCTTCGAAGTGACAGGCAAATACGTCTTGCAGTTCATTCAACTTGCGAATCGCATCCGTAAGTTGAATCTCCCCGCCTGCCCCTGTCTCCTGATGCTCGAGAATCTGGAAAATTTCAGGCGTGAGGATGTAGCGGCCCATAATCGCGAGGTTCGACGGGGCTGTACCGGGCAGCGGCTTCTCCACAAGCGTGCGTACGTGATAGAGACTGTCTTCCCGCTGATAACCGTCGACGATGCCGTACCGATGCGTCTCTTGGTCATGAACCGGCTGTACGCCGATAATGGAAGACTGCATTCGATCGTACTGGCGAATGAGCTGTCCGAGGCACGGGTCTTCCCCTTGCACGATATCATCCCCAAGCAGAACGGCGAACGGTTCGTCGCCGATGAACCGCCTGGCGCACCATACCGCATGGCCGAGACCTCTCGGCTCCTTCTGGCGGATATAATGAATGTCGAAGCCGGAAGGCCGGCGTACCTCCTCGAGCAGCTTCAGCTTCCCTTTCTCCGTCAGCGTAGACTCGAGCTCGAACGCATGGTCGAAATGATCTTCGATCGCGCGTTTTCCTTTGCCCGTCACGATAATAATGTCTTCGATGCCCGACGCGATGGCTTCTTCCACGATGTATTGAATCGTAGGCTTGTCGATAATAGGCAGCATTTCCTTCGGCATAGCTTTCGTAGCGGGCAGAAACCGAGTGCCGAGGCCCGCTGCCGGAATGATCGCTTTTCTTACCTTCTTCATGGCGACTCCTCCATAACGGGTAGCATGTTAATTGGTCCAAGCAGTGTTACTGGGCGACAGCATGAAGAGCGCCTTCTCTGATTTCCAACCATGCGTTCAAAGCCAGGCTAGGCGGAAGCTCGACATCCTCGAAGGTGAGAATCTGCCCCGCCGATACAGGTCGCCGGATGACGGCCTGCGACAACAATCCGATCGGAACATGTTCCGGATTACGGGCGATCTCTACCGCAACGCCTCTAACTTCGAAGCTGCCGATTCCTCTGTCGATCGTATCTCCGGGATGAAGATCCTTCTTCGCGACGGCTGCAGCGCTGATTCTTGGATGCTCTCCGTTGTTCAGCAAGATGCCTCCGCCGGCTAGCACTCGACGAACCGTCTTCAGAATTTCGAGATGGCAGAGATGATAGTTCACGAGCAGCGTATAGTAAGGCCCTTCCCCCATCTTGTAATACCGAAGCGCATCCTTGTGCCGCTCATCGATTTCGGCGGTTACGAATACGCCCGGAGGAGACTTCGGAGAGAGTATGTAATCGCTTAGCGGCTCGCCGACCTTCTTGGCTTGCTCCGCCATCTGAACGCCGCCTTCGTGAGCCGTTTCGCATGCTACGCCGAGCAGACCGTCCTGGGCGATTCCGGCGCCAAGGCCGTTCGCCACGAGCACTTGCTCCATCTGAACCTTCGTCCCGTCCGTGAAGGAAGTCGTCATTCCGAGCGTCGTACCGTTGCGCCCGGACCAATACTCCATCTCTTCCCTGCTAGGATCCAGCTTCAGAAACCCTTTGACGTTGCCGTATACGAGAGGGTTGAATCCCATCTGCAGAACGTTCTCCCTCAACGCCGCGATACAGCCGGGCTGATCGCCCTCCGCTTCCGTAATCAGACCTCTGCGCGCGAAGTACGAGCCGGTCGTTACCTGCAGCTCCGTATTCATCGTGACGACCGGGAGGGAAGCGCGGATGGCTTGGTCGATAACATCCGTTCCGTACAGAACGTCGCCGCTGCATTCCACGATCAGGTCCGAATTCGCGATCAACTCGTCTATGCTATTGGTCAGAACCGTCGAACTGGGGAACGATTGCATCGTTTCGATGTTTCGCCGGGTCAGAATTCTCGAAATTTCAAGCTCCGAATCATTCTCGATGGCCATAATGAGACCCCGACCGATTAGTCCCGTACCGACAACGCCAATTCTTTTCTTTGTACCCATGGAGAGTCTCCTTTAATGTGGTTTTGATACCATATGTATCATTTTGTAGCTCTAATATAAGATACAATATGTATCACTGTCAACTCATTTTTTCGCTTTCCATGCAATAAAACCCGACAATCATACATCTTTCTAAATAAAGCGCATACATAATGATACATTTGGTATACGAAACCGCTGGCGCATCGTTTCTTTGTTGATACATTTTGTTTCTATAATAATATAAAAACCGATCCTACTCGGATCGGTCGTGCGTGCTCGTCTCAACCATTAAGGTACTGTTGCCAATCTTTTTCCTCGGCTCTCCCGGCGTGCGCTTTAGGCGCCAAAGGCGGCGTACGTCAGAGCGCGGCAGGATGGACGGACCTCCTACTTCCGTCGCTGCATCGGGGGTTCGCACTCTTTGTCCTCCTACTGAGCCGTACCATCGGAGGTTCGCACGCTTTGTCCTCCTACTGAGCCGTAGCATCGGGGGTTCGCACGCTTTGTCCTCCTACTTCCGTCGCTGCATCGGGGGTTCGCACGCTTTGTCCTCCTACTGAGCCGTACCATCGGGGGTTCGCACTCTTTGTCCTCCTACTGAGCCGTAGCATCGGGGGTTCGCACACTTTGTCCTCCTACTTTCGTCGCTCCACACCTGCAATTCTGCAGGTAATCCTACCCGAGATCGCTCGTTTAACTTTTCATCCTGCAAAAATGCAGGTATTAGTCCTGCAAACCTTCGATGGAGTCACGCGGCTAGATATCGCCTGCACATTTGCATTTATTGATTTAGCACCCTACCGGTTCTATGAAATAGCTGTACTATCGCAGGTAGGTTCTATTGGTTGGCGGAGAGAGTGGGGGTCGCTCCTTCGCTATCGTGCGTCCGTATTCACGGTCACACGATAGCGACTATCACGCCAGGACCAACGAACACGCCCCTCGGGCATCCGCTATACGCCCCGTTCTCATCCCGCATCACCCTATTGAAACAGGGCAGCCTCTAACCCCAAATCTTATACTTTCCGAAATGACAAAAAAGCAACCTGCCGCATAGCGACACGGTTGCTTTCATGCGTACAATGCCTTGAACGGAAGGACTTTCGTACAGGAGCCATAAAATTAACGAAAGATCCGATATGCATCCTTCGCCAGCAAAACCATTTTCATTAACTTTCCGTTTGTCTTGGATAATTGAAAATAGGGCTTCTGTACTGCTCCGAATCCTCTAAAGAACCTGTCGATCGATTCGTACATGCTGCCCACGAAGTCGAATTGCCGCGAAAGTCCCGACGCTTCCTGGATCGCCCGCCACATTAACAGCGACATGGCGCCGCTTGTTCGCAACAAGGGGTCTCCGCCCCCCATGAGATAGTACACGTATTTGGAATCCCATACGACATACATGACGCTGTGTACTTGTCCTAAGGAATCGGCAGCGAACCACATCGCACGACAGCTTCGGCGTTTGCATGCATCGTCCAGCTTTTTCAGAAATTCGAAGGAGTAGGGCATCTTCAGGTTCTGACGCTGATAGGTTTTACTCTGGATCTCGTAGAACTTTGCAATATCTTCCGATCGCTCTACCGTCAACTGCTTCTGAGCCTTACGGATTTCCCGACGGATATTCTCCCTGAATCCGGCGAACACCGCGTCTAGGTCGCTTAAATCCTCCAACAGATATGTATAGTCCGTGCTCTGAGTGAATCCCTTCCAATGAAACGGCATCCAATTCGTTATCGTCCAGTAGAAGTGTTGATAAAAGGAGTCGAATTCTGGCAATTGGTCGATGAGCTTCGTGAAGGTCTCCTTTTCATACGCCAACCTGGTCGCATATTTCTGATCGCTGGGATAACGAATCCATACGCCCATCGCTGGAGTCAACTTCGGCATTCGAATCATCTCGAGACCGTACTTTTTAAACCGGTAATAGGGAAGGCTGGCGATAATCTCTCCTCCGCTTTCCACCACGCTGACATCCCAATTGGAATCACCCGCCGTAATGTCGAGCCACCAATCCATAGAGAAGATCGGAATATCGTTGCTGACCTTGCACAGCTCCCTGTACTTACTCTTGCTATTCAGGCTGACCACCCTTTCCCAAATGATACGTATTGTATCTATCTTATGATACAATTATGAGCAGGTCAACCCTTCTGGACAAAGTTCGCCAATAAACAAAATAGCCTTCGCCTATCCGACATAACGTCTTTAGGCGAAGGCTATTCGTTTAACTGCATTAAGCGGCTACATCCCGTTTGCGGAATACCAATAACGAGATGGCGTTGAAAATAACGAAGTATGCGGCCAGTACGCCGACTGCGAAGCCAAGCGACATCGGATCGTCATCGATCGGTCCCGTATGCCCGTTCATGAATTGCATCAAGTCCAGGTTAAGGAACAACACGAATTTGATCCACGGCTGATCGATCATCAGGAACAGGCTCGCGAACGCATCCGACAGGAACACGATGGCGAGCGACAACCCGATCGCCAGACCGTTGCTGCGCAGCGCCGCGGACAGCATGAAGGAGAACGAGGCAATGACGAGTGTGGCCACGAACTCCGTCCACACGAATTCGCCCAGTTCCCTGAACATGACGCCCGCGCCCGCGTTCAACTCGGGGATCACCTCGTCGACCGCGTTCGTCGCGCCGAAGAAAGCGAGATTGACGAAGAAACAGGTCAAATAAGCGATGATCGAGGTTAATAGCAAGAACAGCACGAGCGCGATAAATTTAGAGAGCAGAATGCTGGTGCGGCTCCATGGACGAATGAGCAACAGTTTAATCGTGCCCCATGAGAATTCGCTCGCCACCGACCCCGAAGCAATGATGACCGAGAAAATCGTCACGAGCATGAACGCGAATATCGCGTCGACCTGCATCATCTCGAAGCCCGTTACTTTACTGCCGTCATCCTGACCGGCGAAATAGAGGAGCGTCGACACCAATATCGGAAGAAGAATCAATATGCCGAGCATCACCCAGGTTCCGACTCTGCGATAGATTTTCATATTCTCGTTCTGTACGAGCTTCACGAAGTTAGCCAATGTGTTCACTTCCCGTCATTTCAAGGAATTGGTCTTCCAACGTCTTCGTCTTCACGCGAATGCCGTAGACGTTAATCCCCGCTTCCACGAGTCTGCGGTTCGTTGCCGCAACCGAACTGCGGTCCGCCTTAATCGATAGCAATCCGTCCGCAATCCTAGCGCCGTACGAACCTTCCAGTACGCCGAGCGCCGCATCGGGATGATCGACTTCGAACAACACCTCGTTATCGGCCTGCGTATGTACGGCCGCGTCGTCGCCGCGGATCGACCGGACGTCGATGATCTGGCCCTTCTGAAGAATGGCGACGCGATCGCACATCAGCTCCATCTCGGACAGCAAGTGAGACGATACGAGCACGGCCACGCTTTCGTCTTGCGCGATCTTGCGCAAATAATCCCTTAGCTCGCGGATTCCCGCGGGGTCCAGTCCGTTCGTCGGCTCGTCAAGCACGAGAAGCTTCGGGCGGTGCATCATCGCTTGCGCGACGCCAAGCCGCTGGCGCATGCCGAGCGAATACTTCTTTACCTTGTCGTGAATGCGGTCCTGAAGTCCGACAAGCTCGATAACCTCTTGGATTCTTTCTTTCGTTACCGCCGGATTCATCCGCGCGTAATGGAGCAAGTTCTGATAACCCGTCAGGAATTTATACATTTCCGGATTTTCGACGATGGCGCCGACATGGACGATCGCCTTCGGAAAATCGGTCTTCACGCTATGGCCTTCGATCTGGATGTCTCCCGACGTCAGAGCCATTAATCCGACCATCATGCGGATCGTCGTCGTCTTGCCCGATCCGTTCGGACCGAGAAATCCGAACACTTCCCCCGGGTATACGTCAAAGGATACCCGGTCGATAATCGTTCGTTTGCCGATCACTTTCGTGACGTTATCCAAGCGAACGACAGGTGCGAGTGACATGAGCTTCCCTCCGTAGATCAATTGCAAAGCACCCTCATTATACCAATCTAAGGTTCAGCTACATACCTTATTTAGGCAAATTTTATTTTGCCCGCCATTCGCAATTGACGCAGCAACCGAGCGGATGCAGCGCTTTATAGTATCCGGTCCGGAAAAGACAGTTCGCTTGCTCCATCGTTTTCAGCTTGTTGCACACGAGGCAGTAAAACAATACGGAATGGTCCATGATTCTCTCTCCAATTCATACAAATTGTCTCATGTGTATACATTGTGTATCATAAAATAAAGATAGGGCAGTTTCCTGCCCTTGTCAAGGAATTTGTCAGAAAGTGCTGATTTACGCCCCTCTGAGATGCGACAACAGCTGCTGCTGTATCTTCGCCCGGTCCTTCGGCTGAACCGAGTAGTAATAGATGCCGTCCATCATTCGGCCCGTACCGTTCAAGTACAACGTATCGATCTGCTTGATCTCGGACTTGTACTCGGTCGCCAGATCGAACAGATCGCCCGATGTCAGGTTCGTCCTGACGTCCTCCGACAGCTTGGACAGAATATGCGGCAGCTTGCCGAGCGAACGGAAGCTGACGACGCGATCGATAATGGCGGACAGCAGCTGGCGTTGCCGCTGCGTGCGGCCGAAGTCGCCGCTCGGATCCTCCTTGCGCATCCGCACGTACAGCAGGGCGTTCGCGCCGTCCAAGCGCTGCTCGCCCTTAGGGAACGTAACGCCTTCATAGGTGAATGGCCGAGCATTGTCTACGTCCACGCCCCCTACCGTATCGACGATATCGACGATGCCCTCCATATTCGTCTTCATATAGTAGGCGATCGGTACGCCGAACAGTCTCTCGACCGTCGCTACCGAAAGCGCCGTGCCTCCGAACGCGTACGCATGATTGATTTTGTCGTAAGCTTCCCGTTCCGGGATAAGCACCCTCGTGTCGCGCGGTATGGAAATCGCGAGCGCCGAATGCTTGGCAGGCTGAATCGACAGCAGAATCATCGTATCGCTGCGCCCGCGATCCGACGGCCGCTCATCTACTCCGAGCAAGAGGATGCAGAACGGGTCCTTCCGGTCCAGATTCGGGTGCAGCAAGCGGTCGACCTCTTCGTCGGTAAGCTTCTCGTCGCCGGTCGCCTGCACGGCTTTGACGACTTTGCCTCTCCCCTCATCGACGTCCTCCGCTTCCTTCTCCTCCTCTGGATCCGATTGCCGTCCGGGTACGTCCTCTTGCGCGGTCTCCTGCTCGAATACGGGCTGCGTCCACTCCGTGCTCGGCAACGGCTCATACATGGCATTGATCGTATTCTCCAGCTTATACCACGCCAAACCGGCCCCTGCAGCAACGATGACGACACACGCAAGGAGCGTATAGAGGCTGATTCTCATCCATTTAGAGCGTCTCAATACGAATACCCCCAAGGCTTCAAGAGATGATGTCGAATTTCTTGAATTGCTGATCGGCGGTGCGTTCCATCACTTGTCGATATAACGTCTGAATATGCGGCGCGAAGACGTAAGTCGCCTGCAAGTACTCATTCAGACGATATTGGAAAAGGTGGCGTTCGTAAGCGGAGAGCTTCCACTTCGCGCCGTACAGGTTATACCCTTCCTCATCGCCCGAACGAACGACGATCGCTTTCGCATGCATCGCGTACCGTCCGAATCGAAGCCTTAACAACCACTCCACGTCCTCTCGGGGCGGAATGATCAGATTCGTTCGGAACAGACAACCGCCGAAGCTGATATTATCCAGCAATACGATCGCCGATCGGCTCCTTCGGTATTGCGCGCCGACACGATGCAATGACAGCTCCGCATATAATGGAGCGTATAACCCGAATCGAATATACTTGCGGCGATTGAACGGTTCATCCGAATCCATAGGATCACCAGGCCTTAAGATACAATATGTATCAGCAACTACCCTCTACTCTACGATACATTTTGTATCAAGTCAAGGCCGAACGTGTTGCTTTTCCGCCCAGGTATAGGAATCTCGCGGATTGGAAATACCGTTGATATAAGGTTGCGACATTTTGTCGCAATGAATGCATTTATCCACCAAACCTATTATGATGAAAATAGATATCCATCCTGGGAGGGATATAATGAACATCGGTAACCGTATCGCGTTCCTACGGGATCAGCGCGGACTCACACAAGAAGAACTAGCTACTTCCCTCGGAATCTCGCGAGCGGCGTTATCGCATTACGAGAAAAATCGCAGGGAGCCCGATACCGAGACCTTATCCAAGGTAGCGGATCTGTTCCACGTCTCTCTCGATTACTTGGCGGGCAGAACGTCCCAGCCTACGACAACCTTGGACCCGGACGTCAGACAGTTCACTGACGAGCTTGAGCTCTCCAACAACGAGCTGCTGGAGAAGTTCTCGCTGACGATCGACGGACGCAAATTGACTCCGGCCGAGGCCAGAAGATTCATCGCTTTCATTCGGGCCGAACGGAATATGGACGAATAACGAATGAAACGGCAAAAACCTCGAATCGGTTGCGGCGGCAACTTGATCCGAGGTTTTTATCGTTAAGAGCGTATGTAAGCTTAGCAGTATTGCGATACAGGCTTCTTGAATTCTTCAGGCCATTTATCAGACTCAATACCCAGCTGCGTTAAGATCCTATGGATGTCGATTTCCAACGGTTGCTTACCCTCTTGCAAATCCTTCTCCATTGCGCACCCATACCCTCTCATTTCGTACTCTATGAAACATTAAGGTTATTATAGGAGAACCGGCGCGCAGAGGGTGTCGAGCGCTGTTGTCATGTCAGCCTTTTTTTAACGGAGGTTTTGTCGAAATATTCCAAATCTGCACATTTTATTGAACAACCCTTACATTCTAGCCATGAAAAACAGTCCGTAGAACGATTCGTTCTACGGACTGCTTCATGATATGACTAGTTGCCGCCAACGCGGGACAGGTCGCGCATATTCGCTTCGAACGCCGCGAGCATCGCTTGTTCTCCGCTCAATCCTTGCGCTTCGACCTTGGCGATCTGCTCCATCATCCGTTTGTAGTCCTTCGGAATGACTTTGACGAACTTAGCTGCGTACGCCGGCCAATCCGCCAGCACCCGGCGACCGAGATCGCTGTCCGTATACTTAGCGTGCTTGACGATCATATCGCGAACTTGCGCGATTTCATTCTCGTCCTCCAAGCGCTCAAGGCCGACCATCTCCAGGTTGCAGCGATTCACGAAATCGCCGTCCCCATCGATGACGTAAGCGATGCCGCCGGACATGCCCGCCGCGAAGTTGCGTCCGGTCGCGCCGAGAACGACGACGCGTCCGCCGGTCATGTATTCGCACCCGTGGTCGCCCACGCCTTCGACGACGACGTTCGCGCCGCTGTTGCGAACCGCGAAGCGCTCGCCCGCAACGCCGCGGATATAGGCTTCGCCGCTCGTCGCGCCGTAGAACGCGGTGTTGCCGATAATGATATTGTCTTCCGACTTAAAGGTAGCCTTCTTCGAAGGATAAACGACGATTTTGCCGCCGGATAACCCTTTGCCGACATAGTCGTTCGAATCGCCTTCGAGCGTCAGCGTCATTCCCTTCGGCATGAAGGCGCCGAAGCTTTGTCCGGCCGTGCCTACGAATTGGAAGCGGATCGTATCTTCAGGCAAGCCGTCCTTCCCATAGCGGTTCGTCAATTCCGATCCGACGATCGTACCGACGACGCGGTTCGTGTTCTTGATCGGGAACGATGCTTCCACCGGTTGCCGGCGAGAGAGCGCCGGCTCGGCCGCCGCGAGCAGTGCCTGCATATCGAGCGACTCCTCGAGCTGGTGGTTCTGGGATTTGGCGTTATAGCGGAACGAACCTTCGGGCAGTTCCGGCATATGAAGCAGCGGCGACAGATCGACGCCCTGCGACTTGTAGTGGCTGATCGCTTTCTTGGGGTTCAGACGGTCCACGCGTCCGACCATCTCCTGAATCGTGCGGAAACCGAGCTGAGCCATGATTTCGCGAAGCTCCTGCGCCACGAAAGTCATGAAGTTGACCGCATGCTGCGGATCGCCCATGAACTTTTTGCGCAGCTCCGGATTTTGCGTCGCGACGCCTACCGGACACGTATCCAATTGGCACACGCGCATCATGATGCATCCGAGAACGACGAGAGGCGCGGTCGAGAAGCCGAACTCTTCGGCGCCGAGCAGCGCGGCGATCGCCACGTCGCGTCCGGTCATCATTTTGCCGTCGGTCTCGACGATGACGCGGTCGCGCAAGTTGTTCAGGATGAGCGTCTGGTGCGTCTCGGCGAGGCCGAGCTCCCACGGCAAGCCCGCGTGGCGGATCGAGCCGATCGGGGATGCGCCGGTACCGCCGTCGTAACCGCTGACCAGGATAACGTCCGCGCGGCCCTTGGCAACGCCTGCGGCTATCGTGCCGACGCCGACCTCGGATACGAGCTTCACGTTAATGCGAGCGCGCGGATTCGCGTTCTTCAGATCGTGAATCAGCTCCGCCAAATCCTCGATCGAATAAATATCGTGGTGCGGCGGCGGCGAGATCAAACCTACGCCCGGCGTCGTTCCGCGAACCTCGGCAACCCAAGGATACACTTTGCGGCCCATGAGCTGTCCGCCTTCGCCCGGCTTCGCGCCTTGCGCCATCTTGATTTGAATTTCGTCCGCGTTGGACAAGTAGTAGCTCGTTACGCCGAAACGGCCGGAAGCGACTTGCTTGATCGCGCTGCGGCGGGAATCGCCGTTCGCGTCCGGCACGTAGCGCGCCGGATCCTCGCCGCCCTCGCCGGAGTTCGACTTGCCGCCGATCCGGTTCATGGCGATCGCGAGCGACTCGTGCGCTTCCTTGCTGATGGAGCCGAACGACATCGCGCCCGATTTAAAGCGCTTGAAGATCGATTCCACCGACTCGACTTCCTCGATCGGCACAGGCGGCTGGTCGAAGTTAAAATCGAGCAGCGAGCGAAGCATCTTGACGTCTTCGTATTCGCCTTGAATGAGCGAAGAGAACTTCTTGAACGTCTCGTAATTGCCCGTACGGGTAGCAAGCTGCAGCATGTGGACCGTCCGAGGGTTGAACAGATGCTCTTCCCCGTCTTTGCGCCACTGGTAATCGCCGCCGGAATCGAGCTCGTCCTCGGCGCCTTCTTGCTTAGCGTAAGCGCGATAGTGAGCGGTCAGCGTATCCTTCGTAACCACGTCGAGGCCTACGCCCTCGATGCGGGATGGAGTCCACGTGAAGTACTGCTCGACGACGTCGGTAGCTAGACCGATCGCCTCGAAAATTTGCGCGCCGCGGTACGATTGAATCGTGGAAATACCCATCTTGGACAGTACTTTCACGACGCCTTTGGTAGCCGCTTTAATATAGTTCTTAACAGCCTTCTCGTGAGAGATGCCGCGCAGTATGCCTTGACGAATGAGATCGTCGATCGTCTCGAACGCGAGATACGGATTGACCGCGCTGACGCCGTAGCCGATCAGCAGCGCGTAGTGGTGTACTTCGCGCGGTTCGCCGGATTCGAGCAGGATGCTGACTTTCGTCCGCGTGCCTTGGCGAATCAAGTGATGGTGCAGCGCCGAGACGGCGAGTAGCGACGGAATGGCCGCGTTCTCCGCGTCGGTTCCTCTGTCGGAGAGGATCAGAATGTTGTGTCCGCGCGCCATGACCCGGTCCGCGGAATCGCAGAGCAGCTGCAGCGAGTCGCGCAAGCCTTGCTCGCCGGCTTCAGGATTGAAGAAAATCGGCAGCGTGATCGACTTGAAGCCCGGGCGATGCACGTGGCGAAGCTTCGCGAATTCCTCGTTGGATAGAATCGGCGTGTAAAGACGAATATGACGGCAGCTTTCCGGCTCCGGATTCAGCAGGTTGCGCTCCGGTCCGACGGACGTATACGTCGAAGTGACGATTTCCTCGCGGATCGCGTCGATCGGCGGGTTCGTAACTTGCGCGAACAGCTGCTTGAAGTAGTTGAACACGCGCTGCGGCTTCTTCGACAATACCGCGAGCGGCGCATCGTAGCCCATCGAAGCAAGCGGTTCGACGCCGGACAGGGCCATCGGTTCGATCAACCTGCGAACGTCTTCGAACGTGTAGCCGAACGCCTGCTGGCGCTGCTGCACGGTCTCATGGCCAAGCTCCGGAACTTCCGGCGCTTCCGGCAACTCTTCCAGATCGACCAAGTGATCGTTAAGCCATTCCCGGTAAGGATGCTCGGTCACGATCGAGCGCTTCACCTCTTCGTCGGAGATGATGCGGCCTTCCTTCGTGTCGACGAGAAGGATGCGGCCCGGACGCAGGCGATCCTTCAGCACGACCTCCTCAGGCGGAAGCTCGATGACGCCGGCTTCGGAAGCCAGAATGATCAGATCGTCTTTCGTCACGTAGTAGCGGGCTGGACGCAAGCCGTTGCGGTCGAGCACCGCGCCGATTTGCACGCCGTCGGTAAAGCCGACCGCCGCCGGACCGTCCCACGGCTCCATCAACGTCGCATGATATTCGTAGAACGCTCTTTTCTCTTCGTCCATGTGCTCGTCGTTCTGCCAAGGCTCCGGAATCATCATCATCGCGCAATGCGCCATGGAACGTCCGGACAGGTGCATGAACTCGAACGTATTATCGAACATCGCCGTATCCGATCCGTCCGGCGCGATAATCGGCTTGATCTTCTCCAGATCTTCGCCGAACAGCTCCGTCGCGAACAGCGTCTGGCGCGCATGCATCCAGTTGACGTTGCCGCGGAGCGTATTGATTTCGCCGTTATGAATCAAATAGTTGAACGGATGAGCGCGCTCCCAGCTCGGGAACGTGTTCGTGCTGAACCGCGAGTGCACGAGCGCCATCGCCGTGACGAGCTCCGGATCATGAAGCTCCGTGTAGAAATGTCCGACTTGTTCCGTCGTAAGCATTCCTTTATATACGATCTTCCGGCTCGAAAAGCTTGGGAAGTAGAAACTTTCCGCCCCTTCGATCTTATCGTTGTACCGAATCGCCAGCTCCGCGCGCTTGCGGATCACGTACAGCTTGCGCTCGAACGCCATGTCGTCCGCTAACGCGGCAGGACGGGCGATGAACGCTTGGCGAACGAACGGCTTGACCTTCTTGGCCGACTCGCCGAGCTTCTCGTCGTTCGTCGGCACCGTACGCCAGCCGAGCAGCTTATGCCCTTCCTCGGCGATAATGCCTTCGAAGATGCGTTCATGCTTCGCGCGAGCGGCTTCGTCTTGCGGCAGGAACACCATCGCTACCGCATACTGTCCCGGTTCAGGCAACGCGAACCCGAGCTTTGCCGTCTCCTTCGCGAAGAACTCATGCGGAATTTGCAGCAAAATACCGGCGCCGTCGCCCGTGTTAGGTTCGCTTCCCTGGCCGCCCCGATGCTCCATGTTGATGAGCAACGACAACGCCTGTTCCACGATCTCGTGCGACTTTCTTCCTTTAATATGTGCGACAAAACCCATACCGCAGGCGTCACGCTCGAATTGCGGATCGTATAGCCCTTGCTTCGTCGGCAAACCGTGATGCATCGCTTTCATATAAAGCAACCTTTCTATATGCGAATTTTAATGCATTCGGGGTTCAACAATCATTCTGAACTTCCGGCTTCATTTCCCTAGCAAAATCACCTAGAATAGTGAGATAAGGTTTCGATTAAACAACGACAGGGTCGGGAAAGGCGGATTTCGCGGAGGAATACAGTAATTATTCATAAATATTCATAAAGGATTATGTTATTTTAACACCATCGTCGTTGGGATGGCAATTTAATATTTTTTATAATGCCGATAAACATTCCTAAGGATGTTCGGAATGTTAACGGGAAAAGGGAGGAAAATCAGGGTATGAAGCGTTTCGTCCATGTATTGATTGTTAGTTTTTTTGCACTAATTGTCACTTTACCCTCAATTGCCTATGCCGAAGAGGGGGTTTCTGTCGCTAAACCTGACGTATATAAAATCGTAGCCCTAGGCGATTCCATCACCGTCGGTTACGAGAAGGGGATGAACGAGAAGTCCGTACCTTACGGGTACGCAGAACGGATTTACGAGCAAGCGCTGTTCCGCGGCCGCGCGCAGCTTGCGAACTACGCCATCCTCGGATTGACGACGCCCGGACTGACAAAGCTGCTCGAAGGCGCGCAAGCGGGCCGATCGCTAACCGCGGACGACTTGCAAGACTACTCCGGTTTCCCTGATCCAAGAACGAAGAAGCAGGCCGATTCGATCGCTGCCAGAGCTTCGGAGATCGCCCCGGCGCTTGCAGACGCGAATCTGGTCGTCTTGACGGTCGGAGGCAACGACTTCGGGGATTTCATCAAAAAGATGTTCGATAACGACAACGACGCCAAGACGATCATGCAGACCGAGTTCGATACGAATATGAATAATTATACAGCGAACGTGGATACGCTTATGCGCAAGCTGCACGAGATGGCTCCGAACGCCGAAATCGTGCTCGCGGACCAGTACTTGCCGTTCCTGGAATTGCACCCGCTCTACAAGGATCTGCTCGCTAACGTGTATAAGCTTTCGGCTGCGCTCGACGAATTGGCAACGAAGCTTCAAGCGGACGGAATCCCTCTTCGCATCGCCCGCGTCAGCGACAAATTCGCCTATCAGGTCAAAGAGTTCACGTACTTTACGGCGATCGAGCCCGACAATCATCCGAAACAAGCCGGATACGAAGCGATGGCCAAAGCCTACGTCGAAGCGATCGACGATTGGAAGACGTATCTCGCGCCCAAACCTAAACCTGAAGGGGTAACTCTCTCCGTTATCGTGAACGGCCAAGAGCTTCCTTACAAACCGATCAACAAGAACAACACGAACTTTCTGCCGATCGGGGATTTAGCGACGGCCGTGCAAGCGGAAAGACAATGGGACAAGGCAACGAAGACGGTAACGCTAAGCAAAAATAACCACGTCGTCAAAATGACGATCGGCGCGTCTTATATGTACGTCGACGGAGTGCGAATAAAGCTGGAGACGCCTCCGGCATTCATCCAGGCATTCGGCAAAGAAGGCAAAACGTACGTTCCGATCGCCGTCATCGTCAAAGCGCTCGACTTCGACCTGGTGTACCGCAACCCGATCCAAACCGCATTCATTAATTCCTAACATAAGATTAGCGTCTTGAACCTATAAGATACGCAACAACGCCTCCGCGGCCATCTACATGGCACGGAGGCGTTGTTATTGACTTTATTTCGCGGAGACGGACACGGTTACGGTTTTGCCCCCATAGGAAGCTTTGATCGAAGCCGATCCTTTGCCCACGAACTTAATGATTCCGTTCGTTACCGTAGCGACTCTGGCGTTCGACGTCGTCCATTTCGCTTCGGCCGTAACGTCGTTCGATTTACCGTTCTCGAAGTCTGCCGTCAGCTTAACCGTTTCGGTCGTGCCGATCGCAACCTGTTTGATCGACTTGACGGAAGCGGCGAGCTTCGTCAGCTTGGCCGTTACTTTATACGACACTTCCAACGTTTTGCCTTGAATGACCGCCGTCAGCTTGCCGCTGCCTTCTTTCAGCCCTTTGATCGAAGACTTGTTGATCGACACCAGGTCCGGTTCGGAAGCTTGCCAATCGAGCCGGGAGGCAAGCGATACCTTCTTCCCGCTCTTCGTCAACCCGGTCACCTTGATCGATTGCGACTTATTCAGCGTAAGCTGCAGACCTCCCGTCGGAGTAATCTGGAACGAAGTAAACTCTTCTTCGATCGTCACTTTGAAGGTTATCGTCTTGCTTAAGTAGCTGCCCGTCAACGTTACCGTCGAAGCTTTCAGGCCTTTGATCTTCGGCGCCTTTACGAGCAAGTTCGGACTTGATACTTTCCATGTTATTTTATCGGTAATAACCTCTTCGTTGCCGTTCTCGTAAATGATCTTCACCGGAGGAAGATTGGCTTCTTTACCCGTCACTACGCTTATCGCCGTAATATCCGAGTCCAGGGTAAGCACTTTGTTGTGTACGTTCACCGTAATCGTGTCGGTCTTGACCGCGCCAGGGACGCCCGCTTCGTTCTCGACCTTCGCGGTCAGCGTCGCCGTGCCCGTCTTCAGCGCCTTCCACTTGCCGTCCTCGATCGCGACGACCGCGCTGTCCGACGATGTCCATTGTACGAGCTTGCTAATATCCTGCGAGCCTCCGGCCGCCGTACCGCCAGAAACCGCGGGCAACGAAGCCGTATCCTCCACGAATACATCCAGCTCGTCTTTGGCGATATCCACGCTGACGATGCTCGGATAGACGGTAATCGTCTGCTCCTTGGTCAGCCCTTTGTAGGTTGCCGATACTTTCGTCGAACCTACGCTTCTAGGCACGACGGTAACCTTATCGCCCGACTTCACGATCGTGGCGATGAAAGCATCCCCCGTCTTCCATTCCGCCTCGCCGGTAACGTCATCCGCAGGGCTCGTTCCTTTGACGACGCTGGCCTCGAGCTCCACTCCCGCGCCGTACAGCGTGACCGCGATCGGTTTGTCCGGCAGCAGCTTCATCGCCTCGAACGCCGTACGCACATAGAACGTAACCGACTCGGATACGCCGTGCTGCTTAGCGGTGACGACCGCCGTACCCGCTCCGACGGCCGTTACTTTGCCGTCTTCGACTTTGACGACGTTGCTGTTGCTCGACGTCCACGTCGCATCCTCGGTTATCGTCGCTTCCGCTCCGCCCGACTTCGGCACGGCCTTGGCAACCAGGATACGATCATTATCGCCTACGTACATCTCGATCGGACCGTCGATGACCGGATCGGAATAAATCTTGATCGCCGAATAAGGCGATTCGACGGTCAACTCGATCGTGTCCGAGCGGCCAAGACGCTTCGCGATTATCGTCGCCTTGCCCGCGCTTACGAGCGTAACCTTACCGTCGTCGACGGTCGCGACGGCCGTGTTGGAAGACGTCCAAGTCGCCGCTTCCGTCACGTTGTCCACGCTGCTATCGTCCTTTACGCCGTTGGCCTTCAGGATCAGTTCATTGCCCAACTGCACGGTCTTGGTCGCAGGCGCGTCCGCGCCTTCCAGCTCCAGCTTGACTTCCTTGTATTGATAGACCGATTTGACCTTCACTTCGTCGGTAAAACCCGAATATTTGACGGTAATCGTCGCCGACGACACTTCGCCGGTCGCGGTGATCACGCCTTTGTTCACTTTAATGAGAGAGGACGAGGACGTCCATGTGGCGCTATCCGATACGTCCTTCTTATTGGACGTGGTCGATACCGTCGCCCACGCTCTAATCGAATACGGTTCGCCTTCCACGATTACCGCTACCGGCTCGCTGACGGAATCCAGCTCAACGCCGAGCACCGTCTCTTCGGCCGCGCTAACGCTGGACCAAGGGACGATCGTCAACGCGATCGCGATAACCGCCGCGCACAACCGCCATGTCCAGGATTGCCTTCTAGTCGTTTCGTTCCGCATGTTCATCTCAAGCTAGTCCTCCATAGGCAGAATTTCGGAAACTTCTACCTTTATTAACGGATTGACCGGACCGATCCTGAAGACGAAATGGCAAATTAATCCTCGCCGGTCGAATTTCGCGACTTAATACCCATAATCCCGGCGCAACGTTTCAAGGTTCTCCGCGCATCGGGCAGCCCAACGGCCCAGCGTATCCATTCGGCCGAGCTCCTCGCCGAGCGCGCGCTTCAAAGAATCTCCGAAGTCCGGCACCTCGCCGCGATAGGGCTCCGCGCTTTGACGCGGGACCCATACTTTTTCCGTATACGATAAAGCGCGCCTCTCGTGGAAGAGAGGAACGTCCGGATCGTACGGATGATGCAGATCCCCTTGCATGGGGTGCTTGAGCACCGCCAATATTCGCACAAGCGCCCTTCTCTCGTCCCGCTCTACGATTTCTCCTATGTATTCTCCCGTTTTATGGCCTACTCTCGCGATTTCCGGCAAAGCTTCGCCTTTTTCCATTGCGGCATCCATCCTCCATTCGTATTACTCCCATTGTACTCAACGCCATCCCCGAAGAAAACTTCCAGGAAATTATGGTTTTATGCTTTATCCGCGCTTACGCACTTGTTCCAGGGCTCTCTAAAGCGTAATATGGTAGTAGGTAAAGTGGGGGATTGTCTCTAATGCGCAAAAAAAGAGTTCTGCTGCTTTCCGAAGGTTTCGGTACCGGACACACGCAAGCCGCATATGCGCTCGCTGTCGGATTAAGACAGCTTTCGCCCAAGATTCAGACGAGAGTCATCGAGCTCGGTACGTTCCTGAATCCGATCATCGGACCCTTGATCTTGTCCGCTTACCGCAAAACCGTAAGTAATCAGCCTAAGCTGGTCGGCAAGATCTATCGCAGCCATTACCATAAATCATTGAATAAAATTAAGCAGTTCGCGCTGCACCGGCTATTCTACAACCACGTTTCGGAAGTGCTTCGACAATTGAAACCGGATTCTATCGTCTGTACCCACCCGTTTCCGAACGCTGTCGTCAGCCGCTTGAAACGATTGGGACTAGACGTGCCTTTGTATACGCTCATAACGGATTACGACGCGCACGCGACTTGGACGAATCCCGAGGTCAACACGTATCTCGTGAGCACGCCTACCGTACGGAATAAGCTCATCGCGCGCGGGATTCCGGCGTCCAGCATCGAAGTAACCGGAATACCCGTACATCCGAACTTCTGGCATCCGCATGACCGCGCGGACATCTTGGCTCAGTTCAAATTGAAGGACATGCCTACCGTTCTGATCATGGGCGGCGGTTGGGGATTGCTATACGGCGACAATCTGGTAGAGTATATCGCGAGCAAAGCCGACAAAGTACAGATCATCCTGTGCCTCGGCAACAATCAGAAGTCCCGGGAGAAACTTCTTGCCAATCCTTTATTCCAGCACCCGAACGTTCATGTGCTGGGATTCACGAAAGAAGTCAGCAAGCTGATGGACGTCTCCGACCTGCTCGTGACGAAGCCTGGCGGAATGACGTGCACCGAGGGCATGGCCAAAGGCATTCCGATGCTCTTCTACGAGCCGATTCCCGGCCAAGAGGAAGAGAACGCGGATTACTTCGTCACCCACGGGTTCGGCGAACTGATGACGTCGACGGAGACGATCGATCGTTGGCTGCGGCTCATTCAGGAACCGTACGCGGCCGATCAGCATCGGGACACGCTGCTGGCGCTGCGCAATGCGGAGTACCATCCTGCCAAGTGCTCGGAAGCGCTATTAGCGCTCATGGAATAACGAAGAGAAGCACCCTTCGCCGATTTCGCGGCAAGGGTGCTTCTCCGTTCCAACGTCTATTCTTCAACCCACAGTATGCTCGATTCGAAAACTCAACCTTTGACCGAACCTGCGGCAATGCCTTCTACGATGCGGTTGCTAAGCGCCAGGAATACGAGCAGAATCGGCAGAATACTGAGCATCAGCGTCGCGCCGATCGCGCCCCAGTTCACCGTGTATTGGCCGATGAAGTTCTGAACACCGACCGTCAGCGTCTTGAGCGAGTCCGAACTGATGAACGTATTAACGAAGATGAACTCATTCCAGTTGTAGATCATGTTGATGATCGCCGCCGTCGCGATGACGGAAGAAGTCATCGGCAGAACGATTCGGAAGAACAACCGGTTCACGCTGCAGCCGTCCATAATGGCCGCTTCCTCGACTTCGCGCGGGAGGGCGTAATAGAAGCCGAGCAAGATCATGATCGTCAACGGCAAGTTGAACGCCGTGTACGTGATCAGCAGACTAAGCTGCGAATCGATCAGATCCGCTTGATTGAACATATTGAAGAGCGGAATCAGGGTCGAATGCACCGGAATCATGATCCCGATCATGAACAGACCGAGCACGAGCGAGCTCAGGCGCCATCTCATGCGCGTAATCGCGTACGTAACGAAGCTCGCGAGCAGGATCGTGAACGCTACCGATGCGGCCGTAATCCATACGCTGTTCCACAAGTACCGGCCGATATGACCTCTTGTCCATACGAGCTCGTAGTTTTCCCAACGCAGCTCCTTCGGAAGCGAGAACGCAGGCAAATTGAACACTTCTTGATTGTTTTTGAGCGAGAAAAGAAGCAGCCAGACAAGCGGCAGCAACTGAACGACGGCTGCTACGACGAGCACGATATATAATACGCCCTTGCCGAGTCGACCGGCGAACGAACGGGACTCCGTTGCTGGCAGTTTCATTGTATTGGCGGAATTCATCCGGATCTCCTCCTGCTTAAGAATATTCGATCGTGTCTTTGGTCGCCGTCAGTCTGCGGATGCCCCATGTCGCGATTAAGCAGATGACGAGCAGGAAGAAGCCGACTGCGCTTCCGTATCCGAATTCCTTGCGGTCGAAAGCCGCATTGTACATGAAAGACGCCATGACCTCGCTCGCGCCGTTCGGACCGCCGCCCGTCATGACGTAGATGAGATCGAAATATTTCAGCGAGCCGACAACGGCCAGCACGATAGTCACTTTGATCACTTCGAAAATTAACGGAAGCTTGATGCGAAGCGCGATCTGGACGGAAGTCGCTCCGTCGATGCGGGCCGCTTCGACCAAAGTACCCGGAATGTTCTTGAGCGCGGCATAGTAGATGATGATGTAGAACCCGGCGTACTGCCATAGGATCGGAATGAACACGGCCCATAGCACGACTTTCGGATCCGAGAGCCAAGCGGGCGTATTCTCGATGCCGATCCATTCAAGAAAGCCGTTCAGAATGCCCGTAGTCGGATGATAAATTTTCAGCCAAAGCTGGGCGATCGCAACCGAAGACAGCAGCATCGGAATCAAATAAACTTTGCGCAGCAGATTCGCGCCGCGAATGTTGCCGGAAAGAATCATGGCAACGGCTAAGTAGAGAGCCAAGCTCAACGTGGACATTACGGCGAACACAAGCGAATGCCTGACGCTGGCCCAGAACGCTCCGTCTTCGATCAGTCTCGAATAGTTGTCCAGTCCGATGTATTGCATCGGGCTGACGGCATCCCACTCCATCAGTCCGTAATAGCCGGTCAGTACGATCGGCACGTAGATAACGGCCAAGATCAGAAGCAAGGACGGCAATACGTATAGCGCGATTATCCCTTTGTTCGACATCACTTTTTCCATGGCGTGTGTATTACCTCCTCGGTCGTACAAGCAAGAGAAGGACGCAGCCAATGCGCCACGCCCTTCTCTTGTTTAAGAACTAACGTTTATTTGCCTGCTTTCAGCGCTTCTTCGTGCTTCTTCAAGAAATCTTCAGGAGAGATCGATTTGCCGTACAGCGCTTGCGCGAGTTTCTTATGCTCGTCGGCTGCGACCGGCTTCATCTGAACGTCAAGGAACAGCGTCAGGTTGTTCGCGTTGTTCAGCTCGTTAAGCAGCTCGATGAACAGCGGCGGAAGATTGATCTTGGACGTATCGACCTTCGTAGCCGGGATAACGCCTGCGTCTACGACCGAATGTTCGCCCCACTTCTGTACGAAGAAGCTGACGAATTTCTTCGCTTCTTCCTTGTGCGGGGAGCTCTCGGAGACGTACAGGCCAACGCCCGGACCGCCGACCCAATCGTTAACGCCGCCTTTGCCGCCGGTTACGGTCGGGAATTTGAAGAAGCCGACTTTATCTTTGAATTCTTGAGGCACGTCAGGGTTCGTCGTGTAGTTCGGAACTTCCCACGTACCCATGGCGTACATCGCCGCTTGCTCGCTGGCGAATTCGGCTTTCGCCTCGTCGTTGGACAAGCCGTTGAAGCCTTTGATGAACGCGTTCATGTCGACCAGCTCTTGCGAAGCTTTAGCCGCTTCTAGCAACGCCGGATCGTTGAACGTGTTGTTCGCGACGGATTGATCGAGCAATTCCGTACCGCCGAAACGTTCAGCCAGGTACATGTACCAGAACGATACCGTCCAAGCGTCTTTGCCGCCGAGCGTGATCGGGGTAATTCCTTTGTCGCTCAACGTCTTGATAATGTTCTTCAGGTCATCCAGCGTTTGCGGTGGCTGAAGGTTGTTGTTCGCGAAAATTTCTTTGTTATAGTAGATCGGTACGATATTAAGCTCGAGCGGAAGACCGTATACTTTGCCGCCGGAGGAGTAAGCTTCCGGCGTGCCCGGAACGAACTTGTCTTTCAGCTCGCCTTGGAGCAGATCGTCAAGCGGAGCGAAGCGGTTACCCTTGACGTATGGCTCCAAGAAACCAGCCGCCCAAGTCAGGCCGACGTCCGGAAGTTCATTGGAGGAAGAGAGCACGCTGATCTTGTCTTTGTACTGTTCGTTCTCCAATACTTCCGTCTTGATCGTTACGTTCGGCGCTACCGATTTGTATTCTTCGATGATTTGATTCACGAGCTTGAATTGTTGCAGGCTGCTGCCTTCCGGCCACAGATGCATCATGTTGAGCGTGATCGGCTCTCCGGATGCTTCGCTTGCAGGCGCTTCGGACGACTCTGCCGCCGGCGCGCTTGGGGAAGCGGCTGGAGAAGCCCCATTGTTACCGTTGTTATTGTTACTTCCTCCGCAGGCGGCAAGCACCAGCGAGAGCGAGAGCAGCATTGTGCTCGCCGTTAACGCTTTCTTTTTCATGAACGAAAACCCCCTGTATCGATTGTAAAGGAATTGAATGCGCTTTCCTTCGATATTCAGTGTATCATTGCCTTCTGCTCGAGATAAGGGCACTGCTGTTGGCTATTGTTCCACCATTATTGGATATCATTCGGATCTTCTATTGGATATCGTTAGGATCTTCCGTTAACTCGGAACGGTATTGTCCCGGGCTTCTTCCCTCGTATTCCTTGAATACTTTATTGAAGTATTTCGCCGTCTGGTAGCCGACGCGCTCCGCGATTTCCGCGATCGGAAGCTTCGTCGTCACGAGCATCTCCTTCGCTTTCTGGAGCTTCTTGCGCGCGATGAACTCGCTGAACGTCATATGAAGCTGCTCTTTGAACAGCACGCTGAAGTAGCTGGCGTTCAGATGGACGTACTCCGCCACCTCGCGCAGGCTGATCGTGCCCGCGAGATGCTCGTCGATGTAGTCGAGCGCTTTGCGAATCGTCTCGCTAAGGTTCGCGCGATCCGCATCCGTCTCGAGAAGCTGCGGATCGACGAATTTGCGCATGATGCCGACGCGGTTGCGCTCTTCTCCCGCATCCAGCGCTTGTCGGGCGGCTTCGATCAGCTTCTCCCGGCTGACCGGCTTCAGCAAGTAGTTCACGACGCCGAGCTGAATGGCTTGCTGGGCATATTCGAACTCCGCGTAGCCTGAGATCAAGATGACCGCCGGCTGATGGGGCAGCTGGCTCTCTTGGATTTGCGCCGCGAGTTGCAGACCGCTGATCTCGGGCATGCGGATGTCCGTAATCATCAGGTCGATCGGAGATTCACGGAGCATCCGCAGCGCCTCATGTCCATTGTCGGCGGTCATGATCCTGCAGTTGCCCGTCCCCCACTTTTCGAGCATGCTTTTCAAGCCTTGCCGAGTCCGCGGTTCATCGTCCACGATCAATATCGCTTTCGTTCTCATTCTGTTCCCCCCGCCAGCGGAATCCGGATCCTGACGATCGTTCCCTGATCCTTGACGCTGTCAATGGTAACCGCGTCGGTTACCGTAAGATTATCGCCGTAAAATAATCGCATCCGTCGTTCCACGTTCGTAATTCCCATACCTGTCTTCTTCGTGGACGGCAGTTGGATGTTATCGCTCACCAAGCTTTCCCTGAGTAAGCCCAGCGTCTCTTCGTCCATGCCGGCTCCATCGTCTTCGACGGTGACGAGCAGGCTTTCGCCGTCATCCGCAAGCTCAACGGTCAACGATACGGTGCCCGGACCGATCTTGCTCTCGAAGCCATGGAGAATGGCATTCTCTACGAAAGGCTGAATGAGCAGCTTAGGTAATTTCGCGGACCCGAATTCGACGGGACAGTCGATCACCCAGCGCAGACGTCCGCCGAACCGAAGCTTCATGATGAGCAGGTACTTCTCGATATGGTCGAGTTCGTCCCGCAGCGTCACCCATTCCGCCTTGTTCGGTCCCGTGATCGTATAGCGGAACAGATCGGACATCGCTACGACGAAATCGGCCAGCTCTTCCTCTTCCTTCTCCTGAAGAGACCAATATAACGCTTCCAACGTGTTATACAAAAAATGGGGGTTGATCTGCGCCTGCAGCGCCTTCAGCTCCGACCGGCTCTGCAGCAGCTCTTTTTCGTACACGAGACGGATCAGCCCGTTAATATCCTCGACCATCTTGTTATACGTATGGTTCAGCTCGTTAATCTCGATGGTCGAAGACACGATCTCCGCGGGCTTTAACCCTCCGAGCCTCGCGCCCCTCATCGTCTTGATCAGCCGCAGGATCGGACGCGAGATGACCGTCGAGAGCAGCAGCGACAACAAGATGAATAGCACCGTTCCGATGGCCGCCGATACGACGATCGTCGTTCGAAGCACCGAGATGCCTTCCGTAATCGCGTGAACCGGTGTCAAGATGAGCAGCGTCCATCCGGTGACCGCCGATTGCTGCTTCACCATCACGTATGTCCGGTCATGCAGGTGCACGGTCTCGCGATCCGTCGCGGCCAGGCTCAGCGCTTCCTCTTCATTGACGCTCTCCGTATTGGAGGCGAGCAACTGCCCTTCCGTCCCGACGAGCAGCATCGTCTCTTGTCCGTTCGCTTCTCCCTGCAGCGAGTCTAGCGCGAACGCCTTGCGATCGATGCGGACGAGCAGATAGCCGCCCGTCGCGAAGTTCTGATGAAGCAGACTGACCTGCCGAATCGCGATCAGCGCGCTCGCATCCGCGGGATCGATACCGAACCATACGAGTCCGCCTTTCCCTTCGGTCGTCTTCCTTATCCACTTCTCGCTCACTTTCTCGTCCAATCTCACGTTGTTCAGCGGAAATAACCGTTTGAGGTCATGCGTATATAGCTCGACCGATCTCACTCCGCTGGCGAAGAGCGGAATCGTGTTCATGATCGCGGGCAGCGCTTGCCGTTCCGTTAACAACGCTTCTCCGCCGTTCCTCACTTTAAGCAGCAACTGCTGCACGTATGCGTTCGTGGCCACGAGAGTGGTGTGCGAGTCGACCTGCTCGAGAATGCCTTCCAATCTTCCGTTCGCCTGCACGGCGGTCTGTTGAATATGCTTCGCCGCGTTGTTCTTCAACATCGTCGAGACGGAATCGAACGTAATGGCGCCCACGAACGTGAGAATGGCGATCATCACGAAGAGGAATCCGAACAGCATCTGGTTCCGAAGCGAATTGAGCTTGGCTAGTTTGGGCCACATCGCGTAATCAACCTTTCTCTGCGGGGCATGCCTATCGTTCGCGCGGTGCACAAAAAGGGATGAAGTCGAAGCTTCACCCCTTAGTTGACTCATGTGTTAGTAAATGGTTCTGCCCTTCTCGTCCGGCACGCCGGACTTGCGGTAGAAATACGTATTAATAACGTCGCGCCAATGCTTGGCATGCTCGGCTTGCTCGCGCAGCCGCTCCCGTACCGGTCCGAATCGAGCGGAGTCGATCAAGCCCTCCAGCTCGCTCCACTGCTTAAGCAGACCGTTCGCCTGTTCCGCGCCCTCGAAGTGAGTATCGTATATGTGCTGAATGACCGTCAAGCCGGAATGCAGCCGGTGCGTGTAAGGAACATGGTGGAAAAAGAGCAAAAGCTCGTCAGGACACGTCGTGACGTCGTTATACACGGCCGAGTTAGGAGCATGGTATTGCGCGCTATAGCCGGTACCCGTCCCGGTCGTCCGATCGACGCCGATTCCGTCCCGGTCCGCGAAGTGGTACGTACCCCAACGCGAGTATTCGTAGCCGTCTACATCCGGACCGTAATGGTGGTTCGGCGCTACCATCCAGCCTACGCCGAGCGGCGCCGTATAGTTCTCGTAGGTTCTCCACGAGCCCATTAACATACGGCTGATCACGGATACGACGCGCTCTTCGTTGCCGAACGTCTGACGAATCCATTCGTCCGCGATCCGTTCTGCCGAAAGGTCCGGATTCCAGATCAACCGGCCGTAACCGTACAAGTTCGCTTGCGCCAGCGTGTGTCCGGTCCAGTTGTCGTCATCCCCGATGTTGGATACTGCCGCATACCCCGAATGTTTCGTCCCGAACAAGCTACCGTCCGCAACGCGCTTGACCAGCGAGCCCGATCCCTTCGCGTGCGTATCGAATTCAAGCACTTCTTTCCACTGCGGAACGAGATAACACAGATGTCTCTGCTGCCCAGTATATTCCTGGGTAACCTGGAACTCCATGACCTGGTTCGTCCGTGTCATCGCTCCGAACAGCGGAGATACCGGTTCGCGTACTTGGAAGTCCATCGGTCCGTTCTTGATCTGCAGGATCACGTTGTCCTTGAACTTGCCGTCCAATGGCGTGAAATGATCGTAAGCGGCCCGTGCCCGATCCGTCGAACGATCGCGCCAGTCCTGCATGCAGTTGTATACGAAGCAACGCCAGATGACGATGCCGCGATGCGGAGCGAGCGCGTCTGCCAACATATTCGCCCCGTCCGCGTGATCCCGTCCATAGGTGAACGGCCCCGGCCTGTGCTCGGAATCGGCTTTGACCAGAAATCCGCCGAAATCCGGAATAAAATCATAGATCGTCTTGGCAGTCTGCTTCCACCATTGGCATACGCCCGGATCAAGGGGATCGGCCGTTGCCAATCCGCCGACTTGAATCGGGGCGGCGAAGTTAACGCTTAAGAACAGGCGAATGCCGTACGACCTGAACACGTCGGCGACTCGAGACACTTCCGGAAGGAGACTCTCCGTAATGAACGCCGTCTCGGCTTTATGCACGTTAACGTTATTAATCGCGATGCCGTTAATGCCGACGGAGGCTGCCAGACGGGCATAGTCTCTAACCCTGTCGAGCCTTGAGGCGATTTGATCGTTATAGTAAAAGATCGATTGGCCCGCATAACCGCGTTCGATGCTGCCGTCTGCGTTATCCCACTGGTTCAGCATGCGAAGCTCGCTTGCCGGCTTCTCGCGAATATCGATGTCGGACAAAGACGCTTGCGAACCGATAAGCCGCAACAAATGGAAGACTCCGTAGATCAATCCGGACGGTCCGCCGGCGACAAGCGACAAGCAAGTGCCGGCATCCGTCGGTACCGAATGAATGCGATAGCCTTCGTCCCGCAATTGCTCCCGTTCCGAACCCGTTGCATATCCAAACTTCGTATAAGAAGGATTGCTTGGACGTTCGGACGCAAGGGGTTCGATGCCGAGCATCGACCTGCAGGCATCCTTCAGTTCTCGAAGCGCCGGGCTATATTCCGATATTTCGGACGGCAGCACCACGTTGCCAAGCAGTTTAATGTATGCGTTGCGAATACCTACCTGTTCGATTCTCTCGTATTGCAGCCATGCTTTGTATGCTTTGCTTGCCAAGATTGCACCCCCGCTAGTTCATCCTTGTTCTATGCAGTAAAGCCGTTAATGTGCTCTAATAGCAGTGAACGCTGCGACGTGGTCGTCGTAGCGTTCATGGCTTCCATATAAGGAAATCGTGTGTGAAAGCCTCGTACAGCTTTCTTGTTCTTAACCTTTTACGCCGCCTACGGTCATACCTTTAACGAAGTACTTCTGCAGGAACGGATACATCATGATCATCGGAACCGAGGCTACGATCGTCATCGTGGCGCGAATCGAAAGCGGCGTAACCATCGTGGCTGCTGCCTGCGAATTCGAGAACGCGCTCGTCGCGGACGATGCGGCGCTGGAGTTCTGAAGAATCTTCTGCAGCTCGTATTGCAGCGTGCTTAACTTTTCATTCGAAGAGTTGTACAGGAATACATCGATCCAAGAGTTCCATTGGAACACCGCGGTGAATAGCGCAATGGTTGCAAGAACGGGAAGACAGAGCGGCAATACGATGCTCATTAACGTCTTGAACTCTCCCGCGCCGTCGATTCTCGCGGATTCCATAATGCTTTCCGGAAGCTCGTCGATGAACGAACGAACGAGAATCAGGGTGAATACGCCGATCAATCCCGGCCAAATATATACCCAGAAGCTATTAACCAGATGCAAATCGCGAATGTTCAGGAAGTCAGGGATAATCCCCGGGTTAATATAAGCGGTCAAGACGAATGCGATCGTAACGAACTTCCGTAACACGAAATCCGGCCGGCTGATCGTATACGCCACTATCGCGGTAGAGAATACGGAGAAGACCGTACCTACAATCAAACGGAGGAAGGAAATCATAGTTGCCTGATAGACCTGATTATCTTTAAAAACGTATTTATAGTTCTCTAGCGAGAAATGTCTCGGCCATATATAGATGCCGCCCTTGATCGAATCCATCGCTTGGTTCAACGATAGCGCAAGCTGATTCAAGAAAGGGTACAAAGATGCGACCATCAGTAAACAAAGGAATACGATATTAGCTATGTCGAAGATCCGGTCGCCGATAGACGAGTCTCTGCGAAGTTTCTTGGGCGCCGTCCCTGAAGCTGAATTTGCCATCTAGTAAACCTCCTTCTTAGAATACTCTGCTACCGCCGAATCGTTTAGCAACGTTGTTCGCGATGACCAGTAGCACGATGCTGACAACGCTCTTAAACATACCGCCCGCAACGGCTAATGAGAAGTTGCTTTGTTCAAGACCGTATTTCAGTACGAATATATCAATGTTCTCGGAATAATCGATGTTCATGCCGTTACCAAGCAGATATTGCGCCTCGAATCCCGATTGCATCAGATTGCCAATGTTCAGAATAAGCAAGACGATGATAACCGATCGGATGCCCGGCAACGTAATATGCCACATTCTTCTAAAACGTCCGGCTCCGTCCATCTCCGCAGCTTCGTACTGCGAGGGATCGATCGTCGCGATCGCAGCTAAGTACACGATCGTATTCCAGCCAATTTCTTTCCATACCGTACCCGCGCCGAGAATGCCCCAGAAATCTTTAGGAATCCCAAGGAACAGGATTTCATTGCCCTTATCGATGAAGCCTAGTTTAATCAATAAAACGTTGATGATGCCGTCTGTTGAAAGCGTCGATTGAATAATGCCCGCCGCTACGACCCAAGAAAGAAAGTGAGGCATATAAGTTACCGTCTGTACGACGCGCTTGAAAATGACCGAACGCAATTCGTTAAGCAACAATGCCAGTATTACTGCAGTAACAAATCCAAGTATAAGGTTGATTCCGCTCATCGCGAGCGTATTCCTTAATACGCGCAAAAACCGTTCGTCGCTGAACAGAAAGTTGAATTGATCCCAGCCGACCCACTCTTGCTCGGAGAAACTCCTAGCCGGCTTGTACTTCTGGAACGCCGTTGTCCAACCCCACAGCGGCATGTATTTAAAGAGGAAAAGCCAGATGACGAAAGGAACGGACATCAAGACGAGCATCCGTTGCTGTACTAGTTTCCTAAAAAAAAGCTTCAGTCCCGTTGGCTTGTTCGACGTCACGGATGACGTTGCAGTTGTGATATTGCTCTCCATATATATTCTCCTTCCGGACCGGTCTTACTAATTGAATAAGCGAAAGGTCGAACTTATTCGCGACGATAGCACGTATAAGCCGGCCTTTCGCTTATTACTATTTAGCTATTACTTAACTTTAGCAGCTTCGACTGCAAGTTTGATTTGCTCCGTATACCATTTCTCGTATCCAGCAGTGTCAAGCTTGCCGAACTCTGCAGTGTACTCCGCCCATACTTTCTCGAAGTCCGCCGGTTTCGCAAGGACGATCTTAGGATAGTATTTCTTGATAACTTCGTCATGCTTCGTTTCCCAGATTTGTTCTGGCGATCCTTGAGCTTTAGGAATACCCCAAGCTGGGAACCATGGACGGTCATCCGGTTTAGCGAAGAGCTCGGAGTAAGTCTTAACGCCATACGCATTAAGAATCGTTTTGTCGCCTTCCGTCAAGCCTAATTGGAACACTTCCGGTTGGAAGCCAGGAGCGAACGCGTTGCCGTCTGCCAACGTCGAGTTCGCGCCGTATTGCGGCCAGTCGAAGTTGAAGTATCTGAAGCCGAATTTCAAGTTGAACGGCTCGTCGATCATCTTAATCATCTCAGCGGTGCGGAAGAAGCGGCCATTCGCGTCCACATCATACGTCTCGCCTTTGATGCCCCAGCTCTTCATGACTTGGTTCTCTTCATTAAGCAGGTTATCCCAGAATGCCATGATTCTTTCTGGATCTTTCGCGCTTACGGAGATACCGATACCGCGGTTTTTAACGAATCCAGGAGGATCTTGCAATTGGTCTTTGCTGCCATCCCATGTCAGCGGCATTGGGAAGTATACGAAATCGTCTTGAGACTGATCTGCCCTTGCAGCATCTCTCAACAGGTTGCGGGCGTTGCCCGATTGCCAACCGTAATCGAAGAAGCCGACGACTTTCTTGGAGGACAGCTTCGCAAGGTATTGGTCGTAGTTGTCTACGAAGGAAGCCTTGTCGAACAAGCCTTTAGCATTGAAGTCGTTCAGTTTCTGTAGGAAACGTTTCGTGGAATCGGTCGTGAAGTACGTCTTCGCTTCCAACGTATTCATGTCGATTTCGACGTTGCCGTCGTTCGGATATCCGTCAAGGTGCATCGGCACGTTAGCGATTGCGAAGAAGCGCCAGTCATGCGTCAGGGAGATGAAGCCCGTCAGATCTTCGTCTTTGTGCTTGCTGACGAATTCTTCGATCAGGTTCATGTACTCGTCGAACGTTTTGATCTTCGGATAGCCGGCTTCTTTCAACACGCGGCGTTGAATCCAGAAAGCGCCTTGGTTGATTTCAGGATCCGGAGCGTATTCGCCTACTTGAGCCGTGATCGGCAAGTAGTAGATTTTACCGTCTGCCGCCTTCATTTGAGGAAGGAACGGACCGTATACGCGTTTGATGTTCGGGTTTTTCTCGATCAAATCCGTCAGATCGATGAATGCGCCTGCATCGACGAGCATGTCGATCGCGGCATCCGGGTTGATAACGTCAGGATAGTCGTTGGATGCGATCATCGTACCGACTTTCGCTTTCAGGTCGCCTACCACGTGTTCGATTTTAAAGTTGACGCCGGTTTGCTCTTCGAGAAGCCTGCCGATCGTCGTTTCGTTCGTGTTAACGTCCGGTGCATTCGCTACGCCGAGGAAGTAGGAATAAGTTACTTTATCTTTCGGAGCTTCCGATGCGGGAGCGCTTCCAGACGCATCCGCGGAGCTTGCCGGCGCGCTGGACGATGCCGTATTCTTCTCGTCGTTGTTGTTCCCGCCGCAGGCGGTAGCCGAGAGAACCAGTGCAGCTGCCATCGTGCCATAAAGCAGTTTCTTAGCCATTCATGAGATCCCCTTTCATAGATAAAGCTTTTTTTGTAAGCACTTTCATTATAGAGGCATGATGCGTCTTTGTTCACCCAATAAACTATAGTCTGTACTTTGAAAACCATAGTAGGTTTGTCGCGGTTAATCGATAGGAATCCGCAAACTAATATAAGTCCCTCGTCCCGGTGCGCTTTCGATCACGAGTCGGAACCTGTCGCCATACATCAATTTAAGTCGATATATGACGTTTTGTACGCCGATTCTTTCCCCGATTTCCGCCTCGCTCTCTAAATATCCGTAGAAGCGCTTGACCTTCTCCGCGTCCATACCGATGCCGTTGTCGCGTATTTCGAACAGAAGCTCGTCCTCTTCGCGAGCGATCTTAACGTCGATCTGACCGCCGGTCTTCAGCGGCTCGATCCCATGAATGCTGGCGTTCTCGACGAACGGCAGGAACATCATCTTGGGAACGGTGCAGCGCCGCGCCGCGGGATCGATGTTCAGGTTGTATTTCATTCTGTCTTCGAACCGGTATTTCTGGATTTCTAGGAAACAGACGATGAATTCCATCTCTTCGCTGACGGTTACTTTGTCCTTGCCCCAGGTGAGCGACGTCCGGAAAATTTTCGCCATATTATGAATGATTTTGGCCGTCTCCGTCTCGTTCTTGATCAAGCTGCGCATCCGGATCGTCTCCAGCGCATTGAACAGAAAATGCGGGTTGATCTGGCTTTGGAGCGCGTTAAATTGCGCCTTGCGCCGTTCGAGCTCCAGTTCTTTCTTCTGGATGTCGGCTACGTACACATCGTCGATCAAACTCTTGACCTGCAGCGTCATACGGTTGAATTCGCCCGTCAGCTGGCCGATCTCGTCTTTGGATTCTTGGTCCTCGATCGTCTCGAACGACTGATTCTTGACCCGCTTCATTTGCTTCAATATCCGGATCAACCGGGAGTTAAGGGAGCGAGTGAACCAAATGATAATTAACGTCGGCACGACGAGATTCGGAGCCGCCATATAAAGCACGAATTCTTTGGATTTGCTTACCTCCGACAGGACGATCCTATCCTCGAATTCGCCTACGATTCGCCAATTCTTCAGATAGTTCTGATTCAAGTTCTCCTCCAGCACGACCGAATCGCCGCGCATGGAAACGGCTTTATAGGAGTTCGATTTGGCAAGATCGACGTCCGGATTATTCGAATAGATAATTCGGTCGCCTTCAAGCAAATAGAGCTTGCCTTCCAACGTAACGTCGCTGAAGATTTGCCCGAGCAGCTTGGGGTGGACCTCGATTCTCAGAATTTTGTTGGGCTCGCCCGTGGCGACGCTGTCCATCTTCTGAATGAAGCTGAGTTGCTCCGCGTTGCCGGAATCGATCGGCGCGGACTTGTCCACCAGAATTTCAGAGGACGACATTCCCGACAACGTATGGAACCAATTCGTGGTTTGTATCTCTTCCGTAATCGGGAATATTCTTCCGCCGAATATGATCGACTGGTTATTCGTAAAGATCGTGATCGATTGAACCGCTTGATACAACGGGCTGTACTTCTCCAGCCGATTGGCTATATACGTGTTGTAGTTCTCGACGTAATCCGCGGACTTCTCATAGTACTCGTCCAAGTACGAATTAAGCACCGAATCGGCGTAAAGCTCATAGGCGACTCCCGCCAGGAAATTGAATTGCGCCGACAGTTCGTTGCGCAGCTGCTCGAGCGTAAGCGATACGTCCCGCATCTTCTGCTTCTTGACGTTGGTGGTCGTAATGTCGTAGAAAATAACGTTAGTAAGCACGACAGGTACGAATACGGACACGATGTAGACGAGCAGCATTTTGTTGCGCAGCCTCACGTCTTTCAGACTTAACGCGCGCTTCAGCTTGACGAGCATTCGATAATCACCGCGTCTTATTTTTTAGTGAGAAGACTGTTCTTGTATTCGGTCGGCGTCTTATGCTCCACCTTCTCGAATTGCGTAACGAAATAGTCCGGATTGCAGAAACCGACGCGCTCAGCGACCTCGTAGACTTTAAGGTCGGTCTGCCGCAGCAGCTTTTTCGCCTCCGTAATGCGGATCTCGAGCAAGTAATCGTTGAAATAGACGCCGTACGTTTTCTTGAAAAGCTGCCCGAGATAAACAGGATTCATATAGAAAGTTTTGGAGATGCTTTTGAGGCTCATGTTCTCGTGATAATGGGCTTCGATATATTGCTTGACCTTCTGGATGCCGCCTTTCGAGCGGTATTTGCGCTTGTCGGTAATGTAAGCGACGCTCTCCATGACGAAAGCGATGATCATGCTTTTCAGTCCGAACGCCGTTTTCGGCTCGTTCGACCACTGCATCATCGCTTTCAAGGAAGCGAGCTCGTTCTCGTCGCCATCAAGCTCGCGGACGATCTTCGTAATTCCGAGCACGCTCTGCGCGATGGACGCTTGCACCGATTCGGGAGCGAATTTCTCCACGGTGAACGCTTCGAACAGCTTGTCGATCGCCGCTCGCACCGCAAGCTCCTTGCCCTCCTCAATCGCCTCCATCAGCTCCGCGTTCAGCTTGGCGTCTGACTGCTTGTATTTAAGCGACACCCGCGAAGCTTCTTCATAGGAAATCACCGATTGTCCGTCCAACGCGAACTTGTATTGCACCAATTCCTTAGCGGTCTTATGCGATTCGGTAACACCCGCTACGCCCATGCCCGGTTTGCCGACGTACAAGCGCATATTCGGCCTAAGCTCCTGCGGCGTCGCCCACAGCATCCTGGCGGCGAACGCTTCCCACTCCTGAACCGTATCGCCCGGCGCCCCCTGCGTCGTCAGCAAGCCGAACGCGGATAAGCCCGCATCGTATACAATCGCTTTGCGATCGGGAGCAATCGCTTCGAATAGGATCCGTTTCAGGTCGCTCATCTGTTCGATCGCCCACGGCTCCCGCTCTTGCCCGAAGCCGATGTTGTTGCGTTCGACCAGAATGCAGCAGTATTCCTTGTCTTGGCGGATATCGAGCAGCTCCGCGGTAACCGAAGCCATCTCTTCGTTCACCGCGCCCGAATACCAGCTTTCCAGCAAGGCGGCGTCGAAATCTACGCGCGGCGCGGATTTTCCTCTATGTTCTTCTTCGATCATGTCTTTGATCCGAATCAGCGCGACCGTCAGCTCGTCCTCGTCGATCGGCTTCAATATGAAATCTTGCACGCCGTATCGGACGGCCTGCTGGGCGTATTTGAAATCGCTGTAGCCGCTGATAATAATAAATTTAGGCGCATATCCTCCGTTATCCCTTATGTTCCCGATCATCCGCAAGCCATCCATCACGGGCATCCTGATGTCCGTGATGACCACGTCCGGGCTTAACCGCTCGATCAGCTTCGTTGCTTCCTCGCCGTCATCCGCTTCGCCGACGACCTCGTAACCAAGCCGCTGCCAGGGGATGAGCGCAAGCAGACCTTTACGCACAAAGATCTCGTCGTCGACCAGTATGACTTTCATCATGCGTATCCCTCCCAATATATGTAATCGCTTTCATCCCGAACAAATACACAATGCAATCCATTTTACCGCATCGACACCCCGAAAGAAACTTAGAAAAGTTTATATTTTATTTTGTAAAACTTACAAATCTAAATTTATCAAAGTTAATAAGTAAATGACAATACCCAAATCGTGGTATGCTTCTTGCTAAGGAAGGTGCGAATTATGAAGATTACGATTGGCGATATCATCGCCGTAATGACGATGCCGGATCGCGATCCACGTTCGTCGGACATCTTGATCGCCGGCGAGCCGGACTCGACGGTTCGAGCGATAGCGGTCTCGTTCTCGGCTTCGATCGAAGCGATCGAGAAAGCGATCGAAGCCGGCGCGAATCTGCTCGTGACTCACGAAGGCATTTATTACAACCACCACCACGATCCTCGCCGGTACGAGGACGATCCCGTCGTTCAAGCCAAACGCGAGCTCATCGCACGCGCGGGCATGTCCGTCTACCGCAATCACGATCATTGGCACCGACTCGAGCCCGACGGAATAATGCTCGGCCTAGTCCGCTCCATGGGATGGGAGGCTTCCGTCGTCCGACATGATTCTACCGCGTCTTTCTTAGCTTTACCCGGCGACGTTACCGTGGATGAGATCGCACGGTTAATGAAGCGGCGCCTCGGGTTATCATCGGTGCGCGTCGTCGGCGACGTATCGCGGCTTTGCAACCGGGTCGGCATAGCCGTCGGCTACCGCGGGGGCGGCGATCACGCGATACCGTTGTTCGAAAGGGAGAAGCTTGATCTGCTGATCGTCGGCGAAGGCCCCGAATGGGAAACGCCCGAGTACGTTAAGGATGCTGCCCGGCTCGGCCGGAGCAGAGCTCTGATCGTCCTCGGACATAGGGAGAGCGAAGTGCCCGGCATGCGCTTGTTGGCCGAATGGTTAAGCGCTAAATTTCCGGGCGTGCCTATACATTATATTGAAGAAGAGCCTTTGTTCCGATACATCTAAAATGACAAAAAGCTCGCGCAACGCCTCATTCGGCGGATGCGCGAGCTTTATGCTTTATGAAGTTAGAGCGCGCTGCCTCCGTACAAGAAGCGATGCTCCCATGCGGTTCCTTCAATGTGATCGACTCGCACTCCGCCGGATTCTTTGGAGTAGGTATGCAGGATTTGGCCATTGCCGAGATAAATGCCGACGTGGGTAATCGTTTCCCCGAAAGGAGATTTATCCGCATAATTCGAAGCGGCGGAGCCGGCGTAATCCATGAAGAACATCAGATCGCCACGCTTCAGCGTACGCCAATCCGTCGATACGGAGTTGTTCGCTCTTACGTATTCCCCCTGCTGGCGCGAGTCTGCCGGAAGGACGAGCTCCAACGCGTCCTTGAACGCTTGCCGGACGAAATCCGAGCAATCGAACGTGGCCGTCGTTCCGCGGTCCGAGCCGAACTCGTAAGGCGTGCCGAGGTACTTGTTGCCAGCCGCGATCACGAGCTCGACTTGCTGGGCGATCGGCAAATTTTGAGCCGGCGGCTTCGGGATGTCCCCGGTGACCTTCACATAGGAGCCGGACGTGCTGATGTAGCCGGCGACGCCTTTGGCATCCGTTATCGCGTACCAATAGTCGTTTACCTTCTTGGTAATGCGCACCTTCTCGTCCTTCTGCAAATATCTCATGCGCGTTCCGCTCGTCGAAGGCGCGTCGCGGAAGGAGACCGAAGCTACGATTACCGCGTTGCTTGCGGTCGTGTCCGGGTTCGTGTCGCTTCCGGCCGGGGGAGCCGGGATGGAGCCCGTTACTTTGACGTAATCCGCGGACGTGCTGATGTAGCCGGAGACCCCGCCTGCATCCTTGACCGCGTACCAATAGCTGTTCATTTTGCTCGTAATCGTAACTTTCTCGTCCTTCTTAAGGTACCTGATCCGCTCGTCGCTAGTCGAAGGTCCCTTGCGGAACGAGACGGAGCTGACGATCACGGCGTTGGTCGTCGTTACGGCTTGCTCGACCACGTCTATGTATTTCTCGTTCGACGACACGTACCCGATCTGACCGTTGCTATCCTTCACTTTATACCAGTACGAATTCGTCTCTTCCACGATCGTAACTTTGTCGCCAGCCTTTAAATACTTCATAACCGTCGATGATGTGCTTGGACCGCTGCGGAAGCTAACCGTGCTGACGATGTTGGCGGAGCTCCCTCCGGTTGCCGCCGACGCGAACGTCGGAACAGACATAAGCATCGCAAGCGCAGACGTCACGATCAATAAACCTTTCCTCACTTCGATCGCTCCTTTGGTGTGAACTCTGGTAGTGGGGATGACACTTCCCCAACCTCATTATAGAACGGCTAGATCAGCCTTCCATCCGCCGTCATGACCAGGCTAGATTTCCTCCGTGGGAAATCAGTTCCATGGCAGGACTAGGTATATGGTAGCGAAGTGCCGTTATATCAAGGGGTAGCACGCGCTTACAAGGAATGATTTGGCAACGCCAAAAAACCGCCGATCGGCGGTTATAGGCGGTGAATCACACGGTGTCTATTCGGGTGTAACGCCGACATTCGACTCGGCCTCGGATAACTGCAAATGGTTGCTATTTAGGCCATCTCCCCCTTAACTCGTCGTTGTAGTCCGTGTCACCCCCGTCGTTGTAGTCCGGAACGGGGCCGATTTGAAAAAATAACAACCATTCGCAGTTATTTCAAGCAATAAGCTCCAGCGTGAGGCGAATACCAACGATTTTCAGTTATTTTAGTAAAATGCAGCCTTATGCTTGTCCGGAACAGTAAATACATGCGGATGTGTTTTATTGTAACGCCGACATTCGACTCGGCCTCGGATAACTGCAAATGGTTGCTATTTAGTCCGGATTTTCCTCTCTCCGTCGATGTAGTCCGTGTCACCCCGTCGTTGTAGTCCGGAACGGGGTCAATTCGAAAAAGTAACAACCATTCGCAGTTATTTCAAGCAATAAGCTCCAGCGTGAGGCGAATACCAACGATTTTCAGTTATTTTAGTAAAATGCAGCCGTATGCTTGTCCGGAACAGTAAATAAATGCGTATGTGTTTTATTGTAACGCCGACATTCGACTCGGCCTCGGATAACTGCAAATGGTTGCTAATTAGGCCATCTCCCCCTCACCCCGTCGTTATAGTCCAGGTGAATGTCATAAGGAAACATAAAGAAAGAAACCGGCACCTAGACTGCAGGCGCCGGCCTCATCTTTAGAAGCACGTATAGGAGCGGATTCGGGACGTATCTATGCCGAAGTAGGACCAGAAGAAACCGAACCATCTAAACCCGGCGACGGAGGTTCTTCCCACGAAGACGGGGTAAAACCAAAACTGTTCTCCGTTGTTCAACCAAACGTAAGTGTTGCGGAATAAGCAGAACCGGATGCCGCCCGGGTCGACCGCGAACGTGCCGGCTTGCGCCTGAGGGGGCAACTGCGGCGTGAACTGCGGAGGCGGGGCGGTCGGTGCCTGCGCCTGCCCCGGTCCCGGACCTCCGGGCGCTCCGGGGAACCCTCCCCCCGGAAATCCCGGGCCTCCCGGAAACCCTGGTCCTCCTGGTCCCCCTGGAAATCCTGGTCCCCCTGGTCCCCCTGGAAACCCCGGACCTCCCGGAAATCCCGGCCCTCCTGGAAATCCGCCTCCCGGGCCCGGTATCGGAAAAAATCCCATAATCGCTTTCGCTCCTTTTATTAGGCTGATTCATCCTATGCAGGAGCGGAATTCTCGCTTGGGCTGTGCCATTGTCCCTATTCGCCGCGACGCAAAAAATTCCTATCCGCGCTAACGCGAATAGGAATTGTAGAGGCTTATTGCCTTATTGCACGGGAATGTATCTCTCCCGCAGCTCTTTCACTTCCGGATGCTCGAGGTACTCGTCGAACGTCATCATCCGGTCGATAACGCCGTTCGGCGTAATCTCGACGATTCGGTTCGCGATCGTCTGCACGAATTGATGGTCATGCGACGTGAAGATGATCGGGCCGTCGAAGTCGATGAGGCCGTTGTTGAGCGCGGTGATCGATTCGAGATCCAAGTGGTTGGTCGGCTCGTCGAGCAGCAGCACGTTGCCGTTCGTCAGCATCATGCGGGACAGCATGCAACGAACTTTCTCTCCCCCGGAGATGACCGATGCTTTCTTCAGCGCTTCGTCGCCGGAGAACAGCATGCGGCCAAGGAATCCGCGGATGAACGATTCGTCGGGGTCCTTGGAATATTGACGCAGCCATTCCGCCAAGTTCAGATCGACGCCTTCGAAGTAAGCGGAGTTATCCTTAGGGAAGTACGAGTGCGTTGCCGTAACGCCCCACGTAACGGTTCCCGAGTCCGGTTCGCGTTCGCCGACGAGCGCTTGGAACAACGAGGTCTTCGAATGGCCAAACGGTCCGACGAGCGCGATCTTGTCGCCTTTGTTGACGACGAGATTAAAGTTATCGAGCACTTTCTCGCCTTCGATCGTCATCGTCAAGTTCTCCACGGTTACGACCTGCTTGCCGACTTCGCGCTCAGGCTTGAAGTTAATGAACGGATATTTGCGGTTGGAAGGACGGATATCGTCAAGCGAGATCTTGTCGAGCAGCTTCTTCCGGCTCGTCGCTTGCTTCGCCTTCGACTTGTTGGCGGAGAACCGTTGAACGAACTCTTGCAGCTCTTTGATCTTGTCTTCCTTCTTCTTGTTCTGGTCGCGCAACAGCTTCATCGCCAACTGGCTGGACTCGTACCAGAAGTCGTAGTTGCCAACGTACATTTGAATTTTGCCGAAGTCGATGTCGGCGATATGCGTACAAACTTGGTTCAGGAAGTGGCGGTCGTGAGATACGACGATAACGGTACCTTCGTAACGGGATAAGAAATCTTCCAGCCAGTTAATCGATTCAAGATCCAAATGGTTGGTAGGTTCGTCGAGCAGCAGGATGTTCGGCTCGCCGAACAAAGCTTGCGCAAGCAAGACGCGGACTTTCTCGTTGCCGCTCAGCTCCGACATCTTCTTATCGTGCAGCTCGGTCGTGATGCCGAGGCCGTTCAGCATGCCTGCCGCTTCGCTCTCGGCTTCCCAGCCGTTCATCTCCGCGAATTCCGCTTCGAGCTCGCCCGCCCGCATGCCGTCTTCGTCGGAGAAGTCTTCTTTCATGTATATCGCGTCTTTCTCTTTCATGACTTTATAGAGACGCTCGTAGCCCATAATAACCGTCTCGAGCACGTTGAACTCGTCGTAGGCGTAATGGTTCTGCTTCAGGACGGCTAGGCGCTCGCCCGGGGTAACGTGGACTTCCCCCGTAGATTGCTCCACTTCGCCGGACAAAATTTTCAGGAACGTTGACTTACCCGCACCGTTGGCGCCGATCAAGCCGTAGCAGTTGCCTGGCGTGAATTTGATGTTGACGTCTTCGAACAGGGCGCGCTTGCCGAATCGCAAGCTTACGCCGGATACGCTAATCATGAGTCTAATCCATCCTTTGCATCGTAATCTGGCTTATTGCTCGTAAATCTCATCGTTTCTCCATGCCGCAGCAGACAGATCCTGTCCTCCGGTACGCCATTCGCCTTGCGGGACGCCTCCAGCCGCTGAAGCGCTTCGAGCGGCGTATCGTCTGATAGCTTGAACGCTCCGTAATGCATGGGCACGAAATATTGCGCCCTCAAATCCAAGAACGCTTGCAGCGCTTCCTCCGGACTGACGTGCTGAGACGCCATGAACCATTCGGGATCGTACGCCCCGATCGGCAGCAACGCCATGTCGATCTTGAACTTCCGGCCGATTTCCGAGAATCCGCGAAAATAACCGCTGTCCCCGGCGAAGTAGATCGTAGGGCCATGATCGCACTGCATCACCCATCCGCCCCAGTGGGACGTATTCATATCCCAAGGGTTGCGCCTCGTCCAATGCTGGGCGGGAACGAACGTGAACTTGATGCGGTGATGCGCGGTATCTTCCCACCAATGCAGCTCTTCGGCTTGAAGGAAGCCCCGAAGCAGGAGCTTGCGCCGGAGCCCGGCGGGGACGATCATCCTCTTCGGCCCCCTGAGCCTGCGCAGCGAAGGAATATGAAGGTGGTCATAGTGGGAATGGGAGATGAGCACGACGTCTACGGACGGCATGTCCGACAGTTCGATGCCCGGCGGAGTCATTCGCTTGCGGAACGCCATACGCCTCGCCCATACCGGGTCTGTAACGATATTCAAGCCTGCCATCTGAATCAGGAACGTCGAATGTCCGATCCAAGTGATAGTGGGTTCGCTTCGATTATGCTGCAAGAAACGAAGATCGGGAACGACATTAGGAACAACGTTGCCATAGCCTTTGTTCCGCAATTTACGGAGACGGTCCTCACGCCAACGGTCGAATTGATCCATCGATGCTTTGCCGGCAAAGATGGAATCCAAGTTGCCGAAGCGCCTTCGCAATTGTAATCCCTCCGGATGATAATCTCTCCTCATACTATAGCAGGAAACCTAGAAATGTACCAATGAAGGAGGGAAAATAGCGCCCGTAATGCGCATTGAACGAGACTCTAGCGGCACGAGGTGCCGTTAAAACCTGCAAGCGCGCTGGGACGTGCCTTTAGCGGCACGAGGTGCCGTTAAAACCTGCAAGCGCGCTGGGACGTGCCTTTAGCGGCACGAGGTACCGTTAAAACCTGCAAGCGCGCCGGGACGTGCCTTTAGCGGCACGAGGTGCCGTTAAAACCTGCAAGCGCGCTGGGACGTGCCTTTAGCGGCACGAGGTGCCGTTAAAATCTGCAAGCGCGACGGGACGTGCCTTTAGCGGCACGAGGTGCCGTTAAACCCTGCAAGCGCGCTGGGACGTGCCTTTAGCGGCACGAGGTGCCGTTAAAACCTGCAAGCGCGCCGGGATGTGGGTTTAGCGGCACGAGGTGCCGTTAAACCCTGCAAGCGCGCTGGGACGTGCCTTTAACGGCACGAGGTGCCGTTAAAACCTGCAAGCACGCTGGGACGTGCCTTTAGCGGCACGAGGTGCCGTTAAAACCTGCAAGCGCGCCGGGACGTGCCTTTAGCGGCACGAGGTGCCGTTAAAATCTGCAAGCGCGACGGGACGTGCCTTTAGCGGCACGAGGTGCCGTTAAAACCTGCAAGCGCGCTGGGACGTGCCTTTAGCGGCACGAGGTGCCGTTAAAACCTGCAAGCGCGCCGGGACGTGCCTTTAGCGGCACGAGGTGCCGTTAAACCCTGCAAGCGCGCTGGGACGTGCCTTTAGCGGCATATGAAAACATAATGGCGAATCTATCGCAACAAAGTCTCCATAAAATCGGTCGTCATCGGACCGACAATAATGTCCTGCGAGACGCCGCGTTCGTCCAGCACGTACGTGGTCGGGTAAGCTCTGACTTTATAAAGGTCAAGAACGGCGCCATCCTCGTCCAGAGCGATCGGGAAGCTAATCCCGCTCTTATCGACGAACTTCTTCGCCGCTGCGCCCGACTTCTCAAGCGACGTCAAATTGACGCTTAGCAGCACGATATCGTCGCTGCCGTATTTCTTGTAAAAACGTTGCATATGCGGCATCTCCGCCTTGCACGGCGGGCACCAGGACGCCCAGAAGTTCACGATGACTTTGCGTCCCCGATATTCGGATAAGCTCACGGCGTTGCCTTGCAGATCACGCAGCGTAAAGTCGGGAGCGAGCTGGTTGAGATGGAGACCCGTCGTTAAAGACGCCGCTTGTCCAGGCTCCGCAACCGACTCGGACGGACGAATGGCGGAGTCGTATAAAGAGTAGGCGATCGCCCCCATGACAAGGAGAAGGACAGGCAGCTGGCGGATTGCCGTCCGGGAGCTCTGGCTAACGCTCGACACCCAGAACGCGGCCGCCAGGCAGAACGCCTGCATGCTGCTAAGGGAGAAGAGTATCGTCAGACGATGTTCGGTCGGAAACGCAAGCCAAGCCAGCGAGCCAAGAAAAATCGCGCTCGAAGCGATCGGGTACCGTTGCCGCTGCCGAGTCAGCGCGTACGCCGCGTAGACGGCGGCCCATGCCAGCGTCAAAGCGGGATATAGAGGCGGGTCGATACGGATGACGAGAAGCGCGGCCTGATAAAATATCGTGCCTCCCGCGATATAGACGGCTAAAGCCGACGCAAGCTGCTCCAAGGGCCAATGTCTGCGATTCAACTGATAAACGATGTAGACGACGACCGCAGTCCCTGCCAGCAATTGCCCCATCGCTCCGCCGTCCAGGAACAGCAGCGAGCTCCAATTGCCGCTCGTTATGCCGAAATCGAGCAGCAGTGGGCTCAGCTTCCATACGGCGAGCCATAGCAAAAAAGCCGGCCCGGCCGCTTCCGTTAAGCCGGCCGACCGATCCAAGCCTTGCCGTGCCGACCAAAAACGCAGCGCCGAATATCCGATTAAACCGAAACCGATGTATAACAAGAGTTGACCGTTCAACACCAACGAACCGATTTGAAAAGAATACAATTCCATATCCTCCCGTGAACGCCATTGCCTCGATTATAGCACTCCATTTCATGAGCAGTGAAGACCTTGATTTCATTCCTTGTTTCGTCATCGCTTGCTCCCCCCGCTTATATTGGAGGATAATAGTGGCAACCGCCCGAACGGGCGTGATCGACTTAGCACGAGCCGGTTCAAGTAGAAACCCTAGTACGGGGACACAATAGTTCTTAACCCCTGCACCACTTTACGGAAAGAGAGGGACTTTTCTTTATGAAACTGTTATCGATCGAACCTACTCCAAGCCCGAATACGATGAAGCTGAACGTCGACGTTCGGCTCGATGCCGGGGTATGGCACAATTACGTTCCGGAGAAGCTCGGAGCCGCTCCGCCTCTGATCGCGAAACTGCTCGGCGTGCCCGGCGTGAAAGCCGTGTTCCACGCATCCGACTTTCTCGCCATTGACCGCAGAGGCAACGCCGATTGGGCGGCGATATTGGACGGCGTGAAGGAAGCGTTCGGCGCGGCCGGGGAAGGAGTCGTCAGCAACGGGCTCGTCGCCGACGGCTTCGGCGAAGCGGTCGTAAAAGTGCAGATGTTCCGGGGCATTCCGATTCAAATCCGGGTCAGAAGCGGCGGACAGGAGTTCCGCGCGGCGATGCCGGAACGGTTCTCGCAAGCGGTCACCGAGGCGGCCGGCGCGACGATGATTCGCGAGCGCAAGCTGGAAGAGCTGGGCATTCGTTACGGCGAGCCGCAAGAAATTCTCGACGAGATCTCGCGCGAGTTGGACGCGGCGTATTCCGAGGCTCGGCTGCGCGACCTCGTCGCGCAAGCGATCGCCGCGGGCCCGGAAGCGCCTCCTCCGGCTCCGCCTGCCCCGCTCTCCTCGGCAGAAGTGAGCCAAGCTCTCGATGCTTCCGATTGGCGCGAACGTTATGCCGCATTGGAACGGCTGAAGCCGACGCCGGACGATTTGCCGGTGATCGCGAAGGCGCTGCGCGACAGCCAGATGTCCGTGCGGCGGTTGGCCGTCGTCTACTTGGGCGACCTGCGGACGCCGGAGACGCTGCCGTACTTGTTCGAAGCGCTCCGCGACAGCTCCGGCGCCGTTCGGCGGACGGCCGGGGACACGCTGTCCGACATGGGCGATCCGGCCGCGATCGCGCCGATGATCGGCGCTCTGAGCGATTCGAACAAGCTGGTCCGTTGGCGCGCCGCGCGGTTCCTGTACGAGATCGGGGACGATACCGCGCTGGAAGCGCTGAGTGCCGCCGCCGGCAGCGAGACTGAATTCGAGGTGAAGCTTCAGGCGGAGATGGCCGTGGCGAGAATCGAACGCGGCGAGGAAGCAGCCGGTTCCGTCTGGCAGCAAATGACGCGTATGCGCGAGCAGCAATAATAGATTAGGCAAGCGGTTTTGCCATAACGGAACTTGGGAGCCTCTATTTCGCTCAATCCCGGGCGTGCGCTCATTTAGCGGCACCACGGTTCCGTTATTGTTGCGTTGTTGGGTTGGATGGAGTACGCGGCGCCGGATTAACGGAGCTACATTCCGTTATCCGATTGTCATGACGGGTTGATGGAGGAAATAGCAGAACGGAGTTCCGTTAACGCTCCCATTTGTAATCGAACCGTAATATTACGTTCATGTTCTCTTCATCTTCCGGGGTTATGATGTTTACATGACCCCCCTTTTCAATCATATATATTTTGAGGCTTGCGACGGACGATGTCGCAAGCCTACTTTTTTAGTCGCTCGCCGAAAAATCGTTTGACGACCGGCCAGAACGCCGGGTCGCGGTCCGAGGCGCTATGCCCCTCCGCTTCCACGTACAAGTGGGGCAGTCCCGGTGCGCCGGCCAGCACGAGATTCAGCTCCGACACGGGAATGAGTTCGTCTCTGCGCGAATGGACGAGCAGCACGGGAGCTCCGTTCTTCTCCGCGTTGTCCCGCAAAATCTTGACGGGATTCGCCCGGCGCATCATCGCTCGGGGAATCCGGCTCCGCCAAACCATGAATTGCGGAATCAAATGCGCGAGCGGAAATTGCGGCAGCTTTCTGCGCCGCAGCTCTGCTCCGATCATCGTCGCCAAGCGGACCGGCATCGAATCGGTGACGAGAGCCGCGATCGGTGCGCCCGCGTCGATCGCCAACACCGCGCCGAATGCGCCGAGCGAATGGCCGATGACGCCGATGCGGTTAACCTCGATGTCCTGCCGCGTCCGAAGCCAATCGATCGCCGCGCACAGGTCGTCCCGGAATTGCAAGCCGGAAGGCGTGCGGTAATGATCGCTTTCGCCATGGCTGCGAGCGTCGTACATAAGAATCGCGAAGCCTTCTTCATGCAGCGGGAGAGCATAGCGCAGCACCCGCGAACGGTTCGAACCCCAGCCGTGAGCGACGACGATAACGGGCGATGCTTCCCCGTGAACCGTTCCCGGCCGCGGCATAAACCACCCTCGTACCGATTTGCCTTGGCTCTGCCACGATACGTCTTCGTAAGGAACGGGCGGAACGGTCTCATTCGGCAATTGGCGCGGTTTTTGCGCTTTTACCGTCAAGCCGTACACGGCAGCCGTCATGCTACCCGCCGCCGCGCCTATCCCGCCTACCAACCATGCCAAGACCGACATCCCTCATACCTCCTCCGATGTTTGGTCTTAATATTCGCATAAGCTAAAAACTCCAATCCGCGAAAGCGGATCGGAGTTATCGTATCATGACAGGAAATTATTGGATAGCCGTTGCAAACCTCTTGACGATCGTCATCGCCTCGTACGGGGTCAAGTAATGCTTCGGCTTGATTTCCGCGTTCGGACAACCGATCCATTGCCGATCGACCGCCGTCGCCAGCGCCTGCATCGCCCATGCGGACACAAGCTTTCCGTCCTTGTAGCTCGAGATCGTTCGAACGACTTCCTCTCTGCTCAGCTTCGGCGAATACTCGCCGATCTGCTCGGACGCGATCGCCATCAAGGCCGCCGCCTCTTCGCGGCTAATTTCCCTTGAGTGTCGGAAAGCGTCGTCGGAATAGTACGTATACGCGCCCGGCTGCAGGCCCCAGCTCGTCTCCATGCTCAGTACCGATTCCGCCCGGACCAGAAATTCCGCATGTTCGTCCCAGGTTAAGTCCAGTTCCCGACTTACTAGCGCCGTAAACTCCCCGGCGGTAATCGCACAGGATATTTTGTCCTTCATCGCTGCTCACGCTCCGGCATAGGCTGCTTTATTGCTTATCGCAATTATAAACAAAAGCTTCTGAACAATCTCTGATCAGAATAACGAAACCTATATCGCATTTGACGAGACGAGACGAAACGAGAATCCCTTAATGCGGAACGGCGATCCGGTCGAACTCGTCCACCAGCCTCTTCAAGTTAGCGGTAAGCTCCATGCCCGACATAGGCGCCCCGTGTCCGGTCACCGCGACCGACGGGTTTAGCGCCGCGAGCTTCTTCGCCGATTCGTATGCGTCCCGCCAGTCCGACGTGAAATACTGAGGAGGACCGCTGATCTCCTGCTTCTGCATGGCGACATCATATACGTATTCCTGCTTCACCGTAACGAACGCGTCCCCTGCAATCAATGCGCGGTCTTCCTTCCTGAGCAGCGACACGTGCCCTGGCGTGTGTCCCGGCGTATGAATCCATTCCCAACCCGGCAGTCCCGGAATCGAGCCATCCCCGGGAAGTGCGATAACGTTCCCGCCGAGGTCGATCGGCTCGTTCGGAAACCACGGGGACAGCTTGGCGACAAGCCCTCTCGAGACCGAAGGATCTCCCGGGGGATACGCTTGTCGGCCCGTCAAATACGGAAGTTCTTCGACATGGGCATATGCCGGAACGTTCCACCGCTCCGTTAGCTCGATGATCGCGCCCACGTGGTCGAAATGGCCATGCGTCAGCACGATCGCCTCAGGCCGGGAATCCTCGCCGAATCGGTCGCGGGCTGCGGCGACGATCTTCTCGGCTGATCCGGGCATGCCGGCATCCACGAGCACCCAACCGGCATTGCCTTCGAGACTCGCGAAGATGACGTTCACGATCTGTACCGTTAAGCAGAACAAACCCGGCGCGGCTTCTTGTTCCTTTCCGCTGCCCAAAGACGTTAAGGGCAAGTAATGATAGTCGTCGCCATAACTCATTTCAGTCTCCATCCCGATTGCTCCTTCATGCGCAAAATCCGACTTCGGTAACTTTCCTCATTCGCGATTCGTTCATCCGCCTTCTCCGGAGCTCGATTCGATTGGAAGCACCATGCTTCCCATGGGCGCATATCCTGCTGTATCCCGACATGCGCCTACACAAGGAGGAATAACGATGCCGAAGAATAAGTCGCCCTTCGCTCAGCCGCTGCTGCGCCGGTCGTCCAGCGAACCGAAAGCGAAGCTTTCGGCCCGGCAGCCCCAAGCGAAATCCGCCGCCTCGTCGAAAAACAAAAAAAAGCCGGCCCGAGCCGACGTCGTGCATCTGCATTATAGCGAACCGCCATCCTATTTGAACCGTCCCCTTCCTTGGTGGGTATCGCCGGGCACGCGCGGATTGTTGCACCCGGTCGGACCGGGGCATTCGCCTCACCCTCCGTCACCCGGCCCGCATCCGCCAGGGCATTTCCCGCCACCGCCACCGCCACCGCCGCCTCATCCTCATCCGCATCCGCATCCGTTCCCGCCCGGCTTCGGGCCTTTCCCCATTCCGATCCCGTTGCCGATTCCCGGACCGCAGCCTATCCCGATTCCGCAGCCGATTCCCGGTCCAAGCTTCGTCACCGTCACGATAAACGGCGGTTCATCGTTCCAAGGCGTGAACTACAGGAACTTCGTTCCGTTCTACCCGGGCATCACGATCCGGCAAGCCCTTGCATCGACGGGAATCGTCGCGTTCGGTCCGCTCGGGTTCATCCATAGCGTCGCCGGCATTCCGATATCCGGCGGCGTGAACGCCCGCTTGCGCTACAACGGGCGAGTCATCCCGCAGACGCTGCTGTCGCTGCCCGCCGATCCCGGCAGCCTGATCGGTCTCGAGCTCTATTACGCCTTAACTGACGCGATTCCCGTTCCGCTCTAAGCTCGAAGCTTCAACCGTTTTATCCTTAGGCGACGACGCGCTCTCTTCCACTTGCTTCTCGACCTTGCGCCGGAATAGGAACGGCACGGATAACGCGACCGCGAACACGATCCCGGCGATGACATAATCGCGCCAATTCCCGGAAGTTAAGGTAGCGCCGAGGAAGTTGTATGCGAACGTGCCCGGCAGCGTTCCTATGATCGTTCCGATCAAGTACGCTCGCAACGGCACATGAGCCACGCCCGCTGCGTAGCTTACCAAGTCGAAAGGAACGAATGGCGCGATTCTCAGCATAAGAACCATCGTGAAGCCCCGTTTCTCCATCGCTCGTTCGAGCTTGAGGAAACGGGGGTTTTCTTTGCCGCCGAACAGCCCCGCCCCGACTTTGCGAGCCAGCAGGAACGAGAGCACCGCGCCGATGACTTCGCCGATCAACGTATAGAGCATGCCGTACCAAGTACCGAACGCAAGACCCCCCGCCATCGCCAGCACGGACGCCGGGAACAGGATGAAGGGCCTCACGACGTACATGCCCATGTAGATCACGGGAGCGTACCATCCGAAGTCGTCCACCCATCCGCGGAGCGTCTCCGGAGTAACCTTCAAATATCGGAAATCGAACCACAGCAGCGCGGCGACGATGCCGGCTATGATTCCGATTTTCACCCAAGTAGAACGACGCAATCGACGGGCCCCTTCCTTTGTTTGCCAACACTATGTGTAATCATACAGGAATAGACAGAAGTTCACAAAACCGAGGGTTAACGCTATCCGATTGGCGAAATTTCCCTTAGAATAGAAGAACAAACCTCAATCTATTTTATCCGAAAAGAAATCAGGTGAATCCCCCTCATGCAGACGAGCTTGCTGCTGTTGCTCGGTTCCAATTTCCATCGTCTGTCCAATACGGTGCAGGAACAAATTTATAGGGAGTTCTACCAATTTCTCTATTCCCCGATCATGTTCATGATCAGCGACCACTCCGCGACGGAGGACATCATTCACGACACTTTCTTGATGACCCTGCGCAAATCGCCCGAGGTCGAAAGCGAGGAACATCTGAAGGCGTGGATCAAAGTCGTCAGCCGCAACTTTACATACACCTATCTGCGCAAACGCAAACGCCAGATTACGGGGATCAGCCTGGACGACGAACGGGCCGATCTATTCGCTTATCAACCCCCCGTCGCCACGTCGGTGGAACAAGAAGTCGTAGCGAAATCGCTGGAAGAACAAATCGGAAAGCACCTGCAGGAATTGAAGGAAGATCAACGGGCTATCGTAGAGCTTAAATGGAAAAAAGGATTGTCGTACAAAGAGATCGCGTCGCAAATCGACGATACGGAGAACGGCGTACGGCGGAAATTGCACCGCGCCCGTGTATTGCTGAAGAAAAAGCTGAGTTTCGATTGGGGGGACCGACATGAATAAACAGGAATTCGAGAGGCTTTACGAAGCGGCGTTCGAGGCGGCTGCCCGGAGCGGCTCCCCGCAGCCGAGCACGGATTACCGCCCCTCTTGGGAGAAGCTTCAGACGAAACTCGGCAGATACGACAGCTCCCGTAGAAGGCGAGCCAGAGTCGGCAAATTTGCGATTCTCGCCTCGGCGCTCCTGCTCGGCGCGTTCCTGTTCGGCAATACGTCTAACGTTCGCGCGATTCCGCCTGTCTTCTCGACTTTATACGAATCTTCCGCCGGCGTATTATCTTACTTTTTCGGGCGTGCCGAAGATCAGAATCCATCCCAAGCCAAGACTCCCCCGCCTCCCGACGCCATGCAGAGCGGAAGCGCCGGTCAACCGGTGAGCCGTATGATCGTGACGGACGCCGCGCAGGCGGACGGGCTGCTTTCTTTTCCGTCGCCGACGTTTCGCTATATCCCTGACGGCTATCGGCTGAACAACGTTCAGGTCAGCTACTACGGCGACAAGACGCGCGCCGATTCCGCCGTTTACTTGTACTTGAACCAAGACGGCAACCAAATTGCATTCAGCTTCGTCAAGCTGGAGGACCGGACGAGCTTGACGGCGAGCGAAGGCAGGAAAGGCGTTAAAGTCGAACAAGTCGAGCTCGGAGACGGTCCCGGCGTTCTGTATGCGGCCGACAACGGGTCGACGCGACTGGAGACGGTTGTCGGCAGCCTGCATGTATCGTTGTCGGGCATACTGCCGCCGGATCAAATCGTGCGCATATACGACGGAATCGCTTACGAATGAGGAGGGAGCAGCCCGTGCCGAAAGGCATGCGGGCTGCTCCTTTTCATTAAGCGTTTAACGCGTATGAAATCGCAAATGATAGGGAACTTCCATTCGCTCGTTGCGACGGGTCGCGATTCTTCCGGTCAGTATAACCTCAATGACGTTATCCGGCCCGAAACGCTTGGCGTCCTCTTTCAGATAGATGAAAAGCGTCCGACGTTCCGACTCGTAGTGAAACAGAAAGTGCTCCGAGATGAGCCTTCCGCCCTGGTTGCCGTCTAGAATCAGGATGTTCCTGGCGTTAAGAGAGTGGCTGTTCATCTCATGTATGAACGTAATGGAGACCAGCGTATCCATAGGAACTCCCACGGCATTCGGATGAGGATGGGTATCCTGAATCCAGTAGCCGATATCGATCATGAGACAAGCACGGATCCCGATACGTTCTCGCCTTGCTCGTAGACTCCGTTCTCGATGACCCAGTGAATCGCGCGAGTACGATAATAATAGCCCGGCGTCACGGCAATAGACACCGCATTGGAGTAAAAGCCCGTATTGTTGCCGCCGAGCGTACTGCCTGAGCCGAAATTCCCCCAAGACGAACCGTCCCATTTCTGCACGTAGATCGTGACTCCGATGGAATCCACGTTCTGGTTGGCGCTGGTGTTGGCCGCTGCGACAACGGAGCCGGTCTTGGCGGTAATCGAACACGAGCCGCTGTCCAAGTATAGATGGTTAGGATCGAAAATGCTGAACGGCATAACGTCTCCCGGCAGAAGTTTGAAGCCTACGGGTTCGGCGAGCGCGCTGCGAGGAGACGGTCCCGCGATTCCCCCGACTAACAATGCAGGTACGATCAACGCTACAGCCAAGCTAAGTAACCGACGACGTTTCATTGTGATCAACCTTTCTTGTTATGAAGTGAGTTCAACTATATACACTTCCGGGAAACGAATTCGTTCCAGCGGTTTTCGACAATTAAAGAAAAAATTTGCGCGCGACAAAAAAAGCCGCCGATTACGCGGCAGCTTTCTTGAATGAATAGCGATCTATACGAGATGCTCCACGGCCGCTCTCTCGATGGCAAGTCCCTTCGTATACCGTTCCATGAAGGCTTCGAAGCCCTCCACGTCCACGGCATCGGGAGCAACCCTGGAGCCGGCTTTCCCCGCGAAAACATTGTCTCCGAGATACGCTTCCAACGTTTCGCCTTCCGACCGATTCATCATATACGACGCCAGAAGGGCGATGCCCCAGGCGCCGCCTTCGCCCGCCGTATCCATGACGGACACCGGAACGTTAAGAGCGGCGGCCATAATCTTCTGTCCTACGCCCGCGGTCTTGAACAAGCCGCCGTGGCCCAGGATCTCGTCCAGTTTAACCTTTTCCTGCTTAAGCAGGATGTCCATGCCGATCTTGAGCGCGCCCAAAGCGGTAAACAGATGAACCCGCATGAAGTTGGCCAAGTTAAAGTTGCTTCCCGGGGAACGAACGAACAAAGGACGTCCCTCTTCGAAATGGGTCATATGCTCGCCGGATAGGTACCCGTACGCCAGCAATCCGCCGCCGTCCGGGTCGCCTTGAAGCGCCAGATTATATAGCGTTCCGTAGAGCTTGTCGGCGTCTGCGCTTAGTCCCATCGCCTTGGCGAACTCGTCGAACAAGCCTACCCAAGCGTTCAGGTCCGAGGAGCAGTTATTGGAGTGAGCCATCGCGACGAGGCTGCCCGTCGGCGTCGTCACGAGATCGATCTCGTCGTAGGCTTTGGACAATTGTCGCTCGAGGACGACCATGGCGAATACCGAAGTTCCGGCGGACACGTTGCCGGTTCGCTTCGCTACGCTGTTCGTCGCGACCATGCCCGTCCCCGCGTCTCCCTCGGGCGGGCAGAACGGAATGCCGGGCTGCAACGTTCCGGTAACGTCCAGGAGCCTTGCCCCTTCTTCGGTGAGCACGCCGGCATTCTCGCCCGCAACCAACACCCGCGGAAGAATATCCTCGAGCTTCCACGAGAAGTTGCCGGCGGCAACCCGCTCGTTGAATTGCCGAATCATCGATGCGTCGTAAGTCCGCGTATGGATATCGATCGGGAACATGCCGGACGCTTCGCCGACCCCGAGCACCTTCTGCCCCGTCAATTGCCAATGAATATATCCGGCGAGCGTCGTCTGGAAACGAATATCCGCGACATGCGCTTCCCCGTTCAAGATCGCTTGATACAAATGAGCGATGCTCCAACGTTGAGGAATATGGAAATCGAACAGCTTGCTCAGTTCCGCAGAGGCTTGCTCGGTAATGTTGTTCCTCCAAGTGCGGAAAGGAACGAGCAGTTCACCTTCTTGGTTGAAGGCCATGTAGCCGTGCATCATGCCGCTAAAGCCGATGGCGCCGATCTTCTGCAAGGGAACGCCGTATTGACGTTTCACGTCATCTGCCATCGCGCGATAGCTTTCTTGCACGCCCTTCCAGATGCTAGACAAGCTGTACGTCCAAATATTGTCGACGTACTGATTCTCCCAATCATGGCTGCCGGAAGCGATAGGCGCGTTGTCTTCGCCGATGAGCACCGCTTTGATTCGGGTCGAGCCAAACTCGATTCCGAGCACCGTTCTTCCGCCCAGAATGGCATTCGTCACATCGATTTCCATGAATGTTCCTCCGCCCGTGTAAATTTAGGAATGTCTCGTGTCGCCCGGCTGACCGTAGTAAGCGTTAGCGCCGTGCTTGCGAAGATAATGCCGGTCTAGCAGCGTCTGCGACATCGACGGCACGCCCGCGTTCAACTGGCGCGTGTGGTAGGCCATCTTCGCGACTTCCTCGAGCACGACGGCGTTATGCAGCGCGTCCATCGCGTCTTTGCCCCAAGCGAAGGGCGCATGGCTGTTCACGAGAACGCCCGGCACCTGGTTAGGGTTAAGGTTGCGGAACGCTTCCACGATGACGTTGCCCGTCTCCGCTTCATACGCGCCGTTGATCTCTTCGTCGGTCATCGCGCGCGTGCACGGGATCGTACCGTAGAAGTAGTCGGCTTGCGTCGTGCCGAGCGCCGGAATGCCTTGACCGGCTTGCGACCAGATCGTCGCCCATGGGGAGTGCGTATGCACGATGCCCCCGATGTTCGGAAATTCGCGGTACAGCACGAGGTGCGTAGGCGTATCCGACGAAGGGCGCAAATTTCCTTCCACGACTTTGCCGTCCGGGTCGACGACGACCATCTGCTCCGGTTGCAGTTCTTCATAAGGAACGCCGCTCGGTTTAATGACCATCAGTCCCGATTCGCGGTCGATGCCGCTGACGTTGCCCCAAGTGAACGTAACAAGGCCGTAATGAGGTAATTCCCGGTTCGCCCGGCAGACAATTTCCTTCAGTTGTTCTAACAAGTACAACACTCCTCTCGCAAGTCCTGCAGGCGTTTCTGACAGGTATTGTTGCCTTTCATTATACACTTGTACGTACATGTGTGTCGAGGAAAAGCTTACTTCGGCTTAGCCGTCGATTGCCGCTCGATCAGCTTCGGCGCGTACAGCTTGTCCCGAGCCGAGGAATCGTCCCCCGTCTCCAAGCGGTCGATGAGCCATTGCGCGGCCAGCTCGCCAAGCGCGGACTTCGGGTGCTCGATCGTCGTCAGCTTGATTTCGGAAGCCGTCGCGAGGAAAGAGTCGTCGTAGCCGACGATCGATAAATCTTCCGGAACGCGCAGCTCCAGCTCGCGGATCACGTCGAGGAATCCGACGGCCAGTTGATCGTTATAGCAGACGAGCGCCGTCGGCGGCAGGTCGGTCTTCAGCATGTCCCGAAGCGCTTGTTGAGGCTTGCTGTCCTTGTCCTCGGTGGCGTATCTCACGATCAAGCTCGGTTCCGCCGCGACGCCCCGTTCGCGAAACGCGCGCATGAAGCCTTTCATCCGGCGGACGCCCTGCAGGTCGTCCGTCTTGAAGAAACCGGCGATTCTCGTATGTCCGAGCTGCAGCAGATGGTCGGCCGCCAGGAACCCGCCCGCTTCGTCGTCCATCCGTACGCCCGGGCATTCGAGATCCGGATATCGCTCGTTGATCATCACTAGCGGGATTCCGTGGTCCTCGAGCGCCAAGTAGTTATCGAAATTCGGATTGCCCTCCGCGCTTTTCGTCGGCTCGACGATAAGTCCGCATACGCCATGGCCAAGCATGTCTTCTAGGCTCTCCCGTTCGCGGTCCTTGCGGTTGTCCGTGCTGGAGAGAAGCAGCCGATATCCGCGTTCCTTGAGCGTCGCTTCGACCCCGCGCACGATCGAGGGGAAAATGTAGTCCGAGATATAGGTCGTAATGATGCCGATCGTCCGATTGTCGGCGTTCACTCTGCGTTCCGCGGGCAGCTTGCTGACGAACGTGCCTTTGCCCTGCTCGCGGGCAAGCCAGCCTTCCTGTACGAGCGCGCCGATCGATTGGCGTACCGTCTGGCGGCTGAGCCCGAATTGCTCGGCGAGCTCGTTCTCGGACGGCAGCTTGTCCCCGGGACGGAACTTCCCGCCCGTGATCCAGGACAAAATCTGCGTCTTCAACTGCAAATATTTCGGAGACTGGCTATTCTTACCGGACATGTCGGCACCTCGGCAACGGTTGTAGTGTACCAATTATAACATATTCGATCACTTGTACGTACCAGTTGGAACGCATTGAGCTTAGAAGTCGGTATTGTCCGCATTTTCCAATGTATGGTATGTTAGTCGCAATTCTATTATTGAAGGTTGAGGTCTTCTCTATATGTCGAATAACGTACTGTATTCTACCGATAACATTCTGATCGTCGCGAACAAAGCCAAGAGACACGTACAACTCGAGCTGTCGACCAGCGGCTACCGCCCGAAATTCGTCACCCATTATATCGAAAGCCGCGCCGAGCTAGACGAGCTGATTGCGGCTCTCGAACGGGCAAGAGCTCACTTGGACTTCGACGAGGCTGGGTAACGGCCGGCTAATTCCGCGAAAGTGATATGCTCGAGGTCTTGGACGATGGCATCCGCGCCGGAGAAATCCATATGGGACGTGACCGGATTCGGCGTGACGAGCGCGACGAGTCCGGCAGCCTTGGCGGCGCGAAGCCCGTTCATCGAATCCTCGATCGCGATCGCCTCTCCCGGTGCGACGCCTAACGCTTGCGCCGCATGCAGATAGAGGGCCGGATCCGGTTTGACGCGCTCGACGTCGTCCGCGGAGCAGACGGCTTCGAAGTATTCGCGGATGCCCGCCAGCGTGGTTACCTTCTCGATCCACCACCTCTGCGAGCTGGATGCCAGCCCGATCTTGAGCCCTAGCTCGCGCGCTTCTTCGAGTCTAGCCAGGACGCCGGGTCTGAGCGGCATCTTGCTCACCCGTTCCTCGTGCAAATCCCAGAATTGTTTATGGATGGCTTTGCGGTCCAGCTTCCTCCCGATTCTCTCCTCCAAATACCCGTACCCGTCGAATCCGCCGTGCGTGCCGATCGCCAGGGACCACTTGTCGAGCGGCAGCTCCTGACCATGTTGCTTATAAATGTCGCGCATCGCCTCGTACGCGCAAGTTTCCGTATCGACCAACGTCCCATCCAAATCGAACACGACCGCTTTAATCATCCGTCTCTCTCCCCTTCTATCCATACTCGAATATATAGTGACGATTATATCACGAGGAAGACGGACGATGGCGCGTTTATGGAAATCGGCAAAGTTCTACGGTTATTATGCGCGGTTGACAGACCTAGCGATTATGATTACATTAATACTCATTCAAGCAATATCGGATTTCGGAAAAATTACGCCGCGGAGACGATAAGCGAATGGAGAGGAGGGTCCGCATGCAGGAGCAAAGGCAGCTACAAGAAGATCCGCAAGATACGTTCGATCCGGAAGCGATCGAGCTGTGCGAGATTACGAACCGCGTGCTCGTGATCAGCCCTCGTCCGGCTTCCCTTCGCTCTCTCGTCGCCGACTTGGCGGTTCGTTGCTACGACGTGTTGCTGCTTCATCACGCGGACGATCCGCTGCTTGGGATCATGAAGGGCAACGTCGTCATCGTAGACCGTACCATGGACAGCGCATCGCCCGGCTACGCGGAGCTTGGATCAACCCCGGCGATCTCGCTCGTTAAGATCGCGCCGGAAGATCCGGATGCGTACGGCGGCCACTGGGTGCAATGGCCGAGCCCGATCGGGCATGTCATCCAGCGAATCAAGGCGCTGGCGGCCCTGTTGCCGGATGCCACGGCGGCGGAAACCGAGCGGTCTTCCGAGTTGCTCGCGTTCAAGGACCTTGCGCTCGACCCTCATCGGATGACCGTGATGCGAGGCGGGGCAAGAATCGAATTAACGCGGACCGAGTTCGATCTTCTCCGATCGTTGCTCGCCGCGGAAGGCCGCGTGAAGTCCCGCGACGAGCTAATCAGCGACGCACGCGGGGAAGCCTCCGCGGCGGAGTGGGGCAGCAACACGGTCGACGTCCACATTCGCAGCTTGCGCAATAAGCTCGGAGACGATCCGCGCACGCCGCGCTATATCAGCACCGTCCGAGGAGTCGGCTATCGCTTGGCGGATCTATAGGTTTGGCAGAAGCTTCGAATTCTGCCGAACCTTTTTCGTTTTTTGGCGCATCCTAATCGGTGCAACCATTCTATCGCGGAGGAGGGTGACAAGGTGTCGGGTCGCAACAACAAACCGGACAACGACGGTCCGGTCGGCAAGCCGGGAAGCTTGGACCAATTCGGAGACAAGCTTGGATCGTCCAACGAGGAAGAATTCCAATCGGCCGTCAGCGCGAATTGCAGCGTCGACGAGGCCGAAGAGCCGGACCACTAATCGCGCAGGAGTAGTTGCATAGAAAGCACATTGGGCACGGGAGCTTCCGCTCCCGTGCCCTTCCCTGTCTAACTCTTCAGTGGCCTTCCAAGAATCGCTCGCAATCGAGCGCCGCCATGCATCCCGTTCCCGCGGCGCTGATCGCTTGACGGTAACGATGATCTTGCACGTCGCCGCAAGCGAACACGCCCGGAACGTTCGTCTCCGTCGTGCCCGGCGTGACGAGCAGATAGCCGTTCTCGTCGGTGTTCAGTTGACCGCCGAGGAACTTCGTGTTCGGCGTATGGCCGATCGCGACGAATACGCCGCTCGCTTCGATCACTTCTTCTTCGCCGGTCTCGTTGTTCTTCACTTTCAGCCCGGTTACGCCAAGCGGTCCGCTTAGCACCTCGAGCGGCGTACGGTTCAAGCTCCAGCTGATTTTCTCGTTGCCGCGCGCGCGGTCTTGCATGATCTTCGAAGCCCGCAGCTCGTTACGGCGATTGACCAGCACGACCTCGCTGGCGAAGCGCGTCAAGAAGTGAGCTTCTTCCATCGCCGAGTCGCCGCCGCCGATCACGATGATTTTCTTGCCGCGGAAGAAGAAGCCGTCGCAAGTCGCGCACGTGCTTACGCCGCGTCCGACGTTGTCTCTTTCCCCCGGAATGCCTAGATATTTAGCCGATGCGCCCGTGGAGATGATCAGCGTCTCCGCGACAAGCTCGCCGAGACCTTCGACTTGCAGCTTGAACGGACGCTGCGACATGTCGACCGAGTTCACCCAGCCGGAGCGGAACTCGGCGCCGAAGCGCTCCGCTTGCTTGCGCATGTTCGCCATAAGCTCGGGACCCATGATGCCTTCAGGGAAGCCCGGGAAATTCTCGACCTCTGTCGTCGTCGTTAATTGGCCGCCCGGCTCGGGTCCTTCGATAACGAGCGGGTTCAAGTTCGCCCGTGCCAAGTAGATTGCCGCGGTCAATCCCGCGGGACCGGTACCGATAATAATGGTTTTATACATCTAACGACACTTCCTTCGTCTTCAATCTATCATTCATGATACCACCCCTACGCCGATGCTTCATGAAGGGTTGATGAACGTATCATGAAGATTTCATGAAGAAGAAGCCGCAGATTTGCCTCGCGCGTAATCTACGCTTTATTTTCCCCCGCTGCCCTATCGTTCAGGCGGTCCAACGTCGTTACCATAGCCTGTTGGCTGGCCGATAGCATGCCGGTTTTCAAGGCGCCGAGAATGCTGCCGACCGTAAGGGGAGTCCCGGGATTGCCCGTCGATTCCTTGATTTGTTCGTTCACGCTCCGCAAACCGCTTGCGGCGGCTGCCGATAGGATCGTCTTGCCTTCTATTTGAAAGTTCTCATAGAGATAGGAGATTACTTTGTTGCGTTTGGACATTCGCTCACCTCCTCGCTCGATCCCCGTTCCTGTCTCTTCGGGCTCCGCTTTGATTGCCGATCTTTCTCTTGCTTCCCTTGCCGCGCCGGAAATTCGGGCTATTCCTGCCGATTCCGGCCATATCCAAAAGCGTGTTGCCCGTTACGCCCGCAACGAGGCCAACGAGGATGGACGCGGCGGACACGTCTGTCGTCCGTTTGACTTTCTCGACCGGAGGCCTGCCTTCCACGGACTTAAGCTTCGTTCGCGCCAGTTGCTGATAGGCCGGATATTCCGTCTGTTGCTCCAATCGTCTCCAACAATTCGCCGCATCCTGGTGCAGCCCGACTCTGAGGTACGCGTCTCCGAGCTCGTCGATCAGTTGGGGCACGCCTTCGGGATTCACTCTTTTCTTCAGTTCGTCCTCGTGCCGCAGCAGCAAGGTATAATCCTCGATGACCGTCGCCGTACGGCGAAAATGCTCCTCCGGCAAATGGAATACCGCCTTTCCGCGAAGCAATCGTACGGTAAGATCCTGCGGCGCCGCTGCCGCGGCATGGTCTAGAAGCTTCAACCCTTTGCGGGCGTGTCTCAGTTTCAGCAACGGAATGCGCTTATCCCGCGCCTTCAGGATCATAATCCCTCCGTGATAGGCATCCGCAAGCGGACGACCCGGATATTCGCCGCGAAGGCTTTCGAGCAACTCTTCGGCTTCGTTCAACGCTTGTTTGTCGCCGGCAATGCACCGTCGATACAAGACGACGACTTGCGCAAGCCTCGCTCCGTACGCAGATGGCTCCTCGGAAGTCGGTTCATGATTTTCAGTGTTCAACGGTTAACTTCCTTCCTGTCGCGGATTTATTGCCGACCGCGCAAGCACGGCCGCTTTTTCAAGCGCGACGGCTTGTACTGATCAAGATATGACCATTTGTCGCAAACCGATTGGATAACAGACTTGCTCTATGAACCTATTTTTGAACGGTGCGCAACGGAGCGCCTATGAACAACAAACAAGCATCGATCCCCCCTAACCTGACGGATGGGGATATCGATGCTTGTAATTAAATAGATGTCCGGAACGGCGCAGCCGGAAGGCCGATCCCGTTCTTCAGCGTCGCGGCGGGCCAGCTTGCCCACGCGTACCGCACCGCGGCCGGGGCAGCCACTTCGGCGCTGCTCACCGCTACCGTGCCGCCTGCGATAACCGCATCGGCTTTCACGAATCTGCCGTCCGTTCCCGCGATCTCGAATCCGAGCACTTCGCCGGAGGCCGAGGGCGACATGAGCCCGCTCTCCGCATGGCTGAAGCTTACGATCGCCTTGGTCCCTTCGACAGCCAAGCTCTTGAAGAACGGTCCGTAGCATGCCGTGTCCCGCCCGTAAACTTCCTTCAGCGCGATGCGGCCAAGGCGTTCGCCGACGGGCCGTTTGTCGCGCGGATGGATGTCGTTCTCTTCGCCGCAATCCAGAATGACCGCCATCGCCGTATTCGGCACCTGTTCCGTTACTTTTTGCTGCGCCTCGCGCAGCAGCGGCCAGTTCACGCCCTCGGGATCGTAGGGGTCCGCGTAACCTGGCAGTTGAACGAACAAGAACGGCAGCTCGGCGTCGCCCCAATCTTGGCGCCATTGGCCGATCAAGACCGCCATCAGCCGATCGTACAGATACGTCCGGTCCGCGTCGCTCTCGCCTTGATAATAAATAAAGCCTTTAATCGCGTAAGGCGCCGCCTGGCTCAGCATCGTGCCGTACAGCCCGCTTGGCCGCAGAAAGCTGAGCTCGTTCAGCGGAGGCGGCCAGGGGAAATCGCCGAGTTCCGCGCCCGTGAGCCCTTCGGACTGCCTGCGAACCCAGGCATCCACGGCAGCTTGATAGTCAGCCTGTTCCTTCTTGGCGGTCTCCGGATTAAGATCCTTGATCTTCTCTTTATACACATCGACGTATACGCGCAATTCCGGATCGTTCGCGAGCGCCTCCTCCGGCACCCAGCACGACGCGGACGTACCGCCCCAGTTGCAGCCGACGATACCGATCGGCACGTCCAGTTCGCCGACGAGCGTTCTCGCGAAATGGTAGCCGACCGCCGTGAACCGCAGGGCCGTCTCCGGAGAGCATACCGCCCAAGCTCCCGCATGCTCTTGACCGTCGTCGTATGCGACGCGCGGCACTTCGTAATAGCGTACTCGCGGGAAATCTGCCGCGGCCGCCTCCTGCTCCGCGTTCAAGGAGTCCGCTAGGCGCCACTCCATGTTCGATTGCCCGCCCGCTAGCCACACGTCGCCGACGAGCACGTCGCGGAACGTCAGCTTGTCACCTCCCGCTTCCACCGTCAACTCGAACGGGCCGCCGGCTTGCATCGCCGGAAGGGTGACCTTCCATTCGCCGCCGCGTACGACATCCCGCACGGATGTTTCCCGGATGCGCACCGTTACGGTATCGCCGTCCGTTCCCGTTCCCCACACGGGAATACCCCGCTCTCTTTGCAGCACCATATGATCCGTAAACAATGCGTTCGCTTGCAGTTTCATCGACACGTAGATCCCGCCTCTTCTCCGAATTCTATCTTCGATGGTGTCACAAAACCCGTACAGTGTCCACCCTTCAACTTATCGTTTTCGCCGCGCGACCATACAAAAAGCACGCTGCCAGGCAGCGCGCCTTTGTCTGCTTCCGATTACATTCCGATCGCCCGATGCACGGCCTCCAGCACCCGCGACGAGTGGAACGGCTTCGTGATGAAATCTTTGGCGCCGCTCTGAATCGCCTCGATGATGAGATTCCGCTGACCGACGGCCGAACACATCACGATGTTCGCCTTCGGGTCGAACTTGCGGATTTGTTTGACCGCCTCCACGCCTTCCATAACGGGCATCGTGATGTCCATCGTCACGACGTCCGGTTTGAAAGCCATGTACCGCTCCACCGCTTCTTGGCCGTTGCCCGCCTCGGTGACGACCTCGTGACCGGCCCCAACCAGTATATCCTTCAGCATCGCTCGCAAAAAAGCCGCATCGTCAACTATCATTATTTTAGCCATGCCCGAACCTCCTGACAGACAGAACCGATCGTCTAACTTGATGGTTCGATCTTATCCGACAAGGCTGATCAAATTCTGAACATCCCCGTTCAGCGGCCGGCGGCCTCTCTTTATTTGCGTTCGTTCCATTGCGTATACCACGTCGTAATCGGTTCGCCGGGCTCGGCGTCGAAATCTTCCCTAAGCATCTCCGCGAGCTTCGCATACTGCTGATGAACCTCGCTATGATTGCCCAGCTTGCCGTATAGCCGCATCAGGCCGAAATAGCTTTCCTCGTTCTCCGGATAGCGCTGCTGCATCTGTTGATAGAGCGTCAGGGCGTCGCTGGATGAGCCGTTCTCTTCCAGCCGGGCAGCGTTCTTAAGCGCATAATCGAGCCACAGCGCGCGAAGCCGTTCCCGTTCTCCGTCCGACCACATGTAGTCCTCGGTCTCGAGATAGTCGCCGCGATAGTTTTGCGTCAATAGACGCGTTACCGCTTTGTCGTCCCCCGCTTCGATCGCGTCGCGGATTGCCTTTTCCCACACGATCACGTCGACTTGGGTGTCGCGCAGCTCGACGCGATAACGGCCTTCCTTGTATTGGAGGTTTAACGGAATGCCCATCGTCTTCATCGATTGCCGGATCTGGTATATCGTCGTGTGCAGGTGCGTAATGGACTTGTCCGGATCGGCATCCGGCCAAATGCGGTCCAGCAGCTCTTCTTTGCTCGGCGTTTTATCGCCCGAATGAATCAAATAGGCGAGCAGCTCGCGAGCCTTCGCGGTGCGCCATGCGACGTCGATCGGATTCCCCTGCGCGTCTTGGAAGCTCAAGTGGTGGAAAAAGCATACGGTCGCAGCCATCATGCCCTGAGGCTCGGGGCGGCCTTCCGCGGGTCTCGACCGCAACCGGCGAATCGTCATCTCGAGCCGCCTCAGCTCGATCGGCTTGAGCAGGTAATCGATTGCCGCCAGCTCGAACGCTTCGATCGCATACTGTTCATAGGCGGTCACGAACACGATCTGCAAATCCGACTGCGCCGCCTGCAAGCGGGCCGCCAGCTCCAAGCCGTTCAGCTCGGGCATCTCGATATCGACGAACGCGACATCCGCATCCAGCTCCTTCTGTCGCTTCAGCGCTTGCCTGGGATCCTGGAAAGCTCCCGCCACCTGCACGTCGAACCGCTGCAGCAGCCGCGTCATGCTCTCCAATGCTAAATACTCATCGTCGACGACAATGGCTCTCATACGTTGTCCTCCTTCATAGCAGGCACCCTGAAGCTTACTTCGGTGCCTTCCCCAACCGTGCTCTTGATCGTCAACCCTGTCCCGAACGCGTTCCGCAGCCGTTGATGGACGTTCACGAGGCCGATGCCTCCGCGGTGCGTTCCGGACAACACCGCGTCGATCTTCTCTTGCGGGAAGCCGACGCCGTTATCGCGTATGGAGATTAAGTAACCGCCCGCTCCCCCCGACACTTCGATATGAAGATGTCCGCCCTCGAATCGGGTGAGAATGCCGTGACGCAGGGCGTTCTCCACGATCGGTTGGATCGTCAGCGGAGGCAAGCTGAAATTCGGATGCTCCGCCAGCATCGTCGTGACGCTCATCCGGCCGCCGAAGCGCGCCTGCTCGATTTGAAGATACGAATGGACGAGCGTCCATTCCTTGCCGAACGAGACGAATCGATCCAAGTTCCGCAGATCGAAGCTGCTTCGCAAATAGCTGCCGAAATCGTTAAGAAGCTCCCGCGTCCGCTCGGGATCGATCTCGCTTAAGCTGGCGATCGTGTTCAGCGTGTTGTATAGAAAATGTGGTTTGATCTGCGCCTGGATCAGCGCCATCTCCATATGCAGCTGATCCCGAATGGACTGCTTCATCCGAAGCAGCGTGCGCGTGCGGGCCCTGAACTCGGAATCGTTGATCGGCTGGATCGCGTAATCGTTCGCTCCCGCGTTATAGCCGACGAGCAGGTCGGCCGGCTGATGGCGCGAAGTGAGGAACAGCACCGGCAAATCGTAGAACGTGTGCCGCTCGCGGATTTTACGGCATAGGTCGTAGCCGGTGAGGCGCGGCAGCATGACGTTCAAGACGACCATATCCCACTCCGCCTCGCGTTCCCAGATCCTTAAGCCTTCCAGTCCGTCCGTAGCGATCGTAACTTCCAAACCTTCTTGGATGAGAATGTGCTCCATGATCTGAAGCGAGACCGGATCGTTCTCCACGATCAGCACGCGCTGTGCCCCCGTCTTGACGCTTTCGTCTTTCTTCGCCGCCTTGCGCATCGTCGTCGCGGCCGCAAGCTTGCCGGCTTCAACGAACGCGTGCGCGTTCGATACGGCGGTTTCCGCGGGATCCGCAAGAGGCAAGGTGAACCCGAGCTCCAGCATGTGCCGCGACGGCCGGTTCGCGACGAAGCGTCCGCCGTGCATTTCCGCCAGCTTGCGGCTGATCGCCAGACCGATATCCGCGTCAACCGCGGATTCCTGGGCGACTTCCGCGCCGAAGCCCGGGTCGCTCCGGCTGGCCGTTACTTGTACGTTAATGGCGTTGTCCCCCGTCTTGCGAGACGCTTTCACCGTCACGGAGCCTTCGGCGCCGGACTTCACGGCGTGATGAAGCAAATTGAACAGCAACTGCATCACGCGCTGGTCGTCCGCCTTCGCATAAGGAAGCCCGGGGCTTGTCTGATTGTCGAAGCGGATGTCTCTTCCGCCCGTCATATAACGCATGACTTCGATCGCGCCGTTAATCGTCATCCGTACGTCCACGGCATGAAGATGAAGCTCGATATTTCCTTCGTTAAGCTTAGTCAAATCCATCATATCGCTTAGCTGTTGCGACATCCGCCTGCCCGTAGCCACCATAAGCTGAAGCCGTTCCGTCTGCGTCTGATCCTTCGGCGTTTTCTCTTCGAGCATCAACTGCGCCAGATTGATCATCGCTTGCAGCGGAGCGCGGATTTCCTGCGACGTATTCGCCAGGAAATCGTCCTTCAGGCGATCTTTCAACTGCAGCTCCTTCGACAGCACTTCCACCCTGTCCATGTTCGTGAAGAACCGTCTGGCGATCAGTATCGCCATGCAGAAGATGAACATCAACCGTTCCGCCGGGAATGCATCGGAGCTTTGCAACATGCCCGAATACACGAACAATTGCATTAAAGACTCAGACAGAATGCTCAACGCCGCGATGAAAATATAGATCGAACCGAATGCCCCCGCGATTCCCGCGCGAACCAGAATGTACAACGCATAGAAAAAGAGCATCGAGACGCCCCCGATCGCCTGCGCCTCGTACCGGGAATATAGCTGCACCTCCGTGACGATCGTAAACAGCGCGATCGCGCCCGCAATCGCGATCAGCGGTTTCGTTACCCGCGGGCGATCGAACCCCGGGAACATGGCGCGGACGAATAGCAATAACGATGAATAGATGCCGAGCGACGAGAGCATTTGCAGCTTCGATTGCCATTCATAGTTAAGCGGCGGGAAGATCAGCAGCAGGAGTCTTTCCCCGTGCGTCCCCCAGAACAGCAAGGAGGACCAGAACACGCAGCTGAAATACAGCAATTCGGGATGTCGTTTACGGAACAGGTACAGCAGCAAGAAATATACGCCGCTAACGATATAGAACCCCATCATCAAGCTGTTTCCGCCGAAAGCCAGCTTGCTCTCGCGTTCGATCGCGGTTTTGCTGCCGAATTGGATATCGTCGAATATGCCGCCTAACGTACCGTAGTGGAAGTTGGCCGTCTGAATCAGCACTTCGAACTGCCCGCCGCTTGGCTCGAAGCTCGCCGTGTAGGGCAGCATGCCTGCCGTCGTCCGGTCGCTGCTCGCCCCCGGCACGCCTTGTTGTCCAAGCCATTTGCCGTCCACGAATAACTTATGTGCCGTGCGGATTCGCTGCACCCTCAGCCCGTAAGGTTCATGAACGTCTTCCTGCTCCGGGAGGCGGACGAGCAGCCGATACGTACCAACGCCAATAGCGGTTGGTTTATCGCCCCCAACCGCATGGTCCCATCCTCCAGGGACGCTAATCACTCGCCTTTGTGACTCGTCCGGCAGCCGCTCGCCCGGTTCTAGCAATACGCCCGGATAGAACGTCCATTCGCCGCGGAGCGCCAAAACATCGTTGAGCGAGCCTTTCCACTGCGTTAGATCGAGCACGCCTGCTTCGGCGCGCGGCGAATCTTTGCCCGTCTCTACCGTCCATATCAGTCGCGCGCCGAATAATAAGAAGAACGCAGCCGCGATCAATCCGAGTTTAAGTTTCATTGCTTTCATTGCCGCACCTATTCTTGCCGACGTTCGTTGACGTCGTCTATGAATAGATATTCGACAAAATACGCCCGTTTTCCTCTACGCTCTAGCGGTCTGCGAGGCCGTCGCAGCATTGAAATTCAGGCATCGCCCGCTCTAGCGGTCTGCGAGGCCGTCGCAGATACAACCGGGAATTCTCCGCAATGGGGCCGAGCGATGCGGGAAAACCCGTAACCGTTCTACCTGCTTGCGCCGCCTCCCCCGGAGGAGCCGCCTCCGCCGCGACCTCCGCCGAATCGTCCGCCTCCGCCTCCGCCCCTGCGTCCGACCATGCTAAGAATAGACCACGTGACCGCGCCGCCGGTGAACTTGAAATCGAGGACGATAAGCAGCACGACGCCGAATCCGAGCAGAACCTTCACGTACGACGGCACGCTTGCGAAGAAACCTGGTTCGCCGCCGGACGGCTGCGGCGTCAGAGGCGCGATGTTCTCGACGCTGCCCGTCGCGTCGATCCCGTACTCCGCGGCAACCTCGACGATTATCGCGCTCTGGGTTTGGGTGAACGCAGCGTCGAGCTGGCCCGCGTCCCGGTTCGGGACGAAATATTGGTCGAGGATCGCCCCCGCTTTACCGTCCGGAATTCGTCCCTCTAACCCATAGCCGACTTCGATCCGCACATGCTTATCCGCAGCGGAATAGAGCAGCAGCACGCCATCGTTGCGCCTGCTGCTGCCCAGGCCGAGCTTGCGGAAGGTGTCTACGGCCAACCGCTCGAGCGTCGTTCCTTCCAACGATGGAACGGTGACGACGCCGACCTGCGCCGAACCGGTCTGATCGCGCAACCATCTCGCGCTGCTGTAAAGCCGATTCTTCGCCTTCGCGGAGATGACTTGCGCTTCGTCGACGACGTAAACGCCGTAACCGGAATCTCCTATCGCCGCCAAGGCTATGCCTGAGAAAGCGACAACGACATGCCCGGCGAACAGAACCGTCAGCAACAGCAACGCGACAATCTTCCGGCCGCCGTCCATTCGAGCTTCCGCCGTCATCAGAAGTTCACTTCAGGCACGGTTTCCGCGCCCGGCTTCGCTTTGAACAGCGCCTTCTTCTCGAATCCGAACATGCCCGCGAAGATCGATGACGGGAATTTGCGTATCCGCGTATTGTACGAGGTTACGGCGTTATTGTAATCTTGGCGCGCGACCGCGATCCGGTTCTCCGTACCCGCTAGTTCATCCATCAACCTCGTAAACTGGGCATCCGCCTTCAGCGTCGGATAGTTCTCGACGATGACGAGCAATCGGGACAACGCGCTCTCCAGCTCGGCGTTCGCGTCCGATACTTGCTCCGGCGTCGTCGCGCCGGCCAGCTTGCTGCGCGCGTCGGCGATCGCCGTGAACACTTCCTTCTCGTGCGCGGCGTAACCTTTGACCGTATTAACCAAGTTCGGAATGACGTCCTCCCTGCGTTGCAACTGCGTATCTATGGACGCGAACGCATTGTCCGCCGCGGTATCCGCGCTGACGAGCTTGTTGTACGAGCTGACCGCCGCCAGGATGATGACGACAACGATCGCCCCGACGATCAGCAACGCCTTCATCGAACCTTTCATCCTTAACTCCCCCTTCGTTCCTTGCAAGCGCACAAGAATTTCCTAGACAACCCTACTGTATGCGGCTCGTCTCGTATCATGCATCAGGCCTTCCCAATCTAGTATTTACCCAAATCTTGCTGCACATAACGAAGTATTCGGAAGCGTTACGCACCAATCCCAATGCACCTTATTCCGCTCAATACCTGCACAGAATACAGCCCAAGTCCGCCATATCCGCCCGTTTGCCCGTTATCTGCTAAATTAACTGTACTCTGTGCAGGTATAGTGAGCTATGGCCGTTTGGTGTCACAGGCGTAACTGTACTCCGTGCAGGCGCAATGATCGGCCAATCGCTTCCCCTAACGCAAACAACCCCAAGCCGCAAGAGCAGCCTGGGGTTGCAACCATCATCGATTAAGCTCTGAAGCGCGGAAGCATAGAGACGGAACCGCGAAAATCCGGCCTTCCGTCGGCCGTCCATTGAAGCTCCGCGACGAACGTGTGCCGGTTCGGATCGTATAGCGGATCTCCCACGATCTCCTTATACGTCCTTGCGTGAAAGACGAACAACGCCTTCGTCCCGTCCTCCGAGACGGTGAAGCTGTTGTGTCCCGGGCCGTACATGCCGATGCTTTCGTCCGTGGTCAGCACGGAAGCCGGCGATTTGCGCCACGATGCGGCGTCGAGCAGGTCGGCGTCGGCGTCGGCTTCGAGCAGCCCTAGGCAGTAGTTGAAATCCGTCGCGCTGGCCGAATAGGAGATGAACACCTTATCGTCTTTGCGCAGAAAAGCGGCACCCTCGTTCACCTTGAAACCGATGGTCTCCCAGTCGTATTCGGGGATCGTCAGCATCATCTGCTTGCCGGTTAACGTCCACGGATTGCTCATGGCCGAGATGTACAGATTGGAGTTGCCAGGGATGTCCGGGTCCTTCTGCGCCCATACGAGGTAACGCGTGCCGCGGTGCTCGAAGGTCGTCGCGTCCAGCGAGAAGCTTTCCCATGCCGCGCGGATTTGCCCTTTCTCTTCCCACTCCCCTTCCAATGGATCGGCGTTCCCGTTCTCCAGGACGAACATGCGATGATCGAACAGCCCTTCGTTCGTCTCCGACGTGTGCGCGGCGGCAAAATAGATATACCATTTGCCGTCGATATGGTGAATTTCGGGCGCCCAAATGTTCGCGCTAAGCAAGCCGGACTCGCGCTTCCTCCAGATGACGACCGGCTTAGCACGAGCCAGCTCTTCTATCGTTCTTGCGCCGCGGATTTCGATTCTGTCGTATTCCGGCACGGAAGCGGCGAAATAATAGAACCCGTCCGTATGCCTGATAATATGCGGATCCGCGCGCTGTTCGATCAACGGCTTAACGCCGTTCATATTCGATTGTTGGACTCCCATCCTGTCACCTGCTTTTTGTTTTTAGCTAGCCCTTATTTACCCCTTAACGCCGCCGACCGTCAGTCCGGATACGAAGTATCTTTGGAAAAAGACGAATACGAGCATGATCGGCACGATCGCAAGCACGGAGCCGGCGATCAGAATATCGTAATTGTTGCCGTATGGCGTCACAAGACTGGACAAGCCGATCGGCAACGTCAGCTTCTCGCCCGAATTGAGCACGATGAGCGGCCATACGAAGCTATTCCAGCTGGCAAGCGCCTGCACGATAATCATCGCGCCGAAGGCCGGCGTCATTAGCGGCACGAAAATTCGGAAGTAAATGCCGTATTCCGAGCAGCCGTCGATTCTTCCCGCATCGAGGAAGTCTTTCGGCAAACCCGCGGCGTACTGCCTGAAGAAAAAGATCGGCAGCGGAGATACGACGAACGGCAGAATGACCCCGCTGAACGTGTCGATCAGGTTAAGCGCGATCATTTGCTTGTAAAGCGGCAGCATGATGATCTCGATCGGAACCATCATGACGAGCAGCACGAAGATGAAGATCAGGTTGCGTCCGAAGAATCGGTACATCGCAAGGCCATAGCCGACCATCGAAGACAGCAGCATGCACAGCACCGTGTAGACAGCCGTAATGACCAAGCTGTTCTTATACCAGGTAATGTACTTCGCGCCGCCCGCCGAGAAAATGAAAGAGTAGTTGTTCCACGAGAGCAAATCCGCCTGCAGCTTGATATTAAGGCCGAACCGGAGAAGCTCCTTCGACGGTTTGAACGAAGCGAGCGCCAGACAATAGAAAGGGAACAAAGCGAGAGCGCCCAGGATAACGAACAAGACGAGGAGAAGTAACGTTTGCGGGCTGAATCTTCTAACGCTCATCGTTAATCCTCCTTCTTGAACAAGCCGAATAAGCGAAGCTGAATGACATTAATGACCATCGTAATCGTCAGCAGCACGACACCGATCGCTGATCCGAGACCTAGCTCGTTCTTCTCGATACCGTGACGATAGAGCAGCCCGATCATCGTCAACCCGATATCGTTAGGCGAACGGTTGCCGCTCCACAGGATGAAGCTTTCGGTGAACATCGCGTACCCGCCGTAAATGCTGATCGTAATGACATAGATCGAGATCGGCTTTAAGAGCGGCAGCGTAATGCGCCAGAACTTCTGCCACGTGTTCGCACCGTCGATGGACGCCGATTCATAGAGCTCGTCGGGAATAGATTGCAGGGCAGACATGAAATACACGATGTTAATGCCCGCATATCGCCAAGTCGCCAGAATAACGAGAACAAGCATGCCCGTCGTGCTGCTAGCCAGCCAGTTAATCGTCTCGAAGCCGAACAGGTGCCGTATCGAGTTCATGACCGAAGCGTCCAGCGATCCGAACACGAGCCGGAACACGATGCCCGCCACGACGACCGACGTCAAAGCCGGTACGAACAGCGCCGACCGGAAAAATCCGCTCCACTTCATCCTCTTGGAATTCAAGAAGACGGCGAGCACGAGCGGCAGCGGAATTAATACGACAATTGTCCAGAACGTATACTTCGAGCTGTTCCACAGCGCCGTGTAGAATGACTCGTCCCATAAATTCTCGTAGTTCGCCCAGCCGATGAAATGCGTCTGACCCGGCAGCACTTCCTGGAAGCTCATGATGAACGTCGACAGCACCGGATAGACGAAAAAGACCGCGAGCGAAAGCACGAACGGAAGCACGAATACGTAGGGCGCGAGCCGCTGGGAATACATCCATTTCATACCGCCGTTTCGCTCCTTTCCTGTCGCGAGCGAGCGATGCCGAAGAGCCCGGTTGCGACCCTTCGGCAAAGTTGCCCGTACGTTTGTTATTTACTTAATGCTGCCCGCAGCGTCGTCCAGGACGGCCTTCGGATCTTTCAGATCGTTCAACGCTTGGAACATCGCTTTCGTCTTGATGACGTCGGATACCGCAGGCGTTCTCTCCTTAATGTTCGTAGGCGCGATTTCGCTCTTCAGGCTGTCTAGGAAAGTGAAGATGCCCGTGCCGAAGTAGTCGGTATATTTGTTCACTTCGTTCATGGCCGGGTCGGTCCAAGCGTCCGTACGGATCGGATCGAAGCCGAGCTGCTTCCAAATTTCGACATTGCCTTCCTTGGACACTTTCGCGAACTCGAGGAATTTTTTGGCCAGATCGGCGTGTTTCGTCTGATTCGTAATCACCGTGCCCGTGCCGCCCATGCCGGATGAGCGCATTTCGCCTTGTTTGAACACGGGCATCGGCTTGATGATGATTTTTCCTTTCAGATCCGGCATGTAGTCCGTAAAGCGCCCCATATACCACATCGGCATCCAGATCGAGGCCGCGCCTCCGCCATTCATAAAGCCGTAGTATTCTTCGGCATGGTGGAAGCCGCCCGGAGCCGCGACGGCGACTTTCTCCTTCACGAGCTTCTGCAAATAGGTCAATACGTCCAAGTTCCCCTGATCGTTCAACGTCACGTTGCCGTCTTTGTCGAGGAAGTCGGAGCCGTGCTGCACGACCATCGGCCAGTACGTCCATTGGTCGGTCGTCTCGACGGTCGTCATCGGTTTGCCGGTTTTCTCGAGCACGAGCTTGCCTGCCGCTTCGAAGTCGTCCCAAGTGACGATCGTATCGGCGTTGACGCCAGCCGCATCAAGAATTTCTTTGTTATAGTAGATGACCTGCGCTCCGACGTGGTAGTCGATGCCGTAATACTTGCCGTCTTTGGCATAGTTGTCCAGGCGGGACATGACGAGTTTGTCTTTAACCGGCTCTACGATATCGTTGAGCGGAACGAATTGCGGATCGCCTTTCAGATAGTTGCCGATCTTGCTGATCTCGATATCCGACAAGTCCGGAGCGCCTTTGCCGGATTGCAATGCCACAAGCAGCTTATTGTGCGCGTCGTCGTATGGGAAGGTCGTGGCTGTCAATTTAATCGGTGTCTCCGGATAAGCCGCGTTCCATTTCTCCGTCATGCTTTCGAAAAACTTCTGATGCAATTCATTGAAGGTCCAGAATTCTAGGTTGGTCGGCGTTCCGGATGCGGCTTTGGACGAATCGGATGCGGATGCATTGCTGTCGTTATTGTTCGAGCTGCAACCTGCTAATACGATGCTGCTGGCGAGCGCCAAGGCAAGCGAGTAATGTAGCGCCTTTTTCATTCGGATATTCCCCCTCAAAGATTTGGTTAATGCGCTTAAATTTTCCTTATTTCAGGGTTGTAAGCGCTTTATAACTGAATTATAATATCAATTAAATATAATTTGTATAATCAATTGGTATTAAAACTAATAATTTTATTGGGAGTGAACGGCGTGAGCAGAAAAACAGCTCTGTATAAACAAATCGGACAGCACATTAGAGAGAAGATCGCTTCCGGCAAGCTGAGGCCTGCCGACCGCATCCCCTCCGAGCAGGAGCTGATGGACGAATACAAGGTGAGCAAGATTACGGTGAAGAACGCCTTGTCCGAGCTCGCGGACGAAGGCCTCGTCATCCGCATCCAGGGCAAAGGGACGTTCGTATCCGCCGAATTGGAGATGGCCGGAGCCTTGTCCGCGCCGGAGCCCGCGAAGGACGCCGTTCCGCTCATTGGCTTCATTATTCCGACAATGAAGACGAGCGTCATCCGGAAGCTTGTCGACTACACGGAGCTTTATTCGAAGGAAGCCGGCTTTCGAATGATCCTGAGCATTACGCGGGAGTCGGCAGCCGAGGAATCCCTTTCGATCCGCGACCTGGCCGATGCCGGCGTCAAAGGCCTCATCGTCTTCCCGACCGAGGACGAGAAATACAACGAATCGCTGCTGCGCCTGTCGCTCGACAAGTTCCCGTTCGTATTCATCGACCGGTACTTGCGCAACATCGAAACGTACTCGATTACTTCGGACAATCATGGCGGGGCGTACGATACCGTATCCTACCTGCTATCCAAGGAACATCGCCACATCGCGCTCATTTCTCCCGAGAACGCAAACACGGCCGTCCAAGATCGGACGACCGGGTTCGAGAAGGCGTATATCGACCAAGAAATCTCGATCGATAAGAGCTTATGGTGCCATGTCCCGCTCGATATTCTTCGCAGCGACAAGGCTCAAGAACATATTACGGAATTCCTGCAGGCGCACGGCTCGATCACCGCCGCATTCACGCTGACGGAGGAAATCGCCCAGTTAACGTCGCGGGCTCTGGCTCGCATCGGCAGAAAATCGGAGGTCGAGCTGTTCTCGTTCGACGACCCCGACATTCCGGGCGTCTCATACGTGCAGCAGGACGAGCAGGAGGTGGCGCGTACCGCCGTGTCCCTGCTGTGCGATCAGATCATGCATAGCTATGCTCCGCAGAACGTCGTCGTGCCGGTTAAGCTTGTATTCAAGTGATCGCACGGAACGATACGATTACTTCCGGTGCATCTTGAACTCGAGGAACAGCTCGTTATAATGGGACAGCATCCGCTTGCCGAGATTATCGTACACCTCTAACTTATCGGTTAACTCGGGCGCCGGATAGAACCGTTCGTCGCCGGAGATGTCCTCCGGCAGCAAAGCGAGCGCCGCGGCGTTAGGAGTCGAATACCCGACGTATTCGGTGTTCCGCGCGGCGATCTCCGGATCCAGCATGAAATTGATGAACTCGTGAGCCCCCTCGATGTTCTTCGCCGTTGTCGGAATGACCATGTTGTCGAACCACACGTTCGAGCCTTCCTCCGGGACGACGTAATCGAGATTTTCGTTCTCCCACATCATCTCCGCCGCGTCCCCGGACCATACGACCCCGGCGGCCGCTTCCTCGTTCGCGAGCAGCATCTTGATCTCGTCGCCGACGATCGCCTTGACGTTCGGCGTCAGCTCGTTCAGCTTCCGCTTCGCCTCCTGCAAGTGCTCCTCGTTCTTATCGTTCAGAGAATAACCGAGACTGTTCAGCCCCATCCCCATCACTTCCCGAGCCCCGTCCACAAGCAAGATATCGTTGTGAAGGGCAGGATCCCACAGTTCGTTCCAACTCGTGAACTCGTGATCCCCGACAAGCTCGCGATTATATACTACGCCGACCGTCCCCCAGAAATATGGAATCGAATACGCGTTGTCGGGATCGAACGACAGATTCATGAAACGCGGGTCGATGTGCTTCAAATTCGGCAGCTTCGCGTGATCGATCGGAAGCAGCAATCTGTCTTCCTTCATTTTGCTGATGGCGTAGTCGGACGGAACGCTAATATCGAACGTCGTGCCTCCCTGCTCGATCTTCGTCATCATCGCCTCGTTGGAATCGAACGTCTGGTAAATGACCGTAATGCCGGTCTGCTCCTCGAATTCCGCGATGAGATCGGGATCGATGTAATCGCCCCAGTTGAAAATCGTCAGCGTATTGCCGCCCGAATAGCCTTCGGATGCGTTCAACCTGTAAGTCGCAAACAGCAGGACAGCCGATAGGACCAGCACCGAAACGAATAGATTTACGAGCTGCTTCATTGCGTCGGCACCCCCAGTCTGGCGCGCTTGCCGCCATTGCGGCGGTTAATGAAGTAGTAGCCGACGACGAGCACGATTGTCACGAGGAAGATAAGCGTCGACAGCGCGTTGATCGACAGCGAGATTCCTTGTCGCGCCCTCGAATAGATCTCGACGGACAGCGTCGTGTAGCCGTTGCCGGTGACGAAGAACGTGACCGCGAAGTCGTCGAGCGAATACGTCAGCGCCATGAAGAAGCCGGCGAATATACCCGGTTTGATGAACGGGATGACGACCTTGGACAGCACGTTCCAATTGTTCGCTCCGAGATCGCGCGCCGCGTCGATTAGCGTCGGGCTCATCTCCTGCAGCTTCGGCAGAATCATCAGCACGACGATCGGCACGCTGAACGCGATATGCGACAGCAGCACCGAGGTAAAGCCGAGCTGTATGCCCGCGATCGTGAACAGGATGAGGAACGACGCCCCGATAATGACGTCGGGACTGACGATCAATACGTTGTTCAACGAGAGCAGCGCATTCTTGCGCCGGTAACGTCTGATCCGGTGTATGGCCAGCGCGCCCGCAATGCCGAAGATCGTCGAGATCGCCGCCGACAGCAGCGCGATCACCAGCGTGTTCAGCACGATGATGAGCAGGCGCGTATCTTGGAACACTTCCTTGTACCAGTCGAGCGTGACTCCTTCGAATCCGTGCATCGTTCCTCCGCTGTTGAAGGAATAGAAGACGAGATAAGCGATCGGCGAATACAGAACGAGGAACACGCACGCGAGATAGAGCTTCGACCAGAGGTTATTGCGACCCATGCAGGGCACCTCTCTTCCCGCTGCCGGTTAAGATCATGATGACGGCCATGGCGATAATCAGGACGACGGCGATCGCCGACCCCATGCCCCAATCCTGCGTAACCAGAAAATGCTGCTCGATCGCCGTGCCGAGCGTAATGACCCGATTGCCCGCGATCAGCCGAGTGATCATAAAGAGCGACAGCGCCGGAATGAACACCGCTTGGCACCCCGCCTTCACGCCTTCCAGCGTCAACGGGAACACGACCTTGCGGAACGTCAGCCACGGCGACGCGCCGAGATCTCTCGAAGCGTAGATCAGCGAAGGATTCAATTCGTCCAGAGCGTTATAAACCGGCAAGATCATGAACGGGATGAAAATATAGACCGATACGAAGACGAAGCTGAAGTCGGTGAACAGGATTTGCTTCGTGCCGATGCCGGCCAGCTCAAGCACCTTGTTCGCGAAACCGTACGTGCCGAATATCCCGATGAACGCGTACGCCTTAAGCAGCAGATTGATCCAGCTCGGTACGATAATGAGCAGCAGCCATAGCGACTTGTGCTTCGTTCGGGTTAGAAAATAAGCGGTCGGATACGCGACCAGCAGAGAGAAAACCGTAATGAGCAGCGCGTACCAGAACGAGTTAAGCGTCATCTGCAAGTATACGGGCGATAGAAATTTCGTATAGTTGTCGAACGTGAACCGACCGTCCACGTCGAATAACGAATAATAAGCGATGAGCACGATCGGCGCGACGACGAACAACACCATCCATGCCAGGTAAGGGACGAGGAACAGATTGCGCGACTTAGTCATGAGCGTTCCCTGCCTCGCCGTAGGTTTCCAGCCGCTTGTCGAACTCCTCTTCCGTCTCGCCGATGCGCATGACGTGTATCGCTTCGGGATCGAATCGCAGTCCGATGTTCTGTCCGACCAATGCCTTGCGCGTCGAATGCACGAGCCATTCGTTGCCGGCGTCGTCGTTGCAGCTGATCTCGTAATGCACGCCGCGGAACAGTTGGCTGCCGACCTTCGCTTGCAGATTGCCTAGCTCGGGCGTCGTAATCTCGAGGTCTTCCGGACGGATGACGATCTCGACCGATTCGTTCGGGTTGAACCCGCGATCGACGCATTCGAACGTCTTGCCCGCGAACCGGACGACGCCGTCTTCGATCATCGTGCCCCCGACGATATTCGATTCGCCGATGAAGTCGGCGACGAAGCGGTTGATCGGCTCGTCATAAATGTCGACCGGCGTACCGCTTTGTTGAATGACGCCTTTGTCCAGAACGAAGATCTCGTCCGACAACGCAAGCGCTTCCTCTTGGTCGTGCGTGACGAAGATGAACGTGATGCCCAGCCTGCGTTGCAGCTCGCGAAGCTCGTATTGCATCTCGGTACGAAGCTTCAGATCGAGCGCGGACAACGGCTCGTCAAGCAGGAGTACCTCCGGCTCGTTAACGATCGCGCGCGCGATCGCGACGCGCTGGCGCTGGCCGCCGGACATCTCGGATATTTCCCGGTTCTCGTAGCCGTTCAAGTTAACGAAGCGCAGCGCTTCCTTCACCTTGGCGTCGATGTCGGATTTTTTCCACTTTTTGACCCGTAGTCCGAATGCTACGTTCTCATATACGTTCAAATGCGGGAACAACGCATAATCTTGGAATACCGTGTTCACCTTACGTTCATGCGCGGGTACGCCGTTGATGACTTTCCCTTGAAAAAAGACGTCCCCTTGCGTCGACTCCGTGAAGCCCGCGATAAGGCGCAGAATGGTTGTCTTACCGCAGCCGGACGGACCCAGCAGCGTGTAAAATTTACCGCGTTCGATCGCGAAACTGACATCGTTCAGCACTTTCGTGCCGTCGTCGTACTGCTTGCTGATCCGATCAAACCGAATGATCGGCTGTTGTTGCTCTAGATGTGACATGACTCGATACGCCTCCGCCTTCTACGACATCCTTACATCGCCATCATTGTATCATGATACCCTCGCATTAAACATTCACTCTGATGAAGCTATTTTGACAGAAATCCGTCCATCTGATATAGTTACTTACATTAAGTAATTAAATAACCATTATGGAGGTTTATCCATGTCTTATATACTGCCCGCGAATACGGTACTTGGCGAAGTGAAGCTGAAAGTGCGTAATCTCGCGAATTTAGTAACGTTCTATACGGACGTCATCGGTCTGCAAGTGTTGAATCGAGATACTCATCAGGCGGAGTTGACGGCGGACGGCAAGAAGGCGCTGCTCGTGTTGGAGGAAATTCCGAACGCGATTACGCTGCCGGAACGATCGACGACGGGGCTGTACCACTTCGCGATTCTCGTGCCGAGCCGCAAGCAGCTCGGGCTGTCGCTCCGCCGGCTGGCGGAATACGGAGTGCGAATCGGGCAAGCCGATCACCTCGTGAGCGAAGCGTTATATCTGTCCGATCCCGAGGGCAACGGCATCGAAATTTACCGCGATCGCCCTAGGTCGGAATGGAAGTGGGAGAACGGCAACGTAGCGATGGCCACCGATCCGCTCGACATCCCGGGCATCCTGCGCGAAGCGGAGGACTCGCCGTGGCAAGGGTTGCCCCCGGAGACGATCATGGGACACATCCATCTGCACGTCGCGGATCTAGAGCAAGCGCGCGCGTTCTACTGCGACCTCCTCGGCTGGGGAATGGCGGCCGACATGTCGCGCGTCATGCGCGCCCTGTTCATCTCCGCCGGCGGCTACCATCACCATATCGGGCTGAACGTATGGGCCGGCATCGGCGCCCCTCGCCCGCCGGCGAACGCGACCGGACTCGATTACTACAAGGTCGTGCTGCCGACGGCGGCGGAATTGGAGGAGCTGGTTGCGCGCGTACGCGAGGCTGGCGTGGAGATCGCGGAGCAGGATGGCGCGTGGGTCGTGGAGGATCCGTTCGGGAATGTGATCAGGTTTCAATAAATGCAAACAACGCCGCGTATCTCCATCGAGACACGCGGCGTTGTTCTATTGTTCATTCCTATTCTTTACTCTTAAGCAGATCCTCCGACGGTCAAGTTAAGCGTGAACTCTTTACTCCAACCGCTTCCGTCAGATACATGAACGATCAAGGTGTTTAATCCTGCGTTAAGATTGCTCCACGTCCCCGACACGGCGTCATAGTCGAGGTTCCCGCTGAACTCGACAGTATAGCCTTGTTCAGCCGTTATCCCTAGAAGTATTTGGGTTTGGCCATACTCGATTTCCGCGTTCAGCTCGTCTGCCCATCCGTAATGCCATTCGATCGGCTCTTGCCCGACCGATGACGTTATTCCCTCGATATGAGACGGCAGCGCGTCCATATAGAAGTCATAAGTCTGATCTATATCGCCAACTGAAAGCCGGACGACAATATGATTAGAACCTACTTTTAGATTTAACGGATAATCTTCAATTCCGGCTCCATACACGCTCCCCGTTACGGTATTCCCGTTGAGCTCTACGAAATCAATCCCCGAGCTTTCATCGTGTTTGGTCAAGCGAAGCGTCACCGCTTCGTTAACATCGATTAACGGAAAGTTGAACGACGTTTGGTTATTGTCCCGTGTAAAGCCAGTAGGGATAAGCTCAGCTTCGTTATAGCTCAAACCCCAGGACAACGATGCATCGCCCAACAATGCAATCGGCTCGGATTCAATCACTTCTCTCGCAAGATGAATCGTATACGTATAATATTGCGTATAAGGTGGATAAATTTCTAATACGATCGTATCCGCGGAATGTGTGAAAGTGAACTCGTCGCTATACGATTCGTCATCGAAAACGCTGATTTCTTCGTATTCGTTCTCGCCATACTCGTTCACGCCGACTATATATTTAGCTTTAATGATCGTTCCTGGCGAATTCAGATCCGTTCTAAACTTCAATCCTGTCGTATCGAACGGTACCGTTAGTTCAATATTGCTCGATGCGGTGTACGATTTCGAAGAAAGCAAAGTCGCCCCGTCGCCATCCCACACCTCGATTTGACCGTCTCTCCAAAAGTTGTACAAATGTTGTTGATAATACTGGTCCTGAGGCTCAAAAACGTCAATATAGAAGCTGTTATGTCCGAAATGCAGATTATGATGCTCATAATAACCGTGCACGTTAGCGGTCAATTCCGTTCCGTCGCTCGCATAAACCCTGGAATGAACTCCGTCGGATCCGGTACCGTATTGAAGTTCAAGAGAGACGGATTCAACTTCTTTGTCCAGATTGCTATAAGGACTCAACCAATAAGAATTGGTCACGTTAGAATAGTATCCGCTGGAGGTGTACAAGCTGTTCTGAGATCTAAGAATAATATTATTCAACACCAAATTATGCGGAGAATGATTCTTAACGACGTAAAGATTGTAGGTTTCTATGTTCCCGGCTTCTGCCGTTACCTCGATCGTGATGAGATTGCTGTCCACGTTGTTTAGAACGAAATCATAGTTATGGGCTTGATCATCGTATTCCACTCCCTCCGTCGAGCCATTCAGCTTGACGGTAACGGATGCGTTCGGAGCAATTCCGAACGAAACGTCGTTTAAGGCAAACTGCTCCGGTTCTCCCTCTACCTTCGGAATGACATAATAGTAATCCGCGCTTGCCACTGCACTGTATAGTACATAGTAGTAGTTACCGACCATAAGATTGTTTATCCCTGCGTTGTTTATAGGGTATGGGCTGACAACAAAGGGATATTCCTTACTACTCTCGCCATCCGCGGAGGTAACAACTATATTGAAACTCACATTGCTACCGTAATAAGGGAAAAGATATTTTCCGTCTGTCGGGAAAATCTGTTCATCGTCTTGATAGACTTCTACGGATTGTCCAATCTCCGGCGCCAATTCGAGTCCGAGATCCAAACTCGGCGGCGTCGTAAGGTTGAGCATGCTTGGATCGTAGGCAACGTTCATTAGATCGTTGATCGTTATCGGCAAGTACGCCCAAGTATCCATATTATATATTTTTGCCGAAGCCAATTGAGGAGGAGCAGGAAGCTCCGCCTCCGCAACGCCCAGATCAATCGTATAGGCATGCGTAAACTTACCTGACGGCGAGGTTATGGAGATCGGGATCGTCATCTCTCCAGAGAACTCGGCCAACCGATATTTGGGCTCGACGAACGGTTCGAACGTCTTTCCGTTTATCTCCACTCTGGTAAACGGAGCGTTGGAATTGAATTGAGGCAATACATAGATATCCTGGTGCAACAATTCCTCCGGCACATTAAAACTGCCGTTTCCGGATTCGTCGATATCGATATTTCCAAAATTGACGTATTCGTCGTCCGACATGGAGAACAAGGCAACGTTATACAGATCGGGGTCCGAATCCGGCATAAATAGGATCGTATACGCCCATTTCATTCCTTCCGACGAAAGCGCCGCAATAACCTGGTAACCGAACCTTTCAGCATTAACACTGTAGTACCCGTTATGGGGCTGAAGAACTTCGAGAGTGTCTCCATAAGAAGATAGTAACATCGCGTCAAGCTGTACGCCTTCAGGAAGCGAATGCGGCTTGAATTGAATGTCTTCTCCGTACTCGCCTATTTCAACGAACAAGGAAGTCGGATCGAAGTAGGCTTCACCCGAAACCTCAGCGTTAGCCGTTATGACGCTGAACCCTTCGAAAGGTTCCGGCACGCCGTCGCCGACCCGGAAATGCAGTTCGTACTCGGTTCTCTCCCCGTCTCCGCCGCCCACGGAAACAATGAAATCATACCAACCTTCGACTAATTTTCCCGTCTCGTCTTCTACGGGCAATTGCGCGAGACCGTTCTCCAGCCGCACCCGTTCACCGTCTACGAGCTGATAGACGTCGTTCATTAAATAGATTCCGTACGGATGAATCGTAAATTCGTATGCATCCAAATCCGTGTTGACATGAGCTACGTACTCATTGTTCCCGATCGGCAATGCGGATAGGTATCCCTCACCTCCGTATCCAATACCGATGCCGTGGAACTCATACGGATAGTGCACGTATACAAGCCAATCCGTGAACATTCCGTCCTCTGCTGAAATCCGATATACGACAGGTCCATAGAAGGACTGGAGCTCCCCGCTGGCTCGTTCGTCCCAATCGTTTTCACCAATCCGGGTATAGGCTTTGGCGCCGGGAGACAATTCGAAGGTCGCGATTAAATCGTGCAGACTGGATTCTTCGTGAACTTCAATGTCTACGATACGGTCAGCGGCGTTGATGATCGCGGGCCTGGATTGAGACTCTCCAACGTCGAAAGAAAGGATGGCCGTTGTACTGGCCGACGCTTCCCTTGTTACGTTAAGCGTATACGTCTGCGGCAAGCCGGAAGAGATCACTCCAAGCATACTCATGTCTGAGATGGAGGCGGCCAAGACTGCATGGGTAACCGTAACGGTAATCGTGTTAGAACCTGGTCTTAGCGGAACCATAAACGTACCGTTCTCAACCGCATATACAGATTCCCCGTTGTTAGAGACGAATACGTTAACTCCGGAAGGTTGACCGAAGTTCAGCGGAAGCAACGTCGTGTCGTTCGCGACCGAGAACGTATATACGCCTTGATCAGGCCGGAATCCCTTGATTCCGGCGACCGTGCCCGTGAGCAGGCTCGCCTGTCTGTCTACGACAACGGTGTAGCTTTTGGTCGTTCCGTTCTGAGCCGTAACGATGATCGGAATCGTCGTGGTCGTCCCTTCGGACGTGCCCGATGAAGCTAACGTTACCGAAGCTCCGGTACCCGCTCCGACAGCTTGACCGTTGACTTTAACCTTCGCGTTCGGCTGCTCAACGGCAGGTTTAACGACGACGGATCCGGTCGTATTGGCAACGCCGACCGTGTACGTATTCTTCGATTGTTCGAATACGATCAGGTTCTGGGACGATCCTGTCTCGCTGACGGTTAACCCGCTCAAGTTCGCATTGCTCGACAACGATGTCCCGCCGCCGGGCGATCCTGAAGACGGGCTCGGCGTTGGCGACGGAGACGGCGAAACGCCGCTCTGCCCGGACTTAATCTCGTTCTGGCGCTGAGTCTCGTCCGACTTAAACCGCGCTTTCTCCGCATCGCTCAACTGTTTCTCGTAGGCTTCTTTCGCTTTCTTCTTCGCGTTCTCCGCGGCTTCCTCGTTCGCTTTCTGCTGGGCTTTGCGCGCTTCTTCAACCTTGCGCAGCGTCTCCTCCAGCTTCTTGCGCTCCGCTTCTTCCTGGACTTTACGTTCAGCCGTGCGCTTGGCGACTTCCTCTTCCTTCTTGCGTTGGGCTTCCTGCTTGGCCTTCTCGGCCTCGGTCAGCTGCAGGCTGCGCTTGGTCAAATCCACTTTGTACCCGGATTGATTGCCGGCTTCTTCGATGAGTTGATTCATGCGCTCTTGGGTGATGAGCCCCGTCTGCACCGCTTGCGTGGCGAGAGCGCCCAACAGATTCTGCGTATTGTTCTTGAAGCGCTCGAGGTCCGCGCTCGAGCCGCCGATTTCCTCAGGCATTTCGCCGTTCTCGTAGCGCTGAACATACTGCTCGTTCTCAGCGGTTATGTCCGCGGCGCCTTGGATGATCGCCTTAACGATCTCGGCATTCCCTTGCTTCATTAACGCCTCGAGATCGGCGGGAGCGATCGTAATATCCGAGTCGTCGGTTCCGTCATTCGTAATGAGAGCGTTCTGCGTCGGATACACGCTCTGTGCCTGGCCGCTTCCGGCAGTCGGCGTCGTCTGCACGACGCCCGCGGCGACCATCAGATTCGTTGCCCCCGTATTCGGGTTAACCGTCACGAGCAGGTGCGTGCCGCGGACGCCCATGACGGCGGTCGGCGTCTCCAGCGTGAACTGGTCTTCCTTGTTCGTGATCGATTTGACGTCGACCCATGCGGATCCGCTCCACATGCTGACTTTGGTCGTCGTCCCTTTCTTGTTCGACAGCTTGGAGAACGTCAACTTCGTGTTCGAGGCGACGGTCATCTTGTCGTCCTCGCTCGTACCGTTGGCGAACTGGAGCACGGCCGATCCGCCCGAGCCCACGGCCATGACGTCCCCTTCGTTCAAGCTCATCTTGGCGAATGCCGTGAACTCTTTGGAGCCGCCGGCCTTCTTCACTTTCACGGAGCCTTTGAGCTCCTTGATGACGGCGACCCTTGTCGACGCCGCGGCCGCCTCCGTCGAGAACGAACCGAGCAGCGGCACGGCAACCACCAAGATCGCGAGCCACACCACCAGAATTTTGCGTTTCATATATAACCTCCTAATTTGTAAAGAAGCGCTATGCCTCAAGTCGTATGCTGGGGAATCCGCCCATCGGATGAAAATATGCCCACTACCCTATCATTTTACAGGAAAGTCGTACTATATTTCGATACAAAAATGTGAAAATTGACAATTAGCGCCGAATATTTAGATACAATTTAAAAAAAGCGCGCAAAGCTGTTTCCAGCTCGCACGCTTATTTGTAATATAATCCCTATTTCTTTCCTTTAATCGGTTCGATAGACGGTACCGCATGTCCGTAACGAGGGTAAGTCGATTCTCCCTTAGGCGCAGCCCAGAGAACGGCATTCGAGATGACGCGGCGCACTTTGTCGTTGTAGTACGTCGGGAACGTCTCGTGGCCCGGCCGGAAGTAGAATATACGTCCGAGTCCGCGCGTATAGCAGCAGCCGCTCCGGAACACTTCCCCGCCCTCGAACCAACTGACCATGACGAGCTCGTCCGGTTCCGGGATATCGAAATGCTCGCCGTACATTTCCTCTTCCGGCAGCTCGATATACTCTCCGATTCCTTCGGCGATCGGATGACCCGGCTTGACGACCCAGATCCGTTCCTTCTCGTCGGCTTCGCGCCACTTCAGGTCGCAGGACGTGCCCATGAGCTTTTTGAATATTTTCGAAAAATGTCCGGAGTGAAGCACGATAAGCCCCATTCCCTTAAGTACCCGCTCATATACCCGTTCAACGATTTCGTCGCTTACGTCGCCATGCGCGAGATGGCCCCACCATGTCAACACGTCGGTCTCGTTCAGCACTTCTTCCGTCAATCCATGCTCCGGATCGTCAAGCAACGCGAACTTGATCTCGAATCGATCGGTTCCGAGCCCTTCGGCGATCGCGGCATGCATGCCGGCGGGGTAAATGCTTGCGACTTTCTCGTTCTGCTTCTCGTGACGAAACTCGTTCCATATCGTGACTTTGATTTTATGGTTGCTCATTGCGCGACAACTCCCTCGTTATCCAGATCGTTTACTTTCATTAGTATAGTCAAAAGCATTCTCCTCCAACAATAGCCGTACGCGCACTTTTATTACGCTTTTCTGCTATTTTGTTCGGTTTTATGACGATTGATTTCGATATTTTAATACGCTATTCTGTTATATAGCAAGCACACTCAGCCGAGGAGCCGAGCGTATGTATCCGGAATTGCGCAACGAGCACGTCATCTATCAGAACCCGTTCCTGGCGATACGAATATGGCAGATCGACGGGGAAATCCGCCACCGGGTGACCGAAGAAACGAAACGGCAATCGGAGCTGGAATGGCGGCTGAAACGTTACGTCAAATGGCATTATCATAAAGAAGTCGAGTTCCTGCTCGTGCTGCGGGGAGAGCTTACCGTATTCTGCCCGGACGAACAACTCGTCCTGAAGGAAGGGGATATTGGGCTGTTCGGGTCGAACGAGCCCCACCATTCTTTGCAGACGGACGCGGAACTCCGCTACCTCGTTTTCCAGATCGACCTGCATCAATATTGGGATCAAAGCACGCTCGGCAGCATGCGCCACTTCGCCGAGGTGATCCGCCCGCTCAGCGCCTTGAATTATATTTACCAGAACGATTCGGAAGTACGCGAGAAAACCGCCGCTTTAATCCGAAACATTCATCAAGAGATGAACGACAAGCGGATCGGGTACGAGCTGGCCGTCTCTTCTCAGATCAAGAACATCTTGCTGCTGCTCCTGCGCAACGACACCGAATGCAAGCTGCATTACAGCGATAGCGGTCTACTCGACCGGATGCAGCCCGCCCTCGACTACGTCGACAAGCATCTTGGGGAGAAGCTGACGGTCGAGACGCTGAGCCGGAAGATGAACATGAGCTACACGTATTTCATTAAACAATTCAAAGCGGCCGTCGGCATGCCGTTCACCGATTACGTGACGTACAAAAGAATCAAAAAAGCGGAGCAGCAACTGTTGACCGGCAGCGCGAGCATTGCGGAAATCGCCGAATCCGTCGGCATGACGAATCTCGGACACTTCTACGACATGTTCCGCCGCATCAACCATTGCACGCCCAGACAATTCAAAGACCGTCTCGATCCTGGCTGAGCGCCGGGTCGGACGGTCTTCGTCGTCAAGTCATTATTTACCATGCGGAAAGCCGTAACCTTTGCCTCGTTGCCTCCGTCAAATACAACATCATCCCAAGAGAGCTACAATACTCTGCGAGCCGTGACGTAAGCTTTATTCCAGTAGCTCGTGTTGATGTTGGACAGCGTTACGCCCTTGCTGCTGCTCGCGTGAAGCATGTTGCCGTTGCCGGCGTAGATGCCTACGTGGCTAATGCCTGCTCCGCCGGTGCGGAAGAAGATCAGGTCGCCTACGCTCAGATAAGCTCGATCGACCTTCTCTCCCATATAAGCTTGGGCGGAAGACGTACGCGGCAACCAGACGCCCATCGCGCCGAAAATGTGCTGCGTGTACGAGGAACAATCGAACGTCGAAGTCGTCCCTGGCGCGGAACCGTATAAGTAAGGCGTGCCTATATAGTTTTTGCCGATGGATACAAGAGATAAGGAAACTTGAGTTGCCGCGCTCGCCTTCTCTGCCGTGCCGAACGCGACCGAAGCGAAGCCTGCAACGGCGATGAGTCCCGTTAATAGTGCTCTTGCTGCGAATTTCTTCATGGATGGGCTGCCTCCCGATCGATATCGTCATTATTGTCTTATTCGTCTGAGATGAATATACCACAGGCAACTCCCCCCAATTGTTACCAAGGTGAACCTCGCGCTCCGCCTCCCAAAGCATTGATGCGCTTTCTTAGAATCGTATTAGAAGTTTCTCATAGGCCATCCCGTCGAAAATAGCAACATAACGCATCATTATGCCAATTGCGAGCATCCATTCCGCCTGAAGCCTATGGTAATCTCTGGTTGAGACGATCCATAAAGGAAGGCGATTATAGATGCGCAAGTCCTCTTACTTATCCGTCAGCACTTGGAGCCTGCACCGGCTGCTCGGCCCGCTGCGCTGGACGGCTTGGAATGCCGCGACCGGCGAGCATGATACGCATATCGAAGACCAGCCGCAAATACACTCCCTGCTGGAATTGCCCGCGGAAGCCGCGCGGCGAGGCTATCAAGCGATCGAAGTGTGCCATTTTCATTTGCCTCGGACGGGTGCCGCTTACTTGGCGGAACTTCGCGCGGCATTCGATGCGGCTGGCGTACGCTTCGACACGATGTTGCTCGACTACGGCGACCCAACGTCCGCAGATGAACGGCGACGGGACGCCGATGCCGCGTTCGTTCGCCGCTGGATCGACATCGCCGCTCAAGCGGGAGCCAAGCAAATCCGCGTCGTCGCGGGCGAAGCGCCGCCGACGGACGACGCTGCGATCGCGCAATCGGCTCGGACGCTCGCCGAGTTGTCCGCTTACGCTTCCGCACTGGACGTGCGGGTCATTACCGAGAACTTCAAGTCGCTGACTTCGACCGCCGACAGCTGCTTGCGCCTGCTCGAACAAGCGGGCGATTCGGTCGGCATGGTGACCGACTTCGGCAACTTCGCCGGCCCCGCCAAATACGACGAGATCGCCGCCATCGCGCCGCGAAGCGTCTCCGTGCACGCTAAAGCGGCGTATAATGAGTCAGGCTTGCCGGACGTCCCCGAATTCGTCCGTTGCTTGGAAGCCGCCAAGACTGCCGCATTCGCAGGTGCTTATGTGCTTATTTACGACGGCCCCGGCGACATGTGGGAAGGGCTGGAACGCATTAAGCGCATCGTGCTGCCTTATGTCGCCGCAGAGGCCATATAAAGCTACGTCTGACTCGCGACTGCATAGAGTACAGTTAGTTAAAGCCAAATCGCACACTTCAACTCATTACTTGCACCGAATACATCTGATTAACAGACAAACCACCCACCCCCCCGCTCCAAGGTACTATAACTGTACTTCTGGAACTAGAATATAAAGTGGACACCCGTTAAGTGTAACTAGATAATTACATTAACGAGAAGAGGTGTCCTGTATGGAAAAGCAAACACGTAATCGATACACAGAGGAGTTCAAAAAGAGAACTGTAAAGTACATTTTGGAGCAATCCAAGACAATGCCGGAGATAGCCGGTGAATTGGATATCTCAGCTGGCGTATTGCACGGTTGGAAGCAAAAATACCGTACTGAGATCCAAGCTGAGATGCAGACAGAGATCCAAGCCTCACCAGATAAAGTCCGTCAATTGGAGCAACAGTTGCGAGAGATGGAGTTGGCTAAACAAAAGCAAGAAGCCTTGAATGCTGACCTGCAAGAGGAGCTTGCTATTTTAAAAAAGGCTCTGCACATCTTCGGGAAAGAAAGGAACTAAGGTTCCAATTCATCGAAGATCATCGCTCTGAATTTCGATTGGAGAAGATGTGCATTGTGCTAAAGGTTTCAAGGAGCGGCTACTACAAGTGGCTTTCTGAGAAGGCTAATTTGAATCGGTACCAGCTCCGGAGAAAGGCTCTGCTAGCGCGTATCTCTTGGCTATTCCACGACAATAAAAAGCGTTATGGAAGCCCCAAAATTACGGACACGCTGCGCAAAGAGGGGTGGCAAGTCTCCACCCGTCTTGTCAGTAAACTGATGAAGGAAAATGGGATGCGTTCTTGCGTCGCCAAGAAGTTCCGGGTTTGCACAACAGACTCGAATCACAGTAATCCGATTGCACCAAACCTGCTCAAGCAGAATTTCAAAACCACTGCACCGAACAAAGTTTGGGTAACCGACATCACCTATATTCCCTGCCGTGAAGGCCGCCTGTATCTCGCCAGCGTCCTTGATTTGTACACTCGTAAAATCGTGGGCTGGCAGCTTGGAGACCGCATGACAGAGGATCTGGTGCTTGCAGCGCTAGACAACGCATACGCCGCTCAGAAGCCTAAACACAAGCTCATTCATCACTCCGACCGCGGATCGCAGTACACGTCAGACGAATACCGCAAGCGATTGAAGAAGTACAGAATGAAAGCCAGTATGAGTCGCAAAGGGAACTGCTACGACAACGCCTGTATTGAATCATTCCACAGTGTGCTGAAGAAAGAGTTTGTTTACTGTACGAAATTCCATACTAAAGCGCAGGCGCAACAAGAAATGTTTGAGTATATTGAGCTGTTTTACAACCGCAAACGAATTCATGGCACCTTGGGATATATGTCGCCTACGCAATTTGAAGCGTTATATTACAAACGCGTAAGTTAAGCAATTCGGGGTGTCCACTTTCTTGACTGAGGTCCATTCGTGCTGTTGATTGGTACTTAGGCGACCGGTTTGCCGAAATAAGTGTATTCCGTGCTATTGTCAGCGTCTCGACTACAGATCTGTGAGGCTCCCTATTTGGGAGCCTTTCGTCTTTGTTGCTAGGGATTGACAGTCATCAGGACGGAATGGTAATATCTTTTCCCTGTCTCTTCCCGGAGCCGGGGCAGCCTTTCAAACCATCTTAGGAGGTTCTGAATGATCACGGTAAACGGCATTAACAAATCGTTCAAGGTGGCGAAGCGGACCGCGGGGGTCGGCAGCGCGTTCAAGGCGCTTTTCCGCCGCGAGTATACGGATGTCGCCGCGCTTTCCGACATCTCCTTCTCGATCGGGCAAGGGGAAATCGTCGGCTACATCGGACCGAACGGCGCCGGAAAGTCGACGACGATCAAAGTCATGAGCGGCATTCTCGTCCCCGACAGCGGTACCTGCAGCATTATGGGATACACGCCATGGCAGGACCGCGTCAAGTACGTCAAGCACATCGGCGTCGTCTTCGGACAGCGCTCGCAGCTATGGTGGGACGTGCCGGTCATCGACTCTTTCGAGCTGCTGCGGGATATTTACGACGTACCCGAAAGCGAGTATCGCGGCAACTTAACGTTATTGACGGAGACGCTTGACCTCAGCGGAATCCTACACACTCCCGTTCGTCAGTTAAGCCTCGGACAGCGGATGCGCTGCGAGCTGGCGGCGTCGCTGCTGCATAGCCCGAGCATTCTGTTCCTCGACGAGCCTACGATCGGCCTCGATGCCGTATCTAAGCTCGCCGTACGCGATTTCATTAAAGTCATGAATAAGGAAAAAGGCGTCACCGTCATTCTGACGACCCACGATATGAACGATATCGAGGCGTTAGCCCAGCGCATCTTGCTTATCGGCAAAGGCCGGCTGCTGTACGACGGCGGCGTGGAGGATCTAAGGGGACGATACGCGGCGGATAACGCGTCGATCGAGGATGTCATCGTGCAGATGTATAAGGAGTACCAAATCACATGAAGGCATACGTATCGGTCTTCAAGCTCCGGATGGCTAACGGAATGCAGTATCGGATCGCGGCGCTGGCGGGGGTAGCTACGCAACTGTTCTTCGGCCTTATTTTCATCATGATTCTAGTGGCCTTCTATCGTCACGGCGGCGCCGAGATGCCGATCACTCTCCCCCAACTAGCCGCCTACATATGGCTACAGCAAGCTTGTCTGTCGCTCATCATGTTATGGTTCAGGGACAACGAGCTGTTCCAGCTCATCACGACCGGCAACATTGCCTACGAATTATGCCGGCCGACCAACACTTACGGCTTCTGGTTCGCCAAGCTTCTCGCCATGCGGTTGTCGAGCGCCATCATGCGATGCATCCCCGTTCTCTTCATCGCGTTCCTGCTGCCCGAACCTTACCGCATGTCGCTTCCGCCGAGTCCTGTTCATCTGATTCTGTTCGTCGTCGCGTTAATACTCGGCCTGATCATCCTTGTCGCCATCTCCATGCTGATCTATATCTCTACGTTCATCACGATGTCGCCGACGGGGTCGCTTCTGGTGTTCGCTTTATCGGGCGAATTTCTCGCCGGGTTAACGGTTCCGATTCCGTTATTCCCCGGCTGGCTGCAGAATATCATCTACGCGCTGCCGTTCCATTGGACAGCGGACTTTCCGTTCCGGGTCTACTCCGGCCACATCTCGGCGCATGACGCTTGGCTAAGCTTTCCGCAGCAGCTCGCATGGATCGTCATTCTCGTCGGCCTCGGGATGATCGCGATGCGAGCGGCGCTCAAGCGCGTAGTCGTGCAGGGAGGTTGAGAAGCATGAAGCTGTTCGGCGAATATTGCTTAATCCTGTTCAAGTCGCAGTTGCAATACCGCGCTTCGTTCTTGCTGCTGTCGGCGGGTCAATTCCTCATTCCGCTCACCAGCTTGGCGGGGTTGTATTTCCTCTTCGAGCGATTCGGGAGTATCGAGGGCTGGAACTTCTATGAGGTCGCGCTTATCTTCGCGGTCATTCATATGACGTTCGCGCTTAGCGAATGCTTATCGCGGGGATTCGATATGTTCTCCACGCTGATCGTGAACGGAGAGTTCGACCGGTTGCTCGTCCGGCCTCGCAGCACGGTACTGCAGGTGCTCGGCTCCAAGTTCGAATTTACCCGCATCGGAAGGCTGCTGCAAAGCGCGATCGTGCTCGGCTGGGCGATCAGCGGATTGTCCGTGGATTGGACGGCTTGGAAGGTCGTCGTGTTGGCGCTGATGATCGCAAGCGGGACGTTCATCTTCACCGGCATCTTCATGATTATGGCCGCGCTCAGCTTCTGGACGATACAAGGACTCGAAGTCGCCAACGTGTTCACGGACGGCGGGCGCGAGATGTCGCAATATCCGATCTCGATCTATCAGAAGTGGATCACGCGGTTTTTCACTTTCGTCATCCCGTTCGGCTGCGTTAACTACTTGCCGCTGATGTACATTCTGGGGAGGGCGGAGGACGGCAGCGGGGGCGTCGGCTTCCTGTACTCCCTCGCTCCGCTCGCCGGCTTCGTCTTCATCGTGCCGTGCCTGCTCGTCTGGCGCGTCGGCGTGCGGCATTATCGCTCAACGGGGTCATGAGCGGTGTCCGTTCAGAACAAGAGGTCGATCCAACAGGATCAACCTCTTTGTGCGTTATGGAGCCACGTAGACTAACCCTGATAAGCTTCTACCAACCGTTGAATATCCAGCTTGTTCATTTGGAGCATAGCGCGCATCGCCCTTTGCGCTTTGTCGGCATCCTCGTCGTTCAACATGTCGCCCAAGACGGAAGGGATGATTTGCCAGGATACGCCGAATTTGTCCTTTAACCAACCGCATCTTCCTTCTTCCCCGCCGTTCGCCGTCAGCTTCGCCCATAAATCATCGATCTCCTCCTGCGTGTCGCAGCTGACGAAGAACGAGATGGCCTCCGAAAACGCAAATTGCGGACCTCCGTTCAGAGCCATGAACCTTTGCCCTTCAAGCTCGAAGATCGCAGACATCAGCGTTCCTTCCGGGCCGGGTCCGCCTTCTCGGAATCGGGTGGCTTGTACGATCTTTGAATTGTCGAAAATCGAGACATACAGATTGATCGCTTCCTCCGCTTGGTTGCCAAACCATAAGGAAGGCGTGATCCTCTGAACTTTACTCATGAATATACATCTCCTTATTCATCGCTTCTTTAACGTTATGATCCTGTCGTGTCTTCCCTAAAACCACAATAAACCATTTTCTTTATAAAGTAAATGCTTAAATAATAAACAGAACTCTTGAGAAAAATATCGCTAATGGGAGACAAACAAAATGCAGCCCATATCCCAACGGACACAAGCTGCATTGTTAACATAGCCCCTATGATTACTATACTTGCGTCCTAATCCTGCAGAGCCCGCAACCCTAGCGCGATAGAGCCGCATAAGCCGGCGTTGTCGCCGAGGCCCGGCGGCACGATGTAGCCATCGATGTTCTCAGCGAGCGCGGACGCGCCAACGTAGCCGTTCAAGTTGCGGCGCACTTGCTCGCGGATGAGCGGGAACAGCTGCTTTTGGTGCATGACGCCGCCTCCGAGAATGATTCGCTTAGGCGACACGAGCAGCACCGCCGAAGCGATCGCTTGCCCGATATAGAAAGCTTCGATCTCCCATGCCTCATGGTCGACCGGCAGCTTGTCCGCTCTTACGCCCCAGCGAGCTTGAATCGCCGGTCCGGCGGCGACGCCTTCCAGGCAATTGCCGTGATACGGGCAGACGCCCTCGAACGTATCGCCCGGGTACAGCCGCGTCAGTACGTGGCCGCCTTCGGGATGAACAAGACCGTGCGTCAGCCTGTCTTCAAGATACACTCCTACGCCGACGCCGGTGCCGATCGTATAGTACAAGCAACTGTCCAACCCTTGGGCCGCGCCCCAAGTCGCCTCGCCGAGCGCTGCCGCGTTGACGTCCGTGTCCCAGCCGAACGGAACGTCGAGCGCTTTCTTCAGCTCCGGCAACACCGGATAATTGCTCCAGCCCGGTTTAGGCGTCGTCGTGACGTAGCCGTATTGCGGGCTGGCCGCGTCAATATTAATGGGACCGAACGAACCGTATCCGATCGCCGCTACGTCCTTATCGCGAAAGTATTCGACGATGCGTTCGATCGTCTTCTCGGGCTGCTCCGTCGAAAAGCTCACCCGTTCCAGCACTTCTCCAGCCTCATTGCCGATGCCGCAGACGATTTTCGTTCCGCCCGCTTCTACCGCCCCGATGAACAATTTCGACCCCTCCATAGAATAACCGTTAACTTGCTTACTCCAGTGTACTGCCTCGGGCCAATGCCTGTCAGCACTCTAAATTGTCATTATAGGCGCTGTTTTAGCCATTTTATGACGGCTTCAGCGGTTACAGCCATATTCGAAAGTCCCCTCGCGTTCACGTACGGATGCTGTTCTCGAAAATAATCCGCATGCCCCCCGACGATCCGCAGCCCGCTCGCATGAACAGGCGCATGCTTGTCCATCTGCCAGCGCGGCAATCTCCATCTGCCGGTATGCCATCCGCCGAACGAGCCTAGACGCGTAATCGGGTCGAGGAGCTTCGCGCTTATCCATCCAGCCCCTTGCGAATCGGACCGCGCGGCATAGACGTACAGCACTTGCTCGCGCAGCTCGTCCGGAATGCGGCAACGGGGAGAACCGATCATGACGACGAGCGGAGGTAACCCGCCGTCGCGCGCATACAGCAGCCGCGCCGCGTGCACGGCCGCCACGCCTCCGGCGCTATGGCCGACAATGATCGTACGGGCAGGCATGAAGTCTCCCCGAAGTGCGCGCCTACTCTCGTCGATCATTCCAAGCAGCCGGTTGCCCCCAAGCGAGCCATCGAGCCGGCGATCCCTTAATCTCAAATCGCGGCCGACTTCCCTCAGCTGGCCGAAGAGCGACCGCTCGTTGTCGCCGTACGGGAACGACAGAGAAGAACGGACGATCGCCCCGGTTTCCTCGATCCCCCGCTCGACCACCTGACGCAGCCGCTCCATGAACATCGGCGACGTCGCTACGCCTGCTGGCAAATAAAGCTCGATCAACCGTTCACTCATGGGTCTTCCCGAAGTCGAGCGCCTGCACGATTCGCTCCATATCGCTCGGATGCGTGCTCCGGAACCATTGGACGAGCAAAGGCGGATGAATATCGCTCAGCGAGACGACCGCCATCGTCTGATTCATCGTGACCGACCCCTCCGCGCTCCCGATCAATTCGAGCGCATAAGCGTCCGCTGCCGATTCCGCCTGGCGCGATATCGCGTTCGATACCGGCATGGATGCGAACGAGAGAACGGACAGGAGCAGCAATGCGAGCGGCAACGCGGCCAAATCCGACGGCGAACGCAAACCCCACTGCCTGCCGCGCCTTCGCACGATTCGCGCGTATAGCCATCCGCCTAGGCCCAGCATGACGAAGGAACCGCCGACCGCTCCCGCCGCGCTCCACTCCAGATGGCGCTTGACGTAGTGTCCCATTTCGTGCGCCATGATGAGCAATATCTCTTTCTCGTTCAGCTTGTTCAGCGTCGTATCCCACAGCACGATCCGCAGCGACGAACCGAGCCCGCTCACGTAGGCGTTAAGCGCGTTCGTTTTCTCGGACATATCGACCTCGTACACGCGATCCGCCGGAATGTCCGCCCGCTGCGCCAGGTCGAGTATTTTTCGCTCCAGCACGGGATCTTTCAATCGATAGTAGTCGTTATATAACGGGTCGATGACGACCGGTTGAATATACATCATGAATAGGGTAAAAGGAATCGAAAGCAGCCACAGCTTCAGCCACCACCGTCCCCCCCGCGAGATGATCCAGAACGCGACAGCCGATACCGCCAACAACGTGAGGTAACCGATACCGAAGGCGACAAGCTTGTCCCGAATCCAACCGGACACCGGCTGCGTCGATATCCCGTAATGCTTGGAAATCGTAAACCCGATGACCCGAAGAGGCAGATAGAGCAAGAACGCCGCCGCATCGACGAGCAGCACGAATATCGGAAACCGAACATAGACCGGCAGCCCGCGCCGCTCCAGCGCGTCGCGCCAATACCGCGCAAGACCGCCGGCGATTAACGCGAAGTAGATGAACCATTCCCAAGGACTGCTTATGAAAAATAGCCAGTAACGAGCCGCGTTAAGCGATTGGCTATCCCGCAATTGCTCGGGCGAGAAGAAGGTCGCCGGATCGGCCGGGGTACCGGCATAGGTTGCGGGCACGTTATTCGGGGACGTATACCAAACGTAAACGGCCATTGCAGCAGCGTATAGAAGGAACAGGATGAATACGTTCAATAACGCGGAACGTTTGCGCACGTCGTTGTCTCCCCTTAAGGAAGTGATTGGCAATAGTATAGCCTATTCCTTCCCGCCAATCGACTTCGGCAGCAGTATAGCGGCAACTTCGGCGCATTAGCGGCACCACATGCCGCTAACTCGCGCATTCGGGTAGCTTGGGCGCATTTGCGGCATCACATGCCGTTAACTCGCACTTTCGGGCAGCTTGGGCGCATTTGCGGCATCACATGCCGTTAACTCGCACTTTCGGGCAGCCTCGGCGCATTAGCGGCACCACATGCCGCTAACTCGCGCATTCGGGCAGCTTCGGCGCATTAGTGGCACCACATGCCGCTAACTCGCGCATTCGGGCAGCCTCGGCGCATTAGCGGCACCACATGCCGCTATTCCGCGCATTCGGGCAACTTCGGCGCATTAGCGGCACCACATGCCGCTAACTCGCGCATTCGGGTAGCTTGGGCGCATTTGCGGCATCACATGCCGTTAACTCGCGCATTCGCACAACTTCGGCGCATTAGCGGCACCACATGCCGCTAACAAGCTCATTCGCACAACTTCAGCGCATTAGCGGCACCACATGCCGTTAACTCGCTCATTCAGGCAGCTTCGGCGCATTAGCGGCATCACATGCCGTTAACTCGCTCATTCAGGCAGCTTCGGCGCATTAGCGGCACCACATGCCGCTAACAAGCGCATTCGCACAACTTCAGCGCATTAGCGGCACCACATGCCGCTAACTCGCACATTTGCACAACTTCGGCGCATGAGCGGTACCACATGCCGCTAACAAGCGCATTCGCACAACTTCAGCGCATGAGCGGTACCACATGCCGCTAACTCACGCATTCGCACAACTTCGGCGCATTAACGGCATCACATGCCGTTAACTCGCTCATTCAGGTAGCTTCGGCGCATTAGCGGCACCACATGCCGCTAACTCGCGCATTCGCACAGCTTCGGCGCATTAGCGGCATCACATGCCGTTATATTCGCAAAGAGACGCGGTAGCCATATTTTTCATCCAATTCCGGTCCGGACTGTTATATAATACCTGTATTGTGTTTATGACAAGCCGATTAGGAGAATCGACATGGATATAATCGAGATCGCAACCGCGCTTATCGACGAGGATACGGATCAGCCCCGCTACCAATTCGACGACGAGGCGCTTCAGGAGCTGATGAGCAGCATCGGCGAAATCGGCCTGCTGTCTCCGATCAAAGTTCGCGCGATGCCGGGCGGCCGCTATAAGATCATCTACGGCAACCGCCGATACAAAGCTTGCAAAATGCTGAACAAACCTACGATTCCGTGCATCGTCTCGACGGCGACGGACGAGATGGAAATCTACTTCGAGCAGATCGCCGAGAATTTGACCCGTCAAGGCTTCTCCCCGATCGAGGAGGCGGAAGCGTTCCACAAGCTGCTTACCGACCCGAAGTTCAGCAGCTCGACCAAGTACATCTCGAGCAAGCTCGGCAAGCCCGAGTCGTACATCAAGAACAAGTTGGAGCTGCTGAAGTTCAGCAACGCCGTCAGGAAGCTGATCGTCGCCGGAACCGAAATCCGCAAGGACAAGCTGACGGAAGATCAACTCATGCCGCTCAAGGATTTGCCGATGGAGCACCGCGATTCGCTGGCGCTCATCATGGCGCGCGACGAGATGGCGGTCACCGACGTGAAGAAGATCGCCAAGCTGTTCAAGGATAAGGACATCTCCGACAATACGAAGGGCAAGCTGCTGTTCAAGTCCGGTTACGAGTTGCTGGAGACGTGGGCCACGTTCGAGCACAATCGCAAAGAGCGGGAAAAGGCAGCGAAAGCGAGAGCAGAAGCGGAAGAGGCCGATGAGGAATCGAAAAAAACGGTCGCTAAGCAACCGGCCCCTTCCGCCCTCCAAATCGAGCTTATTCCGCAGCAGGGACAAGCAAACGCCACCGAGCCGCAAGCCGCCGCTCCGTCGGCCGCCTCCCTATTAGGCTATCTTCAGCCGTTGCTAGCGTCGATCCCCGCTCCGACTCCGCTTCCCGCGGAGCTCGTGCAATCGATCGAACGCCTGACGTCAGGTGAGACCGATCAGTTGGTCGACGGTATCAATAAGCTGATCGGCAGTCTCGAGCAGCACTTGGCCGAATGGCGCGCGATCCGCGATGCGGCTAACAAGTACCAAGCTCAATAGTTGTCTAATCAGCTTAACAATTAACGTAACATGTCTATAAAATCCTTAAGCGAATTGGAAATCCATTTCTTCGGACGCATGACCATTTGCAAGTCCAACCTAATGTCGGGATGGCTGAACGGAAGGACAACTAACTCCCTTCTTAGCACCTCTTCACGAACAAGCATTTGAGGAAGCAGCGAGATACCGGTGCCTGACAACAGACAACGTTTAATGGCTTCGGGATTACCAAGCTCTAATCCGATCCTGTACGAGATGCTCTGCTCTCGAAGAACCTTCTCTAACATAATCCTATAATTGCAGCTCGCTTCGGTCATAATCCACTCCTCATCATTCAGTTGGTCAAGCTGGATGGTGCGGAGAGAGGACAAAGGATGGTCGGGGCTCGCGATTAGAACCAGCGGTTCTTCTCTGATTGTTGTCCACTGCAGTGAAGGATCGGTAGACTTATTTTCTAGCAGAAGCCCGATATCAAATTCTCCTTCTTTAACTTTTTCTACAATGGTGCTTTCGCTGTCCGGTTGAAGCCTGACTGTGATAGCCGGATATTGCCGGCGGATATTCTGAATCAATGAAGGAAGGTAGTAGGCTGCCAGCGAATCGATCGTCCCGATCGTAAGAACACCTCCTCCCTGAAGAGTTAGCATTTCTTTGGACTGCTGAAACAGATTGAGCATTTGGACGGTAACTTGCAGCAACTCCTCCCCTGCCGAAGTTAGGCGAAGCCCCTTGCCATGCCTCTCAAACAGCCGAACGCCATACAGCTGCTCTAACTTCTGAATTTGCATGGTGACGCTAGATTGAGCGTACCCGAGTTCCCCCGCTGCTTTAGTGAAACTTTGATGGAAGGCAACTTCCCGAAAGGTCTGAAAATAGGCGAGATCCATTTATTCACCACTTCAAAATTATTGATAATTCTCATCACTTATTATAGGTAACGCCGATACTGATTGCTATGTTAAATTATTAGCGATACGGAATATTCGGAGGGGAATCATCATGCTGACAGAGCGGGATTTAGCAGGGGTTTACGTACCGACCGTTACGCCTTTTGCGCCGAACGAAGAGTTGGATTTGGATTCGTACCAAGATTATTTGGAGAAGCTGCTGAATCACGACATTCAAGGTTTAGTGATCAATGGGACGACTGGCGAAGCTCCTACTTTATTGTGGGAAGAGGTGAGGACTCTCGTACAAGCGACGAAAAATGTCCTGAGCAATCTTCATAAACAGATTCCGTTAATTATAGGCACAGGAACCAACAGCACCTTCACGACTGTGAAACGGACGGAACAGGCTGCACAGCTTGGGGCGGATGCCGTCCTTGTCGTGACTCCCTATTATAATCGTCCCTCGCAAGAAGGCGTCATTGAGCATTTCCGCAGCGTTGCGCAAGCCGGAGTTCCGGTAATCGCTTATGAGGTCCCTAGCCGCACAAGTATTCATCTAACGACGGATACGATAAGTAGAATCTTGGATTTGAACGGAGTCATCGGGTTAAAAGATAGCTCCGGCGGCCTTGATTTGATTTCCGAGCTCGCCCCCTCGGCTGCGAAACCGATTCTCTGCGGCGATGACCTTCAATTCTGTTCCATGTTAAAGCATGGGGCTTCCGGCGGCATTCTAGCGTCTGCCAATATTCAGACCGGCACGTTCTTGCAAGTTTACAAGCTGACGGGTCAAGGCGAATTTACTAAAGCGCGACAAATGTTCGACTCCCTGGTTCCTTTGGTCACAAAACTATTTCAAGAGTCAAACCCCGCTCCAGTAAAGTGGGTCCTCGCCAAACAAGGCATCCTGTCATCGGACACCTTGCGTTTGCCTATGAGCTCCATCAGCAAAGATTTACAGTTGGATTTGGAAAAACTATTGCAAGATTATGCCCCGTAGAAAACCCGATTTTGCATTTCGTGTGTCATGGCCGTCATCTTTCCTCCAATAGTTGGATAAAATAAATGTACAAATTGTACAAAACGTACTATGATTGGGGGTGTAAAGGTGGTGAAATTGATGGAAACCATTCAATCTTCCGAAGTCCGTAAACATTGGGGTAAGACGTTCGACGAAGCATTCTACAAAGGGCCTGCGGTTATCGAGAAGAACAACCGCGTGAATCTTCTGATCGCCGCGCCACACGTGAAATCATTGCTTAGTCGTGAGTTCCCTATTCAGATTTCGATTGAGAAAGCTGAAGGGGTCCTCATGGCGACCATGACAGGGATCCCAGACATTTTCGGATATGGGGACACGGAGAAAGACGCACTTGCCGATCTATTCAGCCACCTGAAGGTTCTAATCGATGAAATGCTTGAGGACTTCGGCCGTTTTTCGTCTGAACGACCACGTGACGCGTTCTATTTGCTTCAACTCGTCGAGACGGAATCCGAGAAAGTCGAGGAGCTGGTTGCCGTCACGGTGCATGGCTAAATGGGCGGAACTAAAGCGTTACCTCGACAAGAACGGGTGGGACAACTACCGAACAACCGATCATTATTATTACCGCAAGGACGGTTACCGTACCAAGGTATCGTTCGGAAGCGGAGAGATCCCGCCACCTGTTTTCCGAAAAATTCTGAAGGATCAGCTCAGGATCACGCTCGAAGAATTCAATAACTTCAAATAGACACAGCCATTAGGACCTGAAGGCTGTGTCTTTGCTATCTCAGATGAAACGCTAAGCCCCTATAATTCGCCCCAGAACACTTCGGTCTCGTAGTCGAAAGACACGAGACCTTTGTCATTGCACCGATCGTGAATATTCCGAAGCCCCGCGATCATCGGCTCGTAGCTCGGATGGCCCGGCTGCGGGACGTAGGAGGAGGATAGCATCCGTCCGGCCAACGCCTCGAAGTCGAGCAGTTGACCGCTCGGAAAACGCGCGACGCGCATGGCGGCCGGTTGAAAAAACTTCGCAAGCCCATCTTCGGAAATGTTCTTATGCCCCACCTTCTCATAATCGATCCCGTACGTGCGCAACAGCTTATCGTACGCTTCGAGGAACGGCGTGCCATGCGTCAGCCGCGAGTTCCAAATGAGCGCTACCTTGCCTCCCGGCTTCAGAATACGTTTGAACTCTGCCTTCGCCTTCTCGCGGTCGAACCAATGGAACGCTTGCGCGCACACGATATGATCGACCGAACCGTCAGGCAGGAGCGTATTCTCCGCCGATCCCGGCACCGCGCGGAAGCCCGGCGTTCCGCCTAGCGCCTGCTCCGCCGCCGCCCGCATCGCGTCGTTCGGTTCCACCGCGTGCACGACGCTTCCCCGCTCGAGGAGCAGCCGCGTGAACTTGCCCGTTCCCGCGCCGACGTCGGCGATTTCGCCGTCGGCGCCTAACCCGACCGTATCGTACAAATAATCGATCGCCTCTTCCGGGTAACTCGGCCGATATTTGACGTACGTATCGACTCTGTCGGTGAACCTCTGCGTATTGTCCATTCTTTATCCCTCCGGCTTAAGCTCGGTTTGGCCTTGCATATAAGGTCGCAGCGCTTTCGGAATATATACGCCGCCGTCCTCGCGTTGATGGTTCTCCAGCAGCGGTATGAGGATGCGCGGCGTTGCGATCGCCGTATTGTTGAGCATATGGCAATAATGAAGCTTCCCGTCCGCGTCCCTGTACCGGATATTCGCGCGGCGAGCCTGAAATTCATGCACGTTCGACGACGAATGCGTCTCGCCGTACGACTCCCTGCTCGGCATCCACGTCTCGATGTCGTATTGCTTATAGTTTTTCTGCGACATGTCTCCGATGCACACCGAGACGACCCGGTAGGGCAGCTCGAGCAACTGCAGGATGCGTTCGGCGTTGCCCGTAATTTCCTGCAGCAGCCTCTCCGATAGCCCGGGATCGTTCGCGCATAGCACGACTTGCTCGACCTTCGAGAATTGATGGACCCGGTACAAGCCTCGAACGTCCCGTCCTTGCGAGCCGACTTCCCTGCGGAAGCACGCCGACATCGCGGCCAGCTTGACCGGCTTGCCGACGTCGATCACCTCGTCGCCGTAATACGCCGCCAAGCTGACTTCCGACGTGCCGACCAAATACTTATTGTCGTCTGCCAATGCATAAGTCTGATCCCGCCCCAGCGGAAAATAGCCCGACCCGACCAGCGCGTCCTCCCGGACAAGCATCGGAACGTCCATCGGCGTGAACCCCGCTTCCTCCAGCACATCCATGGCCAGATGCTGAACCGCCCGGTGCAGACGGAAGCCCGCGCCTTTCAGCACATAGTTCCGCGCGCCTGCCATCTTCACCCCGCGCGGAATATCGAACAAGCCGAGCGCCTCTCCGATGGCGACGTGGTCGCGCGGCGCGAAGGCGAAGTCCGGCTTCTCTCCGACGCGCTTGATCTCTACGTTGTCCGCGTCCGACTGCCCGGGCGGGGTGTCCTCCGACACCGGATTCGGTACGAGGCGCATCAGCTCGATGTACGCCGTCTCGACCTGCGCCTGTTGCCCCTCCAATCTCTTCAGCGTCTCGTTGTTCCACTTCACTTCCGCCTTCAACCGCTCGGCCTCCGCTTTATTACCGCTCTCCATCAACCCCCCGATCTTCTCCGAAGCTCGGTTGCGTCCGTGCCTTAGCTGCTCGATCTCTTGCATGAGCGCGCGCCGATGCTCGTCGACTTCAAGCAGCTTGACGATCGAAAGTCCGATTCCTTTGGCATCGGCCGTCTGTTGTATTTGCTCCGCATGATCCCGAATATAACGAATGTCCAGCATATCGCTCTCCTCCCGTCTTATCCGTTGCGCCGCTGATAATCGCGCATGAATTGGACCAGCGCCTCGCATGCCTCTACCGGCACCGCATTGTAAGCCGAGGCGCGCAGCCCGCCGACGCTTCGGTGGCCGGCCAATCCCTCGAATCCGTTCTGCAAGGCCTCTTGCACGAATCGCTTCTCGATCGCCTCGTCCTGCATTCGCCACGTGACGTTCATCCGCGAACGGGCTTCCTTGTCGGCGAAGCCGTTATAGAAGCCGCCGCTCGCGTCGATCGTCTCGTACAACATGCCCGTCCTGAGCGCGGCGCGCCGTTCCATCTCCGCGACGCCGCCTTGGCGCTTCGTCCATTCCAGCACCAGCTTCATCATGTAGATCGAATGAACCGGCGGCGTATTGTAGAGCGACTCGTTACTAGCGAACGTCGCGTACTTGAGAATCGTCGGTATCGCGCGCTCCGAGCTGACATGAAGCATATCTTCCCGGACGATCGCTACGGTAACGCCCGCCGGACCTAAATTTTTCTGCGCCCCCGCATACATGAACCCGAATTTCGTCCAATCCTGCTTGCGGCTCAGCATATCGCTCGTCATATCGCCGAAGAGCGGCGCGTCGCCAACGTCCGGGAGCTCGCGGAATTGCGTGCCTTCGATCGTATTGTTCGTCGTCAGATGGACGTAGGCCGCCGTCGCGTCAACCTGTAGTTCGCCTACGTCCGGAAGCTTCCGCCACTTATCAGCCTTGCCGCTCGCGATGACGTTAGCTTCGCCGACGGTGACGGCCTCTTGGTACGCTTTGTCCGAGAAGCTGCCCGACAGCACGTAATGACCGACCCGGTCCGCCGCCAGGAAATTCATCGGGATAAGCGCGAACTGGGTGCTGGCGCCTCCGCCCATGAACAGCGCCTGATAGCCCTGCGGGAGGCCTAGCAGCTCCGCCAACAGTTGCCTCGTCTCCTCCATCATCCGCTCGACCGGCTTGCTCCGGTGCGACATCTCCATGAGCGACATGCCTTTGCCGCCGTATTCGACCAGTTCCTCTTTCGCTTGCTCCAACACCTCTAGCGGCAGCGCCGCCGGTCCCGGATTGAAGTTGTACGCTCTCTTCACCTTATACCGCGTCCTCTCAAGTTTGGATGAAAACACAAAAACGCTCCTGTCCTGAATTGGGACGAGGAGCGTTCGCTCGCGGTGCCACCCAACTTGATCGATCCGCGCGCGCGGCTCGACCCTCTTGGTTCCGCTGTAACGGGCGGAGGCCGGTAAACTTAGGATGCAGCCCGGCAGGACTGCTCTTGTCGGAAACGCCTCGGAGTTGGATGCTCTTCATCGGCATAATGTCCGTATCGAATTGTTAGGGCTTATTATACGCCGATCCGATCCGTTGTCAAGAGACGAACTCCGCGGGCCGCCGCAAATCGAGCCACTCCGCTTCCTGCTCCGTTAGGCTCACTTCGAGACCCGGCAAGCTGGAGCGCAGCTCGGACGGATTGCTCGGCCCGATGATCGCGCAAGCCGGATAACGTTGATGCAGGACGTACGCGAGCGCGATCTGGTTCGGGTCGCAGCCCTTGCGCCGCGCAAGCAGCCTCGCCCGGCGAAGCCGCTCCCAGTTGGCGTCGCTGTAATAAACGCGAACCGCTTCCGCATCCTCGCGGAGATCCGGCGAGAAGCGCCCGGTGAAAAATCCGCCCGCCTGCGACGACCAGGACAGCAGCGGCAGCTGCGACCGCTCGTGCCACGAGATGTCCTCTTCGCCCGCCGATACGCAGCCTTCCCAGCGGGGCTCGTTCGGCTTGGCCAAGCTCAGGTTCGGGCTGTTGCAAGCAAAGCCGGTTAGCCCGTGCGCCGCCGCATACGCGTTCGCTTCCGCGATGCGCGCGACCGACCAATTCGAAGCGCCGAGCGCAAGGCAGCGCTTCGATTCCAGCAACGCGTTCAGCGACTCGAGGATGTAGCCGACGGATTTGCCCGGGTCGTCGCGATGCAGCATGTAAATATCGACGTAGTCGGTCTGCAGCCGATCGAGCGACTCGTTCAAGTCCTGCCCCATCGCCTCGAGCGTCACGCGCGGGCCGAGTTCGTTCGGATGCGCGCCCTTGCCGATAAGGACGAGCCCGCTCCGGTTACCGCGGTCCCGCATCCATCTCCCGAGCGCTTTCGCGCCGGAAGGACCGTAGACATGCGCCGTATCGATCGCATTGCCGCCCGATGAGACGTATGCGTCAAGCAGCTCGGCGGATTCCGCCGTCCGTTCCTCGCTTAGCATCATCGATCCGAGGATGAGTTTGGTTACCGGACGGCTTAGCCCGTATATCGCAATCGAATCCATCTGTGCATGGCTCATCTCGACCATCCTCCGATGCTATAGGGTTAGAGCACGATTCTGGCTTTGCTTCGCGCGGATTTCAGGCAAGCCTCGATCAATTTCATGTTCCGAACGGCATCGTCCTCGGGGAACAGCGGTACCTGCTCCTTCCATACGGCGCGGGCGAAATCGTCGACTTGACGGGCATACGTGTTGACGATATCCGGTTTCACTTCGCGGGTGCCGTTCTTGTTCGTCACCGTGAACGCGGCGTCCTCGCCGTTCGCGATGAAAGCGTTCGGAATGTCGATCCGGCCGTCCGTTCCTACGATTTCGAACGATTGGCGGAAGTTCGCCCACATGCCGCAATCGAACGTCAACGCGACGCCGCCCTCGAATTCGACGAGGCCCGAAGCCATCATGTCGACGTTGTCGTGCTCCGGCGAGAAGAACGCATGAACGGTTACCGCCTCCGGTTCTTGGCCCATGAAGTATCGCGCCGCGGTAAGCGGATAACATCCGACGTCGAAGAGTCCGCCGCCGCCCCAATCCGCGCGGTAGCGAATATTGTTCGAGTCCGCCGCGTTATTGAACGTGAACGCGCCTCTCAATGCCCGGAGCTCGCCGATTTCTCCATCCGCGATGAGCTGTTTGATCTGCTCCATGCGCGGGTGATGGCGATACATGAACGCTTCGGCGAGCACGACTCCGGCTTTCGCGCACGCGTCGACCATCTCTTGGGCTTCCGCCGCGGTCAAGGCAAGCGGCTTTTCGCACAATACGTGCTTGCCCGCTTCCGCCGCGCGGATCGTCCACTCCCGATGCAAATGGTTCGGCAGCGGAATGTAAACCGCATCGATATTCGGATCTTGCAGCAACTCCTCATAGCTTCCGTACGTTTGAGAGACTCCGAATTGGGCCGCGGCCGCGCTCGCTTTCTCGAGCCCCCGACTCGCCACCGCTTGAATGACCCCCGTAGCAGAACCCTGAATGCCCGGCATGACCGACCGCAGCGCAATATCGGCAGCTCCGACGATGCCCCATCTCAACTTCTTGTCCATCTCATCCTCTTCCTTTGCATATATGAATATTGTTATTATAAATTTACGATTTCTGCATGTATATAAAATGATATTGATTTCGATATAACGATATTGTCATTTAAGATTAGGCGGTGTGTCTATTGAGAATCCACTGCTCGTTCCCGACGATGGAGCTTAGCCCGTACCTTATTCTTCCGGAGTCGGTCGGCCGGTACGCGGAGATGCCGGATCATGAAGCCGTCCGCGCTTCGGGCACGTTGCCGTATTTCAACCTGCACGTCGTCGCGAGCGGAGAAGGTTACGTCGAGGAAGACGGCGAACGGCGCTTGCTGCAAGCCGGCGACGCGTTCTTCTACTTTCCGAACCGGCCGCAGCGTTATTACTCTTGCACGGATGAACCGTGGGACGTGTACTGGATTCACTTCTACGGACAGTTGCTGCCGGAGCTGCTGACCGGGCAAGGACTGCGAAGCTCGATCGTCTGGTCGATCCATCGGCCGGAACGGCTGCTCGACAACTTCGAAGCGTTGATCGGGGAGGCGCAAGGCAGCAAGCTGCTTCGGCCGTCCGTCCTTTCAACGCTGACCTACGGCGTATTGGCGGAATTCATGGCCGAGGCGGTACCCTACCGCACGAGAAAATCGCCCGCTCCCGTCATCGGCATCGCCGATCTGCTTCCCGCCTTGCAGGATGCGGCTTGCGAGCCGTTCTCGCTCGAACGCTGGGCTTCCGAATTGGATGTCAGCGTCCATTATTTCTGCAAGCTGTTCCGTCGGACGATGCAAATGTCGCCGATGGATTTCGTCACGCTGTGCCGAATTCGCCGCGCCAAGCAGCTTCTGCTGGACGATCGGGACCAACCCGTTCAGCGAGTGGCCGAAGCATGCGGATATCCTAGCGCCAGTTACTTCATCAAACGGTTTAAGGAGAAAGAGGGAGTGACGCCTGCCGCGTATCGGTTGTTGCACGGGAGGTAGACGTTGGTGCGGTGTTGCGGTATGATAAACATATCGAAAAATGAAACTTAATTTCACTGAATGAAACAACATGCAAAGAGGGTGTCCGATGGCATTCGCATACGAAGGTCTGGATCACGTTCAATTGGCAGCGCCGGAGGGGTGCGAAACGGACGCGCGCGCGTTCTTCGGCGAACGGCTCGGCTGGGCCGAAATTCCGAAACCGGAGCCGCTGCGGGCGCGCGGCGGCGTCTGGTTTCAATGCGGCGCCCACCAGGTCCACATCGGCGTGCAGAGGGATTTCGCGCCGGCCAAGAAAGCCCACCCCGCCTTCCTCGTACGGAATCTCGGGGCTTTCCGCGAGCATCTGCGGCTCCGAGGAATCGCCGTCATCGACGATGATGCGCGCGCCGAGGAAGGCATCGAGCGGTTATACGTCAACGATCCTTTCGGCAACCGGATCGAGTTCATGGAGCGGCCTTGAGGTTACGAACTGGACGAGAGGATGGCAATAATCGACTCCGACTGCCGCCTCCGACCGGTTCTTCTTATCGTCACGGAATAACAGCCATTTGCATTTATTTCGCCCCCCAATGTGCCATCATCGCGAAATAGCAACGATGTGCAACTATTTAGGTTCTGTATCCGCCAACTCACGTCTTCGTGATCAAATAACCGTCGAACGGTTGTTATTTTCCCGCTACCGCCTGATTCCTCGAAAATTACTATCGAATGGTTGTAAATCCATCCTCTCGCCCGACTTGAACGCCTTGTCGGCCCGACAACATATGACATTCGTCATATATGTCCCCCTGACGTTTATGACTGTCTCGCCTTCCGGTCCCTCACCTACAATGATAGTAGTAGACTAGCGACTCGCAACCGAGTCCGAGGAGGAACCCGATTGGCGACATCCCCAGAATTGCAATTGAAGAGGAAGATGACCCCCTTCGAGAAGAACGATGCGAAAGCAAGCGTCCGACAACTCATCAATACGCTCGTTCCGCTTGCGCTTTCATGGCTAGCCGCTTATTACAGCTTGGCCGTCTCTTATTGGCTTACGCTTCCGATCGCCGTCATTACGGCCGGTTTCGTCGTGCGGACGTTCATTATTTTCCATGATTGCTGTCATCAATCGTTCTTCAAGAGCAAGCTCGCCAACGAGATCGTCGGCACGATTACGGGTATCCTGACGGTCGTCCCTTACCATCAATGGAAGACGACCCATTCCATCCATCACGCGTCAAGCAGCAACTTGGATAAGCGCGGAATCGGCGACATGTGGATCATGACGGTCGACGAATACGCCGCCGCGTCTCCGTGGCAGCGGTTCACTTATCGCTTTTATCGCAATCCTCTGGTCATGTTCGGCTTAGGGCCGATTTATATTTTCCTCATCGACTACCGGTTCAATCGCAGAGGTGCGAGACGCCGCGAGCGAATCAATACGTACGTGACGAACGTCTCCATCGCGTTACTCTACGCCTTGCTGTGCTGGGCCGTAGGTTGGGAAGCGTTCCTGCTCGTTCAGGCCCCTGTCTTCTTCTTCTCGGGACTCGCGGGCATCTGGTTGTTCTATGTTCAGCATCAATACGAGGACTCCTACTTCGAGCACGAAGAGGAATGGAGCTACGTGAAAGCCGCGGTCGAAGGAAGCTCGTATTACAAGCTGCCTAAGGTGCTGCAATGGTTCACCGGCAATATCGGGTTCCATCACGTCCATCACCTCAGTCCGAGAGTGCCGAATTATCGGCTGGAAGAAGCGCATAACGCTACCCCGCCTTTGCATAAGGCGACGACGATCGACCTCCGCACAAGCTTGAAGTCGCTCCATTTCCGTCTGTGGGATGAAGAGAACAAGAAGTTCATCGGATTCAAGGAATTTAAACGCGGGAAACGAGCCCGGAAGCTTGCCGCTTAATCGGCGCTTTGGAGCGAACGAGCATGCCTATCGGACGGTTATGATAAAATAAGAGACATAAAGCCGTACGCGAGGGGGCGCCGACAATCCAAAAGTGGCATCAGACGTTTCACCGCAATACCGGCCTAAGCCCTTACGTATGGGTCGTGTTCTGCATACTGCCTTTCTACTTCATCATTCACTCCTCGTCGATGCTGGAGACCGTCATCGGCATCACGATGGTGATTACGTTCTTCGGATGTTATGCCCTGTCGTTCCTGGCGAAGGGATGGCAGATTTACTTCTGGACCGGCGCCCAGATCGCGATCTCGGTCGCCATGACCGTTGTATACGGATACGTCTATTTCTCTTTGTTTCTCGCTTTTTTCATTGGCAACATCCGCAATCGAGCAGGATTCTTCACGTTGTATACGATCCACCTCGTGGGCACGATCGCTACGATCAACTACGGATTCGTCACCAAGAACTCGCTCCTGCTCACCCAGTTCCCGTTCGTTCTCATTAGCCTGATCGCGGTCATCCTGTTGCCGATCAGCACGTACAACCGCAACAAACGGGAGCAACTGGAGGGCCAGCTCGAGAACGCGAACAAGCGGATTTCCGACCTCGTTAAGCTGGAGGAACGGCAACGCATCGCCCGCGACCTTCACGATACGCTGGGCCAGAAGCTGTCGCTCATCGGTCTGAAAAGCGATTTAGCCATGAAACTGATCAGCCGCGACCCCGATCAGGCGCAGGCCGAGCTGCTCGACGTCAGATTGACGGCCAGAAGCGCGCTCAAGGAAGTCCGGGAAATCGTCACGAATATGCGCGGCATGCGGATCGAGGACGAAATCGTCCATATGCGGCAAATGTTGAAGGCCGCGGAGATCGAACTGAGTCTGGAAGGCGATTCGAAGTCGATCTCCATGTCGCTGCTGAGCGAGAACGTCGTAAGCATGTGTTTGAAGGAAGCCGTCAACAATATCGTGAAGCATAGCCATGCCACGAGCTGCACGGTATCGATGGAATCCACGGACTCGGAGCTTCTCATCAGAGTGACGGACAACGGGGTCGGATTGGGCAAGCTTGACAAGATGCCGGACAAACCGCTAGGCAATACCCAAGGCAACGGCTTGCGCGGCATGAAAGAACGTCTCGAGTTCATCAACGGGAGTCTCGAGATCGAGTCGGGGAACGGAACGACGCTGCTGATGCGGGTGCCTAATCTCGTCAAACAACCGCTCGAGGAGGTCAGATCATGATACGGATCGTCGTCGCCGAAGATCAGCGGATGCTGCTCGGCGCTTTCGCGTCGCTGCTCAATTTAGAGCCGGACATGGAAGTCGTAGGCCAAGCGGGCAACGGCAAGGAAGCGGTCGAGCTCGTTCGCCGGCTCAAGCCGGATATCTGCCTGATGGATATCGAGATGCCGGTCAAGAGCGGGCTGGAAGCGGCCGAGGAGCTCAAGGACCACGGCTGCAAAGTCATCATCCTGACCACGTTCGCGAGATCCGGTTATTTCGAGAAAGCCATGAAAAGCGGGGTTCGCGGCTACTTGCTGAAGGACAGCCTGATCGAAGAGCTCGCGGATTCCATTCGCAGCATTATGGCCGGACGCCTGATCTACTCCTCCGAGCTGGTGGACGAAGCGTACCGCGAGGAGAATCCGCTGACCGAACGGGAACGCGAAGTGCTCGGACTGGTCGCCGACGGCAAGACGACGAAGGAAATCGCCGGACAGTTGTATATTACGACGGGCACCGTGCGCAATTACATCTCCGTCATCCTCGATAAACTCAAAGTATCGAACCGGATCGAAGCCATTACTCGGCTGAAGGAGAAGGGTTGGTTCAAATAACAAAATCCTGCTAGGGCATTACGAGCCCGCAGCAGGATTTTGTTGTTTAAGGCAGCAACGTCTCCCCCATCAAGTACCGGTCGCACTCGCGGGCGGCTTCGCGCCCTTCGTTGATGGCCCAGACGACGAGGCTTTGGCCGCGACGCATGTCTCCGGCGGCGAATACTCCGGGCAAGTTCGTCGCGTAATTGCCGTATTCGGCTTTGGCGTTCGAACGTTCGTCCTTCTCCACGCCGAGCTGGTCTAACACCGTCGGCTCGGGTCCGAGGAAGCCCATCGCGAGCAATACGAGCTGCGCCGGCCATTCGCGCTCGGAGCCCGGCACTTCGACCGGACCGAATCGCCCGTCGGCGCCGGCTTTCCATTCGATCTCGACCGTGTGCAGCGCCTTTAGATTGCCGTCCTCGTCCCCGACGAACCGTTTCGTCGAGATCAGGTACTGACGCGGGTCGTTCCCGTACAGCGCTTTCGCTTCCTCTTGGCCGTAATCCAGCTTATACACCCGGGGGAATTGCGGCCACGGATTGTTGGCCGCGCGCGTCTCCGGCGGCTTGCCCATAATCTCGAACTGCGTGATGCTGTTGCAGCCATGCCGCAGCGACGTGCCGACGCAGTCCGTGCCGGTGTCGCCGCCGCCGATGACGATGACGTCTTTGCCTTCCGCGGAAATGTACGTCTTATCCTCGTGATCGGAGTCTAGCAGGCTCTTCGTATTACCGTGCAGAAACTCCATCGCCAGATGAATACCTTTCAGCCCGCGCCCTTCGATCGGCAGATCTCGTCCGTTCGTCGCCCCGCCGCAAAGCACGATGGCGTCGAACTCCTCCCGCAGCCGGGCAGCCGGGAGGTCTCGACCGATTTCCGTACCGGTTACGAACGTAACGCCCTCCTGCCGCAGCAGCTCGACGCGCCGCTCCACCGTCCGCTTATCCAGCTTCATGTTCGGAATGCCGTACATCAGCAATCCGCCGACGCGATCCGCGCGCTCGTACACCGTTACCGAGTGGCCCGCTTTGTTGAGCTGCGCCGCGCACGCCAGCCCCGACGGCCCGGAGCCGACGACGGCGACCTTCTTGCCGGTGCGCACGGCAGGCGGCTCCGGCACGATCCACCCTTCGGCGAACCCGCGGTCGACGATCGCCTTCTCGATGTTCTTGATCGTAACAGGCGGGTCATTGATCCCTACCGTACACGAACCTTCGCAAGGCGCTGGGCATACCCGTCCCGTAAACTCCGGAAAATTGTTCGTCTGATGCAGCCGGTCGAGCGCCTGCCGCCACAGCCCGCGATACACGAGATCGTTCCACTCCGGTATGACGTTGTTGACCGGGCAGCCGGCCGCCATGCCGTTAATGATCTGCCCGGTATGGCAGAACGGAATGCCGCAATCCATGCATCTGGCGCCTTGTTCCCTCAGTTGCTCCTCGGACGCCTTAAGCTGGAATTCCCTCCAATTGCGGATGCGTTCCAAGGGGTTCATCTCAGGAGGCAATTCCCTTCGGTACTCCATGAAACCGGTCGATTTCCCCATCGTTACTCCTCCGTCGCCTCAGGCTTAGTTGCCGCTTACGCGGGACAAGTCCTTCATATTCGCTTCGAATGCGGCCATCGCGGCTTCGTTCGCGCCAAGACCTTCCGTCGTAAGCCGCTCCATCGCCTCGAGCATCCGCTTGTAATCTTTCGGGATCACCTTCACGAACTGCGGCAGCCGTTCCTCCCAATGCTCGAGCAGCGAGAGCGCCCGTTCGCTATCCGTGTACCGGGCATGCCGTTCGATCATGCGGCGCAGCATCTCGGACTCCACCTCGTGCCCCATACGCTCCAGCAGCACCATCTCCAGATTGCATCGATCGAGGAACGTGCCGTCCTCATCCCATACGTACGCGATTCCGCCCGACATCCCCGCGGCGAAATTGCGCCCCGTTCTGCCGAGAATAACGACGCGTCCGCCCGTCATATATTCGCAGCCGTGGTCGCCCACGCCTTCGACCACGGCGTATACGCCGCTGTTCCGAACGCAGAACCGCTCGCCCGCAATGCCGCGAATGTAAGCCTCTCCGCCAGTAGCTCCATAGAGACCGACGTTGCCGACAACGATGTTGTCCTCCGCCTTGAACGCGGCTTCCTTCGGCGGAGCGACGATGATTTTGCCGCCGGACAGCCCTTTGCCGACATAGTCGTTCGCGTCCCCGAACAGCCGCAACGTCATCCCGCGCGGGACGAACGCGCCGAAGCTTTGTCCCGCCGAGCCGTGGAAATCGAAGCTGATCGTATCGTCGGGCAGCCCCTTGGCGCCATAGCGCCTGGTGACCTCGCTGCCCAGAATCGTGCCGACGACCCGATTCGTATTGCGGATCGGCAGCGTCGCGCGGACCGGATTGCCTGACGTTAACGCCGGTTCAGCGAGCTTAAGCAGCTCCGACCGATCCAGCGAACGATCCAAGCCATGGTCTTGTTCGGTTGAACGGTAACGGCCGACGTCCGAGCCGACCTCCGGCTGGTATAAGAGGGGCGACAGGTCGACTCCTTTCGCTTTCCAATGCGCGATCGCTTGACGAGGGTTCAACCGATCGGTCCGGCCGACCATCTCGATCATGGTTCGGAAGCCGAGCCGAGCCATGATCTCCCGAAGCTCCTGCGCCACGAATCGCATGAAGTTGACGACGTGCGCAGGATCGCCGCCGAACTTCGCGCGCAGCTCCGGATTCTGCGTGGCGACGCCGACCGGACACGTGTCGAGGTGGCAGACGCGCATCATGACGCAACCGAGCGCGATGAGCGGAGACGTCGCGAAGCCGAATTCCTCCGCGCCGAGCAGCGCCGCGATCGCGAGGTCGCGGCCCGTCATGAGCTTGCCGTCCGTCTCGACGACAATGCGGTTGCGCAGGTTGTTGAGCACGAGCGTCTGGTGCGTCTCCGCGAGCCCGAGCTCCCACGGCAAGCCCGCGTAGCGTATGCTCGTCTGCGGCGACGCGCCCGTGCCGCCGTCGTAGCCGCTGATGAGCACGACGTCGGCCCGGCCTTTGGCTACGCCCGCCGCGATCGTGCCGACGCCGACCTCCGACACGAGCTTCACGTTGATCCGCGCCCGCGGGTTGGCGTTCTTCAGATCGTGGATCAGCTCCGCCAAATCCTCGATCGAATAAATATCGTGGTGCGGAGGCGGCGAGATCAAGCCGACGCCCGGCGTCGAGCCGCGAACTTCCGCGATCCACGGATACACCTTTCGCCCCGGCAGTTGACCTCCTTCGCCCGGCTTCGCTCCTTGGGCCATCTTAATCTGAATCTCGTCCGCGTTGACGAGATAATGGCTGGTCACCCCGAACCGTCCCGAAGCCACCTGCTTGATCGCGCTGCGACGGGAATCGCCGTTCGCGTCCGGCACGAACCTGGCCGGGTCCTCGCCGCCTTCGCCCGTATTGCTCTTCGCGCCGAGCCGGTTCATCGCGATCGCCATGCTCTCGTGCGCCTCCTTGCTGATCGAGCCGTAAGACATCGCGCCGGACTTGAACCGCTTGACGATGTCGTCGACCGACTCCACTTCGTCGAGAGGCACGGCATCGCCGTCGGACGCGTTGAACTCGAGCAACCCGCGCAAAGTGAATAGCTGCCCCTGCCGTCCGTTAACCGCCTCGGAGAACTTCTTGAACAGCCCGTAATCGTTCGTCCGGCACGCCTGCTGCAGCGCATGGATCGTCTGCGCCTGGTAAATGTGCTCCTCGCCGTCCCTGCGCCATTGGTACTCGCCGCCAGGCGGCAGCACGAGCTCGCTCCGCTCCTGCTGAGCGAACGCTTTCATATGTGGGATTAAGGCCTCACGGGCAATGACGTCCAAACCGATCCCCTCGATCCGCGATGGCGTCCACGTAAAATATTCGTCCACGAACGATTGCGACAACCCGACAGCCTCGAAAATTTGCGAGCCTCGGTAGCTTTGGATCGTCGAGATGCCCATTTTGGACAATACCTTCACGACGCCTTTAATTGACGCCTTCATATAGTTTACGATCGCCTTATCGTGCGTGATGTTCACGAGAAGCCCTTGGCGAATCATGTCCTCCAGCGACTCCAGCGCCAAATAAGGATTGATCGCGCTCGCCCCGTACCCGAGCAGCAACGCGAAGTGATGCACCTCGCGCGGATCGCCCGACTCCACGAGCAAGCTGACCTTCGTGCGCGTCCCCTGCCGAATGAGGTGGTGGTGCAGGCATGCCACGGCGAGCAGCGCCGGAATGGCCGCGTTGTCCCGATCCATCCCTCTGTCGGATAGGATGAGCAGATTGTGCCCGTGCGCAATGACGCGGTCGGCCGCCTCGCACATTCCTTCGAGCGCCGCTTCCAATCCGGCCGCGCCTTCGCTCGCTTCGAACAGCATCGGCAGCGTGATCGACTTGAAGCCGGGCCTGCGAATATGCCGAATCTTCGCGAACTCCTCGTTCGTCAGAATCGGCGATTTCACCTTGATGTGCCGGCAGCTCTCCGGCTCGGGACGCAACAGGTTGCGCTCCGGTCCGATCGTCGTCCCGGTGGCCGTAATGATCTCCTCGCGAATCGCGTCGATCGGCGGATTCGTCACTTGCGCGAACAGCTGCTTGAAGTAGCTGTAGATGCGCTGCGGGCGCTCCGATAGGACCGCGAGCGGCGCGTCGTAGCCCATCGAGCCGATCGGCTCTACGCCGCTTTGCGCCATCGGTTCGAGCACTTTGCCCAACTCCTCGTACGTGTAGCCGAACGCGCGCTGGCGCATGAACACCGTCTCGCGGCCTTGCTTCGGCAATTCCGGCGCGTCCGGCAGCTCCTCGAGCTCGATCAGATGCTCGGCCAGCCATTCCGCGTAAGGATGCTGGGACGCAATGCCGTTCTTGACTTCCTCGTCGGATATAATCCGGCCTTCCTTCGTATCGACGAGCAAGATTCTGCCGGGACGCAGACGTTCCTTGCGAACGACGCGTTCCGCAGGAATGTCGAGCACCCCGACTTCCGAGGAGAGAACGATCAGATCGTCGCTCGTCACGTAATAACGCGACGGCCGAAGTCCGTTCCGGTCCAGGAACGCGCCGATGCGGGTACCGTCGGTGAACGCCATCGCCGCCGGTCCGTCCCACGGCTCCATCAACGCGCCATGATACTCGTAGAAAGCTTTTTTGTCCGGGCTCATGCTCTCGTGATTCGCCCACGGCTCCGGCACCATCATCATCGCGGCGTGCGGCAGCGAACGGCCGGACATGTACAGGAACTCGAGCGCGTTATCGAACATCGCCGTATCGCTGCCGTCCTGGTCGATGACCGGCTTGACTTTGGCCATCTCCGATTCCGGGCCGAACAGCTCCGAGTAAGCGAGCGACTGGCGCGCGTGCATCCAGTTCACGTTGCCCCGCAGCGTGTTGATCTCTCCGTTGTGAATGATATAGCGATACGGATGCGCCCGTTCCCAGCTCGGAAACGTGTTCGTGCTGAACCGGGAGTGGACGAGCGCAAGCGCCGTCACGACATCCGGGTCCTTCAGCTCCGAATAGTACGAGTCGACTTGCTCCGGGACGAGCATTCCCTTGTAGACGATCGTACGGCAAGACAAGCTGGATACGTAGAAGGATTCTCCGCCTTGTTCACCGCTATATCGAATCGCTTGCTCGGCGCGTTTGCGGATGACGTACAGCTTGCGCTCGAAAGCGAGCTCGTCGTCGCCGACGTCCCCCTGCTTCCCGATAAACACTTGCCTGATATACGGCTGTGCCGCCTTTGCCGTCCGGCCGAGCAGCTCGTCGTTCGTCGGAACCGTACGCCAACCGACGAGCGTCTGTCCTTCTTCCCGCACGATCCGCTCCAGCCGCTGCTCGAACGTCCCGCGGAGCGTTTCGTCCCGAGGCAGGAACAGCATGCCGACCCCGTAATCCCCGGCTTCGGGAAGCTCGATCTCCGACCGTTTCAGCTCGCGCCTGAAGTACGCGTCGGGAATTTGCAGCAGAATGCCCGCGCCGTCGCCGCTGTTCGTCTCCGATCCCTGTCCTCCCCGATGGTCCAAGTTCCTTAATACCGTTAATGCCTGCCCTACGAGCTCGTGCGATTTGCGCCCCTTAATGTTCGCGACGAACCCCATGCCGCAGGCGTCGTGTTCATAGCGGGGATCATACAGCCCTTGCTTCTCCGGTAACCGATTCCGCATCATCGTGTGCAACCTTTCTGTTCGTAGAATGAGGTTTTAAGCACGCACGACTGACTGGATGTCTATCTATTGTTAATTCAAGATTTGAGCCGATATTCCTTTTTTTGCAAACCACTCCGTTACGGGATGTCTGCAGGGAGGAAGGCGCTGCAGTTCGGGGTGGTCGAACCGTAAGGAGTAAAATGTCCCATTGATGCGCTGCAGTTCGGGCTAGTCGAACTACAACTCTTCCGCCAAAAAAGAGCACCCCCGCCAAAGGGCGAGGGTGCTGGTCAACTATTTTCCGATAAACTGCTGCGTCCAGTAAGGCTTGCCGTCTTCCACGATGTAACCGACGCCAAGATGCGTGAACGAGCCGTTCATGATGTTGGCTCGGTGTCCGGGCGAGTTCATCCATGCGTCCACGACCGCTTGCGGCGTCTGCTGGCCCATAGCGATGTTCTCGCCCGCCGAGTTGAAGGTGACGCCGAAGTTGCGCATCATCGCGAACGGATCGCCGTAAGTGGGGGACTCGTGCGCAAAGTAATTGTTCGTCGCCATGTCCTCCGACTTCGCCTTCGCGGAGCGGTTCAAGTTCGCGTCCGATCCCGAGCACGGCTGCAATCCGGCTTGCGCCCGCATCTGGTTCGTCAGCGCGAGCACCTGTGCCTCGAATCCGCCCAAGTTCTGGTTGGACGGAACGTTGATCGTCTGATTCGGATAGATCGTCGCGTCGCCCGACAGCGCCGGATTCGACGATAGCAGCTGCTCGACGCTCACATGGTACTGCTGCGCGATTTTCCACAACGTATCGCCTTGCCTCACGACGTACGCATTCGAGGGCAGATTCGTGACGACCGAGCTGACGTGCGCCTTCATGCCGTTGTCATTGTCTTGTCGGCCGCAACCGGAGCCCATAACCGTCAATGCGCACAACGCCGCAACAAGTCCAAGTAACACCCGCTTGTTTCTTACGTTCATAAGCCGCCTCCTATAGAAGGTTGAACCGGATGCTGCGGCTTATTGTCCCCACACTTACGCGGCCTCATTCGGATTACGAAAAAGCTGGACGACTTGCACGAACACGGCCGGAAACTCCAGATCCGGGAACGTCTGCTGCTTGATTTGCGTCGTCGAATAAAATCCGTACCCGAGCACGAGCAAACACAGAATAACGACGGCGACGCCGTTCTTCAAACTGATTTTCGTTAATCCGCTCACTTGCGGTTCTCTCTCCTCTGTCTAAGTTGCATGATAGCGACCGAATTTGTACGGACTGTGTACGGAGAATACAATGTCGGTTTACCTGTGCTTCGGCAGCCGTACGGAAATCTTCGTGCCTTCGCCGACGCGGCTCGAGACTTGGATGTCGCCGCCGTGCAAATCGACGATGCGCTTCACGATCGACAGGCCGATGCCGTGCCTTGTATCCTTTGTGACTATTGTGCGTCTCTCTCCTGTACCATTATAACGGCGGAATTTGTACGGAGTTTGAACGGATTCAATCGTATGTTATCTTCCCTGGGATGGAAGACCTGCAATGGTGCAGTTTGTGAGCTCGGTGAATCCCATTGGATGACCATTCCTGCGAAAATACTGTTATTATGCGGTGATGGCGTCCATCTGCGTTACACTTAACAAATACCTGTATCATTGCAGCAACTGACCACATGATGCGGCATTGAGCGTAATTCACCTGCACATATGCAGGTTTCGGTGATCCGAACGCCAAAGAGCCCCGAACGAGTCGGGGCTGGGAAGCGCCTAAACCATTACTCCGCCGGGAACAGCAGCGTCTGGATCGAGTGTGCCGGGATCGTCGTCTCGGCGACTTGGTCGCGGTTGCGGAGAATGTACGGCACTTCGGCATCCGTACGGTTCAGGACGACGACCGCGAGCGTGCCGTCCGTGTTCTTGAACGCCGTCGTCGAGAGCTGCCCGGTGTACTTGGACGAGCCGACGCGCACCGCGCCCGGGCGGATGTATTTGCTGAAATGACCGATGTAATAGTAAGAGCTCTGGAACGTGAGCGAGTCGTTCTTCGTATTCGCGATGATCGGCGCGTCGCAGAAGTTCTCGACGTGGTTCGGTCCGCCGAGCTCGTCGAGTACGATGTTCCAGTCGGTCCACGCTTGCATCCAGTTGTTCAGGTTGCCGATGATGTCGTGCGCGTAACGCTCCCCGCTCCTCCAAGACCCGAGCTGCACGCCGCCTTCATGGCACCCTTCGGTGAAAATAAGCCCTTTGTTCGGGTACCGATCATGCGTCACGGACAACGCGTCGAAGTGATCTCCGGAGTACCAGTGGAACCCGATGCCCCAGATGTACGGGCTCGCTTCCGCGTCCTCGTAAGCGACTTTGGCGCGGTCGTAAACGCGTTCCTTGTTGTGATCCCAGATCATGAGGCGGATGTCCTTGCGTCCCGCTTCCCACAGCTTCGGTCCGAGATAATCGCGAACGAAGTCTTTCTCTTCTTCGGCGGAGTAGATGCAAGAATCCCACGGTTGAACCGCTTTGGCTTCGTTCTGCACCGTCAGGCCCCAGACCGGAATGCCTTCCGCTTCGTACGCTTCGACGAACTTAATATAGTAACGCGCCCATGCGTCGCGGTATTCCGGCTTCAACCCGCCGCCGTTGTTCTTCTTGCCGTTCGTCTTCATGAACGGAGGCGGGCTCCACGGGGATGCGTAGAACGTGAAGTCATGGCCGACCAGATCTCGCGCGCCTTGGATATACGGGATGATCTTTTCCTTATCGCGGCTAATATCGAACGTCTCCAGCTTCTCGTCGCCGTCTTGCACGTAGTCGTAGTTGCCGAGCGAGAAGTCGCAACTGCCGATATGCGTGCGGACGACGTTGTAACCGATGCCTTTGTCCGCGTCGAAATATGCCTCGAGGATTTTGTTGCGATTTGCTTCTCCGAGCTTGTATGCCGTAACCGCGGAAGCTTCCGTGATCGCGCCGCCGAAGCCGATGATTTGCTGGTATTTAACGTCGTCGTAGACGTTGATCAGTTGGTTCTCGATGCCTTTCGCGTCGTCGCGAAGGACAATCGCTTCTTTCTCCGTCAATCGGTCGGACGAGCCTTGGGACGTCTGTATGACTCTGACTTTGCGTTCTGACATGATGATGCGAATCTCCTTTCGATGCCCGTAATGGTATAGTTTCATTATAAGAGGATTCCTGCAGGCTTTTGTAGAAACAATATGGCTGTATACCTCAACAATCCGGCTAGTTAAACGAGAGGATCCTTCATCGTGAAACCGATTAATGTGAACTTATGCGGATATTCGCAGCACCTTGAGCCGTTCAGGCATCACTTCGGAAACGGCCTTGAAACCTATATTGTCCGTTTGCAATTCGAGGGAGTGTGCCAAGCGCTGATCGAAGGGGAATATGCCGCGATCGAGCCGGGCGAGCTCATGCTATTCCGACCGGGGGACATCTACGATCTGCGAATCGGCAAGGCAGAGAACCCGGTGAAGGCGAGCGCCGATTATTTCATCATGAGCACGGGGCCGGGAATGGACGAGTGGTGGGCAAACCGCCAAAGACCGACGAAGGTGAAAATAGCCGAGGATAGCAAGCTGATCTCTCAGTGGCACCAATTAATCGCGGAAAAAAGAAGACTGGACGGAGGAGATCCGCAGCTCGTTACGCTGCTCGTCTCGACGCTGCTCCTTATGCTGGACAGGGCAATCGATGAAGCGCCGAGCGCGCAATCTTCTTCCGCGTTCCATGCGATTCGCATGAAAAACTACATCGAAGCGAACGTATCCCATACGCTTAGGCTGGAAGACGTCGCCCGGGATTCGGGGCTAAGCGTATCGCGGGCCGTGCATTTGTTCAAAGAGCATTACGGAACGTCCATTATCGGCTATGCGCAGCAAGTCCGAATGGCGCACGCGCTCGAACTGCTGCACCACAGTCCGCTGTCGCTAGAACAAATAGCCGCCGAGACGGGTCTCGGCAGCTACGCGTACTTTCATCGTATTTTTCGTGCGCAGCACGGCATTTCTCCCGGCGCTTACCGGAAGAAGCATGCGGCTAAAAGCTGGCGGAGTGAGTGAGGAACGTTGCAACGGCCTGCGAGACACGCCCGGTTCATCGCTCAGTTCACTCCGTCCGCCACCTCTTGCCTGATTGCAGTGTTAATGCCCCGCGATCGCTCTTCTCCCGATCATCCGAATTTGGCCGCGATGGCTGAGCTCGTCCTCGACCACATGGAACCACATGAAGTAATGGTTCGCTTCTTTGCCGTACCAGAATGGCTCCTGGATCGCTAACCAATCGTCGTCGACCGTCTTGAAAAGCTCGAACGTGCGGGCGCGCACTTCTTCTAGCTGACGCAAGTAAAACTGCAAGTCGTTGCCTTTAATATGCTCGCGGCCTTCTTCCCCTAAGTCGAGTGCCGGGCCCCATCGCTTCATCTCTTCCTCGTTCAAATCTTTTCTTTTCTCGAACGTGTATACCTGATAGAAGTATTCGACCGCCGCCATGTGCGACAGTAACGCGCCGATCGAGTTGCTTTGCTCGTCTAGTTGGAAATCCAGCTGCTCGACCGTTAGATCCCTGACCGCTGCGGTAACCGTATATCTCGCGTAGTTCATCATGGAAAGAAGTCTGCTGATCTGCGGCGTGTACCCTGGCTGATCCGTTACGAGATAGATGTTGTCCATATTGATCATGTATAGCCTCCTGGGCATAAGGATTGGGAATCTATTCTATCATGAAGCTGCTGGATTTCAATCCAGTACGAAATATTCCTCATGACGCGCCAACACCCGCTCATTCATGCGCTTAATCAATCGCGGCGTTAACTTCCGGTATCGGTCGTAGATGGCCTGCATGGCCGTCCGAAGCGAATCGTGCGTATCGATATCCTGCGGCTTAGCCATCGTCCATTCGCCTTCGTTGTTAAGCTTTCTCCCGATAGCGGATTGAACGTGTTCGAGCGTCTCGACAAGCTCCGGATCGTCGAAGTAACGAATAGCGTTTGTCAATTCGTCCCAAACTTTATACTCGATCATATAGTAAGCGGAGAACCAATAAAATTCCGCGAGCGTGCCCGTATGATTATGATAGGCGTAAAAGAGATAGAGCGCCCGTTGACCCTCGGACAACTGCCGATAGATTTCCGTTTTGGCAGGAATGTCTTTGCCCCGAATCGAGAGCAGCATCGGTTTGACGCTTAACCAGCTTAATTGTTCGGAACGTAACTCTTCTCGATGAATCGCAGCTTTCATTTCAGTCCGCCTCCCGTAAAAACCCTACAATATTTTACCACGGCAAAGGCGCTTAATGGTTTATTTTACCTACTCTTTATCTGGCTTCCGCCCTGCGTTGAGAACGTATGAAAAAGGGCAGCCGGGAACGTAATTTCCAGGCTGCCGCTAAGGAGCATAGTAAATATTATCGGAGATTGCGTCGGTTTTTGCCAGGTAATTTTGTTAAATATAGTTATATTGTAAAGCGTTACGCTGATATTTGACTGCCTGACTTAAGATACTGCGACGATTTCGGCGCAGCGGCGGTGAATAGCGCGATATTATCGTGTTACTGCGACGATTTCGGCTAATCCCCTGCTTCCGCAGGCGACAGCAGCCCGCGCTCCAGGCACGTCGCGACCGACAGCGAGCGTTCGCCGTCCGCGAAACGGATGCGAAGCTGTTCGCGATCCGCGTTCGCGATTACGCCGATGCCGAACACGCGGTGGGAAACGGTTAGCCCGGCGACCAATCCGGACCGGCGCCGTATCGCGTTCGGAGCGATCTCTTCGACAGCCGCCTGCTGCCCGCCGCCTTTCGGAACGGCGCGAACCTTGCTATAGCGGTTGTCCTTCGCCGGATTCATGATGTCCCGGACCGCCGACACGAAGCGCGATTCCGTCACTTTCGATCCGTCCCGTTGCTGGTAGGCGATGAGCTCCAGATGCCGCTTAGCCCGCGTCATCCCGACATAGAACAGCCGGGTCGCTTCTTCTAGGCTGCCGCCCATGCCTCCTTCGCTCCCGACGCCGGCTTTGATCTCCTCTGAGGAAGGAATAACCCCTTCCGCCAAATCGATCATGTATACTCGCTCGAACTCCAATCCCTTCGCGCTATGCATCGTGGACAAGGTCACCGCCTGCTGCCCGCGCTTAGCCTTCGCCTGTCTAAGCGCCTTCTCCAGTTCCTTCAGCCGAGCCGCGAAATCCTCCATCGTCTTCAGCGGCTCCGCGATCTCTTCGAGCGTGTTCAGGATACCGATCAAGTACTCTTTGCGGAACCCGAGCCTCTCGCACATTTTCTCGATCGATTTCTCGTAACCGAGCCGTTCGCGAATCACCTTGATCGCCTCGAGCGGCGGCATCCCGCGCATCTCGATGAAAGTATCACGAGCCAGCTCGATCTGCTTGACCTGATAACCTTGCAACGTCACATTCGCGAGCAAGTTGTCGAACACCGACTCCCCATTGTTGATCATGAGCAATTGCGCCATCTGCTGCTTCGTCACATACCCGCTCACTTTCGTATGAATGCGCTCGAACAGCTCCGGCCGCCTGTCGGTGAACGTCATCCGCATGAAATTCAGCACGTCCTCGACGACCCAATGCGAGAAAAACCGATTGTCCGAATCTTTCATATAAAAAGGAATGCCTGCCCGGTCGAGCGCGTTCATCAATGCGATCGAAGAAGAGTTATTGCGATAGAGTACCGCCACTTCCGCGAGATTGCCTGCTTTGCGAACCTCCTGCACGATGTACTTCGTCTGTTTCGGGTATTCCGAGAAACTCTTGATCGCAACCGGTTCATTCGGCGGATTGTCGGTCGTCATCTTTTTCTCATAGCGATGCTTATTGCGCTTAATGAATTCGTTCGCCACGTTAACGATGTCGGCTGACGACCGGTAATTCCGCGACATGAACAGGGTATTCGCCCCCGGGTAGACGTCCTTGAAGTTCAGTAGGTACGCCGGCTCCGCCCCGCGCCAGCTATAGATCGACTGGTCGTCGTCGGCGACGACGCACAGATTGCCGTGCGTGCGCACGAGTTTCTCGACGATTCGGTGCTGCACGAGCGAAGTATCTTGACTCTCGTCCGTCAGCACGTAATCGTAACGGCTTTGATATTGGCGCAGCAACGCCGGACGCCCCTCGAACGCCTGCTCGGCGATCGTCAGCAAGTCGTCGTAATCGAGCAGCGGCCGGTCCGGGTCCGCGCGTTTGATAGACTCGTACTCCCGCATGACGCGCTCCGCCTGCGGCACGTCGGTCTTGTGGGTCGACCATCGCTCCTCGGGAATCATTTTATTTTTGAGGTAGCTGATGTAGGTCAACAGCTCGTCAAGCTGATCGTCGGTCACGTTATCGCCGTTAATCGTCCGGAACAGCTCCCGCAGCATCATTCGCTTATGCAACTTCGGCGTGCCGGATGGCGACTCATCCCGTTCCCCGTCCCCTTCGACCATCTCGAAGCTTTTTCCCGCGATCCGAAAATAGTGCCGAACAACCTCGTATGCCAAACTATGTATAGTCGAGAAATCGACGGACGGCAGATGAGGGAACAATCGCTCGAACCGGTCCTTCATCTCCGCCGCCGACGCCCGGCTGAAAGTAACCGCTTTGATCCGCCGCGGCGGTACGCCCTTCTCCTCGATCAAGTAGCCGATGCGCATCATGAGCGTCGTCGTCTTGCCCGAACCCGGCGTCGCCAGCAGCAGCAACGGGCCATCCGTATGCAGCACCGCTTGCTTCTGCTCGTCGTTCAGCGAGACTCCGGTCTGTTGCTTCATGCGTTCGAAGAACGCCTCCGTTACAGCTTGCATGACTCTATGACTCCTTTTTGTTCTAGCACGTTCTACGAGTATATCATGTCGCGGACGCGCAAAACCCGCCTCATTATATGGAATGAGACGGGTTCGTTATTGTCGCTCTCCGCGACAATCCGAGCGTGGATTGCCGTTGCCGGTGCGTCATTGTCGCTCTCCGCGACAATCCGAGCGTGGATTGCCGCTGCCGGTGCGTTATTGTCGCTCTCCGCGACAATCCGAGCGTGGATTGCCGCTGCCGGTCCGTCATTGTCGCTCTCCGCGACAATCCGAGCGTGAATTGCCGCTGCCGGTGCGTTATTGTCGCTCTCCGCGACAATCGAGTACCGACCTTCGCGCTTATAGCCACTCGGACAGCTTCTTCCTGCCGCGCCGGATGAACGATTTGACCGTATTCTCGGAGCAGCGCAGCCTCCTCGCGATTTCGCCGTAGGGATACGACTTGAATAGTCGCATATACAGGGCGGTTCGCATCGGCGCCTTGAACCGAAGGAGCAGCTTTTCCAATTGACGCTCGAACTCTCGGTCCAAGACGGTTTGCTCCGGCGCGGCCGACGATAGCGGCTCCTTGCCGCTATCGAACCGCAGCAACGTCATCCTGCGCCTGCGGCGCCAATGGTCGACGAATAGCCGATAGCCGGTTAGAAAAAGCCATTCCTTAGGATTCGGAGGCAAGCTCTCCTGCTGGCACAGCCGCAAGAAGCTCTCTTGCGCCAAGTCGCTCGCTTCCTCCGGATCCCGGGTCAGCTTGCACAAATATCGGTTCAAAGGCACGGCGTACGCGGCATATAACTCATCCAGCTTCGCCGCTGCCGGCTTCATGCCCATCGTCGCCTCCTCCCGGATCGTCCGGCGACAAGAGCGTCACCCGTCTGCCGTCGAATTCGAGCACCGCTTTGCCGTCCACGTTCATCGCGTCCAAATACGCTTGCGGAATTTGCAGCCGGCCGGCGCGGTCGATGACGACGTACTCCGCGTGACGATCGCCGAACTTGGAGCCCTCCGCAGCCTCGTGCGCCCGCTCCTCCTCCCGCTTCACCCACTCCGTGCTCGTCATGCCGTCGCGAATCGCGACGACGCGGTCCACCTTGTCCGCGACGGACAAATCGTGCGTGACGATGACGATCGTGACGCCCAGTTCCCGATTCAGCCGCCGGAAAATGCCGAGAATCTGCTCGCCCGTGGCGCTATCGACCGATCCCGTCGGCTCATCCGCCAGCAACAGCGGCGGACGGTTCGCCAGCGAAATCGCGATCGCGACGCGCTGTTGCTCGCCGCCGCTCAGTTGCACGAGACGGCTGTGCATGCGGTGCTCCAGCCCGACCGCGGTCAGCAGCTGTTTGGCGTAGGCGCGATCCGCCTTGCCTTGGATCAGCATCGGCAACTCGACGTTCTGCAGCGCGGTCAAGTAAGGAACGAGGTTGCGCGCGTTATTTTGCCAGATGAATCCTACCGTACTGCGTTTATAAGAGATCAATTGCTCCTTCGTCATCTTGAGCAAGTTCCATTGCCCGACGACGGCTTGCCCCGCGGAAGGCCGATCCAATCCGCCGAGAATGTTCAGCAGGGTCGACTTTCCGCTTCCGCTGTTGCCGATGATCGCCATCATCTCGCCTTGCGCCACCGTCAAGTTGAGGCCTTGGAGCGCAACGACTTCGATGTCGTCGGTTTTGAATATTCTCACCAAGCCTTCGCAATGAATCAACGCCCGCGTCTCCCTCCTCGTTATCTCTCCTCGCCCAGCTTGACGGCTTGCGACACCTTCAACCGACGCAACTGCACGAGCAGCAGAACGACGCCCGCAGCCAGCATCGCGCCGGTCGCGACGTACAGCTTCTGCATATCCTCAGCCTCGAACACTACCCGGAACGGCGGAATTTGCTCCGCGACCTCCGTGCCCCCGCTTTGCAAGAACGGCAGGAACAAGCGGCTGGCCGCCATGCCGAGCAGGATGCCGATAGCGACCGACAAACCGGTCGTGAACAACTGCTCAAGCATGAGCATCGTCGTCACCTGGCCGCGCGACAGTCCCATCGCCCGTAATATCCCGAGCTGGACGACCCTGCGCGATAGCGTGAAAAACCAAAAGATCAAGTACCCAAGCAGCGAGACGAGAAGCGACAGCAAAAAGCCGAGGCTCAGAATGCCGGATACGCCGCCATGGGCCGGATGACCGCGAAGCTTCGTGAGCTCCGTGCGCGCGTCCTTCGCTTCCACGATCGCAACGCCGCGATCCGCCAACTGATTCAGCGCCGGAGCGAGCTTCGCGCCGTCCTCCATGGACAGCCATACCTCGTACGGAATTTTCTCGATCTGCTGGTACAAGTAGTCGAGGTTCGCGATGAAGAACGGCGTACCCTCGTCGTACATGCTCGGCCAATACGGCACGATGCCGACGACGACGAGATCGACCGGCTCGTTGCCGTACCCGATCGAAAGCCGCACCGGGTCTCCTTCCTTCAGGCTGTGCTTTTCCGCGAACGATGCGGATACGAGCACGGCCTGCTCCGTCATCCCGAGCGCGTCCAAGTAATAATAGGGATGTATCGGATACATATCCTTGCGGAAAATAGCAGTCTTGGCGAAGCTGACGTTGTCGATGCCCATGACCTGGACGTTGCCCGCGCCTTTGCCGCCGATATCGGCTTTGCCCGTCGCCTTCAGAACGCGGGAGGCCGCTTCTACCCCTTCCAGGTTCGAGTACGATTGGAACGACGGCTCGTTGTAGTAGATTTTGTTCTGATCGTTCTCGTCTTGCACCCCTTCCCACGCCGCTTGCAGCGTAACCTCTCCGCCGTGCCGGTACGTCGTGCGGTCTTCCGCGTTGACGTCGATCGTTCGGGCTGCCGAGGCGTTATACACCCCGAGCCCGATCGTCAGAATGAGCAGGATCATAAGCGGGTAGAAGGTTGCCGCCGAACGGGCCAACTGCGTCAGCGTAAGGTACATCGTCACGGGGACCCGCCTGTTCGCGACGATATGCCATAAGCGCAGCAGCAACGGGAACACGCGTAGACACAGAAGCCCCGCCGAGAACAGGAACAGCGCCGGTATAATGAATAAGTAAGGCTGGATTTGGGCGTCGTCCCCGCCGGGCACGACGGTGGAGATTTGCCCGCTGCGCAGCATGTACCAGCCGGCCGCCGCCGCGAGCAGCAAAGCGACGTCCACATAGAATCGCTGCCAGAACGGTGGCTTATCGACGCGCGCCTTCTGCTGCGTATAAGCGATGATCGAAGCGTCCGCATAATGGCGAATCGGGGCAACCGTCGCGATGACGGCCAAGAGAGTCGCAGCCCCGCCGAACAACCAGACGGCGTTGTTCGTGCCGACGGGGATCGCCTTGCGCCCTACGAAGCTGAGGAACCCGCTGGACGAACCGATCATGGCGGCCAAGAACCATGCGATCCCTACGCCGATGAGCAATGCGACCGCTCCGAGCAATAGCGCTTCGATCGCGTACAACGCCGTTATCTGGCGCGGACTCGCCCCCCGGCTGTGCAGCACGGAGATGTCGCCCCGCTGCCGGTCGAGCGACTGCTTCGCGCTCATCGTCACGTAATAGAGCACCATTGCCAACACCGGCGCCGCAAGGGCGAACAGCATCGCCTGCAGCAGGATGCTTTGGCGATTGAAGTCGTGCAGCATATCGACGAACGATAGATTAACCATCGCGCCATCCAGCATGCGATGGAGGTTAACGTCCAGCCGCTCCAGCTCTCCGATGAGGGACGGCAGATCGCCGATCCGAATGTTGCGCAAGTCGAAGGCGTAATACCAGCCTGCGGTGCCTAGAGTCAGCTTCTTCTCGCCTAATAGCGCGCCCGTCATTGTCTCCCGGCTGACTAGCAGCGTCTCGGCCAGCTTATCCTTGCCGTCGACCGCAAGCCGCAAGTCGGTCTCGTCTTTCAGCTTGTAAGCGCCGACGATTCGCACGGTCAGACGCTTCGTCTTGCCGTCTTCGTCTTTAGCGTTGTAAGTGAACCCGTCGCCGAGCTTCCAGCCGTTGCGGCTCATCGTCTCGTTCAGCACGGCCGCCTCGACGGCGTCGTTCTTGATCCCATCCTCAGGCAATCGCCCGGCGGTCAGCTCGATCAAATCCTCGATGCCTTGTTGCGACCCCAGCTCCATCCGCGTCAACCGGCTCGTGCCGGCGGAACCCGTCTCCGCTTGGCGCACCGTGGACGGCATAAGCGCCATCCGACTCGAATACGCGTCGACCGGAAATCCGATCCGTCCCGGAAGCTCGCCGGCAATCCAGCCGTCCGCTTCCGCGAGACTTTCCAAGTCCGTCTTCTCGCCGCTCTCGCCCTGATAGTTCATATAGAGGGAGGCGGCGGGCAGTCCCTTCGTCTCCTCTTGCAGCGACTTCTCCACCAGTCTCTTGAGCGTCCCGTCCGCGTACATCGGAATGCTCATCGCGAACGCCGCCGCTACCGTAAGGCCTAACAGCGTGCTGAACGTGAACCAGCGGTTTTGCCACATTTTCAGGATCAAATAGAGCAGGATGCGCATTATTTCCCCACGACCTTCTGGCCTTCCTCCAGCCCTGAGATGATCTGAACGTCCGTCACCGTCTGCAAGCCGACCCCGACGTCCACTTCTCCCTTCGTACCGTCCGCATTCGCGACGAGCACGTAGTTGCGGTCGTTCTGGCTGCGGAGCGCCGCCAAAGGGATGTACAGGGCGTTTTCCCGCCGTTCGACGACGACGGATGCGGACAACGGGGTGCCGAACCGCGCTTCTTCCGGCAGCTTATCGACTTCGATCAAGGCGTAACCGTCGAGCGAGTCGGAATCCGAGGAACCCCCGTCGACCGGCATTCTGCCGACTTTTCCCTTCAACTCGCCTATGGCATTCAGGCTGACCGCGGTTTCCATGCCCGGGGCGAGACCGGACAGATCGCCCGAATCGAACTTCACGGCAACGACAAGGTCGTCCGTATCGGCGATCCGCCCCACTTTCTCGTAAGCCCGGGTCAAGTCGCCCTTCTCCGCCGTAAAATTGACGATCGTGCCGTCGTACGGAGCGACGAGCGTAGCGTTCGCGAGTTTCCCCCGCAGCTCCTCGAGCTCCTGCTTCAGAAGCTTATAGTCGAGCTGAGCTTTGCGAAGCGCGATCCCGTTCTGCTCGGATTCGCCCCGCATCGCGTCCTTGAGGTCGAGCTCGGCTTTCTCGATCTCGATCTCCTTGCGGGCGATTTGGTTAGCCGTGTCTCCCGTCTCCAGCCTAGCCAGCGTCTGCCCTTTCTTCACGCGGTCTCCGGCTTTCACGTACACGTCGGTAACGCGCCGGTTGTCCTCCGCGAACGTCAAGTTATCCTCCCTGGCGGACATCAGCTTGCCCGTTCCGGTAACGCTTGCGACGAGCGTGCCTTTCTTCGCCGGATATTCCGGTTTTTGCGAGATTTTCGGAGGGCGAATTTCGGGCAACGTCTCCGGTTCCTCTTCTTGCGGCAGCATCGAGCAGGCCGTCAGGAGCGCAAGGCACGCTGATAGCATCAGCAAAGCCCCGGCAATACGCCGCCTCCTACTCTTGTACGATCCGGCCGTCGGCCATTCGATAGACAAGGTCAGCCGCCTCCCATAGCGTAGAATCGTGCGTCGTCATGCAGATCGCGATGCCCTCGGTCGCGGCGATATCCCGGAACGCCGCGATGACGCGCCCGGCCATGACGGTGTCGAGCTCCGCCGTCGGTTCGTCGGCGAGCAGCAGATGCGGGCGGTGAGCGATCGCCTTGGCGATCGCCGCCCGCTGCTGCTCTCCGCCGGACAGCTCGGCAGGCCGGTGATGCATCCGCTTGGTTAAGCCGACGAGCTCGAGGCAATGCGCGACCCGAGTTTCCCACTGCTGCCTCGGGACGCCTGCCATTCGCAAGCTCAGCAGCACGTTCTCCCAAGCGGTGAGCAGCGGCAACAGCGCGGACGATTGAAAGATAAAACCGATTTCCTGCCTTCGCAGCACGGTCAACCTCTTGTCATTCCACGTATGAAGCGGACGCCCGCGAAACACAATGTCTCCCGATGTCGGGCGATCAAGTCCGCCGAGCAGGTTGAGCAACGTGGTCTTACCCGAGCCCGACCGGCCTCGAAGCATCGTCAAGCTCCCCGAGGCGACGGACATGTCGATCCCTTTCAGGACCTCGACCGTCCGCGCGCCCGATTGAAAAGCTTTGCTAACGTTGCGAACGTCGAGCATCATTGCCCATCCTCGTCCACGACCGCTTTCGTCAACAAATCTTGTCCCTGCGTCTGAATCGCGGCGAGCGCGTTATCAAGCGTTTCGGCGCCGTCAACGACTTTCTTGATATAGTCGGAAGCCATCGTAGCGAAAGGTTCGGCGAAACCCGCAGGCAGCTCCTGCAGCAGCAATTGCGTATTGGCGCCGTGCGCGTAGAACGCGTCGATGTTCTTGCCGCCGGCGTCTTTCTTGTAAGCCGTGCGGGAGGACAAGGCGGATGGCCCTTTCATGCCGGTTTTGGCCAGTTGCTCGCCGTTGATGTATTTCACGAGCTCCCATGCGGCGGATAAGTTCTGGGATGAGGCGTTAATGGAGAACACCTCGTCCAAGCTCAAGCTCCCGTCGACGTCCGGCTGGGAAGGATCGACCGGGATCGTGACCACGTCCCAATCGAAGCTCTTGAACGGGCTCGGTCCAAGTTTGACCTCGCCGCCATCTGAGGATGATTTCGCACCGCCTTCGATCCTGATCGCGCCTCCGAGCTTCGATCCCATGTCCATCATGTCCATCATCATCGGACCGTCGATCGTCATCGCCGCTTGTCCGGACTGGAACCGCATCGAATCCGGACCGAAGGTGATCGCGGCACCGCCGCCTCTGCGAATCATGACCTGTCCTTGGCGTAGCCCGTCCTGCATTCCGCCGCTTCCCGGCATCGTGACGCTTCCCGACTTATAGGCGTCGATCACCGATTGGAAGATCGCTTTCCATTCCGGCGAAGAGATCGTCACCGTACCGGCATCGGCATCCGCGTAGGAAAGTCCCTTGGCTTCGCCGATCGTGCGGATCAAAGCGAACGGATCTTGGGCGGAGGATGGCAGGGATATGCCGAATAACGCGTCTTCTCCGTCCCTTTTCACCGGAAAACGGGCAGCCAGCTTCATAACCTCGTCCCAGCTCATGCCGTCCGTCGGATGAGGTATCCCGTTCGAGTCGAACAAACCCTTGTTGTAGTACAGCGCATAGCTGGAGAAGCTCGGACTAAGCCCGTACAGCTTGCCGTCTCCGCGAGCCTTAAGCAGCTCGATGACGGAGGGCTGGAAAGCGCCGATATCGAACTCGTCTTGTTTGGTCACTGCGTCGAGGTCGTAAAGCTTGCCTTTCTTCGCCAACGCCGCGTACTCGTCCTCGTTTAAGTAGAGAACGTCCGGCTGCTGCTCGTCGATCAGCTTCTCCATCGCCGCGAGCGGGTCTTCCGCATCGAACACGGACTGCGTGGAGACGACCTCCACTTCGACGTTAGGGAACATCGCTTGGAACGCGTTGCCGTACTGCGTATAGAAAGCCTGGTCATTGAAGTAAGCGACCTTAAGCGAGCCTTTGTCCTCCCGGTCGAGCTTCGCGAGCCCTTCCTTGTCGTTGCCTCCCGACGAGCACGCCGACAGAGTCAGCGTCATCGCGAGGCACAACAACCCCGCCTTGGTTCCGTTCACCCTTCTCATCGTTTCTATCACCCTTCCATTAAGTTTGGATCTATGACCCACAACCCAGTATGAGGAAGGATTTTTAGAAAACCGTTAGAATAGCTGAAAATCAGCTTAAAATAAAGTAAATTTCAAATTAGAAATCGTCATTGCGGATTCTCGTTCACGATTCTATTCCATACGACTCGCCCTTCCGCTTGGATGGCGGCGATCGCAGCATCAAGCGTCTCCTCGCCGTCCACGACTTTGCGGATGCGGGCGGACACAAACTCCGAGAAATCCCAGTCAAATATAGCGAACGAAAATTCGAACTTCGGCTGCATGTTGACTCCATGCGCATAGAACGCATCAATGTTTTTCCCTTCGACGTTCTTCTTTAATGCCGTGCGCGTAGACAGCCCTTGGATCGCCGATAAGCCGGTTTTGGACATTTTCTCGCCGTTGACCAGCTTCATAAATTCCCAAGCAGCCGATAAGTTCGCCGACGACGCATTGATTGCGATCAAATTGTTCAAACGCAATCCGCCGGCGACGTCAGGCATGGAAGGATCCACGGGAAGCGAGACGACATCCCAATCGAACGGTTCTCCCGGGTTGGAACCGTCCCCGTGGCTAATGTGCATACTCGAACCTTTTATGTCCTCGACGACAATTTTGCCGCCCATCCGCTTGGCCTGGAGCATCGTGTCCATCAGCGTAGCTTCGTCGATCGCCATCGCCGCTTGTCCGTCCTGAAACTTCGCGGAGCCTGGATTGACGCCAATCATCTCTCCCATTTGTTGCCCGCTATACACGGTAAGACCCATGGTGTTCGAGCCGTTATCGCTTTGCGGTAGCGCGATGCTTCCCGATTTATACCCGTCGATGACCGTTTGGAAAATTCTCTTCCATTCCGGGGTATCGATATTGAACGTTGCATCTTCTTCATTAAACGCCGATAATCCCTTGGCATCGCCAATCGAAGCGATCAAAGAAAGCGGCGTACGATATTCGGAATACAGTGATAACCCGTATAGAGGAGCGTCTCCGTCTTTATGCACCGGGAACCGAGCGGCGAGCTGGAGCACCTCCTCCCAACTCATGTCGTCCGTCGGATACGGAACGCCGTATTGATCGAACAAATTTTTGTTATAAAACAACGCCCTGCTTGTGAATGTGGGACTAAGCCCGTACAACTTCCCGTCGCCGAGCGATTTGAGCAATTCGACGAAGGGCGGATGGTAACTGTCGATGTCGAACTTGTCTCGCTTCATCACTGCATCCAGGTCGTACAGACGACCTTTCTTGGCCAAACGCTCGTACTCGTCCACGCTTAAGAAAAGCACGTCCGGCTGCTGCTCTTCCAGAATCTCCTCTGGCGTCGGTGGCTTGATGCTGTCTTTCAACTTCTCCTTAATCTCTTCCTCGCTTGCATTCGTGAACGTAATGCTGGTAGAGATAATTTCCAATTCAATATTCGGGAACATCGCCTTGAACGCGTTGCCGTACCGCGCATAAAAATCCATTTCGTTGGGGTAGACGATCTTAAGCGTTCCTTTGGCATCCGGGTCCAGCTTGACCATGTCATTCTTGCCGCTAGACATGCACGCCGTCATCGCTAGGGTGATCGCAAGACAAGCGGCTAATTTTCCCTTATTCTTCATTCTTCTTAGCATCGATTCCGACACCCTTCCAAATTTTGTTATGTTATATCCGAAATCGATTATAATTAACATTTTTTAGAATTTCGTTAGAGAGGCTGAAAATCAGCTTAAAAGACGCTGAAGATACGATAAGAAAGGGGGATGGCGGAAGTAAGAGTGGCGAGAGCATGCTCGGTATAACGCGGTGGCGGCGTGTTACTGGAGGGGAAATGGCATGGATGCTCGGTATAGCGCGGTGGCGGCGAGTTACGGGAGTAACTTGGTTGATGCTGGTTCGTCGGACAACTGTATTTCGTGCAGCCGACGCGTTTGGGTTGATGATGGTTCGTCGCACTACCTGTATTTCGTGCTGTTAAATTGTGCTTGGTGCGACTGGTCCGCGGAAAGATCGAGTTGCGCCTCGACGAAAAAAACGCGGCAGAATGCTAAAGAGCAATCTGCCGCGTTCCCCTACCGCTGCATCGGCAACGTAATATACACTTGCGTCCCGATCATGAGCTTGCTCTCGATCCGGATTTTGCCGACGTGACGCTCCACGATCCATTTGGCGATGGCCAGCCCAAGCCCTGTGCCGCCATCATGCCGCGAACGCGACTTATCGCCGCGATAGAAGCGATCGAAGACATGCGGCAAACCGTCCGGCTCTATACCGATGCCGGTATCTTCGATCTCAAGCTGCGCCGAGTGCGCAAGCTTGCGGCACGTGACCCGAACGACGCCGCCTTCCGGCGTGTACTTGATCGCGTTGTCTAGCACGATGATTAAAAGCTGGTGAAGCCGCTCTTCATCGGCATACATCGAAATAGGCGTGTCAACATCCGTTTGGAGAACGATATGCTTGTGGTCTGCCAGCATCTGCATCTTGCCAACGCTCTCCCGTACGATCAGATCGAGCAGCACCGGCCTTCGTTCCAGCTCCAGTTGGTTGGAGTCTGACCTGGCTAGCATCAACAAACTGCCCACAAGCTTGCTCATTCGCCTCGTTTCCTGCAACACGGTCGAAATAGTACCGCTATCTTGTTCGATCGTATGCTCGGGATGGCGAAGAAGCAGCTCCGTATTCGCTTGAATAACGGACAGCGGAGTTCGTAGCTCATGCGAGGCGTCCGAGACGAATTGCTGCTGTCGTTCCATCGACTTGCGGATCGGTATAAGCGCTCGGTTCGCAAGATAGTAACCGGCCGCTATCGCGACGATTATCCCGAGAGCCCCGCCCATGAGCATAATGAATTTCAGACGTTTCAGCATGCCGATCTCCGCCGAAACGTTAATCAACAGTTGAATTTTCGTTACGTTATATATATTGCCGTCAATACCTACCAACAAATTGTTGAGGATCGGATACATGTTGTTTTTTACGCGAAAATATTGCCCGTCCACCTTCACCGTTCGCGGTTCGACGGAGAACCCTGCCGGTTCAAGCTGCTTAAGCTGAGCCTCGCTGAACATGCTGCTTCCAGGCATCGGCAGCACTCGGCCGTCTTCCGACCATAATAGCTTAATAATCGGACGATCCGTCTCGCCGATGTCAAGCATAATGTTCTTGCTCGAAACGATAGTGAATTCTCGACGATAATCTATTTGGTTAATCGATCGGTCGATCTGCTCGAACAGCATCTCTTTCATCGTAAAATAGACGAACAAATTCAAGCCTATCAGAATAACAGATAGAATGGCCGCGTTGCGAATCGTCAGCTGCCTATGAATACGATTGAACATTAGCGCTTCTCCTTCAACATATAGCCGACTCCGCGAATCGTATGGATGTAACCGTCGCACCCGAAGGGAGCCAGCTTCTTGCGCAAATAATGCACGTATACGTCGACAACGCCGATTCCCGCTTCCGAATCGATGCCCCACACCCGGTCGAGCAACTGCTCCTTCGTCAGAATTTGCTCCCGGTTCAGCATCAAATACTCCATCAGCTCGAATTCCTTCAGCGTCAGCTTCAGCGGCTCGCAGCGGGCGTAGCCTTCCATCGCCTGACATTTCACCGTCAATTCCCCGTAACCGATCTCGCCGTCCGGCGATCCCTGCGAATGACGTCTGAGCAACACCCGGATTCGCGCCAGAAGTTCCGGAGTCGCGAACGGCTTGATCAAATAGTCGTCCGCGCCGGAGTCGAGTCCCCTTACGCGTTCGTCCACGCTGTCAAGCGCGGTAAGCAGCAGGACCGGCGCGGCGTTGCCGCTCGACCTTATATCCGATAGCACGGCCAGTCCGCTCATGCCGGGGAGCATAATATCAAGGACGATCAAGTCGTGAACCCGCAGCCTCGCCAGATGTGCCCCGTCGGACCCGTTGTCCGCTTCGTCCACCTGATAGGCTTCTTCCTTGAGCAAGGTCACGACCGCGTCGCGCAACGGCCGATCGTCTTCCACCACGAGTATTCTCAAGCCGCGCCCCTCCGGTTCCGCTTCATGGCACTATTGTACAAGCCGAACCTTAAAAAAGACTTAGAGGAGAATTAAACCAAATTAAGCATAAAGCTTCGAATATAGTCGTACCCGTCGTCCATGCCCATTTTCGCGTAAAAGCGGAGTCCGTCTAGCCCTTTGTAATAATGCGCGCCGACGAGCCGTTCCTTGAAATGCGGGATGACGATGCCCGATTGCTCCTGATAGCGCTCATACGCTTCAATAATGCCTACCCGTCCGAGAATCCCTTCTAGCGTCGCGAGATCGATAAGATAATCCCCGTAGGCGAAGTTGCCGTCGATAAAGCCCGTAATCCGTTCGCCGTCCGAAAGGATATTCCAAGGATGCAGGTCGCCATGGACAAAATGCCGGTGCGGTTCGTTATAGGGGGCGTAAGCCATCATCCGCGCGCGGCACTCTTCGAACACGTCTCTCTCGAGCCGGGTCGTATGGAATAAGTCGGTCCAGTTCTCCCAGAACGTCCCCGTCTGATCCTCCGCGAAAGTCGCGTCCAGACATTCCCGCCACGTGACATGCGCCCCGTCGCCGTTCGGCTGGATTCTTCCGTATCCGCTAGTCGCGCTTACGTCGATATGATTCATGCGGGTCAACAGGCGAACCAGTTCGGGAACCTGCCGTGCTTTCCGGTCGTCCGGGTAATCCGCCAATACGCCGCCCTCGATCCAATCGAAAATAACATAGCTAAGCTGCGGTCCATGCTTGCCGACGGCGATGCACTTAGGAAACGGAATTCCGCTGCTCGTCAGCAGGTGAGAGACGAATCGTTCGGTATCGAACCCTTCCGTCAGCGACGTGAACTTAACGACGTATTTCTCTCCTTCGTGGACGAAACGGTATACGCCGCCCAAGTTGCCGCCCTTCAGTTCGGCGATATCGGCAACCGGAGATGGGAAGTGCTCGCGCAGTACGCGTTCGATATCGGCTTGGTCCGGATTAGGTCTCTCGTATGCGGACATCTTCTTTACACCTCTTTCAATATAAACGGAGCATGGTGCCGCGTCGCTTGCTCGTATCCGTAGGCGATCTTGATCAGCGTAGGTTCGCTGTACGCGCCGGCGGAGAAGACGACGCCGAAAGGTCCTTTCGTCGGGTCGCCGTCCGCATCAATCGTACCTTTCCGGACGAAGCCGGCCGGAACGGAAATCAGCGGGTAGCCGAGTCGCGCCGCGATATACATGCCGTCTACGTCGCCCGGCAGCATGAGCGCGTCGAGACGATGCTGCTCAAGCACGTAGTCGATGCCCCGCGTTCGCGCGAGCACCGAGTACTCCTGCTTTTTGCGCGCGTATTCCTCTTCGGTCAGCGTATTCGCTTCCGATAGTTCCAGCACGTCTTGCCCGTATCTCGCGGCAGTCTCCGCATGCTGCCCGTTATAGGCGATTAGCTGCGATAAGCTTCGCACGGGAGCGGACGGCGGAAGCTCGGACAAGTACGCGTTGATGCCCCGCTTGAATTCGTAGGTTATCACATCGTTATTCCAAGGAAGCTGCTCGATATAGAGCTCTACGGGATCGATGACGGCAGCTCCCGCGCTTCTCAAGTCGGCGATCGCCGTTTCCATTAACGCCAGCCGCTCGGCATCGAGATGGTTGTAATAGTGTCTCGGAATGCCGATACGCGCTTGCTTCAGGAAGTCCGCGTCCAAGAACGGCGTATAGTCCGCGCAATCTCGCCGAGCCGCCGTCCGCATGGCCGGATCGCGTTCGTCGAGACCGGTCATCGCGCCGAGGACGATCGCGGCGTCCGCGACCGATCTCGCGATCGGTCCTGCCGTATCTTGGCTGCTCGAGATCGGGATAATGCCGGAGCGGCTCAGGAGGCCGACCGTCGGCTTAATGCCGACGACGTTGTGTTGGCTGGCCGGGCCGACGATCGAGCCCGCCGTCTCGGTCCCGATCGCCGCCGCGGCGAAGCTAGCCGCAGTCGCGGCCGCCGGGCCGGAGCTCGATCCGCTTACGAATACATCGGCGCCGTATGGATTGATAACCTGGCCTCCGCGCGAGCTGTAGCCGGCCGGCATACGGCTGGACATGAAGTTGGACCACTCCGTCATGTTCGCTTTGCCGAGAATGACGGCTCCGGCTTCCCGCAGCCGAGCTGCGATGAACGCGTCTCCCCTGGCGATGGAATCGGCCAGAGCGACCGATCCCGCGCTCGTATGCATGAGGTCTCCGGTATCGATGTTGTCTTTCAGTAGGACCGGGATACCGTGCAGCGGGCCTCGGCTTCCCCGAGCAGCACGCTCTTCGTCAAGCCCGCGGGCGATCGCCGTCGCATCGGGATTAATCTCAAGCACGGCGTTAATGCGCGGATCGAACTTCTCGATCCGCCCGAGGTAACCCCGCACAAGGTCCTCCGAGCTGATCTCCCCTGCCTCCATTGCTGCTTGCATGGCGGCAATATCCGTTTCCGACAACCATTGTTCTATTTGATTTCGCATATATTGACTCCTCTCGGGACTTTAATTAGATGGACGAGGCATGGCGAACGCAAAAAAGCCGCGAATGAACGAATGTTCACTCACGGCACGATGGCGATGACAACGATGAATAGACGGACTTCTCGTCTAATCGATCCCAGCTATCGTTTAAGCGCGTTAATGTTCAATGTGTTCAAATCGGACAAGCCCGAGTTTGCGGACAACGAAGCTAGCCTACCGATTCGGGTGGCTTCCCGCGTTGCATGCTCCCGGCGTATTCAGTTCGGCAAGAAGCCGCTAACCGATCGTCTCGAACACATTAGTTGGTCACATGATCCCGCCTAAACTCAAAATTACCCCCATTATAGGCGTAAGGATGAGCAATTGTCTATCCGGAATCCGGAATCCTCCAACTACATTTTCGCCACCAAATGCTTCTCCATCAGGACGGACAGCAATTGAATTCCGACTTCGTTCTCCCCGCCTTGCGGGATAATGAGGTCCGCGTATTTCTTGGAAGGCTCGATAAACGCCTCGTGCATCGGCTTCACCGTCTTCAAATATTGCTCGTGGATCGAATGGATCGAGCGGCCGCGTTCTTCGATGTCGCGAAGCACCCTGCGCAGAATCCGCACGTCGGGGTCGGTGTCCACGAACACTTTGATGTCGATCATCTCGCGAAGCTTCTCGTCGGACAGCACGTGCAGCCCTTCGACGACGACGATTTTGCACGGCGCGAGCGTGATCGTCTTGTTCGGGAACCGGGAGTGCGTCGTGAAATCGTATACCGGAGCCTCTGCCGGCTGCCCCTCGCTCAGTTGCTTCAGGTGCTCGATCAACAGTTCGTTCTCGAATACGAGCGGGTGGTCGTAGTTGATCTTCTCCCGCTCCGCCATCGAAAGGTGAGGATGGTCTTTGTAGTAATTGTCCTGCGAAATGAAGGTCACCTTATCCGCGCCGAGGCGGTCGATGACCGCGCGGGCTACCGTCGTTTTACCCGAGCCGGTTCCGCCTGCGATTCCGATCGTAAGCATGGTTGTCCCCGTTGCCTCCCTGTCTGAATACCGAATCAATTTCAGTATTGTAGCACAGCAAGTGGAGGATTACATCTCGTCCCGCCAAGAGCATCGCTTTGGCTTTTGAGAAGTATGGTTTATAATGGAAACAAATAATGGACGAGGCGATTATCGATGGGAGACTACGGTAATGTCACCGTACGTAATAACATCTTGCGGCAAACTAAAGACTTGGTTTTGCATCATTTAACCGGAAAACCCGCGAAGGCGTATTTATTCGGGTCCTGGGCGCGCTCCGAAGAGAAAAAGACGTCGGATATCGATATAGCGATTGAATTCGAAACCGATGACGAATCCAATCATGTTACTCTGGCTACGCTGCGCAACGCTGCTCATGAGTCAACGATTCCGTATAAAATGGATATTGTTTATTTGAACAAGGCAGACGAGTATATTATTGATAAAGTGAGAAAGGAAGGGGTTTTGTGGGAAGATCAGCGGAACGAATCGAGTTAGCACGTAGAGCATTGTCCTCCTTCGAAGAAGTCATGAGAATCGAAAATCCGAGTTTGATTGAAAGGGATGCAGCGATTCAGAGATTTGAATTTACCTTCGAAGCGGTATGGAAAGCAGCGAAGGAAGTACTGTACGAACGGGAAGGCATCGACAGCGGTTCCCCCAAAAGCGTAATCCGATCTTGTCGCGAGACGGGGATACTCGATACGGAGCAGACTGCTGCGGCTTTGCAAATGGCGGATGATCGCAATCTATCCGTTCATACATATAACGAGAAGCTGGCTGCCGAAATTTATAGCCGCCTGCATGCTTATCAAGCCGTATATTCCGCATGGCTGAGCGGACTAGAAGGTAACGACTGATATCGAGACAATAGCGAGCCGTTCCAATTTCTCCGAATGAGGGGGACTTTGAGAAGGCTCATTGTCGCTATTGGACCGCCGATTCGGCCATCGCCTCTGATCGCATCATCGCGGTCTCGCGCCAGCAATCGCGGAACTCATAAATTTCTGCACACCTATCAAAGCCCCGAATCAGACAGGCGCCCGGCTTGGTCAAGACCCCATTTAGCGGACAATGAAAAAACACCTAAGCAACAAACTGGCGTCGGTACTCAACCGGCGTCATTTTTTTAAGTCTTCTTTGCGGTCGAGAATGGTTATAAAACGCAATATAAGTTTCGATTCGCCTTTGTGCCTCTTCAACGCTTCGTATATCATAGAGGTAGAGCCCTTCCGTTTTGAGATGCGAGAAGAAGCTCTCCATTGAGGCGTTGTCATGACAATTGCCTCGGCGTGACATGCTGATTTGGGCGCCAACCTTTGGCAGCATGTCGTGGTATGCATAGGACGTGTACTGGAATCCTTGATCGCTGTGAACGATCAATCCAGACATGTCCTTTTGCTTTTCAAAGGCCTTCTCGAATGTCCGCAAGACGAGTTGGTTGTCGTTACGTAAGTCCATATGATGAGCGACGATTTCATTATTGAATAAATCTTTAACGACCGATAAATATAGCCAGGTATCCGCCACTCGAACCTGAGTGACATCTGTGACCCATTTTCGATTTGGCATGTTGGCTTGAAAGTCTCGCTTTAACAGATTCTCCACGACGCGCCCACCGACTGTTGACGCGTAGTTACAGCGGTGCTTACGCCGGATTTTAGAACGTATCCCGAGCTCCTGCATTAGACGTAGAACTTTCTTATGGTTAACCCATATTCCCTGTTCTTGAAAAAGGAAAAGCTGAAGCTGCCTATACCCGTATTTACCGTCATACTTCGTATATAAGGCCTGGATTCTTGCTTTGAGATCCTTATCTCGACTAGCCCCCTTACGCGCTAAATAGGCGTAGTAACCACTGCGCGAAACCTTAAATGCTTTGCAAAGCTCACTTACCGCATACCACTCTGACGCCTGCTCAATGGCCCTGTACTTTCGACGCACACCTCCCGCATCCAGATTTCCAAACGCTTTTTTAGCATTTCATTTTCCCGTATCAAGCTTTGTAAGTGTCGATCTTGGTTGATGTATTCTGTTTTTCGGCCACGCCGATCCAATAACCCGAACTGCCCCAAGTTCCGATACTTCCGCATCCATTTTTTCATGCGATCTTGATCTGCAATCCCCAAATGTTCATTGATCTGACGATAAGTCCAACCTTCCTCAACATGGAGGCGAATTGCCTCTACTTTAACCTCATGCGTGTATCGCTTGAACTTCTGCCCCTTAACAGCCATAAAAAATGCACCCCCTAGAATTCATCGGATAAACCAGGGGTTTTTCCAATGTCCATTCTAAGGGGTGCACTCTAGCTCGCGTCCGTCAAGATCGGGGCTTTTTTTTGTTGTCCATTGTGACCAAGTACCACTCAAGTTCGCGGCCGGAACGACATATTCATTTGTAATGGAGCAAATGCCAAGCAATCGGGAGGTGTTGCCGTTGAGCCGGTTGATGAAGCTGGTCTTGCTGATCGCCGGAGTCGTTCTCGTCGACGTATTCGCGCTGTCTCCCGGATTGCTGGGCGCGGATATCGGCGGCGGCGGCATCCTCGAGACCGCTTTCGGCGTTACGCTGCTCGTCATGAGTCCCATCGTCCTCCTCTACGGCAGCTACTCGTTGCTGTTGAAGCCTCCCGTAACGGCGGCCATTCGCGGGCTCGCCACGCAGGAGGATTTCATAGACGCGCTCCGCCGATTCAGAAGCATCAAAGCACTAAAGCCCGATATTACGCAGGTAATCGACCAAATCGAACGCTTGGAAAAGAAGAAACTCGCTCTATTCGACCTCCTCGGCCACAAGTTCGATCCAAGCGAGCTCAGCTACAGAAGGTTCAGCAACGTCATTCACGAGGTCAACCGGCTTTTCTATCAATACGTCCGAGGGATCGTAAGCCGGCTTAACGTGTTCGACGCGGCCGAGTACGACAAGTTCGCCGGAACGCGGAAGCCCTCTTGGCTCTCCGGCAAGCTATTGCAAGAACGGGCGGCGCTCTATCAGGAGTACGTTACCTACATAACCGGCTCCATCGGCGCCAATGAAGAGATTCTGCTGAAGCTCGATAAGCTGCTGCTCGAGATTTCGCGACTCGACAGCACCGACTACGAGGCCATCGAAGCGATGCTCGGCATGCGGGAGATCGACGCGCTCATTCAGCAGACGAAATTTTATAAACAGTAACGGGGGATGCGTATGGCAACGAGGGGCAAAGCGTTCGCGGTCCTGGCCGCCATTGCGGTCATCGTGTTCGCGCTCGTGTACTTCGGAATCCAATGGACTTCGAATTGGGGCAAGACCGACAAGGAAGCGACGGCGGAGAACGCGGCCGAGCGGCTGGATAAACTGTACCGCCGCATATCCGCGACGACCGCGGAGCCTGTCAAAGGCCAGATCGACCTCGACCCCGCCTCCGTCGCCGATTCGCTGCCGGACATCTCGAAGTACCCGGTTTCGGTGGAGGCGACGACCGGCGGCTTCGTCGAAATTTTCTCCTCCACCGAAAAGTCCGGCACGGGCAACGACGGCTGGTTGAACGAAGTCGCCGAGGCGTTCAACGCCGCGAATATCGAGGTGAACGGACAGCCGGTATCCGTGCGCATCCGCAACATCGCATCCGGGACCGCTACGGATTACATCCGATCCGGTAAATACGTACCCGATGCCTTTACCCCTTCGAACGAGCTCTGGGGCGAGATGGTCAAGGCTCAGGGTACGCCGATCGAGCTTGTCGCCCAGCGGCTCGCCGGCAACGTTGCCGGCATCGTCACTTCGAAGGCCAAGTATCAGCAACTCGTCGATAAATACGGCGCCGTGAACGTCAAGACGATTACCGACGCGATCGCCTCGGGCGAGCTGGCCATGGGATACACCGATCCGTTCGCCAGCTCGACGGGACTCAACTTCCTCGTCACCGCCCTGTCCACGTTCGACAGCGCCAATCTGCTCGGAGAGCAGGCGGTTCAAGGGTTCGAGCGGTTTCAGGCTAACGTCCCCTTCATCGCGTCCACCACGCTGCAGATGCGCGACGCGGCCAAGACGGGCATGCTCGACGCGTTCGTGCTGGAATATCAGCAATTCGCGAACGCGCCTGAATTAAAGGACAGCTACGTGTTCACTCCTTTCGGCGTCAGGCACGACAGCCCGCTCTTCGCGCTCGGCCAGCCGCCTGCGGATAAGCTGGACATTCTGAAGAAATTCGCGGAGTTCGCGATGCGGGATCCTTACCAGAAGCTAGCGAAGGAACGCGGTTTCAACGGTCTCGAAGACTACCGCTCCGAGGTTGCGCCCACAGGCGGCCATCTGCTCGCATCCGCCCAGAAGCTGTGGAAGGAGAAGAAGAACGGCAGCAAGCCGATATCCGCCGTATTCGTAGCGGACGTATCCGGCAGCATGGAGGGCGACCCCCTTAAGCGATTGAAAGAGTCGCTCCGCAACGGACAGAAGTATCTCGGCCGCGACAACCGGATCGGCTTCGTCTCGTATTCCGACACCGTAACGATCAACGTCCCGGTCGGGAAGTACGACGCCAACCAGCAATCGCTGCTCATCGGCGCGATCGACAGTCTGCAGGCCGGAGGCGGAACGGCCACGTTCGACGGCATCGTCGTCGCGATCAAGATGCTGCAGGATGAGCTAGCTGCCAATCCGAACGTCAAACCCCTCATCTTCGTGCTTAGCGACGGCGAGACGAACAAGGGCAACTCGCTCGAGGACATCCGTTCGCTCATCGAGACGTACAAGATCCCGATCTACACGATCGGCTACAACGCCAACATCCAAGCGCTGCAGAGCATCTCGTCCATCAACGAGGCGGCTAGCATCAATGCGGATACCGACGACGTCACCTATAAAATCGGCAATCTGCTCAACGTTCAAATGTGAATCGGAGGGTGAGTCAGATCGAGCCCGACGAAGATTCATTATATCGAGGGTGAGTCAAATCGAGCCCGACGAAGATTCAATTTATCGAGGAGGTACTATCATGTCGTTCACCATGGAAGTCGTAAACCCGGAGACGCTGAAGACGGCGATCGAGGAACAGGTAAAGCCGGTGCCCGAGGAGGTCGAACAGTTGCAGACGCTGGCGAAGAATAACGTCTCTTCCCTTCTGGATCTCGATCTCGAATCGACGGAGAAGCGCAGGAAGATTCTGCAGTCGATCGATGACTTCGGTCTTCATTCCATGAAGTCGTCGTCGGAGAAAAACGCGCTGCTGCGAGTATCGGTCGGGACGCTGTCCAAATCCGGAGACGAAGGCGGTCAAGTGGCTAGAGGGCTGACGGCGCTCCAGCAGCAGCTCAAGGATCTCGATCCGAGCATGGTGGACTTCGCCAAGACCGGTCTGCTCGGCAAGTTTTTCAACCCGATCCGCAGCTATTTCGCCAAGTACCAGAAGGCCGACTCCGTCATCTCCGACATCATCGGCTCGCTCGATAAAGGCAAAGTCGTCTTGAAGAACGACAACACGACGCTCGAATTCGAGCAGCAGGCTTTGCGCGAGCTGACCAAGAAGCTCCAGAAGGAAATTCAGCTCGGCGCGCTGATGGACGCGGAGATCGAGGCTCAGGTAGAGGCCGCCAAGGCGCGAGGAGAGTCCGAGGACAAAATCAGGTTCATTACGGAGGAGGTTCTGTTCCCGCTGCGGCAACGGGTGATGGATTTGCAGCAAATGCTCGTCGTCAACCAGCAAGGCATCATGGCGATCGAAGTCGTCGTCCGCAACAACAAGGAGCTCGTCCGCGGCGTCGACCGCGCCCGCAACGTGACGGTATCCGCGCTCAAAATATCGGTTACGGTCGCGAGCGCGCTATACAATCAGCGGATCGTACTGAAGAAAATCGAGCTGCTCAATCAGACGACCGACGCGCTCATTAGCGGCACTTCCCGCATGCTCAAAGACCAAGGCGCGGCAATTCAGAAGCAATCGATGGAAACGAGCATCTCCGTGGACACGTTGAAGCAAGCGTTCACCGACGTGCTGTCCGCGCTCGATTCGATCAGCACTTACAAGCAGGAGGCATTGCCGAGGATGCGCGAGGCGATCAACCAGTTCAGGGAGCTGGCGAATCAAGGCGAGCAGCAAATCCAGCGGCTGGAAAAGGGACAAAAGCTGGGGTTGTAGAAGACTGAGACGAGCGGGGAATCGCGAGGGCCTGCCGAATGTCGGCAGGCTTTCGTTATGGGCTTTGTTATTAAACTATTTTGATTTGTAACGCGCGATTTTTGTCGAACTTTGTTGACTGTGAAAACTAAGGGTGGTACTTTCTAGGTGAGCCTATTCTACTACCGAAGGAAGATGACAACATGCGAGCAAAACTTAGGCAATTGAAACGGTATACAGCGGAAAGGGACAAGCAATTATCCGTTAAAGAGCTGGACGCGGTACGGCGCAATAACGTCGCGTTCCTGGGCATGGCATTCACGGCCGCGCTCACGACGTTGACCGTTCTAGCCTTTATCGGCAGCAGCGGTCTCACATTAGACTCTCTGCTTATTGTCGGGTTGCTCCTCCTTTCGACCGGTACGTTCGCATTTTTCCATTTTACCCGCCGTTTTATTTTCTCGATCTCCTATATCGCCGTCATCGGCTGCGCCATCAGTTCGATTTATACGATCCTCAACACTCCGAACTTATCCAACACCTTCTCTATCATCTACTTGCTCTTGATCAGCACTGTCTTCATGCAGCATATCCCGCTTCTGCTAGGTCTCGGGCTTGGCTTCGCCATGCTTCTTTATGTCGTGATCGGGCAGGCCGAGCAGTTGAATCTCGATTCGGAGACGTCTCCGACTTATATCATCGTGTACGTTCTGATTTCCGCGATGTTCTATGCGATCTACCGCACCTCGGCTTTAATGAATAAAGATATGGAAAGCGCGCGACTGGAAGCCGAGAAGCTATCGGGCGAGCAGCAGGAACAGAAGCAGAAATTGCTCGATAACGTATCTTCGGTGTCGGTTCACTTGAATTCGATTACACAGGCATCCGAACATAACGTCGAGAGCTTCGAACAGATGAACGCCGCCTTCGGCGAAATATCCCGCGGCGCGAACGATCAGGTCGAATCGACGCTCTCGATCAGCGATTCGATCTCCGGCCTGAACGGCCTCGTGCACGAAATGTCCGACTCGATCCATGAGCTGCTGGAGAAGACGGACAGCGCAGCCGAGCTATCGGAGCAAGGCGCGAGAAGCATGGAATCGCTGTTCGAATCGAACGCGAGCTTCCGCAACGATATCGAAGCGGTGACGGTTGAAACGACGACGCTGATCGATCGGCTGGCGGAGACGAGCCAATTCAGCGCGACGATCCGCGACATCGCCAGCCAGACCGACTTGCTCTCGTTGAACGCCAGCATCGAGGCGGCCAGAGCCGGCGAGCAAGGCCGCGGCTTTGCCGTCGTCGCGACGGAGATTCGCAAGCTCTCCGATATGACGTCGCAGGCGGCGATTCGGATTACGGAGCAGTTGAACGAATTTACCGCGCAGTCCGAACGTACCCGCGCCAAGCTGAACGAAGCTTCGACCCGCATGCACGAGAGCAACGAAGTCGCGCTGCGCGCGCAAGAATCGTTCGTCTCGATTACAACCGCGATTGCCCAGTTGCAGAAGCTGTCCCAAGGCTACGGCACCTTGATGGACCGGATTAGCGGCTCGTCAGGCGTCATCGCGGATTCTACCTCGAACTTGGCTTCGATCAGCGAGCAAGCATCGGCAACGCTGCAGCAGTTGTCCGCGACGCTGGAGTCGCTGCTCCAGAGCAACCGTAACAGCATGGAGCGCATTAAAGAAGCCGAGGAGAACTTGGTTAAAGTTGCCTTGTAAGAATGCCATAATAATGGCCTCGCCCTTTGATTAGGGCGAGGCCGTTTGGTATGAGTGCTTTGTAACATTAGATCATTGAATAACTGTATCGAATACAGTTTTAGGAGTGAGTTAGGATCAAGTCCAAAATTGTGTGTAAAATCCTCTGCTTAAAAGTTAACCGATACGGATGACGTTACTAGCAGGGTTTGGTGCTGTTTTCTTCCATTCGTAATACTCATCCATGTTGAAATAGCGCCGGCCGCTTGTCCACTTTTCCTCGTACTCCATCAGGACTGCGCCTAGTAGGCGAATAACAGATTCCCGGTTAGGAAAGATCCGTATCACACTCTCCCTCCGCCGGATTTCGGCATTTAAACGCTCCACGCCATTCGTGGTTCTTAGCCGAATTCGGTACGCTTCAGGATATACAATAATAGCTGTAGCATCGTCAAAACCGCTCTCCAGCGTCTCCATCGCTTTAGCTGCTTTGCTCGAATACGCCTCTAGGGTCTGCTTCAGATACTGTCGAGCAGTCTCTAGATCGGGCGCTTCAAATATCGATCGGACACGGCCTTTAATCTCGGTCTTCAGTGCTTTCGGCGCTGCGTCTAGAACGTTGCGGATGAAGTGCATTTGGCATCTCTGCCACGTTATACCTTGGAAATGTTGCCTTACAGCGCGTACAAGGCCGCCATGGTGATCACTAACCACTAACTCGACACCACGAAGCCCGCGAGCCTTAAGCGAGCTAAAGAACTCGCTCCAGCTTGCCTCGCTTTCGGTGTCACCGAGCATGAGGCCCAAAATCTCACGTTGCCCGTCCTTGTTTACGCCATAGCCAATCATGACGCCACGGGAACGAACCCGCCCATCTTCACGCACTTTAACGAACATGGCGTCGACCGAGATAAACGGGTAGGAAGTTTCATGAAGCGGCCGGTTATTCCAGCTGCTTACGATAGGATCCAGTTGTTTGCAGAGCTCGCTCACTGTCGATTTAGAAAACTCGGCTCCGCACAATTCTTCCGTAATCGTGGTTACTTTGCGTGTGGATACGCCGTTAATCACCATTTCCATAAGAGAGAGCATCAAAGCTTGTTCGCTTCTTTGATACCGGGCGAAAAGCTCCGTAGAGAAGCTGCCGTCCCTAAGCCGAGGTACATGCAGTGTAATGCTTCCTACACGAGTCGTTAGTTTACGAGGATAAGTCCCATTGCGGTATCCCGTCCTTTCGTCGGATCGCTCATACTTATCTGCTCCTGCCTGCTCAGCTACTTGTGCTTGGAGAACCTGGTTTAACACGGATTCCAACAAACCATTCACACCAGAATCTTGTCCTTTTCCTAAAAACAGTTGATGCAACAATGCCGTATCTACGGTAATCTGATACTGAGCCATAAATAAAAATCCTCCTCTAAAATGGGTCTCGACAACTTTCATTTTAAGAGAGGAATTTATTTATGGCTCTCCTTTTTTAGGACAACCATTTTACACAATTATATGGACTTAACTTGAGTTAGCTGAATTTGAACTCTCTATATGCACGAAGTACACTTATTTCGGTTGAAAATGGTTTATGAAGTCGTTTAGAGATATCCGCATGTATTCCGTGCAGGTAAATTGCCATAAACTCATTCTCTTTAGCCAACAAACTGTATTCCATGCAGGTACGGCCACGATTTCCGCATCTTAAGTTACTCCGTCAACTTCAAGCCGACTACGCAACCGACAATTCCGATGATGCACGCGATCCGCATCACGTTGCGCGGCTCCCGGAAGAACGCCATGCCGACGATAGCGGCACCGACCGTGCCGATTCCCGTCCAGACCGCATACCCCGTCGACAGCGGGATCGTCTCGAGGGCCTGGAGCAGGAATTGGAAGCTTACGATGAAGCTGCCGATCATTAGAATGTTGTTCGGCCAGTTGTTGTTGGCCGCGACCCTCTTAATGCCAATTACGCCTAGCACCTCCATCAGGCCGGCGAAGATGAGCATCATCCATGCCATCAGCGTTCCTCCTTGCCCGACGTCAGCTTCAATCCGACGATAAACCCAAGCAACAGCAGAATGATTCCGATTCTACGGATAGAGACGTCGCCGTTCGAGGCAACCGCTTCCACCGCGACCGTTCCGATCGTCCCGATAGCCGCGAACACGGCATACGTCGTGCCGACGGGAATGACTTTCGTTGCCCGTATGATAAGGTCGAAGCTCAAGAGAAGGGAGATCAGCACGACGATCGAAGGGACCGCTTCATACTTGAAGCCCGACGCCCATACGATTTCCAGCGCGCCCCCCAGAGTGACATACGCCCATGCCCGATTCGCGGTCAGCGGTTTGTCTGGCTTCGCTTGCCCTTCGCTCATGTTCTATCGCTCCCTTCCTTATCGCATAGGGAATTCAAGTGATGCGTCAAGACGGCTTCCATCATGGCCGGCGATAGGCTGCCCGGTCGCAACATGCGGTGCAGCGCCAATCCGTCGATCAACGCGTACAATCGCTCCGCTTCCAATTCCTCGTCCAGCCCCGGCTTCGCCGTCTCCGTCCGAATCATCGCGCCAACGATATCCATCATGACTTTGCGCAGTTCGTCGTACACCTCGTCGCTGCGCGGCTTCAATTCCGGATCGCTAAGCGACTTCGCAGAGAAGGCGAGCCATACTTCCATCTCCAGCGTACTCTCCTCGTCAAGCGGCAGGAGTTGCATTAGCAATCGCTTCGCGTCCTCCATATTGAACCCGGAGGCGAACAATCGCATCGAGCGGATCCGTTCCTTGACTCTGTCGGAGACCAGATTCATCGCAAAGCGGAGCAGTTCGGATTGGCTGTTGAAATAGTGGCGCATCGCCCCGAACGATAACCCGGCTTCCTGCGCGATGTTGCGCACGGTCGCTTGGGCTAAGCCGCCGCTCCGGATCACTTTCCAGGCGGCTTCCGCGATTTTCTCTCTTTGTTTGTCATGATCGACGACTTTGGGCATGCCGCACGAGTCCCCTCGTATATGGTACATTTGTATGATAATAAATTTATTTTAGCACGCATGTACGATAATAACAATCCGCGCCTGCACGACCTCCCTTTCTATGCCCGGCTTCTCTTATCTATTCACCTCCTCCAACCCCCACACCACGACCTCCTGTCGCTCCGCGTAATGCAGTAGCGGCTCCTCTTCAGGAAGCTTTAGTCCTAGCGGCTCTACCATCGTATTCGTATAGATCGTTCCTTCCGCATCGTGCAGCAGCCACGGTTCATGAAGAATCTCGCAGCGATAAAGACGTTCCCGATGCGCTGCGTATAGGCAGTATCTCTCCGTCAGCCAGTGAGCCAGCGAGCCGGGCTTCGCGCGATAGGCAGAAGACAACGGCCTGTATTCCGCGCGAAAAAGATAACCGTCTTCGGCGTTTCTCCGCACGCTCTGAACATGCACGCGGTTCTCCCGTTCTCTCCACTCGATATCCGCCCAATGGTAGGGCAAATGAAATAGCCACTTCGCGCCTTTGACCACGGGCAAGCATGTCGCGTCCATACTGAAGAAATACACGCCCGGTTTGTCGTTTACCGTTACGTAGGTCCGCACGTTCAATTCTGGGAACGCCGAAACGGGCGGCACGGGCGGTAAATACTTCAGTCGGACGCCGTCCATGCGGAACGGCACGATGCCGAGCCATGCTTTGCCGTCATTGGTGTCAAGCTTCAACCCCCTTGGGATAAACCGCTCCATCGTGCCGGGGTCAATCGGCCAGTGCGCGAACAATAGCCTGTTCCATATTTGCTTCATAATCCAGGATCGATCGGGTATCGGCCAAGGCCGATGGTCGGTTCTCATCGCGGACGCCTCCTGTCGCGAATGCTCCAGATACTCCCATTATGATCAACGGACTCGCGAATAACCCTAGGACATCCGTACAAGCCGAGCGCGCCTTCGCGCATATCCTATACCATCCATTACTCATATAAAGGAGCACGCCATGAACGAATCTGCGACTCGGAAGATCGAACAGGCCAGGCGATTGGCCGGTGAGCCCGTTTGCGTCGTGCTGAACGACGGAACCTACTATATCGGACGGATACAGGGCGTAAAGAACGGACAACTGCTGCTCGCCGGGGCCAAAGGGCAAGGCCGCATGCGCACTCCCGCTTCGCGGAAGGGCAAAGCGAAAGTATCCGGTCTATTCCCCGCGCTCGGCGGGGGCTTGCTCGGCGGAGCCGCCGCGGGAGGCGCCGGTGCGGCGGGAGCGGCTGCCGGAGGCGGATTGCTCGGAGGTCTCGGAGGCATTGCCGGACTGATGAGCTTCATGAAACAGGCTTGGCCGATCGTCCAGATGGGCATGGGCGTTGTGAAGTCGATAATGCCGCTCATGAACTTGTTCAACAAAAAATAACAGCATCAAATAAACCCGCTCGTGCCTTTAAATTGGCTCTTCAGGACGATCTCGGATTGACTTTCGACTTTACCCTCGATCTTACCTTCTTGCTTGGTTCCTTCCATCGACGATACCCAGTCCATTTGCGCCTTTTCCCTCATTTCGGAACCCGCCGCTCTTCTTTACTGGTTACTTGATAGAATGGCACAACTATAAAACGCAAAAGAGGTTGTCACAAGGTCGATTCGACCGAGGGACACCTCTTTATTTTTTACTGATCGTTATCAAGTAGGCCAACGCAGCGTGTGCGCCCGGAACATGGCCGGACCCTCAACCGAATAAATCGTCCAACGCGACCGTCAGCCCTTCGAAATAAAACGATCGCGCCTCCGGTTCACCGCGCCGGACGTAGGTTTTGTGATTCTCGATTTCATTGTCTTCGAGCCGGTATACGGTTAGTTGATCGTTCATGGGGTCGATGATCCAATATTCTTCGACCCCGCATTGCTTATATAAATCTAGTTTCTTGATCATATCTTTGCTTCGAGTGGATGGAGACAACACTTCAACGACGAGGACGGGTACTCCCGTATACCGATCCTTCTTATCTCTATTGTCTTTATCGCATATTACGATGACGTCAGGCTGAACGACGCAGATGTTGTTCTCTGCTTTATGCAGCGTAATATCGAACGGAGAAGGAAGTGCCGTGCAATTCTTCCCTTTGAACCAATTATGGAAAGAGACGAGCAGCTCCGCAATGATTTGCTGGTGCTTGAACGACGGCGAGGCCAGATTGTAAACGACCCCGTCAATCAGTTCGAACCTCTGCTCGGAAGCTTCCGTCAGCTCCACAAACTCCTCGTACGAGACCCATCCGCCGCTTGTATGGTACTCTGCCGCCCCTTCCCTTACGCCATCCGGATAAGGATCGGCAAGCACGATTTTGGCAATATCCTTGCCTTTGCGGGTCACGATGATTTCTTCGTTCGCTTCGACGTACTTCAGATACTTGCCGAAATTGTTCTGAACTTGCGTGGACGGAACCCTCATGGTACGCACTCCTTTTAGCTAATATAATTATATTATATACTATATTAGCTATTTCAACCAAAAAGTCATTCGTTTTAGCTAAAATAGACATCCAGCAATACGTTCCCCGTAACTGTACTGAAAACAGTTAGTAAGCTTGAAATCGCCTTATTGATCCAAATGACCTGCACCAATACATCTCACAACCGCCTCTTCCATCGGCGCCGCCTAACGCAAAAAAACCTTAGCGCGGCTTTCGCCGAACTAAGGCTTGATCCCGTCGAATTGCCCCGCCGCATCGAGACGATATTGCTTGGGGGTAACCCCCGTCTGCTTCTTGAACGCTTTCGTGAAATGGCTTTGATCGTGGAAGCAAAGCCTCGCCGCGATCTCCGTGAACGACAGCTTCGTGAATTTAATGAGCCGGCAAGCCTCCTCGATCCGCCTGGACGTCACGTAAGCCCGGAACGGCATGCCCGTCTCCTTCTTGAACCGCTGCGAGATGTAATTGCCGTTAAAACCGGTCAAGCCCGAGAGCTGCTCTAACGTAATTTCTTCGAACAGATGGTTGAAAATATAGTTCTGGCACTCGCCGATCGTCCGGGAAACCCGCCCCTCCCGTATTTGCCGCACTCGCTCGGCGAAGTCGGCCACGACGTCCTTCCGCGCATGATCGACTTGGCGCACCTCCCGAAGATCCTCGATCTTCTGAATATGCAGATCGCTCAGCGTATAAGCCAGCTCCCAGAACATTCCTCCGTCAATGGCGGCTCGAGTAGCCATCGTAACCGTTACGATGGCTAAATTTTTGCGATTGCGCAGATGGCTTGTCCGCGACAGAACGCCGAACGATTCCTCCGGAAACGCGGCCAGCATCCGAAGCGCCCCCGCTTTGTCCCCGTTCCGGATGCAATCGAACAGCCGGCCTTCCATGTACGGATCGTGATGGAGCGTCTCGTTCTCGCGCCTCGAGAGCAGTTGTTGCTCCAGCTCTTCCGAGGGAACGAGCGGACGTTCCAGCGCATGAGTCTGATTAAGAATATCGTGCGCCTCCAGAGCGACGTCATGTACGAGCAGATGCAGCATGATCGCCGCATGGGCGAGCTGCATCTGCGTCACGACGGGCAGCGTCCGATAGTAGGCGGTCCATTCCGCGCGTTCCTCGCGCGGGATGCCGTTGTCTTCCAATAACGCCTGTATCGTCTCGGCTAGAGGCGCCGAGTAGAGAACCGGACCGATCGCGACGTACCCTCGCTCCGAACCCGCTTCATCCACAGGCAGCACGATCGCATGCTCTAGATCATTCGTGCTGCGGATAACGGGCACCGTCGCTGCCGTTGCGCCATCCGCCATTCGAAGCAATAGCTTCTTCTGCGTGCCCGAGCGCGGATGGTCTCCCGACAGATCCCCCCACTCCTGTATGGCCGTGTAATCTGGACCGATCAGCGCCACGGGGAGCCTCAGCGTTTCGTGGACTAACTTGCAGATGTAGGGAAGACGGCTTGAAGGTTCGCGATTCATCTGGATGTTCTCCCCTTCGCTGGGTACAAGTTTGCTACGAATCTTACCATAAACGCACGAACAAATGCAGTATGATAATAGCAACCGCTTAAGAATGAACGGAGGGAATCGCGTGCAGTTACGTACAGGACAATCGTTGCTCCTCCTGTCTCATGCCCGGAACGTCGCCGCTGCGAACGACACCGGATGGGCATCCATCGTGGAAAGTTTGTTGGAATCGGTATATCCCGAGCTCGGTATTCGGGTCGACGCCCTTTCGTACGCAACGGTTACCGACGGGCTGACGCAGCCCGTATGGATGGATGTCGCCCGCAACCGCAGACCGGAATGGCTTGTCATGCCTCCATTGACGCGGGCGGACTTGTCCACCCTAATGCCTGACGAGGCGACGAGAACGCCCGAACGTCTCAAGCATTCGTTGCTTCGCATGCTGCACGAGCTAAGTATGTATGCCGAACGCGTCGTACTGTTCACTCCGTTCGACCTGACCGCATCGGACGGGAACGACTTCGCGCCGTTCGAAGCAGCCGTTCTAGAAGCCGCATCGGAAGCCGGCTGCATGCTCGTGAGCGTGAAATCCGCCCTCGACGAGACGAAAATTAAGCATGCTTGCCAACCCGATCGGGCGAACGACGATGCGCTGCATACGGACATCGAATTCGCGCTGGCGAACGCTTTTCTGCGCAGCGTCGGATTTCAGTGGCTTCGGAGACCATCGTTCTTCAGCATGGCAGATCAGACGAAGCTGCGCGTGTCGCACACCTCATAAGATGAAGCCGCGAAGGAACAATCCTTCGCGGCTTATTATTTTTTACCCGATAAACCGGCGAATTTCCTCCATCACCTTCCGATGCTCCTGCGACAGGACGCCATGGCCCGCGTTCGCGTACATCAACAGCTTGGAGTCGGGAATATAGCGGGCCAGCAGAACGGCGTGCGGCGGACGGAATACCCAGTCCCGGTGGCCGTGAATGATAAGCGTAGGCGAGACGATCCGGCCGAGCCGGGCTAAGCTATCGAACTTTCTGCTTGCTTCCTTATGAACGGCCATCGTTCTCGCCGACGGTGGGAAGCTGCCCATCCGTTCGGCGGCTTCGGCGATCTTATCCGCGTACTCGCGCATATAGGTTTTCGAATACAACATATTCAACGTATCCCGAGGCGAGAAGACGGACGGCTTCCTGAACATCCACTTCAGCATTCTGAGCGACGGTCTTACGCGGGTAACGCCGCAAGTCGTGCTCGCCAGGATCAGCTTCGCCACCCGTTCCGGATATTCGATCGCGATCTCCTGCGCGATCATCCCGCCCATCGATTGGCCGAGAATATGCGCTTGGCTGATTCCTAACGCGTCCATTAATCCGACGACGTCTTGGGCCATATCCGATATGCCGTAAGATTCGGGCGGAACTTCGCTCCTCCCCGTCCCGCGATTATCCAGCAGAATCAGGCGGTTATTCGCGCTTAATGCTTCTTTGACAGCCGGATGCCACCATTCCATGTTACTATCTTTCCCCGAAATCGCGATCAACGGAAAACCCTCGCCATACGTTGCGTAGCTTATTCGAATGCCGTTTACCCTGACGATACTCAAGCTCTCACGCCCCCGTTCCGAAGTTCTGACGCGCTTGCGCGTATCATCGTTACGTTATTCGGCTCGGGGAAGCCTGGCAACTCCGTTCGTCCTGAATACGCGCGAAAAAGCGTGCCGGAATTGGACTCCCTGCACGCTATTCGTAGTTCATACCTTGGCCGGGTTATTGCATGTAAGCCTAGCCCTCATCAGCATCCAACTGACGATCGGCGAGCTGCCGACCGCAAGCAGCAGGCAGTTGATGACCATCGGCGCTTTGCTGATGCTCAGCGTAATCAGGAAGATGATCATTCCGGCAACTCTGCCGACGTTCAGCCCGAGCTCCCGCAGGACGACGAATTCGACGCGCCGTCTCGCGCTTTCTTCGTCCTGCCCGATTAGGTCGAACACCGACGACGTGATCGGAATCAGATACAGCGGATAGAACAGCGCGACTCCGATGCCGAAGATGAGCAGCGTCGTATAATCGACGCCGAAGAAGAAGGCGAGAATCACCGCCGTAATCACGACCGATCCGACCAACATGCCGCCGCTTCGCCATCGCGGCTTCAACCACCTGCCTGCCGCGAAGAAACTCGCGAATGACACCGCCGACGTGATCAGAACGTAGTTGCCGAGCTTAAGCTCGCTTCCGGTATGGATATAGACGAGTAACCCGATCATGACGCCGAACACGCTCTCGCGCAAGCCTTGGGCGGCCAACGCGCCGAACACCGGACGCCAAGGCGTCGACGAGCTTCTTAACGTACGGAAGGGCATTGCCCACTCGTAATGCCCTTCCGTCTTGCGGTCGCGGAGCAGAAAGCTGAACAGCACGCCCCCCAAGAATATCCCGAGCGAGATCATGAATATCGTCCGGTAACCCCGATCTCCGGCCATATGCGAGAGCAGAAAGCCCGAGCACCATGGGACGACGATGCCGACCAGCGAACCGACGACGCCTGCCAGGCCGTTATAGCGGTCGCGGGTAGTCGCGTCGGTCGCCTCGAAATAGACGACGTTGTAGGCGAGCCAGAACAACCCCACCGCCAAGCCGTTAATGATGCCAAGGAGCCAGATGAAACGGAACGCGCTTGAGCCAAGCAGCAGGACGGTGCCGTAGAATACGGCGGAAGCCCCGATCCCCAGCCTCAGCACGAGCATTTTGTTGCCTTCTTTCACGACGTTGCCCGCCACCCAGAAGGTAGTCGCCATGACGACGTGCGACAACAGCGTATACCAACCGAGCAGCAAGTAGTTCTGGCTTGCTTTCCATATGTACACCCCAAGGAAAGTACCGGATAACGCATTCGCGGTAATAAAAAGTCCGTTGACCACAAGCAGAAACCGAGTTTGACGGTCAAACCGCCCGGCTTTCGCTCTACCGGCGCCGAGTTCGCGTGTGGGCATGAGCATCTCCTTTGAAAGTCGTTGTTGACGGGCACCGTCTTACGTTTCCCCATGAGCCGAAGATTAGTCCGATGAATAGTGTAGATAACCGACATTGAACGAAAGGCGTGATCCCCCTGCGCTATATCGATCAGAAGTACGGGTTCATTCTTCGTATTCCCGACTGGTGGAAGCCCTATGTTATCGTCAGAAAATGGGGGGAATCCGGCGATCCGGCATACAACGTGCAATTTCTGTTCACTTACAAAGGCGCCGTCTATACCGACATCTTCACCGTCAGCGTCTATCGCATGACCTTGAGACAATGGCGCCGCCAAGGCTACGACGAATCTCCCCTCGTCCTCGTCGCATCGCGCAACGGCCGGCTTTTCGCCTATTCGACTCCTTCGGAGCCTCCCGCCTTATTTTTCGACGAGCATGCGGAGGACGGCTTCAACCCCAAATACAGAAGACCGCTCAACCTGCTTAGGCGCATGATTAACGACGAGGTTCCCGAGATGGCGAAAGCGATTCAGTTCATGAAGGATAAGCCGCGTAGAAAACTCGCACGTATGGACTGAATCACATTAGATGACATGACGGCATGAGCAACAGAAACCAGGTGATGTCGCGTTATTAGCAACAGAAACCAGGTGACGTGTGTTATTAGCAGCTATTTGCAGTTATTTTCGGAAAAACCAGGTGACGTGCGTTATTAGCAGCTATTTGCAGTTATTCAGCTTATGATGGACCCTCTCGGCCAATCCTGCCGAAAATAACTATCGATTTGTTGTTACTTATTAGGAAAATGCGGAATCCAATAAAATAACTATCGATTCGTTGTTATCCCAGTAAAACCGACGCGCAGGCTGCTTCCGCACCACATACAAGGCGAACCCGACGGCGCGGGCTGCCTCGGCACATAAAAACCCGCAAGCTCTTCTGAGCTGCGGGTTGCTGTTGATGCTTTAGACGCCGGAGTAAGCCATGAATCCGCCGTCTACCGGTATCGTCACGCCGGTGACGAAGCCGGAGGCGCTGTCGTCGACGAGCCACATGAGCGTGCCGAGCAAATCCTCGGGCTTGCCGAACCGTCTCATCGGCGTATGGGTGATGATCTTGTTCGACCGCTCCGTTAAGGAGCCGTCTTCGTTCGTCAGCAATCGGCGATTTTGCTCCGTCAGGAAGAAGCCGGGGGCGATCGCGTTCACGCGAATGCCCGTCTCCGCCATGTGTACGGCCAGCCACTGCGTAAAGTTGTCGATGGCCGCTTTGGCCGCGCTGTACGCGGGCACCTTCGTCATCGGACTAGGCGCGCTCATCGAGGAGATATTGATGACCGTCGAACCCGGTTTATTCACCATGTGCTTCGCGAACGCCTGCGTCGGGATAAGCGATCCGAGGAAGTTCAGGTTCAGTACGGAGGAGAAGCCGTCTACGGTTAAGTCGAAGAACGTCTTCACCTCCGGCTTCTGCAGATCCTCCAGCTCGAAAATCTCTTTCGTCGTAATGCCGTCGGGATGGTTGCCGCCCGCTCCGTTAATGAGAATATCGCAAGGACCAAGCGCTTGCGTAATGACTTCGTCCGCCTTCTTCACGCTTTCCGGATCCAGCACGTTGCAAGCGACCGCGATCGCTTCGCCGCCGGCGCTGCGGATTTCCTCCGCTACCGATTCGCCCTTCTCAACCGTGCGGTTAAGGATCGCCACTTTGACGCCGTGCTTGCCGAGCTCCTTCGCCATCGCCGAGCAAAGAACGCCGCTCCCTCCGGTAATGACCGCTACGCGCCCCTTCAAATGTCCTTGTTCGCTCATGTTCGTTATGCCCCCTGGCCTTTCGTCTGTTTCGCCCGTTCCGCGGCGTCCCAAAGCCCCCATAAATACATAATGCCTAACGCCCTATCGTACAAGCCGTAGCCCGGTCTGCATTGCTCGTCCCAAATATGCCGGCCGTGGTCCGGTCTCGCGTAGCCCGTGAAGCCGATCTCGCTATACGCCTGCACGACGCCGGTCATGTCAACCGAACCGTCCTGCGTCCGATGCGAAGACTCGATGAAGTCGCCGTTGTCGTACACTTTGACGTTGCGCAGGTGCGCGAACGGAATGCGGTCTTTAAACTCGCGAACCATCGCCGCGATATCGTTGTTCGGGTTGGCTCCGAGCGAGCCGCTGCACAGCGTGACTCCGTTCGACGGGCTGTTCACGAAATCGAGAATGCGCCGGATATCTTCGCGGTTCTTCACGATGCGCGGCAAGCCGAAGATCGAATACGGCGGATCGTCCGGGTGAATCGCCATCTTGATTCCGTTCTCTTCGGCGACGGGTACGACCTGCTCCAGGAAATAACGCAGGTTATCCCGCAGCTTCTCCTCCGTGACGTCCTTGTACGCTTCGAACAGCTCGGTCAAGCGTCCGAGTCGTTCCGGCTCCCAGCCCGGCATCGTGAGATCGGGATTGTTCGCGATACTGCGCACGAGCTCGTTCGGATCCATATGCTCGATCTTCGCCTTCTCCATGAACAGCGCGGTCGAGCCGTCTTCCATCTCCTTGTACAGATCCGTGCGGGCCCAGTCGAACACCGGCATGAAGTTATAGCAGATCGTCTTGACGCCTACCGTGGCGAGCTTGACGATCGTCTTCTTGTAATTGTCGATATAGAGATCCCGCGTAGGCAAGCCGATCTTGATGTCGTCATGCACGTTAACGCTTTCGACCACCTCGAGATGCAAGCCGGATTGTTCGGACAGCCGTTTGTATTCGAGGATCTTCTCCATCGGCCATTCCTCGCCCGCGGGCACGTCATGCAGCGCCCAGACGATGCCTTCGACACCCGGAATTTGCTTGATTTGCTTTAACGTAACCGTATCATTGCCTTCGCCGTACCAGCGAAACACCATTCTCACTGCTGAACCCTCCCTTGAGATATAAACAGCACGTCCAGACGCAAGCGAGCTCTACGTCGGGAAGCGCATGATAGTCGATATGTTGGTTGTAGCATTTATATAGAGCATGGTCAATGCTGCAATTCAATTATAATAGGGCGGTTTTCTCACACTTATCGAAGAATGTAGAGAAATTCTTAGTAAGCGATCGTTTTGCGTTCACATAATTGCCCTAAATGCAAAGTTGCACAATGGGCAACGAAAATGCTAGAGTTAGGTTAATACTCCCAGACGCGAAGAGGTGAGATGAAGTTGAACAAACCCAATTTGCGCGACTTGAAGAAAGAGGCGACCGCGCACGCGCTCGCGGAGGCAGCGTTCGAGCTCGCGATGGAGCGCGGGTTGAACGGATTCGTCGTCGAAGACGTCGTACAGCGGGCGGGCTATTCACGCAGAACGTTCGCCAACCACTTCTCGTGCAAAGAAGAGGCCGTCGCAGGCGCCGCGATCCCTTTTCACGGAGTGGACGAAGCAGCCGAACTGCTGGAACGCATGCCCGTAAGCGCCCTTCCGCTGGATGCGCTGTTCCAATTTACGAAGCTGCAGCTCACGGCCGAATATTTTCGCAAGATGCGCAAGCTCGTATCGTTAACCCAAGAGTATCCGACGCTCGTGCCGTACATCCTAAGCGTGCACTACAAGCTGCAAGTGGGAGCGCAGGAAATGTTAAACCTCCTGTTCCATGACCGGTACACGACGGAATACACCCGCTTGCTCACGAGCGCTTTCACCGGGGCTCTCCTGCCTATGTTCGACGGAAGCATGAACGTATTGCTGCCGGGCCAACCGCCGGAAGAGGCTTCGGGCGCGATCGCGTTCGATGCGTATATGGATACGGTTTTCGGCTATTTGCGCAACGGATTCTAAACTGACAAATATAGAGAGCTATGGAGATTGAGAGGAGAGACATTAACGCTATGTCTAAATTGTTGTATCGAATAGGGAGAACCGCTTACGACAACCCGTGGAAATTCATCGTAAGCTGGGTCGCTATACTGGGGATCGTCTTGGCCATTCTTGGCGTCAACGGCATTCACACGAGCTCCGAGATGAGAATCGCGGGCACGGAATCGCAGAAAGTGCTCGACAAGCTGGCACAAGAACTTCCGGCCGCGTCCGGCGGATCGGGAAGCGTCGTGTTCACCGCGCCGTCTGGCGAACGGCTGGACACGCCGGAACGACTCGCCGCGATCGGCAAAGCGGTTAACGACGTATACAAGCTTGACTTGGTGCTGAATCCGGCCGACTACGCGGCAGCTCAGCAGGCTGCTTCCGGCGACGCCGCTCAGAGCGCCGAAGTGCAGCAACAGCAGCAGCTTGCTGCTTCTGCCGAACTGCCGCCCTACGGACCGCTCATGATCGACGGCGTTCCGCTACCCGGCGTATTAATCGCCAACGACGGCAGCATCGCCTTGTTCCAATTCAATTTCACCGTTCAGCAGACAGCGGTGCCCGATGACCTCAAAACCGCGGTTATCGACGCGGTCGAATCCGCCGAGCAAGGTACCGGCATTGCCGCATTGCCCGGCGAAACGTTAACCGCTATGCCTGCGACAGGCGCAACGGAAGGCATCGGCATCGCCGTGGCCGCGGTCGTGCTCTTCCTTACGCTAGGTTCCGTCGTCGCCGCGGGACTTCCGCTGCTGATCGCGATCGTCGGCGTCGGGGTCGGGGTCGTCGGCGCCTACGGGATTTCCGAGTTCATTACGATGACGAGCATTACGCCGGTATTGGCGCTCATGATCGGACTCGCCGTCGGGATCGACTATTCCCTGTTCATCATTAACCGGCAGCGCCGGATCATTCTCGACCAAGGGCTGAGCGCCCGCGAGGCGGCTAGCCGGGCGATCGGCACGGCCGGCAGCGCCGTGTTCTTCGCCGGCTTGACGGTCGTCATCGCCCTAAGCGGCATGCTCGTGATCGGCATCGAATTTCTAACCACGATGGCGCTTGTCGCGGCCGCGACCGTCTTCATCAGCGTACTCGTGGCGCTCACCTTGCTGCCCGCGATGCTCGGATTGGTCGGCGAGCGCATCTGCTCGGCCAAGCTGCGCGAGAAGAACAGATCGAATGCTCACGCTAACGAGCACAATGTTTCGTCCAAGTGGGCGAACGGCGTCGTGAGGAATCGGTGGGCGATCATCGTCGCCGTCGTCATCCTGCTCGGAGTAGCGGCGATTCCCGTCGCGAGAATGGAACTCGGCATCCCTTCCGGAGCCACCGCGAACTTGGATACGACGACAAGGCAGAGCTACGACGCGATTGCCGGCGGCTTCGGAGAAGGCTTCAACGGACCGCTGCTGCTCGTCGCCGAGCCTAAAGACGCCTCCGGAACGATTTCGCAAGAAGCGCTAGGCGGCCTTGTCCAAGAGCTTATGCAGCTCGAGGACGTCTCGATCGTGAACCCGATGGGCGTCAACGAGACCGGAACTATGGCGATTCTGAACCTCATTCCTAAATCCGGGCCGACCGACACGGAAACGCAAGATTTGGTCAAAGCGCTGCGCGATCCTGATTCGTCCTTCGCGAAGACCTACGGCATCGCGCTAGGCGTAACCGGCTTTACCGCGATCAACATCGATATGTCGGCGAAGCTCGCGGAGGCGTTCCCGCTCTACGTCGGAGTCATCGTCGTCCTATCGGTTATCATTCTGCTGCTCGTGTTCCGTTCCGTTATCGTTCCGATCAAAGCTACGGTGGGTTTCCTGCTTAGCGTTCTCGCCACGTTCGGCATTACGACAGCCGTATTCCAGTGGGGCTGGGCCCATTCCCTGTTCGGCTTCGACACCGGCGGGCCGCTGCTCAGCTTCATGCCGATTCTCGTCACCGGCATCCTGTACGGCCTCGCGATGGACTACCAAGTATTCCTCGTCAGCTCGATGCGCGAATCGTACGTTCACGGCCATCGCGGAACGGACAGCGTCATCGACGGCTACAAGCAGTCGAGCCTCGTCGTCGTGGCCGCCGCGGTCATCATGGTGTCCGTCTTCGCCGGATTCGTGTTCGGCCACGACATCATGATCAAGCAGATCGGCTTCGCGCTCGCCATCGGCATCCTGATCGACTCGTTCCTCGTCCGCATGACGCTCGTCCCTGCGGTGATGGCGATCTTCGGAGACAAAGCCTGGTGGCTGCCGAGATGGCTGGATCGCCTCGTCCCGAACCTGGACGTCGAAGGCGATAAGCTGCTCGCGGAACTGAAAGCCAAAGAACATAACGCCGCATAAAAGATTAACGCCGTTAAACGACCGTACAGCTACGGAAGTTTAACGGCGCTTTTTAGTTGTTGATATTAACGTGTGGATAACAAAAGCTGTGGATATGTGGACGGTTGCGAGCGAAGCTAGGACTCATCCCCAACCAAGCATAGTTGATATGTGCATAACCCTGTTAGCAACTATTTGTGCTTGCGGGTTATTCGTCTGCAGGCGTATTCGCTTGCAGAATGCAACGCTTCATCCCGAGCCGGTATTCCCGGCTTGTTGCATCGTCCCATTGGCACAGCTCCGCCATGCCGGAATGTACGGCGTCTTCCCATTCCCGGACGAATGCGATGTCGAAGAAGAGTTTTCCGGTTCGGCGAATCCAGAAGTCTTCGGGTTTCACCGCGCATTCCTCGCTTACGGCATAGGCAAGCTCGGCCGCGAGGCCGAGAGGCAAACCGTGCCGGGCAGCGTAATCGGACAGCCTGCCGGCCAAAGCGAACAGCACGGGACAGTTGGAGCCGTATCGGCGCGCGGTCGATCCCGCTTCCGCTTGGTCCAGCCCGTTTGCCGCGCCAAGCGGAATTTGCCGTTGGACGTAGCTTTCGTAGCCGCCGGAGCCGCCGACTTCACCGCCGGAGATCGGAAGGTTTGCCGTGCCCTTCCCTTTCGGCTTCGCATGGCCCTTAGCTTGTAACATCCCGGAAACTTTGCCGACGACCGCCTCCGCCATTGCGCGATAGCCCGTCAGCTTGCCGCCCGCGATGGAGACGAGACCCGATTCGGAGACGAAGATTTCGTCCCGTCGGGAAATTTCCGACGGGTCTTTTCCCTCCTGCCGAATAAGCGGGCGGATTCCCGCCCAGCTTGATTCGACGTCTTCGCCGCGCAGCGCGAGCGAAGGGAACATAGCGTTCGCCGCCTCCAGCAAATACCGGCGATCTTCCTCCGTCATACGCGGATGGCGAAGGTCCGGCGATTGAAAGTCCGTATCCGTCGTGCCTAAGTAGGTTTTGCCTTCGCGGGGAATCGCGAATACCATCCGTCCGTCGGGCGTATCGAAGTAGACCGCTTGCCGCAAAGGAACGCGGCGTCCGGAAAACACGAGATGGACGCCTTTCGTCAGACGAAGCGTCTTACCGCGTTTGGAACCGTCGAGATCTCTCAGCGCGTCGACCCAGGGACCCGCCGCGTTAACGATTGCGGACGCCTTGATTTCGAAGGTTTCCCCTCCGATCGTATCGCGAACGACCGCTCCGACCAGCTTGCCGTCCTCGTAAACGAACGACTCCGCTACGGCGTAATTCACGGCGAGCGCGCCGAGTTCGACCGCTTTTTTCATCACTTCGATCGTCAGCCGCGCGTCATCCGTCCGGTATTCGACGTAATATCCCCCGCCTACGAGCCCCTGACGGTTCAACAGCGGTTCTTTCTCAAGCGTCTCGTCAACGTCAAGCATCGTGCGGCGCTCCGACTTCTTCACTCCCGCCAAAAAATCGTAAAATTTGAGCCCGACCGAAGTCATGAACGGTCCGAACGTTCCGCCTTTATAGAGGGGCAGGAGCATCCATACCGGCGTCGTTACGTGCGGCCCGTTCTCGTATACGATCGCCCGCTCCTTGCCGACTTCCGCCACGACCCCGATATCGAGCTGCTTCAAGTATCGTAGTCCGCCATGCACGAGCTTCGTCGAACGGCTCGAAGTTCCCGCGGCGAAATCCTGCATCTCGACGACATACGCGCGCATGCCTCGCGCAGCCGCGTCAAGCGCGATGCCCGCGCCGGTAATGCCCCCTCCTACGATCAGCAAATCCGCCTTCTCCCGCGCCATCTCCGCCAACCTTCGTTGCCGATCGGCCGCAGACCATTTTCCCCTGTTCACGATGCCGCACCTGTCTTCATTCTGCCTTGAACGACATAGCCGCCCGAATCGCCCGAAGCCATCCGCCGTGCAATCGATCCCGTTGTTCCTCTGCCATCCGGGGCTCGAATATCCCGTCTGTCTTCCTCAGCTTGCGCAGTTGCCCTTTGTCGTCCCAATATCCGACCGCAAGGCCCGCTAGATAAGCCGCGCCTAACGCAGTCGATTCGTGAACGGCGGGACGTTCGATCCGGACGCCGAGAATATCGCTTTGGAATTGCATCAGCAAGCCGTTCATGACGGCTCCGCCGTCAACGTTCAGCCTCGCGAGCGGCAACCCGGCATCCGCTCTCATCGCGTCGAGCACGTCCTTCGTCTGGTAAGCCAGCGATTCCAGCGTCGCGCGGGCAATATGCGCCTTCGTCGTGCCCCGGGTGATGCCGAACATCGCTCCCCGGACTTCGCTGTTCCAATGCGGCGTGCCAAGTCCCACGAATGCCGGGACGACATATACTCCGTCCGTCGATTCGACTTGTTCGGCCAGTGCCTCGGACTCCGCGGCGCTCGAGAGGATTCCGAGTCCGTCCCGGAGCCATTGAATCGCCGATCCGCCGACAAAGATGCTTCCTTCCAAAGCGTATTCGACTTCTCCGCCGATGCTCCAGGCAACGGTCGTCAATAAGCCGTGGGAGGAAGGCTTTGCCTCGCCGCCGGTATTCATCAGCAGGAAACAGCCGGTCCCGTACGTATTCTTGGCATCTCCCGGATTATGGCATCCTTGGCCGAACAGCGCGGCTTGCTGGTCTCCGACCAGCGAGGCGATCGGGATCGGGACGCCGAACCATTCGGATTCCGTGAGGCCGAATTCTCCCGATGTCGCCCTCACTTCCGGCAGCATCGCCGCGGGAACGCCTAAGATGCCGAGCAGCTCCTCGTCCCAACGATGATAGTGGATATTGTAAAGAAGGGTTCGCGAAGCATTGGACGGATCCGTTGCATGCACCTTGCCGCCGGTCAGCTTCCACAGCAGCCAGGTGTCGACCGTCCCGAACAGCAGCTCGCCGCGCTCCGCTTGCTCCCGCGCGCCTTCCGTATGATCGAGCATCCACGCGATTTTCGTACCGGAAAAATACGGGTCCAGCAACAACCCCGTCTTCTCGCGGAATACGGGCTCGTGACCCGCCTCCTTCAAAGCCTCGCAGAGACCGGCGGTTTGCCTGGATTGCCAGACGATCGCCGGACGGATCGGCTTGCCGGAATCGCGATGCCATACGACGGCAGTCTCGCGTTGATTCGATATGCCGATGGCCGAGACGGCCGAGCCCGGCACGCCGGCGCTTGCGAGCGTCTCCCGTACGACGCGCACGGCCGACTCCCATATTCGCTCCGCGTCGACTTCTACCCACCCGGCGTGCGGATATTGCAGTTTCAATTCCTCGCGGGAGATATGGGACAGCTCTCCTTGAGCGTCTACCAATAGCGAGCGGGTGCTCGTCGTCCCTTGGTCTATCGCTAGAATATACGGCTTCACCTTCTATCGCCTCCCCATCGCCAAGCTAGCCGAGCGCTTCGCTTATGAAATCCTTCATGACCCCGTGCGTTAGTCGAGCATGACCGATTGTCCGCCCGGCACTTCCACCGTTCGTCCGTTCGCGATCAACCATACCGTCTGCGCGCTCGGATTGCGGACGAACGAGCAATCGGCCGCGAACTTCAGACGCTCGAACGCCTGCATGTACCAGACGATCTCGATGCTCGTCGCGTACCAAATATCGTCCCGTCCGCCGACATATCGGCAGAACGCCTCGATCAGCTCCCAATTCCCGTCCTGATCGAATTCGTAGCTATGTCCCCACACGTACATTAAATAAAGATACTGCGATTTACGCGATTCGACGAACGACTCCGCCAGCTCCATTAATCTTTGCTTATGATGGCAAGTCGGTTTCCATTCGTGCCAATCGTCCGGCATGCCGAAGTTGCCCGTGCTTGGAACGACCCGCGAATACTCGATTCCTAGCCGCGGCAGCAGTTCCTTGATGGCCCGATTATACGAGCCGTTCGGATACGACATCCCCCGGACCGTGTACCCGGCTACGCGCTCAAGGCTCTTCCGGTCCTCCATGATTTCCGCGACCAGCGTCTCGTTCGGGCTTCGCTCGAGCGTCGGATGGGTAACCGTGTGGGCGGACATTTCGTGTCCGGCATACAGCCCGGCAGCCTCCTCCGCACCGATCCGGCCATCTTGGCCCATTAAACCCGAGTTGAGGTGAAACGTGCCCTTGACGCCGAATTGGTTAAAGATCGACACCAGCCGCCGGTCGGCGGCCGGTCCATCGTCATAACTCATCGTAAGCGCCTTGTGCTTGCCCCCGGGGAAAGCCGCCATAATCGTTGCCATCGCCATCGTTCCTCCTTTATCGGGTTACATCCTGTTTGGTTGCCGACACGATCAGCATCATAGGGCGACGCCTTTCATCCGCCATCCCCGGCATATCCATCATGTTCTCCGGCGGCTGCGGCTCCACAATCCGATTGACGGTAAAACCGTTGGAAAGCAGCGACCCGAGATAGGTCGTCAGCGTTCTATGATATTTGATCACCTTTTCTCCCAAAAACACGGTAGCCCGTTCGCCCTCATCATAATAATGATCCACCGGAAAATGCAGAATTTCACCTTGTTCGCTATAGTGCCAGTCTTGCGATCCATGAGCGGTAAACACAGGATGTTCGACCGTGAACACGAAATGGCCGCCAGCCTTCAGCATCCGATAAATCTTGCGTACTAACCTCTCATAGTCGGCCACATAATGAATCGCAAGCGAACTTAGAACGACTTCAAAGCTCTCTTCCGGGTAATCCACGTCTTCTATTGCGCAGCATTCATACCGGATCTGCGGAAAATACGTTTTGCTTTTCGCGACTTCGAGCATTTTCCGGGAAAGATCGACGCCCACGACGGAGGAAGCCCCTTGTTCCATCGCATGGATGCAGTGCCATCCGTAACCGCATCCCAAATCAAGCACTCGCTTGCCTTTAAAATCAGGCAGCAGCTTTCTAAGCGACTCCCATTCTCCCGCTCCGGCCAGCCCTTTCCGCGAGCGATTCATTTGGCTGTATTTTTCGAAAAACGAATGATCGTCGTATTTGTTTTCCTTCATCCGAACGAATCCTCCTCTTGGCGAAAAATATCTTCGCGCTGAACCTTAGACTCTTGTCTATCGTATCATCTAATACAGGTTGTTACTATCGGAGGAGACTACTTATGCACAGCATTCATACGCTTGATATCGAATTCGAGCAGGGCGGACAACGGCAAGTCATTACCCCGACCCTTCTTCAAGACGGGCAGGATACGATTCTCGTCGATTGCGGATATCCGAATTTCGAAGCTTATCTGGAGGCAGCGGTTAACCGGGTAAACCTCGCTTTATCATCGATCACCAAACTCATCGTCACGCACCACGATATCGATCACATGGGCTCGCTTGCCGCTCTGAAACGAATGTACCCGAGGATCGAGATTATCGCTCACGAGTTGGAGAAGCCTTATATTGTGGGAACCGCCAAGTCGCTGCGGCTTGAACAAGCCGAGTCGGGATTGGAAGCTATGCCGGAAGAGGCGAAGCCTTTCGCCGAACAGTTCATTGCCTTCCTGCGAACGATGGAACCGGCCGCGGTGGATCGCACGGTCTATTCCGGCGAAAAGTTGCCTTGGTGCGGAGGCATAGAGATCGTCCACACGCCGGGACATATGACCGGTCATATCTCGCTATACGTACCTTCCAGCAAAACGCTTATCGCCGCCGATGCCGTCGTCCTGGAACAAAGCAAGCTGGACATCGCGAATCCCCAATACACTCTAGATATGGAAGCGGCATTAAACTCCGTTCGAAACCTGCTTGCATTCGATATCGATAGATTGATTTGCTACCACGGCGGCGTTCTCGAAGGGGATGTACGCGGAGCACTCCGGAAGCTTCTAGAGCATTATAGTCAATGATCCGGCGGCTATCGCCATACAGGGAGGAAGATAAGTGACGCACGAAATCATACCTTACAATGAACGGCATCACGATGAGCTTGTGGACATCTGGCACCGGGCCGTCGTTCGTACCCACGCGTTTCTGACGGAGGCCGATATCCGGTTCTACCATCAAATCGTCCGCGACGGCGCATTGAGAGCGATCGAGATTTGGATTTCAGTGGACGAGGATCGAACGCCTACAGGGTTTATCGGGCTCGACGGAACCGCAATCGAAGCTTTATTCGTAGATCCCGATCATCATGGAAAGGGTATAGGCAGCCGATTCATCCAGCATGCGGCAATCTTGAAAGGGGACATTCTCCAGGTCGATGTCAATGAGCAGAATGAAGGAGCATGCGCCTTCTATAAACGTCTTGGATTCGCTCAGATCGGGCGGTCGGAGCTCGATCCTTCGGGCAAGCCTTTCCCCATCCTTCACCTGGAATCGAACTTTCATCGTCTCCGCGGCTAGTTGCATGCGCGCATCAAAAAACCCGCGCAGAACGCGGGTGCCCGAGCAAGCCTTATTCGTTCGTCGAAGGTTTCGGATCCAACGTAGCCGTCGGTATGTCGTCTACCAGATGGCTGCGCTTCGCGATATGGATCCGCAGCATGCCTTCGAAGCCTTGAAAGTTGTCCGCCGACGTTCCGCCGATGACCTGAAAATCGTATAGCGTACCCGATTGGTCCTTCTCGAGGCGATTGAATCGGATTTCCTTTACGGACGGGCTCGAGACGTCGTAAATCGCCAGCTTCTTCTTGAGCCCCGGCGTGGGAGCCAAATACGCATCGACGCCGGCCGGTCTCTCTCCCGTGACTCCGAGATCCCGCTTGAGGATCGCTACGACCAATCCTGCCGCGGTTTTCTCGTCTTTGCCGCGGACGCTTGACAGCCGAGACTCCCACCAAGCCGAATCCCCGCCCTCCCCCGGCTTGAACAAAACCGATCCTTCTTCCTTCGCAAGCGCGATTCCTGCCGAATCGGAGTTCATCGACGCAGGATCGGCGCTAGCCTGAACGATTCCGCCCCACCCCATCAACATCCATCCGATAACGGCGAGCAGCCCTGCCCGTTTCATCGTTCGATCTCCTTTCGTACTTCCTAATTGGCAATCCAAGGAAGTAGCATGGCCAAGAAGCAAGGAATTCATGCGTAAGCAGATCGATTCGCTAGCGAACACCCCCTAAGAACAAGAGACTGTCCCAACTCGGCCAACGCAGCGTCCTCGCTCGACACGAACTGCATGAATGGCAGGTATTCCAACTTGCGGGAACTCCTTGACCTGTAAACGGTACGAAGTGCAACTATTTGGGTCATGCAGTTGAGGTAGCGAGGAAGGCTATGCGCTGCCGGTCAGAGGAAATGCCCTTTTGGGACACCTCGTCTGGTTCGAATTCGCTAAAGTCTGACCTCATACTCGCAATACTCGTCTCCATTAATGTTGCATTTGACCTCCTTAACCGTCACTCTTCGATTCATGATGCGGGTTAAGGCGCCTTCCATAATCGCCCCTTCCAAGTCGCACACCATCTTTTCATCCTGCACGGGCAGCCCCTTGCAGAAACAATCGTCCACGGCAATTCGAATATCGTTGTTGTCTTGTTGAATAATACGCGGTTTGCCAATCCTTAAATCTTCGAATAGCCGCAACAACTCTTCCAGAGAGTCAACCGGCAAGCTTTCCCCGATCTTCCTTCCGATAGTGAGCGTCGTGCCTTTGCCTCCGAGCGGCAACGCTTGGTACATCCCGATCAAGCGAATCGTCCTGAACAATTCCAGCGGAACCGTGTCTCCGAGCTCCTTGCGATCAATCTTCTTCATATCCTCGAATGTAAATCCGTTCATACGATCCTCTCCTCTTCGATGCTTCGATAGATTCGGATTCGAGTACAGTATACGAGATTGAATCTCGGAGATTGTGATAGCAATCACACAAAGCGTGTGAACAAAATTTGTACATTTCGCTTGCACCTTACGTTACGTAAGGTTCTATAATGAAGCTACCGGTGATCGAGCTAGCGGCAAAGAACGGAGATGATTCATGAAACGATATTGGAAGGTCGGAGACTTGGCCAAGCTGACGGGGCTTACCGTGCGTACGCTCCGCTTCTACGACCAGATCGGGTTGCTCTCGCCGTCGGCTGCTACGGAATCGGGGCACCGGCTCTATGGCGACGAGGATTTATCGCGACTCTATCGAATCGTCTCTCTGAAGGAGTTGGGCCTGTCGCTCGACGAAGTGAAGGCGGCGCTGACGGGCCGCGGTATTGCCCCTCTCGAGGTCGTCGGCCTGCAGATCGAGCGGGCGCAAGAGCAAATACGGCGGCAGCAGAAGCTGCTGGATCAACTGCGGCACGTATCTAAGCTGATGAAAGGCAAGGAACAGGTGACCGTAGACGATTTCACCGCCCTTCTTCAGGCGATGAAGAACGACTACGAGAAGCCGATTCTGAATCGCAGGCAAAGCTGGGAGCAACGGTTCGGTCTGCTGGGGATGTTCTTAGCGGGCGGGAACGAGGAATCAAATATTAATAACAAGGAGGATTAAGATCATGCAAGAAAAATTCGTAAAGCATGGAACGTTCGTAATAGATAAAACATACCCGGCATCCAGGGAGCAGGTATACGAAGCAATGGCCGACGCCGAAGCCAAAGCTCGTTGGTTCACGAAGCCGGAAGTGTTCGAATTCCGGGTAGGCGGACGGGAATTCAGCAGCGGCGAATCCCCGGACGGCCGGTTGTTCACGTTCGACGCGACCTATCAAGAGATCGTTCCCCTCGAGCGGATCGTTTACACGTACGCGATGGACTTGGACGGCGTGCGCTTCTCCGTTTCCGTTACTACGATCGAGCTTACGGACGCGGAAGGCGGCACCAAGCTGACCTTTACGGAGCAAGGCGCCTTCTTCGATGGGCTCGATGCGGTGGAGAATCGGGAACACGGGTCGAGGGAACTGCTGGAGCTGCTGGGCAATTCGCTTGCTCGGAGCGAAGAAGCCGCTGCCGCGGAGGAAGACGCGGACCCGGCTCCCGGCGACTTGGAGTTCGTCCATACGCGTATGTACGATTATCCAAGGGAAGAGGTTTACCGGGCATGGGCGCAACCGGAGCTTCTGACGCGGTGGTGGGGGCCTAACGGCTTCACGAGCACGTTTCATGAGTTCGACTTCCGCGAAGGCGGCTTCTGGCGCTTTACTTTCCACGGACCGGACGGCAAGGAGTATCCGAACGAGAATAAGTTCATCGAGATCGAGCCGGGGAAGCGTATCGTTCTGGAACATCAAGGCGCTCCCGAGTTCCGGCTTACGGCGACATTCGCCGATAAGGGTGGTCGAACTCGGTTGACGTTCCGTCAACAGTTAAAGGACGAGAAGCTATTCGAGCAAGTGAAATCATTTTGCCCGGACGCCAACGAACAGAACTTGGACCGTCTTCAGGCCGTGCTAGAGGGACGGCGCGAATCGTAACGATCCGACGAGCCTCACCGACAGACCTGCCTATCCGCCCCACGGCGTCTGCTCCGTTTCGAGAGACGGTACGGAGCGACACCTATGGGGTTGTAGTTAATGTCCGGCTTTCTTCGCGGCTTTGGCTTGCTCATGCGCAGCCTTCTTCGCCGCCTTCGCTTGCTCGCGAGCCGCTTTCTTGGCTGCCTTGGCTTGCTCATGCGCAGCCTTCTCGGCTGCCTTGGTTTGCTCGCGAGCGGCTTTCTTCCCTGCTTGGGTTTGCTCGCTTCGTGCTTCTACGGATGCTTGCTCGTCATCGACTTCCTCTTCCTCGGACACCCCCCCGCCTTTAATCGCCTTCTCCAGCGACCTCTCGATATTCCGGGTAAGCGCAGCTCTCGCGGTCGGGTTCTTCACGTACTCCAACGCTTTCGTCAATGCTTCGATATTGTGCTTTAGCCGAAGCTCGAACACGACGGGTTCCATCGGCCTAGCGTTATCCTCGACCTTGCTTGCGGCTTCCGAGGCAGCCTTCGTATCGATCACGGTTACGTCTTTCTCGGATACATCGTTAATGGTCACCTCTTCAGTCTTCAACGCGACTTCTATTGTCTCTATGAATATTTTCAGGATGTAGAACGGATGGCCGGGCACGAGAACCGGTATCGTATCGGAAGTCGTCGATCCCGCATTCGCGGATATCGTCACGGTCGCTTGTTCCGTCGTCGCGTTCGCTTTGCCGTCGTCCGCGTATGCGCCGGTTGTTCCGAACCCCATCGCAATTGCGCCGCCAAGCAAGCTGTTCATCATCACTTTGTAGTACCTATTGTTCATCGTTGCGTTCCCCTCTACTCTTAGCTGTCGAATCGATCTCCTATAACTTTCGACAAGCATCGTCTTTTTGAGGGGGTACGCCGCCCGACGCGACGTTGACAATGCGTCCTGCCGAGGCTACGCTGATAGCGACCCGCTACAAGGAGGCATGCATGAAAAACTTGCTCGTCTGCGGTTACCGCGCGAACGAATTGAATATTTTCAACCAGAAGCACAAGGGGATCCCCTATATTAAAATGGCGATCGAAGCCCGTCTCGTACCGCTGGCCGACGAGGGCTTGGAATGGGTGCTGACCGCGGGGCAATACGGCTTTGACCTGTGGGTGTGCGAAGTGGCGAACGAGCTCAGGTCGCGATATCCGCAGCTCAAGACGTCTATTCTGACCGCCTATAAGAGTCCGGAGGAGCGGTGGAGCGAGGAGAAGCAAACCTACTTTCGCGACATCGTTAAGGCCGTGGACTATTACGGCACGGTAAGCAACCAGCCGTACAACGGTGCCTGGCAACTCCGCAACCGCGACGACCTGTTGCTCCGCAAGTCGGACGGAATGCTGCTGTTCTACGACGAAGACGCCGGAGAGGCAAGCCCGAAGCATATGAAGCATCGGGCGATGAAGCGGCAGCAGGAGGACGGCTATCCCATCTACACGATGACCGCGGAGGACGTGCAGTCGATTGCGGACGAGCAGGGGCGGGAGTAAGGATGCCGGCAAGTTCGTCGGTAGTCTCGCGGATCTGAAAGGAGTACTCCATGTTCATTCTCATCCTCATCATCGCGTTGCTGCTGTATGGCGCGCTCGTCTACTATATCGGCTGGCGGGGGTATCGTTGGCTTCGACCGGGAGCGTCAAGCCGGCGTTTCAAGATCCTGTACGTCTTCGTCGTCGTTCTGGCCGCCGTGTCGTTCATCGTCGGCCGCGTGTCGGATCTCACCTTCCTGAACATCGTCGGCGCCTACTGGATGGCCTGTTTCTATTTGCTGTTAATGCTTGTCCCGCTCGCCCATCTTACGGTTATCCTCCTGCGCATGACCCGGCTGCCTCGGCAGCGAACGCACCGATGGGCGGGGATCGTCACGGTGGCGCTGCTCCTATCCTTAATGGCGTACGGCACCTATAACGCCTACAGTCCCGTCGTTCGGAGTTATGACCTGAAGATGGATAAAGGCTCTTCTTCGCTCGAAACCCTTCATATCGCGATGGCGGCCGATACGCACTTCGGCTTGCTGTCGGGCCGAGATCACGCGAAGCGTCTGGTGAAGGAAATGAACGCGCTCCAACCGGACTTGATCCTGCTTCCGGGCGACCTCTTCGACGACGACGTGAAGCCCTTCCTCGATCAGAAGATCGATCAGGTGCTGTCCGATCTCCATGCCCCTTACGGCGTCTATGCATCGCTCGGCAATCACGACAAGCATGACGGCCCCATGCGGGAACTCATCGAAGCCTTGGAGCGCGGCGGAATACAAGTGCTCTATGACGAGACCGTAGACGTACAAGGGCAATTCACGCTCATCGGGCGCAGAGACAAATCCGACAACTACCGGCTTCCTTTAGAACACCTTATGAACGGCGTGGATTTGAACAACCCGGCCATTCTATTGGAGCATCAGCCTTACGAGTTCGACATTGCCCGGCAGGCAGGCATTGACCTGGTCGTGTCCGGTCACACCCATCGCGGGCAGATCTTCCCGGGCAACCTGATCACGGACGCGATCTATGAGAACGATTGGGGTTACTTGAAGAAGGAAGGGATGCACACGATCGTGACGTCCGGTTTCGGCTTCTGGGGTCCGCCTATTCGGATCGGCACGCGTTCGGAGCTCGTCTCGATTCATATCCAATTCGAGTAGTTCGAATGCGATTGCGATTGCCTTCCCGCCTTTACGTGTTTGAGCTGGGCCACGATAATGACGCTGATGATGACGAGCAGAAACCACGAGCTGATCTTGCTTAAGCCGACCATCCGCCAGCTCTCGTGCTGGTCGGGATATTTCCACGCCTGGAAGAACGTAGCGATGTTCTCGGCCAGCCAGATGAAGAAGCCGACAAGGACGAAGGCGAGCGACATCGGCATTCGATACGTCGCGGTTCGAACCCGATAGACGATCCAGGTGCGCCGAAAGACGATCAGCACGAGCGCCGTCAGCCACCAACGGTAATCGGGCCAATAATGATGCGTGAAAAAGTTCAAATAGATGGCGCCTCCAAGCGCCCCCGCGGGCACGAGTCCCGGCCAACCGGTAATGTCCATCTTCAGCCTGCGCCATACTTGGCACATATAACTGGCGACGCTCGCGTACATGAACCCGCTATAGAGCGGAACGCCGAACAGCTTCGTATAGGCGGGCTCGGGATAGGACCAAGACCCCATCCCGACCTTGTAAAGTTCGAGCGCCAGCCCGATGAGATGGAATACGCAAATGACCTTGATCTCGTCGCGCGTCTCCAAGCCGCCGCGATACATCGCGTATTGCACGGCCAGCAGCGCGAGCAGAATGGCGTCGTATCGGTGCAACGGCGGTACGTCCAAGACGTTCGACAGCGATAACGTGCCGAAGATCGCCACGGGAAACACGCAGCTCATCGCTTGCTGGCAGCCGAAGTGCAGCAGTTGAACGAACGGCGCGAATCGGCGCCGGGCCCTACTGCTCATCGCTGCGGTATTCCAGAATATCGCCGGGCTGACAGTCGAGCGCCTTGCAGATCGCCTCCAAGGTGGACAAGCGGATCGCCTTCGCTTTCCCGTTCTTGAGCACCGACAGATTCGCCAGCGTAATTCCGATACGCTCCGACAGCTCCGTTACGCTCATTTTCCGCTTGGCCAGCATCACGTCAATATGGATAATCATCGCCATTTCCGTTCACCTCAGACCGTAAGATCGTTCTCGGATTTCATGTCGATCGCCTGCCGCAGCAGCTTCTCCAGGACGGCGGCGAACACCGCGACCACCATGGACGCGAAGATCAGCACCAAGCCGATCAGGATAATGCCCGGGGCGTCGTCCCGCTCCGCGAGTAGATAGAAGAGCGGTAAACCAAGCACGTACAGCGCGCTGATCGCGAGCGCGCACTGCTTGATCCGCATGAGGGCCGTCACGGACTGCTCCGAGAAAGCGTCGTTGCGGTCGATATAGGTTAACAAGTTGAAAGCCTGGTACAGAGCAACGTAGAACGGGATCGCGGACGCGTATAGATCGACGTACACGAGCGCTCTCAAATACGAGTGGTCCGGGTACAATTCCGCCATGAAATTCCCGATCTCGGGCACGACGAAAATGCACAGAGCAAGAACCGGAATGCCCATCAATACGACGGCCGACTTGAGGAAAAGCGTGGGTACTCGTTTCATAACCTGCACCTCTGTTCAATGGATTCGCATCGAATATAGCATAATATTTATCGTAATTCAATAAATCATTATCGGAATACAGCTATAAACGAAACGACGGCAGCCTTGGACCGGGATAGATCAAGTCCAAGACTGCCGCCGTTATAAGCGATATGACCTTTATTCTTTTGTCACGTCCAACAAGCCCAGAAGAACAGTCACCGCCTCCGCTCTCGTTGTCTTGCCTGTCGGATCGAATTCGCCCGAGCTTCTGCCCTTCACGAGTCCAAGCGTCCGGATGGCGTTCACCGCGCCTTTCGCCCACGTCGAAATCAGCCTGTCGTCCGCGAAGCCGGTTGCGGCGTTCGGATCGACGATAAGGTCCGAAGCATTCGCGACCATGACGGCCATCTCGGAACGGGTGATTTCCGCATTCGGACGGAAGGTGCCGTCCGCATACCCGTCGACGAACCCGGAGCTCGCCGCCCGGTTGATGCTCGACTCCGCCCAATGGCCGACTACGTCGCGGAATGCGGCATTCGGCGTCTCATTCGTCGACTTTGCCGCCGGTTCCTCCGTTACGGCCAAGCCCGTGTCCCCGTCGACGACCAGCACCGCGTACTTCGTGAAATGATCGACTTCCGCGCTGATGCGTTTACCTTCGATTTTACCTCCTTCTGCTTTCACCCATACCCTCTTCGCTTCATCGTAATAGAAGATCGCTGCCGTTCGTCCGCTATTTGCTTTCTCCTGATCGAGCCGACCGCGATATATTTGCCGTCGCCGTATGCGACTGCCTTTAAATTTCCGCCGACCGGAGACGGCCGGACGCTCCAACTGTCAAAAAAACCGGCAGCCGAGACGCTTGGCGTCGCATAGTAAACCGTCGCAAGCGTTAGCGCTGAAAAGAAAGCGCCTCCTGTCAGGTATTGCAGTAAATAATAGAAAAAACAGGAAAAACCCGCGACTTTCGCGGGTCTGCGTCCATTTTAGTCCTGTAGATTCTTTTTCACTTCATGAGGACGTAGGCGAGTGCGTAAGATGCACCAGCTCGGGCATTTGTCCGAATATGTTCTCCGTGTTAGGCGAGTCTCCGAACGAGAGATGACGAATCCAATGTTCGCGGGCCGCAGCATGATCTGCTGCCTGAAAGCAGCAGAAGCCCAGCCGATAATAAATGTCCTGGATATCGGCATCATCGAATGTCATTGCTCTCCTATAATCGCTTATTGCCAATTCCCATTGACCGAGCGATTCGTAGACCCATGCGCGGTTGTAGTAGATCGTCGCGTTCTCTTGTCGGATCAACGCTTGATTTAAATCCTCGATGGCCAGATCCGGCTCATGGCGTTCATAATAGAGAACCGCGCGGTTCATCAAAGCTTCCGTCAATTCCGGATCGGCCTCAAGCGCGCGGGACAATGCCCGAAGCGCGTCGTCCCCGTTCCCCTCGGCCATCTCGATCAGTCCGAGCGTGCACAGCAATTCCGCATTACCTTCGTCGAACTTAAGTCCCCGCAACGTATCTTGGCGCGCATCTTCCAATCGGCCGGACTCGTAATACAACGTCGCCCGGTTCAACATGCCGTCCAGGTGATCCGGTTCAAGCTCCAGCAAGCAACTGTAATCGGCTATCGCCCGATCGGTTTCCCCAAGACGATTCAGCACGCCCGCGCGGTTATAGTAAACTGCCGGGAGAGGCGGGCCATACCGAATCGCTAGATCGTAATCCGCCAGCGCTTCGTCCATTCGGCCGCAATAACTATAGTAGTTCCCGCGATTGAAATAATAGTCCGCATAATAAGGATCTTGATCGATGACGCGGGAGAGGATGTCGATCGCGCCGTTCCAATCCTTCTTGGCCGCGAGCAGATTGGCTTGGTTATTAAGCAGAACGGTGCGTAGGAGCATGTGCTCTTTCGGCTCCAATACTCTATTTAATAACTCCCGACCCTGGGCGACGATCTCCAATGCGGCATCCAAATGACCTATTTTCATCTCGATGAGCGCAAGTCCGTTCTGATTGAATACGGTATGGAAGCTGCGTTCCCGCTCGTCATCGAGTTGAGCCGCGCAAGCGATGCTCCGTTCGATATAGGATCTGGCAATCTCGTAATCCTTCTCGTCATAGTACCGGGTATAAAGCATGGAGAGTCCATAATAGCATCCCATATGCATCATCGTATCGCTTGTATTCGATAAAACCGCCTCGTATAGATCCCTCGCGTCATCCATCCGATCTAATGAAATATATGCCAACGCCATGAGATTCGCCAATGTCCAACGTTGCTTGACCATGCTCTCCCAATCGGTATACGTCCAACCGCGTCGACCCAAATCGATGACCGCCTCGTAGAAGCCCATTCCGCTGCAGTAGTCGATGGCGTCTAATAGGGCTTCTAGCGCCTTTGCCGGGGAAGAACCCTTCTCTAGATGATAGAGTATGGCGCCTATGCGAAGCGACTGCTCATCCAGTAGAGCAAGCTCGTCGGCACGACTATCGTGAAGGGATTTGCGTTTCTCCTCCGGTAGGGAGGAATAAGCCGCTTGCAGCTGTTCGCATTCGGTAGTGCACTCCGATTCGAAATATTCGGCAACTAACCGATCAGCGGGTAAGGTTACGCTATCTCTTCGGCGAGATGGAGCGGCGACCCGCGTCGCATAAAGACGAATCGCATCTTGCAATTTACCTGGCTGTATAGCCGGCGGCGAACTGACGATCACTTTGACTTTGGAAGGTTCCGCGCGACGCAACAGCACGGATAAAAACTCCGCATCCAGCGAATCGCATGCGTGAGCGTTCTCGACGATCAGCGTGATCGGCCCTTCCAGCTCCGCGCACCGTATATAGAAGTCGGTCAATCCATGCGCCATGCGCAGCGTTTGTACGCCAGCGTAGAAGCGAACACGTTCATTATGCGACGCGGCGGAAGTCAATGTCTCGATGCGCTCGGGAATATACGTCTTTAGTTCCGGAGCGATAGCTAATATTTCAAAGCTATGGAAGCTTAACAGTTCTCTTCTTCGCCCAGCGAATGCGGGAACAAGCTGCCTAAGCCATTCGTTGCTTGCCGTATAGGGCCCCCTTCGACGCTTATGGCCGTCTGCAACGAGCGCCAATCCCGATGCTAGATCGTCCGCGTAATACGCTTGCCTGTCTTTCAGGTCAGGAGCAACCAGCCATACATGCCTTTCGTTTGCTTTCGTCAACTTTAGGCCCCCAGTTCTTGGTTAGCGGCAACCCCCGCCCTTGCTCGTTTGCGTTGAACGATCTCTTTCCTATATAGATATGCAGCAAACCCTAATTCCACAAAAGTTAGACCCGCAAAGACGATCGCATCCCAACGTTGAATGCTTGTACCCGAGACGAGGTGATGATAGGTATCCCACAATAATCCGAGCATAACGGGAGTCATATAGAGCAGCGTGCCCGCCATGAACAACCAACCTCCGGCATACAAGAATACATACCAACCGGCGACTTTGCGATCGCGATCCGTGAATTGCGACATGTCGATTTTCTTCTCTCTGGCATTACGCACCGTGTACCAATAATTTCGCAGCGTCGCGCGGGCCGCTTGCTGCAAATTTCTACTTCCCGAAAGGTTCAGGATCACATAGTAGATGTCCGTCTGCAGGAAAAAATAAAATTGCCATACGAAATGAAGGATCGTCAAGTACGCCAGCGCGCACAAATAAGAAGCCCACCCTGCGCTGCCGCCGCTGCGGATCAACCATCCGGCGACTAGAATGCATGCGGAGTAGAAGATCACATCCGCCAGCATTCCTGCTAGAAAAGGCATGTATCTACGTTTCTTTGGAATCCCCCAGATACCCGGCATGGAGGATTCAAAGACGATCATGTACATTCTGCGGCCAATACCCAGCTTGCTAGGCATTCCTAAACGGCGACCGGCCGCCAGATGCATTCCTTCGTGAAAGAACGTTGCGGGCAAATCGCCTACGAGCAGTCCGAGCACAACGATCGTCGAATACTCCGAGAACGCAATGTGCTCTCTAGATGGCAATAGCGACGGATCATTCCACATCATCCATGCCGCCCCGCCGATGATTAACAGATATAACAAATATGCCGGAGACTTGAATAACCATCGGCCCAGACGTTGCCCTTTAATATAGCTTGTCTCGCCTGGGTCCGTCTCATCGGCCGTTTCCTTAATGAACGTTAGCTCTTGCAAGGTAGCCAGAAAGTCCTCTATGTCCAGTTCCTCGTTATAGGTCGCTTGGTACCACTCGCATACTTCCGATATCGTCTTGCCTTCCTGAAACCTCCGAACGATCTCGGCGCCTTCCTCGGGAAAGACGGCAAACGTGTCGGTTCCGTATCTTCCGATGTTCACGCCTTCTTCCTCTGTGAGGAATGTCAAAGGATGAAGGTTGACGGTGTTATGATTCAATGTAAATAATCCTCCCGCACCTTCCAATCACGGAATGATGCAATGATTGAAAGAGCAGGACGACAGGCGCCCCGCTCCTTTGTTCTACAATGACGGTTTTTTAAGCATAGCAGCCTTTCCACATGTAGACGGATGTTCCTTTGGGCCATCGCGTGACCTTAACCGCCTCCGTCTTCTTAACCGTAATCTTCTTCATCTGATTTCCCTCCTTAACTCTTTGTATAATTGCCCGCCCTTTTCGGCGCACAATACTAACATCATAAAAGTTGCATAGATTATGGTAAATATGCCAATGTGCTCATTCGTTGCAAAATTTAGATCGATTTTCTCAGGGCCAAATATCCTCACGCGTGCGCTTCAAAACCGCTCGACCCGCTAATTTTCGATTCAAATGACCCTCAGGTAAAACAAAAGTCCCGATGAGCGACTGCATCATCGGGACCTACAATAGTTCGAAGATCTAAAGGCGATTATACCAAATCCATACTGAGTAGCTTATCGTCATACGCTGAATTACATCGAACAAGAATTCGTTATCTCGGCCGCAGGTTTCGACAATAGCGTTTTTACATACATTCTATCCGAAGTGATCGTGTGAATCGAATTGTCATTCAACGACCGAAGAACAAGCTCATTCCCATGATGAGCGATTCTCAATCCGAGCAATACGTTATGCTCGACTCCCGTAGGGTGGGCGAATTCTACACATACATAATCATTATCAAACTGCGCTAGATTCTTTCCTAAAGCGCCCCACTGAATTGCTGAGTTTTCAAGCAATTGTTCGAACGGGCTTGGAGCAGTCAGTCTGTATAGTAAAAAATAGACCAAGCGCGGAAACAGACCCGTCGTAATTGTGAAATAAAGGGTTACTGCGCCCAGCGCCGCGAGAAGAAGAAGTGCTGCTGTTGATATTACTCGATACCGTTTACTCTTATTTTTACTGGTTGCAGTAGGAAGATGAACATTGTGTAAATATTGAATAATCATATATAGGAATAATACGGGAAGTACTGCCCCAACAGCAAGAAACGAGTAAACAAAACCATACGAATATACGAGTTCTTTCGGCAATGTAATAGGGTTGGTGTATGCCGAAACCAATGAAAGCACATCATTTTTGGCTTTACTCTGCAATATTACAAATCCAATATTGTAGATTAGAAATGCACTAACGGTACCGAAAAAAAGACTTATTGTCAGGTGATAAAAAAGTCTGGAACTATTTTTGTCGATTTTATTGGGGCTGCCGCTGCACGTGATAATCACGAAAAAAAGAAAGTCTGGAACCGCCAAAAATCTCCACGTAAAGAAAGTCGGAAACCATATTCGCCAAGCATAGGGTTACCTGCAAACCTATTCCTTTTTTGTCAACAGATTCATTCTTTTCGCTTCATGCACCGCTTTCGTGCGTCTGTTCACATTCATTTTACTGAAAATCCGGTTGATATGAAGCTTGACGGTTCCGACCACCAGATGCAGCCTTTCGGCAATTTCTTTATTCGATAAACCAAGCGACATGAGCTGCAACACTTCCATCTCGCGATCCGTCAACGGATCAAGCGGGAGAGCAACGTCGCTATTGCCCGCATCCCTCTCTTCCTGGTATTGCGGAATGAGCTTGAGCAGGAACACCGCTTGCGTCGCCAGCAACCATAGCATATCCGTCTTGCTCGAACTGAAAGTTCCCGGCAGCAGATTGTTTTCCAGATACAACACCCCCGATTGTCTGCCGTGCAGCGGCAGCGGCAGACACAGGAGCGATTTCGACTGGCGTTTCATCACATAGGCATCCCGAGTGAACGGGCCGCTATTGGCCGCATGGTCCAGCAGGACGGTTTCGCCCGTATGCAGCGAATAGTGAACGGCTTGCAGACAAACGTTGCCGTACTGCTCCAGCGGCACCCTCTGACGAACGATCGTACCGTCATCCATCGCCATTACTTCCACATAAAGCTGCTGGGCAGACTCTACAATGATGCAGCCCTTCTGCGCTCCGGCTTTTTCGAGAATGACGCGAAATAGTCGAACGAGCAGCCGATTCTGGTCTGCCTCTCCCGCGATCGATTGGAACGCCTCCTGAATGATCGAAATATCCAATACTTCCACATCTCTAGGAAGTTCTTCCGCTCTCGTTGCAGCCGTTTGTTCGGCAGCCGTTGCTTCAGGCGACGTGGCATCGGTTAAGACGCCATTCAGCAGTTCGCCATGTTCGCTCAGCAGCTGCTTCGCTTTCCCTCGCGCGCCCCACTCATCGTAATTCGCATAAGCATTCATCAGATAGCCTTTGGCTAACGTAGGTCTGGACAGCTCCAGATAGAGCCGCCCCGCACGTTCGTTAGCCATCGCTTCATGCTGAATATAGCCGCTTCTTCGCGCATTCTCGGCTGCTTGATCGTACAGGGACGCCGCATCGGCGAAATCCCCCTTGACCTTGGCGATCTCGGCGGCAAGCATTAGCGATTTATGCAGGATATGCTCCGGGCAAACTTTAGCCCAGTTGCGAAGCTTGCGCAAGATCACCTTCAGCTGTTTTCCGTATTCCTTCTTTTCGGCAGAAGCGTACGTATCCCATGCCGACGTGACAGCTAAACCTTTATAGAGGTAAAACTCGGACAGCTGCAAATAATGAATGTGATGCCGCTCATACTTGACGGCATCTATGGCCATGTCCAGCGCGCTCGTCCCCTCGCCGAATATCGCCTCCTCCTGCATTCGACAAATGTAGTAGTAGAACATCATAATGCCGCTTATTCCGGACTGATGGATCTGCTCCATCATTTCCGCGTCCGATGGTAACGAGCTGCGACCTTCCGTTCCTTCCTTTAATTTGGCCGACCAGTTATCTTTAATCGTCAAATAGATGTGCAGGTATTGATTTTGCGTCTCGTCCAGCAATTCCCGATACTCCGCTATCTTAGCTCCTATTCGCTTCAAGTCTCCGACCAGATTCATGTTCAGGACGTGAGCGGCAATGGAGTGCCCGACAAAGAAGAAATCGCCGGCCTCGCGTCCATAGGAGATCGCCTTGCTCAGATGGTCTTGAAAGTCGACTTCCTCTTCTTGCGGCACGGCAAAAAAGGAAGCCCCGAAGGCAAGGTGAATACGACAGGAAACGGAAGGAAACCGCTGGTTCTCGGCGATACGCAAGCTTTCTTTCATCGCAGCGATGCCGAGTTTACGATCTCCCATAAACAGCAGGAACGAGCCAAAATTCCCGTAGCTCGCTACCGAAAAAGGCGAATTCCCGTTGCGGAGGGAAAGCCGCACAAACTTGCAGCCCAATACGCACGAGAACTCCTTATCGTACAAGAAAGCCGCCGCGATAATCAGATATAACACATCCATAGCAGCCTTAATCTCCGGTCGTTCAACGGGAGGCAGCTCGTCTAGTTGGCCAATGTGCCGCTTCAATATCGCTCGGGTATACAAAATTTCGGCCGCCAGCTTGAGTTTTCCCGGCCTAACGGGAACGCGAATGCCTAGATCGCTTAGGCACTTCACGCCCAGGGCAACACCTTCCTCGTACTTATCCGCATGGAGCAGCCGCATAATCGTCACCTGATGAACTCGCGTTCTTTCCGTTGCATTCCTCGCTCTTCTGAGCAGTTCGGCAATCCATGCATCGGTCAGGGTATCATGACCGCTAATATACGCGCAGCCTAGCAAATCCAGCCCCAGCTCGAAATAATAGGGAAAGTCTCTGTTCCAATGCTCCTCCGTAACGTGCTCGCACGCTTTAAGCAAATACGATAGAGCTGCTTCATAGGCCGTAGACGACTTCGCCTTTCTCCCCGCTTGCGCATTGAGGTGCACAAGCCGTTCTATATCCTCTTGTTTTAGCGAGGACACGTCCGCTTTATTCAGATGCTGGGCGATCTCGAATAATCTCTCTTCTCGGGCAGAAGCATCCGCTAGAAGGAGCATGCCCGCCCGCCAGTGTAAACTCGACCGCTCGACGGGCGCGAGCAGAGAGTAAGCTGCTTCCCGTACACGGTCGTGAAAAAAACGCAAGGTTGGCGCTCCCGCATCTTCTCCATATTTCCGTTCTTTGATGGTCAATACGATCAGTTGCTGCTTCATCGCGGAATGAAGCGTATCGAGCGTCGCCTCCTGGCTTTCGTTTTGAAGGCTGGATAATAGATGCAAGGGGAATTCATGGCCTAGGCAAGACGACGCCAGCAACGCTTGTCTTGCCGTGTCCGGGAGTCGCTTAATGCTTGCAACCATATAATTCAATAGATCGTTCGTATCCACGTTATGATTGAGGCGATCGACAGCATCCTCCGACCAAGTCCATGCTTTGCTCTGCTCGTCATAGAACAGCCATCTGTCCAAGATGCTCGATTGGAACCATTGGCGGAACAGGAGCGAGTTGCCTCCCGTTCTATGCGCCAGAGTATCGGCAATACTAGTTGCTTCACGATCCTCTATGTTGAGCGTATCCCTAACCAACTGCACCATATCGTCCGCCTCTAAAGGTGCTACGGAAAGTTGGTGTATTAGTACGCCTGATTGCTCCATTCTCTGTAACTCGTCCGCAAAGTTGACGATCGAGACCGCGTCGCCTTCCCGATAAGCGCCGAGCAGCAGCAAGCTGTGACTGAGCGGATCGGTCATCATCGAGCGAACGATTCGCCAAGAAGCCGCATCGACCCACTGCAGATCGTCGAGAAACAAGACAAGCGGATGTTTCTGGTGGCAGAACACTTGAATGAATCGACGAAACGCGAAATCGAATCGTTTCATAGACTCCTCGGGCGGCAATATCTCTACCGGATCGCATCTTCCGATAAGAGGTTCGATCTCGGGTATCACTTCGGCGATGACCGCGCCATTCGAGCCAAGTGCCTGCTTGAAGGCCGATCTCCAGTGCGCGGCGCTCTTCTCGCCCTCATCCGGCAGCTTCTTCACTAACTCGCGGAATGCTTGAATAAGCGGCAGCATCGGATTGTCCTGCTGCATCTGATCGAATTTCCCTGAAGCCACATAAGCATGTTCGAGCGATATTCTCTGAACCGCTTCTCGGACTAAAGCCGTCTTGCCAATGCCTGATGGTCCCGTAATCGCAACCATCTGTGTCGTGCCGAGCGAGGTCCACTGAAACACATGCTGCAACTGAGACAGCTCTCGTTCGCGTCCATATAACGTGTCCGGGATCCGAATGCGATCCGCATTCTCGAACCGCGCCAGAGGGAACGGCATAATCTCACCCGATTGCTCGTATTCGTTCCGGCAGTGCAGCATGTCTTTCTCCAGAGCGTGCAGCGTTTGATAGCGTTCATCGACGGATTTGGACAGCAGCTTCCCAAGAAGCATGGACAAGCCAAGCGGAACCTGCTTATCCTGCTCGTGAGCGGGAATCGGAGATTGAGCCAGATGAGCATGAATCCACTGCGACTTCCCCTCAGCCGCATAGGGGTACTTCCCTGTTAATAGACGATAGAACAACATGCCCAGCACATAGAAGCCGGAGCGCTGATCGAGACTCCGACTTGTTCGAATCGTTTGTTCGGGCGATACATATATCCATTCCTCCAGATCCGTTCGTACGCGTTCGGTTGCCGATACGAGTCCCCATCTCAGGATGTCCAACGTCTTTGGGTGAACGCTTACCAGATGCGGATCGAAAGGAATAGCGTCATTGCGGTTATCGTTATGCTCCGTCCACGTGCGGAATAGCTGATCGGCTAGATGAAAAAAGAGCGATAGCTTGATTTTCCTGTTCTCCGCGACTTCGCGCAATGACATCACATTGAGCAAGCTTGTCTCTCCTTACGAGAAAGATCAAATTATGATGATTACCTAGATTTTATGCCATATTTTACTATTATTCAACAGAGTTGCAATTCCGCTACCCTCGATGCCGCTTCATCAGATCTCTGACCCATTCTCGCGAAGGCTCGGACATTTCCTTACCGCTCGCTCCAATCCCCCCCGTCGTTCGTTCCAGATCGCTGTGCTCCAGTTCGTCCTCATCCGATCTCGGATCGGGAAGCACCAGCGTATAGTCGGCGCCTGCATTATCTACGATGCGAAGCCGGAACCCAGATGGCAGCTCGAAGCCTGTCGCTTGCTTATAAGCCGCTTTCGGCTGCTCCAGACACAACGCTCTGAAATCCTTATCGATGACAGCTCTCGCCGTTATGGATTGAATCGTCGCGCCTATATCTTTGGAAGAATACACCACTGCTCCTCCTTGTGATCTAATTAATTAAGAAGCAATATCGAACCGACGGGCTCTTGTTGTTCCATGACATCGCACAGCCGCAATAAGGTATAACCAATGCCTGATATCCCCCGGTAAAAGCCGATATCAAGAGCCCCATTGGGCAAGGCCGCCAGCGAATGGTGCGCAAATCTGGAGCCCAATGCGTCCGCATGACCATAAAGCGCGCTTGTAACTTGGTGGTGAGCGATTGCGGTCAAGTCGGGGCGGTTCAGCGTTTGAGCCGCGGCGATCAGCATCTCGACGCGACCGAGATTGCCGCAGCAAATATGATCGGCTGAGGCGAGCGGCTCCCGCGTGACGGCTAAGATCGCTTCCTCCACATCCTTAACCATCGAGGCCGTTCGATAGCAGCTTAACGAACCCAATCGGGCCAATCCGATCCCCGTTGCGCCATGACACCAGCTATTCATGAATCGGAGAGGCTCATACGGCCTGTAGCCGCGATAATCCGGCCAATTATGCCGTTCCGTATGGAATACCGCCGTTTCGTATCGAAGCCCTTCCTCTGCCGCTTCCTTGAACCGCTCCATCCCCGTTGCCGCATACAATCGGAACAGAGCATAAGCGATCCCGGCCGTACCATGAGATAGACCCGTTAACGCATATTGGTGCTCGCCAACGAACCAAGCCCGATGTCCAGTATGCGTCGGCTTGTGGACATGCAGCAATCGTTCCCCTGCGCACCGCGCGAGTTCTAACAACCACTCTTGTCCGACCTCGTCGTATAGAGTCAATAGACTAGCGATTACGCCTGCCGATCCGTACATCATATCGAGCGCGTCGTCGCAAGCGATTCGCTCCGGCGTAATGAACCGGGCGGCTTGTACGGCTTCTTCCAATAATGTTCGGTCATCCGATAGCCGCTTCAACCGGGTGAGGCCATAGACAATAGAGCCCCAGCCATACGCGGAGCCTATGCCTAACGTACGAGAACTCGTCATCTTGCTTCTGACCATGCGTCGAACCGGATCCGCCAGTCGCATGGACAACTCCGCGAATTCGTCATCTCCGAGCTTGCGGCCGGCAGCCATCAGGAACAGCGACACACCTAGGATTCCGTCATACAAACCATAACCCATCGGATGAAATCGGAAGCTTGGCAAATACGGTTCAATGCCTGCGACGATCCAGATGGGAGAGTCATCAGCACGGGAGAAGGACCTGTTTCGGATATCGTCCGCCAGCTTCCAGACGAGCCCGCGCAGCTCATCTATCGTCCGCAAGCTCGGAGCTTCCTCCACCATCGCGCCAGACTTGCGCTCTATCTGACTTGTGACCGCAGCCTGCAGGGCCTCCTCGATCATATTCGTCTGACGCTGTATTTCCCGCTCGTCCCACTGCTCAAGGCGAGAAAAGACGCGTTCCAAGGCGGATTGTGCCAATGGAAGCTCAGAGGCCTCTAACCGCCTGGAGAATGCGGGTATCGTAAAATAAGGGATATCGCCTTCAATCAACTGCTTCACTTCGGCATCGATGACAGGCAGCAGCTGCGGCACTTGGTCCGAGATATAACGGCGACTTAGCGTTTCCAGCTTGATCGAGGCCGTCAGCCCGTCTCTCAGGTTGGAAGGATGAAGGATTTTGGCCAACAGCAATGCATACTTGAACGTGGCGCGAAACAAGAACCGACCATGAGCGCCAAGGAAGCCGTCTAATACCTTATCATGAAGAAGCTGATCTTTGTTCTCCATCAGGAAAACGGCGGTTTGCCGAAAACCATCCAACAGCTCGGGAATGAAGGCATGAACCGTGTGCATCTGCTGATCCAGCTTTGGCAGATTCGAGAGTTTACGATTCCGCGTCCCGGACTTCTCCTCGACTTTCATCGCATCCCGATTGACGTTCTTCCATTCGAGCTTCACCGCTCTTCCGTCTAGGCCTCTCTCGCCCGATAAACCGGACAATTCCAGCTCATGATACGGCAGTAAATGCGTAGCGAAAACCGAGTTCATCATGGCCCGGAACTCGGCATCCTCCTTCTCGCGTTCTTCCGCGAATACCCCGAATGGCTTGATCCACAATGGATGCAGCAGCGTTTCCAGATCAATCAGCACGGGAACGTTGCCGGCGGCTACAATATTCTCGGCATGGAAATCGTTGCCACTGAGCAGATAAACCAGGCACACTAACCCGCCGTAATTTCGATAATACGCTGAAATGCCGGACATAACCTTACAAGGGTCATTGGCGATCCACTCCGCCCAGCCGTAATCGCCGCGATTCCATACTTTCGGCGTCCGCAACCGTACGGGAACAGCTCTCTGCTCCAGCCACGCGATCAAATCTCCGAAGGCGTGATCGATCGCTAACGACTTTGGTTTGTAGACGACTTTCTTCTCATCGTTAAACTCCAATATACATACCGTTCGGCCTTGTTGATGGGAGTCGGACAGGCCCCATTGCAGACGCTTCACCATTCCGCAAGCGTCATACCGCTCGTATAACCCTTCGCGATCCTCTGCCAGTCTGCGACATAGCTCGGAAGCGGATGACAGCCAATATTGGCAGCGAGTGGCGACGAGGCGGGCAAGGAAACTATACTGTTGGAAAAAGTCAACGATTCGTCCTTGGCGCATCGACGCGATATACGCGGTATAAGCGGATGTGGAGGATTCGTTCTTAAAAGCAGCCATAAGTCCCTGATGCTGAAACTGAGCCCCCCGAAACACGGCAAAGTCAACCCATAAAGCACGACCGCATAGCTCCGACAGCTCGGCGAGCAGACGCTCCATCAAATCCGCGCAAGCCTCGTCAGAATAGATCTCGTGCAGCGATAGCGCCTCTTGTTCAAGTTTCATGTACGCCGCGTCCAGAACAGGCAGGAACAGGTCCTCGAAAGGGTAAATCTTGCGCCGATTCAGCTTCCTGCCATGCATGGCTGCGTGCTCCTCATCTTCAGACAAGATGGCCTGGATCACTTCATCCAATACGAAAGCCCATTCCGGCAAAGCTTCACCCTCGCGGAGCCGAACATCTCCGAGCAATCCGCGCGCTTCATCCGCCGGTAAATCCGTATTTACCGTCTCCAGCAGCTCCCGATCGTCTTGCGCATCCGCGTATCGTCGCCACTCTTCCCAACGTTTGACGAGAAGTCCGGCATGACGTTCCTCATTGTCCGGCACGGCAGCGACAACCCCTCCGCTCAGACGTTCGCGGAGGGTGCTCGCTTGCGCTGCGATCTCGGCCAATTGTTTCTGGTGTTTACGATTACATTGTAAAAACAATTTTGGTGTCGGCATCATAAGGATGTCCCTTAGGAACTGTACCACCGGCAATACGCTGTTGATCGGGCCCCTTGCAGAAATATATAGCATCGTATTCATTATCGTCTTTCACAGGTACAACATAATCGTGCGTATATATCGCTGCCCCGCCAACCACTGTCTGCAGCTCGATTTCGGTCAATTCCTCACCTTTGGCTGCCGCGTCAGGCAAGACTAACGTATAATGCGCTCCATCGTTCTCAATGACTTGCAGCTTGAACTCTTCCGGCAAGTCGATGCCGGTTGCCTGCTTCACCGCTTCACGCGGGTTCGATAAAATCAATGAGCGAAACTCTCTGTCCGTTACGGCTTTGCTTGTTATCGCTTCAATGGCTTTGGCTGTTTGATTTTCTGTGGCTTTGGCTGCCTGATCTTCTTGCGACATCGTTGTTTTCTCCTTTTTTTATCCTTGCGGTTGCTTGCTTGTCAGACGCGCTAATCTGAATTCCGTTTGTTCCCCCCGATAGGGCAGAATCATTCTGTCGACTAGGCGAAGCATTCGCCTATTGCTGGCAATCACCTGAAAAACGATGCATTGAATATTCCGGTCCGCCATCCGGCTAACAGAGTAGCCGATCATGGTTAATCCGATCCCGTTATTCTGAAGCGATTCGGCAATGAATAGCGACCTGCTTAGCACGGCATGCTTCACATGACGGTGGTAAATAATCCAGCCCATAATAACGCCATCGCCCCGCAGCAAGACGAAGCTTCCCGATGCCTCAATGACTTCCTCTTGAATGAACGGCGATAACGTTTCCGGATAATCGCAATATCGCTTCTCCTTCAGGTCTTGTCTTTGTTGCTCCGTGATCTGTTGCCATGGAACCATCCGATACCCAGGCGATCGCTTGCACCTGCTGATCCAAGGAGCAGCCGCTAGAGTTGACAGGTCAACTTGATAATACACGCTTGCCAATTCGGGAGGGTCGAATCCGACCTGATGCAACGCTCTCTCCAAATAAGATACCTCAGATAGGTTGGTAAAGTATTTAATATCGATACGGGAGCCTTTCGAATGTTCAATTACGGCCTTCAATAGTCTTGTGGCTATTCCCATGTTCCGAAATCGAGGCGCAACGAAGATAGAATTAATCACGACAATCGATTTATCTGCAGAATAAATCGCAATTAGCAGACCTGCAGGCTGATCGAACATCGCAGCGCCTAGCAGCAAATGGTGCGGGTCTTGACACCATTCAGAGAGCATGGCACGGACATTGGGATAGGCGTAGGAATTAAATAAAGGGATCTGTTCGAGCGCCAACTTATCGATACTGAGCATGACTAGAATTTTAAGGCACTTTCTTTCCTGCTGTAAGCCAACTTATTGAATCGCCATCAATAGGCGTTTTATTACCGGTAACGACATCGCTGAAAACACGTTCGTTAAAATCGCAGAAATACTGAATCGACGATTTCGTATACATATACCAATAATCGTGCGTGTAAACAGCCGCCCCCCCAACCACCTTCTGCAGTTCGCTCTCGGATAATTCCTCATCTTCAACTGCCGCATCCGGTAACACCAGCGTGTAGTGCGCGCCGTCATTTTCTACGACTTGCAGCTTAAAATAATCCGGCAATTCAATACCTGTTGCCTGCTTCACCGCTTCATGCGGGTTCGACAGAATCAAAGAACGAAATTGTCTGTCCGTTGCGGCTTTGCTTGTGATTGCCTCAATGGCTTTGGCTACTTGATCTTCTTGCGACATGGTTGGTTCCTCCTCATAATGGGTAATGATTTCACCGCAATCATAACGGAATCCGTCTGATTTTGTCGTATACCCTAGGATATATCTTTGATTACAAGCGCCGCTTGCTCAGGCTAATTGTCTCTTCGCCAATTCGGCGAACGGTCCCTCCTGGTTCATCAACTCCGAATAGGTTCCTGCTTGCGCGATCCGCCCTTGATCGAGCACATAGATCCGGTCCGCGTTCATAATCGTACTTAGCCTGTGCGCGATCACGACGCGCGTCGCATGCAGCTTCGCCAAGCTTTCGCCGACGATTGCCTGCGTGCGATTGTCGAGCGCGCTCGTCGCCTCGTCGAAGAGCAATATTCTCGGCTTGCGGGCAATCGCTCTGGCAATGAGCAGCCGTTGGCGCTGACCGCCGGAGAACGTACCGCCGCCTTCGGACACGACCGTATGCATCCCCATCGGCATTGCCCTTATGTCTTCATCGATCCCGGCCATCCGCGCCGCTTCCCATGCATCGCTCATCGTCAGATTAGACGAACCGACGATGTTGGTGAAGATGTCGCCCGACATCAGCTTGCCGTTCTGCAACACAACGCCGAATTGGCTGCGCAAAGAGCGCACATCGAGCGTCCTCATATCTTGACCGTCGTAATAGATCGCTCCCGCTTCCGATTTCTCGAAGCCGAGCAGCAATCGCAGCACCGTCGACTTGCCGCAGCCCGAAGCGCCGACAAGCGCCACGAACTGACCGGCCCGGATGTCCAGCGATAGTTGATTTAAGACGGCAGGTTGATCGGATTTATAACGAAAACTTACATGCTTGATTTCAATTGCGCCGACAAGCTCTCCCGAGTCTTCGGCCGCATCATGGATCTCAGGCAGCTCCAGCATGATCGGCTTCGCTCTTTCATACAAAGGGATGATGTTAACAACGGAGAGCAGCGACGACGTCATCGCGAGCATGGACGTAAGAAAGGTGCTGAATGCGGCGAAGAACGCGATGAATTGTCCCGCGCTGACGACTTTCGCGCCGGACAGCGCCATATAGAACAGAATCATCGAGGCAACGAGCGGGAATACCGCGTTAAACACGGCATGCGCGTTATTCAGCGTCTGCGATTTGAACGACGAAGCCTTCATGTCGCCGAATAGCTTAGCCCAAATGTAAAACGCCCGTTTCTCCGCCGCGGCCATACGGAACTTAGCAATGCCGTTCAGAAGCTGCAGCACCGTACCGGACAGCTTGCCTCCCAGGTGCAGCAATCGCTTCTGCCTTCGATACTGAAGCATCCCGACGCCGGCGGTCTCGATCATTGCCGCTAATACGATCAAAGAAGCGACGAGCGCCATTCGAAGATCGTACAGAAACAAGAGAACCAAGTTGAACGATGAGAATATGCCCGCGAATATCGAGGTTAAGACGACTCCCGACAACGTTTGGCGAATCGTATTCATGCTGCTTGCCCTGAGTGCCAAATCTCCTGCCGTATAGCTTCGGAAGAAGGACAATGGCAGTTGGAGCAAGCGATCCCAGATCGCCGCTTGAATCGAGCCGTTTACTTTCCCTTCGATGCGCAACATCGCGAGCGAGCGGGTAATCTGAAACAGCAACAAAGAGATCGAGATCGACACTAAGATAAAGCACATCTGGAGTAGCAACCCACGGTCTGCGGCCGGAATAATGGTATCGAACAACATACCGTTCGCGATCGGCGTAAACGTGCCAAGCACTCCTCCGGCAATGCCCAATACCAGGATCATGAGGAAATCGCGTTTCAATGCGGGATGCGCGCTGTATTGGAGAATATCCCATACTCGCAACGCTCGGCTGGGCAACGGCCGGAAGAACATCGTTGCGATCGGAGCCAGTTCGTTCGCGAGTTGCTCCGTCACTTTCACTTTGACACCGTTGGCCGGATTATTGAACCAATAGCTCGTATTGCGATTAGGAATAAGCGCAACCGGATACATCCCGTCCTCCACATAGGCAAGCAACGGGCCGTTATCTTCCTCCCACCAACGATTCTTGAGAGCAACCTTCCGGCAACGGATGCCCGATGCACGGGCAATGTCGTTGATCGGATCGCGCGACTGAAGGGTGTACGTTCTCTTGATCCGATTGGCTGGAAAGCCAACCGCTTCGGCTACAAGCTTACAGGCTTCGATTAATAGATCGTTTGGATTCGCCTCGTCCGCTTCGATCGCCGCAGTATCTTCCTTAGAGACTGTTGTTAACCTGCGCAATGCCCGATGCATGACGGATCTGTCATACTCCGTCTTCTTCTGCAATTGCTCATAGCTACGATAGTCCTCTTTGACGAGAAAATCTCGTAAACCAAGTTGTATCACGCGATGAAATTCAGATAATGAGGCCGCTATCCACCCCGTCTCTCGCCCGATCCCCTCCTCCGAGCGTGAACAAGCCTCTTCCCACGCGGTGTATGCGGAGGGAGGACAGCCGTCGCCAAGCGCCGCCGACCACTGGTACATCCACCCGTTGATCGCTCCTAAGACCTCCGGCTGTACGCTTGGCTCTGCGCATATCGCATAGAAGCGTTCCGCTTCCATCCGATATACCTCCGTATTGGATAAGCCCGAGACGAGCAGCGCATCGGAAGCTTCGCGACCTCCCGCAAATCCGAGCACAAGGCCGCCTGCATCCACACCGAACAAAAAACGGCGCGAGCTGGCGACCTCCCCTTCATGGAGCGTAATGGCGAACAGATCGACATGTCCGGCGCTTACATACCAAACATTGTCTTCATCCTTAATAAGAAGAGGGTTGTTGCCCTCCAGCAAAGCCGGAGTCCCCCATCTCCTGAATTGCTCGGCTAGTCGGGACGGAGCATCAGGGCTTGGTTCCATCTTCATTACCTCCATCGTCGCCATATCGAGCTAATACTCTTGTATCAACTTGGCATATTCGCCGTTGTGTACGATTAATTGTTCATGCGTTCCGCGTTCAGCGACTTTACCCCGCTGCAGTACGATAATTTCATCCGCATCGCGAATCGTACTTAAACGATGCGCGACGATAATACATGTGCAGCCTCTTCTGCGGAAGCTTGCATCCACCCGCTGTTCCGTGTTCGGGTCAAGCGCGCTCGTCGCTTCATCGAGGACGAGAATCGACGGGTTGCCGGCTAACGCTCGGGCAATTTCCAGACGCTGCCTCTGACCGCCGCTGAAATTACCGCCGCCTTCTTCGAGCATATGGTCGTAGCTCCCGACTCTCGCGCTAATCTCATCATGAATGCAGGCATCCTTCGCCGCCCGAACGATATCGATCTCGGGAACGGTGGCATCCCATAACGACAAGTTATCATGGATCGTGCCTTCGAACAGAACGATGTCTTGATCCACGACGGCAACGGAATTGCCGATCAATGACCGCGAGATCTGCTTCCGATTAACGCCGTCTAACAGGACCTCGCCTGAGCTCGGCTCATACAGGCCCACGATTAACTTGGCGATCGTCGACTTCCCGCTCCCCGAACCTCCGACGAGAGCGACACGTGAGCCTGGCTTCAACTGCAGGCTGAAATCTTCGATAAGCGGCGGTTCCAGCCTGTTATAACCGAAGGTGACGTTTCTCAGTTCCACAGAACCCGACAGCTTGGCTAGACTATTCTGAGCGACTGCCGTATTCGGAAGTGCGGCTTCCTCGTCATCCGTCTGACTGTCGATTGGGTAATTCAGCACATCGTCGAGCCGCTTTAATCCGCCCTGCGCTTCTTGAAGCGACCCGCCTAATTGGACGAGCTGATTCACCGGCTCGATGAAACTAGCGGCCAAGCTTTGAAAAGCGACGAGCATCCCGACTGTGAGCGCTCCGTCCATAATCTGAAAGCCGCCGATGACGAGAATGACAACCGTGCTTAACCCCGTTAACAGCGTCGGTACCGCAGTCAGCCATTGCGATGTGACGCCGATCCGCTGCTCCGAATTCAACTGCTTGCTCTGGTGCCCCGCCCAATGGGCAAAAAAATCCGACTCCGATCCGCTCGCTTTCAGGGTCTCGATCATTTGCAAGCCGTTCATCGCGATCCCTTGCGCTTTGCCGCTTTCCTGGATAATCCGCATGCTCAAGTCCACTCTCTTGCGAGACACGAACCGCAGAAATACGACGTTAAGCATAGCGGCCAACACCGCCGAAACGGTGAGCAATACGCTGTATTGCAGCATAAGTATCATATAGAACACGACCATAATGGAATTGACTAACGCGACGGCCACATCGCCGGATAACAGCTTCGCCACCCGATCGTTAATCATGACTCTTGAGCTGATCTCCCCGCTGATACGTTGCGCGAAGAACACGATTGGAAGTCTCAGCACATGCCAAAAAAAGAGGCTCGACGTGCTTAACGAAAATTTCATCTCGAGCCTGAGCAAGTAATATCGCTGCAGCCATACCAGCAACGCTCGGACAATCGCCGTCGCGCCCATCCCGAGCAGCAACGGCACCATCCAGTTGTACGTATGTCCGAGCAATATATTATCGATGAAAATTCGCGAGAAGGTTGGAATGACAAGGCCCGGCACAACGAGAAACAGCCCAGCCAGAAATACGAAGATGAGCGCGGCTTCCGAGCCCTTCAGCCTTCTCGCGAGCGCTGCGGTCATTCCGGGCTTCGTACCGTGAGGCTTGTATTCGGGCGAAGGCTCGAACGTCATGACGACGCCGGTGAACGATTGGTCAAATTCCTGGAACGTGACAACGCGCGGCCCGCTTGCCGGATCGTTCAAGAACACGTTGTCGCCCTTGAATCCTTCGACGACAAGAAAGTGGTTGAAATTCCAATGCACGATCATCGGACCTTGCATCTGCTTAAGAGCTGCTGGTTCCTTCCGGTAAGCCTTCGTCGTGAAACCGTATTTCCGTGCTGCAAGGACGATGTTTGACGCTTTGCTGCCGTCTCTGGACACGCCGCACTCCACTCGAAGCTCTTCAAGCGGAATGTAACTTTGATAGTAAGCGAGAACGATCCCCAGTGCGGCCGCGCCGCATTCGACCGCTTCCATCTGCAGCACAGTCGGTGTCTTAACTCGTTTCATGCGCTTATCCGCTCGTTTGAACGAGAACATGAGGAAGCTCTCCCTTCTTCTCTCTCGCACCGATTAATGAATGGCCGGAATGATCGAAGTAATCGGTTTTTGCTCCCGAATCGTCACAGCGCCCGCCACCAACGTTCCATTTTCGATCCGCGTATTCGGGCCTTTACCGGTGGACCATTTGTAACCGCTGACCGTATGCTTGTCCGGAATCAATTCAATGCGCACTTCCAACATCGCCAACCCGCTTCCCGCCAGCTCCGCCACCAAAGCCTCATTGCCAAGAGCGACCATCATGCCTTCTGCCGACATCGGAAATTCGGAGACCGATGCAACCCGTCCGAGCATGAATCCGAATTCTTCTTTATTAACAGAACTGGGCGACAGCTGCGCATGCATCCCTGGCACAATAGTCTTGCCCACTTGTACAGGAGCGTAAATCACCGCCTGCAGAAGACCGCCCGTTCCCGACTCGACAGAGATGATCGGCGTTCCAGGCCCGATTATCGCGCCCTTCTCCACCTTTACTTCTAGAACGCGCCCCTCTTGAGAACTGACGATTGTCGAAGCATCCGAATATTCCCTCTGCAGGTCCGCGATCGAAGCCTGCAGCTTGCCGATTTGTTCGCTCAATTGCGCTGACGGCTCGCGTCGGTTAAGATCTTGCGCGGCTTGCAACTCATCGTGCAATTGCTTGAGCTCCATGAGAAATGCGGGCTGCTCCACTCTAGCGATGACATCGCCCTTATGTACGAACTCGTTCGCTTCTACCCGAATATCCGTAATCGAGCCGCCCGACTGTGCATAAATATTGTGAACGCCTTCCGGATTAATCAATACTCCTTGCGACTGAACCTTCGTGCTCATCGTGCCGAAGAAGCTCCATATCATCGCAGAGGCAAGCAATAGGCCCGACGCCAACAGCGCAAGCCACCCTCTAGGCGAAGTAACGGTCATCAAGGTGTCCAACTGTTCAGGCGACGATAATCGTTCCACGGACACTTTGCGATAGAGGTTAGGATTCACGCGGCTTCAGCTCCTTCATTTCAAATCGTTGAACTGGCCGTCCTTCACTTGTTTCAGCATGATGGGCATATCATACACAACTCCGTAAGCGTCGAACGAACGGGGTCCGGCAACGCCGGGCCATAGCTTGGACTGCTTCAAGACGGCAGCAATGTCATCAGGCCGGCGGGAACCCGCTTTCTCGATCGCAGAGACTAATAACGTTAGAGAATCGTAAGCTTGTACAGCCCAAGTAGACGGCTCATGGCCATATTTGCGCTTGAATTTGTTCATGAAGCTTTGAACCGCCTCATCTCCGCGGTCAGGATCGAAAATACTGACAACAACCGCGCCTTCCGCCGCATGTCCCGCCTCCTGCAGCAGCTTCAGCGAATCTATTCCTTTGCCTCCGATAATCGGAACTTGTATGCCGTCGGCGCGAAAGCTCGCCAAAAACTGCGCGGCGTTCGGCATCATTTCGGCAAGCAATACGGCGTCATACCCAAGCAATTTCCACTTCTCGTCATAGTGCCTTAAACGTTTAGGGTCCTCATAGTCTGAAACGCGGTCAACGATTTGCATGCCATGTGCTTTCGCGGCATCTTCGAAGGAATCAGCCAACCCTTTGCCATACTCATCCTTGGAGTAGAAGATCACGATTTTCTTATATCCGGCCGATGCCGCGTATTCGACCAACCTCTCGCCTTCTTGGCGATCGTTCGGAATGAGACTGATATATCGGCTCAGCTTGCTTGCCGCTAGCTTGTGCGAGGTCGCGGAAGGAGATAGGTAGAGCAACCCGGCGTTCTGGTATATACTCGCTACCGGCAAAGCGATGGAAGAACTGCGATGGCCGATCACCGCTACCATCTCCGGATTCTCGGCGTACGACTGCGCAATCGTCATTCCGGTCGCGACAGAGGTCTGCTCGTCCTCGATAATGAGCTTAACCAGCCTGCCCGATCCCCCTGTCGCATGGATCTCATCCAGCGCGAGCTCCAGCCCTTCACTGAACCCGTCGTCCATGTCGGCAAACGGCCACGATACGCCGACAATGATGTCCCCCCTACTGTCGCTCAGCTTGTGTTCCCGTTGCCTCTCGTAGTCGTCCTGCTGCACACAGCCCGACACGATAACAATCATTATCAATAGAAGCCACATCGTTATGATCCTCACGGCGGACGACCCCTTTCTTGTTGAAGCCAGGAAGCTTTAGTCGAACGATAGCTCATTGTGTCTAAGATATTCTATTAAATAAGCCTTCCTGATGTCGTATAACCAAAGATATATATTGGGATACTCTCTAAAAACAAAGAATGCATGGGTAGATTTCGTCGGCCGCTGAGTCGGGCACGACCGTGACCGACGTCCAAGCCTTCAAGTTTCGCCAAGGTTCATCTCGATCAGCTTTAAAAAAACAAAAATACCCCGTAAACTGAAGTGCATCCTGTAAAGTAGACAGTTGATATATTAAAAACTCGGCATCGACCATATTCGTGGTCGGTGCTATTTTTTTAGGCGGCTGAATGGAGAAGATATTGTCTGTATTCTAAAGGCGTCATACAGTTCAGCCTCTTCTGGTAGCGATGGTTATTGTAGTATTCGACATATTCGATAATGGCAGCTTCCAACTCTTCGTATGTATTGAATTTGTTGAGGTAGTACATTTCGGATTTCATCATTCCCCAGAATGATTCCATCGGGCCGTTGTCGATACACCTCGACACCCTAGACATGCTTTGTGTCATGCCTGCATCGTCCAGTTTCTTCTTAAAACTTTTGCTCGTATACTGGAAACCACGGTCACTATGAAAAATGGGCTTAACTCCAGGATAGATCTGGCGGGCAATATCAAAGGTTCGAAATACGAGCTCATTGTTATTGGAATGTCCCACCACAAAAGAAACAATACTTTTGTCCGACAAATCAAGGATGGCACTAAGATACGCCTTGTTGTGACCGTACTTCATCTCGGTCACGTCAGTGAGCCACTTTAGTACCGAACTCAATCGGATTTGAAATCTCTGTTCAAGACGTTCTCCGCCGTAATTTCAGGCGTGGACGAGACATAGCTCTTTCGCTTCCTACGGCATACCGATTTTAGATGTAAGATGCTCATGAGCCTGTAAATTCGTTTATAATTCACTCTCAAATGATGTTCTCGGTTTAGCTTGATGGTCATCTGGCGATACCCGAGGATGCCGTTCTTTTCCTCGTAGGCGTTCTTAATTAGGGGTAGTAATGTTTTGTTAAATTTCTCGTTGTCACTCTCTCTCCGGTTAAGCCACTTATAATACGAAGAACGCTGAATGCCTGCAATTTCGCAGAGTTGACCTATAGGGTATGCTTTTGCAGCATGAAGATCGCGTATGGCAAGATACTCGGGTTCTAATCGGACTTGGCTTAGAACCGCCTCCTTTTGATCTCTTTCAGCTTTTTTAGAAAGTCGATCTCCATCTGTTTTCTTTTGTTCTCAGCCTGGAGCAGTTTGTTCTGAGCCCTCAGTTTCTCGACCTCGGACATCTCATCCTCAGACTTCCTTTTTCCACGTTTGTCCTGAAGTGCTTCCACACCTGATTTTAAGTATTTATTCGTCCATGAGTAGACTTGTTGGTAGGATACCTGAAATTTCTCTCAGCTGTCTGGGCATAGTCGTGTTGATGCTCAATGCAGAATCTGACGATTTCTACCCTTTCATCGTAAGTGGTTGCTCGTCCTTTAGTCATGATCGGTGTTCCCCCTGTACCGGAAGCTTTCAACTCCTCATGACCATTATACTTTAGGATCCAATTACGCAGTTGACGGGTTGATTTAATCCCATATCTTTTACAGATCTCCATATGTGAACCGCCGCCAGATAAATAATCTCTGACAGCCACTACCTTTAATTCCGCAGAATATGCAATGTTTCTGGATGAACTGTGGAGTCCATTTGGACCTAATGAGTGATAAACTTGAAGCCATTGTTTGGCAGATGAATGAGAAACGCCTAGCGAGATAGCTATGTGATTGAGTGAATCTTCCCCCCTCAGATAATTTTCAATGGCAGCTATCTTTTCTAATCCAGAAATCTTTGCTTTACGAGACATAAAGAACTCCCCCAATGATAAACAGTTTTATTATTTCAACTGTCTACCATAGGGGGAGCATATCAAACGAGTTACGGGGTCATGCTTATGATATCAGGTTTTTTAGTGTGTCTATGCCGGAAGCAGCAAAAAGAATCCGCCCAATCCAACGATACGACGAACGCGGCACATGAAGACGGGGTTCGTGATGCTCGGAATATCGATGCCGGTCGTCAGTAGATCGACGGTAACGACGATATTGGGCAGCCGTTCATTCTTGAACAGCTTGATGGCATTTAGCGGGTCTTTTATCGAACCGGTGATTTTCAGAACCGCATTGTCGTCTACCTCGCCGTATACCTTCTCCAGCTCTTCCTTGAAAATCCGAACGACCATATCCCGCATGATCGTCCGTCGCAGCGAAGATGAGCGTCTTCCCTTCAGATTCAGGGTCGATATACTTCGTGAGTTCATCCAGAATGACGTGGTTGAAGCTTTCTGTGATAACGGTTTTGTTGTTCCCCAACTTGCCACTTGATACCGTACTCTTCTTGGCTCATATCATTCAGTTTCCTTATTTTTCTTTATTTTTTGACCAATTGTATCCGCCATTGCTTGCTCATCCTTTGAATCGAGTAGATGGGGGCGGCTAGCCCCCGACCTCTCACACCACCGTACATGCGGGTCCGCATACGGCGGTTCCTAAAAGTTAACGAGTTTCAAGATAACGAGTTGTCAGACTTAACAGCCCTTGGTCACTCCAGTAGGAGCGATTAAGGGCGTTGTTTATGTTTCGGGACATTTCCCAGCATCCGCGGCGAGCGTTTGCCATCATTCTTGCCGCCCACTCCGGTACACCTAGGGCACGTAAGTTTCGGAGCCTGGATTTAGGTAGTTTCCACTGCTTCCATAGGCACATGCGTAGTCTTCGGCGAATCCATTCGTCGAGTCGTTCGCAGTGCGTCTTTACGGATGCTAGCCGGAAGTAGCCTATCCAACCCATCAGGTAGCGATTTAATTCTTGCAGCCTCTTCTCCATCGAGACGCCTCGCGTACGCGAGGTTATCTCCCTGACGCGTTCCTTTAGTTGTTCCAGTTTCTTCGGCGCGATTCGAATCGTCGCGACTTTGTTGCTGAGAAAGCTGAATCCAAGGAACTTGCGGTTCCATGGGCGGTCTACCGCACTCTTGTCCCGATTCACTCTTAGTCTGAGCCTCCCCTCTACAAAGCGAATGACCGACGCCATTACGCGTTCACCTGCACGCTTGCTTCGGACAAAGATGTTGCAGTCGTCCGCATAACGCACAAACTTCAAGCCGCGTTCCGTTAACTCTTTGTCCAGATCGTCCAACAGGATGTTAGCTAAAAGCGGGCTGAGCGGACCGCCTTGCGGCGTTCCTTCCAGCGTCTCCTGCTTTGTCCCGTCGACCATGACTCCGGCATTGAGGTAGGAACGAATCAGCTTCAAGACACGCTTGTCCGCGACTTTTCGTGCTACCCTTGCCATGAGGATGTCGTGGTTCACTCTGTCAAAGAACTTCTCCAAATCTATGTCTACGACCCAGCGATTTCCTTCTTGAATGTAGGACTGCGCTTGTTTTACTGCGTCATGGGCACGTTTCCTTGGGCGGAATCCAAAGCTGTTCGGTGAGAATAACGGGTCGAAAATCGGTGTCATTACTTGCATGAGGGCTTGTTGGATCAAGCGGTCCATTACGGTTGGGATACCTAACAGCCGCACCCCGCCTCCGGGTTTGGGGATTTCCACCCGTTTGACTGGCATCGGTCTGTACGTACCCAATTGGAGCTGCGCTTTCACGGTTTCCCAGCATTCCCATACGTGTGCTTGTAGCTCGGCTACCGTCACGTTGTCTATGCCGGGCGCTCCTCCGTTTTGTTTCACTCGCTTGTAGGCTTCTCGGAGATTTCCCTCCTCGAGCATTTGATCCAGCAAGTCGTGCTTTCCTTCGCGAGAAGAAAGGTCGGTTTGTGCCGACGAAGAACTCGGGCTCCGGCATACCCTTGCGGTTTCACCGCTACCCTTTGCCGCGAGCTCCCTTGCGGGATATTCTGCTGTCGTTGTTCTTCGCGCGAACGCATCGATTTCTTCTCTCCTTTAGGTTCAGCCCTTCCGGAGTTGTTGCAACAACACCGTACCATGGCTTCTGCTGACTCCTGCGGATTCAGCGCGACTTCTCAGCCACGGTTACGCAAATACTTCGCATATTCCACAGGTCTCCCCAGATAAGAACGTCATCTTTCCGCCCGCGCTCGCCCAAGTTTACGGCTGCAGCCTTTGGCAGCTTAGGATTTCGTCATGTGATGGTGACTCATCCGACTGCAACCGCCTCAAATTGGATTCGTGTACCTCGAGCCGTGCGTTTGCCTCCAGCTTCCTTCGGATTCCGCCTCGCGGCGGACACCCTTGCTCTTGGCTATGGTAGGCGCTTGCCAGCCCCCATTCCGGACTTTCACCGTAGAGATGACGCCCATGCTGGGCGTACATCGAGTAGGCCCATGCGCATTTGCATGGGCCTCTCACAGATCCGGACGTGCGGGTCATCGCATCCGGCTCCTCCAGCGTCTATCCCCTTTGGGGATGAAGTTCATTGTAAATGGCAAGCAGACTACTTAGACCGAATTCTTCAAACCATTTGTTTGGCATTGCGTACTGCGCATACGCCGAATAGGAGCTTCTCCACGCCGTCATTCGTAGTCCTGGGAGATCTTTATTATCCCACCCGCGTTTTCTCATTTCGCGATGGAGCCTTCTCACTTTCTTCATCCTCTTCACTCGTTGACCAATCGTATCAGACAAATTTACCTACCCCTCCACACAAACAAGCCCGATGATCAAAGAAAGCATCATCGGGCTTGTTCTAGAAGTTCCACACTTATATTACTAGTTCCACAGTTTCTTTACTAGTTCCAGACTTTATTAACTGGTTCCAGAGTTTTTTATCACTGGACAATAATGTTCGAAGAAAATAAAGTATTAGACTGGAGTTGTTGATTTGACGCGGTTTTTAAGTTTGAAAATCGTTAGCTTTTGAGAAATAAGTATTAGACTAGTCTTAATGAAACAAGTAAATATCATAAATCACGGAAAAATAAAGTATTAGACTTATGAATGTAGAATTAAATACAACAGCCCCAAAAAAATTCTGGGGCTGGAATTATTGATAATTTATATTATTGGCTCGTAACCGACTTTCGATAAACGTTTCGAGGAGATTGGCTCTTATATACAGCCTTTTTCCAATCAGGCCAATTGCTTACCACCCTAGATGCTAACTCAATGTGCAGATCAGTATTTCTGTTATCTGAGTTAACTCCTTCGTTTTTTAGCAATCGCTCTTTAGTTCTCATTTAAAATTCTCCTCTTTTCTTCAAAATCATTTGTAGCGTATGTTTCTCGTTCCAAATAAGAAACAGGAAGCAATTGGGATCGCATTCTTGATTCCTTAGGTTTCCACTTAAGGGCTTCGCCATCCTTATTCTTCCTAACCTTATTATAACCTGATCCTAATGACATTGAGAAGAGTTCAAAAAATTTTCTTGGCCCAATTCCAACGAAAGGAGTAAAAATAACTCCCTCAGTAGAGGCGTTTGAATCCGTAGCAATTGCATCGGAGTGAAACTCAAATGCCTTGCTTTTAGGATATGGCTCTACATAAATTACCTTGGTAATTCCTGCAGCTATGATATGCTTTGCACAATTATGACACGGAAATGTCGTACAATAAATCGTTGCTCCACGAGTAGAAACATTATTACGGGAACACATTAATAATGCTTCCATTTCAGCATGAACGACTCGCCCATACTCTGTAATATCCTTAATTCTACTCTTTTTCAATTTATCCCTTATTTTTTTCTTTGTTTCCTCATCATCAATCTCTAATGCAAGAATAATATTCTCGATAATTCGTGCCTGTTCCTGTTTATTGGAATCCACACCTCTAGTGTAATCCCTACCATTCTGAAAGTCCTTAAATTCATTGTTTATAATATCAAATTCGGGCCAGTATAACCCTCCGCCATACTTAGGTGTATCATTTGCTCCTAACGCGATAATTTCATTGTCTCTTGCAATTACTGCACCGACCTGTCGAGATAAATCTGCTGATCTTAAAGCTGATGTAAATGCCATATACATTGCAAATTCATCGAATGTTGGTGTTAAATGATGATGCCCGAATATTAGATCAAGAATTCGCCAAATACTATTTTTCGCTTGATCATGTACGTCTAGATGAACATAAAAATCCGCCAACTCAAATGTATCTCTTGTATGTTGACCATGCCCATCTACTTCATCCATATCCCGTTTAATGAGATCATTAGCCTGATCTTCTGTCATGAACTTTGAATTAATCAAATGTTTCCGTCTTTTATTTTCGTCCGAATGAATACCAATTAAATAAAAACCATTCGAGTAGATTTCTCTTAACTTCTCAACCTCCGCAGGATGTTTCAATGAGTTAATAATATACGCAGTTCGCAATTTCGGTTTCACTGTTTCGGTGTTCTGATCTATTTCTCTTCTTTTGAAAATTTCTGAAGCAACACCTAGTGCAAGAATTGAGTGATCACCTGATTTTTCTCTAGCTGTATTCCCAAGCACTATTAATTCCTGTACACGATCATAATCGGATTCATGATTGCCGGGTGTATATAGATTAGAAATGACATCCTTAGAAACATGGACTGTATCCACGTTGTATCGAAAAGCAGTTTGCAATCTTTCTTTGATTATTTCAACTATGAAGTTCTGTTCTGTTCCAACAGCCCCTACAAGCCCAATTACTAATTCTGAATCAGAGTACTTATTATCAAGTACATCTATAGGCTCTTTTCTTGCTCGCTTTATCATTGAAGAGTCTGGTTTCTTTAACAATTACTCTCCTCCTGTGTACGACATATTAATGAGGATGCAAATTATCACTTTATTCGCCATCTTTCTCCAAATATCCTCCTTTTGCCAGTTTAATTTCTTGTGCCCGAGCAAATGGGGGTATTTTTGAGAAAATTCCCAACGAGTTCGAAGAAATGAACAGTCCAGCTTTATTTAAAAGAAAAAGCAGTTGAACACTTAGAAGTGGTCAACTGCTTATCATTACTTTTTTTGGACTACTAAAATATATTCCTGCATCATTGTTTTAATTTCGTCATTACGAGTTATTGTCGAGTTAATATGATGGGGTAATCTCTTGAATGAATATTGACGATTTAATGATGTAATCTTTCTATACCCCAAATTCTCAAACCAATCCTGCAATACTCCCATTAAATTAATTGTAACTTTACCTAATACTGTTCGGTGACCGACAATCCACGCTTGAACTCCGCCAGATGCAAGCACTCTATCAGTTTCTTTAACTACGGAATAGAGATCTCGAAAGAATTTTATTATTTCATCATAACGTTCTGGTTGCGATTCAACTCTTCTTTCAAGAGTTTCGTTAATAAACGGAAGTTTACTCTTTATAATTTCCATTTTCCTATAACGCCTTGAACCTTTTAATGCACTTAGTTGACTCATAAATCTATCTGCTGATTTTTTAGCAATCTCTTTAATCTTTTTTGTCGGTAGGTTAGCCTTACTATTTAACTTTCTATATATATCCAATCTAATCCGTTCTTTTATTAATTTAAATAACTCATCATTTTCAAGAGCCTTTATTAACATATCCAAATTCGAATTAATTAGCAGAATGGCCACACAATTTTTCAAATCAATTATCTTTTTAGTTTCCGAAGTAACAACACTTTTTAATTCTTCATCGAGTAAAGAAAGTGTCTTTGAATTACTGATAATCCCGGAAGAGTTTTCAAGAATTTCCGACTTGTTGCCACCTAATAAATATTCATCGCAGTTATCTGCATAAACATCAATGCTGAGATATTTTTTCAGCAAATCTTGCATCCACTGAATAGATAATCTAGAAAATTGTCCATATGCTACAGTACTTTGTGAGTCCCCATATGGTGGGGATGTTATTACTAAATCAATCGTTTTATTTTTCAAATACGATAAACTTTTTGCATTTGCGAGACGAAATTCAGCCTTCGTTTCGTTAGTGAAAGCATCTTTAGTATGCTCTAACAAATCTAAAAGATCTTCAATTTTCTTTTGAAACAGCTCAATCGAATTGACTGAAAAATTGCTAATCTCCATAGGTGATATTCGGTACAATTTAAATTCACCATTACGAGTTAAGGAGCTTGATCGAATAGTTGTACTAAAAGCTGTGAGTAGTATTAGAGCAAAAGTTTCTCTGCTTGTGCCGCGTTTTCTTTTTAAAAAATCGGAAATGCACGATTTAATATATGAAAGTTGCTTTATGTTATCTTCTTTAAACCAGTATGAGATATTATTAAAATGCTCAATTCCTTGAACATGTAAGGGCTGATAGTTTTGACTTACTTCTATGGAAAAAGATCTTAATTGCTTTTCAATATAGCTTCCATTATTCATGGTAAGAGTTTTTGTGCGGGATAGCAAAATAGATAAGGGATTCAGATCCGAACCATAAAAATCTAAACCCATATATTTAGCCTCTACTGCGACTGTCCCACTACCTACAAATGGATCAAGAACAGTATTAATTTCAAAACTCTCTTTAATTTTGGTTATTAATGAATTAACCATCTCTGGAACAGCTTTAGCTGGATACGAGTGAATAACTCCGTTGGATCTAAAGAAAGAAGCAAAATTATTTTCACCACTGTAATCTAAATCGAGTTGCCATTGTTCCTCTACTTGTCTATTTTCCAACATAAGCATTCACCAGCCTTCTAAACTCCAGGAATTAAGCCGCGCACCTTGGAAGATGAGCGGCTTACAATCAAGTTATTACTATAATTATAACATGCTTGATCCGAATAATCTAAAGCTTTTTCAAACATGCGTTCTTATATTTACAACTCGTGCAAATAGGGTGATCATGATTGTATCCCTTAACCTTATTGAAACTATTACCTTCAATACTAGATTGAACTTGAAGAATCTTCTGTTCAATATCTTTTAATAGAGTCTCTGTAACTTCAATTTGCTTTGGATAATTTTCTTCTAATATATATGATTCTACAAAATTCGGTGCTTGTCCCGTCAATTTCTTATATCCCAACGCATATATCGCTAATTGATCATTTATTAGTTCATCAGATTGGGCGGATTTATCGGATTTAAAATCAATAATTGTAGTTGTATTGGTTTCAGTATTTCTAACTAAATCAATTCTTCCGTTCACAAAGAGCTGATCCGTTAAACTAATCTCAATTTGTTTCTCAACATAAATAATCTGTGGGAACTTATGTCTATTAAGCCTGATGTAATTAATTAAATCCTTTCGCGCACGTGCTATCATCGAATCGCGTAGCATTTTAGCTGCGTAAGGGATATAAAAATGTTTATTAATCAATTGCTCTGCTATTTCTGGACCAGGTAGCGTGCTCTCGCGATAATTTTTATGCAAATCCTCTAACATATTATGCATCGATTTCCCATATCCCATTCTATAATCCAGTGGCTGAACAAAACCATATACTGATGAATACTTAAATTGTGTTGGGCACTCGAAATAACTTTTTAATGTCGAGAAATCCAAATTAATAACATCTTGATCAATTCGATCGATAATATCAGATTTCTTTATAGAAGCATGATTAAAGTTTTTGTCTTGCACAACATAGTCGGAATGCAATATTTCAATAAAAGCTTCTGCAGGTTTGCTAAAAGATTTATTGCCACCCCCAAACAAATGTGGCGCTTGAGACATAAATAAATATTTTTTACTTCTAGTTACACCTACGTAATACAGCCTTCTTAAATCTTCAGGACCACTTTCATATTCACGTTTATCTAATATGTCACCAATTATTGCCCACTTATTTTTCCCCCCTTTTTTAGGTGGGAACATAAATGATTGAGTTAAGAAGGGCATAAACACTACTGGAAACTCCAAGCCTTTAGCCTGGAAAAAAGTCATAATTTTAAGCCCTTTTGTACTTCTATAGGATGGAGAGAGCCATCCTTCTGGGTAATAATCAGCTGCAGCATATTTAAGAAACGCACAGAATCCATATAACTTGTTTGTTGGTGAATTTTTTAAATGTATCTTTTCATAATCATTGATCACTTCGGTGAATTTAGCGAAGTTGTACAATAACCTATCATATTCATTTTCATCCAGTTCAAATACACCGATATTTTCAAGAAACTCCTTATAGATTCCTTGTAAGATAAAATCCTCCCAAGGAATGCAGTCTATGTCTTGTTTCATTTTTGATAAACTATTTAACGCTGCAGTTAATACAATCTCTTTTATTGAAAAACTTTGATTTGACCAATATTGATATAATTCTTCATAGCTGCATTGATTGTGCAAGTAATTAAATAGCATAACACTCGCTTTAATTTCTAACGTCTCAAATAAATTCTTCATACCTTCAACGACAAATTTAATTCCCTCATCCGAAAGACGATCTATTAAGTATTGTGGAATCTTCTTGACCGAGTACACAAGAATGGACATATCACTATACGTAATGCCACGTTCTGCAGCACCTGGTACATCTTGAAATGATGCTCCTTGTAACTGTTTAATTTTATCGATAATAAAATCTATTTCTTCTGTTTCAGAATTAAATCTATTCCCGAGAATATCATACTGTGAATATTCTTGATTATTAGCACTGATCATCATTTTGTGCAGTCTGGCCTGGTTGTGATTGATAACCACAGCAGCTGAATCTACTATCCCTTTGCTGCTCCTGAAATTTTCAAGCAGTTCTATACGTTTTATATTTTTATATCTGGAATCAAAATTAATAATATTGTCAGATTTACTTCCTCGCCAGTGATATAAGATTTGATCATCATCACCAACCACACATATATTAGTGTTCAATGAATATATAATGTTTATTAACTTTTCTTGAATTGGGTTAACATCCTGATACTCATCTACAATCAAATACTTTAATTCCTTTTTTATTTTATTCCTAATATGATTATTGTTTTGCAACAATTTAATTGCCTTCAACATAATCGAGGTATAGTCAAAAAAGCTATTTTCATCCAAGCATCTTTCATACTTCTCGACCGCTGACCGCACATTTGCTGGTACTGTGTAGTTCTGTAACTCCAGTACATCTGACTCCCTAATCGTGTTTACTACCTCGATATATAAATCAGTGTCAATAAATCTTTCTAGACTTGATTCATTACCCTTTTTATCCACATATTTTATTTGGTTTGACCCATTGATTTTAAATGTTTTATCAACAAAAAGCTTAGTTTGAATCTCGTTGAGAATTTCATATTTTGAATATTCATTGCTATGTTCCTGCAATAAATTTAAACAGTAACCGTGAATGGTACCTATATATAGCTCAGCTAGTCCAGTTGCATTTCCAATTTTATCTTTAGCAAATTTATAGGTACGTTCTTTCAATTCGTTAGCCGCTTTTTCAGTGAACGTAAATGCCACAATATTCTTAGGCTCAATTTCTGGTTGACTTAAAATATTGATAATTCTCTCAACCATTGTTGTAGTCTTCCCGGAACCTGCACACGCAATAATTTGAACATTGTTTATTAACTCTTCACTTGCTTCCTTTTGCTTTGGAGTTAGCGGTTTTTTTTGCATACATACCCTCCCGAAGTATTCACTTGTCATGAGATAATTTTACCATAATTTCAAAACAATATTTTACACTTTTGGTTCATGGGCACTACCTAATCGTAATATATTTCAGTAATTACTATAGATTACACTAATTTTTCATATATTCGACCTGCCCAATCTAGTAATGTATCACTTTGAAAATGCTTTACCTTATTAACCCGCATCTCACTTTGGTCAAGTACATATTGATCCCAATGTCCACCCTTTTGAACCAAACCATCGAGTAGCTGCTTAATATTGTCCTCAACTGCTCGAATCTCGATCTGATTAATAGGACGCAGAATAAGTGTCGATATAGACCAATCATCAGGCCTTGCTACTTCAATAACGTAAGAGACCGAGTTCCCATATGTAACCTGAACAACTGCACAGGTCCTACGAGATCCATTCGGACAGATGGAGAAGCGTTTCCCAGGAGGAATTCGTAAGACTAACATTCTGATGTTCACCGGGAAAGACTTCTTAAGAATCTCAATCATTTGGAAAAATAATTCAAGCCCCATTGCTTCGCTTACAGGAATCGTCTCCAAAGACTGAAAATCAATAGGAGGGGTGTCTCCTCCAACTATTGAGTCCTGAGTACTTACCTCTTTAGTACCTGCATATTTACCGCCCCGCCCTGATGATACAATAACGTCTGTTCCTGTGTTCGAATGACGAGCATTAAGCCGACGAGTCTCGACAACAGGATAATTGATGAACTTCATAACCGTTGGGGGGGGTTCGAGAACATCCTGGTTCATGTCTTCTTTGGCGTTGTCACTTTGATCACTCAGTACGTAGTCATCATTTTTTGCTCTGTCTATAATACGAACAGACTTTTCGCCCGAACTCCATTCACGCCTCCTCTTAGAAGGGTGCCAAAAGAGGATCTCGTCTGAAGGATGGCGGAAACCGCCGATTGCCAAAATCTCTTTCACCAAAATATGATCAATGAACTGCACAGCTCGAACATATAACTCAAGAGGCCCAATTGCTGGCAGCGTAACTTCTAGAGGGAAGCCCTTTTTCAACGCTGCGGTAGGATTGCTTGGCGAGCTCTTAATCGCCCGGCTAAACAGATTCTGATAAACGGAATCCCAAAGAAATCGAATTCGTGAATCTTCATGTATCCATGTCAAATGTCGCGCGTTACTATCAGTAGCTAATTTCGCAGGTACACGATTGCTTAAATCGAAATATAGAATCCCTCCTTGAATATGGCTATTGTCAACGAGCAAATCCAGACCATGAGGCTGAAGCAAATAGTAGGCCAAATATCTCGAGTTAATGAACAAAGCCCTGACTAATTCAATAACTGGGATGCAGTATGTCGATCCGTTGAACCGATACTGGATAATGTTTTGCAATCCGAGTTCCGGATTCTTCCCAAAGTCGATTAGACGTTTAGGCAACTTAAAACCATTAACAATTGTTCCTTGATCTAAGGAATCTATCGTGAATTGAAAAGTCGAACCACTCATCGGTCTTATCTGATCGTAAATACCGTTCGAATAGATTTGGCCGATGCGTAGATATGGAAGGGTGCCCCAAGGGTACGATATAACTTTAATGCCCGAGGTACTCGTCCTGAATGCTACGCGTATGCGCCAATTCCCCTTGTAATCCATGTGCGGAGAGCCGAACCAAATCAGCTCTGCCTCTTGATCCTCTGGAAATGGCCAGGTTTTCAATATCAGTGCAGCCATGAAGTGATCCCCTCTAAAGACATGAAAGTGTGAATATATCTGTTATGACCGATACAACGATTGATTTCATCAGATACTTCTTGCGAATAGTCTGGTCGTAACCCGGCAAGTTTTTCGATTCTCCACCGTTTCAACGGCCATTCACCAACCATTTGATCCGCCGCCCAGCGCACTCTTCGCATCTGAAATTGAGATACCGATTCCACATATTTAGCTAGAAAGCTCATTGTCACTGGGAGCTTATCTGAATGCTTCTCAAGCCATCTTAGCTTACCGACACGTTTGCCAATCAAAGCAATTGAGATCTGTATAGGCTTGGATTCTTGATCCGTCAGAATTGATTGACAAGCTGATTCGACCTCCCAACTCAGCTCCAAATCTCGTTTTTTCCAGTCAACTCGCGGCTTTGGTGAATTCCTTGAAACAGTAGTAATCTTCTTTTTAACTTTTGGTCGTGGCTTCTTATCAGACTCTTTTATAGTTTCAGCAATGCCATTACTTGCATATTTAATCACGGTATTCGTGTCTACCCCGAGAATTTTCGCAACAACTCGATAGGATAACCCTTCTTTCATACATTGTTTTAGTTTTCCTATCCATACGGAGCCAAACGACTTTATCCTTCCTCGATGGAACTTATCTTCCTCTGATTGATCAGGTCCCCTTCGAGAATAAGAGAACCCGCAGGAACAGGTGAAAGTACCAACTGGCCGTCCTGTATCTGAACAACGAGTTACTACGCATCTTGTAACAACAAACTCTTTGTAATGTTCCGCAGCTTGATTTAGACACGGCCAAGGTCCGATTCCAAACGGTTCGTCGGTGGCTTTTGTTCGACTCATAAATTCGCTAAATGATCCATACAAAAATCGAATAGCAGGAGCTGCCGTAAAGGATGAATCGCTCGACGCGATTTTCTTGTTGATAGCGCCAACCATGAATATTCACTATCATCCGGGCTACTCTGCAGCACATCTAAAATCTCACGACTGTAAAACAGTAAAAACTGCTCCTTCAATTGTTGTTGTCGAATGTGTTTCCCAGCCGTCACAAATCCTTTCTCAGCCAATCTAGGGAGAAAGATAGGCCGGGAGTTATACAACGCTGGCTGATCTCCCATATTGATAAGCATCCATACATCATCTGCTACTCCTAGCAGACGATCCATCATTTTATCCGACAAACGGCCCGATGGAGTCATTCTGGGGAATGATGAAATCCGAAATGTACTACCTCAATAAATTCAATACATACGAAGAGTTGGAAGCTGCCATTATTGAATATGTCGAATACTACAATAACCATCGCTACCAGAAGAGGCTGAACTGTATGACGCCTTTAGAATACAGGCAATATCTTCTCCTTTCAGCCGCCTAAAAAAATAGCACCGACCACGAATATGGTCGATGCCGAGTTTTTAATATATCGACTGTCTATTTGACGGGGTGCACTTCATTGATTTGACGCGGTTTTTGAGTAGGAAAATCGTCAACTTTTGAGAAATAGGATTTAGACTCATTTCCCTCTCCTAGATTGCGGAATTGTAAATCTCAAAAATAAAGTATTAGACTGAATCTCAGATCACTCACTAATTTACTAGTCGCCGAAACGCACTTAAATAGGAAACTTTCGCAGCCAAAATGTCTGTATCACGGTGACAGAATTCGACACCAGATCAGACTCAAGCATCATTCCCAATCCAGAGTATATTTGGTAACATTTAGGAGTCAATAGGGGATTTAAAACTTTTTATCCCCTATTGACATGGGGCGGAAAATACATTGTAGGAAAGGCGGTATTATATGCAAAAGACATTGGAGAGGGGCACGCTAATCATGTTTGAGTGAAGTTTTAACTCGATGTGCAATATTCACTTTGGAAGAAATGTGAAATTACTTAATAATCCTAAAAGGGAGTGTGAGTTTTGATGAGTTTGATAGCTGTTTTAAGATCAAAGATGTTTGTTGTAGTTATTACTCTTGCCTTGCTTTCAACAGTAGTGTTCGTAGCTTTCAATCAGCTGAGTGGAAAAGAAGAAGAGCAGGGCGGCAATATTCACGCTTCATTAGCGACTTATAGTTTTGATGAATCTGTTCAGAAATCCGCTTTAATTGCAAAAGTACGTATTGTTGATAAAGTTAGTGAAATTAATGAACCAAGTCCAAAAACAATCTTCAATGCAGAAATAGAACAGGTTTACAAAGGGAATAGAACCCAAAATGAGCAGATACATATTTTACAGAACGGGACGAGTAAATGGACTTTTAACGATAATGCTCTTTTTCAACCAGATGATCAAATGATTCTTTTTTTAATGGAAGCACAGGGTTATGAAAATACCTATTGGCTCCTCGCAGAGGAAACAAATTTTTATAAAGTTGTTGATGACAAGGTTATCAAACCACGACTAGAATACGAAGAATTAAAATCTGTAAGTCTGGGAAAAGAAATTAAATCTTTACAAGGTAAAACAGAAAAGGGTGTACAGATCCTCAAAGAAAAAGACCTTATTGGAAAAATTAAGCAGCATATAAAATAATGCATTCCAAACCATTGAAAGGTGGAAATATTATGATTAAGAAGAGCATGGTACTGCTCATACTTATTATGATTTGCACTGTTCCAAACGTTGTATTTGCTCATACGTCGGGGTCAGTAGGTGGAGAATCTAGCGGATGGAGTTTAGATATTGATAACCATAATGGCAGCGCATCATTCAAATATAAATTTGATTCTTCCGTCGACGATGAACACAAAGAATATATAAGAACTGGCGCTACAAGATGGAGTTCAAAGGTAACTATTACAGAATCATCCACCGGATATAAAGGAACCATTAATCAATATTCAGATGAGAATACTTCCACTGAAGCGGCATTTTACAATTATATTTCATCGAGTGGTCACTTGACCTCATGGAAAATCAAGTTGAATAGACCTCTAATGTCGTGTGTTTCACCTGCTAAAAGAGAAGGTATCGCAACACATGAATTAGGCCATGCCATTGGCCTAAACGACCTGTACAACTCAACTAACGACAATAAACTTATGTATGGTTATTCCTCCCGTACAACGAATTCTCCAGCAACAGCTGATCTAACTGGGGCAAGTGAAGGTATAAAATAAATCCAACTCTTCAGATTTGCTTTTTTGAAATAATTTAGGATGAAAACAAACCTCGGTCAAGCAATGACCGGGGTTTGTTTTCATCTGCGTAGACCGTCGGTAAATGCGTTTTTATGTTTGAGAATCGTCAACTTTTGATAACAAATACAACTTGAGATCCCCTTAGTTCTGGGTGCAACTTCAACAGGATGATCATATATAATTTAGGTATTAGGATGTCGTGTTGCATAAATAGCGCAAGCCATAGAATGAGGACGTGTACCTAATGGTGCCAATGCATATGTTTCTCCTCCGCGTGGTCGAAGAGATTTAATTAATTCATATGCATCAAAAATACTCTTGGCATTACACTTGTAAATATTATTTGTTGTATCCGTTAGTTTAATCTGTTTGGGCTGACACTAAAATTGATAAACCACGTTCTTCTCCATAATCCCACATTTTCGCCCATGGATATGTTCCAGGAGGCAGAAGAAATGTCCTTATCTCCAGTGGTTAATACTATCCACAATGCACGTCAGCATCTGGAAAATAAGTATTAGACTAAGCAATACCGTAATGACGAGGTTATAGAGGGTATTGTCCTTAAAATCTCTGATAAAAAAGCACTATATTCACATGATCAGTCTAACACTTTATTTTCATATAACACCTAAAACATCAGTAGATACCTCTTTTATCAGCGAAGAATCAATCTTTGAAATTTCTAACAAATAGGCTTTATTAAATCTTGGGTTATAAATGCCTAATTGCGTCACCCCGTAAAACTCCTTATGAATCGATCGACGTCCAAGGATATAGTACATCAATAGTTGTAGAGTGTGTTTATTTGTTGGCGCATTCTTAGACACTTTAAAATCCCATAGAGTATCTTCTGTCAGATAGTCTCCATCTCCTGAAGTGACCAACTGTGTGTACCCAGATTCAAAAGTGAAGCCTTCCTTGATGACTGGTCCAAAATGTTCCCAAAAAGCAAGACTACGCTTTACCATTGTACGAACGTTATATATGGTTTTCTCATCGGGATGAATTTCCTCAACAGGTCGATATTTGAATATACCGGCCCGACGGCATACGTCATATCCTACAAGTTTACAGGCGTTGAAGATAGACTGATCATCCAGCCCCTTCACTTGCTGTAAGAGTGTCCTTGCTTTGTCCTCTTGTTTCACTATCGATGAACCCAACAATGAGATTTTAAATGCTTGTTCCGCAGGAGTCCCTATTGTGTAACGGGTCATATACTCAACTGCTAATCCGACTAAACTTGCATGAATGTTCTCTTCTGGATATAGTTCAACCCCATCATCCAAAACTATCTCAATAAAATCTTTTGGTTTCAGATACCCCCCGCGAGGTTGCTTAATTTGTGTGATTCTTTGTGTGACTGATGTCATGAGACTCTCTCCTTAGTCCATTTTCCGATTCCCTATCTAATACACAAGCTTTACTCAGTGGACTAAAGTCAGAACTTTCAAAATATAAAGTCCACCACAAGAGAATCAGTCTACAACATTATTTTACTAGTCTAATACTTTATTTTTAGTCTAACAAATTATTTTCTTATAACAGTAGATATTGTCGAGGCTCTACATCAACAATAAACGTTGATGTATATGGGTCAATTCGGTCAACGATTCCGATAGATCAAACATGGACTATGTTTCCATCAGAATCCTCGGGAACGAACCCTAAACCTTAGCATTTGTTTTAGACTGGGTGGATCAAATGCACTCCGTCGAAAACATTACTTGAGAAATCTCACTAATCGGTAAGTAGCCAATTCAGATCGACATTATACCGCTTACGCAGAGCAATAAGTGTTTCTGCAGAAGGCTTAGTAATATCTTTCTCGATCTCACTCAGGCGACCCTGGGAAATGCCCAGCCCTATAGAAAATTCAACCTGGTTCATTTCATATGCTTTCCTGGTTTTCTTTATTTTCTGACCTATTGTATCCGCCATTTATGATCACACCTTTACAAAGAAGGGCAACCAGAATCATTTCTGGTTGCCCTCTTGATGGTTATATATTGTTGAACAAAACTTTATTGTTCAGAACAAAACTTAATTGTAATGAATCATCTTGAATCTACCGCTTCCCCTACTCCACCGTAACGCTCTTCGCCAGGTTCCGCGGCTTATCCACGTCATGACCCAGCGCCAGCGAAGCATAGTAGCTCAGCAACTGCAGCGGCACTACCGACAGAGCCGGCGTCAGAATCGGCAGCGTGCGAGGGATCGCGAACAGCCGGTCGACCGACTTGGTCACTTCCGCCTCGTGGCCGGCGTTGACGATACCGAGCACGTCCGCGCCGCGAGCCTTTACTTCTTTAATGTTGCTAAGCGTCTTCTCGTACAGCGCCTCTTGCGTGATGAGCGCGATGACCGGCGTGCCCTCTTCGATGAGCGCCAGCGTGCCGTGCTTCAGCTCTCCCGCGGCGTAAGCTTCGGAGTGAATATACGAGATTTCCTTCAGCTTCAGCGAGCCTTCCATCGCGACGGCGTAGTCTACGCCGCGGCCGATGAAGAACAGGCTGTGGTGATGGGAGATCGACTCCGCCACCTGTTTAAGGACTTCCGCTTGCGCAAGGATGTGCTCGACTTGTTCAGGCAGCGCCTGCATGGCGGCAAGCACGTTCGTGATCGTCGCTTCGTCCTGCGTGCCAAGCGTCTGAGCCCAATACAGGCCGAAGAGATAGAACGCGATAAGCTGCGATGTATAGGCCTTCGTGGAAGCTACCGCGATTTCCGGTCCCGCAAGCGTGATGATGACGTCGTCCGCTTCGCGGGCAACCGAGCTTCCCACGACGTTCGTGATCGCCAGCACGCGCGCGCCGCAGCGTTGCGCTTCGCGCAAAGCGGCCAGCGTATCGGCCGTCTCGCCGGATTGGCTGACGACGATAACGAGCGTATCCGGGGTAATGATCGGCGAGCGATAACGGTACTCGGAAGCGACATCGGTCTCGACCGGCACCCGGACGAGCGATTCGATTACGTTCTTGCCGACCATACCGGCGTGCATCGCCGTACCGCAGGCCACGATGTGCACGCGATTGATGCCGCGCAGTTGCTCCGCCGTCATATTCAGCTCGGGCAATACGACCGATTTGCCGTCTTCGCTCACGCGTCCGAGCATCGTGTCGCGGTAAGCGCGCGGCTGCTCGTGAATTTCCTTGAGCATGAAGTGGTCGTACCCGCCCTTCTCGGCGGTCATCAGATCCCAGTCGACATGGAAAATTTCTTTGGAGATGAAATTGCCCTCGATCGTCATCAGTTCGACGCCGTCGCGCGTCAGAACGGCCATCTCGCCGTCATTCAGAATATAGATGTCGCGCGTATGCTCGAGAATCGCCGGAATGTCCGAAGCGATATATTTCTCGCCTTCGCCGACGCCGATAATAAGCGGGCTCGCATAACGCACCGCTACGAGACGATCCGGCTCATGCTCCGTGAGCACGCCGAGCGCGAACGCGCCGCGCATTTTCTTCACCGCGCGTTGTACCGCTTTAACGATGTCCCCTTCGTACTCGACCGAGATCAGGTGAGAGATCACTTCCGTGTCCGTCTCGGACAGGAAACGGTGACCCGCCTGAACCAATTCTTCTTTCAGTTCCAAGTAGTTCTCGATAATGCCGTTATGCACGACGGAAAACTTCAGCGAATTGTCCGTATGCGGATGCGAGTTCACGTCCGACGGCTTGCCGTGCGTCGCCCAGCGCGTATGTCCGATGCCGACCGTGCCGCGCAGCGGCTCCCCGCTCAGACGGCTCTCCAGGTTAGCCAGACGGCCGACCGATTTCGTTACTTCCAATCCTTGCTCCGTGAATACCGCAATACCCGCTGAATCATACCCGCGGTATTCCAGCTTGCTCAGCCCTCCAAGTAGAATGGGCTGCGACTCTCTATGACCAATATATCCAACGATTCCGCACATATTTAAATGAGCCTCCGTTTCGGTATCAGCCCGCGATACCGAACCCGTTGCCTGACAAGACGCACAAGCCGTATTTAACTAAGGGGTACGCTCACGCGGCGCCCCAACGCCCAACGACATGCCCGCTCGCGGCCGGATCCGGTCCGCCGGGGACATCTCTTATCCATAATCGTCTCATCATCGTATCGGAATATTGTCCGCCTGGTTGCCCTAAGCGATTTGTCTTCCGACTGTCGGCTCCGATGCGAAGCCGGGAGGTCCCCGCCGAACGTTCCGAACACCTCCACCTCGTCAACTTGCCTGCCGGACAGCCGCCCTTCCCGGGCGCCGCGCGAGAAACGCTTTTCCGTCCCCGTTTCCCGCAGCCCTGGAATCAGCCGCTATCCCTCGACAAGTTCTGGCGCTTATGTTGCAAGATGTTCCGCTACCCTGCCTTTCACTTCTCGAATATAATCCTTATCTTATTCGTTTTAAAATCGGGTTGCAACCGTTTCGCGATTATTTCCCGGGAAAAGACAGACATTGTCATCCATATTAATCAAAAAATCGACATTCCCTCAGCCGATGCCAAGAAAATGCCGATCTCCTCTAACCTACGCTAATTCGCGGCGAACGACATCGACGATGTTGCCGACCAGCCGCTCGATTTCGCCTTTGTCCGCGCCTTCCGCCATGACGCGGATGAGCGCTTCCGTACCCGATGGACGAACAAGCACGCGGCCGTTGTCGCCAAGCTCGGACTCCGCCGCTCTCACCGCCTCCGCGATCGCCGGGTTGCCCGGATACCGGGACTTATCCGCGACTCTGACGTTAACGAGTACTTGCGGGAATTTACTCATCATCCGTTTCAATTCGCCGAGCTTCTTGCCGGAGGCAACGATCGTATCGACGAGCTGCAAGCCCGTCAGAATGCCGTCCCCCGTCGTACTGTAATCGAGGAATATGACATGTCCGGACTGCTCGCCGCCCAAGTTATATCCGCCGTTCACCATCTCTTCCATGACATAGCGGTCGCCGACCGCCGTCTTCGCCGTCTTCAGCCCGAGCATACCGGCCGCTTTGAAGAATCCGAGGTTCGCCATGACCGTCGTAACGACCGTATCCTTGGATAGACGACCCGCGCGTCGCATGGCGTCGCCGCAAATGCAAAGGATGTAGTCGCCGTCGACTTCCTCGCCGTTCTCGTCGATGGCGATCAGTCGATCCGCATCGCCGTCGAACGCAAGTCCAAGGTCGGCGCCGATCTCCTTCACCTTCGCCGCAAGCAGCTCCGGATGGGTCGAGCCTACGCCCGCATTAATATTCAAACCGTTCGGTTCCGCGCCGATCGTGACGATCTTCGCCCCAAGCTCGCGGAAGATATCCGGAGCCAGCTCGTAAGCCGAGCCATGCGCGCAATCTAGCACGACGGTGAGCCCTGCGAAGGATTGGGTAACCGTCGTCTTCAGATAGTCCAAGTAACGTTGCTTCGCCGTCAAATCCGTCGTCAACGTGCCGATCGCGCCGCCGACCGGACGAGGCAGATGATCCTCTTCCGCATCCATCAGCCGCTCGATTTCGGCTTCCGTCTCGTCGAGCAACTTGAACCCGTCCCCGCCGAAAAACTTAATGCCGTTATCCTCGACCGGGTTGTGGGAGGCCGAGATCATGACACCGGCTTCCGCGCCGAGCACTCGGGTCAAATACGCGACCGCCGGCGTGCTGACGACGCCAAGGCGAACGACGTCCGCACCGATCGACAATAGCCCCGCCACAAGCGCGTTCTCCAGCATAGCGCCGGAAATCCGCGTGTCGTAACCGATGATCACTTTAGGACGCTCTGCACGACCCGCCAATACTACGCCGCCGCAACGCCCGATTTTATAGGCAAGCTCCGGCGTCAAGCCTTGATTGGCAACGCCGCGAACCCCGTCCGTACCGAAATATTTTCCCATATGCCTGACTTCTGCTCCTTCATTCTGTCATTCATTCTTGTCATTAACCTTGTGCTTAACGAAGAGCAGGTTCAGACGGAGACTCCCCTTCTCCTTGGCCGGTCTCCGCGCCATCATCGGGGACGGCATCGACGTCAGGAACGCTGGCGATCTCCACCGTGATGCTGTTCGTTCCCCCGACTTGTTCCATGAACCTTTCCAAATTCACGTTGAGCTGCAGCGTATGCGTACCCGGACCTCGCCCGCTCAAATCTACGTAGACGTCCACGTCGCCCGGTTCAAGGCTGCCCAATATCGACGGCGCGCCTTGGACGACGATATCCGCCACTCCGGAAGCTGGATCGACGATCTTAACGTCCAGCCCTTCGCCGAGACCGTTGAATACGATCGGCAAGCCTTCCAGCGTACGCGTCTCCGAAAGCACGACTTCGACCGTGACTTCGATCTGTACCGGCGACACCTCGATGAGCGGAGGATCGATCTTCAGCGGAATCGTATACTTGCCTGAACTGCTCAAGCCGTCGAGCGAAAACTCCGCATGGAGGAACTCCAGCTTATCCAGCGCATCCTGAGGTCCATATACGGTCGCCTGCTCCACGTCCGGCTTGAAGGACGCGATGCTAAGGCCCTGAGGCATATGGCCCATCAAGCGGAATTGAACCGGAACGGTCTTGAACGGCGAAGTAATCGGAACTTCGACTTCCACGACAGCAGGCTCGAGCTTCGCGTTCTCGATCACTTTGCCGTTCTTGTCGTAAGCGGCCAGCTTAACGCCTTTATTCTTAATCATCTCCTGCTCGCCTTCAACCGAGATGGATGCCCTTACGCTGGCGACTTGGTCCATCATGTTATCCGGGAGCGTAACATGCACTTTGTTGCTAGGCTTTACGATCGGCGTGCCCGCTTGGAATCCTTTAGCCGGGTTGCCTTCCGTGACGACTTCGACTTCATATTCTTTCGTCTTAAGCGCGACGAGCGTGACCTGAACCGTTGAAGGCTCCATCTCGATGAGATCGACGCCTCTAGGCAGAACCTCATCTATCTCCACTCTATGCGTGCCTGCGCCCAGCGGTCTCAGGTCGACCTGCAATTTGTAATTTTCCGTCTTCGCGAACAAGGCGGCATTCGGCGCGCTTACTCTGATCGTCACGCTGGACGGGTTAAGCTCGGTGAGAACGAAATTGCTTTCGTCCATCCCATATGGCTGTACGTTAAGCGTTAACGTCTTCTGCTTCGCCGTCGAAGCTACGGTGTTCGGCGTCGTCTCCGGATTATAATGCACGACTGCCCACATTAAGAGAGCGAGAGCGAGAGCGACCAGCTTGGCGATTGTCGGGTGATTTAACCATCTATCCACGGTTGCCACCTTCTTTCCGCTTCCAGAACGCTTTCCACTCCGTATTTTTCGTCTTGAACTGCGGACGCAGCTCCTCGAACAGCTTCGAGATCAACGATTCTTCCTTGATGTCCCTGACGATTTGTCCGTTAATCGCGAGGGAGACTTGTCCGGTCTCCTCGGAGACGACGACGGAGATCGCATCGCACACTTCGCTCACGCCGATCGCGGCCCGATGCCGCGTGCCGAGCTCCTTGCTGATGAACGGATTCTCCGACAGCGGCAAGTAACAGCCGGCAGCCATGATTTGATTGCCCCGTATGATAACGGCTCCGTCGTGCAGCGGCGTATTCGGCACGAACACGTTGCTGAGCAGCTCCGAGCTAAGCGTGGAGTTCATCTTGATGCCGGATTCGATGTAATCGTTAAGTCCCGTATTCCGCTCGAAGACGATTAACGCCCCGATCCTTCTAGGCGCCAAATAATTAACGGATTTAATGACCTCGTTAATCTGATGGCTGATATCCTGCTCTTCGGGCGTCGACCTTGAGAACAGCTTGCCGCGTCCGAGCTGCTCGAGCGCGCGCCTGAGTTCGGGCTGGAAAATAATAAGAATCGTAACGACGCCGAAAGGAAACAACTGATTCATCAGCCACTTAAGCGTATACAGATTGAACCACGTGCTAAGAGCCCATACGATGACAAGAAGCAGGATCCCTCTGAGCAGTTGAACCGCGCGGGTACCCCTCACCATGATGATGAGCCGATAAATAATATAACTGACGATGAGGACATCGACGATATCTTTAATGGAGTTCTTGAAAGTCAGCCCGGCAAAATAGTCCAAGACGCTTGCCCCCCGTCCCGGCGCTGGATTAGTTATTTTTCTAGTGTACCTTGGAGATTCGTGTCGAAAAACAGCGAACCTTCCTTTTATCTTTCTCTACGGTTGCCAAGAAATCCTGTCTCTTACATAAAAAAACCTCTCTGGCCGTCCAGAGAGGCAATCGCAAGCGGACGAATTCCATACGTCCATCATACCTTACCTTATGTCCCGTATGCCAGCGTACCGAACCACGAACTGACTTTGTACCAGATCCAATCGACCGCCCGGTCGATTTCTTTGACCTCTCCGGCGATATGCGCGGTCGATGCGAGCGTGTAACTGCCGTCGATAACCGTCAAATCTCCTTCGACTTCCCCGTCGATCTCCGCGATCCCGTTCACGACCGTCAGGTCGCCCTCGACGTGCTGGCCTGCGGGAACGATAACCTTATTGCCTTCGATAATGACATGATCCAGATCTCCGGACACCGATAATTCCTTATCTTGATTCCACATGGCAACGAAACTCGATAGCATGACGACCATGAAGATCGCCGCGGCCGATACGGCCGGATGACGGCGAACCCAAGACGTCCAAGCGGCAGGACGACGCGTCTTCGGCAACGACTTCATGATACGATCGGACAAATAAGACGGAGGCGCTTCGGCCGGCAACGCTTGGAATAACGCATTCGTCTTCTCGAGCGTATCGAGTCTAGAGCTGCATGCCGGACAGCCTTGAAGATGCTGCTGCAGGCGGCTGATCTCTTCGCGGGTCAGATCCCCGTCCAGATACTCGTGTATGGACGCGACGGCGGCATTGCATTTCATATCTGCCATCCCTTTCTTCAGCGGTGAGTACAACCCACGCAATCGTAGCTTCTATACTGTACGTTCGGCTTTCCTCTAAAGTTTCAATTAATTCGCCTAAGCTTACAATTTGTGCTCCAGTTTCTTTCTTAGGAACTCCCGGCCCCGGTGCACTCTCGTTTTCACCGTCGTCACCGGTATGTCCAGAACGTCGGAAATTTCTTGCAGGGACAGGTCTTGCAAGTATCGTAAGATCATGATGGACTTATATTTAACGGGCAGCGTCTCGATCGCGTCTCGAATGAGCTTCTGCGTCTCGGTCAAGATCAGCTCGGTCTCCGGCGTGCGCTCGTCGCTAGGCATCATCGAATAGCCGTCCAGACCGTCATGATCCGTCGATTCCGCATCCAGCGAGTATACCGCGCGTCTCTTGCGCAATCGATCGATGCATAGGTTCGTCGCAATGCGGTAAATCCAAGTCGAGAACTTCTGATTCTCGTCGTACCGGTCCAAGTTCTTATACACCCGCAAGAACGTCTCTTGAACGACGTCCTCCGCCTCTTGCCGATTGCTCGTCATCCGATAAGCGAGGTGATAAAGCTTGTCCTTATATAAATCCACGATCTCCGCGAACGCGCGCTGATCGCCCTTCCGGGCCAATCTCGCTAGCCGCGTCTCCAATGGCTTCAAAGTCAATCCTCACCTTCCCTGCCGGCTTTAACGACTTCGTTCGTACGATTCTGCGCGGCCCATAACCCAATAAGAATGAGCGCGACGCCCGCTGCCTGCCACCAAGTGAGCGGTTCGCCCAGCAGGAGGAATGCGGTAATGACCGCCGCAGGCAGCTCCATCGAGCCGAGCAATGCGGCAAGGCCGCCCCCCAGCTTCGGAATGCCTGCGTTGAAACAAATAAAAGGAACAGCCGTATTCAACAATCCGAGCAACAGCCCCCACCCGATGATCGAGCCGCCGTCTCCCCATGCGAAGTCAATCGGAAAATGCAGCAGCGCAACGAAAGTGAAGGATGCGGTGGACATGACGGTTGATTTCGAAATGGAGTCTAGCTCCGGCGGCAAGAAGTCCGTCAAGAAAAAGAATAGGCTGTACGTCACCGCGGACAATAAACCGAACGCAACGCCCGCGCGGTCGAGCCCGCTCAGATCGTGCTCGAGCAACCCTACCGCCAGTACCGTGCCCGCCGCGATGAAGAGCATGGCCAGCCACTCCGGCTTCTTCGGCCATGCGCGCTTGCGAATGCTTTCTAGCAAAATGGTAATCCACGTGAATTGAAAAAGCAAGACGATCGCCAGCGACGCATCGATCCGCGCCAGCGCTTCGTTATATAACATCGTCGTCATGGCGAGCCCGACGATGCCGATCAAAGTCAGCTTCAGCCAAGAACGCCTTACTCCGGCGTACGCGGAGCTGGCTGCCTTCCGCCTTCGCAGAAACCGAACGCCCGTAACAAGCCATAACATCGCCGTACCAGCCAACACCTGCGTGAACGTAAGATGAGCCGAACTCCATCCATCCTCGTTAGCCAGCTTAAAGATGGATGAGCTGAACCCATAGCTGCTCGCCCCGATTAAGACGAGAACGACCGCCCACATATAAGTACGATTCATAAAGGATAGACCCGCCTTTTACGCAAAAGAGGCTCAGGTATGCACCCGAGCCTGATTGCTTTATGTCCGTAGGATCAGCCGGTATTGCGAAGACCGGCGGCAATTCCGTTAATCGTCAGCAGCACCTCGCGGAGCAGCTCCGCGTCGTCGCCATTCTGCGCGCGCAGGCTGCGCAGCTCGGCCAGCAGTTGAACCTGCAAATAGCTGAGCGGATCGACGTACGGGTTACGCAGACGAATCGACTCTTGGATAACCGGCGTATTGTCGAGGATGTCCTCTTGTCCGGTAATCTGCAGAATCATGTCCTTCGTTCTCGCGTATTCCTCTTCGATCTGCGTGAAGATCCTCGCGCGGATCGTATCGTCTTGAATCATCGCCGCGTATTGGCGGGCGATCGTCAGATCGGCTTTCGCCAGCGCCATCTGCAGATTATCGACGAGCGAACGGAAGAACGGATACTCGCGGTACATGACGCGTAGCACTTCAAGGCGCGAAGCATCTTCGCCTATGAACTTCTGGAAAGCCGTGCCCGCCGCGTACCATGCCGGCAGCAAGTAGCGACTTTGCGTCCACGCGAACACCCATGGGATCGCGCGCAAATCCTCGAAGCGGTCGCTTCCTTTGCGCTTGGCAGGACGGGAACCGATGTTGAGCTCCCCGACTTCCGGCAGCGGAGTCGACTCCTTGAAGAACGTCATGAAACCCGGATCGCGGAAGATCAGATCCTGATACTTCGTCTGCGCATCCTCGGAAATGCCGCGCATAATGGTCTCCCACTCCGCTTCGGAAGACTTCTCTTGCGTCGGGTAACGGGACAAGTAAGCCCCTAGGAGGAGCGCGCTCGTCGCTTGCTCCAAGCTGCGGTAAGCGATACCCTTCATCGAGTAACGGGAGGACAGCACTTCCCCTTGCTCGGTGATCTTGATGCCTCCGCCGATCGTATGCGGCGGCTGGGCGAGAATACTGCGGTTAAGCGGCATGCCTCCCCGACCGAGAGCGCCTCCGCGGCCATGGAAGAACTTCAAGCGCACGTCGTATTCCTTCGCCGTGCGAGTCAGATCGTTAAGCGCTACGCGCAGCTCCCAGTTCGCCGTTACCATGCCCCCGTCTTTGTTGCTGTCGGAGTATCCGAGCATAATCTCGTGCAGATTGCCCATCGCTTGAAGCGTCTCGCGATAGATCGGCAATTCGAACAGCGTCTTCATGATCGCCGGCGCCTCGTGCAAGTCGTCGATCGTCTCGAAGAGCGGCACCGCCTGCAGCGTGCAAGTAATGCTGCCGTCCTTATTGCGTCTGAACAAACCGGCTTCCTTCGCGAACACCATGACTTCCAGCAGGTCGCTGGCGCCTTGCGTCATGCTGATCAAGTAGCTGGAAATGCAATTGCGTCCGAATTCGGCCTGCGCGCGCCCGATCGTGCGATAGACGTCGAGAACTTCCTTCGTCATCTCGCTCAATTCAGCGGTCTCGTGCAGCAGAGGACGCATATCGCCGAGAAGCTTATGCAGCAGGTCGATCTTCTCTTGCTCGCTAAGCGACGGATAGTCGCTCGTAATGCCTGCTTTCGCAAGTATTTCCGACATCGCGTTCTCATGCTCTTGGCTATGCTGACGAACGTCCAACGCGGCGAGATGGAATCCGAACAGCTCGACTTGGCGAATAAACTTCTTCAGTTGCGTATCCGCTACGTAATCGGCGTAATGATGTCGCAGGCTGCGATCGATCAGCATTAGATCGGCGACAAGCTCCTCTACTTTGTGGTAGCGCTTGTTCGCATCCTTGAAATCGTCCTCGCGCATGTTCTGCAGCTTCTGAAGTATGTACGTCAATTTCACGCGGTACGGTTCCTTCTCGTTCGTCCACGCTTCGACCGTCCGAAGCTCCAGTTGCTCCGCGTCCTGACGGATCGATTCCAGCAGCTCTGGACTTACGTTCACGATCGTCGTGCTGAAGCTCATCTGACGCATAAGCGCTTTAATGATGTTCTCGTATTTGTAAATGACGAGGTTCCGTTGCATGTGCAACGTTTTCCACGTAATATCCGCCTTAACCGATGGGTTGCCGTCGCGATCGCCGCCGATCCACGATCCGAATCTAAGGTAAGTCGGCACGTGCCACTTCTCGTCCGGATACGATTTCGCCAGGCAACGTTCAAGCTCTTCGTATACATCCGGGAGCACTTCGAACAGCGTCTCATGGAAGAAGTACATCCCGTTGCGCACTTCGTCGAGCACCGTCGGTTTGCGATCGCGCAGCTCGTCCGTCTGCCACAGCGTGAGCACTTCGTTCAGCAGCTTCTCCCGTAGCTTCTCGCGCTCGCGATACGTCAGCGTAGGATTGTCGAGCTCCATCACTTCGTCGGCGATGCGCTTATGAATATCCAGCACGGCACGGCGTGTCGCTTCGGTCGGATGCGCCGTCATGACAAGCTCAAGCGATATATCGCGAAGAATCTCTTGCACTTCTTCGACAGGCAAGTTCTTGCTTCTCAGCTCTTGAACGATGCTCTCGATCGAGCCCGGTTGAACCGCTTCTCCCGCCGAGCGCTCATAATCCCTCTTGCGGCGAATACGATGGTTCTGCTCCGCGATATTCACCAGTTGGAAATAAATCGCGAACGCACGAATGACGCTGTGCCTAATTCCCGGTTCAAGCGTCTTGATCGTATTCATGAATTCCTCGTAAAGCTCCGGCGAAGATTCCGCACGGAGCGACTTGCTCATCTCACGAATTTTCTCTACATGTTCCAGCAGTTCGCGTCCACCCTGATGCTCGAGCACGTCACCCAAGATGTTACCTAGAAAGCGTACATCCCTACGCAGCAGATGGTTGGACGGAGAACGCCCGCTAGCGGCTAATTCCGTCATCTGTTTCACCCCAACATAAGCTTTCAACGCCAAAAAGTCCTTCTTAATATCATACTACATTGCTCGTCAGAAATCTCCATTTTCATAAAAAAAGGAACCTCTCCGAATCACTTCGAAGAAGTCCCCCTTGGTACTACGGCTGGGGCGGGACCCCCGCCGCTTTGCGAACTTCGTTGGCTAGCCGGTGAAACTCATCGCGCGCTTCCTGATGCTCCGTCGTATTCCATGCCGCGCTGAGGAATCGAATAATTTTCTCCGCGTCTTCCGGGCTCATCATGTATTCATCCTCTCCTCCCGATTCTTCCGAACGATCCGAACCATTCGATCCTTCCGAAGCTTCCGTGTTCCACCAACCCTCGTTGCCATACGATTCGTTCAGATCAACGGGATGGCCCGCGACCGTCACGCCGTTCTTGTGCTGCCACACGTTGGCGCTTGCGGACTTCTGCCCGCGACTCCAGGCGTACGTCTGCCAGAAATGCCGGGCTGCGCCTCTCCTTCGCATCTCTTCTATGACGGCGAACGAACCGTATATGCCTGTCCGGTACTGCCCGAGTTCCGCTGCAGCCGCGCGGAGATAAGCCTCGATCTTGTCATAATCGTTCGGCTGCGCGTCGTAATCGACGGCGAAATAGATCGCCGTTCCCTTGGGTTGCCCGATGTCGGTCGCTTCTTTGAAAGCCGCCCGTCCGTCTGCTCGTCCGTTGCTCGCACCGCCCGCCGGTCTGTTAGCCGTCGTCTCGAACACGCTGATAATGGTCATACCCGCAGCCGTGATGCCTTCGGCTTCCTTGCGCGTTAGCCTTTTCCATCTATAACCGGCGGGCACTAAATACCTCGCGGCGAATCGATATCCCTGCGCCGCGATCGCTTTCGCGGTGGCGGCCGGTATCGGTTGCGCGCAATCGATTCCTCTGGTTGCCATCAGTAACCACCTCAGTAACGAGTATATTAATTCTATTCTACGAAGGTTATCGTTTTTGGTGAGGAAGGTGAGAAAAGATACAGCAAATGAGCATGGATCAGTGGCTGCTATTCCTATCGATTTGTCGTTTGAAGGCGCGATCGATCTTAGATTCGATTTCCGATTCGACCCAAACCGTAACTTTCTCAAGAATGCCTACCGGCAGCCAATCGGCCCAACCTGCTCTGATTGCATTCGCCGTCATCGACTTTATCGTATGATGGAGCAATCCCGCGACGAGAATGCCGAATAAGATCCCCGGACTGGACATGATGTTGTCGAGAAAATGTCCGCCAGCCGGAAGGAGCAGCATGAAGAAGGTTCGAAATACGCCGTCAATCCCATAGTGCGAAGCGTAGGTCTTATCCTTGCGTGACGCTGCCGATCCGGACAACCAGTCCATCCCGATAAAGAACGCGACCGCGATAACCGCCCCCATGACCGCCGTTCCTTCGCCATAGAGAAATTCAAAGATAGGCAACGCCACTGCCCCGATCGCGCTTGCAACCGTTTGTTCTTTGCCCACTTTATTCACCACCCCCATGATCCAAAAGAGCCCCGCTTATGCGGAGCCCTCTTGGATATCTGCGTCGAGTAACGTTTGTACTGCCGACCGCCAGCGAATCGGTACGTTCTCGATTTGCCACTGTCCGGCTGTAATGAGATCGTAGTAGATTTTTGCCATTAATCCGCACCTCCGGTGATAATTGCGGCCAGTTCAGCTAGCGCAAGCTTTAGGGACAAATTATCCATTTTAAGCTGTGTGATCTCTTGCTCGGGCGTTGATGCAGGTTGCAGAATATCTTCCAACTCATACGTGCCGGATTCACTTCGTACGACTCTCATACCCCTTGGCGTGTTTAATATGATTTCGGGGATTTCTTCAACCAACTCGTATTGCGCCCCAAGCGCTTCAAAATCCTCGATGTCCGGTGATTCATGATACCCGATAATATAAGATCCTGAAAGAATGATAGCTTTCATAACTTCTCACCTCACTTAGTATCGTACGATAGTCCCCTTGATAGCTATATTGCGCACATAAACACTTGTCGCCGTGCTACCGTCATTACTATTAAGAACTAAAAAAATAGGTTTGCCTGCGGTAACTAAGTACGTTGTACCGACACTAGTATACGTGGTCGAAAGATTAGTAAGAGTAGAACCAATACCTCCATAGCCACTCAAACCGCCAAAATTTAATGCTGTACCTATCGGAATAGATGTATTTAATGCTGCAAAATCTTTTGCGTCTGTAGTACCAGCAGACACGTAAGCAAATAAGTTTGCCCTAACACTCCCATTACCACCAGTTTGTCGTATATCCGCAGTAACTTTAATTTCACCATTAAACTTTGGTGTAAATTTATAGACCAACACGCCAGCAGGAGAAGATGCAGTTGTTGTACGCTCCGTTGCGTCTGATTCTAAAACACTATCACTTGAAGAATAATAAGCATTTCCCCCCACTGGCTTCCACCCCGTTCCGTCATTCATTTCAAGATTTCCAGCGATTATTCTCAAACTAGAACTATCCCATAGGGTTCTCCATTCCGTCCAAGCGTTCGCAGGATATATACCGTAGCGATACCTTATAGGGACATCTTGATTATATGGGTAAAAATATTGGATTGCGCCCACAGAAGCGTCAGCAAATCCTTTAATTACAACAACAGTCCCGTAAGTATTGGGAAAGCCGTGTGCCCCAACGTCAGCGCTAACAAAAAACATCGTTTGTCCTTTTGAGTATGCACTAGGCGCTGAAGACTCAAGACCCCAATTGTCAGGTTGGTGAAAATGCCTTAAAACGTTACCGCGAACAGTATCCGCATCCAACCCGCTGCCCGCACCATCAACGGTCTTGATTTTTCCCAGAATATCCGACGCTTCATCCGGACCATCACCCTGCACAATAAAAGCCGTGCCGTTATAGCGCAGCGTATAGATACTATCCGCCTTCAACTTACCCGCAGTCATCGCATTGCCTTTGCTATCAAGGATCGCTTTGGCGCCGAGCCCGTTGACGTTAAGCGTCGACGCCCCCGTGTTGGCGACATTGATCTTCACGGCGACGCACACTCCAGCAGCGTAAGCCGCCAAAGCAGGCGATAGCGTAACCGCATAAACGTTAGCGGAGCCGGTTGCCGCGGCATAACCTGGCTGACGAATGTAGTCGCTTACCGCCGATTTGGCGTCCAACTGGGATTGGATCGGACCCGTGACTCCGTTCAAATAGCCGAACTCGGCATTGTCGACCGTGCCGTCTGCGATCTTGGTCGCATCGATGGCGGCCGATGCGTTAATATCCGCGTTCACGATGACGCCTGGCGCGATCGCCGTAACGCCGTCGCCGTTGCTCGTTACGTCACCGGTATGGTTCGGGTGGACGTATTGATTCGCGCCTGCCGCGATTCCCGCAAGCTTTGTTTTCTCCGCTGTCGTGTAATCCTCTTGCGACAGCCCCTTGCCTGCCGCCTTGTCGACCTTCCCTTGCAAGGCGGCGTCGAGAATGTCGGCGTTGCCGTTAAAATCTTCGACGTTCACCGTATCGGTGCTTTCCGGCTTTTTGAGATTCAGATTCGTCGTGTACAACATTACGTCGCACCTCCATAGGTTCTTAATTCGTACCACGTCAATCCCGAAGCTTCGCCCCAGCTCATCTCCGGAAGGGCGCCCCAGGCCGTGTACGTGTATTCGAAGCTGTACGCCAAATGAGCGGGTTTAATCTCCTCCAACATGCGGACGAACCCCGCCATATTGGGCGGAATGCCGAGCGTGCCGACGAAGCGAACGACGAACCGGTGTTCGTCCGGATATTCGACCAATTCGACTTCGCCGCCGCTGAACGCGGCCGCCGATCGAACGATCATCTCTCTTGTCGTTGTCCCGCTTCCGCGCAATTTCGCCGAGACTTGCTCGCGTCGCCATGAGATCGGCTTAGCCGGTTCGATTGCCAAACCGAGCTCCCTCTCCCATCTCTCGATTCCCCACGTCGTCGTCGGAAGGAACATCTGCGCCAGCACGGACTCTTTCTCGCTTCGAAGCGCTTCGAGCTCCTCTCCCTCCGAGGACATGATCTTCTTGAACTCGAGAATTTCTTCATAATACGGGGGCAAGTACTCCATTAAGTTGACGGGAGAAACGCCGAATAGATCCCCCATAGCCTGCGTCATCGCCTTACACCTCCAGTTCGACCGTGCCGACGACCGGCACTTGATCGTCCGCCAGCGCAACGTTCACCGTTCCGCCGTTCACGGTCAGTACCGAGTAGTCGATGACGCCCGGCGTACCGAGCAGCAACGTCCCGATTCGCGCGTAGCTCACGTAGGTCGACTCGAAAGCCGCCGCCTTTAAGTATCCCGTCAAAGCTTCCTCGAAGGCGCTCCGTACGTCTTGAGTCGCGTAACCCGATGCCAGCGTTACGATAGCCGCGACGCTAACCTCCAACCCTGCGGCGGATACGACCGTTACTTCGGCGCCGATCGGCCGCATCGCATCCACGTACTCCGCGACGTCGGCTACAAGCGTCGGCGTTGCCGGTCGCCGGTCGGCGTCGACGACGATGAGCTTGACCGTTCCCGGCCCGTTCCATAATGATGCGACGCGGACAGCGCCTACACCGGCTACTTCCGATGCCCATTGCTTGTAATGCGAGACGTTCCCGCTTGTGGCCGGCTGCCTAACGGCTTGAAGATAGCGCACCCTCAGATCGTCATCCGATTCCTCGTCCCGACCGGGCACGAGCACTTCCGCCAATTCTGCCCTTACCAATCCCGGAACGTAATCCAGGGGCAACATCGCTCCGAACTTCTGATTGCCGCTCTCGCCCGCCGTTTCGGCTTCCATCACGAACTGCCCCGACTCCAGCTTTTCCGTTACGACGTAGTAATCGCCGGCAATGCCGTACCTGCTGCCCAAAGGCACGTCGAACGGCAGCGACCCGTCCGTATAGAACAGTCCTTGCCGTTTGGCATGCGAGGCCGCTCTGCGCGTAACGCCGCGATCGGACGCGCGCAGGTCGAGATAACCGCCGGACGACGTGTCTCCGAACGCTAAATTCAATGCGGTATTCAATTCCGCGTACAGCAGGTTCATTTCCCAAGCCGCAGGCGCTAACGCATCGTATATTACACTGCCTTCGCGCTTATCCACCGAGTCCGGTATTCTCCCCAGCATTCGTTCCATAATCGCCTCGAAAGATTGTCCTTCGTACAAGTCAAATCACCCCCCGAATCATCGTTGCTCCATAGATCGTGACGACCGTGAACCCAACCTCGATCGCATCACCGCTTACGCTAGTCCGGAAGTCGATCACTTCCTTCACCCGGTCGTCGACCAATAACGCTTCGGCGACAAGCGTCTGCAGCTCGGCTTGGTAACCGAACCCGACCCGAATCGAATGCCCGATATTACCCGAGTAAATGACGTGCCTGAAACGTTCCGTTCGCAAAATTTTATACACCTGCTGCCGAACCGCCTCCAGGTCGTCGACCATGCCGATCACCCTTCCGCGCGCCCAATCTATCCGATACGTTCGGCTCGGCATCGGCTGAACGTTCCATTCCGCCGCCAAGGCGGCTCCAACCGGCAAACTCATGCCGTCAACCTCCCCGCGACGACGTACTGTCCGCCTCCCGACGATCTCAACAACGCTACTTTGTCTCCCGCCTCGAGCCCGCGGCGAATGACCGTTTCCGATCCTGCGATTGTCACGGTTAGAGCGGTCATATGCTCCGGAACGACTAAGAAGGCGTCCGACAGCACGAACCGCTGATCGATCGTAATCTCCAGCGGTTCGGATCTTGTAACAACGCCATACACGACGTCCATCAGTTGCTGCGACTGCAAGTACGCGCCGACCGCGCGTTTAATTTCGTTCAGCACCGATTTACCCCCTTAACTCCAGCGACATCGTGTGGCTGCCGCCCTGAAAATGGTGTTTGCATTCCTCGACGAGATAGTATTGATTAATTCCCTGTTCCGCGATCGTGACCTGGACGACCGATCCGGCGCGTATGGATACATCCCCAATCGCTTCGACCGAAAATTTGCGCTGCTCCCGGTTTTTCAGCTCCAGCAACCTTTTCCCCATCGCTTCGATCTGAGCGGCATTCAGACCGTCGTCGATTTTCTGAAACAGTTGGAGCCGCCCCCACTTGGCGATCGTGCCGCTGTCTTCGTAGACGTAAGCTTCCAGCTTCCCCTTTTCCTTGTTCTCCCGCGCGAGCTTAATCCTGTTGTACGTCTCGGAATCGATGCTTCTGGAGATCGAATAGCCGTAAGCCAAGCTGGTATCGCCGATGACGACGTCGGCTCGCATCTCCGTCAAATTCCGAAGCGTCAGCTTTCCCGCGTCATCGTAGAGCACGAACGAAGTTCCTTTCGAAAGCAGCGTCTGATCAAGCGCCTTGTAGATCATGTCAAGCCGCTTCTGACCCGCCTCGCCGAACTTCGGAATGGCGAACTCCGTATCCGTCACGTGACCGACCGCGAGTCCCATCGCTTTCGCGTTATCGATTACGACTTGCGATGCTTTGACGTTCGTCGCGAAGTAAGAATCCGTCTCGAGCAAGTAGCGGATCTGATCGTATACCGTAAGCCGATACTCTCGTTCGTCCGAGCTGTCGATGGAGAATACGTAACCGTAAAAAAAATCTTTCCCGTCCATCCGAATGCGAATAACGTCTCCGCAACCGATGCTAAAGCCCGATGACTGCCACGCCGGCGGAAACACGACGGTCATATCGAGCGATCCGGGCTTGCCGGCACGACTCGTCTTCCAGTCGAATTGCGGCACGAGCCGCGTCATATCCCAAAGCGTCCCGTTTTTGTTGTCCACGGTAATTTCTAAATCGCGAAAAGCACTCACTTCCCGTCACCTCTTCTTCGGCGGAAGCTGCAGCACGCGGCCGATGCGAAGCGAACGAAGCTCGCCGTCGGCGATCCGATTCAGCTTCTGGATTTCCCGCCATCTCGAATCGTCCCCGAGCTGCATTCGCGCGATCTTGATCAGATTGTCTCCGGGCTTAATCGTATAAGTCATTTGCGGCACTCGATCATCGGCGCGTTTCTCCGGTTCTTTAACTTGCTTCTTGGATCCGTCCGCCTGTTCGACCGTCTTGATTCTGAACGGACTGTAGAATACGTACTCGACCAGATCGAGCTTGAAATAGATGTCGCCCGGGGAACCTGCTTTCTCCCAATAGTCGAACCCGTCGATCGAGACCGGGAGGTTGATGATGGACATGTGGTCCTCGGTGTCCTGTCCGACGTAAATGAATCGCGCCGGATGCTTGGATGACATCCAACTCGTAATATCTTTCACGAATCGGTGCGGCTTGAACGCAACCGCCTCTTCGGCTTTCTTCAAGTGATCCGCGATGCCGTTGCCGTCGGTTGCCGACTGTGGAATAAACCGATATACGTACGGCGCGGATGAATCCGAAGGAAAGAAGCTCTCGATCGATATTTTCCTAAGCTCCGGCTCCTCGATCGCGTTCACGCGTCCTAACCCGACGATGTTGTATTCTTTGCTTGCTCCGGCGCGCTCGATTTTGATCTCCTCCGGAAGTACGGGAATAAACCACCCCTCATCCGCATTGTTGTACGATAGCGCCATCGTGAATGGTTTTATCTCGTATTGTGCTGCCATTGCCTCACCTCCGGCATAATAAAAAGCGCCCCCTTAGGAGCGCTTGCTGCTTGATCCGATATGCAATATCGCTAGCCAGCGTATGCGCCGTTCGCCGAAGATTCAATTTCCTGGCTAACGCGCGCGCCGATCTTCAGAATGACGTCGTCCACGTCCACTTCCTTGCTGACCGGTCCCGTCGTGACGTTGACCGTAGGCGTCAGCGTAACGAAGTTCTGGATCGACTGAATCTCCGCCAAATCGCGAATGACCTTCAAATCTTCGCTTGAGATCTCGACCGTCGAATTGACTTTACCGACTTCGTCGACTTTGCCGATGTTCATATTCCTCTCCGTATCTTTTCCGATACTGGATGGACCGAACATCCCTTTTGCCTTATCAACGAGCCCATGAAGGCCGCTTGCCGCCTTGTCGCCAAACTTCTTGCCCATATCCTGCCCTACGTCAAATGCGGTTCCATAATCGATTTGCTCGAAGCGTTTGAGTTTAACGACGTCCTTATCGCTCTTCAAATTGTCCCTGGCGTCTTCTAACTGTTGCAGAATGTTGTCCATTCCGCCTGTTAGGTTGACTTTCAAACCCGGTATCGCATTAATGATTTTCTCCACGCCTTTGGCCAAGTTGTTCAGGTAGCTTAGCGCATTAATGACCAAGTCATAAAATAGCTTTTTAACGGCGTAGATCGGATCGCTCCATACGTTAACGAAGAACTCGGCAACCGAGAGCACAATGTTCGCGAAATAGGCAAACCGATTAAAGAGAAACGCAAACAACACCCCAAAGATTCCGCCTACAATACCAAGAACCTCGGACGTCGTATCGCTCCACTTGTACAAGCAGTAGATTAGGAAGCCGATCAATGCGCCAATGAGTAAGATCGGCCAATTGGCGACTAGCCAAGCGCCTGCCTGGGCAAGAATCGGCTCTACCATTAACCACAGCTTAATGAGCATCGCGTTTAATTGCCCTATAAGCGCGGGGATCTGCGTAACCGCCCATAATAAGAAAGCGCCCCCCACCATGAATAGAACAGGCTCAATCACGCCATAAAGACTCTCAAACAAATCTCCTATACCTGCCAGCGCGCTTATCAACCAGTAGGCAGCCTGTCCCGCGAGCTGCAGCCCTTCGTTTAGCATTTGAAAGAACGCTGTACCAGCAGGTGAACTGAGGAGCTCATTTAATTGCTCTACGATTGGACCTATTGCTTGAAGCGCCCCGCTTCCTGCATCCGCCATAACCGACTTGAACCGGTTTCCGAGCTGATCGACTTGATTGGCTGGACTAGCCATCATCTGATCGAACGCTTCCTTGCCCATATTCTGTTTCTCGAGCAACGTATCGAACGCTTGCAGGAACCCGTCCATATCTCCCGCGTCCGCGAGCGCTTCGATATTGGAAGCGTCGATTTCGGCTTGCGGAATATTGTACTGCGACGCAAGAGCGCCGGCATCGCCGGCCATCGCTTCTTTCAGCGCTTCCGCCGCCGCGGAAATGCCTCCACCCGACATATCGAACGCAGCCATACGCGACGCGAACGCATTCAATTGGCTTAATAGGTCCGTGTTGTCAATATTCCCCATGAAGGAGAGCGTGTTCTTCATCGTCTCGTTCACGTCCTGCCCCGCAGCCAGCGCTTCCGACTTTATTTGCTCGAACAACGCTTTTCCGACTTGCGCATCGCCGGTACGGGCTACGAACGCATCCAGCAACTTTTGCTGCTCCATCGCCCCGCCTAGCGTTGCCCCGAGCAAGATTTTGATATTGTCCATCGAGAATACCGTCGACGCGATACCTTTGAACCTTCCCAATAGCCCCTTCGCCGCAGAGTCGCTTGCACTCAACTGTTCTTCGACATTCGCCTGCATCTCGGTAACCCTCGTCAAAGATGCTTCCATAGCGGATACGTCCGTAGACATCCGAATTGGCGATTCGAACGCAGACTTCATTTTTCTCGCGGAGTTCTCCATTGCGCCCATATTCATTTGTATCCGGGTCATCGACAGAGAGAGCTTCTCGTATGTTTTCAACGATGCATTGATCGTTGTCATTTCCTCATCTCCTTTCCCGCACGGCGTAAGCCATGATTATAGACAACGAAGAGGCTGCCTTACCGCCTCTTCGCCGATTTCATTTTCCGTTTCTCCGCTTGCACGCGCTCGTCGATCATCGCGTATATCGCAGCTTGCTCGTACCGATTCATTCGCATAAGCTCGTGCGGCAGGATATGAAGCTCGTGGAGGGCGTAGTAGGCGTAATTCGCCTCGGCGTCGCCCTCCTTCATCAGTTTTTTACGTCTTCGATCAATTCTTCCGTATCGCGATCGAAGCCGTTGATTTCTTGGACTTTATTCACGAGCTGCGCGTACTCGCCGGGAAGCAGCATCGCGCGAAGCAGTCGATCCGTACCGAGCACGCCGTACGACTTCTGCAACTCGGCATCCCTCAAATTCGGGAATTCGACGCTGGCCGCGACGAGCTTGACGATGTATTCGTCCCCGTTCACTTCCGTCGTTCTACCGCCTTTGGACTTCACTTGACGCGTCGCGGACTTGCGGATCGACTCGTTCTCTTCCTCGGTCATGCTGCGCAATCGCCAAGGAATCGGTTTGCCCTCCGCGTCTTTGAACCGGCTCGACACGATAACTTCCTCTACATGCGCCGCTTGGGCATTCTGCGCGAAAAATGCGCTTAAGCTGGACATCGTTCTTTCTCCTCCTCTGGAACCGGCCGATTAGGCGGTTATACGGTTGATGGTTTAATGAAGCTTTCTTGAATATGGAAGCCTTCGAACGTGAACGCGACTTCCTCTTCGAGAAAATCCGCCTCCGTATCCAGCTTGGCGATGATGACGCTGTCCAGGTTTACGCCCGTAAGCGTGACCGTCTGTTTGCCGATCGACGAATTCGGATCCTCGTTCACGACCTGAATATCGAAGTAGGTATCTTTACCGTCCCGAACATACTCGTTCATCAGTTCGCGGAAGCGAGAAGTCACATAATAGACCGTCATCGTTCCCGTACCGTTCCAGCCGTTCGACTTATGTTGCGTGCCCCGGCGGCCGAGCGTCTTCACTTCCACTTTCGCTTTTTCCACGGTTGCTTCCAGCGATTTGATATAGAACATCTCGTGTTGTTCGTTACCGATCGTGGCGTAAGCCCGGCCTTCTTGGCCGGAAATGGTGTCTCTCGCGTGCAATGCCATTACGCATCACCCTCCTGATTAGCGCACGTTAACGCGCATATAAATTTTGTCAACCGAATCGACCGGTTGGATATTCGCATCGATGAGAATGCTGTCCGCGTCCGTCCCCGCCGTAACGGCGGCGTCCGTGCGCGCGTTGAAGTTCTGAATCGCGCCCAGGCGCTGCAGGCTTTCGAGGTAAGACACGACAGAGGCTTGGAACAAGCCGCGACCGTCGGCGTTATTGCTGATCTTACCGACATAGGACGCCTCGAAAATACGCTTGCAGTCGTTGCTTACGCTATCCAGCACGCGAATGACGCGATTTTTACGGAGCGAGGCCGGCTTATCCGCCGACACGCTCTTCAGCGTGTTCACGTCCTGCTCCACGTAGGCTCTTCCGTTGCCGGCGGTGAATACGACTTCTCCCGCGAGCAATGCCGCCTCGGTCTGGCTGTTCGTATACCTTGGCGATGCGTCAACCGCATCGTCGTAATTGGCGTAGGTCAGCGATTCGTTTACGCCTGCCGCGGCAGTCGCCGCCGCAACCCATGCGGTTGCTTGAGCCGCCGTTAGAGTCGCTCCGTCGGCAAGCACGACGCCGTTCTTGACGCTGATGATTCCCTCATGGTCAGCTACCGGATAGTCGGCCATAATGCCTTGAACCTTCTTGCCTTCGTCCTCTCGCTGCCTGCGGACGAAAGCCGCGTATACGCCCTTGAGCGTCGCATCCGTTCCCGCGTAGGCAACCGTATGGTAATCTCGAAGTTCCAGCGCTGCCAGAAAACCCGCATGGTCGCCGTTGGCCGCAGTACCGTTCGCCCCGCCCGTAAGCGGAACGCCGGCTGTCGCCGCAAGGCTGCCGGTACCGCTGAACGATACCCAATCATTGGCGGAAAGATCCGCGACGACGGCGGCAATCTGCGTGTTTACAACAACGCCGTCCAGCAGCGTCGCGACATCGAACTTGGCGGCGTCGTCCACGTTCACTTGAATCGCGACCGACAGATCGTTGCCGCGAACGCCTCCATGCTTCGCCGTGGCGGTTAAATTGCCAAGAGTCGCGGTCGCTTGCGTTCCGGCGTTAAGCCGATACAGCAATAGCGTTCTTGAGCGCTTCAACGCTTCTTTCACGAGCAGGAGCGAAGCGTCCGTCAGATCGTAACCTAGCAACGTGCGAACATCGTCCTCCGCCCGAATTTCGAGCAACGTCTTCGCCGGTCCCCAAGGAAGCTCTAACGCCAACGCCGTAACCCCTCGTTCCCCGATCGTTCCAACCGGTTGTCCCTCTCCAGCAAAACGCACGTATACGCCTGGGCGAACTTTATTTTGTACCGTCCAATTTCCTCCCGCCATCTTAAGACACCTTCCTCTGCATGAATGTGCGAATCAACTGCTCGGCTTGCTTCACCGTGTAAGTCTTGTCCTCTTCAAGCAATGCCGATAACAAATCTTTCTGCTGAGGCGTGAATCGCCGCGCCGTCAGCAACTGCGCTTTGCCGTATGCCGCGTCCTCCGACGCGTTGCGCGCTAGCTCGCTCATATAACGGAAACCTCCTGATCCATACGTTGCATCGATGGCAGACTTGCCGATTCGACGCGCATATGGAGTTGATAAGTAACGTAAAAATGCATTTTGCCTTCGGTGAATTCATATCGCATGTCCGAACCGCGTATCGAATGGCCTCCGACCTCGATCTGCTCCATGCATTCGAACAATAGCTCGATCACATCGAAGATCGCTTCGTATCCGCTCCCTGCCGGCGCGATGTATTGAATGTCGAACCGATAGCTTCTCAAGCGTCTAGGTCCTATCGCACGCGCTTGCTCTACGGGGGACAGTGTAATAAGGAACCGTTCCCCATCGGCTTGCGGTTCGGCATCTTCACCTTGGTGCGGTACGCTTGGAAAACGTTCGTCTAGCGCTCCCATGACGCCGCCGTACACGTCGTTGATCGTTATGTCCACTCGTTCACCTCGAACTTTCGGTCGGCTCGCGGCAGCAGCCGCCAATCGCAATCAGCAGCGCCGTTAACAGCCGCAGTTGGCGAATCTCCGACTCGTACTTTTCTTTCAAACGCTTATTTTCGATTCTGAGCTTGTCCATGCGAAGCTTTCGCGTCTTGCTCGAATCGATCGAAGCCTGCAGCTCTTCCAACTGCTTGTCGCGTTCGCGGAGCCGCTCGACGACCTTCTTCTTGGATTCGTTCAAAGCGTTGTACCGCTGCTTCGGAATCAAATGTTTCGGCAGCTCCTTACCGATACGGTTGACGAATTCGTTCACCCTCGGGTCGGCGATGCCATGTGACCTTGCCAAATCCTTTAACCAATCCATCCACGTTCTCCTCCGTCCTTTTTATACTGGAAGTGCCAGTTATACGAAGGCGTTTATGCTCCGCCGGCGAGCATGCCTAGTTTAATGCCTTGCGACAGGGCCGATGGAGAGTCGGTTACTCACCCTCCTATACACTAATGCCGATTCGTACGTCAGCCGTACGACAAGAACGCTCAAATCGCTTGGGCCACCTTGGCTTTCGCTCTCGTAACGAATTGCTGCACGCTGCTCTTCGCCAGCTTCAGCTCCTTGCCGATTTCCGAGAAACTCAATCCCTGACTGATATGGAGCAAATAACATTGCAGCTCCCTTTCGGACAGCTTGAGCAACAATTTCGCCACTTCCGCTTTTTGCTCTTCCGTTATTCGGGACTCCTGTTGCGGCGGAGCATTCGGTATCAAGTCCATATCCATTAAGACCGAGCGCTTGTACGCGTCCCGAATATCCGCTCCTCTAGCCGAATTCGGTTGCCGCCCGGAACGCATCCATTCGATGGCATAGCTCATATCCGCGATCATTCCTTTGACGATCTCCATCTCGCGTATGACCGTTTCCGAAGGTTCTTCGGCCAGTAGCTTCTCTCTGTATTTCTCCAGTTTGCGGCGGCCGGCAACGTATTGTCGCTGCAGTTCTTTAACCCATGTCATCATGTATCGCCCCCCATACTCTTTTTTGAACGCATTTGCGTATACTGTATTTTCGAATTTAACCTCAATTGCGTTCAATGTCAACTATTTTTTTGTATTTTGAACGCAAAAGCGTTCATTTCATTGTTTACAATGCGAATCAGTTGTTGTAGGATGTAAGAACGAACGAATATTCGTATATTTCGTTTTTGGGATGTGTTGAATGTGAACATGGAACGGATGGGTGAAATATTAGCGGAGCTAATCGATAAAAGAGGCAGCCGAAGGGCGTTCGCCGAAGAGATCGGCATGCCTCCGACGACGCTTCAATCGATGCTGACGAGGGGACTGGCAAGGGCTTCTGTCGTTAACGTCGTTAAAGTTTGCCAAGCTTTAGGGATCACCGTGGAACAGCTCGGGGATATGGCCAACGAAGATGATCGTCGAGAACCTGACACGATAGCCGCGCACCATGACGGCGACGTCTGGACCGACGAAGAGCTTGCGGAGATCGAACGGTTCAAGCATTTCGTCCGGATGAAGAGGAACGAACAAGGGAGCGATTGAATGCACTATGAAAGCCTGCTAAAGGAGGCAAGGCAACGAAGGATCGACGTTCACGAGATGCCGCTGCTCCCTGCTACGAAAGGCTTGTACGCCGAACGCACCGTTTGGATCAACCGTGCGATTCCGACTAACACAGAGAAAGCATGCATCCTCGCGGAAGAACTTGGTCATTACTATACGACGACCGGCAACATTCTCGATCAGACGGATGTCCGTAACCGCAAACAAGAACTGCGTGCCCGGCAATGGGCATACGAGCGCCTTGTTCCATTAGAAGGGATCGTCGACGCCTTCCTAGCCAGAGTGAAGGGACGCCACGAGATTGCGGACTTTCTTGGCGTAACGGAAGAGTTCCTGCAATCCGCGATCGATCGGTATAAAGACCGGTACGGTTTATACGCGTATGTAGGGGACAAGCATATCGTCATTTTCGAACCGTTAAGCGTTGCCGAGCTATTCGTTGCGCAAACAAGTCGGTGACGTTTCAATTCCTGAAGTAAAATAACAACGATTTGCATTTAATTCGTCTACAGATAAGCTGTCATCACCGAATAACAACGATTTGCATTTATTTCAGTCCCTAATCTATAAATCCGCACATGTATGATCAAATAACTATCGGTTGATTGTTATTTCTTCCACTTCACTTGGTTTCTCGAAAGTAACTATCGATTTGCTGTTATTCACGCTCTCGCACCCTGGCCGCCGGCCGCCTCTAACCCATGAACTTAAAATAAGCCCTGGAGCATTAGCTCCAGGGCTGTGTATATACAAAAAAGAAGCCTTATGTATCAAGGCTTCTCGATCATTTAAAAACTGGAGCGGGTGATGGGAATCGAACCCACGCTATTAGCTTGGAAGGCTAAAGTTCTACCATTGAACTACACCCGCAAGTCATTCCCACGATAATTAAAATGGTCGGGACGACACGATTCGAACATGCGACCCCCTGGTCCCAAACCAGGTGCTCTACCAAGCTGAGCTACGTCCCGATGATTATGATGTAAAGTGAGAATGGCGCGCCCTGAGAGATTCGAACTCCCGGCCTTCAGATTCGTAGTCTGACGCTCTATCCAGCTGAGCTAAGGGCGCATATGGAGCGGAAAACGGGATTCGAACCCGCGACCTTCTCGTTGGCAACGAGATGCTCTACCACTGAGCTATTTCCGCGTATAAGTGGTGCGCGTGGAGGGACTTGAACCCCCACGGTTGCCCGCCAGATCCTAAGTCTGGTGCGTCTGCCAATTCCGCCACACGCGCACGTTTGTGAAACTGGTGAGCCATGTAGGACTCGAACCTACGACACCCTGATTAAAAGTCAGGTGCTCTACCAACTGAGCTAATGGCTCGCTCAAGAATGGCTGGGGATCTAGGATTCGAACCTAGGAGTGACGGAGTCAAAGTCCGTTGCCTTACCGCTTGGCTAATCCCCAACGGTAAGCCAAATTGTATAGATGGTGGAGGCTGAGGGGATCGAACCCCCGACCCTCTGCTTGTAAGGCAGATGCTCTCCCAGCTGAGCTAAGCCTCCGTATGAATGGTGACCCCTAGGGGATTCGAACCCCTGTTACCTCCGTGAAAGGGAGGTGTCTTAACCGCTTGACCAAGGGGCCATGTATGGCGTCGGAAAGATGGAGCTCTCAACCGGGATCGAACCGGTGACCTCATCCTTACCATGGATGCACTCTACCTACTGAGCTATGAGAGCATGAATCCAATACCATCAATGACTGCGGTATGAATGACTTCAGCCTGGCAACGTCCTACTCTCCCAGGACCCTGCGGTCCAAGTACCATCGGCGCTGGAGGTCTTAACGGTCGTGTTCGGGATGGGAACGCGTGGAACCCCTCCGCCATCGCCACCAGACCAGAAGTCATGTGGTTCAAGGCTTGCGCCTTGAAAACTGGATGCGAAATCGAGCAGCTTTAGCTGACTCGAACCGTAAAGCCTGTTAAGGCGATACGACCAAAGCGTTTGGTGAAAGATTGAAACATCTTGGCCATCCGTTGTCATTAGGATAAGCCCTCGACCGATTAGTACTCGTCAGCTCCACGCGTTGCCGCGCTTCCACCCCGAGCCTATCAACCTCGTGTTCTTC
>NZ_KI911563.1:3491157-3562768 GCF_000515335.1 Cohnella panacarvi Gsoil 349 | reverse complement strand
CCAGGCTTGCGTATCCGGTCTTAGCATTCGTTTCCGAATGTTATCCCGGTCTTGTGGGCAGGTTGCCTACGTGTTACTCACCCGTCCGCCGCTAAGCTATCCCCGAAGGAATAACTCCGCTCGACTTGCATGTATTAGGCACGCCGCCAGCGTTCGTCCTGAGCCAGGATCAAACTCTCCATAAAAGTTGAACCTTTATCGAAGAGCCTTTCGGCTCAATCTGTATTGCTGGTTTGTTCACCGAAGTGAACGTTTTATTACCGTAAATTACGCTCGATGTTCAGTTTTCAAAGAACAAGCTTTATTGCATTTTCGTGGCCACCGCGTCAGCGGCGACCTTTATAATATATCACGGCGGCCTACTCGATTGCAAGAGGTAATTTCTACCTTCTTTCATTCTTTCGTATGTTATCGCCGTGCGTTAGCCCGCTTTAAGTGGGGCGAAAGATAATTTAACACAGATCAATGTAGCAGGTCAAGCCTTTTAGCAAACCTTTTTTCATTTATCTTTGCTGCCTTAACCCCGTCGCGTATCTAGACAGCTCTCTAGGAGGCGCAATGCGCGCATACATACGGAAGATGATCTTATATCGCTTGGAGATGGCCTCCTTAACGGGACCGTCCAACCGGCGATCGCTCATGTCGAGCAGCATTTCGTCCATTTCCTTGCGCAGCAGATAGTCGAGCTCTTTACATTCTTTATCCGTGAACATCATTCCAAGCATAAGGCGCGAATCCTCCTGTATAAAAGCGGCATGTACCGAAGCATCAGTATCGACGACGATAAGGACCCGCTTCCGGCATCGTTTTACTGTTATGCTCTTTTTTGCCCGCCTTTATGTCGGTGTATTCGCGCCTAAAACAACTTTATATCGCTAAGTCGCCAGCCAGTACGTTACCGTGCTCTCGACGAGTGCCGCGATCAACAGCAAGACGACGATCGCGATCAATCCCGGGATGGCCCCGATCGCCGTCCTTGCGAACGGCCTCCAAGGCTCATCCTTGCCGGTTAGGGAGCGGCTGACTCCGCGAAGGAACGTCAGTCCGAATCGGATGCCGAATGCGCATGCCAAGAACACCGCGCTGAGCTCGAAGACGCCGTGAGGAAGAATCCCCTTAACGACCGCAAGCCAGACGTTCTGATCGTTCCAAGAACTTAATTTGAGCACATAACCCAACAACAAACCGTTCGTAACGAGCACGACGATCGGCATAATGGCGCCCATGATGCCGAATCCCATCGCCATTACGCACGCGAGAAGGTTTTTCCCGATGAGAATGAAGAACATCGTCCGCTCCGGCGTATCCGAGCCCTCGATCTCCTGCCTGATTTCATCGAATTGCTCCAATTGCCCGTTCATCCAATCCACCTGCGTATCCGTCGCTCCGCCGACGAATGCGCTGGCGAAAAACAATAAGCAAGCGAAGACGAAGTACCTCCGCGATTCCTTCCACGTTAGCAGCAAGCCCTGACGCGTAAACATCCCGCTTCCTCCCTATCCCATGAATAACTAGGTCGAACAAGCATACATTGTAGTATACGAGCCTGGCCAAGCCTAATAGCCGGGCGGTCATCATTCTATTCCGGAAAGGAGCCGGTCATTCCCCATGAACTACTTTTTCGTATTTAATGGACGGCGCATCAAAAGGATTCTGTTCCTCGCTTTGTCCGCATTGCTGTCCATCGCCGTTATATGGGTAGAGAAAGATAACCTGAGCGTGTTCGCTCCCCATCCGCCTGCCGCCATCTATAGCGTGCCGACGGACCGCAAAATCGTTGCCCTTACGTTCGACATCAGTTGGGGCGACAAACGAGCGGAGCCCATTCTCGAAATTCTGAAAAACAAAGGGGTCAAGAACGTCACGTTCTTCCTTTCATCCCCATGGAGCAAGACGCACCCGGACATCGTGAAGAAAATCGTCGACGCAGGTTATGAAATCGGCAGCCACGGACATAAGCACGATAACTACAGCCAATATAGCGATACGGAAATCCATAAACAGATCTCGGTCGCGGACGGTATTCTCAGAGAGATGACGGGCAAAAGCCCGAACCTGATCCGCATGCCGAACGGCGATTTCGACAAGCGCGTGCTCCGCATCGCCGAGTCCCTCAATTATAAAGTCATCCAATGGGATACCGACTCCCTCGACTGGAAGAACCCGGGCGTGAACACGATCGTTCAGCGAGTCGTAACCAAGGCGCATCCCGGAGACATCATTCTGATGCACGCGAGCGACTCCTGCAAACAGACGCACGAAGCCCTTCCGACGATTATCGATCAATTAAGGGCCAAAGGCTACGAATTCGCGACCGTCTCCGAGCTGGTCGACCAGACCGACACGAAGGGCAAAACGGTCGAGGACCGTTCGGCCTGGAACGAGCTGGCTATGCTGGATTAACTCGCGCTGGAGGCCTGTGCCGCCGATTGCGGCGTACGGTCCAGAATGCGATGCAGTCTCATGATTTGATACGAATTGCACACGAATAACGGAACCATCTGGAAAATAAGCGAAGGCATGTTGCCCGTCCGGAATGCCGGGACCGATTCCAACGTCGTAATCGCAACGAGGAAAAACACCGTTGGAACCCAAGCGCCGGACGATGTTTCATGCGTTTTTCTCCATGCGACCAGCAAAGATGCGGCGAGCAAGATCAGAGGAACGGCCCAGAACGTGTATGCCGGGAAATTCGTGTCGTACGTCCAATAACCGATCTCGAAGACGACGAACGCCGCAATTATGCCTTGCGTCATCAACCAAGTAAAAGGACGTTTGAATATGCTCCGAGCAATGTAGTTCAACATCAAATAAGCGAAAAAGCCCATATGAGAAAATGCGCCGAATGTAAGTCCGCCCAGCGCCATCAGACCGATATTAACGAACCAATTCTCCGTGCCCTTTACCTGAAATTCTTGATCGGTGGCCATAAGCGCAATGCCAGCGAGGGCTGCCATCAACGCGCCGATCAGAATCGTCGTACCGAATAAGGTCATCCATTTGCGTATGTTCAAAGCCGTTTTCCTCCTCGATGAATACAATCTTCGTCGGGCTCGAACGAACTCACCCTCGATGAATACAATCTTCGTCGGGCTTGAACGAACTCACCCTCGATTTGGTCAACCTTCATTTTACCATGATCCAGCGAAAAAGCCATGAACCCCCCTTATATTCGCCCTTTCCGCGTCGCATACTACGTCCATAACCCTAAGGAAGGGAGTATTGGCTTGAATGCAAACACGGTTGCTCCGCCTTTGCGTAGTGTTCGGAATGGTGACGGCTCTTGCCGCATGCGGCCCAGAATCGAGCGGCAACAGCGGCAGCCAAGTCAGTTATAAAGAGGTCAAATCGATGGTCATCGATATTCTCGGGTCGGAAGAGGCTCAGAAGGCGCTCGAAAAAGCATCGACCGCCCAATACGGGGAAAGCACGCTGCAAATGAAAAGCATGACGCCCCAAGACCAAGAGCAAGTCCGGATCGCGGTCAAAGACGTGCTAACGTCTCCCGGCTATACGACCGTTCTCGAGAAACTCATGAAGGATCCGAAATTCGCCGGCGAATTCGCTAAAGCAGTCAGCAAAGATAATAAACAAATTCATAAAGATTTGCTGAAAGATCCCGGATATCAACAAGAACTGACCGAAATGTTCAAAGCGCCCGAGATGCAGAAAATCATAACCGATTCCATGAAATCTTCGGACGTGCGCAAGCTCGTTAACTCGGCGGTTACCGAATCGATGCAAAATCCGCTGTTCAAGCTTGAAATCATGAAGCTCTTGCAATCGGTGGTGAAGGATGAACTGACTCCCGACACGGAGAAAAAGAAATCCGAAGAAGGCGGGGACAAAGGCTCGGAAAGCGGTGGTGAAGGCGGTGACGGCGCAGGCGGCGGTGACGGCGGTGACGGCGGCGGACAATAAACGGCAAAGCCTCGGGAAATCCGGAAAGATCCGGGTCTCTCGAGGCTTTGTTCATGACTGGAATTATTGCCCGCACTTAGCGATCACTGCGTGAGCGAGTTCCAAATAGGCTTTGCCCATCTCCGTATCGGCCTTGTATACCGATGGCGAGTAGTCCGGCTCAAGCGGATGATTGTCAGGCGCTCCGAGCGGGAATTGGGCGAGCAGGTCCGTATGCAGCGTCTCCGCCAGCTTGCCGCCGCCTCCTCTGCCGAATATATAATCGCGTTCGGTAAGCGAAGGATGCTGGTACCAAGACATATTCTCGACGACCCCGATAATTTCGTGGTTCGTGCGAATAGCCATCGAGCCTGCGCGCGCCGCGACGAATGCGGCCGTCGCATGAGGCGTCGTTACGATGATTTCCTTGCTTTGCGGAAGCATCTGGTGAACGTCGAGCGCGATGTCGCCGGTGCCCGGCGGTAAGTCGAGCAGCAAATAATCAAGCTCGCCCCACTCCACTTCCGAGAAGAAGTTGCGGAGCATCTTGCCTAGCATCGGCCCGCGCCATACGACCGGGCTATTATCTTCCACGAAAAATCCCATGGACATCACTTTGACTCCGAAGCGTTCGACCGGCTTGATTTTATCTCCGACTTGCTCCGGCCGCACGTCGATCCCCATCATGTCCGGGATGCTAAAGCCGTAAATATCGCTGTCGATGACCCCTACTCGCTTCCCGAGCCTCGAGAGCGCGACCGCCAAGTTGACCGTAACCGTAGATTTGCCTACGCCGCCTTTGCCGCTGGCGATCGCAATGAATTCGACGCCGCTGTCCGGGTGCGTGAGCGACAGCTTCTCCAGCCCCGCTCCATGCCCTTTGATCGGTTGCTGCGACGCCTTCTGGGCGTTATCGGGAGCTTGCGCCTCCTGTTTGCCCTGGACGTCTCCCAGCTCTTTCTCCGTCATCGTACGGACGCGAATGTGCGGCTGGGCGATTCCGATTCTAGCCAGCGCCTCCTGCAGTTCCTTGTTCAGTGGAGCCGTATAATGCTCGACGTTGCTCTCCGGATGCAGCACCAAGGTAAGCGAAACCGAATTGTCGCGAATAACGACGTCCCGGACAAGTCCGAGATCGACGATGCTTCGTTTCAACGTCGGCTCGATAATATAATGCAGTGCCTGATTAACCTGATCTTTGGTGACCATCGACTCGACCCCCGTATGGTAAGCATATAACGTATTATAGCACAGGCTTGCCCTTTTCACCTGAAGCGTAACGGAGAATTCCCCGATAGATCGCGGTCGCTACTTTGCGTTGATACTGTTCGTCGGCCAGCAGATTCGCTTCCTCCGGGTTGGACAGAAACCCGACTTCCACGAGCGCGGTCGGCATCGTAAGCTGCTTCAACAGATAGACCGTGTCCGCCTTCTTGGCGATTCGATTCGTATTCCCGAGCGATTCGCGAATTTCCGTCTGAATGACATCCGCAAGCCTCTCGTTATCCGGATTGGACGGGTAAAAGAAGGTTTGTGCGCCCGACCATCGCGGAGACGGCATCGCGTTCATATGAATGCTGATCGTTAAATCGATTTTCTTATCGCCGCTCAGTTGCTCGACTCGCCGCATCAGATCCTGCGTCTTCCTGCGGGCGATCTCCTTCGTCTCCGGTTTTGCCAGATCGTAGTCTCCTTCGCGCGTAAGAATCGCGAGCGCGCCCGCCTGCTGCAAATAATCCCTCAAGTACAGAACGATCGCGAGATTGAGATCCTTCTCGATCTCCCCGCTTTTGGAGACTGCTCCGCCATCGATTCCGCCATGGCCGGCGTCCAGCGCGATTACTTTTCCCGCCAGCGGGGTAGACCAATGGCTCCACGTGCGCGATGTCGGCATCTCGCTTAAGAATGCCGTTCCGGTCACCGCGACGAGCAAAGCGACGATTCCGATCCGAATCCATCCGCGGCGCGTCATCCAGACGACCAGCCGCTTGCGCGTTAATCTGTCCCACAGCTTCGAGCTTTGTTCTCTATACACAAAAAATCCACCTCGTCCCGGGAAAACTCCCTACATCTTATGGGACAAGGCGGATATTTATGAGTGATGAATGGCTTATGCTTTATTTCGCACGAGAATATTACGGTATTTCCCAAAGTTTCCGGCTATGCCGTACCCTGCTTCCAATCCGTTCGGATCAAGCAAAGGCACTTGCGGGTCGCGAGGGCCGAAGCCTGTAAATAGGCCGCCGCGGATATTAGCGAAGCCCGCATCCGACTGCAGATCGAAATCGGAAGGGTATGCGCATTGATCGCTTTGCAGAGGAAGCGCGTCTCCTTTGTTGTACGTTGCAGACGGATGTTTGTGCCGCAGTACCATATTCACATCGGGCTCATACCAGAAGCTGTCGAACAGATTGACTTGCAGCTTGGCATCGCCGTCTTGTAAGAAGACTCCGTCCTGATTCTCGTTGCCTACGGATACGACTACGCCGCATGCCGCCGTGGCATGCGTGACACGGTCGATCAGAATAAGCGCGCCCATCGTTCTATGCAGCGCGAATTCATCGACAACGAGCGGTTCGGAGACGACGATATCGCAGCTGACCAGCTCGTTCTTGACCGCTGTAGCAGTCGGAAGCAAGCTGCCGTTATTGACGTCTACCTTATGGTGCAAATCCGTCACTACGGCGGGCAGCATCTTCGTGCCTAGCTTAATCCAGTATTCCTTGCTCGGAACGAGCTGTTGTTCATCCATCCACAAGAGCGTTGTCGTGAGGGTGGTTGATGTTTGCAAGCTTGCATCCTTGGACAGCACGCAACCGCGCGAAACGTCGACTTCGCGATCCAACTGAATCGTGACAGGCTGCCCGGCGACAGCGTTGTCCACCTTCTTCTCTCCGATGTGAACGGACTTCACGATCGCCGTTTCGCCGCTTGGCAGAATCGTCAGCGTATCGCCGACTTTAACATTGCCTGCCTCGATCTGTCCTTGGAAGCCGCGGAAGCTGTGATCCGGACGGCTCACCCGCTGAACCGGCATGTAGAAGCCGACTTCGGTGGTATCTGTGGAAATATCCACCGTCTCTAGATGCTCCAGCAATGTCGGACCGTTATACCATTCCATATGGCTAGAACGTTTCGTCACGTTATCGCCCTCGGTAGCCGAGACGGGAATGATCACCGTATCTTCCAAACGAAGCTCGTCGCGAAGCTGCTGAATATCCTCCGCAATGTTCAGGAACCGCGTTTGATCGTAGCCCACAAGATCGATTTTGTTCACCGCGAATATGAAATGCTTAATTCCCATCAACGCGCATATACGGGCGTGGCGACGGGTTTGGACCAGAACTCCCTGTTTGGCGTCGATCAATATAATGGCTAAATCGGCAAAGGCTGCGCCGACGGCCATATTGCGGGTATATTCTTCATGTCCCGGCGTATCGGCAACGATAAAGCTTCGTCTGTCGGTATTGAAGTAGCGGTAGGCAACGTCAATCGTTATCCCTTGTTCACGCTCTGCCATCAGTCCGTCAAGCAGCAGCGAATAGTCGATCGCTCCGTTTCGGCTGCCAACCTGACTGTCCAGCATAAGAGCCTGTTCTTGATCGGCGTACAGCATTTTGGAATCGTATAGGATATGACCGATAAGCGTTGACTTGCCGTCGTCCACGCTGCCGCATGTTATAAATTTAAGAAGACCGCTCTCTGGTTGACTCATTAGAAATACCCCTCCCGTTTGCGCCGCTCCATGCTGCCCGCAGCTTCCTTGTCAATGACGCGGCTTGTGCGTTCGGAAGTCGTTGCCGACAGCGTCTCTGCGATGACCTCATCCAGCGTATCGGCTTCCGACTCGACCCCGCCTGTGAGAGGGTAACAACCTAACGTACGGAACCGCACCTTTTTCATCTCGGGAGTTTCTCCCGGCAGCAGCCGCATGCGGCTATCGTCCACCATAATAATATTGCCGTCGCGATAAACAACCGGACGTTCAGCCGCAAAATACAACGGAACAATCTCTATATTCTCGCGCAGGATATATTGCCAAATGTCCTTCTCCGTCCAGTTGGAGATCGGAAAAACGCGCATGCTTTCACCCTTATTGATACGGGTATTGTATAGCTTCCACATTTCAGGACGTTGGTTTTTAGGATCCCACGTATGCTGTTCGTTCCGGAACGAGAAGATACGCTCCTTGGCGCGGGACTTTTCCTCGTCGCGTCGTCCGCCTCCGAAAGCGGCGGTGAACTGATACTTCGTCAGGGCCTCTTTGAGCGCCTGCGTTTTCATAATGTCCGTATAGGCCGAACCGTGATCGAACGGATTAATGCCCTGAGCAATAGCAGCTTCGTTGCGGTGAACAATCAGGTCCACGCCAAGCTCCTGCGTTTTACGGTTACAGAACTCATTCATTTCGCGGAATTTCCAGCCCGTATCGATTCGAAGCAGCGGAAATGGCGGTTTTTCGGGGTAGAAAGCTTTCAGCGCGAGATGAAGCATGACCGACGAATCTTTACCTATCGAATAAAGCATAACCGGGCGCTCGCATTCAGCGGCAACCTCCCGGAAAATGTAGATCGCCTCTGCCTCAAGTTTATCCAAGTGTGTCAGCGACAAGTGTATCACTCCTATATGGCCAATATGAATCAGCACAATGTTCATCTAAGTATATGTATTTTCGACTTGGGTGACCAGTATTGATTACGCAAACGTTTTACTTGATTATTTCGCAAAATTTGCGTTCGATTTGCGCAAACTCGCTTTTCATTTGCGTTAAAACCAGCTATCATAACCAATAAACATGCAGGAACGCGAGGGAAGTCTAATGACTTTAAAGCAGATCGCGAATATGGCGGGCGTATCTATCTCAACGGTATCGCGCATTTTGAATTCCCCTGACAACAGCTTCGCTACGAAAGAAGTTCGCGACAGGGTTTGGAAGTTTGCGAGAGAAACCGGCTATGTACCGGATCGGAATGCCAGAGAGCTCAAGCTTGGCCGACGTACGCTCCGCAGGTCGTCCCCTCCTTCCATCTCGTGTATCTTGGGGCGCACCAGACAATTGGATGACGATCCTTTCTTTGCGCAGATGTCGCGTGCCATCGAACAGCAAGCGATGGACCTGGGTTATGCCGTCCGTCATTCTTATTCGCTCTTCGATATCGAAGCCGATACCTTGCTTGAACAGATCGAATCCTCGCATACGGACGGCGCAATCATATTAGGCCGGTTCAGTAACGACAGCATGAGCTTTCTAGAAAAGCATTATAAAAATTTGGTTTATGTTGGGCGCAATATCATTGCTGTCAACTGTGATCAGGTCATCTGCGACGGGTATGAAGCTACCGAAATCGCGATGATGCACCTGATTGCGAATGGACACAAACGAATCGGATATATCGGCGAGACGTTAAACGAGGTAAGGTATGAGGCCTACTGCGATATCGCTCGCAAATACGAATTGGAATACTCGGATCACTGGGTGAGCAACTGTCCGCAGAACGGTCCCGGCGGCTACCAGGGAGCCGAGGAGCTGCTGGCGAAAGCTTCCCCGCTACCGACTGCGGTATTCTGCGCGACCGACATTGCGGCAATAGCCGCGCTGCGACGATTCACGGAGGCCAAAATCAAGGTGCCCGAGCAGTTATCGATTATTAGCATGGACAATATCGAGCTGTCCGGTTATGTATCTCCGATGCTGACGACCGTAGGAATGCCGATCGTCGAAATGGGGAACTGGGCGGTTCAGCTCTTAATCGAACGTCTTAGCAAGCGCCACAAGCTGCCGGCCAAAGTGTTCCTGCCGAATAAGCTGATTATTCGGGAAAGCGTCGCAAAGAGAATTATTATAGGTTAATCCCCTTGAACAATCGAAGCAGTAATACAATTCGGCCGTCAAAGCGCCATGAGGCACTCTGACGGCCGAAAACCGTTCTAGCCTTACTTATGCAGACCGCACTCTGTTTTCTCATTACCCGACCAGCGACCCGCGCGCGGGTCTTCCCCTGGCATGACCGGTCGCGTGCAGTGCTCGCAGCCGATGCTCGGATAGTTCTGATCGTGCAGCGGGTTGTAAGGTACATTGTTCTCGCGGATATAGTTCCAGACGTCTTCGGATGTCCAAGATGCGATCGGATTGAACTTCACGAGGCCGAACTTCACGTCGTACTCGATCTTCTTCGCATTGGCGCGGGTTGGCGCCTGATCGCGGCGAATACCGGTGATCCAAGCTTCGTAGCGGCCCAATACGCGCGTGAGCGGATCGACCTTGCGAATGTTGCAGCAAGACGTCGGATCGCTCTTCCACAGTTCGTCGCCGTGTTGCGCGGCCTGCTCTTCCGGCGTAATCAACGGCTTCATCTCTACGAAATTCAAGCCGTATCTCTCGATCAACTTATCGCGCGTCTCGTACGTTTCCTTAAAGTGAAAATCGGTATCGAGGTAGAAAATGTCGGTTTTCGGGCTTACCTTCTGCAGCATATCGACGAGGACGACATCTTCCGCTCCGAAGCTGCACGCGAACGTGATATTCGGGAACGTTTCGACCGCCCATTGTATAATCGCCTCTGGCGTCTCATTCTCCAGTTCGACTTCCATCTTTCGGATTAACGCTTCTTTTTCTAGCAAGTTCATAGCCATGGCCCTCCCTTATAAACCCAAGTAACTTTATATGAATTAATTATACGACTTCGTGCCCGTTAGTTCAATTAGAATTAAAATGCGGATGCCACGTACCCATCATATGCCTAAGTACGCAAAAATGCCTTTCCCCGAATGGAGAAAGGCATTGTTCGAATTAACGTTTGGAGAACTGAGGCGCGCGACGAGCAGCTTTCAAGCCGTATTTCTTACGTTCTTTCATGCGTGGGTCGCGAGTCAGGAATCCTGCTTTCTTAAGGGCAGAGCGAAGTTCTGGATCCGCTTTGAGCAAAGCACGGGAAATACCGTGACGGATTGCGCCAGCTTGGCCGGAAGTACCGCCGCCATGAGCGAGGATGTGGATATCGTATTTAGTGACCGTATCGGTCAGGTTAAGCGGTTGTTTAACGATCAGCTTCAACGTTTCGAGGTCGAAGTAGTCGTTGATTTCGCGTTTGTTGATAACGATGCGGCCTTCACCCGGCACGAGACGAACTCGCGCAACGGAGTGCTTCCGGCGACCCGTTCCAATGTATTGTGCTTGAGCCATTCGTAAGTCCTCCTTTATTGATTATCCGCGAAGTTCGTAAACTTCAGGTTGTTGTGCTGCATGTGGATGCTCGGCGCCTGCGTAGACTTTAAGCTTGCCTTGCAGTTGGTGGCCGAGTTTGTTGTGCGGAAGCATGCCATATACCGCAAGTTCAATGATGCGGGCAGGCTTCTTGTTCAGCATCTCTTGAGCAGTCGTCGTCTTGAGACCGCCTGGATAGTGAGAGTGCGTGTAGTATTTCTTCTGTTGGAGCTTCTTGCCCGTCAATACGATCTTGTCGGCGTTGATAACGACTACGAAATCACCCGTGTCGACATGAGGGGTAAATTCAGGTTTGTGTTTGCCGCGGATAAGAGCAGCTACTTCGCTTGCGAGACGACCGAGCGTTTGGCCGGCCGCGTCGACCAGAAGCCATTTGCGCTCGACTTGGTTCGTCTTAGCCATGTAAGTGGTACGCATGTAAGATCCTCCTTTGGGGGTTATGCCATACTAGCCCTGCTTGTATGTGATCCATCAGTTCCGTCTAATTCGTTTCATTAGTTGTTTGGTCGTGATTTCGCTGACGCATGATCGATTATCCGATCTAGGGAGAAACCGATGCCTCATACACAGCAAAATAGCGTGTCGATTCTTCACTTGGGGCCGTGGGTAGCCGTGAAGAAAGCACAAAATATATTGTACATGATATAGACGATATGCGCAAGCAATAATTATTCAGGAATCATACGCGACTTCCCACAGCGTTAATCCGTGCGGCATCGCCGTCGGTCCGGCTTTGGCCCGATCGCACGCTGCCAAGATCGTCGCGATATCTTCCGGTTGGCGTTTGCCTTCGCCGACCTGGATAAGCGTTCCTGCGATAATGCGAACCATATTGTATAAGAATCCGTTGCCCGTAATATACAGGTGTGCTACCCCTCGTTCTTTGCCGGGGTATTTCGCGCCATCCCAGGCTGCGGAATGATAGGCGTTAGGAACGCCGAACTCGATCTGTGCAGGCTTCTCGACTTCAATCCTAGCCTCGAGAACGGTTCGGACGTGACTCGGCTTCGTCGACAACGGCGAAGTGAACGAAGAGAAATCGTTCTCTCCGAGCAGATGCACGAGCCCGCTGCGCATCGCCTCCAAGTTCAGCGGCGCGGGATGATGAAATTCATATCTGCGACGGAACAGATCCGGAATCCGATTGCAGTTGATCGAGTAGCGATACGTCTTGCGAACGGCGCCGCGTCTCGAGTGGAAGTGATCGGGGACGTCGAAGGCAGACTGTACGACGATATCTCCCGGCAGTCTCGAGTTAAGGGCGATGGCCCAGCGTTCGGCAGGTATGCTCGACTCGGTACAAAAGTTGGCGACTTGGCCTCTCGCGTGAACGCCGGCATCCGTTCGGCCGGAACCGATGAGCTTCACCCTCTCGCCCGACAACGCGAATATGGCGTCCTCCAGCTTATCCTGAATCGTATTGCCTCCAGGCTGGCTTTGAAAGCCGAAATAGTCGGTTCCGTCATAGCTGATGAGCAGTCCGATATTACGCACCGGCACGCCTCCTCCCTGCAATCTCCAACAAAAAAAGGATGATCCGAATGCATGATTCGGTCCATCCTTCCCCTGGTCGTCGACTTAGCCGACTGCACACCCTGCTGGCCGACTTATTCGACTGCTCGGGCATGCATCCTGTTTGCTCCGCTCTTACGCGCGGTCTACAAGCTCGAGATACACCATCGGAGCGGAATCACCGCGGCGAGGCCCAAGCTTCAGAATGCGAGTATATCCACCTGGACGTTCCGCATAGCGCGGCGCCAAATCGGAGAACAGTTTTTGGATGGCGTCTTGATCACCGTTAAGGGTCTCACGACGCACGAATGCTGCTACCTGACGACGCGCGTGCAGGTCACCGCGTTTAGCGAGAGTAATTAACTTCTCGGCGATGGAGCGGACTTCCTTCGCTTTCGCTTCGGTCGTCTGAATGCGCTCGTTCAGGAACAGGTCGGTAACCAAATCACGGAACAAAGCTTTCCGCGAGCTGGAATCGCGACTCAGTTTTTGATAAGCCATCTGTTTTCCCTCCCTTGTACGTGATGATCGCTCATCACTTGCTGCTATCTCTCATTCACGATGCTATTCCTCGAAACGCAGGCCGAGGCCCAGCTCTTCGAGCTTCTCTTGTACTTCCTCGAGGGATTTACGGCCCAGGTTACGAACCTTCATCATGTCCTCTTCGGTTTTCGTGATCAGCTCTTGAACGGTGTTAATGCCGGCGCGTTTGAGGCAGTTGTAGGAACGGACGGAAAGATCGAGCTCTTCGATCGTCATCTCGAGCACTTTCTCTTTCTTGTCCTCTTCCTTCTCCTTCATCGTTTCCGTGTCTTTGGCTTCATCCGTCAGGCCGACGAACAGCGACAAATGATCCGTCAGGATCTTGGCGCCCAAGCTAACCGCTTCTTCCGGCCGAATGCTTCCGTCCGTCCATACTTCGAGCGTAAGCTTGTCATAGTTCGTCACTTGGCCGACGCGGGTATTCTCGACTTGATAATTCACGCGCGTAATCGGCGTGTAGATCGAATCGATTGGAATAACTCCGATCGGCTGGTCTTCCTTCTTATTGCGATCCGCCGGAACGTAACCGCGTCCCTGTCTAGCGAAGATGCGCATATGAAGTCTGCTGCCTGCGGCAAGCGTAGCGATATGCAGATCCGGATTAAGGATCTCCACGTCGCTATCCGCCCGGATATCTCCAGCCGTGACTACGCCATCGCCTTCCGCGTCGATCTCAAGCACTTTCTCCTCGTCGGAGTGAATCTTGAGGGACAATCGCTTCAGGTTGAGGATAATTTCCGTCACGTCTTCCATGACGCCCGGAATCGTGGAAAATTCATGAAGCACGCCATCGATCTGTACCGATATGACGGCTGCGCCCGGCAAGGACGACAACAGAATTCGGCGAAGAGAGTTACCCAGCGTCATGCCGTAGCCGCGCTCAAGCGGCTCAACGACGAATTTGCCGTATCTCTTATCGTCTTGAATTTCCACCGAATCGATTTTTGGTTTCTCGATCACTATCACAACCATAACCTCCTTCGAACGTCGCCAGACGTTGCCGATTGCTCACCCTGAATGCATTCATTAAGCGCTCATTGCATGAGGCTAATTGTTAATCGGGTAAACCATGTAGTATGCCTAACCGTTACAACCATTATTCTCAAGTTGTTCTTGTTTGATACCACAGGAGCAACGCGGCTTATACGCGGCGGCGCTTCGGAGGACGGCATCCGTTATGCGGGATCGGAGTCACGTCTTTGATCATGCTGACTTCAAGACCAGCGGCTTGAAGCGAACGGATCGCGGCTTCGCGGCCGGCGCCAGGACCTTTAACCATGACTTCTACGAGACGCATACCGTGCTCCATCGCAGCGCGCGCTGCAGATTCCGCTGCCATTTGGGCTGCGTACGGCGTGCTTTTGCGGGAGCCTTTAAAGCCAAGGTTGCCGGAGCTCGCCCAGGATACCGCATTGCCGTGCGGATCCGTAATCGTCACGATCGTGTTGTTGAACGTCGAACGGATATGTGCAACGCCCGAATCGATATTTTTCCGGTCACGACGCTTGGTACGAACGACTTTCTTGCCTTTTTGTGCCATGTTTATTAACCCCCCTTATTACTTCTTCTTGTTCGCTACTGTACGACGAGGACCTTTGCGCGTACGCGCGTTCGTCTTCGAACGTTGACCGCGAACCGGGAGGCCGCGGCGATGACGGACGCCGCGGTAGCAGCCAATCTCGATCAGTCGCTTGATGTTTAGTGCAATTTCGCGACGCAAGTCGCCCTCGACCTTTTGCGATTTGTCGATCGCTTCACGAAGCTTTGCAAGCTCGTCTTCAGTCAGATCGCGAACGCGTGTGTCGGGATTGACGCCCGTAGATGCAAGCAGCTTCTGGGAAGTGGCTTTGCCAATTCCGAAGATGTAAGTGAGGGCGATTTCTACGCGTTTGTCGCGTGGAAGGTCAACACCAGCAATACGTGCCATTAATGAGCACCTCCTCTAGATTAGCCTTGTTTTTGTTTATGTTTCGGATTTTCGCAGATAACCATCACGTTGCCTTTGCGACGAATGACTTTGCATTTTTCGCAAATCGGCTTGACCGAAGGTCTCACCTTCATGATAATGTCCTCCTTATTTGTGCGGTCAATAGTGTGAGCCTCTGGCGCCACGGATTGACCGTCACGCTTTCGGTAGACCGGACGAACTTATTTGCGGTAAGTGATACGGCCCCGCGTCAGATCATAGGGCGACAGCTGGATGACAACTTTGTCTCCCGTCAGAATACGGATGAAATGCATCCGAAGCTTCCCGGAAACATGCGCCAGAATCTGATGTCCGTTCTCGAGTTCTACCTTGAACATCGCATTCGGCAGCGGTTCAATGACCGTTCCTTCCACCTCGATGACGTCCTCTTTGGCCACCGTCATTCTCCTTTCTCTTCAGCATGCGCATCAAGTGCGAGCTCCGGAGCGTTCTCCGAAGTCCGTCCTTCATTCGTCACGTGTTCGAATTGTCCGATAGCGAACCGGAGCTTCGCGTTCGTAACGCGTCCGGTATCGCGAATGCTATTCGCGACTTCATCGCTATGGAACCCGAGCGGTTCGAGATGCAGCACGTTTTTGCGTTTGGGCCGATCGAATCGGCGGTTGCCGCCGTCAGCCACGAGCGCGAATCGCTCATCAACGATGGAGATTACGACTAGCAGTTCTCCCTCGTCTCTTCCACGCCGGCTTCTCACGATGTCTCCGGGTACGAGCTTCACGTTTAGCGTCATTGCATTCACCTAGCTTTACGCACGGGTTAGGATTTCGTACCCGTCTTCGGTTACGGCAATCGTATGCTCGAAATGCGCGCACAGCGATCCGTCGACCGTGACGACGGTCCAATTATCGGATAGCGTCTTCACGTAGCGTTCTCCTACGACGACCATCGGTTCGATCGCAAGGGTCATCCCCGGTTTGAGCCGCGGCCCGCGGTCCGGAATACCGTAGTTCGGAATTTGCGGTTCCTCGTGGAGGTCCTTGCCGACTCCGTGTCCTACATACTCCCTGACCACCGAGAAACCTGCTTCTTCGATGACTTTCTGAATGCCGTGCGAGACGGTAAACAGTCGAACATCCGGCTTGACGAGCTCAAGCCCCGCATAGAGCGATGCTTCGGTCACGTCGAGCAGCCGTTGCGCTTCATCGGAGATGCGACCGACGCCGTAGGTCCAAGCGGAATCGCCATGGTAGCCTTTGTACTGCGCGCCGATATCGATGCTGATGATGTCGCCTTCTACAAGCTTCCGAGGTCCGGGAAACCCATGGACGAGCTCCTCGTTCGTGGAAGCGCATATGCTGGCTGGAAAACCGTTGTAACCTTTAAAAGAGGGGAAGGCGCCTTGGCTTCGAATATACGTGTCCGCTATCCGGTCCAATTCGGCGGTAGTGACGCCAGGCTGGATAGCCTGCTTCATCAAACGATGAGTTTCCGCCACGATCCGCCCGGCTTCGCGCATCAAGATCAGTTCTTTCTCAGACTTGCATACGATCATGGCCGATTACCCTCTGAGAAGGGAACCGATGTCGGCCGTAACCGCGTCGATGTCCTTCTCCCCGTCTACTTCGCGGAGCAATCCTTTGTCGCCGTAATACTTCAGAAGAGGAGCCGTCTTGCTCGTATACTCGTCAAGACGCGTGCCCACTTTCTCCTCCGTATCGTCGGAACGCTGGTACAGCTCTCCTCCGCATTTATCGCAGATGCCTTCCTGCTTAGGCGGATTAAATGCAATATGATACGTCGTGCCGCAAGATTTGCAAATCCGTCTGCCCGTCAGGCGAGCGAGCAAGAAGCTCCGATCGACCTTCAGGTTAATGACGTGATCGATTTTGCGACCCATATCGTTCAGCATACCATCTAAGGCTTCGGCTTGCGCAATCGTCCGCGGGAACCCGTCCAGAAGAAATCCTCCGGCGCAGTCGGGCTCGGCGAGACGATCGCGTACAATGCCGTTCGTCACTTCATCGGGAACAAGAAGGCCTTGGTCAACGTACTCTTTCGCCTTCAATCCAAGCGGCGTACCCTGCTTCATGGCTAAACGAAACGCATCACCGGTGGAGATATGCGGAACGCCGAATTGTTCGACGATCCGCTCTGCCTGCGTTCCTTTACCGGCGCCAGGAGGCCCCATAAACAAAATGTTCATCGCTTGTTCCTCCTGTCGTCTCGCTGTTACTTATTGATAAACCCTTTGTAGTGACGTTTGATAAGCTGGCTTTCGATCTGCTTCATCGTTTCGAGCGCAACGCCGATTACGATCAATAGCGACGTGCCGCCGAGTTGGACGGTACGAGGCAAATCCGCAAGCGCGCCGAAGAATACCGGCAGTACCGAGATCAATGCCAAGAAGATCGCGCCCGCTAGCGTGATGCGAGTGATAACGCGCATCAAGTAGCCTTGCGTCGGCTTGCCTGGACGAATGCCCGGAATGTAGCCGCCGTTCTTCTTCATGTTGTCCGCAAGCTGCTGCGGGTTGAACTGCACGAACGTGTAGAAGAACGTGAAACCGATAATCAGCAATACGTACAGCAACATGCCGAGCGGCTTGTCGTAGTACAGGTGATTGATGATCCATTGCGCCCAATTGCGATCGGCCCAGAATTGAGCGATCGTGATCGGGAACATCAGAAGCGATACCGCGAAGATGACCGGGATTACGCCAGCGCCATTGACCTTAAGCGGAATGTGCGTGGATTGGCCGCCGTACATTTTCTGTCCGACTACCCTCTTAGCGTATTGAACCGGAATCTTGCGTACGCCTTGTTGAATGAAGATAACCCCTGCAATAATCAGAATGATTACTATCAGGATAATGGCAACCTTCACGACATTAAGGAAAACTTGGTCCGAATTCGCGAATTGATCCGCGTAGATATCGCGAACGTGCTTAGGGATTGCAGCAACGATTGCGGCGAAGATCAGAATCGAGATTCCGTTGCCTACGCCTTTTTCGTTGATTTGCTCGCCTAGCCACATCAGGAAAGCCGTACCCGCGGTCAATACGATCGCAATCATGAGGTAGGTCGAGATCGACGAGTCGATAACCATACCGTACATGCGGTGGAATCCGATGGCCGTTGCAAAGGCTTGGATAAGCCCCAGAATGACCGTCCCATAACGTGTAACCTGCGCCAACTTGCGCTTGCCGTTTTCGCCTTCTTTTTGCCATTCAGAGAACTTCGGAATGACATCCATAGAAAGCAGCTGAACGATGATCGAAGCTGTAATATACGGCGTGATCCCTAGCGCAAAGATGGAGAAGTTGAACAGAGCACCGCCGGAGAACGTATTTAGCAGGCCGAACAAATCGCTGCCCGATTCTCCAGCCTGCATGAGAGCGTCCTTGTCAATGTTCGGGACCGGAATAAAGGCACCGATGCGATAGACCAACAGGATGAAAAGGGTGAACAGGATCTTCTTGCGAAGGTCCATGACTTTCCAAATGTTAGTGACGGTCGCAAACATTAGATCACCTCGGTTTTACCGCCGGCGGCCTGAATTTTCTCAATCGCGGATTGAGAAAACTTGTGAGCTTTTACTGTCAGCCCTACGTTCAGTTCGCCATTGCCCAGAATCTTGATGCCGTCTTTCGCGTTTTTCAGAATGCCCTCGGAAAGCAGCAATTCTGGGGTAACTTCCGTACCAGCCGCAAAACGGTTCAGTTGGTTCAGGTTAACAATTGCGAAGTCATATGCAAAACGATCATTGTTGAAGCCGCGTTTCGGAACTCGACGGTAAAGTGGGTTTTGACCACCCTCGAATCCAGGACGAACGCCACCGCCGGAGCGAGCGTTTTGCCCTTTATGACCGCGACCGGACGTTTTGCCGAGACCGCTACCGGCACCGCGTCCAACGCGCTTGCGCGTCGAAGTTGCGCCAGCATTAGGAGCAAGCTCATGCAATTTCATCGTACGTCGCACCTCCTTGAGAGTTATGCTAATTCAATCTTAAACTTCTTTAACTTCGACCAAGTGGCTAACCGTGTTAATAAGACCGCGGGTTGCCACGTTATCTTCTCTGACTACAGTCTGATGCAGCTTAGCGAGTCCGAGCGTCTTAACCGTTTGGCGTTGATTCTCGGGACGGCCGATCAAACTGCGCACGAGGGTGATTTGAAGCTGTGCCATCTGTTTCCCCTCCTTAACGGAATAGCTCTGCTACGGTTTTGCCGCGCAGTTTAGCTACTTCTTCAGCGCGCTTCAGGCGGGAGAGCCCTTCCAACGTCGCATTGATCATGTTAATGGAGTTGGAAGAACCAAGCGATTTCGTCAAAATATCGCCGACCCCAGCGAGCTCCAGTACGGCGCGGACAGGACCGCCCGCGATAACTCCCGTACCTTCGGAAGCAGGTTTCAGCAACACTTTGCCGGCGCCGAATTGTCCCTCAACCGTGTGCGGAATGGTCGTGCCGACCAATGGAACGTGAATCAATTTTTTCTTCGCGTCGTCGACGCCTTTACGGATCGCGTCTTGGACTTCGGAAGCTTTGCCGATACCGGCGCCAACCCAGCCTTTGCCGTCGCCGACAACGACGAGAGCGCTGAAGCTCATCCGACGTCCGCCTTTTACGGTTTTAGAGACGCGGTTGATTTGAACCATTTTTTCCGTTAGTTCCAACGTATTCGGATCTACACGCAAGTCGTTTCCCTCCTTGTTTCAAAGTGAATTAAAACTTAAGTCCGGCTTCGCGAGCCGCGTCAGCCAGTGCTTGGATACGTCCATGGTACAAGTAGCCGCCGCGATCGAACACGACGTTCTCGTAACCTTTAGCAAGCGCGCGCTTAGCGACAAGCTCGCCTACTTTAGCAGCGGATTCGACGTTACCGCCGTTTCCTTGACCTGCAAACTCTTTATCGACCGTGGATGCGCTAGCGATCGTTACGCCTTTAACGTCGTCGATCAGCTGTGCATAGATGTGCTTGGAAGAACGGAATACGGACAAGCGAGGACGCTCGTTCGTACCTGTGATCTTCTTGCGTACGCGAAGGTGACGCTTCAAGCGTGCTTTATTCTTATCGCCTTTAGTAATCATTCGAAAGGCTCCCTTCAAGTTGTTGTTGCATGTGGGCAGCTTCTAAGCCACCCGCAACTTAACGCTCAACTTATTTCTTCTTACCGGCTTTACCTTCTTTACGAAGGATACGCTCGTTTTCGTACTTGATCCCTTTGCCTTTGTATGGCTCAGGTTCGCGTACGGCACGGATCTTCGCTGCAACTGCGCCGACGAGTTCTTTGTCGATGCCTTTAACGACGATTTTGTTCTGAGCAGGAACTTCGAACTCGATGCCCTTCTCGGGGACGAATTCTACGGGGTGGGAATAGCCAACGCTAAGTACCAGCTTGTCGCCAGTCTTGTTAGCGCGGTAACCTACGCCTACCAGCTCAAGGTTCTTGAAGTAACCTTCGGTTACGCCGTTTACCATGTTGGCAACGACGCTGCGCGTCGTACCGTGCAGGGAACGGTGAATCTTATTGTCGGAAGGACGTTCTACGGAGATAACGTTCTCCGCGAAGGAAACCTTCATATCTTTGTGCAATTCGCGGGATAAAGTTCCTTTCGGACCTTTAACCGTGATTACGTTGTTCTCCAGGTTCACGTTCACGCCGTTAGGCACCTGGATCGGTTTGCGTCCAATACGGGACATGGGTACACCTCCAATCTTGTGACGGTTAAATTACCAAACGTAGCAAAGCACTTCGCCGCCGGCTTTCCCTTGACGGGCTTCCTTGTCGGTTACGATGCCTTTGGATGTGGAAATGATCGCGATGCCGAGGCCACCCAGCACGCGCGGTACTTCACTCGATTTCGTGTATACGCGCAGACCGGGTTTGCTAATACGCTTGAGGCCCGTAATAACGCGCTCGTTGTTCGGACCGTATTTCAAGAAAATACGGATCAAACCTTGTTTGTTATCTTCTACATATTCAGCGTCGCGGATAAAGCCTTCACGCTTAAGGATTTCAGCAATTTGCTTCTTAACCGTGGATGCAGGCAGTTCCACCGACTCGTGACGCACCAGATTCGCGTTGCGAATGCGCGTCAGCATATCTGCAATTGGATCAGACATAACCATGGGGTAAACCTCCTTCCCGAACTAGGCTGATTACCAGCTCGCTTTTTTGACGCCAGGAATCTGGCCTTTGTATGCCAACTCACGGAAACAGATCCGGCAGATTTTGAACTTTTGCAAAACGGAATGCGGGCGACCGCAACGTTCGCAACGCGTGTAAGCTTGGACCTTAAACTTCGGCGCACGCTGTTGCTTGATTTTCATCGACGTTTTTGCCACTTGCTTTACACCTCCAATGGGTACCTTTTGCTAATTTGGCCGGGTGGGCGTCACTTCGCAAACGGCATACCCAATTGGGTCAGCAGCTCACGCGCTTCTTCGTCCGATTGCGCCGTCGTTACGATGACAATGTCCATCCCGCGAACTTTATCAATCTGATCGTACTCGATCTCAGGGAAGATCAATTGTTCTTTCAAGCCAAGCGTGTAGTTGCCGCGTCCGTCGAACGATTTGGTCGATACGCCGCGGAAGTCGCGTACGCGTGGCAAGGAAATGTTGAACAATTTGTCCAGGAAGTAGTACATGCGGTCGCCGCGCAGCGTTACTTTCGCGCCGATTGCCACGTTCTCGCGAAGGCGGAAACCTGCGATCGATTTCTTGGAGCGCGTGATTACCGGTTTTTGACCGGCGATCTTCTGCATGTCTTCAACGGCATTGTCCATGATTTTGGAGTTAGAAACAGCTTCGCCGACACCCATGTTGATGACGACCTTCTCGATCTTAGGAACTTGCATGACCGATTTGTAGCTGAACTTCTGCATCAGAGCAGGAGTGATTTCGTTAAGAAAACGTTCCTTCATTCTTGCTGCCATGAGTCACAATGACCTCCTTTCCATCTTACTTTCGATTAATCGATCTCTTGGCCGGATTTCTTAGCGATCCGGATTTTCTTGCCGTTCTCGAGCGTTTTGTAACCGATACGAGTCGGTTTGCCGCTCTTAGGATCGATATGCATCACGTTGGACACGTGAATCGGCGCTTCGCGCTCGATGATACCGCCTTGTTGGTTTTGCGGGTTAGGACGCGTATGGCGCTTAACCATATTGACGCCTTCCACAAGCACGCGATTCTCGCGCGGATACGCTGCGATAATGCGGCCTTTCTTGCCTTTATCTTTACCCGTGATGACGATAACGTTATCGTCTTTCTTCACGTGCAGTTTATTGTTGTGCGATTCGAGCACTTTTTTCAAACGGGGCATGGGTCCACCTCCTAGCCTGATTCTTCGGTTCCGAAACCGTTAGTTATAGAACTTCCGGTGCCAGGGAAATGATTTTCATAAAATCGCGCTCGCGAAGCTCGCGTGCGACTGGTCCAAAGATACGAGTACCGCGCGGGCTCTTATCTTCTTTAACGATTACTGCAGCGTTCTCGTCGAACGCGATATAGGATCCGTCTTTACGGCGCACCGAGCGTTTCGTACGAACGATAACGCATTTGACTACGTCGCCTTTTTTGACAACGCCGCCTGGTGTTGCTTGTTTTACGGAAGCTACGATCAGATCACCGATGTGTCCTACGCGGCGGCCTGTACCGCCAAGCACGCGGATGCACATCAATTCTTTAGCGCCGGAGTTGTCAGCAACTGCAAGACGCGTAAACGGTTGAATCATCGCAAAGTCCTCCTTTCAGTCACTGATCGGTCGATTATACCAATACGGCTTTCTCGACGATTTCGACCAAGCGCCAGTTCTTGTCTTTCGACAATGGGCGGGTCTCCATGATCTTTACTGTGTCGCCGATTTGAGCTTGATTGTTCTCATCGTGCGCCTTGAATTTCTTCGTGTATTTAATCCGCTTGTGGTACAGGCTGTGCTTCTTGTACGTTTCGACAGCTACCACAATCGTTTTGTCCATCTTGTCGCTTACGACTTTACCGATCTGGACTTTACGGTTGTTGCTACGTTCGCTCATGGTAATCCTCCTTTTCCCGGGTTATTAGCCGATGCCGAGTTCGCGCTCGCGCAAAATCGTTTTGGCCCGAGCAATTTCTTTCCGCAGGTCGCCAAGACGATGCGGGTTGTCCAGTTGGCCTGTAGCCAGTTGGAAGCGGAGGTTGAACAGCTCTTCCTTGAAACCGGCGATCTTCTGCTCGAGTTCCGCCGAAGTCAGGTTACGAAACTCACTGGCCTTCATTTGCTTCACCACCCAGTTCTGCACGTTTCACGAACTTCGTCTTGATAGGCAGCTTGTGCGCTGCAAGACGCATAGCTTCACGTGCGATCTCCTCGGATACGCCTGCAAGCTCAAACAATACTTTGCCCGGCTTAACAACGGCAACCCATTTCTCAACGTTACCTTTACCGCTACCCATCCGCACTTCGAGAGGCTTCTGGGTAATTGGCTTAGCAGGGAAAATTTTGATCCATACTTTACCGCCGCGCTTGATATAACGAGTCATGGCGATACGGGCAGCTTCGATCTGACGGTTCGTTACCCAGGAAGGCTCCATGGCTTGCAAACCGAATTCGCCGAAATGCACTTCAGCGCCGCCTTTAGCGCGGCCTTTCATTTTACCGCGGTGTTCTTTGCGGTGTTTTACGCGTTTAGGTACCAACATGATTAGTTGCCTCCTTCCTGTGCAGCTCTTTTCTTCGTCGGAAGGACTTCGCCACGATAGATCCATACTTTTACGCCGATGCGGCCGTAAGTCGTATGAGCTTCCGCAGTACCGTAATCGATGTCAGCGCGCAGCGTGTGCAATGGCACGGTGCCTTCGCTGTAGCCTTCTGTACGCGCGATTTCAGCGCCGCCCAGACGACCGCTAACGGAAGTTTTGATACCTTTCGCGCCGGCGCGTTGCGTGCGTTGCATCGCTTGTTTCATTGCGCGGCGGAACGATACGCGGCGTTCAAGTTGTTGAGCGATGGACTCAGCAACGAGAATCGCGTCCATTTCCGGATTTTTGATCTCGGAGATGTTGATGTGTACTTTCTTGCCGCCAGACAACTTCGTCAGCTGTCCGCGAAGCACTTCTACTTCAGAGCCGCCTTTACCGATTACGATGCCCGGCTTAGCCGTATGAATCGTTACGTTAACGCGGTTCGCGGCGCGTTCGATTTCGATCTTGGAAACCGCCGCTTCTTTAAGTTTATTTTTGAGGAATTCGCGGATTTTAACGTCTTCCATCAGAAGATCGCCGAAATCTTTGTCAGCGTACCATTTGGATTCCCAATCGCGGATAACGCCGATGCGAAGACCGACCGGATTTACTTTTTGACCCACACGTTGTCCCTCCTTATTTTTCGGATACGACCAGCGTAATGTGGCTGGAACGCTTAAAGATGCTGAATGCGCGACCTTGGGAACGCGGCTGGAATCGTTTCATCGTAGCACCTTCGTTAACGAAGACTTCGGAAACGACCAGTTTGTTCACGTCGAGCTGGTAGTTATGTTCAGCGTTGGCGATAGCGGAGTTCAACAGCTTCTCCACGACTGGAGATGCCGAACGCGGCGTGTGGCGCAGGATTGCAATAGCCTCGCCGACCTTCTTGCCGCGAATCAGGTCTACGACCAGACGAACTTTACGTGCCGGAATGCGAATGTTATTCACAACAGCTTTCGCTTGTTGAGACATCGAAGTACCTCCTCCCTTACGTTAACTAACTGTAAGGCTTATCGTTTGCCTGTCTTCTTGTCGTCGTCGGTGTGGCCTTTGAACGTGCGCGTTGGCGCGAATTCTCCGAGCTTGTGTCCGACCATGTCCTCAGTTACGTATACTGGCACGTGCTTACGTCCGTCATACACGGCGAAAGTGTGGCCAACGAATTGAGGGAAGATCGTCGAACGACGAGACCAAGTTTTGATTACGGCTTTCTTATTCGAATCGGATTGCTCTTCCACTTTTTTCAGCAGATAGCCATCCACGAAAGGTCCTTTTTTCAAACTGCGACCCATGGAATGCTCCTCCCTTCACAACGAGTGCGTTCACGCCGCTAAGCAATTACTTGCTGCGGCGACGAACGATGTATTGGCTCGATGCTTTTTTCTTCTTGCGAGTTTTGTAACCAAGCGTAGGCTTGCCCCATGGAGATAGCGGGGATTTGCGGCCGATTGGAGCGCGGCCTTCGCCACCGCCGTGCGGGTGATCGACCGGGTTCATGACGACGCCGCGAACGACTGGGCGTTTGCCGAGCCAGCGGTTACGTCCCGCTTTACCGATATTGATCAACTCATGGTCTTGGTTACCTACGGTACCGATCGTTGCGCGGCATTGTTTGAGTATGCGGCGAATTTCGCCGGATGCCAAACGAATGGTCACGTAAGTCGATTCTTTACCGAGCAATTGAGCTTCCGTACCAGCAGCGCGTACCAATTGGCCGCCTTTGCCTGGTTTCAGCTCGATGTTGTGGATCATCGTACCGACCGGAATGTTCTCCAGAGGAAGAGCGTTACCGATCTTGATGTCGGCGTCCGGTCCGGAGAAGATCGTATCTCCGACTTTCAGGCCTTTAGGTGCGATAATGTATGCCTTCTCGCCGTCAACATAGTTGATCAGAGCGATATAAGACGTACGGTTCGGATCGTACTCGATCGACGCTACGCGGCCGGGAATGCCGTCCTTCGTGCGCTTGAAGTCGATGATCCGGTATTTGCGCTTATGACCGCCGCCATGATGGCGAACCGTCAGTTTGCCTTGGTGGTTACGGCCGGCGCGCTTGCTCAGAGGTGCGAGCAAAGATTTCTCCGGCGTGGATGTCGTGATTTCTTCGAACGTCGACACCGTCATTTGACGACGGCTTGGCGTTGTCGGATTAAACTTTTTAACTGGCACTTGGTTTCCCTCCTTACTTTAGAGACTGATTAAACCGAAGCCTCGAAGAACTCGAGTGGTTTGCTATCTGCGGACAGCGTCACGAACGCTTTCTTCCATTCGGAAGTATATCCGCTGTGTCTGCCGTAGCGCTTAGGCTTAGCAGGAACGCGCAGCGTGTTAACGTTAACGACCTTAACTTTGAAGATCGCTTCGATCGCTTGCTTGATTTCCGTCTTGTTCGCTTTGAGGTCGACTTCGAACACGTATTTCTGTTGTTCGATGAACTCGCTCGTGCGCTCGGTAATTACCGGACGCTTGATCACATCGCGGGGGTTCTTCATTACGCGAACACCTCCTCAACTTTAGCGACCGCATCCTTCGTGATGATCAGTTGATCATGTTTCAGGACGTCAAGCACGTTGATTCCCTCTGCAGCGACGAATTTGACGCCAGGGATGTTGCGTGCGGACAGGGCCACATTGTTATCAAAGTCAGCGGTAACGACCAGCGCTTTGCGCGCGACTTTGAGGTTGTTCAGGATCTTCGCGAAGTCCTTCGTCTTAGGAGCGGACAAGCTCAGTTGATCCAGAACGATGATTTGGTTCTCAATGACTTTGCTGGACAAAGCCGATTTAATCGCCAAACGGCGAACTTTACGAGGCAGTTTGAAACCGTAGCTGCGTGGCGTAGGTCCGAAGACGATACCGCCGCCTTTCCATTGCGGCGAACGAATGGAGCCTTGACGAGCACGGCCGGTTCCTTTTTGTTTCCAAGGCTTGCGTCCGCCGCCTCTAACTTCGGAACGTCCTTTGACGTCGTGAGTTCCCGCGCGAAGCGAAGCTTGTTGAAGCAACACCGCACTGTGCATAACGTGGGTGTTAGGCTGCAATCCGAAAATAGCTTCCGCCAATTCCAGTTCGCCAACCGTTTTGCCCTCTACGTTGTATACAGATACTTTAGGCATGAGTGGTCCTCCTTTCTAAATCGTTGTGAATTATTTCTTCACCGAAGAGCGGATTTTGAGATAGCTGTTGCGCGCGCCCGGTACGGAGCCTTTGATCAGAAGCACGTTGCGCTCTACATCGACTTTAACGACTTCGAGGTTCTGAACCGTGATCGTTTCGCTGCCCATACGGCCGTGCATTTTCTTGCCTTTAGGTACGCGGTTAGCGTCACGAATCGTCGCGAGTGAACCGTTACCGCGGTGGTACTTGGAACCGTGCGTCATCTTGCCGCGTTGGAAGCCCCAACGCTTGATCGCGCCGGCAGTACCTTTACCTTTGGAAATACCCGTTACGTCAACAAAAGCGCCTTCTGCGAATACGTCAACTTTAACTTCCGCACCGACTTCAAGGTCGGACGAACCGCTGATTTCGCGAATGAAGCGCTTGGGCGCCGTGCCTGCTTTTTTAGCATGGCCGATGGCTGGTTTAGTCGCTAGCTTCTCGCGTTTGTCCGCGAAGCCGAGCTGGATTGCTTCGTATCCGTCGTTACCCGCGTCTTTCTTCTGGAGAACAACGTTCGGAGTCGCTTCAATAACCGTTACAGGCACGACGCTACCGTCTGCCGCGAAGATTTGAGTCATTCCGAGTTTACGTCCCAAGATTCCTGGCATGTTGACACCTCTTTTCCTTCATGGATCTAGTTATGGTTGTTGATCTCTTTATTAAAGCTTGATTTCGATATCGACGCCGGATGGCAGATCGAGACGCATCAGAGCGTCGACCGTTTGCGGCGTAGGATTGACGATATCAATCAAACGCTTGTGCGTACGCATTTCGAACTGCTCACGCGAATCCTTGTACTTGTGCACCGCGCGCAGAATCGTAATGATTTGCTTCTCGGTTGGCAACGGAATCGGCCCGGAGACACCTGCACCAGTACGTTTTGCCGTTTCTACGATTTTCTCCGCGGATTGATCGAGGATACGATGATCGTAGGCTTTCAAACGGATACGGATTTTTTGCTTAGCCATATAATTCCCTCCTTATTCGCCCAATTTTGGAATCGGACATACTCCGTGAGAATAACCCGTCACATCCCGTTTCCCACTCTATGGCAAAGGGGCCGGGTGTGTCGGCAACCTCTCACATCGACGCACAGTCACAGACCAACATTCACTATTATAGCGATTCGCCTAAGTGATTGCAACAAAAATTTATGCATGTTTTCATTGCTTGTTTACTCCGCCAATCTTTGATGCTCAACGCATATATGACCTCTCTAAGAGCTTTGGCAAACACTTCTTTTAATGAAGAAACGCAAACGAGGTTAACCTTACGATATACCGCGGAGGGAGAGAACATCATGTCGGAATTGTTGCAGGTTACTTTGCGGACTACTATGGCCGTGATCGTTTTATTCTTGTTGACGCGCCTGCTCGGCAAGCGGCAAGTCTCGCAGCTATCTACGTTCGAATACATTACGGGATTATCGATCGGCAACTTGGCCGCGTATTTGTCCTTGGACACCGATAACCATTGGACGCTCGGTCTAGCCGCCATCATCGTGTGGGTCGCCTTCTCGCTTGCCATCGAATGGATCCAGCTCAAGAGCAAACGCGGGCGCGATTTCTTCGACGGTAAAGCTACCGTACTCATTAAGAACGGCAAAATTCTCGAGAAAAATTTGCGTAAGGAGCGCACGACGTCGGACGAGCTGCTCGAGATGCTGAGGAGGAACAACGTATTCAATATCGATACGGTGGAGTTCGCGATTCTCGATACGAGCGGGGAACTTAACGTGCTATTGAAGAAGGAGCATCAGCCTCTGACGCCCAAGGACATCGGCTTAGCCGTCAAGCCGGAGTCCGCCCCGATGACAGTCATCATGGACGGTCAAGTGTTGGCCGATTCGCTCAAGAAGGTCGGATTGAACGAGAATTGGTTGAACGCCAAGCTTAAACAATTAGGCACTTCGCCCGAACACATCTTCCTTGCGCAAGTCGACTCCCAGAACAAGCTTTATCTGGATCCCTACGATCGGCCGAATCGCGGGATTCATTGAACGCGGATAAAAATATCGACCCGTCGCACATCAGCGCTTCGCGTCCGCCATATAGATAAGACAGGCTGACCGAAAGGGTTGATCGGCATTGCTCTCGTTCCCGAAGCTATTCGCTATTGTCATTGGTTGCTTGCTAATCGCCGCTGGAATCGACTTCTTCCTCATGCCGATCAAAGTACTGGACGGCGGAATAATCGGAATTGCGTTGATCGCCAACTACTTGTTTGAAGTCAGAGTCGGACTTTTCCTTTTCTTGTGCAGCATTCCCGTATTCGTCTATGCATGGTTCAAGGATAGGACGATCGTGTTCTACAGTCTCTACGGGATGCTCTTCCTCTCCTACTTCATCGATATCCTTGAACCTTATATGTATCACTTCAGATACGAATTCCGAATGAACCCATTCACGAGTTCCGTCATCGGAGGATTACTGATCGGCGTCGGATTCGGCACCTTGCTTCGTTACGATACGAGCACCGGCGGATTGGATCTTCTGGCGAAACTGATTACGGACGAAAAGCGAATGAACGTCGGAATCATTCTGTGGATATTGGATGCGATCATCGTTAGCATCGGCGGTCTTTTGTTCAGCGCAGATACGTTCTTCCTATCCGTCGCTACCGTAAGCGCCGGCGGGATCACCACGAGCTTGTTTACAGCCGTTCCTTCCGCGAAAAAAATACAATAGTACAATAAGAAAAGCCCTCTGTCGCCAGAGGGCTTTTCTTATTGTACTGCGATTACTTTTGGATGGAAGCAACTGCGCCAGCGCCTACCGTACGGCCGCCTTCGCGGATAGCGAAGCGAGTGCCGTCTTCGATAGCGATTGGGGAGATCAGTTGAACCGTAACCGTGATGTTATCGCCTGGCATAACCATCTCCGTACCTTCTGGCAGGTTGATGATGCCCGTAACGTCAGTCGTACGGAAGTAGAACTGCGGACGGTAGCCCGTGAAGAAAGGCTTATGACGGCCGCCCTCAGCGGAAGTCAGAACGTAGATTTGAGCCGTGAACTCCGTGTGCGGCTTAACGGAACCCGTCTTAGCCAAAACTTGTCCGCGCTCGATATCTTTACGGTCTACGCCGCGAAGCAATGCGCCGATGTTGTCGCCAGCTTGCGCTTGGTCGAGCAATTTGCGGAACATTTCAACGCCTGTAACAACCGTTTTGCGAGTTTCTTCGTGCAGACCAACGATTTCAACCTCGTCGCCTACTTTAACGATACCGCGCTCAACGCGACCCGTAGCAACCGTACCGCGGCCCGTGATCGTGAACACGTCCTCGACTGGCATCAAGAAAGGCTTGTCAGTCGCGCGCTCAGGCGTTGGGATGTAGCTGTCGATTGCGTCGAACAGCTCGATGATTTTGTCAGCCCAAGGGCCGTCTGGGTTAGCAAGAGCTTCACGAGCAGCGCCGCGGATGATTGGAGTGTCATCGCCCGGGAACTCGTACTCGCTCAGAAGGTCGCGAACTTCCATCTCAACAAGCTCAAGCAACTCTTCGTCTTCAACCATGTCGCATTTGTTCAAGAATACGACGATGTAAGGTACGCCTACTTGGCGGGAGAGCAGGATGTGCTCGCGCGTTTGCGGCATTGGGCCGTCAGCAGCGGAAACGACGAGGATTGCGCCGTCCATCTGAGCAGCACCGGTGATCATGTTCTTAACGTAGTCGGCGTGTCCAGGGCAGTCAACGTGAGCATAGTGACGGTTAGGCGTCTCGTACTCAACGTGAGCCGTGGAGATCGTGATGCCGCGCTCGCGCTCTTCTGGAGCTTTGTCGATTTGGTCGAACGCTACAGCAGCGCCGCTGCCGTATTTTTTGTTCAACACCGTCGTGATTGCAGCAGTAGTCGTCGTTTTACCGTGGTCAACGTGACCGATCGTACCGATGTTAACGTGTGGTTTTGTACGTTCAAACTTAGCTTTTGCCATTGGTCAGTTCCTCCTTAATAAGGAAAAGAATTATATTATTTGGCGGGGAGGAGCGCTTATGCGGCGTCCCTCTTACCCGTCCACTTCCAACAATGCTTATTCTTTGCCTTTGTGCTTCGAGATGATCTCTTCGGAGATGTTCTTAGGCACCTCTTCGTAGTGGGACAGTTCCATCGAGAACACGCCGCGGCCTTGCGTACCGGAACGTAGCGTCGTGGAATATCCGAACATCTCGGAAAGCGGCACTTTCGCACGAATGATCTGCGCGCCGAAACGCATGTCGGAACCTTCGATGCGTCCACGGCGGGAGCTCAGCATGCCCATTACGTCGCCGAAATATTCTTCCGGCACCGTAACTTCGACTTTCATGATCGGCTCGAGCAAAATCGGCTTACATTTATCCTTAGCAGCTTTAAGCGCCATGGAACCTGCGATTTTGAACGCCATCTCGTTAGAGTCGACGTCATGGTAAGATCCGTCGAATACGGTAGCTTTGACGTCTACGAGCGGGAAGCCCGCCAAGACGCCGTTCTTCATCGATTCTTCGATACCTGCGCCGATAGGAGCAATGTACTCTTTCGGAATCGCTCCGCCGACGACTTTGCTTTCGAAGATGAAGCCTGTACCGGCTTCTTGCGGTTCGAACTCAACCCAACAATGGCCATATTGACCACGGCCGCCGGACTGACGAACGAACTTGCCTTCGACCTTAGCAGCAAGCGTGAACGTTTCGCGGTAAGCAACTTGCGGTTTACCGACGTTCGTCTCGACTTTGAATTCGCGAAGCATACGGTCGACCATGATTTCCAAGTGGAGCTCGCCCATCCCGGAGATGATCGTTTGTCCCGTTTCTTCGTCCGTGTGGGCACGGAAAGTCGGATCTTCCTCCGTGAGCTTCTGAAGAGCGATACCCATCTTGTCTTGGTCGGCCTTCGTCTTAGGCTCGACAGCAAGCTGGATAACAGGCTCGGCGAAGTTCATGGATTCGAGGATGACCGGATTCTTCTCGTCGCACAGCGTATCGCCGGTCGTCGTATCTTTGAGGCCTACGGCTGCGGCGATATCGCCTGCGTAAACTTCGCTGATTTCTTGACGGCTGTTCGCGTGCATCTGAAGAATACGTCCGATCCGCTCGCGTTTGCCTTTCGTTGCATTCACGACGTAGGATCCGGAAGTCAATACACCGGAGTATACGCGGAAGAACGTCAGCTTGCCGACGAACGGGTCCGTCATGATTTTGAATGCCAACGCCGCGAACGGTTGGTTGTCATCCGATTTGCGAACCGTTTCCGTACCGTCTTCCAGGTGACCTTTGATGTCAGGAACATCCGTAGGCGCCGGGAGGTAAGCTACGACCGCGTCCAACATCGGCTGAACGCCTTTGTTGCGGTAAGAAGAGCCGCATACGACTGGGAAGATCTTCACTTCGCAGACGCCTTTACGGAGAGCTGCCTTCAGCTCCGGAATGCTGATTTCTTCGCCTTCCAGATACTTCATCATGAGCTCTTCGTCGAGTTCAGCGACTTTCTCGACCAGATCCGCGCGAAGCGCTTCCGCCTGATCTTTCAGATCGGCAGGAATTTCTTCCGTTACCGGATCTTTGCCGAGATCGTCTTGGTATTTATAAGCGACCATCTCAACGAGGTCGATCATACCTAAGAAGTGGTTCTCTGCGCCGATCGGCAGTTGGATGGCGACAGCATTGGCGCCAAGACGTTCCTTCATGTCTTTAACGACGTTCAGGTAGTCTGCGCCGATGATGTCCATTTTGTTAACGTAAGCGATACGTGGGACGCCGTAACGGTCAGCTTGGCGCCATACCGTCTCGGATTGCGGCTCAACGCCTTCTTTGGCACTGAACACGCCTACTGCTCCGTCCAATACGCGCAGAGAGCGCTCGACCTCTACCGTAAAGTCAACGTGACCCGGAGTGTCGATAATATTGATGCGATGGTTCTTCCACTGAGCAGTCGTAGCGGCAGACGTAATCGTGATGCCGCGCTCTTGTTCTTGTTCCATCCAGTCCATCGTCGCAGCGCCTTCGTGCACTTCGCCGATTTTGTGGGTACGACCCGTATAGAACAAGATCCGTTCTGTCGTCGTGGTTTTACCCGCATCAATATGCGCCATAATGCCGATGTTGCGCGTATTCTGCAAGGAGAACTCTCTTGGCATGCGGTGTTACTCCCTTCATATGACTTGCTTAAGCAAATCCTACCAGCGGTAGTGAGCGAACGCTCTGTTCGCTTCCGCCATCTTGTGCGTATCCTCGCGCTTCTTCACTGCAGCTCCCGTGTTGTTGGAAGCATCCAGGATTTCAGCCGCCAAACGTTCTTCCATCGTCTTCTCGCCGCGGTTGCGGGAGTAGTTGACGAGCCAACGCAGTCCGAGGGACGTACGGCGCTCAGGCTTAACCTCGATCGGCACTTGGTAGTTCGCACCACCGACGCGACGAGCTTTAACCTCAAGCACTGGCATGATGTTCTTGATAGCGGCTTCGAAGACCTCCATTGGATCTTTACCCGAACGCTCTTTAATCAAGTTGAATGCATCATACAGAAGTTGCGAAGCAACGCCTCTCTTACCGTCGATCATAATGCGGTTGATAAGGCGCGTAACGAGCTTGCTGTTATATATCGGATCCGGGAGCACGTCCCGTTTCGTTACTGGTCCTTTACGTGGCATCGAAAAATTCCTCCTTTCTCCTTGCTTGTGTTCATTATGCGCGGATCAAGCGATTAAATCGCCTGCCGGCATATTAGGATTTCTTGGCTTTAGGTCTCTTCGTGCCGTATTTGGAACGAGCCTGCATACGGTTGTTAACGCCTGCAGTGTCCAATGCGCCGCGAACGATGTGATAACGAACCCCTGGAAGGTCTTTTACCCGACCACCGCGAATCAGAACGACGCTGTGCTCTTGCAAGTTATGACCGATACCTGGGATGTACGCTGTCACCTCGACACGGTTCGTTAGACGTACGCGCGCGTATTTACGAAGTGCAGAGTTCGGTTTCTTAGGCGTCATCGTGCCTACGCGAGTGCAAACACCGCGTTTTTGTGGCGCGCTCAAATCCGTTTCCTCACGCTTCAGGGCGTTGAAGCCTTTTTGCAGTGCAGGGGATTTCGATTTGACGACCTTCGGTTGACGACCTTTACGTACGAGCTGGTTAATTGTTGGCATGTTGCCACCCCCTTCCGATGATACATGCATGATAAAAAGTAATGAAGACGACACGACCGCTTCGCCGTTTGCGTAGTCCACAGACCCAGGCGGTTCATTTTGAGAGACGAGAAAGGGCTCGACCGGACTTCCTCCTTCAAGATTTGCACCTATCGAGACGAATCCGAGCCAAACCCAACAACCTTATCCTCAACGATCGCAGCCATTGCTGCGCCGGCTTCAATGCCTATGCGCTTAGTCCATGCCGATCGGCGGCCACAGAAAGGCACACGTCCGGCACACACTAGAACATATTATCACTTCACTTTGCCTATGTCAAGGAATGATCTTACGCTCAGAACAATCTCTTTTTCATCCATCGGAGGAACATGATTTGCAGCGCCATTACGTAGACGAATACGGCCGCGAAAGTCATTAGCGCTTCTTGCGCGTCGATGTCGGCATCCTCATTGAGCATCGCCATAACGCGATAAGACGGAGGGATCAGCCAGGTTACGAAAGCGAATTGATCCGGTAATCGTTCCGTTATTCCCGAGCCTGCGAGCGATATCGATAGGACGAGGAAAAGGCCAAGAATCGAATAGTTAAGCTTAAGAATCAGCTTGGACGTAAAGATCGCCGAGATCGCAATACCGAGATATGAAAGCAATACATGGCTGACGAGACCGACGATGAACTGCTCTGCCGTAGGCTGCGCCGAAAATTTGCCGAATACGACGGGATAGACTGCCGTGCATAGTGCCAAGATCGTTCCGATAAGCGCAATAACAGCCATTTTCGCCATATAGTATTTGGTCGTGCTGCCCAAGTGAAGTACGGTTATCGTTTGTTGGGTGCGGTCTTCAACATCTATGTAGGCGAAACAAAGCCACGCCATGACCAGGAATAGCACGGTCGACGTAAGGCCATAGCTGGAGAGCACCGGATTCGGAACGACGCCATAGATGAAAATAATAACGGTCATATACACGATGAGCGGAGCGACATATCTGTAGGAACGAACATAATAACGGAATAAATACGACAAGGCGGCCATCATGATACGTTACCCGTCCTCTCGTCCCCGACGTACGCAATCGAACCGCCTGCTTCGAGAATGGCGCGGATGACGCTATCGGAATGCTTACGCTCCACCCACGCGACGCACGAACTTCCTTGCCGCTGAAACCGGCTCACCGCGTTCGACTGTAAAGCAGACGGATCGTGAAGTTCGAATTCCAGTCTCTTGAGCGGCTCTTGCGCCGATCGATCATCCGCCACGCTTAGTCGGCCGTCCCGAAGCCGCAGCGTCCGATCGGCAACCCGTTCGACGAACGACGGCTCGTGAGTCGTCATCACGATCGCTTGACCTTGCCGCTTGATCGCATTGAGCGCGGCCACGAGTTCTTCTTGGGCGTTATGATCGAGTCCGGAGAACGGCTCATCGAGCAATAATAACTCCGGAGCGGCTAGCATCCCCTGTATAAGATTCACTTTCTGAAGCATTCCTTTGGAATATCGCTTCATCGTTCTGCGATCGGCGGGATCAAGTCCGAATCGAGTCACCAACTCTTCTATTCTCGCCGAGAGCTTGTCGCCCGGGATACCTTGCATCTTCCCCATACTACGTAAATAATCGACGGCATTAAAGTTTAATTTAGGGAATCGTTCCGGCACGTAACCGATCGACAAGCGGCCTTCGCTCGATTCGACGATCCGCTGACCTTTATCAAATTTTCCTAGACCGCTTAATATCTTAAGAAGCGTGCTTTTGCCGGAACCGTTAGCTCCTACGATCGCCACCGCTCGGCCAGGCTTGATCTCGAGCATAAGATCGTTCAGCACGTATTGTCCCGCTATCTCTTTGGATACGTCGCGCAAGCGCAATAAGTACGAATCCATAGACTACGCCCCCATCATTATCGCCTGTCTAGCAAAAAAAAGCGGATACCTCGAGGGTACCCGCTTTCCGGAATGGATTACTCTACGCCAACCGGCTCAAGCTCCGTTGCCGCTTCGTCCGTCGGCTCGTCGAACGGCGAGACGACGCGGATGTTGCGGTAGCGGGCCATTCCTGTACCTGCAGGAATGAGCTTACCGATAATGACGTTCTCCTTAAGACCGAGCAAGCGGTCGACTTTGCCTTTGATGGCAGCGTCCGTAAGCACGCGAGTCGTCTCTTGGAAGGATGCGGCCGAGAGGAACGAATCCGTCTCGAGCGATGCTTTCGTAATCCCGAGCAGGACCGGACGGGCTACCGCCGGTTCCTTATCGGCCAGAATGGCGTCGCGGTTAGCCGCTTCGTACTCGTGGATGTCCACGAATGCGCCCGGAAGAAGGATCGTGTCTCCAGGGTCAACGATTTTGATTTTACGCAGCATCTGCTTGATCATAACCTCGACGTGCTTATCGTTGATTTCTACCCCTTGGTTCCGATATACACGCTGAACTTCTTGCAAAATATAGTTCTGAACGCCGCGGATGCCTTTGATTCTCAGCATTTCCTTCGGATCGATCGAACCGTCGGTGAGCTCGTCGCCGGCTTCTACTTGCTGGCCTTGGACGACGCGAATGCGCGAACCGTAGCTGACAGGGTAAACTTTGGATTCGGCAGTACCTTGAATTTCGATCTCGCGACGATCTTTCGTTTCGCGAATTTCTTTGACAACGCCGTCCATCTCGGAGATGATCGCTTGGCCTTTCGGATTACGAGCTTCGAACAGCTCTTGGATACGCGGCAAACCTTGCGTGATATCGTCCCCCGCAACGCCCCCGGTATGGAACGTACGCATCGTGAGCTGCGTTCCCGGCTCGCCGATCGATTGCGCGGCAATGATGCCGACCGCTTCGCCGATCTCGACTTTCTTGCCCGTTGCCAAGTTCCGGCCGTAGCAGAGCTTGCATACGCCATGGCGGGCGCGGCAGCTGAGTACGGAACGGATAGGCACTTTCTTGATGTCGGCGCCAATGATCGCTTCCGCTTTCGGCGTATCGATAAGCTCGTTGCGTGCAACGATAATTTCCTTGGTTTCCGGATGTCGGATCGTTTCGAAAGCGTAGCGGCCTTCGATACGGTCGAACAGATCCTCGATGACCTCTTTGCCGTCTTCGATTCGAGATACGACGATTCCTTTGTCCGTGCCGCAATCGTCCTCGCGAACGATAACGTCTTGGGCGACGTCGACGAGACGACGGGTCAAGTAACCCGAGTCGGCGGTACGAAGCGCCGTATCGGCAAGACCTTTACGCGCGCCGTGCGTCGAGATGAAGTACTCGAGTACCGTCAGGCCTTCGCGGAAGTTCGATTTGATCGGCAACTCGATGATCCGGCCGGACGGGTTCGCCATCAGGCCGCGCATGCCGCCGAGCTGCGTAATCTGCGATTTGTTACCGCGCGCTTTGGAGTCGACCATGAGCATGATCGAGTTGTAGCGGTCCATGGACTTCATCAGAATATCCGTGATTTCGTCCTTCGCTTTGCTCCAAATTTCGATAACTCGGTCGCGGCGCTCTTCATCCGTGATCAAGCCGCGGCGGTATTGGGTCGTGACGACTTTAACGCGCTCTTCGGATTGACCGAGGATCTCTTGCTTTTCTTGCGGCACGACTACGTCCGCGACGGCAACCGTGATGCCTGCCCGCGTCGAGTACGTGAAGCCGAGCTGCTTGATGTTATCGAGAATCATCGAAGTCTTCGTCGTATGGTAAATACGGAAGCACTCGCCGATGATTTGTCCGAGATATTCTTTGCCTACGGCGCCGGCGGTCGGAACTTCTTCGATGATCTTATCGATGTCCGCGCCTTTGTCGTAGATGAAATACTTCTCCGGCGTGCCGTTCACGAGATTCGTCTTCGTCGCCTCGTTGATGTACGGGAACGTATCCGGGAAAATTTCGTTGAAAATGATTTTGCCGATCGTCGTAACGAGCAACGCATCTTGTTGCTTCTCCGTGAAAGACTTCTTCTTGAGTTCTTTAACCGGAATAACGACGCGGGAATGCAAGCTGATGCCGGCATTGCGGTGGTAAGCAGAAACCGCTTCGTTCACGTTCGCGACTCTAAGGCCCGTACCGTATGCTTCCTTGTTATCCATCGTCAGATAGTAACAGCCAAGAACCATATCCTGAGAAGGCGTAACGACCGGTTTGCCGTCTTTAGGGTTCAAGATGTTGCCCGCGGCAAGCATGAGCAGGCGTGCTTCCGCCTGCGCTTCGGCCGACAACGGCACGTGAACGGCCATCTGGTCGCCGTCGAAGTCGGCGTTATATGCCGTACAGACGAGCGGGTGAAGCTTGATGGCGCGACCTTCGACGAGAATCGGTTCGAACGCTTGGATACCGAGTCTGTGAAGCGTAGGGGCGCGGTTCAGCAGAACCGGATGTTCTTTGATGACTTCCTCGAGAACGTCCCACACTTCCGGGCTGACGCGTTCGACTTTGCGCTTCGCGCTCTTAATGTTGTGGGCAAGTCCTTTAAGCACGAGCTCTTTCATGACGAAAGGCTTGAACAGCTCCAGCGCCATCTCTTTAGGCAAGCCGCATTGATACATCCTGAGGCTTGGGCCTACGACGATAACGGAACGTCCGGAGTAGTCGACGCGCTTACCGAGCAAGTTTTGACGGAAACGGCCTTGCTTGCCTTTCAGCATGTGGCTGAGAGATTTAAGCGGTCGGTTGCCCGGCCCCGTAACCGGACGGCCGCGGCGGCCGTTGTCGATCAGGGCGTCCACCGCTTCTTGCAGCATGCGTTTCTCGTTCTGAACGATAATGTCAGGAGCGCCAAGGTCCAGAAGACGCTTGAGGCGGTTATTGCGGTTGATGACGCGGCGGTACAGATCGTTCAAGTCGGAAGTCGCAAAGCGGCCGCCGTCGAGCTGAACCATCGGACGAAGCTCCGGAGGAATAACCGGAAGCACGTCGAGAATCATCCAATCCGGCAAGTTTCCGGAGTTGCGGAACGATTCGACGACTTCAAGGCGCTTAATCGCGCGGTTGCGGCGTTGGCCTTGAGCCGTGCGCAGCTCTTCCTTCAGCTGTTCGAGTTCGCGATCGAGATCGATATCTTGCAGAAGCTTCTTAACGGCTTCGGCGCCCATGCCCGCGGAGAACGCATAGCCGTACTTCTCGCGGTAGCTGCGGTATTCCTTCTCGGAGAGCAGCTGCTTCTTCTCCAGCGGCGTATCTCCCGGATCCGTTACGACGTACGAAGCGAAGTAAATGATCTCTTCGAGGGAGCGCGGAGACATATCGAGCGCAAGACCCATCCGGCTAGGAATTCCTTTGAAGTACCAAATGTGCGATACGGGCGCAGCCAATTCGATATGGCCCATCCGTTCGCGGCGAACTTTGGCGCGCGTAACTTCGACGCCGCAGCGATCGCACACGACGCCTTTATAGCGAACGCGCTTATATTTACCGCAATGACATTCCCAGTCCTTCGTCGGACCGAAAATCTTCTCGCAGAACAAGCCTTCCTTCTCCGGCTTCAACGTACGGTAGTTGATCGTTTCCGGCTTCTTGACTTCGCCTCTCGACCAAGACCGGATTTTGTCCGGGGAAGCGAGACCGATCTTCATGAACTCAAAGTTGTTGACGTCTAGCAAGGAGCAAGCCCTCCTTAATTTACCCGGCAATGCCGCGCGACCGTTCGAAGCTTATCGCGGCGGCTTGCAGGGACACCGATTAAAGGTTGAGTTATTCTACACCGACTTCAGAGCCTTCTAGATTGAGGTTCAGCTTATCTCCAGCGGCATCGTCTTCATCGTCGATTTCTTTCATTTCGATCTCTGTTTCGTCGCCGGACAAGATCTTAACGTCCATACCCAAGCTCTGAAGCTCTTTGATCAGAACCTTGAACGATTCCGGTACTCCCGGTTCCGGCACGTTCTCGCCTTTGACGATCGATTCGTACGTCTTCACGCGGCCGACCACGTCGTCGGATTTGACCGTAAGAATCTCTTGCAGCGTATACGCCGCGCCGTAGGCCTCGAGCGCCCACACTTCCATCTCCCCGAAGCGCTGGCCGCCGAATTGAGCTTTACCGCCCAAAGGCTGCTGCGTAACGAGCGAGTATGGTCCCGTGGAGCGGGCATGGATCTTATCGTCGACCATGTGCGCCAGCTTGATCATATACATAACGCCGACGGTAACTTCGCGCTCGAACTCTTCGCCCGAGCGTCCGTCGCGCAGACGCCACTTGCCGTTGCGCTGCATGCCGGCTTCTTCCATCGTGTCGAATACGTCGTACTCGGTAGCGCCGTCGAATACCGGCGTTGACGCATGGATGCCGAGCAACCGGCAAGCCATGCCAAGGTGAACTTCGAGCACCTGGCCGATGTTCATCCGGGAAGGAACCCCCAGCGGGTTCAGTACGACCTGTACAGGCGTACCGTCCGGCAGGAACGGCATGTCTTCTTCCGGCAGAATGCGGGCGATAACCCCTTTATTACCGTGGCGGCCGGCCATCTTATCGCCTTCGGAAATCTTACGTTTCTGAGCGATATAAGCGCGTACCAATTGGTTAACGCCAGGAGGCAGCTCGTCGCCGTTCTCCCGAGTGAACACCTTCACGTCTACGACGATGCCGTCCGTACCGTGAGGTACGCGGAGCGACGTGTCGCGAACTTCGCGCGCCTTCTCGCCGAAAATCGCGTGCAGGAGGCGTTCTTCCGCCGTCAACTCGGTAACGCCCTTAGGCGTAACTTTACCGACGAGGATATCCCCCGCGCTGATCTCCGCGCCGACGCGGATAATGCCGCGCTCATCGAGGTTGCGAAGCGCGTCTTCGCCGACGTTCGGGATGTCGCGCGTGATCTCTTCCGGTCCAAGCTTCGTGTCGCGAGCTTCGGACTCGTATTCTTCGATATGAATCGAAGTGTACACGTCTTCGCGCACTAGCTTCTCGGAGAGGAGGATCGCATCCTCGTAGTTGTAGCCTTCCCACGTCATGAACGCAACGACGACGTTGCGGCCGAGCGCCAGTTCCCCGGTCTCGGTCGAAGGACCGTCGGCGAGAATGTCGCCCTTCTTGATCACTTCGCCGCGTTTGACGAGCGGACGTTGGTTAATGCAAGTTCCTTGGTTGGAACGCATGAATTTCTGAAGCTTGTACTTGATAATATCGCCTTTGACTTCCTTGCCGTCGATCGTCTCGACGCGGCGAAGCTGGATTTCATTGGCAGACACGCGTTCGATGATTCCGTCGTATTTGGACACAATACATACCCCGGAATCTTTCGCGGACTTGTACTCCATGCCGGTGCCGACGAAAGGCGCTTCAGGCACGAGCAAAGGCACGGCCTGACGTTGCATGTTGGAACCCATCAGCGCGCGGTTCGAGTCATCGTTCTCGAGGAACGGAATCATCGCCGTCGCGACGGATACGACCTGCTTCGGAGATACGTCCATGTAGTCAACGCGATCGGAGGACATCGTCTGGATGTTGTCCGTCTGTCTGTTGATCCGCACGATGACCTGGTCGTCCGTGAAGGTGCCGTCCGGGTTCAGCTTCGCGTTCGCCTGGGCGATGATATAGTTGTCTTCCTCGTCCGCGGTCATGTAGACGATCTCGTCGGTTACCGCGTTCGTGTTCGGATCTACTTTACGGTAAGGGGCTTCAATGAAGCCGTACTCGTTAATGCGCGCGAAAGTAGACAGCGAGTTGATCAGACCGATGTTCGGACCTTCCGGCGTCTCGATCGGGCACATCCGTCCATAGTGCGAGTGGTGAACGTCGCGGACTTCGAAGCCTGCGCGTTCGCGGGTCAAACCGCCCGGACCGAGCGCGGATAGACGGCGCTTATGCGTAAGTTCCGCAAGCGGATTCGTCTGATCCATGAACTGGGACAGTTGCGAGGAGCCGAAGAACTCCTTGATTGCCGCGATGACGGGACGAATGTTGATCAACGCTTGCGGCGTGATCGCGTTCTGATCCTGGATAGACATCCGTTCGCGAACGACCCGTTCCATACGGGATAAACCGATACGGAACTGGTTCTGCAGCAACTCGCCCACGGAGCGCAGACGACGATTGCCCAAGTGGTCGATATCGTCCGTGCTGCCGATGCCGTGCAGTAAGTTCATGAAATAGTTGATCGAAGAGATAATATCCGCCGGCGTAATGTTCTTCACCGATTTGTCGATGATGCCGTTCGAGATAACCTTCACGACTTTGCCGTCTTCGATCGGAGAGAACACGCTGACGCATTGCAACGGAATATCGTCCGATTCCATGACGCCGCCTACCACGTGGTACGTTCTGAAGCCGACGTTGTTCTCCAGCATAGGGAGAATTTGATCCAGCAGACGGCGATCGATCATCTGGCCGGCTTCTGCGATAATTTCGCCGGTGGACGGGTCCACGAGCGTTTCGGCAAGCCGTTGATTGAACAACCGGTTCTTGATATGAAGCTTTTTGTTGATTTTATAGCGACCTACGTTAGCAAGGTCATAACGCTTCGGATCGAAGAAACGTGCGATCAGCAAGCTGCGCGCGTTCTCCAGCGTCGGCGGTTCGCCCGGGCGAAGACGCTCGTAAATCTCGATGAGCGCTTTCTCGGTAGAATCCGTGTTGTCCTTCTCTAGCGTGTTGCGAATATATTCGTCTTGACCGAGGAGGTCGAGAATTTCCGCGTCCGTACCGAAACCGAGGGAACGCAGAAGCACCGTCACCGGAATTTTCCGCGTGCGGTCGATACGAACGTAAATAATATCTTTAGCATCCGTCTCGAGCTCGAGCCATGCGCCGCGGTTCGGGATTACGGTAGCCGTGTACGTCTTCTTGCCGTTTTTGTCTACTTTCGTGCTGTAGTAGACGCTCGGGGAGCGTACCAGCTGGCTGACGATAACCCGTTCCGCACCATTGATAATGAACGTGCCGGTTTCCGTCATAAGCGGGAAATCGCCCATGAACACTTCCTGTTCTTTGACCTCGCCGGTCTCCTTGTTGAGCAGCCGTACTTTAACGCGCAATGGAGCCGCATAAGTAACATCGCGTTCCTTCGCTTCATCGACGGAATATTTCGGTTCGCCTAAGCTGTAATCGATGAATTCCAGCACGAGATTGCCCGTGAAGTCCGAAATCGGCGAAATGTCCTGGAAAATCTCGCGCAGTCCTTCGTCCAAAAACTTCTGGTACGATTGCTGCTGGATTTCGATCAGGTTCGGGACGTCCAACACTTCATTAATGCGGGCGTAGCTGCGCCGCGTGCGGCGGCCATACTGAACAAGATGTCCTGCCAACTTAACCTCACCCCTTAAGTCTGCTTCAACACAAAAATAAAGAAAAGCCCTTATGCGCCGGTTGGCGGCACAATGGCAACCCATCCTGTCCTTACCCCAAAACAAACCCATTATACGCCAAACGGCTGGTATTTATTCCTGGGAAAGGATCGGAGTTTCGAGCACGTTATTTCGGAAGACAATTAGCCCATCCTAATACTGACATTTTTTAATAATACCACAGCGGAAATGTCAAGTCAAATGTTTTATACCTTGGTACTTCTATACACTCGGAAGCCTTTGTCTTTGCCGATTTCGACGACGTTCTCCTCGCCGAATACTTCTTCCAGCTTCGCGCGGGCGCTTGGAGCTCCCTGCTTGTTCTGAATGACGATCCATAGAGAACCGCCAGAGTTCAGATGGCGGGCGGCATCCGCCAATAACATGTGTACGACCGCTTTACCCGCTCGAATCGGAGGATTCGATAGAATGACGTCGAACGTCCGACCCTTTACCGCATCGAACAAATCGCTAGGTTGGAACGTCACGTTAACGATGCCGTTCTCCTTCGCGTTGAGCTCGGCCAGCTCGACCGCCCTCTCGTTGATATCGATCATCGTCACATGTCCTTGCGGCGCAAGGCGTGCTGCCGTCAGTCCCATCGGCCCGTAACCGCAACCGACGTCGAGCACTTGGTCATCCGGCTTGATCTCCATCAAGTCGATAAGCACTCGGCTACCGTAGTCCACCCCGTCCCGCGAAAACACGCCCGCGTCCGATGTCAGCCGTAAATGAAAGCCTCGAAGCGTAGCCGTGAACGCCTGTCGGTTGCTAGCCGACTGCGGCTTGCTCGAATAGTAGTGATCGTTCATATCGATTCTCACCCTTAATCATCATACGCCAATATAGACATGAACAAACCCCTCGAAGAAAATCTCCAAGGGGTTCGCCCAATTGCTTCTTACTTAACTTCGACTTTAGCGCCAGCTTCTTCGAGCTTAGCTTTGATCGCGTCAGCATCAGCTTTGGAAACTTTTTCTTTGACAGCTTTAGGAGCATTGTCAACGACGTCTTTAGCTTCTTTCAAGCCAAGACCCGTGATTTCGCGAACGACTTTGATAACGTTGATTTTGGAAGCGCCTGCGTCCGTAAGAACAACGTCGAACTCCGTTTGCTCTTCAACTTCAGCAGCAGCAGCGCCGCCGGCAACCAACGCAACCGGAGCTGCAGCCGTTACGCCGAATTCTTCTTCGATTGCTTTAACGAGATCGTTCAGTTCAAGAACGGTCATAGCCTTGATGGCTTCCAAGATTTGCTCTTTACTCATGGGATTACCCTCCGTTTATTTGAGATCATAGGATCTTCTTAAGTTTGTTCGTGCTTGGGTTACGCGCTTGCTTCGTTCTTCTCCGCGACCGCTTTGACAGCGAGCGCAACGTTGCGCATCGGCGCTTGCAGGACGCTAAGCAACATGGAGAGCAAACCTTCGCGGGAAGGCAGATCTGCCAGCGCTTTGATTTGAGCCGCATCGACGTAACGACCTTCGACAACGCCGCCTTTAACTTTCAGCGCATCGTTCTTCTTCGCGAAATCGCTGATGATTTTCGCGGGAGCGACCACGTCTTTCGAGAAAGCGACAGCCGTCGGGCCGGTCAGGATGGCATCCAGCTCGGCAAGCTCAATGTTCGCCGCTGCGCGGCTTACGAGAGAGTTCTTAAGGACTTGGAATTCAACGCCTGCTTCGCGAAGCTGTTTACGAAGCAAAGTAACTTGCTCCACGTTCAGACCGCGGTAGTCGGCGACGACCGTCGTCGTGCTTTCGCGCAATTTCGCCGCGATCACATCAACTTCTTGCTGTTTCGCCGCGATAATTTTTGCGTTTGCCATTGTGTACACCTCCTAAAGTCTTAATATACCGCAATATAATACTCGTCCCCGTCTTTCGGAGGCATAAATAATGCCCCCGCAGACTAAGCGGAGGCATGATCGTTTTCACCAGGCAACAAGACGCAAGCATCCCGCGCAACGGAAAATTATATCCACACACCTCGGTAGGAAATTAAGCGCACGTTATCGCGTGGACGACATGCTGCACCTACGGTCTACGGTATCCATATTCGATTTCAACTCCATCAGCTTACCACGAGGGATATTCCGATGTCAAAGTTAGTTTTTACCGCCATACCGGCCGAAACCGATTCGATTAGCGATACGCAGCTACGTCTACGCGTGCGCCTGGGCCCATCGTCGAGGAGATCGAGATGTTTTTCAGGTATACGCCTTTCGAAGAAGCAGGTTTCGCGCGGTTCAACGCGTCGATCAGCGCTTTAAGGTTGTCATTGAGCTTTTCAGCATCGAAGGAAACCTTGCCGATCGGAGCGTGGATTTGTCCAGCTTTGTCTAGACGGTATTCGATCTTACCGGCTTTAATCTCAGCGATAGCCTTAGCAACGTCGTTCGTTACCGTGCCCGCTTTAGGGTTCGGCATCAAGCCTTTGCCCCCGAGAATACGGCCCAGTTTACCGACTTCGCCCATCATGTCCGGCGTTGCTACGCAGACGTCGAACTCGAACCAACCTTGTTGGATCTTCTGGATGAGGTCAGCATCCCCTACGTAATCCGCGCCGGCGGCTTCAGCTTCTTTGAGCTTATCGCCTTTCGCGAATACGAGGACGCGTTGCGTTTTACCCGTGCCGTGAGGCAGGACGACAACGCCGCGCACGTTCTGGTCTTGCTTTCTCGGATCGACGCCGAGACGGACGGCCGCTTCGACGGTTTCGTCGAACTTCGCTTTCGCGGCTTTCTTCACAAGCTCGATCGCTTCGGCGGACGTGTAAGTAGCGTCGCGGTCGATCAGCTTAGCGGATTCATTGTACTTCTTGCCGTGTTTAGCCATGTGTGCTCCTCCTTGTGTGGTTTTAACGGAAGTCTCCTCCCACAGTCCTTGCGAACGAATCCGCAAAAACCGACGGACCCGATTGCAACCGATCCGCTAGCTCTAGGCCATCGGGGCAGTTGTCAAGCTATCCGTCTATCCGATAAGGAATATCCTAGTCGGCGATTAGTCTTCGATCGTAACGCCCATCGAACGGGCAGTACCTTCGACCATACGCATAGCCGCTTCAACGGAAGCCGCGTTAAGATCTTGCATTTTTTGCTCGGCGATTTCGCGTACTTTCGCGCGTTTAACCGTAGCGACTTTCTTCTTGTTCGGCTCGCCGGATCCTTTAGGGATACCTGCAGCGACACGCAGCAATACAGCAGCTGGCGGAGTCTTAGTCACGAAGTCGAATGAACGGTCCTCATATACCGAGATTACAACCGGAATAATCAATCCAGCTTGGTCAGCGGTACGTGCATTGAATTCCTTACAGAAAGCCATGATGTTTACGCCAGCTTGACCGAGTGCAGGACCGATCGGCGGCGCAGGGTTAGCTTTACCCGCTGGTACTTGCAGCTTCACCAATTTGATGACCTTTTTTGCCATGATGCACACCTCCTTGCCCAGTAATGCGGTTTAACGAGATCTCATTAAAGATCCAATCTCTCCCGCTCTTTCAAGAAACCCCAACCATGATTTATATCTTTTCCACCTGAGTGAAATCCAACTCAAGCGGGGTTTCCCTGCCGAACATGTTAACGTGAACCTTCAGCTTGCTTTTCTCGGGAAGAATCTCTTCGACCGACCCGACGAAATCAGCGAAAGGCCCGACCTTAACGCGGACGTTCTCCTTAAGCTCGAAGTCGATAACCGGCTTCGGCTCCTCCATGCCCATGTGATGCAGAATCTGATCCACTTCTTCGGGCAATAGAGCAGTCGGCTTCGATCCCGATCCCGTTGAGCCAACAAAGCCGGTAACTCCCGGCGTGTTGCGCACGACGTACCAAGAATCGTCCGTCTGAATCATTTCAACAAGAACATAGCCGGGATACACTTTGCGCATCACGGTTTTCTTCTTGCCGTCCTTATTGACAATCTCTTCTTCCATCGGCACTAGGACGCGGAAGATCTTGTCCTGCATGCCCATAGATTCCACGCGTTTCTCCAGGTTCGCCTTAACCTTGTTCTCGTAACCGGAGTACGTGTGCACTACATACCATCTTTTCTCCATGGAAAAGCCACCTTTAGGTTCCTGCGTCAAACGACTAGTTCAACGAGGGATGAGATGCCGATGTCCAGTCCCCAGAAGTATACCGTTATCAGCAGCACGGTCACGATAACGACGATCGTGTAGCTGACAAGTTCTTTCCGGCTGGGCCAACGGACTTTCTTAAGCTCGCCCCAACTGTCGCCGAAAAACGAAAAAAAGGACCCAAAGCTCTGTTTCATTTTGGCCAGCACGTCAAAACCTCCTAGGACTTAGCGCGTCTCGCGATGAGGAGTATGTTCGTTGCAGTATCTGCAGAACTTCTTCAACTCGATGCGATCGGAGTGTGTCCGCTTGTTCTTGCTCGACGTATAGTTACGTTGCTTGCAGTTCGTGCAAGCCAGAGTGATGATCACCCGCATCCCTTCCACCTCCCGGGATAACAACTTCATAAAAAACAACCATCAGCGGAAACTCCAGCTTGGTGAACCAAGGCTGTAGTCGGAATCGCTCTCGCGACGGCGTTCCGTCACGACAACATTTCCTGGTGTTTCGCCGATGATTCAGACCTGCGCATAAGAAGCCACCTTTAAGGTTACTAAAACAATTTATCACAGGGCTAAATCGATGTCAACGAAAACCGTCGTGAGAAACGCTGGCAATCACTTAATAGAAGTCGCTCTTCTATGCTCGTCGCGCAAAGACCGCGAGAGGAGTTGACGATCGGCCTCAGAGCCTAGCACCATTCTTCCAACTTTTCGCCGCGTTTAATCGTCTATGAATTGAAAGATTCGTAGCCGTCTATGACTAGAAAGGATTCGGGCAAATAAAAAAGCAGCTCTCGGTACGCTGCTCGGTCGTTCGATAAGTATGGATAAGGGCAGGAATCTCAGCTTCCGACGTCGCGAACTTCCAAATACCGCTCCAGCTTTCGCTTGACCCGCTGGAGAGCGTTATCGATGGATTTGACGTGACGGTCGAGATCGACGGCGATTTCCTGATAGGATCTCCCGTCAAGGTAAAGCATGAGCACTTTGCGTTCCAGATCGCTTAGAATTTCCGACATCTTGTCTTCGAGGCCGAAAAACTCTTCCTGGTTGATGATCATCTCTTCCGGGTCGCACACCCTCGAACCGCATATAACGTCCAGCAACGTTCGATCCGAATCTTCGTCGTATATCGGCTTGTCCAAAGATACGTAGGAATTAAGCGGTATATGCTTCTGCCGCGTCGCGGTCTTGATTGCGGTAATAATCTGGCGGGTGATGCACAACTCGGCGAACGCTTTGAAGGATGCCAGCTTATCGCCTTTAAAGTCGCGAATGGCCTTGTACAGCCCGATCATGCCTTCTTGCACGATGTCTTCCCGCTCCGCGCCGATCAAAAAGTAAGATCGCGCCTTCGCCCTAACGAAGTTGCGGTACTTGTTGATCAAGAACTCCAGCGCTTCGCTGTCTCCTAGACGGACGTCTTCTACGATGTCCTCGTCGGTCTTGAAGTCGTATTCACGTGTTGCCAGCCTCTCCAAGTCGACGCTCACGTATATCCCTCCGGTCTGCTCAGCGTGCTGGGACCTGCAAATCTTACAAACTATTAACAATATACTTGATAAACCCTATAGCGTCAATGGATTTGAACCTATCCGCCCTCGGAATGACAGTGGCAAAATTGTTAATTTTCTCCACCTTTTGACCCATTCGCGTCAAGGCCTCGCCTCATATTCTCCAGTTTTCGCCATATATCGTCGCTCAGAGCGCTGCCAAGCTCGTTGCGCTTAGGCTTAGGGTCACGTTTTATCGTCGTTTGGATATCGTTGCTGCTTTGCTCTACGGCGATCTTAAGCTCTCGGGCCGTTACCCTTAGCGCCCCTTTTCCGAAGGCGACGTGCTGTTCGGTCAAATCGGACGTCGCCACGTACACGTTGCGCCGCGCGGAAATCCAATCCCCCACGAGGCGCTCGATGCATTCGTCCGCCGTCTCCCTCTCCCGCGTGAACATGACCCGAACATTGCGATGCCTGTAATCCGAACCTAAACCGCCGGCCACGTGATAGGCATCGAACACGACGATAACGCGAACGCCGGAATAGCTTTGGTAATCCGCTAGCAACTCCAGCAATCGATCTCGGGCATTCTCCAGCTTCTCGTTCTTGAGCGCGGCAAGCTCCGGCCAGGCTCCGATGATGTTATAGCCGTCGACCAGCAGGACGTCTTCACGCTTCCGCATGACGCTGGCGAACGACCTCGTATAGGATAACGCCTGCCGCGACGGATGCGTTCAGCGAATTCACGTGGCCGAACATCGGAAGCGATAAAATGAAATCGCACTTCTCCCTTACTAGTCGGGACAACCCTTTGCCCTCGCTGCCGATCACGACCGCGAGCGGACCCGTCAGCTTCGTCCGATGAAAGCTTTGCGGGGCTCCGGCATCGGCGCCGGCGATCCAAAGCCCGGCTTCCTTCAGCTTTTCCATCGTCTGAACGAGATTGGCCACGCGAGCGACCGGCACGTACTCGACCGCTCCTGCGGAAGTTTTCGCCACGACGGCGGTAAGGCCGGCGCTTCTGCGCTTAGGCACGATCACGCCATGGACGCCGGTGCAATCGGCGGTGCGCAAGATGGAGCCGAGATTGTGCGGGTCTTCGATCTCGTCGAGCAGTACGATGAAAGGCGCTTCGCCCCGCTGCACGGCGAGGGCCAGCAAATCCTCGACTTCCGCATAAGCGATCGCGGCCGCCTGGGCAACGACGCCCTGATGCTGCATCTCCGGCGCGAGCTGATCGAGCTTGCGCTTGTCGACGAGCTGCACGACGATGCCGCGGGCTTTCGCTTCCTCTATGATAGGCTGAACGAGATGACGCTGAGCCTCTTTGTATAAGAAAATTTTGTTGAGCGCGCGGCCCGCCTTCATCGCTTCCAGCACCGGATGCTTGCCGGCGATGAGTTCCTCTTCGTTGCCGTTGCGGGTTTCCGTATCCTCGGCGAATTCGTCTACCACGGAACTCGATGCGGCGGAAACCGAACTCTTGCGATCGCCTCCGTTCGAACGGTTCCATCCCCCGCTTTGGCGCTTGTCCGGTCCTTTGGAGGATGCCCGTCCACCGCCGAACTTGCCGCCTTCCTTACGATTATTCATCTGTATCGTCCTTTCATCTAGAAACCGTAATCCTGTCGGAGCAGACTACGAGAATAGCAACCATTTGCAGCTAAATTCGGCCAAACTCCCACCCATCAAGCAAATAACAACCATTTGCAGCTATTTCGGCTCGGGAGCCACAGTCGGTGGCAAACTACGAAAAATAACTGTCGATCCGTTGGTATTCAACCGTAAACAGACGATTTTCAAACAAATAACTATAGATTCGTTGTTATTCCTTCACAGACAGGCTCACAATCCGCCATCAAGCTTCCTCGAACGCAAGCCCGATCAACTGCTCAAGCCGCTCCTTCTCGCCGCGGTAGTATAAGTAGCCGATCAAGCATTCGAGCGCGGTCGCCTGCCGGTAATCGGCGGGATCGGCGTTCCTCGGCGGCTGGCCCGACTTCGTATTGCGGCCGCGCCGCACGATATCCGCCTCCTCTTCCGACAGAAGCGGATGCCAGCGCTGCAGCAGCTTCGCTTGCGCGGCCGCGGACACGTAACGGGTCGCCGCGCGGTGCAGCTCGTGCGGCTTGCGAGCTCGCCCGGCCACGAGACGTTGACGAATATACACTTCGAACACCGCGTCGCCGACATAGGCGAGCACGACGGGATTAAGCAAATTCACCGGCGTATCCGGCGGCACTACAGGCGCAATGACGGCAGGCAGATCGCGGTTCGTCTCCTTCGTCATTTGCGGCGCCAACGCATGCCTTGCGGCGTGTCTTCCAATACGATACCACGCTCCGCCAATAAATCGCGGATTTCGTCCGCGCGCTTCCAGTCGCGGTTGCTTCTCGCTTCCGCGCGCTCGGCGATCAACGCGTCGACCTCTTCATCGAGCAAGTCCGCTTCTTCCCGCGCAGGGAGCAAGCCGAGCACGTCGTCCATCGCTTCGAACCGCTCCAGAATCGAGAGCAGATCCGCCTCGCTCACCGATTCCCGCTGAAGGTAGTTATTCGCCTCCGTCACGAGACCGAACCAGGCCGTGATGGCGTCCGGCGTGCCGAAATCGTCGTCCATGCTGGCGTTGAACTGCGCCTGCAGCTCGGCTAGCCGCGATTGAAGCACCTCGTCCTTCGCGAGCGACAGCGAGCCTTTGGCGACCGTCGACAGGCGATGCACGACGTTGTCCCGGCTGTTCGCCAGCCGTTCCACGCTTCTGTCCGCCTGCTTCAGGATCTCCTCGCTGAAATTGAGCGGGCTGCGATAGTGCGTCGCGAGCATCAGATAGCGAATCGGCTCTTTCTTCGCCAATTTAAGAAGGTTGCGGACGTTAATCCCGTTGCCCAGCGACTTCGACATCTTCTGGTTGTCGATGTTGACGAAGCCGTTATGCATCCAATAACGGGACAGCGGCTCCTCCGTCAGCGACTCCGACTGCGCGATCTCGCATTCGTGGTGCGGGAATTGCAGATCGTGGCCGCCCCCGTGGATGTCGAGCGTATCGCCCGCGTATTTGCGCACCATGGCGGAGCACTCGATATGCCACCCCGGACGCCCGTTGCCCCAAGGGCTCGGCCAGTAAATTTCGCCCGGCTTCGCGGCTTTCCACAGCACGAAGTCCTGCGGACTTTCCTTGCGCTCGTCGACGTCGATGCGGATGCCGTACTGCAGTTCGTCCAAGTTCTTGTGCGACAGCTTGCCGTACTCCGGGAACGTCGCCGTGCGGAAATAGACGTCTCCCCCGTTCTCGTACGCCGCGCCTTTCTTCACCAGGCCGTCGATGAAGTCGATGATTTCCGGAATCGTCTCCGTCACGCGAGGTTGAATCGTTGCCGGACGAGCGCCGAGGCCGTCGCGGTCCTCCTTGAACGCTTCGATGAACTTCTCCGCCAGCTCGGGCACGGTGATGCCGAGCTCGTTCGCTTTGCGTATCATCTTATCGTCGACGTCCGTGAAGTTCACGATATAGTTAACCTCGAGGCCGAGCGATTCCAAGTATCTGCGGGCCACGTCGAAGAAAATAACCGGGCGGGCGTTGCCGATATGAATGTAGTCGTACACCGTCGGTCCGCATACGTACATGTTTACTTTGCCCTCTTCGCGCGGAACGAAAAGCTCTTCCGTCCTCGTCATGCTATTATAGATCTTCAGGTTCACAAGTTCATGCTCCTTTAGTTAAATATCGTACAGGTAAGCTGCGCCCACGGCTTCCGCCGCTTGCTCGTCTTTCTTCTTCTGCTCTTCCTCGGTCGGGCAGCTCTCGCCCTTCAGGCGTTCCACTTCGCGTTTAAGCTCGTTGATTTCCTTCTGCATGAAACGGAACGTCTCGATGACCGGATCGGGCAAATTCGTATGGTTGAGCCGATCCCCGACCCGCTGCCCGTTGCGCTTCACGACCCGGCCGGGGATTCCCACGACCGTGCTGTTCGGGGGCACTTCGCGCAGGACGACCGAGTTCGCTCCGATGCTGGAGTTGTCTCCGACCGTGAACGAGCCGAGCACCTTCACGCCCGAGGCGATGACGACCCGATTGCCGATCGTCGGATGCCGTTTCCCTTTTTCCTTGCCGGTTCCCCCAAGCGTTACGCCCTGATAGATGACGACCTCGTCCCCGATCTCGCACGTTTCGCCGATGACGACGCCCATCCCGTGGTCGATGAACAGCTTGCGTCCGATCTTAGCGCCCGGATGGATTTCGATACCGGTGAAAAACCGGCTGATTTGCGAGATGAACCTAGCGACCGTAAACCACCTATGCCTGTAAAAAAAATGCGCGATGCGATGAGACCATATGGCGTGCAGACCCGAATAAGAGAAAACGACCTCGAACCGGCTTCGTGCCGCCGGATCGTTCTCGAGAATGACGTCGATATCGGACTTCACGTTGCTCCAGAACCCCATGACTATTCCCCCATTTATTGCCTCTCTTAATCTCCTTCGGAATAATAAAAACGCCCCTGCAGCTTTCGCTGCAGAGACGTGTATCATACGCGGTCCCACTCTGCTTGCGCCGTCGCAATGCCCCGGATCGGGTTAACGTCGGCGAACTCCTTCGGCTGGTAACGGGAACAACCCGGCACCGCTTACCTGGCTATGCGTTCGGACGATTCGAGGCGTTCGCTTCGCGATGCCGTCCGTCGGCTTTCCAATCAGCGGCGCAGCTCCCAGGCGCAATTCGGTCTCGTCGGAATGGGACGGCTCTCAGCCTAGGCCGTCTTCTCTGGACATTCGCGGGGCGAAACGTACTTTCCTGTTCGTCGCACATGTTCGATATAAAGCAAGTATATCCCAACGCCGTAAAGGTGACAAGTAACGCTTATTGCCGTGCTGCCAAGCTATCGCTCAGCCGCTTCAGCACGCGCTCGCGACCGAGCAGCCAGATCGTTCCGTTCAAATCCGGCCCGTGCATTTGTCCCGTAAGCGCGATGCGGATCGGCATGAACAAGCCTTTGCCTTTGACGCCCGTCTCGGACTGCACGGCTTTAATCAGCGCCTTCATATTCTCGACCGTGAATCCGGCTTCGCCCGCGGATTCCACTTGGTTGCGGAACGCGGCAAGAACCGCCTGCACCGTTGCCTCCGACATCACTTGCTTCGATTCTTCGTCAAGCTCAGGCACGTCCGCGAAGAACAGATCAGTCAAAGGCACGATGTCCGATGCGCTGTTCATTTTCTCCTGATGGAGAATCACCAGAACGTTCACCCAAGCTTCCTGGGCTTCATCCAATGTCGCCGGCAAACGGCTCGCTTGCTGCAGCTGCGGCACGCACAGCCTGACGATTCGATCCAGCTCAGCCTTCTTGAAATAATGGTTGTTCATCCACGATAGCTTCCGCTGGTCGAAGATTGAGCCGGATTTATTGACGCGTTCGAAGGAGAATCGCTCGATCAGCTCCTGCTTCGAGAAAATCTCTTCCTCAGTACCCGGCGACCAACCGAGCAAGGCGAGGAAGTTTAGAATCGCTTCTTCTAAATATCCGAGGTCGCGGTATTGGGAGATAAACTGCAGTATCGATTCATCCCGCTTGGAAAGTTTCTTGCCTTCCTCGTTCAGGATCAGATTGAAGTGAGCGAACTCCGGCACGTCCCAGCCGAACGCACGATAAATCTGCATTTGCCGCGGCGTGTTGGATATATGCTCTTCGCCCCGCGTCACATGGGTAATTTCCATCAGATGATCATCAATGACGACGGCCAGATTGTAGGTCGGCATTCCGTTCGATTTGACGATAACGAAGTCGTTGCCGTCCGACTCGAACGAGATGCCCCCGCGGACCATATCATTAAACGCAAGCGTCTCGCCGGAAGAAGTGCGAAGTCGAACCGTGCGTCCGCGCCCTTCGGCTTCATACGCCGCTCGCTGCTCCGGAGTCAAATGGCGGCAGTGCCCCGAATACTTAGCCGTCTCTCCGGCGGCGATCTGCGCATCGCGCTCCTTCGCCAGATCCTCTTCCGAGCAGTAGCAATAATAAGCCCGATCTTCCTTTAGCAATTGTCCGATGTGTTCACGGTAGATGTCCATACGATCGGTACAACGATACGGACCGTACTTGCCACCGATGTCTTCTCCTTCGTCCCATTCGACGCCGAGCCAACGTAGACCGTTGTAGAACTCCTCAGCGGCGCCCGACACGTTGCGGTCCAGATCGGTGTCCTCGATGCGAAGGATAAATTGCCCGCCGTGTTTCCGAGCGAACAAGTAGGTGAACAATGCCGTGCGCGCGCCTCCGATATGCAGATGTCCCGTCGGGCTCGGCGCGTAGCGAACGCGAACTTTAGTAGACATAATAATTCCTCCTTGTATATCGATCTTTTCACCCTGCCATCCACTTCAACTCGCCCGCAAAATAACAACCGTTATTTCAATTCGCTTCGATTTACCGTGACGGATGAGATATCAGGAAGTTTTAACGAGGCAAACGACCGCTTGAGCGGCGATCCCTTCGCCGCGGCCTGTAAAGCCGAGCTTCTCCGATGTCGTCGCTTTCACGTTGACTTCGGTTTCCTCTCCGCCGAGCGCCTTGGCGATGACCGATACCATTCGGCCGATATAAGGCGCCATCTTCGGGGCTTGGGCGATGATCGTCGCGTCGACGTTGCCGAGCTTATAGCCCCGCTCCGTTGCGAGCGCCCATACGCGCTCCAGCAGCTTCACGCTATCTGCGTCTTTATAGGCTGGGTCCGTATCCGGAAAATGTTTGCCGATGTCGCCCAGCGCAAGCGCCCCCAGCACCGCGTCGCTGATCGCGTGCAGCAGCACGTCCGCGTCGGAATGGCCGAGAAGCCCTTTGTCGTACGGAATCGTAACGCCGCCGATTATGCACGGCCTGCCCTCCACCAGTTGATGCACGTCGAAGCCTTGTCCCACTCGTATCATATCCGTCAGTTCTCCTTCCGACGACGGGAGAGCAGCAGCTCCGCGACAGGCAAATCTTCCGGCGTCGTTATTTTTAGGTTGCTGTAGTCTCCGCTCACGATGGCTACCTTCTTGCCAAGCCGCTCGAGCAACATCGCGTCGTCGGTAGCCGATGCCCGATCGGCAAGCGCCTGCCTGTGCGCGTCCATCAGTTCGTCGCGCCGGAAAGCCTGCGGGGTCTGCACGCCCCACAACGACTTGCGTTCGGGCGTCGCCGCGATAAATCCGTCGCCGTCTACAACCTTGATCGTATCTTTAACGGGAACCGCCAAGGCGGATGCGCCGTGAACTTCCGCCGACCGGCAGCAAGCCTCGATCTGCTCGGGCGTTACGAGCGGTCTAGCCGCGTCATGAACGAGCACGCCTTCCGTCCGCAGCGCCGACAGTCCGTTGTACACGCTGTCTTGCCGCTCGGTCCCCCCGGCTACGATCTCCGTTACCTTCGAGAGGCGTTCGGCGGCCACGATATCGGCGATTCTCTGCTCTTCGCCCGGCGCGGCCACGATCACGACGGACGTAACCGCCGGGCATGACTCGAACGCCGCGAGGGCATGAGCCAGCACCGGGCGTCCGTCCAGCGACAAATATATTTTGTTGTCCGCCGAACCCATGCGGGTTCCCCGTCCGGCGGCGACGATGACGGCTCCCCAATCCATCCGCGCATTCCCCTCTAGCCGAGCAAAAATAACAAAGACGGGACCGTAACGCGCGTCCCGCCCGTATTCTTAATATCATACCTTGTCAGAGCGCTTTTTCCAATAGCTTCGGCTTCGCGAAGATCATGCGCCCCGCCGACGTCTGCAATACGCTCGTCACGAGCACTTCCATCGTCGTCCCGATGAATTCCCGTCCGCCCTCGACGACGATCATCGTGCCGTCGTCCAAGTAAGCGACGCCTTGCCCGTGCTCCTTGCCGTCCTTGATCACTTGCACGACGATCTCCTCGCCGGGCAGCACGACAGGTTTGACCGCGTTGGCGAGATCGTTGATGTTAAGCACCGACACTCCTTGCAGCTCGCATACCTTGTTCAGGTTGAAATCGTTCGTGACGACTTTGCCTTTCATCGCTTTCGCCAGCTTGACGAGCTTGCTGTCCACTTCGCCCGGTTCCTCCGACGCGTCCTCGTAGATCAGCACCCGAACGTCGAGTTCTTTTTGGATTTTGTTCAGAATATCGAGACCTCTGCGGCCGCGATTACGCTTGAGCAAGTCGGAAGAATCCGCGATATGCTGCAGCTCCTCGAGCACGAACTCGGGAATGACGAGCGTCCCTTCGATGAATCCGGTCTTGCATATATCGGCGATTCGGCCGTCGATAATAACGCTCGTATCGAGAATTTTGTGTTCCTCGTAGCGAGGGCTTTCCTCTTTGACCGGCTCCGGCGCTTTCCGCGTGCTGATCCAGTCTCCGATCTCCTCGCGCTTATGGATGCCTAGCCGTATGCCCGCATAGCCTAGCGTCAATGCAACGCCGGCCGCCAGCACGCCTCCGATTTGCGGAATATCGGTAATGAACGGATACAGGAAAGACGATAGCGCAAGCCCGAACGTAAGCCCTACCGAACCCGACAGCAGATCCGCCATCGGAAATACCGAAAGCCTATCGATGCCTTTCTGAATCGCGCGGGCCAGCGGAGCAGCGATCGAGGTGGCAAGCATCAAGCCTACGAACGCGCCGACAGCCGTCGCGAACACGCTCCCCGAGCCTGAATTCATGCCGATCAGCGGGTCCATCCACTGCGCGCCGCCCGTCGTCCGCCACGCCGACATTTGTTGACCGAGCAAAGCCCCGATCAGCACGCCGACGATCTGGATGACTCTTCTCATCATCATTAATAAATCACTCCCTAACTTCTAAAAAATCGAAATTCCGTTACTAGTATGTTCCATTTTTCGTAAAACTAATCGTCCCCGCCCCTTGTATTCCAGGTTGGCCCAATTCGCTAACTTCTTTTGAATTTCGTAGCTCCTTGCTCTATAATGAAAGGTGGAAAAGTAAACTAAAGGTAACCGAGGTGGGAACGGATGAGCGCACCTACGCTCCAGCAATTTCAGAGTCAGGTGTCGGAACTGTTGCTCCGTCATCGCAGCTTGCTCGATGTCGTAACCAAGTACAGCCAATCCAATGCATCCGTGAATCGGGCCGTAGCCAAATCCATAACCGAGTGCGGCTGCATCGAATTAACTGCTAGACACCAAGGCTTTTCCGCCGACATGGAGCTGGATCAAGCGAACCGGCAATCCAAGTCTCACATGGAGGGCCATCTCTGCGAGCATTGCCGCGACGCGATCCGGGGCGAGATGGGCAAGAACTTGTTCTATATGACCGCACTATGCAACGCGCTGGATATTAATCTGCAAGAAGTCGTCAATAAGGAAGCCGAGAAGTGCTCCACGCTGGGATGGTTTAATTTAACTTAACGCATGCAGCCATAACGAATAACGCCTCCGCTCCTTCGATGTCCGAAGGGTCGGAGGCGTTGTTGTTTATTCGTTAGATGAAGCCCAGTCCAGAATGCTTTTGACTTCTCCGGCGATGTCGGCCATCGTGAACGTCGCGCGAGTAATCTGCGGTGATGCTATCGGTTCGTCAGCTTCATAGAGATCGGAAAGTAAAAAAGCACCGGAGTCCCTAGTCGGGTTGTCCGATGCTTTCGGCATCTTGGGCGCTATGCGCTATGTTTGCGCGTTTCTTCCTCTTCGTGCGTAAGCCTGCTCTTGCTTCTGAGTTTTCTTGGGAGCAGTCGATCAACGTTTTTTTTTAGGCCCCAGAGCGCGTACAAGAGAAGCAACGCGAGAATCATCTTCGGAATCGCTTCTTGGAACGTATAGGCAAGCGCGGCCGCGCCCGCTACGACGATCGGGATCGACCACATCGCCGCTTTCGGCAAGCCGAGCTTCTTGAAGTTCGGATATTTCATATTGCTAATCATTAAGAACGATAAAGCAAGCGTGCTAATCAGCAGCATCGAGAAATGCAGCTCCGAGTTAAACAAGGCAAGCGTAGCGAGCACGCCGCCCGCGGCCGGAATCGGCAAGCCGATGAAGTAACCGGGGATGCCTGCGATCACGTTGAAGCGCGCAAGCCTCAGGGCTCCGCATATCGGGAAGATTGCCGTAACGATCCATGCCATCGCTGGATTAACGTCTTGGAAAGCTGCCTGATACATAATGAATGCGGGTGCGACGCCAAAGGAGATGACATCGGATAACGAATCCAATTCTTTGCCGAATTCGCTTTGCGCGTTAAGCGCGCGTGCGACGCGACCATCCAGTCCATCCAGAAGCATGGCGATGATTACGAGCAATGCCGCCGTATTCGGCTCGTCGTTGAACGCCATTATTATCGCGATCACGCCTAGGAATAGATTCCCAATCGTGAACATATTCGGTATGGATTTAGTGATCATGTTTGCCACCTCGACTTTACTATGCCCTATCGGTTCGAAGGTTAAGCGTCTCGCAAGGACGCGAAAGTAGTTAATATTGCCTGATGAAGACCAACCTCAATTGTATTCCCGTTATATCTGTCTGTCAATAAACACCTGCTCTTGAATACGCTTCAAGCCGTCCTTAATGGTACGCGCCCTGACTTCGCCGATCCCGTCGACTTCGTCCAGCTCCTCGATCGTAGCCATCACGATATGCGGCAGCGCGTTGAAACGATCGACGAGATTATGGATGATCACGCTAGGCAATCTTGGAATCTTGCTAAGCATGCGGTACCCTCGCGGCATGAGCCCTTCTTCGGTAACCGTGCTCAAGGACGGATATCCGAGTAGACGGATGAGCAGAGCCGAATCGAGCAACTCCTCCGAGGACAGCTTGCGAACGGCAGCCTGAATCTCCTTGATTTTCTCGTCGCTGTCTTCCTTCGCGTAATCTTTGAGCAACAGCCAGGCTTCTTCCTCTGCAGTGCCGACAAGCTCGTCTTTCTGCATGCTGATCAGACGGCCCTCGTTGCCGAGCTCCAGCACGTATCGGTTGATTTCATTCTTAATGCGTAGTACCATCTCCGCGCGTTGGAACACGTGCGCGACCTCGTGCATCGTAACCAATTCTTCGTATTCTAAAGCCGACAAGTTCGTAAGCGCTTGCGTCAGAACCGCCCGGTACTTCTCCAGCGTCTGAATGGCCTGGTTCGCCTTCGTCAGGATGACGCTCATATCCTTCAACGCATAGCGGAGCTGTCCCTGGTATAACGTAATCACGTTCCGTCGCTGCGAGATCGATACGACGAGCTTACCCGTCTGCTTCGCGACTCGCTCTGCTGTACGGTGGCGAATGCCCGTCTCCGTTGACGTGATGGAGGGGCTCGGAATAAGCTGCGTATTCGCGTACAAAATTCGTTTGGCATCCTCGCTGAGAATAATCGCGCCGTCCATCTTGGCCAGCTCGTATAAATAATTGGGACTGAATTCGCAGTTGATGGAGAAGCCTCCGTCAACCAGCTCCATCAGTTCGGGACTATTACCCACGACAATAAGCGCGCCTGTCTTGGCACGCAGTACGTTCTCCAAACCGGCCCTGAAAGGGGTGCCCGGAGCGACCATCTGAAGCAGCTGGTTCATCGTTTCCTGCTGCAGTTGTTCTTTATCTTTAGGTTCTTTATCTTTCGTTTCTTTCATGATGTGAACGATTCCCCCTATTCCAACGCTGCTTTAAGCGCTTCGGCGACCGACTTGACTCCCCGCAGCTCGATGCCTGCCGGCGGCTGCCACCCCTTCATGCTGGCTTCAGGCAGGATAACCCGCTTGAAACCAAGCTTATGCGCTTCCTTCACTCGCTGCTCCGCCCTTGAAACCGCACGCACCTCGCCTGTCAACCCGACTTCCCCGAATACGACGTCATAAGGACGCGTCGGAGCATCTTTGAAGCTCGAAGCCAAGCTGACCGCCGCGGCCAAATCGGTCGCGGGCTCATCCAGCTTGACGCCGCCGGCTACGTTCAGATAAGCGTCTTGATTCTGAAGGAACATGCCCATCCGCTTCTCTAATACCGCGATGACGAGCGACATCCGGTGATGATCCAAGCCGGACGACATTCGCCGCGGAGACGGAAAATGCGTCGGGGCGACGAGCGCCTGCAGCTCCACGAGCACCGGCCTCGTCCCTTCCATGCTGGCGACGACGGTCGAGCCGGATACGCCGAGCGGCCTCTCGGACAAGAACAGCTCGGACGGATTCGTCACTTCCCGCAGCCCGTCCTCCGTCATATCGAAGATTCCGATCTCGTTCGTGGAACCGAAACGGTTTTTCACCGCTCGCAATATCCGATAAGAATGATGCCGCTCGCCTTCGAAATAAAGCACGCAGTCGACCATATGCTCGAGAAGGCGCGGACCGGCGATCGCCCCTTCTTTGGTCACGTGGCCGACGAGCACGGTCGCGACGCCCTTCACCTTGGCGATTCGCATGCAGTGGGCCGTACACTCCCGCACCTGCGCGACGCTGCCGGGCGCGGAGGCGATCTCCGGTCGATACACGGTCTGGATGGAGTCGATGACGAGGAAATCGGGCTCGATCTCCATAATCGACTCTTCGATCGTTTCAAGATTCGTCTCGCAAAGCACATATAACCTATCGTTAAGCGCGCCTAGCCGATCCGCGCGCAGCTTCGTCTGTTTGACCGATTCCTCTCCCGAGACGTACAGCACTTTCAAACCTTGGGCGGACAGGGCATGCGAGGTTTGCAGCAGCAGCGTCGATTTCCCGATGCCCGGATCGCCGCCGACGAGAAGCAACGAGCCCGGTACGAGTCCTCCCCCAAGCACGCGGTTCAGCTCGGACAAGCCGGTCGGAACGCGCGGTTCGCGACCACTTTCTATATGTATGATCGGGCGTGCTTTTTCTTTCGTGCGAAGAAGCTCGCCCCGTCCGACAGGTGCCTTGACGACGGTTTCCGTCTCTTCGATCATCGTGTTCCAGGCGCCGCAGCCCGGACACTTGCCTAACCATTTGGGCGATTCCGTCCCGCACTCGGTGCAGGCGAACTTCACTTTGACTTTGGCCATGGACTGGTGTTACCCCTTCCCTCTATAAGTTAGAGTTTACCATGTCCAGGCCGAGAGAGAAACCTTAGCGGAACCATTTCCATGCCAGCCACAGCAGAAACAGCAGTACGATAAACCCGCCGGACATCCATACGAGCACCATGAATAGCTTCAGGAATACGATGAGCAATATTACGGCAATTATTCCTCCGGCCAGATCGCGAATGATTCGATTCCACCCGCCGCGGCCGCCTTTTCCTCCAAACATGCCTATCCCTCCTGCTTGGGGCCCGCAACATAAAAAACTCCCCGGGCGATTCGCCGAATGAACGGCGGCACGGGGAGCTGTTCGAACCGCGCAGCGCTTATGCTAGCTTATGGCTAGGCGCGCCCGAAGGTTCTATATAATCATTTGATTATGCGATTATTTAACGACTTAATCTTTCATGCGGTTTAGCTTGGCGAGACGACTTCGTCTTGCTGCTTGACGACTAACCCGCCTTCTTCCTCGTCGATGACGAGCGTATCGCCTTTGTGGATTTTGCCCATGAGCAGATCTTCGGACAACCGGTCCTCGATATGCTTCTGGATCGCGCGGCGAAGCGGTCTGGCGCCGTATTGCGGGTCGAAGCCTTCTTTGGCAAGGAAGTTCTTGGCGGCCTCGGTAAGATCGAAGCGAACGTCTTGCTCGATGAGGCGCTTGCGGAGGTCGTCGGCCATCAGCGACACGATCTGAGCGATATGCTCCTCGCCCAGCGGATGGAAGACGATCGATTCGTCGATCCGGTTCAAGAACTCCGGACGGAACGACTTCTTCAGCTCGGCGAGCACTTTGTCCTTCATATTCTGATAGTCTCTGCCTGCATCCTGGGCGGCGGTAAAACCAAGCGTCGAATTTCTCTTGATCTGCTCCGCGCCGACGTTGGACGTCATGATGATCAACGTGTTGCGGAAGTCTACGGAGCGGCCTTTGGAATCGGTCAGTCGGCCGTCCTCGAGCACTTGCAGCAGCACGTTGAACACTTCAGGGTGAGCTTTCTCGATTTCGTCGAGCAGGACGACCGAGTATGGCTTGCGGCGGACTTTCTCCGTCAATTGGCCGCCTTCTTCGTAACCGACGTATCCCGGAGGCGCACCGACGAGACGGGACGTGGAGTGCTTCTCCATATACTCCGACATGTCGATGCGGATGACGGCGTTCTCGTCGCCGAACATCGCTTCCGCGATAGCCCGGGCAAGCTCGGTTTTACCGACGCCCGTGGGGCCAAGGAAGATGAACGAGCCCATCGGACGCTTCGGATCTTTGAGTCCGGCGCGAGCGCGGCGGATGGCGCGGGACACGGACCTGACCGCTTCTTCTTGGCCGATGACGCGATCGTGCAGGATGCTCTCCATATTCAGCAGGCGCTCGGTTTCTTCCTCTGCCAGCTTGCTGACCGGAATGCCGGTCCAGCTAGCGACGACTTGAGCGATATCCTCCGGTGTAACCTCGGAATCGGTGCGTCCTTGCTTCTCTTTCCATTGGTTCTTCGTCATGTCGAGCTCTTCGCGGATTTTCTGTTCGGTATCGCGCAGGGCTGCCGCTTTCTCGAACTCCTGGCTTTGGACTGCGGCGTCTTTCTCCTTGCGAATATCCTCGAGACGGGACTCCAATTGCTTCAGGTTAGGCGGTACCGTATAAGAGTTCAGTCTAACCTTGGAGCCTGCCTCGTCGATTAGGTCGATCGCTTTGTCCGGCAGGAATCTGTCGGTGATATAACGGTCGGACAGCTTCACCGCCGCTACGATCGCATCGTCGGTAATTTTCACGCGGTGATGCGCTTCGTAACGGTCGCGCAAGCCGGTAAGAATCTGAATCGCCTCTTCGGGCGTCGGCTGGTCGACCGTGATCGGCTGGAACCGGCGCTCGAGCGCGGCGTCTTTCTCGATGTACTTGCGGTATTCGTCCAGCGTCGTCGCGCCGATGCATTGAAGCTCGCCGCGGGCAAGAGCCGGCTTAAGGATGTTGGAGGCGTCGATCGCGCCTTCCGCGCCGCCCGCGCCGATGAGCGTATGAAGCTCGTCGATGAACAGGATGACGTTGCCGGCTTGGCGAATTTCGTCCATGATCTTCTTGAGCCGATCCTCGAACTCCCCGCGGTACTTCGTACCGGCAACGACGGAGCCCATATCGAGCGTCATGACGCGCTTATCGCGAAGCGTCTCCGGAATTTCGTTGTTGATGATGCGTTGCGCCAAGCCTTCGGCGATGGCGGTCTTACCGACGCCCGGTTCGCCGATCAGAACCGGGTTGTTCTTCGTGCGGCGGGACAGCACTTGAATGACCCGCTCGATTTCCTTCTGACGGCCGATCACCGGATCGATATGGCCGTCGCGCGCGCTTGCGGTCAAGTCGCGGGCAAGACCGTCGAGCGTCGGCGTGCTGACGTTCGAAGACGGACCGTGATTGGATTGTACGCTTTCGTTGCTGCCGAGCAATTGAAGCACTTGCTGGCGAGCCTTGTTCAAGCTAATGCCCAAGTTGTTCAACACGCGAGCGGCAACGCCTTCTCCTTCGCGGATCAAGCCGAGAAGGATATGCTCCGTGCCGACGTACGTGTGGCCTAATTTGCGCGCCTCGTCCATCGAAAGCTCGATAACCTTCTTGGCGCGCGGCGTATATGCGATGTTGGTAGGTTGTTCTTGACCGCGGCCGATGAGCGATTCCACTTCGTCCTGGATTTTCTCCAGTCCCAGACCCAATGCGATCAACGCCTTAGCGGCGATGCTCTCTCCTTCGCGGATCAGCCCGAGCAGAATGTGCTCCGTGCCGATATTGTTGTGTCCCAGCCGCACAGCTTCTTCCTGAGCGAGTGCCAATACTTTCTGTGCGCGTTCAGTGAATCTTCCGAACATCATGAGACAACACCTCCCTATTAAAGTTAGAATAAAGCATTTATGAATGAGTTGCCAGTCTGGAGCGGATAAATTGGGCTCTCGACCGATCCCGGTCGTCCGGGTTCATCGCTTCCCCGTACGTGATCTGAAGGAAGCCCGGCTGCGTCGCCACGAGCAATTCGTTCAGCGTGCGGTCGTTCAGCTCTGGCATCAAGCCGAGATGAACGCCAAGCCTTAAGTCGGACAGCCGCTGAGCCGCTTCCTTCGAATCCATGATGATCGCCTGCGACAGCACGCCGTACGACCGGCGGATGCGGTCCTCGACCCGTGGGCGATTGTCCGCGAACAGCTTGCCTCTGGCGGCTCTCTCGTGTTCGATCATCTGCTTGGCGACCTGGTACAAATTCTCGATAATCTCCTGCTCGGATTGACCAAGCGTAATCTGATTGGACACCTGGAACAGGTTGCCCGTCGCTTCGCTGCCTTCTCCGTACAGCCCTCTCACGGCCAAGCCGACTTGGGTGACGGCGGTCAGAATGCGATTGATCTGCCCCGTCATGACTAGCGCGGGCAGGTGCATCATGACGGATACGCGAATGCCCGTGCCTACGTTGGTCGGACAGCTCGTTAAGTAGCCGTGCTTTTCATCGAAGGCGTAATCCACCTGCTCCTCGAAAATATCGTCGATTTTCGTGGCCCGATCCCATGTCTCCCTTATTTGGAATCCCGGGCTAAGACATTGGATGCGAAGATGGTCCTCCTCGTTAATCATGATGCTGATGTCTTCTTTACTGCTTAATATTAATGCGCCCCCCCGCGATTCATTCGCCAAATTCGGGCTGATCAAATGCTTCTCGACCATGACGAGCTTCTCGAGCTCGGTCAGCTCGGTCAGCCGAATCTGCTCCAGCTTGCCGAGTCCGTTCAGCCTGCCGCTCTCCGCGACTCCGAGCAACTGGTCCGCTACTGCCGAAGAATGCGCCGGCGTCGCCATCATCGGAAAAGGCATTCCCCGCAAGTTGCGGGCGATTCGCACGCGGCTGCTGATCACGACATCGGAGTCCGTTGCCCCTGCCGCATCCATCCACTCGCTGAGCGCGTGCTTCACATATTTTCGAATGGCCATCGCGTCTTACCTGCCTTTCAACCGCTCATATCTTTCTCAAGCTCGCGAATGCGATCGCGCAACTGGGCTGCCGACTCGAAATCCTCTCGCTCGATGCGGCCTTGCATTTCCTTCTTCAGACGATCGATCTCCCGTTTCGTCCTCAGGCGCCCGCCCGCGCGCTTCGGCACTTTGCCGACGTGGACGGTGTTGCCGTGCACTCTCTTCAACAGAGGGTCCAGCCGTTCCGCGAACTGCTTATAGCAATGGCTGCAGCCGAATCGTCCGATCTTGCTGAATTGCGCGTAGGTCATTCCGCATATCTCGCATTTGATCGCGGCTTGTTGCTTCGCCATCGCGCCCGCACCCGAGGTTTCGAAGTCGAGCAAGCCTGAAATCAAGTTGTGGATCGAGAACCCGCTCTGCGTACCCGGAATCAGCTCGCCTTTCTCCCGCGCGCACGATTCGCAAATATGGAGCTCCGTCTTTTCTCCGTTCACGATTTTCGTAAAATGCAGCGTAGCCGGACGCTTGCCGCACTCTTGGCATTGCATGGCATCGCCTCCTTAGTAAATACCGTTAGCGAACAACGCCGCTACTTGGCTAGCAGCGTGATCAGCATCGCCTTGAGAAGCTTGGCGCGAATTTGATCCCTTAGCGGCAAGCCGATCGTCAGGTTCTCGCGGCTTATCGCCGCCCGAATGAGCCGCGCCTCGCGTTCCGACAGAAATTCGGCCTCTTCGAGCTGGTAGATGAGACCTTCCGCAGCGGTTTGGTCGATCTCCGACCCGACCGTATGGCTCACATGCCGCTGGACGGCCTCGAGCGATGGAAGATCGACTCGCTGAATGCGAATGTATCCGCCGCCTCCGCGTTTGCTCTCTACGTAGTATCCCTTCTCCAGCGTAAACCGCGTGCCGATTACGTAGTTGATCTGGGAGGGGACGCATGAAAATTTGTCAGCTAACTCGCTCCTTTGGATTTCGACGGAACCTTCCGAGCTGTCCTGCAAAATTTGTTTTAAGTAATGTTCGATTAGATCAGAAATGTTACGCATCGCTCATCTCCTTCCGGAGTGTTCTGACTTTGACTTTCTTTGACTATATTCATATTATACGCATTTTCTGAACATTTGCAACAAGGGCGAATCCCGCGAGCGAGTTGAATTTTACTTTATTCGAAGCTGCATCTTCATATTGCCCGAGCGCCTGAGCTTCACCGATACGTCGATCGCCGCCAACGACTCGGATGTCAGCTTAAGCCCGCCGCTGCTCCGAAGTTTCTTCCACTCCCGGTTTTTTTTTCGGTATAACGAAGTCGTAAGATTAAGGATATCCGTGTCATGTTTTAACCCTTCGTTGTAGAGCTCCCTTATTTGATCCCGAATGACGTTCGCCGCTTCGCGCTCGAGCTCCGCCTCCGGCAACTGGACCATCAGAATGTTAATCGTGCCGGTCATCGCGACCTTGATGGCGTACTCCGCCTTGTCGCCGCGAACCCGAGGACGAATCGTCACTTTCGGCTTCTCCACCGTTATTCCAGCCAGAAGTTCCTTCCCGTCGTACAGGACGAGAGGCCCCCGATAAGAATTAGGATCCACCCAGGTCAACCCAAGCATACTTTCACTGGGAAACCATCCTTGAAATTTTTCTCCTTCCATGGCGTACGCGCCATTAATGGCCAACAGTTTCTCAGGCTTGTTTGATTTGGTCCATTTTCTTTTGGAGAAGGAGATCGAAGGGAGCATGACCGACCGGTTCGGCTCGTTCGTCTCTAAAGCATAAGTACGAACGCTCAGCGGAGTGAAGATCGATCTTTGCTTATAGGATTCCATAGGCTGATGCAGAATGGATATTTCCGGAGATAGATCGAATATGGACGTCGCGCTGAACACCTCGTCGATCGACTCCGAGGTGCCGAATATCCAAGGCGTAAAGCGCAGTTCGTAAAACCGGCTGAAAAATTGCTCGATTTGCTCCATCAGGAAACTATCTTTCAACACCTTCGCACTGATGACGATGGCATTGATATGGCCGTAAAATATTCGGAGTTGAGACGTCCGGTATAAGTCGTCGATCGCTTGAACGAGCGTCTTTCCTCTGCCCTTACCTACCCAGACCGGCGTCGCGCCCGGCTTGCTTCCTTCGGTCTTGGCTACGGTGGTGAAATCGAGCATTTGTCCGTAAACCATGAAATCTCCGCCCTCGAGGTCGAACCCGATCGCCGTGAGATAGTTAATCTCCTGGAGATCCTTAAGATCCCAACACCCCGTTAACAGGAAAGGCAGCAGGCAGATCGATAGGATGGACATTCCGAACCGGCGCATTAGGATCGCCTCTTCTGACGCGTATCGTCGACCGTATTCAGCATTTGCGGTCTAAAGTTCTTCTTCACCCAAGGCACTCTGCTGAATACGAGCGCCAAGTCCCTCCAAGTTACCGGCGTCAGCGGCGCAAGGTAAGGCAAGCCGAACGAACTGAGCGACGCGAGATATAACAGCAGCCCCATTGCCGCAATCATGAATCCGTACATTCCGAGGAAGGAAGCAAAGATCATGATGACGATTCGGGTAATGCTGACCGAGAGGACAAGCGTCTGATTGACCAGCGTGAAGCTTGCAACCCCCGTAATGGCCGCAACGACGATTAAGGTGGACGATGCCAGGCCCGCCCGAATCGCGGCTTCTCCCACTACGATCCCCCCGACGACCGAAACCGTCGAGCCTACCGCTTTGGGCAACCGCTCTCCTGCTTCCCGGAACACCTCGAACATGCCAACCATCAAGAAGGCTTCCAGCGGACCCGGAAACGGGAGTCCGATGCGGGACATCCCGATCGTAGCCAATAAAGGATAGGGAAGTTGCTCCACATTAAAGGACGTGATGGCGATGTAAAACCCGGGAAGAAACAAGGATATCAACAAACCAACGTAACGGAAAATAAGACTAAAGCTTGACGGTAAATAGGAGAAATATGCATCTTCCGCTGAACGCAGCATGTAGAATAAATTCGCGGGCGCGATGACGGCCGTCGGCGCTCCGTCGGCGATGACCACGAATCGGCCGCGAATGAGCGAGTCCACGGCAAAGTCGGGACGGGTCGTATAGCCGACTAACGGAAACAAGGAATTCGGACTGTCCGCGATCAACTCTTCCAGCGGGCTGCTGCCCATTAATGAATCAATGTCGATGCTGTTTAGCCGATTCTTGGCCTCCTCGATCGTGTCGGGATTCGCGATATCTTGAATATAGAGCAGGGCAACGGCAGTATGGCTTCGCTTGCCGATCATAAATCGTTCGCAGCGCAAGGAGTTCGTACGCAGCCGTTTGCGGATCAAAGATATGTTGGGGAGCAACTCCTCGACGAAAGCATCTCTCGACCCTTTAACGGCCGTCTCCGTGTTGGATTCTTGGGGCTGCCGTTGCGGGATGCTTGCGAGATCCAATCCGTAGAGGACGCCTTGAAGATCGAAATACATGACCAATCGCCCGGAGAACACTTCGAGAACGAGCTCGTCTTTGTGCAGTCGGCTGATGTTCATTTTAAGTTCCAGATTGTCTACGTCCTCCTTGTCGGCGAGTAGACCGTCCAACTTGGGAATAACCGTCTCGTTGATCTGTTGCGATTGGATCATGCCTTCGCAATACAGCAAATATACGCTTGTCGGGGATTCGCCATCTCCAAGCTCGTAACGCTTCATCTTGAATTCTTCGATCCCTTGGAACATTTCGCGGACGATATCCGGAGTCAGATCGTTGTTCTTTTCAATCATTCGGCTTCACCTTCGATCGCTCGGGGATAAAGACTAGCAGCATCAAAATAACGATCACGCCAATGGCAAAACAGAGCGATAACGGCAAATACATCTTCAGGAGACTCAGATATTCCATATCGCTGAAAGGCAACGACATCAACGCGACCAGGATGACGCATATGCATATTAGCGCGATGACGCTTCGTTTATCGTTAGAGCGCTTCCCATCCGTGATCATCTCCGTCATGAGGAAGACCGCTACGGAGATGCGAACGAACGCTCCGGATAACCACTGATAGATGGAAAGGAAATCAATGTGCTGAATATACCTGCCAAGCTTGACAAGACGCCACTCTTCGAATGCGGGATACCGCAAGCTTGCCGCTATGACAGGGCCGAATTCCCCGATCGCGCCTGTCACCGGTCCCAGGATCAACACGATCAAGAAAATTCCAAGCGCGGCCAATGACCAGTATCGAACTTCTTTTTTTAACTGATGCTGTATGAGTAATAGGATGACTAGTTCGGCCAGTCCCCCTCCTACATACAAAGCTCCGCCAAGCACCGGCATGAGGCCGTCTTCCAGCATGGGGGTTAACAACTTGTAGTTTTTGCGCGGAAGATTCGCGCTCATGACGAAATCCCCGAATAGGACGACGAAGGGCAGCAGAATCCCGGCTACGTACGCGATCGCGCGAATGCCGAGCCGCGACGCCGAGAAGCAAAGTAGCATTAAAGTCAGACTGAGCACGAACTCCGGCGTCCGAGGCAAGTACGTGCCGTGCGTCCAAGTCACCGTATCTTTCAACGTCATCCCCGAAATGAAGAACAGGTAGATCAGGAAGGCGATTCTCATGAGCCTGCTCGAGAGCGGGCCGAATCGATTGCGTAACCACGGCATAAGCGCTTGTTGCTTCAAGCGCTTCATAATGAAATGCATGGCGGCGATCCATATCAAATATGGAACCACGGATAACAATACGCTGATCCAGGCGCTTCGCTTCGCCACTTGTAGCAGCATGGGCAGTACCATCACGTGATTCATCAGCCCGATCCCTAGCATCGCGATGCAATAGATGGGGAATATTCCGAGACGCTCAGATCGGTAAGACATAGCAATAAGACCCCTCGACACGCATAATCGTTGTTCTTAAGATTACCCAGGACAGGGGATATTACTCAGATGAATCTTCCGCGCGCATGCAAAAAACCGATCCTACTCGGATCGGTCGGTCGTGCCCGCCTCAATCGCTAAGGTACCGTTGCCGAATCTTTTCCGGCGGCTCCCTTGGCGTGCGCTTTGGGCACCAAAGGCGGCGTGCGTCAGAGCGCGGCAGGATGGACGGCCCTTCTTACTTCCGTCGCTGCATTGGGGGCTCGCACACTCTGTCCTCCACTGGAGTCGCTGCATTGGGGACTCGCACACTCTGTCTTCCACTGGAGTCGCTGCATTGGGGGCTCGCACACTCTGTCCTCCACTGGAGTCGCTGCACACCTGCTATTCTGCAGTTCATCCTACCCGTAATCGCTCGTTTAATCCTTCATACTGCAAAAGTGCAGGTATTAGTCCTGCAAAACCTTCAATGGAGTCACGCGGCTAGATATCACCTGCGCATTTGCATTTATTGATTCCATACCCTACCGGTTCTATGAAATAGCTGTACTATCGCAGGTTCTATTGGTTGGCGGAGAGAGCGGGATTCGCTCCGTCGCTGAGCGGCCGTATTCACGGTCACACGATAGCGGCTATTACGCCAGGACCTACGAACATGCCCTGATATGTCAAAAAAGCAGCGACATGCAGTCGCTGCTTTTATAATCCTATGTAGGCTTGCGCCTTGAAAACTGGATGCGAAACAAAGCGTTTGGTGAAAGTTTGAAACATCTTGGCCATCCGTTGTCATTAGGATAAGCCCTCGACCGATTAGTACTCGTCAGCTCCACGCGTTGCCGCGCTTCCACCCCGAGCCTATCAACCTCGTGTT
>NZ_KI911563.1:2876935-3491057 GCF_000515335.1 Cohnella panacarvi Gsoil 349 | reverse complement strand
GCCTACGTGTTACTCACCCGTCCGCCGCTAAGCTATCCCCGAAGGAATAACTCCGCTCGACTTGCATGTATTAGGCACGCCGCCAGCGTTCGTCCTGAGCCAGGATCAAACTCTCCATAAAAGTAAACCTTTTATCGAAGAGCCTTTCGGCTCAATCTGTATTGCTGGTTTGTTCACCGAAGTGAACGTTTTATTACCGTAAATTACGCTCGATGTTCAGTTTTCAAAGAACAAGCTTTATTGCTTTCGTTTCTTTTCTTTCACCGCCCCGCGAGGCGACTTGAATAATATATCACGAACGAAAAGCATATTGCAACCTATTTTATCATGGAAATTTAATACAGTTAATTGCGCATAATCATATTGATTATCCCGCAGTCCAAGAGTACAATTAATCATAGTAATTAACTCGGAATAAGGAGGGCCCGTCATGAAGGAAATTCCGCTACGTTATGTGAAGGCCAATCAGACAGGTATCGTGACTTTCGTTATTATCGGCTTGGCTCTGCAGCAGCCCTGGATCATCGCAGCGCTATGGGTCATACAGATCGTCGGTCTATTGACGGAGGGCCGCCTCAATCCTTTCGTCGCGATCGCCAAACGACTGTTCCCGGTCAAAGGAGCGTTCGAGACGCAAGCCGTCGTCCTGCAGCGCTTCAACAATACGCTCGCGATCCTGTTTCTTACGATATCGCTCATTCTGTTCGCCGTCGGCTGGCAAGTCGCGGGCATCGTAGTCTCCCTTATGCTGCTAGGCGCGGCAGGCGCCGCCTTGGTTGGCTACTGCATTGGATGCACGGTTTATTATCAATATAAACAGCTGCTCGCGCGAAGAAAACTCAGCAATTCCTAAGCCTTCGCCCGCATAATCGAGTAGATGGGGGCGGCTAGCCCCCGACCTCTCACACCACCGTACATGCGGGTCCGCATACGGCGGTTCCTAAAAGTTAACGAGTTTCAAGATAACGAGTTGTCAGACTTAACAGCCCTTGGTCACTCCAGTAGGAGCGATTAAGGGCGTTGTTTATGTTTCGGGACATTTCCCAGCATCCGCGGCGAGCGTTTGCCATCATTCTTGCCGCCCACTCCGGTACACCTAGGGCACGTAAGTTTCGGAGCCTGGATTTAGGTAGTTTCCACTGCTTCCATAGGCACATGCGTAGTCTTCGGCGAATCCATTCGTCGAGTCGTTCGCAGTGCGTCTTTACGGATGCTAGCCGGAAGTAGCCTATCCAACCCATCAGGTAGCGATTTAATTCTTGCAGCCTCTTCTCCATCGAGACGCCTCGCGTACGCGAGGTTATCTCCCTGACGCGTTCCTTTAGTTGTTCCAGTTTCTTCGGCGCGATTCGAATCGTCGCGACTTTGTTGCTGAGAAAGCTGAATCCAAGGAACTTGCGGTTCCATGGGCGGTCTACCGCACTCTTGTCCCGATTCACTCTTAGTCTGAGCCTCNCCTCTACAAAGCGAATGACCGACGCCATTACGCGTTCACCTGCACGCTTGCTTCGGACAAAGATGTTGCAGTCGTCCGCATAACGCACAAACTTCAAGCCGCGTTCCGTTAATTCTTTGTCCAGATCGTCCAACAGGATGTTAGCTAAAAGCGGGCTGAGCGGACCGCCTTGCGGCGTTCCTTCCAGCGTCTCCTGCTTTGTCCCGTCGACCATGACTCCGGCATTGAGGTAGGAACGAATCAGCTTCAAGACACGCTTGTCCGCGACTTTTCGTGCTACCCTTGCCATGAGGATGTCGTGGTTCACTCTGTCAAAGAACTTCTCCAAATCTATGTCTACGACCCAGCGATTTCCTTCTTGAATGTAGGACTGCGCTTGTTTTACTGCGTCATGGGCACGTTTCCTTGGGCGGAATCCAAAGCTGTTCGGTGAGAATAACGGGTCCAAAATCGGTGTCATTACTTGCATGAGGGCTTGTTGGATCAAGCGGTCCATTACGGTTGGGATACCTAACAGCCGCACCCCGCCTCCGGGTTTGGGGATTTCCACCCGTTTGACTGGCATCGGTCTGTACGTACCCAATTGGAGCTGCGCTTTCACGGTTTCCCAGCATTCCCATACGTGTGCTTGTAGCTCGGCTACCGTCACGTTGTCTATGCCGGGCGCTCCTCCGTTTTGTTTCACTCGCTTGTAGGCTTCTCGGAGATTTCCCTCCTCGAGCATTTGATCCAGCAAGTCGTGCTTTCCTTCGCGAGAAGAAAGGTCGGTTTGTGCCGACGAAGAACTCGGCGCTCCGGCATACCCTTGCGGTTTCACCGCTACCCTTTGCCGCGAGCTCCCTTGCGGGATATTCTGCTGTCGTTGTTCTTCGCGCGAACGCATCGATTTCTTTTCTCCTTTAGGTTCAGCCCTTCCGGTGTTGTTGCAACAACACCGTACTATGGCTTNTNCTGACTCCTGCGGATTCAGCGCGACTTCTCAGCCACGGTTACGCAAATACTTCGCATATTCCACAGGTCTCCCCAGATAAGAACGTCATCTTTCCGCCCGCGCTCGCCCAAGTTTACGGCTGCAGCCTTTGGCAGCTTAGGATTTCGTCATGTGATGGTGACTCATCCGACTGCAACCGCCTCAAATTGGATTCGTGTACCTCGAGCCGTGCGTTTGCCTCCAGCTTCCTTCGGATTCCGCCTCGCGGCGGACACCCTTGCTCTTGGCTATGGTAGGCGCTTGCCAGCCCCCATTCCGGACTTTCACCGTAGAGATGACGCCCATGCTGGGCGTACATCGAAGGGCCGTCACCTCCTGGTGACGGCCCTTTTCTATGACAATGACATGAACTAACGTACGCCCGCAAGTCGTTCGCCAAAGGATGTCGAGGCATAGTAGATGACCTAAATAACAACAATCATTTGCATTTATTCGTGGTCTGATCCAATGCCAGCGGTAAAGCAACTCACATAAGCAGTTATTAATTGCGTCGGACAAGAAAAGGACCGCATAACATTAAAATAACTGCAAATCGTTGGTATTCAACGCTCATTGAAGCTACATGCCTACTATAGCTGCGAATAGATGTTATTGCCGAGCCGTAACGGAGATCCGCCAGGTTGACGAATAGAGAATTAGCGTAAAGCCGTAACTCGTGACCGTTTGTAACCCGCCCAAGGTCATATTTGTATATTGAACGGGATTAGACTTCCCCTAGCAGCTTCAACAGCTCCTGCTCGTCCTCGAGCACTTCTACGCCAAGCTCGCGGGCTTTAGTCAGCTTGCTGCCCGCGCTTTCCCCTGCGATGACAAGGTCGGTCTTCTTGGACACGCTGCCGGAGACTTTGGCTCCGAGAGCTTCCAGCTTCTTCGCCGCCTCGTCCCGCGTCATGACGCTGAGCGTGCCCGTCAACACGACGGTTTTGCCGAATAGCGGGTGGCTTGCGTCCGCCGCCGTTGCCGGGCGTAACGTCTCCGCTTTGACGCCGGCCGCGCGCATGCGGGCGATGCTCTCCAACATGATCGGATCGCGGAAGAAGCTTGCGATGCTCTCCGCGACGATGCCTCCGACGTCAGGCAACCCTTGCAATTCCTCGGCATCCGCTGCCATCAAGCGATCCAGGTCGCCGTAGTGGTCCGCGAGCATCTTAGCCGTCGCTTTACCCGTATTCGGAATACCGAGGGCGTTCAGGAACTGGCCCAGCTCGCGCGACTTCGACTTCTCGATCGCCGCAAGCAGGTTTGCGGCTTTCTTCTCGCCGAAACGTTGCAGCTTCACGAGATCGTCCATCGTGAGCGAATACAAATCCGCCGGATCGCGAGCCTCCAACTCCTCGTACAGCTGTTCCGCGGTTTTGCCGCTGAACGTCTCGATATCCATGCAGTCGCGGGACGCGAAGTGCGTGATGCGCCCGATCGTCTGCGGCTTGCAGCCGAGACGGTTGTTGCAGAACAGATGCGCGCCGCGCATCTCTAGCGGCGATCCGCAGCCCGGACAGGTCGTCGGCACCTCGATCGTCTGCCCCGCCTCGTCGTCTGCCTTGCCGAGAATTTCCGGTATAACGTCGTTAGAACGACGAATGAATACGCGCGTGCCGAGCGCATGCATCAGGTTCTTGCGTTCGATATCGCCGATGTTGTTCAGCGTGCAATTCTGCACCGTCACGCCCGCAAGCTCTACGGCTTCCACGCGGGCGAGCGGCGTAATCTTGCCCGTACGGCCGACTTCCCACGAGACGGACTCGAGCACCGTCGTCGTCTCTTCGGCTTCGAATTTAAAAGCGACGGCCCAGCGAGGGAACTTGTCCGTATAGCCGAGCGCTTGGCGCGTACGCATGTCCGTCAGCTTGATGACCGCTCCGTCGATCAGGTAGTCCAGCTGGTCCCGGCGGGCGACGACGCGTTCAAGCTCCCCGATTACCTCTTCGATCGTCGAGAAATAAGCGTTGTATGGATTCACCGGAAATTTGTTATCGCGCAGGAAAGCGATCATCTCGCGGTGGTTCTCGAAGGAGGCCCCTTCGGCGTAGCCTACGTTATAGAAGAACGCATCGAGCCGGCGAGCCGCCGTCAGCTTCGGATCTTGGTTGCGCAGAGCTCCGGCCGCTCCGTTGCGAGCGTTCTTCAAAGGCTCGGCCGTCGTCTTGTTGTATTCCTCGAGCACGGAAAGCCGCATGAAGCCTTCTCCCTGCACCTCGATCGGTCCGCCTTCGAATCCGATCGTCAGAGGCACCGTGCGGATCGTCTTCGTCTGTGGGAGTATGCCTTCGCCCACTTCCCCGTTGCCGCGCGTCGCCGCTTGCGCGAGCTCGCCGCCAGAGTAAGTCAAGTTAAGCGACAGCCCGTCGAACTTAAGCTCCACGACGTACTCCGGAGGCGGTAGAGGTTGGTCCGGATTCCTCGCATTGTATTCTTGAATCAGACGGCTTGCGCGAGCGGCCCAAGCGAGCAAGTCGTCGGTGTTCTGCGCCTTGTCCAGGCTCCAAAGCCGGGCCAGGTGGCGATGAGGCTCGAAGCCCTTGAGCAGTTCGCCTCCGACGCGCCGCGTCGGAGAATCCGCCAACACCGTACCCGACGATTGCTCTAACGCGACGAGCTCGTCATACAACGCATCGTACTCTTTATCGCTGATCGTCGGTTGATCCTCGGTGTAGTAGCGATGACCATGCGCGTTCAGCTCATCGACGAGCTCGCGCATCCTTGCGGTCGATTCCGTTAAAGACATTCGCCGTCAACCTCTTTTCCACATTGAATAATCGCTATACTTTCGTAACCGGCGCGAACGCGGCCAGCAACCGCTTAACGCCGACAGGCGCCGGGAACGCGATCTGGAATTCCAAGTCGTTACCCGTTCCTTTGACCGCAACGACCGTTCCGATGCCCCACTTCGCGTGCTGCACCTTATCGCCCGCGACGACGCCGCCGAGCCCTTCGCCAGACGGCTTGGCAGCCGCCGGCGTTGACGAAGTCACCGCGGCCGGCCGCGCGGCCCCGGCGCCAGGAGAAGCTCCGAAGCTAGGACGGGCGCCGAATCCCGCAGCATTAGACGATGCCGCGCTTCCGCTCCCGCCGAACGAACTGCCGCGCGAACCGAATCCGCCTCCGCCGGTACTACTGCCCCCAAGACGCGAAGCGTAGCCGCCATAGGTTCCGCCCGCGCGTCCTCCCGCAGGACCCGACACTTCCTTCAATGGATTCGGGATTTCCTCGAGGAAACGGGACGGCGCGTTGCTGTTCGTGCGTCCGTAAAGCAACCGGCTGCGCGCGCACGTCAGATACAACTTCTTCTCCGCCCGCGTGATGCCGACGTAGGCAAGCCGACGCTCTTCCTCCATCTCCTCGTTGTCGAGGAACGCCCGATTGCCCGGGAATACGCCCTCTTCCATCCCGATGATGAACACGACCGGGAACTCGAGCCCTTTCGCGCTATGCATCGTCATCAAGATGACGGCGTCGCCGCCCTCTTCGTCGTCGTTGTTCATCGAATCGATATCGGCGATGAGCGCGAGGTCCGTCAGGAACGCCACGAGCGACTTATCCTCGCCCCGCTTCTCGAACTCTTGGGTTACGGACAGAAACTCCTCGATATTCTCGAGGCGCGACTTCGACTCCAGGGAGTTTTCCCGAATGAATTCGGCGCGGTAATCGGTTAGCTCGAGCATTTTCTCCGTTAGCTCCGTCACCGATAAATACTCGACCATCGAAGTCAAATTGCGCATCATGTCGCGGAACTCGCCGAGCGCGACCTTGGCGCGGGTCTGGATATCGAGATGGTACAATCCGTCTCCTAGCAATCCGTCCCCTTCGTTCAATAACCGGAAAATCGAGACTCCGCGCTGCTGCGCCTCCGCCTGGACTTTGGCCATCGTCGTATCCCCGAGTCCGCGTTTAGGCTCGTTAATGATCCGGAGCAAGCTGATGTCGTCGTCCGGGTTGGAGATCAGGCGCAGGTACGCAAGAATGTCCTTGATCTCTTTGCGGTCGTAGAACTTGATGCCGCCTACGATCTGATACGGAATTTCCGACTTGATGAGAATTTCCTCGATCACCCGCGACTGCGCGTTCGTCCGGTACAGGATCGCATGGTCGTCGTGGCGCCTTCCGCTCTGGCGGTTTTTGCGAATTTCGCCGGCAACGAAGTAGCCTTCCTCGTGCTCCGAATCGCCTTGATATACCGTGATGAGGTCGCCGCCTTGCTGGTCGGTCCACAAATTCTTAGCCCTGCGGCCTACGTTATTATTAATGACGGAATTCGCCGCATCGAGAATGTTGGAGGTCGAACGGTAATTCTGCTCGAGCAGGATCGTCGTCGATTCCGGATAGTCTTTCTCGAAATTCAAGATGTTCGTAATGTCCGCGCCGCGCCACCGGTAGATCGATTGGTCGCTGTCCCCGACGACGCACAGGTTATGATGCTTGGACGCGAGCATCTTGCACAGCATGTATTGCGCGCGGTTCGTGTCCTGATACTCGTCCACGTGGATGTAACGGAATTTATTCTGGTAGAAATCGAGCACTTCCGGTACGTCTTTGAACAGCTGGATCGTAAGCATGATCAAGTCGTCGAAATCGACGGAGTTGTTCGCCTTCAACCGCTTCTGGTACTGGGCATAGACGTTAGCGACGATTTTCTGGAAGTAGTCGCCCGCCGTCTGCTCGTACTTGTCGGGAGCGATCAGCTCGTTCTTCGCGCCGCTGATCGCCGCCTGCACCGACTTCGGTTCGATTTTCTTCACGTCGATATTGCTGTCTTTCATGATGTTGCGTACGACGGATAATTGATCGGTGGAATCTAAAATGCTGAAATTAGAGCTGAATCCGATTCGTTCGATGTCCTTGCGAAGAATGCGAACGCACATCGAGTGGAATGTGCTTACCCAGATGTCTTTGCCGGACGGGCCGACGAGCTTGGACACCCGTTCTTGCATCTCGCGGGCCGCTTTGTTCGTAAACGTAATGGCTAGTATGCTCCATGGGGCGGCGATGCGCTTCGAGATCAAGTAGGCGATGCGGTGCGTAAGCACGCGCGTCTTGCCGCTTCCCGCTCCGGCCATGATCAGCAGCGGCCCTTGCGTCGTAACCGCCGCTTCGCGCTGCTTCGGATTAAGCTTGGCGATCGCCGCTTCGATATCCAGTTCGTTAGATGGTTCTCGTTCAAAAAACATGATGCCGCTCCTTTATCGTTTCGTTCACCGCGGACACGGTCGCCAGCGCGGCTTCGAGATTCGAGTAGATGACATTGCCGACGACGACGGTATGGGCGATTCCCGCGGCCAGGCGCGCGCGTTCGGGCGAATCGATGCCTCCGCCGTAGATCAGATGCGCTTGCCGCAAGCTGCCCTTCACGCGCCCGACAAGCTCCATGTCGCCGAACTTGCCGCTGTACTCCACGTAAAGCACCGGAACGTTCCACAATCTGTCCGCGACTTGCGCGTAAGCGACCGCCTCCGAAGACGTTAACGCGGCATGCGCGCCCGTCACCCGGGCTACCGTCGAGTCGGGATTCAGCACCAAATACGCTTCCCCGACGACATGGTCCCACGGAAGCAGATGGCCGAAGTCCGCCAACGCCGCGGCATGGCGCCCGATGAGCCACTCGGTGCTTCCGGCGTTCAGAACGCCCGGAATGAAATACCCGTCGAACCCGGGCACTCCGCAAGCGGCGTCGGACAGCTCCATCGCGCAAGCCACCTCGTATCTGCGGATGCGGGCCAGCAGGTCGACCGTATTGTCGTACGTCACGCCGCTCGACCCGCCTACGAGGATCGCGTCCGTGCCCGACAGGCAAACGCGATCCAGCGCGTCGTCGCCGATCTCCCGCTCCGGATCCAGCTTAAACACGTGTCTCCAATGCGTATAAAAAGAATGCGCCATGATGCCTCCAAAAATAAGAACATATGTTACCCTCTAGTTTACAGGAAAACGGATGGCGTTCCAAGCGAACGCCATCCGTTTTTTCGCGACTATCCCGCAAGCAGACTTTGATTGAACTGGCGCGCTTGCCAGACCGTAAACCCGTCCACCTTGTTCGTACCTTGAACCTCGGTTAGCGCAATGCCGCGCCTCAGCTCGACATCTTGCCGCAAGCTCGCGATTTGCTCCTCGTTCAAGTCAATGAGCTTACGCTCGCCTTCTGGGGGTTCGGCAATATCGGAAGGCTGGTCAACGCGGCATGATCGGTATTTCCCCCGTAGGTCGACGCCGAAATCCGCTTCATCTCGCCCCCTTGCGTCAAGTACGTTATCGAGCCGACAGAACGGCGCGAACCGGGCGGAGCTCGAAGCGTCTTTGATAAACGCCTTCGGTCTCCGATCCTATGAGAACGACGTCGTAATGAGTCTGATCCGGCAATCCGGAAACCCGATTCGTCTCGAAATAATCGACGCATCTCCCTGAAGATCGTATTCTACCGCTATCATAAGCGGTGCGGGAGGAAAGCGTAATGAAAGGATATAGGCAAAAATGCCCGCATTTGGCATGCGGGCCGAGTCCGTTCCTATGAGTCCTTGAGCTTGCTAAGCAAATAGCTTCGTATTTCGTCCTTCAGATCCGGTCGTTCCAAAGCGAAGTCGATGATCGTCTTCAAGTAGCCGAGCTTCTCGCCGGTGTCGTAGCGCGTGCCTTGGAAGTTATAGGCATATACCCACTCGTCTTGCATGAGGCGGAATATCGCGTCCGTCAGTTGGATTTCTCCGCCGGTGCCTACGTCCTGGTTCTCCAGAATATCGAAGATGGCCGGCGTTAAGATATATCGGCCTATGATCGCGGTGTTAGACGGCGCCCGTTCCTTAGAAGGCTTCTCGACGACGCCCCGCACTTTAATAATCCGGTCTCCGTCCCCGCCCTTCGGATCCGGATCGACGATCCCGTATCGGGAAATTTCATCGTCCGGCACGGTCTGAACGGCTAGGACCGTGCTTTTCACTTTATCGTACACGTCCATCATCTGTTTCAAGCAAGGCATGCCTTCGTTCTGGACGATGTCGTCCCCCAGCAGTACCGCGAAAGGCTCGTTGCCGATAAACTTGCGCGCGCACCAGATCGCGTGACCGAGTCCGCGTGCCTCCTTCTGCCGAATGTAGTGAATGTCCGTCAGTTCCGACGCCTTCTGCACTTCGGAAAGCAAATCCAGCTTGCCTTTGAGACGCAGGTTCTGCTCCAGCTCGTAGTAGCTGTCGAAGTGGTCTTCGATCGCGCGTTTCCCTTTGCCCGTGACGATGAGGATGTCTTCGATTCCGGAAGCGACGGCTTCCTCGACGATGTACTGGATGCCCGGCTTATCGATAACGGGCAGCATCTCTTTAGGCATCGCTTTCGTTGCCGGCAGGAATCGGGTACCTAATCCGGCTGCCGGTATAATCGCTTTGCGAATCTTCATGACGACGGCTCATCTCCCCTACTAAGGCTCCATGATGCATCGCGGCATCTTGAGGCATTCCTTCTATTACTTTACCAGCTGACCCCGCGTTACGCCAAGCTGATTCGTCGCCTTCAGCTTGCGCCACACTTCGCTCCCGCCGATTCGGCCGTCGAGCGCCGCCCTATATAGGGAAAGCACTTCGCGCACCTTATCGGCGTTCTCCTCTAGAAACTCCACGCGATACGAACGAACGCCCAGTTCCATGAACGCGCTCAGGTATTCCGCCCCGGATTGCTCGACCGCATTATAGACCGTGTTCCGGCAGCCCTCGTCGACGCGGACGGGATGGGACATGCCGATGCGGTCCTGCAGCGAAGCCCGCTTCTCCTCGCAAGGCCGACCGCAGTTCGTATAGTTCGTCCCTTCGCTCATGAACGTGCAGTAGACGCAATGCTCCGTGTGGAACATCGGCATATGCTGGTGGATGACGATCTCCAGATGGGACGTATCGGCTTTCCGCAGCATATCGACCATCTGCTGGATGTTCAAGTCGTAAGACGGAGTTACCCATTCGCAACCCGCTTCGCGGAAAAGATCGACCGTCTTATGGTTCGCTACGTTGAGCGAGAAGTCCCCGATCAGCATCGGATGACGGGCATCCGGCTTCTCCATGCGTTCTTTCAAATAGAAATACAGCGCGCCGGTGTTGCGGACGAGCACGGCATCCGGCTGCAACTTCAGGATGTTGCGGTGGTAGCCGTTCTCGCCCGGCATATGAATGCGCGGCGTGACGAGCGCGATGCGCTTGCCCTTCTCGCGGCACAGCTTGATCGCGTCCGGGAATTGTTTAATGAACTCAAAGTCCGCGTAAATGAGCGAGACGTCCGTGTCCGCGACCGCCTCCACCTGCTCGAGCGTCCGGCACAGCGCCGTAAGCGCGGCCGTACCGACGGCTACGGGCTCCGCCTCTTCGTGCGCGTCCCCGTACTCGTCGGCTTGGTTCTTGACGTACTTCGGCGGTTGTTCCCTTAGCAACTCCAGTTGCTCGACAGCCTCGCGTCGAATGCGGTTCAGCTCGCTCTTCGGAACGATCACGTCGCCCTTCAAGCCGACTTCGAGTTGATCCAAGTGATAGATCGTCCCGCCGAGACGGCCAAGCTGCTCGCTCAGCACTTCATAGCCGAGCGGACGTTTCTCCGCCCGTTCGAGCGGCATGGCCGATTCGATCGCCACGGTCGTACCCAAGCGAACGTCAGTCCAAATCGTGCGAAGCGGCACGCCTTCCTGTCCGAATACCGACACCGCGACCGGTAACGTACGAAGCGGCTTCTCCGTTTCGAACGTGCTGCGGAGCCTGCGATCAAGCGCCGGATCGCTTGTTTTCCAGATCCGATCGCCTACGTGCACCCGAGTCAAGTCGATATCGTTGCGTCCGGGCACGATCTCGATCAACTCTCCTTCCGGCGCTTCGCTTTCCAACTTCAAGCCGTTGCGGCGCACGTCATAGACACGGCCGCCCTCTTCCTTCTTCGTCGGATCTCCGGCGTCGAACACGATTCCGTCACCGCGCTTCAGCGGCGCTTCCACCCGGCATACGACGCCGTCTCGCAGAATACGTTCGACTTTGCCGAGATAGACGCCCCTGCTCTTCGGGAACGTCCCTTCGACCAGTTGCTTGTTGTTCGTTCCTTCCAAGAACCCGTGCGTGAAACCGCGCGAGAAGCTCTGCTGCAACTCCCGCACCTCTTCCTTCGAAGGTCCGGATTCGTCGCCCTCGAAGTACTTGTCGATTTCCCGATTATATTTGCTAACGACGTTGGCGACGTACTCGGGGCTCTTCAGACGTCCTTCGATCTTGAACGAGGTGACGCCCGCTTCGATCAGCTCCGGTACGATATCGATAGCGGCCAGGTCCTTAGGCGACAGCAAATACGCGATATCGCCCATCGGCTGATGAACGCCGTCGACCATCAAGTCGTACGGCAGGCGGCAAGCTTGCGCGCATTCGCCCCGGTTCGCGGAGCGGCCGCCCCACATCTCGGACGTTAAGCATTGTCCGGAGTAAGATACGCACAGCGCGCCGTGAACGAACACTTCCATCGGCAGTTTCGCTTGTTCGCCGATCTGCTGGATTTGCTTTAGGTTATTCTCGCGCCCCAAGACGACGCGCTCGAGATTCCATGGTTTAATGAACTCGACCGCTTCGGGCGAGGTGATCGTCATCTGCGTCGAACCGTGGATCGGGAAGTCCGGCGATATTTCGCGGATCATCTTCACGAGCCCGAGATCCTGCACGATAACGGCGTCAACGCCGGCGTCGATGCAAGCTTCGATCAGCTTGCGCGCTTCCGGCAGCTCGTCCTCGAATACGAGGATGTTGAACGTAAGGAATCCCTGTACGCCGTACTTGTGCAGAAACCTCATAATTTCCGGCAGCTCGTTCGTCTGGAAATTGTGCGCCCGCGCCCGAGCGTTGAACTTCTCGACGCCGAAGAAAATCGCGTTCGCTCCGTTCGCTACCGCGGCACGCATGCACTCCCAATCTCCTGCCGGGGCCAACAATTCAATATCTTCACGCCGCAAAGCGGCTTTGTCTATCATAATTTCTTTACCCTCCAAGTCGCTCCGCTGCGACGGTGTGTTACCCCATAGTATAACAAAGTCCGCCCGCGCGAGCTATGGAAGCTCTTGAAGGCACGAAGACTGCCGCGCAAGCGGGGAAAGCTTCCCGCTACGGACAGTCATCGAATGATACCTTCAGTTAAGCTTAAACGAATTGAACGCATCGTCATATTGCTTTTTATTCAGCGCCGTTGCGGCTACATCGGCTAGAATACCTTCGACCATGTAAACATAACCGTTTTTGACGAATAAGTAGGTGGTTACGCTCATTGGGCCAGGAGCCGTCGGAGTCGTCGAAAACTCCATCTTCACGGCATCCGTTCCGGCAAAAGTTACGTTCGTCTGCGACTCTAATTCAAACATGCCGCTTTCGCTAAGATTTTCCGCGAACACTTCAGGCAAACCGGCAAGGCTGTCGCCTTCGAACGTCTCGACCATGAGTAGCACGCCGACTTCGTTCTCGAACTCGACGCTGTCGCTCTCCATATCGACGACGCCATTGATCCAATGCTTCGGAACCGTTACGCTATAGCCGTATTGTTTGCTCGTTTTCGTCACTCTGGCGTATAGATCGACCGTATCGTCTTCGTCCGGCACTTGTCCGAAATTTCTCTCGATTGCGGAGAAGTCGACTGTCATCCCCGTGAGCATTTCGGATAACACTTCGCTTATTTGGTCTTTTTTCGCTTGCTTGTACGTCAGTGCGATGTCGTATTTATAATTTCCTTTAATGGCGAACAATCTTGCGCTTTCATACCATGTCTTCTTATCTTGCGTAACCGCCAGCTTAACGAATACTGCCGGGATCCCGTTCCAGGTAACCGAAGACGTCTCGATTTCCTTCCAATAATCCTGCACGGCCGTAAGCTCGAGTTGTTCCATCTCGCGTTCGATCCATGCGTCTACCGTATCCCCCGCGAGGATCGAGTTTACTTCGATAGACAAATTCGACTCGTCCGGTCCGCTATACGACGGATACTCTTCGGAATAATCCTCTCCCCATGCGACCGGCAGGTTAAGCTTCAACCCGTAATCCGCGTTCGTAAACGCGATTTTGCCGTCTTTGACGATGGATAAGTCCTTCAGCGACTTATTCGTATTGTCGAAGGAAGTCTGAAAGCTATCCAGCAACGACTTGTAAGCGTCAAGCTCGGTTTTCGCCTTCGCCCGCTTGCCGAATGTAACGGCGTAGAAGTTTCCGTTGCTTTGAATGCCGCGATACTCGTAGAAAAATCCGTCGCCTTTCGTCACGATGCGCTGGAACTCCGCTTTGCCGACCGTCACCTTGCCGACGTCGACGACCGTTCCTCGCGCGTCCTGCATCAGTCTCGCTCTCTGCTCGCTTTCGTCCAGCTCTTCCACCGCCTCGTCTACGAATACGGCCATATAAAATTCACCCTTAACGTCGACGAAAGTGATTTTGGAACCTTTATCCCACTGATCGTCCTGGGCGAGGCTCGTCGGCATGTTCATGGACCACTTGTAGTAGCTGTCGCCGACCTTGTTCTTCCCCGCATCCGAATCGATGCTGTTGCCCGCGGCAGGTTTGGCGCTTGCACCCGTAAGCACGATTTCCTTCGTCTTCGCGTCCGTCGCGACCTTCAAGCCGAGCGCCTTGGCGATCGCTTCGGCAGGCGCCATCGTCACGCCAGACTTGTCGACCGGCGCCGCGGGAAGCGTCGTCTTCTTGCCGTCGACCGTCGCGGCCTTGCTGTTCTTCGTCATCGTAACCGTATGCTTCAAATAGGAAAGTCGGATCGTTTTGTTGACCAATTTCACTGAAGCTCCGAAGCCTTTCGTATTCGTAAATACGCTTAGCGGAACCATGGCGACTTTGCCGGAGTTGAATGGCGATTGAATCGCGATCTTCTCTCCGTTAATGCTCATGGATTTGCTGCCGACTTTCACGCGGACTTCCGCTTGCTTCGCCGTATTCGCCGCATTAGCGGGAATAGCGGCGACGATCAGTAGAACGATGGCGAGCAACGCCGCCAATGCGTTCTTCATTCGCAATGCACGATTCATACCATGAATGCTCCTCTCGAGTACCGGTACGCGCGATATTGCGCCTACCCTTTTATCCTTCGGATAACACTAGCTTGCGCGTCACCAAATCCCCGTCCGACAACACCGTTACTTGAACGGTATCCCCAGGCAAATACGCTTTGAGCAACTCCGTCAACTCGACTTGCGAGTACAATTCCCGATCGTTGACCGCCAGCATTTGATCTCCGGCTTTAATTCCCGATTTGCCCGCATTGCCCGAAGGGACCGACACGACCGTCATCGGCTCCTCGGTAGGCAACCCCACGACCGCAGACCAGCTCTCTTCGAGTTCCAGACCGAGCGACGCGCGCTTTACTTTGCCGTATTTATAAAAATGGTTCAGTACATATTGGACGGTATCCGCCGGAATCGCGAATCCGATGCTGTCGATATCGACGTCGACGAACTTCATGGAGTTAATTCCGATGACTTCGCCCTTCAGATTAATGAGTGGTCCGCCGCTGTTCCCCGGGTTGATGGCCGCATCCGTCTGAATCAAGTTGTAGTCGGAGGAGACGGAACGATTCATGCCGCTAATGACTCCGACCGTCGCGGTGTTCCGCAAAGTGAACGATACCGGAGTGCCGATCGCGATCGCGGTCTCGCCCACGTTCAGCTTCAGCGGCGACGGGGCGAATACGGCTGGCTTCAATCCCGTCTTGTTAATCTTGACGAGCGCCAAATCGCTCTTCTCGTCGATTTGCTTGCGCGTACCTTCGTACTCTTGGCCGTCGGCGGTCACGACGACGATTTGTTTCATGTCCTTAACGACATGAGCGTTCGTCACGATCCACCCGTCTTTCTTGACGATGACGCCCGTACCGTGCGCTAGGGAGAAACGATTGTCGGCGTACTCGTCGTCCGGCTTGCCGATGATGGCGACGACGGAAGGCGATACCTTCTTAATCACATCGGGAACGGCCGAGCTAGGCGAATAGGTGTACTTCTTGGTCTTCGAGTCGTAAGTTCCGGTACCGCCCACCCCGGAGACTAAAGAGGAGGCTTTAACGTACACTTCTCCGTTAATCAATTTCGCATCCAATGAAACTTTGCTTCCGTCCGTACCGGCCGCAACGGCGACGCCTGCCGTAGTCAACATGACGGCTATTGCCAAGCTTGCGAGTAAGAATCTTGTACGAATGCCGCTCAACATGCCACTCTCCCTATTCTATCAATCAAACAGGTATACTTTACCATATTTGAAGAATGTTCGGAACTCAATTAAGTCAGAAGTAAAAGATTAGCAGACATAAAAAAACAAACCGCAGCGCGTATGCGCTCGGCTTGTCTGTTGTCGCTTATGTTTATGATGTTACCAACCGCTGATCATTTTGTAGTCCGCAGCCAAGAAAACCAGCAGCGAAACTGTCGCGAATCCGATCGCAAGCAAGTTTTTGCGAGGCCGCTGCATCATCAATCGAATCAATCCTGCCGCAATAAGGACCGTGAAAATGATCATGAACACATCGAATGGCGTAAATGTGCTCGTTGATTCCGTTTCCGCAAGGAACATGTGGGGACCTCCTTTATCTAGCCTACTGAACCCATCTTTATCTATGTTATCTTTTGGGCGATCGGGTTGCAAGTCCGAAATTGCGCCCGTAACAACTTTGTCACACATCGGGAACGCTTGGGATATTATTCGCGGCTTTCGCGAATTTTACTCTATGTACCCATTCACCGCAAGGAGGGATCGGCGTTGAACGACAACGGCTATGACTATACGATCGCGGATTTAACCCAAGACGAGCTTAACGAGATTAAACGATTCGAGCGGCGGCTTTCGGAGAAATCCGGACATGCCATCGCGCTAATCGCTTACGACCGGGACAACAAGGACGCCGACTGATTGGATTCGGATTTGTTGACCATACTATTGGGGAATCCAACAATTGGGAGGAACCTCACGTGAACCAAAGACTGCTCATGTTTCTTATCGTCGCCTTGTTGACCGTATCGGCGCCTTTGACGGCTGCCGCCTTCGCGCCGGACGGCGAGAAGCACGATGCGAACAAACCTAGACCGTCGCTGGATTGGAAGGCATACCCTGCCGATATCCAAGCGTTGAAGGTTCAATTGGATAGCATTCGGGATCAGCAAAAAGGGTTGTTCGCGCAGATGAAGGACCAGCACGACCAAATCCGCGAAGCCCGCAAATCGCTGTCCGAAACGCAGCGCAAGTCGCTAAAGAAGGACGCGCGGGGCATCGTCGAGCAAATGAAAACGGTCCGAGATTCGATTCATGCGTTGCGCGATCAGAAGAGAGCGAACTGGGACAAGTTCCACACGCACTCTCGCGATAAGCAATGGAACGAAGCGAAGAACGATCTTCAAGCGATCGTTAACCAGAAACAACAGATTCTCGACAATCAAAGAAACATTCTGAAGCTGCAGCAACAGCTCATCTCGCTGTTGAAGCCGACTGCCGGCATGCATGACCACGCGAAGCAGGGATAGAGATCAAACCGCCAAGGATTCGATATCCTTGGCGGTTTTCTATTGAAGCTCCGATAACAACCGCTCGAATAGCTCGGCTCTGCCGATCGCCGCCATCGGGTCGCCGACGCCGTCCTCGACGCACCAGAAGGCGGACAGCACCCCGAAGCTCACCGCCCACTTCAGAATACGAATGCGGTCCAGCTCCAGCGCCGATGCCAGCACGTTTACGCGATTCCTTAGAATTCCGATCTGATCGTCCGCGGGAAGATTGTTCGTCAGCAATGCGCAAACCTCGTACTCCGCCTCGCCGATTACCCCTTTAGGGTCGATCGCGATCCACGGATCGCGCTCCCCTGCCAAGATGTTGCCATGGTGAAGGTCGCCGTGAAGCAATAGCGGCTGTCCCGACGTATGGAGCAACTGCTCGAACGTGTTCTCCGCCAGCTCGACCATGCGCTCCGGCAACGGTCCTGTCCCTCCATCGAAGACGCGCCTGAGTCGTTTCAACCCATCCGTCCAGCCGGCCACCGAAGCGAACGCATGGACTTCAGCCGGCGCCGGCCTCCATAGCCTCCTCATCACTTGAGCCGCCGCGAGCATCGCTTCCTTGTCGTCTTGGATCATGTGAAGCGTATAGCCCGGCTTGACGCTCTCCATTAACAAGATGCCCCGGTCCGGCTCGGAATCGATGACGCGTACCGCTCCCCTTCCGTCGTACCATCGCAAAGCTTGCTCTTCCGACCGGCTCTCCTTGTGAGGAACGCATAGCTTTAACGCGGCTTCGGTTCCGTCTTCCAGTTGAACGGAGGCTACATAATTAAAGGTCAAGTCGTAGGAATGTACGATGCGCAGCCCCCACTTCGCCTCGCAATAGCGAACCAGCTCGCCGAAGCCGTCCAACCAATTCTCGCCGCGCGCTCCGTGAACGCTCTTAATCGTCTGCCTGAAGGTTTCAGGTAAATGCACGCTCTATTCGCCTCCATGCGAAAAATCCTCTTCAGGATTTACTAAGTTACGCCCTGAAGAGGATCATGCTTATCGCTATACTTGCGCGAGCGCCTCTTCGGTGCGGGCGCGATCGCGCTCGAGTACCGGTCCGAGATAGCGGCCGGTGTACGACTTCTCGACCTTCACGACTTCCTCCGGCGTGCCGGTCGCAACGATCGTTCCGCCGCCGCTGCCGCCTTCCGGTCCGAGGTCGACCAAATAATCGGCGGTCTTGATTACGTCCAAATTGTGCTCGATGACAAGCACGCTCTCTCCCGAATCGACGAGACGGTGCAACACTTGCAGCAGCCGGTCGATGTCATCGACGTGCAAGCCGGTCGTCGGCTCGTCGAGGATATAGAGCGTCTTGCCCGTGCTGCGTCTGTACAGCTCTGCCGCCAGCTTCACGCGCTGGGCTTCGCCGCCCGACAGCGTCGTCGCCGGCTGCCCCAGATCCATATAGCCGAGACCGACGTCCATCAACGTCTGCATCTTCCGATGGATGCGCGGGATGTTCACGAAAAACTCCGTCGCGTCCTCGATCGTCATCTGGAGCACTTCGGCGATGTTCTTGCCTTTGTACTTCACTTCCAGCGTCTCGCGATTATACCGTTTGCCTTTGCAAACCTCGCACGGTACGTAGACGTCAGGCAGGAAGTGCATCTCGATCTTGATGATTCCGTCGCCTTTGCACGCTTCGCAGCGGCCGCCTTTGACGTTAAAGCTGAACCGGCCTTTCTTATAACCGCGCACCTTGGACTCGTTCGTCATCGCGAATACGTCGCGGATATCATCGAATACGCCGGTGTAGGTTGCCGGATTCGAACGCGGGGTGCGGCCGATCGGCGACTGGTCGATATCGATGACCTTCTCCAAGTGCTCGATGCCTAAAAATTCCTTATAGTAGCCCGGCCGCGTCTTCGCTTTATTCAAATCGCGAGCGAGCGTCTTGTATAAAACCTCGTTGACGAGCGTCGACTTGCCGGAGCCCGACACTCCGGTAATGGCGCTGAATACGCCTAGCGGAATCTTCACATTGAGATTCTTCAGGTTGTTCTCTTTGGCGCCTTTGATCTCGAGCCAATTGCCGCTTGGTTTGCGGCGCTTCAGCGGCACGGAGATGAATTTGCGGCCGCTCAAGTACGCGCCGGTGAGCGACTTTTCGTCCGCCATCACTTCCTGCGGCGTCCCTTGCGAGATGACTTTGCCTCCGTGAATGCCCGCGCCCGGACCGATATCGATAATGTAATCGGCGGCCAACATCGTATCCTCGTCATGCTCGACGACGATAAGCGTATTGCCGAGATCGCGCATATGCTCGAGCGTCTGGATCAGGCGGTCGTTATCCCGCTGATGCAAGCCGATGCTCGGCTCGTCCAGAATGTACAGAACGCCCATTAGGCTCGACCCGATCTGCGTCGCCAGTCGTATGCGCTGCGCCTCGCCGCCCGACAACGTGCCCGCCGCCCGGGATAGCGTCAAGTAGTCGAGACCGACGTTCACGAGGAAGCCCAGCCGGTTGTTGATTTCCTTCAGGATGAGGTTGGCGATCGCCCTCTCCTTCTCGTTAAGCGACAAGCCGGAGAAGAACCGTTGCGCGTCACCGATCGACAACGCCGTTACGTAACCCATGTTCTCCCCGCCGATCGTAACCGCCAGCGACTCCTTCTTGAGGCGCTGCCCTTTGCAGGACGTGCAAGGTTGAGCGCTCATATAGGCTTCGATGAATTCGCGAATGCCATCGGAGCCGGTCTCCTTGTAGCGGCGCTCCAGGTTATGGATAACGCCTTCGAACGGGACCAGCGCGTCGCGCGTATGCCCGAATTCGTTCTCGTAACGGAAACGGATCTTCTCGCCGCCGGTTCCGTACAAAATGATGTTGAGCTGCTTGTCGCTCAGCTCTTCGATTGGCTTGTCGGTAGCGATGCCGTAATGCGCGCATACCGCCGCCAGAAACTGCGGGTAATAGTTGGACGTGCTTCCCGCCCAAGCTTCGAAAGCCCCATCGTCGATGCTCTTGGAGCGGTCCGGCACGAGCAAATCCGGGTCGACGACCATCTTCGCGCCGAGACCGTCGCACGTCGGACAGGCGCCGAACGGCGAGTTGAAAGAGAACATGCGGGGCGCAAGCTCGTCGATCGAGAAGCCGCAAACCGGGCATGCCAAATTCGAGTTGAACAGCAGCTCTTCCTTGTCGATGATGTCTACGATAATCTGACCGCCGGACAGCTTGAGTCCCGTCTCCAGCGAATCCGCGAGCCGCGTCGCGACGTCTTCCTTGACGACGATCCGGTCGACGACGACCTCGATCGAATGCTTCTTGTTCTTCTCCAGCTCGATCTTCTCGGACAAGTCGCGGATTTCGCCGTTGACGCGAACCCGCACGAACCCTTGCTTCTGCACGTCCTGCAGCAGCTTGCTATGCTCGCCCTTGCGTCCGGAGACGATCGGAGCCAGAATCTGCAGCCGCGTCCGCTCCGGATATTCCATGATCCGGTCGACCATCTGCTCGACCGTCTGCGACGTAATCTCGATGCCGTGCTCCGGACAATGGGGCTTGCCTACGCGAGCGAACAAGAGACGCAAATAATCGTAAATTTCCGTCACCGTTCCGACGGTGGAACGCGGGTTGCGGCTCGTCGTCTTCTGGTCGATGGAAATCGCCGGCGACAAGCCTTCGATCGAGTCGACGTCCGGCTTATCCATCTGTCCGAGGAATTGCCGGGCGTAAGCGGACAGCGACTCCACGTATCTGCGCTGGCCTTCCGCGTAGATCGTATCGAAAGCGAGCGACGACTTTCCCGAACCGGAAAGACCCGTCAACACGACGAACTTGTCGCGCGGAATCGTCACGTCGATATTTTTCAAATTATGGGCGCGGGCGCCCTTGATTACGATGTTCTCGTTGGCCAACGAATAAAAGCCCCTTTCGCGACGGCGAGGGGCTTATAGCGCGCCAACCGCAGTCGTCCACCGAAATAAGAATGTACGTTCCCATCCATTATAGCGAACTGCCGCCGGTCATGCAAATCGAATTACAAGCTTCGCGTCGGGGCAAAGAACAAGGACAGCTCCGTTATCGGGCTGTCCTTGTCCGTTATCTAGATAGGTATGATTACGATTAGATGCTTAGATTACGCCTTGAGCCAACATAGCGTCAGCGACGCGGATGAAACCGGCGATGTTGGAGCCGACAACCAGGTTGCCCGGGTAGCCGTATTCGTTCGCCGCTCTCACGCTGTTGCGGTAAATGTTTTTCATGATTTCATGCAGCTTCGCGTCGACTTCTTCGAACGTCCAAGACAGGCGCATGCTGTTCTGTACCATCTCTAGCGCGGAAGTCGCTACGCCGCCGGCGTTAGCCGCTTTCGCGGGGCCGAACAGAACTTTGTTGTTCAAGAACACTTCGATCGCTTCGAGCGTCGACGGCATGTTCGCGCCTTCGCCGATCGCTTTGACGCCATTGGCAACGAGAATCTTAGCGGATTCTTCGTTGATCTCGTTCTGCGTCGCGCAAGGAAGAGCGATATCGCACGGGATCGTCCAGATGCCTTCGCAGCCTTCGAAGTACTCGGCATGCGGATGAGCCTTCAAGTATTCCTTAATGCGTTTTCTTTCGACTTCTTTCAATTGAACGACCGTCTTCAGGTCAATGCCGTTCTTGTCGTAGATATAGCCGTTGGAGTCGGAGCAAGCAACGACTTTAGCGCCGAGTTCTTGCGCTTTCTTGATCGCGTAGATCGATACGTTGCCGGAGCCGGACACGACGACCGTGCTGTCTTTGAAGCTCATGCCTTGGTCTTGCAGCATTTCGTTCACGAAGTATACGCAGCCGTAGCCGGTCGCTTCCGTGCGAGCCAGGCTTCCGCCGTAGCCGACGCCTTTGCCCGTCAGAACGCCTGCAGGGTATCCGCCGCGAATTCGTTTGTACTGGCCGAACATGAAGCCGATTTCGCGTCCGCCAACGCCGATGTCGCCGGCAGGAACGTCTTCGTCCGGACCGATGTACTTGTTCAGCTCGGTCATGAAGCTTTGGGTGAAGCGCATGACTTCGGCATCCGATTTTCCTTTAGGGTCGAAGTCGGATCCGCCTTTGCCGCCGCCGATCCATTGGCCGGTCAGCGAGTTTTTGAAAATTTGTTCGAAGCCGAGGAATTTGATGATGCTGGCGTTAACGGACGGGTGGAAACGAAGGCCGCCTTTGTAAGGTCCGATCGCGCTGTTGAACTGTACGCGGAAGCCGCGGTTCACTTGCACTTTGCCTTCGTCGTCCATCCATGGCACGCGGAACGTAATAATTCTTTCCGGCTCGGAGATCCGCTCAAGGATGGCGTTCTCTTTGTACTTCGGATGCTTAGCGAATACGGGAATCAACGAATCGAAAATTTCTTTGACCGCTTGATGGAACTCGCTCTCGCCAGGATTGCGTTTTTTAACCAATTCGTAAACTTCGTCGACATACGCCTTTGCGGCTACCAGATCTTCTTGCTTAATCTCTTGTGCGATCGTCATGTTTCTCGTCTTCCTTTTCATGGAATTTGGGCATTGCCTCAATGCTATAGAATCGTGTCGAGATCACGATCTAATCCTGATTAAAGAAGCTCTTTGCGCAGCTCTTCGGCCGATTTCGGGGACAGCAGACCGAAAGGTACGTCGAATACCGTCTTCGCGCCTTGCTGTCCGTATTTAGCCATGCGGTATACCGCGCGGGCATAAGCGACGAGCACGCTTGCCGTGAACTCCGGATTGCTGTCCAGCTTCAAGCTGAATTCAACGATCTGAGTGCTGTTCTTACCCGTGCGGCCGCTGCGGATGACGTTGCCTCCGTGAGGCATCGCGCCGTGCTCGGCGCGCAGCGTCTCTTCGCTGACGAAATGCACGACCGTATCGTAGTCCGCGAAATAGTTCGGCATCGTACGAATCTCTTCCGCGATCGCGTCGGCATTCGCGCCGTCTTCCAGTACGACGTAGCACTCGCGCAGGTGTTTCTCCCGCGTCGTCAGCTTCGGATTCTCGCCGTTGCGGACGCGTGCGACCGCTTCTTCGCGAGGAATCGTATACTGGATGCCGTTCTTCACGCCTTTGACCCGACGAATCGCGTCGGAGTGTCCCTGACTGACGCCTTTACCCCAGAACGTATACTCGTTGCCTTCCGGAAGCACGGCCTCCGCGAGCAAGCGGCTAAGCGAGAACAAGCCCGGGTCCCATCCGGTGGAGATGACGGTTACATTGCCGCCCGAACGCGCCGATTCGTCGACTTTCGCGAAATACTCCGGAATGCGCGCATGCGTGTCGAAGCTGTCGACGGTGTTGAACAGCTTGGACAGGGCAGGACCTTGATCCGGCAAGTCCGTCGCAGAACCGCCGCAAAGGATCAAGACGTCGATCTTCCCCTTGTACGATTCGATCTCGGATATCGAAATCAATCCGTTGCCGGCTGCTTCGGGACTTCTTCGCGTAAAGATTCCGACTAGAGTCATATCCGGGTTTTGACGGATCGCTGCTTCTACTCCCCGTCCGAGGTTGCCGTAGCCGACGATGCCGACTCTAATTTGTTGCGTTCCCATTTCCCACTTACCTTCCGTTTTGTTATTTTTCTATAAAATCGACGTTATCTCGTTTCCAAAGATTAACGGTCGTTAATGCCTGTCATGAAAATTAACACATTCAATATCATACATCATGAACGATCGAAGAAAAAGCGTCTTTTGTGAGGAAAATACAAACAATATGCAAAAAAATCCAAACTTTTTGCACAAAAGTATAAATATTATGCGCAAAAGTCCATTGTGTTGTAATAAATTTCTACAATTGCATCATAATACATTTCGATGTATAACAAAGCTGACAGAAAAAGCTGTCAAGACGATTGTCTTGACAGCTTTTATTACAAAGCGATGTATGGTTTTGGTGGTTTTCTACAATTCGGCCTTCAATTCAAGCAGCGCATCCCTTAATTCGGCCGCGCGTTCGAACTGCAAGCTCTTCGCCGCTTCTTTCATCTCGGCTTCAAGCCGCTCGATCATGGACTGGCGGTCCTTCTTCGATAGTTTGCCCAGATCGTCCTTACCCGCCAAATACGAGCTTTTCTGCTCGGCGACCTTCGTCGCCTCGATGACGTCGCGCACCTTCTTGCGAATCGTCTGCGGCGTAATGCCGTGCTTCTCGTTGTAGGCCGTTTGAATCGCGCGGCGGCGTTCCGTCTCCCCGATCGCCTTTTCCATTGATTCCGTAATCTTGTCCCCGTACATAATAACGCGCCCTTCGGAGTTGCGCGCCGCCCGACCGATTGTCTGAATGAGCGAACGTTCGGAGCGGAGGAAGCCCTCTTTGTCCGCATCGAGTATCGCGACCAACGTAACTTCCGGCAAGTCCAAGCCTTCCCTAAGAAGGTTGATGCCGATAAGCACGTCGAACGTGCCTAGCCGCAAATCGCGCAGGATCGCCATCCGCTCGAGCGTCTTAATATCCGAGTGCAAATATCTGACCTTGATGCCGACTTCCTTCAAATAATCCGTCAAATCCTCCGCCATCTTCTTCGTCAACGTCGTGACGAGCACGCGTTCGTCTTGCGCGATGCGGGCGCGGATCTCGCCGAGCAGATCGTCGATCTGCCCTTTCGTCGGACGCACCTCGATAATCGGGTCTACGAGGCCCGTCGGACGGATGATCTGCTGCACCATCGTCGGACAGTGCTCCAGCTCGTAAGGCCCCGGCGTCGCGGATACGAAGATGAGCTGCTTCGCCTTTTCCTCGAATTCCTCGAATCTAAGCGGCCGATTATCCTTCGCGGAAGGCAGGCGGAAACCGTGGTCGACCAGAACCGACTTGCGGGCTTGGTCCCCGTTGTACATCGCGCGCACTTGCGGCAGCGTCACGTGAGACTCGTCGATGACGATCAGGTAATCGTCGGGAAAAAAGTCCATAAGCGTATACGGCGTCGCCCCGCGCTCCCGGAACGTCATCGGCCCCGAATAGTTTTCGATGCCGGAGCAGAAGCCCATCTCCGCCATCATCTCGAGATCATAGCGGGTACGTTGTTCCAGTCGCTGGGCCTCCAGCAGCTTGCCTTGCTCGCGAAGCTCGGCCAGCCGTTCCTCCAGCTCCGCCTCGATGTTGACAAGGGCGCGTTTCATTTTCTCCTCGCCGGTTACGAAGTGGGACCCCGGGAAAATAACGACATGGTCGCGCGATCCGAGGATCTCCCCGGTCAGCACGTCGATTTCCGTGATCCGCTCGATTTCGTCCCCGAACATCTCGACGCGGATCGCCTGATCGCTCCGCGATACCGGGAAAATCTCGATGACGTCTCCCCGCACCCGGAACGTGCCGCGCGTGAAGTTGATATCGTTGCGCTGATACTGAATATCGACCAACTTGTGAAGAATGGCGTTGCGCGAACGCTCCATGCCTACGCGCAGGCTAAGCCGCAAATCGCGGTACTCCTCCGGCGAACCGAGGCCGTAAATGCACGAGACGCTGGCGACGATAATGACGTCTCTCCGTTCGAACAGCGATGAAGTCGACGAGTGGCGGAGTTTATCGATCTCGTCGTTGATGCTGGAGTCTTTCTCGATATACGTGTCGGTAGAAGGAATATACGCTTCCGGTTGGTAGTAGTCGTAGTAGCTGACGAAGTATTCGACCGCGTTCTCCGGGAAGAACTCCTTGAACTCGCTGCACAACTGCGCCGCCAGCGTCTTATTATGCGCGATGACGAGCGTCGGCTTGTTCACCTTGGCGATCGTCTGCGCGATCGTGAACGTCTTCCCCGTCCCCGTCGCGCCGAGCAGCGTCTGGTGCTTCTTCCCCGCCGCGATACCTTCGGCCAGCTCCCTGATCGCTTCCGGCTGGTCCCCTTGCGGAGAGTACTCCGATACCAGCTTGAACGGCTTATTTTCGATATCCGTATTCGCCACCCGCTTATTCCTCCTTCGGATCTTTCCATCTATCGTATCGTAAAAATTCGTTTTCTTTGCGAATGTGTGTTCCCGTTTCATTATAGCTTTTTCCAGTTTCCGCGTCAAAAAGCCGGATCGAAAATCCTTGTATTATGCGCAGAATCGCTTAGACTGTTAAATAGATGAAGCAGACCACCGTAAAGGAGAGTCGCGCAATGGGATTCATGGATTTCATTAAAGGCCAGTTTATCGAGGTCATCGAATGGCTGGACGACAAAGGCGTGCTCGTGCACCGCTTCGAGGCGTACGACAACGCGATCAAGATGGGCGCCAAGCTGGTCGTACGGGAGTCGCAAGCCGCGATTTTCGTCAACGAAGGACAGCTCGCCGACGTATTCGGTCCGGGCACGTACACGCTAAGCACGCAGAACATGCCGGTGCTGACCGCGCTAAGATCTTGGAAATACAGCTTCAATTCCCCGTTCAAGGCGGACGTTTTCTATGTGAACACGGCGAATTTCACCGACCTGAAATGGGGTACGACGAACCCGGTCATTATGCGGGACGCCGACTTCGGCATGGTCCGTATTCGCGGCTTCGGCAATTACGCGATCAAAGTCGGAGACCCTGCCGTATTCCTTCGCGAAATTTTCGGCACGAAGAAAGAATTCACGACCGACGGCATTACCGGCTTCCTGAAAACGATCATCGTCTCCGGCTTGAGCGACCTGCTCGGCGAATCGAAGATACCTGTCGCCGATCTGGCCAGCTCCTATGACGAGCTCAGCGAACAAGCGGCGGCGCGCCTGCAGCCTAAGTTCGAAGCGATGGGCCTGAAGCTCACGAGCCTGACGATCGAGAACATCTCGCTTCCGGAGGAAGTCGAGAAGATGATCGATCGCCGGTCGTCGATGAACGCGCTCGGCAATATGGATACTTATATGAAGTTCCAAACGGCGGAAGCGATCCGCGACGCGGCGAACAACGAGGGCAGCGGCGGCGCGGGACTCGGCGCGGGCATGGGAGCCGGGATGGCGATCGGTCAGATGATGGGCCAGATGTTCCAGCCGCAGCAACAGCAACCGGCTGCCGGCGCCGGCGCGCCGCAGCAGCAAGCGCAACAGCAACAGCAGACGCAACCTGCGGCGGCAGGCGTCGCTTGCTCGAACGCAGGGTGCAGCCACGTCCTCGGTCCGGCGGAGAAATTTTGCGCGGAATGCGGGACCCCGCGGTCTCAGAAACGATTCTGCGCCCAATGCGGGCACGAATTGTCGTCATCGGCCAAGTTCTGCTCCGATTGCGGCGCGAAAGCGTAAGGCGGTGGCGGCATGACGAACCAAGCGGCCGCGGCCGTCCGCTTTCCTTGCTCCGGATGCGGCGGACCGATGATATTCGACTCCGAGACTCAAGGCTTGAAATGCCAATACTGCGGCTCCGAGCAGACGATCGAGAACGCGCTCGAGCAGCCGCGGGAGCACCCGTTCGAGGACGCGGAAGATACATCCGGGCTTCGCGATTGGGGAACGAAGCAGACCGCGATCCATTGCGAGAGCTGCGGCGGGGAAACTTTAATCCCGTCAGGGCAGACGACCGGAACGTGCGTCTTCTGCGGATCGCCCAAGGTGCTGGCGCAGGAGGACACCGATACGATCCGGCCGGAGACGCTCGTTCCTTTCCACATCTCCGCCGAAGAAGCTCGGTCTTCGTTCGCGGCATGGAAGAAGAAGCGCTGGTTTCTGCCGAACGCCTTCAAGCGGATGAACGTCAGCTCTCAGCTCTCCAGCATTTATATTCCTTACTGGACTTACGATACCGACACCTACTCGGTCTACGCCGCCGAACGCGGCGACTATCATTACCGGATGGTACCGCGCACCAGAGTCGTTAACGGCAAGACGGAAACGCACATGGTTCGGGAGCGCTATACGGTATGGACTCCTGTTAGAGGCGATCACGAGCGCGCTTTCGACGACATTCTCATCCCCGCTTCCGGCCACTATAACCAGTCTCTGCTGGAGAAGCTCGGCGACTTCGATCTCAAGGAGCTGCTTCCGTATAAGCCGGAATACTTAAGCGGATATATATCGGAGAAGTACTCGATCGACCGCAAGCAAGGATGGGAACGCGCCCAAGATAAAGCCGAAGAGCGGCTGAAGGACGAAATCAAGCGGCGCATCGGCGGCGACGAATTGCGCGGTCTTAGCATCCGGACGACCTACAGCGACATCACGTATAAGCATATGCTGCTGCCCGTATGGAACGCGAGCTACCGATATCGCGGCAAACCTTATTACTACATGGTCAACGGCCAGACGGGCACCGTTTCCGGTTACGTGCCAAGAAGCCCGTGGAAAATAACGCTGTTCACGCTCCTATGCGCGGCAGTCGCCGGTGCAATTATTCTATTCTTCTTAAGCCAGCAATCGCCAACGTAATCCTTGTACGGCGCGGAGGGGGATCGACCCTTTCCGCGCCGTTGCTGTTATGAGGTGTGCGGTTATTGTCGCGGAGGGCGACAATCTCGGGCCGATCGCGCCTTTTTGGCGCAACATTGTCGCGGAGAGCGACAATCTCGGGCCGATCGCGCCTTTTTGGCGCAACATTGTCGCGGAGAGCGACAATCTCGGGCCGATCGCGCCTTTTTGGTGCAACATTGTCGCGGAGAGCGACAATCTCGCAATCTTACGCCTCACTCACATTGACAATCCATTCCCAACGCTATATGATTCAATTGTAGATATTTAGTTAATTATCTAACAATCGAAATCAGTGAGCCGACAAGACTCCAAGAAAGGAGACTGTCATTTGAATGATGCTTTTAAAGCGTTGTCCGACCCTACTAGGCGCACAATCCTACAATTGCTGAAGGAACGCGACCTGTCCGCCGGCGAAATCGCCGACCAATTCAACATATCCAAACCGAGCATCTCCCACCACTTAAGCATTCTGAAGCAGGCGAAGCTCGTTCAAGACGAGCGGCAAGGCCAGAACATCGTCTACTCGTTAAATCTGACCGTCATGCAGGAAGCGCTTGGCTGGTTTCTCGGCATGATCGGCGCCAAAGGAGATAAACCCGATGACTGAACAAGACAACAAACAAGCGACGGAACAAAAGTGGACCCGCCGAGACTGGATTCTGCTGGCGATCAACCTGTGCGTATTCGCCGCGTTCTTCCTCGCGTTCAACGACAAGTTGCCGGAACGGGTCATTTCGCATTATAACGTATCCGGCCAAGCCGACAACACGATGACTAAGGGGTCCTTCTGGCTCTTGTACGCCGGAATCGGAGCGGTATTGCCTTCGATCATGACGCTGATCCGGCAAGTAGATCCGCGCAAGAAAAACTACGCCAAGTTCAACGGCTATTTCTATCTTTTGCGTTATGCGATCAGCGCATTCCTGCACGGATTGTTCCTTCTCATCATTTTCGACAACCTTGATTACGACGTATCGATTGTGAATTGGATTATCGGCGGAATCGGACTGTTGTGGATCATCATCGGCAACGGCATGGGCCAGCTTCGCAGCAACTTTTTCGTAGGCATTCGTACGCCGTGGACGCTTACCGACGACGATAACTGGCGCAGGACGCACCGTGTCGGGGCAAGACTGTGGGTCGTCGCGGGGCTCCTCATGCTGATCGGAGCGTTCGTCCTCGACTCGACGGGCCTCGTCATCGACCTGATCGTAGCGGTAGCGATAAGCGTCGTTTGCCCGATCGCTTACTCTTTCCTGCTGTATCGCCGAAAACAGAATCTAAGTTAATCCCCGAGCAGTTTAAGTCCGACGACCGCGCTAACGACAACGGCCAAACATAATATTCTAAGCGGCTGGCGGGACTCTCCGTAGAACAGCATTCCTGCGAGCGTCCCTCCCGCCGTTCCGATCGCGGTCCAGATCGCGTAAGCCGTCCCCATGGAGATCGATTTCATCGCCACCGTAAGCAGCAAGAAGCTGCACGCGAATCCGCCGAACAGCAACAGCACGTTCAAGGCGCTGCGCCGCGTTTTCACCCGATTCATCCCCAGCACGCCGACGACTTCGAACAAACCCGCCGCGATTAACGCTACCCATGCCATTTATTCCGCCTCCTTGTCCGTTTTCGGGCTCGTTATTTTCAACCCCACGATTCCTATAATCAGAATAACCACTAGCGCCAGCTTGCCCGGATTCAACTCGATATCGTAAAAGACCGACTCCGCGAACACGGTCCCTGCCGCGCCGATCCCCGTAAATACGGCGTATACGGTACCGACCGGCAAAGCGCTCATGGCGTATCCGATCGCCGCGAAGCTTACGACGATCGCCGCAGCCGTTAATGCCCACTCCGCGAACGTCGAAGCATGTTTCAGACCGGACACCCAGCCGATTTCCGTTAACCCTCCCATGACGAGCACCATCCAGTAACGATTCATAACGCAGCAACCCCTTTACCTTTTCGGATTTCCGATGACATTAGAAAAACCCGTTCGTATCGTACGTCCATCAGCGGCGCAGCCGCTTCGGTCGTCTTCACGATACTCCCGGGTTTTTGTCCCTCCGTGTACATTTCCCTGCCGGAAAATGCGCTCTCTCTCGGACCGAACCGCCGTATTGTCGCTTGGCGTGGAACCCTAGAGAGCCTGTTGTGAATAAGTCTATATACCATAGCCCCCGTCGCCGTGGAAGTCAATGTTTTTTCTTGGAAGACGCGGCGCGCGGCGGCAATCCGGCCTTGGCCGCTTCTCTCTCCGCCGCTAACGCTTCCTCTGCGGCGAGCGCCGCCGCCAATTCGAGCTCCGCCCGTTCCGCGTCCTTGCGCGCTTGCTCGGCCGCTTGGATGCGACCGAAGCGTCCTCTGGCCCCTGCATGCCGAAGCTCTTGCCACAGCGATAAAGACCGCGGAGCCGCCACGAAGTCCACGTCGTCGTCAGGAGCAAGGATGAGCCCCAGTTGATAATGCTCCCCTTCGTATCTCGCGCGCTGAACGAAGCGCACATGCCCGTCACGGTTAATGACTTCCATCTTGCTGAACGCAGATTGCTTGCCTAACGCGACATGCAGTTCTTCCTTCGTCCGGACGGACACTCCGTTCGCCTTCTTGATCACTTCCCCCGAGACGAAGCCCATCTCTTGCGCCGGCGTCCCCGGCAACACCGCCAGCACCGTTACCCCCGAGCGATCGTGGACGAAGATCGGCGAGCGCCTGTCCTCAAGTCGCCTGCTCATCAGCAACAGCCCTTCATGCAACGCGAAAGCGGCGACCGCCGCAACGAGCGTAAGCGGCGACCAGAACTCCGCGCCTGCCGCCAAGCCCGCAATGACAAGGCCGTACACCATGAGCAGATTGCCGGACGTACGCGCCTTCGTCTCCGGCCATTGCGTCCAAGTTCGATCGCTGAAGCCGATCAATACCGGAAAAGCGAGCATGCTCCAGCCCGCGACATCGCCTGTCATGCCGAACAGCGGCGTCCAAGGCAATGCAAGTCCGCTCCCGCTTGCCGGGACAAGCCACAGCAGCGGAATCGGCCACGCGCCCGATAACGCGAAAGCGCCCATCGGCTTGCCGCGCTTACCCTCCAAGAACAAAGGCATCGCGTGCTTTCCGCTTTGCAGCCGTACGAGCAGTCCTTCCCCGATATGCAGAACGCCGGCTAAGAAAATCAAGCTGGGTACGCTGATCCCGGACACCGACTGGATCGCATCTTGCCATGCGCCATCCTTCAGCGAATCCGCGTCGATCGCTTGCAGGATCGCTTGAAGCACGCCAAGCGCGCCTGCCGCGTAAGCCAAGCAAATATATCGAAGGCGGAAAATCGCCAAGACGGCCATCGCGATCCAGACGCACGCCAAGGTGCTCGCCGTCAGCTTGGCTCCGGCAGCCACCCCCGCCAGGGAAAGCACAAGGCCCGCGACCGCCCCGGCCATGACCCGCAGCATTGTTAAATACAGCGCGCCGTGTATCCGAACGTGAAACAGCTTGCGCTGCAGCAATGAGCCTTGCCTAGCTTGCCAATAGACGAGAAGGATTGCGATATATATATACGGTTGCGCGAACAATCCGATGACGGCTTGTCCCGCTTCGCCCAATAGATCAAGATAAGGCTCCATTCGCCTGTCTCCTCTGTCATTGCTTTGTGAATAGCCGTAGCCTAAGCCTAGGCCAACTCCTAATTATTCGACAACGGACAATCATTTCCTTTTAGCTTTCCGCGTCGATCAGGTCCCGGGCTTTCGCCAGCGCCGCCGTCCGCTGCGCGTCGTACTCCTTTTGTTGCAATCGATCGTACAGCACTTCTTCGAGCCGTTGAGCCGTCGCCGCGTCGACGACGCCGGTAACTTGCAGATCTTCTTGCCTTTGGAACGCTTCGAGCGCATCCTTCGTCGCTTGGCTGAAGTAACCGTCGCGGCGGTCTGCCGGAAACCCGACGCCTTCCAGAATGACCTGCAAATTGGCGACCGGTTGGCCTGCTTGATCGAACCGGAGCGCGGTATCGCGCGACAGCTGCGTAGCTCCGAAGTAATCCGGCTGCCTTACCTCGGCGTCCGGAACGATGCCGGTTTCGTTGATCCAAGTGCCGTCCGGCAGCATCCACTTCGAAACCGTCAGCTTGATCAAGCTTCCGTCTTCCAATTCTTTGTCGAAGGGGATTTGCACGAGGCCTTTGCCGTACGTTCTCTCCCCGATCAACGAAGCGTCCGCGGAAACCTTCAACGCGCCTGCGAGCATCTCGGCCGCGCTGGCGGTTTCTTGATTCACCAGCACGATAATCGGATACGGTTTAGGCTGACTCGTTCCTTCCTCGGCAACGATCGTCTGCGAAGTTCCGTCCTTATACCCGTATTGCACGATCGGCTTGCCGACGGGAATGAACTGCGAAGCGACCATTTCCGCGCTCTGCACCATCCCGCCCGGATTATCCCTCAGGTCGATGATGAGCGCTTGCAGCCCGCCTTTCTCCAAGCCGGCTATCTCTTCGGCAACCTTGGAGGCCGTGTCCGCGCCAAATTTCCGAATAGCCAAGTAACCGATTCCTTCGTCGGGAAATTCGGAGTATACCGTTATCATATCGATCCGGTCTCTTACGAGCTCGAGATCGATTGGATCGGCTAATGCGTCCCGCTTGACGCTCAGCTTCGCTTTCGTGCCCTTCGGCCCTCGTATCTTGGCTACGGCTTCGCTAAGAGATAACCCTTGCAGGCTCTCTCCGTTCACCGACAGAAGAACATCCTTCGGCAGCAGGCCCGCGCGTTCGGCGGGCGAGCCTTTGAAGATCGACTCGACGACGATCTTGCCTTCCGTTACGCTTAAGTAAGCGCCGATTCCCGTAAAAGCGCCTTGAAGCTCGTCGGAATCCGACTCCGCTTCGTTCTTCGGCAAATATTCCGAATACGGATCGTTCAGAGCTTCCACCATGCCCTGAATGGCTCCGTCCAGCAGGCGCTCGCGATCGGCCGGCAATAGGAACCGGTTACGGATGAGTTCGTACGCTTTGTTGAATTTGAATAATTCCTGTTCGTTAATCCCATACTCCGGCAACGCCGCCGCCGGCTCGTTCGAAGGCTGTTCCAATCGCATAAACCCGGGATACCGCAAGGCCGCATAGGTGATCATGCCCGCAGCAACGGCCGTAAGCACCATTAAAGATAACACGGTGCGTCCTCGAAACCACACGTTGTCCCACTCCCTAGTGTTCAGCCTTCATCCCTACAAGTATATCAAATTCCATGCGTCATGTAGCGTGAAAAAACAGCCGACCCGTCCGTGGCGTCGGGGGATCGGCTGTCTATACCGGCTGCATTATTTCAAATATGGCGCTGGATCTGTCGGCTCGGAGTTTTTGCGGACCTCGAAGTGCAAATGATTGCCGGTAGAATCTCCCGTCGAGCCTACCTTCGCGATCAATTGCCCGCGCTTCACCTCTTCGCCTTCCTTGACGAGGATGCCGCCTTGCATAATGTGGCCGTATACGGTCCATAAGCCGCCGCCGTGATCGATGATGACGCAGTTGCCGTATCCGCTCATCGAACGTGCGGTGATGACGCGTCCGGATTCGGCCGCATAGATCGACGTTCCTTTCGGCGCCGCCATGTCCATGCCGGTATGAAGCTTCTTCGTTTTGAAAATCGGGTGTATCCGATAGCCGAACTTTGACGTCAGCGTATAGCTGGCCCGAAGAGGCATGCCGAGCTTGCCGCCCTTATAGTAATTCGTAAGCGCCTTTTTCTTCGCTTGCAGCTCCGCCGACTTCTTGGCGAACTTCTTCAACTGCGCTTCCGCTTCTTCGCTGATTTCTTCCATCTCTTCGATCTGTTCGGCGATGTTCGCGAGCATCGCTTCTTTATCCCGCTCGCTGGCTTCAAGCTTGGACTTGTTCGTCTGCAGCTCCGCGTACAAAGCTTTTACGTTCTTCAGCTCTTCCTCGACCTGTTGCTTCTTCTGCTCGACCGCTTCTTTATATTTCAGCGCTTGCTCGGCGATATCGTTATCCTGATTCACGATCGCTTCGACTTGGTCGATGCGCGTCAGAAACTCTGGAAGATCCGATACGTCCATAAGCACGTCGAGGAACGAAGCCGGTCCCGCCATATAAGCCATGCGGACGCGGTTATCCATCAACTCGACCCGATGGTCCCGCTGTTTGATCGCGTCTTCCAGCTGTTGCGCGGTAACGCGAACCTGCTCTTCCGCCGCATCGAGGTTGTCTTGCGTCTCGTTCAGCTTCTTCTGCAGTTCCTGAATGCTGGCGTTCAGCTTGTCGATATCTTCTTTGGTCGCGGCCTTCTTGCCGTTCAGCACGTGGACTTGGCTCTCCGCCGCCTTCTGATTGTTCTGCACCTTTTCCATGTCTTTCCTAAGCGCGTTAAGCTCTTGGTCGATCTTCTGCATTTGCGTAAGCGCTTGGCTGCGCATTGGGTTCTCGATCGTCGCCGCCAGCACGAGAAAAGCCAGCAGCAGCAGTATTTTCCTTCTCACGAGTATCCTCCTTATTCGCCGGTTATCGGATAACGGGCTTATCGGATTAAGTTAGACTTTCAAATACTTGCGAACAGATATCGTACTTCCCCACACGCCAAGCAACGTACCGAGCACGATCACCGTGCCGCCGACGACGAAGCCTACTTCGTGCAGTGACAAATAATTAATCTGATACAGTCCGATCGTCGAGCTCGTCTTGCTCATGATCTTGCCGTAGCCGAACAACAGAACTGACGCCGTTAGGAAAGAGCCGACAAATCCGATAATCGCGCCTTCGATGAAGAACGGCCAACGGATGAAGCTGTTCGTCGCTCCGACGAGCTTCATGATCGATATTTCCCGGCGTCTCGCCAGAATCGTCATCTTAATCGTCGTCGAGATCAGGAACATCGCCATGACCGCCAAACCGACGACGATGAACAAGCCGATGTTGCGGATCGCGTTCGTGATTTTGAACAACGTCTCGATCGATTCTTTGCCGTATTTCACTTCCATGATCGATTTCTCGGGATCCGTCTCGTTAAACGCCTCGATCTGCTTGGCGACGAAACCGATCTTCTGCGGATCGAACGCGTCGACCTCGAACATGTCCGGCAGCGGATTGTTTTCCTCCTCGTAGCCTTCGAGCGCTTTCTTGCCCTTCTCTCCCATGCTTTCTTTGAAACGTTTGAGGCCTTCCGACTTATCTACGAAGGCGACGTTCTTCACTTCCGGAATACGCTTGATCGAACGCTCGATCTCTTCGGCTTTCGCCTTGTTCGTATCCAGTTCCAGGTAGACGCTGATTTGGGCTTGGCTGTCGACCTGGTCCGCGATTTTGTTCACGTTCAGCGCCAGCAGCATGAACACGCCGAGAATGAACAGGGACACGGTGATCGAGCTGATCGAAGCGATGGACATCCAGCCGTTGCGTCCGACGTTCTTGAAGCCTTCGCGAAAATGGCGGGCTACGGTGCTAAATTTCATAACCGTATTCCCCCCTTACCTCGTCGCGCACGATGCTGCCTCTCTCGATCGCGATAACGCGCTTGCGGAGCGTGTTCACGATCTCTTTGTTGTGGGTGGCCATGACGATCGTCGTTCCGCGGAAATTGATCTCCTCCAGCAGCTTCATAATGCCCCAGGACGTCTCGGGGTCCAAGTTCCCGGTAGGCTCGTCCGCCACGATTACCGCCGGATTGTTGACGATCGCCCGGGCGATCGCGACGCGTTGCTGTTCTCCCCCGGACAATTGCGCCGGCAAGCTGTTCGCTTTGTGCTTCAGGCCGACGAGCTCGAGCACTTCCATCGTGCGGCGGCGAATGACGCGGCGCGGCGTCTCGATGACTTCCATGGCGAACGCGACGTTCTCGTACGCGGACAACTTCGGAAGCAGCTTGTAATCTTGGAAAATAACGCCGATATTGCGACGCACGAACGGGATTTTGCGGTGTTTGAGCTTGCCTATATTGAATCCGTTAACGGAGATTTGACCTTTGGTCGGTACCTCCTCGCGGTAGATCAATTTCATGAACGTGGATTTGCCTGCGCCGGACGGTCCGACGATATAGACGAATTCATTGCGGTCGATCACAACGTTAATTCCCTGCAGAGCGGTCGTTCCATCCGGATAGGTCTTCCATATGTCCTGCATATCAATCACGTTTAGGATCACTTCCTGTTAAGATTCAGACTTAAGATACTTCGACATGATAGCCTAAATTCCTTTCTAAATCGATATTTCCTCTTGCGAAACCTGTCGGAGTTATTACGCTAAGCCCTAGGCGCCGTAACGTTTTCTTTGTTTTTTTAAAATTTTTTAATAAAATGGGAAAACCATTCGCCGATGTTTATGTATATATGAGTAGAGATTTACGTCGAGCGCTCAGTCAGCAGGTTGGTCGAAACGAGAGAGGGATTGCGGATGAAAAAGAGGTGGATCGTCAGCGCGGCGATGTCGTTCTTCCTGGTCGGGATCGGAATCACGATCGGCGGAGCGATAGCCTACGGCGGCAAAAACAACTTGCCGGACGGTTTTACCGTCGCCGGTTTGCGGCTGGAGGGATTGCCTGCCGAGGAAGCGTTGGAGCAGGTCAGGAATCGCGTGGCGGAATGGGAAGCCGTCTCGGTCTCCGTAGTCGGCAAAGACGGAGGCGCGGTAAGCGCTCCGAAGATGACGTTCAAGCAGCTCGGCATGAACGTCGACGTATCCGAGGGAATCGCCGCGATCGAACGGTTTCGCGACATCGGCTGGTTGGAACGTGCCCAACTTCGGATGCGCAACGCGGCCGGCGGCGACTACGCAATGAATGTAACTTGGGACGAAGCCCGGTTCGAGACCGTTGCCCGGACAACTTGGCGTCCGCTCGTAAGCGGCCAGCCGGCAAACGCATCACGCGCGATTAACGACAAGGACGAAGTCGTGTACACGCCCGAGACGCTCGGACGCGCGATAGATGTCACGGGGATGTTCGACCAAGTGAGACAATACGAGCCTATCACGTTAGCCGTCGACGCTGCTGCGGAGCCTCTTCCACTCCAGCTGCCGACTATCGAGACGGCTCCCGAGATTACGGTCGACAAGCTGAAGGAGGAAGGCATCGAACGCAAGATCGCCGAGTTCACGACCTCGTTCACGACGAGCGGGGCGGGAAGATCGCACAACGTAACCGCTGCGGCGAAAGCGCTGAACGACACGTTGCTCATGCCTGACGAAGTGTTCGACTACGATAAGATCGTGAAGCTCGCGGAGGAACAATACGGTTGGAAGGAAGCGCCGGTCATCTTGAAGGGCAAGCTGACGCCGGGCATCGGCGGCGGCATCTGCCAAGTGTCCAGCACGCTGTATAATGCGGCGCTCCTGGCCGGGCTCGACATCGTGGAACGCCGGAATCACTCCCTTGCCGTGCACTACTTGCCAGCGGGACTCGACGCCACGTACGCCGAAGGCTACATCAACTTCAAGTTCCGCAACTCGACAGGCAAGCAGCTTCTTATCCGCACCGTCGTGCAAGATAAGAAGCTGACCATCAAGCTTTTCGGTACGCTTCCGAGCAATGTCGAATATCGCACCGAGCGCAAACAACTCAAAGTCAATCCGCCCAAAACGGTATACGTCGCCAACGATGAACTGAAGCCGGGCAAACAGGATACGGTACAAAAAGGCGAGCCGGGCTTCGTGGTCGAAACCTATCTCGTTAAGCGCGTGGACGGCGCCGTCGTCGAACGCCGCAAGCTGTCGCGCGATACGTACCGCGCGACCGACGCGCTGATCGCGGTCAATCCGCAGGACACGCGCCTGCTTCCCGCCGATGACGGCATACCGTCGCCGCTGCCGGGCAAGAACGAGGGGCCGATCGAGCCGGTGTGATATACAAAAAGTCCCGCACGATTCTCTCACATCGTGCGGGACTTTTTATTTGACGGAAATTAACAACGATTTGCAGTTATTTCTAACGCCACTAGCCTACCGCTGCGAAATAACAACCATTTGCATTTATTCGGCGGGATTTCGGTTGATTCCACACGAAGAACGGACAATAACTAACGATTCGTTGTAAATTCTGCATTGTGACGGTTTTTCGCAAAAATATCTGTCGATATGCTGTTATTGCGTTTTGCGGACGTCGGTATATTATTTGCTCTTCGCTTCGTACTCTTCCGTCCATGCGGCGGTGCGGGCGAGCTCGGCTTCGGCGCGTGCGATGGCGGCTTCGACTTGCGGCGTCGCGGTGCCGCCGTAGACGTTGCGCGCGTTGACGACCGCTTCCGGCTGAAGCACGTCATAGATGCGCTCGTCGAACAAAGACGAAAACTGCTTGAACTCGTCCAGCGTCAGATCGAGCAGGAATTTGCCTTGCTGGATGCAGTAAAGCACCGTCTTGCCGATGACTTCATGAGCTTGGCGGAACGGCAGCCCTTTGTTCACGAGGAAGTCGGCGATGTCGGTCGCGTTCGAGAAGTCTTGGTTGACCGCGCGGCGCATGTTCTCCTTGCGGACCTTCATCGTCTCGATCATCGAGGCGAACAACTGAAGCGCTCCTTGCAGCGTCTTCACCGTGTCGAACATGCCTTCCTTGTCTTCCTGCATATCCTTGTTGTACGCGAGCGGCAACGACTTCAGCACCGTTAACAGGCCGACAAGGTTGCCGTAGACGCGGCCTGTTTTGCCGCGGACGAGCTCGGGCACGTCAGGGTTTTTCTTCTGCGGCATAATGCTCGATCCCGTACAGAACGCATCGTCCAGCTCGACGAACTGGAATTCGGTCGAGGACCAAAGGATCAACTCTTCGCTCAAGCGGGACAGGTGCGTCATAATCAGCGAGGCGCCCGCCAGAAATTCGACGATGAAGTCGCGGTCGCTGACGGCGTCCAGGCTGTTCTCGTACACTCGGCCGAAGTTCAGCTGCTGCGCCGTGAATTGGCGGTCGATCGCGAACGTCGTGCCCGCAAGCGCCCCCGCTCCGAGCGGCAACGCGTCGATACGCTTGTAGCTATCTTGCAGTCGCTCGATATCGCGTCCGAACATGGAGACGTACGCCATCAGATGATGCGCGAACAGTATCGGCTGGGCGCGTTGCAAATGCGTATAGCCCGGCACGATCGTATCGAGATTCTGCTTAGCCTGTCCGATCAGCGCTTCCTGCAGCTTGCGCAGCATTTCGACGAACTCCACGACGCGTTTGCGCAAGTACAGATGCATGTCCGTCGCGACCTGGTCGTTACGGCTGCGTCCCGTATGCAGCTTGCCGCCGACCGGTCCGATCTCTTCGATCAGCGCTCTCTCGATGCTCATATGAATGTCTTCGTCCGCGACCACGAACGCATGCTCGCCGCGAAGAATCCGCTGACGCACGATCAGTAGTCCGTCTTTGATCTTCTCGACGTCCTCCGCCGGAAGAATGCCGCATCTCCCGAGCATTGTCACGTGCGCAAGGCTGCCTTGGATATCTTCCTCGGCCAGCTCTCTATCGAACGTGATCGACGCCGTGTATTCTTCGACCAGTTGGTCGGTTTGCTTCGTAAATCTACCGCCCCACAGCTTGCTCATTGCCTTGTTTACCCCTCTCTATTCCTTCAACGCAAAACCCTTGCCGCTACCTCGCGAGAATTACCCGGTTCGGACGAGTATTTAAACGGCTGTCGCCGTCCTTAGCCGTTAAACGGCAAAAGGGGAGCCGGTCCCGCGAAGGTGCCTCCCGCATTGCCCCGCTGCCCGCGGAGGATGGTTCGGCAGGCCTCGCGGCCCTTCTCCCTTTCTGGTGGTGCTTATCCATTAATGCCCGAAGCGCCGTTCACGCCGGAAGATACCTTCAAGCGCAGCGCGTTCAAGCGGATGAAGCCGGTGGCATCGCCTTGATCGTACGCTTGCGTAGGGTCCGCTTCCATCGTGGCGATGTGCGGATTGTACAAGCTGACAGGGCTTTTCAGGCCGGCGGCCATGATGTTGCCTTTGTACAGCTTAAGGCGTACGGTGCCGGATACGTTCTTCTGGCTTTCGTTCACGAGCGCTTGGATGGCAAGTCGCTCAGGCGCGAACCAGAAGCCGTTGTACACGAGCGAGCTATATTTCGATATGAGGGAGTCGCGAAGGTGCATCACTTCGCGGTCCATCGTGAGGGATTCGATCTTGCGGTGAGCGGTGAAAAGAATGCTGCCGCCCGGCGTTTCGTACACGCCGCGGCTCTTCATGCCGACGAAGCGGTTCTCCACCATGTCGACGCGTCCGATGCCGTGCTTGCCGCCCAGCTCGTTCAGCTTCTCCATGATTTCCAGCGGGCTAAGCTTGACGCCGTTAACGGCAACGCAATTGCCGGCTTCGAAGTCGAGCTCTACGTATTCCGCTTGGTCCGGCGCTTTCTCCGGGGAGACGCTCAGCACGTACATGTCTTGCACGTCGTCCGCGCTGGAGTCGAACCATGGGTCCTCGAGCATGCCGCTCTCGAAGCTGATGTGCAGCAGGTTGCGGTCCATCGAGTAAGGCTTCGCCGCGGAAGCTTGCACGTTGATGCCGTGCTTCTCGGCATAGGCGATCATTTCCGCGCGTCCCGGGAACGCTTCGCGGAACGCCTCGTCGCGCCATGGCGCGATGACTTTGATGTTCGGCGTAAGAGCGGCGGCCGTAAGCTCGAACCGAACCTGGTCGTTGCCTTTGCCCGTCGCGCCGTGCGCGATCGCGGTTGCGCCTTCGGCGATCGCGATCTCCACCATCCGCTTAGCGATAAGCGGGCGGGCGATCGACGTGCCGAGCAAGTATTGTCCTTCGTAGAGAGCGCCGGCTTGGAACATCGGATAGATGAAGTCCTTGGCGAATTCCGCGCGCAGGTCGTCGATGTATACTTTGGACGCGCCGGTCTTGATCGCTTTCTCCTCGAGACCGTCCAGTTCTTCCTTCTGGCCGATATCCGCGGTGAAGGTGATGATTTCGGCGTCGTACGTTTCCTTCAGCCACGTGAGAATGACCGAGGTGTCGAGACCGCCGGAGTAGGCCAATACGATTTTTTCTTTAGCCATGGGATCGTTAAAGCTCCTTCATATCGATAAAATAATTACTGCTCAGCCTATCGTCACAGCCGACGAACGAGTCGCCAGCCTAAATAACAACCATTCGCAGTTATTTCTGGTCTTCCAATTGCATCTGTCGAAAATAACGACGATATGCCGTTATTTTCCCTTAATCTGCGCTTGCCGAACATCATTGCGAGAAACAACTGTCGATAGGCTGTTATTTCACCCAATTAGTCATTAATCACAGAAATAACTATCAATCCGTTGTTATTTCCGCTAAGGGGCGCCCGTGTAAACGACGAGCGCTCGCGGCACGCCTTACATAATCGCGGCCATGATCGCCTTCTGCGCGTGCAGCCGGTTTTCCGCCTCGTCGAAAATAACGGAGTGTTTGCCGTCGATCACGCCCTCGCTGACCTCTTCGCCGCGATGGGCGGGCAGGCAGTGCATGAACAGGTAATCGGACTTCGCCGACGCTACCAGCTCCTCGTTGACCTGGAAGCTGCCGAACGCTCTCTCGCGTTCCTTCTGCTCTTCCTCGAAGCCCATGCTCGCCCATACGTCCGTATAGACGATGTCGGCGCCTTCTACCGCTTCGCGAGGATCGCGAACGATGTCAACGCGGCCGCCGGTCTGCGAAGCGACGTCGCGGGAGCTCTTGACGACTTCCGCGGCCGGATCGTAGCCTTCCGGAGAAGCGCTGGAGAAGTGCATGCCCAGTTTAGCCGCACCCATCATGAGCGAGTGGCTCATGTTGTTGCCGTCGCCGATGTAGGCGATCTTCAAGCCTTCCAAACGGCCCTTCATCTCGAGCACCGTCTGGTAATCGGCGAGCGCTTGGCAAGGGTGCGAGCGATCGGACAGCGCGTTGATGACCGGGATCGTCGCGCCGCGCGCCAATTCGATCACGTTGCGGTGGCCGAACGTACGGATGATGATGCCGTCGAGGTAACGCGACATCGTCTGCGCGGTATCGCGGATCGTCTCGCCTCGGCCCATCTGGATATCGTTCTTGCTCAAGAACAGCGCATGGCCGCCGAGCTGGAACATTCCGACTTCGAAGGATACGCGCGTACGCGTGGACGATTTCTCGAAAATCATGCCGAGCGTCTTGCCGAGAAGCGGCTGATACACTTCTCCGGCTTTGCGTTTGCGCTTCAGCTCGATCGCGAAGTCGAGCAAATACCGGATTTCTTCCGGCGAATAATCGGTAAGTCCGAGAAAGTCTCTGCCTTTAAGCTGATGAGCGATCTCTTCGTGATTCAACGTCGTGTTCAACGTAAGTCCCTCTTTTCCTCAGGGGCTGACGGAATTAACCGCTGCCTGTTCCGTAAGTAAGGCGGCGATCTGATTCACCGCGGTATCGATTTCTTCATGGGTAACGATCAAGCTAGGCAGCAACCGAATGACGTTCGGGCCTGCCGTGACGACCAGCAATCCGCGGCGATGAAGCTCGGAGACGAGCTCCGCGACCGGCTCCTTGCAGAGGATGCCGATGATCAGGCCTTTGCCGCGAATCTGATCGACGATCGGCACCCCCGCGAGCTTCTCTTGCAGCTGCGCGATCAAATACTCGCCGGCTTCCTCGGCCCGAGCGACGACGTTGTCCTTCAGGAACGTCTCGATCGTCGCGATAACCGCGGCCATCGCAAGCGGCGTGCCGCCGAACGTCGTTGCGTGCGCCCCCGGCACGAAGCCGTTAACGACGTCGCCCTTCGCCAGCATCGCGCCGACCGGCAACCCGCTTGCGATGCCTTTGGCCAGCGTGATAATATCCGGCTCGACGTCGTAATGCTGATAAGCGAAGAGCTTGCCCGTACGGCCCATGCCGGTCTGGATCTCGTCGATGATCAGGAGCAGCCCGTGGCGATCGCACAGCGCGCGAACGTCGAGCAGGAATTGCGGGTCGACCGGAATGACGCCGCCTTCCGCTTGCACGAGCTCCAGCATGATTGCCGCCGTATGCTCGTTAATCGCCGCTTCGAGCGCAGGAATATCGTGAAGCGGAATATCGTAGCGGAATCCTTCCGGCAACGGCTGGAATCCTTCTTTGACTTTATCTTGGCCGGTGGCGGTCAAAGTCGCGAGCGTGCGTCCGTGGAACGATTGCTTGAACGTAATCACTTCGTAGCGATCGACGCCCTTGACCTTCTGTTGATAACGGCGCGCGAGCTTGATCGCCGCTTCGTTCGCTTCCGCGCCGCTGTTGCAGAAGAACACGGCGTCGGCGCAGCTGTTCTCTACGAGCAGCTTAGCCGCCTTCTCCTTGTTCGGGTTGCCGAACAAATTGGAGACGTGCCACAGCTGATCCAACTGAGCGACCAAAGCGTCCTTAACGCTATCCGGCGCATGGCCTAGGTTCGCAACCGCGAGACCGCTCATGAAATCCAAGTACTCTTTGCCCTTGTCGTCCCATACGCGGCTTCCTTTGCCCTTAACCAAGGTGATGGGATAGCTCGCGTACGTATTGAACAGTGCGCTTTCGCTCATGTCGATCTCTCCTTATCCGCGTGTGATCCGCGTTCCGATTTGTCCTTCCGTAACCGCCCGGCTCAGTACCCGCTCCGCCGCTCCGTCCACGATCAGCACTTCTTTCACGTTGCCGTGCAGGCAGCTCATCGCGGCGCGGACTTTCGGAATCATGCCGCCGTATATCTCGCCGCTGGCGATCATCTCTTCGATGTCCGCGAACGTGACCGTCGGCAATACGGCCTTCTCTCCGTTAACCGTCCTCATAATGCCAGGCACGTCGGTGACGACGATCATCGTGTCTACGCCAAGATGCGACGCGACCGCTCCCGCCGCCGTGTCCGCGTTAATGTTGTAGCGCTGGCTCGCGCCGTCGATCCCGATCGGAGCCACGACAGGAATATAACCCATAGAGATCACGCCTTCGATAATCTCTGCCTTCACGCCAGATACGTCGCCGACCAATCCGACCTCGTCGCTGTTCGCCACCGGTTTCGCATCGATCATATTGCCGTCCGTGCCGGATAGTCCGATCGCTCGCGCGCCGTTCTTCGCCAGCTTGCGCACGATCTCCTTGTTGATCCTTCCCGCCAGCACCATCTCCACGACGTCGAGCGTCGCTTCGTCGGTCACGCGAAGCCCGTTCACGAATCGGCTCTCGATGCCGAGCTTGCCGAGCGTCTCGTTAATCGCAGGGCCGCCGCCGTGGACGATGACCGGCTGAACGCCTCGTTCCTGCAATTCGCGCAAATCTTGGAAAAAAGCGTCCGGCAGCGCCGCGAGCGTACTGCCGCCGCATTTCATCACGAATCTCTGTGTACTCATGTCTGACTGCACGCTCCTCTTACGAACGATAGGCGGCATTAATGCGCACGTATTCGTACGTCAGATCGCAGCCCCATGCCAAGGCGGACCCGCTGCCCATGTTCAGGTTCACATGGATGTTGATGGTGTCGCCCTTTAAGTATTCCAACGCGATATCTTCATCGAACGCGACCGGGCTCGATTGCTCCAGCACGAGAATATCCCCCAGCCTGATATCCACCGTGTTCACGTTCACGGGCTGGCCCGCGCGGCCTACCGCGGCAATGATGCGGCCCCAGTTCGCGTCCGCGCCGTAAATGGCCGATTTCACGAGGCTCGAGCCGATGATCGTCTTCGCGATCGCCTGTGCGGCTTCATCGCTTACGGCCCCGATCACGCTCGTCTCGATCAGCTTCGTCGCGCCTTCCCCGTCCCGGGCGATCATCTTCGCCAGCTCTTGGCACACGTGGCGCAAGCCCGCGAAAAACGCCGCATAGTCCGGATGGTTGCCCGTCAGCTCGCGGTTGCCCGCCAGCCCGCTCGCCATCGCGACGAGCATGTCGTTCGTGCTCGTGTCGCCGTCGACCGTAATCATATTAAAGCTGAGGTTCGTCACTTCGCTAAGCGCTTGTTGCAGAAGCTCGGAGCCGATAGCGGCGTCCGTCGTCACGAAGCCCAGCATCGTCGCCATGTTCGGGTGGATCATGCCGGAGCCTTTGGCCGCGCCCGCGATCGTAACTTGCCGTCCGTCGATCGTAACCGATACGCAACTGACCTTCTTGACCAAGTCGGTCGTCAGAATCGCTTTGCAGAACTCTTCGGCGCCTTGAACGTCGTCCCGAAGCTGCGAAGGCAGCTTCCCGATGCCCGCGTTCACCTTCTCCATGTTCAGCAGAACGCCGATGACGCCGGTCGAAGCGACGGCCACTTCGTTCTTGTTCACGCCGAGCGCTTCCGCCATGCGCGATTGCATCTCTCTAGCGTCGGCTTCTCCTTGCTCGCCGGTGCATGCGTTGGCGTTGCCGCTGTTGACGAGCATCGCCCGCAGCGTGCGGCCCGCGATCAGACTCTCGCGCGTCACTTGCAGCGGAGCCGCCTGGAACAAGTTCGTCGTATAGACGGCGGCTGCGGCCGCCGGTACTTCGCACACGATCACGCCAAGATCGTTGCGATCCGTCTTCTTCAATCCGCAATGCAAGCCGGCCGCCTTAAAGCCTTTAGGCGTCGTAACGCCGCCGTCCTGCACGATCGTAAACAGCTGTTGTCCCATTATGTTCCGTCTTCCCTCTCGTCCGTGTATTAAGGATATACCGGCGCGAACGCCAATCCCAACGTTTCGTCCCAGCCCATCGTCAGGTTCAGGTTCTGTATCGCCTGACCCGCGGCGCCTTTGACCAGATTGTCGGTCACCGAGATGATGGTGATTCGGCCCGTACGCTCATCTGCGGAGAACCCGATATCGCAATAGTTCGAGCCGTACACTTCCTTCGTCGCCGGAAGTTGGCCCGCCGGACGAACGCGGACGAATTTACGCCCTTCGTAGAATTGCCGATAAAGCTCGACGAATGCCTCGGCGCTCCGCTTCTCCGTCATCGTCGCGTACGTCGTAGCCATAATGCCTCTCGTCATCGGAACGAGATGAGGCGTGAACGTCACGACGACGGGACGGCCCGCCGCCTCGGACAAGACTTGCTCGATTTCCGGCGTATGCTGGTGAGAGTTGACTTTATAGGCTTTGAAGTTCTCGTTGACTTCGGAATAATGATTGCCGAGGCTAAGTCCGCGACCCGCGCCGGATACCCCCGACTTCGCGTCGATAATGATGCTGTTCGGATCGATCCAGCCTGCCTTGACCGCCGGATAAAGGCCGAGCAGCGACGTCGTCGTATAGCAGCCCGGATTCGATACGAAATCCGTCGTCTTCACTTGCTCTCCGTACACTTCGGCCAGCCCGTAGACGGCGCGCTCGACGTCCGCCGCGACGGCAGGCTCGTGTTTATACCACTGGCGGTACGTCTCTCCGTCTTTCAGTCGATAGTCGCCGGAAAGATCGATGACCTTCAGTCCCGCAGCCAGGAATTCCGGCGCGAGCTTCATGCTGACGCCATGCGGCGTAGCGAGGAACACGACGTCCGCTTTCCCGCGGATCAGTTCTACGTCTACGCCGTCCAGCAGATCGGTATGGATCGCCGTCAAATGCGGAAAAGCGTCCGCGAACGACGTTCCCGCGCTGGAAGACGAAACAACCGAAGTGATTGTCACGTAAGGATGAGATTGTAGCAGTCGGATAAGTTCAACGCCGCCGTAGCCGGTAGAGCCGACGATGGCCGCGCGGATATGATTCGTATTCATAGAGATGCCTCCCCGCCTATCAAAGATATTCGTTAGGTCGCCGAGTGTGCCGATCCGGCCGATAACCTTGTCGCGCTCGCAGAAAACCACACTCATTGTACCGAATATAGGACAGGAATGAAAGCGAGTTTTTCAAGGTCTGATGATGAATTATTATACACTCGGAGTATTATTTATACAACATTTATGCATCATTTTTCACAACTTATTTTCACGGACACGCGCTATAGCAGCTTCTCGTCATAGAACCCTTCGCCCAGCACCTCTGCCGCGTTGCTAATAATGACGAACGCATCGGGATCGGCATCGCGCACGAGCAGCTTCAACCGCGTCACTTCGTTCTGACCGACGACGACGAGAAGCACCGGCCGATCCTCCCCCGTATAACCTCCGACGCCCTGCAGCCTCGTAAGACCGCGGTCCAGGTCGTTCAAGATCGCATCGGACACGAGCTGCGGTTGCCTCGAGATGATGAACGCGGCTTTGGAGGTCTGGACGCCGGTCTGCACGAAATCGATCGTCTTGCTCGTTACGAATAGACCGATCAGCGCATACAGCGCGTTTTCCAGAGAGATGAATAATCCCGCCGACGCGATAACCAGTCCGTCCAACACGGCGACCGAAAGCCCGAGCCGAATACCCGTTAACCGATGCAGGATTTGCGCCGCCACGTCGAGTCCTCCCGTCGAGCCCCGGCCGCGAAAGACGAGCCCTAGGCCAAGTCCGACTCCGAGCCCCCCATACACGGCGCCGAGCAGCGGCTCGTGGGTGGGAGGCTCCCAATGGGAAGTGAGCAGGACGAATAACGGCAGCAGCACGGAACCGACCGCCGTCTTCGCGCCGAATTGCCTTCCAAGCACGAGAATGCCCGCGAGGAATAACGGGATGTTGAGCGTCCATTGCGCGTATGCCGGAGGAATATCGAATAGATCGTTGATGATGACCGAAATACCGGACACGCCGCCCGAAGCGATTTTATTAGGTAATAAAAACAGGTTAAAACTAAGCGCGATTAAAAAGGAACCGATAAGAAGAGCCGAATAGCTCAGGATCGTCCGAATCGCCGGCGTCGTCTTGCGGCTGCGGCGGTTGCCCCCGTCTGCGCGGGATATAGGTTGAGCCATGCTTCCTTCTGCGCACCTCCTCGTGTTGTCATGTACAGCTTGTACCCTTGTCGTACAAAATATGAAAGATCTGCCGCGATTGCCAGCAGATCTTTCGCATAAGAGAGCCTATTCTACCGCGTAGCTACTCGGACTTGTCGATCCAACTGACGAACACTTCGACGACGAGCGGGTCGAATTGCGTGCCGCTCTTGTCGATAATCTCGCTAATCGCCTCGTCCTTCGTGAGCGGCCTCCGGTAAGAATGACCGTGCGTCATGACGTCGTACGCGTCCACGAGCGCAAGCAGACGGGACATCTCCGGGATTTGCTCCTGCTGCAGTCCGTAAGGATAGCCTTTGCCGTCCCATCGCTCGTGCATGGACAAGATCGCCTCCGCCAACGCCGGTTCGCCGAGCGAGAAGGCCAGCCGATAACCGATCTCGCTGTGCGTCCGCATGATCTCCCATTGCTGCGGCGTCATGTTCTTATCGTGCTGGAACACTTCGTGCGGAATGGCCATCTTGCCGACGTCATGAAGCTTGATGAGCAGGAGCAGCAGGTTCATCTGCGCCGAGTTGCGGGCGACGCCGAGCCGTTCCGCCAGCTCCACCGCCATCGTCGTTAAACGCCCGATGTGCGCGGGGTCCTCGACGCCCTGCGAGTACATCGTCTCCGAGATGTCCTCGATCAGCTTGCGACGAACGCTGCGGCTCTCGACCAGCTTCTTCTTATACATCTCTTTCTCCGCTTGCCGGAACAATTGCTCGTAATCCTGCGCAGCGGTTGCGGCCGTCGCGGTGCCGACCGCCATGCTAATCTTGATCGGATCGGGCTCCGTGGCGTCGCATGCTGCGCCGAGCGCTCTCACTTTCTCGGCGCAGCTCTTGGCGTCGGTCCCCGGCAGCAGGACGAGAAACTCGTCTCCGCCCCATCTCGCGCACACCGCCCCGTTGCCGAACGCTTCGCGCAACAGCGCCGCGCTGCGAATGAGCAGCTCGTCCCCGCGAAAATGGCCGAACACGTCGTTCACGAGCTTCAGCCCGTTCATATCCGTCATCACCAAGCTGAGAGGCGCGTCGATCGGTTGGAGGCGGTCTTTCACTAACCGTTCGATGAAATTCCGGTTGTACAAGCCCGTCAGCATATCGTGGGTGCTGTAATACTCGAGCCGTTCTCGGGATTGCCGCTGCTCCGTCATGTCCGTCAGTATGATCATGATCCGCGCGTCGTCGCCGCTGCGTCTTACGAATCTTTTATATTCGATGCGCACGAGCAATCCGTTCTTCTCGAACGTTCCCGGAAGCCTTGCCGCGAGCGCATCGGCATCGGCCGTCTCGTCGAGCATCAGGGTGAGCACATTCTCCGCGTCCATTCGCTGCACCGGGTCGTCCGGCCACAACAGCTCTCCGATCTTCTGTCCGGATATTTTGCGGCCTAGAATCCGTTTGCATTCCGCGCTGGATTGCTTCTGTACCTTCAAGGAGCGATCGATCGTCAAGAACCCCTGGCTCGCGTTGTCGAGCATCGATTTCAGCTCGGTTTCCATGCGCATGAGCGCAAGGCTTTGCGAGTCGCTGATGTTCCATATTTTATTCGTCTCGAGCAGGAACTTCTCGTAACGGCTCAATAGCGCCGCATAGGTGGCTTTGCGAGCATCGCCCATTTGATCGTCTGCTTCGAGCTCTTGGCGAACGGCTCCTATCAATTGCCGCTCTTCGGCGAACATCTCGAGCTCCCTTCTCCGCGTTCCCATGCGTCACCGCCTCTTAGTTTGTCGTTATACGTTAGGTTTGAATGCGAGCAGCGTCATGTCGTCCCTCTGGGACTCTTCTTGCATATAGGCGGACAGCGTAAGTTCGAACTGCTCCCGTTGCACGGCGAGCGGGGCCGTACGTTGCCGTGCCAGCCAATCCAGCAATCGCGTCCGGCCGAGCGATGCGGTGCTGCCCGCGCCGTTCTGATCCACGATGCCGTCCGTTATGAGATAAAATACCCGTCCGGCATCCGCTTCGAAAACATGATCGGTATACGCGATATCGACCGGCGTGCGACGGTAGCCGATTTTGCGCTTGTCGCCTTTAATGCTATGCATGCCGCTCTCGTCGCCGACCGCCAGCGTGACTCCCGTGCCGGCGTATACGGCGCGATCGTCCATGATGAACATCAAGCCAAGATCCAGGCCGTCATCCGATAATCCGTCTTGTTCCATCTGATGCAGCGTTTCCTTGAGCAGCACGTTCAGCTTGCCCAGCACCGCGGCCGGTGAATCGTGCTCCCCCGAATCGGCGATCCTGTCCAGCAGCGAGACGCTCAGCATCGTCATGAGCGCGCCGGGCACGCCATGCCCGGTACAGTCGCCTACCGCCACCCACTGAACGTCGCCGACTTTCCTCAGCCAATAGAAATCGCCGCCCACGACGTCCCGAGGCTTCCATACCGCGAAATATTCGCTGAAGCTGCTCTCCAGCCTCTCATCCGCAGGAAGCACGGACTGCTGAATCCGATTCGCGTATAGGATGCTGTCGGTCATCTCTTTGTTGCGTTCCGCCAGTTCCTTCGTCCTCGCCCGTACTTTGCTCTCCAACTCCTCGTTCAAGCTGATGGCGCGCTTATACGGATCGGCGAGCTTGCGAGAGATGTAGATGAAGAAGAAGACGATCAGAACGATGGAGACGATGACGGCGATCGCGGTATTCAGCTTAATCGAATCGAGGAATCCGACCGTCTCGTTGCGGGGAATCTGGGCGATCACCCGCATCTCCGCCGAACGGAGCGGATAACTGATCATATCGACGCGCCGGCCTTCGTTATTGTCGGTTTCCAGAATGAGCCGCTCGCCCGGCATCGCGTCCTGCAGCCTAGAAACCGTCTTTTCCGGCAAATAGTCCCCGATCTTCGCCCCCGTCTGGGCGAACGTATCGGACAGATGAATCGTGCCGTCCGAGCCGACCATCCACACGTGGCTTTGTTGGCCGTATTTATAGGCCACGAACTCCTCGGACAACGCCTTGAGGCTCATGCCGACGCCGGCTACCCCAAGAGGATCGTTCGGATCGCCGATCAGCACGTTGACGAACACGAATGTATCCTGACGGCTTTTGTTCGAATCTACGACGACTGCCGTACGTTTGCCCGAAGCAAGCGTATCGAAAAACCACTGATCGTCCGGATCGTCTTGGTTGACGCGTTCGAGCACTTCGCCGTTTTCCGCCCAGTATTGGTTGGTCACCGCACTGACGACGAACGAGTTTGTATAATCGAACGAATGCTGCAAATTGACGAGTTGCATCCTGACGATATCGCCGAGCTTCTCGTCCTTCTCTCCGCCGCTAAGCCACTCGGTGACGGACGGATCCATCGCGAGCCCGAGAGACGTCTCGACGGCGCGGTCGATTCTGGCTTCGACTTGGCTGCCGATCGATTTCGCGGTGCGGACGAGATCGTTCGTCTTCAGCTTGTTCATCACTTCATTCTGCGTGATCCGGAACGAGAGAATGCCGGTAATGCTCGTCGCGAACACGAGAAGCACGCCCGCCAATACGATTACCCGGAATACGCTTCTGTCGTACTTCAGCCGCCCTTGCGGTTCGCCGGTACGATTCATTGTTCCGCCGTCTTCGGGATAATCTGGAACGGAAGCGTTAAGTCTTCCTTGAACTCCTCCGCGCACTCCAACTCGCTCTCGTTATCTTCGTCGTATAGCCAGCGAACCGCAACCCGCAAGCCGTCTTCATAGGCAGCCTGCAGCTTATCCAGCAACATCAACAGACATTTCGTGCTCGTCGTGTTGATGTAAGGCAGCTGCAGCTCCACGGAAACTTCAATTCCCGGGGCAAGTTGCTCGAAATAATCGTCGATCCATTGCAAGAGCGGCTGATAGAAGGCAAAGGCGTTCTCCGGATACGATTGGCCGTCGATCGACAGTCGGTTCGCCGCAGGATCGAATCGAATCTCGGGCGTGCTCCTCGTTGCCTCCAGGTTGATCGCTTGTATCGTTCCCATCCTATACAACCGCCTTTAACGTGAAAAATGATAGGCTTTCGTCCAGCGGAGTCACCGTGTATTCGAGCGGGAGCGTCGCTTTGCGCGCCATGTCGATGAGACCGACCCCCGCGCCGGCTTCCGCCGGGTTCTCGGACAAGCCTTGCCTAAGCCGTTCTTTATAAAGCTTCTTCAGTTCGTCTTTGTTTAATTGAAGGATTGCGTCGATGCGAGACGTCAGCTCCGGGATGTCCGCGTTCTCGACCAGGTTGCCCGAGCATATAAAGTTGCCTTTATCGTTCATGCCGATCGAGACGACGCTCGATTGAGCGATTCGATCTTTAGCGGCGCCTTCTCGCCGATTGGCGCAATAGTTCTTAATATTCTGGGTTTGCTCGATGTAGATGGAGAACGTATGGATGATTTCTTTGGTGGATTGATGTTCGTTCTCCAAATACGTCTTAACGGCCTCGCCGTATTCCTCGATCAGCTGTTGCGACAGCCGTCCGGAAAAGGTGATCAATATGCCGTTCTTGCGAAGCAGAGATTGAACTTCCAACAAGTGATTATCGTTCATCGTCCGTACTTCCTCTCCGGGTATACGATATCCCATGGAATGGAAACGCCATTAGGACCCATTATAACATAATACGCCGACGCTTTTGACAGGCTGCGACACATCCCGAGTGAATAAAAAAAGCAGGGGACCCGCGCGGGGCTCCCTGCTTATCGTTATATGGATTAAGCATCCGACTGTCTGATCTGACTGCGCAAATATCCATCGATGAATGCGTCCAGATCTCCGTCCATGACCGCGCCGATATTGCCGGTCTCGACCTGCGTGCGGTGATCCTTCACCATGCTGTACGGGTGGAACACGTAGGAACGGATTTGGCTGCCCCACGCGATGTCTAGCTGCTCGCCGCGCACGGCGGCCAGCTCTTTCTGCTGCTCTTGGATCTTCAGCTCGTAGAGCTTCGATTGGAGCATCTTCATCGCTTTCTCGCGGTTCTGAATCTGCGAGCGCTGCGTCTGGGACGCGACGACGATTCCCGTCGGGAGGTGCGTCAGCCGAACGGCGGAGTCCGTCTTGTTAATGTGCTGTCCGCCCGCGCCGCTGGAGCGGTACGTGTCGACGCGCAAATCTTCTGGACGGATCTCGATATGAATGTCCTCGTTGATCTCCGGTACGACGTCGCAAGATACGAACGACGTATGGCGGCGCCCCGAAGCGTCGAACGGAGAGATGCGCACGAGTCGATGCACGCCTTTCTCCGCTTTCAAATATCCGTAGGCGTTATGGCCTCTAATCTGAATCGTAACGCTCTTGATCCCGGCTTCGTCGCCGGGCAAGTAGTCGATCAGTTCGACTTTGAAACCGCGCTTCTCCGCCCAACGGGTATACATCCGGTACAGCATGGACGCCCAGTCCTGGGACTCGGTGCCGCCTGCGCCCGGGTGAAGCTCGAGAATCGCGTCCAGCTTGTCGTACGGCTGGTTGAGGAGGAGCGTCAGCTCGAACGAGTCGATCTTGGTCGTGAGCGCGGCGACGCTGCCCGCCCACTCGACCGCCATGTCTTCGTCCATCTCTTCCGTCAGCATATCGAGCATCTCGGACAAATCCCGCGCTTCCCGCTCCAAGCTCTCGTACTGCTCGACGACGGACTTGATCGCGTTAAGCTCGCCGATGATCGACTGCGCCTTGTCGTTGTCGTCCCAGAAATTCGGTTCGGCCATCTTGACTTCGTAGTTCTCGATCTGCTCCCGCTTCAGATCTAAGTCAAAGAGACCCCCTAAGTTGCTGAAGTCGCTTCGCGTTCTCGCGAAGATCTTGCTTATCCTTCACATCGATTTCGTACATCGCAATATCACCTCATGAAGTCTAGAACGCCTTGCGGCGCTGTTCCGTTAGTTTATGCGGCCGTGGCACATTTTGTATTTCTTGCCGCTTCCGCATGGGCACGGATCGTTGCGTCCGATCTGCGCTTCGTCTCTCTTGACCGGTCTCTTCGGCCCTTCTTCGGCTTTCGGATCGACCGCTTGGCCTTCCGCGACCGCTTCGCGCTGCGGTTTCTTCTCGACTTGCGCCTTCATGATGTAGAGCGTAACCTCTTCTTCGATCCGCTCGATCATGCCGAGGAACATGTTGTGTCCTTCGAATTGATATTCGCGCAGCGGATCGTTGCCGCCGTAAGCACGGAGATGGATGCCTTGACGCAAGTGATCCATCGCGTCGATGTGGTCCATCCACTTGCTGTCCACGGCGCGCAGCACGACGACCTTCTCGAATTCGCGCATCGTCTCGGCGCCGATCGTCTCTTCGCGTTCGTTGTAGAGATTCTCCACGAGTCCCATGAGATTCTCGACGAGCTCTTCCTTCTCCTTGCCCCATAGATCGTCTTTGGTCAGACGGCCCTCTGGCAGGTAGTGGGTATGAGCATAAGAGACCAAGCCTTCCAAATCCCAATCCTCAGGAACGTCGTTGTCCGAACAATGGTTATCCACGGAACGGTTGACTACGGAACGAACCATCGGTTCGACGATATCGCGGATGTTCTCGGCATGGAGAATTTCGCGGCGATCTCCGTAAATTTTCTCCCGTTGCAGGTTGATCACGTCATCGTATTGCAGAACGATCCGACGGGCATCGAAGTTGCTGCCTTCGACCCGCTTCTGGGCGGACTCGACCGCGCGCGTGATGAGACGGCTCTCGATCGGAGAATCCTCGTCGAAGCCAAGGCGCTCCATCATTCCCATGATATTGTCCGCGCCGAACCGGCGCATCAATTCGTCTTGCATCGACAGATAGAACTGCGAAGAACCCGGGTCGCCCTGACGGCCCGCGCGACCGCGAAGCTGGTTATCGATCCGCCGCGATTCATGGCGCTCCGTGCCCATGATGTGCAAACCGCCCAAATCCGCTACGCCTTCTCCGAGGATGATGTCGGTACCGCGTCCCGCCATGTTCGTGGCGATCGTTACGGTCCCGCGTTGTCCCGCTTGCGAGATGATCGCGGCTTCTTCCGCATGGTACTTGGCGTTCAGCACTTGGTGCTTGACGCCTTTCTTCTTCAGCATTTCCGAGATGCGCTCGGAGTTCTCGATCGACACCGTACCGACGAGAACCGGTTGTCCCGTCGCATGGCGTCTCACGATCTCTTCGACGACCCATTTGTACTTGCCGTTCTCGGATTTATAGACGATGTCCGGCAAGTCCAGACGGATATTCGGACGGTTCGTCGGCACTTGAATAACGTCAAGCCCGTAAATCCGCTTGAATTCTTCTTCCTCGGTTTTCGCCGTACCGGTCATGCCGGCCAGCTTGCGGTACATCCGGAAGTAGTTCTGGAACGTTATCGTAGCGAGCGTCATGCTCTCGTTCTGGACTTTGAGCTGCTCCTTCGCTTCGATCGCTTGGTGAAGACCGTCGCTATACCGTCTGCCAGCCATAAGACGGCCGGTAAATTCGTCGACGATAACGACTTCTTCCTCTTGCACGACGTAATCGACGTCGCGCTTCATGATATTGCGGGCGCGAAGCGCTTGGTTAACGTGGTGGTTCAAAGTTACGTGCTCGTGAGCGTACAGGTTGTCGATGTTAAACGCGCGCTCGACCTTCGTTACGCCTTGTTCGGTCAAGGCTACGCTGCGCATCTTAATATCGACGGTGAAATCTTCGTCCGGTGTCAATTTGCTGACCAGACGATCCGCGGCATAGTACAGCTCCGTCGACTTCTGCGCTTGACCCGAGATGATAAGCGGCGTACGCGCTTCGTCGACGAGAATGGAGTCGACTTCGTCGATGATCGCGTAATGGAGCGGACGTTGTACCATCTGCTCCTTGTAGAGCACCATATTATCGCGCAGGTAATCGAACCCGAACTCGTTGTTCGTGCCGTACGTAATATCGCAAGCATACGCCTGCTGCTTCTCTTCGTGGGACAGCCCATGAAGGTTGCAACCGACGGTCATGCCCAGGAATGTATAGACTTGTCCCATTTCCGCACTATCGCGCTGCGCGAGATAGTCGTTGACCGTTACGACGTGAACGCCTTTGCCTTCGAGCGCGTTCAGGTAGACGGCCAGCGTACCGACCAGCGTCTTGCCTTCGCCGGTTCTCATCTCGGCGATTTTGCCGCTGTGCAACACCATGCCGCCGACCAGTTGAACGTCGTAATGGCGTTTGTTCAGCGTGCGTTGGCCCGCTTCGCGTACGACCGCGAAAGCTTCCGGCAAGATGTCGTCGAGCGTCTCGCCTTTCTCTAAGCGTGCGCGGAACTCATCCGTCTTGGCGCGCAAGCCCTCGTCGCTAAGGGCGGAAACCGTCGATTCCAGTGCGTTGACCTGGTCCACGATTTTAAGCAGCCGCTTCACTTCGCGTTCGTTGGCGTCGCCGAATATTTTTTTGACTAATCCGAGCATATGGGAAATACCCCTCTCTCCTGCGGGTAATACAACATCTTCTCATTTTAACAGTTTGGCGAAAATGGAGCAAGGAAAGGGCGGTTAAAGGGGCTATTTCCCTTCTTATAGCGAAAACCCGATCGCCTTCTCGGCGACCGGGTTGAATAGATGCGTTATGTTATTCGGCTTCGATCAAGCCGTACTTACCGTCATGGCGACGGTACACGACGCTGATCTCCTTCGTCACATCGTTGGTGAATACGAAGAAGTTATGGCCCACCAGGTCCATCTGAAGAATCGCTTCTTCGACGTTCATCGGCTTCATATTGAACTTCTTCGTCCGCACGAGCTCCAGATCGTCTTCTTCGTCGCGATCAAGCGTAGACACAGTGCTCTGTCCGCCGCCGAAATCTTCCTTGAAGAGCGCTCTGGCCGAGTCCGGATGCCGGAAGTTGCGATTGATCTTCGTCTTATGCTTGCGGATCTGACGTTCGAGTTTGTCCACTACGTAGTCAATCGAAGCATACATGTCCTCGCGTTTCTCTTCCGCGCGGAGGTAGAATCCCGGCAGCGGAATCGTAACCTCGACGGCCTGCTGGCCCTTCGTTACGCTTAGGGTTACGTTAACATCAGATTGGGGAGGGGCTTCAAAGTACCGTTCCAGCCTACTTAGCTTCTTCTCGACATAATCACGAAGAGCATCGGTAACTTCCATACGCTGACCACGAATGTTGTATTTCATGCGGCAGGCCTCCTTTGCTGATTACAGCTCTATCATAACATATTCGGAGGAGCCCATTCAAAACATTCCGCAAATAAATTTGAATTTTTAGAAAACTTTTAGACGAGCCATTAGGACGTGTATTTTTGCAGTCTTTCTTTCGCAGGCTCGTAGCCGTAGGAGTCCGACAACGCATAGTACTCCTTAGCATTGGCATCGTTCCCGATCGACTCGTAGAACACGGCAAGATTATAGGCGGCTAGATAGGTAGAAGCGCCGATAACGATCTCTTTCGCTCCCGCTCGGCCAAGCTCCAAACATTTCAGATAGCTGTTCTCGATATTGCCGACGACCGAGAAATCTTGCGCGTCGATGGCGTATTCCAGCAGGAACTGCGCGACGGAGAAGGCGAAGTCGGGGGATTTATCCAGCCACTCGACTTCGTTGCTTGCGAGCTCGAGCGCCGCTTCGTATTGTTTGTTAACCGTAAGCACTTCGAGTAATTCGATGATCGTCTCTAAAGCGAAAGGAGGATTGGAGCCTTGCAATAACCCATAGGCCTTCTCCGTATAATGCTGCGCAAGGTTATATTCGTCCGCTCCGCGGTATTGTTTGCCGAGTTGGAAATTCAAATAAGCGTCATCGGGTTCTTCTTCTAAAGCTTTCAGCAGTAACGGGATGTTGCGAGTTCCCTTGTCCGTCTGAAAATAACCGTCGTGCATCAATTTCAATCCGGTTACGACCGTAGGCATCAGCGGCGTCAATTGTTCATGAATGCGTCCTTCGAATCTCGCGCCGCGAGGAAACAGCCGAGCCATATAATCGGTAGAGTGGAGCGTCTGGCCATTCTGCTCGTATTTTGAAATGATTTCGATTAGGCCGGCGCGTTTCGCATTCGAATTCGTGAATTGCTTAATCGATTCGGAGAAATCCTCTTGGAAATACTGATCGGCATCGAGTACGAGCACCCAGTCTCCGGTTACATGCTCTAACGAATAGTTGCGGGCAGCGGCGAAGTCGTCGATCCATTCGAAGCGATATAATTTCGCATCGTATTGCTCTGCGATCTCTACGGTACGATCCGTCGAGCCCGTATCCACGACGATGATCTCATCTACCATATGCGCGGCGCTTTTGAGGCATCTGTCCAAGTATTTCTCTTCGTTCTTGACGATCATTGCTAACGAGATCATAATTGCGTTCCCCTTTGCTCGCATGTGAGTCTATCCTCTAGAATACAACAAAACCCCGGAGAATGTCTCCGAGGTTGAGTGACTGGCAATGGAAGTTACCTATTAGACGCTTACATTATTTATATGCGGCGTCTTCGCGCCGGTCAATTATACTTTGGTAACGTTAGCAGCTTGAGGACCGCGAGCGCCTTGAACGATGTCGAACTCTACGCTTTGGCCTTCTTCAAGAGCCTTGTAACCGTCCATTTGAATAGCGGAGAAGTGAACGAATACATCGCCGCCTTGCTCTGTTTCGATGAAGCCATAACCCTTCTCTGCGTTAAACCATTTAACTTTTCCTTGCATCTACTAAACATTCCCTTCATCTTCAAATGACGTTAGACATAGGCTATGCGGCCTGTTCCACAATCCGAATATAACATCAGGGAAAGTTTGGTGTCAATGATTTTTTGTAAGCGGTGTCATCGTTGGCGTTTTGGTGTATTTAGTTTTTTCTGAAGTCGTTTGAACGGGGGAAAGTACACCTAGACAATGCCCCCCTCCCGTAAAGTAGGATGTTGCTATGAATTACTGTCAACGAGTGTGAAAGTGTTCGATCTCGATTAGTGTTAATTTAGGATATGGAAGAAATTTTGCTCTCGTTTTGGCAAGAGAATTTACCGATATATATATTCAAAGATGCTAACGAGAGGAAAGTTGATATTGGTTCAAGATGAAATGTTACAGAATCCCCAACCTTTCTCCTTACAGGAACAATTCGATCAAATCCGAACTAAGTATGAATTATTTACCGATGTACCATCTTTCATGAGATGGCATATTAGAACGACGGGGAGCCGTATCCAATCAACCGATAAGGTAGCGATTTGGGGTGCCGGAGTACATACCGTTAATCTTGTGGAGTTTCTTGGTGGTAAAGTTCCGATATCCTTCATCGTAGATTCAGACTCTTCAAAGCATGGAACGGAATTAATGAGCATTCCCGTAAAACAACCGGAAGCCATAGACAGCGAAAATATAACCACGGTCATTGTATCAACAATACGTCATCGAGACGAAATAAAAGCGACATTAAAGTCACAGTACCCAATGGTAAAAATCGTTGATTTTTATGACATCTATACTGGAATCATATCGAGTGGCGAAGTGATTCCATTCTATTCGGAAGAAATCTATATTCCCTGTTTAGACATTCATCTGCTTCGTGCTCGGATTGAACTCGAAGAAGATGACGGAATTGTGGAAACTTTATACAGAATGCTTTTATCCTATTTACTAGACATCAAAGAATTGGATCAGTTTGCAACTTTCTCCCACCGTTATATCGAAAAAGGATTCTCGGATGCAAACCGTGTCGCTCAATTAAACAATGAGATAGAGCAATTGTTGATAAATGCGAATGAAGCGATCCGTCAACGCGCAACTAAAGACATCGTCTTATTGGTTTTTGATGGGATGCGGCAGCGGGATTTAGCAATGTGCCCTTCTCTGTATGAACTGGCAACCCGATCTATTTCCTTTCGCAGTGCATATAGTCCTTCAACTTATACCAAGAGAAGTTACCTGGGAATGTTCAATGGACAGGATCTGGCGAGAGATGAGTTTTTCACCGGACACGTTGACGGTTCGAAATCTTCCATATTTCAGTGGTTGGAAAAAAGGGATTACCTGCTTTTTCAATATGCTGCTCCCGTCTTTGAAAACGTTAGACGCTTAAATCATTTGAAGTTGGGGAAACAATCCGTTATTTCTATCAGTTGGTGGAATGTGATGTGTCATCTACACGACTCTGACGCTCCTCAATTTCATCTTATCCATGTAATGGAAACGCATTTCCCCTTTATTTGCGCACAACACAAAGGGACGATAAATACCAGGTACACTCCAGTGGATTACTTGAAGGGCAATGGCGAGCTGCATCGAGAAAGCCTCTCCCAGTATAAAGAAGTCTTATCTTTCATAGATGGAAAAATCAAAGATATTCGCTCCAAGCTTCCAGACAATTCAATGGTAATCGTGTGTAGCGATCACGGGAGCGCGATTGGCGGAGACGAACCCACAGGTCATCTGATGAAATGCAAGGATGAATATATTCATGTTCCATTTATCGTTAACCACAAAGATTTAATTCCAGAGACCCATGATGAACTATTAAGCATGACTGAGTTTGATTCAATGTTGACTAGTTTATTGGAAAGCGGCAAAGTAGACGATTCCCTATTCACAGCGGAAGTAATTACCGAAAGAGATACGATTTATAATACGGGTTGGCTCCTTTATCCGGTTGTCGTAAAGAACTTGGGTGTGTGGATAAACGCATTCAAAATGGTCCGAAACCATACTCACAAATACGTCCTGTTCGAGAACAGCGATGAACTGTTGTTTCAATTGCCCGATGAAACGACTAATCTTGTTTGTGATCCTCAACATCAGCATATTCTGCAGGATTTACGCAGCAAAATAACAGCCGATTTTAGCTATTTAAAACCAAGAAAAAAATAAGAGGTGGCCCCATTGAGTAGAGCATTTACGATGTTGTTGACAGGACTTAGCGGTGCTGGGAAAAGTACTACGGCTCAAGCCGTTGCAGAGCAGTTGAACATGAATGGCCATCGGGTCGAAGTTCTGGACGGAGATGTCGTCCGGGATGAAATCGGTCATCTTTTCGGTTATTCGAGGGAAGAACGGCTGAAGGTAAGCAAAATTCTTCGATTCACTGCAAAAATGCTCAATCGGAATGGCGTTTCCGTTGTAATCGCCGCCATATCTCCTTATCAGGAAATGCGCAACAATTATCGTCAAGAAATAGAGGATTACGTAGAAGTATACGTCGAATGCTCCCTTGAGGTATGTATTGATAGAGATACCAAAGGACTGTATAAGAAAGCTTTACGCGGAGAAATGAAGCACGTTATCGGCGTGGATGAAATATTCGAAGTCCCCTCTTCTCCGGATGTGGTATTACATACTTCGAAAAATACCCCAGATGAATGCATGGAACAATTATGGCAGTGGTTGAGGAACAAAAAATATGTATGAGCACCTTTATCCTTACGTTACGGAAGATAATCGGGAAAACAAACAATTTTATATGTACTCGACGTTCCATGGTTTCCCTTTTATCCAGGCATATAAGGAATCTCGTGATCTAGCGTTCAGACGCTTCCAAGACAAAGTAGAGGCTTCCTCTACAGATGAGCCCAATGTCGCTCTCGTCAATCCATTTCTCTTCGAAATCGGATATGATGTTACTAACGACAATTCAGACGTGTTGGACAAATGGATCCACAGCTTTGAAATCCGCAAACGAGTGTACAGCGCGTACGACATCGACTATAGACCCTTGGATACAAGCGATTATAAAGACTCCGGCCCATATGTTAGGTTAGCATCTGCCATAGCATTGAAGTTACATGATGGTGGAGGATTAAAATACCTAAACACGTTGTTAAAACTAGTCGACACGATCCTCTCATTCGAGGCCGAGCTTTCGAATAGAGAAATCGAAATCATGTTGATCGTTCTCGCTATTGAGAAGCAAACCGTTATGCAACTCCAAACCGCAAAGGGATTAGGCGTATGAAGATACTAAACGATTTTATATTGCTTGGAGCGAATACCGCTAGAACGAAAGCTTACTTGCAACTAATGGCGCGAAACGGTCTCATTCCTTCATATGCGTTAATCATGAGCCCTTCTCCCGAAAGTTTGCGCCAAGAGTTTATCTCCTACGAAACCCGTTGTGAATCACTTAACCAAAAGTCGATCGAATACTTTCAGCTTGAAGAGCCGGTCTTATTTACTTTGAATGAATACGGGATACCGTATACTCTCATTGAAACCGATTCCGTCAATTCGGAAGAATCGAAGAAGGCATTAGCTGAAGCTCCATCTCCATATATCGTTTATTCCGGTTTCGGTGGACAAATATTGAAGAAGCCTGTTCTTGAACTCGGCAAACGTTTCCTTCATATTCATCCAGGAGTCGTACCTGAATACCGAGGCAGTACAACGGTATATTATAGTCTGCTTAATGAGGGTCGTATCGGAGCCTCCGCCATTTTTTTGGAAGAAAAAATCGATTGCGGACCTGTGCTTAAAACCAAATGGTTTGAACTAAAGCACCCTTTGCCTAATTTAGACTATATACTTGATCCGTTCATTCGTGCTTCATTACTTGTAGAGGTTTTGAAGGAATTTGTAGACACTGGCCATTTTGAGTTTAGTACGCAAAGTGCCACCGCAGGAGAAACTTTCTACATCATTCATCCCCTCCTGAAACATTTCGCAATATTATCGACGCAATGAGATAGGGAGGCAACTTGCCATGACCTCTTTTACGTTCAAAACAAAAGCGCAAAATTTAGTTCAGCTTCGGCCGATAATCAATAAATCAAATATATTACAAGCCGTATACTTTACTGTTAGCCAGTGGGAGCAGAACCACTCCTACTGGATTGAACATGTCATCGCAAAATTTGAAGTCTCGTTGCTGGCGATAAGAAGCAGTTCTTTATGCGAAGATTCTTTCGAATCATCTCTGGCTGGGCAATTCGAAAGCATATTAAACGTCGAACCTCGCCCATCAGACATAAAACTTGCCATTAATGCGGTAGTTGCTTCCTATAAAGAATTTACAACGGATTATCAGGATTTTGAAATTCTCGTACAGCCCATGTTGCCTGATGTAAAGTGCAGCGGCGTTCTGTTCACTCGAACATTGGAGACGTTCGCCCCCTATTATGTCATTAATTACGACGATGTTTCATCATTAACGGATTCTGTAACGAGCGGGGCTTACAACACTCAGAAGCATGTTCTCGTGTACAAGCATGCCTCCCCCAAGAACCAATGGTGGAGTAACTTAATTGAAGCCGTACGTGAGCTCGAGTCTGTTTGCAACTGCGATTCGCTTGATATTGAATTCGCATTGAATTCGAACGATGAAGTCTTTATCTTTCAAGTTCGCCCTCTTGTATCGAATGTAATACGGCATCATGGCTTGATGGATCAAAAAACAAAAAAACAAATTTCAGAGATCCAGGCGTTCGCTGAATATAGAAGGCAGCGCAAACCAGGGATGTTCGGAGAACACACGATTTTAGGACAGATGCCGGATTGGAATCCCGCGGAGATTATCGGCACTCGTCCCAAACCGTTGGCATACTCGCTTTATAATCATGTCATAATGGATTCGGCATGGCGGAAGGGTCGCTCTGTACTAGGGTATCAAACTCCCGAATCCTATGGTTTAATGGTGCAAATTGCGGGCCGGCCTTATGTAGACGTCCGGTCGAGCTTCAATTCATTATTGCCTATGGGCTTATCTCCCGAATTATCGGAAAAACTTGTTAACTATTATATACAGAGGCTATTCGAGCACCCTCACTACCATGACAAAGTAGAGTTCTTTATCGTCCATTCCTGTTTGGATTTCAAGTTTTCTGAAGTAGAAGCACTTCTCAAGCAGCACGGCTTCTTCAACGAAGAAATTCATGCACTGCGTTCCTGTCTTCTGCAATTGACCCAGAACCTGATTGACGATAGCGATAAGTTAATAAATGGTTTACTGGAACAAGTCGATTACCTTCAAACTAGACGTAGGGCCTGGGAAACAGCGGATGCTCTTCCCACGACGTTGCTCACGGCCATCGATGTATTACTGAAGGATAGTATGGTTTATGGCACGGTTCCCTTTGCTTCGATAGCTCGGTGCGCGTTCATCGGCACTCAAATTTTACGCTCGCTGGTCAGTACAGGCGTACTGTCGGAAGATGAGCTGCATCAATTTCTAATTTCGATAGAAACCGTCGCAAGTGAGTATACAATGGATATGCACTCGTACTCCAAGGGGGAATTATCCTTAGAGGAGATGTGCCGCAGATATGGTCATCTCCGGCCGGGCACTTATGATATTACGGCACCTAGATATGACGAGCGTCCAGAAATCTACTTTTCCGCATCGGCAACCGAGATCCGGAAGGAACAACAATCCCGCTCGTTCCAATTCAGAGCCGAGCAGTTGAGTGCTATACAGTCTCTTCTCTCTTCCGAAGGCTTTAATGTTTCCGTGCATAAATTGCTAGATTTCATATCTAGAAGTATTATGCTGCGGGAGAAAATTAAGTTCGAGTTTACTAAAAACATTAGCCTTGCTTTAAAATATATCGGTGAATTTGGGAAGTATCATGGCTTTACCGTTGACGAGATGGCCTTCCTTCCGATTGAACATTTGCTTCGGTGGGAGCAGGAACCGTTGTCGGACAGCTTTGTGGATCAGTGTAGATACTTGATAGACGAACAAAAATTTATTTATACGGGACATGCTCAATTAGTCGTTCCCGATCTAATCATGAATACCGAAGACCTTGAAGTCATTCGAATGATTCAGTCGAATCCCAACTTTAGCTCAAGCCGCCGAATCGTAGCCGAATCGGTATTGCTCCAACACTCCGTTGCTTCGAACGATTTAGATCTGAAAGGAAAAATAGTCATGATCGAAAACGCTGATCCTGGATACGATTGGTTGTTTTCTCGTCAAATCGCCGGTCTCATCACGAAATATGGGGGGGTTGCCTCGCATATGGCTGTACGTTGCTCGGAGTTCGGAATACCTGCAGCGATCGGTTGCGGGGAATGGTTGTTTAAGGAACTTCAAAGAAGCGTGTATATCGACTTGAATTGTCAAGAAAAACGAGTACGTCCATGTGAGGCCGCATTATGATCGCAGTAATAACTCAACGAGTGATCCAGGATCCGTTATATGGGGAGATTCGCGACGCATTAAGCCATGAATGGTATAGCTTCCTGAAAGCTGCCGGATTCGATCTTGTCATTCCGATTCCTAATACGGGTAAGTCCGTATCTGATTGGATCAAGCACGTTAAGCCGGATTTAATCGTACTCTCCGGGGGCAATAATGTCGAATATGGCCAACTTCATTCGGAAACCTCTTCACCATTAAGTAAGATCAGAGACGAGTCAGAAGCTGCTCTGCTGGAAGTTGCATGCTCTGGACAGATACCGGTCTTGGGAGTCTGTCGAGGCATGCAATTTATTTACGCCTATTTCGGCGGTCAGTTGTTACGAAAAAGCGGGCATGTCGCAGCCTCGCATGAGATCAAACTTAATCTCCCTAATGATGCAGATCCAATGGAGTGGAAAAGCAATGTCGTGAATTCCTATCACAACTACTGCATCGGCAGTCATCTCCCCGAATGTCTGCAACCCATTGGTTATCATGTCGGGGATCATACCATAGAAGCTTTCGTTCATCGGGATTACCCCATGCTGGGCGTCATGTGGCATCCTGAGCGCAATAAGCCGTATTCGAAATTGGATATTGAATTGATTCATACGATCCTTCGTTTTCCTAAATAAGGAGGGCCTATCATGAAGGCTATCATATTAGCAGCCGGTCAAGGCAAGAGGTTACGACCGCTGACCGCAGATCGCCCTAAAGCCATGGTTGAGCTGCATGGTCAAACGCTTCTCGATCGACAAATAGCACGGTTTCACAAGTATGGAATTTATGACGTCACCGTGGTGACCGGATATTGCGGTGAATCGGTCAAGAGTAACTACTCCTTTAATGTTAAAAGCAATGAAAGTTATGCATCCACGAACATGGCATACTCTCTCTTTTGCGCCAGGGATCAATTGCTCGGCGGAGACGATGTTATTATTTCGTATGGGGACATCCTATATGATGATCAGGTGTTAGAAACGCTACTATCTAGTCCTCGCGATATCGCGATAGCAGTCGATATGGAATGGAAAAGATACTACTCAGAACGTTTCGCAAATCCATTCGAAGACGCGGAGAGTCTCATCTATGACAAGGAATATCGATTGATCAGTATTGGAAAAAGTAATCCCCATCCCGACGAAGTAATGGCACAGTACATCGGTCTACTCAAATTTTCCGGAGACGGGTGCAAATTTTTACTGTCCACGCACGAGAAAGCCCGCGATTCAACTGATTTGATTGGCTGGGGAAGGGCTTTCCCTAATGCTTATATGACCGATCTGGTACAAGAATTGATTAACAGAGATATACCGGTTCATGCCGTGCCGATTCGAAGAGGTTGGTATGAAATAGATAGCTTATCCGACTATGAAGTTGTAAACAGATCTATAATCCTTAATTAATAATCGAGTAGATGGGGGCGGCTAGCCCCCGACCTCTCACACCACCGTACATGCGGGTCCGCATACGGCGGTTCCTAAAAGTTAACGAGTTTCAAGATAACGAGTTGTCAGACTTAACAGCCCTTGGTCACTCCAGTAGGAGTGATTAAGGGCGTTGTTTATGTTTCGGGACATTTCCCAGCATCCGCGGCGAGCGTTTGCCATCATTCTTGCCGCCCACTCCGGTACACCTAGGGCACGTAAGTTTCGGAGCCTGGATTTAGGTAGTTTCCACTGCTTCCATAGGCACATGCGTAGTCTTCGGCGAATCCATTCGTCGAGTCGTTCGCAGTGCGTCTTTACGGATGCTAGCCGGAAGTAGCCTATCCAACCCATCAGGTAGCGATTTAATTCTTGCAGCCTCTTCTCCATCGAGACGCCTCGCGTACGCGAGGTTATCTCCCTGACGCGTTCCTTTAGTTGTTCCAGTTTCTTCGGCGCGATTCGAATCGTCGCGACTTTGTTGCTGAGAAAGCTGAATCCAAGGAACTTGCGGTTCCATGGGCGGTCTACCGCACTCTTGTCCCGATTCACTCTTAGTCTGAGCCTCTCCTCTACAAAGCGAATGACCGACGCCATTACGCGTTCACCTGCACGCTTGCTTCGGACAAAGATGTTGCAGTCGTCCGCATAACGCACAAACTTCAAGCCGCGTTCCGTTAACTCTTTGTCCAGATCGTCCAACAGGATGTTAGCTAAAAGCGGGCTGAGCGGACCGCCTTGCGGCGTTCCTTCCAGCGTCTCCTGCTTTGTCCCGTCGACCATGACTCCGGCATTGAGGTAGGAACGAATCAGCTTCAAGACACGCTTGTCCGCGACTTTTCGTGCTACCCTTGCCATGAGGATGTCGTGGTTCACTCTGTCAAAGAACTTCTCCAAATCTATGTCTACGACCCAGCGATTTCCTTCTTGAATGTAGGACTGCGCTTGTTTTACTGCGTCATGGGCACGTTTCCTTGGGCGGAATCCAAAGCTGTTCGGTGAGAATAACGGGTCGAAAATCGGTGTCATTACTTGCATGAGGGCTTGTTGGATCAAGCGGTCCATTACGGTTGGGATACCTAACAGCCGCACCCCGCCTCCGGGTTTGGGGATTTCCACCCGTTTGACTGGCATCGGTCTGTACGTACCCAATTGGAGCTGCGCTTTCACGGTTTCCCAGCATTCCCATACGTGTGCTTGTAGCTCGGCTACCGTCACGTTGTCTATGCCGGGCGCTCCTCCGTTTTGTTTCACTCGCTTGTAGGCTTCTCGGAGATTTCCCTCCTCGAGCATTTGATCCAGCAAGTCGTGCTTTCCTTCGCGAGAAGAAAGGTCGGTTTGTGCCGACGAAGAACTCGGCGCTCCGGCATACCCTTGCGGTTTCACCGCTACCCTTTGCCGCGAGCTCCCTTGCGGGATATTCTGCTGTCGTTGTTCTTCGCGCGAACGCATCGATTTCTTNTCTCCTTTAGGTTCAGCCCTTCCGGTGTTGTTGCAACAACACCGTACTATGGCTTCTGCTGACTCCTGCGGATTCAGCGCGACTTCTCAGCCACGGTTACGCAAATACTTCGCATATTCCACAGGTCTCCCCAGATAAGAACGTCATCTTTCCGCCCGCGCTCGCCCAAGTTTACGGCTGCAGCCTTTGGCAGCTTAGGATTTCGTCATGTGATGGTGACTCATCCGACTGCAACCGCCTCAAATTGGATTCGTGTACCTCGAGCCGTGCGTTTGCCTCCAGCTTCCTTCGGATTCCGCCTCGCGGCGGACACCCTTGCTCTTGGCTATGGTAGGCGCTTGCCAGCCCCCATTCCGGACTTTCACCGTAGAGATGACGCCCATGCTGGGCGTACATCAAAAAAGACAAAGGATATCCTCGGATATTCTTTGTCTTTTTTTGTTTGCAAGCCGTGACTATTTCACTTGTTGGGCAACGCATTCTTTAATCGTTTGATATACTTTTTGTCCGCTGGTCCCATCTATATTCGAATAAACCTTTGATGCCAGGTCTTTGCGGTTTTCAGCTAATGGATCCAACCCTTTTGCAAACTTTTTGATAATCTCGAACCATGGTTCGGACTGATCGAACGTGTAGTAAAATGCATCGGAAGGTACCAGAGAGCCTTTGGGCATATTCCCATCCCAAAAGAGCACCCTTTTCCCTGTTAAAAGATAGGAGCGTAGGAGCGAGCCATCATAAGATATTAATACATCAGCGGCCTGCAATGCAGGCAAATAGTCATCCGACTCATCTAAAATGATATGTTTATACGCCGGGTGTCCGTCATTAATTTTTTTAATTAAGTTAGAATAGTATTCGAATAAGTTAGGTGTGTACTTCATGATTGATATTTGCGTAAGCGGATGCGGGCGCCAAATGACTACGCTGTTCTCGACATATCGTGGAAAATGAAGAAAATCCGCTAATCTCTCGACTTTCCCTGGCGTTTGATCTGCGAAATATAGACACCCTGTATTTAATACATAAACCGTCTTTCCTTCGATTTTGTCTTTCCAAGCTTCGGGATAAGGAATTTGTTTATTAATAACTTTGGTCATTGCATCTAACTTGGGAGAACCGAGTACCAGCAACTTCTCCTCTGGTATTCCGTCTCGAACCGCGGCCTTCTTCAAATATTCTCCGGCCAAAATAACTTTATCTACGTTCTTAACTGAAGATAGATTATAACTGCGATCTCCCTGACTATTAGGTTGAATAAACGAGGACATATGATACGGGACATAAACCAGCATGTCGGTAAAGTTTTTCAAGTTGGAAGTAAAGTAATGTTCATGTACTCGGGTGATCGTGTTGTATTGATCGTAAATGTTATGAACGAATATAATGTCCGGTTCCTCTTGTTCCAAATTATAGTCATTATAATGAGTTATAGGTACATCAGGCGGAAACCGGTCCCCTTCGTAAGTAGGGATCGCCTCGTTTTGAGATAACTGATAATAGGGAATTGGAACAACGCGCGCCACGCAATGCTCATCCTTTGCCGCAGCTTCGTATATGGTTGCTAGGCTATCCCACATGGAAGCTTTGTAAGGTAGGAACACCACATTCAACTTCACATTAATTTCAACATTAAACATTTCTTTAAGCATTCCGATTTGCTCGGACAACGCATGAATCTTGTCCGCGTTTACTTCGACATCACCATTCCAGAATGCATTGAAAGAACCTTGTACGTTCTTAAGCAGATCGATTGTGCGAATAGGCGACTCTCTTTCTTGTTCCAAATGATATAGAATGGCATTTAACGCAGCTAAGCAATCGGAGACTGCAGTCTCAGGATCGTTAACTCGCAATAACAGTCCGTTCATTTCCGAGATAGTATCAAATAACTCTGCTATTTTTCTTTTTTTACTTAGAAACATTTCGTCACCTCTATTTTTCATTTTTTCTCAGCCATATGCTTCCACCTTGAACGGGTAAATCGTAAGGCCATTTCTCCAAAAATAGATCCATGTGCTTGTGATCCATCATATTCTGGAAGTACTGAATAGAATACGCCGAATTATTTAGCAAGAATGCTCTAAGTAAATAAAGCTCATTCCAAATCAAACCGTCCATGATCCACTTCTTGGGATATTCAAAGGGATAGAATATATCATGCAGGTGAATATATACCCCTTTTTTTAGTCGCGGCAGTATCTCAAAGAACAAATAGTTCACATCAGAGTTCACTTTGCTAACATGAGTGGAATCGATAAACAATATATCTCCGCTATCTAATTGTTCAAACACTTCCAATGGAACATCTTGCAGTCCTCTATCAATTAGGCTTATCCGATCGGTTGGTTTTAGAATCGATTTTAATAGATCAGGATATGGCTCGATAAAGGTTAATTGAACTCGATTATCCAAAAAAAATTCATTCGTATCCAGTGTAACTGCAGAGGTGTATCCTGATCCCACTTCAATCATTTTATTAGGCTTCAAAAGGCGAAGCATGCAATGCAGTCCGACTGCATCCGATGCGCTTAAGCTCGTATTTCCCAGTCGATGCCTTAACGGTGTAGAACCTAATTCAACAGAAATGTCTTCCCACTGTGGGAGCGAGGGATATAAATTAATCATTTCTCTAAGCAACGTAAGTTGTGTTTCTTCGTTCAAATCGATATCTAACACCTGTTTAGTTGGATCGAATATAGATTCGGACTTTTCCATAATCTCGTCAATATCCGGATAAAGCGAATAGAAGTGCCCGATATAGGGAAAGCGCTGATATGTATTTTCATTTTTGGATTGCGGTACAAATCTCAACAATCTTAAGACGTCAGACGAAATGACATGAGAAAACTGAAGACGCTCCAAATCCTTCATCATATCTTCTGAATGATAAGGGGATACAAATACGAGAGCGTTATCTTTATGAGAGCATAATTGCTCTATGGAGAGGCAGGGAATTCCGCGAATTAATGTTCCTTGTTTGCTCGGACTATTATCGCAGAAATAATTCACTTCGATATTTGCCGACATCAAATATTGCATTAATAACAACCCGTTTTGACCAGCTCCATAAATAACGATATAATCAGGCTTTTTGCTGTTCTCAAACCTGCTAAAGATCATATCCATTAGGGTTTTTCTTAAGTTCATTTTAATAACCTCTATTCTTGTCTTGTTTAAGAGGAATTATTTTCTTGAAAGTATTTAAAAAACAATTTGGGATTGGCAAACAACTTAGACTTGGACGCAATTTTCTCATCCGGCCATTCCCACCATCGTATCTCGTTTAAAATTGTTATTTCTTCCCGGCTAAACCGATACTTTATTACTTTAGCGGGCACTCCTGCGACAATAGCGTAATCCGGTACATCTTTAGTCACGACTGCCCCGGCCGCAACAATAGCTCCGTTCCCAATATGAACGGATGGCAATATTACTGTTTTAGCTCCGATCCACACATCGTTCCCGATTACGATTTTGCCATTCTTCGTTAATGCGTTTATATCCGCTAGGCTGTGGGTATCCAATAAGTCACTCGGTATAAACTCGCCCATATAGTCATTCGGGTGGTATAAAAACGGGTGGGTTGTAATCAAGGTTGTAGGGTGGTTAACCATCCCGATTAGCGAGTGCGTATTGATTGAGCAAAATGCTCCAACGCTCTCTAGGAGAGTATCCGGATAGCAATGTTGCTCGACTCCATAACTATACTTTCCGATTTTTACGCCATGGATAATCCGCTCTCCTCTTGCTGCTTCATTAAGTCTAGGTTTAAGGATCGAAAAGAACTCTTCGCCTTCCTTATACCCCATTTCCGACAGCTGGCGTTCAATTTCCTTGTAGTATGTACTGGCAATAAGAACAAACAATGATTCTTTCTTCTCTTCTTTTATTGCGTGCGGCGGCTGTACGGTAGTTCCCATAATTATTGAGCCATGTTTAATAGGATCGTTATCTACGAAGCAACTAGCTTCATTAGATACCATTTTTAATGCCGCGTGGGTTAACTTCCCTACTTTTCCGGAACCGAATATGATTATTTTTCGGTTTGCGATCGTTGCTTCCAACTCCATCAGTTTTTCAACGATTTTTATGAGTATCTTCAAACACCTCTTGATTCCTCATAATATTTACAAATTTCGAATATCGTTTGATTGAATTTAGGCAGTAATGCCTGCACTTCGGAAGACGAATAGTCAAGACCTTCAATGTCGTCCAATGCACTAATCCATTTAACCGGCGGTACTTTGACTAAGAGACCGTCTAGTTCACGTTTAGTCACGACATAAGGAAAACCAGTTGATTTCAATTGATTAACGATTTCGTTCGGCGTTTGTGTAGCAACAATTACAAGCGTACGTTCTTTGTCTTTCGCAAGCTCTTCCGGAGGAATGCATTCTACGTTCCCGAACTGCCGTCCCCACTTCGCAGGGTTATTATCCGAAAAGCAATTAACAAAAATCAATTTACTCCGCAACTCTTGAATCAATCGCAAACCGTATTGTCCTGCGCAAAAGATCGCCAACCTGTCTGCCTTGCCACTCGTTAGCCCTTTAATATATTTTCGAAGGTTAGAGAGTTCTTCCGACAGATTCTCAGGAACAGTTGCCGATTGCATTTTCCGATTCGCATAACGGTAGGATTCTTCCATGTTTATAGCCTTAAAAAAAATGCTCATTCTATGATAAAAATTATATGGGCTGCCGTACATAGCACTCATCTCGGCTTCGGTCAGCTCATCCATAAAGCCAATATGTATTTGATCGCGTTCGGTTTGATGCGAGGATAGCGTTTTTCCTCTTTGCGCTGCGTGCTCCCTGCCAATAACCAAGGGTTTGGGAACAAAAACGATCGTTTGATTCCTCATCATTCGAAACCAAAGGTCATAGTCTTGGGTCGTAACCAAAGCTTCATCAAAGACGCCAACGCGTTCAAAATGGCTTTTGTGAATCAGAAGCCCGCAACCATGAATCAACCCTTGCAAAACAGGGAGAACCGAATTGGTTAAATAGTCCATTGGATATGTGTTGCTGTGTATAACGTGGGTGATTGTTTTAGACGGCTCCTCCAGTAAATCGTATGCACAATGAACGAGTGCCGTCATATCTCCATTGTCACGCAACGCCTGAATTTGCCGCTCTACTTTGTCGGGGTAGTATAGATCGTCGTGCGATAACCAAGAAAAGTACTCCCCCGTCATCTCTTGGATGCCTAGGTTAAGCGCGGTAGAAACTCCCCCGTTTTCCTTAGATAAATAACGAATTTTATTCTCGTAGGATAATGCGATTTTTTCCGTGGCTCCGTTATCGTTAGAGCCATCATTGACTACAATGATCTCCAGATTGGCGTACGTCTGGGCAAGAGCGCTATCAATCGCTTCCCGTAAGTAATTCGATCCGTTATACACCGGTATGATGATAGACACTAAAGGCTCTCTCATTTCCATTCTCCTCTCATCCTATACTCTCGTATCTGGTGCCTTAACGTATATCGAACGGACAATAGGACTTTTCCCATACTTGCCGATATAATGTTTTTTCTTTTTTTTCAGCGCAAAATACAGGAGGTTTACAAGCCTCCACTTCATGAATAACGGAATGAAGACGCTATCTCCTTTTCTGAAGCGCTTATACACTTTGCCTGATCGAATTACGATTTCATTATTTACGATTGCCGATAGCCTTTGCTCAATATCCGTAAAATGTTCCGAATAAGCGACCATTCGTACGATTCCTGCAATTAATTTGTCGTAGAACAATTGCAGAAGAATGGTTTTCTGCTGCTCGTTAATTTGGCCCTCCACAATGAAATACAGCCTCTCAAAATAGATAAGCCTCAGTTCATAAAGATCCGGTGCAAATTGCGACACTGTACTTACGCGTTCCAATGGATCATAAATGTAATGGATGTAGAAAACTTGGTCGAGCACAAGTGCTTTTTTGCATTTAGAAAGATAGTCTAACGTAAAAAGCCCGTCTTCGCCCTTGGCATAAGACGAGTTGAATCGAAGTTCATTCGCCTGCATAATGTCGTTCTTAAACATCATATTACAAGAACTCCACACGATCGGTGCGACTTTGGAATCCTTGTAAGATAAAACCAATAACTCGCTTACAGCAAACAGCCGAGTTTCGGTTAGCCGGGTTTCTGCGCTAATTCCTTGCCTTTCTTGCCCAACGTTAGCAAATCCGCAAATCACGATATCGCAATCCGAATTTTCCATTTCGGTCACGAACGTTTCCGTCATATGGCTAACAATGACATCATCCGAGTCGACAAACTGTATGTAACGTCCTCGGCTAATCTCAAGCGCCTTGTTACGCGCCGCAGATACTCCGCTATTTATCTGGTGTACGACTATAACGCGAGAATCCCGGCGAGAATACTCATCGCATATTTCCCCGGACCCATCTTGCGAACCGTCATTTACCACAATCACTTCAATATTCTTGTAGGTTTGTTCCAAAACACTTTCTAAAGCTCGACCTACGAACTTCTCCGTGTTATAAACTGGGATAATTATTGAAACCAATGGTTGTTCACTATTGTTCATCACTCCCCCCCCAATGCGCAAGTTTATATTGAGCTACGCTTTTACAATCCGCAGAGACATCCTCTCCAGCATATAATTTCTCAATTACCTTAATCTGCTTTCTCAAGTCATAACCTGCCTCTTCAATGAGGCGGTCTTGCACGACACGTTCATACCCGACTGCAATCCGGCAAACCTGTTGTACCCAATTCGAAACCTCATCGTTGATAAACTCAAGGTTGGTGGTGATCTGCGCTTCTAGAGGGACGCTTTTGCTTGCCAAACATTTCAAGCCTGCAGCTTGAGCTTCGATAAGAACGAGGCCTAACCCCTCGAATCGAGACGGCAACAAAAAGACATCCATAGCCTGCAATAACTGTGGCACATCCGTTCGTTTTCCCAAGAATATCACGGATTCCGTTAACCCATAGTCTTGCACTCGTTGCCGAATTTCCGGTTCCAACTCTCCGCTGCCGACTAACATCAACCTAGCGTTAGGCATTTTCTGATAGATCTCTCGGAAAATCTCGATGAGCATGGCATGGTTTTTAGAATAGGTAAATCTCCCAATGTGCCCCATCACGAAACATCCGTCCAAATCAAGCTTTGCTCTGTATGCCGCCCTAATGTCTGGAGAAAAACTGAATTCGGAAAGATCGATTGCGTTATTAAAAATACGGATTTGATTCTTGGGAATCTGATCTCCAAACAACCAATCGGCAGCTGCTCTTGAACAAGCTAGAAAATGCGTGCCGTAATCAACCGGAATCGTATCTCTGTAATAATGATGTTTCTTTATGCTCTCGTTCCTATTTGTTTCATTTTGAATATCGATCATAGTGCTATGAGAGTGGACGATCACAATCGGCACTCCCCTCTCAATAGCCAGTTCCTCGACCAAATAACCTTTCCAATAAGACGTGTGAAGATGAATCGCATCATAGCCTTCGTCCAAGATTCGATGCATTTCCTTCTTGAACTGCTCTTCATCTTCTTCCGAGGAACAAGACAAGTAATGGATTTTGCAACCCTGGGCGGTTACCTCATCGGCGAAATCCAACGACTTACTTCTCGTCGCAAAATCGAACCGAAACCGACTTTGATCGATGAATCTCCAATTCTGAAGTACGTACTGAGAGACTCCGCTGCCTGAATTCGTTAGTGGCATATGCAGTATTTTGATTTTCTTCATAACGGACCTCGATTACACCTTAGTCGGTGTCAGTCTATTCGTTAAAAACGTCTCGATAATGCCGTTAATGGCAATCGATTCTTTCGGCGTCAGCTTGTACCCTTTTCTCTCGTTTCCGTAAATCATCGAGATGAAATCGCTCAATTCGTAACGAAGACCTTCCCCTGCAAACTTGGAAAAGAACTTTTCGTTCTGCTCCTGCTTCTCGTGGCGCACCTCAAAAAATTGCGTTTTCCACCACGGCGCCTCGACATAAATATATCCTTGCGTACCAGAAATCAGCAACTGACCTTCCGATTTGACACCAAGGCCGACTTTCGCGGTCGACGTCGCTCCCTTGTACTTCAAATAAATTTTAGTATACAAATCAACGCCGTTCTCGTCTTCGAATGAATCGAATCTGAAGTCTAGATAGTCTGTTCCAAGAAGTTTCACGATCGCAAGCAACGGATAACTTGCCAGTTCGGTTACGCTACCTCCATTTTCTTCCGTCCTTAACTCGCGAATATCGCCGGATACCAACTTCGTAAATGTAGCTTCTACATCGCGAATCTGACCGATTCGCCCGCTTTTCGCAATGGCCAGTAATTGCAGAAAACCTGGCGCATAAGCCGTTTTGATCGCTTCCAATAGCACGAGTCCTTTGTCTCGGGCAAGCTGATAGACTTCCTCAGCTTGACTCGCCTGCAAAACCATCGGCTTCTCGCACAAAACATGCTTGCCCGCTTCCAATGACTTGCGAATATATTCGTAATGAGAATTGTGAGGAGAAGCGATGTAAACGGCATCGACCTTGTCGAAGAAAGATTCTAATTCGTCCGTATGAAACTTTAATTCGAACTTTTCGGCGAACAGGCGCGCGCTTTCGAGTTTCGGATTAAACACGCCTTCAAGGTTCGTTCCGCTCACGTATTTAACCTCTGGCGCGAACCTTGCCGCTATTCTTCCGCTGCCAATGACGCCCAGCCTTATGATCTTGTAAGCCTGTTGCCGAATCATCGTGCTCGATATCCCTTTGGTACGTTCCAAATAAACGACATCGCAATATTGTTTGAGGAAGTCGAACTTCCCGAACCAATCCGACCCTACCGTAAATATATCGATGCCGTATTTCTGAATATCTTCGACCTTCTGACCCTCATGGTCTTCGATAATAATCTCGTCCGCGAAACCGGTCGCTTTAATATTCTCGATTCTCTCCATCAGAGAATTCACGACGTTCATTTTGCCTCTATACTCGTCATACTTCTCCGTCGTGACGCCTACGATGAGGTAATCTCCAAGTTCTTTGGCGCGCTGAAGGAGCCTGTAATGGCCATCGTGAAATAAATCGAACGATCCGTATGTAATGACCTTTCTCATAGACCGAACACCTCTTCTTGGGAGTTACTCTAGCGGCAACAACCGATATCGAGTGGCCGCGTGGCCTTGCCGCTGTTCAACCGGCGGGAGCTCCATGTACTTACCGAACTTAAACGTCAAATATTCGTCGTAATCTTTAGCGGCCGGGAACAGGTGACCTTCGAACTCGATATCCGCCAGGTCGACATACCATTTGCGAAAGTATCCGTATTGCCCGTTATTCGGCGTCGGGAACGTAAGCTTTCGAACCATTCGCGTTTCTTTGCGATTGCAGATCCACTTCAGTCCATCGTATAGGGTAAAGACCGTATCGCGCGGGACCCATGAGACAACCCGGTAGACGGCCCTCATCCACGGATTGCGATCCGACTTGGCGCCTACGGCAGACCAGAGCATCTTTCGCACGACTGTACACGCGAAATTATGGATACGGCGTAGGAACAAGCTATTTGGCACGTTGTCCATTGGGAAAATATCGATAAATACACCTGTCGGATACGGCATGTGTTCCTGTCCTTTGCGTACGAATTCCGTACCGACGCGTCTGACTTTGCCGTAGCCCCAACGATAGCCGGGAGTTTTCTTATGATCTTGAAAGTAAAATTTCGATTGATCTAAATCTCTCTCGCACGCGTCGCGGAATCGCTCGTACTCGTCTCTCATCATCGCCACGTCGGCATCGTCGTCCCAAGGAATGTATCCCTTATGTCTCACGGCGCCTAAGGTAGTACCTGCGATTATGCAGTATTTGATATCGTTCTTCTTGCAAACACGATCTACTTCTAGCAGCATTTCCAGTTGGATGAGCTGAAGTCGTCGTAAATCTTCCGGAGGCATTCTTTTGTATGAATCGTTCATGAGTTCCTCCATCGGTTCATTGAAAAGGTTTAATACATATATCGGTTAATTACGAGAAACATGTAGACTCTATAGCGATGTTACGAGCTGAAATATATGTAAATACAATTCCGTGTTCAATCTCTATAAATTCGTCAATCGCTCGACAAAATCCTTTATTATTCGCACTCTCTTAATACATCTTGGTCTTTTCGACCTTTTATTATAAGCTAGAGTCATAAATGAAATATCCACTCTCTGGAGGCTCTATGAACAACCTCGTTTCCTTATGCATGATCGTCAAGAATGAAGAAGCCTTCCTTGATCGTTGCTTAAAAAGCATGGAAAAGTACGTGGATGAAATCGTCATCGTCGATACCGGCTCCACCGACCGAACGAAGGAGATTGCCCGGCGGTTTACCGATAAAATTTATGATTTCGCTTGGATAAACGATTTCTCAGCCGCACGGAACGAATCGCTCAAGCATGCTACCGGCAAATGGATACTCGTCATGGACGCAGACGAATATATGGAGGAGAACGACATCCGCGGCCTCCGCGATTCCTTAGCAACAATCGAACCGACTACTCGCACGCTTTATCAATTGCCCGTTCGTAACTTCATGGGCGATCAATCGAACGCCGCGATCGTGGAAGCGCCCGTGCTTCGCGTCTTTGGCAATCGGATGAACATTCGGTTTCATCGGCCGATTCACGAGCAGCCAGTCCCGGCAAACGGAAAAGCCCCGGACATTGTCGCCTTGCCCTACCGAATCCTCCATTCCGGATACTTAGACACCGTCATTGATGCAAAAGACAAGCATGAACGCAACTTGTCTATCTTCAATGAAATGAAAAAAACGGCTGCTCTGAACGCTTATGACCACTGTATGATCGGACAACAGCTCGCGCTAATGAAAAAAGACGACGAAGCCATACAGCACCTTCAGATCGCACTCGATTCTGGAAACAATAAAGCCGAATGGTTCCGAATCGTTCTCTTTGCCTTGCTGGAAATCTATATGAGGCAAGGGAAGCTTCTTGAAGCTTGGCACCTGATCGAACGGTATCTCCAATCCTATGTTCAATACCCGGATATCCGCTGCATTCGCGGCATCATCTTACAAAATCTCGGCTTTCACGAGCTAGGCAAGCAAGAGTTTATCGCTGCCCATATGGAAGCCGAGAAGCGCGCCGCCAATAACCAGGTCCTCTCGATCGCAAACCCTGAATTCGGAACTCGGATGCCGCTTTGGCAGCTCGCTCTGACGTACGAACGTGATCAGGACTTGAATCAGTGCATGACCTACTTAACCCGATTGCTTATGGCCAACAACAAGGACATGAGCGCTTGGATAAAGATGGTCGAGATCTTGTCCCTAAAAGAAGCTGCCTCGAACATCGTCCGTTTTCTCGATAAGCTTCTAAGCGTGAGCGAAAGTGATGCGAAAATGAAAACGATGGGAAAAATCGCTATTTCCTTAGGAAACAAGGAGCTTGCGCAGCATTACTTCAATCGTTCGCCCCTTTCGTATAGCATCGCTGACAGATTGAAGTATGCTCTCTTGACGGATAACTTAGCTGATTTCGAAAGTATTATAAATACCAATACTCAAGAGGAGCTAGAAGACACAACCGTCGCTAAATCCGTTATTTGGGGGGCTATTGCTTGGGCTCGTCCCGATTGGCTCGTAAGATACAGAAACCGAGATTCAACCGATGACATCCATCGATATCTCACTTTCGTGGATTGCGTATTGTTCGATCAAGCCGTTCCTTCTGCTAACGAGGACTTTGACCGCACCGTCTTCGAAACGTTAACCCAACTCTACTTGCTAAAAAGATGGGATGTCTTTGACCGCCTAATCGAACGATACGCTACTCCGAGCGTAATCAATCAACTCGCCGACTTTTTTTTAACGAAACACTATAAAGAACCCGCATTGCAATTTTATCAACACTTGCTGGACAACGGCCAGTTAACCGAAGCTAGCTGCGACCGTTTGGCGCAGTTGCAACACATAGAAGGCGATCCTGAGGACGCCCTTGGTTTCTGGGCGCATGCGATCGAGCTTAATCCGGCCAATCCGAAACTATATATTCAATATTTAGCCCACTGTCCGGATTCGGAACGCCGCGCCCCGATCAAAACGAAGCTAATCGAGCGATTTCCCGAGTACGCCGAATTATCTCTTCTAAAAACTCTATAAAATCGAGTAGATGGGGGCGGCTAGCCCCCGACCTCTCACACCACCGTACATGCGGGTCCGCATACGGCGGTTCCTAAAAGTTAACGAGTTTCAAGATAACGAGTTGTCAGACTTAACAGCCCTTGGTCACTCCAGTAGGAGCGATTAAGGGCGTTGTTTATGTTTCGGGACATTTCCCAGCATCCGCGGCGAGCGTTTGCCATCATTCTTGCCGCCCACTCCGGTACACCTAGGGCACGTAAGTTTCGGAGCCTGGATTTAGGTAGTTTCCACTGCTTCCATAGGCACATGCGTAGTCTTCGGCGAATCCATTCGTCGAGTCGTTCGCAGTGCGTCTTTACGGATGCTAGCCGGAAGTAGCCTATCCAACCCATCAGGTAGCGATTTAATTCTTGCAGCCTCTTCTCCATCGAGACGCCTCGCGTACGCGAGGTTATCTCCCTGACGCGTTCCTTTAGTTGTTCCAGTTTCTTCGGCGCGATTCGAATCGTCGCGACTTTGTTGCTGAGAAAGCTGAATCCAAGGAACTTGCGGTTCCATGGGCGGTCTACCGCACTCTTGTCCCGATTCACTCTTAGTCTGAGCCTCTCCTCTACAAAGCGAATGACCGACGCCATTACGCGTTCACCTGCACGCTTGCTTCGGACAAAGATGTTGCAGTCGTCCGCATAACGCACAAACTTCAAGCCGCGTTCCGTTAACTCTTTGTCCAGATCGTCCAACAGGATGTTAGCTAAAAGCGGGCTGAGCGGACCGCCTTGCGGCGTTCCTTCCAGCGTCTCCTGCTTTGTCCCGTCGACCATGACTCCGGCATTGAGGTAGGAACGAATCAGCTTCAAGACACGCTTGTCCGCGACTTTTCGTGCTACCCTTGCCATGAGGATGTCGTGGTTCACTCTGTCAAAGAACTTCTCCAAATCTATGTCTACGACCCAGCGATTTCCTTCTTGAATGTAGGACTGCGCTTGTTTTACTGCGTCATGGGCACGTTTCCTTGGGCGGAATCCAAAGCTGTTCGGTGAGAATAACGGGTCGAAAATCGGTGTCATTACTTGCATGAGGGCTTGTTGGATCAAGCGGTCCATTACGGTTGGGATACCTAACAGCCGCACCCCGCCTCCGGGTTTGGGGATTTCCACCCGTTTGACTGGCATCGGTCTGTACGTACCCAATTGGAGCTGCGCTTTCACGGTTTCCCAGCATTCCCATACGTGTGCTTGTAGCTCGGCTACCGTCACGTTGTCTATGCCGGGCGCTCCTCCGTTTTGTTTCACTCGCTTGTAGGCTTCTCGGAGATTTCCCTCCTCGAGCATTTGATCCAGCAAGTCGTGCTTTCCTTCGCGAGAAGAAAGGTCGGTTTGTGCCGACGAAGAACTCGGCGCTCCGGCATACCCTTGCGGTTTCACCGCTACCCTTTGCCGCGAGCTCCCTTGCGGGATATTCTGCTGTCGTTGTTCTTCGCGCGAACGCATCGATTTCTTCTCTCCTTTAGGTTCAGCCCTTCCGGTGTTGTTGCAACAACACCGTACTATGGCTTCTGCTGACTCCTGCGGATTCAGCGCGACTTCTCAGCCACGGTTACGCAAATACTTCGCATATTCCACAGGTCTCCCCAGATAAGAACGTCATCTTTCCGCCCGCGCTCGCCCAAGTTTACGGCTGCAGCCTTTGGCAGCTTAGGATTTCGTCATGTGATGGTGACTCATCCGACTGCAACCGCCTCAAATTGGATTCGTGTACCTCGAGCCGTGCGTTTGCCTCCAGCTTCCTTCGGATTCCGCCTCGCGGCGGACACCCTTGCTCTTGGCTATGGTAGGCGCTTGCCAGCCCCCATTCCGGACTTTCACCGTAGAGATGACGCCCATGCTGGGCGTACACCGAACAAAACCGCTAAGGGCCATTTCCCTTAGCGGTTTTACGTTCGATCGAAGGCTTGTTCATCTATTGCGTGCTTTCCATAATCGGCTTCTTCATCGCCGTAGCCCAGGTCTCTCTCATATCGATCAGGTAGTTTAATACCTCGCGGGCAGGCTCGGCAGCTTTACGTGAATTCGCTTGAATCAGTTGATGCATCATATACTCATATAGTCGGGCGAGATTATTGGAAATTTCATAGTCGAAATTCAGGGACGCTGTAAGTTCGTTAACGATTCTCTGCGCTTTCTGCAAGTTCGTGTTTGCCTTCTCCGGTTTCCGTTCCTCTATACCTTCGATGCCCGAACGTACGAACTTGATAGCCCCATCGTATAGCATCAAGAGGAGCTGGGGGCCGGAGGACGTCTGAACCGCTGCTTGTTGATATTTCTGAAGATAGGGACTTGTGTTCATGGTCATACTCCTTTGTCGAACATAATGCTTTCGCCAGGGCCCACTTGACCGTATGCGTCCTGTTGTCTCTTCGTCGCATTCATACGCTGTATACCGAGTTCTGCCTCTTGTTTCAATGCCAACATCCGAGAGAGTATTACTTTCTCATATTTGGCAAGCTCACTCAGCAACGCTTTCTCGTCATCCTTAAGCAATCCCCGACTTTGCACTTCATCTACTAACGTCTGCCTTAAATCCGTCAATTCTACGAAGGCTTCGTAATCGGTATCCGGTTCGGACTTCGCCAACCGTATCGTTTCTGCCAATACTTCTCTAATCAGCTTGTCCATCATGCGTATTAATTCGATCCGAACAAGGCGCTAGATTGCGACTGAAAGCGGTTCATTGCCGTTTCCATCGCCGTAAACTGCTTGTAATAAGTAACTTCTAAGCGATTAAGCCGGTCATTCGCATTATAAATCTTAGTATCCAAACTTCGCAATAGTTCGCTGATTGAGCTCGTCTCAAGGAATGCCGCGTCTTTGCTTATGCTGTATTTAGACGTCCCGGCTTTCTTGGATAGATCTTCAATTGCTGTCATTAGCGTATTCGACAACCGATTGAACAACCCGTTATCCGGATTTGTTGGCGAAACTTTCAGCTTCGCATCTGTCTGCGTCGTCTGTTGCGTGAAGAACTGCTCGACTTGGGCCGGATTCGCTTCGATTGCTTGACGCAGTTTCGCCTCGTCCTTGATGACCAGCTTGCCCCGTTGCTGCCATTCTCCGGTCTCAATGCCGAAGGAAGCCAAGTTCACCCTGACGCCGTCGATGGTAATGTCGGTCATGGCTGCGAGCCGCATATTGTCTACCATCGTAGTAAGCGTCGTATCGCGACGGAGTAGACCGCTCTTGGCCTTGTCTTCCCACAGCTTAATTTCATCTTCGCTCATCTCCGCCTTCTGTTCCGAAGTTAACGGAGAAAATTTGCGGTAGCGCTCTTCGTTTACCTTGTTATTCACCGTCTCAAGCAAGTCGTTATATTCTTTGATGAACGTCTTGATCGAGTCCACGATCTTATCCGTATCGGAAGTAACGTTAAGAGTCGTAATGGATCCGGCGGATATGGTGTTCAGCGTAATGCTTACGCCATTCTCTGTGAAAGTATTGCTCGCTCGTTCCGTCTCGATGCCATTAATAACGACCTTGGCGTTCTGCCCGACGGTCTCGCCGGTCAAGTTGAATTTGGCGAATAAATCACCGCTTACGGCAACGGATCCCGAACCGTCCGATTTAATCGTGAGCTTGCCGGTCGTTCCGTCGATTGCAGCCGTTACGGCAGCACCCGCGTCGCTATTAATAGCATTCAGCAAGTCATTCAGCGTATCGTTCTCGTTAACCGTTATCATGCTGCCATTCATCGAAAAGCTTACATTCCCGAGTCCATCGGCCGTATAAGAAAGCTTGCCGCTCGTTTTCAAATCTGCCAAAGTATCGACAGCCGTGTCCACCGCACCGATACCGCTGGAGCTGGTAAGACCTCCAAGTTGAAAATCATCCAACAGGGTTCCGCCGGTCGTGATCGGCACTGGGCCACCCGTCTTGGAAGTAAGCGATAACTTGCCTGTAGTCCCGTCTATGAACGCGGTTACGTTCATATCTTTATTCGCATTGATCTTAGCGACCATGGTATTGAGCGTATCAATCGTCTCATCCAATTGGATCGTCTGACCGTTAATGGTAACAGCCACTTTACCACCGACTGCCGTGTAGTTCAAAGCACCGCCGTTTAATTGATTCAACGTCTTGTTCTTATCGACCGTACCGACACCGGCCGTACTGACGATGGACGAAGAAGTAGCCAATTGCTTGACTTCGATCGTCATCGATCCCGCGATCGCATTCGAATCGGCTTTGGCACTCACGGCTGATGTATTGCCTGAGGTCTTCACTTGCTTGGCGCTTACCGTGCCTTGCAAACCATAGTTAAACAATTTATTGTTGCGGAAATCAACCATCTTAATGTTGACGTCGCGATATTGTTCCCGTTGCCATTCTAACGCTGTCTTCTGTTGATTTAATTTGTCCAACGGAGCGCGTTGCGCTTTCAACAGATTCTTGACGATACTATCGATATCCAGACCGGATGAAAAACCCGATATTCTCATTACCATCGTATTCGCCTCCTATACTTTCTCGTCTACCAAGATTCCGGCAAATTCCATCATTTTCGCGACTAGATCTAAAGTCTTCTCCGGCGGGATCTCACGGATCAGTTCGCCGGTATCTTTATTGAATACTTTCACGGTAACGGCTTTCGTCTGCTCGTGCACTTTCATCTCGAACGTCGTCGAAGGTCCTTCCAGCGCCTTGATCGCACGATCGATCGCTCTGATGAGCTGTTCTTCCCCCACGGACACTTTAACGCCTTTCAATTCGGCTGTTTGAAGCTGTTTGCCGTTGCGAACGAGCCCTACATCCAGGTTCGAACCCTCAGGTTTGGGAGAGGCGCTCTCAGTCGCGGATTTATTGACAGATACGGTATTGCTAGAGTGCGATGCGTTCGTTGCTGGCGAGGATTGGATCTTCACTTTATCACTCCGTCCGAAAAAATAGTATTACCTATTATATCGACGAATGCCAAGCCATTATTTAGCGAAAAATAAAAAAAAAGACCTTGGGAGATTGATATGCTCCCCCTATGGTAGACAGTTGAAATAATAAAACTGTTTATCATTGGGGGAGTTCTTTATGTCTCGTAAAGCAAAGATTTCTGGATTAGAAAAGATAGCTGCCATTGAAAATTATCTGAGGGGGGAAGATTCACTCAATCACATAGCTATCTCGCTAGGCGTTTCTCATTCATCTGCCAAACAATGGCTTCAAGTTTATCACTCATTAGGTCCAAATGGACTCCACAGTTCATCCAGAAACATTGCATATTCTGCGGAATTAAAGGTAGTGGCTGTCAGAGATTATTTATCTGGCGGCGGTTCACATATGGAGATCTGTAAAAGATATGGGATTAAATCAACCCGTCAACTGCGTAATTGGATCCTAAAGTATAATGGTCATGAGGAGTTGAAAGCTTCCGGTACAGGGGGAACACCGATCATGACTAAAGGACGAGCAACCACTTACGATGAAAGGGTAGAAATCGTCAGATTCTGCATTGAGCATCAACACGACTATGCCCAGACAGCTGAGAAATTTCAGGTATCCTACCAACAAGTCTACTCATGGACGAATAAATACTTAAAATCAGGTGTGGAAGCACTTCAGGACAAACGTGGAAAAAGGAAGTCTGAGGATGAGATGTCCGAGGTCGAGAAACTGAGGGCTCAGAACAAACTGCTCCAGGCTGAGAACAAAAGAAAACAGATGGAGATCGACTTTCTAAAAAAGCTGAAAGAGATCAAAAGGAGGCGGTTCTAAGCCAAGTCCGATTAGAACCCGAGTATCTTGCCATACGCGATCTTCATGCTGCAAAAGCATACCCTATAGGTCAACTCTGCGAAATTGCAGGCATTCAGCGTTCTTCGTATTATAAGTGGCTTAACCGGAGAGAGAGTGACAACGAGAAATTTAACAAAACATTACTACCCCTAATTAAGAACGCCTACGAGGAAAAGAACGGCATCCTCGGGTATCGCCAGATGACCATCAAGCTAAACCGAGAACATCATTTGAGAGTGAATTATAAACGAATTTACAGGCTCATGAGCATCTTACATCTAAAATCGGTATGCCGTAGGAAGCGAAAGAGCTATGTCTCGTCCACGCCTGAAATTACGGCGGAGAACGTCTTGAACAGAGATTTCAAATCCGATGAGTTCGGTACAAAGTGGCTCACTGACGTGACCGAGATGAAGTACGGTCACAACAAGGCGTATCTTAGTGCCATCCTTGATTTGTCGGACAAAAGTATTGTTTCTTTTGTGGTGGGACATTCCAATAACAATGAGCTCGTATTTCGAACCTTTGATATTGCCCGCCAGATCTATCCTGGAGTTAAGCCCATTTTTCATAGTGACCGTGGTTTCCAGTATACGAGCAAAAGTTTTAAGAAGAAACTGGACGATGCAGGCATGACACAAAGCATGTCTAGGGTGTCGAGGTGTATCGACAACGGCCCGATGGAATCATTCTGGGGAATGATGAAATCCGAAATGTACTACCTCAACAAATTCAATACATACGAAGAGTTGGAAGCTGCCATTATCGAATATGTCGAATACTACAATAACCATCGCTACCAGAAGAGGCTGAACTGTATGACGCCTTTAGAATACAGACAATATCTTCTCCATTCAGCCGCCTAAAAAAATAGCACCGACCACGAATATGGTCGATGCCGAGTTTTTAATATATCAACTGTCTACTTTACAGGATGCACTTCAGATTCCCAAGGTCTTCGTTGCGAGCGATGATTAACGCAGGAGCGACAATACGCCTTGTGGCGCGGAGTTCGCTTGCGCAAGCATAGCTTGCGAGGATTGAAGCAGAATTTGGTTCTTCGACAGCTCGACCATTTCCTTCGCCATGTCCGTATCGCGAATACGGGACTCGGAAGCAGTCAAGTTCTCTACCGTAGTGCCCAAGTTGTTGGAGGTGTACTCCAGACGGTTTTGCATAGCACCGAGGGATGCACGTTCTGTCGATACAGCTTCGATAGCGGATTCGATAGCAGCGATATCGGAAGTGCTGCTCAGGCCGTAGAAGTTAGCCGTAGCAATACCCGTGATGCTGATTTGAACGCTACCATCGTCAGCTTGGATTGCAACCGTGCTCGTGATGTTGATGCCGTTGAACTTCGTGTTGTCCATGATGCTGTCGATTTGGTCGGCAAGAGCGTCCAACTCGACGTCGATGTTATCTTTTTGGCTGGTGGAGTACGTGCCGTTCGCTTTTTGAACGTTAAGTTCTTTCATACGAACGAGCATTGAGCTGACTTCGTTCATTGCGCCCTCAGCCGTTTGTACGAAGGAGATACCGTCTTGAACGTTGCGTTGCGCTTGCTCAAGACCGCGGATTTGACCGCGCATTTTCTCGGATACAGCAAGACCTGCAGCGTCGTCGCCCGCACGGTTGATGCGAAGACCGGAAGAGAGTTTCTCCATGTTCTTGCCAGTCGAAACGTTGTTCAACGTCATGTTGCGGTGGTTGTTCAATGCTGTGATATTGTGGTTAATACGCATGATAAATTTCCTCCTTGAATAGTTAAGTAAGTCCACATCCTTGTGGATATGCCAGAGTCAGGTCGGCCGCCCGGAACTGGCTATATATTCTTTATCGGTTTTGCCGTGATATGTTTTATAGCTTTTCGGTATTTTTTTTGATTTTTTTTAATTTCGCCGCCAAACCTGCCACGTCTATTTGTTGCGCCGCAGACTCGCGGTTAGATTCCTTGACGGCTACGACTAGCTCTTTACGTAGAATTTCGATGTCCCTCGGAGCGGAGATGCCGATCTTAACGACATCGCCTTCCACTTCCAGCACCGTAATTTCGATATGATCTTGTATGACGATCGATTCGCCCTTGCGACGCGATAGCACCAGCATACGTCCACCTCTTCCTATTTCGACTCCGACTCGCTCGGCTGAAACAATGCATGTCTTGTCGCATAGCTCGTCTTGGCTAGGACGACTTGTTTGCCTGTTCGTTCCGCACGATTAATAATAACGGGCGCTACCAAATTGGCGGTTGCCGATTCCAACTCTCCGTGAATGGACACGATTGCCCGAACCAAAACTTGTTCGGCGGAAACGATCTTCAGATCTTCGACGACCGGGACGGGCAGCTCGCATTCGAAGTCCGCGAAAAACTCGAACGGGTCGGTAACAATGAAGGACACCTCGCTGTCATCGATACATTGCAAATAGGAAAATGGTTCGTGATCCGGAACTTCGATCAAGACAAACCTCCTTAAGTCCTCGAATCCGGGAATGCCTTGCTCAAATCGGATCACTTCTTGCTCTTGAATGTCCAACTCGCCGAATCTACTCGTATGTATGATCATATCGTGCCCCCGATGGTATCAAAATAAATAAAAAGCTATAGCGCGCTCGGATCCTCGCCTATAGCCGAATTATGCCGAGATATCGATCACCGGCGGTGTTATAGTTACTTTAGGGTATTGTTCCATATAGATGTTGACGGAACCTCTATGGAAGTTGATCTGCGGACGTTGAATTTGCGCATCGATGTTAAGCTCGCCGGGGATGAATTGAATATTCACGTCATTCGGGATAAATTCGAATTTCGTGTTATCCACGGACGCTTCCCCGTACACCCGCAAGTCGGGTGCGCCCTCGACGAATTCGTCGAGCGCCATCGCCGGAATAAGATTCCCCTTAATTCGAAGGTCGCCCAACTGATTTCCCCGCTCAACGATCTTGGCTATATTCTGCTGCGCGATTTCCTTGTATTGCGAGTATATCCGGTTCCAGAAAGCCTCGATATTTCCGCCGTCAAGCGCTTCCCATGTGAGAGTATTGTCGATGTTAAGCTGCCCCGGTCGGTTATGGGCGATGATCTCCGGTTTGCTGGAGCTGACATTGAGCAGCGGCTGCGGCCTTCGTATCTCGTACTGGCCTCGTTCGGAATGAATCCCGATCTTGCCCTTCTGGGATTGAACCGATATGAAAGGCACCAATTCAATCCCTCCTTATCCGCATGCTTTATCTGAGAAAATCGACCAGCGTCGGTTGAATGACTTTGGATCCTACCGAAAGCGAAGCTTGATAGACGCTCTCGTTCACTTTCGCTTTAATAATAAGCTCCTCCATATCCGCATCCTCCGTCTTCGATTGCAGCGTCTGGAGGTTGACGTTCAAGTCCTTCAATCGGTCTTCGATCAATTCTATCCGGTTAACCCGCGCCCCGACTTCCGCTTGCTGCGTCAACACTTTGTTGTAGCGGGTCTCGAGATGCGGAAGTTGACCATTCACTCCGTCATAATCGCCGGAGCGCAGCGCAGTGATTATCTGATCGAGTACATGAAACAGGTTATCGTCCTCGTTCTTCGGAGCGGTAACCCCTGTCGGCGGGTAACCGAATACATCGTTGCCGATCAGGTTCACGTCCAATTGGACGCCGGTATTCACGATATAATTGATATAGCCGTTATCCGTTACAAGATTAGCCGGATTTAGAGCCGGATCGTACGGTATTTGATCCGTAAACTGACCGTTAAATATATATTTCCCTTTAAATTGGCTGTTAGCGATATCGACGATTTGTTCTTTAAGCTGAGCCATCTCGTTGGCAATGTTATTGAGAGCAACTTGCGGATTCGTGCCGTTCGAGCCTTGCACGGCTAATTCCTTGGCTCTCTTGATCACGTCGCCGACCTGAGAGAGCATCGTATCGTTGAAGTCGAGCCAGGAAGTCGCGGAATCGACGTTGGATTGATAGCGGTCGTTAACCGCCAGATCGCTCCGGTAACGAAGGGCGTACGTGATCCCGACCGGATCGTCGGACGGACGATTAATGGTGCGCCCCGTCGCCAACTTCTCCTGCAAGCCCGCCGACTGGCTCAAGTTCGAGCTAATATTGCGCAGCAATTGCGCCGTTATCGTTCCTTGCGTCACGCGACCCATCATAAGGGTTAGCCTCGCTCTCTATAGCGTACTATTATCTGCCTACCGTACCCATGCTGTTAATAATTCTATCCAACACTTGGTCGATTGTCGTCATGAACCGGGCAGCGGCGTTATACGCATGTTGAAATTTAATCATGTTAGCCATCTCTTCGTCGAGAGATACGCCGCTAACGGACTGCCGGCGGGCGTCGACCTGGTCGACGACGATCTGGGAGTTCTCCGCCTGACGTTGCGCCTCCTGAGTTTGGACGCCGAGTTGACCGACCACGGAGCGGAAAAAGTCGCTGACCGTTCCCTCGCCCGTTATGGCGGTTTCGCTTACGGAGCTGAAATCGATCTTCATGTCGTTGAACTGCGCGATCAGCATCGCCACGTCCCTATTCCCTTTGACCACGGTTTCGGTCGTTCCGTTCGTGACCGTGCGCATCGAAGAGGCGATATTGGACGCGTCCGCCTCGATGTCCGCGCTTATTCTGATGTTGCCCGCGGTAATCGGTCCGCCGTCCTTGGAGACGAAGAAAGGCCCTCCGGTTTTAAGCGTGTCCTGCGCGGTATAGCCAAGCTGGTGCAATCCGTTAAGACCCTGAACCGTAACGGTGAGATCGGAAGCGAGCGTCCGGTTGGCGCCGGTGTAGGTGACCCCGTTCAGCACCGTCCCATCCGGCAGCACCGATCCGGCAGGAATCGTGACCTTCACGTCTCCGTTCACCATGCCGTTAACGAGCGTGTTCAGCTGATTCTGATAATCGACGACGAACTGATCGCGGGAGCGGATCATGCCGAACACTTCCCCGCCGAGCAAGTCCGTTCCCGCGCTGGCGACGATGCCTTCTTCCGTCATGACGGCAGCGGTTCCGTTATCGACGAGCACCTGCGCTCCCATCGTGATTTGATAGGTTTCGCCGGCGTCTAGCACCTTAATGTTGGCGATCTTGGACAGCTCGTCGACAAGGACGTCCCGTTGGTCCCGAAGATCGTTCGCATTGTCGCCGAAAGCTTCGATGCGGCGAATTTGCGTGGTCAGTTCGGAGATCGTCTTCAAGGACGTATTCATCTGCGCGACTTTAACTCCGATGTTCTCCGAAAGATCGGCGCGCAAATCTTCCAATTGACGGCTTGTCTGATTGAAGGCGTCGGTCAATGCGCGAGCGGTTTCCCGAACAAGCTTGCGAGCCGTCAAATCCTCCGGGTTCTCGCTGAGATCGTGCCAGGAATTCCAGAACTTATCGAGTACCGAACGCAAGCCGGAGTCGGAAGGCTCGTTCACGATCGTCTCCAGCTTCTCCAGCGTATCGACTTGAATCGAATAGTTGCCGTTGTTCTGATTCTCGTTCCGGAATTGAACGTCCAAGAAGCTTTCCCGGATTCGCTTGATCGAATCGAACTCGACGCCGGTTCCGAGCTGTCCCGGGGCGTTCGAGCTTTGCATCCCGAGCGCTTCGATCGGGCGAGAGGCTACCATATTAACGGTCTGGCGGGAGTATCCCGCCGTATTGGCGTTCGCGACGTTATGCCCCGTCGTCTGCAGGGCGACCTGCTGCGTTACCAGGCTTCGTCTTGCCGTTTCGATCCCATGAAAGGTCGATCGCATGTCATCTTCCCCGTTTCGTCCGTAAGATGGTTATCTTATGCCCGGGAATCGAACATCTTAAGGTTCAACTTCCCTTGCGCGTTATCCGTAGGTCTTCTATATACGTAATCTTGGTCGTCGTATGCGCCGGTCAGCAAGCTGAGCGAGAAATCGTTGAATTCGATCGCCTGCTGCGTCAATCGGCTATTGATGAGACCAAGCTCCTTAAGCCGTCCGATCGCTCCGGTCAGCCGTTCTGCCAGCTCCGTCAACTTCAATTTATCTTCCGCGTTCGTGATCATCCGGATCAGATCCGCCAGCTTATAGCCCGACAGTGGCGTCAATCCCATCGACGACAACAAGAGAACGACCGCCTTCTGCCGGCGATTCTCCGTGTCCGCGACCATCTTCACCAATCTGGATTCCTTGTTCACGACTTCGTTCAGCTGGTCGATGTCATTGCCGATCAAGGCTTCTCTCTTGCGCTCGGCCAGCACGATCAATTGATCGTGCTGAACGACCATCGTCTCCAAAGCCTCGCATAATTCGCGGATATCCATGCCGTCACCTTCTATTCTTTGCCCGCCATCCGCGCGTTAGCGAAGGAACGGCAGCAATTTGTCGGCCAGTTCGCGAGCGTCTACATGGTAGGTGCCGGAAGTGACCTCGTTCTTAAGCGCCTCGATGCGCTGCGCGCGGTTAGGCTCCTCCGAACGTTGAGCGCCCAGCAGCTCCATCGCTTGAGCGGAAAATTGCACTTCGTCCTTGCGTTTCTTGCCTGCGGTTTGGTTTGCGCGCGTCTCGGCGTGCTGTTGATAAGCTCTGTATGCGCCAATGCGTCCAGTTTCGTTGATTTTCACTTCGATCACCCCTGAAAAATAAAAAAGACCGATAATTGATAAGTCTATTATCGGCCAAAGCGTATGAATTGTTTAGAGACATGTTAATTCCGATCTTTATCTTTAATCTGGAACCCGGTTCCTGCACTGCGGAATTCCCGAATCGCCGAAGACGCTTGCGCCTGCGCGTTCTTCATATCCTTCTGCAGTCTGCCTCGGCAAGCATCGCACATGTTGCTCTCCCGTATCAGCGTGCCGCACACTTCGCAAGGGTAGGTCATGTTAGGCGCGTCCATTAGCGAAATGCGTCCTTCCCTGATCCAGCGCGTAATTTGCTTGATGCTGATTTCCGTGTCCTCGGACAGCTGTTGAATCGTTAAACCTTTATTTTTCCGGAGATATTCGATGCAACGTTCGTAATCCTTCTCCAGCTCTTGATGGCAGTTGTTGCACACTTCTCGGAAATGCCGAGCGAACAGCTTGTTGCAGCGGGGACAATAGACAAGGTTGTTCATGCTTCGTCCTCCTCTCGAACGACATCTTTCGACTCTAATATTTAGATTATACTAAAATTTACAAGGTCGCGCTTGTGACCTTTGGACTAAGCCGAAGGTGCCACAGGCCGCTTCTCCGTGGGCTTCTCGCCGTATGTCGCTTTCAACTGTCCCGGCACGCTTCCGAATACAAGCCAGGACCAGCCGGTCAAACGGCTGAGAATCGTCACGACGATCCACGAAATGCCGAGGGCGCATGCGAATCCGCCTGCATACCAAAGGTGGTACAACATCGTGCCGCCCCCGCCAAGCGGGTACTTGCGATATACCATCAAGACAAGCGGGTGGACCAGATACACGCCGAACGATACGACGCCGAGATGCCGCAACCCGTCGACGAGCCAAGAACGGTTGATCCGGCTTCCGATCAAGAACGCGATTTGAAGCAGCACGAGCGGAGTCAGCATCGTATAAGCGTCCCATACGATGTCGTAGGTCCTCTGTTCATGGTAAACCTTGAGCAGCTTCATTTGATAGTAGAAGGTAACGTGCGCCGCCCCGAATCCGAGCCACGCCGCCCATAAGACGATCCATACGACCATGCGCGATCGCGTGACGTGCTCCTTCGCGATAATGAGCCACGTCTTGATCCGATCGAAGTAGATACCGAACCATGCGCCTAAGAAATACTGCCCGAAGTAAGCGGGAGACCAGCTCCCGCGATTGGTCACTTGCCAGTATTCCCGGTTAAAAACGAAGAACCCCCACTGCAGCGCCAACCCGATAACGATAGCCCAAGCCGCCATCCAGCGATATCTCTTGAACAGAAGCAAAATGATCGGGAACAATACGTAAAGCTGAATGTTGATGAAGACGAAGTATAAGTGCTCATGGGCTTTGCCGACGAGAAGCTGATCCCAGAACTTGGGCAGCATGGCCGATAGCTCCCACGCTTTGTGATTCATGTACCATTTGATTATAAAATACAGCCCAGAGAACAGGATGTACGGAATGATGATATAGGACAGCCGGTTGCGGTAAAACTTCTTGAACCGCTGAGCCGTAAGCGGCTGCGGATAATAGTTGTAGAACAACACGAAGCTGCTCAAGAAGATGAACGTCGTCGTCCCGATCCTGAAAAAGTTGTTCAGAAAATTATAAAGCCCGTAGCTGCTCGAATCCAGCATCGTAACGGTGGCGGCTGACGTCGAATGCACCATCAATACTCCGATGATCGCGATCGCCCTGACCAGGTCGAGCTCGTTTAATTTCGTGCGGCGTTCCACGGATGCCTCCCTCTCGAATCTGCGAATCTCGCATCGTTCGACTATTCTCATCGTCCCATCATATCATAGCGACAATTGCAGCGACTAGGACATTCGATTGACAGCATGTCCAAGTTTTCTATTTAACGAGCCCATGCAAGTCCGTAGATACGAGAATACGGATGGGCTCCGCGAATGATCCGCGCGCATTCGTCGATCGTGCTTCCCGTTGTATAAACGTCGTCTATGAGTAAAAGGTTTACTGGTCGCGGCGTAACGGAAGCCGCATCGTCCATGCATTCGAAAATTCCCTTCATGTCGATGACGCGGCTGCGTCTCGATTTGAGGCTTTGTTTCTCGGTGTGACGGGTTCTGCGAAGTAACGGTACATACGGAATGCTGTACCATTCGGCCAGTTGCACGGCTAGGCTCTCCGCTTGGTTAAAGCCGCGTTCGCCCAGCCGCTCCGGGGAGAGAGGCACGCTTGTAATCGCGCCGATGGACATGCTCGCGAACCGGGATTCATAAACGTAAGCGAGCATGGCCGCCAATATCGGGGCCAACCGTTCGTTCCCCCGGTACTTGTATCGGGCAAGCCAGTCCCTCATCCGATCATCGTACCTAACGGCGCATCGGCACGCTTCGAAATACCTAATCTTCCTTCGCGCACAATCGCCGCACCTTTCGGCGCGCCCGCACACGCGGCACAGCGGATGCGTAATCCAAGGAATGTCCGAACGGCATACCCCACATAAAGCTTGCAGAATCCGTCGCGGACGCGGATGTCGGACCGGGAGAAGGAGCGGCGAATGGCTGCTGCGGCGTTGACCGCATATCGGGCAAGCGTGCCGCGAGACGGCGAACCATTGGGAGATTCGATCGAGCGCGCTCATGATGGGTTCGCCTCCGTGGACAGTGCTCCGCGATGCAAATAGCCGAGTTTGTTCGCCAGCCGGTTCATGCCGCGAATCTGGCGGACGGCGGCTTGTTGCGCAGCGGTTCGTCTCCGGGCGGCGTAGCAAACCATCCCGTTCGGATCGTCGGCCGATCGTCCGGCGCGACCGGCCATCTGTACGAGCGCGGCAGCGTCGAACAACGGATCGTCGGCGTCTAGTACATACACGTCGCTCTTCGGGATCGTAATGCCCCGCTCCAGAATCGTCGTCGTAACGAGAATGCGAATGGCGCGTTCGCGGAACATGGATACTTTATCCGCGCGCTGAGAATCCTTAGATGAAGTCCCCTCGATCCGCGCGGCGCTGTCGACCCCGAGCGTTAACGCGTTCCGTCTAAGCAGTCTGACTAGCGGCTCCACGTGGCGAATCTTCGGGACGAATAAGAATAGCTGCGCGCCTCGCCGGACCGACTGCTTCAAGGGATTCGCGAGGCGTTTAGGTACCGCTGTCCATTGTGCAAGCGAAGGCAGAGAGAGGCACTCGGGCACTGGCAGCGGATTCCCGTGGTAGCGCACGGGCACCCGCGCGCACGGAAGGCGGCGGCGAGCCGCTTCCCGCTGCATGGCCGGGGGCGGCGTGGCGCTGAGATAGAGCGTTGCGCCGCCGGGCTTGCAGCACTTGGCGGCTGCGAACTGCAGCGTCTGGTCGTCCTTATAAGGGAAGGCATCCATTTCGTCGATAAGCACGAGGTCGAATGCGGCTTGAAAACGTATAAGCTGATGCGTCGTCGCGAGCGTAAGCGAGCTGTTCTCCCAACGGTCGGCGCTGCCTCCGTAGAGGGTGGACCGCGAATAGCCGGGGAACGCAGCCGCAAGCCGCGGCGCGAGCTCGAGCACGACGTCCCGCCGGGGCGTGGCGACGAGCGCGCGGCCGCCGCGCGACAGCACCGCTTCCAGCAGCGGGAAGATCATCTCGGTTTTGCCGGCGCCGGTGACCGCCCAGAGCAGGAACGCGTTGCCTGGGCGGCGGACGGAGCCTCGCTCGCCGGCGAGGAAGCGCAGCGCGGCGGCAGCGGCTTCGCGCTGCGCGGGGCTCAGGCGCCAGCGGCCGAGCGAGCTTGCGGCGGCCGCCTGCGCCGGGTGCGGCGCGCCGGTGTCGCGGGGCGCCGCGCCGATGACGAGCAGCCCGCACGCGCGGCTGCGTCCCATCGTTAGGCATGCCTCGCAGTAGGCGCAGGCATGCCCTTCGCAAGCGGCGCAAGGCGTGCGCCGCAGGTTGTCTGCGCCGCTGCCGCAGCGGCGGCACCTCGGCGCCGCGGAGCGGCGCTGCTTGCGCAGCCAGCCCCAACCCCGGCGGGGGCTGGCTGCGCCCGGGGGTGCGACGGCGGCGACCAGCCGTACCGCGCCCGCGAGCTTGGCGCGCTGCAGCGCGGCGTAGCACGCGGCACGATCCGCGCCTCCGGGCGCGGACGCGAGCAACTGCAGCGCCTCTTCTTCGAGCAGCGCCCGGCCTGCCAGGCGCGCGCCCGCTTCCCGCGCTAGCGCCGCTATGAGGCGCGATCGCGTTCCGTCCGCCACTGCCAGCGCAGCCCCCTCAACCGGCTCGAACGAAGGCGCCTCCTCGTCCTCTCCCGCCTGCTCTGCCCAGGTTATTTTCGCGATGCGGCTTAACTGCTCTTTCACCTCTCGCGCTTCTAAGCTGCTTCTCTCTAGCTCCGCGTTCATACGCTCGCACGCCAACTCCGCCATGCCGAGGGACAGCTTGTCCGTCAGCATGACGATCGATTCGCCTCTTAAGCCTCGATCGCCCAACCAATTCGCGTCGGCGTCCCAAGCGATCGAATACTCCGCCGTCCACCGCCCGCTTTCTTTCACCGCATACAGAATCGCCTTCATCGCGCTTCGCCTCCAACAAAAAAAGCACGCTCCCAACCGTCATCCGACGATCGAGGCGTGCTTCACCCGATTATGTTCCTTAACATGGGACAACGTCGCATACCTCCCAGGCTACAAACGCCGCCAAGGCGGCAGCTTCGCTGCATGTTCCTCGCGTCCAAGCTCCACCCAGACGACTTGCTCGGACACGTTCCCCCCGTCGCCTGCCCGAGAACACTCCCAACGATCCCTATTCGCTATCGCTCTCTCGTCTTCGTGCCTCACCAGCTCGATCCCGGCATTGCCGCGCGAGAATCTTTCCACGATCGCCCCCGTCTCGTCGGTCGAACGATCCAGCACGACGGTGATGCCGATATCGGTGCCCGAACGCCGCGAGAACCGTCGAAGCGCCCTAACGTAGCCTTCAATGTGCAATTGGTGATTACCAGCGACCAGTACATAGTGACGGCGGCTTGCGCCCGCGCTCTGCCTGTAAGCCCAATGCGCCCATACCGCCGCCGCCACGTAGAATCCGATGATCCATAATAAATCGGGAATCACGGCGGCCACCTCCTTAGGGTTGTGCCTCAATATATGCCGTACCGGAGGAAGGCGTTCCATATCGCTAATCTTCGATTAATGCAGTCGATGCACCTTCGCGTAAGCGTCCATCGTTTCATCGACCGTAATCGTAACCGCATCGGACTTAACCGTGCCGTTCGTATACGTCGCGGTGAACACGAAGGTGTAAGTTCCGTCCGTCAGCAGGGAGAAGTCGATGTCCGTATCCGCGCTCCGATATAAAGCGTTCCACCTCGTCTTGGCCGCATCGGTCGAACCCAATGCTTTCGGTTGCTGCCCGAACGCTACGACGGTTACGCTTGCCGCCTTCGTGCCCGAGGCTCCCGTATCCGTAGTCGTTGACTCCAGCACGTACGCTTCGCCCGCCCAGAACGTACCGCTCGGCCGATCGGGGTCGTACTTCTCGTTGTAGACGAGCCGATTACGTTCCCATGCCTCCGTATGCTTGACTGCTCCCGCCACTCCGAGCGCACCGACCTGAACCGTTTTCGTTACAATAACCTCCGGAGCCTTCCCGTCGCTGACCGTCATCCTGATCGTCCATGTCCCCACAGCCTGCATTCGAATGGATGGGCCTGCGTGCGTCGAGTAAGGGGGATGGAACGAATGCGAGAACGTTTGCTTCGTTCCGTTTGGCGATACTACCTCATAACCGACGGCAAGCGTATCGTTGTCCGGATCGCTTGCGGTCGTGCTGAACTGGACCGCGTCTCCCTCATATACCGGTTTTGGCGACCAATCGAAGTCCGCCGCGGGCGGCCGGTTGATAGAGAAAAATTTCGGCGCGCTCCAGTCGCTCCATTCCGCGCCGTCGTACACGCGCGCTTGAACGTACAGGTTCGTCCCTCCGGGCAAATCGACACTCGGTACCCAGCTCGTCGCGGTACCCGTCCGGATTCCGGACGACAGAAGAAGCGTTCCTCCATATCGCATGATGCGCAATTCATATTGAGACTGGGGATCTCCGTCTTCGTCCGCATATGTCCAATGGAATGTCGGACGCACCACGGCGAACTTCGTCGGGTTGTTCTGATCCGTACTCGCAGGCACGGTTACATCAGCGGTTGGAGGGCGGTTTATCACTGGCGTTTCGATTGTAATGGTCTGCTCTTCCCAATCGCTCCACGCGCCGAATTCGTCTCTCACCGTCTCGGCGACGGTGTACTCTCCCGCCAATGTCGGAACGACCAGTTGCCGATTCACTTGCTTGCCGTCAGGGTCGATAAAGTAATATCGCCTTTCAAGAACTCCCCGCGTCGTCCTATAATCAATTCCCGTGGCCTCAGAGCTGTAATTCGTAGCACTCAGCCATCTATCGGGGTCATAGCTTGTATCCGCCCACTCCACTAATTGGGTGGTGCTATTGATCGATAGTGAAAACTGGGCAATCGGCCGTCTGTGAACCACGATATGATGATTCGCAGGGTCCGACTCTTGTCGGAATTCTTCGAACGCCGTCTTCGGATACTTGTACCCGCTAGGAGCAGGGTCGTCCGTCTCCGCCAACTCGACGCTGTATACGCCAACCTTGGATAAAGAAGGGCTTGGTTGCCGCACGATGACCCCATTGTAGCTATTCGTTCCTACGGGATCGGAAGTTCCGTCGCCGACGTTAAGGAATTTATAAGGCTGGATGTTCGTAAACTTCCATGTTGTTTTATCGGATAGGAGCGGGTCGTTTTCTAAATCGGTGTATGTTTTGTTGTACGTGATAGGAGCATTCACGATGGCTAAATTCTCCACCTCATCACCCGTTAGTTCGTGTATCGATGCACAAAAGTCTTTAATTACAGCATACGGAACTTCGGCAAAAAGACCAAAGGTTCCGGATGTAAATGTAGGATCTGTTTTCTCTATTATTGGAACCCCATTCATGTAGACCTTAACTTTTGTCCCGTTTACTTTGACTTTTAGGGTATAAGTTTGTTCGGTTTTAATAGGGTAAGCATAGCTAGCTAAAATCGTTCTTATACCTTCTACAACTTTAACAAAAGAAACTTGACCTGTAGAAACTTCGACTTTATACATATTCTTATGATCTTGCGATCTGAAACCCACGCCGACTCCGCTTTGATTGCTAAAGGTATTTTTATTGAATATGACTTTTAGCGATAGGTCGCCGTTCGTTATGGTATCTGTTCCGCTAATGTAACCGTAACTGTATGAATTATCGGAAGACGGCGTTGTTTGAATTGTCAGTGCTGTTTCGGTTACCCTATCATCGCTATCGCTACTTCCATCATCGTTCGTTCCACGACCACTGAAAGAATATTGGTAAACTATTCTAACTATTCCGTCTTGTGTTAAAGCTATACCCTTTATTCTGTTGTTAGACCAGCTATCGCTTTTACTACTGCTATTATGATAGCCATAGGATCTAACATCCACTGCGTCTGTCATACCCGTTGTGATATCACCTTCCTTAGCAAAGGTCTTCATGTCATAAATTAAAACATTCGTGTAATAATTAGCGATTATAAGCTTGCCGTCTGAAGAAATAACGGAGGCAGGAGTTGCTCTAATCCAAGTACCCTCAGTATCGTTGCCTCCGCCAACAGAAGTTTTTCCGATGAATTCTTTAATGATGCCAGCGCTTACCGTATTTCCCGTTACTAAATGATAAAATTTAAGTTCCCATCTCGCTTTCGCCCCGACAACCGTTTGAAACCCCGAATCAACCGTTTGGGCGATATAGGCCACAACATCGTCATAAACTCCCAAATAATAATTATTGTTAGTTGTGAAAGAAGCTACGTAGTGATTGAAAAATGAATGATTGGGAGTTTGATATAATCTAAGAATCTCACTACCGTTACTACCGTTTAAAATAGAATCGGTTTGAACATATGCATTATTGTTATTACTCACAGGAGCATTTCTCAAACCGCTTACAATTAACTTGGAAGAATCTGTAGATATATAGTCGATAACAGGTGCTTGAGAATAGAAGTCACCTGTATATCCCCATAATTTTTGTCCAGATGCGCTATATTTAGCGACCTCGCATGAACTAAAGAAGGTATAAGGATATCCATTTGTAAGGCATGAGTCTTTGTACTTATTGCCTAGCGTATCCTTGTTAAAATTCGATACTGTGGTTGTGCTAGTGGTGGTGGTTCCATCAGGATTTTTTCTTTCGACATCCAAATTAACACCATCAAGCACTGTTGCTGGCAATGTAAACGCACTTGGCATTGGAGGCGGTGTAACCATATTAGAGTAGGTTGGTAATTGGGAAGTTACAGAGCTGCTAATCGTGCTTAACAGATTTGTAGCACCTGTAGATAGGTTTAAATTGTAAATACGATCTGTCCAAAAAAAACCATAACCATATGAATACATAGGATTTTCTCTAACCCATATGCGTCCTGCATTCGGGTTTAGTGTTACATAACCATTTCCTATCGATACTGAACTAAGAACAGGCTCTTGACCATACCCAGTATGTCTAAACGTACCGTTTTCATTAAAGAAGAAAGCGTATGAACTCCCGTTTCCGCCTTGAGCCAACCATAGGCTTTCCCCAATCCGTTTAGTTGAGCTGAAATCGAAGTAATACCCGCTTACACTCCCCTGATTGCCGCATTGACCACAATAACCTCTTTGAATTTCTTGCTTACTTATCACTACATTGTTTGCCGTTAAACCTTTGTACGGTTGAACATGGCCCATACCTCTAGTTTCTAACGTATTATTGGAGACATTCAAGTTATATTCTTTACTCACCGATGCTTTCAACGGCGAAGAAGCATGCCATTCGGAAGAAGTCATTAGTGTATTCATTGTCGGTGAAAGTACCGTGATTTCCGGTGGTTCAGGATTTACGCTAAGCGCACTAAAATCAACCTCGGGGGATTCATTGATAACAGATAAGATGAAATCTTTTTTTGCTGTTTTCCCCCAATCTTCTTGTGCGAATACAGTAAATGAATACTTGCCGACCTTTGTAGGCGTGAACATAAATACGTCATCATCGGACATGATCGTATAACTGGATTCTTCCGCAAAGTTCCCGTCATTGTCCGAATCATACCTATACGATACGGTATTGATGACGATTTCATCGTTGTCCGGACTATATGTCGTATTTGTAAATTCAACAGCGACATTTCTTAATGTGATTGGCACAAATTCCAACTGAGGAATAGGCGGCAGGTCCGGTTTTACTTTCAGGCTATGCGCTGCTGGCGAAAGAGACTTTAAACCCGCGCTATCGAATACTTCGAGCGTGATGGTCTCGGTGCCCGGCGTCATATATTTATCTCGTTTGTTCGTCCATATATCCCTGCTGTGATCGATCGTACGTCCCATTGGGCTGTAGCTTCTTGCCCCGCTTATTGGGAACGCTAAAGGCCGCCCTTCAACGACTTCGCTCGGGGCATCGATGATTGGAACCGGGTTCGGTGGAACGACGTTGATACACGCCTGTTTTCTCGTGCTGCCGCCATACGGGTCTCTACCCGTAACATACACGCAGTGATTGCCTAGCTCGTCAGCCAACATATTGTTATAGGACTCTTCGTGAATATACGGGTCGTTAACCACGCCGATATTTCGTATCCATGAACTAGCGCTTCCCGCAAACTCCCATGTGTACGATATAGGATCCCCGTCCGGATCGTACGGTTCTTCCGGATCCGTCATAGGGTTATTCATGATCCTAAGGTCAACTCTATTACCTACGACAACCTCATAGAGTGGATTGATATTGCCCCGATCGTACTGCTTGAAGAAGCCAGGATTGAAAACCGGCGGATTGTTACCGGCAGGGACATTAACAGTTAATACCTTATCTGCGATCCACCCGGAATCTGCACAATCCGCGACGACTTTTATGGAGATGTTATTACTGCCGACGACTAGGTTATAGGGATAGTTGGCATAGGAATAAGTAGAGTCCGCTGTCCGACTCGTCACCTTGCCGCTGTACCAATAAACGCCGTCCGAAATCATCTGATATTCGTGATATTGATAAGTACAACCATTAGGGATGACGAAGTTTTTAGGCTTTAAAGTATAGGTGTCGCGCCAGTTGATGGAGTTCGAGGGGAGAACATCGAAGTCGCCGGTAATCGCGTAGGTTGGGGGTTCGGTAGTCGGTGTTGGTTCTGGTCCTGGCTCCTCACCAACCGTTAATGTAACGGAATTTGAGATCAGATACGTTTCAGGGAATCCTTTGTTGACGGTAAGCTTTACGCTGCCATCGGGCTGGCTCACCGAAACTAATTGATCTACCAATACTGGTTTTGTCCACGTAGCTGTAATCGTAGCCGTACCTTTTTTAAGCGCTTGAACGTTTCCGCCTTTACTTGCTACGGACACGATACTTGGATCAGAGGATGTCCACGTTGTTTCCATATCGGATCGAACGGATACCGGACTTCCAAAGTATGAGCTCGTGAATGCTTTCGTTTGAATTTTGGCATCAAGTTGCTGTGCCCCGCCGACTTTCATTGCCGTAGCAGGAGCAGACACCGCGATTTTCTTTGTTTCAGTCAATTGGCCTGCCCATTTGATCTTAACGGGCGTTTCATATAGAACTTGATATTTGCCTCCAGCAATAGGGGTTCGAATTGAAATTGTAGACGACCCACCGGTCGTTGTTTTAAACTTCGCTACTGTATCGCCTACTGGAACTGGATCTACGGCAGGAGTAAAAGTTCTCTTAGAAGTATCAAACACAATGTCATAAATCTTTACTCCCGAGGTCAAGCTCTTAGTAATAGGTTTCCCTTCGTAATCGGCCCAAGCCGTAGGGATCTGCCCTCCGTAATCGTATTCGTCAGGGACTACGCCTTCGGCGGGGTATGGACTACTACTCGACCCTGCATTATTAACTGTAATTTCACCCTTCCCCCACGAGTTATCCCATGTCGCATGGAATTTGCCATTATCCAGTTGAGTCCAATAGACGCCCGCCGGAGGGTCTGACGTGACGGATCCTGACAAAATAGTCGTTGTAATGGATTGTTCCGAAGAAACTGAACTTGATGCAGCCGAAGCACTGCCAATTATGAACGTATAGTTAGACAAAATTAAAAATACTGCTAAATAGAGCGATAATGCTTTTTGGGCCATGTGTATCACACTCTCCGTTCTATATAAAAATTGGGTATCAAACGACATTCGCTAAATACCCAATCATGTCGTTAAGGGCGGCCGAAGCTAAATTCGGTTCCATCGCTAGCTTTGATAATTCCAACAACTTCATTAGAGTCAATAGCACCAACTGACCATATATCTCTTTTTGTTCCTTTACTCAGAAACTTCATAGGCTCGTCCATCGGAACTACTGTAAGTCCAAGCCTCTTCGTTACATCGTCATCTACCCGCATGAAGTCGTACATATTGTTGTTTCTATTTATCTCTCCTGACAGCTTCAGGAAATCTGTCACATCCGTTTTACGTGTAATTGTGGATTCAAAAAAGAGATAGTAAAACCCTTTCTGATTCGACTTCCGTTCCTTTCCTACAAATAGTGGTGCATACAACCCTTTTTGTTCATTGGTTGTCAGGTCAACGACGATCATTCTATGGATGACAATATCGAGATCCGGATACGACAGCGTCTTACCTACAATATTCGTTAACTTGTTCTCCCTTCTGAACTTATAGTCGGTAACCCATTCAAGGTTCGTCTTCTCCACGCCCACTGCCCGCATTTCGTTTAGATCGTTATATGCGTCTGCCTTCGAACCTTCAACCTTCGCATATTGCATCATCATCGTCAGCACTTCCGCTCTCGTCGCTTGTCCACTCGGTTTGATCGAACCATCGGTATAGCCCGAGATAATACCTGTACCCCGAACGAGCGCAATGTATGGAATTTGTGCATCTTTAATCGCACCCGTAAACGACTCAGGCGTAGGCAACAACGTATCCTTGGTATCCTTCAACGCCTGTGCCATCGTGCTATCCGACTGCGCCAATCCGCTGGCCATCCATTTCATCAGCTCATATCGCGTAATAGGCTTGTCCGGTCCAAATCCTTTGCTATAATCCGACGCCGAGATCACGCCCATCGAGATCAATCTTCTAACGCTCTCTTTGGCCCAATGCTTGTCCATATCCGGCAGTACAATCGGGTTCGCGCCATTCATCAGCTTAGTGACACGATCCATGATAGATGCGACTTCCGCACGGGTTATGTTGTTATCCGGTCTAAACGTACCGTCTTGATAACCGCTAACGTACCCCTTTGCGATCGCCTGCTCGATCGTAACTTTCGCCCAGTGCCGATCGGATACGTCTTTGAACTTACTAACACTATGGTCACTCTCCGCCAGAACATCGAACGGAAGTAGCATCGCAACGCACACTAGCATCGCCAATAGAATATTGCCTTTTTTCATCATTAATCTCCCCTTACTCATTTCATCTCTTCGAACCTTCCGACGCGCGGCAAAACAAAAGCACCACGAAACGAGGGATCAACCCCCTGTTTGCGCGGTGCTTCCGGCTGTTTATGCGATTTCCTGATCTTATGCGATCAATATAACACCAACTGACATCATTTGACAACTACATTTTCCTGCATCGCAGCCTTCTCCCCACTGAAAAATAACAACCTTTCGCAGCTATTTCATCTCCCCAAGCGTCCCCTTCGCCGAATAACATCGATTTGCATTTATTTCTCCCACCAGGAGTGAATTTTCGAGATTTCAAGGAAAATAACTATCGATTCGCCGTTATTCCCCGCCCCGAACCAAATTTCCGAACAATAACTATCGTTTTGCCGCTAATTCCCGCCTCCAATCAGATTCCCGAACAATAACTATCGATTTGCTGTTCTCGCCCCCTCAACATCCATCTAGACGCCCAAACGACAAAAAAACGGATGCCTCTCCCTTGGAGAACATCCGTTCACGACGCGCTTATGTAGATTCGATTACAGCGTAACCCAACCATACTTGATCGAGTTGATAACCGCTTGCGTGCGATCGTCTACTTCCATCTTCTGCAGAATGCTGCTGACGTGGTTCTTGACCGTCTTCTCGCTGATGAACAGGTTCTCGCCGATCGTCTTGTTGCTCTTGCCCTCGGCCATCAGACGAAGCACTTCGGCTTCGCGTCTCGTCAGCGGGTTGTTGCCGCGCGGAACGAATTTCGTGACCGTCTCGCGGCTCGCCGCGGCGCCGGAAGTCGCGCCGATCTCGTCGAGATACGTCATGCGGCGAAGCTGGTTGATCAGCTTGCCCGTCACTTTCGGATGGATGTAGGCATGCCCTTCAGCTACCGTACGGATCGCGTTGATGAGCGACTCGGCTTCCATGTCCTTCAGCAAGTAACCGGTAGCGCCTTTGCGAAGCGTCTCGAACACGTAGCTCTCGTCGTCGTGAATCGAGAGAATAATGACTTTAATGTCCGGAAAAATATCGCGAAGCCTTTCCGTAGCTACGACGCCATTCTCGATCGGCATATTGATATCGAGCAGGACGACGTCCGGTTTGTGCCGGTTGCAGAACTCGAGCACCTGAATGCCGTCTCCGCACTCGCCGATAACCTCCAGATCGCTCTCCATGTTGAGTATGCGTTTAAGCCCCTCGCGGAAAAGCTGATGGTCGTCGGCAAGTAACACCTTAATTACGCGGGCCGCTGTTTTAGTCTCCACTAACGATTAACTCCTTTCCAGGATCTGCTTTGATCGGAACTTCAATATTCAACTTCGTGCCTTGACCTTTTGCTGACTTAATATCGATTTTCCCCTGCATCAACTCGACTCGCTCTTTCATGCCGATGATCCCGAAACGAGAATCGTATCTAGCCTTGGCGACTACGGAATCGAGGTTAAAGCCGACTCCGTTGTCTCCCACGACAAGTTCGACCGTATCTTCCCTGAACTCGAGTTCGAGCGACATATACGTAGCCTGCGCATGCTTAAGCGCATTGTTGAACGCCTCTTGCACGAGCCGAAACAACGCCGCCTCCATGGCCGATGGAAGCCGTTTCTCCTTGCCTACCGTCTCGAACACCGACCGGATATGCGTTCTCTCTTCGAAGTCTTGCACGAACTTACGAAGAGTCGGCACGAGTCCGAGATCGTCCAAAGCCATCGGTCTGAGGTTGAAAATGATTTTCCGGATCTCTTCGAGGCCGTAGCGGATTTGCGACTTCAGGTCGATCAGTTCGTTGCGTATGACTTGCAAGTCGCCCGTATCCAAGAGCCGCTCGGCAATCTCCGTCCTGAGCACCAGGTTCGCCAGCGATTGAGCCGGCCCGTCGTGAATTTCCCTGGCGATGCGCTTGCGTTCGTCCTCTTGCGCCAGAATGATCTTAAGCCCGATCATCTGCCGGTTTTTCGCGGATTCGAGAATTCGCGTCACTTGATTCAAATCGCCGGACAAATAATCGAGCACGACCGTCATCTGCAGGTTGATCGTGTCCGCGCGTTCGATCGACAGCTCTACGTTCCTGGCGCGTTTCTGCAGGTCGTCGCGGCGGGTTTTGAGATAATGTTCCTTCTCCCGGTATACCATTAGATCCAATTGCAGAGCCGTCGCTCTCTCGTAAGCCGACTTGATATCCTGCTCCGAGAAGCGTACGAAGTCGCGGCTTACTTCCGTCAGCCGCATTCTTGCCTTGCGGTAGTCGCGCTCCAGCGCGTCGACCTTGTCGATCGTGCTGGTCGTCTCGGCCATGACAAGGTCCAGCTCTTGGTTAAGCGAATGCAGCTCGCGGCGGGCGGCTTCGCAAATCTCGAAGACTTGCATCTTGCTGTCTTCCATGACGCTGATCGCGTTGTGTATGACGCGGTCGATCTGGTCAGTACTGAAATTCATCTTACCTTCTCCCTTGCATGAAAGACGCGCAACCGTGCCCCCGCTTGATGCCGCTTATCCGAATAAATATACACTCTTTATCATAACATATATCGTCATTGCGTTGAGAGAGCGTTATAGTGAAAAAACATAGAAAATTAATGAATCGTAATCGTTTTCGTTTTGGCTTCCCAATCTACCTTCTGCCCCAACTGTTCCGATATGACGCGTACGGGTACGTAGACGCTGTTCTTCACCAGGATCGGCGGCACGTTGATCGGAGTGCGTATGCCGTTAACCGTCATCTCGTTCTTGCCTAGCCACAATTCCAGCATCGTATCCCCGCGTACGACGGTTACTCTTTTCGCCGTGCCATCCCACTTCACGTGGGCTCCAAGACGATCCGCCACGAACCGCAACGGCAAGTAGTTCGTATACGTACCCTTCTGCGTGAAAGGCGCTCCCGGCAGCGTGACGGTCTGGCCGTCGACGGTCGCCTTCGTCTTGCCGACCTTCATCACGATCGTCGGATGGTACACTTTGATCGGATCAGGCGGATATTGCACCATCAGGTTGTCGAACGCCAGCTCGCCTTGAAGCAGCCTCTCGTCCTGGTCTTCCTCCATGTTCACGACATATAGCTTCGTCAACTTGGACGGGCCTTTCAATCCCGCAGCCGTCAAGTCTATGCGAATGTTCTTCCAACCGGACCAATCGATCTTATCGGCGATGGTCAGGTATACCGTATTGCCGCTCGCATCGATCGCTTCCGCGCGCAGCCAGCTCATGCTTTGGTCGCCCAACACGTCGAGCGTTAGCGCAGTCGGCGTTCCTTCGATCGCGATACCTTTACCGTCGTTCAAGTTGGCGTATGCGTAGCGTTTGCCCGATCCTACCGAGAAGTCGTAAGTCAGGTCCAGCACTTTGGATGACTCTCTGCCCGGAACGCCCGTCACGATCGAAGCCGAACCCGTCGTCTCGGCCGGGGCGCCGGTAAAGCCCACGTTGTATTTCACTTTCTCGAAGTCCTCGAGCGTCTTCTCCGTACCCGGAGTCAGCACAGCCATCGCCCCGAAGCCGTCGTATCTCGCGATCGCGTAACCGGCGATGATGTTCTTATCCACCTTATCCACGGTAAGCTTGCCATTATTCATCGTTCCCGTAAGTCCGCGGAACTCCCAATCGATCGATGCGGCCGGAACAGCCAGCACGCGTCCGTCCGTTAGCTGCGCCTTAACCGGCAGCGAGATGACGCCGCCTGGCTTCAAGACGGTCGAACCCGGCTCCACGATTAGGCGCGCGATTTGGGCCTCGCCGACAACCTCCAATGGCAATGTGGCGTTAGCGTTGCCAGCTTGCACTTGCAACGTCGTCGTTCCCGCGGAGGCGACTTGCAGCACGCCGTCTTGGAACTGACCAAGCGCGTCGCTTAAGCTCCATGCGGGTTGAAGCCCATTCGGGTCGATCGGGTTGTAGAACGTATCGTAAGCTTTCAGCGAGTAAGTGGCTTGTTGTCCGATGAACAGCGTCTTCGGACCGCTTGCGACGATTCCCTTCAGCTCTCCTTGAGGAGCGGAAGTAAAAACTCCGATCCCGTTCGTGACGAGGCGCTGCGTCGTACCGTAGAAGGTCGGGTGAGCGAGCGAAACTTGGAATTCGCCGAGCGGGCGGGCGACCATCGTCGTCGAACCGCCGCCGTCCATGTTGACGGCTTTCCAAATGCCGAGCTCTTTCATCATGAGCTGAAGCTCTTTGAGCGAGACGCCTTCCCGGCCGCCGTTCTCCTCGACCGTGATGAGGTAGGCCTTGTTGCCGTCCTTGGAGTAACCGACCGCCGTCCGCGCGCGATCCGCGTAGCCGCTGACGCCGTTAACGTCGCGGGAGAACTTCGCCGGTTGGCCGTTATCCATCAGCAGCGTGTGGCCACCGATCATCATCTCGAAGTCCGATTCCGTATACACTTTCTTGTCCGTAAGCGATTCAAGCTGATAGCGGGAAACGACCGGCTCCCCGACCTTCAATCGGTTCACGATGAATTTGCCGGAGTCGTATCCTTTGTGGCCGCGCAGGATGTAGCCGTTCGCGGGGATCGTCTTCGCGTCCAGCGCTTTGTCTGCCGACACTTGCGTAACGATGCCGTCCACGACTAGCGCCTCGACCGGAGTGATGCTGCTCGACATCGGCCGTTCGGCGCCCGTCCACGCGCTTGTGTAGATGTACAGCGCGTTGTTGTGGCTGTAGCCTTTGTCCGGCTCCGTACGGTAAGCGGACTTGTTCATGCCTGCCAAAGCGAATGACGTTCCATCAGCGGAAGTAACGTCGCCGGTGAACTTAAAGGCGTCGATCAATGCCTTTCTGTCCTTCGTAACCGCGAAAGCGTACATTCCTTGGAGCTGAGACGTACTGACGAGAAGCTTGCCGGACGTAATCTGCGCGCCCATCGGGGCGCCTTCGCTGGTAGACGCCGTTTGGAATACGTCGCCGTTGATCCCCGCGATCGCGCCCGTCTCCCTCGCCATCGCGCCGACGGACTGCCTAGCCGTTACGCTGCCGGCTTTACCGCCCATCGTATCCAACCTAACGTAGGGATTGGTCAGATCGGCCTCGAGTACGTGCATCACTTCCGTCGCTTGCTTCTTGTCGGACGATACCCATGAATACGTGATTTGCTTCACGCCGGAAGTCACGTACGACTCCGATTGCTTGACGAGCTTATACGTGACGACGGCTTTGTCCGCTGCCGAGGCGGCCTGAACGACGGGCGGGAACAAGCTCAATGTTGCCGGCGTGGACAAGACGAGCATTCCCGCGATGATCGGAAGGACGAGTCTGTTCGTGCGTTTCGATAGTTTGGATTCGATTCTATTTGCCTTCATATTCCACTCCCGTGAATCTATTGTATTTTTAGAGAGTAAGCTTTGCCGCCTCCTCTTTCTGTATAAAGTAATAGACTCTATTTCGGGCGAAAAGTTACTTGCGATAAGAGAATACAATCACATCGTTACCTGCGAAAAAATAAAACTATTAATCCCGGGCACCCTATAAAATAAGCCTTCTCGCGATAGGCGAGAAGGCTTATGACTTAGGCATATTTCTACAATTCCAACAGCGCTCGTTCCGCTCTCGCGAGCTTCGACCGGACTAAGCGATACGATTGCTCCAGCATGGCCAGGAGCTCGTCTTCGGGTACAGTCCCGTTCAGCACCACGGTGTTCCAATGCTTCTTGTTCATATGGTACCCGGGAAGCACGGCGCCCGGATATTGCTGCCGCAGCATCCACGCTTCCTCCGGATCCGCCTTCAGGTTCACGCTCTCGTCGGCTCCCGTCCTTCCAAACAAGGCGAACATCTTGCTCCCGACGTACAGCACCGGCAGATCAGGATCGAACGGGTACTTCAATGCCGTTCCGGCTTTATTCAAACCGATCTTAATGAGCCGTTCGTGATTCATAGCAATTCCGCGTACTCGAGGAATTTCATCAGCATGACGGAAGCTTCGGCGCGCGTCGCGTTGTTCAGCGGCTTAAGCTCGGTCGCCGATACGCCCTGGATGAAGCCCGCGGTCACGCAGATGGACACTCCTTGCTTCGCCCAACTGCCTACTTTAGATGCATCCTTGAAATTATCCAGCGCTGTCGGTGACGCGACCACGGAGATGCCAGCATGGTTCATGGCGCGAACGAGCATCGACGCCATCTCTTGGCGGGTAATCAGAGCATTCGGACGGAAGTTGCCATCCGTTCCGCCCGCTACGATCCCCGCTTTACTAACTGCTCCGATATACGCCGCGGATGCATCCCTCTGAACGACGTCCGGATAGCGTGCAGCCGAGGCTCTATCCCCATTCAAACCGAGTCCGCGAGCGAGATACTCGGCGAATTCAGCCCGTGTGATGCTTTTGTCCGGGGCGAAGGTTTTAGGAGTCGGACCATCGACGATGAACTTGGAGGCCAGCTTAGAAACCGTACTTTTCGCCCAATGCTTCTCCATATCGCTGTAGGCAGTATTATTACGAACGACGGCGTAGACGCCGTTATTCTTGCTTAAGAAATCAATATTAGTCCCTTGGCTTAACTGCGTGAATCGAGTCGGGACATAGACCAACTCGCCGGCGTCTTTGTCGTAACGTACGACCGTAACATTGTCGGTATTCCCCACAGACGACTGGAGGGTGAACGTCCGAGTGACGTACCTTTCGTAACTTTCGATAGGCTTCACTTGGCTTCCAATAAGCTGCCCAGCAGAAAACTCGGTTGGCGAAATGAGCAGATTCGCAGATGATAAATTGATCGCGGAAGTCAAGCTCGCGTCATATGTCTTCTCTATCGTGAGCAACAACTTAGCAATAGAGATATCCGCGTTCGCCAGATTCAATTCTTTGCTGTAATTAATCGCGGATAGCGGTAACGTATATTGAAGATCTCCCAATTCGATGCGAAGCGTAGCGTTCGATGATCTAGTCGCCGCGTCCATCATGGAGCTAAATGGTACGCTGACTTGGGCATTCTGGTCCGCGGGTAATTTCAAAGTCAGGTTTGGACTCGACACGCCATAGCTAGACCCTGTCCTAATGACGTCATACGCGGCTAACAGTTTGGCACCGTCGATGGCGTATCGATATCCGGAACGACCGGAAGGCAGCGCGGCATACTCCATAGTTGTCGATTTGGCGACGTTAAGACTTACTCCACCTATACTGTCTAACACAAGATATTCCGGCAAGCCCGATGAGGTAGCGGTTCCGCCTCCCGTTGTCGTTCCGCTACCGGTCGAACTTCCCGAGTTTGTATTATTAACGTTCAAATCAGAGAAGGAATCGAAGATGAAGCCCGATGTATCCCTAAGCGAAGTACCGGTTTTGCTATAGCTCAGCGTCACGGGTACGCCGCTCAGCACTGACGTTGCCAGCGTAATATTAACCTGGGAACCTTGTACACTGACGGTTGACACACCGCTATATGCACTGCCCGCCCGGATTGCAAACTGAGACGTTAACGGGATTGTCGTCGAATCAAGCATTCTATTATAAAACAGAGTAATGACATTGTTCGTAAGTACCGCCATGTCTACATCTGCGGAGGTAGAATTGGCTGTCACAGACTGACCGTTAATCGCTGCCGCCGGATTGCCTGATAGATCAGCAATTCCAAAGCTGCCCGGAACATAGTTCAGATAGACAACCGCTCCCGGTTCGATCGCTTGACCTAAAGTAAGTAAGACGCTATTATTCGCGATCGAGATGCTCGAGATCGACATCATTTTAGCGTTGCTTACTACAGTGAAATTGTTCTTGGAAGGCACCTGTGTTGGCAGTAGACCTTCATTGTAAATCAGTCTCACCAGCGCTCCGGATACGGTCGCACTCGTTAAGGCAGGCGGTCTCGTGTCATTTGCATTTTGTACGTAGAAGTCTGCGAACGCGTTCACGACGTTTCCGCTAAAATCGCGAAGAGGCGATAAACTTGGTATATAAGTAACAGATACCGATTCCCCGCTAGCCACTGGTTTGACTAGCGTTAACGTAAGCATCGAGCTGTTAATACTTGCTGCTGCGACGCCCTGATTGACCCCGTTTATTTTAACCGTGAATTGGGATGTCGCAGGCGAAACTGTCTGCAACGAGCCATTAAAATTTATATTTACTGTTTTATCTGAAACGCTTCCGCTAGACGGCTGCGTCTGTGTTGTAACCGACAAGCCTGTAACGGCTTGACCATTGAATGAAGTCGCCAAGTTTCCTGATAAATCCTGTAATTTATTGGCCATATTGCCGTCAACTGTATAGGATACTTTAACGATCTGTCCTGCGGCAACACCAGAATGAAGCGTTAGTCGAACGGTATTGCTACTAACAGCGACAGCGTCGACTTGCATCGGTATGTCGCTTACCGTCACATAATAATTGCCGGGGAAAGGTACATGGCCACTATCCAATTCCTCATTGTATGTGAGTACCACCGTGCTTCCTTCTAATTTAACACCAGCAACAGTTGGAGGAGCTAGATCTGACCCCATGGTCATGAATGTCCATCGGTAATCATTCAGTATTCCCGGATACGGGTTAAGATAATAGTCCGTAATCGCATTATTCGGGATATTGACGACGTAAGAAGTCGCGGGTTGTAAACCTGTTACATCGAACGAAACTTTCCGCGGGTCCGTGATTTCCCGTACTATCGGGAATGTTAAAACCCCGCCCGAAGCTGATTTAAGCTCTGCGACTGCGCCCGAATTGATAATGACATCTTCGTTGAATTGCATCGTGAATTTGGTACTTGTCTTTACCGCCTTATTGCCGTTCGAAGGTGTCGTGCTAATCAACTCCGGGTTACCCGCATCCGCTATAATATTGAAGAGCCAGGAACCGTTAGTAATACCGCGAAAATAATTCCCTGACAAATCCGATATCACCTGTTCACCTATCGTGACGGAGTACAGATTCCCTTGCGAAAAATTGCCGCAGCCAAGAAACGATGACGCCGGCGTAATCGTAAGCGTATCCGTGCCGCTGCCGACGACCGCTGTGGAAGTTACCGGGATTGTGCAGAAATGACCGGAAGGAGCCGTTATGCGTTGAATAGATATGGTGCCTCCGACTACCTGTACAGGCTCGCTGAATTTAATCGTTATTGTACTGTTATTCGCCGAGATTGAACTACCATGTGCCGGCGACAAAGACACGACCGACGGCTCTGTTGTATCCGTTGTAGCTGCAGTCACGAACGAGTCGCTTGCGACCCAGAATTGGCTAAATAACGTCAGAATAAGCCCGAGTAATAGATATCTACGTAGATGCATTGTAGGATTACCTCCCGAAAAAAGTCACACTAGTACTTTTTATGTCGGCTTGGAGGCTGGAGAATTTTAGGGCGTAACGACCTATTTCTTCGCGTTAAGAAAAATAAAAAAGGCTCCCGCTGTCGCGGAAGCCTTATCTACATATGGCTATTTGGTTTATTCCAAAGCGCCCTTCTTCAACGCTTCTACGCGGTCCAGACGCTCCCATGGAAGGTCGAGATCGGTGCGGCCGAAGTGGCCGTATGCCGCAGTCTGACGGTAGATCGGACGGCGAAGGTCGAGCATCTTGATGATGCCGGCCGGACGAAGGTCGAAGTTGTTCGTGATGAGCTCGACAAGCTTCTCTTCGCTGACTCTGCCGGTGCCGTAAGTATCGACGTTAACCGAAACCGGTCTTGCAACGCCGATCGCGTAGGCAAGCTGGATTTCGCATTTGTCGGCGAGACCCGCCGCGACGATGTTCTTGGCGACGTAACGCGCCGCATAAGCAGCGGAACGGTCCACTTTCGTCGGGTCTTTGCCGGAGAACGCGCCGCCGCCGTGGCGTGCGTAACCGCCGTAGGTGTCCACGATGATCTTACGTCCCGTAAGACCTGCGTCGCCTTGCGGTCCGCCGATAACGAAACGGCCCGTTGGGTTGATGAAGAACTTCGTCTCGCCGTCAAGCCATTCTTGCGGCACGACAGGAGCGATAACATGCTCGCGGATGTCGCGTTGAATTTGTTCAAGCGTTACATCCTCCGAGTGCTGCGTGGAGATGACGATCGTATCTACGCGAACCGGCTTGCCGTCCACGTATTCGATCGTTACTTGCGTCTTGCCGTCCGGGCGCAGGTAGCCCAGCGTGTCGTTCTTGCGAACTTCGGACAGACGGCGGGACAGGCGGTGCGCGAGCGCGATCGGCAACGGCATGTATTCCGGCGTCTCATTCGTCGCGAAGCCGAACATCAAGCCTTGGTCGCCTGCGCCGATGTCTTCGTTCTCTTGCTTCATATCTTTGCCGTCGCGGCTCTCGAGAGCGGCGTTAACGCCTTGCGCGATATCGGCGGATTGTTCGTTGAGGGAAGTCAATACGGCGCAAGTGCTGGAGTCGAAGCCATACTTAGCGCGCGTGTAGCCGATTTCCTTAATCGTGCGGCGCGCGATCGCGGAAATATCGACGTAATCGGCCTTGCTCGTAATTTCTCCGATAACAAGCACAAGTCCTGTAGCTACGGATACTTCGCACGCTACGCGAGCGTTCGGGTCCGCTTCCAAGAACGCGTCGAGAACCGCGTCGGAAATCTGATCGCAAATTTTATCCGGATGGCCTTCCGTGACCGATTCGGATGTGAAGAGATGCCGTCCTTTAATCGACAATTTCTTCAACCCCCATATACAAAAAATGAACCTTTTCCGATTGGAAAAGGCTGTAAGACAAACCTTCGAATAATAATGATACCGTAATTGTCGAGGGGTGTCAATGTAAAGCCCTTGATCCTCGTTCGCCTCAGATGATCGTTTGTTGCGCTTGTTGTACGAGCCTTTTCGTGATTTCGCCGCCGATCGATCCCGTTTCCCGCGACGTTAAGTTCCCAAAGTATTGTTGCCCGAAGTTCGCGCCGCCGACGCTGCCTAATTCTCCTGCGAACTCCGTATCCATGTCCGTCGATCCTTGACTCAGAGGCACTCCGAATTCTGCAGCGATCTCGTACTTCATCTGATTGATTGCGCTCGCGCACTCCGGAACGATCTTCTGTCTGCGGTTAGCCATAATTCAATTGCCTCCTTGATAGGTGATGGCGTTAGTATGCGCTGTCTACATGCGGTCAAGGCGTATGAGATTATGGGTGTACGGGGAAAATGTTCTAATCGCCACCGCAATCGCGGCTCATATAATCGCGCAAGGCGGCGCGCCAATGTCGAAGCGGTTGGAATCCGGCATGGATGAGGTTATCGTTGCCTAGCACCGAATACTTCGGCCTTGGCGCAGGCCGAGGATATTCTTCCGTTGTGCACGGCGCGATAGGAATATGTTCCATGCCCGCTTCCTCGAAGACTGCTTTCGCGAATTCGTACCACGTACAATGTCCGCTGTTCGTCGCGTGATACACGCCGTATTTCTTAGTTTGCACTAACTCGATAATGAATTTAGCCAGGTCGTGCGTATAGGTTGGACTTCCCTTCTGATCGTTCACGACCTTCAGCTTGGTATTCTGTCGCGCTAACCGCAGCATCGTGCGAACGAAGTTGTTGCCGTATTTTCCGTACACCCAGGATGTCCGCACGATGAACGTCTTCTCGCATAAAGCGGATGCCAGCCTCTCCCCCTCGAGCTTAGTCTTTCCGTATACGCTCCTTGGATTCGGAACATCCAGCTCCCCGTAAGGTATCGTGCCTTCGCCGTCGAAAACATAATCCGTACTTATATAGCAAAAACTAGCTCCGACCGCCTCTGCCGCTCCGGCGACGTTCCGCGTCCCTTCGACGTTAACGCGCCAGGCGCCGTCTTTGTCGGTCTCGGCTCGATCTACGGCGGTGTAAGCAGCCGCGTGTACGATGGCATCGGGCTGCAACCGCTTGATCCCGAGCAGGCATTGATACTTATCCGTAACATCCAATTGCGATCGGTTCAGACCGACGACTTCGCAACGCTTCGAACATAATCGAACAAGCTCTTGTCCAAGCTGACCGTCGCCTCCGGTGACGACAATGGTTAGCGGGCGTATCGGTCCATCGCTCATCGGCGGTAAGCTCCCGAGATAATACGCTCCATCCACGGTCCGTTCGCCAAGTACCAATCGATCGTCGCCTTGATGCCGGACTCATATCGATGTTTGGGAGACCAACCTAATTCGTTTTTGATTTTCGATGCATCGATCGCATATCGGCGATCATGACCAAGACGGTCATCTACGTATCGGATTAGAGATTCGGGTTTGCCTAAGTGCCCCAGGATCGTCCTCACGACGTGAAGATTCGTGCGTTCATTGTTCCCGCCTATATTATAGATTTCTCCATCGCGCCCTTGATGAAGCACGAGATCGATCGCGCTGCAATGATCCTCCACGTACAGCCAATCCCTTACGTTCATTCCGTCGCCGTATACGGGCAGAGACCGATCGGCGAGCGCATTGCGTATCATGAGCGGGATCAGCTTCTCCGGAAATTGATACGGACCGTAGTTGTTGGAACATCGCGTGATGTTGACCGGAAGCCCGAACGTCTCGTGATAGGCGCGGACGAGCAAGTCGGCTCCCGCTTTGCTGGCCGAATAAGGGCTGTTAGGCGCAAGCGGGGTCTCTTCCGTGAACAATCCTTGGTCGCCCAGCGTTCCGTATACTTCGTCCGTAGATATTTGAACGAACTTCTGGACCTTGTACTTTAGTGCCAGGTCTAACAAAGTCTGCGTTCCGAGCACGTTGCTATGAACGAATATGCCGGGATTTGCGATGCTGCGATCTACATGTGACTCCGCTGCGAAGTTGAGCACTGCGTCGATGCCATTTTCAAATAGCGGCTCAAGCGCTGCTCGATCTGCGATATCCGCCTTGATGAACCGATATTGAGGCTGATTGTCCAATCTAGATAAACTATCTAGATTACCTGCATAAGTTAATAAATCCACGTTGATCAAACTGTACGATGGATGTCCCCGCTGCATGTAATGCAAGAAATTGCTTCCGATAAACCCCGCTCCGCCAGTAATGAGCAATCTCATGCGATTCACCCTCTACATAGAACTTACGCATCGTACATATATATTCCCGAGGACGGCTTATTGCGATTAGATAAAATAATAACTGCCGAAGCTATTAGCTTCGACAGTTACAATGTTTTGATATGGAATGATTGCCAGATATCCTATTGCAGCGTAAACGCACCACGGACAAGTACGATCAGACCCTTCGTTTGCTTCGGGTCGGCTTCAACACCGCGCTGTCCTCTTGGGTTCAGTATCAAATGATTGTTGCCTACTGGCTTGCCGGGTTTAATGTCCAGTCCGTCCGTCAAGTCGGATAAACCGTTCGCGTCGGAACTGACGACAATCGCTTTGCCCGATCGAACGATCATTTCTCCACCGTCTGAGACAATTAGTTTAGATCCAAACGGTACCGTAACGACTTCCAACTTAGCCGATCCCTCATCCCCGCCGCCAGCACTCGGACCGAGCTTTGCGATCTCTTGCTGGACAAGATTTGCGATCGCGCTATCGACATAACCTTTGGTTACGAGCGGATCGTTGGTAGAACCCGGAGTGGATGCTTGCGTGTCAGCTTGCACCGAAGACAATATAACAGCCGTACCTATCATCAGCGCAGCAACAGCAGCCGTTCCCCATTTAACCCACTTTTTCTTATTATGCAACTTCATCTCTCCCGTTTCGACAAGATTCTATCTCTTGTACGTAGTTTAAGGAGTGAAAGTTGCGTTCTGAATGTTGCAATAACCCTATTGTCAACAAACGCGTGATTATAGCCGTTTTCTACTAAAGAGAGTAGCCTCCATCAATTACAACATTTGTTCCAGTAACCCACCTAGATGCAGGGGCAAGCAGATACCCGATACTGAAGGCAATATCATCAGGATTACCCATTCCTAGTAGGTGCTTATCTTTAACTTGAGTAAATTGCTCTTCACTTAAGCTAAGTTGGATATGTTTACTCATCTCAGTTTCAACCATACCCGGAAGTATGCTATTTACTCTTATTTTACGTTGAGATAGTTCTACTGCCGCCGACTTTACTATCGAATTGATTGCTCCTTTAGCAGCTGAATATCCCATAACTGCTTTTTCCCCTACGATCGATGAGATGGAAGAAAGCAATACGACTGAACTTCCATCATTAGAGATGTTTCTGTTCGAGAAACTGCCTAAGAGGGATATCAAACTTTTTACGTTCACATTCCACATTTCATCTAGATATTCTTGATTAATACTTCTTAAAGGTGTGAAATGATGAACTCCCGCAGAATAAACCATCCCGTCCAGTTTTGCCCCAAAGTCTGCAACCAATTCTTTTAACCAGGTTTTTACCTGATTCTCATTCTGTAGATCAAGCGTCTTAATAAGGTGATGTTTAGTGTTGTCCATCTCATTAAGCGTTTGTTGTAATCTTCCTTCATTACGACCAGCTAGAATTACTCTAGCACCCAATGTACTAAGAAATTTGGCAGTGGCTTTACCAATTCCCGACGACGCACCAAAAACCACAATCGCTTTATCTTCCAGGCTATATGGATTCAAGTATTGTATCCACTCCTATTTTCAAGAAACACTTATTATAGATGCTTATTAATATGTTTCACGATGTCTCCAAATACAGATAATTCAGCGAGTTCGTTGGCGGTTAATGTAAATCCGTAGTTCTCGTCTAAACAAGCATTCAGTGAAATATACGCCAAGGAATCCCAATCCGATAACTCCTGAAGAACAGTATCAGTATCTACAAAACCTGGGTCTATCATAACAATGTCTGACTCAAATACTTCTTTAAATTTCTCAACTGTCATCATATCAAATTCCTCCCGAATATTTATTATTCATTCCAGGTCAATGAAGCAGCAGCCCATGAATACCCTACACCAAATCCTACAAGCATAACTTTATCGCCTTTTTTAATCTTTCCGTTCTCTAGTTCCCTCTTTAAAGCAATGGGAATGGTTGAAGATACTGTATTTCCGCAATCACCAAATTGTATCGAGAATTTATTTGAATCTATCTTCAACTTTTTCCTAAGATACTCCAACATGTATTGATTAGCTTGATGAAAAATAAAGAAATCAAAATCCTCGAGATTACAACCTTCTTTTTCGAGTAGTTTATTGATGGATGCCGGAACCTCATTCAAAGTAAAATTAAATATTTCAGGTCCGTTCATATACAGGTTACTGTTCGATCTAATGTTACCGAATGCGTCCGTTTCTTCCTTTAAATTTGCTTCTGACAACGGATTTCTGAGCCCGCCTGCAGGCACGATCAGATTATTGCTTCCACTTCCGTCTGTCCCGAACACAAAAGATTTCAAACCAAACGGACCTGGTGCAGCCGTTAATAAGGTGGCTGTCGCTCCGTCCCCGAAAAGCGGTTTCACGCTTCTGTCCTTAGGATGTATGAATTTGCTATACGTATCTGCTGTAATAAATAGAACATTGTTAGCTTGTCCGCTTTCGATTAACCCCTTTGCTAAGGATAGCCCGTAGACATAGCCAGAACATCCTAAATTGATATCGAGTGCTCCAATTGATGTTGGAAGCGACAGCCTGTTTTGTAACACACAAGCTGTAGTCGGCAAATAATAATCCGGTGATTGTGTACAATAAAGCAAGAAATCAATATCTTCCCGCTTAATGTCGTTCTTCTCAAACAATTGATTGGCTGCTGCTATTGCCAAATCCGATGCATATTCATCAGCTTTAGCAATGCGCTTTTCAAATATACCAATTTTGGTGGTTAGCTTATCATTGCGATCATTTACTTCCACATGTTCAGGAAGATAGTACTCAATGCTTTTAATGGTAACCATTGTCTCTCCCCTTTCTAGAATACTTCATTAGTTTTCTATCGATTTAAATGGGGGTACATGGATACAATCATATCGATTCAACCAGAAATTAGACAAGCCGTTATTTTTCCCAGGAGTCGTTGCAAATCCCGCTTTGTAGCCATGCTCTCTTAGAATTGGCTCCAAATCACGGAACATTGCTTTATATTGTTCTCCTCCTCCAAATGCAGGTGTGTACCATTCCGGAGTAATGTTAAGTTCATTCTTTAGAAACAGACCACACGGCTCAATTTCATCTTTATAGAAGATGTTGGCGTCACCGCAATATGGAGTATGGTGTGCACAGTGGACACCTATCGTCATACCCTGACTCTTCATCTCCATAAATTCATTTTTACTCACGTAATATTGATCAATCAAATTCTTACTCGTACCAAACACCTTAATTGCCTTCTCCTGCAAATAATCCCTAGCTTGATCCTTAGTTAAAAAGAAATTAAATGCATACTTGTTATATCTTCTATAAATATCTTTCTCATAGCTATAAATTCCGGATAATTGCGGCACCTCATCGACATCATATCTGCCCCTTAAATCCCCCCATATTTCTTCATCCGAATGGAACGAAAGAACGATGTGGACCAGATGAAAAATAGGCACCACTTCATCAAGTAATGGACTAGACATGACTGTAAAATAACCGGGAACGCCCTTGTTTTTCATAATTTGAAAAGCAATCGTATATTGATCTTTGGTTCCGTCATCAAAAGTTAATACGCATCTTGGTTTCAATCCCCTCGGCTTACGTAAATCGTCAGGACTCACAATCTCGTAAGACTTATTCAATATATCAATTTGTTGCTCAAATATTTCAGGTTCTAATGAAACAATGCCTTTCCAATCATTAGTCTTTACATAATGATACATAACGGCTATATCTTTCATAGTTCCTCCTAAAAGCTAATTAGGTCGATCCTGGTCCGAATCTCCTTTAGTGATGTAGAAGCAGGATTCCTCTGCAAGATTAATCTTGTTCTTAATATCTGATTGTATCGAAAACGCAGCCATCATGTTTGTAATTGTTAAATCAATGGGCTGAAATCTTGTAGGGACCACGACAGGATCATTCTCACTCGCCAGTATTTTTTTAAATCCGATGGCCTCCAAGCCCCAAGTACTAATGGATGAGAAACAATAAAAATCCAAGAACAAGCAATCTTTGGCCTTTTCCGCGACCGCATTCGCAAGACTAACAGAACTGTCTTGATCCACGGCGATAAACTCCACTATTCTTCCAATTTTCTCACAATTGTTAAGTACGGATTCGATACGGATTATAGCCATTCCCCTAATATTATTATTTCCGTCTTTACAGGTAATTATATTATAGTTGAACGCGGGATGGTTTATATAACGCCATTTAATAAATTGAAAATTCCTGGAGAACCCGATCGTTTTAGGAGCAAAGGATTGTTCGTAAAACTGATCCCACTGTTCATCTATATAATCAAAAATTTGATATTCGCTATTATACTGATATGTCTTCAACTCATCCCAAAATCTTAGCGACCGTTCGTTTCCGTTCAACATCTTATCTACCGTTTTCTGTTTGTTCACGATCCCTACCCATCTTGGTACATCCTGAAGAATACTCCACCCCATTTTCTTATATAACTTGGCGACGGTACTATTAATACCTAAGGACAGAATCATCTCGGGATTACGTTCTTTAACCGTATGAAACAAAGCATAACCAGCGCCAGTACTTCTATACTCTGGGGGGACTATCCAGTTCGTCAAACTACATCCAACTTGCGTATTCCCTTTATTATTTACTTCAAACGGCATAACACCTAGCAAACCGACCACTTTATTATCTTCCCATGCTCCCAAGAAACTATAATATTCTGCATCAACCCAATGATGCTTTGCTGGATTTTCATAAAACATATAGTTTAACAATTGTTCATTTCGGCCTAGAACGTGATTTGGAGCCCACACAGAGTGAATTGCATTCTGTAATAATTCTGTTTCAGAACGTCTGAAATATCGAATCTCCATTGGTAACACCTCGCTATTTTATCGGAATCCTCCTTCTTTTCAAGGCTTATTCGCCTCGATCGAAGACGTCGCTTTATGTTGCATACTTGCTCTATATATTAATAAAAATCTTATGATTTCTGCAGAAATAGACGAAATAATCGCACCGTATAAACCAAGTAACGGAATCAGTATTGAATTAAAGGCTACATGGATAATTGCAGCAATCGTACTGCTTGTTGCAATCGATTTTGTTTTTTTCTCATAGAAGAGCTTTGCAACGGGAATAAAGTAAAACCCGGTAAATATTTTGCCAACCAGCAATAATGGGATCAATGCTATTGCATCATAGTAATCGTCTGACGATATTAATTTAATTGCGTACATAGCTACCGGTATTGACGTAATGCCAAAGGAAATAACAACATAGAAAAATATTTTCAGCAATTTATCCGCCTTTAAAGCATGGCCTTCCATTCGTAACCGCGTATATCTTGGAACTAACGCATCATTAATGCTTGAGAAAAATAACCCTAATACCATCGACACTTGTGCCGCTAACGCATATATACCGACTTCAGTAATCCCCACGAATTTTTCTAATATTACTCTGTCTGAGGAATTGATGATCCAACTACTTGCAACATGGGGCAACAAAGGTATACTGAACAATAAACTTTGCTTAACGAAAGTTCGTTGCATATTGAATTTTAGAAATTTGAACTGAATGAAAAAAATAATGACAACAATAATAGTTGTAATGATAAGTTGTGAAATTAATTGGCCCTCTGCCCCGAATCCTTTATTAATTATTAAATAGGAAGAGCACCCCATAATCAAAAGTTCTTTGATGACATTAAATAACACAAGCAATCCCGCTTTTTCTTGTACCCTAAAAAGCGCAGTTTGTAGTGCCGATAACGCAATTATCCATGATAATCCGATTAGATAAAAGTAATACGGATTTAACGGTATATTTTTGAATAATAATGATCCAATCGGTTTATTGAAGATAAATAACATGATCGCTATCAAAGTGGAAAAAAACAAGACAAACACAAATATAGATCCAATATATTCTTTTTGTTTTTCTGGTTGATCTAAAAAGTCATAAAAAAAACGCGTTACAGCTCCATGCAGTCCGAGTAAGAGAAGGAATTGCATTAGACCCATAATCGTCAAGACTGTTGTCATCGTCCCATATTCAGCCGGCGTTAAATGCTTCGTAAAAATAGGGAGCATAACTAGCCCAATGATCGGCGTCATCATTGAGCTTATGGTATACAATATTGAATTTTTGAAAAATTTGTTTCTCAATAAATTATTAATGTTTAGGTTCATAATTTTGATTCTTCTTTTTTTGTATTTTAATTAATAAGGGGTTTTAGTTAATAACTTAATATTGTCTCTTACCTCGCTAAGCTTCGGATAATGATTAAACAAGTGCTCCGCGATAACTTTCATCATCTCTAAATCGCTTTCATGATCTATATCAAGTACAGCCGTATCCATCATCTGGATCACATCGCACTTTCCTTCAAATATTCCTTTCCCACTCCCGAGAAAGCTCGGAGAGTAAGCATATAATGAAGCATTCATGTCGAATATTTCCGGTGCTTCCTGTCTTGTATTGAATGAGGATTTAATAACTCGTTCATATCCATTCTCTGTTCGAACAACCATATTGAAATAAGGATTTCTTCTTGCATTGGTTACTGAAAACACTACATCGGCTAAGGAAGTTATTTTCTTTTGAATAAGATTACTAACATCATCAACGCTTCTTATCGGAGAGGTTATATCTAAGTCAACAACCATATTATATTTTATCGACTTACGTACCTGCATGATCTCAAAGCTGTTTCGAATGACTGCCACCTTGGGGGTATTATCCAACCCAAGTGTTGCATCTCTATCAACCACGTCAACCTTGATTCTCAAAGAACCTTGAAACAATTCAATAAGATCTTTACTGTCGGTGTTCAAGACGATATCACATTGTACGTGTGGATTTCCCCTCATGTACAAGTCGATCGCAGAGACAGTGAACAACGGCAATGGATATCCCAAAAAGTCTTTCAAGTTTTTGTTTTTGATTCCTTTAGAACCGGCTCGTCCACAAATCGTAAACAGGATGTTCATTACAGTTCTCCCTCCTTTGCGATCTTAAGCGTGTTCAAAGCTGTCGATAGAGAATTATGATTTATTTCTTTCCCTTCAATCATTTCAAAAAAATACGCAATTTCTCGATGTTGGAAATCATTTCGCGATTCATTGAATGAGAGTTTTTGTCCGCTCTTCATGAACCGGATTTCACTATTAATCAAATCACCAACTATAGTATCCTGATCTGTGAATAGCTGAATTTCCCTTATCGGTTTACGGCCGAAATAGTCTAAGTGCACCTCAACAGCCATGCTCTTATATCTTGCAATATAAATCGATAAATCATCGCTGTCGATTTCTAGGTTAGAAAATTTATCGCGAATATTGATTAGTTTCTCAGGGTAACCGAATAAGTAGATCAGATAATCCCATTCATGAATTAAATCGATCGAAACCCCTCCACCCTCATCTTTTTTGGCACTGTAGGTGTTTCGATAATCCACGTTTGGTCTCCAATCGGGAAGATAGCTCGAGGATATAACTCTTACGGAATACACTTTGTCAGCTTCTATGTTGTGCTTTAAATACTGAATAACATTGGTATATCTCAATGGACAGGCCACATAATATTTCTCGGAGTTACGCAAATCCAACTTTTCTACGGAGAGATCAAGCTTGTCAAATACAGGTTTCTCGATGAACATAAAATCGGTTTTTGGTGAGTACTGCTTGATCGTTTCAAAATGTAAGTGCGTCGGGTTGGTCACGAATATTACATCGTATCCATACGGCACTTCCTCATAGGAGTAATAAGTATGATTAACGAGATGAGCAATCTCATCATTAACTTCTTGAGCTTGTCTGCTTCTTATCAAGTCTATCGTAAAAGTACAGCCCTTTTCCCCTAGTACGGAGGCCACGTTCTTCAAGTGTCTGGTTCCGATTGAACCTAGTCCGACAATCCCGATCTTATATTCTCGACTCATGTCAGCCCTCAATTTTATCGATCAATTTTATAATTTCTAGATCATTCTCGAAAGTATAGATCGGGACTTTCCGTTCGTGTATCGATTCAAAAAAAGAAACGATTTCGTTCAAATAAGCATTTTCCACGACGAACTTTGCATAGTTGCCTAATTGATCGATCTCGTTGTACACATCTATTTCCATATCGGTTTTGTTCTCGAAATCATAAACCTTTAAACCGGTTGGCGAGCCGTTCCAAGAGAGGAATAATTCCTCGCCGAATACCTCTAAGTTTCTTACTGCTTTTCGAGAAATAACATCCAGAGCAAGAGTTCCTTTATGTCCCGATGAATGCTCGATGACGACTAAATAGTTGTCATTGTAGTCAATGTTCAAGGTACTTATTTTGTTCTTTACTACATTTACGTTGACGATTTCTCCAAATACATCGATTAACCAAGGCAACTCGATTGCGAACAGTTCTCTGCAACCGTTGGAGCGTTTGTCTCCAACAAAGTAGTCTTTATAACTTTCCCACGGGTGCCAGTCGGGCAAATATTGGCCAACATGATAAGTATAATTAAGCGGACTCTTCACTCTTCGAACTTGGGACTTAATCTCCCTTATTTCATCACGATATAAAAACGTAGAAGACATAAACAATATCTGATCATTCTTCTTTGCTAATGCAATATTCTGTTCATATCCATCCGCAACCAAGTTCAATTCGCTGAACACATGTACTCCCTGTTCTAGACATGGAGTAATAATACTGTGGTGCGACAAAGGAGAGGTACAAATAAACGCACAATCGACTCGATGGGCATGGAACAAGTCTTCCAAACGTCCATATGTTTGGATGCCATACTCCTCTACACAGGCTGTACGACGATTTTCGCTTGTATCAACACCGACGATTCTGATTGACGCGTTGTACTTTTGGATTAAACGTAACCTTCTTTTTCCCATAGAGCCTAACCCGATAACAGCTGCAATCATGTCATGTACACCACTCGATCCAAGAATGAACTAATATATTAAATCATGTCGTCTTCCAAATAATCTTTAACTGCCTTTTGACCTAAGTATTCCCAATACTGCATGGGAGAAACTCCAAACCCAGGCCTCTTAAACGTCAGATTCTCTTCAGTGAAAATCTCTCCCGCTTGAATATCTCTTGCAGCGACAAGACTTTTGCGAACGACATCTTTATTGTTTAATTCCGATGGAGCCGGCTTCTTGTTCGGACTACCTATTGACACTTCAACTTGTCGGATGGATTGTACCATCTGCTTTAGTTCATCAGGTTCTAATGAAGCCTTATGATCCGGCCCTAGCATGTTGCGATCCAGCGTGAAATGCTTCTCAATGACTTTCGCCCCACGCGCAACGGCCGCGATGGGAATCGCGATTCCATTCGTATGGTCGGAGTAACCAACTGGCAAATGAAAAGCATGGGACAGTGTGTCCATCATCTTTAGATTAACTTCGTTAAAAGGAGCAGGATACTCCGATGTGCAATGCAATAGTGTAACTCTTTCTTTCAACTGTTGCTGACCCTCTTCCGAGCAGTAGGCGTTCAGAAAAGCCGTCATTGAGGGTTCTTCGCCGATATCCTGATAACCAAACGCAAGGATGGCTAACGCCGACTCCACATCAGCAATCGTGCACATGCCCGTTGACATGACGATCGGCTTCATCGTGCGCGCCATCTTCAGCAACAACGGTCCATTAGAAATTTCTCCTGAAGGTACTTTTAACATTGGTAAATCAAATGTATTAGCCAATAAATCTACACTCTCTAAGTCGAACGGCGTGGATAGGAACTGTATCTTTTTCACATTGCAATACTCAATAAGAACCTGATGCATGGTTTCATCCAATTCCAGCTTCTTCAACATTTCGAGTTGCGTTTCATTTGAATCCGTTGTCTTCATTTGATACTGCGCCTTAATCGCTTGCCTCTTAACGATCTTCTCCGATTTGAACGTTTGAAACTTCACAGCATCTGCTCCGGCCTCTACTGCTGCATCAATCAATTGTTTAGCAATTTCAATAGATCCATTATGGTTTACGCCGGCCTCGGCGATGATGTACGTGTGGCCCATTCGGTTCATCACGATTCCCCTTATGACATATTGAGCATATCATAAAATTTTTTAACAGTAATACCGTCTAGGTTTACCATTTTGAGCACATTCTTTATTTGAATAGCTACATTACCTGCCCCATAAAGTGATTCAATGTGGGCAAGACTAGTTTGAAAGTCTTGGGACAATGCTATGCTAATGGCATTAACGATATCTTCCTTCTTCTCATTGCAATCAATTACGGAATCTGCCTTCAGTCGCCCGCTTTGTCGATCTCCTAGATTAATCGTAGCTTTTTTAAATAATGGAACTTCAATTAACCCACTTGAAGAATTGCCGATTACAACATCTACATGTTGTATTGCACTTAGATACCTCAACTGACCTAATGAGGTAAATGCAACTGCTCGCCCGCTATTCGCCCTTACATACTCGTCAATCATTTGATTAATAATTCGTCCATCAGTATCGGCATTTGACTTTGTGAATATAACATGTGCCTCCGGGTACTCGTCAAATGATCGAAGTAGTTCCTCGAAGGCACGTTCAGGTCCTTGTTTATACAATGTAACTGGATGATACGTGACTAGGAAGTTCCTTTGGCCCAACGAAAAACTTATAGAGTTCTCAAACTCTTCTCGGTCTAAAAGCTCTAGTTTTACAATATTATCAATACCCGGAGCACCGAAGTTAAATACTCTTTGCGGGTCTTCCCCTAGTTGAATCACTCTTTGGCGGTAAGGCTCTGCAGCAACAAAATGAAGGTGCGACATCTTGGTTATTGCATGACGAATCGCTTCGTCGATCACACCCTCGGTCGTTTCCCCTCCATGCAAATGAGCAATGGGAATTCTTGCAATCATGGCCGCTTGCGCTGCTGCCAATATTTCAAACCTATCTCCTAGTATAACGACGAGATCGGGTTGTAGTCTCTCATAAGCATCCGCAAAACCAATAGTCCCGAGGCCGATTGATTTCGAAATTCCGACAGGGCTGTCGCTGGACAGAAGCATTTCTACTCTAGCATCGATCTGAAACCCATCTTGTTCAATCTGCTTATATGTCAGTCCGAACTCGGGTGAAAGATGCATGCCGGTAGCGATCACTTGCAAATCAAGTTCTCGATCCCCGTTGATCTCCTTCATTAGCCACGTCAGCAGCCCGTATTCTGCTCTGGTTCCGGTTATCACACATATCTTTCTTCGCTTCACATCTTCACCTCCGGACTTCCCTGCAAGGATTCCCAAATGCCGTCACATTGTCAGCGATTTCATCTGTAACAACGCTACCCATTCCGATCATGACGTTGGCACCGACCCTGACCTGTTGTTTAACGACACTGCCTGCTCCAATATGCGAGTTCGTGCCGATATGCACTTCCCCGCACAGAACAGTTCCTGGAGCGATATGTACAAATTCATCGATCACACAATCATGCTCTACGACTGCCGAAGTATTAATAATAGCACCTTTATGAATGATTGACCCAACGTTTACTACCGCATTTTTGCCGATAAAAACACCTTTATCGAGCTTTACATCTTGACCAATGAGCGCAGTATTGTCCATAATAATCGGAATCTCGAATCCAATCATCTCTAGATGATGAAATAATTTAACGCGTTTGCCTGGATTTCCAATACTGCCTAACGTTACGAATGCATGAGAGTATCCGTACTGAAAAAAACGTTGTAAATCATTATCGTTGCCAATGACGGGAACAGACAAAACGGTCTTGCCGATGTTCTCATCCATGTCAATAATTCCGATCTCGGAATAATGGCCGGTCTGGAGAAGAGCATCCAGAACCGATTTGCAATGCCCGCCTCCACCAACCAGCAGAATCTTCTTATTCATCGCGCTCAAGCCTTCTTCTCATCTTCTCCAACTCATCCATCTGCCCCATGTCCAACCATGAGTATTCACTTATTGGATAGACACCGATTTTTTCTCCGGCATGCTTATACTTCTCGATAATGTCCGGAAAACCAATTGCCTTATTCTCTTCCAACTCTTTGATCACCTGAGGTTCGACGATATACATACCCGTATTCGTAAAGAACGAGAATTCCGGTTTTTCCTTCATCGCTTCGATTTCACCGGACTCGTTAATTTCAATAACACCGTAAGGGATCTGAACCTTCTTCAAGGAACACACCATCGTTACAAGGTTTTTCTCGTTCTTATGGTACGAATAAATCTTATCGTAATCCTCATCGATCAAAATATCGCAGTTGGTCAGAATGAAAGTAGAGTCGATCTTTCCTTTGAGCAGACTTAATCCTCCACCTGTCCCCAATGGTTGATCCTCATCTACATAAGCAACATCATAATTTTTATCGATTTCGTTGAAATAAGCTTTAATCATATTCTTCTTATGGTTTACGACGAGATAGAACTTGTCGCATCCGTGTTCATTGAAACGGTTTATGATATGTTCGGCAATCGGAATTTCACCGATGGGGATGAGAGGTTTCGGGAGCACCTTCGTATAAGGATAGAGTCTCGTTCCCAATCCGCCCGCCATAATAACTACAGGTGCCTGTAGCTTATTTTGCTTTTTGATTTCATCATGCCATAAAATTACGGAGATGATTTCTTTGTCGCGATTAAGGACAGGCAGCGCCTCGATCGATAATTTGCGCATGATTTCCTTCGCGGACGCCCTGTCTTTCTCATAAATAAACTTTGGGTTATAGTTTGCGATGTCTTTCACTTTTGAGTCTAGGTTTCCTTTTTTCAGGATCCACCTTCGAATGTCCCCATCTGTAATGGAAGCAGAGAACTGGCCATCCTTCACGACAAAGAGCACTTTCTTGGCTATTTTATCAAGCAACGCCATAGCTTCAAGCATGGAAGCCTCTTCGTCGATTAGAAAATCTTTTACATCCACATAATCTACCTCCTCAAGGCACTCTACGGAGTTACCGATGGTTTTTTAAACACTCGATGACATAAAGTACATCTTCCTTACCCAAGTTTGAACTGCATGGGATGTTTACTACCTTGCTCCAGTAATCTTTAGCTCGTTCTATTTGATAGGATTGGCTGCCGAGATAAGGCTTCTGTTCGTTGATCAAGCCCCATATCGGTCTTACTTGAACCTGTTTGGATGCTAAGAACTTTATAACCTGATCTCGATCTAGCGGATATTCGTCACCCACGTATAAGGAATAAAACCAATAGTTGCTTCTAATCCGGCTGTTGAAATTCAGGATCGACAAGCCGGGAATATCTTTGACCAATTGTTGATATAAGTAGTAATTTTGTTTCTTCGTCTCGATGAAGCGTTCCAGTTGCTCTAACTGAGCTAACCCTAGTGCAGCTTGAAGATTCGTCATGCGATAATTATAGCCGATCTCATCATGCGTATAGTAGAGTTCATCGCTCTTCGCCTGAGTGGTCAAATGTTTCGCTTTCCGGAGCAACTCTTCGTCGTCCGAAACGATCATGCCACCGCCTCCGGTAGTCATGATCTTGTTTCCATTAAAAGAGTACACGCCTACCTTTCCAATTGTGCCGGCATAACGACCCTTAAATTGACCTTCCGTATAGTAGGTTCCAATTGCTTCCGTTGCATCCTCGATCACCGTTAGATTAAATCGGTCTGCTACTTCCATTAACTTTTCCATTTCGCCCATATTCCCGAATACATGAACGACAATTAGAGCTTTTATATGCTTTTTCGTCTTATTATTGACAAGCTTCCCATTCACAAAACTGCATTCGTTTACGCAGAATTCCGAAAGCTTGTCCGCATCCATACAGAGAGAATCATCGCAGTCCATAAATACGGGGGTCGCGCCGATATATCGGACCGGATTCACCGCGGCAATAAAGGTGAGTGCAGGCACTATGACTTCGTCATCATTAGTGACACCGCAAATCTGCAGAGCGATATGTAGCCCTGACGTTCCATTCTGAACCGACACTGCACTCTTTGAATTTACATACTGAGCCGTGTTATTCTCAAATTCATTCACAAATGGTCCGCCAGTAGATACCCATTCCGTTTCGACTGCATGTGTCACGAGTTCCAATTCTCTTCCTTTTAGATGAGGCACAGAAAGAGGGATGAATTTTCGGCTCATTTGCTCCTCCTTCTAGATGTTATAGATTTCCGATTTGTACTTATCTAAATTGCTTTTGAAAAATTCGATGGTTTCAGCAAGTCCTTGTTCGAATGTGTATTTCGGTGCCCAGTTAGTCAGGGATTTTATTTTCTGATTGGAACCAAGCAATCTGTTGACTTCGCTTTTTTCGGGTCTTAGCCGCTGTTCGTCACAGAGAATTTTGGCATTCGGATTGATTTGTCTGATCAACTCTTCAGCAAGCTGGCCTATCGATATTTCCTGTTGCGTCGCGATATTAATTTCCTCGCCGATCGTTTTCTCTGACTTGGCGATCTCGATAAAGCCTTCAACAGTATCTTTAACGAAATTAAAATCTCTTGTCGGCGTTAAGGAACCTAATTGAATCTCTTCTTTTCCTGCCAACAGCTGCGTGATGATCGTCGGTATGACAGCACGCGCGGACTGTCGCGGCCCATAAGTATTGAACGGTCTGACAATAGTAATCGGCGTGTTGAAGCTTCTAAAGAACGATTCCGCTAACCGGTCAGCTCCTATCTTGGTAGCAGAGTACGGAGACTGACCCTGATAAGGATGATTCTCGTCGATAGGCACATATTGTGCAGTACCGTACACCTCTGATGTCGATGTCACAAGCAATCTGGCAGTGTTAAGATCTCTTGCGGCCTGCAAAACATTCAATGTGCCTTTAATGTTTGTATCCACGTACGTATGGGGAGAGTGATAGCTGAAGGGGATGGCGATAAGTGCCGCAAGGTGATAAACCTCGTCCATTCCTTTCATGGCTTCTTTTACGCCGTGCGGGTCCCGGATGTCCCCAGTAAACACTTCGATTTCTGCTTTGATATCCGTATCGAGAGTATCCAACCATCCCCAAGAGTTAAACGAGTTATAGTATGCGAACGCCGTAACCTTTTTCCCTTTTTTAACAAGTTCCTCAACTAAATGACTTCCGATGAATCCATCTGCCCCGGTAACAAGTATACGATTCAACTTTCTGTCCCCTTCCATAAATTCTCGATGTTTCGAGATGCACTATTATTATTCACTCTTATTTTTTCTAAATATAAATACAGCAAGTATATAAAATGGAATAAGCCAGAAATACCTATATATGAAAAGTCCCCCACGGTAGTGAGATCCAATATATATAAACTCAATCGTATAGATTAGAATCCATGATAAATAACCTGTTCTCGCTTTATAAAAAGCATACGCTATCCATGCAAGGTACAGCATTAATACTGGAATACCTAATATATAATAAAAACTCAAATACAAATCCGCTTCTATTGGCCATTGTTGAGTTCCTGATACTGCATGGTCTTGAGGATAATAGATCGACGTGAGCCAGATGCTCATATCATGAAAAGGGACGTTAATGTGATATCCAAATTTCATAAGGATCCAGTTCAAAGGCAGAGGGATTGTCTGTAAGAATGACGGCTCGTAATCTTTAAGCATGACAACAAACATCTCATACGTATTAAAGTAATTTAAAGAGTAGGGAACAAAATCTGAAAGCGTTATCCATGTGTAATTCCTTTGATAAATGCCCAACGTGAATATTGCGAGGACTGTACTAATCACCCAAAAAGCCCATTTCGTAATCAACCGCCTATTTAGAACAAACAGGCCGATCGAAATAAAAATAAGGAGCATCATTTGGGACTTGGAGCCGATAAACACCGATAACAATAAAATAATGAGGAAGAAGATGCCGAAAAGTGTCTTGCTTCTCTTTTTAAAAATTAACACTCCGTAGGCTAATGCGAATAACATTAATGAATGCAGGAAAAGCAAATAAAAGCCGCCCGCTCCTCGTCGATCTATGAACGCATTCGTGGGGTTTTTAATCCAATTACTGATCCCGCCTGTTTTCTGAATGTAGCAGAATAAAGATATTAAGATCAATGCGGCACTGATCACGATAACCTTATTAATTTTCCGAGGTTTAATTAGTTCATGATCGTTGCTTTTAAGTTTATTCTTCGATTCAAAGTAAGCTTCGCAAAACGTAAGGAATACTATAGAAACACCATAAGTAAAAAACAACATTAAATATGCCGACTTTTCTGCGGCGGTTGTAAAAGTATACTCTTGAAAGCGAAGTGCGAAGGCAGGTGCCATTGCGTACCACAAAAAATAGTAGGCAAAAATCATATTTTGTGGAGAGAATAGATACTTTGGCAACGATATAATGTACAATACGCTAATAAACCACATAAAAACTAGAGGCGGAATATAGGCTGCATAATAGATTATGACCATTACGATTTGAAGTACAACAAAAGAAATCAAAGAAACCCATGACTTCGTCACTATCATTCATCCTATTCGGAAAGTTATTGCTACTTCAGTTTATCATGTTCGACAATAATATAATCAATTAATTCAATCAAAGCTCTCTCATCTTTTGGTTTAAATATTCGTTTGTCATTTAAATACTCACTATGTCCTGTTAACACGTCAGTATCGCTAATCAAGCGAATAACGGTTATTGGAGTTGAATCATTATAAATGGCCTCAAGCAGAGCGGTAGATAAAGTAGATATGCATACATTCCCAATAATTGATTCACGAAAATCATTTATGAACTCAGTATTTTCAACAACAAAATCTAAAGGGTTATCGATTGGGTGGAGCTTCAGATATAATTTTTGATTTTTAGTCTTCAGATGGTTAGCAATCATAACTATTATATTTTTGGTTCGTTCAGCAAAGCTGGGCTGAGTAAAGAATACGAAGTGTTTCTCTCGATCTCGATAGTGATCACTAACACTCTTTTTAACCTGATACATCCGTATTGTGACTTCCTGGTCAAAAGTAAACTTTGACGTTTCATATACATTGTTCAACTTTTCTGCCATTTCTAATGATGAACAATAAAATACATCCCCTACATATCCGCCCGGCATCTTGACTGTCGTTTCTACTCCGTGTGGAATGCATATCAATCTTTTATTATATTTATTTGTTATTCTCCCCGTAACTAAAGCAAATCGATCATGCGTGGCCCCTATATAAACATCGGAAAAAGGATAACTAGATATTACGTTCTCAACCGCATTTCCATAAACCACCGTATGGGGAATGCGATTAACATACCACGAAAGAAAAGCAAGCCGGTTGGGAAACAGTTGTTCATCACGCAATATATCTTTAATTGTGTAAAAGTCACGAAGGCATAACTTTACATAAGATGTACAAAGAAACATCAATCTGGAATAGCGGTTTCCAATTCGATAAATCGTGAAGTCCCTGTTCTTGATATTATCCCCAATAAATTGCAACCCAGGTCGGACATTCATGATTCTATCCTTTTCTCTAGCTACTCTCGCTACGGCAAGTTCTTTACTGTCATCGATCTTATGCTTATGAACTAAATTAATAATTAATAAGAGAGCAGACACTAATGTATAGACAATAAAAAGAAAATGCACTCTAAAGTTGGACTTATGTTGATTGGCAGAACCTAATAATTGCTCATTTCTGGTCAGCACGAAGAATTCGTTCACATAACTACAGTCGTTATATCTTCTCAAATGTTCATAAAGCCGTCTATCATGATGCTCAGTAGCCATGAGAAACACTCCAGTATATTTTATGTGCTGAATAAGCTAACCCTTCAAGAACCTTCTTGAAATCGCCTATGTTTCATGCTCCACCGCAAGCGATTACAGGAATTGAGACTAAGGTCGTTCGAATACACACATTCATTCGACTCGCGAACGCATTCGTCGAATAATATTACCACCGGCTAGTACATAAATACCTTCATTCCCCTCGACCCGACTTCCTATTTCTTTCTCCATACCGTTCTATTGACGTAATCCGTGTAGGAAATAATAATTCTAAGCACCTTCTCCGAGACATTCGGCATGCTATAGTCTGCAACGCGCCTTAACGTATCCTTCTCTTGCGTCTCGAGAACCGCCAGCCCCTGAAGGATTCTCTCTTTCTTCAACCCGACCATCATGACGGATGTTTCCTCCATTGCCTCGGGTCTCTCGTGAGCTTGTCTAATATTGAGTGCTCTAAACCCGAGAATGGAGGATTCTTCGCTAATCGTTCCGCTATCGCTTAGCACCGCTCTAGCTTTTAGTTGAAGCTTGACGTAGTCGTTAAACCCGAGCGGCTTCATCGTATTTACTAGCGGATGGAACTCGATCCCTCTGGATTCGATCATCTTCTTCGTTCTTGGATGCGTGCTGACGATAATCGGAAGCTGGGTTTGTTCGGCGATCGCGTTCAAGCTTTCAACTAAATCATAGAAGTTCACTTCCGAGTTGATGTTCTCTTCCCTGTGAGCCGATACGACGAAAAATTGTTCTTCATTGAGTTCCAGACGGCTAAGAATATCCGAGCTCTCAATGTCGTCTTTTCTAGAGTTCAGTACTTCGAACATCGGGCTTCCGGTTTTGATCACTCGGTCAGCAGGCAAACCTTCTCTCAACAAATACTCTCTTGCAATATCGCTATAGGTTAAGTTAATATCTGCTGTATGGTCGACAATCTTGCGATTCGTCTCCTCGGGAACGCGTTGATCGAAGCAACGATTGCCGGCTTCCATATGGAAGATTGGAATTTGTCTACGCTTGGCCGCGATCGCGCACAAGCAGCTGTTCGTGTCGCCAAGAACCAGTACGGCGTCCGGGTTGACCTCTTCCAATATAGGATCTATCTTGATCAATATGTTGCCGATCGTCTCTACGGCGGTTCCCGTAGCGGCATTTAGGAAGTAATCCGGCTTTCTAAGTTTGAAGTCGTTAAAAAAAACTTCGTTCAGCTCATAATCGTAATTTTGTCCCGTATGGACCAGCGTATGTTCAATAGCATTGGACTTCTCCAGTTGAAGAATGACAGCCGATAGCCTAATGATTTCCGGCCTCGTTCCCACGATTGTCATGACTTTGAGTCTCTTCACGCTCATACCTCCAAAAAATGCGTATCCGGCTTTTCGGGATCAAAGAACTCGTTAACCCACATAATCGTAACCATATCTGTATCGCCGAGATTTTCTATGTTGTGCGTGAATCCGGGAGGGATATCGACGACCTTCAATTTATCTCCGCTGACAAAGTACTCGATGATTTCATACGAATCTATGCCTCTAAAGCGAATAACTCCCCTGCCGCTGACAACAAGAAACTTCTCGCATTTCGTATGATGCCAATGGTTCCCTTTCGTGATGCCTGGCTTTGATATATTGACGGATACTTGCCCTCTGTCCGGCGTCTTAAGAAACTCCGTAAATGAGCCTCTATGATCGATATTCATCTTCAGATCGTAACTGAACCCGCCTTTTGGCAAAAAACTCAGATAAGTGCAGTACAGCTTCTTCGTTAAAGGATCCGACACATTAGGAATCGATCGATTCTCGCGGCTTTCTTTGAAGGAATTGAGTAAATCGACGATTTCCTTAAGCGACACCTTATAACTTACTGGGACTCGACAATAATTCCCTGACGTGTTTTCTTTGCCGTTCATAGCGTTAATGAACTCTTCTACTACGTCATCGATATATACAAGGTTCATGATCACGCTCGGATCATTCACCATGATCGGCAAATCATGCGCGATATTGTGACAGAATGTCGCTACGGCGCTGTTATAGTTCGGTTTGCACCACTTACCGAAGACATTGGGTAGCCGATAGATTAGCGTTTTGGCACCTGTCAGATCCGTATACAAAGATAACAGATCCTCGCTGGCTTTTTTGCTAACCCCATACGGGTTATCAAGCTCTGCCTGAATCGACGATGAGATCAATACTGGACATGCATTGCCATGTTTTTTCAATGACTCCAATAGCGACGCCGTCAATCCATAGTTTCCTTTTGTAAACTCGGATGGTTCCTTCGGGCGATTCACTCCAGCAAGATGGAATACAAAATCCGCTTCTTTACAAAACTCATCTAGAGAGGAAGCGGAAGAATGTTTGCCGTACTCGAATATTTCCGTATACTTGCGATTCCTTAGCTCTGCAATTAGATTTCTACCAATGAAGCCCTGTGCACCCGTAACAAGTATTTTCACTAATTATTCCAACCCTTCAACTGTTCTCGGACGTATTCCAGATTCAATAGTCGATCTTTGATTTCTTCGACGTTCAAAATCCGAGTGTTGTGAGAGTTGTATTCATCTTCCGTAGACAACTTGTGATCGCCCTCAATGAAGAATTTATCATAGTTAAGGTCTCTCTGGTCCGCAGGTACCCGATAAAATCCGCCCATATCCTGCGCTACGGCATGCTCTTCCTTGGTCAGAAGCGTCTCATACAGTTTCTCGCCATGTCTAGTACCGATAATTCTTGTTTCGTTATCTGCGTTGAAGAGTTCCTTAATCGCCTGAGCTAAGTCTCCAATCGTAGACGCAGGCGACTTCTGTACCATGATATCTCCCGCTTCCGCGTTTTCGAATGCGAAAAGCACGAGTTCCACCGCTTCTTCCAGACTCATAAGGAAACGGGTCATATTCGGATTCGTTACCGTCAGCGGCTGTCCGCTTTTAATCTGATCGATAAATAATGGGATTACCGAGCCTCTGGATGCCATCACGTTGCCGTATCTGGTTCCGCAAATTAAGGTTCTGCTCGAATCTACCGTCTTGGACTTCGCGACGAACACCTTTTCCATCATCGCTTTGGAGATCCCCATCGCGTTGATCGGATACGCCGCCTTATCCGTAGACAAGCAAATCACTTTTTCAACTCCGCTCTCTACAGCGGCGACCAACACATTCTCCGTGCCTAATACATTCGTCTTCACGGCCTCCAGTGGAAAAAACTCGCAAGAAGGTACTTGTTTCAAGGCAGCGGCATGAAAAATGTAGTCGACGCCGTACATCGCGTTTTTAACGCTGGCCAAATCTCTAATATCGCCGATATAGAACTTGAGTTTCTCATTCTTATAGAGCTTGCGCATATCGTCTTGTTTTTTTTCATCTCTGGAAAAGATGCGGATTTCTTTAATATCCGTTTCGAGAAACCTTTTCATCACCGCGTTTCCGAAAGAACCCGTGCCGCCCGTGATCAAAAGTGTTTTATCCTTAAACATACTTAATTCACCTCAGAGGATGTGTTGTGACGGAAATAAGCATCCATTCTATTTAGCAACTCTTGCTTGTTAAAGTTAATATCGTAATATGCTCTTCCATTATTCCCTAGCTGCTCTAACTCTTCTGGCGACTTAGCAATTAAGTCCATAATATTATATGCAAGTTGCGACGGATCTCCGGCTGGACTAGAAAATCCCGCATGCGATTCGCCAATAATACGGCTGGTTTCTCCGTTGGCGGAAACTAAGATAGGGATTCCGCAGGCCATATAAGACTGAAGTTTTGCAGGGATGGTCATTGCAAACAACGGACTGTCCGTTAAACTCAAAAATGCAGCATCGCATACTGCCATCATCTCCGGGATCCTAACCGCCGGTTGCTTCTCGATAAAGTTAAACATGTCGGAAACGTGATTAGAATTGACGAATTCCATCAATTCATTCTTATATCTGCCGTCCCCTACGACATTGAATCTAATCCTTCTGGAGGGGTTCATTTCCTTTAGTAATACTGCGACTTTCGGCAACACGTCTAACCCCTGCGCATGACCAATATTGCCTGCGACAATTATATTAAAAGCCCCATCATTAGCGATTTTAGGATGGCTTCTTATCTCCAATGGAATATAGAAATCCTCTGCATATTGCGGCCAATACTCAACCTTTGCCGAGGGAATCCCACGATTCTGAATCGCCCCCACAAAACTTGTCGAAGTTGCGAAAATCTTCGTACAGCGGGAATATATATAATCAACCATCTTGCCAATTGATCCAATAATGTACTTATTCTTAATGCCAGTAATGATCTCTACGTTTTCTGGCCATAGATCTTGTACGTAAAGATAGCACGGTATCTTCTTCTTTTTAGCATACCAAACACCCGGTAAAGCCTGCGTCATAGGAGACACTTCATAAATAAAGACATAGTCCGCTTTAATTTTCGTGAACAGCTTCCAAAGGTAGCCGGATACGACGAATGAAAGATAATTAAGAGCTAGCATAATGGAATTCTTTCCTCTTGGTATGAGCGGTATCCTAATAATGTCCATTCCGTTATACGACTCTCTTCTCTTCTTAAAGAGCCCATATCCCTCAAAAAACTTGCCTTGCGGATAGTTCGGAATCCCAGTTACGACCGTAACTTTGTAGCCTCTGTTTACCCACTCGGTGCAAATATCATTGATACGAAATTGTTCGGGGTAGAAATATTGCGAAATGACCAATATATGCTTTTTCAATTTCGTAGCAACCTTTCATCCCTATTTTTCGGTTAATACAATCGAATCTCTCAGGCTTCTTATCGCATAATGCTCTTTATACTCGCTCATTGACATCTCATAACACAAATTTCCAAACAATTTATTTATCATCCGAACTTTCGATCTCATTACTTTCAATATAGGATTAAACGCTTTGGTCAGACGAATTCGTCTTCCGTGAACCTCAGCGATCATTTTCACCATTTCGCTCGTCTTTACGTATTCCTTATTTTGAGGGAAGAAAGCCCCCCGTTCTTCATTATCAATAACGAGGCGAATGAACTCGCACAAATTATCGATATGAAGCAAGCTGCGCTGATTATGAATGTCGGGAAAAATGGGGAGTTTCCGCGCTGCTTTTGCTAGCTTAGGATAGTTGCCCTTAGAACCTTTCCCATATATCATTGGCGGTCTGAGGACAACAACTTTGAAGCTGTTGTCTTCTAACGGTTGTATCCCTTGTTCGGCTTGAAGTTTGCTCTTGCCGTAAAAATTGCTCGGAGTTGGCACTGTATTCTTATCAATAATCCTTTGATGGCCGCTGCTATCCCCATATACAATGATGCTGCTCATAAAAACAAATTGTTTTACGCCCTCTGCTTTTGCTTTTCGTGCGACATTAACGGTTAAGTCGCGATTCACCTTGTAGTACATCTCTTCCATTCGTGGATCAGCCGATACATGCGCAATGCCAGCCAAATGAAGGACTGTTTCGTAAGCCGAGAAATCCTGACCTCTCCATGCTTCGTCTCTCAAACTAACGGTGTCCACTTGATACTTACCCATAAACGTCTCTAACCATGCGACTAGGCTTGTTCCTATATAACTGTTCGAGCCTGTGATCAGTATTTTTCTCATTTCGATATAGTCTCCATATCGCTTCGAACTTCGCCTTTCTTAGAACCGGTTCCGCCTTCGACCACTCCGTCACTCTTTGCAACACTTCGAAGAGTCCCTATGAAACATTTAATATCGAATAATAACCCCATTCTCTGAACATACTCCCCATCTAACCTTGCTTTAACCTCGATGGAGAGCTCATCTCTGCCGTTAATCTGAGCCCAGCCCGTTAATCCCGGTCTAACATCGTTTGCACCGTATTTATCTCTTTCCTCAATTAAGTCAATTTGGTTCCAGAGTGCCGGTCTCGGACCGATAATCGCCATCTCGCCTTTAATAATATTCATGATCTGCGGCAACTCGTCCAAGCTAGTCTTCCTTAGGAACTTACCGATCTTCGTGATATACTGCTCTGGATGCGCGAGCAAGTGTGTCGGAGTATCCTTTGGCGTATCAGTTCGCATTGTTCGGAATTTCAGTATATTAAAGTGTGACTTGTGAACCCCAACACGTTTTTGCTTAAAGAAGATTGGGCCTTTCGAGTCCAATTTGATCGCTACAATAAGGATGACAAACAGAGGAGATAGTATGATCATCCCTATGCTTGACAGGATAAAATCCACCCATCGTTTCATGATCACATAGTTCATCATCACACTACCTCCATGTTAAACTTCGATTATTTAGAATTGATCTGCGACAAGCTTTTCAATTAACTGCTTTTCTTCCGGGTAAGCGCTAATCAAAGCCTTGCGTATCTCCGTATCGCTTTGAAGTTTTAACAGCGTCGCGATGTACCAGCGGGCTACTGTGCGATTTTCAATCGTGCTGAGATTCGTCGAAATGAACAACTTAAACATAGAAAAAGCTTCATTATATTGTCCCTGAATATAGTGTATTTTCCCCACAGTCATCGCCATTGACGGAGTAACATCGAAAACGATTAATTGCTGGCTGCTTGGCAAAGACTTGAACTCTTCTATCTTTTGTTTGTACTTCTCGAAGAAGGCCAATGACTGCTCCCAAGACTCCGCCATTTTCTCATTAGCGCCTTGAAGACGCGCCTGATAACCAATATCGAAGTACACATTAATAACTTTCTCGTAAAGATTGATATCCCATGGATGCAAACTCATTTTCGATTGCAGCCACTCTGCTGCTTGATCGTACTTGCCATTAACTATAAACCAGGAAAATTCACTCTCAATTAATTGTCGATTATAAGGCTCTGATTTCTCTAACTTCTGCAGTAATGCTTCAGCCTCAGCGCTATATTGTTCATCTTTTGTTTGATTAAAGACAGATAGGAGCACGTTAATTTTGAATAGATTATATGTTGGATGATTGGGTTGCAGATTCAAAGCGGCATTTAATGGTTTCACGATGTTATTGTAATCATGGGTTTGTACGGCTGCTTGTTGAGATTGTTTATATAGTTTATCTGCTCTGAAAGCCTGGAGAGCGTTAATAAAGACAACCACCGCGATACATGCAACAATAATCGAATAAAGCTTGACCGACGAATATTTCTTTCTCGACGTTTGCGGAGACTTCGTCTTTGATTCTGTTCCCGCAACAAGTACCCCAAGAGAAAGAAACAGAAGCGCAGACAAATACGCGAACGATAAATCGAAATCAATTGTACTGTGAAGCAAAATCGTCAAACCAAATAACGGAAAGATAAGCCGTTGCTCGTTCCATTCCGAGTTTGGGAGCATTCTCGTGCTGCGTATAAAAATATACCAACAGAGCCCAATGAAAAGAAAGAAAATAACAAATCCTACAAGCCCGGTGTCCACCAAAACTTGCGAAATCACATTATGAGTTTGCGCGCTTGTGTAGGGAAAGCTTTTATATTCGTTATACAAACTAGCCCATGCGCCGCCTCCGGCCCCAATAATCGGATAATCCTTCGCGATACTGAATGAATCTTTATAGAATTCAATCCTTGATGTTATGCTGGCATCTTCCAAACTTATTCTTTGGATCTTTTGCTTAATGCCAGATGGCAACTGATCGGATACGATGTTATTTGCGATGAGCAAGTAAGCTCCAATAATCCCGAAAGCGATAAAACTCAGCGGGATGATCAATTTATTTATATTGACTACATTCTTTAGATGATTGGGCAGTTTTGAACCCGCAATAAACCTTTGAATCGTATATATAATGCCTGTAATCACTATGGAAAGTGCGATTACAATTACCCATCCCTTCATGGATTCCGAGCCGATGAACTGTGTACTGAGGTTTGTCTGTATCGTAGTCATTCTACTGTAAACCGCTAGCGCAGCGCCCCCGAGGATTGCGAGGTATATCAGAACAAGCAGTTGTTTGGTCCATGGGATACAGATTAGATACACCAACAATACAAGAGGTATAATGATCAAGCCTCCGCGCGAAATGGTCAATAGAAGGGAGATCATGATCGGAAACAACATGAATGCGTGAGGAATTATCGTGTACCATTTCTTAGCATTAGTAACGAAGATTAAAGATACAATCAGAATTCCAAACAAGTAAGCGGCATACGTATTCGGATACTGGAATACTCCGGATAATTGATTTGCTAATACTGCTTGGAAATAATGGACATTGCCGAACCAATTCAGCAACCCATGAATAACAATTACATATCCGGAACCGACCAAGCCGTATTGAAGAATGGCAGCTCCCAACTTACTTTTGAAAAAATATGCTCCTATCAAAAAAAATACGATATAGACTACATGAAATAGCAGTTCCACTTTAGCTGAATAGTAGGATACCGCGCTAATAAATGAAATCAAATAACTCAGCGGTATTAGCCAAGCGACGATCGTCATCCAATCCGTCGGATTATTCATCCTCCAATGCTTATATAAGTAAATGGAAATCACTACGAGGGTAACTGCAGACCATATGCTCAATATATAGAGGGGGCGTTCGAATACCTGTCCCCCATTAAATAACCCTTGATAGAATGGTGCAACGATAAAAAATATACACATGAAACACATGACAAACCAAAAAGTCCATGATTGTTGACCAATTGTTCCTGTTAATTTCGCATTTTTCATAACAAACCGCCTGACTAAAATTATTTGTGTTCTATTGCAGCAACTAATTCTAACGAGGCTTTAATTTGTTCATCCACAATTTCTTTATCGAATGTATCGTTAATCTCATTGGACTTATAGGTTGAAACGAGTCGTTCCAAGTGCCGCTTTATCAGGGAGCGATCATTGATATCTTGCAACAAGTGCTTCTCCATTTCATTTAACTCGTTCAACAATTTATCGTTATCCACATCAGAAGGTCGGCTTACATATATTCGATCATGCTTGGTAGCTGATGCTCCTTCTTCATTCGTTAATATTTCTTCAAACAGCTTTTCTCCTGGCCGCAAACCGGTGTATATGATCTGAATATCTTTTCCGGGTTCAAGGCCCGATAAACGGATTAAATCGCTGGCCAATTCAGCGATTTTCACAGGTCTCCCCATATCCAAAATGAACACTTCTCCACCGGTCGCCAATGAACCAGCTTGAATAACAAGTTGTACCGCCTCGGGAATTGTCATGAAATATCGGATCATCTCAGGGTGGGTGACAGTCACCGGTCCACCTTCAGCGATCTGCTTTTTGAACACCGGTATTACGCTTCCACGACTGCCTAATACGTTACCGAACCTGACCGCAGTAAAAATCGTGCTGCTACTTGAATTAGTATTTTGCAGAATCATTTCTGCAATTCTTTTCGTTGCACCCATCACACTTGTTGGATTTACCGCTTTATCCGTAGAAATAAGCACGAATCTCTTGGCTCCAAATGCATGCGCGCATTCTGCAACGTTCTTCGTACCAAACACATTATTCTTAATCGCTTCTTGCGGATTTGATTCCATTAACGGCACATGCTTGTGCGCCGCCGCATGAAACACAACTTGCGGTTGATATTGACGAAACACTTCGGCGATCCGCCCTCTCGCCTGAACATCCGCTATAATCGGGTGTAGATTTAAAGAAGGGTAAGTTCTTCGCAACTCCATCTCAATTTCATATATGCTGTTCTCGCCATGTCCCAATATCAGCAGACTCTTTGGTTTCACGGCCGCAACTTGGCGGCAAATCTCCGAGCCAATGGAGCCTCCCGCTCCCGTAACGAGTACGACTTGTCCCTTCAAATAGCTCGTAATTTCATCCATATCTACTTTTACCGGTTCTCTGCCAAGCAAATCTTCCACGCTTACTTCCCGCAGCATATTGATTGTAATTTTCCCATTTATTAAATCATTCATTCTTGGAATAATCTTAATTTGGCGTCCTATCTCTTTGCATCTTTTAATGATATCGGATATATCCGCGTGCGATGCTGTTGGAATGGCTACGATAATTTCATCGATCTTGTACTTCTTCACAGCATGGGGTATTTCTTCGCGAGTTCCCGCTACAGGAATCCCAATCACTTCATAATTTTGTTTCTGTTTGTTATCATCAATGAAAGCGACCGGGTAAAGCACTGAGCCCGCTCGGCGCAGTTCCTTAACCACCATAACTCCAGCCTCTCCAGCTCCCACAATTAAAGCTCTTCTATGATGGGGCATTATCTTACCATAACTGTCCCTAAGCAGCCTCCATACTATTCTGGACCCGCCTACTGTCAAGAAAATAATGATGAACGTCAATGGATAGATGCTTCTGGGAACAACAATATCAGAGTAATATTGTTTGACGAGTAGATGGTGAACGAAGAAAGAGGCGCTGCCGCTTAGCAATGCGCCTTTAATAATTGCGAGCAGATCTCCCATGCTTGCATATTGCCATATACGTTTGTATATCTTGAATATATAGAAGCTAAATAGATTTAAGATTACGAACAAAGCAAAAACATACGGAAGCGTGTCAATAAACTCTTGACGAATCGCAAAATCAAAACGCAATAAATACGCAGTGTATACCGATGTGGTAACAAGAATTGCATCAATAAGAAGCAATGCAATCAATCTAACATATTTATTCATCCTTTACACTCCTAGGCGTTCCTTTCAAGTAATTCCGCAAGAATACGAAAACGAGACTTAACATTGCGCCAAGAACAGCAGCTAATATGACACTCAATACAATATTAGGGCCAACTGGCACTTTGGGTTTTATTGACGGCGAAATTGTGATTACATTCATTTCATCTAAGATTCTTATCGTTTTATTGCCACTCAACTTTTCACTAGCAAGTTTATTTTGTATTTCTTGTACTCTGCTTGTATTCTCAATCACCTTTTGTTTCAGAACTTCTTCCTCAGATAATAGTAGGTTTAGTGCAATGGATGCTTCTGCAACGACCTTCTGCATATCTGTATATGCCGGGTTAATAACTTCGCTTTCCATCTGGAGACTTGCTGATGATTTAACATCTGTGTTTGCGCTTTCTTGCAAAACCGATCGTAACAATTCATTATTGGACAACACTTGCTTTTCTCTTTGAACTGCTGGAATTTTCTCTAACTGCACTTGAGATTCGGAAAGTTTTGTTTTCGCTATGGCAATCTCTTTTTCCAACTCTTTCAATCTTTTTTGGGCGGCACCGATGATTAGTGAGCGATCATCCGTTTCTATTAATATGCCCAATTCATAGGCCAACATATTAGAGATTTGCGTAATTCGTTCGGGACTCTCGCCATGCACTATTAATTTAATATAACTATTATCAGGCGTGGTTTCCAAACTAAACATTTTACGCAGAGAAGTCACAGTATAGATATTCTTGAGCTCATTTTTTTCAATCAGTGCATTAAGTACAACTGAGCTTTTGATAGACTCTGTAAAAAACTTTGTTTTTATCGTTTCATCTTGTGAGTTGCTTTGAATATTCACGATAGAGAAGGTCTCGTATTTAGGACTTAATACAAATAAACTTAAGCTTGCTGCAATTAATATTGAAGCAAAAGTTACGATAATAATCGTCCATTTTTGTTTGATTATGACTTCAATTACATCTCGCAAGCTAATTTCCTTCTCCATAACTGCACCTCAGTGTCGAATTCTCTCGAAATTCTCGAATTATTACCCCATCATTCCTATTAATTATACAGTTGTCATTTCTGTATAACAAGCATACGGATACTGGAAGCCGTTCCATAAGTATTATTTTCCTAGCCACCGCTCGGCTACATCCTTGCTGACGATAGCCGCCCCTTTAGCATTCAAATGGTTCGTATCGCGGAAATATTGATCATCAGGCAGCCCTTCGTTAGACATAACGACGAACTCCGCCTCGTATCTCCGAGCCAGGTCCTCGATCGTGGCGAAATAGCGTTGCTGTTCTTTCGGGAATAGTTTGGTCACCGCTGTTTCGAAAAGCGATGAGCGAGGGATTTGCAATAACGTGGTGCGGACACCGCGTTCATGCAAGTCACGCAACAGATCTTCCAACGAATCCGTCTGCAGCCCATCGAGTTGATAGTTCTCAAACCAACGAGTAGCGGTATCTTCTGCATTCTGAGCGGTCAACGGAGCTTTGGCGGTTCTTGCGCGAATCCCTCCCAGTTTCCATTTCACTGGATCCGGCAGATCGTCTTCAAAATACTTATCCAACATAGGCGCCCAGACTGAACGCATGTCGTACGCTTTAGACACCCAACCGAGCAGCAATTCCCCATAGTTATTCATATTCATGACGCGCAAACGATCCCCGAAACCCGCGTAATAGCGGAACTTAGTATCCTGATCAATACCGGAGGAGTTTAATTGATGTTCGTTAACGACAATGATCGCATCTCGTAGCGATGGAAGCTGCTTAGCATACTGGAGGTATGTGTGATAGATATCGTAAGCTTTACCTCCGCTGATACTGAAATTAAACATCGTTCCTGCTTCGCGTCCAGCCGCTTCCTCCATCAAGTCGGGACGAAGGGCATCGATGCTCTGCGAATCGCCGAATACGGCCGCCATGATGCGCTCGGGCTCCATAAGCTCGAATGAATGCTCCAATTCGGATAACTGCCCGACGAAGCTATAGGGCTGCATACCGTAAAAGTCGAGGTTGCGGAACACACGGTTCTCGGCGATCCCGAACAGTACTATTAATCCGATCAGGCCAAAGTTATACAGCCTTCGCCGTTTTCTAAAATTGGAAATAAATGAACTCATACTTGTCTCCCTTGGAGTAATAGATCAGACCTACAACGACGATCAAGTATACCGCGCTGCGCAGCGGGAACGGCACGTACCGCCATGTTCGTCCTACTGTTCCTTCATATTTGCGGAGTAGATACTCGGCAATATGTACGGCGAACAGACAAACTATGAGCACGAAAGTCGGATGTGTCACGACGTTGTCAATGTGAGCGTGGAGCATCTTCCAAGTCATATCCAGCGCCACCTCGATCGACGGAGCGTGGAAGAACACCCACGTCCAAGTAACGATATGGAAAAACACGAGAACAGCTACGACTCGGTATGGACGGCTCTTACGTATGGCAGCGATCCAGCCGAATCGGTTTAAGCCAAGTGACAGCCTATGAACGACTTGCAACAGTCCGTGTATGCCGCCCCAGGCGACGTACGTCCACATGGCGCCGTGCCATAAGCCGCTAACCAGCATTGCTCCGAGCAAATTGACATAAGTGCGAAACCGCCCCTTACGATTACCGCCAAGTCCGATATAGATGTAGTCCCTGATCCAACGGGATAACGTAATATGCCAGCGGCGCCAGAACTCGCTCGGATCACCGCTCAAATACGGGGATTTAAAGTTGTCAGCGAATCGAACGCCGAGCATAATACCTAATCCGATAGCCATATCCGTATAGGCCGAGAAGTCGTTATAGATAAAAAAGCTGAAAACGTACGCGGCAATCCACGATTCAGTTCCAGTGAGTGACGCACCCTTATCGAAGTATTCTTTGACTATGGGCGACAATTGATCCGCGATCACGAGTTTTTTAATGACCCCTAACGTGAATAGATACACGCCGTATTTCATTTCCGCCCAGCCAATCTTGCGCTCCGATAGCTTGTCTAATTGCGGAATGAGCTCGTCTCCTCGCATGATCGGGCCTGCGATCAAATGCGGAAACATCGAGACGAACACCCAGAATTCGAAGAAGGAGCGTGTAGGCTTCGAATCGCCGCGCCGCACGTCGACCAAATACGAAATGAATTCGAACGTATAGAATGAAATGCCTAGCGGGAGTACGATCGAATCCGCGAAGGCGTCCGACCACGCGCTTTGAAACCCTAACAGTTTTAAGTTATCGAGCGCGAAAATCGTGTATTTGAATAAAGCGAGGTTCAATACATTTAATATGATACCGACCCAGAACAACCATCGCCATCCCGGACGTCCCATCAGATGAACGATGGCGAACGTGAGCAGGCACATGCCGAGGAACAAGACAATGAACCCCTCGGGATGAACTGCGTAGAACAGGGCGTTAGCGGCAGCAAGCAGTACCAAACGTTGTTTCTTGAAGATCAAGTACGGGACGAGCAGTACGAGCATAAAGACGATAAAGTTCGGCGAGTAGAAAAACATCCAAGGCACCTCAAATGGGCTAATGTCGATAGTTATCCTTATCATGTGTATTATAGCGAATTTGGGAACACACTACTACGTCTACAAAATCTATGCATCAAAAATGCACCCCCTAGTTTCCATCGGATAAACCAAGGGTTTATTCCAATGTCCATCTAAGGGGTGCGATTCACATATCATTCCCAGTTTTACTCTAACATCCTATTACGGTGTAATCACCCGGTCCGCGAACCATCTAATCGTTTGCGTGGCAATCAATTGTTTGTACCCAGGTTGGATTTGATAATACACGTTAAATTCATATTGATCCATCTTCTCAAGTACAAAATGAATATCATCTCTGTTCGGCCATGATAATTGTAACGTATTTTTACCAATTGCAAAGCCCTGTGTAGATTCGGAAGAGGTGTTTGATGGCAGATCCACTTCTTTAGAGAAAACATATGTGCTGTTGTTCTTATCCTTTATCTCGATTACGATCTTATGATCTTTGAGATTCGCGCGGGTCAACAAGTCTTGAGTTAAGTTGTAATCAAACTTGACGCTGACTGTAGAGCTGACATACTCTAATTGAGTCCTGATTTGATTAAAAGTCAGCGTGAATGGAGACATTGAGATATCAGCTAAGCTGGTCTTCGCTTGTTGATCGGCAGGTAGTACGAAAGAGTATGGCATTAGGTACCCCGCTAATTGGGTGCTGCTTTGCCCACTGCCGGATGCATTGTCCGATTTCACCTCAACGGCTTTACCAAGAACAAGCTTGAATTCTTGCGTCGCGGCGGTCTTCGGTATCGTTGCCCATGCATACAGAATAGCATTCCCGTTTGGTGCGACTTTTTCGGTTGGCAGTTCCAGATTTACCGGATAGATCGTTCCATCGTCTTTCTCATAGTATCCAGCTAGCTTAGGAAGCGTAGCCTGTCTTTTCTCTGAATTCACGACTTGAATCTGTGCAGCTATAATATCCGCATTCAAGCCGATAAAACGTTTCATTTCGCTGATTTTAACATCAGAGCGATAACCCACGTCTTCAATCTTGAATCCAGTATTCCAAGCCACTTCCTTAACCTTAGTGAACTCCCCAGAGTGCGCAAATTCAACTAGATCAGTTACTTCGGGAGTACTCCCGCTGCCCGTATCAGATTGCTGTACGGTTACGTTCATCTTAGAAATATCAAAAGTGTATGGGACTTTTCCCACAAGTTGAACACTTGTTGTCTCACCTGGTTTAAGCGCAATCAATTTATCGTTGTTATTTGAGGTAGCGCTAACTTCAATTGAATCGTTCAATAGGTACTCTCCACTTAGTTTGGGTATCGTTAGCGTTTTCGTGCTTTTATTAGCCAAGGTTAAATTAGACACGATCAGATCGTCATCTTCAAAGGGCAGACGGTTAACCGAATCAAGTTTGATATAATACATCCCCTGCGCGTTAGTAAAGCTATAATATTTTCCTGATTGTTCACCGACTTGAACGTTACTCTCAACCAATTCGAATAATGCAACCGGTATCTTTTCTTTCCCTTCTAGAATGGGGTTCATAATACCGAGCTTCCATCCGCCTGCCTTCGCACTTAGCGGAATGGAGACTGTTAGCGTGAATTCTTTCTCCATTAGAGGGTTAAGCACAGTACCCTTAATTCCCTTGTTTTCTAACGGAAACATTACATTGTTACCCGTAATCACATACAACTGATAATCTGGCAGCGTTACTGCTCTTTTTCCGTTGTTTTTAATATTCAACTTAATTTCAGGACGATAATAGCTTTCGCTCTTTCCCATAACGGTTTGCTTGATTGTAAACACAGTTTCAACATCTTCTACAGCAACCGCTATTCCGCTATTCGCCGGAGTTACGGGATTATAACGTGCAGCTACGGATACTTCGCCTAATACACGAGAGTAATTCGTAGCTGAGAAGTCCCACTGTATGACTTTAATGATAAGATCAGAGAGCTTTATATTGTTAGCTACTTTGCTGAAAAAAATGATATTAGCCGATGTCTTCGCAGGAACTTTATTTACGTTATTGGTTGCCATCTGAACATTCATTTTCGTCCCTGACTTGGTCGAGACATTGGCCCAGTAGTCGATTACATTCAATTCAGAATTGCTGTTGTTCGTTATACTCAACGTAAAACTCAACACTTGATTGTTGTCAGAAGGCATCAAGAGAACATTATTTACGATGGCAGTAACATTTTCCTTGAGTTTAACCGTTCCAAGGGTTACGGGCTTAATAATCTTGGCTTCAGGCTCCTGTTGTCCCTCTGCGTAGACAGACATATTCATAAGACCTATTAAGAGACTAAATGTTGCGAGCAACGCCAACAGTTTTCTAATTTTCCTCATCGCCTAAATCCTCCAATTAAGTGTGCTACAACATATAACGATGAAAGATTATCAATAGTTGCGGAGGATTCTCAAGTTTATAGAAATATTTGTTTGAAATACAATAAAAGAAGACCACGAAGGCCTTCGTTTATTTTGAAACCCTATATTCTGTTAACTGTTTTAATGCTTTTTCATGAATCTCTAGAGCAAATTTACGATACAGAATGAAATTCCTGTAATCAGAGTCGTTGTTGTTCACCGTATAATTTTGTAGTGTTTTGATGGCGATCTCATAATGATCACCGATATCTTTTATTGATTTTATTATTTCAAGAATGTCGTTCACATTTTTATTATCATCATCGTTACTTTTTTGATAATCGATAACTTGCATATTTAACATTTGAATATTATTTTTAAGTTCCGTTATTTTTACGTTTTCGATTTGATTAATCCATTGTTTATCATTTAATGTTTTATAATAATCATAAGCTAATGAAATCTGTTGATTAAGATTTAACAGTAAATCCAGCTCTCTTTCCATATTCAAATTTAGTATTTCGAATTTCTTATTATCAGTCTGATTTTCTGAAATGAGCTGTGCTTCTTCTTTGATTACACTTACAGTTTGTGTCTCATCATCCCATTCCACAGTCGCCCCCATGTTTTCCATGACAAGACGTATCGGCACATAACTTGTCCCATTGATCTTATACCCTTCGCCGCAAACTTCATTATTGCATGCACCATCCACTTTAACATTTACAGTCTGAAAACTCCCAGATGTACTGTCTTCAACTTCTTTCCCAAGAGCTGAACTAGCGGATGATAAAATAAGGCCCACTACAAGAACCATTCCAACCAGGCTAGTTTTTTTCATTTCTAGCACCTCCACAATAAATCAATGTTAGTATACCAAAAAGTTTATAAATCGAGTAGATGGGGGCGGCTAGCCCCCGACCTCTCACACCACCGTACATGCGGGTCCGCATACGGCGGTTCCTAAAAGTTAACGAGTTTCAAGATAACGAGTTGTCAGACTTAACAGCCCTTGGTCACTCCAGTAGGAGCGATTAAGGGCGTTGTTTATGTTTCGGGACATTTCCCAGCATCCGCGGCGAGCGTTTGCCATCATTCTTGCCGCCCACTCCGGTACACCTAGGGCACGTAAGTTTCGGAGCCTGGATTTAGGTAGTTTCCACTGCTTCCATAGGCACATGCGTAGTCTTCGGCGAATCCATTCGTCGAGTCGTTCGCAGTGCGTCTTTACGGATGCTAGCCGGAAGTAGCCTATCCAACCCATCAGGTAGCGATTTAATTCTTGCAGCCTCTTCTCCATCGAGACGCCTCGCGTACGCGAGGTTATCTCCCTGACGCGTTCCTTTAGTTGTTCCAGTTTCTTCGGCGCGATTCGAATCGTCGCGACTTTGTTGCTGAGAAAGCTGAATCCAAGGAACTTGCGGTTCCATGGGCGGTCTACCGCACTCTTGTCCCGATTCACTCTTAGTCTGAGCCTCTCCTCTACAAAGCGAATGACCGACGCCATTACGCGTTCACCTGCACGCTTGCTTCGGACAAAGATGTTGCAGTCGTCCGCATAACGCACAAACTTCAAGCCGCGTTCCGTTAATTCTTTGTCCAGATCGTCCAACAGGATGTTAGCTAAAAGCGGGCTGAGCGGACCGCCTTGCGGCGTTCCTTCCAGCGTCTCCTGCTTTGTCCCGTCGACCATGACTCCGGCATTGAGGTAGGAACGAATCAGCTTCAAGACACGCTTGTCCGCGACTTTTCGTGCTACCCTTGCCATGAGGATGTCGTGGTTCACTCTGTCAAAGAACTTCTCCAAATCTATGTCTACGACCCAGCGATTTCCTTCTTGAATGTAGGACTGCGCTTGTTTTACTGCGTCATGGGCACGTTTCCTTGGGCGGAATCCAAAGCTGTTCGGTGAGAATAACGGGTCCAAAATCGGTGTCATTACTTGCATGAGGGCTTGTTGGATCAAGCGGTCCATTACGGTTGGGATACCTAACAGCCGCACCCCGCCTCCGGGTTTGGGGATTTCCACCCGTTTGACTGGCATCGGTCTGTACGTACCCAATTGGAGCTGCGCTTTCACGGTTTCCCAGCATTCCCATACGTGTGCTTGTAGCTCGGCTACCGTCACGTTGTCTATGCCGGGCGCTCCTCCGTTTTGTTTCACTCGCTTGTAGGCTTCTCGGAGATTTCCCTCCTCGAGCATTTGATCCAGCAAGTCGTGCTTTCCTTCGCGAGAAGAAAGGTCGGTTTGTGCCGACGAAGAACTCGGCGCTCCGGCATACCCTTGCGGTTTCACCGCTACCCTTTGCCGCGAGCTCCCTTGCGGGATATTCTGCTGTCGTTGTTCTTCGCGCGAACGCATCGATTTCTTCTCTCCTTTAGGTTCAGCCCTTCCGGTGTTGTTGCAACAACACCGTACTATGGCTTCTGCTGACTCCTGCGGATTCAGCGCGACTTCTCAGCCACGGTTACGCAAATACTTCGCATATTCCACAGGTCTCCCCAGATAAGAACGTCATCTTTCCGCCCGCGCTCGCCCAAGTTTACGGCTGCAGCCTTTGGCAGCTTAGGATTTCGTCATGTGATGGTGACTCATCCGACTGCAACCGCCTCAAATTGGATTCGTGTACCTCGAGCCGTGCGTTTGCCTCCAGCTTCCTTCGGATTCCGCCTCGCGGCGGACACCCTTGCTCTTGGCTATGGTAGGCGCTTGCCAGCCCCCATTCCGGACTTTCACCGTAGAGATGACGCCCATGCTGGGCGTACATCAAACAAAAAAGACCCCTTTCGGGGTCTTTTTTGTTTGATACAATTATTAGTGAGGAACCGTAACTGCAGTTACAGCGGATTGACCGCTCGGTGCAATTGCAGTCAACGTAAATCCGTCAACGTTACCAGTGATGGTGATTTGACCAAAGGTACCGTTGGAGATGTTGTTGTCAACCGTTACAGAACCGCCGCCTTGTACTTCGGAGATCGTGTAGCGGATATTCAATACTTTGTCATATCCAACAACGTAGTTCGGATTAGCGCCATCAACTGCTTTGTACTCGGTGTTATAGTTATCCTTCGCAATGAGCTTCATGAGTTCAGAAGCCGTAAGGCTAACCGTACCGCCGGTAGTAGCAATTGTGTTCGTGGATGCAGATTTTGCATCCGCAGACAGGCTGGCAACCGAAATCGGATCGGATTTAACGGTTACTTCTTTAGTAAGGCTTGCGTATTCGCCAGTTGCTGTCGTGTGGAATACAGTGATGGTTGCAGTACCCGCCTTAACACCAATGATTTGCTTTTGGCTGTTCGTTTGAACAATGCTAGGCTCGCTGCTTGTTACCGATTGAACGTAATCCGGAATTGCAACTGCTTCATTGCCGGTCTTAGCTTCGACTCCAACTGCTCTAGCATGTTTGCTAGTGAAGTTGTCTGCGTTAACCGTAACGCCAACAGTGGTCACAGAGTTTTCCATAGTCTTGTCATCAACTGCATCGAACAACGTGTCGATTCCTTTGACGGAGTAGACCAACTTCGTCGTTTTCGGGTTGATAACTTCCATCTTACGTACTACGGCAGATACTTGGTCATCCAAGATTTTGCCGCTGCCATTGTCGATTTTACGGAGAGCGAACTTCACTTCCACAGCATCGCCGATAGCACCAGCCGTTGCGTCGAAATCAAGACCCGTATCAAGGATGCTGGAGAGGTTCGTGTAGATACCAGCAGCACCAGCGAAAGTAACGGTAGTGCCCGTTGCAACTTTAGTTACATAGACCTCATAAGATACCGACTTGCCACCATCGTTAATGTTGCTGAACGTACCTTTGATTTCATCGCCGAACTGGTCAATAGCCACGACTTTCAAAGTGGATTTTGCGCCAGTTACCGCTTTTGCAGCGCTGTCGTCTTTAGCCTTCAAGGCTACCGGGTAACGTTTCTCCTGAACATTGAACTGGAAGTTCTTGTTGAACAGAATTCCGTTAGCCGTTGTCGGGTTAATGTTAACGAAGATGTTAGCATAGCCCTTTGTCGTTACGGAAGCAATGTGAAGCTTACCTTTGTGCTCACCAGTTTTCACAACTGCCAAGCCTGGAGACACCAGCATTGCGGTCGGCACAGTACTTACGCCAGCGTGAGTCGTCGAATCACCAAATTGCAGATTCGAAGAAGCGCTAAATTGAATGTGGCCGCTTGTGTAGTTGTCAACAATGTCTTGTGCAGACAGCTTGTTGCCTTCTTTGTCGTATGCAGTGATCGAGATGTATTTGTCTGCATCGCCTTCAGCCAGTGTAACGGAAGAATCAAGTTCTACAGTTGCAGCATAGTTCGTAGATTTGATGTTGATCGTAGTAGAAGCCGACGTGCCGCCAAATACATTTACCGTGTACTGGCCGCTAGCTTTAGCGTCAGCTTTCAGCTTAACAACTACATCACGCACTTCATCGTTGTTGTCATCCACAACTTGAGTTGCGGTTTGGTCGATAGCATCCAGATAAGGAGTTACATTAACGGATGCGTTGTACAAGGAACCGGATTGATCTGTGACTTGGTGACCATATTGGTCAAGCTGAATCAGTTCGATTACAGCCTTATCACCGTTCTTGCTCAGGTAGTCTTGACCGTTAGAGTAAGTAACCTTGCCGAGTTCGACTTTAGATACATACGGTTTCGTGCCAAGTTTGAAGATTTTGTTTACAGACATTTGAGACTCGTTGTTTACGATGTTCACGGAAATTTGAGAACCAACTGGTAGGTTGATATCATCCGTGTCCAGTACCACGAAGAGTTTGCCGTTTGCATCTTTCGTCACGCTAGCAGCGGCCGGAGTAGATGCATAAGGGTTAAAGTTGCCAGCCGGCAACGATACAGCCTCTTCGTATTGGTTCAGGGCTGCGAATTCAACTTTCACTTTGCTGGATTGTGCAATAGTATCGGAAGGAGAAACAAACTCCAACTTGGATACTTTTTCGTTTTGAGCAGTGAAAGTAGCCGAAGCGGTTGCGATTTCCTCGCTCGCGAGACCCGCAAGCGTTACGCTGTATTCGCCTTCCATGATTTTGGTGGAAGTCAGAGTCAACGTAGCCGTTTTCTTGTCGTCGGACCATTTAGCCGTAGTTGCTACAGTAGCCGTACCGCGTTTCAGCGTCAACGTAGCTTTCGTGTCGTCAACTGCTTTGTCCAACGTTACAGTTACCGTCTTAACGCCAGTAGCCTTAGCGGATGCTACGGATACTTTCGCAGGAGCAACTGGGTTGATCTTAGCGTCAGCTTGGAAGGAAACTTCTACGAGCTGGCTGCGAGTAGCAGCTTGCGTGTAGTTCGTTGGGAAGGAAACGCCAGCGTCTTTGATTGCTTGGATGTATCCAGCAGCCCAGTCAGCAGCACCTTCAATTTTAGCACCTTCAACAGCTTTCAGGCCAAGAACGTTAGCCGTTACGACAGCCAGCTCTTGTACGGAAATGTTGCCGGTTGGGTTGAACGTGCCGTCAGCGTTACCCACGAGAACTTTCGCTTCTTTAACAGCAGCTACTTCTTCCGTGTACCATTGGCCCAACGCAACGTCTGGGAATGGCTTTTCAGTTACTTGCTTCGTGTCCGTAGCGCCGATGCCTTCGAGGCCCAGGATCAGAGCAGCAACGCGTGCGAATTGCGCACGGTTCATGTTCTGGTCAAGACCAGCGGAGCCATTAGCGTCAACACCAGCGAAAATACCTTTTTCTTTAAGCGCATCGAATTTCTGTTGTGCAGTCAGATCATCAGCAGCGGATGCAAGCGATGCGAACGAACCGAACGCTACGGCTGCAGATAGAAGAACAGAGAAACTTTTCTTCATAACCTTTTTTTCTCCTCCTTGGGAAAATATCTGTTTGGATTGATGGGAAGAATTATAGCTCGAATCTCTCATGGTTGTTTCACCCCCTTCCTTGAGTAGAGCATTGTCTATAATTGATGTCTGCTGCATGTCTATGTAGTAGATACATGTCGCAGAAACTCGTAAACAGTAGAGAGCAACACAAAATAGGTAGCGTGAGCATAATACTCACCACATTATACATGAGGTTATTGTCTAGCGTAAAGTATAATCTATAATTTCGCTAGTCTGATATGTATTCCCCTATTCAGTGTTCCAAGATGTTAAACGCACGGACTCGCGAAAAGTTGCGCCTAACGTAGAATTAGTTTCAAACTTTTTTTACGAATTCTACTCTTAGTACCTTGCTTATTACATCCTTTTAAGCTCTCTTAGTATAACTTGACTACAGGATACACGTCATTGTAAAACATTTTCCTAAATGTCCAATTTAGAACACTGCGTTAGCAGCCTGGATCGTAAATAAGCGGGTTTCATTGACAAGTAATGCGCCCCCCGTTCCCCCACGAGGGAGAGCAGGCGGCGCATTTATCTCGACACAGGTCGAATTTGACTTAGCCGATCTTCGGAAGACGTTTCTGATCCATTAGAATCTTCGCCATAATGATCGCGGCATCGCTGCGAAGGAGATTGGAGTCGGGTTCAAACACAGCTCCGCCCTTCGGGTTACTAGGATCAATCGGCGTTCCTAGGATGAATCCTTTCTTAGCAACGGCAAGAACAGCAGCTCTAGCATAATAATCGATCTTATCATAGTCCTTGAACTGCTTCTGTAGGTCTTTATTAATTTTATTCGAATCAGTATCCAACTTTAAATTAAGAGATCTTGCAATGATAACTGCAGCAGCCTGTCTTGTTGTGTACGCACGCGGTTCGAAAGCCCTTGGGCTGGTCCCACGAATTATACCTTGTCTAGCAGCAGTCTCGATATAGCGATAATCCCACAACGCATCTGGATTGATCATATACGGTACGTCATCGAAGTGCGACTTGCTGAGCTCATAGTCAAGCGGCAAATTCAAGCCCTTGACCATCATACGCGCAAACTCGCCTCGTTCGGTAAACTGATCACCCCCGAAAGCATCGAAAGTAGCAGGATTCATAATTCCTTTAGCGTAGATCGCTTCCATAAAGTTGCGAGCATAAGGGTGCTGAGTTATATCTACATAAGAATAGACCATTTTGCCTACAACATAGTAACCAAACTGCTGGAACGGAACTTTAACGGTATGTTTCTTCGTATCTACTGTCCCACCAACGTTTTCCCAGTATTTTCCCTTAACATCGTAACGGAACACCGTCATAATCGTGCCAGTGACATCGCGCATGCTTTCGTCATACTTCAACTCGAGCGTACCAACCTTAGATGAAATAAGTTCTCGGTTATCTGGTCGGTTATCGTAAGTTGGTATTGCTGTCCCACCTGGCCCAGTCGCGCCTGGGAACTGGTACGGGTCAACACCATACTTGAGAGGGTCGTACGATCCTGTCGACGGATCATCCGCAAGACCCGCGTCAATCCACACCGTTGGACTCGCCTTAATGAAATGCGTTGGATAGGACACTCTAAAACGTGTACCAAAGCTGATCAGCATAGCATCGAAGTTCGCCGGTAACGTCTCGTACTCGCGTCTGTCGACGACACCATCTTCGGGGTTCGCAACTGCAAACAATAGATTATGTCCTGTGAAGATCTGATTCTTTAAATTAGCCGGTACGTTGTAATCTGTACGAATTAAAGATGTACCCTTCTGGAACGTCAGATTAATAAGTCCATCGAATACTTTGTGGCTGCTCTTCATCGTTTCCATGAATTGACCGCCCGGAATATTGGTCGGCACGTATTGGATTGTGAACGAGTCTTTGGTTGAATCGTTGGCGTTTGATATAACGTACTCGATCTTCGTTTCTTTGCCGGCCTTCAAGTTCGTAACGGTTGCGCGATACGCACCCAAATAGTCCGGAGTTCCGTCATTGTCGCTGTCATAGTCGATTCTTTCAGCTTTGACTTTGTTGATCGTCACGGTTTCGGCGCCAGGAGCGTCTATTATCACTTCGATAAAGTTCTGATTTACGATACTTTTCTCCGGCAGCAGAGGACGGATGATGCTGTAAGGAATAGCAGTCGGATCAACCTCTAAGCGGTAAGACGCTCTAGGCCCCGTAATGCCGCTATTATATACATAAATGTTATAAATGCTTGCACTACCGTCCGAATGGAGCTTCTGATTTCTCAGAATAAACGAGAACGTCTGACTATCCGTATCGTACCGTACAGTCAAGTTCGGATTCGCAGATAGCCCTGCATTAACAACTCCCGAAGGAGTGCCGGTTGGAGCGCTCTTCTTAATAACTTCAAACTCTCTCGTCAAGTCCCACTCAATCGGCGTTGACAAATCAGGAGAAGTAATCCGAAGCATGTAATTCGTTAACGAACTCATCGACCCCAGCTTTGAAACGATCTGCGGAACAGCAGCAGACGGCAGCATGCCTTGGGCTGAAGCGAAATCCAGGAAGTCAAACGTACCATAGACGTTCATTTCGGATTTCTTAGTTGTATATATACTTCCAGACATCGGGAAATTCGGATCATTCGCCAGCGGCGCATTCAGCTCTTTAGTATACGGATATACACCGTCTGTATCAGGTGCTGGAATCACTGGCAAGTTCGTCGGCACCAAATTGATCTTTATCGTCTTCTCGTAATAATTCGCATTGCTTTGGAACACGATTTTGATTTTGTTCTCGCCCATGAACATAGCATTGTACGCCGCAGCTACCGAGGACGCCGAAATTTGAAAATTCAAATCATGTAAATTCGATGCCGTAACAGGCACCAGCGGTATGAGTTGGTTGTTGACATAGAAAAATACGGTTTGTGGACCTGCGTCTGCACCTGTAGTAATCGGCGCATAGCGGATTTCAAGCGGGTTCGCTATATTGCTGAATTGTCCTCGGAAATTGTTAAGCCTGGTCGTTATGATATCGGTTGCTAACGTAGACGATGTCGTGTCTACATTGATGATCGTTCCATCGCTAGCGTTACTGAAATTCGCAAAAGGACCATATAACAAATTTACGGTAACCGACTCAACGGTTTGCGAGGCTAACGCCGAACCGGCATTCAGCTTGAATTTCAGCGTTTGGGTTCCCGTATTAGGTAGCTTGTCCACCTGCAAAATAACACGGCCGAATGTTTGCGCGACTCCATTGATCGTCTTAGTAACCGTCTGTACAACGACGGGCTTAGTATCATAGTCCGTGTTCAATACGGGCACATACGACGTGCCAGCGCTGTTTACCATCTCGGTAATCCTTACAGGATCGATCGTATCATTAAGACCGCCTGCCCCCAATGCTGCAGGGTTTCCGATCAACACTTCCACACCGAGCGGCATGCTGAACAACTGCGCGCCCTGCATATCGACTCCCGACAAGCTTTCATATCCAGTAGAGCTATAACCCGGCAAATAATTTATATCGTAGATATATGCGGTTGTTCCATTGCGCAATGAAAAGCCAAGATCAGTCGTACCCTCATTGATCGGTGTAATGCCTAGTCTTCGATTTTCTTCATTGTCTGCATGGAGTAACATATTATATAGCATATCATCCGTATAGGAAGCAGGATTCAACGTAGCGCTGTTAATCGTAAATTGATATTCGAAAAATTTGTCGGAAACGTTATACCCTGGTACTGCCGTGCCATATACAACACTAGATACGCTGTAATTAGGCGTTCCCGTCGTTACATCATAATGAATGGCGAGCGGAACAGCTGGATCCGGATGCGGTTCAGGCAAAGTGTCAGCATCAGGACCGTCATAATACGAGTTCGGTACGATCACTTTACCTGTGATTTGAACATTTCCTTTAGTCGTATACGGATAATTCGGCCGATACTCTAGAGATTGAGGCGCTGCCGCTCCCGCGGTCGTATCTGCAATGTTAACGTCATAGAATGTTACGCCGCCGTTATAGAACGCGATGTCGCGTATCGTCTCGATCGTCTGCGTACTGTTGCTGACTCGGATCGTAACTTGGTTTTTGCCTTTTTTCAAATTAACCGGAGATGCGACGAACGTGTCGCCGGAACTACTGTTAACGTTATACGTCTTGCTGTTTCCGTTGAGAACAATCGTTACTTTCTCTGCGTTCGGGGCCTTGCCTGTAATACTGATATCGTAATTGGTCCTGCCCTTAGAAGTATTCGAATAGACAACCGTCGTCTTCGTATCCTGAATCGGGAAAGATTGACCGTCGATCATCGCCATCAAATCCGAAAGTACGGGCGAGTTGCGATAATTGATATAGTAATTGTCGGATACTTCGCCGCCGTTTTGTTGCCCTTTGAACATAATCCGGTTAAGTCCGGGGAACAGTTCGAGATTATATACCGTCAAACTGTATCCATTGACGTATACGACACTCGTCTGATCCAACTTGGTTAGACCCGTAATGTCATTGGATGGGTCGGTATCGCCTTTATCATCAATGATTTGAAACACACTGACGGATATACTGTTTGGGTTGACATTATTAATCGACCCTTCCAGCGTTACTCTTTGACTTGTTGTGATCCGGGCCGAAGCAGGCGTCATCTGTTCGTTCGGGAATACGAAACTGCCTGCCGCCGCCGTTGCCACTGGGCCGAAGACGGAGAACATCTGGAATAGCATGGCCACAACGACGAATACGGTGCTGAATTTTCTAAACACGTAGAGTTCCTCCTATCATGTCGTTCCTGTACTTTTGTTATCGGTCGCGAAGCTATGAATATTTAGCCGATAACGATAAAAAATCCCTAATTCGTGACTCGAATCAGGGATTTGTATGTCGACAGTTGCACATTGCAATTATTTGGAACGCGTCTCGGTTCCCGGCTTCATCCGGAGACGAGCCAAGAAATCGAGCACCGGACGACGCGTCTTATCGACGATGCCGATCAGCTCCGCCCCGATCTGGAGCAGGAACACGAGCGCGCAGATAACGATGAACGTAATCCAGTTGCCGAGGCCCGTATCGGACATGCTCGATTGAATGACGGCGCAAGTTCCGAAGAACGCCGCGATTCCGTAAATGATCAGCACCGTCGTGCGGTGGCTGAATCCGAGCTGCTGCAAGCAGTGATGCAGATGGCCTTTGTCCGGCGCGAAAATCGGCTTCTTGTGAATCCACCGGCGTACGATGGCGAAGAACGTATCGGAGAGCGGTACGCCGATGATAAGCAAAGGCGTAACGAACGAAACGACGGTAATTTGCTTAAAGCCGAGCATCGAGAGCGTCGCCAAGGCGAAGCCTAGGAATAGCGAGCCCGAGTCACCCATGAAAATTTTCGCGGGATGGAAGTTGAAAAATAAAAATCCGATGATGCCGCCAAGCAATACGGTGGAAAGAAGAATGACCGCCGAGTTGCCCATAATAATGCCCATGACGAGAATCGTGCCGATGGCGATAGCGGATACGCCGGCAGCGAGACCGTCGAGTCCGTCGATCAGGTTGATCGCGTTCGTCACGCCGACGATCCAGAAGATCGTGAGCGGTATGCTAATCCATTCGCCGAGCGGTTGCATCGACTCGCCGAACGGAACGTTGAGCAAATTGATCTTAACGTCGAAGCCGAATACGACGATGCATGCAGCCCCGATCTGAATGAGAAGCTTCAGCTTCGCCGACAAATCGAACTTGTCGTCGAGCGAGCCGAGCAACACGATGAGCGTGCCCCCGGTCAACAATGCTCCGATAAGATTGCGGTCATGATGGCTTAGCGTGCCTTCCGGCAGCCAAGGCATTAACAATAATAATCCTACGGTGAACGAAGCGTAGATCGCGAGTCCGCCCATCCGTGGCATAATGCGCGTATGAACTTTACGATGATTCGGCACGTCTATCGCGCCGATGCGAACGGCAAACTTCTTAACGAGCGGCGTCAGTACGAGCGCCAGCGCCAATGCGATCGCAAATCCGGACAATCCGATTCCTAGCATCCAGCCAGAAAGCATCCACAACTCTCCCCTTTTTGTATACCGGAATGAATTATACTCCCGTTACGCGAATAACAACAAGGCGATAATTCTGTCGTTTTCAGCCGTTTTCAACGATTTTGTTCATTTTCATAAATATTTTCATGACGGATTGATCGGTTTCAGGACTTTTTCTCCGTCTTTAATCACTTTGAGCGCAAAGCGGGGCAATACGAGCATCCTTTTGTAACGGGTCGGCTCCTGTAGCAACCGATAGAACCATTCCAAGCTTAATTTGCGAAATATAGCCGGAGCGCGCTTGAGCTTGCCCGCAACGACATCGAAACTGCCTCCGACGCCCATAATGACCGGAACTCCGAGCTCCTGCGCGTATTTCTCGATCCATGGCTCCTGGTTCATCGTCGAACGTGCGACGAACAGCATGTCCGGATTCGCCTCCCGAATGGCCGCTACCACGGCTTCGTCTTCGCTATCCGAGAAGTAACCGTCGCGGTAGCCAACGAAACGGACGCCAGGGTATTTGGCCTTCAGGTTATCGTGCGCAGTCCGTATGATGTCCGCGCTCGCGCCTAGCAAATACGCGCTCCAGCTCTTCCGATCGCCTTCTTGCAGCAATTCGTGCATGAGGTCGAAGCCCGCGACGCGTTCCTGAACCGGCTGCTTCAAGCGGCTCGCGGCCCATACGACGCCCGCGCCGTCGGGGACGACGAGGTCGGCGGTAGCCAGCGCGCGATGAAAATCCGGGTTTTCCAACCCCGCCATCAGCATGATCGGGTTGCCCGTGATGACGCGGGTCGATCTTCTGGCTTCGATGGCGTCCGTTAGATAAGCAACGGTTTCCTTCATGTTCATTTTGGAAAACGGTACTCCGTATAGGGTCACCGTCGGGAACGGTCTTGCGCCCTTGTCCACAACCTCAGCCTCCAAGCTTCTATGTTAAATACGCAAGAAGTCGACAATTTGTTGCGCTGGCCTGATCGCTTCCAGCTTCAGCTTAACGATCGCGGGCCCGCACGCTGCAAGCCATCCGGCCGGATTATTAATTGTTTCTAATGCCTGCTCCGCGAAGCGATCCGGGTCGAGTTCCTCGGTCGTTCCGACGGCGCGCTGGCCTAGCCGCGCGAGGAACTGATCGATCTTGGGATCGTACGAGATCCCAAGGAGGGGCACTTCGCGATTCGCCGCGTAGATGAGCGAATGCAGCCGCATGCCGACGAGCATCGCGCATCGGCCGACCTCCCGCAGCATGCGCTGCGGGTCGTCGTGCGCCGGAGCGAGCTCCGCGGCGCACGAGAGCCGTTCCATCACGTAGCGCGACGCCTCTTCGTCGCCCCCGTGATGGAACGGCAAGAAGCGCAGCCGGACGGACGCCCGTCCGGCCAGCGCTTCAAGCGCGGCTGCCGCGCGGTCCAGGTCCGCGCGGTCGTCGCGCCAGAACCGGACGGACACGCCGACGATCGGCCGTGCGTCCGTCCCTGCCGGCGCAGCCTCGCGCGCATCTCTCGCGCTTCCCCCGGCCCCCGCTTCGCCGGGCGGCAGCCCCATGACGGGGTCGGGCACGACCTCGACCTTCGCCGCGGGAACCCCGTAGCCGCGGAGCAGCTCGGCGGACCCTTCGTCGCGCACCGACACGTACGCGGCCTTCTTGAACGCTCTCGCGATGAAAGGCTGGAACAGCTTGCGGTTCACCGGGCCGATGCCCTGCGCGTAGACGAACGTCGGCACCCGGCACCATCGCGCCAGCGCCATGATCCCTAAATAATACGGAATAGAGCCCATTCCGGTCGCATCCTGCAACAGGCTCCCGCCGCCGCTGATGATTCCGTCGCTGCCCCGCAGCGCCCGGCGCACTTCCGCTAGCTTCATCCGGTGTACGGCTTCGACGCCGTAGTGCTTGCTCGTCCACTCCGGATCGCCGGACAGCACGATCGGTTCGATCTTAAGCCCCGCCGCCTTGCCCGCATCGTCTAGAGCGCTCAATATACTCTTCAGCACCGCTTCGTCGCCGCTATTATGGAATCCGTAATAGCCGGACAGCACGATGCGTCGTACGGAATCGTTCTCTCTGCCTTTTACGCCTTTCGTCTTACCCATCGTGTCCATGCTCCTTCAACGATTTGCCACGCCGCAATGGCGATCAGTCCGATAATCAAACCTAAGCCCAGACCGAGCAGAACGCGAATCGCCGACAACAGCATCGGCGTATGAATGTGCGCGAACGTATCGACCATCGACAGCTGCGCGATCGTACCGGCGATGATGAGAGCCATCGCCCAGCGGTAACGCAACGCGAGGAAAATCCCCGCCAAAAACAGCGGATGTCCGAGCAGAAACTCTTTCGTTCTCGGGCGTACGCCGAACGCGTTCTCGAGCAGCGAGCGGAATTGCAACTCAAGGCCGGACACTTCGCCCGCGTTGCCCGTTCTGGACAAGTAGTACAAACCGCCGGCGGCGATAATGCCGAGTCCCACGATCCACAGTACGGTCAACGGCATAGCCAGAATACGCCGTGCGTTGCCGAGCACCGAATCGTTCGAGCCGTACAGGAACACATACAGAGCCACGAGCGCGATCGGAGCCAAGTGGAGCAAGCTCACGCCGCGGAATTGTTGCAGTACGAGGCTATACGTAATATCGTCCAACAAAGCGACCATGAACGGAATGGCCGCCAGCGACAGTATCGTCGTGCGAACGAATAGCAGCAAAGATCCGCCTAAACGTCGCGCAACCGACAAATCCGCATCTCCGTCGCGCAGCTCGCGAAGCTTCTTGACGAGCAGGATGACCGCCGTCGTCGGCGCGGCGATGGCCGTGAACAGCGCCAGCGTTTGAGCCATAAGATCGGGCTTCAGAACGTACAAGCCCGCGAAGCCGACGGCTCCGATGGCGAAAGCGGCCGACAGCAGCGCAGGAATGAACTGTCCGATCATAATCGCGCACAGCGCGATCGCTCCAAGCGCCGCAAGACCTTTGAACACCGTGCCGGCCGAAGCCGTATGAATCTCGAACGCCGCCGGCTCGCCGACCGCGTAACCGAAATCTTCGAGCTGCCCGATAACGCCTTTCGCATCCTCGGTTCCGCCGAGCGCATCGACGATCTTATCGAGAGGGTGATACACGAGCCCCTTCACGGCATCCCGCGCCGCGAGGGCGTTCAAGTAGATCAGCCGGATGTTGCGGTCCTTGACGGCGAGTACGAGACGATCCTCGATCTGCGCGGTTTTGAGTATCGTCATCTCGCCCTCGCTGATCGAATGGCCGCGGATGGCATCGAATTCGAGCAGGTTCGCGACCTTGGACAGTCCTTTAACCGGCACCTTCAAATTCTCGAACATCGCGACGCCGAGCCCATGCTCGTCCAGCATGTCGGCGAACTGCTTGACGCCGTTCATACTCGTGCCTTCGCCCCAGCCCGTCACGGCTTCGCCGTCGAACAGCACGCGTTTAACGCCGAGCGCTTGGTACTTGTCCAGCCATATCTTAACCTCGGCCGCATCGTAAGGCAGAATCCGGTTAGACAGTCGCGGATACACCTGGAACCCTTGACCGATGAGCTCTTGCATCGCGATCGGATTCGGTTCCATCGGATGAATCAGAGCATCGTCATAACCCATGCCGATGCTCAAGCCGGACAGTCCGCCCGCCGTCCAATTCCGGACGTCCGCGCCGTAATGCGTAAATGCCCATTCGATGATCGGCCGAAGAACCTTTTCATGTTCGCTATGATGGAAAATCAAATAAGTCCGGTTATCTTCCGGCGGAGACACGCGTTGCTCCAGCAGCGCCGCTTGCGCCGCGTTATAGACATTAATCTCGCCCGCCCAGCTCAATTCCTCGAGCGTGCTCTCGAATACGGCCATGCCGTTAACGCCGGCTTCGCGAAGCCTCAACAGTTGTTCTTGCACGTAAGCTTGGGGTTCCTTCTGCGTCGAGCTCACCTGCAGCAGATCGCGATAATCCATGACGATCGCGACGTTCTTAGACGAACTCTCTGTCTCGGCACGCGCGTACATAACCGGCAACGCGGCGATTAGCCCGACGATCACGACCCACCATAACCACTTGGACATCATCCCGTTTAATCTGTTCAACCACTGAGGCACAACGTTCACTCCATTACTCGGTAGATTGGTACGATGCAGTCTTAACCATGTATGAATAACAACCATTTGCAGATATTTACGTTCGGATCGAACGCCGACGTCACAATAGCACACATAAGCATTTATTTAACGCCTCGGACAACGAAAACGACCTCAATCTATATAAATATCTGCAAATCGTTGGTATTCGTTACTCACTAATGTCTATTCCCTATAATAACTGCGAATAGTTGCTATTTAACATACCTGGTTTGCGCCACGCAAGGTGGACCTACCTGGTTTGCGCCACGCAAGGTGGACATACCTGACATGCGTCACGCAAGTTAGAACACCGGCCCGCCAGCCGAAACTGCTAAGCTTGACGCTCCCTACTCGCCGTACTTGCAAAAAGCAGCGGCTGGCCTTCACCCTCCGCTGCTCCCTTATTAGGTCTTGCCGTCAACCCGGACCATGACCGTGTCGACTAGCCGCTTAAGCGCGGTCGATGTTTCTTCAAGCCCGCTGCCCCTGACGGCAAAATATACTTTGATCTTCGGCTCCGTGCCGGACGGACGCAAGCAGAACCACGAGCCGTCGGCGAGTATATATTTCAGCACGTTCTCGACCGGCAATCCGTCTAAGCCCAAGCCGTAATCGAGCACCTTGGCGACGGCGATTCCCTCGATCTCCTCCGGCGGGTTCGAGCGCCAGTCCTCCATGATCTCGCCGATCTTGGCGACGCCGTCCTTGCCCTTGAGCGTACGGGATTCCAACTTCTCCAAGTACGTTCCGTATTTCGCGTAGAGTTCCAACAATACGTCGTACAACGTCTTGCCTTGCGCCTTGTAGAAGGCTGCCGCTTCGCAGATGAGCATGGACGCCACGACGGCGTCTTTATCTCTCGCGTATGTTCCCGTCAGATAGCCGTAGCTCTCCTCGTATCCGAACAAGAACGCGTGGGAGCCGTCCGCTTCGTACTGGGACATTTTCTCGCCGATATACTTGAAGCCCGTTAGCGTATTAACGACCGTGCATCCGTACGATGCGGCGATATCCGCGCCCATCTCGCTCGTGACGATCGTCTTGATGACGGCGGCATTCGTTGGTAGCTTACCCAAAGTTTGCAAATTCGATAGCAAATAATGAACCATGAGAGCGCCGGATTGGTTGCCTGTCAGCACGACGTACTCGCCCTTATCGTTCTTGACGACCGCGCCCATACGGTCGCAGTCCGGGTCGGTGCCGACGATAATGTCCGCGCCGATTCGGTCCGCAAGCTCGATCGCCAGCGTGAATGCTTCCTGCTCTTCCGGGTTCGGCGACTTCACCGTGCTGAACTGGCTGTCCGGCTGCTCTTGCTCCGAGACGACGCTCACCTTCGAGAATCCCGCTTGGGCAAGCACGTCGCGAATCGGAACGTTCCCCGCGCCGTGCAGCGGGGTGAACACGATGCTCAGCCGATCGCCCGCTCCGCCCTTAATCACGTCGGGCCTTACGGATTGCGCGACGACGGCATCTACGAAACGCTGGTCCTCAGCATCTCCCAGCCAGACGAGCAAGCCTTGCCGTTCCGCTTCCGCGGGCGTCAGACGCTTGACTTGATCGAACGAAGCCACTTCACGAATCTGGTTAATCACCTGTTCCGCCTGCTCGGGAACGAGCTGGCCGCCATCCGCCCCGTATACTTTGTAGCCGTTATACTCGGGAGGATTATGGCTGGCGGTAACGACGATGCCTCCGGTCGCCTTCAAGTCGCGAACCGCGAAACTGAGCTGCGGCGTCGGACGAAGGGATCGGAACAAGTATGTACGTATGCCGTTAGCCGCGAGAACGCATGCGGCTTCGAGCGAGAACGTGTCCGAGTTGTTGCGCGAATCATGTGCGATGACGACGGACGGAGTCTTGGACTCCCCTAGCAAAAAGTTGGCAAAACCTTGAGTCGCTTTCCCAATGACGTATTTGTTCATCCGGTTCGTGCCCGCGCCCATAACGCCGCGAAGCCCCCCCGTTCCGAACGCAAGCTCGCGATAGAAGCGATCCTCGATTTCCCCTTGTTGAGCGCTAATTGCGCGAAGCTCATTCTTCGTTGTTTCATCTACGTTAGAATCATTCAACCATGCTTCGTATAGCTCTAGAGGTGATTTCGGCATCCTTCTCCACTCTTCTTTCTCTCTATTTAGCCCTTCTTAGGGTCGTTTAGAGCAAACATAAGCTCCCCCTCGGCGACGACGGTGTCTCCGACTTTGGCGGTCGCGCGGCCCTTGCCGATCGGACCTTTCAGACGAATGACCTCCAGCTCCAGGATGAGCGTATCGCCCGGCTTTACTTGTCCGCGGAACCGGAACTCGTCGATGCCCGCGAAAAATCCGAGCTTGCCTTTGTTCTCTTCCACCGACAGCATGGCTACCGTTCCGACTTGCGCGAGCGCTTCGACGATCAATACGCCGGGCATAACGGGATATCCCGGAAAATGACCGACGAAAAACGGTTCGTTCATCGTCACGTTCTTGATGCCGACGGCGCGCTTGCCAGGCTCCACTTCCAGAATTCGGTCCACCAGCAGGAACGGCGGACGGTGCGGAATGATCTCTTGTATCTGTACGATATCGAGCATGGTTTTTCCTCCTTGATAAAATTAAATCTTCGTCGGGCTCGAACGGACTTACCCTTGATAAAATTAAATCTTCGTCGGGCTCGAACGGACTCACCCTTGATAAAATTAAATCTTCGTCGGGCTCGAACGAACTCACCCTAAATTTCGCGTTAAAAACGGTTTATTGCCGCGATAAGCGAGCATGCGCGCATAACCTGCCGAGCGGCGGCAATACTAGCATTATCCCTCAGCGAAACTGCAGTCGCTTGGGTTGACCATAAGAGAGCTCGCCGCGGTCTGCCCCTGTTGTTCAGCCCTTGGGCGAGCTCTTTTGTCACTCTGTTAGGACGCGCGATTGAGGATTCGGAATTTCACGAGGTAGACGAACGAAGCCACGTAGGATAGCCCGATGCCGAACCAAAGCACGGCCATGCCTCCCTGCGCCTCGAGGAAGAGCAGCAAGATCGCAAGATAATAGACGACGGTCGTCACTTTGCCCAGATTATTCGCCGGCAATGTTTTGTATCCCGTAAAATGAAAATATGCCGACGTCATAATCATGCCCACTTCGCGGAAAGCCATGACACCGAACGCCTCCCAGGGTAGCTCCCCGCCTGCCAGCAGCGCGATAATGACGGCAAGCATCATCAGTTTGTCCGCCAGCGGGTCCAGCATCATGCCCGTAAGCGTGATTTGCCCGTTTCGCCTCGCGATGTAACCATCCAGCACGTCCGTCAAGCCCGCTAGCAATACGATGAAGAGGGCTGCAATTTTATTATCGTAGAAGTATAACGCTAGAAAGAGGGGGATAAGCAAAAACCGAGACATCGTTAGCATATTCGGTATGTTCATTCTCGTCCCCCCCCTTCTCTGAAGTTCCACATCATTATAACCGTTCACCCCTACAAATGAAAACTCCCCGACGTTAAGCCGGGGAGTTTGCCGTCCCGGTCAAGGGCGGCTGGCAGGGCATTAACTGCCCTCCGCGAACACGAGGTCGAACATGTGCTTCCAGGTGCCCGCATCGAACACCTCGGAGAGCGGCCTGTCGCCTAGCACGACATACCCGATTGCCAATCCTAGAATGAGTGCGGCGATGCATACGACCGGAATAATTAAAATTTTGACGCTCATCCACACGATGCGTAGTATCGTCCGCCCGGAAGAACCCGAAGAGCGCTTATTCTGATTCGCCTGACGGGATGTTACTGTCATCTGAATTTCTCTCCTCTTAGCTAGCAACCGCGAGATTATCCGCGCAGATTATTAGCCATGCCCATCATTTCGTGGCTGGAGCTCAAGGCGCGCGCGCTGAGTTGATACGCACGCTGGACGATCATGAGATCGGCCATCTCGTCCGTCAGATTAACGTTCGAGTTTTCCACGAAGCCCTGCCGTACCGAAATCCCCACCGCTTCCGCCGGAAGCTGGGTAACATCGGTCACTACATCAGCGATATTAACATTCTCGGGCACGCCGTACAAGTTGTCCGAGATCGACTGGAGCAACTCCGGCTTCGTCGCTTGCATCATCTTAAGCTTGCCGAGCTCGATCGGCGTCGAACCCTGAGGGCCGATTCCCCTCAGCGTTCCGTCCGCCTCGATCGCCAGATTGTAGCCTTCCGGAACGACGATGAATGTATCGACGCCGCCGTCTTGAGCAACGACCGGATAGCCCGTATTCGTAAGGAGCGTCCGATCTCCGCCGCCGGTCGAGATCAACTGGAACGAACCGTGTCTCGTGAACGCGGGCGCGCCGTCAAGCGTTCCGTCCGTTCTCACCTCGAACAGGCCGTTGCCTTCGATCGCCACGTCGGTCATCGAGCCGGTCTGTTGCAGCATACCCTGAGACAGATCCAACTGCATCGACGACAACCGCGCCCCCCATCCTTGGACCAGACCAAGCGGAGAGCGGCGGCCCGTCTGCTCGAAGTCTTGGTCTTGCGGACTTAGATTCGTTAATATATCTTCGAAAACGGACGTTTTGCGCTTGTAACCGACCGTATTGACGTTCGCGAAATTGTCCGCCAACATGTCAAGCTTCTGTTGCAGGGCGTTCATGGAGACGGCGGCCGTAATCATTGAGCTATTCATTGTAACTCACCCTCCGTTTATACGCGTCCGATATCGTTAGCCGCTTTATCCAAGCTGCGATCGTAGAATTGGATCACTTTCTGATTCGCCTCGTATGCGCGAAGCGCGGACATGAGGTCTACGGCCGCTTGGGCGGTGTCGACGTTCGAACGCTCCAGGTAGCCTTGCCGGGCTTCTACCCGGTCGTTCGCCGCAATCTGCCTGATGCCGGCGGCATCCCCTTCATAGCGGAAACGTCCGTCTCCCTCGCGTACGAGTAGGTTCGGATTCTCGACTCTCATGATGCGCAACTGCGGCTCGCCATCCAGCGGAAGCCCGGTCACTCCGTCGACGAGAGCTCCTCCCGCGGTTACTTTGACGGCATCCCAGGAGACGTTCACTTGAATCGGTTGACCGTTCGCGCCGAGCACGCGCATGCCGTCGGAAGTAAGGAGCGTGCCGTCGGCCGCGGTCTTGAAGCTGCCGTTGCGCGTATAGCGCTCTTCGCCTTCCGGCGTCAGAATGCTGAAGTAAGCTTGCGGCTGATAGGTGATCGCCCCGTTCTCGTCGACGAATTTGCCGGATCCGTCGAAGACGGCGCCCGGGACGAGAATATCGGATACGAGCGCGATATCTTGGTTGCGGTACGTCTCTTGCAGGTCGCCTTGAATCATCGAGAGCAGATTCTCTTCCGCGAACACGCCCGTGCTGAGCTTGCCGATCGGATTCACCGTGCCCTCCGGACCGCCCATCGCCGATAGCAGCATGTCGGGGAACGTCCGGCTGACCGTGTTCGAGCCTTTGAACCCCGGGGTATTGATGTTGGCGATATTGTTGGTGATCGCGTCATGGCGCCGCTGCTGCGTCGTCATTCCGGAAGCCGCCGTATACAAACCTCTTAGCATGGAGCATCCTCCTTCTGTCTCTTGATGCCTTAACTTATTTGCGAGCCATTTTATCTAGATGGTCCAGCATGATGCCGGTCCCTTTAACGACGCAGTGCATCGGATCTTCCGCTATTAATACGGGAACCTTGATCTCGTCCGCGAGAAGCGCGTCCAAGCCGTCAAGAAGCGCCCCGCCGCCGGTCAGAATGACCCCGCGGTCGATAATGTCCGCGGACAGCTCCGGCGGCGTGCGCTCGAGTACGGTCTTCGCGGATGAGACGATCGACATGACCGGTTCCCACAGCGCCTCGCGTACCTCTTCCGAGTGAATCGTCACGGTAAGAGGCAGCCCGGACACCATGTCGCGCCCGCGAATGTCCATCTCTTCGCGGCGGCCGTCCAGATGAACGGTCCCGATCTTGATCTTAATGTCTTCGCTCGTGCGTTCGCCGATGAGAAGCTTATATTTGTTCTTTATGTATTTCATGATCGCCGCGTCGAACTTGTCCCCCGCGACTTTAAGAGAAGAGGCGGTCACAACGTCGCCCATGGACAGCACGGCGACATCCGTTGTACCTCCGCCTATATCGACAACCATATTCCCGCTCGGTTGGAAGATATCCATACCCGCTCCGATAGCGGCTGCTTTCGCTTCTTCTTCTAGGAAAACCTCTTTGGCGCCGCTGCGCTCTGCCGCTTCGCGGATGGCCTTCTGCTCGACGGAGGTGATGTTGGAAGGCGCGCAGATCAAGATGCGCGGACGGCTGTACCAGTTCCTTCCCCCTACTCGCTGAATGAACGCTTTCAGCATCATATCCGTCACTTCGAAGTCTGCGATTACGCCGTCCCTTAAAGGACGAATCGCGATGATATGGCCGGGCGTGCGTCCGACCATTCGTCTTGCGTCCTCGCCGACGGCGAGCACTTTCTTCGTGTCGCTCTCGATCGCTACGACGGAAGGTTCGTCTAGAACGACGCCTTTGCCTTTAACATGTATGGATACGTTCGCTGTACCTAAATCGATTCCGATGTCTTTGCTAAACATGCGTCTAGACTCCCTCGCAACGTATGGAATGACTGCAACTAGATATAAAACGGTGTCGTAATAGTTTAATGTTCGCCGCGACTCCCGAAATCCCTTCTTTTTTTCGACAAATTCCCAAAAATTATGCCTTGCCCGCTGTCATAACCTCCCGTTTTTTGATTGTCGTCTTCTTGTATTTGATCTTGGTAGCTTCTCCTCCTCTAAGATGCCGGATCGACTTATGGTACTCCAGAATGTGCTTCACCTGATCTGCCAAATCGGGATTGATTTCAGGCAATCGTTCGGTCAGGTCTTTATGCACCGTGCTTTTGGACACGCCGAATTCCTTGGCAATCGTGCGCACCGTATGGCGCGTCTCCACGATGCATCGGCCGATTTTAATCGTGCGTTCCTTAATATAATCGTGCACGCTCCCGCCTCCCTGCTGTAATAAGATTGGTACAGTATATGAGGGGCGCGTTCACTTATTCTTTGTAGCCAAGCCTAACAGGCTAGGAAAGTCCCGAATCCTGCATCTTAAGCCCTACGCAAAAAAGCGGAAGGGGGGGTCCCTTCCGCCTGTAACGCTTATGAGATTCGTTTATTTCTCGGCTTTGCCGGCGATTACGACATGGTTAAGCTCCTGTAAATCCAAGATGTAAGGGAGCTTGGCCACGGTGCCGTCCGATTCGCAGAAAATTTGCACGACCGGGCGGTTCATGGGACGACCCGCCGTCTCGAGCACGACGCCGATCTGCCCCGTGCTTAGCTTCACGACCGTTCCGATCGGGTATATGGTCAGGTAACGAAGGAATACTTGAACGAGCGACAGATCGAAATCGTAATTGCCCGAAGCGAATAAGTACTCCGTCGCCTCCGCCGGCGCGAACGGCTTGCGATGGTGGCGCGGGGAGATCAGCGCGTTATAGACGTCGGCTAAACCTACGATTTGCGCGAATTCCGGAATGCCATCCTTCTTCACGCCTAGCGGGTAGCCTTCTCCTCGATATCTTTCATGGTGCAGCAGCGCGACCTGAGCGGCGGTATTCGGTACGTTCTTCATGCCTTTGAGCACGTGATAGCCGATCTTCGTATGCTGTTTCATCATTTTCAGCTCGGATTCGTTCAGTACCCGGTTAACCTTCGTCAGTTGCTCTGGCAAGCGGGTCATCCCGATGTCGGATAACAACGCCCCCATGGACAGCTCGTACATCTTCGCGCTGTCGAAGTTCTTCGCCGTCCCGATGATATCCGCGCACAAAGCCACGTTCAAGGCGTGGTTGAAAAGAATCGGATCGCTCTGCATCATCACGCTAAGTTCTTCGGCAAGCTCTCGGTTCGATGCGATCTCCAGCATGACGTCGCGGAAATCTTTCCTGAATTTATCTTCGGGCACCGGCAAAATAATGCGATCCTGCAGAAGTCCCTTTTCCGTAAAATCGGTAACGAGCTTTACCGCTTTCTCTCTCGCTTTCTCGTCGTTCTTCATGCGATCTATATCAGGTTGGATCCATTCGGTCTCGAGGGTTGCGGGCGGGGCATGGCCGAAACGTCTTGTGAAGGAAGCGGAATCGTTCGCGAGCGGCTTTACATGTACAGCGTTGATCCTCAAATTCCTAAGCCGGTTTATATATTGTTCGGTCAACACCGTCCCGGCTTCCAGCATCACGACGCCGTTGCGCCCATGAACCGCTTTGGCAAGCACGTCCCCGTTCTCAAGCTCGGCTATGCCTACTAACCTCACATCGTACACACCCTTTGCTAGGCAATATCTCCTGATCAAGTAATTATATTCATAATACAAATTATGCCATAAGGCCTACGGGCTTGTCGATGGAAGACTTTGACTTATTTTTCGAATTTTCATCCCTTAGATAGTTAAGAAGCCGCAACCTCGCCGGATTGGCTAGTTGCGGCTTCGGGGCATGACGGAGATGCGGAATTACTCTTCCGAATTGATCTTGGATGCAGGGTTGATCGACTCGCCGTTGCTGCGAACCTCGAAGTGCACGTGATTGCCTTCGCTAGGCTCGATTTGGCTTTGACCGGCGGTGCCGATCAGATCGCCTTGCTCGATTTGGTCGCCTGCTTTGACTCTGATGTTGGCCAAGCTTTGGTAGACCGTTACTAGACCGTCCGCATGCTTGATGTTTACCTCGAAATTGTTGTCGGGCGTCTGTTCGGCTACGGTAACTTCGCCGCTCATCGCGGCCAGGACGTCGAACTCTTTGGCGTCTTTGCGCGCCAGGTCGATCGCCATGTGCGGTTTGAACGTGTTGTTATACTCTACCATGGCTGCTTCGCGTTCTTCCGCCGACGCCGATACATCGTAGAACGGCATGATCGTCGTCATGTCTTCCATGTTGTCTACCGGCCAGCGCAGCGATTCGGTATTTACTGCTGCTGGTTCGGCATCCGCGCCCGTCTCGGTCGTCGGCTCGCCGCTAACCTCGGTCACTTCGGAAGCGGTTTGCTTGGTTTCATCCTTGCCCGTCCCCGAATAGACCCAGAGAATCGCTACGATGATTGCCGCCGCGGCCATGTAAACGGCTGGGAATACCCAGCGTTTGGAGAGCAGCTTTTTCCATCCGGACGGCCTGACAGCGGACGAACCTACTACCGACTTGGAAGATTCTTCGAGCTTGCGTGGCGTTTTGTTGTTTCCTTCATTCATTGTTATCATCACCTCAGTAAGCCATTGTTACCAGGTGACGGGCTTTTATACGTGCACGCTTTGGAAGATTGCAATTTTTATAGTCAGCGGTCGCGTCCCTCTATTTCCAATAGCTTCGAAGCTTCGGTTAATCGGACGCCCGTATAGTAGTGTTCGACGATTTGCCTCGCGCTCCTGCCCTTCTTCGCCATGCCTTCCGCTCCCCATTGGCTCATGCCGACCCCGTGTCCGTATCCCTCCGTCGTAATGCGGATGTTCCCGTCTTCTATCTTCCAATCGAAAGCCGCCGAGCGAAGTCCGAGCTTGCCGCGCACTTCTTCCCCCGTCCTTTTCTCGGCGCCGACGAGAAGAACCTTCACGCGCTGTCCGGCCGTCCGCTCCAGTACGCGTATATTCGGCTTGTTCGCGTTGGTCCTCGTCACCGGGATCGTTGCTACGCCGAGTTTCTCGTAAAAATCTACCAATGGCATCGTAATCGTCTCCTCCGCGGGATGTCGGCTCTCCTCTTCCCATGGGCTGGACACGGCGCGCAGGTATGGCAGCTTGTTCGCGAACACTTCCTCCGAATTTTCCGTATAACCGTTGCTGGACGAGAAGAACAGCGCTTCGATCGGCTCGTCTTTGTAAGTGAGTATGATGTTGCGAGTGCGTTCCACGGCCAGCCGCGCTTTGTGGAATCCTTCTGGATTCGTCTCGCGCAACGTCTCCATTTGCTCGAGGGATCGATAGGCTTGGTGCGTCACTTGATCGGTTACCAGCGCTTCGTTGTCCGGCACTCCGTCGCGATTGTCCGTTAATAGTCTGCGAACGATGTACGTCCGGGCAGCCATCGCTTGCGCCTCCAGCGCCGCTTGCTCGAACGTGAGCGGCATCTCCGCGGCGAGTACGCCTAGCACGTAGGTTTCGAGCGGTACGGTCTCGACTTGCTGCTTGTCCGCTAGAAAGACGCTGACGGTCGGCTCTTGCGCCGTGTCGCCGGGTGTTGAGGGCAGTACGGTCTGCCCTTGTTGCGAAGGGCGTGTTGGCTGTGCGGTCTGAAATGACGGTGATGGGCGTGTCGGCTGTGACTTCTGCGACGAATTCGACCGTGCATCTCGTATCGTCTTTTGCGCCGCGCTCACGGTAACGCTCCCGTTCATCGGTTGCTCACTAACGGTAAAGGTATCGGCCATCAAGTTCTGCGTCTTCAGCGTATAGGTAGTATACGTATTCTCAAATTCATTGCTCGAGTGGATGACGAGCCATAGCGCCGCTGCCGCAATGACTCCCCCAGCGAAGCCGCACCACAACGCGCTCCCTCTCAACTCTCTGACTGCCGTGACCCAACTGCCGCCTTTGTGCCTCACCCGTCTCACCTCTATGCGATCTCCAATGCTCTCAAAATATGCAAGAGTAGAGGGAGGTAGAACGGAATGAAGGATTGTTCATTTTGGGGTGCGTTATACCGCTTGCAAGATGGTACATTTTGTTGTAAAGTTTGCTCATACGCGTGAAGCACACCGTCCATTCCCCAGATTGGGGAGCTGGGCGGTTATTTTTTTGTTCTTGGGAGGGTTGCCAGTTGAGTCGCTTCGAACAAGCTTATTCGGCATGGTTGAATCGGCACATCGCGGAGGCGCGGGGAGAAAGATTACGGAGATTGCTCAAGAAACATGGATATGGGGAAAAACTTCTTGTACAGCAAGCTTGGTGGCCGGCGGTCGGACACTTCGACGATCTCTATCCAGAATACGAGTTCATCGACAGCAGGGGAAACTACTATTATTTCGATTTTGGGTTCGTTCGACTCCCACGACCGACGGTCATCGAATCCGACAGCTTTAGCTACCACGCGAGAGACGTTGATCGGGACAAGTTCGCGCGCAGCCTTGACCGTCAGAACGAAATCGTACTTGCCGACTGGAACATCCTCAGATTTTCAATCGATAAGCTCAAGGAAGACCCCGTCTCGTGCCAAAATATAATCGGAAAAATGATGGTCAACTGGTATGGCGGCGAGAGCTCTATTATGCGAGAGTTGAATGTCTATCAGCGAGAAATTGTCAGGCTTGCGACTCGGTCGAATGCCCCGATTACTTTTGAAGAGGCATGTCACTTGCTAGGCAAAGGCCCGAAACAAACACGAGCTCAACTCTATTCCCTCATGGAACAAGGTATATTGGAATCCGTGTCAGGCAAGGAACGCATCCATCGTTATCGCTTGAAGTTTGACCCCCTGCTACAGCGCATTCCGTAACTTCGGCGGTTTAGGGGTCAATGTGACCTCTACTGCGGCGCATTCCGTAGCTTCGGCGGTTTAAAGGTCAATGTGACCTCTACTGCGGCGGATTCCGTAGCTTCGGCGGGTTAAAGGTCAATGTGACCTCTACTGCGGCGGTTTCCGTAGCTTCGGCGGTTTAGAGGTCAATATGACCTCTACTGCGGCGGATTCCGTAGCTTCGGCGGTTTAAAGGTCAATGTGACCTCTACTGCGGCGCATTCCGTAGCTTCGGCGGTTTAAAGGTCAACGCGACCTCTACTGCGGCGGATTCCGTAACTTCGGCGGGTTAAAGGTCAACGCGACCTCTACTGCGGCGGATTCCGTAACTTCGGCGGGTTAGAGGTCAATTTGACCTCTACTGCGGCGGATTCCGTAACTTCGGCGGTTTAAAGGTCAATGTGACCTCTACTGCGGCGGATTCCGTAACTTCGGCGGTTTAAAGGTCAATGTGACCTCTACTGCGGGGGATTCCGTAGCTTCGGCGGTTTAGAGGTCAATATGACCTCTACTGCGGCGGATTCCGTAGCTTCGGCGGTTTAAAGGTCAATGTGACCTCTACTGCGGTGGATTCCGTAGCTTCGGCGGTTTAAAGGTCAATGTGACCTCTACTGCGGCGCATTCCGTAACTTCGGCCTCCATATGGTCTACTGGGCATAACACCAAAAATCCCCCAGCCCAAGGAGGCGGAGGGATCTCATCATGTTGCTTCCGTATGAAGGATAAGGACTAAGCTAGCGTTGGCTGAATTTTGATCTTCCGGCTGACTTCGGCGGGAGCGGGAGCTGGAGCGGCGGCCCGCTGTTCCAGCTGCTGAAGTAAATTCTCGGGCTGCAGCGAAGCTCTCTCGGCTGCCTCGAGAACGTCTTCCGGAGATTGCGCGCTGTAGATGTCCGCTCCAAGCGTGGCAAGCTTACCGACGATGTCCACGTAACCGCGCTCGATGTGATGGACGCCGCCGATTTCGGAGCTGCCGTCTGCCATCAACGCCGCGCAGATCAACGCCGCGCCTGCTCGGAGGTCCGTTGCGGTCACGCTTGCGCCGGACAGCTTAACGCCGCCGGTCACGATCGCGGTACGTCCGTCTACTTTAATCTCCGCCCCCATCTTGACGAGCTCTTCCACGTGCATGAAGCGATTCTCGAACACCGTTTCCGTTACGATGCTCGTACCGTCGGCCACGAGCAAGAGCGCCATCATCTGCGCCTGCATATCCGTCGGATATCCAGGGTATGGAAGCGTCTTGACGTCGACGGCCTTCAATGGGTGCATGGCGTTAACGCGAATGCCGTTCTCGTCGCATGCGATTTGAACGCCCATCTCCTCGAGCTTGGCGACGACGGGACCAAGGTGATCGCGAATCGCGCCTTCGACGTATACATCTCCGCCCGTGATGGCTGCCGCGATCATGTAAGTACCGGCTTCGACGCGATCGGGAATGACATGGTGCTCGACGCCGCGAAGCCGCTCGACGCCTTCAATGCGAATGACGCCGGTGCCGGCACCGCGCACTTTTCCGCCCATGGCATTAAGGAAATTCGCCAAGTCGACGATTTCCGGTTCTTTGGCCGCGTTCTCGATGATCGTCGTTCCGACCGCCGTAGCCGCTGCCATCATGATGTTCTCCGTTGCCCCGACGCTTGCGATATCTAAGTATATGCGAGCCCCGCGCAACTTGCCGTTAACGCTGGCTTCGATGGTTCCTTGACCGAATCCGATCTCGGCGCCCATCGCCTCGAAGCCTTTCAGATGCTGGTCGATCGGTCTTGTACCGATCGCGCATCCGCCGGGTAGCGAAATTCTAACCTTGCCAAGACGAGCCAACAGCGGGCCCATCACCAGGAACGAAGCTCTCATTCTCCTGACTAACTCATAAGGCGCTTCATACGAAATCAACGATTCAGCTTGTAAGCGAACGCTTCCGTCACTTTGCTTCGCGTGAACCCCCAAAGCCGCGAGCACTTGCAGGATATTCTTCACATCGTCCAGGGCAGGCACGTCATGAATGACGCTGGATCCTTCTTCCGCCAACAAGGCGGCAGCAAGGATCGGAAGGACGGAATTTTTGGCGCCGTGCACGCGAACTGTTCCTTTTAAGGTACGTCCGCCGCGGACGATGATTTTGCTCATGGGTGGTTCCCTCCGCGCGTTATAGATTCATTCCGAAGTTGAACCTTCGGACCGACCCTGAAAAACCCAAATTACATCATACCACCGGGCATAAGCTGTTACAAGCGGCAGAATTTGCCGTTTTACGACGTCATTCGACCGCAAAGCCACAGATGCATGCCATCCATTGACCTAATGCACATTATAACTCATTGTGAGCATTACGACAGCGGGTTATTCGAATTGATTATTACTCGGCTCCGAAAAGCCATTTGACGTTGCCGGCCCAAGTCCAATAGTCGAGAATGAACCTTGCCGCGATGTAGCCGAGCGCAATGGCGATCAGCAATTGAAGCAGCCTTGCGCGCGGACTGCGGGGATGCCGAACAATCTTGTCAAAATTCACTTCGTGCAGGACGAACCAGGCGATGGTGACGCATCCAAGCGTTACGAATATGGAGAAAAGTCCATCCCAGCCTACGCTCGCAAGCACCCCAGATTGATCCGGCATAACGATTCATTCCTTCTACGTGATCTTGTTCGACTACGCCGTTCGTCTTCAAGCGGATTGCTTAAGCAGCTTCGCTAACAGTACTGACCATTCCGCTCGGCTAATCGTTGCATTCGGCTTGAATTTCCCGTCGGAATAGCCGCTGAGCCAGCCCTGCTCCCGCAGGGCTGCCGCAGTAGCCGCAAACGGGTCCTTCGGCGATACGTCCTTGAACGCTTGTTTCGGTTGCTTAGACAATTTCAACTTGATCGCTGCCGCGAACAGCTCAGCCGCTTCCGCTCTCGTCATGGCGATTGAAGGATGCAGCTGACTGCTCTTGTACGCGGATAACCATCCCGCTTGATCGGCCTTCGCAACCGATTCGGAGAGCCAGCTCTTCGCGGCGATGTCCTTGAATCGCATCGTAGGCGCCGCTTTCTTAAGCTCCAGCGCCCGCACCAGCGATACGATCGCCTCGCCGCGAGCGAGCGGCGCTCCCGGGTGGAAGGTGCCGTCCGAATAGCCGCTCAGCCATCCGGCATCAACAAGCGATTGTATGCTCGGATTCGCCCAACGATAACCTGCCAAGTCGATGAACGCATCCTGCGTCGGTTCCGCCCCGATCAACAAGCGATACGGGCGGTTCTGTTCGGCGCGATCGGCGGCTACGGATACGTAATAAGTACCTGCATCCAGTACGCGCTCCTTTGCAAGCTCGCTTGAATCCTGCGAATTATGCCAGGTATTTAGCGTTTGCTGTTTGCGGTCCCTTAATGCGATCGTAGCTGTTGCCCCGTCGACAATACCGCTGAGCTCTACATGAACTTTCTTGCGTTCACTGAGCGTAAACCGGTACCAGTCCACGTCTTGGGGCGTTGCGATAATGCCTGCATACCGCTCCCCGACAACGAGCGGAGTTGCCGTAGCGGGACTGTTGTTCGGCTCATAAGGATCTTCGTATTGGGTAATATATTCCAAAGCTACGGTATACGTCCCGATAACGGGCTCAGGATTTGCGGATACCGCATTCGTAATTCTTATATAATACTTCCCGGCCTTGGCTTGCTTCAGCACCAATTGCTCGCTGCCCCCGTCGCCTCTCTCGTCCGCGATGGTCATCGGGCCTCCCGCCGGTTGAATCATGAGCGCCAGATCGATCCGAGACGTATCCGCTGACGCCGATAGCATAATCTCGCCGTCTTTAGGAAGGCTGATTGTCGTCCAATCCTCGTCGCTTCGCTTATGGAAAGTGCCCGTCCATTGCTGGCTGCGAGAAGGCAACGTTGATGCGGTAGCCGCCGAATCGTTCGGTTCGCGGGCGTCCGCCGCCATCGCTAAGCTCGATGTAAGCTTGTAAGCCGGATAAACTCCCTGGGAAGCCGTATTCGCCGTCCTTGAAACCTTTAACCAATATTCGCCCGCCTGGAGCTGCCACCTGGTTTCTTCGGGTTTCGACGAACCGAGCGGCGCCTTCTCGTCCGAGCTTTTGCCCGCATACAAGGATAGCTTTACCGCACCCTTGCGAATGGCTAGCGTTCCGCTATACGGAATCGTTAACGTATACCAGTCGACATCGCCGGGACTGCTCCAAGCTCCGGCTACCTCTTTCCCTAACGGGAAAACGGCTGCTTTCGCCCTCGTATCGTTCGGCTCGCGCCAATCCGCTTCCGCATTCGGCTTGACAGCATCATCCGCGGCAAGGAAGCCGTAGCCGATACTCTCGTCCCATGGTCCGGATTCCGGTCTAATGGCCGAACCGCGCAACTTCTCGCGAAGCTGTATCGGCTTCCATTCCGGATGCATCGCCTTCAGCATGGCCGCCGCCGCGGCTACTTGCGGAGCGCCCATCGAGCTTCCAACCATCGTGACGCGACCGCCGCCAATGGCAAGCGTATCTACGGTCCATGAGGCGCTAAGATCGACTTCGGGGCCGGCGGTAGACTGAGCGATCGGATGAATGCCTTCCGATCCGGAAACGGCCAACACGCTCGCGTAAGCTGCCGGGTATTGCACGGCGGCTTTAGAGCCTAGCGCGGCCGCATCGTTACCGCTCGCGGCTACGAGCAGAACGCCTTTGTTCTCGGCATCTTCAACCGCTTCGCGCAGGTTAGGCGCATCGCGCTTTAATCCTAGAGAAAGGACGATAATGTCCGCGCCTTGCTCTACCGCATAAGCAATGGCTTGCGTCAATTTGCTTTCATCGCCGGAGCCGTTCTGATCGAGCGCCTTGATCGGCAATATACGCCCCTTCCACCTCGCTTTGCCGGAAGTTTCGCCTGCCTCTGCGACCGCGGCGATAATGCCTGCTACCGCGGTCCCATGTCCGTTGTCGTCTTGCGGCTTTCGATTCGCGTTCACGAAATTTTTGCCTGGCAAGAGATACGGCTTCAGAAGAGGATTGTTCAGGTCTACGCCGGTATCGATGACGGCAACCGTTGACGTTACGTCGTTCGTCAGCATCGACCACGCCGTCGTGAATCCCGACTCTTTCAGGAATGCTGCCGTGCCTTTGCCGGATGCGGACTCAAGAGCTTGAACTTGAACAAGGTTCGCGATTCTGACTTCATGCGGAGGTAAAGAACGTACTTGCGCGATCCCGTTCGGCATGACAACCAGCATTGCGCTGCATATGGCGACGAAGCAAAGCGTCATGCGCCTCGCGCCGTTATGCATGAATACGCTACTCCTCATTCCAACCACGCCTTCGGGACTGCATTCGGTATACATATCCCTTTCTATTTTCGACAGCAATTCCCTTCTTTCAGCAACAAAATCGGGTCTTTGGTCACAACAAAAGGAAGCCGCCCTCAGCTTGTCGCACTCGCCTTGGGCAGCTATCGTCACTAAAATCTTGCTAACTGACGAGCATATCGAATGGCAATTCGAACAGCTTATCAATCCATTCGAGGATCGGTTTCGGCAAGAAACCGAGGACCAGCGTACCGGCAACGCACAACCAGATGCTAACGGCGGCAGGCCAAGACAGACGCAATCCCGAATCGACTTCTCCGCTTCTTAAATACATCTGGCGGATGAAGGAGAAGTAGACCGCATAAGACACGACGGTAGTAACGAGCAAGATCGCGGCCAGCCAGTAGGTCTTCGTCTGAACCGTCGCGAACAGAATGAACAGCTTACCGAAGAAGCCTCCGGTAACCGGAAGTCCGGCGAGCGAACAGAGAAGTATCGTCATCCCCGCCGCCGTCCACGGGGCCCGGTGGTATAGTCCCGCAAACCCCGATATCGTCTCGTTGCCCGCACTCCTCGCGACGATCGTCAAGACGGAGAACGCGCCGATATTCATCACGGCGTAAGCAATGAGGTAATAGATAAACTCGGAAAATACGGACGAGTGCAGGCGCGTAAGATCTAGCGCGAGCGGAATTAGCAGAATACCCGCGTTCGCGACGCCCGAAAGCGCGAGCAGCCGCTTCACGTTGCGCTGGCGCAACGCCCCCGCGGTCCCGACGATCATAGCCGCTGCGGACAATACGGCTAGAGCGAGGAATACGTCGTGCTTCATCACGCCGTCCGTATTCAGCGTGAAGTACGTCATGAACATGAAGAAAATACGGTACAGCATCGCGAATGCCGCGCCTTTGGCGACGACGGCCAGGAAAGCCGTAACCGGTGTCGGAGCGCCTTGGTAGACGTCGGAAGCCCATACGTGGAACGGAGCCAACGCCAGCTTCGCCGCGAAGCCGGCCGTCATGAGGAACAGGCTGACGTAGATAAGCGCCTCGCTCGATTCCATGGCTCCTTGCATGCCGCTCATGATGTCGGCCAGATTCGTGCTTCCGATCACCCCGTACAGGAACGACATCCCGTACAGAATGAACGCGGACGCCACTCCTCCGGTCACGACGTATTTGAACGCCGCTTCGCTTGACTGGCTCGCGTTTTTGCGGGCCGCAACGAGTATGTAGGACGTGATGCTGAGGAGCTCCAGCCCTACGAACAGCGTAATGAGATCGCCCGACGAAGACATAACCATCGCGCCAAGCACGGCGGGCAGCAGGAGATAGTAGAACTCTCCCTTGATCGGTATCTCTTCGTCGCGAACGGTCCCGAGCGAAGAGAATACGATGAATGCCGATGCTCCGATGAAGACGAGCTTGAGCAGGTTCCCGAAATCGTCGATCCGATAGCTTCCGCCGACCAAGGTATGAACTTGCGCGGCACCTTCGAGATCTTTGAAATCGAACATGAGCCATACGACGAATACCGCCGACGCAAGCAATCCGGCTAGCGTAAGCCAGCCGATGATATCCCGGTTGATCCGCCTAGGCAAGACAAGATCGAGAAGCGCAAGCACGATCGTCGCGATCGACAACGTGACTTCGGGGGCCAAGTACCACGCATCGGTCCACGTTAAAGTCTGCAAGTGTTCCATGTTAGCCCCCCACCCTCGTGTGAAGTTGTTCCAGCAGCCCGTTAAAGCCGTTCTGCATCAGATCCGTTAAGATGGACGGGTAAACGCCAAGCAGGACGATTAAAGCCGCCAGAGCGATCATTGGAAGCGCCTCGATGAAGCGGGCATCCTTCATATTCTCGAAGGCTTCCGGAGTTCTTCCGTACGTAATGCTGAGTATGCTGCGCAATACGTAGATGGCGGCGAACAGAACGCCGAGCACCCCGATCGCGGTAATCCACTTCATCGACCCGAACAGCCCAAGGAACGAGAGGAACTCGCCGACGAACCCGGACAAGCCCGGCAAACCCAGGGAAGCTAGACCGCCTACGAGCAAGATGCCCGACATGAATGGCATAGACTTCGCAAGACCGCCCAACTCATCCAATTGCGTCGTCTGCGTTCGCTCGTACAAGCTGCCTACGATCAAGAACAGAAGCGCCGAGATTAGCCCGTGGGACACCGACTGGTAGATCGCGCCTTGAAGACCGACCTCCTCGAGCGATGCGATCCCGAGCAGAACGATGCCCATATGGCTGATACTCGAGTAGGCGAGCACGAGTTTGAACTCTCGCTGCACGCAAGCGATAATCGCGCCGTACAGAATGTTGATGACCCCTAAGATAGCGATTATTGTCGACCAATCGTGTAATTGCTCGGGAAATAAAAACGCGCCGAATCGAATGAGCCCGTAAACGCCCATTTTAAGCAGAATGCCGGAGTGAATCATGACGATCGATGGCGGCGCTTCCGTATGTACGCGAAGCATCCAAGTATGGAACGGGAAGATCGGCACTTTAATGCCGAAGGCGATCATGAGCAGAACGAACGCGCCCCAGCGCATGTTGTCGTTCAGCAGGAATTCCGCCGCTCCGGCTTGATCCGCAGTCAAATTGGCCATCGCCTGCGGGTCCGTTAAGTTCGCGAGCAGCACGTCATAATTGCCGCTGAATATCACTTGCGAATCCGTAGCGCTCAACCCGAGCGTGGCAATGAGCAGCAAGAAAGACAGCAGCATGGCCGCGGAACCGAGTCCGTTATAGACCAGGAAGCGAGTCGCCGCCTTCTCCCGGCCGTAGTAACCCCATATTCCGATCAGGAAGAACATCGGAATCAGCGTCACTTCGAAGAAGATGAAGAACAAGACGAGATCGCGTGATAGGAAAACGCCGTAGATTCCGGTAAGCAGCAGGAGGAAGAGCACGTAGAACGTCTTCCAGCGCTTTCGAATGTGCACGGTGGCCAGCGCCGCCATGGTAGAGACGATGCCTGTCAGAATAACGAGCGGCATCGAAATTCCGTCGACCGTAAGATGATAGTCGAAGCGCAGCTGCGAGGATTCGAAGCCTTGCAGCAGCTCTTTGTTAAGCGGGATGGTCAGCCATGTCTCATGCTCGGTATAGGCAGCCCCGCCGACCGAAGGCTCGTAAGCGGCGAACAGCCATAACGTCAACGCGAGCGGGATGACGGTGAATGCGATCGCCGTTATTCTTAACCACTGGCTGCGTTGACCCGGCAACAGTAGAACGATTAGCGATCCGACTAACGGCGCGAACGTGATGAGAGAGAGAATTGGGACGTTGTCCAGCATTACCAGAACCTCCTTCCCGCTATGGCTAGCGCCAGGATGACGATTCCGATTAACGCCGTAAGCGCATAGGTCTGCACTTGCCCACTTTGCAGGCGGGAGTTAAGACGTCCGAGCGCGGAGGTCGAATACCCCGCCAACCGTACGACGCCGTCTACGATGTAATCGTCGAACGCCTGCAGCGCCTTGCCGAAGCTTCGCAGCGGCTTCACGATCAGAAGATCGTAGAGCTCGTCGATATAATACTTCCGTTCTAACGTTCTTACCAGAGCCGGCGCCCTGGACGACACCGCATCTCTGCGAACCGTGCCTTTAACGTAAACGAGCCATCCGATATAGATGCCGAGCAACCCGACCGCGACGGATACGACCATTACGATGCCGCTGCCATGATGCTCGGGCGCCTCGCCCGTCAGCCATTCGCCAAGCCATCCTTTGAACGGCGTGTCTACGAATCCGGCGACGACAGACAGGATCGCGAGGACGATCAGCGGAACCGTCATGACCGACGGAGATTCGTGCGCATGGCCGTCTTGCTTCGGTTTGCCCGCGAACACTAGGAAGTACAATCTCGCCATATATAGCGCCGTGAAGAAAGCGGCAATCGCCCCGACGGCGAACAGGATGCCGTTCTTATCCAGCGCGGCTGCCAGTATGGCGTCCTTGGACCAGAAGCCCGCGAACGGCGGTATGCCGGACAGGGCGAGCGCTCCGATGCCGAACGTCCATGCCGTGATCTTCATCGTCTTGCCTAGGCCGCCCATCTCCCGAATGTCTTGCGTGTGCGCGCCGTGAATGACGCTACCAGCGCCGAGGAATAAGAGCGCTTTGAAGAAGGCGTGCGTGAACAGGTGGAACATCGCAGCCGAGACGGAGCCTACGCCCAGCGCCAGCATCATATAGCCGAGCTGGCTGACCGTCGAGTAGGCGAGAATCCGTTTAATATCGTTCTGCGCCAAGCCGATCGAAGCCGCGAATATCGCCGTGAACGCGCCGATGACCGCAACCGTCGTCATGGCGGCGTCCGATGCCTCGAAGATCGGGAACGTGCGCGCGACCAGGAATACGCCTGCTGCGACCATCGTCGCGGCATGAATGAGCGCGCTGATCGGCGTCGGGCCTTCCATCGCGTCCGGAAGCCACGTATGCAGCGGGAATTGACCCGACTTGCCCACGGCGCCTACGAAGATGAGAAGGGCGATCAGCGTCGTGATGCCGACCGAGATGACGCCGCCCGGCGTGCTGAATACGTTATGGATCGTCGTGAAATCGAGCGCATGGTCGGGCATGTACCAGAATAGGAGAAGCAAGGCAATCAGCAAGCCCAAATCCCCGATTCTCGTCACGATGAAAGCTTTCTTGGCCGCCGCCTTCGCTTCCGGCTTGTGGTACCAGAAGCCGACGAGCAGGAACGAGCAAACGCCGACGAGTTCCCAGAAAATATAGAACGTGAGCAGGTTGTCGGAGAGAACGAGACCCAGCATCGAACTCGTGAACAGCGCGACATAGGCGAAGAACGTGGAAATCCGATCGTCATCGCGCATGTAGCCCTGCGAGTACACGTTCACGAGGAAGCTGACGAGCGTAACGACGACCAGCATCAGCGACGTCAAGTTCGTTACTTCGAAGCCGGCGCTCAGCTTGAGCGAACCGACCTGCAACCATTCGATGCTCTTGCTGTAATCGTCCGCGTTGTCGGTCATTCGCTCGAAGGCGATGCACAGCGACAGCACGAGAGAAGCTAACGTGCCGATGATGCCGATCCAGGGGCCGGTCTTTCTCGCGCCTTTGCCCATCGCCGTTAAGATCGCGAATGCCGCCAATGGGAACACGGGGACGAGCCAAGCGTATTCCGCAAAAGAGGTGCTCATGAAAGTTACCCCCTCAACTCGTCGAATTCGTCCACGTTCACCGTCGCACGGTTGCGATACCATACGATAAGGACGGCCATGCCGACCGCAGCTTCCGCCGCAGCCACCGTCATGGTGAACAAGGAGAAGATTTGACCCGTCAGGGACGGGGTTACGCCGTATTTCGAGAAGGCGATCAAATTGAGGTTGACCGCGTTCAGCATCAGTTCGATGCAAAGCAGAACGACGATTGCGTTCCGCTTGGTGAGCACGCCGTACAGGCCGACGCAGAACAGCACCGCCGCCAGCGTCAGATAGGAGGCCAGCATCGTCATTGCGGGTCCTCCTCTCTCTTCGCCAGCGCGACGGCGCCGATGAACGCGACCGTTAACAATACCGAAATCAACTCGAACGGCACCGCATAGCGGCTGAACAGCTCTAACCCGATAGCGCGGGTATTGTCGTCCGGCAGCGGAGCGACTTCCGTGGGAAAGTCCGCATTGCGGATCGCGAAGAACAGAATGCCGAACAGACATATACAGCCGATCGCCGCGAGCGTCTCCAAGAGCGGACGCGCCGGCTCCTGACCCTCCCCGTCGTGCTTCGTCATCATGATTCCGAAGATCATCAGAATCGTGACGGCTCCCACATAGAGCAGCACTTGAACGAAAGCGACGAATTCGGCGTTCAGCAGAATGTACAACCCCGCGAGCGCAACGAACGTAAACGCCAGCGACATGACGATATGAACGACTTTCGTGAAGTTGATCGCCAAGACTGCGCCCACGATCGCGCAGATCGCCAGCGAGAAGAACGCGAAAAACTCGCCGCTGAAATCAATGTTGAAGTTAAACACGGATTATTTGGCGCCTCCTTTCGGAGAGCCGATATTGTTATTGTCCTGGCGGACGTTCACGTTGTTCGCGAACAGCCAATCTTTATCCTTATAGAGGTCATCGCGGCTATAGGTAGCCAGTTCGAAATTGTTCGTCATGACGATCGCTTCCGTCGGGCAAACTTCGGTACACAAATCGCACAGGATGCAAATTTCGAAGTTGATGTCGTACGTGTCGATGACTTTGCCCTTTTTCTCCGGATCGGGATTCGCTTTGCCTGTCAGGGTGATGCACTCCGTCGGGCAAATCCGCACGCATTGGTTGCACACGATGCACTTGTCCGGCTCGAAGTATTGAATGCCGCGGAAACGGTCCGGCATGACCACCGGCATATCCGGATACGACATCGTCACTTTCTTGCTGCTCATCGTTTTAAGCGAAACGCCAAGCCCTTTAAGCATTCCTTTCATGTCGTCAGCCCCCCGTTCACATCAATTCAATGCCTAGCGCCGTCAAGAAAATATTCAGTATCGCGAGAGGCAGCAGCACCTTCCACGCCAGGCTCATGAGTTGGTCGACGCGGAGCCTCGGGAACGTAGCCCGTATCCAGAAGATCGTGAACACGATGAACGCGAATTTCAGGAAAAACCACAGCACCCCGGGAATGAAATCAAGCTGCGGGAACGGAGGGTTCCAGCCGCCCAGGAACAGCAGGGTCGTTAGACATGCAATCGCATAGAGGTAGATATACTCCGTAAGCATGAAGAACGCGAACCGAAAGCCGCTGTATTCTACGTGGTAACCCGCGACGAGCTCCGACTCGGCTTCCGGCAAGTCGAATGGCGTGCGATTCAGCTCCGAGATGGCGGAAATAACGAATATGCCGAACCCGAGAATTTGGGGCAGGAAGTTCCAGTCCCAGAAATAACCTTCTTGCGCGATAACAATATCTCGCAGATTCAAGCTTCCCGTCATCATCACTACACCGACGATGGACATGACAAGCGGCACCTCGTAGCTGATCATCTGAGCAGCCGAGCGCATGCCGCCGAGCAACGAGTATTTGTTGTTGGACGCCCAACCGCCGACGACGATGGCGATCGTCGTAATCCCGGACAGCGCGATGTAGTAAAGGAAGCCGACGTTAAGATCGGCGAATTGCAGGTTCATGCTATACGGGATGAACGCCAGCACGACGAAGGAAGGGACGAACGCGAGTACCGGAGCCAAGACGAACAAGCCTTTGTCGGCTTTGCTCGGTATCGTGTCCTCCTTGAGAAGGAGCTTGGCGACGTCCGCGACCGTCTGCAGCAACCCTAGCGGGCCTACGCGGTTAGGTCCTTTGCGGAACTGCATCCAACCGATGAACTTCCGTTCGAAGTAGATGGCGTACGTAACGAAGAATATGACGACGGCAAGAACCGCGACGGCTCCCGCGATGAAGATGCCGGCATTCCCCCAGCCAAGCGGATCGTTCCAGAAATGCTGCATCAGCAGTCGACCTCCCCTAGCACGATGTCAATGCCGCCAAGGATCGTGACCATGTTCGTCATGTTCTCCCCGATAAGCAGCTTTGGCAAAATTTGCAGGTTTACGAACGATGGCCGGCGGAATTTCAGGCGATACGGCTCCGCTTTGCCTTTGGATACGATGTGGCAGCCGATCTCGCCGCGCGGCGACTCGATGCGCACGTAGATCTCCCCGGCAGGCGGGCGAATGACGCGCGGCACTTTGCCCATCGTATCGCCTTCTCCCGGAAATTGCTCCAGCGCTTGCTCGAGAATGCGCAGGCTTTGCGTAATCTCGCCAAGACGGCATAGATATCGGTCGTAGCAATCGCCGTTCTTGCCGACCACGACGTCGAAGTCGAACCGGTCGTATAAGCTGTATGGCTCGGCTTTGCGCAGATCCCAATCCACGCCCGTGCAGCGCAGGTTTGCTCCTGACAAACCGTATTCGATGGCGGTCTTGACGTCGTATTGGCCGATGCCCTTAATCCGCGCGAGGAAAATTTCGTTGCCGCTGACCAGGTTATGATACTCGTCCAGACGAACGTACATGTCTTTGACGAACGTCTTGACGCGGTCGATCCAGCCGTCCGGCGCGTCCCACTTCACGCCGCCGACGCGCATGTAGTTGTAAGTCAGCCGCGCGCCGCACAGCTCGTTGAACAAGCCAAGAATGCGCTCGCGGTCGCTGAACGCGTACAGGAACGGGCTAATCGCCCCAATATCGAGAAGATAAGTCCCCCACCAGACGAGGTGGCTGGCGATCCGTTGAAGCTCCATGACGACGAGCCTGAGAAACTCCGCGCGTTCCGGCACTTCCAGTCCCATCATTTTCTCCACAGCGTGCACGAGCACGTAGTTGTTCGTCATGGCCGACACGTAATCCATGCGGTCGGTATAAGGAATAATCTGCGTATAGTTCAAATTCTCGGCGAGCTTCTCCGTGCCCCGGTGCAAATACCCCATGACGGGCGTCGCTTCCGTAATGATTTCCCCGTCCAGCTTGACGACGATCCGAAATACGCCGTGCGTGCTCGGGTGCTGCGGGCCGACATTGAGCAACAGTTCTTCTGTACGAATCACGTGTGCCTTACACCTCCGGATCGAGCGGGACGTAGTCTTTGCGTAGCGGATGGCCTTCCCAGTCGTCAGGCATCATAATGCGCCTGAGATCCGGATGGCCCGGAAAATCGATTCCTAGCAGGTCGTAGATTTCGCGCTCGTTCCAATTGGCCGTCTCCCAGATCGGCGTCGCGCTCGCCACGCTAGGCTGTTCGCGGTCGACTTTGACCTTGATGCAGTAACCTTCGCGAGCGTCCATGTTCCATGGATAATAGACAACTTCCATATAAGTCTCGTAATCGACGCCGGAGACGTTGCGCAAGTAATTGCAAGCAAGCTCCGTATGATTGCGGAACAACTGAGCCGATTGCAGCCAATGCTCATTCTTGATGACCAGCGTCGGCAGATGATCGTTCGGCTCGTTAATATACGATTCTTCAACCGCGTCTTCGGCTACCAACTCTCTGAGCAGCGTAACGACGCGATTCAAGCGCGGCTGGCTCGGCGAAGGCGGGGCCGGCGGGGCCGGCGGCGATTCCCCGGCAGGAGCGCCTTCCGCGGCTGCCGCGGGCGTTTCCGCAGTTGCCGGCGCAGACGCATTCGCTTGCTGAGCGGCTTTAGCCGCTTCCGCCGCGGCCTGGGCGGCAGCCGCTTTCGCGGCTTGCTTCGCTTCGAACGCCGCCTTGCGGCGGGCAGCCTTCTCTTCGTCCGTCTCCTTGCGAGGCGCCTCGGCGGCAGGTTGCTCTGCTGCCGGTTGCGCTGTTGCCGACTGCTCTGACGGCTGTGCCGGTGTCGCTTGCTCTGTTGCCGGTTGCGCTGCTGCCGACTGCGCCGGTGTCGCTTGCTCCGCACCCGGCTCAGCAGGCGCGGAACCCGCCGGTTGCTCGGTTGTCGGCTTGTTTTCGTTCTCTTCGCTCATCGGTCGATCACCCGCTTTCCGGTTTTCGCCTCGTAGCGGATCTTCTCTTGAAGCTTATTGATTCCATAGATCAGCGCCGCGGGATTCGGCGGGCAGCCTGGGATATAGACGTCAACGGGCACGAGCTGGTCGACGCCCTTCACGACCGAGTAGGATTTCACGTAAGGCCCTCCGGCTGTTGCGCAAGAGCCCATCGCGATAACCCACTTCGGTTCCGGCATTTGATCGTACAACCGTTTGAGCAACGGTCCCATTTTTTTCGTAACCGTACCCGAGACGATCATCACGTCCGCTTGGCGCGGGGACGTACGGAACATGACGCCGAAGCGGTCCAGATCGTAATGGGCGCCGCCCGACGCCATCATCTCGATCGCGCAGCAGGCAAGCCCGAACGTCAGCGGCCATAGCGAGTTGCTTCTCGCCCAGCCCTTAAGCTGCTCGATCGTGCCGAAGAAGACGTTGCGCTCGATCTCTTTGCGATCCTCTGGAGATACGTTCTCTAGATTGAATTCCATTTGAATACCTTCTTCCTCCAGGCATATACAAGCCCGATGCATAATAATCCTGCGAAGATGATCATCTCGGTCAATGCAAAGAGGCCCATTTGCTTATACGCAACGGCCCAAGGATAGAGGAATACGGTTTCGACATCGAAGATGACGAACATCAAAGCATAAAGATAGTAACGGACGTTAAAGCGAATCTGGCTAACGCCGACGGGTTCGTTGCCGCTCTCATAGGTCGTCTTTTTGGCATCGGTCGGCTTATGCGGACGCAACTGCTTTCCTAGCCAAAGAACGAAGATCGGAAACAAAATCCCCAGGATCAGGAAGACGGTAACAATGACGTAAGAATTGATGTACTTCTCCAAATCATCGCCTCCGCGATCAGTTATTTGACGCGCACTACGGCATGCTATGTAGACAAATCCATCCACAATTATAACAAAGGCTAACATTCGGTGTCCATGATAAAAGCGGTTTCATTTCCGACTCTTCGGGAATACCGGGAGAGATACATCCGGACAACGAACATTTCGTGCAAGTTCGACGCCGCAATCAGTCTGCGAGACCGTTGCAGGTACAACTCACACGTCTAAATATCGCGCATGCACAGTTAATTCGCTAAAAGTTCCGCCACACTCCGAAATAACCTGCATACGCAGTTAATTCTCTGAAAATCCCACCACACGCCGAAATAACACACATTTGCACTTAATTCGCTGAAAATCCCACCACACGCCGAAATAACACACATTTGCACTTAATTCGCTGAAAATCCCACCACACGCCGAAATAACACATATTTGCACTTAATTCGCTGAAAATCCCACCACACGCTGAAATAACACACATTTGCACTTAATTCGCTGAAAATCCCACCACACGCCGAAATAACACACATTTACACTTAATATTAGCAGAATTCCGAAAATCGGCTCAACCGCGCTCCAATAACTATCGTTTGGTTGTTATTCCACCCTTGGGTGGCGAACGGCTCACAAATAACTGCCGATTTGTTGTTATCTATCGCACCCTTTTATCGGTATCCCCCTCGCTCAGCCTTAATCATACCTCAGCAGATTTCGAGAACGCTGCAAACACAAATCACACCCCGAAAATAACATGCATACGCAGTTAATTCTCTAAATATCCCACCGCGCGCCGAAATAACACACATTTGCACTTAATTCGCTAAAAATCCCACCACACGCCGAAATAACACACATTTGCACTTAATATTAGTAGAATTCCGAAAATCGGCTCAACTGCGCTCCATTAACTATCGTTTGGTTGTTATTCCACCCTTGGGAGGCGAACGGCTCACAAATAACTACCGATTTGTTGTTATCTATCGCACCCTTTTATCGGTATCCCCTTCGCTCAGCCCTACTCAAACCTAATCAGTCTGCGAGAACATTGCAAGCACAAATCAAACTAACTCGACGCTACAGCTATCAGAAAGAAAAGACTGCCCTCGCGGGCAGCCTAGATGATTACCATATTCGGATCCTGAACGTACTCTCGCGACAACAGCTTGTCGAAATACTTTCTAGAAAGCGTTATTCTCTTGGATGACTTATGTATTTCGTACTCAAAGTAAGCGAAGGTGTTCAATCGATCGAGTCGCTTGATCTTCGGAATGTGAACGACGATGTTGCGGTCGACCTTTTCGAACTCATATCCATTGGCCTTCAATGCCGTCACTAGATAGGTCAGCGTCCCTGCGACGTAATAACAATCCTCCATCGTGTGGGCGAGAACCCATTTCTTCGACATATCGTATTCGAGAAATAAAAGCTTCCCCGCTGGAACATTGATGAATCCGTCTTTGCCTTCCTCGTCACGTGTAACAGCTAATTGAAGAATCATATGGGACTTGCCTCCATGAATTCGTTATTTCAAAAGCTCTTCAGGAGTTTCGTCTTGGTGCCAAAATGTCCAACAGGCTGTACTAACAACTATTACAGCTAACGCACCTAAAATTGAAGCAATGTTATAAACGAGCCTTTTCTTCATAGGTTCGTCCTCACCTCCTTACCATAACGGATCAAGGTTAAGCTCTGAACGAAAAATGAAGTTGTAACTACTGACGACCCAAACAAGAAGCTTGTCGAAATGATTACCATTGATAATACTTTCAGCAATGGGTAATACCTCTTTGGAATTCTAGTCTGCTTCTCGATTCTCGATGGAGAGAATACTAAAGCAATCAACAAACTGAGAAAAGTTAAAATGATTAAAATAGAATCTCCAAAATTTGAAAAGGATATTGCGGTGATCGCAGCTGTCGAGGCAACTATACACAGCCATCCCGATTCGAAATGGAATCCGCCAGATGCTTGTCTAATTATGGCGTATGAGAACAGCGCAATAGCTGTCTCTATATATCTGCCCGTGAATAGCGATACTAGCATAGAAAACAAAATTACGAATATCGTGTTCAACAAGAAAGAGATAGAATAAGCCAGCACTTGTTCCGATACCGGATGATGGGGAACAACAGTTTTAATTTTTTTAGCGATACCTCTAGATAAGATTCTGATCATCTATCGACATCCTTCCAACGTGAGTATAGTAAAAGAAGTGCAAATCCTATTGCAACGACTAATAGCAGACCAAATAATGACCTTATTGCCAATGTCACAACTATGACAACAAAAAACACAATAACCAAACTAATAATAAGAATGCGTTCCCATCTGAAACGAAGTTTTTCAAACTCAAAGCTAAACCCATAACCAAGCCTATAGATTACAAAAGCTATAGCAGTCCCAACTACACCAGAAACACATTGAACCATATAAATTTTCCATGTCGCATCCTGCACTTGATCCACCGTTAATGCAGAGAAAAACACTATTGATAATTGAATCAATCCAAAAGCCATGAATCCCGTTAATGCTATGATGATAGACCATATAATCGGAGTACCCGCAAAGAGCGTTATGAACAGAATACATATTAATAAATTAACTATAGGAGACAGAGTCGAAAGTGACGACTCTTCTCGAACAAAAAAGCTTACACAATTAATAAAAATATTCAAGAGAGTGATAGGTGTTAGGTATTTTGCCAAATCAATTCGGAACAAATAGAACATTAAAGCGAAAACGGCAAAGCCTTCAATAAACGAGAAGAACATATATCCGATGAAATTCTGCATTGTCCGTAACTCCTCGATTGTCTGCGACTCGACATCATTCTACACTTCCTTTTCTATCCTGATACTATATTTACCTGCCTAAACAGTCAAATAAGGCAAAAAATATCTAAAGAAGCCTGCAGACCCATATCTAACACATAGGCATGCAGGCTCTCCTTCATCCAAGCGTCGCGCTGAGCAGCCAGATCTGTTTCTGCAATTCGCCGATCTGGCCGACGAATAAATCCGTCGTTGCGTCGTCCCCTGCTTCCTCCGCTAGCTTCGCCGTCGTCTGTAAGCCTGCGACGAGCGCTTGCAAATCTTGCACCGCCAACTGAAGCATATTCGCTTCGTTTCCGCCTTGATCGGCTTCCTTCAGCGTAGCGTGTTCCAAGTACTCCTTCATCGTTGACAACGGTTTACCGCCGATGGTCAATATGCGTTCGGCAAGCTCATCCAGCTTCTCAGCCGCCAGATCGTACAGTTCTTCGAACTTCTCATGCAAAGTCGGGAAATGCGGTCCTTTCACGTACCAGTGAAAATGATGCAGCTTCACGTAAAGCACGGCCCAGTTGGATAGCTGCTCGTTCATGGCATGATGCAAGTTATTGTTCATAGCCTCTCCTCCATTGCTTACAGTCAGTCTCCTGCTTACTGTACCCCAGAGAAGCTATTTCCAATCAAAACACATAACGAACGCTAGTTATCCACAGTTTATTCCGGTTTTATCCCCAGACTACAGCCGTTATCCCCGTATTCCCCTGACTTATCCTCATTTCATGTCCGTTTGTCCACAATCCTGTGGATTAATCCAGACATATAAGAGCTTTGTATGAAATTTCGTCGGGGTCTACGACTCGGCAACTACAAAAATCGCCCTCCACCGGAATGAATCCAGTGAAGGGCGACTCGCGGTACTGCTTATTCTTTTTCGCCTGCGGCGTTAATACGGTTCAACGCGCGATGAAGCGCAAGCTCCGCGCGTCTCGCGTTGATGTCCGATTGCTTCTGGGCAAGTCGGCGCTCTGCGCGTTCTTTGGCCAGACGCGCGCGAGACAAGTCGATGTCCGCTCCGAGCTCGGCCGCTTCCGCGAGGATGACCACTTTGTCCTTGCGGACTTCCATGAATCCTCCATGGACAGCGATGAACGTCTCGCTGTTTCCGACTTTCGCTTTAACTGGAGCGATCTTCAAAGGCGTAACGAGAGGTACGTGGTTCGGCATAATGCCGAGCTCGCCCTCGACGCCCCTGGCGACGACCATATTCACGTCTTGCTCGAATACTTTCTTCTCGGGCGTGACGACTTCCAATCGTAAGGTACTCATGTCGATTCCCTCCTAACCGGCGGCGGATTAAACCGCGGCAGCGAGTTTCTTCGCCTTCTCGACGGCTTCTTCGATGATGCCGACGTTGTGGAAAGCCGGTTCAGGAAGATCGTCGTGCTTGCCTTCGAGGATCTCCTTGAAGCTGCGGATCGTTTCTTTGATCGGCGCGTATACGCCAGGGATGCCGTTGAACGCCTCGGCCACGTGAAGCGGCTGGGAGAGGAACAATTGCACGCGGCGCGCGCGGTGAACGACCACTTTGTCTTCCTCGGACAGTTCGTCCATACCGAGGATCGCAATGATATCGAGCAGCTCTTTGTAACGTTGAAGCAGCTTCTTAACGCCTTGAGCGACGTTGTAGTGCTCTTCGCCAACGATCTCAGGAGCCAGAATACGGGAAGAAGATGCGAGCGGGTCTACTGCCGGGAAGATACCCATTGCAGCGATGTTACGCTCCAAGTTCGTCGTCGCGTCCAAGTGGGCGAACGCCGTAGCCGGTGCCGGGTCGGTGTAGTCGTCGGCAGGTACGTAGATCGCTTGGATGGACGTGATGGAACCTTTCTTCGTCGACGTGATCCGCTCTTGCAGCTGGCCCATCTCCGTCGCGAGCGTAGGTTGGTAACCTACCGCGGATGGCATACGGCCAAGCAATGCGGATACTTCGGAGCCCGCTTGGGTGAAGCGGAAGATGTTGTCGACGAACAAGAGAACGTCTTTGCCCTCTTGGTCGCGGAAGTACTCAGCCATCGTCAAGCCCGTCAGAGCAACGCGCATACGCGCTCCCGGAGGTTCGTTCATCTGGCCGAATACCATCGCGAGCTTCGCGATAACGCCGGACTCGCTCATTTCGTGGTAAAGGTCGTTACCTTCGCGAGTACGTTCGCCTACGCCGGCGAATACGGAAATACCGCCGTGCTCGGACGCGATGTTGTGGATCAGCTCTTGCATAAGAACGGTTTTGCCTACGCCGGCACCGCCGAACAGACCGATCTTACCGCCCTTCGTGTACGGAGCGAGAAGGTCTACGACCTTGATGCCGGTCTCGAGCATTTCGGTCTGGGTCGAAAGTTCTTCGAACGTCGGAGCCGCGCGGTGAATCGGGCTGACCATGCTGCGATCGGGAGCAGCTTCTCCATCGATCGGATCGCCCAGTACGTTAAATACGCGACCGAGCGTTACCGGTCCAACAGCAATCGTGATAGGAGCGCCCGTGTCTACCGCGTCCATGCCGCGGACAAGTCCGTCCGTCGAGGACATCGCGACTGCGCGTACGAGATTGTCGCCCAAGTGTTGAGCGACTTCGGCCGTCAGGCTGATTGTGACATCGCCTGCTTGGCCTTCGATTTTAATCGCATTCAGAATGTCCGGCAGGTGGCCGTGGTCGAACTCGATGTCGACAACCGGACCCAGTACCTGGACAATGCGTCCCTTGCTCATTGGTGTCCCTCCCTTATTCTTCCCCCAAAAGTGACGTGAGCCTCCGAGGCTTATTCCGTTTTCTTTCCGGGGATTCCATTAAATCAATCCTATTAAGACTGTGCGTTCGCGCCGCCGACGATTTCCGCGATTTCCTGCGTGATCGCCGCTTGGCGTGCTCGGTTGTAGCTTAGCGTATACGAAGCGATCATCTTCGTCGCGTTCTTCGTTGCGTTGCCCATCGCGGTCATACGGGAACCGAACTCGCTCGCTTTGTTGTTCAGCATCGCGCTGTACACGAGCGTCTCCGCGTACTTCGGCAGAAGAACGTTCAGTACTTCTTCCGCGGACGGCTCGTATTCGTAGTCCGCTTTCGCGCCGTTCGACCCGCCGTCGAGCTGGGAAGGATCGAGCGGAAGCAACTGCTTAACCGTCGGAATTTGCGATAATGCGTTAACGAACAGGTTATACACCACGTAGACTTCGTCATACTGGCCGTTCTCGAAACCTTCGACCGCAGCGGATGCGACCGGCTTGATATCGTGGAACGTCGGAGAATCCGACAAGCCCGTAATGACTTCCGCCAGAGGATAGTTTCTGCGGGACAAGTACGCTTGGCCTTTGCGTCCGATAACGAAAATCGCGTATTCGTCTTTCGACGCATGCTTCTCGCCGATCGTGTTCGTCAGCTTGCGAAGCAAGTTCGAGTTCAAACCGCCGGCAAGACCGCGGTCGGAAGTGATCACGATGTAAGCCGTCCGTTTGATCGGACGCTTAACGAGCATCGGATGCTTCACGGAACCGCCGCTAGACGCGATGCTGTCCACGACTTCCTTGAGTTTGTCCGCGTAAGGCTTCGATGCGAGCGCAGCGTTCTGCGCGCGTCTCAGCTTAGCAGCGGCAACCATCTCCATCGCTTTCGTGATCTGCTTCGTGCTTTGCGTGGTCTTGATCTGGCGTTTAATATCGCGCATACCTTTAGCCATTCGATTCACCACCTTGTTGCCGTGCCCGGCGGCGTGCCGGACACGGGTGCTCGCTTATTCAAGCGGTAATGCGTCTATCCGAGCGTACACGGCAATCATCGTCCTTCGAGGACGAGATGACGTTTACGTCAAGCTTACGCTTTAACGGCGAAGCCTTTTTTGAACGCGGCGATCGCTTCGACAAGCGATTTTTCGGTGTCGCCCGTCAAGTCTTTCGTATCGCGAATGGAAGCGAAGATTTCAGGACGGTTCGCATCCACGTAGGACAAGAACTCGGCTTCGAAGCGGCGAACGTCTCCGACCGGAATATCGTCCGTGTGGCCACGGGTTACGATAAACAGGGATACGACCTGGCGCTCAACCGCAAGCGGTTGGTTAACGCCTTGCTTCAGAATTTCGAGCGTGCGGATACCGCGGTCGAGACGCGACTTCGTCACTTTGTCGAGGTCGGAGCCGAACGCTGCGAACGCAGCAAGCTCGCGGTATTGGGCAAGGTCGGTCTTGAGCGTGCCCGCTACCTTCTTCATTGCTTTGATCTGCGCGGACGAGCCTACGCGGGATACGGAGATACCGACGTTAACCGCCGGACGTTGGCCGGAGTAGAACAGGTCGGATTCCAAGAAGATCTGGCCGTCCGTAATCGAGATTACGTTCGTCGGAATGTATGCCGATACGTCGCCTGCTTGCGTCTCGATGAACGGAAGCGCGGTCAAGGAACCGCCGCCCAGCTCGTCGTTCAGCTTGGCAGCGCGCTCGAGCAAACGGGAGTGCAGATAGAATACGTCCCCTGGATAAGCTTCGCGGCCCGGAGGACGACGGAGCAAGAGGGACAGCTCGCGGTATGCCGCGGCTTGCTTGGACAAGTCGTCGTATACGATCAGAACGTGCTTGCCATTATACATGAAGTATTCGCCCATTGAGCAGCCCGTGTACGGAGCCAAGAACAAGAGCGGAGATGGTTCGGAAGCGGAAGCCGTAACGACGATCGTGTAGTCCAACGCGCCTTGTTTGCGGAGAGATTCGACAACGCCGCGAACGGTCGATTGCTTCTGTCCGATGGCTACATAGATACAAATAACGCCGTTGCCTTTTTGGTTAACGATCGTATCGATCGCGATTTGCGTTTTACCCGTTTGGCGGTCGCCGATGATGAGCTCGCGTTGACCGCGGCCGATTGGAATCATCGCGTCGATCGCTTTAATGCCGGTTTGCATCGGCTCATGTACGGATTTACGCGCCATTACGCCCGGTGCGGGAGATTCTACGGGACGGAAAGCCGTCGTAGCGATCGGACCGTTGCCGTCTACCGGTTGGCCGAGCGCGTTCACGACGCGGCCGAGCAGAGCATCGCCGACCGGAACTTCCATGATGCGTCCCGTTCTTTTGACTTGGTCGCCTTCGCGGATGCCTTTGTAAGGACCCATGATAACGACGCCGACGTTGTCTTCTTCCAGGTTGAGCGCCATGCCGACGACTCCGCCTTCGAACTCGAGCAATTCGCCGGCCATACATTTCTCTAAGCCGTGTACGCGAGCGATACCGTCACCGATCTGGATGACGGTGCCTACGTCAACGACTTGAATATCGGATTCGTACTGTTCGATCTGCTTCTTGATCAGCGTGCTGATCTCTTCGGGCCTAATACTCAACTCGTTCACCCCTGTCTCCATTGCTTACTGAATATAATGTTAGATCGCCGCGTTCCGCAGCGCTTTGTCCAATCGATCTAGCTTGCCCTTCAGGCTGCCGTCGTAGAGCGTATCGCCGATGCGAACGGTCACGCCGCCGAGCAAATCAGGGTTGACGGCACTCGTCACGCGCACGGTTTTGCCGAGCAGCTTGCCGAATTTGTCCGCCAGTTTGTTCTTCTCGTCCTCCGTCAGCGGTGTCGACGAGGTCACGTGCGCGTCGGCGCGGCCGAGCGCCGCGCCCGAGACTTGCAGGTAAGCTTCCAATACGGAAGCGATCTCTCCTTCGCGTCCGCGTTCGATCAGCAGGCTGATCGTATTCAGGACGAACGAGGATGCTTTGTCGTCAAAGCCGCTTTTGAGCGCTGCGACTTTGGCGGACAGCGCGATGTTAGGCGCGCTGAGGAACGCGCGGATCTTCGCGTCGTTCTCAAGCGTTGCGACGACGAGACTCAGCTTGTTCTCCACTTCGGCGACGAGTCCTTGCTCTTGCGCGAGCTGGAACAGCGCTTTTGCGTAGCGTTTCGCTACAACCGTGCCGCGGCTCATGACTTCGTTCCTACGTCTTCGAGATATTTGTTAACGATTTCCGAATTGGCCTTCTCGTCGACTTGCTTCTCGATGATCTTGGACGCGATCTGTACGGAGAGTCCACTGACTTCCGCTTTAAGCGAAGCGACCGCTTTGTTCTTCTCGGACTCGATTTCGCGTACCGCTTCGTTCTTAAGACGATCCGCTTCGTTGCGGGCGGCGACTACGATATCGTCCGCTTGCTTGGAGCCCGTCGATTTCGCGAGTTCGATAATATCGTAAGCTTCTTTGCGCGCTTGTTGCAGCGCTTGCTTCTGTTCCTCGATATACTGATCCGCTTCAGACCGGTTCTTTTGAGCGGTTTCCATTTGCTCTTGCACCATCTGGCGGCGCTTCTCCATAATGCCGAACAGCGGCTTGAACGCGTACCTCTGAAGCAGCAAGAAGAGAATGAGGAACGCAATTAGCTGAATGACGAAATTTTCCCACAGGAAATTCACCGATCTTCACTCCTTTCGCACGACCCTATGTCGCTATCATTCGTTGACTCAAAAGGAGGGCGCGGAGGCATTGGCACTCCCCGCCCTATCCCAGTTATGCGAATTACTCGGCTTGGCCCATCAGCAGGAACGCAAGAACGAGGGAGATGATCGGCAATGCTTCTACCAGACCAACGCCGATGAACGCCGTCGTTTGCAGCGCGCTGCGTTGCTCAGGTTGACGCGAGATACCTTCGATCGTCTTGCTGAAGATCATACCGTTACCAATACTCGCGCCGAACGCGCCCAGACCGAAAACAATTGCAGCTGCCAAAAGACCGTATTCCATTAGAAAATCCTCCTCAAAATAGTTGAAAGTTAGTGTAGATATGTTGATTTTGCGCTAGTGCTCTTCGGAATGGATGCTCTCCTGGCTAATATACACCATGGTTAGCATCGTGAATACGAACGCCTGGATCGCGCCGACGAACACACTGAAGCCTTGCCATACAGCCAATGCCGGAATACCAACCCAGCCCAGACCCAGAATGACGCCGATCATGACCTCGCCCGCGTAGATATTACCGAATAAACGAAGCCCAAGCGTAAGAGGTTTAGCCATCAGCTCGACCAAGTGGATCGGGGTGAATACGACGGATGGCGTGACCCAGTGCTTCCAGTAATGCTTGCCGTTCTTGCGGATGCCTTGGAAATGCGCAATTACGATGACCATGATGGCGAGAGCCATTGTCATAGATGCGTCAGCCGTCGGTGATTTCCACCAGGTGTACGCGACGTGGTCTCCAGCCTCCTTGGCACCAGGAAGGTCGAACCCTAAGAAATGACCGTAGTGCTCCCCATGTGCAGGCTCCGTAATGATACCGAGAGGCAAGCCAAGCAGGTTGCCTACGAAAATGTACATGATCAGCGCCATGCAGAGGCTTAGGTAGATCTTGCCTTTCTTATAATCGGTAGCTTGGCCGATAATGCTCTGCACGAATTCAACGACCCACTCCAGGAAGTTCTGGAGCTTGCCCGGATTATCCACGGACAAATTGCGAACTGCAAGACGGGCCAGCACGAACACAGCGACGCTGGTGATCGCGATCATGAACAAGGCCGATAGATCCAGCCTGAATCCGCCAAGATTAATTACGGGTGCAATATGATCCATCTCTGTTACTTCTCACCCCTTTCGTATCCGGAGTTACCGCCCCGAACGCGACGGTTAGCCAATAAACTCAGTAGGAGTGTTGCCAACGGCGCGGTAAATAAACCGACGACGGTAGCCGCTGGACTAAACTCCAAATAACGATCCGATACGATCACGGCAAGCAGCGCAAGGGAAGTGCGAAAGATAAATCCGAAGCCCGCTCGGGGCTTCCGTCCAGAGAGTATGACGTCTCCAAGCCTTATCGTTTTCCATGCGAGATGCCACGATCCAAATACACTTGCGATCGCGCCGACCATGAATCCGCCGAAAACAGCCTTCTCATTGGGCCATACAGCCCAAGCGACGCAACCTAATGACAAAAAAAAGAGCGTGAAACGCGTGACGCCTTGTAGCAGCTTCGGTAACTCATCCATCATTTACGTCCTGCCCCCGTATACTTGCGAATTAGCCCAGCAACCGTAACGACGCCAACAGCTAATCCAACAAGCAATCCGACAAGGTAACCGTACTCGGTACCTTGGTGCTGATCGTAATTACTGCCAACCCAAAACCCCAACCATAACATGACGCCGAGATCGACTCCGATGGCGCTGACAAGTCCTAATGCCCGCCACGGATTATCGTCCGGCGGCTTTGGTGGGCGGTCCTGGAAATTTGACATGGATTGTCGCTCCTTAAGGCTGCGATTGGAGATGCGAAAGCTAAAAAAGTAAGCCTTTTCTCCCCATGTTCACGTTATATTGTAGCCTTGCGCATTAACGTTTGTCAATTCGCCGAAAATCAAACTTTATGTGAACGAAATCCCCGAAAATGCCGTAAAATCAACGTTTGCGGGGTGCCGCAACCATACAGTTTAACTGTATGCTGTACGCCCCCTGCCGTCTGGGCCAGCAATAGATGGCATTCCTTCGACAGGACAATCCAAGAAGTGGGAATCGGAAGCCTCGAGCTGCCCGCGACAGTATTCTACCTATTGGCATAAAAGGGATGTTATTGGGGGAAGTGGGGCAAAGTAAGGGCGGAAAGGATGGTGCTTCCATGAAGCCTCTCAGCCTCGGCCGCACGTTGGCCATGATTCGCGAAACGCTGGGCAGGAGCGAAGACCTCGTTGTCCGCACGATTCGCCTGGAATGGGCAAAGCCCTCCCCGATCCGCGCCGCGATCGTCTATCTCGACGGCATGGTCGATACGAACACCGTGCAGGAAGCGATCATCGGCGCCCTGCATCGGTACGAGCCGGCAACTCCTGTCTATGAATACAAGCCCGACCTCATCAGGACGCTGCAGGAGGCCGTACTGAACGCGGGCGACGTACAGGTTATGGACCGGCCGGAGGACGGCATACCCATGGTGCTCTCCGGGCATGTACTGCTGTTGGCGGAGGGCATGGAAGCCGGAGTCGCCATCGCTTCGATGGGGTGGAAAGAACGGGCGGTCTCGGATTCCACGACGCAGCCGGTCGTCAAAGGCCCGCAAGAATCATTCACGGAGACGCTTCGGACGAACACCTCTCTTATCCGCAAGAGAGTCAAGGACCCGCGGGTGCGGATCGTCGGCCGCAAGCTCGGAACCGTAACGAACACCGACGTCAACGTCCTTTATATCGAAGATATAGCTGCTCGGGAAATCGTCCAGGAAGTCCTGAAGCGCCTTGAGAACGTATCTTTGAAGGGCATATACGAAGGGGAGTATATCGAAGAATTTTTTCGCGAGAGCAAATGGACGCTGTTCCCCACGACGTACAGCACCGATCGACCGGATTCCGTCGCCGCGGCTCTCGTCGAAGGAAGGATCGCCCTTTGCGTGGACGGCAGCCCTTTCGCGCTAATCGTGCCCGCTCTCTTCCTTGATTTCATCCAGTCTGCCGAGGATTACTACCAGCCTCCGCTCTACAGCAATCTTGTCCGGCTGCTGCGATTTCTCGCGCTGTTCATCGCCACGCTCGCCCCGGCGTTCTATATTTCGATCACGACGTTCCATCAGGATCTGTTTCCGACTCAACTGCTGCTAAGCTTGGCCTCCCAGCGCGAGGGCGTCCCTTTCCCGGCTTTCGTCGAAGCTCTGTTCATGGAGATTACGTTCGAGATCCTGCGGGAAGCCGGCATCCGCATGCCTCGGACGATCGGACAAGCCGTATCGATCGTCGGCACGATCGTGATTGGCGACGCCGCCGTGCAAGCCGGCATCGTCTCCCCGATCATGGTCATCGTCGTCTCCATCACGGCGATATCGAGCTTCGTCATCCCGTCGTATTCGCTGGCGATCTCCGCACGGATCCTTCGGTTTGTCTACATGACCCTAGCCGCGGCGTTCGGTTTCGTCGGCCTGTTCGTCTCGCTCATGCTCACGGCAATCGGATTATGTCGACTAGATTCGTTCGGCGTTCCCTATATGAGCCCGGAGGCGCCATTCGATCCGCAGCACAACAAAGACGCACTCTTCCGGTTGCCCTTCTGGTTCGTCCGGAAGAAACGAAAAACGTAGCTCGAAAGGAGTCGTCGACGTGAAAGCCTTGATGCGAGTTCTCGCCGTCCCGATCCTGCTGGCGCTCGTTCTGTCCGGGTGTTGGGATCGCAACGAGTTGAACAACCTGGCGATCATTCTCGCCGCTGGAGTCGATTACGTAGACGGCATGTACGAGGTTAGCGTCCAGACGATCGATCCGTCGCAAACCTCGAAAAACCCGAAAGGTATTCGCTCGGCCGCGATCCTCTATTCCGAGAGAGGCCCAACCCTCATAGAAGCCGCGCGCAAAATGACGATCAAACGATCGAGGCTCAACTATACCGGGCATATTCGCCTCTACCTGCTAGGCGAAAGCATAGCGCGTCGCGGCATTACCGAGGCGCTGGAGGTCGGCTTCCGCCTCCCCGGCATTCGCCCCGACTATTACATTGCCATCACCCGCGGCTACACCGCAAAGGAAATCCTGAGCTTAGTGACTCCGTTCGAGCAGATTCCTGCCATGGACTTCGTCAAGTCGCTGGCTATATCCGAAGCGGTATGGGCGCCGACTACCGCCGTCAGAGCGTTGGAAATGCAACAGATTCTTCTGTCCGACAGCCGGCAGCCCGTGCTTACCGGGATCACGGTCATCGGAGATTTCCGTAAAGGCCAAACCGCCGGCAACGTGAAACAGCCCAAGTCGCCCGCGGAATACCGATACACCGGCCTTGGCGTAATCAAGAACGATAAGCTGGTCGGGTGGATGAACGAATCCGACAGCAAATCGTACGCCTATATTCATAACCTCGTCAAATCAACGATCGCTTCGACAGAATGCCCGAACTCGAGCGAACGATTCGCTATCGAGCTTAACCGCGTGCATACCTCGCTGAAGCCGCTCGTCCGGAACGGCGAGCCTGCCATGAAACTCGCCATGCAGGTGGAATCCAACCTAGCTGAAGTGAACTGCGATATCGACTTGACCAAGGAGGCTTCTATCGCGAAATTAGAGAGTCTGATGCGCGAGAAAGTGAAGGACGTCATGAGCGACGGTATCCGCCACGTTCAGCAGCAATACGGCGCGGATATCTACGGGTTCGGGGAAGCCTTCTATCGTAAATACCCCAAACAATGGCGCACGTGGCATAAGGATTGGGAGACCCGATTCCGCGAGCTGCCTATCGAGTTCGATATCCGCTATCGCATAGAGCGGATGGGCAAGAACAAGAATTCGGTCAAGTCCAATCCGGATAAAGGAGGGCGAACGGAATGGAGATGATGATCTTCGCGGTAGGAATCGCGTTCTTCGTCTTCGAATCCGTCCAATGGCGAAAGAGATACCGCAACGAACCGATCGCGTTTCCGTCGCTCCTCTATGCGATCGGTCTCGTCTTGGCATGGCTGTCCGCCCGTCACGCGCCGATTCCCGCACCGGCAAGCTTCATCCTTCCGGCGTTCAAACCGGTTATCGAAACCGTCTCATCCTGGCTCGGGTAGGCGTAAGGAGGTTAGAAGATGACGCAGGCGTTGACGTCCAGGCAAGCTATATTCGTATTCAGCATGTTCTATCTCGGAAGCGCCATGTTGTCTTTAACCGGGTTATTGGCCTCCGACGCCGGGCAGGACGCTTGGATTTCGGTCCTCGTCGCTCTTATCGTCCACGCCTTGACGATCCCGCTTTATATGGCGCTCGGCAAGCAAATGGAGGAGCAAAGTTTCGGCGATTACTTGACCGGGTTGTTCGGCTCCTTGGTGGGAAAAGGGGTTGCCGCCGCGTTCGTGCTGTTGTTTCCTTTCTTTATCTACACATTCGGATTGTTCGATCTAACCCAATTCATCCATACCCTCGTCTTGCCGCGAACGCCGACTTCGGCGACGATCCTCATGTACACGATCGTCATCGTCGCAGGCTGCTATAACGGGATCAAGACGATCGGAAGAACGTCCGAATTAACGTTCCCGATCTTGATCGGCTTTGTCGTCGTCATTGCCGTCTCGTTAACTCCTCAGATCGAATGGAAAAATCTGCGCCCCGTCTTGGACAACGGTTTCGCCCCCACCGTCAAGGCGTCCTTGCCCTTGATCGGCTACCCATATTGGGAAATGTCGATGTTCTTATTTGTCTTGCCTTATCTTAAGGATCGAAAGAAGTTCGGCCATATCCTCCTGCATAGCGCGTGGATCAGCGGTGCCGTCTTCTTCGTCACGACGACAATCACGATATTGGTTCTAGGACCGAGGCTGAGCTCACATTTGGTTTATCCGTCCTACTTCGTTACGCGGACGATCAGCATCGGAGATTTCTATGAACGCTTCGAGGAAATTTTTACGTTCGTTTGGTACATTATGATTTATTATCGGTTGTCGATCATGTTCTTCGTTACGGTAGAAGGATTGGCGTACGCCTTCTCCATCGCGAGCAAACAACGCTTACTGATTCCGCTCGCGTTAATCGGCATCACCTTATCGAAATACGCAGCGCCGAACGTTACTGCGCATCTTAACGGAATCCACGACCTGCCTCTCGGCTATTCCGGGTTATTCGGCCTGCTGGTTCCCGCCGTGCTGCTCCTCATCGGCAAAATAAAAAACCGCCCGGCTTAGAGCCGGAACGGTTCTGGACGTTGACCTTGTCCGAAATGATGAAGGATCGCCTGCACGATTCTCTTGGAAGCTTGTCCGTCTCCGTAAGGATTGGCGGCTTTGCTCATTTGCTCGTACAGCTTGGCGTCGGTTAACAGCGTCTTGGCGCGGCTATAGACATCTTCCTCGTTCGTGCCGACGAGCTCGAGCGTCCTCGCTTCGATGCCTTCCGGCCGCTCGGTCGTGTCGCGCAACACGAGAGTCGGGACGCCGAAGGAAGGCGCCTCCTCTTGCAACCCGCCGGAATCGGTCATGATCATGAACGTGTGCGGATAGAAGTTATGGAATTCGAACACGTCGAGCGGCTCGATCAGCTTGATGCGCGGATGGTCGCCGAGAACCTCGTTGGCCGGCTCCCGAACGGCCGGATTCGGATGCACCGCATAGACGAACGCTACGTCTTCGAACTCGTCGGCGATGCGTTTGACCGCCCGGAAAATGTTCAGGTGCGGCTCCCCTATCGACTCGCGACGATGCGCGGTCATAAGAATCATCCGCTTGCCCTTCGCCCAATCGAGCACCGGGTGCGCGAATCCGCGATCGACGGTATATTCGAACACGTCCGTCGCCGTATTGCCCGTGACGTAGATGCGGTCCTCGGGTTTGTTCTCCTTGCGAAGGTTGTTCGCCGACCATTCCGTCGGAGCGAAATGCACGTCGGACAGAACGCCGGCCAATTGGCGGTTCATCTCCTCGGGATACGGATTCAGCTTGTTCCAAGTGCGCAATCCCGCTTCGACGTGTCCGACTTGAATCTGTTGCAGGAACGCGGCGTAGCTGGCTAGGAAGCAAGTCTGCGTATCGCCGTGCACCAGCACGATATCCGGTCGGGATTCCTGCAGAATGGGCTCAAGTCCTTCCAGGACGCGCACCGTCGTACCGGTAAGCGTCTGGCGTTGTTGCATGACGTTCAAGTCGTAATCCGGCTCGATTTTGAAGAAATCAAGCACCTGGTCTAGAAGCTGGCGGTGCTGCGCCGTCACGCAGACGATCGATTCGATCTGCTGCGGATGCTTCCGCAGCTCGAGCACGAGCGGCGCCATCTTGACGGCTTCCGGCCGGGTGCCGAATACCGACATCACTTTGATCTTATTGCTCACGTCCGATTCTCTCTCCTCGTGGACCCTCTATTTCGTTCCGTACAGGCGGTCTCCCGCGTCTCCCAATCCCGGAATGATATATCCGTGCTCGTTAAGCTTCTCGTCGAGCGCGGCCAAATAAATATCGACGTCAGGGTGCTTCTCTTGCACCGCCTTAACGCCTTCCGGCGCCGCGATCAAGCACATCAGCTTGGTAGGGCGGCAGCCCTTCTTCTTCAGCATGTCGATCGCGGCGTTCGCGGACCCGCCCGTCGCCAGCATCGGATCGATGACGATCAACTCGCGTTCGGCGACGTCCGTCGGCAGACTGCAATAATACTCGACCGGCTGCAGCGTCTCGTGATCCCGATACAAGCCGATATGGCCGACTTTGGCCGCCGGAATGATCTTGAGGACGCCGTCCACCATGCCGAGTCCCGCGCGCAATATCGGGATAAGCCCCATCATTCGGCCGGCAATGACTTTGCCTTCGGCTTCCGCCACCGGCGTCTGCACTTTAACCGTGGACAGAGGCACGTCGCGCGTTATCTCGAACGCCATCATCATGGCGACTTCGTCGACAAGCTCGCGGAATTGCTTCGTATTCGTATTTTTGTCCCGAATGAACGTAAGTTTATGTTGAATTAACGGATGATCGCAAATCACGAGTTTCCCCATGATTTCCCTCCCTCTCTCTTCACGACCCGACGGATTTCCTTCGATATTACCGTCGGCCGTCACGCTATGTAGCTTGCCCGTACATTATACCATTGACTCCGAACGGGTGCACGACACCTGATTTCGGGCAGTCACCTATTCAAGACTCCAGCATAGCATGTAGCAAATATTCCGAGGGCGAGCAAGGTCGAAACCCGACGAAGACTCGATTCATCAAGGAGGACTGCCCATGTCAGCCGGATCGGTTCGCAGCCAAGGCCAGCTTTATCAAGCGGATGCCCAGTGGCTCGACCATGTAAAGAAAACCCGCCAGAAGCTCTCGGGAATCTGCGGCCAATGCATGCACCGCAAAGTCAGGGTGCAGACGATCGACGGACATACGTACGAAGGCGTCGTCGTCGGTCACGATCACACATACTTGCATCTCTCGACGACGGCGGCGACGGACTCTCGCTTCTGGGGGCCTGCGGCGATCACGACGCTCGTGCTGTTCGAACTGTTGGTCATCATTCTGTTGCTCTAAGAAGTTCCGGTGTAGTACAATATATTAGAAATTCATATCGGCGTTACCGGAGGAGCCTGCCATCAGCGGGCTCTTTTTGCGTTTTTTCGGAGGTGTGCGGGCCTTGGAATAGAACGCCGTAATGAAGCCACAATAGTAAGCAATTATTTTCCACCGGAAGGGAGCCTTATCAGCATGGAACAGCAAGCCGTTTGGGCAATCGCCATTTTCCTCATCATTTACGCACTCATTATTTCGGAGAAAGTTCATCGAACGATCGTGGCGATGATCGGCGGCGTGCTTATGGTCGCGTTCGGCATCGTCGACCAGACCGAGGCGTTGCACCATATCGACTTCAATACGCTCGGCCTGCTCATCGGCATGATGATCATCGTCAGCATTACCGCCGATACCGGGTTATTCAAGTACATCGCCGTCTGGGCGGCCAAGAAATCGAAGGGCAAACCGGTCAGCATCCTGGTCACGCTGTCGCTCATCACCGCCGTCGGCTCCGCGTTCCTCGATAACGTGACGACCGTACTGCTGATGGTGCCCGTCACGTTCAGCATTACCCGCCAGCTCGGCGTACCGCCGATTCCGTTCCTTATCTCTCAGATCATCGCTTCGAACGTAGGCGGCACGGCGACTTTAATCGGAGATCCGCCCAACATCATGATCGGCAGCGCGGTCGAGGAATTGACGTTTATGGCCTTTATCAACAATCTGGCCCCTGTCGCAGCCATCATCATGGCGGCGACGCTTCCGATTTTCGTCCTCCTTTTCCGCAAGCAGATCGTTACGACTCCCGAAGCGACGAAACGGATCATGGAAATGGACGAGAAGGCGCTTATTCAAGATCGCGGGCTGCTAGTCAAAAGCTTAGCGGTGCTCGGGTTGACGATACTCGGCTTCTTCCTCCACCAAGCGCTGCACCTGGAATCGGCGACGGTCGCGCTCGCAGGCGCCTTCCTGCTCCTGTTGCTGACGGGCGAACATAAGATGGAGGAAGCCTTCACCAAGGTCGAGTGGACGACGATCTTCTTCTTCGTCGGTCTGTTCGTTCTCGTCTCGGGCTTGATCGAGACCGGCGTCATCGCGGAGCTCGCCGCTAAAGCGATCGAATTAACGGACGGGGACGTCGTAGCTACGTCGCTCTTGATCTTATGGTTAAGCGCGATCGCCTCCGCGTTCTTGGACAATATCCCATTCGTCGCCACCATGATTCCGATGATTCAGGAAATGGGCAATATGGGAGTCAGCGACTTGGAGCCATTATGGTGGAGCTTGGCGTTAGGCGCGTGCTTGGGCGGCAACGGCTCGCTGATCGGAGCGAGCGCGAACCTGATCGTAGCCGGCATGTCCGGGAAGGAAGGCCATCCGATCAGATTCGTACAGTATCTCAAATACGGGTTCCCGCTCATGCTGCTTTCCGTCGTTATCGCCCACGTCTATGTGTATGTGCGATACTTAATGTAATAAGGAGGGAGTAAACCGATGAAGCTGGCTTACGCTTACGAGAACGCGGTTATGGATCTGACGGAGACGCCAAACGGTAACGACGTCGAGTTCGAGCTCCGCTTGAGCTCGGAGGATCATTGGAAGCGAATGAAGGAAGTACAGAAGCGGTTCGAGAGCGACGAGGTGTACACGGACGTTCTCTTCTATCCGTACGAGAACTTCCGCATTCGAGCTATCGTGCGCCACGATTACTATACGGACTTTATACTCGAACTGATGAAGCATCGGTTGTTGACTAAAGTGGAATGGTCTTAAAGCCGACGGCTCGCCGGTCGCGTTACATCGCGATTAGCGAGCCGTCGTTTGTTGATCGATGATGCGGCCTGTCATCGAATGGACGACGCAAATCTGCGTGCGATCCGGATCGCGTAGCGGAAGCGTGACGATATACACGAGCGGAGTGCCTTTCCTCGACGCCAAGTAATAACGTTCCGCCGCCGGTTCGTTCGCGAGCTCGCCGCTCGCGTGTCTTAGCGCGACGCGAATCGCATCGCGTTCCGAGTAAGCCGAATGCATCCCGATCCGGTTAAGCTTCGTTTCCAGACCGGGATAGAACGTGCCCGCGACTTCGCGAACGACCCCGTCCTTATCCAATGCGACGGTTAAACGGTCTTCCCGCACCGGGGTCCGGAACAGCATATGCCTCAAATAGACGTTGTGCCCGTCCGCATGCCGCTCGACGCCTTCGATACGCAGCTCCCTCTGTACGTCGCGGATCCCGTACAAAGCTCTATATTTGTTCATAAAACCGATGGCGATCCATGCCGGGGAATGTTTCGTCTTGCTCGACAGCTTCCCTTCGATACGGGATGGCGTGCCCGTCTCGGGACTCCACTCGAGCGTCATCGTACCTCCCGAGACGGCGCTCAAACGCTTCAGAGCGGCTTCCGCTTTCCATGGACGATCGGTCGCTGCCGCGGAAGGAACGATGTCCGTTGCAAGCGCTGCGATTATGCCAATACTAACGACCAACACGGCGATAATGCGAGATCGATTCAACTTGCGCGCCCTCCTTGCCTCAATCGGCGAGTATTATTCCCATTTCTTCACATCGTTTGGGCATATTATTCCGTGTCGGCCGAATCTCGATGTCGGAAGTTGATCGAGCACAATCGAGCCGATCATGATATTATAGTACTGTGCAAGAAATCACACAGATCAGTTCGAATTCAGGGAGGATGTTCCGCGCGATGAGTTATTTGGGCAAACCTTACTCGTTAAAAGGATTAACGCTGCGCAACCGGGTCGTCATGAGCCCGATGTGCCAATATTCCGTAGATGCCGAGGACGGCATTCCGAACGAATGGCATTACGTGCACTATACTTCGCGGGCGATCGGCGGCGCCGGGCTGATCATCATCGAGATGACGGACGTCGAGCCGGACGGCAGGATCACGAACCGCGATCTTGGCCTATGGTCGGACGATCACATCCCGGCGTTCCGCCGCATCATCGATCAACTGCATAAGTACGGAGCGAAGGTCGCCATCCAAGTCGCGCACGCCGGACGCAAGGCGCAGGACGCCAATCCGCCTGTCGGGCCGGGCGACGTTCCGTTCGACGACACCTATAAGACACCCCGCGCGCTGTCGACCGAAGAAGCGTGGCAGCTCGTCGGCAAATTCGCCGATGCGACTCGCCGGGCGGTCGCCGCAGGCGTCGACACGATCGAGCTGCATGGCGCGCACGGCTACTTGATCCACCAGTTCCAATCGCCGAACTCGAACAAGCGCACCGATGAATTCGGACAAGACCTATCCAAATTCGGAGTCGAGGTCATCAAAGCGGTGAAAGCCGTCATGCCGGCAGACATGCCGCTGATCATGCGCGTGTCCGCAATCGAATATGCCGAGGGCGGCTACGATATCGACTATGCGATCGATCTGTGCCGCAAGTACCGCGACGCCGGCGTGGACATGTTCGACGTTTCGAGCGGCGGAGACGGCGTATCGGCCGGACGCAAGCCGGGCAATATCCCCGGCTACCACGTTCCGCTGGCCGTCGCGATCAAGAAGGCGCTTGACGTGCCGGTCATCACCGTCGGACTGATCGACGACGAGAAGCTCGCCGAGAGCATTCTCGGCAGCGGCAACGCCGATCTCGTGGCGATCGGACGCGGCATGCTTCGCAATCCGTACTGGGCGGTCGACGCTCTCCGCAAGCTCGACGGCAAGACGGAAGTCGTCCCGCAGTACGAACGCGGATATTGAGCATTGAACAACGGCTGCACTTCGTATGTTAGACGACGTCTAGCATGCGGAGTGCAGTTTTCTTATGCCCCGAGGTATAATGAGAACCAAATGGACTTGAGGAGCCTGAATCATGAAACGCGCAACGATTCTGATCGCCGACGACGAGTCGGAAATCGCCGATTTGATCGCGATACATCTAGAGAAGGAAGGCTATCGTACCGTTATAGTTGCCGACGGAGCAGCCGCGATTCGCACGGTTCAGACGCAGGAGATCGATCTGGCTATTCTGGATATCATGATGCCCAAGCTGGACGGTCATGAGGTGACTCGCCAAATTCGGGAGAAGCATGTCATGCCGATTATTTTCCTAAGCGCCAAAACATCGGACCTCGACAAAATAACCGGACTTGTCATCGGAGCGGACGACTATATGACGAAGCCGTTCAACCCGATGGAATTGGTTGCGCGGGTTAACGCCCAGCTTCGCCGATCGTTATCGCTTTCACAGCCCGCGCACACAAGTGCTTCGGTCGTAGAAGCCGGCGGATTAGTCGTAGATCCGGACAACCGCTCCGTTCTCCTGTATGGTCATGACGTCGAGCTGACGCCGAAGGAATTCGATATTTTATATTTGCTTGCCAGCCATCCGAACAAGGTATTCAGCGCGGAAAATATATTTCAGCAAGTATGGGGAGAGTCCTATTACGGAGGCGGCAATACCGTCATGGTCCATATCCGCACCCTCAGGAAGAAGCTCGGCGAGACCCATCATCCGATTATCAAAACCGTATGGGGAGTAGGTTATAAATTCAATGGATAGAGCGCTGCGCGGCTTCAGGGCGAGAATGGTTCGGTTATTCGGGCTTAGCATGATAGCGGCCGGAATCTTGACTTACTCGTTATACAAAATTCTTCAGCACTACTATCGCGGGAACGTCAAGTACGGCGACAAGGCGGCGGAATGGCGCGGGATCGTTCAGACGATCGGCGACTTGAATTTCTTCCTGATCGTGTTTATCCCGCTGTCGTTCGTCATCTTCTTCATGCTGACCAAACCGTACGCCTCTTATTTCGAACGCATATCCGCCGGCATTCGAAGCCTGGCGGCCGGCAATCTGAGTACGCGCGTGGAGTTGAAATCGGGCGATGAGTTCGAGGCCGTCGCCGATGACATCAACAAAGCGAGCGAACAGCTGAAAACCGCGATCGAACGCGGGACCTTCGCCGAAAGCAGCAAGGACCAGCTCGTCTTGAATTTGGCGCACGATCTGCGAACGCCGCTCACATCCGTGCTCGGGTACTTGGATCTCGTTCTGAACAACGAACGACTGACGGCGGAACAAACCCGGCATTATACGACGATCGCTTATACGAAATCGCGGCGGCTGGAGAAGCTGATCGACGAGCTGTTCGAAGTGACGAGAATGAGCTACGGCAATCTTCCGATCGACAAGAAGCCGATCGATCTCGGAGAGCTGCTAAGCCAACTGGCCGAAGAGCTTTATCCCGTCTTCGAGAACAGCAACCTGGAAGCTAGATTATCGGCTGCCCCGAACGTTGTTATCGACGGCGACGGCGATCTTCTCGCGCGCGTTTTCGAGAATCTGCTGGCGAATGCCGCTCGTTACGGCAAGGACGGCCGCTTCGTCGATATCTCGTGTCAATGCGAAGGTACGGAAGCGGTCGTGCAAGTCGCGAATTACGGACAAGTCATTCCTGAAGCCGAGCTTCCTTATCTGTTCGATATGTTCTATACGGGAGATAGGGCGCGTACGCTTCAAACCGAAGGCACGGGGTTAGGGCTGTACATCGCCAAAAATATCGTGAACCGGCATTCAGGCACGATCGGCGCCGAAAGCAGCTTGATCCGTACCGTCTTCGAAGTTCGATTGCCGCTCCGGGTTGAAACTTAATAAAAACTTTATTTTTACCCTTCTTCTTTCTTAAATTAATTCTCTTACCCTTGAGTTATCAAAGCTAGGGAAGGGAATTGAGCGACATGAATCGGGGTTTATTACTGTTGCTGGCGATCGGTTTGCTCGCGGGTTGCGGTTTGTTCCGACAGGACCGGGAAGTCTCGATCAACCACCTCGGAACCGGCGGCGTTGTTGGCGTCAGTCAGGGCTCGACCAAGACGATACAAATAAGCAAAGATCAAATTTATAAAGGGAATTTGATTCTCGTCAATAAAACGTATCCCCTTCATAAAGGCAGCACGGCGTCCGATATCGTAAACCTATACGAGCACCGGGAGCTGCTTGACGGGTTCGGGCTGCTTAACGATCAAATCCGGCTGCCGACCGACCTCGTACAACGCTTCTCGGACATGGTTGCCGGAGCTGCGAAGGACGGCGTCGACCATTTCCTCATCAGCAGCGGCTATCGCGATCGTACCGAACAGAACAAGCTGTACGAAGAGAAAGGAAGCGATTATGCGCTGCCGGCAGGCCATAGCGAACACAATCTAGGCCTCTCCCTCGATATCGGTTCGTCTCTCGCTCCGATGAACGAGGCTCCGGAAGGGAAGTGGCTGAAGGACAACGCGTCCGATTACGGGTTCATTCTGCGATATCCGAAGAACAAAACGAAGATAACGGGCATACAGTACGAGCCGTGGCATTTTCGCTATGTCGGGCTTCCGCACAGCCGGATCATGCAGGAGAAGAATATGGCGCTGGAGGAGTATCTGGACTTTCTCCGCAAGCAAAAGTCGATATCGGTGAACGTAGGCGGCGAAAGTTACAAGGTGATGTATAAGCCGGTTGCCCGCGAGACCACGGTTCAATTGCCCGCAGGCAGCGAATACGAGGTGTCCGGCAACAATATGGACGGGGTCATCGTGACCGTGCGGGTTTGAGGGTAGGTGGGGTTGGCGGGGTTGGCGGGGTTGGCGGGGTTGGCGGAGCACGAAATAACAACGATTCGCAGGTATTTAGGGCATCATCCGCTACTTCGCCGACAATAACAACGATTCGCAGGTATTTCGGGCATCATCCGCTACTTCGCCGACAATAACAACGATTCGTAGGTATTTCGGGCATCATCCGCTACTTCGCCGACAATAACAACGATTCGCAGGTATTTTCCTTATTAGCGCGAATTCCAACTGTATTTTAGGAAAATAATAATCGAATTGTTGTTATTTCGGCGCGAGAGGCAGTATTCGATAAAATAAATGCCGCTTGGTTGTTATTAACCACCGCGATCACATAAACGGCTTTCGAATGAGCTCGTAACGAACGACCCGCTTCCCGTCTTTACCGGTAACTGGACGAAACCAGCCGGATCCGCATAATGCGGTCAGTTCCCGCACTGCACGCCGATGCGTCATTCCAAGGAGCTGCTGTAAATCCAACGGACGTATGGGGCGAGCAATGGTAAGCGCGCTCCGAACAATCTCGTTCTCCGCGAACGTCAACTTCGGCGTCATTGCCGGTTCCGATTCGTATTGACTGAGCAGCATACGCAGCATGGCGACGATTAGCTCGGGCTGATCTCGTATGTCGTCATAAGCGATGGACACCACACGGTAGCCCACCCCCTCGAAAAACAACTCCCTCTCGCATTCCTTGCGATAACCTTGGCGATCCATTTCCTGAACGTGCGGCCCGAACCCTTTGATTTCGATGATAAGCTTAAGAATGCCGGCTAGCGAGAAGTATACAAAGTCGGCGAAGTAAGGCTTGCCTCTCCAGTCAAGCAACTCATACTCCGGATGGAGCCTATCGAAGTTACCTTTCAGCAACCACCATATTTTCTCCGCAAAACTTTTCTCCCCGTGCCCATGTCCCCGCTCCAGCCTTCCTTTGCGTTCACCTCTTCTGCGACTCAAATGATACTGAATGAACTGTTGATGCGCCTGTTCGAAACTCAATGATCTTCCCCTCCGATCGTTATGCGTACATCCTCCAACAACGCAAAAACGTCCCAATCCATTCGAAGTGAATGGGTCGGGACGTTCTTCGTCTCTTGCGGCTATTATAGCGCTCGCAAAGCGGAATAACAACTATTTACAGTTTATTCGAGCGTTACAAGTTTCTTCGACGAGAGATTAGCAACCATTCGCAGTTATTTCGTGTGTTACTGGTTACTTCGGCGAGAATAACAACCATAAGCAGCTATTTTCCCCACCTGGTGCAAATTACCGCAGAATACTGGAAAATAACTATCGATTGGTTGTTATTGCGGCGCGATTGATGGTGTGCGAGGAAATAACTATCGATTGGTTGTTATTGCGGCGCAAGGGGGTTACCAAGGCGAGGTCCGCCCGAGATTGTCGCGAACTGCGACAATGTGGCGCGGGAGCGGCGCGATTGGTTCGAGATTGTCGCGAACTGCGACAATGTGGCGCGGGAGCGGCGCGATTGGTTCGAAATTGTCGCGAACTGCGACAATGTGGCGCGGGAGCGGCGCGATTGGTCCGAGATTGTCGCGAACTGCGACAATGTGGCGCGGGAGCGGCGCGATTGGTTCGAGATTGTCGCGAACTGCGACAATGTGGCGCGGGAGCGGCGCGATTGGTTCGAGATTGTCGCGAACTGCGACAAAAAAGCTGGCATCGATTCGTCATCGATGCCAGCTTTGTTCATCAGTACGCCAAGTTAGGGTACAGCGGGTATTGAGCCGTAAGGTCGGCGACCATGCCGCGGGCTTTCTCGAGCGTTGCCGCGTCTTTCGGGTTCTTGAGCGTGAGGGCGATCACTTTCGCGATCGTCTTCATCGCTTCAGGTCCCATGCCGCGCGTCGTAATGGCAGGCGTGCCTACGCGGATGCCGCTCGTGATGAACGGGCTCGTCGGGTCGAAAGGAATCGCGTTCTTGTTGACCGTGATCGCGACGGAGTCGAGCACGTGCTCGGCTTCTTTGCCCGTTATGTTCAGGTTCCGCGTATCGATCAGCATCAAGTGGTTGTCCGTGCCGCCGGATACGAGGTGCAAGCCCTCCGCGATCAGCGCGTCGGCCAGCGCTTTGGCGTTGACGACGACGTTCTTCGCATAGTCTTTGAACGAAGGCTGCAGCGCTTCGCCGAGCGCGACGGCTTTAGCAGCGATGATGTGCATGAGCGGACCGCCTTGCGTGCCCGGAAATACGGCTTTATCGATGGCCGCTGCCCAAGGCTGCCGGCACAGGATCATGCCGCCGCGAGGACCGCGAAGCGTCTTGTGCGTCGTCGTCGTCACGAAGTGAGCATGCGGTACCGGGCTCTGATGCTGGCCGCCTGCGACAAGGCCCGCGATATGCGCCATATCCACCATGAACAGCGCGCCTACGTCGTTGGCGATTTTGCCCATTTTTTCGAAATCGATCGTGCGGGGGTAAGCGGAAGCGCCGGCAACGATCAGGCGCGGACGGTGCTTGAACGCCGCTTTGCGTACTTCTTCGTAGTCGATCGTGAACGTCTCTTCGTCAACGCCGTACGCGACGAAGTTGTAAAGCAAGCCGGAAGCGTTCGCCGGGTTGCCGTGCGTCAAGTGACCGCCGTGCGCGAGGTTCATGCCGAGAACCGTGTCGCCCGGCTTAAGTACGGCCAAGTAAACCGCAAGGTTCGCTTGAGCGCCGGAGTGAGGCTGCACGTTCGCGTGCTCCGCGCCGAACAGTTCTTTCGCGCGGTTGCGGGCGATTTCTTCCGGGATATCGACGTATTCGCATCCGCCGTAGTAACGTTTGCCCGGATAGCCTTCCGCGTACTTGTTCGTCAGAACGGTGCCCATCGTCTCAAGAACGGCTTCGCTGACGATATTCTCCGACGCGATCAGTTCGATGTTGTCGCGTTGGCGCTTAAGCTCGAGGTTCAGCGCTTTGACGATTTCGGGATCTTGCTTGTTAAGATTCTCCAACATGGTGATAAGCCTCCTAATGGATAAGTTCATGTTCCAAGTTCTATAGGGTGTTGCATTAATCGCATGTGTTCGACCGCGAAGGAGTTCCCGCCGCCGCATCCGCGTCCAGCGAATAGACGGCGCGGGCGCCGCCGATCAGCATCGGGCGCGTCGTCGCCATCGCGACTCTCGCCTGTCCGATCCAGCGGATCGTCGGACGCACGGGCACGGCTACGCGGCGCAGGTGCATGCCGATCATCGTCTCGCCGATGTCGACTCCGGCGTGCGCTTGCACGGCTTCCACGAGGCACGGGTCGGCGTGCTTACGGTAAGCGAACGACGCCATCGATCCCCCGGCCTTCGGTACCGGAACGGCGGACACTTCGGTCCAGCCTCGCGCTTCGGCCAACCCGCGATCGGTCACGAGCGCCCGGTTCAGATGCTCGCAGCATTGCCATACCGCGTGAAAACCGATTCGGCTCCGCACCCTCTCGACGCCCTCGTAAATTTGCGCGGCAACCGATTCGGTGCCCGAAGTGCCGATTCGCGCCCCTTGCACCTCGCTCGTGCTGACGCCGAAGACGACGATGTGGCCCGGACGCAAAGCCGCGGCTTGCGCGAGCTCGCTTACGACTTGTTCTACTTGTTCCGCAATCGTGTTCCGAGCATCAAGAGTCACCCGCGAAACCTCCATTCGATGCAGCTTACTTCGTTTCCAGCGCCATCACTTTATTGATGCGGTTCTGGTGGCGTTCACCGCCGGTGAACGGCGTCTCCAGCCAAATCTTGACGATCTCCGCCGCAAGCCCCGGACCGATGACGCGCTCGCCCATCGCCAGGACGTTCGTATCGTTATGCTCTCTGGTCGCTTTGGCCGAGAACATATCGTGCACGAGCGCGCAGCGAATGCCGTGCGTCTTGTTCGCGGCGATCGACATCCCGATGCCCGTGCCGCATATGAGAATTCCTCGCTCCGCTTCGCCGCCGACGACTTTGTCGCATACCGGCAGCGCGTAATCCGGGTAATCCACGGAATCGCTGCAATCGCAGCCGACGTCGATGATTTCGTGGCCCATGGCCTTCAGGACGGGAACGATTTCGTCTTTTAACCGATAACCCGCGTGGTCTGCCCCAATCGCGATTTTCATCCTCATGACCTCCCTTGTATACGTAGCTATTATACTCGAATTGCTTCCAGCCAAACAGAATTCGACATCACCAAAGCCGTATGAAGACAAAAAAGAGCAAACGTGCACACGCACGCTGCTCTTCGCCCAGGCGACCGGCCGGCCATTCCGATGCTCCACCGTGGTTCTACCCACTACGCGTCGCCAGTTACATCGGAACCTTGAAGTTGTGCTTTCATCATACCGAACGGGAGCGAAAAAATCAATCACCCTTCGCGCCTATTCGCTCTTCGAATCGACCGCATCCAACCTCTCGACGATGCTCAGGAGCGCATCCTCGATCTCGTCCGCGCATTGCTCGTACAGCGCGAGCGAGCCGCCGAACGGGTCCGCGATGTCGAAATTCGGAATTCGCCGCTGCAGCTCGAACAGCCGCGCCTGCTCCTCCTCGGACAATTGCTGGCCGAGCGCTTGGCGCATCTGCCACTCCGTGTACAGGCTTTCCGCTTCCGCGACGTCGTCCATGACGGAATCGTCCTTCAGCGCGTATTCCTTAAGCGTGTGCGTCTTGCCGATCGCTTCCGGATACGCCTGGACGATCGCCCGCTTATGGCTCGTCGACAACGTTAATATCAAATCCGACCAGTCTACTTCGTTCGCCGTCAAGGCGGTCGATGCTCCGGGGGCTTCCAAGTTGCGCTTGCGAAGCGCCGTAACGGCATGGGGAGATGCCGGCAAGCCGTTCATCGTGGACACCCCCGCGGAGCGCACTTGGACTTTCTTGCCCGCGCGCGCCGCCAAATCCGCCAGCATCGCGTGCGCCATCGGGCTGCGGCACGTATTCCCCGTACATACGATCAAAATTCGGAGCATACGCTCACCCCTTCGGTCATGATGTCTCTATATCAGAAATAATAATCCAAATCCGAACAAAATAACACCGCCGAGCGCCTCGCCATATCCTCCGAGCGAGCGGCTGACGTGCCGTCCCAGCATCAGCCCCATCACGCTCATCAGCCCTCCGGTCAGCCCGAACAGCATCACGGTGACGAATAGGTGCGACGAGAACATGCCGAGCGATACCCCTACGGAAAAGGAATCAATGCTTACGCTGAACGAAAATACGAGCATCCCCCAGACGGTTCGGTGATCGATCGAGTCTACCGATTCCCCGCGCAGCGAGCTGTACACCATATGCCCGCCCAGCAGCAGCAGCAGCGCTCCCGCCGCCGAAGTCGCGATGCCTCCGAGCAAAGTGCTCACGTATTGCCCCATCAGCATGCCTCCAAGCGGCATGACGACGTGGAACAGGGCGATGATCGTGCTTAGTCTAGCCACGTCGCGACGCCGTATGCCCTTCAGACCGATGCCGATGCCCAGAGAAAAAGCATCCATGCCCAGCGCCACCGCCATGACGAGGATCGTCAGCATTTGCCCGGCCGCGATGGACCAGTCCGTCATTGCTTGTCCCTCCCCTCGTAGCGCGGAATCCCGCCGCATCTCCATATACCCGTTATATGCGGACGAGTTGGGGATCATGCGTTTTGAGTGGGGGACAAGAGCAGCTCGCCGACGATCTACACGTGAAGAACGCGTCCGCCGGCGGCTTTGCGCAAGCGATTCATCAGCGCGGCCCCGATGCCGCGTTCTTCGTAGCCTTCCGCGACGATGAAGTCCAATCCGCGATCGTCGCATTCGCGCAGCAGCGCGTAGAGCGATTGCGCGGCAAGCTCCGGCTCGCTCCGGGAGCCGCAGTCGAGCACCGCGTCCGCCTCGTAGCGCGGCGCATGCTCGGAGCTTGCGAGCACGCCGACGCGCAAGCCTCGCGCCTTCGCCTCCGTTACCTGCGCTTGAACGGCGGCGATCATTGCCGCCGGATTCCCGGCAACGAGCAGGAGTTCGCCTTTAGGCGCGTAGTGCGCGTATTTGACGCCGGGCGACCTCGGCGCATGCTCCTGCGGAGCGGCGGCTTCGCCGGTCCCGCTATCGGAGCCGAAGACCGATACTCGCTCGCCCACCGCTTGCTGCAGCATCTCGCGGGTTACGCCGCCCGGTCTAAGGATATGGATTCGATCGCCCGCCGCTTGCACGACCGTCGATTCCAATCCGACGCCGGTCGGGCCGCCGTCGAGCAGGCCGTCGATCCGACCGTCCAAGTCCTCGCGCACATGCGCGGCAAGCGTCGGGCTCGGCCTCCCCGAACGGTTCGCGCTCGGCGCGGCGATCGGTCGGCCCGACGCCGCGATCAAACGGCGCGCGGTCTCGTGCGCGGGCACGCGCACCGCTACCGTATCGAGCCCCGCGGTCACGAGCGGCGATACGGCGCCTTCGCGAACGGGAAGCACGAGCGTCAGCGGCCCCGGCCAGAACGTCTCCATAAGCCGACGTTCGACGTCGCTTACCTGCTTCGCCAGCCGAAGGGCCGCCGAAGCGTCCTCCACATGCACGATCAGCGGATTGTCGGACGGCCGCCCCTTCGCGGCGAATATCCGCCGAACCGCTTCCGTGTTGCCCGCATCTCCGCCGAGGCCGTACACCGTCTCGGTCGGAAACGCGACGATGCCGCCTGCGGCGAGCGCCGCGGCGGCTTCATTCAGATCCGCCAGCGCTTCGTCTGCGGACCAATATTTCGTATTCATGCTTGTTTTCCATCCTTGTCGACTGTCCTTGTCCCGTTATTATAGCACATCAGGAGAACAGTCCCGCGATGAACACGAACAGCTTCTGAAGAAGCAGGACGAGGAAGAACATCGGCTTCGGCTTATCTTGCTCCCCTTCATCGCCTATCTTAACGCTCGCAACCCCCGACTTGAGGCTTGCAGGCGCAACTTTAGCGTCCGAGTCCGGATCTTCCGCCGTTGCGGCCGTCAGGCACATCGGAGGAAACAGCACGCACCACCAGTTGGACCCTTCACCGTCGCCGAGCGTAATGCGAAGCGCTTCGTATTCGCCGGCCGGATAGCTCGTCCCCTCGAACGATTTTTCCGGGAAAGGAACGTCGGCCAACTCTACTACGCCTTTATAGTCGACATCATGCTCCTTAAGCTCGGCGTTCACCAGCTTCTGCAGCTGTTTCATATGCCGGCGGATAAAGCTTTGCGCCGCGTCGTGCGTAGCCGGCATCTCTCCCCACGCGCCGATCGCCCGGGATACCCTCTCGCGCACGTCTTGCTTAACGGCTTGATCGAAGCCGCTGTCGGAGCTCGCGATAATCCGAATCCGAATCGCGTCTTCGGGTATGGTCACTGACACTTGGGCAGACGCGAAACGCCCGAAAGCGGCGCATAAACCGATAGACAATACAAAACCGAGAATAATGGCTTTAACGATAATAATAGATTTGGATGATAGCGAATGATATTGAACGCGCATAGATTGATCTCTCCCCGGGCACCCGTCGGCGCCGATCTATGCGTTCCGGAACGTCATATCCACAGTATGTCCGGGGTTCGCAAACGATAAACCTAGCATTCGCCATCCGCGAATCTCGAAGTTCGAATTCTACTTGTCGCAATAGACTCTATGCCCCATAATTTGGGTTGAACGCCGTTCGACTATTGCGTGCTGCCGGAGAACCGGGGGGATAATGCTTGCGTAAATGGTATATCTATCTGCTATCGATCGGATGCGCCGTCATCTTGTATTTCACCGTTTTCTATACGATCAAAGTATTGAACGCCGGGCTTGTCGGGCCGGGAGAGCCGAGCGATCCGGACGGCGGCTACCGGTTCGTCCTCATCACGAGGGAGCGCGATACGCCGTTCTGGAACCAGGTCAAGGACGGAGCGCTCGCTTCGGCGAAGCGCAACGGCGTCAGCTTGGAGGCGTGGGAAAGCTACAACCGGAACGAAGACGAATTCATGAAGAACTTGGATATCGCGATCGCCTCCAAGGTGGACGGCATTATCGTGCAAGGACTGGATACGCTCGAGTTCAAGGAGCTGACGATGTACCGGGCGACGGAAAGCGGCATCCCCGTCATTACGGTGGCGAACGACGTGCCGATGAACGAAAGCCTGCGCAAAACCTACGTCGGCTCGAACCACTACGAAGCGGGACAGATGATCGCCCGCCAACTGCTGTCCGACATGGGCTTCTCGGGCAAAGTCGTCTTGATGGCCGCGGACCGGCAGGAGGAGTTCCAGCGCTCCCGATTGAACGGCATCATCGACGCGCTCGGCGGCTACCCGAATATTCGGATGGAGATCGTCGCGACGGGAACGACAAGGGAACAGATCGTTCAGGCAACTAGCCAGTACATGAACCAGCAACCCGACATCGAAGCGTTCATCACGACGACGGGCAGCAACGTAAGCGCTGTCATTCAAGAGCTGGGCAGACGTTCGAAGGTGGAGCCCTACTACATCTACTCGTTCGACGATAACCCGGAAGCTTTAACTTTGCTGAATCAAGGCAAGATCGACGCCCTGATCGCCCAGTCTCCCGAAGCGATGGGCCAGGAAAGCGTCGATCTGATGGTGCGCTGGCTGAAGGGCGAGCTGCTTCCGCTCAATTCCGACGGCTATTATACGGATATTCGGGTGCTGAAAGCGGGGTCTGCCGATGAATAGCATTCAGAAGAAAATATTGCTGTTGTCCGCGATCGTCCTATTCAGCATGACGTTCATCTGGGGGCTGCTGACTTACTACAATCAGCAAACCCAAGAGCGCTACAACCGCATCCTTCAGCGCTACTTGAGAATGAACGAGGTTACCGGACTCAGCCAGCATACGGTAACCGCGCTGAACAACTATTTGCTCGCCCCCTCCAACTCGCTGCTCCATGACCTCGATACGAGCAAAGCTCAGCTCCTTCAAGCCAAACGGCTCGTCGCGGAGCTCAAGAACAAAGACAACGAATTCACGCTCGCCAACTATATGAACATGATCGACAGCTTGCTCGACGCCACCGAGCTCTCCCTGATGTTTTTCGGCCAGAAGAACAACGAAGCCGCCACGATCCGCTTCTCGGACGCCACGCGCATCTCCCAATATATCGCCGAGACGACGCTCACGCTGATCGACAAGGAATTGAAGACGTACGACGACTTCTACCGCGGCATTATCAAGCAGTCCGATGCGCTGAAGAAGCTCGGCTTCCTCATTCTCGGGCTGATCACCGTCCTGTTGCTGCTCTTCGCGTATTGGTTCTCGCTCGGCATGACGCGTCCGATCCAGAAGCTGATTTTCGCCGCCAGGGAGCTGTCTAGGGGGCGGTTCGACCTGAAGATCGACGTCCAGTCCAACGACGAGATCGCGTTCCTGGCTAAAACCTTCGACCGGATGCGCATAGACATTAACAATCTGATCTCCGAAATCCAGCATACGGCCCAACTGGAAATCGAGCTGCAGGAGAACCGGCTGCATCTGAAGGAAAGCCAGCTCCGCAGCTTGCAAAGCCAGATTAATCCGCATTTCCTGTTCAACACGCTGGATACGCTGTCGAAGAAAGCTTTCCTGGAAGGCTCCCGGCAGACGAGCGACCTGATCGTGAGCGTAGCCGGTCTCCTGCGTTATAACCTGCGGCATCTGGACCGCGCGGTTACGCTCCGCGACGAGCGGGACGTGCTCCTCAAGTACATCGAAATCCAGAGAGCGAGATTCCCCGACCGGCTCCGGTTCGTGCTGGAAGTGGACGAAGACTGCCTCCACGTCCCGTTGCCGAGCCTAACGCTTCAGCCGATTATCGAGAACGCCGTGATCCACGGGATCGAGCCTCTCGAGGACGGAGGCACGATTACGTTCCGCGTCTACGACGGCGGGGAATTCGTGGCGGTAGAAATCGAAGACGACGGAGGAGGCATGCCGGAGGAGACCATCCGCCAGCTGTTCGACGGCGGCGGCGATCCCGGGCAAGGCCACTCGACGGGCATCGGTTTCAGCAACGTCGTCCGCCGGTTGAGGCTCTTCTACGGAAGGGATGACGTCATTGACGTGATCAGCATTCCCGGTCAGGGCACGAAGGTGATTATGCGGCTGCCTGCTGCAATCGAGAAAGGAGAATCGGCATGAAGCTGTTGATCGTCGACGACGAGCAGATCGAGAGAGACGGATTGGAAGCGATATTGCGAAGCGGGTTTCCGGACGCGGACATTCGGCAAGCGAAGAACGGCATGAAAGCGATAGAAGCCGTTCCCGAGTTCAAGCCGGACCTGATTCTGATGGATATCAAAATGCCGGGAATAAGCGGGCTCGAAGCGGTGGAACGAATCCGCGAGGACTATCCGGACATGCGGTTTATTATCGTTACGGCTTACGAAATGTTCGATTACGCGAGGAAGGCTCTGAAGCTCGGCGTGGAGGATTTCCTGCTGAAGCCGAGCCGCGCGAGCGAAATCATCGAGTCGGTCGGCAACGTCATCCATCGCATCGTCGCCGAGCGCAGCGAGAAGGACGCGCTGCTGAGCGTCCTTGAAGCCGACGTCGTGACGCAGTTGCTGTTCGATCGCGTGCATGAGGTTCATCTGGACGAGATGCTGGGCATGCTGGGCGGCGATACGACGCGGGAGGCGTTCGTGATGCTGCTTACCCTGTCGCGGGCTCAACCGGCGGAGCACATCTACGGCGCGGTTAAGGAGAAGCTGCGCACGCTCGGCAGCGGATGGATCGGCGCGATGTCCGGCCGGCAAATCCCGCTCATCGTCTTCCGCGAAGCCGGCAAGTCCTATCGGGCTCAAGCCTCTTCTCTGGCGCAGCAGCTTCTCTCGCTGCAGCAGAGAGGCAGCGACTGCTTTATCGGCATCGGCAATCCTTACGGGACGCTCGATCAGATCCGGTTCTCCTACCAAGAAGCGCTCATCGCTTCCGCGGACATGTCGCAGCCGGTCAAATTCCGATTCTACTCGGAGCTTCCTTCCTGGAACGATCGCCGCAACGACTATCAGGAGCAACAGCTCGAGAGGCAGTTTCTCGACCGGATCAGGCTCGGCCGGTGGCCGGAGGTTAGGCATTCGTTGATGTCGCTCATCCAGCGCGGCGAAGATGCCGGTCTTAGCCTGGTCGAGGCTCAGCAAAGGGCGCTGAACGCGTTGTGGCTCATCTCCAGGGTGCTGCTCGAGATGGGCGTCGAAGCGGATAACCCTCTTTTTGCTTACCAATGCCCAGATTACCCTCAGCTTAGAACGGAGACGGACCGCCTGCTGGACCATCTGATGAACGCGATCGCCGCTCGGCAAGACCGCATGGAGCCGGACGTCGTCCAGCGGATCAAGCAGTATATCGTCGCCCACTCCAGCGAAGAGATCTCCCTCGAGACGATCGCGAGGCAGGTAGATTTGAACCCCTTCTATATCAGCAAAATGTTCAAAGAGCAGCTCGGGATCAACTACATCGATTTCTTGACCGAATGCCGGATCGATAAAGCGAAGTCGCTGATGGGCAACCCGGAGCGAAGCTTGAAGGAGATTACGTTCGAGGTCGGCTATAACGATCCGAATTACTTCAGCAAAGTGTTCAAGAAAAGCTGCGGCATGTCCCCGACGGAATACCGCAAGGCGCTTCTCGGGAGCAAAGGTTAGCGAAATCCGGCAGCGCTTAAAAAATTGCAGAAGATCGCAAAAGAATACAGACGCTCCCCTCTCTCCTACGCTTCCTCATTCGTGTTAAATTTCAAATGTAAGCATTTACATTTTGTTAAGGGAGAGAAAAAGATGAACAAAAGATTTACGAAAAGCGGGGTTTTCGCACTCATTCTCGTGTTAGTCTTCATCGTTTCCGCCTGCGGCAGCAATAACAACAACGACAACGCATCGGGCGATACGGGCTCGAAAGCAACGACAAGCGGCTCCTCGGGCGACGCGAAAATCAAAATCGGATTCTCGATGGACACCCTTCAGGAAGAACGCTGGCAGAAAGACCGCGACCTGTTCAAGGCGGCGGCTGAAGCGCAAGGCGCGGAAGTCATCGTACAGGCGGCGAACAGCGACGACGCGAAGCAAATCGCCCAAGCGGAAAGCTTGATCAGCCAAGGCGTCGACGTCCTCGTCGTCATTCCGCACAACGCGGAAGCAACGGCCGCGATCGTCGAGAAAGCTCACGCAGCCGGCATTAAAGTACTTGCTTACGACCGCTTGATCAAGAACTCCGATCTCGACCTATACGTCTCCTTCGACAACGAAAGAGTCGGCGAGATGCAAGCGGAAGCGATCACCAAGCTCGTACCGAAAGGCAAATACGTCTACATCGGCGGCTCCGAGACGGACAACAACGCCCACCTGTTCAAACAAGGCGCGTTCAACATCCTTCAACCGCTCATCGATAAAGGCGACATCCAAGTCGTATACGATCAATTCACGAAAGATTGGAACCCTTCGAACGCGCTGGCCAACATGGAGAACGCGTTGACCGCCAACAGCAACAAGATCGACGCGGTCGTCGCGGCGAACGACGGCACGGCCGGCGGCGTCATCCAAGCGCTTACGGCGCAAGGCATGCAAGGCAAAATCCCGGTATCCGGCCAAGACGCCGAGCTGGCTGCAGCCCAACGCATCGTAGAAGGCACGCAGACGATGACGGTTTACAAGCCGATCAAAGCGCTGGCCGAGAAAGCCGCCGATCTCGCGGTCAAATTGGCTAAGGGTGAAGACGTCGGCGCCGACAAGAAAATCAACAACGGCAAAATCGACGTACCTTCCGTGCTGCTCGATCCGATCGCGGTCGACAAATCGAACATCGATGCCACGGTTATCGCCGACGGCTTCCACTCGAAGGACGACGTATACAAAAACGTAAAATAAGCATGATGGAGCGACGCGGGGAAGCGAGTGAAATCCCAATTTCACGCCGCTTCCCCTTTTCGCCATCGAGAGGTGAGGTAGATGACGGCCGCGTTAGAGATGAGGAACATCACGAAGGAGTTCCCGGGCGTCAAGGCGCTGAACGACGTCACGTTCACCGTGCGCAAAGGCGAGGTTCACGCGTTGTGCGGGGAGAACGGAGCGGGCAAGTCGACTTTGATGAAGGTGCTTAGCGGCCTTTACCCGGCGGGAACGTTCGACGGCGAAATATTGATCGACGGGCAAACGAAGCATTTTCACCGGATCAAGGAAGCGGAAGAAGCCGGCATCGCGATTATTTATCAGGAGCTGGCGCTGGCGAAGAACCTGTCGATCGGAGAGAATCTGTTCCTGGGCCAAGAGCCTAGCAAGTTCGGCATTCTCGATTGGGAGCGGTTATATAAAGAAAGCGAGAGATGGCTTAAGGAAGTCGGCCTCTCGGACGTGAACGCGGAGCAGCTGACGGGAAGCCTCGGCATCGGCAAGCAGCAGCAGGTGGAAATCGCCAAGGCGCTGGCGAAGAACGCGAAGATACTGATATTGGACGAACCGACCGCCGCGCTGACGGAGCAGGAAGTGGACATCCTGCTCGGCATTCTGCGCGAGTTCAAGGAACGCGGCGTTACTTGCATCTATATCTCGCACAAGCTGAACGAAGTGTTCGACATCGCGGACTCGATTACGGTGCTTCGCGACGGCATGACGGTCGGAACGTACCGGACGAACGAAGTGACCGAGGATCAGATCATCTCCATGATGGTCGGCCGCGAGCTCAAGGAGCGGTTCCCGCGCATCGAGGCGATGCCGGGCGATGTCGTGCTCAAGGTACGGAATTATTCCGTTATGAATCCGGATATCCCGGGCAAGAAAGTGATCGACGACGTGTCCTTCGAGGTACGCAAGGGCGAAATTTTCGGCATTGCCGGAATGATGGGAGCCGGCCGCACGGAGCTCGTCATGAGCCTGTTCGGTTCGTATCCGGGACGCAGCACGGGCACGGTCGAGATCGAAGGCAAGCCTGTTCGCATTCAGAATACCGAGCAGGCGATCAAAGCCGGTCTGGCATTAGTATCGGAGGACCGCAAAAAATACGGGCTCGTGCTCGGGATGGACATTAAGAGCAACATGACGCTCGCAAGCCTAAAGTCCGTCTCGTCTGCCGGGTTCATTAACCATAACCAAGAGGTAGCGAACGGGAATTCTTATATCCGGTCGCTTCGGATCAAGGCGAATTCGGTCGAGACGATCGTCGGGACGCTCAGCGGAGGCAACCAGCAGAAAGTCGTGCTCGGCAAATGGCTGCTCACCGCTCCGAAAATTCTCATCGTGGACGAACCGACGCGCGGCATCGACATCGGCGCGAAATACGAAATTTACAACCTGATGAACGAGCTTCTCCGGCAAGGCGTATCCATCATCATGGTCTCGTCCGAGCTTCCGGAACTGCTCGGGATGAGCCATCGGATCATGGTCATCTCCGAAGGGAAGCGCACCGGGGAATTCAAAGCGGAAGAAGCGACGCAAGAGCTGATCATGGCCGCCGCTACGGGAGGAAAAGAACGATGAAACCAAGCAGCGATTTATCACTGGAACAGTCACCGAACACGAGAAAGATCAACTGGTTTAAAGTAGACGTCCGAGCTTATACGATGATCGGAGCTTTGCTGATCATCTGGGTGTTATTCGGCTCGTTGGAAGAAAGATTTCTGTCGGCGACCAACTTGTCCAACTTGTTCCTTCAGATGTCTTCGACCGCGATATTGGCCATCGGCATGGTACTCGTTATCGTTGCCGGCCATATCGATCTGTCCGTCGGTTCCTTAGTCGGGTTGACCGGCGGCATCGCGGCGATGCTCAACGTCTGGTACGACTGGAACACGGTGCCGGTCATTATCGCGACCGTCGCGATCGGCGCGGCGATCGGCTTCATTCAAGGCTGGATCATCGCTTATCGGGCGGTGCCGGCGTTCATCGTGACGCTAGGCGGCATGCTCATGTTCAGGGGCATCCTGTTCGGATCGACGGGCAGCGTCACCATTGCGCCATTATCCCCTTCGCTCAGGACGCTCGGTCAGGAATACACCACCGATATTATCGGGTGGATCATCGGCGGCGCGGGACTGCTGCTCGCGGGTTATCTCGCGCTTCGCAAGCGGGCCTCCCGCATCCGCTACGGCTTCGCCGTCGAGCCGAACTCGGTCAGCATGCTGCGTCTGCTGCTGATCGGCGCGCTTATCCTTGGCTTCGTTTACTTGATGAACAGCTATAAGGGGATTCCGGTGCCGTTCCTCATGGTCGTCGTTCTGGCGCTGATCTTCACGTTCATCTCCAAGAACACGACGTTCGGCCGCCAAATCTACGCGATCGGCGGCAACCCGGAAGCCGCGCGGCTGTCCGGCATCAACATCAAGCGGCGCGTGCTGTACGTCTTCGTTCTTTGTAACACGCTCGCCGCGATCTCCGCGCTCGTATCGACCGCGCGGCTGAGCGCCGCGACGATGAGCTCCGGCCAGAACAGCGAGCTCGACGCCATCGCCGCCTGCGTCATCGGCGGAACGAGCTTGATGGGCGGCTCGGGCACGATCGTCGGCGCCGTCATCGGCGCGCTCGTCATGGCGAGCCTCGACAACGGCATGAGCGTCATGAACATGGAGTCGTTCTGGCAATATATCGTCAAGGGCGGAATCCTCATCCTCGCCGTCTACATCGATATTTACAGCCGTCAGCGGAAGAAAACGGCTTGATCCGAATCGCCTTATACGCACTTAAAGCGGCTCTTCCGCCGGAATAGCGTTATCCCCTATGTTTAAAAGCCGCAAGCCGGTCCCTCGAAGGAGAGATTCGGTTTGCGGCTTTCTGCTAGCATAAGTTTGTCCCAGGCATGCACCGTCGAGGCCGTGCTGCCAGTCGGTTACCATTGTCGACGCTTGATGCGGAACGGTGTGCCGATCCCCCGACTGTGCGGAATACAGTTAGCTGCCCCTAAATCCCGTTAATTCGGCACAATACTTGTACAGAATACATCTCACGCTCGCCTAAAGTGTCGAAAAGCTCATCTAGTGCCAAACGAACTGTACTTCGTGCAGTTGCAAATTGAGGCGGCCATCCATTGAAATTAATGCATCCTGTACATTGATTTCGCCAAAGTGGCCGATAGTGACCGTTACAGCACTGCGATAACATGCCTATCAATGCCCGCGTAATCCTTCACGAAACGGATTTCCGTCCATGTTGCGGCTTCCCGCAGCAGCGCGGCGACGTCTTCCGCTTGTCCCATGCCCACTTCCCATGCGACGACTCGCGGCAACGCGGACAGCGAGGACAGCTGGCTGGCCATCGCGCGGTACGGGTTCAGACCGTCCGTGCCTCCGTCGAGCGCAAGGTGCGGTTCATGGGCGCGAACCTCGCGCTGGAGGCCGGGAATGTCAGCGGACGGAATATACGGCGGGTTCGACACCAATATATCGCTCGGCGGATAGCCGCTTCCCGCTCCCATGAACGGTGTCAGCAAGTCTCCTTGCACGAACGTAATCCGCTCTATGACGCCTAGCTTCGCCGCGTTGTTCCGCGCCATCGCGAGCGCATCCGGCGATAGGTCGGATGCGAATACGCGCCATGCCGGTCGCTCCGCCGCGAGCGTGATCGAAAGCGCGCCGCTGCCGGTGCCAACGTCCAGCACAGCAGGCGCTTGCGAGCCGGGCGGCCATAGCCGATCGCCGAGCTCCAGCACCGCTTCGGCGAGCAATTCCGTCTCCGGCCGCGGGATGAGCACCGCCGGAGTAACCTCGAACCGCCGCCCATAGAAATATTGCTCGCCGACGATATACTGAGCCGGTTCCCCCGCCGCTTTGCGCGCCAGCATCTCCGTCCACGCCGCCCGTTTATTCTCGGGCATCGTCTCCCGCCAATCCAGCAGCAGCTTCGCCTTGCTAATCCCTAGCAAATAAAGAAGAAGAAGCTCCGCGTCCGCGTTCGCTTCTTCTACTCCGGCTTGCCGCAAGCTGTCGGCGCCTCGGCGCAGCACGGCGCCGATCGTCCAATCGTTCGAATTCGCTTGCTCTCTCACAGCCTAATGCCTCCAAGATCAAGTCTCTTACGCTTGACCCATGTTCTCGCGTTCAAGAATTTCCGCTTGCTCGGCCAAGGTCAACGCCTGGACGATCTCGTCCATATCGCCGTTCATGACATAGTCAAGCTTGTGCAGCGTCAGCCCGATCCGGTGATCGGTCACCCGGCTCTGCGGGAAGTTGTACGTGCGGATCCGCTCGCTTCGATCGCCCGTGCCGATCTTCTCGCGGCGTTCGCCGGAAATCTTCGCTTCCTCTTCCTGGCGCTTAATGTCGTAAATGCGCGTCCGAAGCACCTGAAGCGCTTTGTCTTTATTATCGTTCTGCGATTTGCCGTCCTGGCACGTCGCGACGATGCCCGTCGGGATGTGCGTCACGCGAACCGCCGATTTCGTCGTGTTAACCGACTGGCCGCCTGCTCCGCTCGAACAGAACGTATCGACGCGAATGTCTTTGTCGTGGATAACGATGTCGAGCTCTTCCGCCTCCGGCATGACGACGACCGTGGAAGTCGACGTATGAATGCGGCCGCCCGACTCGGTTTCCGGCACGCGCTGCACGCGATGAGCGCCGCTCTCGTACTTCAGCTTGCGGTAGGCTTCCGAACCGCTGACCGAGAAGATCACTTCCTTGAAGCCGCCAAGATCGCTCACGCTCGCTTCCAGCACTTCCGTCCGCCAGCCTTGGCTGTCCGCATACTTGGCGTACATCCGGTACAGCTCCGCCGCGAACAAGTTCGCTTCCTCGCCGCCGGCCGCGCCGCGAATCTCGACGATGACGTCTTTGCCGTCGTTCGGATCTTTGGGCATCAGCAGAATGCGGATCGTCTCTTCCAGCTCGTCGCGCTTCGCGGTCAGCTCTTCGATCTCGAGCTTCACCATCTCGCGCATCTCGTCGTCCAGCTTCTCTCCCTGCATCGCCTTGGCGTCCTGCAGTTGCTCCAACACTTGTTTATATTCTTCGTAAGCGCGATAAGCTTCTTCTAGGCCCGCCTGCTCTTTCGAGTAGGTTCTCAGGCGCGCGGAATCGCTCACCACATCGGGATCGCTCAATAACTCGTTAAGCTTCTCATATCGATCCGCCAACACTTGCAGACGGTCCAGCACTTCTCCTCAACCTCCGTTATATCTGAACATGATTGATCTTAGTATAGCACAGGTTGACGGTTTCGTGACGATGCGATGACTGCCATGGCGAATAACCGAACCGCGCAGAACAGGCCCGGGCATGCCCGGGCCTGTATCTACGAGTCTATATCGTTATTTTCTGATGAAAAACCCGAGCAGCTGCTTCGTATCCGGATCGAATGCCATGACGAGAGGTCCGATCAGCTCGTCGCGGTCCGTCGTATACGTAACCGTAATGACTTCTCCTCCGGCTGCCTTGATCTCCTCAAGCCGTTTCGTCTGCTCATCCGTCTTGCCGAGAATCGCGACATCCGCGGCGCGAACCGCTTCTACCTTCGCATCGTCCTGCTTCGTCGTCAGATGCGCCTTTTCATTCTCCGGCACCAGCGTCCATGCTAGGTCGCGGAACTCCTTAGCGGCTGCGGGAGCCACGGAGGATTGAGCGGCATCCAGCACGACGAGATAGTGCAGCGGGCTTTGCGGCGGCAAGCTCTTCGTCATGATCGGGCCATAGTACGCGCGAACTTTCATGCCCGCCTTCAGATCCTCCCAAGCGACCGACTGTCCTTGCGCGTCGAGGACGGACGTCTCTTTGCCCGCGTTCAGCACCAGCGTCGTCGTTTCTTTACCGTCTTTCGTTTCGCCGAATTCGACCTTCCAGCCGTCATCCGTATGTTCTACCGCTTGGATCGTCGATTCTTGGATCAGTGCTTCCGAGCGGACGTTAAGCGTGGCCGCGTGGGATTGCGGCGGGAAGCTCATCGCCATCATCGGACCGAATTGCGCGATGATCTGTTGACCGGCTTTAAGATCTTTCGCCGCCATCGCCTCGCCGTCCGGTCCGGTCAATTTCGTATCTTGGTCCACGTATAGGATGACCCAGCTTTGAGGCCCCTTGCCGAGCACCTCTACCCGATACTGGTCTTTGTCCTGCTGTACGTCAACGATCACGCCCATCGTCTGCACGTATTCCGCCTCCGACTCGTCTGCGATTTCGTTCAACTCGATTTTATTCCCAAGATAATTGAGGTTATAGCCGAGCACCGGTGCCGCCTCGCGAATCGGCAAGTACGCTTTGCCGTCAATGTATACGGGATGGAGGGACGTCATGTCTCCGTTAATCGATACGGCTACGTCGCCGCGCAGCATGCCGTTTACCTTGCTGACCAACCCTTTCGCGCCGACTGCCGCCGAAGTACCGAGCAGGCCTACCGCCGTAAGCAGGATGATCGCCTTTTTCTTGTTCATGTGATTGCTCCTTTCGTCTTTCCATTCGGTCTGTCTCTGGCAGGATCAGCTTGACCTACCATCCCCTCAGACGCGCGATCACGACTAAAGGTTGCATGCGCGCCTACTCATGCGACGAACGACCTAATACGCCTACTCGCACCTGCGACGAGCCACCTCTCATGCCTGCGACAACTCGCCTCGCTCGCCGCTCTGTACGATATTTCATACAAACAACCACCTACAAACCACCCCTGCCCGCGCAAAAAAAGCCAAGCTGGTTTAAACCGGCTTGGCTTTAATCGCTTTAGCGATTATACGTTGAACAAGAAATGCATGACGTCCCCGTCGTTGACGACGTACTCTTTGCCCTCTAGACGAACGAGGCCCTTCTCTTTGGCTGCTTTCATCGAACCGGAGCTGACCAAGTCCCTGTACGAGACGCATTCCGCCCGGATGAAGCCGCGCTCGAAGTCGGAGTGAATGACGCCCGCCGCTTGCGGCGCCTTCATTCCTTTGCGGATCGTCCATGCGCGAACCTCTTGGACGCCGGCCGTGAAATACGTGAATAGGCCCAGCAGCTTGTAGGATGCGCGGATGAGGCGATCGAGGCCGGATTCGGTAAGGCCAAGCTCCTCGAAGAAGAGCTGCTTGTCTTCGCCCTCCAGCTCGGCGATCTCGGATTCCACCTTCGCGCTGATATGCACTACCTCGGAGCCCTCGGCGGCAGCGAATTCGCGTACTTGCTGTACGTACGGATTGCTGTCGGCGTTCGCCGCTTCGGTCTCGCTGACGTTGCACGCGTACAGCACCGGCTTCATCGTAAGAAGATGCAAGTCGCGTACGAGCAGCATTTCCTCCGGCGTCAGCTCGACGCTTCTCGCCGGCTTCTCGTTATGAAGCGTAGCGTGAATCCGCTCGAGCACCTCCAGCTCCTGCGCGACTTTCTTGTCGCCGCCCTTCAGGTTCTTGCGCGTGCGCTCGATCCGCTTATCGACGGAATCGATGTCGGTCAAGATGAGCTCGAGGTTAATGACCTCGATATCGTTGATCGGATCGATCTTGCCCGAGACGTGCGTAATATTCTCGTCTTGGAAGCAGCGAACGACGTGAACGATCGCGTCCACCTCGCGGATGTTCGCGAGGAATTTATTGCCCAGGCCCTCGCCGCGGCTTGCGCCCTTGACGAGACCGGCGATATCCACGAATTCGTACGCGGTCGGCACGATCCGGTTCGGATTGACGAGCTCCGCAAGCTTCTGCAGCCGTTCGTCCGGAACTTCTACGACGCCGACGTTCGGGTCGATCGTACAGAACGGATAGTTCGCGGATTCCGCGCCCGCCTGGGTAATTGCATTAAATAAGGTAGACTTCCCGACGTTGGGAAGCCCGACGATTCCGCACGACAATGCCATTCCATTAACACTCCTGATTTCTTGCGACCCTCGCGAATCCATGCGCCAAGATCGTCAAGCTGTTCAATTCTCACGCCATTATACAAGAACGGCGGCGTAACGTCCACAGATAGCGCCCCGAACGCCGTCATTCGCCTTCATTGAGATTCAGCGGATCGTCCCCGAGCCGTTCGTCGATTTCTTCGGGACTTAACGCGCCTTTGGCCTCGTCGGGCAGCGCGACGGAGCGCGATTGATTCACGTCGCTGTATGAGCCCGACAACATCGTCTGCACGGTCGTCGGCTTCCCGGCTTCCAGCTCCAACGACAGATCGCTGTCGATCGCGTACGACAACGGCCAACGCTGCTCGGCATCGAGCGTTAGCTCCACTCGGAGCTTGTTGACCTTCAGGCTCTTCTGCATCCGTTCATCCATGGCCGATAAGCCCATCGTGCTTTCCAGAAGCTTAATCGCATAGACGTTCGCCTCCGTTCCGGCACCCTCGTAGCGAACGACTTGCGTACGATTGCCGCCCTCCAGCTTGGCGAATTCGGACAACCCTCCGATCGCCTGCACCGCGTTCCCCGGATCTACTTGATAATCGGATAGCGTAGCCGTGTTCTCGCCCGCGGTCTCGGTCGACAGCTTACTCCATTCCTCGTATTCCGGCGAATACATGTAATACCCTTCCGGAACGATAACCGCCCGTACGACGGACGTCTCTCCGTCGATCGTCGTATGGATCGTCTGGTCCAGCTTCAGCGGTTCGCGCTCCACAAGCCCTTGCATGTCTACCTTCACGTCGGCGGTCGTATCCGGCGTTCCGCTAAGCTTCTGGTCCATTTGCATCTCGAACGCGTACTTCTTCATCTGGACCGCCGCGGATTGCCCCTCGGCCAGCGCGGCGGCAGCGGGGGTGTTGTCGGCTTCCTTCCCGGCACCGCATGCCGCTAGCATGAAGAAAATCGTTCCAATGCCTGCGGCGCGGCGCACACCTGCACGTAACAAGTTCATATCGGCGTTTCCTCCTTGATACAATCGAATCTTCGTCGGTCTCGAACTAACTCGCCCTCATGGATAGCGGGATTCGGCAATGCGCACAATGACGAAAGGAAGGAGGCTGAGAGTAAAATGGAGAACAAATCCCACAAAGGCAATTACAAAGGGACGACGAATATGAAGGCCCGCAATCAGGACATGGCGTTCGTGAACGACACCTTGGAACGAACGAAATCGGTCGCGCCGGTCCCGCAAAAAAACAAAGAAACAGACTAAACCGCCATGCGCGTACGGCTCAATCTGCCTTTAACGGCATGCTCCGTCCGTATCGCCTTTGCATGGCGGACTGAGCATGCCCGACCTAAACGACCCGCCTCGTTAACATTCCCCAAATCAGGCTCTAGCCCGCGCCTTTGCGCCGATTTCTAGCTAATCCGTTAGAATGACTCCCCATCTTCCGCTATCCCATTCGTACCTTTCGGTGTGGCTAATAAATAAAAAAATTTACCAATTCCGATTTCCGCACAACATCTTGATTATTTTTGCGTCTAACCGTTTACATGAACGCAAGGAGGTAATGTACGATGCGCAGAATGGTACCGCTTCTAACCGCGGCTCTTCTCGCGCTCCTCTTGGCTGGCTGCGGCTCTTCCTCGAATAACGACACGAATTCGCCGAGCACGATTCCGGAGACTTCTCCGTCTTCTTCCTCTGAGCAATCACAACCGACAGCTACCAATAGCAGCGAACCGACCGCGGAACCATCGAAGGACAATGCCGAGCAACCGGCCGACAATGCCGAAGTTGCTTTGAAGGACGCGGCCGCGAATATCGTAGAACTGCTCCGCGACCGGGACTTGGCGTCCTTGTCCGACTGGATCGATCCTCGGCAGGGGCTGCGCTTCTCTCCGTATTCGCACATCGATTCAGAGAGCAGCCAGGTTTTCAAGTCCGGCGAATTGCCCGATTTCAAGGATACGAACCTGCTGACTTGGGGAATCGCCGACGGAAGCGGGGAGCCGATCGAGCTCACTTTCCGGGACTATTACGATAAATTCGTCTACAACCAAGATTTTGCCGAAGCGCCTAACGTCACCGTCAATCACACGCTTGCCAAAGGAACGACGCTCTTCAACGGAACCGAAGTTTATCCCGGCGCTTCTTACGTGGAATTCTTCTTTCCCGGCTTCGACGCGCAATTCGAAGGCATGGACTGGCAAAGCCTCGTGCTCGTGTTCGTTCCATCCGGCGAAGACTGGAAGCTTGTCTCCATCGTTCATGGGCAATGGACAACCTAATCTAAGCCTCGCCAACAACGAAGGCCTCTCCCGATCGAGCCGCGACAGCTCTTGGGGAGAGGCCTTCTATTAGGCGTGGCTCGCTTTAGCCGACGCTTGTCGTTGCTGCTTACGGTGCGAGAGGAAGAAGAACGCGTAGGTCAATGCCGCGAACGCCGCGATATAGACCGCCATCACGCCCGCGTTGCTCCGCATCGCCGAGAAGTCGCCGCTTGAGATAATCGCCCGGAATCCGTCGATGGCGTAGGTCATCGGCAACCATGAGCTTACGCTCTGCAGCCAGCTTGGAATCATCTCCAGCGGGAACGTGCCGCCCGAGCTTGTAAGCTGGAAGATGAGCAGAATGATCGCCAGAAAACGTCCCGGATTGCCCATCGTGGCAACAAGCAGTTGAATGATGCTCATGAACGTCACGCTAGTCAGAATACTGAACAGCACGAACGACGGCAAGCTCCTTACTTCCAATCCGATGCCGTAGAACAGAACGGCGTCCGCGATTAACGCCTGAAGCGTTCCGATCAACACCAACGTCATCGTTTTGCCGGCGAACCAGCTCCACGCGTTCCGAGGCGCGACGGCCGGTTCCTTCACGGAATAGACGACCGTCAGCAATAACCCGCCTACGAACAACCCGAGCGACAAGAAGTAAGGCGCGAATCCCGTTCCGTAGTTTGCGACCTCCGTCGTCTTGACGACGTCAAGTCCGACAGGACTGGCGAACATGTCGATAACGCCGTCCGTGCCGTCTCCGCTAATGCCGGAAGTCTGTTTCGCCGCGTCGCTAAGCTTGCTGGACAGCCGGTCCGTGCCGTCGGCGAGCTTGATCAGGCCGCTGGCGATGTCCGACGCGCCTTGATCCAGCTTGCTCGAGCCGTCCGCGATCCCTTGAAACTTGTCCGACAGCTCGCTCATGCCTTTGTTCAACTGAGCCGCACCCGTATGCAGTTGCTCAGCTCCGGATGCCAGATGCTTGCCTCCGTCCGTTGCCTCGCCCAGCTTGTCTCCGAACGCCGTCAAGCCGCCAGCCAACTGGTGCACACCGTCTTTTAGCGTATCGGCGCCGGCTGCGAGCTTCTCTTGCCCTGCTTGTGCGTCGGCCGCGCCTGTGGCGAGTTGCTTGCTGGCGGCAAGCAGTTGCTTAAAGCTTGCATCGTCCGCGAGCTCAGGCTTCGCCTCGGCAAGCTGCGACAATCCTGCGGACAGCGCCGCGGCGCTCGATTGCAGCTTGGCAGCGCCTGCCGCGGACACATCCAACCCGTCTGCCAACGCTTGCGCGCTTTGGTCGACATCGCCGGCACCGCTCGCCAGTTGCGCCTTCGCTTCATTCAACTGCGCCAAACCATCGGCAAGGGCGGCACTCCCCTCCCGAGCGTCCGCCGCGCCTGTCGTCAATGCGCTCGCCCCCGACGCCAGCTTATCGATGCCTTGCTGCATCGTCTCGGAGCCGGTCGCGAGCTTGTGCAGATTCTCCCTCAGCATAGCCGCGCCGTCCTTCGCGTCGGCTGCCCCCGCAGCAAGCTCGCCCGCCCCGTTGCTCGCGTCGCCCAATCCGTCCGCTAGCGCGGACATTTCGTCCAGCACCGTGCGGGCATACGCTCTAGTCACTTCTTGGCTTAACTCCGTTCTCATCCGCTCTACGACGTTGTTGCCGATTTGCGAAGCGAGGAAGTTGCTGCCCTCGTCTTTCAAGAATACGATTTCGGCAGGCGAAGGCTGTTCCGTCGTCAGCGTCGCCGTCTTCGCGGAGAAGTCCGCCGGAATCTCGATCGCCATGTAATAGGAATGATCGCTCAATCCCTTCTCTGCCTGTTCCCGTCCGACGAATTGCCAATCGAAGCTGGCATTCTGCTTGAGCTCGTCCGCGAAATCTTGCCCGATCCGAATCGTCTTTCCGTCGGTCACCGTCCCGGCATCCGCGTTCACGACGGCAACCGGTAGCTTATCCATGTTGCCGTAGGGGTCCCAGAACGCTCCGAGGAACATGCCGCTGTACATCACGGGAATCATCAGCACCCCCGCGACCGGTATCAACGTCCTCGGATGGCGGACGATCGCCGCTACTTCTTGCGCGAATTGCTTTAACCCTTTCATTAAGCATCTCTCCTGATTGACTAAAATGTTCATTTGGTCATTCTATTGGACATAAAAACGGTAAGCACCCTTACCGTCGGCTTGATACTCTTATTGAGGCGCGATGCCGTCCATCAGATACGAACGGAAAATATCCGTCATGCTCTCTTTGTCCAGCGGCTCGTTCGACTTCGGCCATTCCGTCGCGAGCGCGAAGTAGAGCTTCACCAGGATGAACGCCGTCAGCCCGGGATCGCACGGCTTCAGCTCGCCTTTCTCGACCGCGGTCCCGATCTTGACCTCGATATAACCGAGCAGCGCGCGCTCGATTCGGTTCAACCCTTCGGTCGCTTTCGGCGTGCCCATGTCCCGCACTTCCTGCACCATCTTGTGCGCCAGTTGATGCTTCTCGCGATAATCGAGCATGCGGCTTAGAATCCGGCTTAAATTATCGAAGAACGTTCGCCCGGGATCGTATTCTTGGTCGGCTACCCGCTTCATGTCTTGAATGAGCGAATTCATGATTTCGTCGAACAGCTCTTCCTTCGTCGTGAAGAACGTATAGATCGTACCCTTCCCGACGCCCGCAAGCTTCGCCACCTGGTCCATCGTGGTCGCCTTGTAGCCGTACAAGGCGAACGATTGCGTTGCCGCGTCCACGATCAGCTTGCGACGGTCGATCGACATGCGCATCCGCCTCCGTTTCATTGATTGACCAAAAACCATTTTCGGTCACTCGGTCATAGACACTATATTATCACCGTTACTTTCGGTTTGCAACAGCGACCGGAAGAGCGTTAGCAATCAACAATGAAATTGTTTGCTTGAAAAAACATCGGAAGTACATTGTCCAAATGTAATGATATTCATGCTCGGCTTAGAATGATGTCATGATTAAGAAAAACCGCCAAAGAAGTTCACGCTCGGATCGGTCGTGCATGCTCGTCTCAACCGCTGAAGTACCGTTGCAATCCCTCCTTGCAGTTCTCCCGGCATGCGCTTTTGGCGCCAAAGGCGGCGTGCGTCAGGCGTACAGGATGGACGACCCTCCCCCTTCCGTCGCTGCACCGGGGGTTCGCACACTTTGTCCTCCACTGGCGTCGCTGCACCGGGGGTTCGCACACTTTGTCCTCCACCGGAGTCGCTGCACCGGGGGTTCGCACACTTTGTCCTCCACTGGCGTCGCTGCACCGGGGGTTCGCACACTTTGTCCTCCACTGGCGTCGCTGCACCGGGGGTTCGCACACTTTGTCCTCCACTGGCGTCGCTGCACCGGGGGTTCGCACACTTTGTCCTCCACCGGAGTCGCTGCACACCTGCCATTCTGCAGATAATCCTACTCGAAAGCGCTCGTTTATCCCCCCATCCTGCAAAATTACAGGTATTAGTCCTGCAAACACTCAATGGAGTCACGCGGCTAGCTATCACCTGCACATTTGCATTTATTGAATTAACACCTTACCGGGTCTATGAAATAACTGTACTCTCGCAGGTTCTCGCAGGTTCTCGCAGGTTCTCGCAGGTTCTCGCAGGTTCTATTGGTTGGCAGAGAGAGTGGGTGACAGAGGTCCAATTCACTCCGTCGCTGCGAGGACGTATTCACGGTCACACGATAGCGACTATCACGCTAGCACCTACGAATATACCCCCGGGTATGTCCGCTTTACGATCCGTGCTCATCCCACACCACCCGATTGAAATAGGCAGCTTCTAACCCCCCATTTTATACTTTCTGATAGGTCAAAGAAAAAACTGCCGCGATGTCGCGGCAGCTTCTCGTTAACGCTCTTACAGTTGGCCTTGGATCTTCGCTTGCAGCGCGGCCTTCGATTGCAGACCGACAAGCTTGTCGACCGGTTGGCCGTCCTTGAACAGGATCAGCGTAGGAATGCTCATCACGCCGAATTGGCTTGCGAGCTCAGGCTCTTCGTCGACGTTGACTTTCGCGATCGTCGCTTTGCCTTCAAGCTCGGAGGACAGCTCCTCTACGATCGGAAGCTGCATTTTGCAAGGTCCGCACCAAGGTGCCCAGAAGTCAAGAAGGGAAACGCCTTGCGATACGGTGTCTTTAAAATTTTCTTTCGTCACAGCTACTGCCATGGTTCATCTCTCCTTATCGCTATATCGGAATGTATTAAAGCTTATGATGGTCGGGTAGTCCCGCTGCACCCACTATGGAATTCCGGCCTTGGCCTCGATCTGCGACAGCATCCGCCCGATCGTAATCGTCTCGAGGTATGCCTCAAGCTGTTGGTCCGCTCCGCAGAATACCGCGTTCATCACGTCCTGCATATTAGAGCCGACGACGCAATCCATCTCCGGATTGCCGCTGCACCAGCCGGGCGCAAGCGAACCTGCCGCCAAGGCGCGATACACGCTCGCGAGCGTAATCGACTGCGGATCGGCGACCAGCCTGTAGCCGCCTCCCGAGCCTTCGCGCGTCTCGATATAACCGTTCTTGCGCAGAACGCTCATCACTTTGCGGACTCTAGCCGGGTTCGTGCATACGTTGCTGGCGATCTCCTCGCTGGAAGCCATGCCATCCGGTCGATGGGCCAACAGCACAAGGCCGTGGACAGCAATAATGAATTCACTGTTCATGCAGAGCGCCTCCCCCATCGTTACTGTAATATTATCAGTTACAGTTGCGACTGTCAAGGTCTCCGTTCGCGGAGCGCGCCAGACGTTATAAGAACCCTGTTAGTATGCCCGAGCACGGCGGTTAGAAATCAAAGTTGTCCGGGTCCGCGCCGAAACGGCGGTTCTCGTTCAAGGCGTCGATGCGCACCACGTCCTCCGGTTCAAGCGTAAAATCGAATACGCCGGCGTTCTCGCGAATGCGCTCCGGCCGCACCGACTTCGGAATCGTGACGATGCCGAGCTGCAATTGCCAGCGAATCGCGATCTGCGCGGGCGTCTTGCCGTACTTCGCAGCCAGCTCCGCCAGAAGCGGCAAGTCGAGGTTGCCGTTCATGAGCGGGCGCCACGATTCCGGTTGAATGCCTTCCTTGCGGCAGAACGCCAGCAGCTTCTTCTGCGTGAGCAGCGGATGCAGCTCGACTTGGTTTACCATCGGCTTGATGCGGCACTCGCCCATCAAATCCTCTAGATGATGGATGTTGAAGTTGCTTACGCCGATCGCGCGGATCTTGCCTTGCTCGTACAGGTGTTCCAGCGCGCGGTACGTCTCCTTGTACTTGCCTTTGACCGGCCAATGAACCAGGTAAAGGTCTACGTAGTCCATGTTCAGAAGCTCTATGCTTCTATGGAACGCCGCGATCGTCTTATCGTAGCCCTGCTCGCTGTTCCACACCTTCGTCGTGATGAAAATATCCTCGCGCGGAATGCCGGACGAACGAACCGCTTGTCCGACGCTGTTCTCGTTCTCGTATAGAGCGGCTGTATCGATCGCTCGATATCCCGCTTCTAGGGCGGCGGATACCGCGGTTACCGTCTGATCGCCTTCCGGCGTACGCCATACGCCAAGGCCGAGTTGCGGCATGCGCACTCCGTTCAGCAGCTCGACCGTCTGATCAATCGCTAATTTCAATTCTTTCTCCTCCTTCGTCGAGCCCGATCTCACTCGCCCTCGATCCTTTTCCTCTATTCTATCATTGTATCGTTTCCCGTACACAATTGCCCGCGTTTCGGATGTCTGTCATACTAAGAGGACAATCGTTCGTTTATGGGGGGATCACGGTGCAAATCGACGTTTATTCCGATATGGTATGTCCATGGTGCCGAATCGGCAAAAAGAATATGAGTGACGCCATCGCGGCGTGGGAGAACGCGACAGGCGAGAGCGTAACGGTCAGATACCATGCGTTCCAGCTGGATCCGACGCTTCCTCCCGAAGGATTGCCGTTCAACAGCGCGATGGAGAAAAAGTTCGGCGGAGCCGATAAGCTGCGTCCGATGCTTCAGCGCGTAACCGACGCGGGAGCGGCGGTCGGCGTAACGTTCAAGTTCGATGAAGTCTCCCGCATGCCGAATACGGTGCTTGCGCACAGAGTCACGTCGCTGCTGGAGGAAGAAGGCCAAGCGCACTGGGTCGACGCCGTCATGAAAGCCTACTTCGAAGACGGCAGAGACATCGCGCAGTTGGACGTATTGCTCGCGATCGCCCGCGAAGAGCTTGGCGTCGACACGGAAGAGCTGAAGCGGCTCTTGGACGCCGGAGAAGGCAGCGAGTCCGTCAAGGACGACCAACAGAACGCGCAGAACATCGGCATTAGCGGCGTGCCGTTCTTCATCTTGGATGGCAAATACGCACTGTCAGGCGCGTACCCGGCTAAGCAGTTCCTCGAGGCGTTCCAGAAGATCAAGCAGGGATAAGACCGCGCCGGTTTCGGCTGGATAGCGGAACTGAGTTCCGTTATTCCAGATGCACACCCCGATTTCGCCCGAATAGCGCAACTGAGTTCCGTAATTTCGCACTTTTACCGGGAAAAACCTATACACACACAGAAATAGCGGAACCCAGTTCCGCTATTTCTTTTGGAATATGCGATTCGTTCGGAATAACGGAAAACGGTTCCTTTATTTTCCCGATTAACTTCGCTCACCCTGCCTCCGCCAACCGCACGTCGACCGTCACTTGCAGCGTTTGATCCCCGGTTCCGCGATAGATCCCCTTTACCGGCACGATGTCATTGTAATCCCGGCCGTGGCCGAGCTTCACGTAGCGCCGGTCGATCAGATTGTTGTTCGTGGGATCGATCCCCTGCCAGCCGACTCCGGGCACGTAAACTTCGACCCAGGCGTGCGACGCCTGCTCGAAGTCCGCGTTCCGCCCCTGAAGATCGCCGACGAAGTGATACCCGCTCACGTAACGGGCCGGCACGCCTCTGAGCCTGCATACCGCGATGAGCAGATGGGCGAAATCCTGGCATACGCCCGACCCGATGCCGATGAGCTCGTCGGCCGTCGTATGAACGCCGGTCGATAACGGCTTGTATTCGAAATCGCCGAATATCGCGCCGGCGGCGTTCCGCACGAATCCGAATACGCCGGACTCTTCACCCCGAATGCGCGCCGCGTATTCCTGAACGTTCGGATGGAACGTCGAGAACGCGGTCGGCAACAGATATTCCGCGTTCCGATCGACGAAGTCCTCGCTGCGCACCCGTTGCCACGATTCCTCCGGCCCCCAAGCCGTTTTCCAGACGACGTCGCGATCCCGCGTCACGACCGTCGAATAAGAAGTGATAACGAGCTCGCGATGCGGATGGTTCGCCGTGAACGTGTGCACGCGATTGCCGAAAAAGTCCTCGTACGATAAAAGCTGCACGTTCGGCTCGATCGCCAATCGATGCTGATAGCACGCTTGGCGCTCGTCGGTCCGCGGTGTGAGCCTGATCTCGTTGACGCTGTCGGTCACCGGTGCCGCGTAACGATACTTGGTGACGTGGCAAATTTCCAGCTTCATGCGATAACCTCCCGTCCCGGAGACATGAAATACTTGGCTACCGATTCTCCGAGCTGCCTGCTCGTCGCCATCAATTGATGCAGGATGACCCCGAGCGTCGCCAGGTTAATCTCGTTGCGGTCCAGCCAACCTAGCTCGGACCGGGCCTTGCCCGCCATGCGGATGACGCGCTCGAGCCCGGAGCCGGATTGATCCGCGTGCGCGCGCATCGACTTCAGATGCTGCTCGAAGGAGCTGATCGAGAAATGCACGGAACGCGGGAACGTCTCTTGCAGCAGAAGGAAGCGGGCTACCCCTTCCATGCAGAATTCCTCCATATCCAGCTTGCGGAACGCCTCGTAACCCCCGGCCGATTTCAGTACGGCCAACGTAAAAGCATACGAGGAGTTGTTCGATTCGGGCAATTTCTCCGAAACGGATTGAAGCAGCCGCAGCACGTTCTCCGAGCGTTCCAAGTATCTGCCGCTTTCCATCATGTGCCACGACTCGTCTCGCAGCGTGATCGATACCGCCGTCCCCTGGAACGCGGCGAGCCCTTCTTTCACCCGTTGAAAAAAACGATGCGGCGACGATTGGACGATTTCATCGACATGAACTCCCTTAAGCCACAAGTAAAAGCCGTTCATGAGGTTCCATAGCTCCGCAGGCAGCTGCTCGCGAATCTTCCTCATGTTGTCGCGCGCTTGGCCGATGCAAGTCAGCAGCGAATTTGTCTGCGTCGGATCGAGCGTCAGGAAATGCAACACGTCTCTTTCGACGTACGCGTCATACCGTTCTTCATAGCTGGCGCTGTCCCCGAGCGTGCTCGCGATGCGTTGCCAGACCGTCTCGTCGACGCCGGGACTATCTTCCCGAAGGTGATAATAGACGTCCAATAACCGCGCATGATTTTCCGCCCGTTCCGAATACCTGCCGATCCAAAAAAGCGACTCCGCGATTCGATCCAGCATTGGGTGGCGCCCCCTTCCTAAACTTCGTCATTCCGCAATGATCCATGTATCCTTGCAGCCGCCGCCCTGCGAGGAGTTAACGACAAGCGAGCCTTCCGTCATGGCCACTCTCGTTAACCCGCCTGGCAGCACGTGAACCTGGTTGCCGTCTTGCAGCGCGAACACGCGCAAGTCGATGTGGCGGTGAACCATTCGACCTTCCAAGCTAATCGGCGCCGTGGATAGCTGAATCGTGGGCTGGGCAATGTAATTGTCGGGGTTGGCGCGGATTTTGGCGGCGAATTGCGCTCGCTCCGATTCCGTGGAAGCCGGACCGATGAGCATCCCATAGCCTCCGGATAGGGAGGTTTCCTTTACGACCATCGTTTCCAGCCGCTCGAGCACATGCTCCCGTTCGTCCTGACGGCTCATCAGGTACGTCGGAACGTTGCTTAGAATCGGGCGTTCGTTCAAGTAATACCGGATCATCTCCGGCACGAACGTATAGATCGCTTTATCGTCGGCGACTCCCGTACCGGGCGCGTTGGCGATGGCGATGTTGCCGAACCGGTATGCGTTCATCAGTCCGGCGACGCCAAGCAGCGAATCCGGCCGGAACGCCAGCGGGTCGAGGTATTCGTCGTCGATGCGGCGGTAAATCACGTCAACCTTCTTGTAACCGGATAGATTGCGAATATATATTTTGTTGTCCCGGCATACGAGGTCCCGCCCTTCCACTAGCTCGAGACCTAATTGCTGGGCGAGGAACGCGTGCTCGAAATACGCCGAATTAAAGCTGCCGGGCGTCAATAAAGCAATGACCGGTTCGTTCTTATCCGTTAGCGCGAGATGGCGAAGGGAAGCGCGAAAAGCGTGAAGCGTCTGCTCGATGCCGCGAACGGCGTAGGAGAAGTAGAGTTCGGGGAAATCGTGCTGCATGATCGATCGGCTCTTGAACACGTAAGAGAAGCCGGAAGGGGAACGCAAATTATCTTCGAGGACGAAGTAGTCGCCTTGCTCGTTACGAATCAGGTCAATCCCGGCGGCCGTAACGTATGTATGGCCGGGAACGGGCAACCGCATCATCTCCATGCGAAAATAACGATTGGCCATGACCATCCGGCGCGGCACGATCCCATCCTTCAGGATGCATTGCTCATGATAGATATCGGCCAGAAAAGCGTTCAGCGCGCGGACCCGTTGACGGGTTCCTTGCTCGATGACGTCCCACTCGCACGAAGGAATGATACGGGGGATGAGGTCGAACGGAATCGTGCGCTCCAGCGCGTCTTTATCGCCGCCGGATAGCGTGAACGTAATTCCTTCTTCCAGCAATCTGCCGTTCATTTGATTCTGGCGCGCCATCCGCTCCTCGGCCGACATGCGGGCGAGCGTCTGATGGACTTTGGCATAATGCCCGCGCACCCGGGCCCCGTCGTACATTTCATTGTAAAAGCGGGAGGAAGGCGATGTTCGATAAGCTTCGTTCGTCATCCCCATGCAAGAACGACTCCCTCCAAGTTTGGGTTTTACAGTAATGATAAGACGGTCGTATATTCATGTCAATGTTTATCACACGACTATGCCATAGATTGATCTAAATGTAACGCATAAGTAACATAACAAGGTTTTTCCTGCCTTTCAGGCCCGATTTTCGGCATGACGACTCGCTTTGATAGGGCACGCATGATACAATAGGATCAATGCACGACGAGCAACGCATGAAGAAAGGGTGGCCGTCACCCATGGTTTATTTATATGAAGACAGGTTATTTCATTATGTAACAATAATAAGGAACGACAGGCTCTCAACCCAGGGGTTGAGAGCCTGATTTATTTTTTGCGCGGGGCAAACTTTATTTGAAGGGGCAATTTTTGTGGCGGAGAGGCATCATTCGGGACTACTGGCGATATGGATAAGCCTGATCAGCAACATCGTGCTAACGATCATGAAAGTCGCCGCGGGTCTTCTGCTCGGAAGCCCCGTTCTGCTCGCGGACGGCGTACACAACGCGGGAGACATCATCGCGACCGTTGCGGCGCTCACCTCGTCCATGGTATCCAAGAAGCCGGCCGACGAAGACCACCCCTATGGTCACGGCAAAGCCGAGGTCGTCGCGTCCGCGTTCGTCTCCATCGTTCTTATCATTGCCGCGCTATGGATCGCGTTGCAGTCGATCGCCGCGCTGTTCGATCCGGAAGGCGGAGAGAGCTGGCTGGCACTCGGCGCCGCGGCCTTGTCCTTGGTATGGAAACAAGGGCTGTACATCTATACGCTGCGCGTCGGCAAAGCGACGAACAGCAAGAGCGTGCTCGCGACCGCGTACGACCATCTAGCCGACGTATATGCTTCGCTCGCCGCCGTGATCGGCATCGGCATCGGCTTGCTGGGCGAGCATTATGGCTGGTCGTGGGGCGTCTATGGAGATCCGGTCGCGGGTATCATCGTCTCCGCGCTCGTGCTGAAGCTCGGTTGGGAGATCGGACACGAAGCCGTCAACATTCTGATGGAGCGCAACGTCTCGCAGGAGAAGCTCGCGAAGTACGAAGCGCTCATTATCGGAATCGAACCGATCAAGCGCATCGACCGCGTCCGCGCCCGCGAGCACGGACACTACATTACCGTCGACGTTCGCGTAGGCGTTCCCGGCGACTTCACGATACAGCACGGGCACGACATTAGCCGTATGATTAAGCAACGGATTATGGAGGCGGACTCCGACGTCATCGAGGTTATGGTGCATTTGAATCCTTGGTACGCGAAATAGGAACAAATGTTTGCGTTTTTTCCTTTTTCCCGCTATTGTATACTTAGATTACGACACGGGACGACATCAATCACGAACACGGGGTGATCGGATGGAACCGCAATTGATCGAGGCATTGAGAGAAGTCATGCAAAGCGAGCTGAAGAAGGGACTCTCGCCCGTACACACGAAGCTGGATCGGCTAGATGCGCGAGTCGGCAAGCTAGACGAGCGCGTCAGCAAGCTAGATGCGCGAGTCGGCAAGCTGGACGAGCGCGTCAGCAAGCTAGATGCGCGAGTCGGCAAGCTGGACGAGCGCGTCAGCAAGCTAGATGCGCGAGTCGGTAAGCTAGAAGGCATAACCGCCAATTTGGACGGAAAAGTCGGCAATCTGGAAGTCAACATGGAAACCGTAATCAGGCAGCTATCCGCGATGCAGAACCAATTGGATCGAATCGAACATACCCAGAACGATGACGTCGTAGCGATTCTGCATCAAGTGAATCAGAAGACAGCGGATCGGTTCGAACGCACGGACAATCAAATGCGAGTTTTGAATGACCGTCTCTTTACCGTCGAAACCGATATTCGCAAACTCCAGCAATCCTGATCCGAGGAGGAATGTCCATGCCTATCCGCGTCGACGGACCCGTCGATCAATCCGAGCTCTGGAATCAAGTCTTAGCGATCATAAGCGATCAATTGTCCAAGCCCGCTTTCGATACATGGTTCTCGCAGACCTCGGCGTTCGGGAATGAACATCGGCTCACGATCGTGTCCGAAGAGACTTTGAAGAGCGAGTGGCTGGAAGTCAGGTACAGTAAACTGATTCGAGAAGCCATTCATAAACTCACAGGGAATCCGAGCTTCGAGTTCCGTTTCGAGACGAAGCAATAACACGAAACCCCTTACGACGATCGTCGTAAGGGGTTCTTTGTTGTCGGCTTAACCTAAGCCACTTTATTATAGGTCATAATCCAGATCGATCCCGCCACGATTGTCAGCACGATCGCGATGCCGAGAAGGAGCACCATCAGATTGTAGCGAGGCTTCTTCTCTTCCTTCAGGTGCATGAAGTAGAACAACTGCACGACGAACTGCAGCACGGCCGAGCCGAGTAGCAGCACCTTCGCGGGCGTCCCTTCCATCAAGTCGTTCAGTACGACGACGAGCGGAATCGCGGTCAGCACGAGCGACAGCAGAAAGCCGATCACGTAGGATTTCAGCGAACCGTGCGATTCATGCTCGTCATGTTGGCGCGCCATCTCACATCACCTCCATCAGGTACACGATTGTGAACACGAAAATCCAGACGACGTCGAGAAAATGCCAATACAAGCTGACGATTCCGACTTTGCGGCGGGTAACCGGCGTAATGCCGCGCTTGCGAAGCTGCAGCATGATCGAGATCATCCACACGAGTCCGAGCGATACGTGCAAACCGTGCGTGCCGACGAGCGTGAAGAACGCCGACCAGAAGGCGCTGGTTGAGATCGCCGCGCCCTCGTCGACCAATTTAACGAACTCCGTCACTTCAAGCCCGATGAACGCCGCTCCGAGCAATGCCGTGACGGCGAGCCAGCCGATAAGCCCTTTGCGATCGCCGCGATTCATCGACAGAACGGCAAGACCGCTCGTGAAGCTGCTCGTAAGCAAGATGAACGTCTCGGCGATCACGCCGCCCATCTCGAACAATTCGGAAGGCGTCGGCCCGCCCGCGGTACTGCCATGAAGCACCGCGAACGTGGCGAACAGCGTTCCGAACAGGATGCAGTCGGTAATTAGAAATATCCAGAAGCCCATCATCCGAAGCGCTTCGGGATCGTGATGCCCGTCGTCGTGGCCGTGGCCATGCGCCGCGGACGACGTATGGTTAGCGTGCGCCATTTAGACAGCCCCCTTTGCCGCTGCAGCCTCGGTACGTTTGATCTCGTCGACCGGGATGTAGTAGTCGGTATTGTAATTAAACGAATGCACCATCATGCTAGCCGCGACGCCTACAAGTCCGGCAATCGCCATCCATGTCCAATGTTCGACGAAACCGAAGCCCGCCACGAACCAGAACGCCGACATAACGAACGGAACGCCCGAGTTGCGCGGCATGTGGATCGGCTCGAGAGGCGGCGGAGGCGGAGGCAGAATACCCTTCTCGCGGCGTTGCTTCTCTTCCCAGAACGGATCGCGCTCGCTGACGCGAGGCAAGGTCGCGAAGTTGTACAAGGGCGCCGGAGAAGGAATCGTCCATTCGAGCGTACGCCCGTTCCATGGATCCGCGGGCGCTTTCTTGAAGAACTTGATGCTGTGGAGAATTTGCCACACCTGGAACAGGAAACCGATCCCCATCAGGAAGCCGCCGATCGTCGACGTCAGGTTGAGCTCCCACCAGCCGCGGTCCCAGCCGTAGGTGTTCATCCGGCGCGTCATGCCCATAAGTCCGAGCACGTATTGCGGCATGAAGCAGACGTAGAAGCCGATGTTCCAGAACCAGAACGCCCACTTGCCGATCCCTTCGTGAAGCGTGAAGCCGAACACCTTCGGCCACCAGTAATACAGGCCGGCGAAGAAACCGAACGCGACGCCGCCGATCAGCACCTGGTGGAAGTGAGCGATCAGGAAGTAGCTGTTATGGAACTGGAAGTCCGCCGGCGCGACCGACAGGAGCACCCCTGTCATCCCGCCGACGACGAAGCACGGAATGAAGGCGATCGTCCACATCATCGGCGTCGGGAACGACAAGCGTCCGCGATACATCGTGAACAGCCAGTTGAATACTTTGACCCCGGTCGGGATCGCGATCAACATCGTCGTCACCGCGAAGAACGCATTGACGTTGGCGCCCGAGCCCATCGTGAAGAAGTGGTGAGCCCACGTGAAGAACGAGAAGAAACTGATGCTCATCAGCGCGAACACCATCGATTTATAACCGAACAACCGTTTTTTCGAGAACGTAGCCACGATTTCGGAGAAAATCCCGAATGCCGGCAAGACGACGATGTACACTTCCGGGTGACCCCACATCCAGATGAGGTTGATGTACATCATCGGGTTGCCGCCTCCGTCGAGCGTGAAGAAGTGCGCGCCCAGGTAACGGTCGATGAAGAGCAGCGCCAACGTTACCGTCAGAATCGGGAACGCAAGAATGATCGTCAGACAGCTCGACAGCGTCGACCAGGTGAACATCGGCATTTTCATGAGACGCATGCCCGGCGCGCGCATTTTCAGAATCGTGACGATGAAGTTGATCCCGGTCATCAAGCTGCCGATACCGGAAATCTGAATGCCCCAGATGTAGAAGTCTTGACCCGGTCCGGGGCTGAACATCGTCTCCGAGAGCGGCGGATACGACAGCCAGCCCGCGTCCGGCGAACCGCCGATGACGAACGACATATTGAACAGCATCGCTCCCATGAAGAACAGCCAAAAGCTGACCGAGTTCAGGAACGGATAAGCGACGTCGCGCGCCCCGATCTGGAGCGGCACGACCAAGTTGAACAAACCGAACATCAGCGGCATGGCCATGAACAAGATCATAATGACGCCGTGCGTCGTGAAAATCGCGTTATAGTGTTCCGGTTCGAGGAAATCCAATTCCGGCATCGCCAGCTGCGTGCGCATGAGCAGGGCGTCGACGCCTCCGCGGAACAGCATGAGTAGAGAAGCGATGACGTACATGATGCCGATTCTCTTATGGTCGACGGTCGTCAGCCATTCGCGCCAAAGCCACTTCCACTTCTTGAAGTACGTAAGGGCCGAGACGATGGCGACGACCGTAAGCACGATCGCGACGTCCGCGCCGTAGATGAGCGGATCGCCGGTGACGAAAAATTCGGATGCGAAATCTTTAATATTGTCCCACATATCGTTTCCCCCTTCCTGTCTTAATGTTGATGCGCGGAAACCTGCGTCGGCTCGACAGCGGATTCGACCCCATCCATGTCCATTCCTTCATGCCCCGAATGCCCCGAATGCTCCGGATGCTCCGGATGCTCCGAGCCTTCGGATGATTCGCTTGGCCGCGAATGCCCTTCGTGCGACGTGCCGTATTTTGTCACGATCCGATCGAACAGCCCGTCCGGAATATCCGAGAACTCCATCGTACCCATGACGACGCCCGGCTTAGCCAGTTGCTCGTAACCTTCGTCCGTCAACTTAGGCGTAGCCCGCTTAACGTCTTTCACCCATGCGTCGAATTCCTCCGTCGTGGTCGCTTTCGCCGTAAACTGCATCTTGGCGAAGTCTTTGCCGCTGAAATTCGCGCCCATGCCCATATATTCACCCGGCTCATCGGCGATCAGGTGAAGCTTCATCGCCATACCGGACATCGTATAGATCTGCCCGCCGAGCTGCGGAATCCAGAACGAGTTCATCGGCGCGTCCGACGTCAGCTCGAAGCGTACGGGAACGTTGGCCGGGAACTGTACGTAGTTAACGGTCGCGATCTTCTGGTCGGGATATTGGAAGAGCCATTTCCAGTCGAGCGAGGTCACTTGAATGACGATCGGCTCCTTGTCGCTCGCGAGCGGCTTCGAAGGTTCAAGGATGTGCGTGTAACGAACCGTGACGATACCCAGGATCGCGACGATGACAATCGGAATGCCCCACCATATCATCTCGAGCTTGGAGTTGTGCTCCCATTCGGGACGGTATTTGGCTTTGCTATTCGATTTCTGGCGATAACGCCAGACGATAACGAACGTCATGATAAGAACGGGAACGATGACGATCAAACAAAGCAGGGTAGATATAACTATTAGATCGAGTTGTTGCTTGCCGACTTCCCCCTTGGGGTTCAGCACGACTATCTTATCGCTGCAGCCCGCCGTTAGCGCCGCCATCGCGACGAGCGATAGTACCGCGGCTATTCGCCGCAACTTTGCCGCCATGTGTATCTCTCCCATCCATCGCTTATGTACACACCATAGCAGAAACGAAAATCGACTTCCTCACAGTTAACAATTGCGTCAATTATCCGCCTTATTTCCGCAATAAAATGTTCACGCCTTTGTCATATTGTGATTTTTATCACAACTTTTCCGATCAACATATGCGCCAGCGAAAAAAACAAAGGGCCGCCCGAAGGTCGATTCGACCTTACGGGCAGCCCTACTGGAATGTTCGATCGTCCGTTACTGCGCCTGCTCCGTCGCAAGCGTCTGAACCGGCCCGGCGTCTTCGTGGTTACGCTGCATAAGCGGAGCGATCACGCCGAACAGCATAATTTGGGCGCCGCCGATCAGAAATCCGATTCCTACCATTAGTCCGAGATTGCGATCGTTGAATTGCGCGAGATTGAGCAGGCAGCATACGACCCCCGCCACGATGACGACCATCGCTACCCACTTGAGCATCCGTGACATGGCGCGATTGTTCATGATGTTCATTCCCCTTTCCGTGCAAGCGCTTTAGTTGTGACTATTTTATCACAGAATTGTGACGAATTAAAGTCGTTTTCGTCCGTACTAATTTCAGATCAGTACCTTGCATTAATCAGTACTGTGTGTTAATTTATAGACATCGACAAATCTGCCGCGCTTAAGCAACCCGGAATGGAGGTACAACGTGGACATTAACACGCAATTCAAGAAAGGCGTTCTAGAGCTGTGCGTGCTCGCGCTCATCAACAAGCACGACCGTTACGGCTACGAGCTCGCGGAGGCGGTATCCAAGCATATCGAAGTGGCCGAGGGCGCGCTCTATCCGCTCTTGCGCCGATTAGTGAACGAAGGTCGCTGCACCACCTACTTGCAAGAATCGAGCGGCGGCCCTCCGCGGAAGTATTACAAGCTGACGCCGGACGGACTGGAATACGCCAAAGAAATGATCGCCGCTTGGAACGCATTCGTAGCCAGCGTAACCGAGCTCATTAATGAAGGAGAATTCCCGGTTCAGTAACGAACGGCAATCCCCTCCTCAGGTCCAGGTCGGTTATGCACCGCAGATGGATTCGGCATCGTCTCCGCTGGGTTACAATGGAACCATCGGAAGCCGACGCCAAGCACCACCACTATTACTTTAAGTAAAGGGAGAGTCCCATGAACAAACAGGAATATCTCTCGGCGCTCCGCGCTTATCTGGCTCCGATGCCCGCGCAAGAACGCGAAGAGCTGCTGCAGGATTACGAATCGCATTTCGTCTTCGGCATGGATAACGGAAGATCCGAAGCGGAAACCGCAAGAATGCTCGGCGAACCGCTCGTCGTCGCCAAAGAAATTCTCGGTCCCGGCTTCCAATTGCTGCCGTCGCAGCCTCCGAAGAAGGATATCGCTCGGTTGATCGGCGTGACGATCGCCCTTATCTTCCTTAACATGGTCGCGCTGCCGCTTCTCGTCTCGCTATGGGCGGTCTTCGTATCGATCTGCGCGGTCGCCACGTTCGGCTGCTTGTCTCTCGTCGTATTACTGGTCGAACAATTGCTTTACGGCGATGCCACGACGGCTAAGCTGTTCGTCGCGATCGGATCCACCGGCGTCGGCTTGTTGGCCGCTTACGCCATTCGGTTCTACTTGACCGAGTGGATCGTCAAACTAACTCTCTGGTACGCCAGATGGACGGCAAGAACATGGGTAGGGAGGACATAATTCATGGTTAGAAAATTGTGGGTCGTATCCGGTATCGCGCTCGTGCTTATCGGGGTGGCAGGCGTCGCTTCTTATAACTGGCGGACCGGCGGGGATTTAACGCCCGTCGAGAAAGCTTGGACATTCGATAAGCAAGCGCTCCAGCGGCTGGAGATCAAAAGCGACTATAACGTTGAGATTACTTTCGTGAGAAGCACGGATGGCACGAACTCGATCCGCCTCGTAGGAGAAGGCACGGAGAAGATGGCATCGGATACGCTTGCCACCGAAATCGCGGACGGAGCGCTTGAACTCGACCTGAGACAAAAGCCGGAACGATGGTTCCACTTCTTCGACTTCAATTCCTTCCGGGCCAAGGAGGAGCTTACGATCGCGCTCGCCGACGGAGCACAATGGGACGCATTGGACCTTAAGCTTGATTCGGGCAACGCTACGATTACGGACGCCGCGATTGCCGCTCCTCGAAGAACGAACATCGACATCGACTCCGGCAACGTGACCATCGAACGCTTCAAAGGAGATGAGCTTAATATCGACATCGATTCCGGCAACGTGACCGCCGACGGAGTGGAAGCGAAATTAACCGTCGACGCGGATTCCGGGAACATGCGCTTGAACGATGTCGCCGGGGCTGCCGATCTATCGGTCGATTCCGGCAACATCAGGCTCTATAAGCTCACGAATGCGGAGACGAACATCGAAGCGGACAGCGGCAACATCTACGTCCAAGTGCCTCCGGACTTCGCCGGCTTCTATGACGCGCAAGCCGATTCGGGCCGCGTCAAACACCCGGAGTCGAAACGCCTGACGACCGACTACGTGAAAGCGCGGGCGGACAGCGGCAACATTACGATCGAGCAGCAATAAATCAGTTTAGAGATGCACCCCCTTCGCTCAGGGGGTGCGTTTTTGTTAGTATACTTGACTAACTCCTGCCCTATTCCACGACACATACGACTTTATGTCATTTTATATTCCATATATTTATAAGAAAATAGTCATTGAAAACCATATGAAAGCCTTTTACAATAGATTGTGTCGAATGGATAGGGATTTATGTCATAATATATTACGCAAATTCGACAAAGATGAATCTTTGTGGAGGCGTATGCGATGCGTGCCCTATTGAAACCCGTTCTTCTCCTGCTCGATTCCTTGAAGTATGCTTACAAATTCGCTTTGATCGGCATCCTCGTCCTGATTCCGCTGGCCGTGACTTTGCAGTACCTTATCGTCGAATTGAACGAAGGCCATGAATTCGCCTACGACGAACAAACCGGCACTCAGTACAACGCCGGACTTCAGCAAGTGCTCCTCTCGATCGACGAACACCGCAAGCTAACGCTGTCCGGGAACGCCGCGGCAACCGGAAGCACCGCATCCGATTCCGTTAATCGGCAAATCGCCGCGATGGACGCGATCGACGGCCGACTAGGCGAACGGCTGGAAGCTTCCGAGCAGTGGAAGGCCCTCAAAGCCGACTGGGTCGCGTTAGCCGCCGATAAGAATCAGTCTCCCGAACAGCTTTCGCAAAGCTATTCCGCACTGTTAACCAAGGGGATCGCGCTGATCTCGCATGTCGGCGATACGTCCAAGCTGATCCTGGATCCCGATCTTGATTCCTATTACTTAATGGACGCCACGCTCCTAAAACTCCCTTTGCTGATTAGACAACTGGGCGAATTGCGCGATCAAGGGTTAAGCTGGGCGGACAAACCTGCTTTGAATCGCGAAGAAACGACGGCCTTGATCGAACAAGCCGCATACATTCGCGCGGCCGCGAACAGCATCGAAGCCGGGTACGGCGTCATCGCCCAGCAAAACCCGTCTCTCGAACCGATTTTAGAGCAGCCTACGCAGCGATTTCTGACTTCGCTCGAACGCTACTTATCCGTCGTTAACGACAGTTATCTAGCAGAAGGCGGCGTCCGCGCAGACGTCTCGGCGTTCACCGCCGCAGCCGAGGAAGCTACCGCCTCTACGAATGCTTTATATATCGCCGACGCGGAGCAATTAAGCCGACTTATCGACATCCGCCAAGACCATTACGCGGACGTACGAACATTCATCATTACGTTCGTATGCATCCTTTCGGCGGTCGTGTGCTATTTCTTCATCGGATTCTATTACTCGATCAGGGAAGCGATTCGTTCCTTGCTGCGATCCGCCTCCGAAGTCGCCCAAGGCCGCCTTACGACGAGAATGCATGTCCGAACCCGCGACGAAATGAATATGACGGCGGGTTCCTTTAACGATATGGTCGCTTCCGTCCAAAGCCTGATCGCCTCAGGCAAACGGAGCGCCGAACAAGTCGCGAATACGTCCGCGCAGTTGGCGGACATCGCCTCTCACTCTACGCTAGCGAACGACGCGCTGGACGTCTCGATTAAAGAGACCGCCAGCGGTACCGAAGCGCAACTGCAAGGCACCGAAGATACCGCTCGGGCCATGAGCGAGATCACGCAAGGCATCGAGCGTATCGCGGATACGACGGGCATCGTCATGCAGGAATCTTTAAACTCCGCATCCCAAGCCGAAGACGGCAAGCTTGCATTGGACCGGGTCACGGAACAGATGGGCGTCATCGTGCAAACCGTAGACGACACCGCCCAAGCGGTTCATCAAATGAACGAAGTCGCCGCAAGCGCCGGCGAAGCCGTAGCGCTCATCAAGGCGATCGCCTCCAAGAGCAATATTCTCGCGCTGAACGCCTCCATAGAAGCCGTCAGGGCCGGAGAACACGGCCGCGGATTTTCGGTCGTCGCGGGCGAAACCCGCAAGTTGGCGGAGATGTCCGACAAGCACGCGAACGACATCGCCGAACTCATCGAGCGGATTCAAGCCATCAACGATCGTTCCATGCAGTCGATGAGCCATGTCCAGCAGGAAGTCAGATTAGGAAGCCGGTCGGTTCAAGAAGCAGCGCATACGTTCGAGCTTATCGTGTCTTCGACGAATGCCATAGCGCGGCAGATCGAAGAAGTTTCCGCCGCCTCCGAACAAATGTCCGCTTCGACCGAACAAATATCCGCCACGATCCATCAAATCGCCACGATCGCTCGGAACTCATCCGATCAGGTCGGTCATATGAACGCCATGTCTTCCCGGAACTCCGCTTCGATGCAGGAGCTTTCGACGCAAGCGGCTTCGCTCCGCGAGCTTTCCCGCACGCTTCAATCGGAGATGGATCAATTCAGCGCATGACGAATACAGGCGACTACCCGTTAGAACGGAGTAGTCGCCTGTTCTTGTTGCCCGTCCGCTTAATCGTAGAACCCCTGCTCCGCCGCATAACGGCCCCAATGCGGAGTACGGCCGTCCACATCGACGATTCCGTACTCGTCGGACAACCCCCAAGACGTGAATATCTTGCCCGACTTGCTCATCAAGTCAGGATCCGCAGCCAGCGCCGCAATGCCCTTCGCGACGAAGAAAGGCGTCTCCGATTGGAGAAAATGTGGTTCCTGCACCCCGGCGTCTCTCCAGTTGTCTTCCGTCACCTTAAAGTAATCCAGCATCTCTTCCGACCGCAGGAACCCAGGCGTCACCGCCACAGCGGCTACGCCGTGCGGACGAAGCTCCGCCGCTTGCGCCTCGGCCAGGTGGATGACCGATATTTTCGCCAGGCTGTAGGGAAGGTTGCCTCTATAGCGATAATCGAAGCCGTCGGTAACTTCAATAATCAGTCCGCGTTGTCTGGCCGCTAGCAACGGAGCCGCATAGTAACTCGTGATCATATGCGAATGAACCGCCCGTTGCTGCATGAGAAGCGCCTTATCCAGAGAGCCTTCCCAGAACGGCGTCCCCCACTCCGTCAGCTTCTCCCCGCCCCATACGTCGTTAACCAAGATGTCCAGCCGCCCGCCCTGCTCCTCGCGAACGCGGGCGAACAGCGCCTCCACCTGCTCCGGCACCGTATGGTCGACCTGCACCGCGATGCCTTGGCCGCCTTGGGCGATTACAAGCTCCGCCGTCTCCTGGATCGTCTCCTTCCTCCCGATATCGGAAGGACTCCCCTTCACGCTGCGACCCGTTCCGTACACGGTCGCCCCCGCCGCTCCCAACATGGTCGCGATCGCGCGCCCCGCGCCTCTCGTCGCCCCCGCGACGACGGCGACTTGTCCCTGCAATGGCTTCTCCATCGATATCCCTCCGCTTGTCGAATATTCGTTGCATCTCCAGTATAATTTGCATATATGACAACGATTGTCTTATTCCAAGATTACGATATCTAAAGATACGAAAGGAGAAGGTGACGATGCGCGCGGATCGATTGTTGACCTTGCTAAGACTGTTGCACGCGAACGGCAGGATGTCGTCCAAATCGCTCGCGGAACGGCTGGAGGTGTCGGAGCGGACGATTCACCGGGATATGGAGGCGCTGAGCGCCGCCGGCATTCCGGTTTATGCGCAGCGCGGGCATCTCGGCGGCTGGTCGCTGCCCGAAGGCTATCGCAATCGGCTGACCGGAATGACCGCGGCCGAGATCAGCGCCTTGCTGCTGCTGCAGACGTCTGGCATCGTGAAGGATCTCGGACTGGAGGAAAGCGCATCGTCCGCGATCGGCAAGCTCCGATCCGCGCTGCCTCCTGCCGCGCATCAGGATGCGGAATTCGCCCGTCAGCGCATCCATATCGACGGCGCCGGCTGGCGAGACTCCCTCGCTTCCGGAGAAGCCGCGACCGCAGGCCGATCTATGCTCTCGATCGCGCAAGAGGCCGTATGGGCGGAACGGAAGCTTCTCATCCGTTATGCCGGAGCTGCCGAGGCACGGCTAGTCTGCCCGCTCGGCCTGGTCGCCAAGGCGCAAGTCTGGTACGTCATGACGCTGTCCGGGACGGACGGCGGCGAACCGCGCACGTTCCGAATATCGCGAATCGACGAAGCGCGCATCACGGGCGAGACGTTCGAGCGGCCCGCGGACTTCGACCTTGCGGCGAGCTGGACGGCGTCCGTCCGCCGCTTCCAATCGAACTTGCCGCGCTACGAAGCCGTCGTGCGCATCGCAGCCGATCGCTTCGAGGCGTTCCGCCGCGAGCGCTTCGTCTCCGTTCGCGAGCATCAACCCGATACCGCCGACGGACGGATCCGAGCCGCGATCACGTTCGACACGCTGGAGTCGGCTTGCGCGATCCTGCTCGGCTACGGCCGCCATGCCGAAGCGTTGGCACCCGACGAGCTTCGCGCCGCAGTCGCGGCCGAAGCCGCTGCGATCGCCTCGTTCTATCGCGATTGATCGTCCGCAACCGTCAAGCGGCACGTACGATATCCGTACCGCTTGACGGGTTAATTGTACTACTGCAATAATACAATTAAGCAAGAAGGAGAGGACGAGGATACGTGCTTCATTTTTACGATTTGAAGCTGAACAACCGAGATCCCGTGTATCAACAAGCTGCTCTTTACGTGAAGAAGCTAATCTTGGTGGGCAAAGCCGTATCCGGCGATAAGCTGCCGTCCCGGCGAGAGGTCGCTTCCCAGCTCAACATAAACCCGAATACGGTGCAAAAGGCGTTTAAGCTCATGGAAGACGAAGGCTTCGTCCGTACGAGCAGCACGTCCGGAAGCGCCGTCTACGTAGACGATGAAATGTTCCGTCGAATCGAAGCCGAACTAACGCGCGAGCTCGTGAAGTCGTTCGTCGACTCGGCCAAAGAAATCCAGTTGCCGTTCAAGAAAGTAATCGAGCTCATCAGCGAGCACTGGGACTAATCGCATTCTCGCGGGCCGTTCGGCGCTGTACGATTCCCATCATACAAAGAGGTGGTCTCCATGAAAGGCCTATACCGTCTGATCAACGTTGAATTCGGAATGTGGCTGAGGTTCCTTGCGGCGCTATGCGCCTCGACCATCGTCCTTCCGCTTCTCATCCTTAACGCAGCGGCGGAAGATTATGCTTTCTACGCTTCGCATGCCAGGTTTGAACATTTATATTCGTCGTCCGGCTGCTCTCTTCTCTTTCTCGGCTTGCTGCTGCTCTTGTGCCTCTATTTTCTGAAATCCGTCTACGCCGGCTATTGGGGGAGCAAGAGCGTCTATACGTACTTGTCGCTGCCCGTCGCAAGAGAGTCGCTTTACTTCGCCAAGCTGATCGTCTTTATGATCGGTTGCCTGCTGCTCTTCGCCGCGCAACTCGTCAGCATTCGTCTCGGGTATTCTCTCGCGATGAACAAAGCCGAGACGTATATGGAAGGTCGGTACGTCATGAATAACGGCCTGTTTCTCGCTTTCGCGCGATCGGAGTTCCTCCGCGTGTTGCTGCCGATGACGTTCACCCGGATCCTTTCTTCGCTCGGGATGCTCCTCGTCATCGTAACCGGCGTCTATTACGGCGCGTTATGCGAACGAAGCAGGACTTATATCGGGTTCGTTCCGATCGCCGTAGCCGGATGGATGCTGTACCGAACGCTCGCCTACCGATTGAATGAGCCGATCCATTCCGCAACGTCGACGAACCTTTATCCGAGCAGCCTCCTCTTCTTCGCTCTAAGCTGTTTGTTCGTCTGGCACGGCGTTCGGCTGATGAAGAGAGGATCGATCGCCTAAGAAAGGGGACCCGCAATGACTTATTGGAGAAAACATGCCGCCATTCCCGTTCTGATCGCGGCGATCGTCCTCATCGGCGCGATGGCTTATCAATTCTATCGCATGAAGGACGATGGCATGTTCGTGCTGAAAGACTTGAGCGGCGATCGCAAAACCCTCGATGACGTCGTCATCAGCGGACAGCTCGGCGACGGATTCCACCGGACTTCTTGGCGCCTGGACGAAGGACGTATCGATACGAACACGGAGTTGTTCAAGCAGCCGATCTGGCCGGATACGTATCGCTACATCCCCGGCGGGAACAAGCGAATCGGCAACACGGAATTCCGCGTAGGCGGAAATCGCGAATTCAACATCATGTCTTATGAACGTCCGCCGGACAAGAACGATTTAATGCCCATCCGCACGGCGTACGTTACCCCTTCTATCCGTTACGGCAAATCCAGTAACGGCAATGCCGTCACTTATGCCAATCCGCTCGAATACGGCATCGCCAGGATCGGCGGCAAAGTGTATTTCACGGTGCCGGCCGCGTACGATTCAACGGGCACGAGCGGCATTTACGAATTGAGCTTTGTGGACTGGGGAATCAGTCTGGTCGTAGACAAACAGGATTACCCCGCCCGAACGGTCGTCGAGGTCCCCCTCGAAACGAACGTCTCGGGCCAATCGGCGGGCATCGACGTACTCGGTTTGGAAGCCGTCGGGAATAAACTCGTCCTGATCAGCGTGGAAAACCACGCTTTAAAGCTGCGAAGCTACGACGGCGCTAGCGGGGAGCTATTCGGGGAAGCGACGGTTCCGAACTTTTATTTGCCGGGCCGTCCGGGAACGCCAAGCGGAGCGAATACCTATCAGGAATCCTATGAAGCCTTCGTTGACGAGGGGCGTTCGGCTCTGAATCTGAGCTTCATGGGAAGCTCGATCGATCACCGCTTTTTCCTCAACTTCGACTTATCGACAGGCGTCAAATTAATCGATACCGTTACCGTGGCGTTCGACGACGGCGATTTCGATCCGTACCGCGGCTTCTACAAGGCGAGCTACAAGAACGGCAGGTTCTACATCCTCCGGGCGTTCCGGGACGCGCGCATGATCGATAACGAACCCTATTACGATCTTGCCCTCCCGCAGCATTGTTACTTGTACGTCTACGAGCGCTCCGAACTCGTTTATAAAGGAGAACTCGCGACCGACATGAACGACGATAACGTCGAGATGCTCAGCGTACTCCCTTCGGCTAACTTTAGTTACGATCAGATGGATTACCGGTTTTTCTCGAAGATTACGATCGAATAAAGAAGTAGAACGGAGGGCGTATCGTCCGTGATCGAATTAAAGTACGTGGATAAGCGATATCCCGTCAGCAACGCGTTGATGTACGTGAAAGACATTACGATTAATAAAGGCGAAATCGTAGGTATTCTCGGAGAGAACGGCAGCGGAAAAACGACGCTTCTCAAAGCGATCATGGGGATCGGAGAGGTTCGCGAAGGGGAAATTCGGATCGACGGGAAACCCGCCGCGACGCAATATTCGCGGATGGCGTTCATGACCGAGGAAGGCGGTTTCCTTCCGAACATGACGCCTCTGAAGTACGCCGCGTTCCTGGCGGAGTTCTTCCCCCGCTTCGATCTCTCGTATTACGGCGAATTGCTGAGCGCCTACGAGCTGCCGGCGAACCGGAAGATCAGAACGTTCTCCAAGGGGCAGAAGATGAAGCTGGAGCTTTGCGCCGGCCTTGCCAAGAAAGCGGACTATCTCATCATGGATGAGCCGTTCGTCGGCAAAGACATCTTCACCAGGCACGACTCCATCAAGCGGATCATCGAAGGATTGACGGGAGACGAAACGGTGCTCATCACGACGCACTTGATCGACGAAATCGAGAACGTGATCGACCGCGCGATCATCATTCATAAAGGGCTCGTCCGGGCCGATGTCTATATGGATGAGATCCGGGAGCAAGGTCTAGGCTTAGCCGACGTTATGCTCGAAGCGAGGACAACATCGACGGCCGGTCCCGCTCGCCGGATCCAATGGCCGAACTGAGGTGCCCGAGCGCCGAGTTCTCTAAATCCGCCATCTCGAAGTCCCGGCGGAGATCAGAGATTGGAAGTACCCGATGAACTGCTCCGAAGGCATCGGACGACCCGTATAGTAACCTTGAATCCGATCGCAGCCGAGCTGCTGCAGACGGATGAGCTGGGCCTCGGTCTCGACCCCCTCCGCGGTAACCGCCAGGCCGAGGCCGTGCGACATCTCGATGATTCCCCTGACGATCGCTTCGTCGGAACCGTTATCGGTCATATGGAAGATGAACGAAGGATCGATCTTCAGAACATGGAGCGGCAGCCTCTTCAGCAGCACGAGCGACGATTGACCGATGCCGAAATCGTCGATCGCGATGCGTACGCCGATATCGACAAGCTCATTCAATACTTGGATGGTATGTTCCATGTTCAAGACCGCCATATGCTCGGTGATTTCCAAGCATAAGTTTCGCGGCTGAATGCCGGTATTCCGCAGCACCTGCCTGACCAATTCCGGAAAATCGCCTTGCTGAAACTGCTGCGAGGAAATGTTGACCGAGACGACGGGAGAATCCATGCCTTCCGCGATCCATTGCTTGCAGGCCTTGCAGGCTTTGTCGAGCACCCACTCCCCGATCGGAATAATAAGCCCGGTCTCTTCCGCGAGCGGAATGAATTCGCCCGGCTGCACGAATTTGCCGCTTGGCAACTGCCAGCGAATGAGCGCTTCCGCGCCGTAGATCTCGCCCGTTGCCAACGAGATTTGCGGTTGATAATGCAGCACGAACTCGCCGCGCTCGAGGGCAAGGCGCAATCCGCTTTCCATGTTCACCCGCTCTACCTGTTGTACGCCGAGGTTTTCCGTGTAATAGCCGAGACGGTTGCCGCCGCTACGCTTGGACTGATACATCGCGAGGTCGGCGAACTTAATCAACGTCTCGGAGTCCGCCCCGTGGGAAGGATACAAGCTCGCGCCGATACTCGCCGACAAGTAGAACTTCGTGCCTTCGAGCACGACCGGCTCGGACAGCTTGAGCAACACGCGATCCGCGACCTCCGAGAGTTCGTCTTCGCTCTCGATCGACGGGAACATGACGATGAACTCGTCGCCGCCAAGCCTCGCGATCGTATTCTCGTCCCCGACGCATGCCTTGAGCATCTCCGCGACCCGAACGAGCAGCATATCTCCCACTTGATGGCCGAGCGTATCGTTTACGATTTTGAATCGGTCCAGATCGATCAGGAATATCGCCATCTTCCCGCCGTCTTGCTCGCGATCGGCCATCGCCTTGCGCAGCCGCTCTTGGAACAAGAGGCGATTCGGAAGACCCGTAAGCGCGTCGTAATACGCCATATGGATGATGCGCGCCTCATTCGACTTTTTCTCCGTAATATCCGTGAGCGAGCCGATAATGCGGACGGCGCCGGTCGACGTATCGCGAATGCAATCCCCGGCCAGATACACCCAGATCTGATGTCCGTTCGATCCGACGACCCGGAATTCGCACTGGATCGGCGCATGGTTCGTAATCGTCTTGCGGAACGCCTCCCGCACCGCCGACTGATCCTCGGGATGAATATGCGCCAGGAACGATCTCGGCGCTTCCGTCACCGACACGGACGCGGAACGCAGCATCGTACGCGCCCTGACGTTCCATTCGATCTTGTTCGTCGACAGATTCCAGTCCCATATCCCGTCATTCGTCGTCCGGGCCACGAGCTCCAGCTTCTCCGCGAAAGACCGGATCTGCTGGACGAGCATATCCCGTTCCATTGCGACCGCCAAGATCGAGAAGCTGTGCCTGGCGATATCGTTCGCGACGAAGTTGTTCAGCGGATCGGCGGGGGGTGCACAGCGCGATATAACCCCAATCCTGCAATTCGGACATGACCGGATGAACGACGATCATATCTTCGCCGCCGGGCTGCGCGCTCGGGGGCAAATATCGAAGCGGCGGAAATTCCTCCAGCCGGTACGTCTCGCCGACCGGCGGCACGACGTCTCCGCGCCTGCTGAACGTCTGTTTGACGACAAGCCGCCTTACGCCGCGCTTGTCCGTCTCCCATAACGTCAGACAACCCCAATGGGACAAGTTCCAGAATAAGCTTTCGATGTGGATTTTCTCTTCCTGGGTCGCCTTGATCAGAGCGTGCGTCATCTTGTAATTGTTCGTCGTAATCCGATGAAGCGACGTGCGGAGCTGGGAAAGGCTTTGCGCGATATTCGCGATCTCTTCGGGACCCGTCGCGAAAGCAGGATTCACGCATCCGCAAGATGCGCGGGGAATGAACCGGGCGGGCACGTAAGTTAAATTGTTCTCGAACGATCGGCCCTCGAGCAGATCGAACACCCGCTCGACCGCCTGCTTCGCAACCTCGTTGAACGACTGGTACACCGTCGTCAGCGACGGATAATTCGTAGACGATTGCGGAATGTCGTCGAACCCGATAACCGCGACGTCGCCCGGAACGTCATAACCCCGCTCGCGCAGCGCGTTGATCGCGCCGATCGCATTCAAATCGGTGCCTCCTACGATCGCCGAGAAGCCTAGCGCGCCGTTGCCGGAGAGCAGCGCCTCCGTCCCTTGCGCTCCGCTTTCGAGAAGATTGTCGGCAGCGTTGAATACGAGACTTTCGTCGAACGTCAGCCCGCGTTCCGACAACGCCGCGCGATAGCCCATATATCTCTCGTAGAGATCGTACTGACCCAGGTTGCCGATGAAAGCGATGCGCTCGTGTCCATGCGCGTCGATGAGATGCAGCACCGCTTGCCGCATGCTGTCGCGATTGCTCACGACGATGGAGTGCATTTGTTTCGTTGGAGGCGGGAACCCCACCCCGACCACCGGCTTGCCGCTCTTGTCGAGCATCTCCTGGAAGTAGGCGCTGGCCGTCGGCAGCACGAGTATCCATGCATCTATGAGATTAAAAGCGACCGGGTCTTCGAGCCGGGCTATGCCCAACGTCTCGTCGGCAGACTGTATAGCGAACAGTCGCGAATGTTTCGAACGCACGTATTGGTGGATATCCGGAATGATTCTGCCGTAATATTCCCCATCCAGATGAGGCGCGATCAGACCGATACGATATTCGTTAGCCATATAAATCCCCGCCTTCTGCGATAGTCATATGTCCATGGTTGCCGCGCAAAGGAATTCAATCTTCTTCAGTGCGTTCGCATAACCTCTTTACTGACAATTTTCAACACGATTCGCTATAATTCCTCTATTTTCCCATCGAGACAACAAAAAATCGAGCCCTTCCCGGAAGCGGCCCGATCTGTTGTACCGTTATGCGGTTAACGATTTTTCATGCCCGGATGGAACATCTTCTCCTGGACCGGCGCGTTCTCCTTGGCGACAATCGCGATCGGGTCGATCTTCATGATCGCCGTCTTGCTTCCCAGGGAAGACCGATACTTCTCGACGTGACTGCTGGCGAGCGGCTGGTCGTAGAAACCGGGCACGTACTTGTCCAGCATGCTTTGCATCGCCTCGGTCGCTTCGGCGATATCGGTTACGAACGACGCGCGGCCGTCGATTACGACGCTCATATATGCCGTATCCGTGTGGGCGGGAATCGGCGAAGTTATCGTGCCGTAATATTCGCCGATCGTGAAGCAGACGTTGGCATTCGCGCGCAAGCATTGCGCCCGCCTCCCTTCCTCGGCCCCGTGCACATATATCGCGCCGTTCCACCAGGTGTAATTCATCGGCACGACATACGGCCGATTCCCTAAAGACATTCCCAGGAATCCGGTTTGCGCGCGCTTCAGAAAATACTCGATCTTGCTCATGTCCGTACATTCGCGCTTGGCCAGCCTAACGGTGAACATGGACAACTCTCCCCTCAATTCCAAGCTCTATTTGTGTTAGAATCAGTATACGAGAGCGTTGACCCCTTCAAAAGAGACAGAATTAATGTATTCATTGGGGTCAGAAGGAGCGCGGCATGATCACGTTAACCCCGACGCTGGACAAGACAAGCGGGCAACCGCTTTACCTTCAGCTGTATGCCTACATTCGCGACGAGATCGAAGCCGGCGCGATCCCGGCGGGCGACAAACTGCCCGCCATCCTTGCCCTGTCCGCGCACCTGAAGGTAAGCAAAAACACGGTCGAGACGGCCTATCAGCAACTCGTCGCCGAAGGCTACGCGGAAAGCCGCAGCCGGAGCGGACTATACGCGCTGCCGGTCGAAGAGCCTCCCCACGCTCCGCCGTCAGGCAAGCGGAAGCATCCGCAGGGAAGACGCGGAACGGCCGCTCCGCCATTTTCTCCATCGCCCGACGCCTCCGGTATCGCGTTCGATTTCCGATACGGAGACGTCGAGATGGAGCGGTTCCCCATGGGCGCTTGGAGACGATGCTTGCTCGAAGCGCTGAACGACTCGAATCAGCGCCGAGTGCTCGACTACGGGCATCCGCAAGGAGAAGAGGAGCTTCGCTCGGAAATCGCGGGCTACCTCTACCAATCGCGCGGAATCCCGTGCACGGCGAGCCAAATCGTCCTATGCGCGGGAACGCAGCACTCCGTTAGCATGATGTGCCAGTTGATCCCGCTTCGAGGAATGCGGGTAGCCTTGGAGGATCCGGGCTACAACGGGGTTAGAACATCCCTGTACGGCCACGGATGCGAGCTCGTTCACGTTCCGCTGGACGCGGACGGCATTCAAGTCGACCGCTTGTACGATACGGACGCGTCCGCCGTATACATCACGCCCTCTCACCAGTTCCCGCTCGGCATGGTCCTGCCGATTCAGAGACGGAACAAGCTGCTTCAGTGGGCGAACGAGCGGAACGGTCTGATCATCGAAGACGATTACGACAGCGAGTTCCGGTACGTCGGCCAGCCTATACCGGCTTTGAAGGCGATGGATCATAACGACCGCGTGATCTATATGGGCACGTTGTCGAAGTCGTTCCTCCCGGCCGCCAGACTCAGCTATATCGTATTACCGGAACCGATCGCCCGATCCGTGCGCGAGAAGCTGGTTTTGTACAGCCAGCCCGTCTCTCCGCTGATCCAGCAAGCGATGCTGCGCTTCATGAGGGAAGGGTTCTTCGGGCGGCACGTTCGGAAGATGAGGCGGCTGTATCAGTTGAAGCATCGCGCGTTGCTTGCCGCCCTGCAGCGCCATATGGGCGCACGAATCGAGATCATCGGGCAGAAAGCGGGACTGCACTTGCTGATCGACGTCAAAGCGGGTATTCCGAGCGCCGGACTGATCGATCTGGCTTCGAAGGTCGGCATCCGCGTCTATTCGCCGGCGGTTCAGTGGTCTACGCCCTCGCAATGCCCTCCGTCGTACATCATGCTCGGCTTCGGCGGGTTGAACGAGTATACGATCGACGAAGCGGTTGGCAGATTGGCAGGAGCATGGTTCAAGGATTATGATGAAGTTAACTAAAAAACGATCTGTGAGGGAGTGGCGTAAGGATGAGAATTTTGGTCGTAGGCGCAGGGGCCGTCGGAGGATATATCGCGGCGAGAATGATCGAGGATGGATTGGACGTCACGCTGCTCGTACGCGAAGCCAGGAAAGCGCAGCTTCTCTCCGGCGGTCTAGTCGTCCGTAGCCCGAAGGGCGATTACGCGGGGCAACCGCAGCTAATCGTCGCCGGCGATGAGAGCAACCCGTTCGATCTTGTCGTTATCGCGTGCAAAGCTTACGGGCTTCAGGGCGTGTTGGCGCAAATAAAACCGTACATCCATGCGCGCACGGCGTTGCTTCCATTCCTCAACGGTTATAAGCACATGCTCGACATCGCAGCGGCTTACCCGGGACAACCGTTGCTGGGCGGGGTCGCGAAAATCGAATCGACGCTGGACGCTAACGGAGCGATCGTCCATATGAGTCCTTATTACTCTTTCGTATACGGCCCGTTCGCCGATCTCCAGGGCGAGCTGTATGGACAGATCCACCAAACGTTGTCCGCCGCCCGCGTCCTGACCGAAAGCCCGGACATCCGCCGCTCGCTATGGGAGAAATATTCGTTCATCAGCGGCTTGTCCGGTCTGACGACGTTGTTCCAAGCGCCGGTAGGCGACATACGCGACGCCGGCGAAGGCATCGAATGGTTCAGGCGCATTTTCGACGAAATCGCCAGAATTATCAGAGCGGCAGGAGGAACGATTCCCGAGAATATGGCCGAGCTTAACTTGAAAGCCGTGGAAGGCATGTCGGCCGGCAGCACGTCGTCCATGCTCCGGGATCTGCTGAGCGGGCAACCCACCGAGGGCTCGCACATTCACGGCTACTTGCTCGAGCTCGCCCGCGAGCATCGAATCTCGGCGCCTCTGCTCGAGGTTGTCTATCAACGCTTAGCCGTCTACGAGAATAAGCGGGGTTGAAGCGCGGACTTCTTATTTGGCGATCGGCAGCTTGATGAGCGCTTCCGTGCCGACGTTGAGTTTGCTCTCATAGTGGATCGTTCCGTTCATGTTGCGGATAATTTGCCAGGCTACCGTCGTACCCAGACCCGTACCCTTGTCTTTCGTGGAATAGAACAGCGTTCCGAGCCGGTCGAGATGCTCCTTGCTCATCCCTCGGCCGGTATCGGATATTTTCATGTACGCCCATTCCTCGTCGTTCGTAAGCTGAACCGTCACTTTGCCTCCCGAAGGCGTTGCTTCGATCGCGTTCTTCGTTACGTTCATGAGCGCCTGTTGGAGCTGATTGCGGTCTCCGGAGACGTACGGGTTCACGGATAACCGGCTTTCGAGCTGTACTCCCTGGATGATGGACAACGGCTCGAGCAGCATGACGATGTTCTCGATCACCGCCGCTACCTGAATGCGTTCGCTCGTAATGAGATGAGGCTTCGCATAGCTCAAATATTCGTTCAATATCGTCTCCGCCCGCGCAAGCTCGCTCAAGATAAGCGGGATATAAGCCGCCGACGGTCCGGACTCCCTCTGCTTGATCAACTGCAAGAAGCCTTTGACGACCGTTAGCGGGTTTCGGATTTCATGGGCGATCGACGCCGCGATTTCCCCTAAGGCGTTCAACTTCTCCGAGCGGGCGATTTCCAGCTTCATTCTCCTTCGTTGAATCATCCCCTCGTTCAGCATGTAAATGACGAAGAACACCATCGCATAGATCAGCGGCGTGACGATCATATTCCGAAATTCTCCGGTAACGTACGGCCCCGTATAAACCTCCATATACCGATAAGCGGCGAGCGTTAACAACTTCACGGTTCCGACCCAGAACGCGATCGCTACGATGACTTGAATGCGCCGCATATTATCCGGCCCGCGACGGTTCAGGAAACTTAAGAGCAGAGGCAGGGCGATCGCGATCGTGGTGCTCGCCATGTCGAAGGGCAAAGCGTCTCCCCCTTGATACGCCCGCGTAGCCGCAATCGCCGCCCATACGAAGCTCCCCGCGTAAGGCCCCCCGTATACGCACGCCACGATAAAAGGCATAAATCGCAAATCCCAATGCAATCCGTACACCGTATAAGGATTAAGGACGCACATCGCAGCCGCGATGCCGTTCAGACCGCCAATGAAATACGGCGATGCTCCTAATGCATGCTTATCAAAGATGAGACTGGCGATAATAGTCGGCGCGAGAACGATGAAAACGTGGAACAGGAGCGTTTCTATCGACATGTTCATCCCCCGGACATAGAGTCATGCGATTATAGAACATATACGACATCAACTCTTATTCCCCTCTATTATTCGGGAATTATTTACAAATTATCGCCTATTTGTGTTCGGTTTCATAACATAATAGATTAATTTCAAGATAAATGTTCTCCATTTGAGATATTTGTGTTATATTATATAACATCAATAAACGGGATGGAGGCGTTCGTTATGATTACGATTAGACGGTATTCCACGGTTGACCACGATCATGTCTGGCGGGTTCATCTGCTTGTCATTTCCGAAGCCGGCGTCGAGCCGACCCACCAGCATTACCACGATATTTTCCACATAGAGGAGCAATATTTGCAGAGCGGCGGCGATTTTCTCGTCGGGACCGGAGCGCGGGGGCAAGTGATCGCAATGGGCGGCGTAAAAAGATTGGATGACGAAAGAGCGGAAATTAAGCGGTTGCGCATCCATCCGGAGCATCAGCGGAAAGGCTATGGCCGACTGATGCTGGACAGGCTCGAAGAACGGGCCAAGGAGCTGGGCTTCAGCCGTATCACCCTCGATGCGTTGCACAATCAGCACGGGGCGCACGCTTTGTTCAAGAGCAACGGATACGAAGAGATCGGTCCGGCCGTCGTCGACGGCTTTAACGTCATCCTGTTCGAGAAATCGTTGATGTAACGAATAAAGTCCGCCATGCCGTTGTTCGCATGGCGGACTTGTTTGTTGGCTTGGCAATCAACTGCATCAGGTACAGTTAATTAGCCCAGAGGCCTCGTTTTCAGCACAATAACTGCACCGAATACTTCTCAAGATCGCTGAATTAGCCGAATCCCACACTTTCGATCGATTAACTGCATTTCGTGCAGGCTATGAGCTAGAACCTCGCATACCTGCAGGAATAACTGTACTTCGTGCAGGCTAGGATGCATGGATCGTCACTCAGGGATCTAGGCCTAAGTCATCGATTAGCACGCTGCCCGGGCCGCCGGCGAAGCCGAATGCCAGCTCCTCCCACTCGGACGGCGTAAAGTCGGGGTCTTCGTCCTCGAATGCGCCGAGCGGCAGCTCGACCGTCTGATAGACCGCTTCCCATTCGCCCGCGAACTTACCGTCCGATATGGCGGATTCTCCCCCAGGGAGCCAAGTAAAATCCGTCTTCGGCGCGGGAAGCACGTCCGCGAAGCGGGACAACGGCAAGGTTACGGCAACGCCGGAGCGATCCTTCACCTGTACCGTAATCGTGCCATTCGATGCTGAATCTTCTACTCTTGCGATGGAGAACACTAGCTTCGACTCGGCATCCAGCGTTTGACCGAAGGAAGCAGCTCGCACGGAATAGACCCCTTGTTCATCCCATTTCAGCAACAAGCCGCGATCGCCCGTGTTCTGAAGCTGACGGTTCTGCGCCTCGATATGACGCCAATCGGTCAAGCCGATCGCCTCGGCCGTCGCTCGCGGCCCTGGATTGGCGCGATCATCTCCTTCGTACTCCGCCAGCGGTTGGAACCGACCGTCCTGATACTGGTTGTAGTACGCCGTACTCGGGAGAATCCGCAGCCCCGTCCGATAATCGCGGAACAACGAACGATATTGCTCCTCCTGATGGAAAACAGTCTCCATGAACGCCGATACATACGTCTTGGCGATCTGACGCTGCGCGCCGGGCTCAAGCTTGCCGGCGGGACGAATGAACAGCCTTCCCGGGAACGAGTTATCGAACTCGCCCCATGCCGTATTGAATTGACTATGGTTCGCCCCAGCGACATAGAGAGATGCTTTGAACGCGTCGGCGCCATCGGCGATATCGACTCGCGCATATTGGCGATCGCCGTTGAAATTAACGAGATCCGCGTCCCTCGCACCCTGAAGCGTCAAATAGGAGACGTCGCGCAAATTCGCTTGGCGGCCGTCGACGAACGTATCCGTCGGGGCTATGGCGACGACGCCTTCGATGCGGTAAGACGACGGACTAGGAAGCTCCGTATCGTCGGAAGAAAACCATTGCTCCCGGTCGGCCGCCATCGCGACGGCTTGGCCTCCTCTGGAGTGTCCGACCAGCGCGATTTGCCGAAAATCGATTTTGCCGTGCAGCCGGGAAGACGGATCAGCCGCGAACTGCTGCAGCTGGCCGATGTGCTTGAGCAGCATCCAGGCCCGCAGCTTCATGTCTTGGTCCGGAATGCCGCTCCAAGCCGAGAAGTTCAAGAAATTCTCGTCTACGGAAATCGCGATAATTCCCCGGCTAGCCAGTAGTTCGCCTAGATAACCGTATCCTGCGTCCGAGAACTGTTCCATTAAGTGATTGCCGTGTACCATCAGGACGATCGGAAACGGACCTTCTCCTTGCGGCATCCACACGCGCCCGTTGAGCGGCAGGCTGGATTCATCGAAGCCCCAGAACTTCGTGCGCAGCCATGTCCAGTCTCCGCCCTCGATATACGCGCTTGCATCGGCGTTCCGCGACAACTCGTCCGCGTCTTGGCCGAATTCGGAGCGGCGCTTATCCGCTCCGCTGCCGTACGTGAACGCGTCGACGAGATATTCGCCGAGCCCGGAAGGATCCTCCATGACCGTCGCCAGCGCTTGGACTTCTCCTCTGTCCGCATCGTCGCCCGCCGCTGTCCGGTCGAGCGCCCCGGCCGCCCACATCCCTATCCATAAGATAATGGCCGAGCCGCCGACGATCGCCGCGTTCCTGCGCGATCGAATCGCCGTATCCGCAAGCAATCCGGCGGCCGCCGCGATCAGCGTGAACGCCAACGCGTAAATAACCGAGCCGAGCCACGCAAAATCAGCGAAAAGCAAAATGAAGAAAAGAAGCGCGCCCGAATACAGCGCGCTGCCAGCCGCAAACCTAGGAACCCGCAGGCCCACTAGCGCGAGCAGCGCCGCGATGATCCACGCTGCGAGAGGCATCGCGATCGTATTCAAGGCGACTCCCGTCGCGACATCGAACGTCGTTCCGAAGCCGGTCGGCAAGCCGAGCGCGCACACGCCCGCCGCCAGGCTGGTGAACAGCCATAGCCCTGCGATCGCGGCTCTCGGACGACGAGTATCCAGCGTAAGCATGCCGGCAAGCCGCTGCCTGAACCATTGCCCGATCCGTCGCCTCCGAGGTTGAACGACAACCGAATTCTCGGCAGCCTGCATCGCCGACACCCCCTTGTAATCTATGAAACTCTCATCTTCCGATTATAGCTCCGCCGACGCGAGAAAACCCGCTCCAATGTCTTGAAGCGTTGGACAACCCTAACGTTCATTCCATCTCTTCCGGTTCGTACCTAGCTTTATCTTCCAGCCGGCGAAGCACGTCCGCGAGCTCCTGCGGCTGCAATAGCTCGATCGGCGACACGCCCTTATCGAATTGGAACATATCCCCTTCGATCAGCACGACATACCGGCCGTTCAGGCGCGCCACATGAATGCGATCGCCGTAATCGGCCATTTGCGCTTTGACCGTAATGTCGTCCAGCTTGAACTTAAGCTCCAGCTCGGGCTGAAGCTCCACGATCCGCGACGTCGCTTCCATGACGTGCTCATGCGTCCATTTTTCCTGCAGGTTGCGTTTCTCCGAAGCCGCCCACACGTCGAATTGCTGCTTCTCCTGAAGCAAGCCTTCCGGATGATTGTGCGCGTGCGGATACGGTTCGTCCGCCGGCACTTCCGCGAAAACCGTCTCCTCGATCGGAACCTGCCACTTCTCGGCCATATACTCTTGAACCATGCCCAGCACCTGGTCGTTCACGATTTGCGGCTTGGACTTTTCATAGGACACGTACTTCAAGAAATCCTCGAAATATCTGGCGTGGGATGCCTGGTGAATTTTGAGCTCCCACTCCTCGAGCATACCTTCCTCGGGCATGTGCGGATATTGGATGGACTTGATGTTACGCGCGTTGATCGCCATCTCCACGCGGGCAATCAAGCTTTTCTCGTCGGCGATCCGCGCGATCTTCGATTCGAAATCGCACTTCAGCAGGAACAAGAACGGCTCGTCGAACAGCTCGTTCAGCTTGGCGAGCGCCAGCACGAACGCGCCTCCGCGCACCGAATTCGTATCCATGTAGATCCGGAGCAGGTCGTCGCCGCCGCCCAGGAACGACTGCTTATCCGTCGCCGTCCGAAGCCGTTGGAACAGGTTGTAGTTCGGATTGCTCGTCAATTCGTGGCCCGGCTCCACGATAAACCGGCCGATCTTCGTCGGAACCTGCTCTGCGATCGGGTTAATTTCCGCCTTGCGCTTGGCGATCCGCTTGAACTCGCTGTCCAGGAAGTCCTTAAGCGCGCTGTCTTGGTATTCCTCGTGGGATAACGTCTGGTAATGCTTATATCGTTTGGGTGCGTCTTGGCTCTCGCCTTCCGTCTGGATCACGAAGAAAGATAAATATTGAATGGCGAATTTCATATGCGTCTCCCTATCGGCAAGTTGATCTCTCTATGCGAATATTAAGGATTTTGGACGAACGTTTCAAGATGGCCGGGCAAATATTATAGGACGAGCATGGACACAGTAACGATAATCGCTTGTGGGGAGGAGGGTGAGCTTCAGGTGAGCGATACCCATGAGTTCGTGGAAAAGCTTCAAGGCGATAGGCGGAAGATCGCGCGCAGCAAACGGGGCAACGGCGGAGAGAAAGCCGGCTCGAAGCTGCCGGGAAAGCAGCATAGCACCAATAAATAATGGACAAAACCGTCGGAGAGCATCTGCTCCCGACGGTTCTTATGCGGAAAACTTATTCGTTATTGAAGAAACGCGACATAGATCAGCACGACCGCCAAGATCGCCGCCACGTACAGCAACGTAAGACGGAGCCATTTGGAACCCGTCCTCTGCATGTAGCGCGGGTCCTCGACTTGGTTGCTTTTCGACTTGCCGACCATGAATGTTCCGACGAAGCCCGCGAGCATGACAACAACAACGACAATAAGCAAAACCGTTACGTCCATTAGCCGATACCACCCGTGTCTGTTAGTCGTTAAGCGAGAGCTTCATTACGTCGATCAGTTGGATTCTCTGGTTCGTCTTTTCTTGATAAAGCCAAGGCTCCTGGACGAGATCGATGAATAGCTTGCCATGAAGATGATCGACTTCGTGCTGAATGCAACGCGCCAGGAATCCCTCGCCTTCAAGCTCGATCGTCTCGCCCTGGCGGTTCAGGCTGCGTACCTTCACGCGCTGGGCGCGTTTCACGAAGCCGTAATAGCCCGGGAACGACAAGCATCCCTCCGCGCCCTCTTGTTCGCCGCTTGCCTCGATGATTTCCGGATTGATCAGCTCGATCAGTCCTTCTCCGCAATCCATGACGATCAATTGCCGGAGCATGCCCACTTGAGGTGCCGCCAATCCGGCGCGACCGTCCGTTGCGTATAACGTCTCCGCCATATCGTCGAGCAGCTTCGTTATTTTCGGCGTGATCTCATCGACCGGACGCGCCTTCTTGCGCAGGATGGATTCGCCGAACGGAAGAATGCCAAGCACTGACATGTTACGCTTACCCCTTTTTGCAATAGGTTTGACCTAATATAGCATGCGCGGGGAGCGAAAACAATCCGCTATTTGTGTCGATTCTAAGACCGGTGGAAGGCTGGCAAGTAGGGCTTGTTCTTCTCCAGCATCTCGCCCAGCAGCTTCTTGGCCACCGTGACCGAAGGCACGAGCGGATGGCTGACCATCGCTTGCAGCGCGATATCGCGGTCTCCGGTGACGGCCGCTTCGATCGTCAGCCGCTCGTACGTCTTCACCGCCGCGATCAATCCCTTCGCCTGCTCCGGCACGCGGGATACCGGAAGCGCGATCGGACCTTGACCGGTAATGACGCAATTCACTTCGATTCCCGCGTCCTCGGGAAGGAAATCCAGCGTCTTGCCGTTGCGCACGTTAATCGTCTGAATGTCTCTAAGATCGTTATGAAGCGACTCCATTAAATTAACCGCGGCCTCCGAATAATACGCACCGCCGCGTTGCTCCAGCTGCTTCGGCTTCTCTTGAAGCCCCGGATCGGCATACAGCTCGAACAGCTCGTCTTCCACCCTCTTTACGACCTCTGCCCGCGTACCGTTCGACTTCAGCGATTCAAGCTGTTCGGCCAGCATCGCGTCCCTCATATAGAAGTATTTCAAATAATACGACGGCAATCCGCCGAGCGACCTGAGGAAGTCCGGGTCCCACTCCGTGGCGGGAACGTTCTTGCCCGAATACTCCTCCCGTTTATCGAGCAGCTCCGGCAGACGGTCCACGCCATCCACTTCGACGCGCGTGACCCAGTGCAGATGGTTCAACCCGACGAATTCGGTGAAAATGCGGCTCGCTGGCGTATCGTATTTCTTGCTCAGCCATTTCTGCAATCCGATCGGCGCGTTGCAAAGGCCGATGCTGCGGACGCCCGAGTAACGGTTCAGCGCCTCCGTCACCATGCCCGCAGGATTCGTGAAGTTAAGCAACCATGCATGGGGGCTCAGTTCCTCGATGTCCTTGGCGATATCAAGCAGCACCGGAATCGTCCGCATCGCCTTCATCATGCCGCCCGGCCCCGTCGTCTCTTGACCGATGACGCCGTGCAGGTTCGGAAGACGCTCATCCCATTTTCTCGCTTCCAATAAACCTACGCGCAACTGCGTCGAGACGAAGTCCGCGCCTTCGATCGCTTGGCGCCGGTCGAGCGTCAGATGAACTTCGATCGGAAGCCCCGACTTCGCGACCATCCGCTTCGCGAGCTCCCCGACGATCTCCAGCTTACGTCGGCCCGCCTCGATATCGACGAGCCATAGTTCCCGGACCGGCAGCCGATCATATCTAAGAATGAAGCCTTCCACGATTTCAGGCGTATAGGAGGAACCTCCTCCGATAATGGCGATCTTCAACCCGCTCTTTTTCCCCCGTGCCATCCGTCCCAGCTCCTTTATTCGTATTTTATATCGCGTCGTAATCCGACAAGTCCTTCAGCCTTTCGTACACCGTCTGCGGCAGCGCGCCTCGCCCGGCTTCATGGGCCAGCCACACGGCGCCGACGACCGGTTCGACCGCAAGCTTAACCACGGAGGCTAGCGGAGCGGCTTCCCGGATCGCTTGCTCAATATAGGCGGTCACGTGCTCACCTTTCCCCCGTGTGACAATGCTTCCCGCGAGGACGACGTCGAATCGCTCCTCCGCCAACCCTAGCCGCTTGATGACCGCCCGCGCGGACTTGCCGAGCTCCTCGCCCTGCTTGCGCAATATTTCCTGCGCCGCGGCATCGCCTTGGTCCGCCGCTTCGAACAACAGCTTCGCCAGATTCGTCGGCGGCGTGCGGTCGTGATCCAGGTAATCGTCGAACATCGCCTGCACGCTCTCATATCCGAGCGAATCGAGCAGCAGTCGCGTAAGAAGCGTCGGCCTCTCCCTTCCGTCCCATGCCCGAATCACCGAGCGGAACGCCTCTACGTTAAGCCCGCCGCCCCCTCCGAAATCGCCGTACTGATAGGAGAAGCCGCCGCATTGGAAGCTCTCGCCCTGCCGGTTCACGCCCGCGCTGTTCGTGCCGGTACCGCAAATGAGCACGACGCCGTACGGCTTGTCGGTACCCGCCCGCAGCGCGATCATCGTATCGCAGACGATCTCGTGCCGCGGGAATCCGAGCTCCGCGATCATCGGCCTCAGAACGCGGAAGTCCGCTTCCCGGTCCGCACCGGCCATGCCGAAGTAGGCGAAGGCGATCTGTTCCGGCGTCAGTCTCGCCTGCGTCAAAGCCATGCCTACCGACTCGCGTACGTTATGGCGCGCCTCTTGCGCGCCGAGCTGATGATTGCCGTTGCCGCTCCGGCCTTTGCCGACGATGTTGCCGTCTTCGTCGGTAATGATCGCGTAAGTTTTGCTGCCGCCGGCGTCTACGCCAAGGTAATAGTTCATCCGTCGATTCCTCCTGTGTCGTTCTTTCAGGGTCAGATTCCCCTTGGCGGCGCCGTCGATGCCCTGACAACAAGCTCGGGCTGCAGCACGACAGTCTCGCCGCCTTGAGCGGAGCCTTCAATGAGGCCGAGCACCATTGCCGCACCGATTCTTCCGAGCTCGCGAGCCGGCTGGCGTATCGTCGTCAGCAACGGGCGAAGCTGGGAGGCGAGCAGTTGATCGTCGAAGCCGACGACCGATAGATCTCCCGGCACCTTCACTCCCGCGTTCTTGCACGCGTCCATTACGCCGACCGCCATATAATCGTCAGCCGCGAACACGGCCGTAGGAAGCGTTCCCGTCTCGATCCATCGGCTTGCGATCTCGTATCCCGACTCGATGTCGAACGAGCCTTGCTCGACCCGAAACGGCGTCAGCCCCGCGTCTCTCATCGCCGTCTCGAAGCCGCGTTCTCTCTCGCTGCTGCTAAGGAACTCCCCGGCGCCTCGTATGTGCGCGATGTCCCGGTGGCCAAGCTCGATCAGATGCTTCGTCGCCGCATAGCCGCCTTGGAAGTTGTCTACGAGAACGGACGCGACCTCCGGATTACGGTGTTGGTTATCGATCATGACGAACGGAATCCCCTCCTGCTTCAGCCCCCTCACGTACGCGTCTTCCTCTACGGGAGACAGCAGAATAACGCCGTCTACTCGGTCATGCTGGAACAGCGAGCGATGCGACGCCTCATAGCTGGGCGTTACCGACAGCGCCAGGAAGTACCCTTGCTCCGCCAAACGGTCGGCGGCTTCCTTCACGACCGCATCGAGGAACGCATCGTGCAGCGTCGTCAGCGTTAAGCCGATGACGCCCGTCCGTCCCTTCGCGAGGCTTCGCGCCGACGCGTTCGGCCGGTATCCGAGCTCCTCCATCGCCCGAAGCACCCTGTCTCTATTGCCCTCCCGCACGGAAGGAGCGTTGTTCAGCACGCGCGACACCGTCACGACGGACAATCCCGACTTCCTCGCGACATCGTATATATTCACTTTCATCCGGCGACGAACCCCCATCGAGCCACTAAAGTTTAAGCGCTTTAACTTTTGGTTTAAGTATACCTCGCGAATTGGAGTAATACAACCGACGGTTGTATCGACTCTGTCGGTTGTATCGACTCTTGCGGTTGTATCGACTCTTGCGGTTGTATCGACTCTTGCGGTTGTATCGACTCTTGCGCGGGGAATACCTGCAAATATGCACTTAATGAACCACGAACGCCTCTCAATAGCGTAATTTCTGCAAAAATACAGTTACTGCCGAGAATAATGGCCATTTTGCCGATGAACACCGATATTACCTGCACCTTTGCCGGTATGCACGAACTGACGCATTCACCAAGATAATACCTGCACTCTTGCCGGTATGCACGATCAGAACATGTTTACCTGCACTTTTGCCGGTGTGCACGATCAGAACATGTTCACCTACACTCTTGCCGGTATGCACGATCAGAACATGTTTACCTGCACTTTTTGCCGGTGTGCACGATCAGAACATGTTCACCTACACTCTTGCTGGTATGGACGAACAGAACGCGCACACCTGCACTTTTGCCGGTATGCACGATCAGAACATGTTTACCTGCACTTTTGCCGGTATGCACCAACTGACGCATTCACCAAGATAACACCTGCACTTCTGCAGGTATTCGCGGGCTTGCAGCCCCCAGCCTCAACCAGCATAAAAAACCGCCAAGGGAGCTTCTAAGCTCGCCCTGACGGTTATGCGTCAATAGCCGCGATTATAGCTGCGCCTCTTGCAGCGCGCGAATGCGGTCGCCGAGATCCGGGTGCGTCGAGAACCACGACACTCTGCCGGGCTTGCCGCCGATCTTGAGCGTCGCGACGGAAGTCTGCTGCTCTCCCACGACCATGCGTTCCTTGTATCTTTGCAGCGATTGCAGCGCATGGATCATCTTGTCCTTGCCCGCGAGAATCGCGCCGCCGCGGTCCGCGTGGAACTCGCGATGACGGGAGTAAGCGAAGACGACCAAGCTGCCGAGAATCGAGAATACGATCTGGAACACGATGACCGCGATGAAATGCACGAGCGGCGCGACGTCTTCTTTCACGAAACGGGATGCCGCCCAAGCCGCGATACGCGACAGGAAGACGACGAACGTGTTCACGACGCCTTGCAGAAGCGTCATCGTGACCATGTCTCCGTTCACGATATGCGCGACCTCGTGGCCGATGATGCCTTCGACCGCGTCGCGGTCCATCATTTCCAGCAATCCGGTCGACACCGCGACGAGCGAGCGTCTCTTGGAAGGACCGGTCGCGAACGCGTTCACTTCCTTGGATTCGTAGATACCGACTTCGGGCATAACCGTCATGCCTGCGTCGCGCGCAATTTGGTGAACCATATCGACGAGCTCCCGCTCGCCGGACGATAGGCTGCCGCGAGGGTCGAGCACTTGCACGCCCATCATCATTTTCGCCATCCAACGGGACATCGCCAGCGAGATGAACGCGCCGGTGAAGCCTACGATTGCGCTGAAGATAAGCAATTGCTGGAAGTTAATGCCGCCGCTTTCGTTAATGTACGAATTGACTCCGACAACGGATAAAATAATGCCGATCGTAACCATGACGAGCAAGTTCGTAAGAATAAACAGGAAAATCCGTTTCATTGCATTCTCTCCCCATAGCTCATAATAGTTGAATGCTAGCGATAACAGGGCCAACCTCAACCCCATTCTAGCATATGCCCATAGAAACGAAAAAGAGACAACCTTATGCGTTGCCTCCAGGTCATATAGCTATATACGGATTCGCGCGATCAACGTTTCACGAACCCTTCCTCGATGAGATACTCCTTCGTTTCCTCGTACGTCTCGAATGCGCCGTCCAAGTTCAGCCCCGCGAACACGTACCACATGTCGTCTTCGAACTTTACCGTCAGCATCGTACCGTCCGGTCCGTCCCAAGCTTCCTCTTCTCCTTCCTCCGGTTCGCCCCCCGTCCCTGCATCGCCGGAGAGCGACAGGATCGATCGAGCCACCAGCTCGCGAAGCTCCTGCTCTCCGTAATCCCTTACATTGACGTAACCCCGTTCATCCGTATCGACGTCCTCCAGCCTGCCCGCGAACACGTATCCGTTGCCGTTCTTGTGAAAATGGTACCCTACCGACTTTTTATCGAATACGCTGCCCTCGAAATGGAAGTTGACGCGCCCCATTGACACGTCCTTACGCTCCAGCTCCGGAAACGAACTCAATATGGCCACTTTTTGCTCGAAACTTAGCATGTGCAACGTCCCCCTACTTGTTTATATTTGCGCTCGCCGGTGCGGAATTGTCTTCGGCCCCTGCGAAGCGCGCTTCGATTTTTTTGCTGATCCACAGAGAAGCGGCGACGAAAGCGACGACGTAGAGCAGCTCCGCCGGACGCCGGATGAATCTCGTTACATCATGGCCGACGATCGATACCGACATCACCATGATCGCCTTGCCGAACACGATCGCGATCAAGAACGACCTCAGCCGCATCCGCGCGACGGCCGCCGCCATGTTAATGACGACGAACGGTCCTACGGGGAACAGACTAAGCAGAAAAACATAGCTGAACGCATTGTTGCGCACCCACTGCAAGCTCGTTTGCACTCTCGGTTTGCGCGACCAACGCTCGAGGTAAGGATGTCCCGCGATTCGGCGCACGATAAGGTAAGTCGCCATGCACCCGCTAACGATCCCGATCCACGAGTACAGGAACCCGAGCCAAAGCCCGTATACGGTCGCGTTGACGCCGATAATGACGATCGTCGGCAGCGGAGGTATGAACGACTTCAGGAACGTTAAGGCTATGCCGGGTAACGGTCCTAATGCACGGTATTGCTCCAGCAGTTGCTCGAGTTTGTCTTCATTCAGGTTGGAGATCATATCCGTAAGCGCCATTCGCGTTCCCTCGCCGTTCCTCGTCGTCGTGAGCCGTTCCTGCCAGTAGCGTCGGCTTCCGGTATCGTGATCATAACATATCGTTAAAAAATAGTATTTGAAATCTGTGCGAACATCCGCTAGAATGAACAGCATGATATTGATAATCGTTCTCAAGTGGGAATCGGCTATCAAGGAGAGAGATACATAAAGGAGAGACCTACATTGAAGACTTCGAAACTTACCCTGCTCGTTCTGGTTGCCGTCATGCTCGCGGTATTCGCAGCCGCATGCGGGAACAACAATAACGGCAACGCGTCCAGCCCGGCTGCCAGCGAACCTGCCGCGTCGGCTAGCGCCAGCAGCTCCCCGTCGGAATCCGCATCCGCGGAGACCGCCGCGACGACGAAGAAGATTACGGACGGCTTGGACCGCGAAGTCGAAATTCCTACGAATCCTCAGCGCGTTATCGTGCTCGGCAACTACGGCGAAGTTACGTCCCTCGGCATTAAGCCGGTAGGTACGCTCGGATACTACATCGACAAATACGGCGCGGAAAGAACGGCCGGCGCCGAGAACATAGGCCAAGACACCGCGGACCTCGAGAAAGTGCTCGCCCTGAAGCCGGACCTCATCATCATCCCTAGCTACTTCAAGCCGGAAGAGCTTGAAGGCTTGTCGAAGATCGCTCCGACGATCGCCACCAAATTCGGCCTGCTGCCGCTCGAACACCTGCATATCCTAGCGGGATGGCTCGGCAAGGAAGCGGAAGAGCAAGCTTGGCTGGCCCAATACAGCGAGAAAGCGGCGCAAGCGAAAGAGCAATTGAAGCCGTTCAACCTCGAAGGCCAGAAAGCCGTCGTCATCCAGTTCTGGAGTAAGAAAATTTATCAGCACGCAACCGGCGTATTCTCTCCGCTGTTCAAGGACATCGGCTTCGTACCGACGGAAGCGGAGAGCAAACTTACATCCACGACCGAAATTTCGGAAGAAGCGGTCGTCGATTATGTGGCCGACGCGGACAAATTGTTCATCCTCGTCGACGGCCAAGCGGACATCGACACGTACAACACGCTGAAAGCATCGGCTTGGAAGAACATCCCGGCCGTAAAGAACGATCAAGTATACCTCGTGGACAGCCCTCGCTGGAACGACTACAGCACGGCAGCGATGGAATGGATGCTTGAGGATCTCGTGAAAATCATCAAATAAGACGCGCCTAAGCGGACAAATATCCTAAAAGGGTCTTTATCTCCCTTTTTAGGATAGCTCGTTTATAAGAAAATCGATTATCTCCATTGAACTGGCGGCTACAGTGTATGAACTGCACCCCGTCAAGTAGACAGTAAAAAAAATAAAGATCTATTATGCGGCCTTAGCCCTGTATTCCATGGGGCTGAGGCCGTGTAGTTTTTTCTGCAATCGTTCGTAGTTGTAGAAGTAAATGTAATCTACAATGTCGTCCTTTAATTGCTCAAAGGTTTGGTATTTATGTAAATAATACTTCTCACACTTCAACGTACCCCAGAACGACTCCATTGGTCCGTTATCGATGCATCGGCCAACTCGGGACATGCTCTGCTTCATGTTGGCGGCTTCCAACTTTTCTTTAAAGTCCGTTGAAGTGTATTGGTAGCCTCGGTCGCTGTGAATCATAGGCTTACTCCCGGACGCAGTTTCCAGTGCTAATTCCAACGTCTTAAACACCAGCGGATTGTTGTTGGAGTGCCCCAGCACGTAGGACACAATCGAATGATCATGGAGGTCTAGAATCGCGCTTAGATAAGCCTTCTGGCCATGACCGTATTTGAATTCCGTTACGTCCGTTACCCATTTCTCATTAGGCGCATCCGCTTGAAACTTGCGATTTAGCAGATTTTCGGCCACATGCTGAGGGGTGGAGCGAGGATATTTCTTTTTCTTTCGGCGGATCACCGACTGGATTCCCTTAATCTTCATTAAACGCTGCACGCGTTTGTGGTTAATAGGCTTCTGAAGCTTACTGCACATATGCAGCGTGAGTTGGCGGTAGCCGAAAGTTCCCTCGACCTTCCTGTAGATGGACATCATGACTTCCGCCAGCTCCTGGTTCTCCAGTTCCCGCTGACTTGGCTTATGGCTAAGCCACTTGTAGTAACTGGATCTTGGAATCCCTGCAACTTCGCACAGAAGCTGTATGCTGAGCGACTCTGCCTGTTGCACGGCCTGTATCGCGAGATAGACGTTCTCCTGACGATGTTGGCTTAGCGACGCCTCCTTTGGAACTCTTGTAACTTTTTTAAGAAGGCATTCTCCGCTCTAAGACGCTCCATTTCATACTCCAGCTTCTTTATCGCGAGCTTTTGCTGATCCGCCTCGGTTAACTCTTCAGGAGCCTTCTTGCGTCCTCTGCCGTCTCGTAAAGCATCCTCGCCACCAGTCTCATACTTCTTTACCCATCCATAAACTTGTTGGTACGAGACCTTGAATTGGCTCGCTGCCTGCTTATAGTCCTGTTTATTTGCAAGGCAGTACAAGACAATGTCGAGCCTTTCCTGCCATGTTGTAGAACGTCCTTTGGTCATCGCCTTTGTTCCCCCAGTATAGGTGCTCAAGCGCATATGACCATTATACTTCCTTATCCAGTTATAGAGCTGCTTCGTGCTGGCAATCTCATATTTATCAATAATTTGGTATTGGCACAGCCCACCCTCAAGATAATCCTTCACCGCCTGAAGCTTGAGCTCAGCATTGTAACTCCGGTAACGTGCACGATGCCCCAACCCTTCATATCCCCAAAGCTTGTAACCACGCTGCCATCTCGCCAGGGTTGTTCTTTGAATCCCGTATTTATTCGCTGCAGACCGAAACACTAATTTCCCCGTTTGATATTGCTATTAGAATAGCCATCTTCTCCGAGGCATTAAGTTTTCCTCTAGTCATGAAAACTCCCCTTACAGTAGCAGGTTTTATTATTTCACCTGTCTACTGTAAGGGGAGCATATCAGTACAATATCCCTGTGCCGCCAGTTCGCGTTTTTGATCAATTGGCGCTTGATCTACTCCTTCATCGATGATCTGCTTCAAGCCTCGTATCGCAAAGATGTGTGAGCGGATGACGAAGTCCCTTGTTATCAAGTCTCTAGATCAGGCTTATCGGCTTCAGTACCCGAAACATAGGGAGTTACTCGGATCGAGGCAGCCAGTACGCTTATCATGAGTATCAGGAGCGGCTAAAGCGATATGGCATGATCGACGGAATAAAGTCTCGAATCTTTAAATACATCACCTGCTTCTTCAATGGAGAACGGAATCATTCGTCTATTGAGTATTCTAAGCCTAGTCAATACGAACGTATCTACCGAAATGAATTGTAGTTCTCTCGATTCCTTTTGTTCATTCTAATGACAGCGGTCCAATTGCAAATAGATTTTTCGACTAGACTTGTATCCAATGTAGCTCACTCTTTAATCACATTAATTCTATGCAAGAAAGGATCTCTTAATTTATTTCTGTAGATGCTGACCGCGTAGTTTTCGCCGATTTCTACTAGTGGATAAACGATAGAAAGGGTCTTTACATTAAGTTCATGGCCGTCATGAAATTTAACGGTAATCGTTTTGTCATTTTTTCCTATGATCGATACTACTGCAACTGTTCTTGAAAAAACAAAATTGTAGTAAAAAAGTGTGTATACAATCGCAAATACCAATACGCCAATGAATATGCGTCTCATCATCCATTTCATCCATTCTCCACCTCGATTCACAATCTAACTATAAAAGTATGACAAAATCGTATATAAAATTCTATATGTTTACAATTTATTGGAAACGGATTGGATTCATGGTTTTGCAGCTTTACTCGCTCTGGCCCCATTGGTTCAGGCAGCAGGCACCACTCAGGAACCACAAATCGGGAAGAAAGTGACTATCGAAGCTTCACTCGCAATCACTAAGTATGACGACGGCCGAATTGCACCAGTTGCTAACGCAGACAAGCTAACAGCTAAACAACTCGATGCTGTTCTTCGCCAAATGAATTTATCTGAAGAAGATCTCAAAACTTACCCGGAAGGTTTCAAAAAAAGCTCGCAAGCAGAGGTGGTGTGAAGGTTGATGTAGAGACAGAAGGCTCAGCATACTACTCAGACTTGGATGAAACTCGTCACCGCTAAATTTGATCTTTATGGTAGTGCATATCATGAGTATGGCGTTTTACACGATGAGGTCAGAATCCCGGTTATTCATAAAAATACTACTGGATCGTTTATCTCGAGTTACGCTCATCCATGGCTTGCAGGCATAGTGGGCGCTACACTCTCATACCTGGGAGTAGATTGGGAATCCTTTACTGGTGATGAATGGTCCTGGACCAACACTTATACCATCTCCAATACGTAATCTTTCTAAGGAGCTATCCCAAAAGGGTATTTATCACCCTCTTAAGATAGCTCGCTTATTGCAGCCTTCTTCAACAGATAGTGGACAAGCGGCTCGATCATTCGCTTGACTAATAGCGAGTAGGACGCTGACTTCTCGGTTCCCTACGGGCTTCGTACATGCAGCCTTGAACGGAAAACCATCGCAACTCAAACTCCGGTAATGCCATTTACGAATCTCGAATCCGCTGTCCGTCATTTCCTTGATTTCGTAACGAAAGACCCGCTTCCTTCCAGCCATGCAAGTCAGCTATCTTCGTCTTTATCGCATTTCCACATTTTCGAATTAATTCGATCTTAGAAAACAGGAGCTCTCTCTAGGTCATCTTTGATGACTTCTGAGACAGCCCCATTGTCTTTAACCCATTCGTTATTCCGCCGCCTCTTCATCTTCCACGAATCGCTTCAGCGCGCCGAGCTTATTCTCCCAATAACGTTCGTAGTAGGCGAGCCACCGCTTGAGCTCGAGCAGCGGTTCGGCGTCCAGCCGATATCTCGTCTCGCGGCCGACTTTGCGTTCATGAACGAGTCCCGCGTCTTGCAGAATGCGCAGATGTTTCGAGACGGCCGTCCGGCTGATCGGGAAATGCCCGCTGAGCGCGGTCACGGGCTGCTCCCCTCCGTCCAACAAGCGAAGCAGGCGCCTGCGGGTCGGATCGGCGATCGCTTGGAACACGTCTTGCTTCGGTTCTGCCGCCCCGGCCATGTTAGGCCTCAAGCGTTGCGGCCAGCTTCTTGACGATGCCGACCCAACCGCCGTTCATCGTCTCGCGCACGACTTCGTGCGGTTGGCCGAATTCCGTAGCGCCGTCTGCGGTCCAGCCGGAATGGACGAGCGTAAATTCCGTCTCGTCCCCTTTGTCTACCAGCTCGAAAGTTAACGTCCAGTCTTTGCCCCAGCGGAAAGAGAGCTTGTACGGCGGCTCAACGACCGTTACTTTACAGTTCGACTTGCCCCAGGGGCCGCCGTCGATCTGAAACTCGAAGCCTACCTTCGGCTCCAGGTTGTTCGGCATGAACCAAGCGGACACTCCTTCCGCCGTCGAGACCGCGTCCCATACTTTCCGAATCGGCTTTCTAATCGTGACCGTTTGGCGAATGTCAGGCAAGGTGCCAGCCGCGTTGCTCATATGGTTATTCCCCCTAAGTACTCTTCTGCAACATGAAACCCTAAGGTTTCGCAATCTCATTATATGAAACCTTAAGGTTTCGCGTCAACCCCCTGACGCGGCCGCAAACCGACAGCGCGCCGTTCGCAGGCCGAAGCCTATCGTCGCGGCGCGCCGTCGCTATATGATTAAATAAACAGAATGGGTCGGGTTAACCTTCTGCGTCTTCTCGCCGTCGTCTTCCCAACGTTCTTCCGGACTCTTGCGCCCGACAACGTATTCGAGCGCCTTCCCGTTACGGGCCTCTTCGTGACGCGAGTCCGGCTTCTCCGGCGCAGACGCGGCTTTCGGGCCGCCTTCCGGCGGCGAACGCGACGTATAGGCGCGACTGCGGGCGCTGGCGGATGAGCCGGCGGGGTTGCTGCCGGCGCCGCGACCGTCTCGGCAACGACCGTCGTAGGCTGAGGATCGGGCGCAACAGGCGTACGCGTCTCTTCATGAGCAGCGCCGGACGCCGGTCCGTCCGTGATTTGCGCCTCTGCGACCGACTCGTCCGCGCTCTGCGCCTCTGCGACCGGTTCATCCGCGCTACGCGCCTCTGCGACCGGCTCATCCGCGCTCCGCGCCTCGGCCGCGGTTTCCGTTAAAGCGACGTCGACCGTTTCATCGGCTGGGGCCGGTTCGGATTCCGGTTGTTGTTGGACGTCTAGCTTAGCCTCTAGATCGATCTCATCTTTATAACCATCGACGTACTCGATCTCGACTTCTTCTACCTTTTCCCATCTCACCTTATCGAGCAGCCGATCGATCTGATCTTGACGGCTAGCGGAGTTACCCGGCAACAAATTGAAAGTATCTTTATTTCCTTTGCGGTATTCGACTTCTACTTCGACGATATTGGGGTTGCCCTCCAGCGTCTGCCTTACCACGTCCTGTCCGCTCAAAGTCATTCACCCTTCCGTTAATAATGGACGTATTTCCTACTTCATATACTATTGTCCAGCCCTGAATACGTATGGGCCGATCATAGTGGAGATTCGCCCCAAATACACGGCCGCGAGCTTGCAATTGATTAGTCAATCCGTTCCGTGCTACAATCAGGATACTTATAGGAATGGAGGGTTTCGTATCATAGATTCTATCCGAGTTAGGTCTTTGCGCGGCTAATCGTTAAGCCCAGAAAGCTCTGCCTGTGCGCAGAGGACTCAGGATAGGTCTGCCCATCGAAACCTATAAGTTCGCGAATAGGCTGCTCCTGCTCGGAACAGGAGGGATTCCCGGCGTTCCATGGAATCCGCATGCTCATTCGCTATAGGCTAGGCGCGATCGCGCAAGCCGCCGAACGTTACCGAATCGGCGCTTGTTCCCCGTCCTCTATCGAACGTCCGCACAGGCAGAGATGCCTGTGTTTTTTGTTGCGTTCGAAACGAACCCTAAGGGAGGAACAAAGCATATGGAACAACCGAACAACAAAGCCGTGCTCGTCGGCGTACAGCTGCCGGGCAGTCCCCATTTCGCCAGCGCGATGGAGGAGCTTGGCGAGCTTGCCGACGCTTGCGGCATCGAGGTCGTCGGCCGGATCGAACAGAAGGCTGAACGCGTCAATTCCGCGCTCTACATGGGCAGCGGTAAAATCAAGGAGTTGGCGGCCCTTTTGCAGTCCGCGAACGCCGAGATCGCGATTTTCAACGACGAGCTGTCGCCGTCTCAAATTCGCAATCTGGAAGCGGAGCTTGATACGCGAGTCATCGATCGCACCATTCTCATCCTGGACATCTTCGCCGAACGCGCTCAGACACGGGAAGCCAAGCTTCAGGTAGAGGTCGCCCGCCTGCAGTACATGCTGCCGCGCCTGGTCGGCTTGCGCGAATCGCTCGGCCGCCAAGGCGGAAACGGCGGAGCCGGCCTCAAGAACAGGGGATCAGGCGAAACGAAGCTAGAGCTCGACCGCCGCAGAGTCGAGGATCGGATTGCGGCTTTGCAGTCGGATCTGGAGAAGCTCGTATCCCGCCGCCACGTCCAGCGCGGGCAACGGCGGAAGAACGAAGTGCCTGTCGTCTGTCTCGTCGGCTATACGAACGCCGGCAAGTCGAGCCTTATGAATGCGATGCTGAGACGTTACGGCTCCGGCGCGGGCAAAGAAGTGTTCGAGAAAAACATGCTGTTCGCGACTCTCGAGACCTCCGTCCGCGGCATCGAGCTGCCGGATCGCCGTTCATTCCTGCTCGCCGATACCGTCGGCTTCGTCAGCCGGCTGCCGCATCATCTCGTCAAGGCGTTCCGCTCCACGCTCGAGGAAGTCGCCGATGCCGATCTGCTGCTGCATGTCGTCGATCTTGCCAACCCCGAGCACGAGCGGCAAATCGAGGTGACCCGCGAGACGCTCCTCGAGCTGGGAGCCGGCGATGTGCCGACGCTGCTCGTGTACAACAAAGCCGACTTGGCAGGAGTCGCCTATCCTCGAATCGAGGGTGACAACATCACCCTCTCCGCGCGTGATGGCGCAGGATTGGAGGAGCTATCCTCGCTGATCGGCGATCGGATTTTCCGCGACTATATGTCTTGCGAGATCCTGATCCCCTACGAACAAGGGAAGCTCGTCGCCTATTTCAACGAGCATGCGCACGTAGAGGAGCAGACTCACGAGGAACAAGGCACGCGACTGAGGTTGACTTGCCGCATCGCGGATTACGATAAGTACGCCGCCGAGTTCGTAACCTTGTAGCATATCCGAAACCGAACCCCCCCGATCCATCTCGTCCGTCAGGCCGAGTTCGATCGGGGGTTTTCCTTTGCGGATAGGGAGACCGCCGCTATACCGGTTGGTTAGTGATTATTCCGCGGGAAAAAAGGAAAAACTTTCTGCGATACGCTCATACACGGAAAGGCGGAAAGGATGCACGATGGCGAACAGCAACGACAAGAACAGCGCACATTCGGCCGATGGATTGACGCTAACGACGCGGCAAGGCCACCCCGTCACCGACAATCAGAACTTGCGAACCGTCGGCGACCGTGGACCGAGCACGCTGGAAAACTACCACTTTTTCGAGAAAATCACGCACTTCGACCGGGAACGAATACCCGAACGAGTCGTGCATGCCCGCGGCGCGGGAGCACACGGGATGTTCGAGGCGTTCGGCAAAGTCGGCGACGAGCCGATCGCGAAATACACCCGCGCGAAGCTGCTCCAGGAAGCCGGCAAGCAGACGCCGGTGTTCGTCCGCTTCTCGACCGTCATCCACGGCGGCCACTCGCCGGAAACGCTGCGCGATCCGCGCGGCTTCGCGGTGAAGTTCTACACCGAGGACGGCAATTGGGACCTCGTCGGCAACAACCTGAAAATTTTCTTCATCCGCGACGCGATGAAATTCCCGGACATGGTGCACGCGTTCAAACCGGATCCGCTTACGAACGTGCAGGATATGCAGCGTTTCTTCGACTTCGTATCGATGTCGCCCGAAGCGACCCACATGATTACGTTCGTGTTCTCGCCCTGGGGCATTCCGGCGAACTACCGGCAGATGCAAGGCTCCGGCGTAAACACGTACAAGTGGGTCAACCAAGCAGGCGAAGCGGTGCTCGTGAAGTATCACTGGGAGCCGTTGGGACAAGGCATTCGCAACCTTACGCAAGCGGAAGCGAACGAGATCCAGGCGAAAGCGTTCAACCACGCCACGCTCGACTTATACACGGCGATCGACAACGGAGACTATCCGGAATGGGAGCTCTCGGTGCAAATCATGAGCGACGACGCCCACGAAGAGCTGGACTTCGATCCGCTCGATCCGACGAAGCTGTGGCCGCAAGATCAGTTCCCTTTCCTCAAAGTCGGCAAAATGACGCTGAACCGCAACCCCTCCGACTATTTCGTCGAGGTGGAGCAAGCGGCGTTCGGCACGGGCGTGCTGGTGGACGGACTCGATTTCTCCGACGACAAGCTGCTGCAGGGCCGCACGTTCTCCTACTCGGACACGCAGCGCTACCGGGTCGGCACGAACTACTTGCAGTTGCCGATCAACGCCGCTAAGAATCACGTCGCGACGAACCAGACCGGCGGCCAGATGCAAGCCCGGCCGGAGCGCGGACGCGGCCAGAATCCGCACGTCAATTACGAGCCGTCATCGCTCGGCGGTCTCCGCGAAGCGCCGAAGACGGGCGAACCTCACGAGCCGCATTACGACGCGAACCTCGTGCGGAAGAAGATCGCTCGCGCGAACGACTTCCAGCAAGCCGGCCGCACGTATCGGGAGTTCGAAGACTGGGAGCGCGACGAACTGGTTGCCAACTTGTCCGACGCGCTGGCGCAATGCACGGAAGACATCCGCAACCGGATGATCGGCTACTTCACGGAAGCCGATCCGGAATACGGCAAGCGGGTGGCCGAAGGCATTCAAGCGGCCCTCCAGACGAAGGCCGAGAGCGGCCAGATCGACCCTTACCAAGGCGTCGACATCTCCCGCAAGGCAGGTCGCGAAGCCGATCCTTACTGATCGGCGGATATGCTGAATAACCCCATCTCTACTTGGAGATGGGGCTGTTTGCGATTTTGCGGCCTGTGGTGCCTCTATTCCGCCGGACTCGCGGAGTTCTGCGATTTAGCAGCCTGTGGTGCCTCTATTCCGCCGGACTCGCGGAGTTCTGTGATTTAACGGCCTGTGGTACCGCTATTCCGGCAGTCTTGCGGAGTTCTGCGATTTTGCGGCCTGTGGTGCCGCTATTCCGGCAGACTCGCGGAGTTCTGTGATTTAACGGCCTGTGGTACCGCTATTCCGGCAGACTCGCGGAATTATGCGATTTAGCGGCCTGTGGTGCCTCTATTCCGGCAGTCTTGCGGAGTTCTGCGATTTTGCGGCCTGTGGTGCCTCTATTCCGGCGGACTCGCGGAATTATGCGATTTTGCGGCCTGTGGTGCCTCTATTCCGGCGGACTCGCGGAATTATGCGATTTTGCGGCCTGTGATGCCTCTATTCCGGCGAACTCGCGGAGTTCTGCGATTTTGCGGCCTGTGATGCCGCTATTCCGGCGAACTCGCGGAGTTCTGCGATTTTGCGGCCTGTGATGCCTCTATTCCGGCGAACTCGCGGAGTTCTGCGATTTAGTAGCCTGTGATACCTCTATTCCGGCAGTCCTGCGGAGTTCTGTGATTTAACGGCCTGTGGTACCGTTATTCCGGCGGACTCGCGGAATTATGCGATTTAGCGGCCTGTGGTGCCGCTATTCCGACGGACTCGCGGAATTATGCGTTTTAGCAGCCTGTGATGCCTCTATTCCGGCAGTCCTGCGGAGTTCTGTGATTTAACGGCCTATGGTACCGTTATTCCGGCGGACTCGCGGAATTATGCGATTTAGCGGCCTGTGGTGCCGCTATTCCGTCGGACTCGCGGAATTATGCGTTTTAGCAGCCTGTGATGCCTCTATTCCGGCAGACTCTCGGAATTCTGCGATTTAGCGGCCTGTGATGCCTCTATTCCGGCGGACTCGCGGAATTATGCGATTTAGCGGCATGCGGTGCCGCTATCCAGGCGGACTCGCGGAATTATGCGATTTAGCGGCATGCGGTGCCGCTATCCAGGCGGACTCGCGGAGTTATGCGATTTAGCAGCCTGTGATGCCTCTATTCCGGCAGACTCGCGGAGTTCTGTGATTTAACGGCCTGTGGTACCGCTATTCCGCCGGACTCGCGGAATTATGCGATTTAGCGGCCTGTGGTGCCGCTATTCCGGCAGACTCGCGGCCATCCTGCGATTTAGCGGCCTGTGGTGCCGCTATTCCGGCGGACTCGCGGAGTCCCCGCCCCGCGATCCCTATTTATAGTTATTATAATTAAATATTGACTCTAATATAGGACGTGTTATACATTATGTTCAAGCACGAACACGACTTTGCACGAGCCTCTCTACCTTCTTGCCGCCAATTCGAAAGGAGCGCATCGCATGACGGATTTTACGACTAACCAAGACAACCAGACGTTGCAGAAGCTCGCTGTCGGCCTAACCGCCGAACAATGGAACGGCTACTCCGACGAGGAAAAGACGGCGCTCATTCCGAGTTTGGCGACAACTGCCAGCTCGGTCGAAGAGATGACGAAGCTTCGCGCGGTGTGCAATTTATACAGAGTGGATGCCGAATACGGCAGACGTCTCGCGGCCGTCCTGAATGTCGACTTGACGCCTTATCTCGCCCATCTCTCTCAACACTAATTCATCTTTACCTACATCAAGCCGCGAACCCTTGTCCGGGATCGCGGCTTTCGATCACTCGACAGCCTTAACCGTTTGCACGTAAGTTACCTCGAAATTCGCGCCTAGCGGCACCATCTCGTACAAGTAACGTCCGATCAGCTGCTTCTCGATCTCCGTCACCGCGCACGTCGTTCGCACGTCGAAATAGATCGTGCCTTTGATCGGATCGTAGCGGCTGTACGTCAGCACGCCCGACAAGAACAAGCCGTTGATGACGTTCACGATCCCGTTAATATCGAGCGTCCGACTCATCGCCGCCTGCAGGATCCGCTCCGGCAGCTCGAACACTTCCGGCACGTTGTCGGTCTTCAGACTCGGATAATCCTTGATCTGAAAGCATACGTAGGAGGTCAAATAACCGGAAGCGAACCGCTTCAGCTCGGCTTTATCCGGCTCGGTCAATCGTAAATCCTCGTTCCAGGCATAGATCGTCGCCGCGTTCCTCCCGTGCGTATGAATGCGCACATAACGGAAGTGCGGGTATCTCGACCTAATCAATTGCTCGGACAATAACCGGGTACCCACATCAATCACTCCAATCGCCTAATGGTTGCGCTTTCAGATATGTGGTATCCTTATCATACTATGCGGGCTAACGCCCAGAATGAGCAGTCAAGCCTATATGTACGCCACTTCTTTTGTAACAAAATGTAGGATCGTGGCGTTCATGCATCGCTCGGCTCGGGAGGATAATTCGGTGAATAAATACGGACTGCCGTTGTCGATCCTAGCGATGGGTTCACTATACATATTCGCGATTCCGTCGGAACCGCAAGCGGTCAAGCTATTGTTCAAGCTCGTCCCGATGTGGCTCATGCTGCTCTATGCGTATCAGGGAATAAAGTCGGCGCAGCAGAAAGAACGATCTCATGGAATCGTTCTCGCCGGCCTGTTCTTCTGCATGCTCGGAGACGGCCTGCTGCATTGGTTCGTCGTCGGGCTTACCGCTTTCTTGATCGGACACCTCTGCTACCTGAACGCCTTTGTCCGTCATTGGCGATACTCTCTTCTTCGCGCGGCGACGATCGTGCCGATCGCGCTCTACTCGGGATACTTCGCTTGGCAGCTAGTCGATGCGCTCCGGCAGGACGACAAGACGGGGCTGATCGCGCCCGTGCTGCTCTATATCGCGGTGATCGCCGCGATGGCATGGTCGGCGATCATGTCCGGCAACCGCTACGCCATCGCCGGAAGCCTGCTGTTCCTTGCCTCGGACACGATTCTGTCGTGGAACATGTTCGTGGAGGACATCTCTCATTCGGGCATATGGATCATGACGACGTATTATGCGGCGCAGTTCCTGATCGCAACAGCTATTAGATCGCTCCGAACAAGACCAAACCTATCGATCCATAAAGGCAGCAGAGAGCCGAATCTAAAGACGATCAAAGGTTTGTAGGCGGCTTAGCCCGGACGCTCAACCTCGAACAACTCTCCGAGCTTCGCGTACGTGTTTCCCGCCAGACGGCTCACCGGCTTCAGCGCTTCGGCGTCGATGTAGCCGTTGTTGTAGACGACGGAGTCGAAATGGTATTGTACGACGCGCCCGATCAGCAGATCGCAGGCGGGCACGCCGTCTTTATCCCCGAGCGGGATCGCCTGCTCCAGCACGCATTCCATCCGAATGCGTGCTTCTTTGATTCCGGGCACGGCCACTTTGCTGCTCGCGACCGGCGTCAATCCCGCCAGAACGACTTCGCTTTCGTCCGGGGGCAGCGAAGCCGCCGTCTCGTTGATCTGCGCGATATAAGTCTCGTCGGAGATATGGACGACGAACTGTCCGGTCGCCATCGCGTTGCGGGCCGTATCCTTCGGTTCTCCGTTCTTGCGTTGCGCGGAGACGGACAGCATCGGCGGGCTAGACGACACGATATTGAAGTAGCTGTAGGGAGCCGCGTTAACGACTCCTCCTGACGACAGCGTCGTAACGAAGGCAATGGGACGCGGGACAATGCTGCCGATCAGCAGCTTATAGTTATCCCGCTCGCTCAGTTGAGCCGGATCGATCGTTTGCATAGCCGATTCATCCTCCTTGCGCTCTGAACATGTGCGCGAACCAGACGGCCGCGGCATCCGCCTCGGACGACGTTAAGCGATGCCCGTGACGCTCCCAATGCACGTCGACCTCGGCTCCCGCTTCCCGAAGCAACGCCGACAGTTCCTCCGTCTCTGCCGCCGAGCAGATCGGATCGTTCTCGCCTGCCGCGATGAACACGGGTATGCCGGATAGATCCGGAAGCTTGAGACCGCGAAGCGGCACCATCGGATGGTGCAGTATCGCGCCTTTGAAAGCATCCGCGTAATGAAACAACAGACTCCCCGCGATATTGGCGCCGTTAGAGTAACCGACGGCTACGAGGTTATCGCGGTCGAAGCCGTACTGGACGGCTGCCGTACCCAGAAACTCGTACAGCTCCTTCGTGCGGAAGATCAAATCCGCCTCGTCGAATACGCCTTCGGCCAACCGCCGGAAAAACCGCGGCATTCCGTTCTCGAGAACGTTGCCCCTCACGCCGAGCACCGACGATTCCGCGGAAATATGGTTCGCCAGCGGCAGCAAGTCGTTCTCCGTGCCTCCTGTCCCGTGAAGGATGACGAGCGTAGGCGCGCTTGGGTTGGTCCCCTGCTTAAAAGCATGCTTCATGATCGAGCCCCCTCCAGTACGCGAACTTCGATCGGAGGCAGCCCAGCCGTGATCGCTTCGCGGTGCGGCTCGAACCAAGACGGAAGCATGAGCTTCTCGCCCATCGTCTCGAACGATTCATCGTGCGCGAAGCCCGGAGGATCGGTCGCGATCTCGAACAGGATGCCTCCCGGCTCGCGGAAGTAAATCGCGTTGAAATAGTTGCGGTCGATGACCGGCGTCGGCTGCATGCCGTTGCCCAGGGCGCGGCTCCGGTATGCGACATGATCGACGTCGTCCTTCGCCCGCCAAGCGATATGGTGCACGGTGCCGGAGCCGCCGACGCCGTCTCCCGCCGCTGCGGGATCGAGCAGAATATCGATTTTGTTGCCCAGATCTCCCGTTCCTCTGTAGCGTCTATACGCTCCGTCTTCCCGCTCCACCTCGAACCCGAGCACTTGCTCGAGCACGTTGCCGGTTTTGTTCGGCGCGCCGCTGAACAGCACCGCTCCGCCGAAGCCTTTGATCGCTTTGTCCGCCGGCACGCCGCCGAACGTCCACTTACTGCGCGGGCCTTCCTCCCGTGCGACGATCTCGACCCGCAAGCCGTCCGGATCCTCGAACTGCAGGTACTGCTCGCCGAAGCGAGTCGCCTCCTTGTAATCCACGCTGAACTTGCTAAGCCGCTCCTGCCAGAAATCGAAAGCGTCGACCGGCACGACGTAAGACGTGACCCCGACTTGGCCTCTGCCGACGCGGCCGTGACGCGAACCCTTCCACGGGAAGAACGTGATGACCGTGCCCGGACTTCCGCCTTCGTTACCGAAGTACAGGTGATAAACTTCCGGCGCGTCGAAGTTGATCGTTTTCTTCACCAGACGAAGTCCGAGGAACCCCGAGTAGAAATCTACCGTTCTCTGCGCGTCCTGCACGAATGCGGTGACGTGGTGAATGCCTGCCGTACGTTGTTGCGTTGTCATTTAGACCACTCCTCTTGGGCGAATTTGCCCGTTTTTTTCAACAATGCGCTCATTGTTGCCTTCTCTTCCGCCGTCAATGCGCTCAGCACCCGATCGATGACTTCCGCGTGGTTGGGAAAAGCTTCAGACATGAACTGTCGGCCTTGCTCGGTAATTTCCGCATAGATCAGCCTGCGGTCTTCCGTCGAGGCGTTGCGCCGCACCAACCGCTTCTGCTCGAGCTTATCGATGACGTACGTAATGTTGCCGCTGCTCATGAGCACTTTCCCGCCGATCTGTTGCAACGGCTGCGCGCCTTTATGGTACAGGAGCTCCAGCACGCCGAACTCGGTGCGGTTCAGCCCGTATTGCTTGATATCGCGGTCCGCATGCGCATTGATCCATTGGCTGGCGCGGTTCAGCGCGATATAGAGGTTCAGCGATGCTTCGTGGTTATCGTACAAGGGCAACAGCTCCTTTGTTGTTGTCTTGATATTGAATATCTTAAATTTAAGATAATAGATAATCGGCCGGCTGTCAACCCCCCTAAACTTGCGATTCGTTATCCGACTGTTCGATAATAGGAAACAAGGAAATCATTAACCTATATTGATCGATCGGAGGCCGAATGCTTTATGCCCGACACTACTTCAACGCCTAAACGTCTTGCCGACGTTCCCTTATCCGTCTTGGATCTCGCCCCGATCGTATCGGGCAGCACGGCGTCCGACGCGCTCCGCCATTCGCTGGATCTAGCGCGGCATGCCGAAGAATGGGGCTATAAGCGCTACTGGCTCGCCGAGCACCACAATATGCCCGGCATCGCAAGCTCCGCGACTTCGGTCGTCATCGGCCATATCGCGGCCGGAACGAACTCGATCCGCGTCGGCTCCGGCGGGATCATGCTGCCGAACCACGCGCCGCTCGTCATCGCCGAGCAATTCGGCACGCTGGAGTCGCTGTTCCCGGGACGCATCGATCTCGGTCTCGGCCGCGCGCCGGGCTCGGACCAGCCGGCCGCCCGCGCCTTGCGCCGTGGACTGACGAGCGACGGACAGAACTTCCCGGAGCAAGTCGCGGAGCTGCGCGAATATTTCCATCCGTCGCCCGACGCGATCCATACGCCCGGCAACGTGCGCGCCATTCCCGGCGAAGGTCTCGACATTCCGATCTGGCTGCTCGGCTCCAGCGGCTTCAGCGCGCAGTTGGCTGCCCAGCTTGGACTTCCTTTCGCGTTCGCGAGCCATTTTGCCCCGGATTACTTGCTCCCGGCGCTCGACCTGTACCGCAGCAACTTCCGGCCGTCCGACGCGCTCGAAAAGCCTCACGTCATGGTCGGCATGAACGCGATCGTCGCGGACACCGACTACGAGGCGCAGAGGCTCGCGACTTCGCTGTACCAGACGTTCCTGAACATCATCCGGGGCCGTACCGGCAAGCTGCTGCCGCCCGTGGACGTGGAAGCGATGGACGGCTTATGGACCGCGCAGGAACAGTTCCATCTTCGCCATATGCTGCAATACGCGGTTATCGGCAGCCCGGACACGGTGCGGGCCCGGATGGCGAGCATACTCGAAGAGACCCAAGCCGACGAACTCATCGTCGCGGCGCAAATCTACGATCATGAAGCGCGCTTGAAATCATACCGCCTATTGTCCGAATTGGTTAAATAAAAGGAGATGCATCCGCCTATGCCGACGCTGCAAGAAGATCTCATCCGCAGGCTCACGACTTACGTTAAAGTAGAAACGCAGTCCGACGACAACGTTGAAACCTGCCCGTCGACGCCGGGTCAGCTCGTCCTCGCGCGCATGCTCGTAGAGGAGCTTAAGGCCATCGGCATGCAGGACGTCACGATGGACGACAACGGCTACGTCATGGCGACGCTGCCCGCCAACACCGACAAGCCGAACGTCACGACGATCGGCTTCCTCGCGCACGTCGATACGGCGACCGACATGACCGGCGCGAACGTCAATCCGCAGATCGTCCGCGATTACGACGGCCAAGACATCGCGTTGAACGCCGAGCAGAACATCGTGCTGTCGCCGATGGAATTTCCTGCCCTGTCAGGCTACGTGGGCCATACGCTGATCACGACCGACGGCACGACGCTGCTCGGCGCGGACAATAAAGCCGGAATCGCCGAGATTATGACGGCAATGGAATATTTAATCCGCAATCCCGACATCAAGCACGGCAAGATTCGCGTCGCGTTCACGCCGGACGAGGAAATCGGCAGGGGCGCGCACAAATTCGACGTCGAGGCTTTCGGCGCGGAGTACGCGTACACGGTCGACGGCGGCCCGCTAGGCGAGCTCGAGTACGAGAGCTTTAACGCGGCCCAAGCGCGGATTACGATTCGCGGCAAGAACGTCCATCCCGGCACGGCCAAAGGCAAGATGATCAACGCCGCCAAGATCGGCATGGCGCTGAACGCCAAGCTGCCCGCGGCGGAAGCGCCCGAGCTGACGGAAGGCTATGAAGGCTTCTTCCACCTCATCTCGTTCAACGCGACCGTCGAGGAAGCCAAACTCGTCTATATTATTCGCGACCACGACCGAGAGCTGTTCAACAGCCGCAAAGAGCTGATGACGGCGATCGTCGATCAGCTCAAGAGCGAGTATGGAGAAGACCGCATTACGCTTGAAATGAAAGACCAGTACTACAACATGCGCGAGAAAATCGAGCCCGTGAAGCATATCGTCGACATCGCGCACGACGCCATGACGAGCCTCGGCATCGAGCCGATCGTAAAGCCGATCCGCGGCGGCACAGACGGTTCGCAGCTTTCATTCAAGGGCTTGCCTACGCCCAACCTTTTCACCGGCGGCGAGAATTATCACGGCCGTTACGAATTCGCTTCAGTCGACAACATGGAGAAGTCCGTGCAAGTGATCGTCGAGATCGCGCGCCGCTTCGAGCAACAAGCTTAACGTTCCGACGGCGGGAACTCGTACCGGTACCGCTCCAGATCGATCCGCCCGCCGAGTCCGAACTCCACGCCCTCCTGCTCCAGATAATGCCGCTGCATGAATCGCCCTTCCCCTTCCGGAAGGGCGATTTCTCCTTTCGCGTTCACGACGCGGTGCCACGGCAGTCCGTGAGCGGAACTAAGCGAATGCAAGATCCGCACGACCTGCCGCGCCCCTCGCGGGCTTCCCGCCACCACCGCGATTTGACCGTAGGTCATCACGCTACCTTCCGGAATCCTCTTAATGATCTCCAATACACGTACCGTAAAAGGCTGCACTCTTCCGCTCCCCCGCTTCCCAGTCCACGTCCGCTAGCATATGCACGTCTTTTTCTTCATGCCCGCTTTGCCCGACACGACTATTTTCTCGATATAATCATCCGCAAGCGGCACCTTGCAAGCAGTCTGCCCCACGTCGACATGCACTTTGCCGATTGTCTTCGCGATGCCGACGGCTTCCTCGTACAAGGGGATAACCGAAGCCCCGACCATGATGACGAACCCGTTCATCGTATAGCGGACGCGGTTCCTCTCCTCGTGGATCGTATTCTCGATTTGTCGCAGCAAGCCGCGAATCTCTTCCAGATCGAGCTTAGCATCCGGCGTAATCGAGATATAGTTCGCATATGTGCTCCAACCGCACGCGGCGACCATCTCCTCCGGCGAGCGAATCCATTCCATCGCAAGCTCCCGCGCATAAGGGCTTTCCGCAGCTACGCCCGCCACCGTATATTCCGCGAGCGAATACCAGCGCGCCGCCTTCGCCCATTCCTGCAGCATCGCTTTGTCGACCGCCTTCGGATCGACGGTCAATCCCGCCAAATACATCGCGTCGCTATTCCCCGTCTCATATAGCTCGCGCGCCAGCTTCTGATCCTTCCTCACGTCTTTGACGAGCTTCTTCAGATCGCCGACCTTAACCCCGAACAGCGGCTCCGTCGCGCCGTGCCGAAGGAACGTCAGCTTGGTCTGCTCCGTCCCCATGCTTGCAAGCCTGTCCATGACTTCCTTCAAAGTCGCCATGTCGAACCTCCAGTACCGAGAATTTTCACACCATACACTAGAATATTAGAAAATCCGGGAACGTTTGTCGACACGTCCTCCTTTATGGTACTATCTCCCTATATTCATACTAATAAGGTGGGAATTGAATGGACGCGAGGGAAGCATTGCACCGCAGAAACAAGCTTTTAGTGAACATCATTTGGGGGATGCTCGTCCTCGGCATTATCGTAGACTTCATCTCGGACGCTCCGAGTAACTCTATAATCGTGTTGGCGGTCGTAGGGACTTTCGCGTGCGGGGTTGCGACTATTCTGTCCGTCAGACGAATTTGGGCCGAGTATATCATGTACATCATCTCCACGATCGTCACCGTCCTTACTTTGCTTCTCATCATCACCGGGCCCATTATTACGACCTATTTCCTCGTGTACGTGAACTTGGCAATCATGACGTTATACGGCAGCTCGCGAGCGATCGCTTTCTCCGGCGGAATCGGGTTGCTGCTTACGATCGGTTTGTTCCTTAGCAAGTACAATGACGACCTGTTCGGCGACAACGATCCATTCACCATCGTCCTATACCTGCTTATGATCGCCGTGCCGCTCTACGCGTCCGCCAGATTCAGCGAGCGCCTTCAGAGCGAGGTCGTCTCCCAAAGCGAGCAAGCCATTGTGGAGAGCAACCGCGCTCAGGGCATCGTCGAGAAAGTATCCGCATCCCTGTCCGTACTGAACGACTTCAGCGAAAACTTGAAGAAGAACATCACCTCCGCGAGCACGATCTCGCGGGACGTTACGACTGCGTTCACCGAAATCACGGCGAGCATCGAGACGCAGACGTCCAGCATTACGGATATTAGCGCATCCGTTCAACAGATCGAGCAAGAGGTCATCTCGTTAGCGGATCGCTCCGCGGATATGCGCACGCTGTCGGATAGCTCCGTGCAGCATTCCCGCCTGGGCAGCGAGGAAGCGCTGAAGCTCGAAACCCAAATGCACCATGTCAACACCGCGATCGACGCGTCCGCCGTCCTGATGAATCAACTGAACGAAGAAAACTCGAGAATCGGCGATATCGTCGCGACGATCAAGCACATTGCCACCCAGACGAACCTGCTCGCGCTCAACGCGGCCATTGAAGCGGCGCGCGCGGGCGAGCACGGCAAAGGCTTCTCGGTCGTCTCGCACGAAATTCGCAAGCTCGCGGAGACTTCTCAGCAGTCGACGGAGCAGATCGAGCTCATACTCGGCACGATTCGCACGAGAACCGCCGAAGCAGCCGAGCAAATCATCCAAGGCCAGCGCACCGTCGCTGCGAGCGGCGAGGCCGCTCAGCAAGTCATCGGGTCGATGCGTTCGATCGCCGCCGATTCGGGCAGAACGTTGGAGCAATCCACGCACGTCGATCGTTCCGCCGACGACCTGCAGCACCAATATAAGAAGATGACGGATCAGATCGTTACGATCGCGGGCATCACGGAGCAGAACATGGCTTCCATCCAAGAGATGTCCGCCAGCATGACGACGCAAGACGAGCGAGTCCAGCAAATCGTCGACAGCTTCCTGCAATTGGACAAGCTGACCGCCGAACTGAAGCGGATGACGCAAGTGTAACGGTATGATGAGCTTGCTGAAGCCTGTGAACCTTTACGATGAAAAATCCCCTCCAATTAAACAGTAAGAATCACTCTCTTATCTGTCGCATGGAGGGGATATTGTCAGTTTATCGGAGACTACAGTCTTAACGGCAGTTTAGGTTGAAGAGCCGTCTTTACCGGCGTCCAGGTTCTTACATTATTATTATAAATATATTGAAGTTTTACTCCATTCTTGCCGTTGACATATTCTTCTTTAATCGTTTCTACATATAGCTTATACTTTTTATCCGCGGGAAAATCCCCGAGAGAATATCCGATGATTTCAAACTCATCTTCCGTATAGTCCGCGATTTCTTGCTTTTTAGTAAGGGTTCCATCATCGTTTACTTCATAGAGCCTCGCCCTAAGGTACAAAGACTTAAGCGAAGCGTAACGGTCGTGATAATCTCTATAGGTTGTATAGGCTTCTGCGGTCACATATTTATTGTCTAGCCAATTATAATTAATTCCGCCATAATTATGTTCAGTAATTTTACCTTTTCTTGATGGCTCGGTATTTCGGGGGTACCACACGGTGTTAAATTCATGCACTTGGCTTGTTCCATCTTCGAACCTGAGTTCCGCAACAGCGCTCAACACATACGTATAATCCGTGTCGAGGATGACAGGAGCCTTCGAATAGCCTTTATGTTCGGAAGTCCACGTTATGTTGCTTATGCCTAGTTCATACGGATAAGTGAATGTTTCACCCGGGTCCATGGGCTCGAAACTTGTGTCAGTGACCTTCGATAAATTAACAATATAATAGATTTCCTTAAACTTCTTAGCGGTTGTCGATACTTGAACCTCCGCAATCATCTCTTTATTCGACAGTCCTTTAAACTTAAAACCGCCTGACAGATTGATTAATGTCTCTTCCATTGGCGTGAATGTATCGGCGGCGAACGCTGGAGCTGACGAAGCAAATAATGAGGCGAACAAAGTCAATGCCGCTGCCAGTATACCTATTTTTTTCTTAAATGTTGTCATTATTGATCATTCCTCCTAGCAAATTTTCACTTCTTCCAAAATTGACAAATTGTGACGATTATAATCTTCTTTTTGCAAAACATGCAGCATATTTCTATAAGATAAAGTTTCTTTAATTAGTTGTCTATAGTAATATTGGTTCATTTTGGCATGAGACAAACGACCGGCATAAGCATGTATATTGATTTTCGCCCATGAAAAATCCCTTCTAAGTTTAACAGTAAGAAAATTCTCTTATCTGTCTACCTCGAAGGGATAATGCCACCCGTATGGATTATACCAATTGCAGAATTTCGCGAATCTCTTGCTCCGACATCGAGGACAACGTCTCTTCCCCGGGCTGAACGATCTCGTCGACCAACTGCTTCTTGCGCTGCTGCAAGGCGTACATTTTCTCCTCCACGGTGTCCCGCGTCACGAGCTTGATGACCTGCACGACGTTCTTCTGCCCCATCCGGTGCGCACGGTCCGCCGCTTGCTGCTCCACCGCCGGATTCCACCACAGATCGTACAGGATGACCGTATCCGCCCCGGTAAGATTAAGCCCCGTTCCGCCCGCTTTAAGCGATATGAGGAACAGCTCGCGCTCCCCGTTGTTGAACCGATTGCACAGCTCGACCCGCTCGGCGGAAGGCGTGCTCCCGTCCAAGTAGAAGTGCGATACCCCTTGGTCGCTAAGCTCCTTGCCGATCAACCCGAGCATCTGCGTAAATTGCGAGAAAATAAGCGCTCGTTTGCCTGCGCTGCGGCACTCTTCCACGATCTCCATCAATTGCTCGAGCTTGGCCGAACCCCCGTCGTAATCCTGCACGAAAAGGCCAGGGTGACAGCACAGCTGACGCAAGCGAGTCAGCCCCGCCAATATCTCGATCCGATGCTTCTGGTAGCCGTCGTTGCTCAAATGCTTGAGCGTCTCTTTCTGAAGCTTCGCGAGGTAAGAGAGATAGATTTTCTTCTGCTCCGGCAACAAGTCGGACGCCTGCAGCGTCTCGATCTTCTCCGGCAGCTCGGTGAGCACGTCCGTCTTCAGCCTGCGCAGCAGGAACGGGCGGACTCGCTTCGCCACTGCGGGGCGGGTGAGCTCGCCGAACGCCTTCTTCCCTTGGAACAGCTCCGGGAACACGGCATCGTAGATCGACCATAGCTCGTCGATGCTGTTCTCCACCGGCGTGCCGGTAAGCGCGAAACGATGCTTCGCTTGGATTTCCTTCACGGCTTGCGCCGTCTGCGTCGCGTAATTCTTGAATGCTTGCGCTTCGTCGAGAAAGAGCGTATGGAACGGGCGTCCGGCATATTCCTCGACATCGCGGCGCAGCAGCGGATAGGAAGTAATAATGACGTCGATGCCGGTTGATTCCCGCAGAGTGCCCGCGCGCTCCGCCTTGCTGCCGTCGGCGATGACGGCGTTCACCTCCGGCGCGAACTTCCGCAGCTCGCTATGCCAGTTGTAGAGCAAAGAGGCCGGACAGACGATCATCGCCGGCAGCCGTTGCGCGCGAATCTCCGGCAGGACGGAGACGAGATACGTAATGCTCTGCAGCGTCTTGCCCAGTCCCATATCGTCCGCGAGAACGCCCCCGAACCGATAGTGGGCAAGCGTCTTCAGCCATTGATAGCCGTACTTCTGGTACTCGCGCAACACCGCGTCCAGATGCTCCGGTACGGGGAAATCGAGATTGTCCGGGTTTTTCAAATTGTCCAGCAACTGCCGGAACTTCTTCCCCAGCTTCACGGCGTCGCCGGAATGATCCGCATCAAGCAGATGCAAGGCGCGTACGGGAGGCAGCTTGAAAGCGGCAGCCTGCATGTCGAGCTTGCGCACGCGGACGCCCATCTCGTCGAAGAAGCTCCCGATTTCGTGGAACGCGGAAGTATCCAGAGGAACGAGAGCGCCGCTGGCGAGCCGGTAATATTTACGTTTCTCTTCGAGCGATTGCACGAGCCCGCGGATTTCCTCGATCGGGAAGCCGTCGAGTTCGAACCGGCAATCCAGCCAATCGGTACGTTCATCGAACTCGACGCGGATTTTCGGCGGAGCATGCGACACGTGAAGTCGCGTCTTGACCGCCGACGTCGCGTACACTTTCAGGAGTTGCTCGAGCTGGGGGACGACCGTATAGAGAAAATCGAACTCCGCTTCTTCCTCGTCCATGAAGTACCCGCTCTCGGTTCGCGTGAACGGGCAGCCGTCCATCAGCGACAGAATGCGTTCCTCCTGCTCCAAGTCGCGGATCAGGATGCGCCCTTCCATCGGCTTACGGTTGCTCTCCTCGAGCGGATTAATGACGACGTCGTCGTATTGGAATTCCAGCCCCGCCAGCAGACGATCTCGAACGCGGTCCAAGTACAGCCGCGCCTTGAGCGGCGTCCGCACGATCCGCTCAGCCACGACCGGCGCCACGTCGACCTCGCCGAGCTTCGCGAGACCCGGAATGACCCGCTCCATGAACGGCTCCATCTGCGCTTTAGGGATGCGCACCCGCTGCCTGCGGGACGAATCGATCATCTGCTTGAGCTCGCTCAGGCGTTTGCATTGCTCCGCGGGAAGCTTGATCAGCTTGCCTTCGTGCAGAACGATGCCGTAGGCATCCATCATGATGATGTCGCCAAGCCCCTGCACTTCGAGCTGATAGCCCTGTTCGTCCGCCGTCGCCTCTGCTTCGTTGAAAGAGAAACGAAGCGGCAACGGCTCCTTAGAGATGCGAATCCCCTCGAAGATATCCGCCCCGTGCTCAATTTGGACGGAAGGAGCCGCCTGAAGCAGCGGCACCAACATTTCCCAAGCCGCGGGCGGAAGCAGCAGCATGCGGTCTCCGCTCATCCCGGCGGCCGCGGTGTTGAAGGCGCTCAACGTCTCGCGGACCATTCGCTCGTTCCGGTAGATTTGGATGAGCTGCGCGAGAATCGCGTCGTCGGATCGGCCGAAGGCATGCTGCTCAGGCTCGTAGGTGAAATTTTTGCTGAAAGCGTATGTTTCGCGCCGGTCGATGCGGTCTAGGAACTCTCTAATTTTCTGCACGATGTACAGGCGCTTCGGACCGACCTTCAGCTCGACGCCGAACATATATTTTCGGAAACTGTACGGAAAAGGCCTAATGATGAAGTTCACGTCCAACATCGCGCGCGACTCGAAAATATGCTGAGAGGCGCGCGAGCGCACCGGGCGCTCCTCCGCTCCGAAGAGGCCGAGGATGCCGCTCATCAGCTGATGGTCCGCCATCGACAAGCCCTCGGCCGGACGCACTCCCTGGGCGTACCCCGCAGCCAGCTGACTGATGGCATTCGCGCTTCCCGCAGGAGAGCCGCGCAGGCCATGCAGCAAGCTGGGCGCCGTGCGAACCGGCGCTCGTCCCGCGTGCTGAATATCGTGGATATTCAGCAGCACGGCGGCGATATGCTTGCAATAGTTGCTATAGTTGCGAGACGCGGGACATTCGCATTCCGCGCCGATGTCTCCGTTCGGGTCGATCTCGACGTTCACGCGATAGTCGATATTGCCTTGCACGATCGCCTCGAAGCGAGCCCCTTCCGCGTCGTAGGAGCTGAACGTCACTTTGCGGGAGCGATAATACGCTTCCCCCCGCTCATAGGCGAACGGTCCGCACAGCAGCTTGATCGCCCGCTGCGTCAATTGAAAGCTCATGAGGCTGATCCATCCTCCTGTGGGTTAGGGCCGAATCTTAAAGACAGCTCTCCAGAATCGCCTTCACGTCGTCCTTCTGCAGCTTTTTGAATGAGCCGATCGGGCCGTAGCGCGTCGCTTCGGTCGCCATGCGGTCGATTTGATCGCCATTGATATTTAACTCGCCCAGCGTAGCCGGAGCGCCGATGCGCGTAAAGTAAGCGCGGGTCGCTTCGATGCCTGCCCATGCAACCTCGTCGTCCGACTTGCCGGCCTTGTCGACGTTCCAGACGCGCGTCGCGTACTGCGCGAACCGGCCGACGTTCTCCTTATACACATACTTCATCCAGTTCGGGAAAATGATCGCGAGCCCCGCACCGTGAGCGATATCGTAGATCGCGCTCACTTCGTGCTCGATGCCGTGGGTGGCCCAATCCGTTACGACGCCGATCGGCAGCGCGCCGTTGAGCGCATATGTACCGGCGAGCAGCAGGTTGGCGCGCGCTTCGTAGTCGGAGCCGTTCTCCAGCGCCTTCTCGCCGTTCTCGATGACCGTCAACAAGACGGACTCGGCGAAACGCGATTGAAGAGGGATGTCCTGCGTATGCGTGAAATATTGCTCGAACACGTGCGACATAATGTCGACAATCCCGTTTACCGTCTGATCCCGCGGCACCGTGAACGTCAGCTTCGGATCGAGTATCGAGAATTTAGGATACGCCAGCTTGCTGCCGAACGAACGCTTGAGCTTGTTGTCCCAGTCGCTGATGACGGAGTTGCCGTTCATCTCCGAGCCCGTCGCCGCGAGCGTAAGCACCGTGCCGAGCGGCAGCGCCGCCTTGATGACCGCCTTGCCGATCGTGAAATCCCATACGTCTCCCTCGTAAGGGACGCCGACGGCGACGGCCTTCGCCGCATCGATTACGCTTCCGCCGCCTACAGCCAGGATGAACTCGATATGATGCTCGCGGCAGATCGCGATACCCTTTTGGACCGTAGATAACCGCGGATTCGGCTCGATGCCCGGAAGCTCGTGAACGGTTGCGCCGATAGACTGTAGCTGGGCTTGTACTTCGTCGTACAGGCCGGATCTCTTGATGCTTCCGCCTCCGTACACGAGAAGGATGCGCTTGCCGTATGGTTGCACCAGCTCGCCGAGCATCTGGACTTTGCCCGCGCCGAACACGAGCTTCGTAGGATTATACAATTCGAATGCGTTCATGGATGGAACCCTCCTAAAGATTGAGATAGGTATAGTGTACCACTTTCGGCGGCGGAAACGTACGTTCGATGGGATACGACTTCTACAAATGTGATGACGCGCGCTGTCGATTCGTTTATGATAGGAAAAGTGACATGGTTTCGACTTTATTCGAACTAGAGGGATGCAGCTTGAACATGGCGTTGGCTTTTTTCGAAGGATTCATGTTTTCCTTATCGTTGTGCTTCGACTTGGGCATGGTTAACGTAGCCATCATGAAAACCGGCATGGAGCGCGGATTCAAGCCTTCGTTCATGATCGGATTCGGATCGTGCTTCGGGGATTTGTTCTATTGCTCGCTCGCTCTGCTTGGCGTCAGCGTTATTTTCGAATATGACGCCGTGAGGTGGACGCTGTGGATCGTCGGCTCGATTATGTTATTTTACCTGACTTACAAAATGCTTCGAGAAAGCTTCCGATCGAAAAATCTCGATGTCGACCAAGCCGTGGTGGTGCACCGCTCTTCCGTGCGAGATTTCCTCGCGGGAGTCGGTCTCGCGATGTCGTCGCCGACGGTGATCGCGTGGTTCGCCTTTGCGGCGGGACCGATTCTGGCCGGCATGGATATGAAGGACGGAAGCGCATTGCCTTACTTCGTGGCCGGATTTTTCGTCGCCGGACTCGTATGGTCGCTCGCCGTGGCGCTGATCAGCAGCTTGACCGGGCACGTGTTCCAGAAGTCGGTCGTGCGGCTGCTTTCGTTCGCCTCCGGCCTTCTCTTCCTCTACTTTGCGGTCAAAGTGTTCTACAATGGTCTTATAGACGTGTTGAAGTAGAACGAGGTGCGAGGAATGTGCGTGTCAGCGTTGGCGTGGGCGAAAGAGATGGTCGTGCTTGATCGGATGGGTTCGGGCGAAGGATCGGTAGGCGATTCGTTCGCGATAGACGAGTTGCTATGCAGGCGCGTAGGCGAGGGAGAATCGCCCGTATGCCATCTATGGCGGCATCCGCGCGCGTTCGTCATGGGGACGAAGGACAGCCGGTTGCCCGGCGCCGCGGACGGGGTACGGTGGTTGCGAGACGCGGGATACGAGGCGATCGTGCGCGGCTCGGGCGGAGCAGCCGTTCCGCTCGACGACGGCGTCGTGAACGTGTCGCTGATCCTGCCGTCGTCGGGCGAATTGGCTCACGGCTTTCGCGACGATTTCGGACGAATGGTGGCGCTGATCAAGCTGGCGTTGCTGGAACATGGGCTGACTGTTCGCTATGGGGAAGTCGAGGGCTCGTATTGTCCCGGCGATTACGATCTACATATCGACGGCTTTAAGTTCTGCGGCATCTCTCAGCGGCGGCAGGTGAAAGCGATGATCGTGCAGGCGTTCGTCAACGTCGAAGGCTCGGGCGACGAACGCGCCTTGCTGGTACGCGAGTTCTACGCGAGAGCCGGGCGAGGCGCGGACTCTGGCGAGTACCCCGACGTAATCGCGGGACGGATGACGAGCCTGCAAGAGCGCGGCTTCGTCGGCGCAAGCGGCATTGGCCACGCGAGGAATTTCGCGGATGCGGTCATCGGCGCGCTGCGGATTGCTCCCGCTGCAGTTGCGCTGCCGCCGGACGCATCGGCGATCGCCGAGATGCGCGAGCGCTTGGCGGTGCGGTACCCGTTGCCGGGACAGGATTAGGCAACCGGCCCCTCAACTGCACCAAGTACAGTTACTATAGGCAGAAGACCCCCATTCCCCTCTCATACCTGCACGAACTACATCTCAACCCGACAATATCCGCCCGTTTCCTCGTTATTGGCCAAATTAACTGTACTACGTGCAGGCGACGAGCTATGGTAGTTTGGACTCGCTGGAGTAACTGTACTCCGTGCAGGTAACGACACTTGAGCGACAGGTGCGTCTATCCTCTCCAGGATCTCAACTGCACCAAGTACAGTTACTTTAGCCCGAAGACCCCTTCACCTCTCAATACCTGCACAAACTACATCTCAACCCGACAATATCCGCCCGTTTCCTCGTTATTTGCCAAATTGACTGTACTCCGTGCAGGCGACGAACTAAGGTAGTTTGGACCCGCAAAATTAGCTGTACTCCGTACAGGTAATGGCGCATGAGCGATAGGTTTGCTTCCGCTTCGCTGAGCTAACTGTACTCCGTGCAGCCATCTACGCTGACAAGCCACGACCGGTCAACCCAATCACATCCAATAATCTCGTTTAACCTCGTAGGACACGGCGCGTACACCCGCTCCGCTTTTCGTCGGATTCATCATACCTTTCTCGCACAAGCTGTGAAGCAACTTGACTGCCGTTCGGTGATTCATCCGAAAATGGTCCTCCACATCTTTAGGCCGCAGCGGTCGAGGCGAGGATAATGCCAGTCTCAACGTCTCTTTCTCCGCCAAGACCCGCCAACTCGTATTCTTCTGCTCGGCTTCGAACTGACTCAAAAACAACCGGACAAGACTTATAATCTGTTCCGGTCGTTGCTCAATATCGTCGTAAGCAAATGAAACGATCCGATAGCCGATTGCCTGCAGGTATAGCTCTCTCTTATTCTCGTTGCAAAACCTGGTCTGGTCCATATCCCGAACATGCGAGTTAAAGCCTTTGATTTCCCACAAAATTCTCAAAAATTTGTTCGGAGTGAACGCAAAATCCGCATAATACGGCCTGCCCCGCCAATCCAATATCTCAAACTCAGGGTGGAGGCACGCGAAATCCCCTTTCAATTCCCACCAGATATTCTGCACAAACAACTTCTCCGCATGCCGGTGACCGCTCGCCAGCCTGTCTTTCCGTTCGCCCGATCTACGCGATAGATGCGACCGGATAAACTCCTCATGTTCATGTTCGAAACTCATCGGAATCCCCCCACCTAAATATAAAAAACGCCCCGGGACCATCATCAAAGATGGATCGGGACGTTCTTCGCCACTACGGGCATTATATCACTTAATCTCAACAATTGGACAATTTTACAGAATAGACTGCACGAACTACAGTTACTCAACTCAAACTCGCTTTTCCCTAACCGCTACCTGCACCAAATACATCTCAATCACTCCAAGCAGGCAAAAATCCACATTAGTTGTTAAATCAGCGGTACTTCGTGCAGTTACGCATCTATAAGAACGATAAGTTTTCATACAACTGTATTTCGTACAGTTCCGCATCAGACCGCTGCGTATTCGTACATCTCAGCACCAGTCTCGCAGCTTTTCCGTGTAATTACCATACTCCCGTGTTCACCGTCGCAAACTAAAAAAAACACCATCCCCTCCGCCTGAGCGAAGGGGATAGCGCCAGTGCCTTCCTGCTTTATCCCAACACGATCCGATCGTCCGACAGCTGATGCCCGCTGATCCGTTCGAATTCGCCGAGCAGCTGCGCTACGGTCAGGTCCGCTTTCTTCTCCTGCGGGATGTCGAGAATGATGCGGCCCTTGTCCATCATGATGAGGCGGTTGCCGAGGCGGATCGCCTGCTCCATGTTGTGGGTGACCATGAGCGTCGTCAGCTTCATATCGCGGACGATCTCGTCCGTCAGCCTCGTGATCAGCTCGGCGCGAGCCGGGTCGAGCGCGGCGGTATGCTCGTCGAGCAGCAAAATTTGCGGCTTCGTGAACGTGGACATGAGCAAGCTCAGCGCTTGCCGTTCGCCGCCGGACAGCAAGCCGACTTTGGCGTGCATCCGATTCTCGAGCCCGATGCCGAGACGTTGCAGCTGCTCGCGGAATATCGCGCGGCGCTTAGCCGTCGCGCCCCACCCGAAGCCTCGCCTTTGCCCGCGCTTGTATGCCATCGTTAAGTTTTCCTCGATCGTCATGCGCGGCGCCGTTCCTGCCATCGGATCCTGGAACACGCGGCCGATCCAGCGGCTGCGAGCATGCTCCGGATGGTGGTGGATCGCTTCCCCCGCAATTCGAACTTCGCCGACATCCGGCTTCAGAACGCCGGAAATGATGTTCATAAGCGTCGACTTGCCCGCGCCGTTACTGCCGATGACCGTAACGAAGTCGCCCGGGTTCAGCTTCAGGTTGGCGTCCATGAGCGCGATTTTCTCGTTCGGCGTGCCGGGGTTGAACAGCTTGGAAACTTTCGTTAATTCCAACATGCTACGCTCTGCCCCCTTTGCCTGCCGACTGCCCTAGCAGCTCCAGCGTCCGCTTGCGGGCAACGCTCTTCTGCTTCATCGCGCGCCTGACTTGCGGGATGACGAGCGCGATGATGACGAGTACCGCGGTAATAAGTTTTAGATCCGACGAGTCGAACCATTCAACGCGAAGCGCCAGCGCATATACGATCCGATAGACGATGGAACCGACGACGACCGCCAGAGTCGCGATCCATACGCGTCGCATGCCGAAGATCGCTTCGCCGATAATGACGGAAGCAAGGCCGATAACGATCATGCCGACGCCCATGTTCACGTCCGTGTACCCGCCGTGCTGAGCGAGCAGAGCGCCGGACAGGGCGACGAGACCGTTCGATAACCCGATGCCGAGAATTTTCGTCCGGTCCGTGTTCGCCCCGAAGCTGCGGATCATCCGCGCGTTATCGCCGGTCGCGCGGAGCGCAAGGCCAAGATCCGTATGCAGGAACAAATCGAGCAGCGCTTTGATAAGCAGCACCGCAACGCCCGCAACGGCGATATATACGCCGATCTTCTCGTCCAGCAGAGGAGAGACGACGGTTTTGATGTTCAAGAGAGATACGTTCGGACTGCCCATGATCCTAATGTTGATCGAGTAGAGCGCGATCATCATCAGAATGCCCGCGAGCAAGCCGTTGATTTTACCTTTCGTATGAAGCAGTCCCGTGCAGATGCCGGCGATAACGCCTCCCGCGAAGCCGGCCAGCGTCGCAAGATAGGGATTGTAGCCGTTCGAGATCATCGTAGCGCAGATTGCTCCGCCCGTGACGAAGCTGCCGTCCACGGTCAAATCGGGGAAATCGAGAATGCGGAACGTGATGTATACCCCTAACGCCATAAGCGCGTACAAAAGGCCGAGCACGATCGCGCCGTAAATGGATGCAAGCATGGATGCGCCCCCTATGTAGACAAAATGGAGCGGACGACAGAAGCCGCCCACCCCACTTGCATTTACTGATTGAGGTTACTGGATAATATTGTTGTCTTTATCCTGTACTTTATCCTTCATCGCGTCGGTTACCGTAATGCCTTGCGCTGCCGCCGCTTTCAGGTTCAGGATGAAGTCCAGCTTGTTCGGTACCGTAACCGCCATATCGGCAGGCTTCTTGCCGTCCTTCAGGATTTCGACGGCCATTTGTCCGACTTGGTAGCCGTGGTCGTAATATTTGAATCCGACCGTCGCGAACGCGCCTTTCTCAACCGTGTCTCTATCGCTGGAGAAGAACGGGATCTTCTTGTCGTTCGCCACTTGGATGATCGAGTCTACCGCGCTGACGACCGTGTTGTCGAGCGTGATGTAGATCGCGTCCGCGCGTCCGACGAGCGATTCCGCCGCTTGCTTCACTTCGGAACTGTTCGCTGCTGATGCTTTAACCAGCTTGACGTTATGCGCGGCGAGCGCTTCTTCGGCTTTCTTCGTCATGATGACGGCGTTCGGTTCGCCTTCGTTGATGACGACGCCGACCGTCTTCACGTTCGGGAAGTTGCCTGCGATGAAATCCATCAATTGCGTAATCGCTTCAGGATTCGTATCCGATGCCCCGGAGATGTTGCCGCCCGGTTTCTCGAGGTCCGTTACGATCTTCGCGGCGAGCGGGTCCGTTACGGCCGCGAACAATACCGGCGTTTCCTTCACGTTCTGCGCGATAGCGAGAGCGGAAGGCGTCGCGATGCCGAGTACGAGATCGTTCTTGTCGGCCGCGATCTTCTGCGCGATGGAGAGGTTGTTCGCCGAATCGCCTTGCGCGATGTTGAGGTCTACTTTCAGGTTCGTGCCCTCCACGATGCCGGCGTCTTTAAGCGCGGCCAGGAAACCGTCGCGCGTCGCATCGAGCGACGGATGCTCGACGATCTGGGAGATCGCGATGCTGTAGCTTTTCGTTGCAGCCGCGGATTCGGAAGGCGAACCGCCGGCGTTCGAGTTTTCTTCTTTCTTGCCGCATCCCGCGACGACGAGCAGCGCTGCCATAGACAGCACCATTGTTGCAAGCAACTTCTTTTTCATGTTGACTTGACCCCTTCTCTGACGTAGTTTCTAGGTTAGCGCTGCAGTTGCAATGCGTTGTCCTTGTAAAGCGTAAAACCATTAAAATTATAACAAGTGTAAGGGCTTTCGCCACCTTTCGTCAACGTACAAAATACAGTAAATTCACAAGATAATCCGTCTATGTTACAATTCTTGCAAGCACAAACGGCACAAGCCGCCAATTGCGATGGCGCGATAACGTTTGCGCCTTGGCCGATTCAGAACAAACAGGTCTCAACATGCGTGATGAATCGGATAAATCTTAGAACGAACAAGGGGATAGACATGGAATACATTAGCACTCGCGGCACAATCGCTCCCGTCGGTTTCATCGACGCCATCCTGATGGGCCTTGCGGACGACGGCGGTTTGCTCGTACCCAAACAAATTCCCGCCCTGTCGGCGGAACGGCTCAAAGCTTGGGAGTCGCTCTCCTACCGGGAGCTGGCTCTTGAAGTTTTCTCCCTATATATCGAAGGCGAAATTCCGCGCGACGAGCTGAAGAAACTCGTGGACGACAGTTACGGCACTTTCCGCGACCCTGAGGTTACGCCGGTGCGCCGCATTAACGACCGCCTGCACGTGCTTGAGCTGTTCCATGGGCCGACTTTCGCGTTCAAGGACGTCGCTCTTCAGTTCTTAGGCAACCTGTACTCCTACATCTCCCGTAAAAATAATTCCATCATTCACATCCTCGGCGCAACGTCCGGAGACACCGGGGCTTCGGCGATCGAGGGCGTGCGCGGCAAAGAAGGCATCCGCATCTGCATCCTACATCCGCACCAGAAGGTGAGCAAGGTGCAAGAGCTGCAGATGACGACCGTGAACGACGCCAACGTGCTGAACCTGTCCGTGCACGGAACGTTCGACGATTGCCAACGCATCATTAAGGAACTGTTCGCCGACGTTTCCTTTAAACATAAGTATCACTTGCGCGCGATCAACTCGATCAACATCGCCCGTATCCTCGCGCAGACCGTCTACTACTTCTACGCTTACTTCAAGCTCGCTCGCCAAGGCGTCCAAGGCGCGATCAATTTCAGCGTGCCGACGGGCAACTTCGGGGATATTTTCGCGGGTTACTTGGCTAAACGCATGGGGCTGCCGGTAGGCAAGCTTATCTTGGCGACGAACGAGAACAACATTCTCGAGCGGTTCGTGAAGGAAGGCGTCTACGAGCCGGGCGAGTTCCGCGGCACGTATAGCCCGTCCATGGACATCCAAGTCGCGAGCAACTTCGAGCGTTATTTGTATTATCTATACGGCGCGGACGCGGCGGCGGTATCCGGAATTATGGGCGACTTCAAGAAAAACGGCCGCATCGTCATCCCGGCGGATAAGCTGAAGCAAGTCCAGGCTGACTTCGACGCCTACGGCGTGCAGAACGACGAGTGCTTGGCGACGATCGGAACGTATTACGACGACACCGGTTACTTGCTCGATCCGCATACGTCATGCGGCGTGGCGGCTGCCGACAAGCTCGCCGAAGCCGGCGAAGTCACCGTTGCCTTGTCCACGGCGCATCCGGCCAAGTTCAACGAATCGATCCAGCTCGTCGGCATCGACCAGACGTTCCCCGCTCAGATCGAGGCGCTATTCGACAAGCCGCAGCATCAGACGATCGTCGAAGGCACGAACGAAGCGATCGCCGCTCAAGTCGTGAAATTCTACGAGGCTTAAGCCGTCATGGGCTTCCTCTACACTTTTAACGCCCAAGAGGGCGAGCAAGCGCTGCTCCGAATGGAGATGCGGGCACTGTTCGGAGAGGACACGTCTGCGGGTATTCTCCTGAGCGACAGGGATATCGACGTTAGCCGAAGCCCGTTCGTCAAGGAGCGCGTCGAGATCGTCATCGAAGGGGGCAGCGTGTCCGAAATCGCGGAGCAAGCGAGCCGGTTGAATCTTGAGGGACGCAAGTTTCTAATCCGTTACTTGAAGAGAAACGATCTCGCCCCGGCCGATAAAATCGAATACGACGAGCAGCGGGACATCGAGCGTACGGTCGCAAGGCGGATGCGCGGAATGGCCAGCGTTCGCCAGCCTGATGTTATTTATGCCATCGTTCCTTACGGGGGACGATGGTTTTTCGGCGTTTACGCCCGCAACGCGGCGCTCTGGCGCGACCATATGCGGCGTCCGAGCCCGTACTCGATCGCTTTGCCTACTCGCCTTGCCCGGGCCGTGGTCAACATCGCCGCTCCGGACGAAGATCCGTCCGCCCGCAAGGTCATCGACCCGTGCTGCGGCAGCGGGACGACGCTGGTCGAGGCGCTGTCGATCGGCGCGCGCATCTCGGGCCGCGACATCAACCCGCTCGTGACGACCGGCGCCCGCGCCAACATCGCTCACTTCGGCTACTCCTGTGAAGTGACGCTTGGCGACATCGCTGGCGTAACGGAGCATTACGACAGCGCGATCATCGACCTGCCGTACAATCACGTTACGAAGATTACGCCGGAGTCGCAGCGCGACATCCTGCTCCATGCCCGGCGTATCGCCGATCGCGTCGTCGTTCTCTCTATCGCAGCGATCGACGAGCTGCTCGCCGGAGTCGGCTTCACGATCGCCGATCGCTGCGTCTGGAGCAAAGGCACGTTCGAGCGGCATGTCATGTTGTGCGAGTGAGGGTCATCCCTTGCAAAAGCGGTTCAATCGTCGAATTATTCGCAACACTTCCGACATAGCGCCGAATAACAACCATTTGAATTTATTTTTGCTAAGAACCCTGTTATCCACCGAAATAACACCTATACGCACATATTCTCAGCGGCAAATGGTTATCCGGCCCGTTTCTGAGTAAATAACTATCGATGCGTTGTTATTTTACAAATTTAGGTGGGAACAGTTCCAAATAAACGTCGATTTGCCGTTATTTCTTACGCTTCTGAGCGAAGGGGATACCGATATGCCGATATAAGGGGCAGAAGCACGTTTCCGATTCAAAAAAAAGCCGGTTAGACCGAAGCGACTAAGCTCCGATCCAACCGGCTTTGCATGTTCAACCCCTACTCGCTCGCCTTAATCTCCAGCAATTCGTATTCGATCTCTCCCACCGGCGCCGCGACGACCACTTGGTCGCCGACTTTTTTGCCGAGGAGCGACTTGCCGAGCGGACTTTCGTAAGAGATCTTGCCATCGAGCACGTCCGCTTCCGTTGGGCTGACGATTCGGTAGCTGATTTGCTCGTTCATTTCCTTGTCGAGAAGCACCGCCACCGATCCGACGTTGACCGACGATAAATCCGTGCTTACCACGACGCGGGCTTTCTTGAGCATCCGTTGGATCGTCAGAATGCGGCCTTCCATGAATGCCTGATCGTTCTTCGCGGCATGGTACTCGCTATTCTCCTTCAAATCCCCGTAGCTGATCGCCAGCTTGATCCGAGCGGCTACTTCCGCGCGCTTTACGTATCTTAGCTCGTCCAGTTCGGCCTCCAGCTTGGCCAGGCCTTCCTTGGTCAAGATGATTTCCTCTTCTTTCGCCAACTGATTCGCCCCCTATCGGCTACCCGACGTTCTCTTTAAGCTGTTTGCTGCGCAGCTGCCCGCATGCCGCGTCGATATCCACGCCATGCTCCAGACGAACGCTGCAACTGATGCCCTGCTTCTTCAGCGCATCGTAGAACGCGACGATCTCATCGTTGCTGCTCCGCTGATATTGACTATGCTCATCCACCGGATTATACGGGATCAGGTTAACGTTGGCGAGCTTCCGGATGCCGCCTACGAGCTCGGCGAGCTCCAGCGCATGCTCGACTTGGTCGTTAACGCCCTTCAGCAGAATATACTCGATCGTAATTCTCCGCCGCGTCTTCTCCAAGTAATAATGAATCGCGTCCATCAGCTTCGCGATCGGGATCGCGCGGTTGATCTTCATGATCCGCGTGCGCAACTCGTCGTTAGGCGCGTGCAACGAGATCGCGAGATTCACTCCCGGATCTACGTCCGCAAACTCGATGATTTTATTCGCCAGGCCGCTTGTTGACACCGTTATATGTCTTGCCCCGATCGCGAGCCCTTTATGATCTTTCACGACCTCGAGGAAATCAAGAAGGTTGTCGAAGTTATCGAACGGCTCGCCGATGCCCATCACGACGATATGGCTGACTTTCTCCTCGCGCGCCGCCTGATCGAGGAATTGCTGCACGTTCACGATCTGCTCGACGATCTCTCCCGCGGACAGATCGCGGTCCTTCTTCAGCAAGCCGCTCGCGCAGAAGCTGCAGCCGATATTGCACCCGACCTGTGTCGTCACGCAGACGGACAGCCCGAATTTATGCCTCATCATAACCGTCTCGATGAGATTGCCGTCCTTCAGCCGGAACAGAAATTTAACCGTTCCGTCCACGGACTGCTGCTTCAGATGCTCCTCCATCGTCCGGATCGTATAATGCTCTTCCAATAAACGCAAGCAATCCGGATTGACGTCCGTCATCTCGGCGAATTGCCGCGCGCGCTTGCGATACAGCCAATCCCATACCTGCAAAGCCCGCGACTTCTTATGTCCATGCTCCGCCAGCCAATCCGTAAGCTTAGCCAGCGTAAGTCCGTATATCGACGCTTTATTCATTCGTAGTCCTCTTTTCAGCACGATCGTCACGTCTCATTGTCCCACATTTAAGAACAAATTCAAAGCGTGCGATCAAGCTTCCGCCTTCGCGTCTTGCATCTCCGGCTGCTCCGCGGAGCCGGCCTGCCGTTCCCTTTTCTCCGACCCCTTCTGCAGCATGATGTTCCGAACGTAAATAAATACGCTCGGCGTCTGGCCGAGAATGAAAACCGGGTCTTTGCGGTATATCGCGTACGCGGACAGAATGACGGAGCCCGCGATGCTCAGAATCCAGAACGAATGGGGAATAACGGTCTTATGCGCCTTCTCGCTGGCCAACCACTGCACGATGAAACGCAAGGAGAACAGAATCTGTCCAAGCATTCCGAACGACACCCATAAGATCTCGTAAGTATTCATAGCGGCCTCCCCGATGATGGATTCCCTACGCTGGGGATTTTCGTTCATGATTGGTAATTTCGTACTTGATCGTCCTCTTCTTGAGCCACCGCACGACGATCGCGTCCATCAGCCCGACGAACGCTCGGTTAAGCACGCCGTATTTGGATACGCCGTAGCGGCGCTCCCTATGGTTGACGGGCACCTCGATCACTTTGAACCCGTTCATCTTGGCGAGCGTCGGGAGAAACCGGTGCATTCCGTTGAATAGGTAAAAGCTCTGGCCGACCTCCAGCTTGAACAGCTTCATCGGGCAGCCCGTATCGTAGATCGTATCTCCCGTCAGCCAGTTGCGGACGCCGTTGCCGACCCGGGAAGATACTTTCTTCACGAGCGAATCCCGGCGCGTAACGCGCATTCCGTTGGCGAAGTCGTATTCCGACATGTACGGCATCAGCGTAAAAATATCGTTCGGGTCCGTCTGCAAATCCGCGTCGATCAAAGCGATATACCGTCCGGTTGCCGATCGCATGCCCGCCCATACGGCAGCCGTCTGACCGCAGTTCGCCGCAAAATGCAGCACGCGAACGCGAGAGTCCTTGCTTGCCAATTCGTCAAGCATCGGACCGCTCCGGTCAACGCTCCCGTCGTTCACGAGGATGATTTCGTAATGCTCGATCTTTCCTTGTAAGGCGGCTGTCACAGCTTCGTAGAGGGCGTCAAGGCTCTCTTCTTCATTGTAAATGGGCGCGATTACGGATAGTTCGATCATCTTTATCCACCTTTGTATGTGGCGTCGTAACTCCTAGTATAATCTCTTTGACGGCCCAAGTCACCAGTATCTGGATGATTAACGCGTTCGCTCCCATACGTCGTTTAACCGACAATAAAACGAAGAGGCGCCTCCGAATCAACCGGGAGAGCGCCTCTTATTCTATTCTTTATAGTCGAGCGCGATGACTTCGATCTCGCCCGTCTCCGGATCGATGATGAAGCCGTGAACAGGGACGCTCTCAGGGAAAAGCGGGTGCCTGCGTATCATGCGTACGCTGGCCATGACGCCTTCTTCCGGTTTGCTGAAGCCGCGGAAAAATTTATCCATGCGTATTCCCGCGTTCTCCAGCGTCTCGATCGATACCGGATCAATGCCGTGCTCGATCATCTTATCCACGATTCTGCCGGAATCGATGTTCGTCATGCCGCAGCCCCTGTGCCCGATGACGAGCATCTCGCGCGCGCCTAACTCGTGCACCGCGACGAGAATGCTTCGCATGGCGCTCCCGAAAGGCTGGGTCAGAATCGCGCCGGCGTTCTTAATGAATTTCGCGTCGCCGTTCTTGAAGCCGAGCGCTTTGGGCAGCAACTGGACCAGCCGCGTATCCATGCACGTGAGCACCGCGACCTTCTTTTCGGGAAACTTGTTGGTCAAATACTTCTCGTATTTTTTGTCCGCGACGAATTGTTTGTTGAACTCTAGAATACTTGGAACGATAGACATAGGTGTTGCCTCCTTGCATGCGCGATGCGAATGTAGATTTGACGGTTTCTATCTCGGTGTCTGCTAGTCTATTAAGAATAGCACCCCGATGCCGATTCCCGCAAACCCGCCATTATCCGGGAAGTCGTATTCTAGTTGACGGATAGGACGTTCCATGTTATCTTTAATTTAAGATATTCAAAATAAAGATATTTGCGATAAACAAATCCTATTACAAAGGAGAAATGAATCATGAGCTATCGCGCTATAGAAGGCACATACACAGGAGCGCCGTTCCATATGGTCGGCGACGGATTTCGCGTATCGAACTTTTTTCCGTCCGGGCACGACTTCGGAGAACGGTTCAGCCCGTTCCTCCTGCTGGACTACAACGCGCCATACGATTTCGGGCCAAGCGCCGCCCCTAAAGGCGTCGGCGCGCATCCGCACCGGGGCTTCGAGACGGTGTCCATCGCGTACGAAGGATTCGTGGAGCATCACGACAACTACGGCAATCACGGCATAATCGGGCCGGGCGACGTGCAGTGGATGACGGCCGGTTCGGGGCTGCTGCACAAGGAATATCATGAACGGGAGTTTGCTAAACGAGGAGGCACGTTCCACTTCGTTCAGCTTTGGGTGAACTTGCCTCGCGAGCATAAAATGCACCCGCCGAGATATCAAGAACTGCTGAAAGAAAACATGGGGCGCGCGGCATTGCCGAACGGCGGAGGCGAGGTGCGGATTATCGCCGGAGATTACAACGGTATCCGCGGGCCGGCGAAGACGTTCACGCCGATCCATCTGTTCGACATTGCGTTCAGAGCTAACGGAGTCGCGCAGTTCGAGCTTCCGGCCGCGTATAACTCCGCTGCGATCGTGCTGCGGGGCAACGCTCGCGTGAACGAGTCGCAAACGGCGGCCGAAGGCGAGTTCGTCCTCTTCGGCAACGCTGCCGGCGATATTCGCATCGAAGGCCTGACGGACGATACGCTCGTGCTCGTATTGAGCGGGGAACCGCTCGGCGAGCCGGTGTTCCAATACGGACCGTTCGTCATGAACACGCGCGAAGAAGTCATCCAAGCGTACGCGGACTTCCAAGCCGGGAAAATGGGTAAACCGATCTTCTAACATTCCGTCGCGTCAGGTCAGCATGCGCCATAACGAATCGCTTAAGGCGAGCCGCCCCTGCGGCTCGCCTTCTCGCTGTCGAACCGCGCGGAAGGACGGAATGAGCTCGCGAACGGATACCGGTTCCGGCCGATCGATCCAGCCCGCCGCGAAGCCCATCACGCCGATCAGCCTTTCGGGCGCTACGCCGGCATCGCGCAGGCTGGCCAGCGTGATCGAACGATCGCGCTTGGACAGCCGTTCGCCGTTAGCCCCCAAGATCAGCGGCACGTGGGCGAAGCTCGGCGCCGTCAGCCCTAGCGCCTCGTAAAGCGCAAGCTGCCGCGGCGTCGAATCAAGCAGATCGGCGCCGCGGAGTACGTCGGTGATGCCCATCGCGGCGTCGTCGACCGTCACGGCTAGCTGGTAGCTGAACATGCCGTCCGCCCGTTTCACGACGAAATCGCTAACCGCTTCGCCCGCGAACGTCACCTCGCCCGCCCAGCCATCGCGGAACGTGACGGGTTGACCCGCCATCTTAAAGCGCAGGGCCGGCGTCTTATGCGCCCCCTTCGCTTGGCGCTCCTCCTCGGATAGATGGCGGCAAAGGCCCGGGTACGCCCCGCCTTCGGAGGCCAGACCGTGCGGCGCGCTGGCGATTCTGGCGAGCTCGCTCCGGCTGCAGTAGCACGGATACAGCATGTCGGCTTGCTCCAGACGCTCGAGCGCCGCCTCGTAAAGCGTCATTCGCTCGCTCTGCACGTAAGGCGCATGCCGACCTCCGACGTCCGGTCCTTCGTCCCAGTCGATGCCAAGCCACCGCAAGTCGTCGAGCTGCTTCTGCGCCAAATCCGCGCGCGAGCGGGCGGTGTCGATGTCCTCGACGCGCAGCGCGAATTGTCCGTTCGCCTGGCGCATCTGCAGCCATGAAGCGACGGCGGCGAAGGCGTTGCCGATATGCAGCAAACCCGATGGCGTCGGGGCGAAGCGTCCTCTGCGAATCATCATCACGCGCTCCTCCTTCGAAGAGAGAAGTAGAGGGAATATACAAAAAAGAGCAGCCCTCAAGCTCTGCTCCATGCTTATGCGAATTCACTATAGATAAGGTTGATGGCGGAGCCGACGGGATTCGAACCCGCGGTCTCCTGCGTGACAGGCAGGCATGTTAGGCCACTACACCACGGCTCCACACGATCAAGTGTCGCAGACACAAGAAGCATCTTAACACGAACGCAAACCTAATAGCAAGCTTTATTGATAGGGTTTTATTTACAGCTGCGACAAGTCCGCTGCCGCGGCGCGTCCGGCCACGCGGCCGCTGAACAAGCAGCCGCCGAGAAACGTGCCTTCGAGCGCGCGGTAGCCGTGCACGCCTCCGCCGCCGAATCCAGCGACTTCGCCGGCCGCGTACAAGCCCGGCACTTCCTTGCCCTCGGCATTCAACACTCGGCCGGACAAGTTCGTCTGCAATCCTCCGAGCGTTTTGCGGCTGACGAGGTTAAGCCGCACCGCGATGAGCGGCCCGTTCTTCGGATCGAGCATCCGATGAGGCTTCGCGACGCGTATGAGCTTATCGCCGCGATAGTGGCGCGCGCCGCGGATTGCCGTGATCTGCAAGTCCTTCGCGAATTTATTGTCGATCTGCCGGTCACGCGCTTTGATCTGTCTCTCGATCGTCTCCAGATCGAGCAGGTTGTCGCCCGTCAGCTTGTTCATGCCCGCGACAAGGTCGGGCAAGTTGCTCGCGATGACGAAGTCTTCACCCTTGTCCATGAACGCCTGCACCGGACCCGGCGCGCCGGATAGAATCCGCTTCAGCAGCAAGCGGATGCTCTTGCCGGTCAGATCCGGATTCTGTTCGGACCCGGAGAGCGCGAATTCCTTCTCGATAATCTTCTGCGTAAGAATGAACCACGAGTATGGGTAGCCCGTCTTCTGAATCGCCTCGAGCGTACCTAACGTGTCGAACCCCGGCAAGGCCGGCACCGGAAACCGCCGCCCGCGCGCATCCAGCCATAACGATGATGGGCCCGGGAGGATGCGAATGCCGTGATTGGACCAGATCGGAGCCCAGTTCTTCAAGCCCTCGGCGTAATGCCACATCCGATCGCGGTTCACGATGCGGCCGCCAGCTTCCTCGGTAATGGCCAGCATCCGTCCGTCCACGTGGTCCGGAACTCCGGACAGCATGCGGGAAGGCGGCTCTCCGAGCCGACTCGGCCAATTGTTCCGAATGAGTTCTTGGTTCCCGCCGATGCCTCCGCTCGTTACGATGGCGGCGCGCGCCGCGTACGTGAACTCTCCTGCAACCTCCCTGGAGCTAGCTTCCCCTCGGGCGGCGGAACTCGGTACGAGCACGGCTCCGCTCGCGCCGCGGACGGCCCCGTCTTGGGTAAGCAACCGATCCACCCGATGGCGCGGCTTATAGTCGACGAGCCCGCTCTTCATATGCTCGCGGACGCGGCGCTCGAAAGGCGCTACGATTCCCGGTCCCGTACCCCATACGATATGGAACCTCGGCACGGAATTGCCATGCCCCTCGGCCAGATGCCCGCCGCGCTCCGCCCAACCGACGACCGGAAAGAAGCGCACGCCCATCCGGCGCAGCCACTCTCTTTTCTCGCCCGCCGCGAACTTCACGTAAGCTTCCGCCCATTGGCGTCCCCAATAATCTTCATCCGCTTCTCGGTCGAAACCCGCCGAGCCCATCCAATCCTGCAGCGCCAGCTCGTAGCTATCATGAATGCCCATTCGGCGCTGCTCGGGCGAGTCGACGAGGAACAATCCCCCGAACGACCACCATGCTTGCCCGCCGAACGACGCCTCCGGCTCTTGATCGAGCAGCAGCACCTTGCGCCCCGCATCCGCTGCTTCCGCCGTCGCGACGAGTCCGGCCAATCCCGCACCAACTACGATAATATCGTAATCCACCGCCCGCTCCTCCTCGTTGTCGTCTCCATCATTCTGATATGAGCATAAAACAAAGGTAAGCGGTTACACAATGCTAAAGCGTATAAAAGCCGCGCGTGCGGTTATAGCGCAGTCTCGCGCACGCATGCCGGCTTCCGCTACTTCCCCAACACTCTTCTAATGCCCTCTACCGCATACCAATGATCCTCTTCTCCGGACAATCCGGTGACGGTTACCGTGGCGACGATCCCTTGGCCCCTCACGGTAATCGGCACGCAGCCGCCTTCGCCTTGGTACTCGTCCAAAGATAAGCCCGAGGACTCCTTGAACGTCGTCCCCTTCGCCTTGTACGACTCGCCGACGTAGAACGAACTATGCCCGAATCGCTTCACGACGTTCTTCTTCGCGTTGATCCAATAAATATTGCCCTCGTTCGTTCCCGCCATATAATGCGTGTATAGCGGATGCTTGTCGTTCTCGATGTGCACGGCGATACCCTTGCCGTTCGCCTTGGCCAGTTCGATGATGAGGTTGCCTAACCGCAACGCGTCCTCGTTCCCGAAAGCTTCGAATTGCAATTCCTCTTCTTGCGCCAACAGTTCCTTCAGCAGTTCGCTCATTCGGCTTCATCCTTCGTTATTTTTTTAAATGATAAGGCACCGTCGTTACGATGACGTCCTTGCGATGGAGCAAGTGCGCGCGGATCATGAAGCTGGTCTGGTTATGGAGCACGTTATGCCAGCCCTTCTTCGGAATGAATTGAGGGATAATGACCGTAACCTGGTAGTTCGATTCGCTGGCCTTGCGCTGTACCGTGTCGATGAACTTGCTCAGCGGGTGAATGACGCTCCGGTAATGGGAGTGGATCGTCACGAGCCGGATATCGGGGCGCCACTTGCTCCATTCGTCCTCGAACGCCGTCTCTTCCTCCCGCTCGAACGGGATGTACACGGCGATAATCTGATCCGCGGCGAGCGATTGCGCGTAATGGAGCGAATGCTCCACGACGTGCGTGATTCCGGATACCGGAACGATGATGACGTTGCCCTCGATCGGCATGACGGGCTCGCAAGTGGCTAACCTTAATTGGTCGCCCACGGCTTCGTAATGTTTTTTGATTCGTTGGAAAATATAGATGATTATCGGCAAAAATACAAGTACCGGCCAGACGCGAGAGAACTTCGTGACGAAGAACATCATCGTGACGGTGAAGCAGATGATCGCGCCGATCGTATTGATAACGAGCTTCGGCCCCCAACCCTTCGGTTTCTGGCGCACCCACTTCACGATCATGCCCGTCTGCGCAAGCGTGAACGGAATGAATACGCCGACGGCGTACAGCGGTATGAGCTGTTCCGTCTGGCCTTCGAAAGCGACAATGAGCAGAATCGAGAATACGCCCAGAAAAATAATGCCGTTCGAGTAGCCGAGCCGGTCGCCGCGAGCCGTGAACATGCGCGGAATGAACTTGTCTTTGGCCAAGTTGACGGCGAGCAGCGGAAACGCGGAATAGCCGGTGTTCGCCGCGAGAATCAGGATGAGCGCCGTCGTCCCTTGGATGAAGAAATACATGAAATGGCGACCGAACGTTTGCTCCGCGATTTGCGAGATGACCGTGACGTCGTGCTTGGGCGAAACGCCGTAGTAATAAGCCAGCGTAACGATTCCCGCGAATAGAACGGCGAGCAGAACGCCCATCGCGATTAAAGTCTTGGCCGCGTTATTCGGCGCCGGCGCTTTGAAGTTCGGGATCGCGTTCGAGATGGCCTCGACTCCCGTCAGCGCCGAGCTGCCGGAAGCGAAAGCCTTCAGTAGAACGAACAAGGTAACGCCCGCCACCGGGGTTCCGACCGATGCGCGCAAGTCGGGCGAGATGTCGCCGGCCGCGACCTGGTAAATCCCGGCCCCGATCAAGACGAACAGGGCGAGAACGAATAAGTACACGGGATACGCCAGGATAGAGGCCGACTCCGTTACGCCGCGCAAGTTGAGAATCGTAATGAACAGGACGAAAGCGACCGCAATGACGACCGTATAGGAGTGAAGACTAGGGAACGCCGACGTGATTGCGTCCGTGCCTGCCGATACGCTGACGGCTACCGTCAGAATATAATCGACGAGCAGCGAGCCGCCCGATACGAGCCCTGCGGACAGCCCCAGGTTCTCCTTCGAGACGACGTACGCGCCGCCTCCTTGGGGATAAGCGAAGATCACTTGCCGATAAGATAGAATCAAGGCGAGCAATAAGACCAATACGCCGATCGCGATCGGCATCGAATACCACATGGCAGCCGCCCCGATCGCGAATAGGACGAGCAGGATCTGTTCGGGACCGTAGGCTACCGACGATAAAGCGTCCGAAGACAAGATCGCGAGGGCTTTCTTCTTGGTAAGCTTCTGTTCCCCGAGTTCGTTCGACTTCAACGGCCGTCCGATCAATAGTCTTTTCATGGAATACATATCTTGCACCGCCAAGTCATGTGATACGTGCCTTATAGAACGCAACAGAAAAAGACCGCAGAGGGAATATTCCCTGCAGCCTTCACTAAGCCGAAGCGATATCCTCTAAGACGCTTACGAGGTTAGCTGACGGATTCGGGCGTATAGAGTCGCCCTACGATAACGGCCGAAGACGCGTCATCGATTCACCCCGTGCGGCAAGCGGAAGCCTGTCGCGATTGGTTCCCCCGTTCCTCGAATAACAAGGACTCAGCGCAGTTCGTCTATTCAGTTGATGGATAGATCATATTCCTCTCCCGCGAATCTGTAAAACTCGGTTTTTCGTCCTTTTCCGTCGTATTCGTTAACAATGGATGCAAGAATGCGCATACATATCGTCTGCCCGTCGCGCGGCAACTTCACCCTAGTTCGCTCGTCGCCGCGCTCCGTTTCTGTTCTCAGGCACCTACCGGCATGGTATAATTTGTATAAGATTGATGCTCGTATCAGAGGTGCATCCCATGTTCACAACTCCACACGAACTAGCAGACCGAAGACCCACGATCGCGTTCCTATCGGAGAACGCGAATCTTGAATCCGAGTCCCTCATGTTGGCCGGAGCCGTGGAAGCGGCGGAGCGCTGCGACGCAAACCTCCTCTACTTCACGCACCTCGAGAATGAAGACGTCTTGTCGCCGGCGAGCGAGCTTGGCGACTTGACATCCATGCAGCTCAAGCTGGAGCAATTGACGGAACAATTCGATGTCGACGGCGTGCTGTTCATCGGTTGGTCCACAAGATGCCGTCCCGAGCATCTTGCCGAGCTCAGCCAGCGCCTTCATCATGTTCCGTTCTTGAGCATCGGCAAAGATTTCGAGAGCATCCCCAGCGTCATTATGAACGGCGGTGTCTACGTAGAGAAGATTACCCGCCATCTGATTAACGAACATGATCGCCGCGAGATCGCCTTCATCGCGCCTTGGAATAACGATACCCGCGTGGACAGCTACAGAATGGTACTGGAAGAATACGGTTTCTTGGACGAACGGCGAATCGTTCAGTATGATGCCATGAAGAGCTGGAGTATCGACACGCGAATGAAGAAAGTGCTCTCCCTATTGCTAGATGACCGGCAAGTCGCCGTTGACGCCGTTCTTGTCATGACCGCGCTTGACGGACGGCATATGCGCGATGCGATCCTGGAGCGCGGCTTGCGCATCCCGGAGGACATCGCGCTTGTTTGCTATGAGAACGAGCCTTCCCTTACGTTCTCCAAGCCTTCGCTGACGACGATTCATTTCCCGTTCAAGGAACTCGGCAGCGCGGGGTTAGAGACGATCGTGCAGCTCATTCGATCGGGAGAATGCCCGTTCATTACGGACGTGCCGGGGGCGATTCTGTATCGGGATTCTTGCGGCTGCACCGTCAACAACGTCAAACCGATGCGGTTGGACAGGCCCGCAAGCTTCTCCAGGATTTTGAGTCTGGAAGATGCCGCGCTGACCGTCGGCGATACGTTGAGGAACTTGTTCCCCTTGATCCCGATCGACTACGCCGGATTAGCCGAATTGTTCTTGGGCGACGTGAGAGGCGTTCGTTCCGGCCGTTTCTTGGATTCGCTGCAGAAACAAATTTTATATTTGTCCGATCCGATTCCCGCCGCCGGTCTTGCCGAGATGATCGACGAGTTCCGGGAACAGACGATTCGTTATACGTCCGACGACGAAGCGATGATTCTCCGGGCGGAGGAGCTGCTGTTCGCCGCGCGTTACATGACGAAGGACCGCGACAATTACGACAACATCCAATTGCACATCGATCAGGCGAAAAAGCGGGGTATCCTTGATTTTCTTGGCAAATCGTTGCTATCGGCCTATTCGGTTCCCAGCATTCTGAATACGCTGGAAAGCTATATGAGCTGGATTCAAATTCCGACGAACTATCTTATTACCTATAACGATAAAGAACATAGCTTCGATTCCTGCTCGGCGATTTTCGCCTATCACGACCACGGGAATCGTATGCGGGAGTTCGGATTAGACGGGAGCATTCGCGATATCTATGCCACGTTCAAGAGGATTCGGAACCGGCGTTTTGCGCTTATGGTCATGCTGCTGCACGTGGGCGAGGATCAATTCGGGGTTTCTTGGATGGAAACCGGGCAATGTCCGGGGGATATTATACTAACGCTCGGCATTCAGGTCAGCACGGCGCTCAAAGGCTCTCTGTTGATCGAAGAATCGCGGTCGCTGGTTCATCGGCTATCCTCGGAAATCGAGCTGCGCAAGGAGAAAGAGCTTCAGCTCGCTTATTATGCCAATAGCGATGCGTTAACGCGGCTCTATAACCGGCGATTCTTCTATGACATCTTGAACTCGGAAACGAAAGAAACCGCGCCATTCTCGTTATTGTTCATCGATATTAACGGCTTTAAGCAGGTGAACGACACGTTCGGCCATGATATCGGCGACGCTCTGCTCGTTCAGATCACGGAACGCATTGTCGCTGAGCTCGGCCGTCATGTTCTTCCGGTTCGCCATGTCTCCCTGCTTGACGACCGCCATACAAAGGCGATATTCAGGCACGGAGGCGACGAATTCATCGCGCTGATCGCCGGAGCGCGGCAAGATCAGGTGGCAGAGTACGCGCAGCGGCTTGTTGCTTCCATCAGCGAACCCTATTCCTTGATGAGTCTCACCGTAAACGTGTCTTGCAGCATTGGAATCAGCCGGTTTCCCGAACAGACGCGGGAGCCGCTGCAGCTCGTGAAGCTCGCGGATATCGCCATGTATCGGGCCAAGGAAACCGGCGGCGGATTCGAATTTTATTAGCGTTCGGCCGTTCGGTCGTTCGGTCGTTCGTCAGCGCAGCATGCGTCTTGAAGCTGCTGTCGCGAGCGTCAGGAGGATGGCAATAAGCGCCGCCGTAATCAAGACGAGCAGCCATAGATCATCGCCGGCTCCGCTATCTTCTACGAGTCTGCCGGCCTCGGCGGTCAATCGGCTCGGACTCCAGCGCATGGCGTCGCCTAGCAGTTGGGTAACGAGCGAGAGAAGCGCCGCGAACGCTACGGAGACGAACGCGATGCCTGCCGGAGCCTTCATCAAGCAGCTGAGCAGCAGCGTAATCGAATTGAGGAGAATCAGCCAAAGCGCGTAGACCAATCCGCTGACCAGCGCCTCCGAATAGACGTTGTCGTCGAACAAGACGTTCATGTAGTAACCGGTGCCCAGCTGGCCTAACGTTACGGCCGCAAGCGTAATGCAGGTCATCGCCGCCCATTTCGAAGTGATGTAATGGCCGTAAGACACCGGCTTGACGAGAACCATGATGGCCGAGCCGGACTGTCGCTCGCCCGCGACGATCCCCATGAAGGAGAGCGCGAACACGAGCATACCTAGCGTTCCGTATTGGGACAGCGATTTGACGATGATTTCTTCGGAGGTCGGCGTCGGAATGAGCTTGGCCGCCTCGGCCGCAACTCCTCCCGCCTGCAGGATTTCCGGCATGAAATAGGTCGTGATCGGATTCGTTATGCCGAGCGCCAGGAAGACGAGCGGAATCCAGATCCACTTGAAGTTCCGGGCGCTCTCCAGCATTTCTTTGCGAAACAGCAGCAACCATGCGCTCATCCGGCGCTCACCGCCCTCAAGAATAAATCCTCCAACGATGTCGCCCCGATCTCGAAGCTCTCGACCTCGATCTCCAGGTCGGCAATCGAACGCAGCAACGAGCTTCTCGCGAGCGATACGTCCGTCACCAGCACCGTGAAACCGTCCGAAGTCTCGTTAAGCTCGCGAACGAACGGTTCCTTGCGCAAGCCCCGCACCCATTCGATAGGCAGATTGCGGGCTTTCACGCGAATAAGCGGCTGCTCGTGGTCGTATAGGAGCTTCTGCAGATCTCCTTGCACGATAATCCGACCTTTGTCCATGATGATGGCCTCTTCGCTGATCTCCTCCACGTCATGCAGCACGTGCGTTGAGAAGAGAATCGTCGTCTCGCGCTTCATCTCCCGCATCAGCTCCAGCACTTCGCGCCGGCCTTGCGGATCGAGCGCGGATACCGGCTCGTCGAGAATAAGCAGCTTCGGACGGTGAATGACGGCTTGAGCCAAGCCTAGCCGCTGCTTCATGCCGCCGGAGTATCCGCCGATTCTACGCTTCGCGGATTCCTTCAGCCCGACTCTCTCAAGCACTTCCTCCGTTCGCGCGGCGGCTTCTTTGCCGGACAAACCTGCCAGCTTCGCCGCGAAAGACAGAAACTCCCGGCCGCTCATCCAATTGAAGAACGCGGGATACTGCGGCAAATAACCGATTATGCCCCGTATGTCCTTCTCCGAGCCGCCTGTGAACCGTATCGTGCCCGAAGTCGGTTCGAGCAGCCCGGACAGCATGCGCAGCGTCGTTGTTTTTCCAGCGCCGTTCGGACCGAGCAAGGCCAGGCACCTTCCCGGCGTAATCTCGAAGTTCAATCCGTCGACGGCGGTCTGGACTCCGAATTTCTTGACTAATCCCGTTACCTCGAGCAGACTCAAGATTCATTCTTCCTTCCGACGGTGAAGTAAAGGACCGGCCCGATCAGATTGACCAGAACGACGACGAACACCCATAGCAGCTTCGATCCTCGAACGGCGTCTTTGTCCCGTCTCCCCAGATCGATCAATGCGATAATGAGCAATACAACCTGGATGGCGATAAGCGGGGCGAACAGCTCCCAGTTGACGTCTTGCCATTTCATCGAAGATTCCCCCATACGTTTTTCTGAATAGTTACTGTGCTAGACCTATCGCAAGCATGCAGGCTCCGAGGCACGCGATGAACACGCTGGATTGCCACACGGCGCGCGCCGCCAGCTTCACGCCGAACCAATTGAGCCCGCTATGGATCGGAATGAGCGCGACGACCGCCCATGGATATCTCGCGACGACCAGCGTGCTTCCGATATGAAAGGCGGATGCCCATATCCGCTCCAGGATGCCCCATAGCGGACTCGCCTGAACGGTGCCCTGGGCTTCAAGCATACGCTTCGCTTGCAGCGACTTCTCATCGGTCTTCTTCGCCAGAGAGGCGATGGCCACGACAGTGATCATCGTGTACAGCACCTCGATCGCCGCCCAGCCTTGTCCGACGGAGAGCGCCCAAGACGACGTCGCGGAAGTCACGGCGATCAAGATGAGCCGAGCCGACTCCTCCAGCACTCCCGAGCTCGCGATCATGAGGTTCTTGGCCGCATTCTGCGACAGCTTCATGCTCGCCGCGCCGATCGGCCCCCGCAGCGCCAATGCGATGAACCAACCCAGCGCCCCTAGACCGAACCCTTTCCAATCCATCCCGTAACCGGCCTGCTCGAAGCCTAGCCAGAATAATGCTGGGACCAATATATAGAGAGGCAAGCAGATCAGTCCGCGCTTCACCGCTTTGTTCCATAACTCGTCATTCGCTCTTATTGTCCCTGTTGTCATGTTCGTTCATTACCTCCGGTACGATTACTGTCCATATATTGCGAAGTCTTCTTCCTTCACGGGGCTCGTTATTCGAATGTTTGCCCATTTGCGCCCTCATTTCTTGCAGCAAGCCCAAGTATTCCTCGTCGTCCAAGTAGAGCTGCACCTGCCGGAAGCTGATTCCGTCTCGGAACAGATCGTACTTGGGTTGCCCCACATACTGGCCGTAAGTTCCGATCATCGAAGCCACGAACTTCATGAACAATTCCATGTGCTGGTCCGAAGACTTCTCCGTCACGTCATCCGGCGTAAGATCGTGCGCGTTCTTCGTCAGCCCGTATATTTTCTCGGTCGTTCCCCGAATCTTCCGTTCTTCGACGACTTGTATCAACCCGGCTTTCAGCAAGGTGTTCAGATGGCGATACAACGTCGCCTGAGGAACGTTCGAGAGACGCTCCACGAGCTGCTGCGCCGTGCGATTGCCTTCCGGAAACAGCGATTGGATGATTCTCATGCGAATCGGATGCAGAATCAGGTCAGCCTTCGACTTGTTCACTTCGGTCGTACTCCCTTCTATTGTTATCACTTCATTATTATCATTCTTAATAATGATAATAATGGGTCGAAGGGGTTGTTGTCAACATCCGCCATGGAGAAAGTTAAGAATAGTCTTGTCGCGTCTCATTAGCGGCACCTCTTGCCGCTAATGAGACGCGACAGCGGGAGCGAGGGGGTTAGCGGCACCTCTTGCCGCTAATGAGACGCGACAGCGGGAGCGAGGGGTTTAGCGGCATCTCTTGCCGCTATTGAGGCGCGGACAGCGAGAGCGAGAGGTTTAACGGCACCTCTTGCCGCTATTGAGGCGCGACAGCGGGAGCGAGAGAATTAGCGGCACCTCTTGCCGCTATTGAGACGCGGACAGCGGGAGCAAGAGGATTAGCGGCACCTCTTGCCGCTATTGAGACGCAACAGCGGGAGCAAGAGGATTAGCGGCACCTCTTGCCGCTATTGAGACGCAACAGCGGGAGCAGGAGGATTAGCGGCACCTCTTGCCGCTATTGAGGCGCGACAGCGGGAGCGAGAAGATTAGCGGCACCTCTTGCCGCTATTGAGACGCGGACAGCGGGAGCGAGGGGTTTAGCGGCACCTCTTGCCGCTATTGAGACGCGACAGCGGGAGCGAGTGGATTAGCGGCACCTCTTGCCGCTATTGAGACGCGGACAGCGGGAGCAAGAGGATTAGCGGCACCTCTTACCGCTAATGAGACGCGACAGCGGGAGCGAGAAGATTAGCGGCACCTCTTGCCGCTATTGAGACGCGGACAGTGGGAGCGAGAGGGTTAACGGCACCTCTTGCCGCGCGGCCGATGCCGCTCCCGCGGTAAGCGGGGTTATCCGATATCGACGTCGGATTCATGAGATATTCCAGTCCCGGCTGCCGATCTTGATGCTGCGGAAGGAACGTTATCGGCTCTTGCGGCTATGTTACCCTCGTACCGCCTTGGCCGCCGACTCCAACGCTCCGATCACTTTATCGCACCAAGCGTCGAATTCCGGATCTTCCTGCTGCAGCTCCGGATGGGCCAATAGATGCGCCACCGTCTTCTTTATCCCCTGATCGAACCGCGTCGTCGCGACGAATTCGGGCACGAGCCGCTTCAGCTTCGAATTGTCGAAGACGACCGAATTCGCTTTATCCCCGATCAGTCCGCCGCGATAATCCTCCGTGCTGCATGCCGCCAGAAACTCCGAAGATACGTGGACGGCGTTAAGCTGCACGCCGAGCGCATCGGCGATGATCGCATAGATCTGGTTCCACGTCAACGTCTCGTCCGACGTAATCTGCACCGATTCGCCGAGCGCGTGAATGTTGCCCATCAGCCCGATGAAGCCTTTGGCGAAATCGCTGTTGTGCGTCATCGTCCAGAGCGACGTCCCGTCTCCGTGAATGATGACCGGCTTGCCGGCCAGCATCCGCTTCGCGACTTGCCAGCTGCCCTTGCGTCCGTGCACGCCAAGCGGAATCGAGCGCTCGTCGTACGTGTGGCTCGGCCGGACGATCGTGATCGGGAAGCCTTCTTCCCGGTATAGTCGAAGGAGGTATTCCTCGCAGGCGATCTTGTTGCGCGAGTATTCCCAGTAAGGATTCGCAAGCGGCGTGCTCTCCGTCACGCGGTAGTCCGACAACGGCTTCTGATAGGCGGATGCGGAGCTGATGAAGACGAACTGCTTCGTTTTCCCTTTGAACAGGCGGTAGTCCCGCTCCAATTGGGAAGGCACGAACGCGATGAAATCGGCGACGACGTCGAACGACATCGACTCGATCAGCTTCGCCACGCGTTCCTCGTCGTTAATGTCCGCTTGAATGACGCGCACGCCCGCAGGCAGCTTATCGTTCCGATTGCCGCGGTTCAGCAAGTAAAGCTCGCAGCCTTGCCGAGCCAGTTGTTCCGTAATGGCACTGCTGATAATCCCCGTTCCTCCGATAAAAAGCGCTCTCATTGCACTTGCACCTCCGATAGAAGATAATAGCCGTTTTCTCTACCATTATCGCCCAACCCTCGGGACATTACAATTTCGGAGCCCCGTACGGACAATCGATTTTCTGTCCGACCTGCCTGGCGAACGCCGCGTCCGTCAGTTCTTCCACAAGCCGAAGTCCAACCTCGACAGAAGTCGATGCGGCTCCCCCGGTGAATACGTTGCCGTCGGTTACGCAGCGCGCCCGAACGACTTCCGCGCAATAAGGCGCCAGCAGGTCGTACGCCGACGGATTGGTCGTCGCTCGCTTCCCTTGCAGGAAACCGGCTGCGCCGAGCAACAGCGATCCCGTGCACACCGAAACTTTATACGCGTCTTCCCGGGCGGTCTTCAGCCACGAGACGAACTCCGCGTCATGCCTAAGCTGCCTTGTAGGCATGCCGCCCGTAACGAATACCATGTCGTAGCGCGAGAGGTCGGGCCATACATGGTCGATCTTGAACTTCAGCCCGCGATCGTCCGCGATCTGATCCTTGTTCGAGCAGAAATCCCAGGACAAATCCGGCTTGGCGCCGAGCACGAGCATCCATGGCAGCACCTCGTGAACCCCTGCCATATCCAAAGTCGTCATTCCGTCGAACATCACATAAGCGATTTTCATCCCGTACACCGCACCCTTCTCGTATACTGACGACAACAAAAAGAAGCATCCGACCGCAACATTGCGATCGGGTGCTTCGCCCAGGCGTACGGCCGATATCCGCGCGCTCCACCATGGTACTCCATGTTACGCCAGTTACGCGCAGCCTTGTATCTTCCACCATTTTACATGGAACCGCGAGAACTCACAAGGGATTTATTCTGCGCAACTCTACGCCGATTGATGGCTTAATCTTTTCTCGGCGTACATCGCTTTGTCCGCTTGCATCATTAACGTGTCGACGTCGGTCCCTTGATCGGGGAAGTAGCTCACTCCGATGCTGGCTTCCACGGTCAATGCATGCTCGCCGTACCGAATCACCGTGCCGGACAATCGATTCCTGAGCTGGGCGACCGTCTCCTGTACGTAGTCATCCGAAGCGACATTCCGGATGAACATGACGAACTCGTCTCCTCCGAGCCGGCCGGCCTTGCCGATGCCCCGCGCCGACTCTTCGATCGCCGCCGCCGCATACTGCAGAACGACGTCTCCAGCCTCGTGGCCATATTTATCATTGATGGATTTGAAATGATCGAGGTCGATCATAACGAGGGCTAGCCGCGACCCGTTCAGCTGCGCTTCGCGAATGACCGTATCCAGCCGATAGTAGAAACATCTTCTGTTCGGCAGCTTCGTGAGCGCGTCGTTGTACGCCATATATTCGATCTGCCTCTGGTTCCGCTTCTGCAACGTTACGTCTCGAATGATAAGGACCGTGCGGAGCTCGTTATCGACCGTCATGTAATCCCCGTCGATCAGCACTTCGAGCAGCTCGCTTCCGCAGGCGATGGTCGCCTCGAAATCTTTGATCTCCCGGCCGGCTTGCACGGATGTCTTTAGCCCGTCGTCAAGGAGAGTAAACAAGGAGAAGCGGTCCGTATCGATGCCTCCGAGCAGTTGCCTCGCGCTTGGGTTCGCTTCGCGGATGCGGCCGTCCATATCGATCAGCACGATCGCCGCAGGATTCATGTCGAACATTCGCTCATAACGTTTGTACTCATGATTCATGAAATCGAATCGGATCATGGCGAGCCGGAGCGTGAAGCACCAGATGATCCCCGCGTAATTCTGCGAGTTCGGCGGCAGCCATTCGCCGAAGTTGAAATACCCTAGCAAGATCAGCCACGCGGAAGTGACGCTTCCGCCGATGAGCAGCAATTTGAAAATTTGCCTGCGTTCCTTCGATTGCGCCTTCTTCCAGCCTCTATAGAGCATGAACAAATAGAGAATGATAACAGCATTGCTTAATGAATAGGAAACGTAGTACGCCGTGTTATACTCCGGCGGGAACCACACGCCGGCTTCGAAGAACCGACTGGATGCAATCGCATGTCCGCTGGTCAAGAGATTCGCGATGATCCCGAGCGTAGGGACATGGAATATCCACGGATATAGCCATCGCGGCATCCGCTTGTCCAATTCGGAAACCTTGGCGGCGAAATGCAGCGCCACCCCCGCGATGCAGATGCCCGCATTGGCGTATACGTACGTCGAAATTCTCGCGCTGTACTCGATCGGCATCTGGTGCCGGGCGTATTCCGTCGCGAACATCAGCAGGAAGCAGATCGCGACCAAGCTAACGAGCCGATGCTCGGTTCTTTTCGGATTGCGCAAGAGCACGTCGACCGCCATGCAGACGAAAAATATTATGGGAATAAAATAAGCCAAGCCATACAAAACAACTTTCGTCCCGCTCATGCCATCACATCGCCCTCGCCTAGTTGTCATCACGCAGAACTGTTGCTTTTGCTTAAGCTGATTTTATCTGATTTACTTTCATTTGTGTACATAATCGTTCGGTTTAACTAACTATTTTAAAGAAACTTTATTTTTCATAGTTAATGCGGTACAATAGAGTTACTAACGAGAGGGGCGAAATGAACATGTCCGAACAAGCAAACGCTTTTGAAATAGGAATCAGCACGTTCCTGGAGGCGACGCCGAACGCAGCGGTAGGGAAATCCGTCAGCCATGCGGAGCGGCTGCGCCAAGCGGTGGAGGAGATCAAGCTCGCCGACCAGGTCGGGCTGGACGTCTACGGCATCGGCGAGCATCACCGCGCCGACTACGCGGGTACGTCGCCCGTCACCGTGCTCGCGGCGGCGGCATCGGTCACGAATCGCATTCGATTATCCACCGCCGTTACCGTCCTGTCGTCCGACGATCCGGTTCGCGTCTACGAATCGTTCGCGACGCTAGACGCGCTATCGAACGGCCGGGCGGAGGTGATGGCCGGACGGGGTTCGTTCATCGAATCTTTCCCGTTATTCGGCTACAGCCTGGACGACTACGACGAATTGTTCGAGGAAAAACTCGAACTGCTGCTGAAGATCCGCTCCTCGGAGAAGGTGACTTGGCGCGGCGGCTTGCGTCCGGCGATCAATAACCTCGGCGTCTATCCGCGAGCCGTACAGAACCCGCTTCCGGTCTGGATCGCCAGCGGAGGAAATCCGGAATCCGCCGTTCGCGCGGGTACGCTCGGCTTGCCGATCGTATTCGCCGTCATCGGGGGTATGCCCGAACGGTTCGCTCCGCTCGTCGATCTGTATAAGCAGGCCGCAGCGCGCGCCGGACACGACGTGAACAAGCTGCAGATCGCGACGCACTCCCACGGTTTCCTCTCGGATACGGTCGATCAGGCTGCTGACCTGTTCTTCCCGCATCAGCAAGCGATGATGAACGTCATCGGGCGCGAGCGCGGCTGGCCGCACTACGACCGTTCGGCGTTCGATGCGGCGCGCAGCATGCGCGGCGCCCTCTACGTCGGCGATCCCGAATTCGTCGCGGAGAAAATCGTGCTGCTGCAGCGCAATCTCGGGATTACGCGGTTTTTCCTGCACGCCGACGTCAGCACGATGCCGCATGGCGATCTGCTTCGGACGATCGAGTTGCTCGGAACGAAAGTCGCGCCTATCGTGCGCAAGGAGCTGGCTAAGGGGTAATTTATTTGGGTTTAGGAGAGAAGATTTCGACGGTTCGACGCGAGCCGGATGCCATTCGTGCAGTTGTCGAGCTTAACCGTTGGTATCTTACCTGAATAGCTGTACTCCATACAAATATTCAAACGCAATAAGCCGCGAATCCAGTCAATAAAGACGAAGAGCCTGCCCGATCGGGCGGGCTTTCGTGCTCTTACAGCGCCGGGGCTTCCATGCCGATCGCCGACCACTCTTCCTTCGCCGGGCCGTATATGCCCGCTACCTGCAAGCCCGCTTGGCGCATCAGGATCGTCAACTGACCGCGATGATGCACCTCGTGCTTGATGAATTTATTGAGCGTCGTCCCGTTCGACCAGTTCTGGCCGAATATGTTCTGCACGGCCGCAAGATCGGCGTCCGTCCATTGCGACTTGACTGCCTCTACGAGCGCCGGCACCGCCTTGCGGTACGCATCCGCGATCGCTTGGGCGGAAGACGGAATCCCGCCCCGCTCGTCCGGATGCTCGAACTTTACTCCGGCGGCCGCGACCATCATGCCCGAGCAAGCGATGTGCCACGCCAGATGGCCGAGCGTGCGGTAACCCGTCGCGACTTCTTGTTTCAGGGAAGCATCGGTCAAGCGATCGAGCAACTTCTGAGTAGCCGTTGCCTCTTCCTCGTAGTCTTGGACGAATAGCTGAATCGAAGCGTACATTGGCATTTTCCTCTTTTCGAATGGATTATGGGTTACCCCTCTGCGCTCTCGGACAAATCTACCTTCGCATCGATCAATATTGTCCCCGCATCCAGCTTGGACATGTGGGTCAGATCGGGCTGCCCGCCTTCTGGGAAAGTAAGCTTCTTAATGGCTTCGAGCTGGGTTTTCGTCGCCGGCTGGGCTCGCAAGATCGCATCGTAATTGTCGCGGGCGACCCGCTTCATTACAGACGGATCATCGCTGAGTAAGTCGAGCATCCGGTACATCGACTCGATGGCGGCCTCTTCGCTGGGCAGACCGTAACCGGAATCGGTGCTGAGCAAGAAGCGGTCCGAGAATTTCTTGATTACCGGAACATAATCCGACAAAGCGTATTCGCTCGCCGGGTTTAGATCCGTAAAGCCCGCGAAGAAATCCCCGTACAAATTCGGATGCTTCTTCATTAACGCCTCGACGAGATCCGGAGAATTGTAGGCGTTAATATGTCCGACAATGATGATCGTATCCGGATAAGCGTCGAGCGCTTCCTCCAGCTTGATTAGCGGCGTTCCGGCGAGCGGATCGATGTGCAGCAGGATCGGCGCCTTATACTCCGCGCACAGCTCGTAAATTCGCGGAAGGTAGCCGTCCATCGGATCGAACCCTTTCCAAGCGACTTTCGACGCGACGGGCGAGTTCGTAGAAGCGGCGACGATCTCGCCCAGCCCGAAGTAACCCTTCTCTAAGTTGTCCCGCACGACGTCCAGGCTGGATTCGTCGTGAAGGTCGAAGCCCGAGAAGTACGGCACGATTCGCTCCGGATCTTTCCGGTAGGCGCTCCACGCGGCTTTGTCCGTGCGTACGGCGCTCGGCTCGGACACGTCGCCGAATAGAACGACTCTCGCGACGCGGTTGCGTTCCCACTTCGCCGTCCGGTTCCATTGAAAGCCGCTCGCGTCGTGATTATGGACGTCCGTCAGGCCTAAATCCCCGTACTTCTCGACCAGCGCCTCGAGCTCCGTCATGGAAGTCTCCGCGATACCGGTCGGCTCGGCGGATTCGGTAGCCGCGGCTGACGAAGTTGGAGTCGCGGATTCCGCTGCCGCGGGAATCGCGGCGTTATTGTCGTTATCGCACCCCGCAACGAGCAAGAGGCTCGCCGCAAGGACCATTCCGCCAATTCGATTGGTCATTCCGTTCATTTCACTTTCGACCGTCCCACTCCGCATAGAATTGTTCCAGGAATACTTCCATGAAACGATGCCGTCCCGCGGCAAGCTCTTGGCCTGTCGCCGTATTCATCAGATCCTTAAGCTTGAGCAATTTCTCGTAAAAATGATTGATCGCCGTGTCGCGTCCATTGCGGTACTCCTCCTCCGTCATGTTGCCGCGCGGGAGGATGCCCGGATCATGGATCGGACGACCTTTGGCGCCGGAGTACGCGAATACGCGCGAGATTCCGACCGCGCCGATCGCATCGAGCCGATCGGCATCCTGCACCGCTTGTCCTTCCTTCGTCCGCATCGGCGGCCTCGAACCCCCTTTGAACGACATCGTCGCGATAATCTCCATCACGTGTTCGGCCTCATGTTCGCTTATCCCGCAATTCGCGAGCCAACGCGCCAATTCCTGCTCCGCGGCGATCGGATCAATGTTCAGCTTCTCGTCCGCCATATCGTGCAGCAAAGCCGCCAGTTCGCAGATGAACGAATCCGCCCCCTCGGCCTGAGCGATCGTACGAGCCGTGCTTACGACTCGCTCGATGTGACGCCAATCGTGGCCGCTGCTTTCCTTGTCGAGCTTGGCCCGCACCCACGCTTCCGCTTCGGTGGCAATCCGCCTCTGTTCCTCCGTCCATAGCTCTGGCCCGGTCATCCGCATCGCTCCGTCTCACTATTTATCTTCGTCCGCATAAACCGTAGAAAAACATCTCGGCCATCTTCCCGAAAAATGTATCCCGATCCTCGCTCTTGTCTGCCATCTCCAGCAATAACTCATACTGATTCATATACAACTGCATGAAGACGAGCGCATTCTCGATGGAGACGTCCGGCGAAATTTCGCCGGTGGCTTGCCCCTCTCGAATGATTCTGATCATCAGCGGAACCGAAACCTCTCGGTACAGCACCTCGATGTGACGAGCCAATTCGATATCATCGTGCAACAATTGCTTAATTAAACTCGGCGAGTAATCGCTATACGTCGTTTTCATATAGATAATGCGTTCGATTTTCTCTCTCAGCGAATGACCCTCGTTTAAATAGGTCTCGAAATCTCGAATGGCTTGATCGAAGTAAGCGATGAACGCCTCGCGAATGAGCGCTTCCTTGCTGCCGAAGTAATTGTAGATCGTAACCTGCGACACCCCGGCTTCCTTGGCTACGTCCGCGATCCGCAGACGCTTAGGATCTGACGTCCGCAGCATCCGCAGCGTCGTATGCAGGATTTTATCTTTGATCTGGCTAGTCCGCCTCTCGAAACCGTTCATTCCCGCTCACCCTTAATTCCGTTATTGACGGCATTTTTGCACAGGTATATCATAGCATATAAAAGATTTGAAATATTTTATTGTTGATATTTCAAATCTTGAGTGGGTAGGAGGGGTCTCCATGTTAACGATCCAACGGTTGACCAAAAAGTTCTCCGGCGGAAAAGGGATATTCGACGTGAGCTTCGAGGTGCGTAAAGGCGAGGTATTCGGCTTTCTCGGTCCGAACGGCGCCGGGAAGTCGACGACGATCCGCCACATCATGGGCTTCATGAAGCCGGATAGCGGAACGGTAACGGTGAACGGACTAAATACGTGGCGAGAGCAGGGAAACGTCCAAGCTTATGTCGGCTATTTGCCTGGGGAAATCGCTTTTTTCGACGGAATGACGGGCAAGACGTTCCTAGATTTCATGGCGAAACTGCGGGGAATGAAAGAACCTGGAAAACGCAATCGTTTGATCGAGCGGCTGCAGTTCGATGTGAATACGCCGATCCGCAAAATGTCCAAAGGCATGAAACAGAAAGTCGGCCTTGTCGCCGCATTCATGCACGATCCCGAATTGATCATCCTTGACGAGCCCACCTCCGGCCTAGACCCGCTTATGCAGAAAGTGTTCATCGAGCTCGTGCTGGAGGAGAAAGCCCGGGGAACGACGTTCCTCATGTCCTCCCATAGCTTCCCGGAGATCGAACGGACGTGCGACCGGGCCGCCATCATCAAGGATGGCGGCATCGTCGCCGTCAAGGACATTCACGAGCTGCAGTCGATGCAGCGGAAGCTGTTCGAAGTCACGTTCGAGACGCCGGCCGAAGCGCGGGCTTTCGCGGAATCCGGACTGCCGGTCGAGTCGATCGAAGGGAACCGGGCAAGGGTAGCCGTTCAAGGCAATTACGATCTGTTCGCGGCGGAGACGGCGAAGCGTAAAGTGCGCAACATCGACACGTTCACCCAGAACCTGGAGGACGTATTCATGAACTACTATGACCGGAAAGAGGCGACGAGAACATGAAGACGACATTGTACGCGCAGATGATGAAGGTTAACCTGAGAGGCTTCCTGAACTATGCGTTCGGTTCCGCCTTCTACCTCCTGATTATCTTCTGGCTCTACCCCGGTATCGCGAAGAATGCGGCGGCCATCGATTCGATCGTCGACTCGATGCCGGAAGGCTTCGGCCGAGCTTTCGGCTTCAGCGGGTTCGACAGCGCGGAGGCGTTCATCTCAGGCGAATTTTACGGACTCATTCTTGTCCTGATCCTCTCTATCGTATGCGTTCAATTGTCGACGAAGCTTATGGCGAAGCTCGTGGATCAAGGTTCGATGGCTTACCTGTTATCGACGCCGACGACAAGGGGGCAGATCGCGTTCACGCAAGCGGTCGTATTAGTTACGGGGTTGGTTATCATCTTGGGAGTGACGACGATTGCCGGATTCGCGGGGAACGCGTGGTTTCTGGGTGACGAGTACGCGCTGGACACGAGCGCGTTCCTGCAGATGAACCTGTCGGCGTTCTTGCTCTTCTTCGCCGTCGGCGGCATCTCGTTCCTCGTATCCTCGCTGGCGAGCGACGAGAAGAAAGCACTCGGCATCGCCGGGGCGATCACGTTCGGCTTCTTCAGCATGGACTTGCTCGGCAAGCTAAGCGATCAGGTCGAGTGGATTCGCAGCCTTTCGGTCTTCTCTCTGTACCGTCCGGCAGACATTACGAACGGCAACGCGAATATTGCGGCAACGTCGCTTGTCCTGCTGGCAATCGGAATCGTGACGTTCGGTCTTGCAGTCGCCCTGTTCCGAAGACGCGATCTGTCACTGTAAGGGATGGGCTGTAGTCAGCAATCCGGCAGGATTTGAACGGTCGCAGCATCGAGTCCGCACGCTTTGTCCCCCTACTTCCGTCACAGCATCGGGGGGGCCGCACGCTTTATCCCCTGCTTCCGTCGCTCCACACCTGCCATTCTGCAGGTAATCCTAACCGAGATCGCTCGTTTAACCTTTCATCCTGCAAAAGTGCAGGTATTAGTCCTGCAAACCTTCAATGGTGTCACGCGGCGAGATATCACCTGCACATTTGCATTTATTGATTTAACACCCTACCGGTTCTATGAAATAGCTGTACGATCGCAGGTAGGTTCTATTGGTTGGCGGAGAGAGCGGGGGTCGCTCCGTCGCTGTGCGGCCGTATTCAGGGTCACACGATAGCGACTATCACGCTAGGACCAACGATCATGCCCTCCCCGGGCATGTCCGCTTTACGACCCGTTCTCATCCTTCATTAAAAAAAGGTTGTCCCGACACTTATCGGGACAACCCTCTTCAGCTTTACTCTACCGCAACCGTCCACCCGAACGGGTCATCGACCTTGCCGGTCTGAATGCCCGTAACCGCATCGTAGATGCGCGCGGACAGCTCGCCCGTCGTTCCGTCGCCGATCTTCATCTTGTTGCCTTGCCAGATCAGCTCCCCGACCGGCGAAATGACGGCGGCCGTGCCCGTGCCGAACACTTCCTTCAGCTCCCCGTCGCGGTGAGCCTGTACGATCTCGTCGATCGTGATCGCTCTCTCCTCGATCGGAACGTTCCAATGTTTCAGCAGCCGGATGACCGAATCGCGGGTAATTCCGGCTAAGAAACTGCCGTTAAGCGCCGGCGTAACAACCGTGTCGCCGATCCGGAAGAACACGTTCATGCTCCCGACTTCCTCGACGTACTTCCGATGCACCCCATCGAGCCACAGCACCTGGGCGCAGCCGTGCTCAGCCGCCTCCTCTTGCGCTTTCAAGCTTGCCGCGTAGTTGCCCGCGGTTTTCGCCGTGCCGACCCCGCCTTCCACCGCGCGAACGTACTTCGATTCGACGAAGATCGAGATCGGGTTCATGCCGTTCGAATAGTACATGCCGACCGGCGACAGGATGATCATGAACAAATATTCGCGCGAAGGCGCCACCCCGAGCGCGTTCTCGGTCGCGATGACGAACGGGCGAATGTAGAGGGAAGTGCCCGGCTCGTTCGGAATCCAATCCTGATCGACCCGTACGAGCTGCTTGATCCCCTCCAGCACCGTCCCCTCGTCCAAGGCGGGCATGCTAAGGCGCTCGTTCGAGCGGTTCAGCCGTTCGGCGTTCTTCTGCGGACGGAAGAGCAGGACGCGGCCGTCGTCCGTACGATAGGCCTTCAATCCTTCGAACACCGTCTGTCCGTAGTGCAACACCTTGGACGAAGGATCGAGCGAGATCGGCTGATACGGCACGATGCGCGGCGAATGCCAGCCATTGGAAGTTTCGTACTCCATGATAAACATGTGATCCGTGTAATACTTGCCGAAGCCGAGCGAACTTGCTTGCGGCCTTGGCTTAGGTGTCTGCGTACGTTCAATCGTGATAGGCGATGGCATCTGTTCGTTCATCCTCTCTAGATTCTCTTACTTGAATGATACCAAGCCGGTTAGTATATTGAAAATATCTATTTTGTTCGAAAAGCATACCTTTATAGTATAGTTGGAAAATGGAGGTGCCCGGATGGATCTGAGGCAACTGCGCTACTTCTTGGCCGTGGCCGAAGAAGGGCAAGTGACGAGCGCCGCCAAGCGCCTGAATATGGAACAGCCCCCGCTCAGCAGACAGATGAAGCTGCTGGAGCAGGAGTTGGAAGTGGCGCTATTCGATCGCAGCGGCAAGCGGCTGACGCTCACGCACGCCGGCGAATTGCTGCGGCGCAGAGCCGAACAACTGCTGGGACAACTGCACGAGACGGTAAGAGAGGTTCAGGAGCTGGACGAAGGCGTGCACGGCGTGCTGTCCATCGGGTCCGTCGTCTCCTGCATCTCCTTGCTTCCGCAACCGATCCAACGTTTTCAGCAGCGTTGTCCGCAGGTGACTTTCAAAATCCTCGAAGGCGACCATTTCCTGCTCGCCGAGCAGATGGAGAAACGAGCGATCGAGTTCATTATCGCCAGACTCCCGTTCGAAGCGGCCGTCGATCCGGAGCGCTATCAAACCGTGGATCTAGCGCCCGACCCGTTCGTCGCCATTCTGCCGACCGCTTGGGCGCCGCACGAGAACGGCAATCCGGCGAGCATAAGCATGCAAGAGCTGGCGAAGCATCCATTCCTGACGCTCAAGAGCGATCAGACGATTCGGATGCACGCCAACGTGTTGCACGAATTCCATCGAGCGGGCCTTGAGCCCCTCATCCTATGCGAATGCTCAAGCGTTGCCGTTATCGTCGCGCTCGTCGCGGCGGGTATCGGCGCCACGATCTTGCCCAAATCGGTCACGGCTTCGTTCCCCCTCGCGGACATCACCGCTTGCGAGCTTGCGAACACGGACTTTTATTCCGAGATCGGCCTTGTCTGGCTGAAAGATCGTTATCTGTCCAAGAGCGCGCGCGAATTCATCGATATGTTCGTCCTGACCCAAGGAAGCCGCATGGATTAATAGCCGCCGTCGTACAAGCTCGATTTGAAGCTTCTGCCGCACCGGAAGCCTCTGAAGCACCGATCGCAGAAATCAAGCAGATTGTCGTGATCCTCCTGCGTTCTGTTATGGCCGCCGGGCCGAAAAGCAATTCCGATGCGGTCGTCCGCGCCCAGGAATTCATATACGCGAGAGGCTCCGAGGTAGGAGACGTGCATCCCTTCCGGGTTCGTCCAATAATCGGCGTAACCTCCGGTGACGAGCAAGCCCCTGGGCGCGACCAACGATGCCAATTCGTGCTGATCGAAAGGCAGCGAGCGGGCATCCTTGAATTCGCCGAACGTCGAGTTGAACCAATGCGACTCCGATTCGCTTTGCAGCGCTTCGAGAGGTTCGCACCGCTCGGCGATTCCCCAATAGTACATCTTGCCTTCGAACGAACGGCGGAACGATGCCATCCCTCCTGCTCCCGAGCAATGAGGGTTAACGACCTTGAACCTTTCATCCAACGCGCCGGCGACTAACGCCGCCTTGCCCCACCGGGAAAAGCCGGTAATCGCCGCCCTCTTCGAATCGATCTCCGGATAGGCGTTCCGCTCCAGCGCATCGAGCGTTTTACCCGCTGCCCATCCCCACGCGAGAAGCACGCCGACATCCGTATCCGTCTTCGGAGCATACGGGTAAAGCTCGAAGAAAGCCCCCGTTCTTGCCGCCTTGTCCGATGCGATCGCTTCCGTGCGGAGCGTGACGACGGCATAGCCCCGCGCGTTCGCGGTATCCGGCTCGAAGGCTCCGAGCGAGAAGATGACCGGATACGGCCCGTCGAACCCGCAATCCCGAGTCGGCAGGCTTACTTCGGCCGGGAACGATGCCGCTTTCCCGCGTATTGTGACCTGAATAAGCAAGCCGGTGTCCGTTATCTCATAATCCGCGCGTTCTGCCGATCGATTCGGCGCATAACCGTACATGTAATGCTGAAAGAGCTCCTTCAGCTCTTCGGCGCGCTTGTCCCACATGGCCGGCGTTGATACCTTGCGTCCGTCCCTGAAGACGAACGGATCCGGCAGTTCCGGCATGATCGGCCGATCGCTTGGCGCGATGAGTTGCTGCTTTTTGGGCATGGACCAAACCTTCTTCCTCCTGCTAACGTTGCTTGATCGACTTTTTCGCTTTTTTATCAGGTTATTCCTTCTTCATTCTTATCCGTTCCATTATTTCGGTGTATAATGGACACTGTTCGCTAAACACGTGTTTACGAGAATTATGAGGAATATTACATCTTTGGGAGGCACCATCTGTGAGAATGACCATCGGGAAGAAACTGCTCGGATCTTTTTTAATCATCGCTATTCTACTAGGCATCACGGGAGCAATCGCATGGTATAACATGGGGCAAATCGATAAATCCAACACCGATCTGATCGAAAGACGCGCCGTCATCCTCGCGAATGCCCAAAACATCCAGTTGCAAAGCGAGAAACAAAGCGGCGGCATCCGAAGCTTTCTCTTGACGAACAACGCTTCGTTCGAACAGCAAATGCGTTCCGCGCATGACGAGCTTTCCTCGCTCGTGCTTCAATCGGAAGCGCTTGTAAATCGGGAAGAGGACCTGACGAGATTAAAGAAGCTGACCGTCCTGAACCAACTATTCATAGAAAAAGCCGACGAACTCGTCCTAAAGGTGAAAAATAACGAAGACGCCGCCTCGACGAAGGATTTCTACATGCAACAGGTCCAACCCGTCGAGGTGTTGATAGAACCCGTCGCGAACGAAATCGCCTTGGAGCAGAAGAAGATGATGGACGAAGGCAGCAAGAACAATTCGGAAACCTCGGAGACTGCCGTTACGACCATAACATCCCTTAGCATCGCCGCTTTCATCCTGGCGATCATCATCGGTTACTTCGCCTCCCGCATGATCTCGAAGCCGCTCGTCTCCATGGAGAAAGCCGCAGGCAAGATCGCTGCCGGCGACTTGTCCGGCGAACCGATTCATGTACGCTCCAAAGACGAAATCGGCACGCTCGCCGCTTCCTTCAACGAAATGAAGAAGAATCTTCGCGACTTGATCCGGCAATTAAGCTCGAGCGCCGAACAGGTGGCGGTTTCCTCGGAGGAGTTAACCGCGAACGCGGAACAAACCAGTCAATCCTCGACCTTGATCACGGAGACGATTCAAGAGGTCGTCGTCAGTGCGGAGAAACAGGCGCAAAGCGTAGAGGAAAGCGTGCGGACGATGGAGGAGATGTCCAAAGGCGTGCAGCAAATCGCTTCGAACGCGCAAACCGCGGCGACCGTCTCCATGCAAGCCGCCCACAAGTCGATAGAAGGTAACGACGCCATTCAGTCGGCCGAAGCGCAAATGGCTTCGATCCAATCCTCCTTCGATAGGCTGGCTCAAGAAGTGAACGCGATGGGCGATCTCTCCGGAGAGATCGGGGAAATTATCAACGTCATAACCGAAATTGCTTACCGGACGAACATTCTGGCGCTGAACGCAGGCATTGAAGCGGCCAGGGCAGGCGAGCTTGGTCGCGGATTCGCCGTCGTCGCCGGCGAGGTGCGCAAGCTGGCCGAGCAATCGACCCAGTCCGCCGAGCAAATTACGGAGCTGGTCGATCAAATCCGCACCCGCATCTCGAACGCGGTGCAATCCATGGAAAGCGGAAGCAAGGAAGTTCACGAGGGCATTCGCGTCGTGAATACGGCGGGAAGCACGTTCGAAGAAATCAAGTCGTTCGTCGATCAGGTGGCTACCCAAGTGCAGGAAGTATCCGCGGCTTCGGAGCAAATGTCCGCCAGCGCCGAGCAAGTCGTCGCCACGTTCGACCACATTGCGGACGGCTCGCGCGTCGTAGCCGCCGGTTCCCAGAACGTATCCGCGACGACCGAAGAACAGCTCGCCTCGATGGAAGAGATCTCGGCTGCCTCGGCATCGCTGTCCAAGATGTCCGAGGAGCTCCAAGCGCTCGTCAACAAGTTCAACGTGTAATCGACAGAGGAGCCCTCGGCAGCCTATTGCAGGCTTGCGTGGGCTTTCTCCTTACCGGAACTACATCTTCGGATAGGGATATGCTAGACTGATATCTGGAATCGGAAGTCATGAAGCGCTGAAGGGAGAGACAGACATGGGCAGAAAGCAAGCCTATACGGAGTCGGAACTGCTGGACATCACCAAGAAGCTGGTGCTTGAGCATGGATATGAAGGGTTTAACCTCCAGTTGCTCTCCCGGCATTTGCCCGGCGCCCGAAGCACGATATACCAATATTTCGCGAATAAAGAAGAAATCGTTGCCGCCTGCATGAAGCGATTGATCGCAACCGTCATCGAGAAGGCTTCCGCAGTCGACGAGACGAACGCCATGCGCGCACTCGAGGAGTTGCTCGGCATCTACGTCGAGGAATCCAAGCTGCATCAACTGCTAGGCGATGCCCAGAAAATCAATCCGAACCAATCGGCTGCGGCCAACCGGGACCTGGACTTCGTCGAGCAAGCCCACGCGACGCTAAAGGTTCAACTTACGCGTCTCTTCCAGAAAGCGCAACAAGAGGAATGTCTTCGGGAAGACATCCCGCTGCCCGTATTGATCGGCGCTTTCTTCAATTTGATCAACACCCCCAACATGATGAACGTCCCTTCCTCCCAATGGAGCAAGCTATTGTTTCGGATGTGGACGGGAGGAGCGCAAAGGTAAGACAACCTTCTTTTTCAATTTGACAGACGTGTCATTTATAGTGTTTAATGAGTATCAAAAATGACACTTGTGTCATAAATAGAGCAAGGAGTGAGACGAGATGTTTTTAGCGCTAAAAGAAATCATGCATAGCAAGTTGAAATTTCTCATGATCGTCATGATTTTCGTTCTGGTTGCTTGGTTAGTATTCATCCTTTCGGGTTTGGGCAATGGATTATCGACGCTTGCGGCGTCATCCTTCCAGAACATGAAGGCCGACTATGTCGTCTTCGAACAAGGGTCGCAGTCGTCCATGAGCAAGTCGCTGTTGTCCGACCGATTGGTGGAGGAAGCGGAGAAACTGCCTCATGTAGAAGCCGCATCCCCTATGGGAAGCACGATGGCTACGGCCTTGAAAGGCAATAGCAACAAGAATGAAGATAAGGTCGACATCGCGATCTTAGGCATTCTCCCCGGCAGCTTCCTAGAGCCGAACGTCATCGAAGGCGAGAGACTGAATCCCGACGATCCGACTGGCGTTATCGTGAATAAGACGATGAAGGATGACGGGTTTAAGCTAGGGGATACGTTCCAACTGGACGGATCGACGCAGGCATTAACGATTATCGGATTCGTCGAGAACCAAACCTACAACCATCTTTCATCCGTATTCGTCGCGATGCCCGAATGGCGGAAGATTACGTTCGCCGCGCCGGGCTCGGATAAAGGAATTGAAGGTCCGGTAAACGCGATTATGCTGCAAGGCAAGGATATCGATCCTGGCGTTATGAACGGCAAGCTCGCCAACACCGATACGGTGACGCGCGGAGATGCGATATACGGCATGCCGGGGTACAAAGAAGAGACAGGCTCCATTCTGATGATGCTTGGCTTCCTGCTCGCGATCTCTGCGCTTGTGCTCGGCGTCTTCTTCTACGTCATGACGATGCAGAAGACGAATCAATTCGGCATTATGAAAGCGATCGGCGCAAGAAACGGCTTTCTGAGCAAAGCGATTGTCTCTCAAGTCGTTGTTCTATCGGTCGCGAGCATCGTTATTGGCGTGTTGCTCACTTACGGGACGGCCGCGGTCCTGCCGACAACGGACGAGCCTACGGCCAGCTTGGACACGAAGCGCGCGCATGAAGTGGTCAGCCTGATCGCGCACGAGGTAAGGTCGCGTCGGAAAGCCGCCATTATGGTCACGCACGATGAGCGGATGCTTGAATATTGCGATAGAGTCTATCGGATGGAAGACGGTAGATTGTCGCTGGCTGAGCCCGCAAGATCAGCGACGGTCCACGGTTGAATAGGAATAAGCGCAGCGCGCAATTCTGCACATCGCAGGTTGCGCGCTTTTCATTTACTTTTGCCCCTTTGTGTTATACATTATTATTCATTATTATGAATAATAATTCAGTCCAAGGAGCGTGTTCGATGTGGAACTCGTGATCGAGTCCGGCAATCCGGGAGATTACCTCGCGGAGGCGGAGGAGCTGGACTATTCCGATCCTTCGATTCGGGAGCTTGCCGCAACGTTGTACGGCATTGCGAAAGGCGACGAGCTACTATTCGTGCAAGCAGCTTATGAGTACGTTCGCGACGAGATCTCCCATTCCTGGGACATCCAGGCCTCGCGCGTCACTTGCAGGGCGTCCGACGTGCTGCGTTATCGGCACGGCATCTGCTACGCCAAGTCCAACCTGCTCGCCGCGATCCTAAGAAGCCAAGGCGTCCCTGCGGGATTCTGCTATCAGCGGCTGACTCTTGGGGATACGCCGGATACGGGACACTGTATTCATGCATTAAACGCCGCGTACATCGGCAGGCTGGGCAAGTGGATTCGGATCGATGCACGCGGCAACAAGGACGGGATCGATGCTCGGTTCGCGCTTGAGGGAGAGCAACTGGCGTTCCCGATCCGCGCCCATTACGACGAGATCGATTACCCGGGCGTATACGCGAACCCGAATCCGAAGACGATCGCCGCGCTTAAGGGCTCGACGGACGTGCTGGAGATGTATCGGAATCGCCTGCCGGATACGATATAGGAGGCGCTACCTCTTCCCCGCATAGAAGAGCAAGTAAGCTTTGAGCTGCTTGCTCCAATAGGAAGCGTCATGCCCGCCCGGACCGTGTGCCCATTGCACGTCCGCATCTATCGATCGGAGCAGCTCGTATAAGCTTTTGTCTTGTTCTCTCAGCAGATCCTGATTGCCGGCATCCAAATAAATTTCGACTCCCGATAGCTTCTCGGCGTCGGCTAGCTTGAAAGGGTCCCTCATCTCCCGCAACGTCTCGTTCGGATAAAGCCAATCCCGCTGGCTTGTGTATTGGTCATTAGAGGCGTAGGTCCAGAGCGCGGCGCTGTGGGCGCCGATCCGGCTGAATAGGTCGGGATGCTTGAAGCCGAGGTGCAGCGAGGCGAATCCGCCCATGGAGATGCCCCCGACGTAGCGGCCCTCCTTGTTCGCTTGCGTGCTATAGTTGCTATCCACGTAAGGGATCAAATCTTGAATGAGGTAGTCCTCGTACGGTCCGATGCTCACGCCGCCCGGTTCCCGCCCTTCTCCCTTCTTCGTATTCACGGCAAAGCTGTTGCCGTAATCCGGAGAGACGATGATAAGCGGGTCGATCCGACCTTCCCGAATGAGCTTGTCGGCGACCCCGTTTAGCTTCAGATGGGAGAAAAAGGCGTCATGCGTCCCTCCGTAGCCGTAAAACATATAGAGCACGGGATATTTCGCATCGGGATTGTATGACGGCGGAAGATAGACGGACATCGTCTTTTCCGCGTCAAGCGCCTTGCTGTGAAACCTGACTTGCTCGATCCGAGATGGCGAAGACGGGCTGACGGGCGAGGCCGAAGCGTTCGGCGAATCCGCGGTCGCGGCGGGACGGATCGTCTCCTTCGAGTCGTCGCTGGAGTTGCATCCGCTTAGGGGCATAACGCTTAACGCTCCAATCCACATTAGGAATAACAAAGCTCTCATCCTGCGCATAACCTCCAATCGTCGCAAAGGCACCTTGTTACCCTTAAGCCAGGTGACAAGGTGCCTTCTGCATAGAACTATTGTAGCTTATAAACCCGCGCTTCGTAAGCTCTAAGCGTAAGCCCCTTTAGGGGTCCGCCGTGCGCATCGGCGTAGTTGGACAGCGTTAACTCCCCTTCACTGCACGCTTGCAGCGCCTCCGGAAGTTCGAACCTGGCCTCGTCCGCCGAGAAATTAAGCAACACGAGCCACGTCTCCCCTTGCCATGTCCTCGTATAAGCATAGATTTGCTCGTGGTCTTCCGCCACGATCTCGTAATCGCCGTAGATCAGGATCGGGTGCTGCTTGCGTAGCCGGATTAGCCTCTGGTAGTAACGAAAGATCGAGTCCGGATCACGCAGCGACTCCGCGACGTTAATGTCAAGGTAGTTCGGATTCACGGCTAGCCAAGGCGTTCCGGTCGTGAACCCGGCCTGCTCGCTGTCGTCCCATTGGATCGGCGTGCGGGCGTTGTCGCGGCCTTTGGCGTAGATGGACGCCATCACGCGTTCAGCTGGCTCGCCGCGTTCGTGAACCGCCTCCCGGTAGTAGTTCAGCGTCTCCACGTCCTTGTAGTCGTCGATCGAGGCGAACTTGACGTTCGTCATGCCGATCTCTTCGCCTTGATAAATATACGGCGTCCCTTGTAGCGTATGGTTGAACGTAGCAAGAAGCTTAGCCGACAGCTTGCGATATTCGGCGGAGTCGTTGCCGAATCGCGATACGATGCGCGGCTGGTCGTGGTTGTTCAAGTAAAGGCTGTTCCAGCCCTTGCCGTTTAGCCCGTACTGCCATTTGTTCGTGACCGCCTTCAGATCGGCGAGCCGCCACGGCTTCACGTTCCACTTGCCGCCTTCGCCGGAGTCGATGTCCATCGTCTCGAATTGGAACACCATGTTGACTTCCTTATTGTCCGGATTCGTGAACTGAACGGCTTGCTCAGGCGTTACGCCCGGCATCTCGCCGACGGTCATGGCGTCGTAGCCGGACAGCGCCTGCTCGTTCATCTCCCGGAGATACTCGTGGATGCGCGGACCGCACATGAAGAACTCCCCGCCCCATTCGTATCTGCCTCCGCTCGCTGCGTCCGGCAAGCCGTCCGCCTTGGAAATAAAGTTGATGACGTCCATCCGGAACCCGTCGATGCCTTTGTCCAGCCAGAACTTCATCATCTTGTACACATCCGCGCGCAGCTTCGGATTTTCCCAATTCAGATCCGGTTGTTTTTTCGAGAACAGGTGCAAAAAATATTCGTCCGTCGTCTCGTCGTATTGCCACGCGGAACCGCTGAAAACCGATACCCAGTTATTCGGCTCGACGCCCGGCGCCTTGCCCGGTCTCCAGAAATAATAGTCCCGGTACGGGTTGTCCTTAGATTTCCGCGACTCCTCAAACCAACGATGCTCGTCGGAAGAGTGATTGACCACGAGGTCCATGATCAGCTTAATGCCTCGCGCATGAAGGCCCTCCAGCAGCGCCTCCCAATCGCCCATCGTGCCGAACTCGTCCATGATTGCCTCATAATCGCTGATGTCGTAGCCCATATCGTCGTTCGGCGACTTGTAGACCGGGCTCAGCCAGACGATTCCGACCCCGAGCTCCTTCAAATAATCCAACTTGCTGATGATGCCCGGAATATCGCCGATGCCATCGCCGTTGCTATCTTTGAAGCTGCGCGGATAAATTTGATAGACGACTTCTTCCTGCCAGAACGCTCCTGTATGCATCGCTTTACTTGCTCCCTTCTTCTCCAACGGCAACCGTACGCTTCTCCTCATGGGCGCGTACGATCGCTTCCAACACTTGCTGGCTTTCATAGCCTGCCATAAATCCCGGCAATCCATCACTCGGCGAGCCTGCCAACAACCGGGCGAAATCCTCCCATTGCGATAGTCTGACGCCGTGCGGCACTTCCAACCGCTTCTCCGCTTTGCCGCCGGTCTCCGCGTCGCGATGAATCCATACGACATGGTCCGGGTCCTCCGTGCTCGCGCGGAGCGTGCCGGAATCCCCGTAAATCGCGATGTCCAGCTGGTTGCCGGAGCCGATCGCGTTGCGCGTCGTCTGAAACACGCCAACGGCCCCGCTCTTCATGACCGCATGGAAGCACGCGAGATCGTCGACCTCCACGGGAACCGGTTCTCCGGACTGCAGGCTTCTCCGCTCCGCGACAATCGTCTGCAGATGGGCGGAAAGCTCCTCGAACGACCCGATCAGATAATGGGCCAAATCAATCATATGCGCGCCTAGATCGCCTAATGTTCCGGTGCCGGTCACGTTCTTATCGAAGCGCCACAAGAAAGGCGTATCGAACGACGCCGCTCCCCACTCCTGCAAATATTGCACGGAGAAGTGCCGAACGACGCCGATTTTGCCATCCTTCAGCAGTTGCCTGACGAACCGGAACGCCGGCGTGTACCGGTAGCTAAAGCCGATCATCGCCGGAACGGGACGACCCTCGTAAACCCGAAGCAACGCGTCGGCCTCTTCCAGCGTCATCGTGAACGGTTTTTCCGACAGGAACGGCTTGCCGGTTGCCAAGCACAGCGCCATGATTTCCGCGTGCAGGACGTTCGGCGTAATGGAGACGACCGCGTCGACCTCTTCGTCGGCGATCAATCCGCGGAAATCCGCGTATCGTTGGCCCTGCGGGATGCCTAGCTGATCTCCCGTCTTCGCCAGCGCGGCCCCCCGCACGTCGCAAATCGCCGTAATCTTCAAATGCGGCGCATGATTCCTAAACCCATCGATATGAGCCCCCGCCATGTCGCCGAGACCGATCAGCCCGATCCGGTAAGGTTGCGTTTGCGCCATTATGCTCCAGCCCCTTTCGCGATCTTCTCCAGCGGCTCCACTCTGCCGTAGCTAACCTCGGCGCCTTGCGCAGGCGCCGCCCATTGTACCCCGTTGGAGATCACGCGAAGAACGTCCGGATGATAGTACGTCGGGAACGTCTCATGCCCCGGTCGGAAGTAGAACAACTTCCCTTTGCCCCGCCGGTAACAGCAGCCGCTGCGGAAGATCTCGCCCCCCTCGAACCAAGATACGAAGACAAGCTCGTCCGGCGCCGGGATTTCGAATCGCTCCCCGTACATTTCTTCCTGCGCGATTTCGATGTATTCTCCGAGTCCGTCCGCGATCGGATGGCCGTGCTCGACGACCCATATGCGCTCCTTCTCGCCGTCGTCCCGCCATTTCAAAGCGCCCGTCTTCGTGCCTAGCAGGCTTTGGAATATTTTCGAGCCGTGGCCGGAGTGAAGCACGATCAGCCCCATTCCGTCCAGCACGCGATCGCGCACCTTGACCACGATATCGTCCCGCACCTCGTCGTGGGCCATGTGCCCCCACCAGATGAGCACGTCCGTCGCATTCAATACGTCGTCCGTCAATCCGTGGTCCGGATCGTCCAATACCGCCGTTGTCACTTCGAAGCTTTCGTTCTTTATGAGATGGCCTGCAATCGCTTGATGAATCCCTTCGGGATAGATAGTCGCGACTTGCTCGTTCTGCCGTTCATGCCGGTATTCGTTCCATACGGTAACTTTAATAGGTGCCAATTCGATCGTCCTCCTTAGGTTTGGCTTCTTCCCCAGTATAGGACGTGATACAATGACCATAAATGGATGATAGAGACGTCTTTTGTACGATAGCGACTTTTATTGAACGGGGAGGCGCTCTGATATGCTAGCCGTGAACATGGATATTCTGCCTAAAATCCGCTTGGCCGGGTTCGTCTCTTACAAGACGCCTTGGATTCATTTCAAGCGCAACACCGACGAATATCTTCTATATTTCATCAGAAGCGGCGAGTTGCACATGCGGGAGAACGGAAAACCGTACATCCTGCGAAGAGGCGACGTCTTCGTATTGGAGCCGAACCTAGATCACGAGGGCATCGAGAGGCATGCGTGCGACTATTACTACGTGCACTTCAGCCATGCCGACATCGAGTCTCGCCCGATTGCCGATACGAAATCGCTCGCCAGACGGGTTCTTCTCGAGGAGGAGCAGTCCGGCTCCGACGACGATTCGAACATCTGCTATCTCGGCAAGCATTTCACGATGACGAATAAGCCCGCCCTGCTTCAAGCGTTCCGAGGCATGGACGAGCTGCGCGAGCTGTATTATCGCAAGCAGTACAACCGTAATCTTACCGCGCTCAGATTCTCCCAGCTGCTGATCGAGTTCTCCCGCGAGAATCTTCTATCCGAGCTTCAGAAAGCCGACGGCCGAAGCTCCAAGTCGCTTCTGAAGGTGCATGCGCTGTTAGATTACATTCACCACCATTACGTCGACCGAATCACGAGCCGACAGATTGAAGAAGCGATTGGCGGAAACTTCGACTATTTAAACCGCATTTTCAAGCAAAGCACCGGTTATCCGATCGTCCAATACGCGAACAAAGTCCGAATCGACCACGCCAAAGAGTTGATTCAGGCCACTGATCTAAGCATAGGCGAAATCGGCTATTCGACCGGCTTGAACGACCCTTACTACTTCAGCAAAGTGTTCAAAAAGCACGTCGGTCTGTCCCCGCTCCAGTACCAGCGTTCAATCGCCGGCGAGCCGCGCATCGATAGCTAAGGATGCTTCGTTCAAAGCGGTTCTCACGTCCTCGCCCTCGACGAATATACGCTCCAGCGCATCCTTGTACAGCTGCTCGATCTCGTTCCATTGCGGAATCGCCGGTCGATAGAACGCCTTGTCGATCCCTTCGAGATACGGCGCGATATACGGGTTGTCCGCGCTCGCCCCGTCCTGCGCCCGAAGCGCTTCCGTGTTCGTCGGAATGAGCCCGGCCTTGAACATCGTAGCCTGCGTCTCCCTGCTCATCATCCAACGAATGAAAGTCCATGCTTCTTCCTTCACCTTCGTCCCCTTCGTCAGGACGAGGCTTTCGCCGCCGATCACCGACCCGTACATTCCTAACGAGGGAAAAGGGGCAGGGAGAGTCGTCTGCAGCACGTTGGCGCTACGGTTCGCGGAATTCAGTAAAATGCTGTAATACCAAGGTCCTTCGTCGATCATCAGCACGCGGCTGTCCGTATGCACGTCCTTCCATAAATCGCCTTTACCGTCTAGTATATGCGGATTGAGCATCCCTTCTTGGAACAGCTTCAACAGCGTCTCTACCGCATAAATGCTAGCCTCGCTATTCAAATACCCGTTCGTCATCGTGAACCGTTCGTCCGAAAGCTTGCCGCCCAGTCCGAAGAAATACGGCAGGCTTCCCCACATGTCGAGGCCCGACATCCCGATGACGTAGTGGCGTTCGTGGGCAAGCTCCACGACTTCCATGAGCGATCCCGGCGCCGCCTCGCGTCCCGACTCGCTAAGCAGACGACGGTTGAAGATCGCCGCCTTCGTCGTTATGTTGAGCGGCAGGCCGAACAAGCGGTCGCCGACCCTGTTCGATTCGAGCATGTGCTCGCGAAGCGGCTTAGCTACCGTCTCGTAGTCCGGGAACTGGTCGAGCGGCAGCAGTAAGCCCCTGCTCGCGAATCTCGGCACCCAAGCGTAATCCAGCCGGATCACATCCGGCGTCTTGTCGGCAGCCGCACGGGTCATTAGCGCGCCTAGATACTCTTGATTGGACGCCTGCCTGACCGACTGAATGCGGATTTCCGGATGCTCCTTCCGGAAGGCGGGAATAACCCGCTCCTCGAACACCCTCGTCTCCTCGTCGCTGTACGTATGCCAGACGACGACCGTCTTCACCGGCTCGTCGTCCAGTTGGCGCACGTCTTTATGATCCTCGATGATCCCCGATTGCAAGCACCCCGTAAGCAGCAACAACGAGCATAGGGCGACAGCAACTAACCTCCGTCTCATAGCCCCGGCTTTCCCCTTTCGGAGTCGAATCGGCCGTGCCCGTAGCGCATCCGGTAATCGATAGGCGATAGGCCGCAGTTTTTCTTGAACAGCTTGCTGAAATATTTGACGTCGTTGAAGCCTGCTTGTTCGGAGATCACGTAAATTTTGAGGTGCGAATCGGCTAGCAGCTCCTTCGCCTTCTCGAGGCGCAAGCCGATCACGTAATCGATGAAGTTGTGTCCGGTCGTCTTCTTGAACAGAACCGAGAAATAGCTTTTGCTTACGTGTACGGCATCCGCTACCTCCTGCAGCGTGATCGTCCTCAAATCATGCTTGCCGATATACTCGAGCGCCTTTTCGATCGGGTTGTGCTCGGCGTGCAGCTCGGGCTCGCCATGCGCCCGTCCGCGAGGTTCCGCGGTCGACGCCGACGGTTCATGCTCCTCCTCGTCCAGCCTTTCCTTGCATTTGCGCAGTGCCGCAAGAAGCTCCTCCGGCTCCAGCGAATGCTTCAGAATATAATCCACGACGCCCAGCTTAAGCCCCTCGCGGACGTATTCGAAATCGTTATAACTGCTCACGAGAATGACCTTGCAGGACGGATTCAGCTTCATGACCTCGCGCGTGAGCGTCAAGCCGTCCATGAGCGGCATCTTAATGTCCGTAATCACGATATTCACGGGCTGAGACAGCATCGCGTCCAGCGCCGCGACCCCGTTCGCGTACTCGCCGACCACCTCGAACCCTTCCTTGCCCCAGTCGATCAGCGCCTTGATGCCGAACCGAATAATCGGCTCGTCGTCAACGATCAGAACTCGAATCATGTTGTCTCGCCCCCATTGACCGGTTTAGGATACAAAACCATTCGCGCCGTCGTCCCTCCGCCCTCGTGGCCGAACAAGACCAGCTCGGAGCCGCGGTCGAAGTAGAGCTCGATGCTCTCATAGACGTGCCGCAGCCCGATGCCGGCATGTCCGTCCCGCACCGCGTCGCGGACCGATTGCTCGATGGCCTGCTTTTCCGGCAGGATCCCGATTCCATTGTCCCTGATCGTTATGACGACGGCCTCCTGCTCTTTGCCGACCTCGATATCGATCTCTCCATCGATGTCCAGCGGCACGATGCCGTGGAAAATCGCGTTTTCCACGAGCGGCTGAATCAGCATCCGCGGAACGAGGAACGATGCCGCGTCGGGGTCAAGCTTCAAGCTTAGCCTGAACGTCTTGTTGTATCGCAGCTCGAGGATCGCCAAGTACTTCTCGATAATGTCCATCTCTTCCTCGATCGTGAAGAAATGTCCTTTCTTGCCCATATTCGCCTCAAGCAGCCGGATTAACGACGAAATGCCGTCGAACGCTCGGTCCGATTGGCCGTATTTGATCAGCCACCTTATCGTGCCTAGCGTATTGAACAGAAAATGAGGGTTGATCCGGTGCGTAACCGCCCGAAGCTCCGCGTCCTGCTTCTGCCGCTGCTCCGCCGATACTTGCTCCATCAAACGGTCGATGTCGGCGATCATGCGGTTGAACTGGCGGCTCATCAGCCCGAATTCGTCCTGCGTAACGATCTGGGAGCGGACCGACAAATCCCCCATCTGTACCTGCTTCATTTGCTTCGTCAGCTGCTTGACGGGACGGGTGACTCTTCTCGCGATCACGAGTCCGATCAGGATTCCGACTAGCGTGAACGCGATGAACGACAGCAAGATTTGATGATGAAGCGTATCCAATCTATCCGTGATTTCATGCTCCGGAACGGTTCCGACGATCAGCCAGCCGTTGCTCAGCCGCTGCTTGACGCCGTAATACGCGGTATCGCCGCTATAGAACTCGAACTCCACCGCCGTATTGCCGGTAATGTTGCGAAGCAAATCCGGATTTTCTACGAATTTATTGATTTTCTCGCGGTCCGGATCGACCATGACTCTGCCTTCCTCGTTGACGACGAAGAAACCGCCCGTGTCGCCCAGCTTCATTCTCTCGATGTTGTCGAGAATTTTGCGTCCGTTCAGGTTGACGAGGATATATCCGATGCCTGTCATCGTCTTATAGTCTTCGAGCACGCGGCCGATCGGCAGCACGAGCTCCGTATTGTCGCCGCCCCCGCTGAAACGGTCCTCTTGCAGCCCATTCCACGACAGGCCGCCGTTCTTCAGCTTCGCTTCCTTCACCCAGTCCAATTGTTCAAGGTCGTATTGCGCCAACTTTATTTTGGAGAACGTCCCGCTCCCCCAGCTGTTGTTGTTGTCCTTCAGCACATAGACGATATTCACGAACGAGCTCGTATAGACGAGATTGTTCAGGAAGCTCTTCAAGTACTCCTCGGTATCGCGCCAAGCCTTCAAATCCTCGCCGCTGCTCGGATGGCTGGGGCTGGCTACGAGCTGCTGGATGCGCAGGTCGTTCGAGATCAAATCCGCGACGTCGCTGCCCGCGTTCAGGATGAAAGATAAGGAGTCCGCCGCCTGCTGCGCGATCTGCACCGACGATTCCCGTACGTTGTGCTTCACCGTATTGTTCGATACGAGGTAAAAGGAAGCGCTGGTGAACAACGTCGGCAGCAGGATGACGATAACGAACGCGGCGATCATCTTGGTGGCGAAACGGTTGAAGATGCGAATGTTACCGATCATCGTGCTCCCCCCTCTTATTTACCTCAAGATCATTGTACAACAGCCTCCGGTAAAATCGGGAAAAGACATCACCCATCGAGGATGATGTCTTTCCGATCTTATTTATTTGCCGTTAGCCGCACGCCATGCGTCGACTTGCTTCTGGGCCTCCGCGATGACTTGGTCCATGCCTGCAGCCTTCATCTTTTCGATGAACCTCGGCAAATTCTTCTCGGGATCCATCTGGCCGGATTTGATGCCGTCCTCGAATTCCTTCTTCACGTTGTCGAGCGCAATCAGCTCGTTCTGTACCGGCTCGGAATCGAAGACGAAGCCGAACAAGCGGGATTGCTTCTGCGCGATCAGCCGGTTAAAGCTTTCGTAGTTGCTGTACTTGTTCGGGTCCTCGCCTTGGCGCGTGTAGTTCAGCATTTGGTTGCCGATCTGCCACATGATGTCGTGATAGAAACCGACGGAGTCTTGCGTCTGTCCGTCCGGCAACGCGACTTGACCGTCCTTGAGCACATGATGCTTGCCTTCGATGCCGAAGTTGAACAGCGTGAGCAGCTTCTGGTCCTTGAAGAACAAGTTCAGCAGCATCATGGCGCGAGCCGGATCCTTGGACGTCTTGGAGATCGCCTGCATCGTCGCCGTCAGCTTGCCGGTCTGCAGCCTGTCGGTGTTCATCGGCACTTGGATTATCTCGATGCCCGTCGCGACGCTGCGGCTAGGCATCGGCTTAGGCTCTCCGATGTTGGAATCCGCTACGATTTCCATGTCCGCCATCGTCGCGAACGCTTTCTTAGCCTTGAACTTCTGCCAGATGTCCAAACCTTGCGTCAGGCCGTCCTTGTTGATATAGCCTGCTTGGAACCATTCGCGGGTGAGCGACGCCAGCTCTTTAAAGCGAGGCATGTCGTATCTCGACACCACCGTATAATTGGAAGCGTCCGTGCTTACGTCGATCCCGTAGCCTCCGATCACTTCGTCCATGGAGCTCGATCCGAAGTAGGCGTCGAGCGGCCAAGCCGGACCGACGAACGGCGTCACGCCGGGCTCGTTCTCCTGAATCGTCTTCAGCATCGGTTCCAGATCCTTAAGGTTGCCGGACTTCAGCACGGTAAGGTCGAAGTTGTACTTGTCGACAAGCTCTTTGCTGAACGCGATGCCTTGTTGGTTGCCAAGCTCTTGGTGCGTGTGGATGCCGTACAATTTGCCTTGGCGGCGAGCCGCGTCGTGGTAGTCCTTCTCCACCGCTTCGATGTCCGGCCCGTATTGGGCGAGCAGATCGTCCAGCGGCAGGAGGCCGCCTTTATTCACTTGCGTCTCGAAGCCGAGCCAGCCAGCGGTGAAGAACAGATCGAATTTGTCGCCGGAAGCCATCATCAGGTTCGTCTTGTCGCCCCAGGAGCCCCAGTCGATCGGATTCAGCTTCACGGTGACGTTCAAATCCGGGTACGCCGTACTCAAATACTCGTTCATCGCGTCCTCGACCGAGTCTTGATCCTTCTGCGGCGCGTCCGGGTATACCATGACGACTTCGTAAGGCTCCAGAGCCTTCGGCTCGTCGGATGGAGAGGTCGACGGTTCCGTCTGCGCCGACGTTGTCGGGCTAGGCGTTGTCGAAACGGTATTCCCTGCGTTGTTGTCGTTGTTCGAGCATCCCGCTAACGCCATGCCGATCACCAGCAACGTCGATAACAGGAGGATGGAGCTTGCGCGTAACTTTTTCACTTGTTTTCCCCCTTAGCAAAGTGTGTCTCGCATGCATCTATTACTAAATCGGGCGGCCGGTCCGGCCTCCGAGTTTAGCCCTTAACCGCGCCGATCGTCAGGCCTTTGACGAAATACTTCTGCAGGAACGGGAACACGAGCGAGATCGGCAGAATCGCCAGCATCGCCATCGCCATCCGAATCGATTCGAGCGGCGGCGTTATGATCGCGGTCGAGCTATACGCCTTATTCGCGATCGATTGTAGGAACAGGGCGTTAAGGAGCGTTTTGTTCAGAAAATATTGCAGCGTGTACAGCTTCTCGTTATTGATGAACACCAAGCTCGTGAACCAATCGTTCCAATAGGACACGGTGACGAATAGGCCTATCGTCGCGAGCACGGGCAACGACAGCGGGAGAATGATGCTGAAGTAAGTGCGGTACTCGCTCGCGCCGTCGATCTGAGCGGAATCGATCAAGGACGGCGGAATGCTGTTCGTGAAGAACGTCCTCATGATGAAAATGTTGAACCCGCCGATCAGCCCGGGGATGATCAGCACCATGAGCGTGTCCTGCAGATGGAACATCCGCGTATAGACGAGATACCACGGCAGCAAGCCGCCGCTGAACAGCATCGTGAAGAATACGTAGAAGCTTAGGAAGCCGCGCAGCGGGAATTCTTTGCGCGACAGCGAGTACGCCATCGCCGAGGTGACGAACAGGCTGACGACCGTCCCTATGATCGTTACGAGAATCGAGACTCCGAAAGCCCGACCGATCGTCTCCGCGTCATGCCGCAAGTAGCGGTACGCCGTGAAGTCGAAGTTGTCGGTCCAGAAACGGTAGCCGTACGTACTGATGTCGTTCTCGTTCGTCAGCGATACCATGAAGATCAGCCAGAGCGGAATCAAGCAAGCCAAGCTGAGCAGGAACAACGGGATGAGAACCAGCGGATTCGTTCGATTCTTCGGTGTCATCTTCTCCTCCTTGATTAAATTGAATCTTCGTCAGGCTCGAACTAACTCGCCCTTAGAACAAAGCGTTATCGCTGCTGAACCGTTTGACGATGCGGTTTACCGTGATGACGAGAATGAAGCCCACGACGCTCTGCAGCAAGCCCGCCGCGGCAGCAAGCCCCGTATCTCCCGTCACCAGCAGCGCGTTGTATACGTAAGTGTCGATGACCTCGGTCGTGCTCTTCAGCATGCCGGACGCCATCGTCGCCTGGTAGAACAGCCCGAAGTCCGCGTTGAAGATCCGTCCGATCGCGAGCAGCGTCATGATGATGATGACCGGCGTTATGAGCGGAACCGTAATCTTCGTCATCTGCTTCCACCGGCCTGCCCCGTCGATCCGCGCCGCTTCGTAATACTCTTGGTCGATGCCGACGATCGCCGCCAAGTACACGACCGCCAAGTAACCGACCGACTTCCAGGTGTTCACGATCGTCAGAATGTACGGCCAATATTCCGGCGACGCGTACCAGGCGATCGTCTCTTTGCCGAGCGGCTCGAGAATCGATTTGTTGATGAAGCCCAGCTCCGGATTGAGGAAGCCGTAGACGAGGTAGCCGACGATAACCATCGAGATGAAATGCGGCAGCAACATCGTGCTCTGAAAAAACTTGGAGAGGATCCGGTTCCTCACTTCGTTCAGCAGAACTGCAAGCAGTACGGCCAGCACGGTGTTGATGGCGAGGAAGGTGAAGTTGTACAGAATCGTGTGTTTGATAATCATCCAAGCGTCGTTCGAAGCGAACATGAACTTGAAGTTGTCGAACCCTACCCAATCGCTGCCGAGGATGCCCTTCGTATAGTTCAGGTTTTTGAACGCCAGAAAAATGCCGAACATAGGCAGATAGTTGTTGACGAACAGCAGCGCGAACCCGGGAATCGCCAGAATAAGCAGCGAGCGATACTTCCAAAGCCTCTGAAGCAGCTTCTTCTGCGGCTTCGAAGCGATAGTCTCAGTTGCAGGCGCGATTATACTCGTTGCCATGGGATACTCCTTTTGCTTTGATAGCTTCATTATCCCGGGGAGCGACTGCTGATGAAACCGCTTTAAATTCGAAATGGGTGTACTTTATCGCCAACAAAGTTCGAGAAAAGGTGTAATTTATTCCGAAATCTCGTCGGCAGCGAAAAGGAATGCACCTTTATGGGCGTTTGGCGGGGGGGACAGCGGAAGAAATACCTACAATTGTGCAGGCGTTGCATCCATTCGAATAAGACGCAAAAAAGTACCTGTAAAAGTACAGGTACTTCTTCACTTTTCCGGGAAAATGGGCTGAGGGCAGGGTAGTAACTGTATTTTCGCAGGTCATGTGACTTTATCAAGCGCTCGACCATGAATTGCCTGTATCATTGCAGTTATTTTCCAGTCGGAATGATATAATTTACTCAACACACCAACAATCAGGAGGAAAGCCCATGCCTAAACAAAAAGTGCCTCGCTAAGCCCGTGCCCCGCCACACTCCGGTTCATCGCAGAACGTATCATTCCACAATGAACCGGGAGGACGAGGAAAAATGATAGGTAAACGGATAGATTGGAAAGAGCTTAAATTTGGCGTTGAGATTGAGTTCATAGGCGGCGGCGATCCGAAGCAGATTGAATTGCTGCCCGGATGGGTCATGGCGTTAGACGAGCTGCAGATCGACGAATCCGGCGAGGAGTCCGGCAGCGAGCTCAAACCGCCGCCGATCCGATGGGAAGACCGCGGGCAAATCCGAGCGATGCTAGCGAGGCTTCGGGCTGCAGGCGCTACAGCCAACTGGAGCTGCGGTATCCACGTTCATGTCGGCTTGGAGCCGTGGGGAGAAAAAGCGATTCCCTTATGGATCGAGGCGGCTTTGTCCTATCAAGATGCACTGAGAACGTTGCTTGATACGAGCGAGGACCGACTGATCTACTGTCCGCCTGTCACGCCGGAGATGCGGGAATGGTCTCGCACCAATCCTACAGGCGAGTCGCTCTGCCGCCCAGGACGTCCCCAGTCCCATCGCTGCGGCATAAACCTGGCAGCTTGGTTCGACATCGGCACGGTCGAAATTCGTTACGCGAACGGCTCGCTGGATGATGATGAAGTGTTGAATACGATCGAGCTGGCATTGCGCTTCGTCGCAGCCGTTGGCGAAGGGCGAGAGCTGCCTAAGGAAGCTGCAGCGTTAGCTCGCGCGCTCGACGCGCCTTCAAGCGGATATCCGCCGGCACAACCCGCACCGCGATGGTACCGGGAGCGCATGTGGTTGGAGGATATGCTCATTCCGGTGTTGACGCCGATAGCGGCAAGCCTCGTTCCGGACGGCGAGATCCTGCACATCTTCCCCGAATCGGGCGGCCTCAGGGTCATTGTCGAGGATCCGAAGGACGGCGCCCCGCATCTGGTTCGGGTCCGCCCGACGACCCATGGCTGGGACGTCATATAGATGCGAATTCCCCCTCTCCGGAGGGGGTTTTTCTATGCCTTCCCGTAAGGGTAACCCCGAATCCATCTCAGGGATTTTCCCCGCCACTTTCAGAGTCGCCCCCTATTGGATCACTATGCTGCTTCCGATAGGATAAATATAGAAATCCATTTTCGGTTATTAAGGAGTTTTCAACATGACGCTCAAGAAACGCATCATCGTCCCGCTGCTTGCCCTGCTCGGTTTATGCATACCTACGCTTGCCTCGGCGCATGTCAAATGGTTCACGGAGACGCCTCCGGCGAAGGAGACCGTCGAGCAAATTCTTTCGCCCTTCTTCATGACCGTCGCGATCCTGACCGCCGCGTTGCTGGCGTTATTGACACAAGTGCTGCCGGTCCTGATGCGCATTCCCGCGCTGACCCGCTTGGACCGCACGGTCGAGAACTGGCGCTTCCTCTCGTTCCCGCTGCTGCAATACGGCACGGCGATCGCGATGATGTGGGGAGCAGTCGAAGGAAAGCTGTTCGCTCCGGAACTGGAATTGCACGGCACGGCCGCCATTACGGCAGTGTGGGCGGCTGCCGCAATCCTGCTTATCCCGCACCATTATGCAACGAAAGCCGGCGCAGGCATTCTCCTTGGCTTGTTCATCTATAGCATCGCGGAGTACGGACTGTTCCATCTGCTCGATTACGGCTTCTACCTCGCGCTCATCGGGGCGCTTGCCCTCCGCCAGACGAAGCTTGAGCGCTGGGCTTTCCCGATTCTGTATCTGGGGACAGGATTATCGCTCTGCTGGGTTGCCGTGGAAAAATGGATTTATCCGAACATGAGCCTCAACATCGTCGAGCAGCATCACATTCCGACCTTCGGCTTCGCGCCGAGCCACTTCATCGTCCTGTGCGCCTTCATCGAGTTCGTCGTCGGCTATTTGCTCGTCGTCGGCATCCTGAACCGCGTGCTGTCGATCGTGCTGACCTGTATATTCATCACGACGACGATGCTGTTCGGATACACCGAAGTCGTAGGCCATTTTATCATCCATATCGTATTGCTTATCTTCATCGTCGAAGGAACGAGCTTCTATAAGCCCCCCGTCGACATGCACGAAGGCGCGTTGAATCGCATCGTATTCGTCATGCTGAACTTCCTGTTCGTGCTGGCGACGTTCCTGCTCATCTATTATCGATTCGCTTAATAAGCAAGCGGCGCTCTCGACGGCGAGGGCGCCGCTTGTTTACCTTATCGCGGACCACGCCCGGCTTAACGCTTGCACGCCTTGGCTCATTTGCGATTCGTTAACCCCGCCGAAACCCAAGTATATCTTCGCGTTGCCGCCCATAGATCGGATGTGCGGGTCGGGGCTTCCGTATACGAGCACGCCTTCCTCTCTCGCCAAGGCGATCAGCGCGTCCGCGTTCGCTTCGACCTTCACCGACAGCTCGATATGCAAACCCGATCCGCTGCTCCCGATCCGTACCGTGTCCGGCATATGGCTGCGGACGAGGCGAGTTAGCGTCTCCAGCTTCAACCGATAGATCCTGCGCATGCGCCTGATGTGCCGGAACCAATGCCCGCGGGAGATGAACAGCCGCATCGCCCACTGGTCCATTCGCGAAGGAGCGGACAGCGTATGCTCCAGGGACTGCAGCTTGGCAAGCAGCTCGGGCGGCAACACCATATAGTTCATGCGCAAGGACGGCGTGAACATCTTCGAGAACGTTCCGATGTAGATGACGACGCCGTGCTTATCCATCCCTTGGAGCGACGGGATCGGATTGCCGGAAAGCCGCAGCTCCCCGTCGTAGTCATCCTCGATAATGTAGCCTTGGTTGGCGTACGCCCACTGAAGCAATCTCTGCCTCTGCAAGTACGGCATCGGATCTCCCGACGGCCTGTGGGACGGTGTGGCGTACAGAATTCGGAAAGCGTCGCCCCGAAGCCCTTCCTCTTCCAACGAATACGGCACGATATGGAACCGGTGATCGGTGAAGTAAGACCTTACCTGCGCGATTCCGTGTTCCTCTATTCCCACGTTGACGTAATCCCCGAGCAGTCTGGACAGCAGTTGAAGACTATAAGAGATCCCCGTCCCGATGATGATCCGGCTCGGATCGCACGCGACTCCCCGCGAGTTCCGCAAGTACTGCGCCACGCTCTCCCGCAGCTCGTATTCGCCTCTAACGTCGCCGTACTCATGAACCGAACCCGCATGAATCGATAACGCCTCGCCCATAACGGATTTCCATTGCCGTAGAGGGAACGAGTCCCCGTCTATCGTGAGCAGGCTGAAATCGATGAACGTTCCCCCGGGCGACGGTGCTCGATCCGCGATTCGATCCGCCATCTCCTTGCGCTGCCGCTGCGGCTTCGCCGCGAGCGGGTTGACAACGATCAGGCCCGAGCGGTTTTTGCTATAGACGTAGCCTTCCTCCAGCAGCATTTGATAGGCGATTTCCACGGTCGTCTTGCTAATGTTCAGTTGCAGCTTCAAAGATCGAACGGATGGAAGCTTCGCGCCATCCGCGATCGCGCCCTCCTGAATCAGGGTGCGAATATGCTTGTATACTTGCGCGTAAAGCGGTTCGTCTCCATGAAAAGCCAAGGTTAGCTCCATGCGGCCACACCCTCATCTGTCCTCTAAATAAGTTGCCGTTCTGATCCTTACTATCGGGTCACATTCATTATAGACTCGGTACAAGACATCGGCAATTTGTTAACTATGGGGGTATTCCATCATGAAAATGGCATTCATCTTGTTCGACGACATGACGACGTTAGACCTGGCGGGTTTCCATAATGCCGTCACTTGGCTCAAGAAGCGCAACCTCATGGAATCGTTAACGTGGGATTTCTGCTCCGACAAAGAAGAGGTAACGGACGATCGGGGAATGAGGATAAAAGCGGATCGCGTGCTGCCTCCTCTATCGGAGTACGAGCTGATATTCGTTCCCGGCGGAATGGGCACGAGACGACTGGCGGACGACGTCGCTTTCGTCGACTGGATTCGAACCGCGCGAGACGTGCCTTATAAAGCCTCCGTCTGTACGGGCGCTCTCCTGCTCGGGGCTGCGGGGTTCACCGGCGGCAAGACGATCACGACGAACCCGTTCGCCTTGGAGCTTCTGAAGCCTTACTGCAAAGAGGTCGTGAAAACCCGGGCCATGCGGGACGGGGACGTATTCACGGGCGGCGGAATTACGGCTTCCGTCGATCTCGGCTTGTTCGTGGTCGAAACGTTGACGAACAAGGAAACCGCGCAAGAGATTCAGCGCTTGATGGATTACCCTTACTACGTGCCGAGCGCGAGCGAGCCGGCGGCTAAATACGCGAACTGCGCGATCGTCGGCAACTTCGTCTACGTCTCGGGCAAAGGCCCTTCCGGTAACCCTAAAGGAAAGTTAGGGGAAGCATACACGACGGAAGAAGGGTACGAGCTGGCCCGCAACGCCGGAACCGAGGTGCTTGCCGTGCTGAAATCCGCCTTGGGTTCGCTGGACAAAGTGAAACGGGTCGTGAAAATCCAAGGCTTCGTTAACGCGACAGCCGGTTTCGAAGAGCACCATAAGGTGCTGAACGGGTGCTCGGACTTGATGCTCGAGATGCTCGGAGAGCGGGGAAGTCACGCCCGATCCGTATTGGGCGCGGTGTCCTTGCGGGACAATCTGCCGGTCATTATCGATTCTATATTCGAGATTTGAAACTGCTTCCCGGGTGTGCCACAATAAATAAGGTTGATAACTTATTCATTGGAGGTACATAGCCATGAGAACGATAAAGCTAGGCACCAGCTCGTTGGAAGTTCCCGTCGTCGCGGTCGGGTGCATGCGCATTAATTCGCTGGACAAGCAGCAAGCGGAACGATTCGTGAAGACGTCGCTCGAGCTGGGCGCGAACTTCTTCGACCACGCGGACCTTTACGGCGCGGGCAAGTGCGAGGAGATTTTCGCGGACGCGATTCAGATGAGCCCGAGCGTACGCGACCGAATGATCCTGCAATCGAAATGCGGCATTCGTCCGGACAAGGGCATGTTCGACTTTTCCAAAGAGCATATTCTTGCCTCGGTGGACGGCATTCTTAAGCGTCTGAGAACCGATTACCTGGACGTCCTGCTGCTGCACCGTCCGGACGCGCTCGTGGAGCCGGAAGAAGTCGCGGAAGCGTTCGATCAACTGGAACGTTCGGGCAAAGTGCGCCACTTCGGCGTCTCCAACTTGAATCCGATGCAAATCCAGCTGTTGAAGAAATACGTCAAGCAGCCGATCGTCGCCAACCAGCTCCAGCTGAGCATCACGAACGCGACGATGATTTCCCAAGGCTTCAACGTCAACATGGAGAACGCCGCAGCCGTCAACCGCGACGGAAGCGTCCTCGATTTCTGCCGTCTGCACGACATTACGATCCAGCCTTGGTCGCCGTTCCAATACGGCTTCTTCGAAGGCGTGTTCCTCGGCAACGAGAAGTTTCCCGAGCTCAACAAGAAGATCGACGAGGTTGCGGCGAATTACGGCGTCAGCAACACGACGATCGCCATCGCATGGCTGCTCCGCCATCCGGCCAACATGCAGCCGGTCACCGGCACGATGAACCTCGAGCGCTTGGCGGACTGCGTCAAGGCGGCCGAGATTAAGCTGACGCGCGAAGAGTGGTACGGCATCTTCCGCGCGGCGGGCAACATTCTTCCTTAAGTCCATAAGCGGATACAAGCGAAAAAGCACCCTAGCGGTGCTTTTTCCGTTTACCGTGCTTGCAGTCCTTTCATCACCGCGATCAAAGCTTCCTTGGTCATTGTCAACGACGGGGTGCCGACGGTGTATAACAGCGAGCGGTCATCGAACGTTTCGATCCATTGCAGCGATTGAAGCCGGTTTGTTTCGGTGAAGATGAACGGTTCCTCCAGCCTATATTGCACCTCTATACCATCCACTTCGATTTTTTCCAGTTCGGTCGCCCCCATAACGCTCCTGAGGCCGCCTTTTTGGTTAAACCACTGCGTGCTGATGAATATTTCGTCTCCTGATGGATTGCGATAAATCGATGTTAAGGTTGGGAAGGACATATCGGTAAACTCATCCACTCTTCTCCATACATCCGTACTCCCATGTGCCTCGGATTCGCTCTTCATCTCCGGTAGGAGCTTCAATGCTTCAGGAGATATAGCCCCTCCGAAGTAGGATTCCTTCTGACCTCGTACGAAGTCTAATCCCAAAGCTCCGTTCGGCAGCCGTCTGACATTCCCGTCGCGTCCGGTTAGCGTCTTGTCCCATTCCTCGTAATTCGTCGCAGCCTCGGGATTAGAAACTAACAGAAGCTCCATCCCCTTCACTTCGGGAAAGATTCGGATGATTTCCGGCAAATAGACGACAGCGGACTCTCCGTTGCCCAATTGCGATTGCACGTCGACAAGTCGTTGGTGTATCCGGGCCGATTGCTCGCTGCTCAGCGCTTCGCCTGCCGTATGCCTAACCTCCACCTGCACCCGGTTATCCCCGAAACGAATCCACGTTCGCCGATCTCCTCGAAAGAACAATCCTGATAATACCTAAGCACGATGACCTCCCTATGCTTCATCGACAGCTTATCGACCTGCGCGAGGAGCTCGTATTGCTTTTCGGACTCGAGCACCTGCTCTTCGGGCTGTCTAGCCGAAGGGAGAACGTCCAATTCCCGGACTCTCGCTTGTAATCTGAAGCCCCGCCACACTCTTCGTTTCCAGTTGCTCGTCTGTCTGACTATGATGCCGTTAAGCCATGGTTTGAAAGGCTTGCCGAAATCATAAACGCTCAGCTGCCTCTTATTGGTCGCATCTTCCAAAAGGGTTCATTTTCAGCTTAGAAACGGAAAAGACCGCCCTAACATTCGGTATCTCCTTTAACCTTAACTAGGCGACTGCATAAGATAGAGCGACCGAAAAGTTAAAGGAGGCGCAGTCCCATTTATTACAACTGGGGAAATAACTATTATTGGAACCCGTACTATTCGAATCCATACAGAAACCTCGTATTGAAAGATTATGGTTCCACGCCGTTTGTCGTCAATATCGACGAGGCTGCCAAGCTGAACAACAATTACCGTACCGCCTTATGGACAGGACAGCATTTTCAAGTTACGTTGATGAGCATTAATGCGGGTGAAGACATCGGATTGGAAGTCCATCCGACGACCGATCAATTCATTAGAATCGAAGAAGGCCAAGGGCTCGTTCAGATGGGCGCCAGCAAAGACCGATTGGATTTTCAAACCATGGCGTATGAGGACTATGCGATTATGGTGCCTGCCGGAACCTGGCACAACGTAACCAATACGGGTAATCGACCGCTAAAGGTATACGTGATCTATGCACCGCCGGAACACCCGTTTGGAACCGTGCACCCTACGAAAGCCGTTGCGATGGCCTCCGAGTGAGAACTCCGGCGACGTACGCTTCTTTGCATAAAGTTCCCACCTCCTGCTTACAATAACGCTCGTGCTCGCACACGAAGGAGGTGTCTCCATGACCGATTCATCCAATCAGCCATCCAAAGCGGACGTTCAGACAACGCCTCTTAATAAAATGCCGATTCCCGGACAAGAGGACGTCGAAATTTCCGAAGAGGAAGTCGCCGAGGCGTTCAAGAACGCTCCGAACGCTCAATCGGGCAATCAGCGGCAATAACTCGAGCTGCACGTGGATACCTCTGCATAGGGGTATCCTATTTTTTTCGATCCTATAGGTTCTCGTTTCCTTCGCGCGTGTCACAGTTCGGTTCCGTTAATCGTCTTGTATGCAGATGACCGGAAAGGGTGGATCTACAAGATGAATAACGTCAATGAAACGATATGGGACGTCGTCGTAATCGGAGCGGGCGCAGCCGGACTGACGGCATCGATCTACTTGGCGAAGGCAGGCCGGAAGGTGCTGCTGTTGGAGAGAGGGGCGCAGCCTGGCGGCAGGGCCGCATCGCAAGAGCTGGCGGGCGCTCGCTTGAACCTTGGCCCTCATGCGGTCTATAAGAGCGCGCTTCGTATTCTGGAAGAGGTCGGAGTTACCGTTACGGGAGCCGCTCCCGGACAGAACGGGAAATTCTTGTTCGAGGGCGCGGACGGCGAGGAGGTTGTCGTCCCTCTCTATAAACTGATGCTGGGCTCCTTCTTGAAGTGGTCCGAGAAGTCGCAGATGATCCGGTTCTACGCCCGCCTGCGTAAAATGGACACTTCCGCGCTTCAACATGTCAGCCTGCAGGATTATCTAGACGAGCGCTTTGCCAGTCCGCGCGTGCGCGGCTTCGTGCAGGCACTCGTCCGCGTATCCTCGTACTGCAACGCGCCGGAGTTGGTCAGCGCCGGAGCGGTTATCGATCAGCTCAAGATGTCCCAAGTGCTGTACGTGGACGGCGGCTGGCAATCCATCGTCGACCAGCTCAAGAATCGGGCGCATCATGCGGGGGTTACGATTCACTCCGGCACGGTCGTTCGCGAAATTTCCGGCAGCTCTCCTCGGATGACCGTGCAGTTGAAGGACGGCTCGCGGTTGAGCGCACGCAGCGTATTATCTACGGCCGGACCGACGGAAACGCTGGCTCTCCTGGATTCCGAATCGGATGCTCCGGAAGCCGAGATTTACAAGCGGCTTGTGCCGGTCCGCGCCGCATGCTTGGATCTTGTCGTCTCCGGCATGCCGGAGCCGGCGACCAAATTCGCCTTGGGAGCGGATTATCCGTGGTATTACTCCAACCATTCGGCCGCCGCTCGATTAACGGACGATGCGCGGCGATCCGTTATCCATGTCATGAAATATTTGCCGCCTGCCGAGCCTTCGGATGCAACCCGGAACGAGCGGGAGTTGGAGCATTTTCTCGATCGGATTCAGCCGGGTTGGCGCAAGCACGTCGTGGAGCGTCGTTACTTGCCGCATATGACCGTATCCCATGCCGTAGTCACCGCATCGGGTGGCGGCTTGGCAGGCAGGCCCGGAGTCGCCGTTGCCGGTCGTCCGGGGCTGTACGTCGCGGGCGACTGGGTCGGGTCCGAAGGGATGCTTCTTAACGCTTCCTTAGCTAGCGCCAAAGAAGCGGCGCAATGTATAATAGCGGATATACGCATGGAAAAAGAAGGAATGACCCGTGGAGCTTGATTCCGTATACCGATCCTACAAACCGCTCATGTTGTCCATCGCGTACCGCATGTTGGGCTCGGTCGCCGACGCGGAAGATTTGGTGCAAGATACGTTCCTGACCGCGCAGCAGATGGAGAACGGCAAGAACGGCGGGCACGTGAACAACTTGAAGGCCTATCTGTGCAAGACCGTTACGAACCGTTGCCTCGACTATTTGAAATCCGCCCGGCGGAAGCGGGAAGTGTACGTCGGTCCATGGCTGCCGGAGCCGCTCGTGCAAAGCGCCGGCGAGATCTCCGGGCAGGACCCGCTCCAATCGGTCGTGCTGGAGGATACGATCTCGTACGCGTTCCTCGTATTGTTGGACCGGCTGACTCCCGTGGAGAGAGCGGTCTTCATCCTGCGCGAAGCGTTCGAATACGACTACGGCGATATCGCCGATTTTCTCGGCAAGACAGAGCTCGGGTGCCGCAAGATTTACAGTCGTCTCAAACGCAAAATCCAGGATGAACCTCCTGCCGAACTCCCGGCCTCTGCGCAGTCCGAACAGATGGTCATGCGTTTTCTGCACGCCACCGCGACGGGAGATATGGAGGGTCTGTTCGCTCTCATGACAGAGGATATCGTTCTCTACTCCGACGGAGGAGGCAAAGTGTCCGCCGCGATCCATCCGATTACGACGAGCAAGCGCGTCATCGCCTTCGTTCTCGGCCTCGCGGCCAAAGGCGAAACGCAAGGCGAAGTCCTCCTCGCGAAGATCAACGGTCAGCTCGGTTTCGTGCTCAGAAGCCCGAACGAGCCGTTCCCTATCGTCGTCAGCTTAGACATTCGCGACAACCGCATTCATCGCATTTATCTCATCCGGAATCCGGATAAGCTGCGGCATTTGAATCTGGCGTAACCGAAGGGGCAGTCCCGAGGGTCGATTGACCTCTCGAGACTGCCCCTTTGTGCGATGCTGCAACGTTGCGCGGCAACGCTATTTCGGCTCCCGGCTGTGGGCGCGCCGATGCAACGTTGTGCGGCAACGCTATTTCGGCTCCCGGACGCGGGCGCGCCGATGCAACGTTGCGCGGCAACGCTATTTCGGCTCCCGGACGTGGGCGCGCCGATGCAACGTTGCGCGGCAACGCTATTTCGGCTCCCGGACGCGGGCGCGCCGATGCAACGTTGCGTAGCAACGCTAAATCTCCAACCGATATGCCCGCACGTTAATGCCGTCGTCCGCAGGCTGAAAGTCGTGCTCGGGGAAGCGCCGGAAACCGAGCCTCTCATACAGCCGAATCGCCGGTTCCATGAACTCGCCGGTATGGAGGCCGATCTGCCGATACCCCTTATCCCGCGAGCGATCGACGCACGCCTCGATCAAAGCCGAGGCCGCGCCCTTGCCGCGAAACGTCTCATCCACGGCAAGCATTCGAATTTCCGGATACTCCGCGGCATCCGCCAATCCGTCATACGCGTTCGACTTCGGAGGGAACAAGACGACGCTGCCCGCGAGCTTCCCCTCGATCTCCGCAACGATGAATTCGGCGCCGGGAAGCTGGTCCGCCTCGGATTGCAGCGATTGCCTAAGCGCGTCCCAATGCCCGCTCGGGATGAGCTCGGCATAGGGGGAATACGCCTTCACCCTCATCTCCCGCAGAAGCGTCAGCTCCTCGGGTCTTGCCTCGCGCAGCTTCATCCCTCGCCACCGCCTCCAAGAAACTTGCCGTCCCGGTTGCTCAACCGTTCCCGCCCATGCGGAGTATCCCACGTCGCCGTATCCGGTCCTTTGGGCAGTATGGCAACCTCCGGCTTATCCGGATGAATGGTGATGGACAAGAAGTAGTGCCGCTTGATCGCATCGAAATCGGTCGTATCTCCGAAGCCCTGCGTCTGGTACAAATCGCGCGCGTAGCCCCACAAATGCGTAAATTCCCGAAGAAGATTGCGGTTCGTCCGGAACCCGCTGTAATAGGCGGCATCGAACCGGGCTAGCGTAGTATAAAGCCTGACGTCGGAATCCGTGATGAAGTCGCCATGCAGGAAGCGCCGAGTAGACAGCCGATCGTCCAAGTCGTCCAGTCTGGCGAACAACGTATCGTACGCCTGCTCATAGGCCTCTTGCGATTGCGCGAACCCGCACTTGTAGACGCCGTTATTCACCTCATGGAATACAACCTCGTTCAACGCATCGATGGCGCTGCGCAATCGCTCGGGGTAGAGATCCGGGGCGCCTTGCTTATGAAACGGGGCCCATGCGGTTTCAAGGTCATTCGTCAGCTTGAAATAGTCGTTGTTCGCCACGGTACGAGTTTCGATATCGATCATGGCCGGTACCGTCGGCCTTCCCGTATACCCGGGGTCCGCGTTGGCATACAGCTCGCTCATGTAGCGTACGCCCAGCACGGGATCTACGCCGTCCGCATCCTCCGCGAACTCCCAATCCACGCGGCCGATTCTCGGCCGCAACGGGCTTACCGTTCCAAGGCCGATGGCGTGCTCCAAGCCGAGCAATCCGCGCACGATGACGGCGCGATGCGCCCACGGACACGCCGCGCACCAGATGAGGCGATATTTGCCCGCTTGAACGGGAAGCTCTCCGGACCGTTCGCCGAACGGCGTAGTGAATCGATTGACTTGCCGGTTGAAGGACCCGTCCTTGCGAATTTCGGCGCTCACGGTCATCACCCTATCTCGAATATCTTTCGCGGATCACTTTCAAGTGGTGAAGCTCATGTCCGGCCAGAATATAAAACCACGCCCGGGCGGTCGATTCCTTGCCGTTAACGATCCCGGTGCGGGTCCAAGCCTCGTCGGAAATACCGGTCAATAGCGAGAGCGTCGCCCGGCGCACGGCCGCGTAATCCTCCACGACGGCGGCTATGGGCAGTTCGTTGAACGAGGAGTTGCGTATGAACGCATTCTCGTCGTATCCGGCCATCGGAGTCCGGTCTCCCCTCGCGATTCGGAGCGCCCGATAACTCATCACCCGTTCGTTGTCCGTCATGTGGCCGAGCACTTCTTTGAGGCTCCACTTGTCCGGCGCGTAACGATAGTTGCCTTGCTCCTCCGAGAAGGACCCGTATAACTCGGTCGTCGTCTTTAGGGATTGTTCCAGCACTTGACGGATATCCCCTTCGGGAACCAAATCGACGTATCTCCGAAAATACTCAAAATACTCCTCGTTCGATGGACGCGTTTGCATGCTCAGCCCTCATTTCGATCATTTTCTATCACTATACCATTTCGATACCGAAAGACAAGAAAAGCCGCCCCCTCGCTATTGGGACGGCCTTGATGGAGACGCGACGGCGGCGTTCCGCCTGCGCAGCGGGAAGTTGAGCAACAGAAACCCCGCCACGAAGATGAGCGTTCCGCCGATAATGTAGACGGTGATCGGATCGCGGAAGAATAAGTACGCCCACAGCACCGCGAAGAAAACCATGCTGTTGCCGACGATCGCGACGATCGCGAACGGGACCTTCTTGATCGCCTCGGCGAACCAGAAGAAGCTAAGCCCCGTGATGATGCCGAGCAGGATGAGCGCTCCCCAAGCCCAGACGGACACCGGCCCGATAAAGCCTTGCGAGTAGACCGGAAGCGGGGCCGATACCAGAATCGTGCTGACCAAGAAGATGGACAAGTTCATGTTGCCGTTGTCCATCGTCGTCAGGAGCATGCGCTGGCTTAACACGTGCACGGCCGCGCCGATTCCGGAGAGCGTGAACAGCAGCGTCGTGAGGCCGCTGCCTTCCGCCAGTTCGTCCAGCGGCGTGCCGTTCCATCCGACGACGAGTACGCCGACGACGCACAGCGCAGCGGCCATCCAGCCTCTAGGCGACACGCGCTCCTTGAACAGCCAGCCTGCCGCAAGCAGCAGCACGACGGTCTGGACGGGCTGCACGAGAATATTGCCGTAAGAGTATCCGATCTTGAGGGCAAGATTCTCGAATATATAGTTGATCGCCTTACCCGCCGCCCCGATCCAAATCCATTTCATGCCTAGCCGGATCTGCACTTTGCCGTCCCGGATGTACAGGTAGAGGACCAGGCACACGACGCCGAAGAAGAACCGCGCGAAAGAGATTACGGCGCTGTCCACCATCGTCGACGCCGTCTTGACCAGAACGCCGACGAAACTCCAGGCCAGCGACGCCAGCATGAGCAGCACGTAACTCAAGATGGCGCACCTGCTTCGCCGGATTCGTTTATTGGCCTAGCTGTTCGCGCCATCTGTACTTCGGCTTCCAGCCGAGCAGCCTCATCGCTTTCTCGCTATTAAGCAACGCTTCGTGCCCCTCGAGCGACGCGCGGAAGTCCGTCGTTTCCGGATAACGCGCGGCCATCAGCTCGCGGCTCGGAATCGCCATGCTCGTCTCGTCCGAACCCAGGTTAAGCGCCACGGAGCCTAGCCCCTCCGCTTCGATAGCCAGGCGGCATGCTTCCGCCGCGTCGCGAGTATCAATATAGCTCCACAAGATCCGCTCGCGCTCTTCCGGATTGTTGATCCACGACGGGAACCGCTCGTACCCCTCCGGCGGGATAACGTTGCCTAGCCGCAGCGACACGACTTGGATGCCCGTTCTGCGATGGAACATATCCGCCGTCTGCTCGTTCACGATCTTCGACAAGCCGTAGCTGTCCTGCGGCAACTGCGGGTGCGCTTCATCCATCGGCACGTACTGGGGGCCGAACGGATGGACGGCGAAACAGATTCCGTACGAAGATTCGCTCGAAGCGATGACCGCTTTCCTAATGCCTAGTCCCGATGCCGCTTCCAGAACGTTGTAAGTCGACATGACGTTGTTGCGGAACGTAACCTCTGGCGGAACCATCCCCGCCCGCGGAATCGCCGCCATATGTACAACCGCATCCGCGCCTGACAGCGCGCCATACGTTTGGCCTAAATCCTGAAGATCCACGATCAGCGTCGGACAGATTTGCTCCTCCGGCTGGCGCGTATCGACGTTCAACACCTCGTAGCCTTGCTCCACGAAATGCTTGACGACCCACTTGCCCAGCATGCCGCTTCCGCCGGTAACGACGACTTTCTTCGCTTGTTCGGTCATTGATGTTCCCTCCAACTCTCGGATTCTCGGATGTACTGTTCTAGACTAACAGACTTTGTTTATCGGGTAAACCATTAACAAGGACACCCGATTAGGGTGCCCGTAACATTACAAATCACTACCTGTCCGCAATCTATCGCTGATAAATCGCACGAACTCGTCGGCTATCGGCGATAAGGAGGTATTCGTGGCGGTGCAGAGCGCGATCGGCCTCACTAACTCTATATTGTGAACGAATACTCTCGCGACTTCTCCTCGCTCCACGAAATCTCTAACTGCCATCGCCGATATGAGATTTGCCCCATAACCTGCGCTGACGGCTTTAATCGTCTCGGATAACCCGTTGAACTGCATGCCGATCTTCGGTTGCCTGACGTTGTACGTGCGGCACATGGACATAAACCGCTCGCGCGTCGAGCTCCCTTCCTCCCGGATGACGAACGTTTCCTCCAACATCTCCTGCAAGGGTACCTCCCGTCCCGCCAGCCGATGTCCCGGAGGAACGATGAACCATAGCTCGTCGTCCATCAAGTGCTCCCACCGCATGTTCGGCAGTTCCCACGCTCCTCCTATTATCGCAAGCTCGGCGGTTTGATTGCGGATCAATTCGAACGCTTCCTCGCTGTTTCCGGTCATGACATTAATCGTTATCTCGTCATGGATCGCCTTGAACGTCGCAATATGCTTCGGAAGCAGCTCCGTTGCCGGCAAATAGGTCGCGGCAATCGTCAGCTCTCCTCTTCTGCCTGCGGCGATGTCTCTCATTCTATGCTCGATCTCCTGTTCGACCGCGAACAATTTGGAGGCCATCCGATGCAGCTCTTCCCCGGCATAGGTGATGCCCACGCCTCTGCCTGCGGGATGCACTAGTTTGATTCCCAGCTCTTGCTCGAGTTTACGGATATGCTGGGTCACCGCCGGTTGGCTGATATGCAGCTCTTCCGACGCTTTGGTAACGTTGCCGATTCGCGCGACGTAATAGAACACTCTCAGGGCATGCAGGTTCAACGCGGCCACCCATTTCGTTGATTGATTAGTTTAACTTATGAATTTAGCACTATTATATATTAGTATTCCGTCATGCGCTGTATTATTTTGTAAGCATAAGAGAGCATTCGATAGAGGCAGGAGAGCTGACGATGAACCCTTTGAAATTTCGGCAGGACGGAACGTTCAAGATCGTGCAATTCACGGATATCCATTGGCAGAACGGAGACGCCGAAGACATGCAGAGCAAGGACTTAATGAACGAGATTCTCGCTATCGAGGCTCCCGATCTTACTGTCTTCACGGGAGATATGATTCACTGCGAGCAATCCCGGCACCCTGGGGAGGCTTTCGTTCAAGCGGTGTCGGCCGCCATCGAGCGGGGAATTCCGTGGGCTTTCGTATTCGGCAACCATGACGCTGAAGAAGGCATAACGCGCGGCGCCTTAATGGCGCTGGCGCGGCAGCTTCCCGGATGTCTCGCGCAGCCGGGACCGGACTCGATTAGCGGAGTCGGTAACTATTGCTTAACCGTTCACGCCTCATCGGATCACGGTCATGCAGCTGCAGCCTTGTACTTGCTGGACTCCGGCAGCTACGCCCCTTCTTCCGTCGGAGGCGCCGCGTGGATCAAGCGCGATCAGATCGACTGGTACGTCGGGCAATCCAAGATACTTGAAGAGCTGAGCGGCGGGCGGGCAATTCCTTCGATCGCTTTCTTCCATATTCCGTTGTCGGAGTTTAACGAGGTTTGGGACTTTCACCGCGCTTACGGGCACAACTACGAGGGCGTCGGCTGCGCCAGGATAAATTCGGGGCTGTTCCATGCTTTCGTGGAGAGAGGCGACGTACGCGGGGTGTTCGTGGGGCATGACCACGTTAACGACTATTGGGGAGAGCTTCACGGCATCCGGCTCTGCTATGGCAGGGCAACCGGATTCAATGCCTACGGCCGAGACGGCTTCCCGAGAGGGGCTCGCATTATCGAGTTAAACGAGGACGGAAGAGCGTTCAAGTCATGGATGCGACTGGAGGACGGCATTCTGATGACAGATCAACCGCCGCACTCGCCAGCGACCGGCGATATGATGGTCCAGCTTAAAAAACGAATAGTGGTGTAATCAAGCGGGAGAGGAGATGAGCCGATATGCGACAGGATTACGTCATTCGAGAAGCCATGAACCCCGATACCCCTTCCCTTCGCGAATTGATGCACGAGCTAAGCGGAGCGCCGATCTCCACCGATGACATGCAGAATCGCTTGGATATGGTTCGTTCCAGCACATCGGACTCCATATTCGTCTTTGAACAGAGCGGAGAAGTGCAGGGCGTGCTCGTATTCCGAATCAGGGAGAACGTTAGAGAAGTTAGTCGATACGGCGAAATATGCATTGTCGTCGTCCGATCGGACGCCAAACGCAGAGGGATCGGGAAAGCCTTAATGGCGTTCGCCGAGAACAAAGCGAGGGATCTCGGGTGTCTCGGTACTTATTTGATTAGCGGCTTTGGCCGAAAAGACGAAGCGCATCGGTTTTACTTGGAGCTCGGATATGAAATTACTGGCTATCGATTCGTAAAGTCGCTAATCTAGGCTCGGGAAACAGGATAATAACAACGATTTGCTGTTATTTCGTCTACCACGGTGTCACGATCGCAGAATAACAACGATTTGCGGCTATATCAATCCTGAACCGGTCAACTCCCGCTATTGTCGCGGAATAACTGTCGTTTTGACGTTATTTTCTCGATTCCCTAGTTTACCCGAATAATAACTATCGATTCGCTGTTATTCGCCTCGCCTCACCCCGTTCCGCCTCATGCATGCAATAAAAAAAGCACCACGGCCTTCTTAGGCAGCGATGCTAAACCTGTTGTCACGTCCGCCGAGCCGATCGGAGATGACACGCAGCTCCCGCAGTAGATCGTCAAGTTCGGAGCGGAGTTGGTGAAGCTCGCTCGTGCATTGTTGCTGCAGCCGGTCCAAGTCGCCGATGCCGAGGTTGCCGGTGCGAATTTGGTACGTTAGTTTGTTTTGCATCGTCTCGCTGTCGCTGAGCCGGTATTCGGGCATGGTTGCCGGTTCCTGTCTTTGCATCGTCATCATCGTCATCATCGTCGCCATTACGATTGCCCCCTTGTCCTATTTTCCCCATCGTAACGAACCTATGTTAACCGCATATTAAATTCGGATTAGGATTGCGTAAGAAAAGCCGCCCTTGCTATTGGGCGGCTTTCCGTTGCCGTTTATCGCATTCTTCCGTAACTCCTCGCGTACTTCATCATCGTCCGGTATAGGCTTTTGTCGCGAAGCGACTTTAAGGCGCTAATTCCAGGACGCGTATTGACCTCCAGAATCCACAGCCTTCCTCCGCGATCGATCGCGACATCCAGTCCGAGCTCCTTGAACCTTGAGCTTCGCCGGTTGAAGCAACGGGCCGTGTGCAAGCCTAGAAGCTTCAATTGCCGTTTATAGCCGCCGATCCGGGATTCTCCGAAACCCGCGCGCCGCAGCGTCGGTCCGAGCAGCGCGAGCTTGCCCCCGGAATGGTAATTCGTTACGACTTTACCTGGCTTGCCAAGCTTAACGAACATGACGGTCGGCACCCAACGGCCCTTGCGCGCCTTCTGCAACGTCACTCGTATATCGAACGGCCGGCCGCCGGAAGACCGCAAATGAACGCCTCTCTGAAGCAAGTAGCTCCGTCCGCGGGCAATCCGCTTTAGTCGGACGTACAAAGAACCGACGGAGGTCGCCTTCGTCGTTCTCCAATCTTTCCGAACGTTGAACCGTCCGGAGGATATCCGCACGATCCGAGCGATCCCGTTCCCGCCCGTGCCGCCCGTCGGTTTGAAATACACCATTCTATAACGCCTTGTCATCTTCTGCAGCGACGTCCGGCTAAACAGCTTCGTCTCGGGAACGAACCGTCTCACGGCTCGGTCCGACAGCAACCATTTCGTCTTGGTCCACTTGCTCTTGACCGATAAACTTCTGCTCTTCCTAGGCATAACATCTTCACCTCCGCGCGACTCGGGATAGATTACTACTCCGCGCCGCGGAACGGCACGGCGGATACCCGGGTCGATCCAGACAAAGAGGCTGCCGGTTCGGCAGCCTCTCTGATCTTGCGGAATATGCGGCTTACAGTACGCGGCGTCCCGTGACGTAATGCTGGGACCAATAACCGGAAGTGATCGAATTGATCGCGATCCCGTTCTTGGAAGGCGTATTGTGGATCATCTGGCCGTTGCCCATGTAGATGCCGACGTGGTTGATGACGCCGTTGTTGCTGCCCTTCGTGTCGAAGAAGACGAGGTCTCCCGCGCGCAAATTACCCTTGCTGACGTAAGAGCCTTGTTTCTTCTGGGCGCTCGTGCCCCACTTTAGGTCGACGCCGACTTTGGCGAAAACGAACTCCGTGAACGAAGAACAATCGAATATCAATTTGGACGGATTGCGAACGCCGTAGGAGTAGTGGACGCGCCCCTGATAACTCTTGGCGATGCTCACCACTTTGCTGGCTTTCGAGCTGCTGGTCGCGGTAGTGCTTGGGCCGTTCCAAGTCGAATATTTATCCGCCGCCGAGATGTACCCGCTATTGCCCTTCTTATCGAACACATGAAGCCAGTAAGCGTTTGCTTGCCCGACGACGTGTACCATCTCTCCGCTCCCGATCGTGCGGATGACGCGAGAGCTTGTGCTCGGGCCGACCCGAAGGTTGACGCCGCTAGTGATCTTCGTCTCGTAGCTGGTCGCTGCGGAAGCATTCGGAGTAAACTGGGCTTGTCCGACGCCGACGGCTCCGAATCCGATAGCGGCGCACAGGCCGAGAGCCATCATATGTTTAAGAATAGGCTTAGGTGCTGTCATGTGAATCCCTCCATGGATGACTGGTATGCCTCTACGATAGCACACAATCTAGCAACCTAATCTTTTCCACGAGAGGGATATAGCTTGTCGGGACGGGCTAAACCGCGCTTTATGAGAATAAATTGAAAAAATTCTAATGATATCCCAGCCGAAAAGTCCAGCAAAAAAAAGCACCGGCCAATAGCGCTTGGCGGCGGTGCTTTCCGCAGGTTGTCGATTAGTGATTGTTGCCGGAGGAGTTGCCTTTTTTGTCGGACGATTTCGTTCGCGTGTTCTTGGCTCCATGGCCTTGCTGCTTCGACACCCAGATGCCCTCCTTTGCCGTAACATAAGCCTATTGTGGCTTATTCCGCGGAAGGTCATCCAAGATTGCGCCGGAGTGTTCGCCAGCGTTGCGGCCGCGCGTTCGTGCGCTAATCTCCCCGGATGAGAGCCCGCTCCGGGAGGCACGACGCCGTATTCGCTTATTCCACCTTGATCTTAGCCGATTGTCCTACGCTCGAGTTCGGGCCGACATAGAGCGTGAAATCGCCCGGCTCGACCGTCCGCTTCCCATTCTTGTCGATGATCGCCAAGCTGTCCGCGCTTACTTGGAACGTCGCGCTCGCGGACTCTCCCGGCGCCAACCGGACTTTGCGGAAACCGATCAGCTTCTTCAGCGGTTGAGTCACGCTTGCCACCTCATCGCGTACGTAAAGCTGCACGGTTTCCTCGCCGGCGCGATCCCCGGCATTCGTCACCCTCACCGACAGTTCCAGACTCTCATCGGCCTTCATCGACGAGCGATCGGTCGTAACGGAGCCGTATTCGAATCGCGTATAGCTCAGACCGTAGCCGAACGGATACAGCGGCTCCGTCGTCGAGTCGATATAGTAGGACGAATAGACGCCGGCCGGCGGTCGGCCTGTCTTCTTGCGGTAGTAATAGATCGGCACTTGTCCGACGTTGTGCGGGAACGTAACCGGCAAGCGGCCGCTTGGGTTATAGTCGCCGAACAGGACGTCGGCGATCGCGTTGCCGCTCTGCACGCCGAGATGCCACGCTTGGACGATCGCCGATGCGTGCTCCTGCAACCACGGCAGCGCGAGCGGACGGCCGCTCAGCAGTACGGCCGCGATCGGCTTGCCGGTTCCGGCAACCGCTTCGACCAGCCTGCGCTGCGCGCCCGGCAGATCGAGCGAGGTGCGGGAACGCGATTCGCCGCTCATCTCGAGCGCTTCGCCGAGCGCAACAACGACGACGTCCGCTTGCCGCGCGGCGGCGACTGCCGCTTCGATCCCGACGACGTCCTCGGAGTCGATCGCGCAGCCTTCCGAATAGTGCACTCTCGCGCCGGCCCCGGCCGTTTGGCGAATCCCCGCCAGCAAGCTGACGACGTCGGACGGATTGCCGTCGAACGCCCAGCAGCCGAGCGGATCCTTATTATTGTCGGCGAGCGGACCGATAACCGCGATGTTGACGATATCCTTGCTCAAAGGCAGCACTTGCTCTTCGTTGCGCAGCAGGACGATCGATTCCCTGGCCGATTCGCGCGCCAGCTCGGCGAACGAAGCGCGCGCGGACGCGGACTCCTCCGGCGACGGAATTCGCACGAAAGGCTGCTCGATCAAGCCAAGCTTGATCTTAACCGCGAGAATGCGGCGTACCGACTCGTCGATCACGCTTTCCGGCACTCGATCTTCGCGAACGAGCTTCGGCAGATGCCGCATGTAGAAGCCGGAGTGCATGTCCATATCGCAGCCGGCCAGCACGCTCAGCTCGGCGGCTTCCTCTTCGCTGCCGGCCACGCCGTGCACGAGCAGTTCTTGAAGCGCGTTGTAATCGCTCGCCACGATGCCCTCGAAGCCCCATTCGTCGCGCAATATCGCGCGCAGCAAGTAAGCGTTCGCGCATGCCGGGATGCCGTTCACTTCGTTGAACGAAGCCATGATGCTGAGCGCTCCCGCCTCCACCGCTTCGCGGAATGGCGGAAGGATCACCTCGCGGAGCACGCGGTCCGACAGATCGACCGTATTGTAGTCGCGTCCTGCTTCCGCCAGTCCGTATCCCGCATAGTGCTTCGGACAGCTGGCCGTGCTTTGGCCTACTCCGTCAGCCACCTGCGAGCCTTCTACCCAAGCCTTCGCGTATTCGGACGTCAGCAACGGGTCTTCGCCGATGCTCTCGGCGATGCGTCCCCACCTGGGGTCTCGGCTAATATCGATCATCGGCGCGAACACCCACGCGACGCCGTCGGCCATCGACTCCCGCGATGCGGCTTCCGACGTCCGGCGCGCGATCTCCGGATTCCAAGCGGACGCCTGCGCCAGCGGGATCGGGAACACCGTCTTATACCCGTGAATGACGTCGCGGCCGATCAACAGCGGAATGCGTTGCCGTGTATGGTCTTGTATCAGCTTCTGCAACTCATTCGCTTCCACGGCGCCTGACAAGTTGAAGACCGAACCGACGCGTCCTTGACGGATTTCCTCGCGCAGCACATCCCGCTGCGATACGCCCGTCTCCGGGTTGATCGGGTTGAAGCCCCAATCGTATTGCGTCATTTGCCCGACTTTCTCCTCGAGCGTCATGCGCGATATAAGCCAATTCGCCTGACGGACGATCTCTTCCGTCATCCATTGGCGCGGCGACGCTTGCGTCATGAACAATATGCCTCCTCATTAAGACAACGATGTTGCCTTAATTATAATCTGAGGCTAGTCATACTTACATAAACAATATGGTCGAAAGCCTCAACGATCTGATTGTTCTTCCTTCGTCCCAATCGTCTCATAACTTAAAAAGCGCCCGACAATGGGCGCTTTGATTGCGAAACGAATCGGTTTACTTCATCAATCGGCGCAGCGCTTCGCTGATCGGCGCCAGCGGGCGGCCCAGGAGCTTCTGGAAATCGTTGCTCTCGATCGCGAGCGAGCCCGCGCGAATGCCTTGCTGAATGCCGACGACGATCGGGATGGCGAAGTCCGGCACGCCCGCTTGCTTCATGATTTCGGCGTACGTTGCGTCATCGACTTGCTGCACGGGAACTTCCTTGCCCAGCACGCCGCCGATCGCGGCGGCCAATTGCTCCTGCGTCAGCAACGGACCCGACAGCTCGTACACGGTATTCTCGTGTCCTTCTCCGGCCAGTACGGCCGCCGCGGCTTCCGCGTATTCTTGGTGCAGCGCCCAGCCGACTTTCCCCGAGCCCGCGGAAGTTACCCAAGGCGCTCCGGCGATCACGCCTTGAATGCTCGGCAGCTCGTTCTCCAAGTACCAGTTGTTCCGCAAGAACGAATAGGGAATGCCTGTTTGTTTAATCGCCTTCTCCGCAACCTGATGCGGCGGAGCGAACAGAATCGTGCTGTCGGTTGCGCCCGCCAAGCTCGTATAAGCGATGAATCCGACCTTCGCGCGGGCAGCCGCCTCGATCGCGTTCGTGTGCTGACGGATTCTCGTCTCCGTGTCTCCGTCCGTCGAGATGATCAATAGACGATCGATCCCCGCGAAAGCCGAATCCAGCGTTGCCGGCTGATCGAAATCTCCTTGCCGCACCTCTACGCCCTGCTCCCGCAGCCGGACTGCTTTCTCCGGGTTACGAACGCTCGCCGCGATACGATCCGCCGGAACGGTCTTCAACAATGCGTCTACCACTTCCGTGCCCAGCTTGCCCGTTGCGCCTGTAACTAGCATTTTCATCGATTAAGCCTCCCTAACTTGAGTTATAACAATAACGGTTACAACAGGTGGGAAAATAAAAGCTCCTTAGAGCTTTCAACGAGCGAACTTGGCAAGCAGTTGCGCGATCGACGTCTGCGCCAGCCTCTGTTCCATGAGCGCCTGCGCTTGCTCCAATTCCGTCCGGAGGACGTTCTCGATGTTCTGCCCGACCGGACAATCGATATTGGAGTTCTCGTGAATGCGGAACAGATGATCGTCCTCGGCCGCGTTCACCGCGCGATAGACGTCAAGCAACGTGATCCGCTCGGGATCTTGGCGCAAGGAAGCTCCGCCGACGCCCGGGCGGACGTCTACCAGTCCGGCTTTCTTCAACATCCCGATAATTCTGCGAATGACGACCGGATTCGTGTTGACGCTGCCCGCTATGTAGTCGCCGGTACATTCCGCGGGATTCGTCGCGATAAGCGACAGAGCATGAACCGCTATGGAAAAGCGCGTGCTGATTTGCTTCAGTTGTCTCACCACCGTTGTAACCATTGTAGTTACTACCGGACGCTCTGTCAAACATTTCGCCAGGCGCACCTTAGGCCCCTTGATCTGCTCGAAAGAACTTGAAGAAGGCTGGCAGCTTCGCCGAGACGAGCTCCAGTCCTTTGAACCTAAAGGGCACCCACTCGGGTGCCCTTTAGCCGCGCTACGCAGCCGGCGCTATTTCTTCGCCGCCAGCCAATCCGCCAATGCCTTGATTTCATCCTCCGTTAATCTCCCCTTGAAAGGCGGCATGCCGCCTCCGCCATTGGCGATCTGCGTCGCGATCTGCTCAGCGCTCATCTCCGCGCCGACGTGCTGCAAGTTTACATTGCCTCCCAGATCGGCCCCATGGCAAGCAATGCAGCTTTGCTGATAAATCGCTTCCGCGTTCGACGCTTGAACTCCCGTCGTTCCCCCAGGCGACGGCGTGACGGCGCCCGTCGGAGATGGGGACGGCGTGACATTGTTGTTATTGTTGTTACCGCAAGCGGACAACATCGCAACCAGAAGCAAGCTTGTGCAATAAAAAGTTGATGGTTTCAATCGAAGACCCTCCCTGCAAGTGCATGCCGTTAAGGTGTGCATTCCTTCGCACCCTCATACACTTGATATGGAAACGGAACATCCGTCTGAAGGATGATGACATTTTAATTGTGTATGTTATATACTGATTATATGATACACAATTTAGAGTGGAGTGATGGTTGTGATTCGGAGTGCCATCGAGGTAGTCAATTTGCGCAAAAGCTTCGGGAAGCAGGCCGTGCTGGACGGAATCAGCTTAACGGTGGGAAAAGGATCGATATACGCCCTGCTCGGACCGAACGGAGCCGGGAAGACGACGCTCATTCACATCTTGTCGACGCTAACCGCGCCCGATAGCGGCTACGCGAGAATCGAAGGCTGCGACGTCGTCCAAGACAGGAATGCGGTTCGGCAAGCGATTAGCCTGACCGGACAATTCGCGGCGGTGGACGAAGTGCTGACCGGCCGGGAAAACATCGCGATGATGGCCCGTCTGTCCGGACTATCGCCGGCGGAGGCTCGCATTCGGACGAACGAGCTGCTTCGGCGGTTCGATCTCGAGGAAGCTGCGGGGAAGCGAGCGAGAACGTACTCCGGCGGCATGCGACGCCGGCTTGACCTTGCCGTGAGCCTGGTCGTCGACAAGCCGGTGCTGTTCCTCGACGAGCCGACGACCGGGCTCGATACGATTAGCCGCCGATCGCTGTGGGAGATCATTCTGCAACTGAAGCAGCAAGGACGAACGATCTTCCTGACGACGCAATATCTGGAGGAGGCCGATCAGCTCGCGGACGAGATCGCGGTGCTCAGCGGCGGACGAATCGCCGCGACCGGCACGGCCCTGGAGCTTAAAGCACGCGTCGGAGGAGAAGTGATCGAGCTTCGGAACGCTCAGGACGAAGTCATTCGCGCGATACCGACGAGCGGCGACGTCCAAGACGTACGGCGGGCACTGAACGAAGCCGCGTCCGCTTGCCCCTCGGATACGAGGGTCGTGATCCGCAAACCTAGCATGGATGACGTATTCGTCGCGTTAACGACCGATCACCCTATCGAATCCAAGGAGGCTACTCTCGCATGAATTTTTCCCGATCAACGGTACAACCCGCTAGCTTCGCGGCGACGAACGCCGTCTTCATCGGCCGCAGCATCCGCCACAGCTTGCGCAACGTCGAAGCGCTGATGATGGCGATCATTCTGCCGATCATGCTCATGCTGATGTTCACCTACGTGTTCGGAGGCGCTATCGATCCGAGCGGCGACTACGTGAATTACGTCGTGCCGGGCATCATTCTGCTATGCGCCGGCTTCGGCTCGTCCAGCACGGCCGTCGACGTCGCGACGGACATGAGCAACGGCATTATCGACCGGTTCCGGACGATGCCGATCCGCAGCGTAAGCGTGATTACCGGCCATGTCGTCGCCAGCCTCGCCCGCAACTTGCTCGCCACGGGCATTGTGATCGGCGTCGCCTTGCTCGTCGGCTTCCGCCCCGATGCCGGCATCGGGGACTGGCTTGGCGCGTTGGGTCTTGTCGTTCTGTTCATTCTTGCCTTCACTTGGCTGTTCGCCGCCATCGGTATCGTAACCGGCAGTCCTTCCGCCGCCAGCGGCTACGGCTTCGTGCTACTGTTCGTCCCGTACCTGTCCAGCGCGTTCGTCCCGACAAGCACGATGCCGTCTTGGCTGCAGGGAGTCGCGGAGCATCAGCCGATTACGCCGGTCATCGAGACGATCCGGGCGTTGCTGACCGGCACGCCGGTCGGCGATAACGGATGGTGGGCGCTCTCATGGTGTTCGGCGATACTAGCCGGAGCCCTGACTTGGTGCGCGATCGCTTTTCGCCGGAGAAGCGGACGGCGATAATAACAAACAGCGTCTTAGCCTATTGCCGGCCAAGACGCTGTTTTTCGTTCACGTAATGCTCAATGCCGTCCAGTATCCGCTCAAGTCCGAACTCGAGATCGTTGCTGATCGGGTTCTCGACTTCTTCCGTGTAAGCGCCGGACTGAACGAGCGGATGTAAGTTAGGAAACCGATCGGGGGACACCAGTTGCCGAAGCGCATCCCCGTAACCGAAGCCGGAGAACGCTTCCGGACTTGCGCCTGCGCGAACCGCGCTGTCCATGTCCCGGGAGATTAATCCCACCGACCGCGCGTAGCTGCTGATCAGGAGCACGAACGACATTTTCTCGAAATCGTTCAGAGGAAAATCTTTCATCACCCGCAACATCCAGTCGATGACGAGCAAATTGCCCGGAGTGAGCGGCACTCCCGTAATCGGGATATCGCCGAACCACGGGTGCTTCTGAAAGACGCCGACGCACGCCCAGACGTACTCTTTCATTTCCTCGCGCCACGGCTTGCCCGCTTCCTCCGGCGGTATCGGGATGTTGCAGATCGTATCCTGCATGAGCACGAGCAAGTCTTCCTTGCTCGTAATATAGCGGTATAACGACATCGTCGTAAAGCCGAGCGACTGGGCAACCCTGCTCATCGAGACTGCCGCAAGTCCGTCCCGGTCGGCGATCTCGATCGCGGCGTTCACGATTTTCGGGATACTGAGCTCGCCTTTCGGCCCTCTCCGCGACGGTTTGACGATCCCCCAGCTCAGCGCAACGCCGGAAGGCAATTGACTAAGGGAGTCCCCGTTCTTTGCATGATCGCGATCCATTCAAGCTCTGCCTCCATCACGAGTCCAAGTACAGTAAATGTATATTGTATATACAGTATAGCACAAAAACAAACGGCCTCCGCCCCTTAGGGTCGAAGGCCGTCGCTATTAGACATGCTGCAATTCGCGTTCTTGCACAAGTCCGAGCGCGCTTGCCGTCGTAGCATGGATTTCTTGAATGAGTTCGGGATTGTTGAGCAGCTTCAGTCCGAAAGATGGAATCATTTCTTTGATTTTCGGCTCCCACTCCAGCGCATACTGAGGGAAGCACTTGCCGATGACTTCCAGCATCACCGAAACGGCGGTAGAAGCGCCAGGCGACGCGCCGAGCAGGGCAGCGATCGAACCGTCGGCCGCGCTGATGACTTCCGTGCCGAATTGCAGCGTTCCTCGGCCGCCGGCCGCCGTATCTTTAATGATCTGAACCCGCTGACCGGCTACGAGAAGATCCCAATCCTCGCTTTTGGCGTTCGGAACGAACTGCCTGAGCGATTGCATCCGTTTTTCCTTCGACTGCATGACTTCCTTGATCAGGTATGTCGTGAGCGGAACGTTCTTCACGCCAGCCGCCATCATCGTAACGAGGTTGTGCGGTTTGACGGAAGTGACCAGATCGAACATCGAACCGTTCTTCAGGAACTTCGGCGAGAAGCCGGCGAAAGGCCCGAAGAGAAGCGTCTCTTTATTGTCGATGACCCGCGTGTCCAAATGCGGAACGGACATCGGAGGGGCGCCGACCGGCGCTTGGCCGTATACTTTGGCGCGATGCTGCGCGATGACTTCAGGGTTATTGCACACCATGAACAGTCCGCTGACCGGGAATCCGCCGATGCCTTTGCCTTCCGGAATGCCGGACTTCTGCAGCAAATGCAGGCTTCCGCCGCCTCCGCCGATGAAGACGAACTTCGCTTTATGGCGCTCCACGTTCCCGCTTGCGACGTCCCGCACTTTCAAATTCCAAGATCCGTCGGCGTCGCGTTTGATATCGTCTACGTTCCGATTGTATTGAATAGCGACGTTCTTGCGGTTCAAATGGTCGAACATCATGCGCGTTAAAGCGCCGAAATTAACGTCGGTGCCGGATCCGATTCTCGTCGCCGCGATCGGGCCGTCTACTTTGCGGCCTTGCATCATCAGCGGAATCCATTCCGCCAATTTCGCCGGGTCGTCCGTGAAATCCATGCCCTCGAACAGCGGATTGGCGGACAACGCCTCGAACCGTTTGCGCAAAAACGCGACGTCCTTCTCTCCTTGCACGAAGCTCATATGAGGCACCTGCACGATAAAATCGCGCGGGTTGCGAATAAGCTGGCTCTGGACGAGATAAGACCAGAATTGCCTGGAAACCTGGTACTCCTCGTTGACTTTGATCGCTTTGCTAATATCTATCGATCCGTCCGGTTTCTGCGTGGTGTAGTTTAGCTCGCAAAGCGATGAGTGTCCCGTGCCCGCGTTGTTCCATTCGTTGGAACTTTCCTCGCCCGCCGTCGCCCGCCGCTCGAACACCGTGATGGTCCAGTCCGGCACTAGCTCCTTCAGTAACGATCCCAACGTCGCGCTCATGATGCCCGCGCCGATCAGGATAACGTCCGTATTGCGTTCTCTATCGCTCATGGCTACCTTCCTTACTGCTTTATTTGGTAGAAAAGGCATAGGCGCTCCTGTCCGCATAGCAAAACAGGGTGCAACGTCTCGCACCTTTTCCCGTTCAATATGATCTAGTATATCACTAATGTCGCGCGGATTGAGATATAACCTAATTATAAGGTAGATATAATCTATTTATAACCCGTAAGTTACAGGTCGATTAACCAACTCCTGCTTGAGGAACTGATAGAGCTTAAGAGCGGCATGCTGCAAAGGATACATCGATTCCTTGCACAAGATTCCGGAAGTCATGGCAACGCACGAGCAAATTAGCGTCTTCGCTCCGCGGCATCGACCGTATGCTTCAGCAGCATGGCGATCGTCACCGGTCCCACGCCTGCGGGAACGGGGGTCATGGCTGAAGCGTACGGAAGGCAGGCCTCGTAGTCCACGTCCCCGACGTTGCCCGGGTTATACCCGGCATCCAAGATGACGGCGCCAGGTTTAATCCAATCGCCTTGCACGAACTTGGACCTGCCGACCGCGGCGACCACGATATCCGCCGATCTTACGTGATGCTCCAGGCCGACCGTCTTGGAATGGCACGTCGTCACCGTCGCGTCTTGGTTCAATAGCATGGCCGATACGGGCTTGCCGAGGATCGGGCTTCTGCCGATGACGACCGCGTGCTTGCCTGCAACGGGCAACTTGTAGTAGTCCAAGATAGCCATAATGGCGGCAGGCGTACAGGACGGAAACGCCGCGAATCCGAACGCGTTCTGGGCGAAACCTTGCGTCGTCACCCCGTCCACGTCCTTGTCGATCGAGATGGCGTCGAATGCGGCCCGTTCATCGATATGGCGGGAGACCGGGTGCTGCAACAGGATGCCGTGAACGTCCGGATCTTCGTTTAACGCTTGAATAACCGCGATCAGTTCCTCCGTCGTCGTCCCGCTAGGCAGATCCACGCGAACGGATCGGATGCCGAGCCGCTTGCACGCGTTTCCTTTCATCCGAACGTAAGTAGCGGAAGCCGGATCGTCACCGACCAAGATCGTCGCCAGACAAGGCACGATTCCATGCGTAGCAAGCTTCTCCACGCGTCCCTCTAACCGTTCCTTGATCTCCGCCGCGACCCGGCTTCCGTCTAAAATCAACATTCTCGATTCCATGCTCATCATCCCTCTCCATTGGATAAAAACAGAAAGAGGCAAGGGGATAATCCCCTTACCTCTGCCCAGGCGAACGGCCGTATGAAGCATGCGCTCCCCCGTGGTACTCCACGTTTCGCCAGTTACGCATACCTTGAATTTACTTCATTGTGCCAGATTAAAAGCAATAATTCAATGGCCGCCGCTACCGCATCGTCTGCACGAAAATTCCGTCTCCCGCCAACCACTCGGCAAGAAATACTTTCTCGATATCCGTTACGTTCTGGGCATGCAGTTGCTTCGTCAACCACGTCTCGTCATAGCCCAAATCTTTAATCTCGTCCCATAACACTTTTCCGTCTCGAATGAGCGTAACGGGCACGTGAACAGGCTTCTCGGGCAGATTGAATTCCTCTTGGGTCGTCTTCTGATACCGGGCTTTCTTCAGAATGCTGATAGACCCGTTCGTTTCCAGATAACAGTAGGCGACTTCCCTAATCGAGAACGTCTCGCTCTGACGGAGCAAGCTTTGCAGTTGATTCACGTTTAGTCGGGTTTTCTTCAACTCGTCCCGATCGAGAACCCCGTTCTTGATCAGCGCCACCGGCTTTCCTTCGACGAGGCCCCTAAACCTCAACGACTTCTGGGCGATATATTCGACAACGAGCAAGAGAGAGCCCCACAATATCATCGAAAAGACGACTTCGAACAAGGTGACCTCGGGGTCGTACAGGGCATTGCCGAGAATCTCCCCGATGACGATCGCGGTAATGAAGGTGAAGGGCGTCACCTGGGTAATGATTTTTCTCCCTACGATCTTCACGATAATAAAGAGAAGGAAGAATCCGATGACGAGTACGCAGGCTAGATTCAGGAATTTCATCATGGTCCCCTGCCCGGTTGGAGTGATGTTACGTATCCATCTTACCCCGAGCGGCTTGCTGTAATACTAACCCAAGAACGCGATAGAGCGCTTCACTTTTCTCGCAAAATCGAGAGGTTTGTCTATCGACTCCCAGTGGATATACATCAGGCGCGGATTCTCGTTCAGCCAGTGATTGTGGACGGCCGTTACTTTAACGCCGTTATTGCGAAGGTTGGTCAGCAAGGTGTTGACTTGGTTCTGGAAGAGCGCCGTCTCTCCCAAGCAGAGCGCGCGGCCCGAGCGGTCCAACGATTCGAACGAGAACAGTTGATAACGGACCAACGGCGATCTGGTACGTCTTCCTAGTATCGAGGCATTGATTATTCTGTTTCTCGTAACGAAGCAGACCGGGCCCTTCGTGATTTCGTGCTCCGTTCCGCCAAGAATCGTATTAAATTGATCGCAAAGCTTTCTAAATTGCTGGCTGACGGTTACCGCCATATCTAATCATCCTCTCTTTATCTGCTCAGCCTAAGAAGGCGATCGATTGTTTGGTTCTTGTAGCGAACGTAACCGGATTCATAATCGCTTCCCAGTGCATGTACATCAGGCGGGGGTTTTCCTTCAGCCAGTGATTGTGAATCGCCGTCACTCTGATCCCGCGCCTGCGGAGATTCGAAATCAATCGGTTAACCTGGTTCTGATGCACCGCCGTCTCGCCCAGACATAGCGCGCGGCCCGACCGGTCGAGGGATTCGAACGAGAACATCTGCATGGAAACGAGCGGCGAGTTCGTCCTTCTGCCCAGGATCGTCTCCCTGAGATTCGTCATGCGCGTGACGAAGCAGACCGGACCTGCTTCGATCTCCGATTCGCCCCCTAATATTCTTCCGAATTGGGCGCATAGCCTTTGGAATTGCGGGCTTACTTTCGCTTTTGCTTTTGCCGCCATATGAATCCTCCCTTTAATCGCTTTCCGGATACACTATGTTCGAAGCCGGAATACGACATGGACAGAGATCCCCACGACTTGCAAAATAGATGGTTATACATAGAAGAAGAGCCCGACAATACGGGCTCTTCTTCGTCTGCTCGATTGTTTCGCAAGCTTCAATCGGCTTTATATTTGTCCTTTAGTCTGTCCGAGCCTATTCCCGCGCCGACCATCAGGACGAGCGGTCCGAAGTTCCATATCCATGACCCGCCGGGCAATTCCGCATCCAGATCTACGACCTTATTGAGGAAAAGAACGACCAGCTTAATCACCAATAGCGCGGCACCGGTCAGGAATAGCACGTCGAACGTAAACTTCAGCCTCGGATAGGACAGCCTCTTGGCATCGTTAATCACTTTCTTGGTCAACTCCTCGTCGCTCCTGAGCAGCTCATCGATCGTTACGCCGAACAGGTCGCTTACTTTAATAATCGTTTCGATGCTGGGATAGTTCTGGCCGTTCTCCCACTTGGAGATCGACTGCCTGCTGACATAGAGCTTCTCGGCCAACTCGTCTTGCGACCAGCCTTTATTCTTGCGTTCGTTCTTAAGCTTCTCTCCGAATACCATCTCTGCGCTCACTCCTCCTCGATCCGTACCCCATTATGGTTACGACCCCTGCCGAAAGTAAAGAACGGATTCGTTGCGGACCCCGAAACGCCCGGAAACCTCAGGTTGCACGGGCAAAAAAACAGCCGCTTACGGCGATTATACCCGTAAGCGGCCTTTTGCGTTCGCCTATGCTTTCTTCTCGAAGGCGTATAGCTTTCCGTTCTTCGCCACCCCGAAGCCGGGACCGCGATATCCTCTTGCGATTAATTCCTTGCGCATATATTTCATCAAAGCCCCGTGACTCACGATCAGCACGTTGCCCTCATTCCGCGACAAGGCTTGATCCAGAAAATCGCCGATTCGGGCTTTGGCAGCTTCGATATCTTGGCGGGTTCGCGCATGGAATAGCCACGATAACCGGATGAGAAGCGCCCACGCCAAAAGGGGAAGCTTCCGGTTCGTCTTGAACGTCGGAGCCGGAATTTCCCGCAGCTCGGACATCTTCTGAATATCCGGCCCGTAGATCTTCTCCGCCGTGCGGACCGCCCTCGTCATATCGCTCGAATAACAGCGACTCCATTCGATACCGCCTAAATCGGTATGTCCCTCTTCGATATCCGCCTCGTCATATTCCCGAAACCATTGTTCGACTTCGCGGGCGTTGACTCGTCCCGACGGATATGCCTGTTTGACTTTGAAATGTCTTACTAACCCTACTTTCATCTTCCACGACCCCCGACAGCAATTGTATTTCTACTCATATCCTCAAATACTAGCACGACCGCCCTATTAGTGCCAATAATTGTTTATCGCCGCAGGCATTGCCGGAGGTCTGATCGGCGCATTATGGATATTACACGAACAAGCGGTTGAGCTTCGATGAGCTCAACCGCTTGTTTTCATAATCTACAGCGTTACCCTTACTACCTTCTGCGCTGCCTGCGCGTCGCGATTTCCGAACGCCAATCGGCTAAAGTTGTAAGCGCCGTTATTCCACACTTCGAAATCATGGAGACCGCCCTGAATCAGAACTTCGTAATATCGCCCGAGCCGATCCCCCGCCCGTTGCGGCAATCCTTCCGTCGAACCCGCGTAACTGCGGACCGCGATTTCATCCGCGTCGCCGCAAGAGATGAATAACGAATGAAGGCTATTAGCGGAAGCCGCCAGACTCGTACCAAGCGTCCGACCGTCGCTTGACGTCGGCGCGTTCGAGAAAGCGCCGACGTAACCGAACATGTCGATCATACCCGGCGCGAGCACCGTCTGGGCCAGGCCGTTGTCCCATACGCTCTCGGTACCGGTGAACTTCGTCGAATCGTATCGGTACCCGCCGACGATTAAATTCAGCGCTTGCATACCTCCCATGGAAAGTCCGGCGATGGCTCTGCTCTCGCGGTTAAGCCGGACTCCCTCGGTCGTAGCGTCCTTCACGTTCGCTCGGGTATTGTAGGTTGATTCTATGAAAGGAATCAGATCGTATTTCAGCTCATAATCGAAATAGTAGAACCCCAGCATATGCGTCCCTTCGGTTCTGAACGTGCGATCCGTCCAATCGTGCGCGCTTCTCCCGTTCGGGAATACGACGATCAGCGGGTCGATGTCGCCGCCGGCGATCAGGCGGTCGAACAGGTTGCAAACCTTATATCGTTCGCCGACCGATCCGTTGTCGCTTAACCATTCATACTGGTTCCCGCCTACCCCGTGCAGCAAATACAACACGTTATACTTTACGGCCTTATCGTCAGGGTCGTATCCCGCGGGCAGGTAGACGTTGCAACTCTTCCGTATGGCTTCGCCCTTGACGGTTTCCCTTCCCGCTTCGCGGCTGTCGATCGCCTCGCCCGCTACTAGCTGCCGCGACTCATTAATGTAATGGCCGACTGGATAGGAAACTTCTTGAATCGTCCCTTGGAGATCCTCGCCGACAGGCGTGAAATATTCGGCCGGTACAGCCGTTACTTGACGATCGCTCATCGTTTATTACTTCCCCCTTAGGTGAAATCCTCCATTCCATCCTATCATGCCGGTAACGCGACAAGTAACCCGACCAAGTATAGATTCGGCTTTCATATCTATGCATACAAAAATCATCCCCTGCCCAGCCAACGAGGCTAAGCGGGGGACGATCGCATTCGGTTTACCGCAGCGACTCCACGATTTCGCTCAGGCGATCCCACGTTTCGGTAATGCCATGCAGCATACCCATGTCAAGGACGGTCTTGAGCGCTTCCTCAGACACGTATTCCGCACGGTTGACCAGCTTCGTCTTGCCGCCAAGATCGATAAATTCCAGTACGATCTCGGTAGCGGGCAATTCAGGGTTGGAATTACCTTCGGCATCAGAGAAATAATCGGTGTAGGCGAGCATCTCCGGCTCGGCGATTTCCTTGTAGACGCCTTTGCCCCAAGATTCCATGCCGTAGAATTCGCCTTGACTCTCATCGACGCACTTCATGCAGTAGTGCCATACGCCCCCTGGACGGAAGTCGATGTTGCAAACCGGAAGCACCCACCCTTTCGGCCCCCACCAACGCTTCAAGTGCTCCGGCTCCTTGAACATTCTGAACAGCAGTTCGCGCGGCGCATTAAATTCGCGTTCCAGTACGAGTACCCGATCGTTCTCTACTCTCGACACCGTGGCATTATTCGACATTGTCATTCCTCCAATAATTAGGGTTTATGAATTTTACGATCTTGTATTTCACTCAAGTAATCATCAAGATTATCGAATCTCTCTTCCATAATGCTTGTGAAGCTTTTCACCCAAGCATCCAGAGCTTTGAAAGGCTCGGGCCGGAGCTTGTAGATCCGGCGATTGGCTTCGGCCGTGACTTCCACAAGGCCATTGTCGCTTAAGACTTTCAGATGCTTCGAGGCTTGGGGCTGACGAAGCCCGAGCTTATCCGCGATTTCGCCTACAGTCAGAGGGCCGTCGCGCAGCAGCGCGACGATATTCATCCGGTTCTGTTCGGCTAACGCGCCGAGCGTCGTCATGCCTATGCTCGGCTCTCTCCCAGCCATCTCTCTCACCTCGTTAGATTATGTTCTTCGGTATTCTCCTCCACTCCTTCATCGTAAGTCATCTTCTTGTTGTTTACAATATACCCCTAATTGAATATTCCCGTCAAGGAATATTTAAATAAAATAAATGACCACCCTTTCGGTTGGCCTAATTGTCCCTTAACCGATGACCTCGTTCGATATCTATCTCCGTAAACCCGGCCATTCGCTTCTGCCGGGCTTCGATCGGCCGATGGCCGCCGGCGATAATCACATTACCGGCATCGCTATCGCCCGCTCCGACCACCGGCAAATAATAAGCGCTTACGTGCTCGCACGTCTCGCATAGCGTCGCGTAGATTGCGGAGATTAACCGGTCATTCCGGCGCTTCCCCGTAAGATTCAAGATGGCAGCTCCTGCCGGACGAAGCTTGTCCATCGCGGTCTCGAAAAACTGCAACGTTAACAGATGCCACGGTGTTCCATTCGGGGTGAATGCGTCCAGAATGACGTAATCAAAGGAGCGAGGCGGCTGCTCCTCAAGAATTCGGCGTCCGTCCCCGATGATCACATGATCCGTCCGGCAACCGAAGTATTGCTTGCTCAGCTCCACGACTTCATCGTCGATTTCCGCGACGACGAACCGCTTGTTCGGATAATGCGCGGCGATCGTTCCGATACCGTGACCGATGACGAATGCGTCCTCGAACGAGGGAACGTGGCTATCCATTAGATGAACGACGGCCTGCTGATATTCCAGCACGACCCGTCGCGGGTCTCTCAGATCCATGGCGCCCTGCACGGCTCCGTCCTCGAATCCCATCAAGCGGTATCGCCCCGTTTTCCCATACAGCTCGGACGATTCGTATATCCGGATCTCGTTGAACCTGCCTGCCGTTTTCGCCAACAGTTGCAATACGACACCCTCTTTTCGACAATACTACCCTTGGCAGTCCATTCCAGCCTGAAAACGAGGGATAACGCGCTGACTTCGCTTCGCGCTTCCTTGTTCGTCTTTGGGGCGATCGACAGAAGATGGCTTAATCGGCTTCGAGGTGATTCAGCAAAGCCAGCGCCTCTTCATGCCCGGGCTCAAGCTCAAGCAATTTCCTCAGATAACGGCCTGCATCCTCGATGGAAGCCAACTCGAAACAGCAAATCGCCAAGCAGTAATAGACGGTCGATACGACCTCATCCGGGTCCTGCTCTACCGATATTTCCAAGTACCGTTTGGCGTGCTCGTACTCTTCCATCTCGAACAGGATCAAGCCCGCGTCGAGCGCCAAGTCATACCGCTGGGCCATGACATAGTACGACGACCACATCCGCTCGATTCCCCGCGATAAATCCAGCTTCTCTTCATCGCTTGCTTCCGGCAGCAAAGCGGAAATCCGCTTCGTCGCATGGATGAACCATTCCGCATCGTATCCCCCCAGCCTCCAGAAGCTTAGCAACTGCTGCAGCCCCATGTCGTCGAGGCTCCGATCCACCCACTGCTTCAGACTGAAAAACTCGTCCGGGCCGAAGCGCTCGACGCTTCGACGGTAGGCTAATCGGGCTTGGGCATAATCCTTCGGTCGATCCAGGTTAAGAATGCAGCCGACGTTCAAGTTTTTATAATGCTGCGAGGGGAATAACGCCTCCGCCCCCCGCGCTTCGTACATATGCTGAATCGCATGGTAGTTCGCCGTTAAGGAAAAGCTCCCGTGCAGGATCAATTCCGGCGGCTCCGCGAACTTCCAGCTGTCCAGCAGATGATCTCCCTTGTCGGCCGTAATCAAGAGAAATCCCGATCGCGACAGCCCGTTTAATCTCTCCAAGCACGTTAACCCGGCCGCAGGAAATAAAACATGCGAATCCTCCAGCCGTTCCCGATAGACGTCAATGACGTCCCGGAAAGGATAGGCTGCTTGCTCGTATTCGGGAGCCCTTCGAGGATCCTCGTAGCTTAACGAGATTCGATTCAACCGTTCGGACGGTTTAAGCGTATCCTGCCGATCGGGATATTCCACGCGCACGTCAACCTCGTAGATCCGCCCTTCTCCGACGTAAAGCAGCTCTTGCGGGATGCTATCGAAGAAATAATTGGCCACGATCATGAGCGGTTGTCGCATATCGCCTTCTCTTAAGGTCGCGCCGGAAAGGATCAGGTTTAGCTCCGTATCGTGAACGGCATCGAATCGCGCGAAATCCAGCAGGCCGGCGGCGATGAAAGACTGCAGCGCGGGATGCTCCTTCCAGGTCTGCACGTTGCTCATCGCCAAATCCGTCATGACATAACGGAAACCGGGCAGTTTGATCCCCGCGTAGTCAATCAACCGGCACAGCTCATGCAGCACATGGTAAGCTAGACGCCCCGCTCCCGCTCCTAGCTCTACGATATAGACGGTCTCCGCATCGTATCCCAGATTCGCCCGATCTTGAAGAAATCCGAAGATCAGCTCCGCGTAGGCGGCCGCGATCATCGGATTGGACGTGATATATTGCGGCACCTGATCATTAAGCCAGGCGCGCGTGCCTTCCTCTTCGTAATACTGCCGCTGGATGTTCCAGATCGGCGCTTCGCTGAAGCGGTAGCGTTGTTGAGATGCAGTTGACATGGGAATCCTGCTCTTCCTATACCGTAACCGATACAATGAATTTTTCGAGCGCAGACACGTCGGTAATGTTATTGTTGCAATCGTGTCCGTTCAAGCAGATGTAGTTTCCGACCGATCGATAATCGTCGGAAGAAGCATTCGCCGGCCGATTCTTCGAGATCGCGGAGAAGAAGACGAGCTCTTCGTATCGGTTGCATGCGAAGCAATAGCTCTTCTTGTTCGACTCCGTATATCTTCCTTCTACGCCGACGAACTGTCCCCCGGCCTCATAGACGATGTACATCTTATTCGTCTGGATATCGATCCAACTCAGATAGGTGACCCGGCGAAGATCGATCTGCGCGAAGTCGGGCAGCTTCAGCTTCTTGTTCTTGGGGAACAGCTTCCGAATCTGCTGCTCGGATATCCAAGGGAACGCAACCCGATAAGGCTCGAGCGCTTGCAAATAACTTCGGATATCGTCCGCCGTCTTCATCACCGCTATGGATTCCAGCAGCGCCTTCCGATAATCGGTTAATCCGGTGAAGAGCGCCGCTACCTTGGCTTGGGCGCCAGAACGGACCGACTCGACGATCATCGGATCGCTGACCGTTCGAAGCGCTCGAAGGACGGACTCCGCTTGGTCGCGGATACAATTATATTGGTGGTTTCTAATGAATGGCTCGTTCATGGCAGTCAGCCCCTTGAATGCCACTATCATAACCGACTCGGCGAGTAAAATAAAGCCTGCTTACCGGGCGCTCTCATACAATGACGGGTCAACGTCTTGCAGGAACGGCGTCCATTCTCCCGTCGAATAGAGCATAAGCCGATGCATCGCGCGCGTGCACGCCGTGTAGAACAGCTTGCGTTCGCTTTCCCGATCGTACGTCCGCGAAGAAGCGTCATAGATCAGCGCCGCGTCGAATTCGACGCCCTTCGCGAGATACGCGGGGAGAACCAACGCCCCCTTCTCGAAGGTCAGCGTATTCTTGGTCACCAGCTTAATCCCTTGACATCCAAGCGCGGTCAAGGACTCGTAGGCGACTCTGCTCTCCGCCGCCGTCTTCGCGATGACGGCGATCGATGCGAAGCCTTCCGCCCGGAGCGCCTCGATGTCTCCCGCGATCCGCTCCGCCAATGGCACACCGTCGTCCGCCTTAACGAGGATCGGCTTCTTCCCTCTTCTATCGAAGGGAATAATCTCCTCGCCCCCCGGCAGCAACGACTTCGTAAATTCCACGATTTCGCGCGTCGACCGGTAACTGCGAACGAGACGGATCAACTTCGTCTCCGATTCGCCGTATAACCGGATCAGAGGCGATTGATCCCCGTGCAGCTCCGTCGCTTGCGTGAATATAGCCTGGCCGAAATCGCCGAGTATCGTCATGCGGGCGCGCGGAAACAACCTGCGGAGAAACTCGTATTGGAACATCGAATAGTCCTGGCCTTCGTCGACGAACACATGCCGTACTTCCGTGCTCATTCGAACGCCTTCGACCAACTCTTGCAGATACAAGAACGGCGTTGCATCTTCGTAGAACAGCTCTCTCCGGCTCAGCTTCTCTGTCGTTTGCTCGCAGATTTCCGGCCAAAGCTCAGGCGCTTCCGCCCCGTTCGTCATCGCCTGAAAAGCATGCTGATCTTCGAACAACTGAGCGTATAACCCGAACTTGTCGATGAACGCCATCCGCTTCACGCTGCGCCTTAACGGTTTGAATCTCTCCTTCGTGACCATGCCGCGAAGCAGCGCTTCCTCTCGTTCCGCATAATCGAAATCGCCCTCGTCATTCCGTCGCTTGCCCAGCAGTCTCTCGCGGATTTCCTCGAACTGTTCGCCGAAATCGAACACGTCTCGCTCCTTATGCAACTGGCTGAACGCATCGGCATACTGCTCTTTATCGAGATAATCGAGCTCCTCCTGCACCCAATCCGCTTCCTGCTCTTTCCGTTCTAGCAGGGCGAGCTCTTTCAGCAGCCATTCTTGAAGCAGGATCACGCGATTGGTTAGACGCACCGAAGGATCATAGCCGTAGAATTGCTCCTCCATTTGCTCCTCCGTAATCAGATCGCGATCCCTGAACCGGATGCCGCGGAACTTCATCCCCTCCCGCTCCAGCCACTGAGAGTAACTTCGAAGCGTCTCCAGGAACTTCACGGAAGCTTTGTACGCAATACCCTTCAACCGAGCCCGATACTCCGGCGCCGCTTGCTCGGTCAACACGTATTCGATCTGATCGAACGGGTCTTCAAAACTCAGCTCCGAACCGATACCCTGTTCGAGATACTCTTGGAACGTCGCCTGCTGCATATTCTCTTCGCCGAGCTCGGGCAACACGGTGGATACATAGCTGTTAAACATCGGATTCGGCGAGAACAGCACGATTTGATCGGCCTTCAGCCGATCGCGGTGCTTATACAGCAAGTAAGCCACCCGCTGCAGCGCCGCGGACGTCTTGCCGCTTCCGGCCGCTCCTTGCACGATAAGCATCCGGCTGCCGTCTTCCCGAATAATCGCGTTCTGTTCCTTCTGGATCGTCGCCACGATGCTTCTCATCTGGGCATCCGCGCCTTGGCCGAGCGCCTGCTGCAGCAGTTCGTCGCCGATCGTTACGCTCGTATCGATCACGTTCCGGAGCTCCCCGTCGCGAATCTGATACTGCCGCTTCATCTCCATCTTCCCCGTCACTCGGCCGCCCGGCGTATCGTAAGCCGCTTCCCCGGGGGAATAGTCGTAGTACAGGCTCGCAACGGGCGTACGCCAATCGTAGATCAAGAAGCTAAACCCGTCAGAGTCTACGAAGGAGGCTACTCCGATATAGATGGGCTCGGTATAGCCTAAGCCGTCCTCACTGAAGTCGAAACGCCCGAAGTAAGGAGAAGGAAGCAGCCGCTTCATATTCCTCCATTGTTGCGTACGCAGTCGATGGCTGCGCTCCCGTTCGGTCAACAGCGCCTCTTGCTGTTTGATGCTATAGAAAGTCTCCTCGAAATCCTCGTTGTTGCTCGTGTTGACGGTCACTTCTTCCCAGAACCGTTTGCGGATTTCGACCGCCTGCTCGCGCAATCCGGCCACTTCCGGCTCCAGCTCCGCGATTCTCGCCTGCAGTTTCTCCGTAACGATCCCCAGTCGTTCCCGCTCTTCCTTCCAATCCTTCTCGTCGATCATCTTCAGGACACGCTCCCTCCGTCATTTTGCGAGCTCCAAAGAACGTTTGACAAACCGTAAAGCCTTGTGCTACAATTAATTTAGAAAGATAAGATGCGCTAACTACGCAAACTTTAAAACATATGCACAGTAGTTCTTCAAGGATACCACAGTATATCTTCGTGCGCAACGACATACGCAGTTAAACCCGGCGGTCCCGCCGGGTTTTATTATTGGACCGCTCATTCCATCTCTTCGTTAAGCAGCACCATATGAATATGATCTTCCCACTTGCCGTTAATCCGTAGATACTTCCTCGCCAAACCCTCGGACTCGAATCCTAACTTCTGGGCTACTTTCATGGAAGCAGCATTGCGCGGCATAATGTTCGCCTCGATCCGATGCAGCCTTAATTCCTCGAAAGCATAGCGGATAACCCTTGCAAGAGCTTCGGTCATATAGCCTTTGCTCGCTTCATCGCGATCCAATCGATAACCTAGATGGCAAGACTGGAACGCGCCTCTGACGATGTTGCTCAAAGAGATCGAACCGATAATCCGCCATAGCTCCTCCCGCTTGTATATCCAGAACTTCGCAAGCTGTCCGATTTCCGTCTGATGAAGATCCCCTTCGATCATCTCTCTCTGCGTCTCGAGAGTATAAAAGCCCGGCAGACGCGCGGGATCCCACTCCCGGAGGAACTCTCGGTTTCGCTGCATGTAATCCAACACTTGCCTGTCCATCGAGCGATCCGGGGACTGCAGAAGCAGCCTTTGCGTATGCAATACACTTCTATACATAAACCTTTCTAAGCGCTGCCTTCCTTGGCCGTCTTGTTGCCGGGCGCGAACCAACCGAGTAGGGCGATCGCCACCAAGACGCCGTAGAATACGACCGTCCATCCCGTGCTATGCGGAAAATCATGATCCAAGACGGCGATGTCTTCGTGGGCAAGCGTGATGACGGCAAGCTTGACCCCTACCCAAGCAACGATGGCATACGCCGTCGTCTCGAGAGCCGGACGTTGGCCAAGAAGCTTCACGAACCAGGTAGCTGCATATTTAATCAGAATTAAGCCGGCAACTCCGCCAAGCACCACGACAATGAATTTCCCGCCGTCCATGCCGCCGAAATTGCCAAGCGGGGAGTCCGGCAATCCAAGCGCAAGCGCTACCGCGGCCAGAATCGAATCGATCGCGAAGGCGAGATCCGCCAGGGCGATTTTACCTACCGTCGGCCAGAATCCGTTCCCTGCGGCTTTTGCCTTCTCGTTCGTATGAGCATCTTCATTCTTCTTGCCGAGCCGGGACTGAATGATATGTTTTAACCCTAAGTATAGAAGATAAGCGGCGCCAATCGCTTGTACTTGCCAGACGTTCGCGATGAAGGATATCGCGAATAACGCGAAGAACCGGAAGACGAACGCCATGATGATCCCGTAATTGATCGCCTTCTTCTTCTGATCGTCCGGCAAATGCTTCGCGATTACCGCGAGCACGAGCGCGTTGTCGGCCGACAACAATCCTTCCAGTCCGATAAGAATCAGCAAAGCCCACGCATATTCCAACCATAGTGACTCCAACTTGAATTCTCCCTTCTGCATGCCATAAGAAGTTATTAGTATGGCCATCAATAGGTATACGATACAAGCCGACCAACGGCGTCATTTTTTTTGAATTTGCCGTAAGATGGCGATGAGCGTAAGCGTCTCCTCGGGTAAGGCCGGCAGTTGTTGGATATACTGTGTGTGCAGACACTGACACGCAGGAGTAGATCGCCGATGCCGCATAAGAAGCTCCCGTCCGCCGACATTAGGCCTCGCTATTCCAAGGGGCAAATCTCCGTATTCGGGATCAACTCGGTCTATCCCCGCCCTCCTTGGATAACCGCTTGGTGGTCGGCGGCATTCCCGGGCTTCGGGCATATGTATATCGGCAAGTACTTGCTAGGAATCCTATTGATCGTATGGGAATTGATCGTCAACAATCAATGCCACCTTAACATGGCGATCGCCTTATCCTTCCTCGGCCGGTTCGAAGAAGCCACTGCTCAGCTAGACCAGAACTGGGCTCTGCTCTATGTAGCGGTGTACGCTTTCAGCATCTGGGACAGTTACCGTTCTTCGGTGGAGATGATCAAACACCATGCTTTATCCGAAATCGAAGACGCTCCCGTCACGCCTTCCGACGTCAGTTTCTTCGATATCACCATTCTGGATAAGAAACATCCTTGGCTTGGCCTGGTCTGGTCGTTCCTATCACCCGGCTTGGGGCAATTGTATAGCGGCAGCATTGTCGTCGGCACGTTCATTCTGGCCTGGTGGATTTATATATGCTATAAGGCGGAAGCCGTTCGAACATGGCTGTATTCCTTCCTTGGGGATTTCTCCAACGCTGCCGAAATCGTGAATTGGCAATGGTTTCTCTTCCTCCCTTCTATGTTCACTTTCGCGATCTATCATGCGTATACATCAGTCAACGAAAACAATACTTTATTCGATATCGAACAAATCAGGTATCTCAGAATGAGGGCGGGCCAATTGGAACATCAGATCGCCAGCGATTACGATACCGTACAAGTCATCGCGACCTTCGACCACTCGCCTTTCGTGGAGATGGTCATCCATGATATCGAGAAGCTTGGAGTTCCTGCCCACCATATCGTTGCGTTGCCGCTCGAAAATCTTGATCCCGGGGCGCACATCATCGACTCCATTCATCGGGTCGACGGCAGAAGCTTACTGGACGGGGCGATGCTGGGCGCGTCTTTCTTCTCGGTACTGGGGGCGATTTACGGATTCGAAATGTACTGGGGACCGATTATTTGGGGACTGGTCGGCTTATTCGGCGGGTTTCTCTTGGGGTTGCTCCTCGAACTGGCGCTCAATAAGAAGAAGCTGAAGCTGTTCTCGACCGCGAAGAGCGAGGTCATACTCGAGATCACCTGTAAAATCGCTTTAAAGGATCATCTCATCACTACCCTCAAGACACGAAAGGCCCAAGGTTACGTCATCATGCCTCCAAGATAAACGCGAAGTGACGAAACCGTCACGTCGGAACGGCTTGCATCGATGGATGCATTCTCCTCCCCGATCATGATTCGAAACAAGGAAGCCCCTCCGTTTCGTCATCTCGTTTTATCCCGATTAGGAGTCGTCGAACGAATAAGAGCCACCCGGTAAAGGGTGACTCCTCGTCCAGTCTTCTTATTTCTTTTTCTTGCCGGAAGCCTTCCGTAGATTCTCGTTCGCCTTGAATGCCGCAAGTTTCTGAATGAGCGCCAAGGGCACTTCCCGCCCGGCCGGGAATTTAACCGTCGTCTTGGACATTTCGTATTCGGCCAGCTCGTCTTTATAAGCTTCGAACACGGTGAAGGGCGGCGGAAACGATATCGAATAATGCCCTTTATAGGCCGAATAGTAAATGACCATCCCGTGGTAGGAGAACGCCGGAAGCTGATAGCTTAAGACTTCCTCGGCTTCCGGTATGGCCTCTCGAATGGCCGTTCCGATTCGACGCAGAACTTCCTGCGCTTCCGATGGAAAGCTCTCGATGTACGCATCCACCGTTTCGTACTTCGTTTTTTCGTTGGCCATCTCAACCTCGCAATCTCGCCGAACGCGGCGAAAAGGTATTTTATCCCTATTATACTGACGATATCCTTGTAGACAACTCCGATTTTTACAATTTTTAGACAGAATATGCACTTCGGGCATGCACAAAAAACCGAGAGCCCCTGGGAAGGGACTCTCGGTTCGAGAACGGATTCGAAGACCGGATCGTTACCAGATGGAAATCCGCTTCTCCGGCGACACGTACATCGCGTCTTTGTCCGTTACGTTATATACGCTGTAGAAGCTGCCCTGCATCTGCAGCACGAAGTTCACTCTAACTTTACTCGGGGCGTGCGGATCCATTTGCAAGTATACGACGCTAAGCTCGGATGGCATCCAGGCCGCGAACGCCCGGGCGAAGCCTTCGAACACCTGGGATAGATCGGCGTTCGGATTGTCGTCGGCAATATCGAGGACGCACGATAATCCGCCTAGGTCCGCAATCGTCTCCGCGAGCGTCAGGTCGCCGTTTACTTTATTGCCGGGCACGAATTCGATCTCGGACAGCTCCGCCGCGACCTTGGCCGTACGCTTCTGAAACTCTGCATAGTCGGCTTCCGTCCACCAATTGACCAAATTCCCGTCCTTATCGAATTGGGCGCCGTTGACGTCGAACGCATGGGAAATTTCATGTCCGATAATCGCGCCGATACTGCCTAAGTTCTGCTCCCGACTTGCCTTCGGATCGTAGAAAGGCGCTTGCAGAATCGCGGCCGGGAAAATAATGCTGTTCGTCGAAGGGTTATAGAACGCGTTGACCGTCATGACCGGCAGCACGTTCCATACATCCAGAGAATACGGTTTTTTTAGCGCTTCTTTACCGGCTGCTTCGGCGGCAATTCTATGGTTTATCATTGCATCGAACAGCGTACCGCCGTCTTCCCGGCTTGTAACGCTATAGGAAAGCGTCTGCTTCCACTCATCCGGATAGCCGATGTTTACCTTAATGTTCTTCAGCTTCTCGATCGCCTTGGTTTTCGTGCCGGCGCTCATCCAATCCAGCGCATCGATACGATCCTCGTATTTCGCGATAATCTCGCTCACGATGTCATTGACGTCGCTTTTGCTGGACTCGGGGAAATACTGGCTGACGAAAAATTTATCGAACGCTTGCGGTTCGAAGCTTTGCGCCAAAGCGGATGCGCGCTGCTCTACCGGAACCTTCTCGGGCACGATGCCCGCTACCGCTTTCGTGAGGTCGTCCTCGAAGCCCAGCGCTTCTTCGGAGAACGCATTCGCATAATTATGGTACGTGTTAAAGGCCAGCAAATCTTTAATCGTCTGCAAATTCTGATCCGTTATGAGGCCGTCCGCGAATTTGATATATTCATGCTCCGGGGAGTATACCGTCATGGTTGCGGGAAGATCGTAGACTTTCGACACCATTGCGGCCAGTCCCGAATTCGGCGTTGCCTTCTTAATTTCTTCCCAGGTCGTCTTCTTCAGAAAATTGCGCGGATCTTGCATTTGATCCGGCGGCGTCGCCTTGACGGAAAGCTGTTTCTCGATCTCGAAGATCGCCATGGCGCGCTCGGGAAGCTTGTCCTTCTCGCCCAAGTAGCCGAGAATTTTCTCGATGTACCCGACGTAAGCCTTCTGAACGTTCGCCATCGACGGGTCGTCGGAATAATAGAGCGCCGTACCCAGACCTAAGCCCGTACCTACGAACGAAGCGGCGAACTTCGTTCTGTCGCCGAGCGTATCCTCGGTCGGCCCGAATCCGATGAACGGAATGAAATTGAACCGATCCCAATATTTCTCGGCGATCGCCCGGAGCCCTGCAGCGTCTTTGACCGCATACAATTCATCCAGGTAAGGACGGAGCTTGAGAACGCCGTTCTCCCGCGCATCTACGTCGGCGTATAACGCATAGATTTCGGCCGCTCTCCATTCGGGAGATCCGCTGGCCGCCACATCTTTGCCCGAAAGCAACTGCTGCATGATTTCGGCTCTCGTATCTTCTACTTTCTTCGCTACGTCATAGAAGGTTCCGGCTGCCGGATATCCGGGCTGTATAACAGGAGCCGCTACGTACTTTCGGTTCGTGTACAGGTAGAAGTCGTCCTTGAGTCCGACTTGCTGCGCTCCGTACGGGTTGTTGGCGGCTGCTTGAGCCACGTACGCGAGCGTTGCAAGGAAAGCTTGCGCCTGCTGGGCCGTGACTTTGCCTACGGAAAGTCCCAGATCGTCCAGCAATCCGAAATCGTCGAGCGCCGCGAAGTAAGGAGCGGCCCACGCCGGTACGTCCGTCGCGCCCGCGCCAGCGTCAATGCCCTTCCATTCTAGTAAGTTGCAAGCGATTACGGCTAGTTCGGCCCCGGTTACGCTTGCATTAGGTTTAAATTTGTTGCCGCCGGTACCTTTCATATATCCAGCGGTCACGGCGATCGCGATATCATTGGCATTAGGGTTGGCTGCAGAGACGTCGGAGAACGATTGCTTCGGTCCCTCTACCGTGATTTGGAACGTCTGATTGATCAATGTCGCCAATTGACCTCTTGTGATAGAATCGTCGGCGGCTGCGCTTGCGCTCGTTAGCCCGATGGTGACGGCTAACACCAAAGCCAGCAAACTTGCGATGGTACTTCGAATCGTTGTCAAAGGGGCACCTCCTGATAATCTATTACCTGTAACATACTAGCATATATAAACTTGGAAGGAAAATAGAGTAAATAGACTTCGATAAGCGACGAATAACCCGCTCCGACCAGAGCGGGTTATTCTCGTTTCGCGTCTAAACGTCGATCTTCTTTATGACTTTCGCGGGATTCCCTCCTACGACTACGTTGTCCGGTACGTCTTTGGTCACGACCGCCCCGGAGGCTACGACCACGTTATCTCCGATCGTCACGCCCGGATGAGCGGCCGTATAAATATGTGCCCCCGGCGCAACGAAACAATTCTCGCCGATACGGACTTCGCATACGTCCAGAATCACGCAAGAGAACGCGAGGAAGCTGACCCGACTGTTCAACCAAACGATAGAGACGGATTACGATACGCGGTCCGCGCTTCTCAAACAGCTCTTCGGAACGACGGGAGAGAGCATCTATATCGAGCGGACCTTTCGCTGCGACTATGGCTTGGTCAATTGCGGATCGGAAGCAAGGTACAGTTCCCCCGCCAACATTTTATCCTTCTCGGTTCTTGCCGACATCTTCAACCACCCTCTCGAAGGTCATGCGCTGCAATTGTATCCTTCTATCGGTATGAACATGCATTGAGGACATAGGGAAAAGCTATATCCCCGCATAGAATTTATGTGTTTCTCGATAGCGAGAAGATCGCTCTATAATTAAGCAAAACTTAAGCGCAAGGAGCGATATACCATGAGAACGTCCATTATCGGCTATCCTAGAATCGGCGCATTGAGGGAACTCAAATTCGCTTCGGAGAACTATTTCAAAGGCCGGTTTTCGATAGACGAGCTGATCCGAACGGGCACGGACCTAAGAGCCGCCCACTGGCGAATCCAACGGGAGAACGGCATCACGTTCATTCCTTCCAACGACTTTTCGTTCTACGACGGGGTATTGGATACCGCCTGCCTGTTCAATATCGTCCCGGAGCGGTACCGGGCGCTTGGCCTCGGCGAGCTGGAGACGTACTTCGCGATGGCTCGGGGCTATCAAGGCGAGCAAGGCGACGTAAAGGCGCTGTCGATGAAAAAATGGTTCAACACGAACTATCATTACATGGTACCGGAGATCGACGACGCGACGACGATCCAGCTAGCCGGGACGAAACCGTTCGACGAGTTCGCCGAGGCGAAGGAGCTGGGCATCGCGACGAAACCCGTCCTGATCGGCGCGTTTACGTTGCTTAAGCTCGCCAAGTACACGGGCGCCAAACAAGCCGTCGACTTCGTGCAGGCAACGGCGAAGGCATACGCTGCCGCCCTTGCGAAGCTGGGCGGGCTAGGCGCGGAATGGATTCAGATCGACGAACCGATTCTCGTCACCGATCTATCGGAGGCCGACGTTGCCTTATTCAAGAAGCTGTATTCCGCGATTCTAGCCGATAAAGGCTCCGCCAACATTCTCTTGCAGACTTACTTCGGGGACGTTCGCGACGGTTACGTAGAGCTTCAAGCGCTCCCGTTCGACGGCATCGGAATCGATTTCATCGAAGGCAAGCGGTCTTTGGATCTGATCCGGCAATTCGGCTTCTCGGATAAGAAGACGTTGTTCGCCGGCGTCTTGAACGGCAAGAACGTCTGGAGGAACCGGTACGCGAACGCCATCGCGCTCGTTCAAGAGTTGCGGTCGCATACCGGGCAAATCGTGCTGAGCTCCTCCTGTTCGCTGCTACACGTGCCTTATTCGACGAAGGGCGAAACGAAGCTGCCGGAGGAGAACACGCGGCATCTTGCTTTCGCCGAGGAGAAGCTGCGCGAGCTCGCGGAGCTGCGGGAGATCTTGACGAACGATGTCCCCGTCGCCTCGCCGCTCTACCAAGAGAACGAACGGCTTTTCGGCGCAAGCCGCTTTACGGGCAATGCCGCCCTGCAAGCACGTACGGCTGCGCTGACCGAAGCCGACTTCGCGCGTCTTCCCGCTTTCGCCGAACGGGCAATCGCGCAGAAGGCGAAGTTCAATCTGCCCCCGCTTCCGACGACGACGATCGGCTCGTTCCCGCAGACGGCCGAAGTACGCGCGAATCGCTCCGCCTTCAAGAAGGGATCGATTACCGAAGAACGGTACAAGCAATTTAACCGCGAACAGATCGCCGCATGCATCGCCCGCCAAGAAACGGTCGGCTTGGACGTGCTCGTCCACGGCGAATACGAGCGCAACGACATGGTCGAATATTTCGGCGAATGCTTGGACGGGTTTCTGTTCACGGAGCAGGCATGGGTGCAATCCTATGGCACGCGATGCGTGAAACCGCCGATCATATGGGGAGACATCAGCCGCTCCAAACCGATTACCGTCGAATACTCGACCTATGCGAAGAGTTTGACCGACAAACCGGTCAAAGGAATGCTGACCGGACCGGTCACGATTCTGAACTGGTCCTTCCCTCGCGAGGATATCGGATTGAAGGATAGCGCTTATCAGATCGCCTTAGCCATCCGGGACGAGGTGCTCGATCTGGAACGAAGCGGCATCGAGATCATTCAGATCGACGAAGCCGCTCTGAGGGAGAAGCTGCCGCTCCGCAGATCGGATTGGCAGAGCGAATACTTAAGCTGGGCGATTCCCGCTTTCAGGCTGGTGCATGCCGGCGTACGCCCCGAGACGCAAATCCATACTCACATGTGCTACAGCCAGTTCAGCGATATTATCCGCGACATCGACGCGATGGACGCCGACGTCATCTCATTCGAAGCCTCGCGCTCGGATCTGGCGATTATCGACGCCATCAACGGGTGCGGGTTCCGGACCGAAGTCGGCCCGGGCGTCTACGACATTCACTCCCCGCGCATACCGACGGCAGGCGAGATCAAGCAGGGACTGTATCGGATGCTGGACAAGATCGATGCAGGCAAGCTGTGGGTCAATCCCGATTGCGGGCTGAAGACGCGCGGCGAGACCGAGACCTGGGCAAGCCTGCGGCACATGGTTCAGGCAACGCTCGAAGTCAGGGAATCGCTGTAAACGCGAATAGACGGCTACAAGGATTCGTATCCCTGTGGCCGTCTATTCTTGCGTAACGTCTAATCGATAAGGTTAGCCGTGCGAAGCAGCCGACGCACGAGCGCCGCCGTCTCCGCTCGGGTCAAGTTCGCTTCGAGCTCAAGCTTGCCGTTGCGGCCCTGCAATAGATGCAGTCGGACTGCCGCCGCGACGCTTGAACGGGACCAGCCGGCGACATTGCCTCCGTCCGAGAAAGCGGACAACAAGCGATCCATCTCCTCGGCGGCCAGGTTCGCGCTCGGCTTCGCGACCGCTGCCGCCCGGGCTAACAGGACTGCCCCTTCTTGGCGGGTCATGCGCGCGTTCGGACGGAACGTTCCGTCTTCGTAGCCCGAGACGAGCTTGTAATCCGCAACTGCTTGAATGGCGCCCGCGTGCAAGTCGGATGCGGCAACATCCGAGAAGCCGCCGGCATAAGTCGCGCTCCGAATGCCGAGACCGCGCGTTACGATCGCCGCGAATTCCGCGCGCGTAATCGTCGCGTCCGGCGCGAACATCTTCCCTGTGACCCCGCTAACGATCAAGCGGGAGCTCAAGTCGTTCACGTCATCCTTCGCCCAATGGTTGCTTACGTCCCACATTTCCCGAGGATTGAAGATTACGCTATACGTACTGTTGGTTAAGCTGTTGATCGTTGCGTAGTACTGACCGTTCTCTTGCTTAACGACGGTCGGAACATGGCTCAAGCTGCCGTCCGGGCTTAGGACGACGCCCGTCGTAATTCGGCTCGGATCGACGCCTTCCGGAATGACGATCGAACGTTCCACATAGCTGTTGAACTTGTTCGCCTCTATGGTTCGCGCTCCGTAATCGACGGTAATTTCGAAGTCGATCGGCTGAAGTACGAGCTGAGCTCCGAGCTTCCGAGCTCCGGACTGCGCTAATTCTTGATTGTCGCTTGAGGTGTCGGAGATCCGAATATTGACCTTGATGTCTTCCGGAGTCGCACCCTGACCGAGCTTCGACAGAATATCGTCGACATCGATCTGCGATGCCGGAAGCGTGTAGGTCGCGCGATCGGTCTGAATCTGAACGGAAGCGCCTTTCTCTTGCATCTTCCGGACCAATCCGACGTTCAACTGACCGATGACGTCCCCGCCGTTGCCCGCCACCGGGATGGTGATGAGCTTGCTGTTGTCGCGATCCAGCTTGTCCGCGATCTTCGCGCTATCGAGCACGACCGTCGTGATCGTTCTCCCTCCCGCCTCGTTCTTCCGGGCTGTCGCCAGCTTCTCTTGCTTCACGCCGTCGACGATGATTTCGACTCCCGGCTCGGGCTCGGGAACGGGCGGAGTCGTAGCGCCGCTAGCCGGAGGAGACGACGGAGCTTGAACCGTTACGGTCGCCGTTGCTTGCAAGCCTTCGAATTCGGCGGTAATCGCGGCTTGTCCTCTTGCGACAGCGGTCACAAGCCCCGTACCGTCGACGGTCGCGACAGCCGTATTATCGGAAGCGAACGTAACGCCTGACGTTAACGGCGCGGTGCTCGTATCGGAGTATACCGCCGTTACGACGGATTGGCGCGTACCGCCGACCGAGAGCGTGTACGCGGGATTATCGAGCTGTATATCTGTTATCGTAACGATCGGAACCGTTGTCCATACCGCATATAGCGTGACCGTCTGCGTCATGCCGATCGAGTCGCCAGGAGCATATTCGGCTACCGTTGCGGTCGGCGAAGTCGCCCAACCGGAGAACACGCGGTCGGTCTTGATCATGTCTCCGGCTCCCAATACCGTTGCGGTTTGATCAGGCCGGTAGGCTTGAGTATCAGACGGAACGGTCCCAGACGATTGGCCGTTGCCGTTATACTTCACCGTTGCCCTCATCGCCTTAACGTTGTTGTTAACGATACTCGTTCCATAGACGTAACCATGGCTGTCGGCCGCGACGTCCCATAGACCGCTTTCGATTGTCGTCGCTGCAATCTCCGTCCAATCTTCCGAGTCCCCGTTCCATCCAAGCTTCCACACGCTTCCCGTACCCATGTTCATGACATACAAGTTGTCATGCGCATCGATTCCCATCCCGAAAGCGATGAATACGGATGCGGAGGTCGGCGTAACGTCTATCCACTCCGTTCCGCCTGCCGGAAGCTTCTTGATTCTACCGTTGCCTCCCACTGTATCGACATATAGGTTTCCTGCGCTATCCACCGCGATGTCGAACCCATAAGAACCCGCCGTAAACTCAGGGCCTGCAATAGCCCCCCATTCTTCAGATTGGCTGGACCACTTCCAGATTGTCGTTGGCCTGTCTACCGTCATGGCGCTGTCGACGACGTATAAGTTGCCTTGCCGGTCCGCGGAAATTCCCCTCGGAAACTTGATATCTCCGTTATTCATGTTCTCCCACGTACCCGTGATAGGATCCCGCTTCAGAATTCTAGCCGTATTGCCGCTTGTTCCGGTCGTCGAATTGTCCGTTACGTATACGTTGCCAAGATGATCGGCGACAATGCCGAACGGATAAGTAACCATCGCATTGTACGTGATATCCGTGACGGACAACCCATTGTCCGAAATCCGTTGGATTCGGCCTCTTTCGGGGCCTTCCTGTATCGTGTGACTGCTAAAATTCGCAACGTAAAGATTATCGTCGCCATCGAAAGCCAATGCGTACGGGGTAAAATATTCCGCGATTGGCGACGGCGAAACCGGCTCCGTATATTCCGTCCACGTCAAAGGCCCCGTGTACGTCGGCGCAGCCGGACCTGGGTATGCGCTTGCCGCAGCCGCGAACAACGGGATGGCCAGCAGCACGCTCATCAGCGCGCAGAACGCTCTTGTTCCGAACGACTTGCGATGTCTTGTTGTCATTGATTTCTCTCCTCGTCTAGGCAGAAAGTCTCTAAGGATAGCAATTACTAGGCATTTAGTAGCAAGATAGCAAACATTAGAGCGGTTAACCAGTTAAAAAATGCCATAGTTTCCTTGCCTCTAAAAATAAAAAAAACGATCCTACTCGGATCGGTCGGGCGTGCTCGTCTCAAGCGCGTACCGTTGCCAATCTTGTCCCGCGGCTCTCCCGGCGTCGCTTTTGGCGCCAACGGCGACGTGCGTCAGAGCGCAGCAGAATGGACGGCCCACCCTACTCCCGTCGCAGCATCGGGGGGCCGCACACTTTGTCCTCCTACTTCCGTCGCTCCATCGGGGGTTCGCACACTTTGTCTTCCTACTTCCGTCGCTCCATCGGGGGTTCGCAACACTTTGTCCTCCTACTTCCGTAGCTCCATCGGGGGTTCGCAACACTTTGTCCTCCTACTTCCGTCGCTCCATCGGGGGTTCGCAACACTTTGTCCTTCTACTTCCGTCGCTCCATCGGGGGTTCGCAACACTTTGTCCTTCTACTTCCGTCGCTCCATCGGGGGTTCGCAACACTTTGTCCTTCTACTTCCGTCGCTCCATCGGGGGTTCGCACACTTTGTCTCGCTATTGAGTCGCACCATCGGGGGTTCGCACACTTTGTCTTCCTACTTCCGTCGCTCCATCGGGGGTTCGCAACACTTTGTCCTCTTACTTCCGTCGCACCATCGGGGGTTCACAACACTTTGTCCTTCTACTTCCGTCGCACCATCGGGGGTTCGCAACACTTTGTCCTTCTACTTCCGTCGCACCATCGGGGGTTCGCACACTTTGTCTCGCTATTGAGTCGCACCATCGGGGGTTCGCACACTTTGTCTCGCTATTGAGTCGCACCATCGGGGGTTCGCACACTTTGTCTCGCTATTGAGTCGCACCACACCTGCAATCCTGCAGTTAATCCTACCCCAAATCGCTCGTTTTTCCCTTCATCCTGCAAAATTGCAGGTATTAGTCCTGCAAACCTTAAATGGAGTCACGCGGCTAGATATCACCTGCACATTTGCATTTATTGATTTAATGCCCTACTGGTTCTATGAAATAACTGTACTATCGCAGGTTCTAGAGTATGGCGGAGAGTGTGTGGCGGAGCGTGTATGGTGGAGAAGAGAGTACGGTGGAGCGTGTATAGCGGAAAGTGTATGGCGTAGTGAGTATGGCGGAGCGTGTATGGCGGAGCGTGTGTGGCGGAGCGTGTATGGTGGAGAAGAGAGTACGGTGGAGCGTGTACGGTGGAGCGTGTATGGTGGAGAAGAGAGTACGGTGGAGCGTGTACGGTGGAGCGTGTATGGTGGAGAAGAGAGTATGGCGGAGAGTGTACGGTGGAGCGTGTATGGCGGAGCGTGTGTGGCGGAGCGTGTATGACGGAGCGTGTATGGTGGAGAAGAGAGTACGGTGGAGCGTGTACGGTGGAGCGTGTACGGTGGAGCGTGTACGGTGGAGCGTGTATGGCGGAGAGTGTGTGGCGAAGAGTGTATGGCGCACGTTACACTAGTCGTATAAAAAAATGAGCTCATACGAGCTCATCCTCTTGGTCTAATATCGGATAACCGAATTCGGAGATGACGGATTTCAGCTTCCGCAAATAGGTTAGCCCCAGCCGGCTCGGGTTGGCCTTCTGGTTCGTAATGTACCCGACCGTCATGTTCTCGTCCGTTCGCAGACGTACGGATTTGATCTGGCCGCCGTTCAAATCCTCGTTCAGCACGCCGGAGCTGATCGTGTAACCGTTCAGTCCGATTAAGAGGTTGAACAGCGTCGCGCGGTCGCTCACCAGTATTTTTTTCTTATGGATTCTCGTGCTGAGAATTTCTTCCGAGAAGTAGAACGAGTTGTATGCGCCCTGCTCGAAAGCCAGACAAGGATAATCGTCCAAATCTTCGATCTCCAGGATCGGCTTGGAAACGAGCGGATGGTCGGAGCTGATGAAGACGTGCGGCTCGGCTGCGAAGAGCGGATGAAACCGCAGATCGTTCTCTCTTAATATTTTCTGCAGAACCTTGCGATTGAACTCGTTAAGATAGATAATTCCGAGCTCGCTCCTCATATTCCGCACGTCATCGATAATCTCGTAGGTTCGGGTTTCGCGCAGCGTGCACTCGTACTCGTCGACGCCCAACTCCTTCAACAAGCCGACGAAAGCTTGCACCGAGAAGGCATAATGCTGCGTGGAGATCGAGAAAAGCTTCTTCGAGGGCTTGCGGTTCGTATAGCGCTGCTCGAGAAGTTCCGCCTGCTCCACGACCTGCCTGGCATAAGAGAGAAATTCTGCGCCGTCGTTCGACAGCGCGATGCCTTTGGACGAACGGAGGAAAATCTCGATGCCGATCTCCTGCTCGATATCTTTGACCGCGCTGGACAAGCTGGGCTGCGAGATAAACAGCTGCTTGGCCGCTTCGCTGATCGAGCCGCACCGGACGATCGTCAGAATATATTTCAATTGCTGCAAGGTCAACTTAAACCATCCCCGTAAGCGATATGGCTGCGAGCCTCACTCCATTCTAGCATAATATTCCGGTTTTAGAGGGAGCCGCCGCGTTCAAGTATATAAAAGAGATAATCGGTCGGAACTCCGGCATGTCCCTGCTGCCTCAGCATGGCGGTAATGTTGCCGCGGTGATACGTGCCGTGATTGACCACATGCTGCAGGATTTCGGAGAATCGCGTATCCAGACGGCCGTAGCGCGGATGCTCGATCGTTATCTCTTTATCCGGATTAGGCGTACGCCGCAGCAGACCGCGATACTGTTCCGTTACGTCGGCGAACAACGTATGCAATTGTTCCACGGTTTTGCCCTGCGCTTCCTCCGTCCAGCCCTGCATCTTCGGGAAGATTTCCTCGTTCGGAACTTCGGAGAGCACGGACAAGTACAGTCGGTCGAATAAGTAGATGTGCCCGAGCACGTGCGATACGGACGAGAACACGCTCGTCACTTCCGTATGGAGCGCCTCCTCCGGAAGCTGCCGCAGGTGCGCAAACAGCCTGTCGTTCGCCCAAGCGTGATAGTCGTACGATTGATGCGAGTGATGAACCATAGCCAATCACCTTTCCTTATATACGATGTCGTTCGGCCGCAATAGCCATGCCTATATCGTATACCGAGTTCCCTGACAACCGCTGTCAGCGAAGTTCAATCGGCATCGTCTTGGTGATTGCCCGCGATACCGACGGCCAATTCCCGGATTCGCCGCCTCAAATCAAGCGGCTCCCGGACGCGTACGGCCGTGCCGAACATCATCAAGTACAACGGGAGATACTTGTTCATCGTCGGAACGTCCAGCAGGAAGCGCGCCTCCCGATCGGTCCGTTCGGTCAAATAGTGGCGCATATGCCAGTGGCCGCAAACCGCGTTCAGCGTCTCGGGCTCTCCCTCGATGCGGATGACCGTCAACGGCCCGTCCGGATCCCTTCCCCGTTCGGATTGGTCTCGGAAATAGGCGGACGCGGAGAACCGATCAGGTTTTGCGAATCGTTCTTCGGTTGCCTCCACCCGCTCGATGCGGTCGACTCGGAACGTACGCACCGCCTCCGAGCGGCGGCAATACGCGACGGCGTACCATTCGTTGCGATCGTAAGCAAGGCCGTAAGGGTCGATCTCCCGTTCTCCAGACTGCTCCGCATTCGCTTTGCGATAGGCGATGCGTACCGTTCGTCCGTCTTGCGCGGCCTGCTCCAGCTCCCGCAAGAGCGGAACGACGGAAGGCGGTCGCGCCGGAGCGATCACGTCCAATCCGCCGGCTTGGCGGAGCAGATCGCGGCATTGCTCTCCGTGCAAGCCGCTCTCTACCTTCTTCAACGCGGTTTCCAACTCCTCCGTGTACGGATAGCCGGCGCCTTGCGCGAATTTGTAAGCATCCACAAGCGCTTTGAGCTCTACGGGGTTGAAGAACAGCGGCGTCTCCTCGAAGCTTTCCAGAATGCGAACGCCGCCGTCATGGCCGGATTCCGCGACGACCGGCACTCCGCTGGCGCACAACGCGTCGATATACCGGTACACGGTGCGAACGCTAATCTCCAGACTGTCCGCGATCTGCGCGGCGGTAAGCTTCCTTCCGGACCTCAGCATCCATAGCATGGACAGCATGTTATCCCATTTGGCCATCTGAAACTCCCTCTCTCTTATATGTATAAAGCCGAGACGTTCAGGGCGTTCCCCGGTACCGCCACGAATTGATCGAGCAGCTTGAACATCTTTCTGTAAACTGCCCTCCCATGCTAGCCGTCTGACTCCATGCTTCTTCCATGAAGATCTTCGACACTTCAATCGCTTAAGTGAATGCAGTAAACAACTGTAATAGGCGAAAATGCGGACACCAACGGTACTTACTCTCTATAAAGCATATTTTAACTACTATTTCGCATAGTTCGTAGCATACTTTTATTTTCTAAAAATCAACAAATGCTCGTGAATGATTGGTATAAAGAAGCCCCGGTATTTTCTTGCCGATGAGGTTAAATTATGTTGAACCTTGATAATATGGGATTCAAGCGAACCAATAAACTCCATATCCTTAATGATCGAATAGTAAATCCCTTTTTTTCTACAGTCACCTAGCAGCGTCGCCAACCTCCCTCCTATGGGAAGACTATCGAATAACTTCCTGTGAACTATATTCAACTTCCGAATATAATCTTCATAATCGCGAGCGCGAGATAAGTCATCCTCATGCGCATGCCCCCATACTTCCCCTGAATAAACAACTATGTCGTAATAGGGGGGATGACAAAAAATAAACTCTGCGCTAACCGGGACTTCATCTTTTAACGCGTTCCACCCTCCCCATTTGGGGTTCAAATCTAAATGAGCCGAGTCTATATATCCCAATTCCCTAGCAACCTCGAAACCAGTCCCACCTCCAGCAAAGATTTCAAGGAACGTACGAGGTCTATAAAGCTCTAACAAGTCTTTTATCACATGCCCGGAACAGTTGCCACGATAATCAGCTCTTCCCCATTTACCTCGGCATGGGTACGATATCACACTTTTCACAGCTACCCTCCAACGCAAATAAGCATGCCCTTATTAATGGGCATGCTTTGCTCCAAATTATTATAAAGAACCAATTAATATCTTATCACTACTTACATCGACACCTTAAATATACCACACTAAGTATAAAAAAACAAAAGAAGTAAAATAAATATTTCTCGACCTTACGGGTAGAGTTGTGATATTTGATGTCAATCATTTTCATTTTAATTGCTTTTCGAGTGTATTTTGAAGTACCTTGGGCCATCGTTCAAAAACTTCTTTACCAACGATAACTTCATCAACTAAGCCAGTATGAAGCATGTCCATAATTCTACATAGGTAGGACTTCCCCATATTCCACCAAGTATCGTATGCATCGATAAAGTAAATATGCTTCATCTTGTGCCCTGTCTCTACCCGAATCGTCTTCACTTCATATCCATCCAATTGAGTTTCGTATACACCATCTGCAATCCGGCTGCCAAAGGTAGTTGTATAGTAGTATTCTTTTATTTCCCAGATCAAACTTGGGTTTACGATTGATGGATACGCCCCATCAAATCTCCTGGACATAATGCCTTCTAAACTTTTATTTTCACTTAAAAAATAAGATAAATTCATCGGATTAAAATCATAAACAACATCTGTTCCATAATCTAGGTTATTCGTACGAGCAAACTCCCGTAAGGTTTTTTCTGTAACTATATTGATAATACCCGTAAAATAAGCAACATCCTTCTTTTCATTCTTTTGTTTATTAAAAGGTAATCCTGAAGTAAACCTGTTTTGTTTATAAAACTCGTATACTTTATAAAATGTTTGCCGTGCAATAGGTAAATCCATCAAGTTATGCTGCACAGTGGTATTTAAAATGTCTGCACGGTATTCCAAATAATCGAGAACATCTTCTAATATTGAATTATCTGTGTTAATTCCTATTTGGTGTAATTTTGCGACTGCTTGAGTTTTACTGTATGATAAAACTTTATTGCCCCTAGAGTAACCCAATTGTTCAGATAATAATTTAGCATATGCCCAAAATGCAGATGATTTTTCTAAATATTCACTGTTGGGACGCATGAGTTACTCCTCTTCGATGATTTTTGATAATTGTGACAAACTAATATCTAATGCTTTGCAAAGCTTTATAATATTCACGAGGGATATGTTTCGATCCCCGCGTTCTACTTCGCTAATATATGTGCGATGTAAACCGGAAATCTCGGCTAATCTCTCTTGACTGTAATCTTTTTGTGTTCTAACTTTCCTTATTGCATTTCCAAAATCCGTTTTTATTTCGTTCTCATTTATACACATTGATTAGATTCAACCCATCTTCATTCATGTATTCAACCTGAAAAATACTCTTCTGCAGTCTATAAGTCTACAGACTATGAGTGACAAAACTCTATTGTGTTGATATAATCTTGTGCAGGAAGATCACTTGAGGTGAACTAATGAGCAGCATATCATATGCGAAAGCGGACATCCCACAATTGTTAAAATGGGTAGGGAATAAACACAGATTTGCAGAAGAAATTGTTTCTTATATGCCACATGATATAAAAACATTTTATGAACCATTTCTTGGAAGCGGCGCTGTTCTAGGTACTTTGTGCAACTACAATAACAATTCATTATTTAGGAGATTCGAAAATGCTGTCGGATCAGACGTTTTGCCGTTTTTGATAGAGATTTTTCAGTATGTACAAAACGATCCGAAAACACTGATAGATCACTATAGGACAAGCCTCGAAGGCTATAATGAAGATAGGGAAAATAAATATTTAGAAATAAGAGCACGATTCAACAATAGTTTTAATGCATTAGATTTTGCAGTACTATCCAGAACATGCTACTCCGGCATTGTTCGCTTCCGTAGAAAAGATGGTTACATGAGTACACCCATAGGACCACATAAGCCTATTCCACCTGAAGCGTTCGAGGAGCGAGTTGCAATTTGGCACAACATTTTAAGAGAAGACGTTACATTTCTAAATGAAGACTTTAAAAATGTAATGGATAGGGCTAGAGAAGGAGATTTAGTATATTGCGACCCACCCTACACACATAGTCAAGCTATTTTATACGGCGCACAAGAGTTTAGGATTTCCGATTTATGGGAAAAGATTTACGAATGTAAACAACGTGGTGTAAAAGTAATGCTTTCAATTAATGGAACAAGGCGATCAGGCTCAGAAGATATTGGAGTAATCGCTCCAGAAGGGTTGTTCGAAAGAGGTACTTTCGTAAATTGTGGAATGTCGATGGTAAACCGATTGCAAAAGCAAGGTGACACAATGGAGAACGAAGTCGTACAGGATGCCCTATTGCTAACGTGGTAAATATATATTCGATGAAGGCTCTGCACACTATAATTTTTGAGATCAGCCATAACTTATGACACGCCTGATCTTGTTACTATTACGGTGAATTCTTCAACAAATTCGTCTTAGAAGTACACATTACAAAACCAATTTTAAGGGCAGGTTACCGAATATACACGGTACCTGCCTTTTCTGACGAAATAAATGAGTTTTAGAAATTAAAAGAGCCGTTCTCTCCCTGACAGACTGCTGTCAACAACGGTAGCTTAAGATGAACCTAGATGATGGCTCAACCATCAATATAGGATCAAGAAAGGAATGGTAACGCGTGGCCAAACTTCAGAACAAAGTCGCGGTAATCGTAGGAGGGTTGTTGCTTGCGATCCTCATGGCCTCTATGGACAACACGATCGTGGCAACGGCGATGGGAACGATCGTCGGAGAGATGGGGGGACTCGATAAGTTCGTATGGGTCACCTCGGCGTATATGGTCGCGGAGATGGCCTGCATGCCGATCTTCGGCAAGCTTTCGGATATGTACGGCCGCAAGCGCTTCTTCATCTTCGGGATTATCGTGTTCATGATCGGCTCCGCTTTGTGCGGAATGGCATCCACGATCGTCGAACTAAGTCTTTATCGGGCGGTTCAAGGGGTCGGAGCCGGAGCGATGGTATCCATTGCGTTCACGATCGTGTTCGATGTCGTGTCTCCTAAAGACCGCGGGAAAATGATGGGGGCGTTCGGCGCCGTGTTCGGTCTATCGAGCGTCATCGGGCCGCTGCTGGGCGGATACATCACCGATCACATCGATTGGACCTGGATCTTCTATATCAATCTGCCGCTGGGCTTTATCGCCCTGCTCATCATTGCCTTGCTCTACAAGGAAACGGCGGAGCATTCGAAGCAAAAGATCGACTGGGCGGGTTCCGTCCTTCTCGTGGGAGCCGTCGTCTGCTGCATATTCGGACTTGAACTGGGCGGCAAAACGTACGCCTGGGGTTCTCCGCAAATTATCGGTCTGTTCGCCGGTTTCGCGATCCTTACGCTGTTGCTTATTCGGGTGGAAAAAAAAGCCGCGGAGCCGATCATCTCGTTCCGCTTGTTCCGCAGCAGACTGTACGCGACGAGCAATCTGGTTGCCATGCTTAGCGGCGCCGCTTACATGACGGCTGCGATCTTCATTCCGATCTACGTGCAAGGCGTGCTTGGCGGTTCCGCCTCCAATTCGGGACTGACTTTACTGCCGATGATGATCGGCTCGGTCGTAACCGCGACGCTTGGCGGAATGCTGATGACCAAGCTGCAGTACCGCACGATTATGATGGGGACGCTCGCATTGCTCTTGACGGGTCTTGTTATGCTCTCGCAAATTACAGTAGAATCTTCTCGACTTCTCATTACGATCATCATGATTCTAATCGGTCTGGGGATCGGCGCTTCTTTCTCGGTATTGGGCTCTTCCGTGCTTCATTCGTTCCCCGTAGCTCAGCGCGGGGCTGCGAGCTCGACGTTGAATTTCAACCGGTCGCTCGGCATGGCGCTCGGCATTACGATCTTCGGTATCGTGCAGAGCCATAGCCTGCTGTCCAAGCTCACGCATTCGATCGGTTCGGGCAGCGCGGCGCTGCCGCCGGACTTGGATATAAGCGATCCGCATTCGCTTCTGATCCCGGAGTTTCGCGAGTCCATCGATTCGCAGCTTCTCGATACGATCACAAGCGGGCTGTCGAGCTCTATCGGAACAACCTTCGCTTGGAGCCTTATTCCCGCAGGGCTGGCACTGATCGCCGCGTTCCTGATGACGAAGGATAAAATGGACCCCGAAGCCGAGGGAGAAGGATTCGCGACTGCGCATTAATCGACATATCGGCGATAGGCATGCCGGATAGGAGAGATAACGATGAAGCTTGAGCGATTAATGACGATTACGATCTTGCTGCTCAATCGAAAGCGAGTGCAGGCGCAGGAATTGGCCGAGCGGCTTGAAGTGTCCTTGCGCACCATCTATCGCGACCTCGATACGCTAGGTCAAGCGGGCATTCCCATCGTCTCCTATACCGGCACGGAGGGCGGCTACGAGATTATGGACAGTTTCCGGCTGGATCGACAGCTGCTGTCCTTGGACGAACTGACCGCCCTCTCGACCGCGCTGCGCGGCCTCGAATCGACCAAAGCCTACGATCGCTCAAATATGGATCTTCTTCTGAGCAAAGTCGGCGCGATGGTGGCGACGGCGGAGAAGGGCCGGGCGGAAGAGGGCGAGCGCATTCAGGTCGATTTCACCCCTTGGAAGAACAGCGAGGAGGATCGCAGCCGATACGATTCGCTTCGCCAAGCGGTGAACGATAGGAAGCTTATTCGATTTAAGTACACGAGCAGGGGCAGCGGCGAGCAAGAGCGCGAGGTGGAGCCGATGGCGCTTGTGCTGAAGACGTATTCTTGGTATCTTCACGGCTATTGCCGGTTGCGCGGAGATTACCGAATCTTTAAGCTGTCGCGAATCCGAGAATGGAGCGTGCAGCCGGAATCCTTCACTCGTCGGGAGAAATCGCTTGCGGAGCTGAACGAGAGATGGAAGAAGCCCGAGAAGGACGCGGCGGATACGCCGATTCAGGCCGTACTGCGGTTTAAGGCATCCGCGGCCGTGTCCGTATTGGATCGCTTCGACGAAAGCGAAATCGAGCGGCTGCCGGACGGGCAGTTGCTGGTGCGAACGACTTATCCGAACGAGAGATGGCTGATCGGCACCGTGCTCTATTTCATGACGGATGTGCTAGTGCTAGAGCCTGCTTCTATTGCCTTGAAAATCAAGCGGATTGCGACGGAGATTGCGAGTCAATATCAGGGGGAGGTTTGAGAACCATGTCCTTACTGGGAAAAGTTGCGATTGTTACCGGCGGTGCCCGAGGCGTCGGACGAGCGACGTGCTTGCAACTGGCAAGTCAAGGCGCAAAGGTCGTGGTCAGCGACGATAGTCGGCATCGCCTAGACGCCGAGTCGGTCGTGTCCGAGATCGTCGCGCGAGGCGGAGAAGCGGCGTCGATGCAAGCGAATGTCCGCAGCGCGGAAGAGATGGCCCGAATCGCAGCCGATACGGTGAGCGCATTCGGACGTATCGACGTTCTTGTCTGCAATGCCCGCGTCGGCGCGAATGCCGCGGCTTTCGCCGAACTCTCTTGGGAACGATTCGAACGGCAGCTCACGGAGGAATTGAAAGCCGCGTTCGAGCCGACGAAGGCCGTCATCCCTGCGATGATGGCGCAGCATTCCGGCCGGATCGTCTATCTATCCGGCACGGAAGGCAAAGATCCTACCCCGGAGTATATCGCCTTCGGAACGGCGATGGGCGGGCTCGACGCTTTCGCCCGCTATATCGCCCAGGAATTCGGACCTTCCGGAATTTCGGCGAACGTCGTCGCTCCCGGCTTCGTGAGATCCGATGAACGCTCGGCGATCGCCGAAGAGGAGGCCCGCGTGATCGGCAGCTTCACGCCGCTCGGACGGATCGCGGAGCCGGAAGACGTGGCGGAGGTCATCGCTTTCCTCGCGGGAGACGGAGCGCGGTTCTTGACCGGAACCTACACGCCCGTAACCGGCGGACTAGTCATGGAGTGAGATCGCCAGGCTGCCCCTCTCCCTCGTTTTGTCGCTTTTTTAAATAAAATGTCATTTTTTACAGGATCGATCCCGAGTCATGTCGAAATGGTAGGTTATAACTCCCGGACCTATCGAGGTGTCTCATGCGTAATTTTAGGCAACCCGTCATGATCTTGGTGATCGTCTGTATCGTACTTGCCATTATGTCAACCTTCTCTACGAAAACCAATGGCGACGAAACCATCCAATCCGTGACCGAATGGAACATGGCTTGGATTCAGAAGTCGGAGCTGTCGGGCATGACTCCTTCCGCGGATTTAACTTGGCATTCCACAACGGCGGATCGCCCTCTTACCGAGTTGCCGAGCGGAGCCGCAGGCTCCTGGGTGCATATCGTCGTACCGCCCACGTCCCCCTATCACCATCCGGGTCTGTTGATTACGAAGCTATACGGGCTCGATGTCACCGTATTCGAAGATGCCGAGCCCATCTATCGCTCCTCTCGCGGCTATGATTTCGAGCGCAACATCGTGTTGGTTCCGCTAACGGCCAAACCGACCGAATCGAATCTATATATTCGTATCGAATCTACGGAGAGAGCCGGGATCGGCAGTCCCGTTCGAGTCGGCGAGTTCGCTACCCTGAGCACCCTGAACGTTCGCCAGATGCTTCCGAACGTGCTGCTCGGAGCCGCGATCGCCTTCCTCGGACTGATTATGCTCGTCTCGACCGGTTTTTTCGACGGGAAATTAACGAAGACGGCGAACGCGCTCGGTTTGTTCATCCTGTCTACGGGCATGCTGATCGTCACTAATTCATCGCTGCCTTACCATTACTATCCGGATTTCGGCCCCATACTCTTCTTCTTGTTCGATACGTTCATTCTCATTCTCGGTCCGGCCCTGTTCTACTTCATTATCCGTTCTTTCGACGAACCCTATGTTTGGCTGACGAAAGCCGAGAAGTGGCTACTCGGTTATTATATCCCGTGTTTCGCCGTCATGGTCGTATACCAAACCGTCGGCGGGTCGTTATATTTCTATTACAAACTGTTTACGTTCTGGATTTTTGCGCCGCTAGTCATGGCGCAATTGCTCATCACGATCGTCCTGGCCGTTCGGAATGCCTATCGGCGATATGGTAACTCCATGCTGCTATCGATCGGTATTATCGCCTTTGCGATCTCCGGCATCGCCGATATGACCATCCTCTTCGTCGGGCACGGCATGCACGAGTTCATCTTGTGGAAGTTCGGCCTCGTGTTCCTGATCGCTTGTCTTGTCATGAATTTGAATCGAATAATAGCCGCCGACTACGCGAAGCTGCTCTCCTACTCCCAAGAGCTGGCACTATTCAACAGTCAGCTCGAGAAAACGGAGAGAATGCGGATTCTCAGCGAAATGGCCGCTTCCATCGCCCATGAAATCCGCAACCCGCTGCAAGTGACGAGAGGCTTCCTGCAGCTGCTCTCGAGCAAAGCGGGCGAGGAGAACCGGATTCAGTTCGGCATGGCCATCAGCGAACTGGACCGGGCAGCCGCCATCATTACGGATTACTTAACGTTCGCCAAACCCGAGCAGGAAGTGATGGTCTCGATGGACGTCAAGCAGCAATTGGACACGATCGCCATGATCATCCATCCGATGGTCATGCTGAACGGCGGTGTTCTGCATATAGACGCGCCCGATAATCCTCTGACGATCGTCGGCAGCCCGTCCAAGTTCAAACAGGCGCTGATCAATATGCTGAAGAATAGCGCCGAATCTTTGCAGGATAACGGGAAAATAGAGGTAAAAGCTTACGAGGAAAATTCAACGGTGTTCATACGGATATCCGATAACGGACACGGGATGGACGAGGAGCAGCTCGCCAAGCTAGGCAATCCCTATTTCTCTACGAAAACCAAAGGGACGGGCTTAGGACTTATGGTCACATTCCGCATCATAGAAGTCATGAAAGGAACGCTTGAATTTCGCAGCGAAATAGGCAAAGGAACCGAAGCGACGATTCGGTTCCCTTGTTCGAATCAAGGTTAACTCCAATTATATCGAAGATTGCCCGGCTCAGTTAGCGGAGCTTCGAGCTCTGCCGGATTAGGCGGAATGACTAAGTAGTAGTCGGACGGAGTCTCTTCCACTACCTTCAGGTTAATCCCCTCCGGAAGCTCGATACCGAACGATGCTTGCAACGCCTTGCGCGGGTCGGCTAGCAGTTGCGCCTTAAACGTTGGATCTTCCCATGCTTTCTGAATGATCTGTACTTTCAAGGAGTTCAAGGACATGGAATGACAACCTTTCATAGAGAAAGTAGGCTATTGCCTACATCATACCATCCCGCATACAAAATGTGTCATTATTCTGTTATTTTCGACAACCAGTGCGCGAATGCGCCTTCTTCAGCCAAGCTGCGTTTGTCATTCTCTACGCGCAGGGCGACTGTCCGGATTCCCCGGGCGACGGTATCGGCGAATGCGAGCAGCCCGCCAGGTTGGTTGGGAATCCGCCCGATCTGTTCCACATAGGTCTCGGCAATGTCCGCAAGACGGTCAACGGCATTACGGTGGTAGATGGCCGTCCCGACCTTATGTTCATCCAGCGCCTCCGCCGGCGGAAGATCCGCGCGTACGATCGACAGGAACGCGTTGCCATTCGGTTCGGACAGGTCTTCCTTCCAATCGTTCCAATCATCGGACATCTGGAGCACGGCAAGAGCCAGGTCGACGGCATGCTCCGTATCCGGAATTCGATCCGGCATTCCGGCATGCAGCAACAACCCGCTCGCGCCTAGTTTGACGGGTGCCGCTTTCCGGGCCAACCGCGCGAAGTCGTTCGGGTCGATCGGTTTTTCCGTTTCCGAATGAACCGCTGTCGCCCACTCCTCTACGTATTTGCTGTAGCAGCCCCACAGCTCGGAACCGTGCGGAAAGTGACGGCCGTAGCGCCGTCTGAACCGTTCCTCGAGCAGCTGGCCAAGGGCCAAGGAACGTCTTAGCGTTCCCCCGCTCCTCTCGATCCCGTCCATCGCATCGTCCAGCAGGAAATAACGAAGCATCGCGTAAATATTGCCGACCGCCATATCGCGGCACAACGCGGACGGGCTGTTCGTCAGCTCCCGCATCCAGTACGGCAGCAAGTAACTGATCCGATTCGCCCTTCCCCCATTGCATAACGGGTTGCTAGTCGTCAGTAACGCCTGCGCCCGTTCGCGGAATATAGGCGGAAGTTCCTTCATTTCATTCGACGCTTCCGCAAATACGAACTCTATTTCCTCGCGATATTCCTGCATCTCCGGCATATTCTCGCAACTCCCGCTTTTTCATATGGACGACTTGAACCAAGTGTATCATCTCCGCGCCCCGATTAACGAGTGCCTCGTCTATTGGTCCCGTCCCGTTAGAGGTTCACCTGATCGCTCGTCCCGGAAGTCGCGTTCGCTTTTTTCTTATTCGTCATAAAAGCTAGCGTTAGCAGGAGCCCGAGAACGGCTATACTGCCGCTTGCCCACAGCATGGCATCCATGCCGCTAACGAAAGCTCCCCTCACCGATGCCAGCAAATCGGCGGAATTCAATTGCCTGGCAACGGCGATGCCCGAGGTTACGTTCGATCGCATCGCTTCCGCAGCTTCGCCCGTTATCCCGTCGATGGGCAGATCCCGGCGATACGCGGCATTCAGAATCGCGCCTAGAAGCGCGACGCCGAGCGTACCTCCGACTTGCCTCATCGCCATCGTCAGCGCCGAGCCGATGCCGCTGCTCTCGGCAGGCAATGCTCCTAATGCGGCATCCATCGCCGCAGGCAATGCGAAGCCGATGCCGACGCCGCCTAGCGCAACCCAACATGCGATATAGACATATCCCGTCGAGACGTCTGTCAACGCGCCAAGACCGAGTCCGATCGCCATCAAAGAGAAGCCGATCGCGACGATCGCCTTGTCGCCTAATCGCGCGATTAGTTTCCCTGATAACTGCGCGCCGACGATCAATCCGCCGATCAACGGCAGGATGCGCAGTCCCGTCGTCTGCGAATTGACGCCGTTCACCGCTTGGAAGAAAAGCGGCAATCCGAACAACACGCCGAACATCGCGCTATTGACGAGCGTTGCGAGCGAAGCCCCCCAAGCGAATCTGCGTGCACGGAACAGCGCTAACGGAACGAGCGGATGAGAGGCTTTGCGTTGACGCCATACGAACGCGATGAGCAATAGGACGCTTGCCGCGACGAATAGAATCGTTAGTTCGTCCCCCCAACCTTCGTCACCCGACCTTGTCACCCCGTAAGTCAATGCGGCCAGCCCCCCGCTTGATAACAGGATGCCGGGAATATCCGCTCTATTCCGATTGCCGCCGTCGCTTCTTGGGAACATTAGCGCGACGGCTATCGAAGAGATCGCTACGATCGGAATATTCATCCAGAATATCGATCCCCATGCATACTCATCCAGCAGCCAGCCTCCCAATATAGGGCCAAGAGGCATGCCGAGCGCGGTCGCCGTAACCCAGATTCTCATCGCTTTCGGTCTCTCTTCCTCTTTAAACAGGACAGGCAGCATCGACAAGGAAGCCGGCATCATTAGCGCCGCCCCCAACCCTAGCACGGCTCTTCCCGCGATAAGAAAACCCGAATCCTCTGCCAGCGCGCATGCGAGCGACGCCCCTCCGAACAAGAGCAGGGCGGAGAGCAATATTCTCTTGCTGCCGAACCGGTCTCCCAGCAAACCTGCCGGCAATAAAGCCGCTGCCAGCACCAGATTATAGGCGTTAGCGAACCATTGCAATTGGCTGGTCGTCGCGTGCAACTCATCTGCCAATACAGGCATCGCTAGATTAAGCACCGTCATGTCGAGTCCGATCACCAGCATGCTTAACGCCAATACCCCTAAGATCCACCATCTTCTTGAACTGTTTTGAATACCGTTCATTTTCCTGCCTCCTTATTATTATCTAACTAGTTAGTTATAAATACTTAAAAATGACCGTCGCCCTCATTTAAAGGTACGACGGGTTCATTAAGCCGCATATGATAAAGCTTGCGGTTTGCTCCTTGGCCAGCTCTATGTCTTGCTCGGCACTGGAGTCCGTTCCGCTGCCGAAGCTCTTGAACCGAGATAGCGTCAGCGTGGCGAAAAATACGTTATTCAAGAGGAACAAAGGGAAGAACGTCGGATCGAGATCGGAACGAAGCAGACCGTTTTGCTTTGCCTTCTTGGCAATCTCAAGGAATAGAGAGATGTCGTCTGGGCGATACGTGATTTGATTCCAAGTCTTCCATTCCTCCGCCGCTTCCCAAGCGAAAATTTTCATGAACCGAGGATGATCGAGCATGAATTGATACGAATGTTTCACGATCGTTGTTATATAACGCTTGAATTTGGTTGCATCGGTTGTGAGCGATTCGTCCATCTGCAACTGTCCGATTACTTCGCCGAGCACCCGATCGCCCAATTGGTCCGCCCGCTTGACGACCTCGGTGTACAGACCGATTTTATCCTGATAATACTGATAGATCAGGCTCTTATTGTAGCCCGACGCCTTAGCGATCGCATCGACTCGCGCGGCGGAATACCCTTGCTCCGCGAATATGAGCTCGGCAGCGTCCAGTATCGTTTCTTTGGTCTTCGCGGCATCGTATGTCTTCTTCGATCTTGTGTTGGAGCCTGGCGTATCGTTCACCACCGTTTCGATCCTTTATAACTAACTGGTTAGATTTTAATCGCTCGATTTCCGATTGTCAAGCTCCTTCGCCTATACCTATAATGAGGTGAAGGAGGAATCGCCACATGGAATGTAGAATAGGCTGCGCTGCGTGTTGCATCGTCGTCTCTATCTCCTCCCCGATACCCGGCATGCCGGATGGCAAGCCTGCCGGCGTCCCTTGCGTGAATCTGACGGAGGATTACCGGTGCGGCTTGTTCGGCAAGCCTGAACGCCCCGCCGTCTGCGGCAGCTTGCCGCCCTCCCTTGAGATGTGCGGAACGACGAACGAAGAAGCCCATGCGTACCTTAGCGCGCTCGAACAGACGACTCGCCCATAAGATTCATGAAAGGCACCCGGTACGGGTGCCTTTCTTCGTTATTCGATGTATACGAATGTACCCCATTAAGGCAGTATAGAGACGATCTGGATTCATGGAGGTATTCGCATGCCGTTTCGTCGCTCGGGTGCTCTTGTCGCCTGTCTTCTCTTGTCGTCGCAGACGCCGGCTTGGTCTGCTCCTTCCAACAGCCGGGATTATTATGAAGCCCGCAACGAAATCGTCTGGGAAGTTCCGACGAAGGAGAAAGTTATCGCTCTGACGTTCGATGACGGTCCCGATTCGGAGGACACGCCGGCGATCCTGGATCTTCTGCGCCAATACGAAGCCAAGGCGACCTTCTTCGTCGTGGGCAAACGCGTGGAGGAGTATCCCGATCTCGTCATTAGGGAATCGCTGGAGGGGCATGAAATCGCGAATCATACGTACAGTCACCCCTACTTCAATCGCCGGGATTCGAGTCAGAAGATTCGTAAGGAGATGGAGCAGACCAATGACGCGATTGTGCAAGTTACCGGGCAGCAACCTCACCTGTTCCGTCCCCCCGGCGGGTATTACAGCGAGCAATTAGTCCGCGTGTCGAAATATTTTCATTATCGAATCGTCTTATGGTCTTGGCATCAAGACACGGAGGATTGGAACAAGCCGGGAGTCGATAAGATCGTGAACAAAGTGTTGAACAACGCCCGTAACGGGGATATTGCCTTGTTCCACGATCATGTCCAGGGGAGTACGCAAACGATAGCGGCTTTGGAACGAATATTGCCCGAATTGAAGCGAAGAGGCTTCCGGTTCGTAACGGTGTCCGAGCTGCTCTCTTACAAGCGGCGATCATAAGTTTACTTGCTGGAGTCCAGAACGAACATCGACGCGTCTTGCCCCATGAAAATCCGCTCGCCGGCCAAGAAGGTTCTGGAATGGATATCCTTAAACCCGATTGCCGTCATGAGGTCCGCCAGCTCGTTCTGGTTAAATCCGGTATGGACGAGTTCTGAAGATACCTTGTCGTTCTTATCGAAATCGACGATGAGCAGATGCCCTCCGTCGTTCAGCACTTCGTATAGCCTGGTCAGAACGGGTTGAACATCGGGAATATGAAGCAGGACTTGTGCCATGAATATATAGTCCGCGCGAACATCGCCCAATCCTTCTTTTTCGAAATCGAAAATCATCGTCTCCGCGTTCCGAATGGCCGACTCGGTAATCTTCCTTTTTATCTGGTCGATCATGCCCGGGGAAGTATCCAGAAACAGCATGGCACGAAATTCGTCCAGTAGGTTCATTCCGACTAGCCCGGTCCCGCAACCGAAGTCGATCGCGCTCTTGCTCTTGGCATCTATGATGTATTCACGGATGGCTTCCGCGGATGCTTTGGCGATTCGGATTCTTTCAGGTGTATCATACGTGCCGGCGATCATTTCGAACTTATCGGTATTGGCCATGGGTGCCTCCAGTCTCCTGTGGTTCGGATAAAATCGACGACCTGCTGCAGTGATGCAATCTGGCTGATAATGTTGGCCCGGTGGCTCCTGACGCGTTCCACCGCTCGCCTGCGATGAACCTCAATGAATTGAATTTTTCATTAACGGAAACGATATGGCAGGCTATTCGTTGTCTGTTGATTTTACAACCCGATTGGAGGAAATTTCAATTGAATGTCTTGCGCGATGAGCTCATCAAAACGGGTGAAGGCTATGAACTGATTATTTACCTTGATCCGCAGAAAGTCGAATTCGCAAGCGAGTCCGACCTTGACGGGAGCAACAAACAAGAACTCATCTCTGACGTCCAGGATTACGCGAAGAAGAAATATCCGAACGTCAAGATTAATGTCGCCAAAATTATTCTAGGCGGGATGTTGATCTCGACGGTTCCGCTTGCCGGAGGCGTAGGCAAAGCGCAAGCGGCTACGCCGAACGATTTCACTTCCGCTTCCAGTTGGGCTAGGCCTTCCATTTCACGATTGATGGACATGAAGATTATTACGGGCGATCAAGCGGGAAATTTCAATCCCAAGTCCGCCATGAATCGCGACGCATTCGCGACTCTATTAGTTAAAGCGCTCGTTCCCGAGAACGAGCTCGCGAATCCGGGTACGCCTACCTTTACCGACCTTGGCAAAGATCATTGGGCTTACACCTATGTAGAAACCGCGGTGAAGAAGGGTTGGATCTCGGGGCTTTCCGCGGACGTCTTCGGGGGCGGCAAACAGATCACTCGCGAACAAATGGCGACGATATTCGTACGCGCTCTTGGACTGACTCCGGACGACATGAAGGGATTGGGCGATACCCTGATATTCGAGGACAAGGACAGAATTTCGCCATATGCCCGAGACGCCGTCGCCTTCGCGGTTGCGAACGATCTGTTCGCGGGGGTAACGCCTACCCGATTCGACGGCAAAGCAATCGCCACGCGAGAGCAGGTTGCCGTAGTCGTGGATCGTTTTCTGACGAACAAGGACAAGTTGCAATCGGCGGCGGCAGCCTTGCTGTCGACGACCGTTACGGCTACGGCCGGCGCGGATTTATCGTCGATAACTCTAACGTTCTCCAAAGCGCTTGATTCGCTTGCGGCGTCGGACATTACGATTAAAGCGGCAACAGGCGCGGCACTGAACATTACGAATGTGAGCTTGAGCGACGACAAGATGTCCGCTGTCGTTACGACAGACAGAATGACCGGCGGCGTTCCCTATACCATCACCGTGAACAAGCCGAACGTCAAAGGACCGGCAATCGTTACGCCGGTTGTAACCGACCTCCGCGTGACGGGCGTGACCGCGGATAATAATAAACAAATCAAGGTCGCGTTCAATCAGGAACTGGACAGAACGTCTGCCCAACTCGTATCCAACTACACGTACACGGGAGCTTCTTCGGGGATTTCCTCCGTCGATCTGCTGGACGACAAGAAATCCGTTCTCGTCACATTGACCCAGGCGGAAGGCCAGCAAGCCGTCGGTTCGCTGGCGATCAAGGACGTGCAATCCGTCTCCGGCAGCAAGCTGGCGAACGTCAGCGAAACCGTCACCTTCCTGGATTTGACGATTCCAAGCGCGATCGGCGCCAAGCTGACGGCACCGACCAAAGTTCAAGTGACGTTCTCGGAGCCCGTAACGGCCTCTTCCTTGAGCAACACGGCATTCTCGCTCAACAATAATACGTATTCGTTAGCCGGAGCGCCGACGATCGTTAAGCCGAACGTCGTCGAGCTGACGCTCGGCAGCGCATTGCCGGCCGGAGACTATACGCTGACCATCAACCCGACGAATACCGCGAGCGGCAATCAGATCAAAGACTTCGTAGGTCTGGCCGTACCGAAAAGCGATGTGAAGTTCAGCTACGCGGCGGATACGGTCGCTCCGGCGGCAAGCGTCGCGTCGATCACGCAAACGTCGGTTGCGATTCAGTTCAACGAAGCGGTAAGCATGGCAGGCACAGGCGCTCTGAATACGGATTTTACGGTATATCATTCGAACAATAACGTGCCGAGCTATAAAGGAACGGCGTCCCTTAGTCCGGACGGCCTTACGATGACGGTAAATTTCGACAACGCCCCGCTGCCGCAAGGCGCCGTCACCTTGTTCTTGAACAACAGCCCCTCGACAGCGGTTCAGCTTCAGGATGCTTGGGGGAACAAATTCGCGACGACCACGCTTACGACGTCGGTCATTGCCGATACGACCGCGCCTACGGTTAGCGGGGTGAACTATGTCGATTCCACCCACGTGGACGTAACGTTCAGCGAAGCGGTAACAGGCGTCGACCCGGCCGATTTCACTTTGAAGTCGGCGGACGGTACGACGATTCCCGTCTCCGGCGTCGCCCCGACAAGCAATACGTATCGCTTGACTACTGCGGTCCCGATCAACGGCTCCACATACACGTTAAGCTTGGCGGATGGCGTCTTAACGGATACCTCGCTCGCGAAGAACAAAAACCTTCCTTATTCCACTTCGTTCAGCGTAGCGGACACGATCGCGCCAAACGTTACGACGGGCGAGTTTACAGCGGACAATAAGACCGTGGTCGTTAAGTTCAGCGAGGCGATGACCATTACGGGGCTAGGCTCCATCCTGGATACGAATTATTACCGATTGGCCGCTTCCGACGGCAGCCATCCAAGCGCGCTGCCGGCAGGCACGACGATTACTCCGACCGCCGGCAACAATGGCGTTCTCATTACGCTCCCGAACGCGATTTCGGGCCTCGGTTTCGGGAATTACGCGAAGCTTCTCGTCGGTCAAGTGAAAGACGCGGCGGGCAATGCCACGAGCGCTCTCAGTAATACGGTCGCTCTGACGGCTGTCACGCTATCCAACGGCAATATTAGCGATGTAAGAGCCATCAGCGGAGATACGCTTACGTTCAAGGTCGACACGTATCTGAACGCAATCGATGTATCGAAATTTACGATTGACGGACAAGCGGCGACTTCGGCGACCTATAAGAACGAAGGAGGCACGGCGCTCGTCACGGTTAAAGCTCCAAGCGCCGTAGGGATTATCAATCCGAGCACGGTGGCTTTGGGCATTACGGCCGGCGGTCTTACGTCCGACCTCAATATTGCGAGTACCGCGATATCGCAAACCGGCGCGATCGACTACGCGGCTCCGTCCATCGTGTCCCGCGTCATTGCGGACTCGAATGCGAACAGCAAGTGGGATACCGTGACCGTAACATTCTCGGAAGCGATTCAAGCCGCTTCCGTTGCCTTCGACTCGTTCCTGGTGGACGGCTATACGGTCAACGACGTAAACGTAAGCGCCGACGGTACGACGGTCACGTTGAAGCTTCAGGAGAAAGACTCGGCGGACATCACCGGTACGAAGCCGAACGTGCAGCTCGTGAAGGCGATCCGCGACGCATCCGCGCAACGCAACGTAATCGCGCCGGAGACAGCCGGAGTAGCCGCGACGACCGCATAGTTTCGGCAACAGAATCAAGTATTCGTCCAAGGCCATCCTCTTCAGGATGGCCTTTACTGTTATTGACTTAAGTCAATGCAAGGAATGATCCCCCTAGATACAATGAAGTCATTACTTGGACTTAGGGGGGAATTCCGGTACGAAAAGCAGGGGCGGACTTCGTTGTCGATTATACTCGGGAGGACTTCACGAAAGCGGGCAAAAGATATGATGTCGTCTTCGATGCCGTTGGCAAGCGCTCCTTCTCGGCTTCCAAGCGCGTTCTTAGATGCCGTATTGCCGGGCTAATTCCCTGATATGTGCTTGTATTCCCGCAAGCCGAAGATACCTCTAGCCTACTCCATTTCCGGGCGTACGTGCGTTGGCGTCATTTACTGCATGAATGGCAGGTATTCCAATCGTTGGGATACTCCTTGATCTGTAAACGGTACGAAGTGCAGTTATTTGGGTAGAAAAATGCGAGATCCGATGTTTCGGCGATAATGAGATGTATTCGATGCCGTTATCCACTAGAAAAAATGACGATAGGATGATAACGAACTGTACTCCACGCAGTTGAGACGGAAATCGGTTGTACGTTCTGCAGCGTATGCGACCGGCGATCGATCGCGGACTCATGCATGCAAATTCCTCGTTCTTAATAACTAATGGTCACCGTTCGCGTCGTATCATCGAAATCAACCTTGGCGCCAAGCACTTCGGATAACAGTCTCACCGGAATAAGCGTCGAACCGTTATCCAATATAGCCGGCGAGTTCGTCGCAACCTCTTGGCCGTTCAACGCATAAGCTTTTTGGTTCGTGTAAAGCGTGATGGTTCTGCCTTGTTTGGAATAGATGGCGGCCATCCGTTGATCGTCCCAGTCTACGGATGCCCCAAGCGCCCCTGCTAAATCCCTTATCCACAGATAAGAGCTCCCGTCTTTAACGATCGGCTTCTGCTTCATAGGTACGATAACGTCGTCCAAGACGAATTCGGTATCCGCCAGTCCGAAGGAGACCACGCGCACCAGCTTGTCGGGTTGATTCATGAGCTTCGCATACGCGGCGGAATCGCTATGCAATTTACTCTTCCCTAAGTCCTCGATAGGCTCCGTACGGAAATCCCACTTCTTCTCGTAGACTCGGGGCTCATTGTCCTCAATGACGGACAACTTCACGTATGCCGTGTACACCGTATCCGGAGAGAGCGGTTTTATCGGAATCAGCATGACCTCATTCCGCAGATGATCGTCGTCTTTCGGCGTATTCTGCAGCAGATCCAACTCGTTGCCCGCGCGATCCGTCAGCTTGGATTCTACTAATTGCACGTCTCTAACGAATTTCCCCGCGAGCTGGACCATGATCGGATAACCGACGGGGTACTCCGCGTCGGAATGATTCCGTATCGGGTCCGGCGTCTCGTTACCGTCGAAGTCGACCGGTACGTAAGGGTCGCCTGGAGCGGGAGAAACGACTAATCGCGAGTCCCCTTCATTCTTGAGTCCGAATTCAATGACCGTGTAATTGCCTTGTTTATCGAGGCCGATCTCCACGGCTTCGGGCATCAAGAAAGGCATGCGGTGATAAGGGGCATCGAATAGGCCGTCGATCGCATGCGTGATCGTGGTGTCCGGGTTTCCGTTGTAAGACACGTCTTCCGAGAAAGCGCCGGTATATCCTGCATACTCGCCGCGCTTATTCAAATCGCTTCCGATATAATCGGGAAGCCCGCTATCTTCTTCGTGCATCGATGCTCCCGTTTCGGCGACTTTGTTCGTTTCTAGATACCGAGCATGCACTTGTGCCGCGTACGTCAAACTCTTATTGAACGCAAGGGGATTCAACCCGTGCATAACCCGGTAATCGTTGATCGCCTCGATGCCTTCCGATTGCTGCGCCGTAGGCGCCGCGGGCAGGTCGGAAACGGCTCTTTCGTCGATGCGGAACGTCCAGCTTCTCTCCAGCGGCAGGTAGCGATCGTCTTTCAGCTCCAACACGATGTCTACGGTATGCTCACCCGGTTGTAAATCCTCCGATGGCGTATAAGACAAAATCATTCTGCCGATATTCCATTGAGCATCCACTTTGACGTCATCGATTGTCATCGTATAGCTTTTCAGTTCGGGCGTGATGTCGCTTGACATGAATTCGAACAGAATCTGAGGTTTCTTCAACCCGACGTTGCCTTGCGGATACGCGTAGGAAGAATAGGATGCCGCCTCGGTTCGCGGCTGAGCGATCAATAACCCTGAGGCCATCATCACAATAACGAGCAAAGATTTTACAAGCTTATGCATTGACAAGTTCCTCCTGTGTCCAATCGTAGTATCCGTTACCTAATAATGACTAATTTCGATGTTTTTCTACCATTCTCCTTCTTCCTTGAAAACTTAAATCCCCCTCAATCATTCTGAGGGGGACCGCGAATCTCTTATGGAATTAGATGACCAGTCTGGCCGTCCCGGTATCCTTCTCAAGCTGGAAGCTTATTTTGCGATCTCCGCAAATCAGTTCGTATTCGCCGACGAATCCATGGAACGAGACCGTTCCGCTCTCATCGGTCGTAACCGTCATGTTAGTAGACCAGTCTCCCTTGATTCGCTTCTTCAGAATCTCATATGAAGGTTTCGGGGTGTTATCCGCCCTGACGATTCCCGCGGGAGCCCCGAGCCAAGCGCCCTCATCGCTGAAATTCCAGGTCGTAATGGCTTCTACCAAAGGATGCTTAAACAAAATCGAATACATCTCGTCGATTTCTCTTGCCTGACGCTCTTCGAATTCCGGCGTGGACGGCCAGTCCGGAATCCGATAGTCGTTCAAGTCTTCGATCTCGGGAGGCATGATATGTCCGGACGTCAACGTGTTCTCCGTAAAGTGGATCGGCAACCCGAAGTGGGAGAACCGCTCCAGCACCTCTTCCAGCTTCTCGCGCCCCCAATATCCCTGGTGCTGATGGGACTGAATGCCGATGGCGTCAATCGTAATCCCCGCGTTCAAACATCCGTCGATTAAGATTTCGTAGTTGATCGACGTATTAAAGTCGTTCAGCAACAAGGTGGCGCCAGGATTGCACTCGCGCGTCTTGGCGAACATTTCCTTAATGATTCCGATTCGTCCGAGGTCTTGGCTAATTCTCGTAATTCCGTTGTCGTACTTATCGAAGATCGGCATAATGACCACTTCATTGATGACGTCCCATGTATCGATTAAGCCATGGAAGGCGGTTACGTCGCGCTCGATTCTGGCTAGCTGCGCCTTCAGGATATCCTCGTTGCCGAGATCCAGAAGCCACGGCGCCGTTAGGGTGTGCCAGCAGAGAGGGTGGCCTTTAACCGAAACGTTCCGGTCCTTCAACCACCGTGCGGCAGTCTGTAGTTCCGGAATTTTAGGGCTCCCTTTCTCAGGCTCGAACATCGCCCAATAGAAGGGCAACGTTGCGCCATTGAATACATCAAGGAATAAATCCAGCTTTCGTTCCAGAAAAGCAAGCCTGTCCGCCGGCACGTTCCGATTCGCTACCGGAATCGCGTCGAATATGCCGCATCCGAATATGAACTTATGGTTGGTTTGCCTTAACGTTATCTCTTGGCCTGCAATGGGGTTTCCGGCTCCATCGACAAGCTTGATCGAACTGTCCGCCATGCGGTGCGCCAATTCGTTCTTCTGCACGACTTCATCCCTCCAGTTTCCGGTTGCGCGTTAGAAAGCGTTTCCAGAGTGCTAATCTACACTATAGCACTGCTTTCTTCGTTCCGAAAGGGCACTCCGAATCGAGACACGTTCAAGCGCTTCGCTAGTGGATATCCTTCTTCCCGAAGTTCCCGCCCCTGACCTCCGCGACGTCGTACACCGCAATGAAGGCATGCGGGTCGATCTCCTGAATTATTTCCTTCATCTTGCTTTCTTCCAATCGGTTGATGACGCAAGCGATTTCTTTGAACTGTTCGTTAGAGTATCCGCCTTCCACGAGGCTATAAGTAGCCCCGCGCCCTAAGCGATCGCGAATCGTCTCGACCATGACCTCGGGATATTTGGTAATAATCTTGAACGTCTTCGCGCCGCTTAACCCTTCTTCGACGATGTGAATCATCTTCGACGCGATATAATAAGCGATGCCCGACAGAATCGCGCCCTGCAAGCCGAATACAGTCGATACGACGATGAACACGAACATATTCAGGAACAAGATGAGATCGCTGGTGCCGAAGGGCAGTTTGCGGGAAAGCAATACGGCGAGCATGTCGATGCCGTCCAACGCGCCGCCGTTCCTTAAGGCAAGACCCATGCCGAAACCGATGATAATACCGCCGACGACGGTTACGAGCAGCGTATCGCCCTCTATGATCGGAGATATTTCGTGCATGACGACGGTGCCTACGGCGAGCGAGGCGATCCCGAGCACGGAATAGATCGCGAAGCTTTTGCCGATCTGCTTGTATCCTAAAAATACGAACGGCACGTTAAGGATCGCGATTAACACGCCAAGCGGAATTCCGACAAGTTCCGAACCCACGATACTTAGGCCCGTTACGCCGCCGTCGGATACGTTGTTCGGAATTAATACGGCTTCAAGTCCATAGGCAGTAACGAACGCCCCGATAACCACGGCTAGGCCGCGTATCCATTTTTTTAGAACCGGGTGTTTGTGGCTTTTTTCCATGTAACGACCTCATTTCGTTATGCTGTATTCTCGCATTCAATTTTACCTTTTATTCGGCAAAATAAAAAACCTCGGTCAGAGGGATTTCAACATGCACCGCCCGCTCGTTATAGGAGAACACGTTGAGCTCGATACGGTGAAGATTCAGGATGCCGAAGCCGTAATCCAGCATGAGCCGCAGAGCTTCCGTTCCGTACCCTTTCCCTTGATAAGCGTCATTATTGATAGCGATTCGAATATTCGCGTTCCGGTTCCTTCTAGGAAACGCACGGGTGCCATTCTATCTATCTCCTTTAGCTGCGGGTCTATGTTGTTACCAGACCGGTCGGAACGGTGAGGATTGCGAGCCGGGGAACGCATGAACGATCTGGCGCATCGAGGAACGAAGCCGTTCCATTTCCTCATGCCCCAGCACGTCGAGCCAACGCCTCTCTATCGCGGAGAATATCGTTTCGGTAGCCCGAATGCACTGCCAGCCTCGTTCCGTTAGGACGACATGCTTCCCTCTTCCGTCGGTAGGATGGGGAGCCCTTGCCACGTAACCGTGCTGTTCCAGATAGTCGATGATCACGCTGGCCGCCTGCTTGGTGACCCCCATATGCTCGGCTATTTCATTGCCGGTAGCGCTGCCCCAGGACAGCTTCTGGAATATAAACCCGTGGGAGGGTTTGACGTCGTCGTAACCGATCCGCGCCAATTCGCGATGCAATTCATCGACAACCAATCGGAACGCGGAAGCGAACAACATGGTTAGCTCATACCCCGCCGGTTCTTGTGCCATTAGGTTTATCCACCTTACCTCTCCGCGGAATCAACACAGAACCTATTGTAACATGCTTCGTAAGAATAACTAAGGCTGCCTATGAGGGCAGCCTAGTGTAACCGTTTATGGGTTGATTCGACATGCGGGATGTTCGTTAAGTTCTGCTCCGATCTGCCGGAGCAACGCGGCCGTATCGAGTAACGCCCAGTGCTCGGCTATTCGGCCATTCGCCAAGCGGAACTCCCGGTACACCTTCACGTTAATCCGATTCTGGGTCGCCTCCGTCCCTCTGAAGTTCCCTCTGTGCGTCCCCTCCAGCTTCAACCTCACAACGACGCGATCGCCTTGCGCTATGATGCTTTCCTCCACGGACGACTGATCCGGGAATGCCGCGTGCAGTGAGCCGGCCGTCAGCTTAAGTCCGGCTACATTGCCCGGAATATAAGCATGATCTACATAATCCTCCGTCAAGAACCGTTCGGTACACCCGAGGTCGCCTTCGTTCCAAAACCTTTGAATAAACTGACGAACGATACTCACGTTATCTTCCATGCTCATGGTTAACCCTCCGATATATAGTCAATTTAGTTGACCATGTGCCGATTTTACCGTCTCCGGTGCAATTAGTCAAGCGGATTGACTAGTCAATCTAAAAAAAAAGCCATCTTTGCTGATGGCCCGTGCTCCGCAGTTAATATTGCGCTTCCGTGAAAACCTGAAAGGTGACGCCGAATTTGTCGGTTACATCCCCGAATCCGGGGCTGAACGGCTCCGCTTGGAATGGCATATTGACTTGGCCGCCGTCTTGGCTCAAGGCATCGAAGATTCGTTTGGATTTCTCCACATCGTTCGTGGTAATGCAAATGGTTACCTGTTTTCCTAATGCAATCCTTGAACCGCCCGGAGAATCGGAGAACATGAGCTCCGAATCGCCAACCTGCAATTTGGCATGTGCCACCAAGTTCTTGTGTTCGTCATTAAAGGTGGATGGCATTTCCGGCATGTCTCCGTAAGTAAGCATCAAGAGAACCTTGGCATCGATGGCTTGCTCGTAGAAACGGATCGCTTCGCTTGTCTTCCCTTCCAAATTAATATAAGGGGTGAGTTTTAAAGTCATATTCGTACCTCCTAATGCGGGAAATGGTTGATTCATAAATATAGACGAATGCGTAGCCGTAAAATCATCGGTACGCGGAATTCGCTTCAATCATAAGGATATCGGTTTGGTGAAATACTCACTAGGGACATCACGGAGGTGAACGATAATGAGCACCAAAACGAAGCCTGATAAAAACAACCCGAAGCAAAGCCCCTCGCGGTCTAACGATCCGAGCGACCAAGGAAGATCAAGAATACAGCAACAATCTTCGAAGTAACGGTCACGCGCAAGCACAAAGCGCCTCGGAAGCTCATTCGCTTACAGCGGCGAGCAGCCGGGGCGCTTCTTATTACCGGATCGTTCTATTGCCGAGGCAATTTGACCAGCACGTCGTATTGTACTCCCGGCTGCAGATCATGAATAACGCCGGCTTCGATAAACTCGCCGTTCACGTACACTTCCGTCGTCATTACGCTTGTATCCCGCTTCATCTCGATATTCATCCGCGCTCCTCTAAACTCGCGCTTCACGGCAGCTTCTTGCCATTCCGCGGGAAGCTGAGGGTTGATGCGCAGACCGGACGGGTTTCCCTGCAAGCCGAACAGTCCGTCGATCAAGCACCGATATACCCAAGCCGCCGTCCCCGTATTGAATAGATGGCTGGAACGTCCCGCGGTGCGCGGGAATTGCCGATAAGCCCCGCGATAATAGTTCGGAATAAATACGGGCAATTGACCCCTCCGAACGATATCTTCGCGACCCGGTCCGGGAATCATCTTGCGCAGCAGACGATAGGCGTTGTCCCGTTCTTCCGCGGCATAAAGTCCGAAAATATAGAAAGCCGCCGCATGGTTATATACCGCTCCGTTCTCGGCCGAACCAGGATGCTTCTGCGTAACCCGTCCCACATCCTCGCGCATGGCGGTGTAAGAAGGAGCCAGTTTCTCCACCCCGTACGGAGTTTCCAATTGCTCCTCGACGGATCGGATGAGTTTCTTCTTCTTCTCGTCATCCGCGGCTCCGCTTAACAGAGCCCAGCCTTGCGGGTTAATAAAGATGCGGCCTTCCTTGTCTTCCTTCACTCCGAACGGCACGTTGTCGTCCGTAATGCCTCGCGCATACCACTCGCCATCCCATAGATAGCGATTGACGACGGCGTTCGTCGCCTCGGCCGCCATTCGGAACGTCGTGCTTGCCTCCTTGCGACCGCCGGCCTCGCAAATATCCGCCCATACGTTGAACGCATAGGCAGTCGCGATCGTCAGCCATCCGGATACGCCTTTGCCCCGGACGCCGACCATATTCATAGGGTCGCACCAGTCGCCTTGATGAATATAGTTGAGCCCGCGCTCATCGCGGTCTTTCATTAGCCAATGCATGGCCCGGTCGATATGCTCCGATACGGCCGCCGGTTCCCCGTTGTCCGCGTAAGGTACCTTCTCGTCCAACAGCGAATAGTCGTTCGTCTCGTCCAAATAAGCGCTTATGCATATGGGCAGCCAGACGTTATGGTCCGCATGCGGAACTTGGTTGATATACTTCAATTCGGCTTCCTCGTGCAGCAGAATGCCGTCCGGCATGCCTCCGTCCGCGTTCTGCTGGCTTAATGCCGTAAGGAACGACTTTCTGGCGATCCCGGGATCGATATAACTCATGCCCATATGGTCTTGCAGATAGTTCCGCGTCTGCGGGTCCGTCGTGAGCCGATTCGTCTTGCCGTGATAATACATTTGCCGCGGCAGCCAGTGATTGACGAAGTTATCGAGATCCGCGTCCGGCGTGTGGATCTCGAGGCACCCGCGGCCTTCGCTCACGTATTCCGCGTATTCCCGCTCCGCTTGCGCGAAACCGTCGACGCCGTCGGCATTCGCATCGGTGAAATATTGCGCGCGGATCCGCGCGATCTCGTCCTCGTCCTTAGCCGGACCGAATAGAAAGCGATATTCGCTCTCCTCCCCCGGTTCCAAGTCCAGACGGTATTGCAGCACGGCGACCGGCATTTCGTACCGGGCGTCTCCATTGCCCAACGATTCGCTCTCGATCGAGCTAGGGCGGGCAAGTCCGCCCTCTCCTTCGAATGCTTCCTGGCTCGTTTCCCAGGCATATGGCTTCCGATCCGCTAGGAGATACGTCTGGTCCTTCAGCCGTTTGATCTTGTCATACTCGTGGACTTTCTGATACGGCGTAATCGAAGAGCATACGATGGCTTGCAATCGTTCGTTGTACTCGCCGGATTGATTCATCCACGACATGTAACCGACGGTAAAATACGGGTAGACGCTGATGCTCCGTTTGCTCGTCGACACGTTCTTTATCTTGACCCGCCAGAGCTCGATCGCATCCTCTTTGGGCAGGCTCAAGCTCATATTGACGGCCACCCCGCCGCTTTCGGTATTCCAGACGATCCGATGTTTACCTACCGCGAACGTATAACGATCGGCATCCGAACGCACCGGTTCGTAAGGCGCGGAGAAAATCCTGCCGTCCGTCTCGTCTTTGACGTACACGAACCGCCCCGGATGGTGAGCGTAGTAAGGTTGCTCCGGCTGCATGAACGATTTCGCTTCCAAATTCGGCGCATGGGAATATTTCGCCGGCTCCGGCTGCATGAACTGCGACGTCGCATAACCGCGACAATTCAACTGAATCATCATTTTCTCGTTCCACAGAAATCCCGAAGCCCTCGGTAGAATCGTTGGACTCGTAAGAATGTAATATTCGTTGTCTTCAGATGCTCTTATCATTCGCGCGCCTCCGCTCTTCTAATCTATTCGATCTTCCAATTATGCCTATTAATTCCGCTTGAAGCAAGAAGAAGGACGCTCCTGCTAAGCAGTAGGAGCGTCCTTGCGAAGAAGCGGGATCAGGTTATTGTTCGTACAATCGGAGCAGTTCTCTTGTCTGATTGGGTACGACCGGGAACTCGGCACCTTGATCCTCCATGCAAGCGATGATCATCCGTTCGTCGCACTCGCAGGCATTGTCGCAATGATAACAGTGACGGAGCATAAGCTCGGTTAAGTTGGTTTTATCTGTATGAAACATCGTAATCGCTCCTTTTCTATCTAGGAATCCGGTTAGTTGGCGTGCGCGGCGCCTGCGGGAGTTGTCGTGTCGTCTCCGCGAGGCTTCTTGAATTTGGCGTATGCTTTGCGAAGAAGCGGGATCAGGTAGTAGTCCAATCCATACCGTCCTGCATTCGTTCCCGCGAAGAGCACGATGCCTCCGATAAGCACGAGCCAAGGGTTAGTGCTCATCGTTCCGGCGAACATGAACATGAAGTTCATTAACAGTCCGAAGAAGGCCGCCGCAGCCGTTAGTCCCCCGAGAATGAGTCCGACGCCTACGAGGAACTCGCCGAGCGGGATGAGGACGTTGAACACCTTGACGTTAGGCAATGCGAAGTGTTTGATGAAGTATACGAAGTTCGGATATACCAGCTCTTGCGTTGTTTTGTCGACGATCGGCTTGCCGATCGCGTTATTCAAGAACCCGCCGGCATCGAATCCGCCCGTTAACTTGTGCCAGCCTGCCTCGATCCATTGGTATCCAAGGTAGACGCGAACGAAAACCATTAGAATTGCGGCGTATCTATTTCCTCTAAGCCATGCTAACATGACAATCATCTCCGTTTTATTGTGATTTTTTTCACTTAGTATTGTAAAAAAATCTGTTTGCGACTCATTAGCGATGACTTTGAATGGATTGACGAGATCGCTCGGACCGGGATCGCTTCAGAAATCGAATGTTCATGATCCATCTTCCCTTCTTCTTGCTGCCATAATGTGTGGCTTTCTCCTTGCATCTTTACTTTAACATGGTCCTGCCGGATTTAATGTGAAATAAATCACAATTTTAATCGTTTGCTTGACGGATCGTGCTGAAAAATACGACGCAGACGAGCCGGGTTACGGTAAAAACAATCAACAACGATCCCCAAGTCCAAAACCAATTCCACTGGATATAGTCAATTAATTTCGTATACCGTTCGATAACCACCTCAATTATGGTTAGCACGGAGGAGTAGAGTACGAAATAACCTATCTGCAATAGGCGGTTGGGGTTCGCGGGATAATACACATTGAATAGGGCGCAAATCATGGGATAGGCTAGAAACTCATAGATGAAGCTGGTTCGATTGATCTCGGCGAATTCACGAACCGGATAGGCCAGCGCGCCGGAGTCAACGACAACGTGACCAAGGATCGTGGTCATGAATTGGGTCGTTAGAAAAGCAACCATGGCTAGCCGATAGTGTTGTCTCGGGATGACCAGGATCAGGAGTAAAGAAACGATCGTTACGCCAATCAGAATTCCGCGCTCTAAAGTCATACGTTCCCCCGATCCTCTCGCGACAAAGGCAAATGGCGAAAAAACCATCGGACAACCGCGTTCGATATCACGAGGATTACGCCGAATACGAGCTCCGCGACCAACCAATAGTAGCTCTTGTGATCCTGCAATCCGCTATAGCGGGATATCGTTATATCCGTCAAAGTCGCAAAGCTCGTCCACAACACCAAGTATACGGCGCGTACAATCCTAGTCGCTCTAGGTTCGTAAATCACGTAGATCGCCGTATAAAGCGGCATTAATACAATCATCAAAGTAATACTCATGTCGGATGCCTTCGGGAACTCTCGCACCGGAAAAGACAGAACGTTATATTGTAAGAACATCATCTGAGCAAACCAATCAAGCCCCTGTGCCGTTATGAAGGCTATGACAAAAGAATGTCGTTTATGGCAAGGTACAAAGGCCGAGATCACGAGCAAGCTGAAAATCCAAATCGCCAAAAGTAGATTTTGTTCCAACCCCATTGATTCGCATATCCGCCTTCCGTTAGAGGAAAGTGATTCATGTTAGTTTGCCCTTTCTTAGGCAGGTAAATTCCGTGGTTGGTAATATCGGGCAACCGGCGAGAACCAGCAACCTTACTCTCTCCGCCTTCGTTATTTATATTGCCATCAACAAACACATAACGAAGAAGGGAATGTGAATGCAAATGCAATCTTCGGCTCTATCCGATCGTACCCGTAAGCTGCTTCTGTCTCTCGCCGTCGTCATGGCATTCCCCGCCGCATCGGCGATTCCTCAAGGCATCGCTTCCGCGGCCGTTACGAAATATTCGACGATCTCGCAGCCGTTCAAGATCAATGGGACGAGCTTTCATATCGGCACCATCAACAAGAACGGTTCGACTTACATCGCGCTGCGGAGTATCGACTCCGCGTTAGGATTAACCACGAGATATGATCCTTCCAGCCGGCTCGTGCAAGTTACGGGGCGTAACCGTTCGATTAGAATCGGCCTGTCGACCGGTGCCATCAGCCTGAACGGCCAGCCTATATTCGGTCCCGAACCCATCCTGCAGAACGGCACGACGTATCTCCCGCTTCGCTTCTTATCCGAGCGATTCGGATACGAGGTGACGTACGATAAGGGCTCCAAACTCATCGGGTTGCATGCTCTTAAGGAAAACGAACTCTCCATTTCCGCAGAGACGATCGGCGCGGACGGGGACGACAAATCGTTATCGGTGTATTATCCCGTATTATCAGGGCTCGATAACGCCGAGGTACAGCGGACAATCAACAGCTTCTTGAAACAAGAAGCCGACCGATTCGTTACGGCAGGTTCGGAGCAAATGAATCCCGTCGTACAGGCGAACGACGACCTGCTCGCCGAGAATCCGAACGCGCAGGTTCGCCGACCGACCTTCGATGGCCGGTACACCGTCACGTACAATGAGAAGGGTCTGCTTAGTCTCTATGCCGATTATTCCGTATACCTGGGCGGAGCGCATAGCAACACGGCCCGCGTGGCATACACCTTCGATTTATCGACCGGAGAGAGGCTCTCGCTCAAGGATGTCGCCGGCGAGCGCACGGATTACGTCACGACGATCAATGAGGCGATCAAGAAACAAATCGCGGATCGAGGGTTGACGTTGCACACGCCGTTTAAGACGATCGAGCCGGATCGCGATTTCTTCTTGCGGCATAACGGAGCCGTTGTCTACTTTACCCAATACGAGTACACGTCCTTCGCGGACGGCATGCCGGAGTTCGTCATTCCCTATTCGGCTTTCTCCCGGACCTGATATATAGTACAAGGGCCATCCCGTGCAGTTTACGCGCAGGATGGCCCTTGCTTAATTGATTGAGGGCGAGTTGAATACGTCGCAATCGTGGGCGCCGACGATATGGCACGAATCCCAAGGTCGATTCGACCGAGGGTCGCCTCTTCCGTTTGTTTTTACTGATCGATATCAACTAGGCCAACGCATCGTCATTGCTCGACACTAACTGCATGAATGGCAGGTATTCCAATCGATTGGACACCCATGGACCGGTAAACGGTGCGAAGTACTGTTATTTGGGTAGATAACGAGAGTCCTAACGGTTTCGGCGATAATGAGATGTACTCGATGCAGTTATTCAATAGAAGAAGGATGATACTGTGATAACGAACTGTATTCCGTGCAGTTGAGGTAGCGGGGAAGGCTTTGCGCTATCGGCCAAACGCCCCCTTCGCTCATTCCTCTAAGTAAAATATTCGATCTTCGCTTCAGGGAACTTATCGAATATGCGCTCTGTAATGTACTCTCTCAGCGCGTCGGCCTGATCCTTGGGATACACGTATTTGCCTTGCCCCCAACGTCCCCACTTATATTGTCGCTTCGCTTCATCCATCTCCAGCTTGGATTTCGGGTATCTTCTCTCGATAATCGTCTTGGCCGTCTTCGTAAACCGGTGTTGGATGAGTTCGAACGTAAGGTCCCGCGTTCCCTCCATCGGAAGGGCTTCGGATAGCTTATCGAAAAGCTCGCCGTATCCTTGCTCCCAATCGTCGTACCAAATAATCGGCGCAACGATAAAGCCGAGCGGATACCCTGCTCTAGCCACCTTGCCTGCCGCTTCGATTCGGTCGGCGAAGCTAGAGGTCGCCGGCTCGAAGTTGTTGATGACATAGTCCGCGTTCACGCTGAACCGAAACCGGGTATGCCCGTTATGCTTCGCATCCAGCAAGGAGTCCACATGATGAAATTTCGTTACGAACCGGAGACGCCCGAGGGGCTCCCCGCCCATGAATTCGATATATTCTTTCAACGACCCCGAAATGTGCTCGATTCCTACGGGATCGGACGTACAAGCGGCTTCGAAGCGCGTAATATCCGGTGCCCGCTCCTCGATATACCGCTTCGCTTGCGCGAGAATGCCATCGGTGTTCACGTAAATCCGAATATAAGGTTTAGCCCCTAAAGTCGTCTGCAAGTAACAGTAATGGCAATGCCCCATGCACCCTGTGGCGAGCGGGATGGCGTATTCCGCGGAAGGCTTCGACGTATCGAACTTCAGCGTCTTCCTGAGCCCGACGACAAGCGTGCGTTTGGCGATCTTGTATTGCTCGAGCTCCGACTCTCCAGGCAAATTCGTAATTCTATTATGAGAAGTCGTCATCCGGTACGGGATTCCTTGGCTCTTGATCCATTCGAAGATGCGTTCGCCTTTGGGATAACGAAGAGCATCCGGCTCAAAGTACGCTAATTCAGGAATGAATTCCCCTCTAGATCGGCTCATGGCGGCGGCACCTCTTTCCGAAGTGCACTTATTGTGCCGCAGTAGATAGGCGAGTATGCCTAACCGTCCATGTTCGCAGGGAAGGCGTCCTTTCGGACGCCCTCTCATGCGAATCCTTATTGAAGCTGGCCTTCACGCAGCAGCTCGACGGACTTCTCGATACGACGCCGTCTTGTTTCGGCGCTTTTGGCGCTCTCGATATTCAATACGAACCGACGCTTGTTGCTATAGGACAAACTGTCGAAAAATCGCCGTGCCTCTCCTTCACGATCTAATGCTTCTGCAAAGTCATCCGGCACAGTCAACTCCCGAGGCGCGGTGTCCAGCTCGATTTCGACTTCGAATTCATCCCCGGCCTGAAGACCCGCCCCTTCTCGATGCTCCGCGCTGACCGGCAGCATAAACCTGCCGCCCATTGCCGCTATCGTGCTGCGATAAGTATACGAGCGGATCGTAACTTTGACAGGCGGCTTTTTCCCCGCCCCGAGCGCTTCGACGATTTCATTCGGGACGTGAATGCCGGTAGCCGTCTTCTTGCTCAGTTCAAGCGTGGCTTTAAACTTCATGATCGTACACCTCTCTCATCCGTTTATTCGTCTCAATGTTATAGACGAGATTGGTATGCGAAAATCATCTTGATCATGAACTCTTGGACCGTAAAAGTTACTTCTTCTTGACGGGAATCCAGATCTCGCCCTGCGTATGGCAGGGCATTCCATAGCACATTTCGAACTGGGGACCCTCTACCTGTTCATACCCGGATATCGGAAACCACTCGGAATAGATTCGTTCCCATAGCTTCTGAAGATCGCACTGCGGCTCCGGGAATATAGCCCATGTTGATCCCGGCACGGACAACTTCGTGAATTTCTCCGGTATTTCAAGTCCTTTGGGCAGATGGTAACAGACCATGTACTTGAACGATTCTCCCGTGTGATCGTATAAGGCGGCGTGCAATACGGAATTGCCGAACCGCCCTAGCAGCTCGTTCATTAGACTAACGCTGCCGTCTTCGTCGCATTGTTGGCGGAACTCAGGAACATCGCGGAATGCCTGTTGCATATCCTGGCTAACTACGCCGTATACGCCGAACATCTCGAACGGCCCTCTCTGTTCAATCCGGTAGTTCATCTCGACATCTCCTTTGATTGAGATATGGAAGGACATGCGAGGATAGGCTTTCAGAGCAACGCCTGTATCGCGCGCGGATATAGGCATGATTCCGTGGAGATTCTTGAACGCCCGCGTGAACGCTTCCGGCGACTGGTAGCCGTATTTCATAGCTATATCGATAACCTTGGCGTCGGTGGTCTGCAGTTCGAAGGCCGCCAATGTCAAACGTCGGCGCCTAATGTACTCGGATAACGAGACACCCGTGATGAACGGAAACATTCTCTGAAAATGATACGTAGAGCAACAGGCGATCTGTGCGACGTCGTCATAGGAGATTTCGTCCGCCAAATTCGCTTCGATATAATCCATGGCGCTTGTCATTCTCTCCAACCAATCCATCGTTGTCCCTCCCCTCGAGATTCATACTAACGCAGACCCGTTAAGAGTTCCGTGCAATCTCTGCACCAAAATATCAAGGCTTCCGCGCCTTGATGACAAACGTTACGGGAAGCATCTTGGCTTTCCGGGCAAAATCTCCGTTTCTCGAATGTATAATATCTTCGTCGGATTCTTCAATGAGGTACTCGATGACGAATCCCGCTTTGGCTAACGCATTCACATAGGTTGACAGCTTTCGGTCCGATAACGTCAGCGTACTTTCGCCAAGCGTCACCGAATACCAGGATTCATCGAAATAACATTTTTTGAAAACAAGCTTATCATTCTCCGGAGCGACGCACTTATGGATCGGGTGAGACCAACTGAAAATGAATACCCCGTCCTGCTTGAGGTAAGAAGCGATTCGGCGAAAAGTCCTTTCAAGATCGGTTGTCCAGCCAATCGCATAAATCGAATAAACAAAGTCGAAGTAGTTGTCCGGTATGCCGCATTCTTCTTCCATAGGGGAACAGATTAACGTCGCGGATAGACCGGATGCCGTCAAATGCTGCTTCGTCTTCTCGATTTGGTTCGCCGATAAGTCGATTCCCCATAGTTCGGATGCTTGGCGTTCACCTAGATACTGCAAAGATTGACCGCTTCCGCAGCCGATTTCGAGCACCTTTCTTCCCGAGACATCTCCGAAGAGACGATGGTTGTCTTCCGAGACGAACGCACCGTAGAACGGAAGCGCGGTTGCTCCTAGAACTTCGTTTCCATTGTTATCCCAGAATAGGCTATTCGTCTCATGAATCCTGCGATGATCCATTTCGACCGTGATGGCGCCAACCTCGCTACCGCCTATCATGTTCGTTCTACGAGCAGAATTGATGTCCATAACGACGTCCCCCGATTCCTTTTCTCCCTTCTTGCCGCACGTATGTTCTCACACCTTAAACCGATACCCCGCGCCCCACACCGTCTCGATAAACTGATGCTGCGCCGGGTCCTTCTGGATCTTGTCGCGGATCTTCCCGACGTGGACCGTAACCGTGGCGGAATCCCCGAAATAATCGATTCCCCACACCTTATCCAGCAGCTCCTCCTTGGAATAAACACGGTCCGGGTTGTCCGCGAGGAAGAGCAGCAGGTCGAATTCTTTGGCGGTCATCGTAATCTCTTGCCCGTTCAGCGTCACCCGTCTGGCATCGACTTGAATCGCAAGCCCCCGAATGTTCAGCTCGCGCATCTTCCGGACAGGCGAAGAACCGAAGCCTGCCGCGGCAGCTCCGGTCAATCGGTCATATCGTTCAAGATGCGCCTTCACCCTGGCTACGAGCTCGGACGGGCTGAACGGCTTCGTCACGTAATCGTCCGCGCCCAAGCCGAGCCCCCTAATCTTATCGATATCCTCCTTGCGGGCGGACACCATCAGGACCGGGATGAATTTCGTCTCGCGAACCTTCCGCAGGATGTCGAAGCCATCCATACCCGGCAGCATGACGTCTAGAATAATAAGATCGTACGCCTGCTCCAGCGCCTCTTCCAGCGCTTGCCGGCCGTCTGCCCGAAGGGTCACCTCATAGCCGTGTACCTCCAGGTAATCCCGTTCCAGCTCGGCGATCGCCTGATCGTCTTCGACGATCAACACTTTCCGCTTCGTCATCTTCTTACTCTCTCCCGTCACGCCCGAGGCTGATTCATCGGAATCGTAAACATCACCGTCATCGAATGCCCGAGCTCGCTTCTTGCGGTAATCATCCCGCCATGGAAAGCGACGATCTGCTTCACGATGGCTAGCCCTAACCCCGAGCCCGCCACATTCTGATTCCGATCGGCGTCCCCCCGATAGAAGCGGTCGAAGATCCGCTCAAGCTCGCTCTGCTCCATTCCCGGACCGTTATCTCTAACCGCGATAACCCACGAATCCGCTTGCCGGCCGAAATACACGTGGATATGCGGTTCGTTCTTATCCATGAATTTCGCCGAGTTGCCGACGACGTTCAGAATCGCCCGCTTGATCTTCTGGGCATCCATCGTCGCGACCGCGTCCGATCCGGCCTCGTATTCGCCCGTCAACCGCACGCCCGCTCTCTCGCATTCGATATGCAGCTCGTTCATGGTCTGCCGGTAGAACTCCTCCAGCGACACCGCATCGAAGCGAAACTTCTCTTGCTCGAGATCCAGCTTCGACAACAGGAACAAGTCGTCGATCATCCGGTCCATGTCGAGCGTCTTCGCATGAATGACGTCGATATATTTCCTCAGCTTCTCCGGGTCGTTCGCGATGCCTTCCCGAATCCCTTCCACGTATCCCTTAATCGAAGTGAGCGGAGTCTTCAGGTCATGCGAGATGTTCGAGATCAGCTCTTTGCGGTTCTCCTCCAGCGCCAGTTGCGCGCCGATCGATCGCGCGAGCTCGCTGCGCATTTTCTCGTACGAGCGGATCACGCTTCCCACTTCGTTGCGTACCTTCGATTGCAGGCTGAAGTTCAGATCCCCCTCCGCGATAAGGCGGGAACCTTGCTCCAATTGCCGCAACGGCCGGACGATATCCTTCGTCGTAATCCAGATCAGCGGAACGAGAATGATCGCCAGCAAGACCGCGATGCCGAGAAGCACGAATAACGGGAACCGGTCGCCCTTCTTCCACGTCTCCGTCACGTCGATGACGAGGTAATACGATAGGGGATCGTCGATTTCCGGAAAATCGTACCGCAGCGCGAGCCAATCGCGTCCTTCCCGCGAACTTACCGTGAACGTGACGTCCCCGTGTTTGCCCGATGACGTCACGTCTTCCCGCAACTGCTCCAGGAACGTATCCTCTTGCTTGAGCGCGCCGTAGCTTTCCCATCGCTCGCCGTCCTGAACGACGAGGAAGCCCTCGAACGGAAGCAGTTGGTCCCCCAACCGACTCGCGAATGCGGGGGAGCTCAGCTCTTCCGGCTTATACCGCTCCGCGTAGCGCAAGTCCACGATCACATCGACGCCCCGCTCCAATGCCTCGTGCGGACTTTGATCCTTCACGATGCCCTTGGCAAAATAAGAGACGATCCCCGTGACGAGTCCGATCCCCGTCACCGTGACGATCGCCGCGGTCAGCACAATGCCGATGATATACGTTAAGATGAGCTTCAGTCGAATAGACATCGGTTAGATCTCTTTTCTTTGGAAGGCTAATAAACCCAATATAGTGCCCATGATATAGTAGGCCGTAATAAATAGCAATGCCGAGATCGACGCTCCGGCATCGCCACCGTACAGAAGCGGCCGTACCCAATCCGCGAAGTCGGTGACGAAGTAACGGCTGAGCTGCGGTTCGAGCAAACCGACGACGCCCATCGCCAGCCACAGCACGACGCTTACCGTCAGTCCGACTCCGCCGCTGCCCGTCCACAAGGCCACGCAGTTAACCAGCACCACAAGCAATCCGCAGTAAACGATCGCCGCGCCGAGTTCGGCCAGACTCGCGCCCAGCTCCGAGAGCGCAGGCACGCCTTGAAGCACCAGGCTTCCGATCAACGTCGGAACGAACACGCTTAGCACGATCAACGCACCGGCCACCCATCCGGCCAGTATTCTCCCCATGAAGAGAGACTCCCGGCTTACCGGCAGCTTCAGCGCATGCTTAATCGTACGGTCTTTCACCTCGCCGACCATGAGGTCGCTGCCAAGCGTTGCCATGAATAAGGGGAACACGATCGCTAGCAACAATTCCAGAGCGGTTGACGGGAGATTGTCGTCGAGTCCGATTCGGTCGCCTATGAAGACGAAAAAGATGCCGATCAGGAAGGAGAGCAGCAGCAGCACCTTCAGCTTGCCTCCGCGAAGCAGCTTACGTAGCTCTTCGCCCGTGAGATAGTTCAATCGCGCGATCATGCTACCCCGCTCCTTTCCTGCCCGATGCCGTGCAAATAGTAGTCTTCCACGCTAGGGAACGATTCCCGAATCTGCGAGACGCTCGCGGTACCGACATGCCGTCCCTCGAAGACGATGCATGCATGCGTGATCCAATCCTCGATGTCTCGTACCTGATGCGACGAGACGATGATGCTCATCCCTGTCTCGGCTACGAGACGCCGCAATATCGTAGACATCTCCCGCCGACCCTCGATATCCATGCCCGAGAACGGTTCGTCGAGCAGCAGCAGCTTCGGCCGGTGGAGCAGCGCGCTAGCGAGCTCGATCCGCTGTTTCATGCCGGTGGAGTACTTCTTGATCTTGAGCTGTTGGTGCTTCGACATGCCCACGAGCTCGATCGTCTCCCGAATGCGGGCTTCGTCGACGCCCGGGTACAGCTTGTGATAGAGTCTCAAATACTCGTAACCCGTGAGATAGGGGTACGGTGTCGGCTCGCCGATCATTAAGCCCATGTGCGGTCTCGTCCGCTCAGGATGGTCGGCTACGGAGACGCCGTCCAAGCGCGCATTCCCGCGGTCGCAGTCGAGCCATCCGGCCATCGCTTGCAGCGCTGTCGTCTTCCCGGCGCCGTTCGGTCCCAATAAGGCGACAACCTCACCGGGAAGTACGGTGAGATTGAGCCCTTGGATGCCGCGGCCGCCGGGGTAGACCTTAGACAAATCGTTCGCTTCGAACATAGTCGGGTCCTCCCGTTCTCGTGATGTTAGCCGCGATCTTCGAACGTTGCCGCGTCGATGATCTCGATGTTCTTGCCGGCAGGGTCGTACGCGTCCGGGGTCGTGGCGTTAATGCCGCCGATATCTCCCGCGCCTTCGATCTCCACCGTATGGGCGACGCCGGCTTCGTCCTTGCCGCTTACTTCAAGCTCGCCTTGCACGTTCTGAAGCTCATTGTCCGCGTTCACCGTGAACTGAAGCGTAACGTGCTCGATCGCGAAGTCTTCCGTCAGCTTGGGCAATTGCTCTTCGAAGTTGATGTCCTTGAGTCCTTGGAAGAAAGGCAGCTCCTTGATCCGCTCCCAATGTTCCGGCGCTTCCTTCTCATGCTTGCGTTCCGTCCTGTCGTTAGACTCCGCCACGTCCATCAGCAGACGAATCGGAAGCGGTATGTCCTTCTCGTCGATGTCCGCCGTAATCGTCTTCGAACCGTCCGCGTGGTTCGTCACGCTGAAGTTATTCTTCAGGTCGCCGACCAGAAAATCGAGGAGCACTTCTTCCGCTTTGTTCATCGAATGGCCGCGGGAGTCGTCCTTATGAGACCGTTCGCGGTGCTTCCATTCGTTCTTCTCGTCCGAGTCGATTACCTGATAGTCCAGCCCGTGCGTGCGGTCAACCATGTAGACGCTATCTTCGCCGCTGCTGTACAGACTGCCGCTGCGCTCGACGCCCATGAGGGTGAAGTCGAAGTCGCTGCTCATGACGTGTCCGTCTTCCCCTTCCGCCACCTTCGTTGTACCGTTCGCGTCCAGCAAGCTCTTGCCGTCTACTGTTACGGTGAAGTTCCCGTTCATCGTCGCGCTATCGAACGCTTTGCCCGACAATTGGTTCGCCTTCAGCACTTCTTTGAACGCATTGTACCCTTCCGTATTCGGAGTGTACGCGAATGCCGTCGCCGTAAATAACGTCACCGCAGCCGCCGCTCCGCCTACCATCAACCATTGATTTCTCTTTTTCATAACCTGCTCGCTCCTTTAGATTGTACGGTTTCTCTTGCTTACAACCTTAGTCTAAAGGAGGAGTCTAAACTCCCTCGAAACCAATTCGAAAATATTTCTAAAATATAAGCCCTAATATCCGTGCGAGTTCGTACCCTTCTAGATCCACTCATGGAAACGATCCGTTACGAATCGAATCTCTCTCTCATAGTGAGCCAAGTGTCCTTCTTCGACCATTTTCCGAAAGGCGGCATTTCCTTCGGCAGCGCCATTGCGGAGCGTATCGCACAATGTAGCCAGGCGTTGAATGATCCACTGGCGCAGTTCGTCAGGGACGGGAGTTCCGTACGATTCGAAAAACAATTGAATCCGTCGACGGCGCTCTTCAGCGTGTAAATCCGATTGATAGCCTACCGTTGTTCCCGATGAATGGTCAGGCGAGAAGCTCGCAAGCGGAACCGATGTGTACAGAGAGTACGCGATGTCCCACATTCTCGGCCCAGGCCCGGCCATATCGAAATCAATCAGCGCCACGGGAGCCCCCTGTTGGAAGACCACGTTGTACAACGCGGCGTCGTTATGACAGATGACTTCGTGCTTGCGTTCATCGACATAACTGAGCTGCCATAGGCCCTTCGACAGGAGCGCGGATCCTTCCGTCGCATCGTGAAAACGGCGTAAGAGACGCGCTAAACCTATTAGCGTTGCATCCGACCACATATAAGGTTCAAGTTCAGGGTAATCGTTCCCCGGAACTTCCCCTGCAATGAATGATAGAATTTCGCGTTCGGAGCCGTCGATTCCGAACAATCTTGGCGCTCCCTCGAAGCCCTGTTGCTCAAGATGCGTAAGCAGCTCATGAACAGACGGGCTCCAATAACCGGTAGGGCGGAGGACCGTATTTTCTCGACGAACAATTTGATTCACGTTTCCGCCTGTTAGAACTTCTTCCTGCACGACGCCTCTCCCCTCTCGTCATCGTACTCGACCATGTGATCGATATCCGCTTCGTCCGCTATCAGGCTTGCGAGATCCTCGCCCAGGTAGCCCCATCCGGACGTATCCCAGTCGATGAGCGCAAGCGTTCCGTCTGCATAAATCAGGTTGGTTACCCAGAAGTCCGATGAAATCAATGCCTTCCAAAATTCCGTAGCTTCAAGCGCAGAACAACGAATAAAGGCACCCGAACGGGTGCCAAGCTTCAATATTCGCCTTTAATGACGAAGAACGAACCTCGGATCGTCCCCGCCAGCTTGGACTTCTGTCTCGCGAATTTAAACTTCTTCTCTTCGAGCTCCCTGGGCACTTCCATCCCCTCGGACAGCTTAAACCCTACGGCCCGCTTCTTAGGATCGTCCACCGTGTACAAGACGTTAACCGCCAGACCATCCTCATAAAAGACGAACGCCCATCTAATATTGTCCACTTGAAAGCACGATGTCTCTAGCGGCCGGGCCGCAAACGCGATGCCGCGTTCTTCCTTAAGCACCCGGTTCACATACTCAAGCGTCTCCTGGCTTTCGCTCGCCGGTACGACCGTAAATTCGTGATTGTATTTGTTCATGAAATACCGGGCTTCGTTCGCGCGCAGGCCGGCTAACGCTTCCGCTACCGGCGAAGATTCCAGACCTGCCGTAGACACTTGTTTAAAATCAACGATACGGGACATTCTTATTCCTCCTGACGATCTCGTTTATTTGTGCACGACCGGAACCCACATCTCGCCGTAGACAAGGCCGTCTCGCTGCCCCATCTCAACCGTTGCATTCGGTCCGCCGACATAGGCGTATTGATCGGCTGCCGGCAAGACTTGACCGAAAGCAATGCCCGTAAGCATGCTGCCGAGCTCGTCGGCCGACTTCCCTTCGCCTTTAACGACGAGGTATTGTCCTTTAGGGAATTGGATCACCCTGTGTTCTTCCGGTATCGACGAATCCGTCATGACGCCTGCATAATACATCATCTTACGATTTACGGCTTCGCTTACCGCGAATATATAATCGTTCGAGGCAATCGCTTTTAACGTGTCCAGCCTGCCATCCTGCTCGACTTGCCGCCAGAAGTTTTCTTTCTCCTTGTTCATGCCTGCATAATCCGTGTAATCGCTCTTCAGCTCCGTTCCGATACCCAGAACGATAAAGCTGTCTTTCTCCTCGAAGGAATACGTCGCCATCTTCCCAGCTCCTTTGGATGAATGTGATCGGTTTACCATAAACATAAGCCATATTGCCAAAATAGGAAACTACTATTAGAGCCGGCGGCTATTCGGACGCAGCGCCCAGGAGGCGATGCCGAGCGCCGCATAGAAAAGCGGGAGAATAACATGGAATCCGCCGTCGCCGTAATCATTAGCGTACGCGTGCGATAAAGCCGCACCCGTCATAAGAAAGAAGAGGCCGCTATACGCCCATTCCTTAAGCCGGGGGAAACCCGGCATCAAGATCGCAATGACCGCGAGCAGTTTCCAAGTTCCGAGAATGCTCGTGACGTATAACGGGAAACCGATCCCGGTCACTAAATCTACATTGCCGCCGTATCGCATCAATTGCCCGATCCCGCTTAAAGTAATAGAGAATGCGAGAATGATCGTGACGGTCCAATAAGCGGCCTTTCTTCCAACAGGGCGGGATTCAACCCTTGCCATCTTTTCATTTCCGATTATCGTACTCAAGTTCATTCCTCCTTAATCCATTTGTGTTTTCGCTTGATGGGTTTATAATAAACTTTAATCATGTCAGAAAATGATACTGTTTAGAGGAACCGATGAAAAAAGTTGAACGGATTAACGTGATTATGCGGTACATCAACAACCGCGCCCATTTCACCATCTCGGAAATCATGCATGAGTTTAACATCTCCCGTTCGACGGCGATCCGGGACATTAGGGAAATCGAAGCGATGGGAATGCCTTTAGTCGCCGAAGTCGGGAGGGACGGGGGTTATTCCGTCATGAACAACTCCGTCCTGCCCACCGTTCGCTTTACCGATAATGAAATTAAAGCACTCTTCATCGCTTTCATGGCCACAAGAAATCTGCAGCTCCCTTATCTCAAGAGCCGCCACTCTCTGGCGGAGAAATTGCTCGGCCTCATCTCTCAGAACCAGCAAGACGATCTTGTTCTGTTAAATCGAATTTTGCTCTTCGAAGGTACCAACCCGCACAATCCCGACCTGCTTGATCTATCGGACCTGCCCCATCCGATGTTGGAACAGCTCATCCAGATCCTGCTTGAAGACCGCTACCTGATGGTTGCTGTCGAAGAAGGAAGAGCAATCAAGCATTACCCGATCTACCTCTTGCGACTCTATAGGGAGAAAAGCTCTTGGCAAATCGAAGGCTTCGACCTATCGGAGGAGAAGAGGCGGATTATTCCGGTCGACCATCTCGCCGATGTCGAGCCTTGCCCCGAGAAGAAAAGATTAAGCCCGAAGAAGATTGCGGAACGGCTAAGCACGAAGGAAGAAGCCTTCAATCTCGTCCTCGAGCTGGGTCCCAAGGCGATCGCCCAGTTCAAGAAATACCATCCGTTGAAAATGACGATTTCATACACGAATCCTTTTCAGACGACGGCTATTCTGAAGACTTTCCTCAATATCCATCATCCGGGCGAGTTGGCCGAAATAACCAATTGGCTGCTTTTCTTAGGCGCGGACATCAAGGTCAGGGAAATACCGAAGGAAGTCGTGGAGGGATTGCAGGAGAGAGCGTCTGTATTCGGGAAATGATCGCAAAGCAAAGACCCCGGGGAACCGGGGCCTTTATTCGTCATTTAGCTTTAAAGTTTTCTCAATTCCCGCAGAATAACCTCCGGATCCTGCCGCTGCATAAAGTCAGGATTCACGTAAGTCGAACGGATAATGCCGGATTCGTCGATCATGAAGGTGGACGGAATCGGCAGAATCCATCGGCTCGCGGCATTGTATTCCGCCAAATCCATTCCGATCTGTTTCATGATCTCTTGAATGTAATCCGGAACATCGTAGAGGATGTTATAGATAGCGGCCGTAAGTCCATTCGTGTCGCTGAGCACTTGGAAGGTCAGCTCTTCCTTCTCCTGCTGGGATAGCGTGTTGTCCGGACTTTGCGGGCTGACGGCGATCAACTGGGCCCCGAGGGCTTGAATCTCTGGCAGCAGCTTCTGATACGCCTTAAGCTGCGTGTTGCAGAACGGACACCATCCGCCCCGGTAGAACGTTAGAACGACCGGGCCTTTGGACAGTTCATCATACAGATTCACCGTTTCTCCCAAAGCGTTCTTAAGCGTAAAATCTTTGGCCTTCTCGCCCTCCCGCCGGCCGTAAATATTGCCCGACTCCTGCTGCTCCCTGATCTGACGGAACATCTCCGCTTGAATCTCGAAAGGGGTATTCGCGACGAATTGCTGTTTAACTTCCGCTAAAGCTTGCGTTAACGACATGTTCTATTCCTCCTGATGAGTTCGAAGTTAATGAGGTCATTTTTTCTGGATTAAACACTCCATTTTTGTTCCTGAGACCATCCTAACCGATTTATTTTGGAGTGTCAACTCCAAAATATAAATCAGCGAACTAAAAAAACCGATCCTACTCGGATCGGTCGGGCGTGCTCGTCTCATTCGCTTAGGCACCGTTGCTTTTCCCGCGACTCTCGATGTGCGCTTTTGGCGGCAAAGGCGGCGTGGGTCAGAGCGCAGCAGGATGGGGCGTCCCCCTACTGAGTCGCTCCATCGGGAGTTCGCACGCTTTGTCCCCCTACTGAGCCGCTGCACCGGGAGTTCGCACGCTTTGTCCCCCTACTGAGTCGCTCCATCGGGAGTTCGCACGCTTTGTCCCCCTACTGAGCCGCTGCACCGGGATTTCGCACGCTTTGTCCCCCTACTGAGTCGCTCCATCGGGAGTTCGCACGCTTTGTCCCCCTACTGAGCCGCTGCACCGGGATTTCGCACGCTTTGTCCCCCTACTGAGCCGCTCCACCTGCAATTCTGCATTTAATCCTACCCGAAATCGCTCGTTTATCCCTTCATCCTGCAAAATTACAGGTATTTGTCCTGCAAACCTTCAATGGAGTCACGCGGCTAGCTATCACCTGCACATTTGCATTTATTGATTTAACACCCTACCGGTCCTATGAAATAGCTGTACGATCGCAGGTTCTGTTGTATGGCGGAGAGAGAGTGGGATTCGCTCCGTCGCTGTGCGGCTTATTCTAATAGTTTATAAAAAAACCCCAAGGAGAATAACGCTCCTTGGGGTTACCTACGTTCGGTTTCGGTTATTTCGCCGAAGTCTCAATGAGGTAAGACCGAATATGATCCAACATCGCGTCCAGACCCGCTTCGAGCGGACCGGCCTCCTTGCGGACCTTGGCCAGCAGCAGCCCGCCTTGAAGCGCGGCGAGCAGCGCGAGCGCAAGCTGCTCCGGCTGGGCGTCGCTTCGCATCTCGCCGCGATCGTAGATCGCCCGGAGCCCTCGGCGGATCGCCATCTCCCATTGCGCGAATCCCGCCGCCAGCTCTCTCCTCGCGGCAGGCTCCAGGTCGGCCAGCTCGCTGCCGAGCGATCCGATCGGGCATCCGCCTTGGAATCCGAGTTCCGTCTGGTACAGGACAAGCGCATCGCGCCAGGATTGCAGGGCTTCCATACTGTCAAGATGACTCAGCAACGGCTCCTGTGAGCCAAGCACCTGCTCGTTCTGGAAGAGAATCACGGCCAAGACGAGCTCCCGCTTCTCCTTGAAATAGTGGTACAGCTGGGAAGAGCTGACACCCGCCTCTTGTTGGACGTCTTCCACGCTCGTTCCGGCAACGCCGCGTTCATACATCAGCTTCGCGGCGGCAGCCACGATGCGAGCCCGCGTCGCCTGCCCTTTTTTCGTCAGCTTCGGGATAGGGTTGGTCTGCGATTCGATATTCGATTCGGTTGGGGTATTCGTCGCTTTTCTCATGTTCTTAGTATAGCAAAAATGGAGTCATCCAACCAAAAAAAGAATTGGAATCTGCAAATCAAGAAGGCATCGCGCGAACGAAGAAATCCCGCATCCGTTCTGCCTGTCCCAACACGGCATGGCCCACGCCGGGCAAGAGAACAGTCGTGACGTTCGGAGCGTTATGCTCGATCCGGTCTATGCTCTTGTTAGCATTCAATAGCCAATCGTTGTCGCCGAAAACAACGAGGATCGGCATCGTAAGACGGGAGAGCTCGGCATCGCTGAACACGGGAAGCGTTGCATAACGAGGCTTTAAATATTTATTGATGAGCAGAATAAAGTCCAGCGCTCTGCGCATCTCGTTCGTGTCTCCGTCGCCTCCGCGATCCATTCCTAATACGCGCTTAATGACTTTAGAGCGATCTCCGCGAGCGGAGATCGTTTGCAGCAGCACTTTGAACAGGAAATTCCGCCTTTGCATCGCGAGTCCGCCGGGACAAAGAAGAGCGAGATTGCCGACCTTGTCCGGATGAACGGTCGCGTAGCGAAGCGCTATCCAACCGCCTAGAGATTGACCGGCAATCGAGCATTGCTTAACGCCGAGGCGGGCAATCACTTCATCCAACCATTGCTCGTATGCGCCGCTCAGGTAGTCAGGCCGAATATCGGAGGAAAGGCCTGCCTCGCCGGGCAAATCGACGGCGAACACGTGGAACTGCCGGCTCAGCAGCGCCACATCGCCGTACCAGGAGAAAGAGTTCGACAAGCTCCCATGAAGCAGCACCAACGCCGGACTTGTCGGATCCCCGGATTCAATGACGAACGTCTCGCCGTATGAAGTCGGGATTTGATACTGTTTATTGTCAACAGGCCAGTCCGCCAGTATTGTTCTGTATTCAGCCAACACCTGTTGCTTGCCCTCTTCGCTCTTATACGTGGCAGGCATTAAAGATCATCCTCCAACAACCAGCTTTCCGCTTGCTCCCGATTCTCGAAGGCACGGAATAGCTTCCCGCGATTGGCTTCCGCAAGAAAATCTTTAAATTTGCCTCGAGCTTTGTCGGCATCGAGAACCGCTGCCGCTTTGATGTTGTAATTGGTGAGCTTCTGGAGAACCAGCCCTGCAACGCGAGTCGAGAGCTGTAAAAACTCTTCCGATAGACATGCAGCGGGAAGCATCACTTTATTCGTACCGTTCTCCGCACATGCCGCCACCAAGTTCAAACCATCCTGCTCTTGCCTGATTTCACCGGAAACGACCACAATGTAATCTCTCTCGTTATGGCGAACCTTATTGTATTTCATATTAGAATGACGACCTCTCTCTCGTGTATCATATTTAACCGGCGCAAGCGGAAGCGCGACAGACCGCACCTTATCGATCCATCTCAATTCGGACTCATAAATCTGGCGGATGTTCTCCATGACCAATTCCAGTATCGCCGATTCATATGGCGTACTTCGACTAGATGAAACCTCGTCTTGCACGGCAAGCGCCATCCCCTTCACTTCACCGCTGTATTGTTCAAGCAAGGATTCAAGCTCCAGTTGTGTAAGGTTTCTGCCGAACACAAGCTGCATGAGGAAGGTTTTGCGTATTTCCGGCACCTCGGGAAATCCTAGCGTTAGCCGATGCAATTGTTCCAGGCCGCCGTTCGTCAGCGTATAGATCTTTTTGGTCGGGGAAGCTTCGCCATGTTTGACTTCGACACTGACGAAACCCTCATCTTCAAGCTCCGCCAGCGCGCGGTAGATTTGGCTGTTATTGCCCGACCAGTAGATGAACGGCGACTTCTGCATCGCTTTCTTCATGTCGTATCCCGTGAGGGATTGATTTCGCAATAGTCCCAGAATCGCATGTTGAATGTTCATTGTATAACACCTCTTATCGTAACATAGGTTTATTGTAACATATGTTTCATACGCCCGCAATTGTCGAAGAAAAAATAAATAGCCCGCAAAGCCGAAGCCTTACGAGCCATTGTGGGACTTAGATTACCCGCGTTCTACCGCGAATCTCGAGGTCGGCTCGGATAAACCGCGCATATCGTAGCCCGTCGGATTCTGGTAGATTCGCAGGCCGAACTCCGACGCCACGGCCAAGCAATGATCGAAGATGTCGGCTTGAATCGCTTCGTAAGACAGCCAACGAATATCGCTGGTAAACGTGTAAATTTCCAAAGGCAAGCCGTGTTCTCCCGGCGCGAGCTGTCTAACCATTGTCGTCAGTTCTTTGTGAATGTGCGGATGAAGCTTCAAGTAATTTTCGATATAAATTCGGTAGGTGCCGATATTCGTAAGGTTTCTTCCATTCACTCGACTTGACGGGTCGATGCGGCTCTCCTGATTATAGGCTTCGATTTCCTTCTCTTTCCTTTCAATATATTCAGTGAGAAGGTGGATTTTCTTGAATTGCCGAATCATCTCATCCGTACAGAATTTAATGCTGGACGTATCAACATAGATGGATCGTTTGATTCGCCGGCCGCCCGTGTCCTGCATTCCTCTCCAGTTTTTGAAGGAGTCGGATATGAAAGCATAGCTCGGGACCATGGTAATCGTCTTATCCCAGTTTTTAACTTTAACCGTATTTAGCGTAATTTCGATGACGTCGCCGTCGGCGTTATATTTAGGCATCTCGATCCAATCGCCGACGCGAACCATGTCATTGGCGGACAATTGGACGCCGGCCACGAGACCTAGAATTGAATCCTTGAAGATTAGCATCAGCACGGCCGACAGAGCACCGAGTCCGCTTAGCAGAAGGAGAGGGCTTTTCCCGATCAAAGTGGCGATGAGCGTGATGACGGCAACAATGAAAATGATGATTTTAGCGACTTGAATAAAGCTTTTGATCGGCCTGATTCTAGACTCTTCGTACATTAAATAAATATCGTTGACGGCATTTAGGAAAGCGTTCAATGCGAAGACCGCCACGATAAAAATATAGCAAAATGAGGCTTTCTCGATTAGTGCCTGATAGTCTGGGAATGAGGACGCAAAGTTATAAATGATGACGGCCGGAACCAGATGGGAAAGCTTCTGAAACACCTTTCGCTCCAACAGGATACTGTTCCATTTGAACTTGTTTTTGGTGATGAAATGAGCAATGATCCGAAGCACGATTTTCTTAGTCACAAAATTGGCCGCTACGCAGAGCAAGACGATAAACATAATCATGATGATGTTCGAGAGATAGAGGGCAACATCCTCATGAACTCTGAATCTAGTTAGCGCGTCTTTGATTACTTCCATAGTCAACTCCTTGTGGAACGATATTAGGCACAAGTATAGTATACCTCTGAGCGACGTATGGACCAACTTCGGGAGTTTGTGCACAATAGAGGAGTATAGATAGGGAATAAGAAGAAGGAGCGATCGCCGAAATGAATAGGCTGGATTTCCCAAGAAACCCTTTAGAGAAAGCGGGGTACTCCCTCGTGTTCCACGACGACTTCGAGACGGTCGAGTTGGATCGCGCGAAATGGCTGCCCTATTACTTGCCGCAATGGAGCAGCCGCCGAAACACAACCGCAAATTACCGATTCGAGGACAGCCAGCTTCTCCTGCGTATTACCGAGGAGCAACAACCGTGGTGCAGGGAATTCGATGGAGACGTGAAAGCGAGCAACCTGCAGACGGGAGTGTTCTCCGGGCCGCTCGGCAGCGCGCTCGGGCAACATCGGTTCTCGCAGGATTGCCGCGTCCGAGAGGAACAACCCGAGGAACGGTTGTTCGTCCCGCAATACGGCTATATCGAAATTCGGGCCAGAGGACTCGGCACGCCCCGGAACGTCTGCGCATTCTGGTTGATTGGCTTCGAGGATGTACCCGAACGATCGGCGGAAATTTGCCCGTTCGAATTGAAAGGGTGGAACGTGAAGGACGGGTCGTGCACGCTCGGCTTTGGCATTCATGCGTTCGGCGACCCTACGATCGAAGAGGAGTTTATCGAGCGGGAGTTGGCGATGGACCCGACGCTCTACCATGTATACGCGATCGATTGGACTCCCGAGGGCGTTGACTTCTACGTGGATAATGAACGGATTCATCGCTCGCGTCAGTCGCCAAGTTATCCGATGCAATTGATGCTTAACGTCTATGAAATCCCGCCCCATAAGAACGGGAACGTTGAACCGCCTGTTTATCCGAGCGAGTTCGCGGTCGATTATGTAAGAGGGTATCGGCGCTTACTGGAGGACGCATGACATCTCCCATGAACCGGCAACGCTACGGACAGTCTTATGTCAGTAGCGTTGTACGATGTTTATGGGCTTGCATATATCTTTTTCAGCAGTTCTATCGCTTCCGCTAGGGTCAGGCCCAAGGATTTATAGTAGGAGATGTCGCTTTTCATTTGCTTCAGGATCATATCGTCGCGTATTCTCAGTATCTCATCTGCTGCGAATTCGGCTACGAAACATCCTTTCCCCGTTACCGTATGGATCAACCCGCTTCGTTCGAGTTCTTCCCAAGCCTTTTTTACCGTAATGACGCTAACCCTAAGCTCCAAAGCCGCCTGTCGAATGGGGGGTAGACAAAAGCCGCTTCCTAGCTCGCCTCTCAAAATCAGAGCGCTGATTTGCTCGTAAAGCTGCTGATAAATCGGTTTCTCGGATGTATTCGAAATCGTTATGTTCATAATATCTCCACTTTGTGAAATCGACGGATTGCAATCCGATAGACGATCAGGGCGAACGCAATGAAGATTACCATGCCCGCGATCAGAATGGATAGCTGCAACGCCGTATTGTCCGCCCCGGCGCCGTAGAAAATATCGTTCAACCAAGGACTCTCGATTCCTGCCCACTGGACAGCTCCGGCGAAAAGCATAGCCGCCGCAGTGGATGCAGTCGTTGCCGCGCCATACTTGTACGCCGTCTTATAATACATGGAAAGAAGTATGATGTTGAAGATCGCGAGCATCATAAAGCATAATCCCCAGAAGCCTAAGTGCGGCGCGAAGAAGTAGTAAGTCATGTCCGGATATAGACGAAACGTAAAGAAGCTAAAGATCATGGCAACGAAAAGATGCATAAGCTCCAGGATGACGACGACGATTATTCTAGCCTTCACGATGTCCCTTTTGGTCACGGGCATCATCATACTGAACATCAAATCATTCTGGCTTTTAAATCCGCCGAACACGTTCGGTACCGTTAACCAACAAAAATAAAGCGGGACAAGGAAATAAATCCAACCGGGAATAAGCATGAGGACGCCCGTGAATAAGGGTAAGGCGAAGAACCACGGATTTACGCCCAATTTCAAATCCTTCATCACCAAGTTATACATGCGAATCCCCCCTCTTAGCGAAATAAATCATAATCTCCTCGAGGCTCGGCGTGACGGCCTCCAGGTTGGAGGTTGGATCGAAGTCTTTGGCGTGAATCAGTCCGGTAAAGCCGAAGGAATTGGTCTTGTAGGAGATTAGTTGTTCCTTCACTTCGCTCAATCGGCCCTCGCTGCCGCTGAGTAAACGATAAGATTCCATAAATTCGTTTTTCTCGGAACTAGCGACGATTCGCCCGTTATCAATGAAGGTTATAAAATCCGCGCATTTTTCCAAGTCGGACGTAATGTGAGTAGAGAAGAGAATGCTGATCTCTCCGCCAACGATAAGCTCTTGAAAAATATCTAACAGGTCGTCTCTTGAGACGGGATCGAGGCCGCTTGTCGGTTCATCCAGGACGAGAAGCTTCGCGCCATGGGATAGAGCAAGAGCCAAGCTGTACTTTACTTTCATTCCCGTTGACAGCTCGGCCACTTTTTTGTTTTCATCCAATTTGAATCTTTTTATGTAGCTGTAGTAGGTTTCATCATTCCAATTCTTATAGAACTTCTTCGTGATCTGGGTCAGCGTTTTTATCTTGCTGCGCGAATAGAAATCGACATCGCCGAATGCGCATCCGATTTCCTGCTTTAATTCGAGTTCGTGTTCGGACACTTTCTTGCCGAAAATGCATACCTCGCCGCCGTCGACTTGAATCATGTTCAGGATCGATTTGATCGTGGTCGTTTTTCCCGCGCCGTTGACACCGATAAATCCCATAATATAACCCTTCTCCAATTGAAACGATACGTCTTTAATCTGAAAATCGGGGTATATCTTAGTTACGTTTCGAACGTCCAAAGCGAACATACCGTGCCTCCTCGACATATTGTGTATGTTGTATATGCACAATATATCACGGAGCGATCCGCAGAGTCAATTAGATAGGTTGCTTTGCCAACCACTTTATCCGTATTTGATTAATAACCTATTCGTGACCCAGAGCCAAGACCCCTTTCGGACATACGGACTTTGACGAATATTCGGAAAAAGGAGGTGTTCCGGTCGTCATGTTGCAATGACTACCGGAACACCCCCTTGGGACCGCTCACTCAACGAACCGCGCTCGGTACTTATTGCAGCGGTGCCATGTTGTTGTAGATGTTCGTCGCGTTGACCTTGCCCGTGCTGATGTCGTCGGTCGTAAAGCCGGATACGATATTCCCCACCTTGAATTCCTTCTGCAGCAGCTCCTCGGAAGGCTCCGCGGCGGTAGGACCGCCGATGCCCATCTTCGTCTCCGGCGTCACGGCGACCCACAAATCGCCGACCTTGAAGCTTTTGCCGTCCGCGCTCACCTCGGAGATGATGCCCTCGATGTTCACCGCCGCCTTGCCCATGATCGGAGGCTTCGCCGGCGCGTTCGTCGCAGGCTGAGAAGATGGCGTCGACGCCGGGGAGTTCTGATTGAGAGTGATTAAGCCAATCGCGAGCACCGCGCACGCCGCGATCCCGGCCGTCCAGACCGTTGCTTTGCTCTTCTTCGTCATTTCCATGTTCATCGTCTCCTTATGATTCATCAATTTGGTATAGGTGGCTTCTTGGAAATTCTCGCTGGTCTTCAAACGGGACATCGCGGACTTATAAACAGATTTCTTCATCCTCCATGCCTCCAATCTTCTTCTTGAGGAGCGTACGCCCTCTCGCCAACCAGGTTCCCACCGTGGCGGGTTTGGCCTCAAGGATCGTCGCGATCTCCTGGATGGAATAGCCTTCGTAATAGTGCAGATGGATCGGAATCCGATATTTCTTGTCCAAGGCGAGCACGGCCTGCAGAACGTCGCTCTCTTCCTTGGGGAGGTAGCCCAGGTCTTCGGGAACCGGGTTGCGGCTGCGAAACCACCCGGCCTTCAACATATTTTTGCTTTTATTGATCGTCGTTCGGATTAGCCAAGCTTTCTCATGTTCGCCGTTATCGAATACGGGGCGCTTCTGCCAATAGACGAGGAATACCTCCTGGGCCACTTCTTCCGCGTCCGCCGTGTTCTTCAAGTACGCGAAGGCAATCTTGATCAAACTATGCGAATAAAGTTCCAAGGCCCGTCGCACAGACTCATTGAGCTCTAATGAATCGTACACCTCAGCACCTCCTTTCATCTTCAATACAACCGGGAGCTCTATTATTTTTCACCGAAGCTCAAATTTTACGGGTTATACCCTTCGTAGCTCTAGACGAACCGAAGCGCGCAAAGGGATGCAGCTTACAGGCAGTAAAAAAATCCCGTCTCATAGAGAGACAGGATCTTATTGTTTAACGGGCGTAGTTAGCTCGTCTACGATTAGGTTCCCTTGTCCAAATCCAGGGTCTGATTCAAAAACTCGTCGCGCAACCTATACCTTTTGGGCCGATTGCTTACCAACTCTACATAATTATCTTCTATAAAACGATTCATCATCTTGTCCGTCTTGTATCTGGAATATCTCGTGATTTGCATCATACTTTCAAGCGTAATGGTGGCGTTCGGAATTTTAAATACGGTTATCAGCGTGATTGCTTTTAGAAACTGGCTCTCTAATCTTCTGCTAACCCATTGCGGGCCTTTGAAGAACTCGTTTATTTTCTTCATCTTAATTAAATTTAATTCTAAATCGTCTATGATATCCTTCTGGCCGTCAACGAGAAGCTCCAGCATATCGATCAAATAGAAGGTCATTTCTCCCTTGTTCATAGGATTGGGAATTTCCTCAAGGGCTTTGTAATATTTCTGTTTGTTCTTATTGATCGCGTAAGAGAAGGTTATGCCCGAATACCTTTCCAGATATCTGGATAAGTAGCTACAGACGAATAGACGGCCTGTCCGACCGTTCCCGTCGTAGAATGGATGAACGTATTCATAATAATAGTGCGCCACCATATATCTATACAGTTCAGGATGTGCATTACTGCTTAGATAATCGATGAGCTTTTCAAGTGCCCGAGTTATTTTATCTTCGGAGCTTAGGCCTATATGAGTAACGTTCGCACCGTCATTGACTTCTACATAACCGGTTCTGAACAGAGTTCCGTCAGGAGCATTTTTCTTGTCGATTTCGTCGGCTACCAAATCGTCATAGAGCTTTCTAAAATCCTCGGCGGTTTGAAAGGGCTTTATGCTTTCAATGTGAAGATAGGTTTTCATCATGCCTTTAAATCTCTTCGACTTGGGCTCATCGAGTCTGCTCAGAACTTCCGACAGCTCTTTCTTAGTACTGCGAACACCCTCAATCTCGTTGTTGCTTTGCGCTTCATTAATGATTAATTTCTGAAAGTAAGGTTCGATAACAAAATCCGGCAATTTGCTAATCAGCCCGGTTATGATCGAGCTGTTCTTTAACACTTCGTTATTCAAGTTCATCAGTTTAGGGATAGTCACATAGAAAGCATCAAATGAATCGCTATCCAACTTTCCTTTTCGAAAGGCACGGATCGTGAACGGAGTTTGATAACTGCCATAGCTTTGCTTCCTCTTCTCAAGTTCCTCGTTGTACGCCTTGCTGTCTAATTTATAAAAAAGCCGCGATAGTTTCTCGTATTCCACAAAATCCACCTTCTTATTTTAAAAAATTGGGATATTTTAAATTTACCATTTCGTATTACACTATTCAACTTAGAAATTCTCCTATTTTTACAATGAATACTTTGAACAGAGATGGAGAGGCTGGAAAATACGGAAGTTCATCATATAGAGCGGGTGTTCCTATGTATAAACCACTAATATATCTGAGCGATCATTCAACTCGTTACGAGCTTGAGTATCAGAAGAGATATAACGATTACGCTTCCGTGCACTTGCCGTTCAGAATACAAGCCCATAATCATGATGAGTCTTATGAAGCGTTCTATGTCAACCATGCATCCCTCGATGCATTGAATGACGCCCTCTATCAGAATTCCAAAACCATATGCGCCCTTACGCATTCCTTGCCGGAGTATGCGATTAAAGAGAGCATCAAATATTTCATTGCTAACGAGATCATAAGCACGAATCGAATAGAAGGCATCCCTATCGACTTGAATGAAATATACCAGGAGACAGGTAAAGCGCGCGATTATGTTAAAATGTACGATTTCCTCCATAACCCCCATCTATTACGCCTGAACACGCCTGAGGATATTAGATTTATCTATAATGAATTGATCTATAACGAATCCGATCCGACTACTTTCGTAGATGGCGGGCTGTTTCGTTCGCATTCCGTGTATATCAGATCCAATCGGGGAGAAATTTTGCACAAAGGCCTTGAGCCGGAATCGAATATTCATGCATACTTAGCAACTCTGTTGCGCTTCCTTAACCATTTCGACTCGGCGAAACTAAATAAAATCGCCGTCGCGCACTATATGTTCGGGTATATACACCCGTTCTACGATGGCAATGGGAGGACATCCAGGTATATAAGCAGTTTGCTGCTAAGCCGCGAGCTTGATTTGTTTACGGCGCTCTCGCTTTCCCAGTCTATCGAGAGACATCGAGATAAGTACTACGATTCTTTTGGTCTCTCTAATCACCCGCATAATAAAGGCGAACTTACTTTTTTCTGCATGCATTTCTTGCAGTTTATTGAGAATGCACAGAAGAATATCATCAACGAACTCGTACTTAGTCAATACAAATTAAAGAAACTCGATACCGTATTGTCGACGATGAATTTACCTCGTCTTAAAGCCGCTTTGGTTCTCCGAATCATTGGCTCTAACTTTATTATGGGCATTCCGAATAGAAAAATAACAAAACCGGAGCTGCAAGAATACGCCAAGCTGCCGCATAGAACTTTAAGCGCAATTGTAAAAGAGCTATCCATGCTTAACCTCGTCACCTATGGGAACAAGAAACCTTATCCGATAACATTGAGCGATTACTTGCAAGGTTTACTTGAGACCTGAGGCATATAAATACCCCCTATGTAGATACATAGAGGGTACTCGTTCAATCGGAGGTATTAGCCTTATTGATCCATAAACTCGATATATTGCAGCAACTTTGTCAGCATGACGGCCGCTTGCGCTCTCGTCGCATACTCCGACGGCGCCATCGTATGGCTCGTTAATCCATCGATAATGCCTGCCTCGACAGCTTGCGCAACCGCCATTGTCGCCCATGAAGAGATGTCTGAGCGATCGGAGAACTTACTCAACAAGCTATCTACCCGACTGGCATCCGCTCCCGATCGTCCCGCAATCGACAATGAGCCCGCCACCATAACGGCCATCTGTTCCCGAGTGATCGGGGTGTTCGGCGCAAAACGGCTATCCGATACCCCGTTAACCACACCTGCGCTTACCCCTGCCTCGATTGCCGATGCATACCAGTCATCCTGGTCAACGTCCTGGAATGTGAGCTTCCGAGCCCCGTCTTCCACCCCGATCCCCAGAGCGCGGACGAGCAAAGCGGTAAATTCAGCTCTTATAATCCGAGCGTCCGGCGCGAACAAGCTATCGGATACCCCTTGTACAATCAGCTTGGATGCCAGTTGCTCCACATCTCGCTGCGCCCAATGTCCCTTTAGATCGGCGAAAGACCGATGTTCCGCTTCCGCAACGGCATAGATGCTGTTATGCGGCACTTTCATCGTCATCTCTTGCCGACCCGCGCTCCCTGCGGTCAGCACCGACGGAACGAAGCGGAACTTCTGAGCGACAGGGTCATACTCTACGGCAGTCAAGCGGACTCCCGGCGCGATCTCGCCCAGTACAATCGTCCGGACCAAGTACGTTCTGCCGAAATCCTTGATTTCAATCGTTCGTTCGCCTGCAGATACGGCCAGCGTATAGTCGACCGCCTGACTGACCAGCTTGAGCCCTTGTTTACCGGCAGCCTGCTCCAGTCGTTCCTTCTCCGCGCCCGTGATTTGCTCCATCAAGACATGCACCTGTATCAGATCCGAACCGACGCCAAGCCGTTCCGCCAATTCCTTCAGATCAAGTACATTCGTTTGCAGTTGGAAACTGGCTCCGTTCAATCTGACTTCGAATACGGCATTGGGGTACGACTCCTTCACCGCCCCCAAGGATGATGCCGGGAGCTGCACTTGTACCGCCTCTGCCGAATCTTCGACATCGATGATCACCAACGACCTGCTTGCCGTCTCGAGCAATTCCAACGCTCGTTGAAGCACCTCATCGGTCAACGAGGCCTTCTCGAGCACCGTCCCGTCTTCCCGCTTCTCCTTCGTCAAATGCGACGGATCGATCGTAATGACAACGCTCCCGTCCGGAGCTAAGGTGACGGCGGGCGGTTGAGGAGACGGTTCAGAGACGGGCCCGGACCCGGATCCGGTTACAGGCCGCGGAGGCGTTGTCTCTATATTCCTGATTTCGATCTCCTCTACCGTTTCGTTGCCGACATCATCTCTTGCGTACACGGTATATGTCCCGTTCGTCTCGACCTCGAAGAAATCATCGACGAGCACGGTGCCGCCACTACCGAAGTAACTCTCGGTTTGCAGTCCGGCCGCCCATTTGACTTCCGCGATATCGCTTCCTGTTCCGTCGGCCGCAATCGTGAGCTTGACCTTGCCCTGGGTTAACGTACCGTCTGCGGGATCTTGGGTAACCGCGATTGTCGGAGCCTTGGCGTCGATCGTGATGCCCTCGCCGTCGGCCGACGGCAACCCGAGCGGTACGGCTACGCCCGATGCAGTAATCCCCGCGGACCCGGTTAAATCGATGGCGGCTCCTACCTCGATGCCGTCCATGTCAAGGAGCCCCGCTTCCACTACATATTCGAAAATGAGCTTGTTCGGCTCTCCGATGGGCTTTCCCGTAAATACGGCATACACCGTTTCGGTACCGGTCCCGTTATCAATCGCAATCGGGATTCTCGGCGTACCGGTTACGTCCACATCGCTTTCATAGGTTACGATGAAGGCAAGCGTGTCACCCGTCCCGTAAACCCTATCGATCGGAAGTTCGAGACCGGTTTGCCCAGGTGCCGGAACCCGGATCGTGAATGCGTACGCGCCTTGCGCGAAACCGTTAACATCTGTCGTTACGATCCCGATCGCATTATCGCCCGGCGTTACCGGAACCGTAACGGATACGTCTTCGGTTCCCTCGATGACCACTTTCGTGCCCGCATCGGCGAGACTAGCGACGATATCGACAGCCGTTATGAACTCGCTCGCAAGAACCGTGTATGCGCCTTTCCCCGATTCGAACGTGCCAGGGCTCCAATTCAACGTCCCTCTCGAGGTTCCTACACCCACGCTGCTCAGCTTGACGGAGTCGTAAGCACCAGTAAACATCGGATAAGTCGTCCCGTCGATCATCGCCCAAGTCCCGGCGAAATCCCAGCCGGCTGCTTGAAAAGTCGACTTGTCCTGCATGTCCGCCATCACTATCCCGACCGCTCCGCTCCCTCCTCCCGATGCCGTCAAACCGTTAATCGACGTATCCCAGAAGGAGTCGGTCACGCCGTCATGATCGGCATACCCGATCAATCCGCCGACTTGATCGTTCCCGCTCACGGCTGCCGCGACATACGATTCCGTCACGTTGCCCGACGAGAGGCTTCCTGCCAATCCGCCGACTTCATCCCCTGTACTCGCTACATTCCCGGTTACATATGACTTTGTAACGGTCCCTCCGTTGATCTCTCCGGCCAATCCCCCTGTCTTGCCGTTTCCTGTAACGTCCGCATGTACCAGTCCCAGACGGTTAACCTCGCTTGTTCCTGCCAACGCCGCAAACAGCCCGACATGATCTTCCCCGCTTCGATTGATGAAGAGATTGGAGATCACGTGCTTATTACCCTCGAACACACCCGTAAACGGGTTCGCTTCATCCCCGATCGGATCCCATCCGGCGCCGAGGTGATAACCAGCCCCGACCGCACTCAAGTAATCGGCTACATCAATGTCGTTCATCAATTGATAGGAGTCGTCCAAGCCATAATTGCCCGACCCAATGGCTCCCAGCTGCTCGGCTGTCGTGATGCTGTGAGGATAATCCTCGCTGCCGTCTTCCCGCGCGATCGTAAGCGTGTATTCGACGACGATAGGGTTCGGCAATGGGTCCGGGCCGGGTAGCGCCACACCGGTGCTGGACACTTTAATCGAGATTGGATTCTCTCCTTCATCCAACGGAACGGACTCCACGCCGCCGCCATCATCGACGGACACGCTGCCTTCGGCATATGTAGCTACCGTGACCGATGTAACCTCATTCGGCACGATAGCCTTGTAAGCAAACTGATCGGCTTGAAAACCCGGTTGAATCGCGATCGCGCCGCTGCCATCCGCCACTTCCAGCGTATCCATTAAGAGGCGATTATAGGTTGCTCGATGCATCGGATAGGTCACGCCTTCGATGATTCTCCAGTTTCCCGTGTTGGAGAAATCCCAACCTACACCTTCATAATTATTGCTATTCGTCATCTCATCCTCGGTCAGAGGCGTCCCGACCGCCGAACGGTCCGTCAGCTCCGAATTGTAGTAGATAGAAGTGGTATTGACGATCCCATCTACTTTGCCGACCAATCCCCCGTATGTGAAGCCTGAATCTATCCCTACCGCACTTACAGCCGCGTAGGAATAACTGAAGTCTCCACCGCCTGAGTACCCGGCTATTCCGCCGACATTCGATCCCCCCAAGATGGAGCCGGCCACGTACACATTTTCGAACGTCGTACGTACACTTTCTCCGACTAATCCGCCGATGTAGTCTCCGTTATTGGCGTCAATCGATACATCAAGCAAACCGATATTTCGAAACATGGCATTCTCGGATCTCGCAAACAAACCGCGTCTGTTGGTTCCAGCACCTCCGGTGTGTATGGTCAAATGGGATATCGTATGTCCGTTGCCATCCAAAGTCCCTTTGAAGGGCTCATCGAACGCCATCGAATTCCAATTCGCGATCCCTCCCAAATCAAGATCCGCGCCCAATTCATAATTTTTGGTTAAATTGTCGGCGGAATCATCCACCTCCAGCAATTGCGCTATTGTCGTAATGACGCAAGGGTCTTCCCCCGACCTCCCGCATGGCTCATCCGCAAAATCGGCATACGCCCGGCCCGATTCCCCAATCGGCAATAGGGAACCGAACAGGATCATAGCAGCCAGCATCATCCGCCATACTCGCCTTTTTAGGATCATCATCTATTTCCTCCCGTCACTGTAATCCTCAAGTCTGCATACGGTGAAAATTATAGCAGAATTTGTCTGATAAGAGTCTTAATGAAATCTTAATAGAGTGCAAACGATGTCGGAACTGCCACGACAGTGGATGGAAACCCATGGTATGATAGGAATACGATCATACATTCGGCGGTGACGACTGGAATGGAACGAATTCTCGTGGTTGACGACGACCCGCAAATTCGCGAAATCATCCGCACTCCTATCGAGCAAGCGGGAATGATTGCGCTCGAGGCGGGGACCGGACGACAGGCAATAGAACGGTTAAACTCCGATCGCATAGACGTCATCGTTCTGGATCTCATGATGGATGAGGGCGACGGACTCGAAGTGCTGCGCTACTTGCGCAGTCATCAATTGGACACGCTAGCGATCGTCGTTAGCGCTAGAAGACAGGAGCAAGACAAGATCACGACGCTCGGACTCGGTGCCGACGATTACATGACGAAGCCCTTCAGTCCAATGGAGCTCATGGCCCGCATTCAAGCCGTCCTGCGCAGACGATATCCTGCATCAGAACGTTCATCACCGGTCATTCGGTTGAACGCCTTGGTTCTGGATGCCGACAACCTGATCCTGCACCTTGCGAACGAGAAAGTATCCTTAACTTTGATCGAGTGCGGTCTGATGCAGTTGTTCATGCGGAACCCCGATCGTGTCATGACGAAGCTCGAAATCTATCAGCAAGTATGGCAGCACGAACGGTATGACGATAATAACCTGAGCGTGTATATGAGTCGACTGCGAAAAATGCTGGAGCGTTCACAGTCGTCGTGGGAAATTCAAACCGTTCGCGGCGTCGGCTATCGGTTAACGGGAGTTGGACTATGAAATTACGTACCAAGCTATGGCTCGTGCTTGTGCTTGGCGCCATGTTAAGCATGGCGCTGTTCGTCATTACCTCCGTTTGGATGGGGAAGGTCGCGAACAAAGGGTACGCGCTGTTCCAATTAAATCCACTCGCGCAATCTGTCGCGGCTTCGCTTGAACAGCAACCCGAATTGGAATGGAACGTACTGAAAAGAACGTTGGATCGCGCCCGCGAGCAGCATCCCGACATTCGATGGTTGTGGATCGACGATCAAGGACAAACCCTCTACGATACGGCCGGCATTCATCCCCGCTTTACGTTTCGCGATATAGCCATGCTTATGCAAGATATGCCGGGGAACTATTTGAGGGAAAATGACATCCCCATCATCACCCCGACAACCGCGGGCGGACAATCGTACTACTTGCTCCTCATCGTTCCGGCCTCCGCCATGAAGCAAGGCGAGATCTATTTCCTTATTCGCACGATGACATCGCTGCTGACCTTGGTGGTTCCGCTCATCCTGTCCTTTTTGATTCCGTTCCTGCTGGCCTTATGGATGTTCTTCTCCATTAACAAAAGAATTCGCAGGTTGAATCAAGCGCTGAACCAACTGAATATTCATAGCGATTCTCCCGACGTGCAATTGACCGATTCATCCAAGGACGAATTAGGCCAACTGACGCAGCACTTTAACTCGATGACACAGCGCATCCGAAACCAATTTGCCGAAATTCAGCAGTTCGAGAACAACCGCAAACTCTTGCTATCCAACTTGTCGCACGATTTGCGTACCCCGCTTACCACGATGCTCGGCTGCGCGGAGATGATTCGCACCGGAAATTATCGGGATCAGCAGGAGCTTCAAGCGAGGGCCAAGATCATTCTGCAACGCTCCAGATACATGGACAAGCTGCTGGATCAAATGCTGGATATCTCCCGTCAGGACACGGCCGGCTTTGCCATCCGCCAGGCGAATGATAATTTATCGGAGATCGTTCGTAAACTGGCGGCCGAATATATGATGATCCTTGACGGAGAGCAGATCGCGTTCGATGTCGATCTGCCGGACGAGGATATTCATCTGTTCATCGACGCATCGCTGATAGAGAGGGCTTTGCGGAACATTCTCGACAATGCGATCCGATACGGGAAACAAGGACGCTATCTCGGATTTCAATTGACAGCCGACGGGACTTCCGTCCGCTTGAGCGTAAGCGATAAGGGGAAGGGCATTCCTCCGGAACACCAAGCGCGCGTATTCGAGCGCTTCTACCGGGTGGAGGGCGGAAGGAAGGGAGAGGGCCTCGGGATCGGTCTTGCCATCGTCAAGGAAATCGTCGAAGCCCATAGCGGATCTATCGAGCTGCACAGCATCCCAGATGTTGGGACGCAGGTGCGGATTATGCTGCCGCGGTACAACAGAGAGACTCGAATAGCTGAAGCGCAAACGGTATAATAGCTTCATACAACAAGAAGGAGAGATGATATGGAATACCATGTATCCATACATGGGAATGATCGCCAACAAGGAACCGCCGATCAACCCTTTCGCACGATATCTCGCGCTGCTTCTCTTGCCATGGCCGGTGATACGGTTATTGTTCATGCCGGAGTATACAGGGAATGGGTTAACCCGGCCAACGGCGGAACGGCGGAGCATAGAATCGTATATCGATCCGCAGGAGACGGGGAAGTCGTCATTACGGGAGCTGAACGGATTACCGACTGGAAGTCCGAAGGAGACTCCGTGTGGAGCACGGAAGTACCCAACTCCCTATTTTCCGTTCGTAATCCCTTTAACACGGAATTGAGTGGAGACTGGGTGTTTGACGGGCCCTTCCCGGTTCATCTTGGCGATGTCTATTTAGATGGCAAATCTTTATATGAATGCGATAGCGTCGAGAAGGTTCGCAAGCCCGAAGTTTGGCCCGAAGCCAAGTATCCCAAGGACTCCCTGTTAAAGTGGTATGCGGAAGTCGGTTCTACGACAACGAAAATCTGGGCTCATTTCGGCGAAAAAGATCCTCGCAAGGAAAATGTAGAAATTAATGTCCGCCCTTATTGCTTCTGGCCTGAGAAACCGGGACTTAACTATATAACCGTAAGCGGCTTCACGCTTCGTCAAGCCTCTCCTCAATGGGCGCCGCCCACTGACTACCAGGAAGGTTTGATCGGACCTCACTGGAGCAAAGGTTGGATTATTGAAAACAATAGGATCAGCGAATCCAAATGCGTGGGTATCAGCCTGGGTACCGAGATCGGGACAGGTCACGCCAAGTCTTCGGAGAAGCATATGAAAGGCGGTACTCAGCGGGAGCAGGAGGTTATCCTGCAAGCATTGCGCTCCGGTTGGCATAAGGATAGAGTCGGCAGTCACATCGTTCGGGGCAATGTGATTCATGATTGCGAACAGGCAGGTATTGTCGGTCATATGGGGGGAGCCTTCAGCAGCATCTATCAGAACCGCATATACAATATTCACCACAAACGGCTAAGACACGGCGCCGAAGTAGCGGGAATTAAACTGCATGCTTCCCTGGATACTCAAATTTGCGACAATACCCTCTATAGCTATTACCGTGCGCTTTGGCTTGACTGGCAGGCACAGGGCACCCGCATCAGCCGCAATGTATTGTATGACAATCTTTCCGAAGATTTATTCGTTGAAGTTTGCCATGGTCCGTATATGGTCGATCATAATCTGTTCCTCTCCCCCATGAATTTCAGAAATATGGCGCAGGGCGGGGCATTTGCCCACAATTTATTCGCAGGGCGATTTGTCGTTCGTTCCGAGATCACCCGTACGACGCCGTATCACTTCCCTCACGAGACGGCAATGGCGGGATACTCCAATATCACCGGAGGCGATGACAGGTACTACAACAATATCTTCGTGGGGGATAACGACGCTGCTAAGGAACCTGTTCCCATAACCTTCTTCGAGCATCTTCCGCTAAAACCGAGGAATGAAGTCGGAGAGGACGGGAAGACCGTCATGGATGGCGTTCCGGACAATTCCATTTGCTATCTGCATGCCGTGGGACTGGGGGGTTACGACCAACATCCCGATGTGAAAGATAAGAAATGGTGGGAATACACCCATGAGGAGCTTGCCGAGCTTGGCGATGCCACAAAGGATTTCTTTATAGGCAATGCAGTTCTTCCGGTAGCTATGGGCGGAAATTTATATCTTAACCGTGCGGTTCCAAGTCGTCATGAATCCCATGCGAAGATCTATGCGCAGAAGGGCATAACAGTCGAGATTAATCCTGAGGAAGGTAAGGTGCGTATTCAGGTCGAAGAGCCCGAATGGCTTCGCGGAGCTTCTGCAATGTTGGTAACCACCGATCTGCTGGGCAAGACTTATCACGCCGATATGAAATATGAGGAACCGGACGGCACGGCCTATCGTTTTAACTCCGATTTCTTCGGAACCAAGAGGCCTGATGCGGGTGTCACGCCCGGTCCGTTCGAATTGACCGACAAAGGTAGCATTGATTTTGAATTTTAGTTTATGATTTACGGGTTAAGCCTCTACTCCGCTGATCGGGGTAGAGGCTTTCGTTTGCGGTAAATTCACCATAACGGGTCTATCGAAGTAAAACAGTCCCGATGACTCCTCCCCCCATAGCCCGTAATGCTCGACCATGGTTTAAGACTCCGTTCGGGCATTGCGTGTATACAATCAATACCTCCCATGCTATCTTTATCCATATGTATAATGCACTGTGCTCAATAGGCTCTTATATATCCCGCCGACAACCTGTTGGTTCCTGTATGGTGTTGTATGGGTATAACCTTTGAATGGAGCTGATATCCAGAGTGGAACTGAGGCAACTTGAATATTTCGTAGCGGTGTGTGAAGAGCTGCATTTCACCAGAGCTGCCGAGAGGTTAAACATTTCTCAACCATCGCTGAGTCAACAAATTCGCATCTTAGAGCACAATGTTGGACTACCGCTCTTCGATCGCATTGGCAAAAAAACGATTATAACCGAATCCGGCCAAATTCTTCTTAAGCATTGCTATAACGTATTTCATGAGCTGGAGCAAGCGAGGTCTGCTATCGCAGAGCTACAGGGACTAACAAGAGGCTCTCTTAAGATAGGTGCAATATATTCCGTCATGAACGATTTATTGCCTCCAGCCATTCTATCCTTTCAACAGAGCTATCCCCAGGTAGAGCTCTCTCTATTCGGATTGCGTAACGGAGATATTATTCATATGCTGCTTCACAATGAAATAGATATGGGAATTATTATCTATCCAACTCTCCATGATGAACTGGTGGCCACCTACTTATATGATGAGAGGCTTGCGATTGCCGTACCGGACAATCATCCGCTAGCTGGCTGTACGGAGATTAAGCTCGAGAGTTTACATCATGTTCCTGTCATCGCACTTCAGAAGACCTATTACCTAAGAGAATATATGGATCGAGTTTACAAAGATAATGACATCGTCCCCCGTGTCGTCATGGAACTCAACACCATGGATTCGATAATATGTATGGTAGGACAAGGAGCAGGAGTCACCGTCCTGCCTCTCCCTTATCTTCAAGCGTCGAAGCAAGCTGCCATTCGTGTTATCCCCATTGCAGATCCTAACCTAAGCATTAAGATTGGCATGGCCTATCGCCGCAATAAGTATCTTTGCGCCGCAAGTAGGGTATTCATGGAACAAATTATAGTATTGGCTAAGCAAAGAAATTGCCTATAACCGAAATTACCTTAAGTAGGTATGTTCCGGGCATTCTTTCAGCGAGGCCTCATGCGTCAGGTACTTCTCGATTAAGTCGCAATAATGAGGGTATTCCCCTTGAACGATATTCGGCTTAAAATGTACACATCCTAAACAAGGCTCTGCAACTACTAGATACCCCTGCTGCTGCATAATTTTGACGAGAGCGCCTAAACCGGCTTCAAGCTTTTCATATGAGGATTCCTCTAAAGATTGAACCACGTCCTGAAGCCTATTCCCCCATTGATTTAGCTTTACTATCAAAGCAAAGCCTTCGTTAGTTAACCTCAAATGTGTAATACGACGGTCAACCGAGCTCGTAATTTTGTAAATGAGTCCTTTTTGTACAAGTCCGTTCAGAATCTTTACAGCGGTAACATGCGAAGCGCCGATGGAGGCCGCAAAAGTCTTAACGGTAACCATATCATCGCGAGTATGATGGATGAATTGCAATGCTTGAATTTGTACTGGAGATAATCCGAAAGCCCCACTCTCATCTTGATTGATCGACTTGATCGCTTGAGCCACTCGTAACAGAGCCATGCTCAAGCTTGCAGAACGATTCTGCTTACGGAGCTTAGGATCAAAGAACATTTGACAAATCACCTCTGACTCCCATTATACAACTTTCCTACCCCTCCTCTCCTTATTTCAATAGGGTCATACAAAAGGTGATCGGGTATTGCCTACCCCATCACCTTTTTGTTTTTGCGTTTATTATCCTTTTTTAACATCTTCCAATGATGCGCCGTAGTTAATGTGATAGACCAAACCATCTACTACGATTGCTGGAACAGATTTAACGCCTGCCTTCTCCGCATCCGTGATTTTGTTGCGTTGTTCACCTAGATGAACGATTTCCGGTTGGACTTTCTTCTCATCAAGAAAGTTCAGGATCAATTGCTCCGCTTCCACGCATACTGGACAACCTGCATGATAGAATACTGCTTTAGACAATTCAATCACTCCCTTATGTTTTAATATGTAGCATCGCTACACATATAATTCTAATACGGTTTCAGCACCAGAACCATTTCTGATTTCATATGGTAACGATAGGAATAACCTATCGTTATCCTGTACCGGGTCCGGAACAACCGGTATCGGAATGCAGTATTAATGATCGGAGAAGAAGTACTGACTGACCCTACGGAAATGGGAATGATCGTTGAAACTGCGATATATAAACATGTTCATTCCTTCAACTATTTGAACACCACCCAAATTGGGTATTATCGTGATTCAAAGACAGAGAAATCCAAAGTCGCTTCTGCTATTGTCATCACAAAAAATAGCATTCGGATGGTGAATTGGAACCGCGACCCGGCCTCCTGGTTTGCGACCGCTTCAGGTGCGATGAGGTCCCGCGCCGCGGCAACATCAAGCAAATTAATGCTCATATTGGCAAAGTCGAATACGGCTGAGTCCTCATCCTATGGGGATTAAGTAAACAGTCCGCCTAAACGATCGTCTGCAGGAGGCGGGTAACCCAGGTGTCTCGCCATCGTTAAGATTTGACCTCTGTGATGAAATTCGTGCGTCTCCGTATGCGTTAACAGCAACAATGGAGTAGGTTCCTTCGGGTAACCCTCCCAGCTCTCGTCTTGCTCGATCGGTTCAGACCAACGATCGTCAAATTCGTGAAAGAACCGTTGCACCAGTTCATCCGCCTCCGCAAATCTCTTACGGACGAACTTCACGTCGGCAGTCTCGTGTACGGACACATCCCAATGATCATTTAATTTCCGGAACGCGAACGACTCCAGCCAATACCTATAACAATCAACGACATGAAGGTGGGTTCGAATGATCGTTCCACGCCCGAATCCGGAAACCGGTTGATGCAACATTCGAGGAGGAAGCTCCTCCAAGAACGCAAGCATCACTTGTCTAGCGGATCTGATCCAATCGTATTGTTGCCACAGATTAAACAACCGCAATCACTCCTCGAAGTCCGAATGATGCCGTCCATCTTGCAATGGCAGCTTCCCGGTTAACATCAATACATGGCCGTCGGGATCTATGATCGTAAAATAAAGCGTGTTTCCGCGCAATTCGATCCGATCCACTTGAGCCCCTTCATCAATCATCGTATGGTACGACCGGAATATGGCAAAAGGGTCTGCGCGGCGAAACCCGTCTACTAACGCTTCGAATACCTCGATGCTAAGTCCGCCGCGCGGAGCAGTAAGCACGGAATCATCCCAATATTCGGGATGGCGTTCAACAGCCGTCTTCAGCCTCGTCCTCGCCCGTTTCAGAGCCGCCTTGACCGAACCCTCGGATTGTCTGAACAGCATTCCCGTTTCCTTCGCGGTAAAGTGAAATACGTCGATCAGCAAAATAAGCACGACCTGCTTGGGTTCGAGCCGATCGGACAACAGCTCAAGCGCCTCCCGGACATCCCATTTGCTCCATTCGTCATAAGAACCGCTTTGCTCCTCGAATTGTCCGACCAGAGGCTGAAATTTACGGCTGCGGCAAATATCCACCCACGCGTTGGCGGCGATTCGAAACAAGAAAGGCTTCGTAATTTCCCTGTTCGGAAATCGAATATGCCAGCGATAGGCTTTAATCAGAGACTCCTGCAGCAAATCGTCCGCATCCCACGCCGAGCCCGCTTTAGCCAAACAATACCGTCTTAGATCGCTTTGCAGCGGAAGCGTCATCTCCGCAAACGTCTCATATCCCGCCTCCGAACGGTCCCCTTGCGGCACTATGGCTGCTCCCTAAAATGATTTTTGTGGGCAAAATACGGCGTTTGCCCCGTCTCTTCCACAATATCGACGGGATTTCCGTCTGGATCGAATGCTTTGAAAAACGTGTGTCCATCCTCTTTATAGATTTCGCTTAATTTTGCCCCCTTCGCCTTAAGCTCTCTATACGAATGGTTAATGTCGTACGAGGTGAAATTGAAATAAGGCATCTGGTGTTTACCGGTGTCGAATTGGATGGGCTGCGGTTTGTCCACTTTCCATAATAAAACCAAGGTTTGAGCGTTAGGGAACGCGAAAGCGACTCGATAATCGGTCTGCTCCACCTTCTCCAGATCGAACATTCGAACGTACCACTCCTCCGAACGAGCGATATCGGTCACAGGAATAAAAATGCTAGATACAAACGAGATGATTTTTCCCATATTTGATCAAACACTCTCCTTTAACTTTATTTTTAATCTATTAACGATAAAAATCCATAAAAAGATACGGGTAAGCAAAGACGCCTTATTGGCATAACTGATTACGAAGTTAGCGAACAGAACAAAAAACGGGTCGCCAGTGCCAAGTAATGCCCGACACCACGACCACATTTTTCAACGTGTAAGAGCTATCCCTTTCACTGATGATATGATTCTCCGCGCTGTGTACACGTCATCTGCGTTCCAGAAGGCGGTAAAGGAAAAAGGCATTACCATGAGCATGCCCCCTAAGGGAACGCCCGCTGATAATGCCCCAATCGAATCTTTTCATTCCACGCTAAAGTCTGAAACGTTTGAAAATCTCACTTGTACAACGACCTCTTGACCAGTTCACGCGAGGCATTAGGATTCCAAAGCTTCGACATACGTTTGTTCTCTAGGTTACGGGTTAATCATAGGATCAATTAATGTATTAATATATTGGAGACTATACTGTACAAGTTTCCAGTCAGATATGACAGTTCTTGAATACAAGCCTATTCGGCCATTTTGTTTCCCATACTCAATGAGTTCGTCCCATGTTACATAGGTCCTATTGATTTCATCCAGAAACCCATCCAATCCAGAACGATAGACCTTATAGAGTCTCGTATGCCTATCAACTTCTCTACGCAACTCAATACAATTTTCATCTAATATTTTCAGATCGAATGACCTGCTGCCTATTGCAAAGAAACCATACGGATAATATTGAACGTCTAGTGCACATCGGAATGTAACATCTTTATAATTTGAACTGGAATAGGAACACATTCCCGGAGCCCCTCCCAGAACCCCCGACGGTGGCTGAAGAATGGAAGTATTAGCACCGTTTCCAATCTGCGAGAACGCAAAATCCTTGGCTGCAACCGCTTGCCCCAGCAAGCCCAGTGCCATTATGATAATCATGACAAACGACATAAACATCTTACGTTTCATCCCGAAAATCCTCCAGTACGATTGATTGGGAAGTCAAGTTGAAATCATTTCATCCTGGCTCCTCCAATCACAATCCTATCACCCATAATTTTAGCTTCAATCCAACAAAAGTCCTTTTTTTACTAATAAGTAAAATTGACTAAAATAATCCATGTCGGCATCCTACACCTCTTGCCGTTAAGAGAATTACGGGAATACCGTAGTCTTGACTTAAGATTCTGGTTAATTCAATGCCATCCATACCGGGCATCATAACGTCAACGACAGCCAGATCAGGCACTTCCTTCTCCAGCATTTCCAAGGCTTCTGCGGCGTTACTTGCTTCTAACACCCGATATCCTTGACGTGTTAGATGAATGCCCACGAGCGAGCTGCAGGATGTTCTTGTCGTCATCAATGACGATGATTCTCCTCAGCTCAATCCCCCCCTCGCTATAGCCATGCAGAGACAAAGATGGGTTGTCTATGTCTCTGCACTTGTCAGCTTACTTCGCCTTATCCTTCTCGAACAATAAGATTACCGCCGGTAACAGCATCCCGCGAACCAAGAAGGTATCCATCAGAATTCCGATCGCAACAATGAAACCGAATACGAACAAATCCGCGATAGGCATCGTCATTAATGCTGCGAACGTTGCCGCTAATACTAGACCGGCCGATGAGATGACGCCGCCCGTATTGCGAATCGCAATCTCTAGTGCTTCCTTCGCTTTACGCGCCTTGCGTTCCTCCAGGAAGCGTGACACAAGAATAATATTGTAGTCGATTCCGAGCGCGACCAAGAAGATGAAGGAATACACGGGAACGCGCGTGCTTACCGCATCATACCCGAACAATACGTCGATCAGGAATATACCGATTCCTAATGCCGATACGAATGAGATCAGAATCGTAGCCATCATGTACGCCGACATTCTAGCCGATTTGGTCAATACGAACAACAAGACGAGTATGAGTAACGTTTCAAGTGCAACGATTACGATTATGTCTCGGTTATTCGCTTCACGTTCATCGACTAGCTTCGGCGTAACGCCGCCGTAACGTTGTCTGTAACGGCAAGTTTTTAGGCCATCCTTTTACTGGATGGTCCTTTAATCATGGCCGATTAGTGAAGCGTAGAAGCGCTTGTCGAATGTTTTGCGCTGTACGAGTCCGCGATAAGAAGACACAGTTGTCAGTCGGGCCTCTCCATGGTTTCTGGCAAAACAACAGTAAACGTGGTCCCATTAGGGGAACTACTGGTCAACACAAGATCTCCTCCGAGGTTGCGTGCGATCAGCCGGCTAAACGGAAGGCCAAGCCCAAGCCCGCGAACGCGCTGCTTCTTTCCGTTGCCGCGATAAAACGGCTCAACCACATCGACTTGTTCTCCCGGGGGAATGCCTCGCCCCGTATCCGCCACCCGAATGAGCAAACCTGGCGTGCCTGCTCCACGTTCAAGTCTGACGTGGATAACACCATCCGGATCCATGGCATCTCTTGCGTTGTTGAACAAATTCACCAGAATCTGCTCCAGACGAATCGGATCGGTCGGGGTCATCCAGTCGGGGCCGTCCCCCGCCGTTTCGACGTTTAACCGAACCTTGTGCCCTTCCTGACCATACTGCCAACGCATGGCAATTTCCCGAACAGCTTTATTCAGATCGCAGGGTTCCATCGTCACGGACATTGTACCTGCCGCGAAGCTATTGAAATCGAGCAGATCCTCCACCATGTTCTGCAGACGATAACTTTCTTTCAAGCACATCTCCAGGAATGTCTCTGCCTCCGGACCGGTAACAACCCCGCCCTTAACGGCTTGCACCAATCCGCTGATCGAAGTGACCGGCGTTTTGAGTTCATGCGTTACTCCGGCAAGCAGCTGCGTCCGAAGCGCCTCCAGCCGTTTCAACCGATCGGCCATCTCCTTGAAGGCAGCTACCAGCTCATAAATTTCCTTCTCGCGATAATTTTTGTTCAACTTCACGTCGTAGTTTCCTGCCACAACCTGTTGAGCGGCTCCTGCCACCTCACGGATCGGCTTGACTAGGGTCCGTGTCAGTGCATAGACAATCCCCCAGCCCGTCAAGAGAACCAGACTAGCCAGAATTAACCTGGGAAGGCGAAATTGCAAAAAACTACCATAGGAAATCTCTTTAGGCAACAGAAGTAGGATGTACGCTTGTCTGTCTGGCAAGGGGTGTACAGCCACCAGATAGGGAGCATTATTAAGGTGGGGTTCAAGGGTAAGAAAATGCGGCACTCCCGGTCCCGTTATAATCTGCTCCCGCAATCCTGCAATTTGATCCGCTTCTTGCGGCATGGCGGGTGGGAATTTCATGACGGGCTCTCCCTGATCATCCAGCACCATCATTACGGAGCGGCCGTTTAGCCCAAGTTCCCCCGTCCGTGTATCGAGCCAATGCCCGAGCAGCGCCCCATGCGGCAACGTACCTTTCGCCCAGGCATCTGCTATAACGCCGCTCATCCGCTGCATGCCCTGACGTTGACTACGTTGCAGGTCCCATTGGACGAACAAGATCAACAATACGCCCACCAGCGCCATACTGGCGATCAGAACGATAAAATAGCGGATGGTCCAGTAGCGGACCAATCCTTTACGACCCATTGCTGACATGGAATTGATACCCCATTCGTCGGTAGGTGATCAGGTCTCCCTCTTCATTCGGCCATTCGGCAAGGGATTGCCGTATGCGCTTCACGGCCAGGTCTACCGCGCGATCGCTCCCTTCATAATCCATCCCCCATACGCTGCTGATTAAATGCTCGCGATCAAAGGTTCGATTAGGATGACGCGTCAGAAACATAAGCAGCGACAAATCTCGCGGCGTGAGACGTACGGGCTGTCCATTCAAGGTGACTTCGCAAGCAGAATAATCAATTTTTAAACTTCCGAATATCGCGGCATCCTCCGTCTGTACTTGAGGCAATCGCCTCAGCACCGCCTGTACGCGCGAAACCACCTCTTCACCGACAAAAGGCTTGCCCATGTAATCATCTGCGCCCCCATCCAGCCCCACCAGCCGGTTCTGAATGTCATCCAGCGCGGTCAGCATAATGACTGCGCAACTGCTTCGCTCCCGAATGCGTTGTAGAATCGACCAGCCGTCCATGTCGGGCAGCATCACATCGAGCAGCACAAGATCGGGCTTCCATTCGTCGAACAAAGCCATGGCACGCTCCCCGTCGAATGCCTGCTCTACGACGTATCCTGCCTTTGCCAAATACGCCTTCAGCACGACGGATATGCCCGCTTCATCTTCCACGACCAGAACTTTTCTCATGAACAGCAGCCCTTTCCTATATCAAACGGCATCCTGCACTTGCGCTTCGCCCGGGCCAATCCAAGGCAAGTCGAAGAGAAATGCTGTCCCTTCGCCAGCCAAGCTCTCCACACGCACCGTCCCGCTCAGCGATTCCACCGCCTTGTGAACAGCATATAGTCCCATTCCCCGGCCCGACAGTCTGGTGATATTATGTTTCGTTGTGAACCCTTCATGGAAAATCAACTTTCGCTGCTCGTAGGCCGACATGGCCTCCCATTCCTCTACCGTACACAATTGGTTGCTCAGTGCTTGCCTTCTAATTTCATCCAAATTCATTTCTTTTCCATTATTCGACAAATGCACTCGAATTCCTTGTTCGTCTTCGGTCAATTCGCACCGGATCGTTCCACGCCGGTCCTTGCCAACGGATGCCCGATCCTCTGGCGTTTCGATCCCATGGTCGACCATATTACGAAACACATGGACCAGAGAACGCGCGAATTCGGTATATACCTCCGGGTCTACAAGAAAATCTCCGCCAACGATACTGACCGGATAAATTTCCTTGCCGGTTCTTTCCGCCAGCTTTCCCGCGTACTCCGGATACATGCCGAGCAGCTCCCTGAACGGGCGATACCGCAGCTTTTTCAGCTCGATAACGATGGCCTGGGCCGCGGGGCTAGGTAATGTCGCATACACTTGGCGCTCGAGGTGACGCAACCGCTCGGCCTCGACGGTCACTAGCTCCTGCGCGGTATCGAAACGATCCCCCAGAATTTCGCGCAGCTGCTGCAAATCTTCCTCCAACCATTCGAACGGATGCAAAGTCCGCAGCCAATCTTCGAATAAAGAAGCCTGAAGCAGTTCCTCTACCTTATAAGGACTTGCAAGCCGCATCTTCCATTCATCCAGCCGAGTTTCAAGCTCATGCAAGCTCTCGGCCGTATGCATGAAGTCGAATTGCGCAAAATTGCCTTTAAGCGTGTGGACGATCCGGCTCAACTCCGCCCATTTCTCCATGGCCGAAAGCTCTTGAAGCAGCAGCTTGTCCAAACCCTCCGAGAAGAAAACGCGATATTCTTCGACCATCTCTTTGAAATCCCGATAATGCCGAATAACCCAGACCACCATATGCAGCACACGTCTTTCATGTGCAATCTGGCGTTCCATCCGCCGTTGCTCGCTAATATCGCTAAGGATCACCATCACATTGCCGGAGGACGATTCAAAGCCGGGTATCCACTTATACTGCAGCGCAACCCGTCTGCTCTGTACCTCGGCCTCTGCCGGAAGAAGCGTCAGGCATACTTCACGCTGCAGTTCATCTCCTCCAAAAGCGGAATGAAGGATATCCGCATAAAGCGCCTGTTCACTGACATTTTCTGGATAAAGCAACTCTACGAAACTGGCGTAAGCGATCTCTTGCCCGAACAGACGCCGGCATTCCTCGCTATACTCTTCCTGAACAATCAACCGCTCATCCAGCGTAAGAAAGCCCTGACCCGCATGATCCAGCAAATTGCGAATCGATCGCGTACGTTCCTTCACCTTCATTTCCAATGTTGCGTTCCAGTCTGACAACTGCTGGACATAGCTGCGCGTCGCCCGGTAGACTTCGATGTAGCGCTTGAACGAGATCACAGCAAAGAAAAACGTGCTGAAAAGCAGGGAGTAATCCAGTCCGGTACGCAGCAGCTTGGCGAATGCAAGCGGAGCTATCGCCAGACTGTCCGGACGGCTTTCGATATACATACGCAGAGGAAACCCGATTACATTAACAATCAAATACAAGGAAAAACCCGCAACAAACCATTTAGCGTCGCTACTCAGCCCCTTGCGGATAGAGACAACAATAACGGCCAGACATAGCGCGCACAGCACCGAGAAGCCTATATTTCGGACTATGGAAATCTCCTGGTGAAAAGTTTCCATCAGACCGGGGAAAAGCAGCTTGCCAATGGGCATCAGCAGACCTGCGGCCAATAAGACTCGCCCAGCGGTACGAATGATACCCGGGAAGGCAGGACGCAGCACCTCTATGAAGTATAAAGAAAACACATACACCATGGCGCCGCCCAGCGGTTCGCCTATATAGGGCAACAGAGCCGAATAATCCGCAAATAAGAGAGGTGATTTCAAGGAAAGCAACAGATTAACGCTGATGAGCAAGGCAAATAGAGCGAAGGTTAACGTCGCGTTGCTGTCCCGACTTACGAAATACATGAGAAGCGCCACAAAACCGATGATAAAAAAAACGAGCACGCCCGCAGCGTTCATCGCATCGCTGCGAATCAATCCCAGCTTAAGTTCCGTTTGCGAGCCATAATGCACGGGGCCGATTTTGCCGATCAGAACGTTATCCCGAATAGATTGGATTCGCACGAACAGCGGTGTATTAAGCGGAAGCTCTCCCAGCGGCACGAATACCGGATGGCCTGTTAGAACCGGGGTTTGGCCGTCCTCCAAATCTCCATGCTTATAGATCAGTTCCTTGCCCGAATACACTTCGAATTCATATTGGGCGTTGGAGAACAGCAGATAAGGATCGGGCTTACTGGAGTCCCCCGGCAGTGCAGGAATTTTACCCGCTAGCCAGACGTATTCCGTGTTCCTGTCTGGTTCTGAGCCAAGCGGAGGCATTGTGGGCCAATCCCTCAGTGCACCTGGCTTCGTCCATTCGAATGTGCCGCTTGCATCTCGCGGTGAATCGCCGAAATGGTAATGTGAAATGCGGAAGTCCGTTTCTGCCGCTCGCGGTCCTCCCGTCGGATGGGCGGCATACGCTTCTCCTTCTGTCCGAACGAAAAATCCGATGATACCGCTAACAAGCGCAAGCACAACGACTATATAGATGAGACGGCTCCATCGCCGATTCGCGTTACCACTCGATTTCATCATAGGATCGGTACACACCGTTCTGAAGCTTCGCTTTTATTTGCGTATAGTAGCCGTGGGCTCCCGACACGATTCCGACCGTCCCTCCCCTGCTGCGAACGACAGACACGAATTCGAGCATCAGCTTCATTCCTTCCACATCGAAGATTGGTTCCCACAGATCGAGCACATATTTAGCCTTGCGATAATAGAGCAATCCTTGCAGCGCGCTCGCTAAAGCGCCGATATTGACGGGTGTTATATGGCGCTGCACCACCAGCACTGCCCGTCCGTCCTTTATCACCAGTTCGAACGGCAAGGTCGATAGTATCGGAGTCTCTAACAGGGGTAATTCTCGTCCTGCCTGAGCCCGGTCCGTAGAAGCTTCTTTCCCATTGGCAATTGGCTCGGCTTTATCTGCCTGCTGCGGTTCCGGAATCCCGAGCACGGCTTGAATGACCTCGCCCACCTTATCCTCGGTATATGGTTTTACAATGTAATGTCTAGCGCCAAGCTTGATCGCTTCATACACTTTGCCGCGATGCTCCAGCGAACTGATCATCACGATCGCCGCATTCGGATTGCGTTCCCGGATGAGCCGAACGGCTTCGATTCCGTCTATGCCAGGAAGCTGGATATCCATCGTGACCAGATCGATTCGATCCTCGTCATATACTTGAATCGCTTCCTTCCCATCCTCGGCCTCGACTACGATCCGATGCCCCAGCGACTCCAGAATGCCGCGAAGACTGCGACGAATGATCGGGGAATCGTCCACAATCATAATATTGGCCATGTTTATCCTCCCTTTCTCGAAACGATCGCCCGGTTAATATATTCAGCATCATAGGCCACTCCCGCGATTAATGCAGAGCTTCGAGAATGCTGCCAGGGCATACCTAGAAAATACAGGCCCTCCACCGGGCTGATTCCTCTAAGATGAACGGGTTTACCCCCGCTGTCCAAGACGTCCGGAATATGAATCCAGTAGTAATCCGGGGAGAACCCCGTTGCCCAAATCACGTTCTGCACCTCGATGCGTGTACCGTTCTCGAAGAGCAATCGATTGGATTCAGCATTCACCGTGCCGGGCTTGAGCTTCACTTGACCGCTGCGGATCAAGCTAACAAGCCCATTGCCTACGATCGGGTCACCCCTCTTGCTTATTCGTTTCCCCAGCTTGGTATGAATGCCTAACCTGTAAATGCCCAGTTTGTCGAGCCACCAGAATATGCTTTTGCCCCACAATTTAAGCGGCATAAACCGCATCTGCCGATTGGTGGACAAATACACTTCCCGATCGCCTGCAAGCTCTTCGGCAATTTGCGCCCCTGAATTACCGCCTCCCACGATGGTTACAGGCCCTTCTTTCAGTTGGTTATGATTCCGATAACGAGAACTATGAACCTGAAACACGGATTTCGACAATTCACTTGAAAAATGCGGAATCCACGGCTTCTGAAAAGGACCGGAAGCTACGACGACATGCTTCGCGGAATATTCTCCGCTGCTGGTAATGACGATGAATTCGCCGCCTTGTTTGTAGAGAGACTTGACTTCCGTCTCCAACCGGACCGGCAGGTGATATCGAACGGCGTATTCCGCCAAATAATCGGCCGCTTCAAACTTGCCGGCAAATCCATCGGGATCGCCCTTCATTGTCATTCCGGGCAAGGCGCTGAACCACCTCGGTGTAAACAGAACCAGAGAATCATAGCGATTTCTCCAGACGTCGCCGACTCGCTCCTCCTTACCGAGAATGACATAGGAAAGCTCGGTCTGCCGCAAATAATAGCCCATTGCCAGACCCGCTTGCCCGGCGCCAATCACGATTACGTCATAAGCTTCGATGTTGCTGCATCCCCTTTTTCCTGGTTTCTTGTTGGAGCAGGCGTTTGAGCTTCACAATCCCCCATATCCGCTTTAACGCCAACTTTGACGTAAGGCGTGACGGCCGAAGCAAACCGGGGATATCTACCAACACCTTTTCGCGCACTGGACGACCAACGAGCAGGTCAAGGGCTGCCCAAGAGCTCAGCACACCATACAGCTCTGCCGTCGGACCCATCTGCGGTATACTCTTCTGCTTGCCGCGAATCATCGACTCCAGCACCGGCAGCATTTCAATCGGCAAATGAAGCGGAGCAATCACTTTCGACAAGAACGCGAGCGGAGTCAAAGCCGCAAGGTCAATCCCGTCGAATCTCCCATGAAGCGGCAATAGCTTACCCCGGCGGTAATCATAGATCCGCACAAGCTGCGTGCCGGCGATATCATAGCCGGAAATCACCGGCCGCCGCTGTCTCCAAGCCTCCTGGTGGAGCAGAACCTTGGCCTGAAGCGCGCTTGGCTCAGTAACGTCAACACCGTCCAAGATCACTTCGCAGGACCCGACGAAATATTGGACATTCTGCTCCGTAACGCCGCTTGGCAGAATATAACCCTTTATTCCAGGGTTGATTGCGCGCATCCGGCTTAACAATACTTCAGCCTTATGGGTTCCGATGTCCTGACGAGTGGCATGCTGCCGATTGAGGTTGTTCAGCTCATAGGCATCCGGCTCGGCAAGCAGGAATCGTTCTGCTCCCATACGGGCAAGAATTTCAAGCGAGGCCCCTCCAATGCTGCCGCAGCCGGCAACCCCGATTCGTCCTTTTCTCAGCTTCTCTTGATCGTTCTCGCCAATAAAAGGGAAGTTGCGTACGGTGAATTCCCGATACAGCTGGCCCTCATCGGGAAGAAGCTCGGGTGATTCGACGATGTCCAGCACATCCTCCAGATTTCTTCGCATGCTTCTCCGCGCTAGCGTTCTACCGGGGTAACCCATACGGAACAAGTGAACGACATGCGCTTCACCCTCCAGCGCAAATAGCTCGCGAATCCGCCCGGGGAATTGCTCGATCATATTTCGCCATTTGTCAGGCAGTGCCGTATGACAACCGGCCTCCTGAGCAAAAATAACATCTGCTATTGCGCTGTGAGGATGCAGCGAAAGCTGATGTTTCGTCGCGGTAAGCGCCAGGCGTTGTACCAATCTTCCGCCGTTCAAATAATCCGTACGGCGGCCGGTTCTCGACACCAGTAAGCATACCGCCGGAGCGCTTCGCACGAGCTCTGTCTCCTGGGTGCTGGCCAGCGCACGTTGGTAACCGATCTTGTTGAGAACCCGCATGATGGGCCATTTCATCGCTAACTTGCCAAGCCTTGCCGCCAGAGGCGGAATGAAGAATTGCTCCAGGGGCAACCCGTCCCGTTTGACAGCCGTTTCTTCCGAAGTAAATCGCAAATACTCGTAAAGCTCCCGATGAGTGGCTTCATGGCTAAACTTGAACCGGCCGGCTTCGCCGGCCAGGCGAGCTATCTCCTTGATTTGGCTCGGATCGGTTGCCACAATGAGCTCGAAGCCATCCCGCTTTGCGATTTCTTGCAGCTCTGTCATGATAGCGGGCGGTACGGGCTTCCGCTGGTATTTAGACCGATTAACCGTGCGTTTCTCGATATAGGGATAAAGCTCCGACGGCTCGAGATTGTACTGACGATCAAACCGGATCAAGGCGGTCAAATTCCGATCTTCCCCTTCGGGGTACCAATCCGCATAGGCGGCAAAGCCTTCCTGCCTGGCAGCCAGGACTAAATTCTCAAACAACGCTCCCTGTGCAATCGTGCCTTCCTTCTCCGTTGGATCCAATTCTTTGAGAATTTGACGGGAAGGGTCCCGCAGCAGCTCGAGTTCCTTGCCGTTATAACGGAATCTCCAGGCCTGGACATTGTGCGGCGATGGAGCCAGTGTGGCCGCGTAGACGATTCTATCGATCTGCTCGTGAGTTATCATGGTTTCCGTCATTTACACTCCTCATATGTATGGATTTATCCGATACCCGGGGGGATTTCTTGATAGAAGGATTCAACGATTTCCTGATTCCGGGCGTAAAGATTGCGGCGGAATTGCTCATGCTCTTCCATGGATCCCTGCGTCTGCGGTTGTGAATCCTTCGTAACCAGCGCGAACCTCTCAATCTTCTTGTCACCGGGGACTTGTTCATTGATAGCGTGAATGACATCGCAGAAGTACCTTCTCACCTCGAGATGATATAGCGTGATTCTGGCAGAAAGCGACGGCATCGAAGACGGCTCTTCCTGCTCTGCGACCAGCCTGCTTAGTTCATTGAGATCAGGCACGATCAGCGCGGCGTAATATGGCCGATCTTGTCCTACCACGAGGCATGTTTGCACCAATGCGCTTTGATTCAGAGCTTCTTCCAAGGCTTGCAGCAGATTCATTTCCGTTCTCATTCCGTCCCCGCCTCCACTTTATTTTTCCATTCCTCAATGTCGTAAGGCGTTTTTCTTGTATCGATGACGAGATACGTCGGGTTGCAAATATTTTTCACAATCGCATGACACGCGACGCAGTCTTGCTTCAGAGATCCGTAGATTTCCGGATACTCGCTTACGGTTAACGGCTTGAATCTCTTTCTGCGGTACAGAAGGACGGCCGGATTATGTTTGCTAACCTTAACCACTACGCACGGTCGGTCGTGTTCCAACGATTTCAACGTGACGAAGTCGCTGATTTTGTTGAACACTTTGAAGGACCGATATTCCTGGTCGACCAGCAGCGATTTAATCTCGGAAAACCCGGTTCTCGGTATAACAGCCACGCAACCGACCATTCGGCGATCCATCTGCACTTTGTAAAAATATTCCCGGTAGAATTCTACTGAGCCGTAATTCATACCATTTGCTCTTAACAACTCCACGACTCCGGGGATGTCTTCTGTGTCGATTGAAACAATTTGAAGATCCGATTCCAACAGCGTTAAGTTCGACATAACCTTCCTCCTATCGATCAGAACCCTTCTATTTTTCATTCACTAATCGCATCCTACTTGTCTAATTTGTCAGCTATATGTCAAAATCAAAAAAAGTTTTGCTTGGATAATTTCTTAAATCGCCATTTCAAAGCAAATAAGCCGATCTCATCACGCATGAGTCTGCGTAAATAAAAAATTTGTTCTTACGACCAAGGATTCCAGTACACGTCCCATAATTACCACGACATGCTGCAGAAGGTTGGCGTCCTAATCCTAAATGGGATTGTTACCGCAAACCTTTCCTTTACCATCACTTGTGGACGGTTCTCCGTACCACAGGCGAAATGGCAAATACTTGCAAAATGATACTATATGCGATATCATAAGTTTACATCTTGATATCGCATACGGTATTACGTTGTGGAGGTGTATCCCGTGTGTCGAGGGTAGATAAACTGGTACTGAAGATGAAGAACCAACCACATAACATCAGATATCCAGAAGCCGTAAAGGTGTTGGAACACTTCGGTTACCAGTTGGTTCGAACCAATGGTTCTCATCGTCATTTTCGAAATTCTGAGGGGGCGCTAATAACGGTAAAGGAGGATAAGCCCACTATCAAGCGGGCGTACGTGGAAGATATTTTGATCAGGATTGGGGAATAAGATTCCCCTTTCCTGACTACATTTAATTACAGTGTGCAGAGAGAAAAATTTGATCTAATTGGTGAATCGATATTAAGGAGGGTGCGGGTGAGGGGTTTAATGGAAAAAAATCTTGAGTACTACTTGGGATTAGAGTATACGATGGTTATCAGACATGTATCGGACAGTACGGGAAATTACTACCACGGAAAATATATTGAGTTGGAGGGTTGTCAGAGCACAGCCGATACCGTTGAAGAATTAATCAAAAACCTTGAAGAAGTAAAAAAAGACCACATTGAAATTAAACTTGATTTCGGCGATCCCATCCCCGAACCTAAAGAACTTCCAAGTGGGAATATTATGCTTAGAATGCCAAAGACTTTACACAGGGATTTAATTGATAACGCTGAGCGTGAAGGTGTAAGTCTAAATCAGTATATTTTGTACAAACTAAGTGGAAAAGTAAAATAAAAAGGATAAATTTCGGAGGGAAATAGATATGGGATTTTATTTAATTAATAAATCAAACTATGATTAGGAACTTTACAATAATATTATTTTTTGTTTTTACTTATAGAGTTACCTAACGAGAACTTTTCGCAATGTGCGAACGGTTCTCGTTTTGGTATTGTAGGGTTTCAATCACTTATGACTTACTTATGATACGGTTCTCCCCACCTCACTGACTGGTAAAGCGGACTGCAAAGGAGCATCGCCTTCCGTAAACCAGAAGACGATATCCTTTACTTTCTTCCTATCGGGCTCCACATGAATTTCCTTAATAATGGACCGCATCAATTTCCGTTTCTCTTCATTGCTTGCAACTTCAAACAGGTCGTCAAAATTCTTCAATGCCTCAATAATTATCTCTTTATTGATATTGATTGCTGTCTGCGACTTCCCGATCTCCCGCTCAATACCCTTAATCACTGTTTCAAGTTCAAAAATCTCCTCATCTAGGTTCCCTGACAATCGGTCATATGTCTGTACTTTGATTTCCCCTTTGTAGTAATCGGTATCTAATATCTTGCGACGGTCAAGGAGCTCCTTCATTTTCATCATTTGAATATTCAAGTCATGACTTAAATCGGTTATGCTGCCATCTTGATCTTTGTTGAGTTTACCTAGCACTTCATCAACTACATATTCACTGCCCAAGATTAACTGAATTGCCTTGATTATTTGGTCCTCAATCATTTCTTTCTTCATCAAGTTAGATTTGCAAACAGTGCTTCCTTTAGAGTGGAAATTCTGACACATATAGTACAAGTGGTACCCTAATCCATCCCGTTTCTTCTTCTTACTCATGACAGTACCAGCTCCGCACATCGGACAGCGTAAAAGGCCCGATAGGATAAATTCCCCTTTGAAATTGCTCTGACTTACGTTTGACTCTTCTTTTGCCTTTTTAACAGCCTGAACCTTTTGCCACAATTCCCTATCAATGATCGCTTCATGCTTTCCATCAACCATTGTTGGAATAGCCGTCCCTTTCCTGCGCTTTTCACTCCAATCTCTTTGCTTGCCCCATGTCATGTTACCAACGTATTTTTCATTCTCAAGAATGGTTTTAATACTATTAGTGCTGAAGGGAGCCTTCATCTTCGTTTTCTTTCCTCGTTTATTAAGTTGGTTGGCAATCGTTTTATAGCCTTTCCCTTGGGATCGTAACTCAAAAATCTCTTTGACTAATGCGGCTTCCTCTTCGTCCACAACAAGTTTTTTATTGAGTGTATTGTAACCCAGCATCTGACCGCCGTTCCAATCCCCTTCCTCGGCCCGTTTTTCCATACCATTTTTAACCCGTCCAACAATTAACCTGCGTTCGTACTCTGCAAATGTCCCTAGAAGCGATATGAACATTTTGCCTGTTTCAGTTGAACTATCAATATCGCATGTACTGATAAGAAGTTTCTTTCCTTTTGGATGCAGTTCACGATCAATAAATGTTAGAACATCAAGATTATTTCGGGAAATACGATCTACTGCAATTGCTAACACTACATCAAACTTGTCCTCCCTTAAATCCCGAAGCAGCCTTTGTATTCCAGGGCGATTAAAATCCTTGCCTGAATAACCTCCATCCTCATATAAGTCATAGACCTCAATGTTGTTCCTTTGACAATATTGTTCCAGTATTTCAACTTGTGCGGTGAGTGAATAACCCTCTCGACGCTGCTCATCTGTCGAAACCCTCGAATATAATGCTGCCCTAATCTTCTTCATATTCAATTCCTCCAATATCATTTTTTATCTGCCGTTATTGCGTAGCATGGAAATTATGTTGTATGTGATTCAAGACTTGACATGAAGCCTCTGCGGTCATGATTCCTTACGGAAGAGCGAAGCCACAAGGGTTTCGCATGGCTGGGTAGCCTATCATGACCGCCACTCCATGTAAAGTCTTGACAATGTAGCATGTAACAACCTCAGTTCAAGCACTACATTTAAGTATTTTGCTTCGACGCTGCATAATTCTTGATAAGTGCAGCTAGCACGGAATATAACTCCTGCTTCTTCACTTCTTCTTGCGTTTTTACGAGCAGTTCGTAATTTTCGAGTGAATTGCTTGTCTGTTTACCACTCATTTTTTCTATCTCCCTTTACTTTCTGTATTTTCTGTTGCCACGGCGAATTTCGCAAGCTTCTACAAACACACTGAACAACTCATCATCCCAGTTCCCTAGTGCTAAATAAAGGGAAAAATCTGGTTGATTATTGTACATATTCAAGCCTGCTTTAACAATGCATTGAAAGCCATATGATAGTCCTGCAAATACTTCGCTGAGCTCTCCATTCTCTGCAAAGTACCAGTCGAATGGACCATGGCCATCGCTCGCTGGGTCCATGTTGCAGCAGTCGTAAACAATCGGATGAGCTACTACATAAAACCCCGCACGATACTGCGAATCGGTTCTGCCAATCGGATATCTTGACAGCAATTCATTAAAGTTCACTTCATGTTCTCTGTTAACAAAGTACATTGTTAATCCCTCCATGTTTACCTTTCGACAGTTGCTAGAGTCCAGCAACCTGATATGCCATAATGTCCTCTGTAACCACTGACTCGCGTCGCTGGTCTTGAAACCTTTATAAACTGTCGAAATAATAACAGGAAAGTCGGCTTTGAGTTGGTTTTTTTCGAACATACGAACATCTACAAGGCGATATCTAAGGCATTTTTCAAACTGAATGGCTTTTGCAGAATTTCCTCAGTTCTCACAATGGCCTCGACTGGTACTGTCTTAAAATAACGGTAGCATTCCATTTCAAACACCTTACGGTTATGATCCAACGAGATTCGGATAAAATTTTGATCTAACTTGCTTGTATCTACCGTAATAAGGTGCGATCGGTAGGTCTTTGCGAACATACATGCATCTTTAGCGGTTTCGCAAAAGTATACTTCTCCGAAGAATTCGTGTGGTCGAATGCCATCTTTCATGATTGAAGAGAGCGCTCTTCTGTTTGTGATGTGATAAAAGTACGGTGGAATTCCCTTCGGATTAGGGCTCACCTTGAACATTTCTTTTGCTACAATTGTGTTTACTTCAAGTTTCATATAAATCCCCCTAATTGATTGTTTTGGGCATAAGAAAGGCGCCTCAGGGAGTAGGCGCCAATTGGCGGTGATTATTTAAAGGTCCATGGGTTCTGTTACTCTACCTAATGGCAATCCCTCACAAAGACTAACGATACCTACTGCCGCTTGGTGAGGAAACCCCATCCAATATTCCCTTCCCAGTCGATCAGTCGCCTTCCAGTAGTTGTCTTTTAACACCCCATCTTCGGTCTCAGTACCTTCTACAAGATATTCAATTACTGTGTCCATCCACTTAAAGGATTTTGGAAATCTCGGGGATGTCATTAATCTGCAAATATCGTACACTTCTTCATAGATTTTTTGTTGTGCATAAGTAGCTTTCGCCATTGAGTTTTCCCCCTAATAATTCACTTTTAGATTTTGGGCATTAAAAATGGCGGCTCCAGTTTGGAACCACCATAACCCTTACGGGTATAGGAAAAGCATCCGTCACAAATGAACAGATGCCTTGTGGGCTCATATGCAGTTTAATCTCAGGTAGAGATATCCCCCGTGGCCTTCTGCGTATTAAACGCATGAATTTCGAAAAAGTTGCGAAGTCTAGAGATATTTTCAAAACCACATAGTATGACGATTAACTAGCCGAAAGGTTACACCCATTATCGAAACTTTTTTATTTTTGATTTATTTGTCCCAGACGGCGGTAGAACGTAGCCTTCGATATGTTCGTGATTTGACATATCTCTTTCACAGTATACTTCTTGGATTGATACAATTGCATTGCATGATTCAGCGCTTCTAAGTTAAACTTCCTTGGCCTTCCGAGATGTTTACCTTTGCTTTTTGCTAACGCAATCCCTCTCATTTGCTTTTCCTTATTGGTTGTCCTTTCAAGCTCTGCAAACGCCGCCATAATGGTAAGAAAAAACTTGCCTGTCGGTGTTCTAGTGTCTATATTCAAGTTTAGAATGACAAGGTTCTTACGTTGTGTATCCATTGCCTCAGCTAGTTCAATCAACTGGCGTGTGGAACGACCGAGCCTGTCCATTCTTATGGCGACAAGTGTATCTCCCTGCTTCATCATTTCGACTACATCATTAAGCTTCTTATCTTCTGCAACCCCAGTAACTTTTTCGGTGATAATTTGATCGCAGCCGTACTTTACTAATTCGTCGACTTGCGTATCTAAATTTTGGTCAGCTGCCGACACCCTCGCATACCCATAAATCATTTATCTCCACCTCCAAGTTTTGAGACAGGCCTTTGAGACCTCATAAACCTAGATTCTGCCGTTCACCAATATGTCCTCCTAAAAGGTGTACCTTTGAGACGTTCCTGCATTCCTCCATGCACCGAGTGCATCAAGTACCGCACCGACAAATGATAATGCCAGTATCTAACTCCCCTGCGGGTAAGGGGTCCCCAGCAGTTGCTGGGAGGCTATTCTTTTGTCAAAGAACAGCCGCACAAAAAAAGCGCGGGATCACGGAAACCGAGATCACGCACCAATGAATAAAGGCGCACTGATCGTAGGTATGCGATCCAGTACGCCTTTGAATTATTCGGTTAAAATAGTGCTTTATCAATATATCAAGCCTTTTCATCGCAGTCAATAGTTTTTTCATTTTCATCCTTGATTTTGCGGTATTAACTAATAGCGGCGATGAACTTGGTCTCTCAGTTTACTGACTTCCTCTTTTAGTTCATCATTAGCTTTCTTTAATTGTTTCTCTACTCTCTCCCTATGTTCCTGATTCAGTTTCCGTTCTTGAATTTCTTCATTTCTACGATTCTCGGCAACACTCGATTCGTATCCTTCATGCTTACCGTCTTCATATAGTGAAATACAGTGGTCAACTGTAAATGCCTCATAATTACGTACGTATGATTCGAACCTTCTTAACGCTTCTGGATAAACATAGCCGATGGGAATGTCGCACTTGGTCCGCACTTCTTCTCGGATTGAAGCTTCTGTCGATGAAGCCTCATCTATTTGTGCCTTGTAAAGCTTTATCACTCTTTTTTGCTCATCCTGTTCATTCAATATGTCGGCTCGATTGACTAGACCTTTATAGGAACGTAAACCGTATTTGATTACCCCAAATCCGATTACCCCTAATCCGATAATCAAAGTTAACAATCCTGCCCCAAACAAAACGATGAATAAAATCCCTATGACTAAGCAAATGAAGAAGTACACAAGTGGCCGTTTATCCAATTGATCGTTGAGAGATGCAAGGAACTTATCATGTCTAGTCTTTTGAGACTCCAAATGTGAACGTTGCTGCCTTGCCCTTTGCATTGTCTGAAAACAATCATGCGCAAATTCGATTTCGTTCAGAAGCTGTTTCTGCAATTCCGCTTGATTATTCAAATCTCAGTCCCTCCCCCTTCTGACTTGCGGTGTTGCCATGTTTTTGTGACCTATATTACGCCCCAGGGTTGCTACAACCACAGTAGTCACAGGACCTTTGATCTGCCCAGATTGTGTGTCCGCATTCCCTGCATTTGGTTACGCCGCGCGCTTTGCCTCCAACTTCCCTGATTTTGAGAGTCATCCTTGTTCACCTTCAGGTATATTATTTTTGTTTCTGTATCTTAACTAATTCAAGCGATGTAGAGTCCCTAAATTCATTTATATGCCAAATATGAATTTCGTCTTCGGTCTCCGTAACATTAATACTATCTGTAAATAATCGACCTTTATATACCGTAAGCGGTATACCGATGCGTGCCGACTGAAGATTGTACTTATCATCGTACAAGCCTAAGTAAATAGATTGGGTTCTATCTGGATCGGATAAACTGAGGATATGTACCCCATTACTGGCTCCAATAAAGAATCCTCCATTTCCCTCAGTGGCTAGATCCTGACCGTCTTCATTGTAGACAGGTTTTCCTGCGGTAAGGTCATATTGCATTGCTGGCTCAAATGCACTCAATGGCCGATTCTTGTTATGGTAGCTATAATACATAAGGTTTTTATCAAGGTCGGCATGAATTTGCACATCCACAGCAACTGACTCTAAGGAGACAAAACGATCCAAAGCTATCGGTTCAAGTGTATTCTCAAAATACATATTCCTTTGCCGCTTCTCTTCATCCCCAACAACAATGTTTTGATCAATTACTGCACTTTGTCCCTTAGAGGTGGAAATAGAACCGTAAATGCTACAATTCTCGCATAAAAGTTCAGAGCTTGTAATGTCGCCATTATCATTAAATTTCTCAAGTTGAACAAAACGATTTATTATCGAGGCATCTTTTTCGTCATTCTTCCATCTACCGTGGTAAAGGCTATTCCCAACAACTACTGACGAACCATAGTAAGAACCATCGTCGCCAGTTTTCTCCACATCTAGGAGCAACTTATCTTTAACCGTCCACTTTCCATTTATTGCGATTGAAAGATAGAAATGTGAAGGGAATCCTTGACGATTTTCCCCTCTGTGAATCGCGTAAACTACGTTGTCTTTTTTCTGAACTGAAAGATTTGCTATATCGGTGAGACCGCTAGACGTAAAGCCATCCTCGCCATACTGTTTAATATGATCGAGAATCTCAAGCTGTTTTTCAGTCGCTTCTTCACTGTTTGAGTCAACTGTCGCTGCTGGAGCATTCGCTGTTGATTGATGCTCAATTTTATCTTTGTCTGTTTCTACTGATTTACTTGAATCACCAGTGCAACCACTTACTACAAAGACTGCTACTAGAAATAAGGCTAAGAGTGCGTTTTTCATAATAACCTCCAATAATTATTCATCCGTATCACAATCAATGCCGAGTAATACTGCAACTTGCTTGCGGTATCGTTCCGCTTTCCTTGAACCACTTATTAAATTCGATAATCTGTATTCGGGTATGTTATATCGATGGCAAAACTCCTTTTGATCGATTTCTAGTTCCGCCAATCGTTTCTTGATGTCCCAACCGAATTTGCTGATTGGCCTTTTACGACTCAAATGCGTCGCCTCCTTGTTCCTAGATATGCTATAATTTCAAGTGGCAATCTAATTGCCTAAGCCCATTGTATGGCGCATTTAAGTATGTTGTCAATTCAAATATACGCATTTAAGTATGTTTTGTATTATGTTGAAAAGGGTGAGCTACATGACGAAATCACCAAATGAGAACGAAGAGGTCAAAAACCCACTTGGACAAGCAATTGCTGGCCGTATAGAGCAAATCTTAAAGTCAAAAAAAATCACCAAAGTTGACTTTGCGAAGAAATTAGGGATTTCAACGGGTAACATGGGGGATTGGTCTCGCGGCAAGAGTGCGCCTGGCGCAAATGCGCTTGTTGCAATATCAGAGGAACTCGGGGTTTCGCTGGATTGGTTAGTTACGGGTCAAGGTCAGTTCCTAGTGAGCTTTAAGGAGGAACATACACCTTATTTTTTTGACGATTTGTGGCAATCAGATTGCCGTTTCGAGGATTTGTCCAAGGACGAAAAGGCTTTTATTAAGGAATACGTTGAGTTTTCCCTGGAACGAAGGAAAAAGAGAATTACTTGATTTTTTAACAATTCAGTTTTAAGGTTATCTTCTTTGCACCTCTGAAAAGAACAACAAAGACAAACAATGATTTATAATATGCTGGACTGGTCCGACCCGTTGATATTACTGGACTTGGCAAGATTTTCGATGTAAAGAAATCTCCGTAGTTTTGCAGATCGCCGTAAAAATTTGGCCGTTGTAAAAAAATCTGCGTAGTTTTGTTGATAGAAAATGCGCCCAATGATTGGACGCATTTTCCCCCTTAACTCCCTGAATTACGATAAATGGTCCATCTCACAACTATGTTCGCCGTCCCCCTCATGTCGATCAGATAAAAATTCAATCAACTCTTTAAACTCCCGCTCTTGTTCCAAGTTATCTGGATCACTTTCCTTCTCCATAATATTGGGCAAGCAGAATAGGCTGCCAATCACCTTTCTCCACTCATCATCGCATTTCATATTTGGTGAAACATACACCAGTGAAGGATTCATAATAATATATTCGCTCTTTCCTGTCTTCCAAGTTCCTAGTGCTTTAATTCGAGTTAATACGTACAAACAGGCCTCCAACTCCAACTTACGGTCACCGCTTAGGCTTTTGGTTTTCTTCCCCTCGTACAAATTCCACATTTCATACTTTTTCATAAATCGAAATCGTCGTCTCTTATGACTTGATCCAATCACCTCAGATACCGTCTCTTCATCGGAAATGATTTCATCTGTTGAGTTATTGACCAGGAAGAATGACTTGAAATGCGTCTTTGTCAGTAGAGCGCCGAACAGAGCAAGCGGATGGAAGGAGGAGAGTTGTTCTTTGTAAAGTCGCTCTTCCCTTGTGTATGGTTTATTCAAAATTCTATCGACTTCTTGATCGGCGGTTCGAATCATGTCACCCAATGATTTTAGTACCACTTTTTTACTGAAAAACTCCTTGTTACCTTTCTTACCCTTCAAGAACACATCATTTTTGAACTGGAAGACACTTCCGTTGACTTTGCTCAGTTTCACAGGACTCCAAATTCCGTCCTTTATGAATCTCTTTATGTATTTAGTCGCAGTTGGCCTTGTCACTTTCCACAGATTGGCCAAAGCGGATACCGTCGCTGCCTTCCCCTGATTCTTAATAATATTCTGTTCATTGAATTTCCCTGAGTTGTAGTTGATAAACGGCAACGTTCTGATTAGGCATTCCAGCATCCTTGCTGGATACGTTCCAATGACATCGTTTTCGTAGCGCGGCATTGCTTGAGCAAACTGCTCTATTCTTCTTGCACGCATCCTGTATTGTTGCTTTAGCACTTCCTCAGCTTTCTTCCTCTTCTCCTCTTTGCTCTCGATCGTGATAAGGGTATCCTCGTCCATTTCAATCTTGGCATAGTCCTTGAACTCACCTGTTTCGAAATCAACAACCCTTTCAAACTCTGGTTTTTTCTTTTTCGTCACGACAAACCCCTCCTATTTTTAAGGAGAGAAAGATTTGTCATCCTTGGTCATTCATTTTATCATCCACAAAGTTCTGTATCTTTCCCGCTGTATATACTTTCTAACATATGATTTCTGAATTTATCAAGGGTCTCCTTCAAAAGATTTTACAACCTTTCGTTACTTTCTTTTCATTGGGTAATTGCAGTAATAACGAATTACATCATTGCGACCATGCCCTAGAGCTGTTGAAACAAGCCATTGGCAAAGCTCCTTATGGCTCAAGTCTCGACTTTTATTCGGAGAGCAGTCAGATATTTTGGCGCGAATGTTGTGCAGCGTCTTATCGTACTTTGTTTTCAACGATGGATCGGCAGCAATTCGTTTTCCAACCTCACTTTTCAATTGAGACACGTTCCAAACGGAATATCGATCCATTTCCGCTTGTGCGAATGCCTTTCTAGCCGAATGAGAAGTGTAGGTTTTCCCTTCCCGATCTACGCCAGCGCGTTTTGCAGCAGATCGAATGTTATCCTTCATTGCCTTAACTGAACTGCGAAGTGACTTATCTTGCCCCAATTTGTTTATAATCGAGAACAAGGGGGTACCGTTCTTTTTCCCCCTTGCTTGGCTCTGTAAGAGCTCAATTGTTGGTCCATGATCGGTTGTTACATGTCTAACAAGTCCGCCCTTACCTTTAATCGTAACCGTCACTATGCCTTTCCCGAACACCAGATCGTTGACCTTCATTTTGACTGCTTCGTGGATGCGGGCCCCTAAATATCTTTGAATCTGATGGATTTGGGCCGTAGTTGAAGCGTTAGGTGATCGGGAATTAATTATCTCCCGCTGCACTTCCAGATAATCAGCATGATTGGCTTTCAGCGTTTTTGAATCAGCGCTCTTTCTAAACACATTGTTATCCGTAAGCATTTGAAGAATCTCCCGCTTGTCTCCAATCTTCACTTTTCCTTTGAAAACCCCTGTTTTCTGGCTTGCCTCACGAAAAGCATGAATGGCATGCGCAAAACGTCGAAGGCTGAATGCGGATGCTTGACCTTTATGAAACTTCTCAATCCGCTCCTTGATGTAATCATATGCGTGCTTAGGCTTAGCTTTAATAATATCAATGCCATGTTCCCGATGAAGATAATTGGCGTACGCTTTCACCACATCGCAATAGGTTTGTACGGTCCGATCAGAGAGACGCTTCTTTTTAGCGTGATCGCCGAAGGTTAGGCCATTTTGCTTTGCACGGTAAAAAACTTGCTCAATTTTGCTTATATTGATGTCGATGCTCATTTTCTCACCTCCGTAATCGGCTTATTTTCTCATTTTTCAGCACACCGCCTTATCAACCCCTAGGTTAATTAGGTATGCTTAAAAAGAGGATTTCCCGTCCCCTGTCGGGATGGTTCAGTCCGACTTTTTGTTCCCACAAAAAATCAGACTGAACCTCCCGACTAAACATTCTTGCGCATCCTCTGAGTCCATTCGCAAGACTTATCTCCACGCAATCCAGCCGATGTGCGGCAGCATTGCCTAGAGCGCTTGCTCATATTGCGATTGCCAGCGCGTTCTCGCTGACAATGCAATGGTTCCGAAACAATCGAAACCATTGCAAACAAACGGTACTGCACTCATATTTCTAGTCCGCGGCAGTGGTCGGACCTTGCGCAAATTAATCAAGGACATTAAACCTTTACATCATGCCGTTCTCCTTCAAGCTAAAATGATTGTCTTCCCCAACTATGACGTGATCGAGCAGCTCAATGCCCAACAGTTCCCCCACTTTTTTCAATCTATCGGTGATTTGTATATCCTCTGGCGAAGGGGTAGGATCTCCCGACGGATGGCAGTGGCTAATGATGATGCTGGCGGAATTACTTAATACCGCAAGCTTCATTACTTCGCGCGGATGGATAATTGCCGCGTTCAGCGAACCGATTGCAATCACTTGTATGGCTGTGATTTTGTTCTTTGTGTCGAGGCACAGAAGCACTATTTTTTCTCTGTCTTCTCGTCCTAAGAACATTTTCAATAATTGATATACATCCCTCGGATTCCGAATGGTATTTATGGAATAAGGGAATGTCGTTTCTTTGCATATTTGCAGACTGACGACGTTAATCCGTTTCATCCGTGTTACTTGTTCATCCTGCTTCATCATGTGTTGCACCTTCAATGCAACTCCTTTCAATTTTAGTTTCTTTTATCAACTCTAGCTCGCGCCGAGTAGGTCCGCGCTGTCAATCAGCAACGATGTGGTTTTGATTCCGAAATCATAGCGCGCATTTTTATTCGGGTGTGAAAAAATTGCAAAAAAATAATTCTGCGATATAAGCAAACATGGAGGTGATTTGGAATGTCTAAACTTTCTGAGTGGGTAGAGCTAGCACGAGCAATTCCTGAATTACAAATTGACCATGCGGCTGTACACACTGACTTTCAGCGAGTGAAAGAATTTTCCGCTGACATGTTGAAGCCCTTAACAGGCGCATACTTAGAACAAAATCGTATTGTATTGCCCGTATGGGACGACCAGGCCATGGTCGGAAATCTCATGTTTCCTTGGGGTTATCATAAATATGTCGATTACGAAGTTAATCGATTTGGACTTGGATTGGTCAATGTGACGATGATTTATGGGAAGCGAAGCCGAAAATCATCTGATTTCCGATTCCGCTCAGACATAGACACCGTTAATACAGATTTCCACTTCATGTACGACTTTGATAAAGGACACTATGTGGAGCTCGACCCCAATCAGGATCGAGAAAAGAATAAAAAAGCCGCCGAATGGCATCACAGGCTGCAGGAACTAGCTGACATTGAACAGAAAGCAGCTGCTTTTATTTTTGACTTCCTTGTAGACTTGGAGAAACAGATCGGCAGGATTCGTAACTTTACTTTGGACAATCAAAAGAGCTACCGCGAAGTGATTAGTTTTTTGAAATTCGTGAACGCATTCATTGAGGAATCAACAATGTACATGAGTTTGCTGCTAGTTTTGTACGGCGATCTGGATTCAGGAGAGTACACAGCAATAATATGGGCGATTGAGGAACAGAAACGGATGAATAAAAAGGCAGTTGAGCACTGTCAACTCTTTTCGGATGACAGTTCTTATGATGTTTTGCTTGATTACCATGACCGAGGGAAGGAGCACATGCCCTTCGGCCCTGTCGGCAACGCTGTTCAAGCAATTAAGCAATTGGTCACGCCACGTAAAGAGAAGATAAACGATGATGATTGGTTCATATATAACAAACGACAGGGATACTTAAAATCTCGTGAAGGAAAGCTTTATCCGAATATCGGGGAAATTGAACGTAGAAGAGGGCTGTATAAAGAGGCTGCCAACGAGCAATCGGAGCGACAACTTATCAATGAACTGTACAAGAGAGCTACTGAGAAATAAAAGTTGCATATTCTGAAAACTCGATTATACTGCCACTACGGATGACAATTAAACAGACATATTATCTCCTTCATGTTCAATTAGCGGCTGATAAGACGTAACATCAGCCGTTTTTCATTCTTGATATATACGAACAAATGTTCTATAATTTGATTGTGAGGGGATGTTTATTTCCTCAAACACAACATGGGACGTCAAAATGTTGACGTCCCATGTCTTTTATGTTATAAAAAATGTTAAGAGGTGAATCAAATGAGAGTCGTTGACTTATTTGCTGGGTGTGGAGGCATGTCTAATGGTTTCGGACAAGCTGGTCATGATGTTGTAGCCGCATTTGAATACTGGAACGAAGCAATTAAATGTTATTCAGAGAACTTTAACCACCCGATATTTGAGCAAGACTTAAGTAATTTCGAGGAAGCAGCGCAGTTAATTACTCCTTTCCGTCCAGAGATGATTATAGGCGGACCGCCTTGCCAAGATTTTTCCCATGCTGGCAAACGTAGTGAAGGGGATAGGGCAAACCTAACGAATGCTTATGCAGAAATTATTCGAATGGTTAAACCTAAATGGTTCGTTATGGAGAATGTTGATAGATCGAGAACTAGCCGTGCCTTCGCTCAAGCAAGAGCTATTTTTAAGGAAGCAGGATACGGATTAACGGAAAAGGTATTGGATGCCAGTCTATGCGGTGTTCCACAAAAACGGAAAAGATTTTTTTGTATTGGGTTACTTGGTTCAAATGACGGGTTCCTAGATGAATTAATCGAATCTAAAGTATCAGCAACCCCAATGACAGTCCGAGATTATTTAGGTAATCAACTAGGTGTTGATTACTACTACCGCCACCCAAGGAATTACAGCCGCCGTGGTGTTTTTTCTATTGATGAGCCAGCGCCAACAATTCGTGGAGTCAATCGTCCCGTACCTAAAGGTTATACAGGTCATCCAAACGATGTGGCACCTGTAAATGACCAATTGAGGGAATTATCCACATATGAGCGTTCGTTAATTCAAACATTCCCACCGAATTTCATATGGGTAGGAAATAAAACAACTTTAGAACAAATGATCGGTAATGCAGTGCCCGTAAATCTTGCAAGGTTTGTTGGTGAGGTAATATCCGAATACGAGGAGGAATTACTTTCAATAAATAAGGAGTTGGTTGCGAATGGATGAACAACAATTTGATCGATGGTTAAAAGAGCGCCTGGGCTTTACCGACAAGTCGGCTCGGGATGTAAGATCGAGAATAAAAAGGGCAAGCAACTATATTGACCTAAACAAAAAAGTCACAGATGCCGAACTACTTTTTAGTCTCACTCAACATCCCGAATTTGGAAATTTAAGCGTAACTGTCAAATCTCAATTAAAGCGCAGCGTTAAACTTTTTCGCGAATTTAATAACGTTTCCAATTAGGAATTATTCTCCTCTTTCTTCTTCTTCTTGTTCCTCGAAAAGATGCGATGCCGTAAAGTAAATCGATTGGTCAAATCGTCTCTCTGGGCTTAGCATCTTTTCTCCACCGTTTATAATAAGTTCTGTAAGCACTTCCTTCGATAAAGCTGGCGTTACCCTTCTAGGTGATGCCATATAATCACGAGTCATTTTTCCATTTAGTGAAAACTCTTTGTCAGTCTGATGCCCGAACGCCATCTTCGTGTATATTTCTTCTATGTTCGCCCTGCCCCTAGTTGAAAGATCGTAAAACGCTTTTGCTAACCTTACCGATCCTCTCATATGTCTCGTTATTGAAGGGGCTGTTCTTCTAATTGTCGGGTCAGCGTTCGATCTATCTAAAAAAGTCCTACACAAAGCAAAATCACTCCATATAAAAATGTCAAAAGCATTGTCACGGAGGGTTGAATTCTTTCCATCTGTTTTCCAAATGGGTTGCATTAAGAATGGTTTCTGTCTATTGCAGTAATTCCTTTGGAACTGGTTAAGGACATTTAGTATGTCTTCTTTTTTGTTTAGGATTTCAACGTGATTATTCCAATCCCGAATATCGAATAACACTGGTTCGAACATATCTCTTAATTCTCCAACAACATCCTGGCAGGAGTCAAACATCCCCAGAGCGCAGTAAGATGTAGTTGCTGGGCGAATTACTATTTCAGTACCCCAATTCGCTTCTGCTTCTACACTTGTAAGGAGATCGGGCAGCACTGTTAACTTGATTTCAAGCGGTCGCAACCATTCGTTGTTATGTTTTACGACCAGATCTATCCCTCCGATCTCATCATAAGCGTACCTTTGGTACGGTGTATAATGAGATTCGAAATCAAATCGCAGTTGATCGTTAGGAAGAGTGGTGTTAAAAACCTCATCAAATGAAATCTCCCTTGTCTCTACACCTAGTTGATCATTTACATAAACATAGACTGGGTTTATTCCATTATCCCGCATATAACATGCCAACGATACTGGAAATGCACTATTAAATTGGTTCTTTCCAAATAGTTCGTTCCATCTTCTATTTGAGTTTGTTATTCCATATAATCCAGGATTACGTCCAGGCACCGTCATCAGTTCTACCCCTTACTTCGTAGTATTTCCGCTCTCTAATTGTATAACTTCCACAAATTCAATTGTACATACTGCTAAATCTCCATATTCGACAAAACACAAACCATATCCTTTATAAAAAGTGAAAAATCCCTTAAATAGTTCAAGGGATTTCTCATAGTGTTAGAAGAGAATAAAGTGTTGGTCTGGATAAATATAGTTGTAGACTGAGTAAATAAAGTGTTAGACTGAAAGCTAATAAATATGAGCAACTCATTGGAGGGGAAATTAATAATGAGATTTACAAAAGATGTCGTACAAAAACTCTTAGATCTAAATGAAGGATTTGAGAAAAGTGTTACTGATACCCTCGGTGGAGGTAGAAATTATAGTGCAACGAATTACTATTTAATTAAGGGTGGGCAATTACTCATACGTACTGCGGGCAGAACATCATGGGCTGATAGCAAATTTGTTACAAACACTATTGCGAATCCAGACCAAACCAGAAGATTTTTGAAAAAGGTCATTAATTCACTAAAAACAGATGGAATCAAGTAAGACAATCTGAAATTTATTAGGCTCCTAACGGGGAACGTTATTTGAATGGGTTTCCGTGGGATTACTCTCCAAAAATATAATTAGCTTTTCAAGGATTTCTTCTTGCCTATACGTTCCATCCGAAATCTGTTCCTTAATATTATTAAGTACATCTTTAAGTTGGGCATGTACATCATTATTATTAACAAGAGTAGAATTTATCTCTTCTAAATAAACATTCAATAAATCAAATGATAAATTGTTTTGCTGCAAGCTATTATTAATTTGAATTAGTATTTCTGCTTGCTTATCTGTCGCTGCTGGAGCTAATGCCTTTCCACTCATATACAATATACCAATGAATGCAATTGCGATTAAAGCAACTACTATGCTCTTATAAGATAAGTACACATGATTATTTCTAATGGTATTGTAGTTGACATTGTATTCAGTTGAATATGCTAAAATCTCTTTCTTATCCTTCTTTTTTTGGTGAACCTCCGATGGGGCAAGTTCATAAAAGATATTCAAATTTCCAATCACATCAAATGCCATCTTACCTGCTAGTAGTAAATTGGTAAAGGCTACTATAATCATGAGAACTGCAACTAATTTAAAATACTCGACCTTAAATACCAAATCAATAAAAGTCACTATTAACGTTATGGAGATTGTAATAGAGAATAGACTTGTTTTCGCCTTATCCTCAAATTGCTTTTTGTATTCAAATGTTTTTAAATGGAATTTTTCTACTTCATCTATGGTCAACTTCTCATAGCCTTGCATATAGGATAACGGAAGCTTTCCTTCTCCAAGATCCTCATTCTTTTTTAACATTACCCTTTTATAATAGAGGTTTTCGAAAAAGGGAAAAACGTTGAAAATTAACCCCTTAACTATACCCGACAAGAGTTTTACATATTTCCTCATGTATTGGTAATTCAGCGCTCTCCACAAGCCATGCCCACTCTCCAGTTGGGTTTATCTCCAGAAAATAGAACTCTCCATTTGACTCAATTAAATCAATAGCTCCAAAGGATAATCCAAACTTTTTCGCAATGTCAACACATTTCGATTTCACATCGTCTGGTAGTTCGAACCTTACATACTCAATTTCATCTTTTTCTCTTCTCCAATCTCCTTCAATGCCCGCCCCATTTTTTATAATCCGAACCGAGAAGATTTTCTCTTCAATTACAGTCACCCTTACATCAACTTTATTGTTATACGCACCAATATAATTTTGAATTACAACAGGAGATAACCCCAAGGATGCATTTTTTATTTCGTCAGTGGAAACTAGATTTGAATAAATAAATGCCTCTTGTCCATCCACTCTTAGCACTGCCGTATCTAGTGATTTTACAATGTATAGACTCTCTGGTGTTAATGATATTTTATTTGTGTTTGCCACATATGTATCAGGCAAACTAAAACCAATAGTTTTCGCATATTTTAATTGTAGAAGCTTATTTTCAGCTATAAAGGTTGCTGCTGGATTGTTTACCCACTTTACAGTCTCAAGTATTGTTAGATTTCGAATAAATGCTGTCCATTGTGTTCTATACAATTGCACATCCATCTCGATTTGAGACTGGTATACATCTCTTAAGTAAATCGGGGCTCTATAATATACTGAACGCAACGTCTCTTCCGAAATAATGTACTGAATTCCATCAATGTTAATGTGGATTTCCACTTTATTCACATCAAGAGTTATCTCATAACGAGCAAAGTCATCCCTATTTAATCTCAAATACTGAGCATTACGTTTTTCAAGCTCTAAACAAACGTAATCAGTACCAAAATCCAGGCTATTTGAAATGATTAGCACTTCGATAATTTTCATAGGTTACTCTCCCTTTTGATCTTCCCCCGTCTCCCGATCACACTTCTTACTTTTAGGTTTGCGTGCAGATGGCTCCAAAATAAAAGCGGCCTGAGTTTCTTTATTAAGCCAATAGCCTTTTTCGGTATCATAAAGATAATCACTTAAATTAGCTTCGTCTCTTTCTAGTGGGTAAATGTAGGCTTTCTCTAACAACAAATGTTTTTTCACAAAAAGACCTCCTCGTATTAATTAATTACTTCAGTAACATAATATTTTGTCTCTTCCTCAGGTTCCTCACTAAAAATAAAAATTCGTTCTAATTTGTACTCACTAGTGTTTATTGCAGCACCGTAGCTACATTCTAATAATTCAAAGTTTTCATATTTGTAAAATTTAAACTGATTTAGCTCCTTGTCTCTCTCAAAGTAGAATAATTCTGTTGTTCCGAAGTATTCTGCTTTTGTGGCTCCTACTATTTCTAATATTTTCTCCGAAATACCATCTCTTAAATAGATGCTCCATGGGACCATTACCCACTTTATTACGACCTCTTTCAATAAGTTCTTTGCTCATTCACCGCACCTCAGTATCATTTTTATACGATTATACCACTTCGCTGGATAAAGACACCAGTTAATAACATTAGCTATTGACGTTTCCCCAGAAGCTAATGTTTAGATTAGTCTACATATTGGGTATAACAAAAGCCCAAACCGCAAGGTTGGGCTAACTTTTGTTATTACTGTCATAATCGTCTCGCATTATTTATTTCAATCACTTAACATGTCATGGTGTATCTATACTCAAATAAGTAGATCTAGCACCGTTGCCTCAATCTTTAACTCAACCCTTCGCTTTACCACTATTTGTGATACGGTTCAGCGTAACAGGGCTAACGGTGAAACCAAAAGGCACCTGTTAATAAGGCGCCTTTTTCAACCATTTTACTCCGTTCTTGCTGTTCAGATAATTCTACAGATTCTTGAATTGGTGCTTCTGACCGGATGCAGTCTCTACTGCGGTTGCTGTATGCTCTATTTCTCATGTACGTTCGTTAGTTCGTATGAGCGATAGCGCTGATCTCAATCAACTGCTCGGGGAACGCCAGCGCTGATACGCCAATGAGACTTCCGGCGGGACGATGCTGCCCCATATACTCTCTAAACAACCGGATGCAAGGCTCGAAATGCTCCTTCACGTTGGTCAGGTAAATCTCAACATAAGCCAGGTTTGACCTCGTGACGCCGAACCCCGCTAGTACGCGATCTAGATTGTCAAGCGTCTGCTTGGTCTGCGCCTCGATGTCTCCCGCACCGATGAATGTGCTCTGCATATCGTGGGAGAATTGACCCGAGACATAGATCGTGCCGTTAATCGAGTACCCCTGGGATATGCCGCTCCCTTCCTCCCATGCAACACCGTGATTAAATGTTTTTGCTAATCTCATTGTTCTTCTCCTTTCGTTCATGGTGTGATTATTGTAAGATGTGGGCAATCAAAAAAACAGTACGCACTTTATTGATAGGTACTACCAGAAAGGATAGTGTTCTCATGGGTATGACTGTATACACGGGCAAGGTGAAGCAGCTTCAAGACACTCCCTTCGGGTATACACTGTCCGTCATTGGCGGCAAGTGGAAGATGGTCATTATTTACTTGCTAGCGGAGAACGAGCCGGTTCGATTTAACGACCTGAAGAGACAAATCGGGGCGATTACGTATAAAACACTCAGTTCACAGCTTAAGGAGCTGGAGCAGGATGGGATGCTGGAACGGAAAGAATACCCCAAATCCCGCCGAAAGTGGAATACCGACTTACAGAAAAAGCGAAAACCCTGCTCCCTATTCTAGAAGAACTATGCGAGTGGGGAGCGAATCACCGATCTCCCAATATTCGTTAAAGTTTGCGTCACTTGTGATACAGTTCTCCGCACCGTCTGTAACGGCAAGTTTTTCAAAATTCATGCCAGACAATACAAAGAATGATAAATAGACGAAATCGGAAAGCATCAGAGAAAGACGGCATTAATAGTCGAGACCTCTCCCTACAGTTACGGTATTCTAAACTCGGAAAGGAGGTCGGGGAATGGAATTTTTGGAACGGTTGAACAATGCCGTTGATTATATGGAGAACCATCTTACGGGCATCCTCGATTATGAAGAAGCCGCGAAGATTGCATGCTGCTCTCTATACAACTTCCAAAGGATGTTCTCTTATATGATGGACATCCCGCTATCGGAGTACGTGAGGCGCAGACGTTTGACGCTTGCGGCGTTAGACCTTCAGCATAGTGACATCAAAATAATCGACCTCTCGATGAAATACGGCTATGAATCCCATGATTCGTTTACCCGGGCATTTCATAAAATCCATGGAGTCACACCCTCGCGGGCGCGCGACCAAGGGGTCATGCTCCGATCGTATCCCCGTATCTCCTTTCACATATCGGTAAGGGGAGATCAAGAAATGCGTTACACCATTGTGGACAAAGAACAATTTGAAATTTTTGGAATCGAAGAGATTTTTTCCTCTATTGGCGATACAGCCTATAAGAGCGTGCCAGAATTCTGGCAAGAATGCCATGCAAACGGGGCTTACGAGGAGCTTTTCGATGCCGCCGATTTCCGTAAACGGGGTGAATCCTATAATGGAATGTGCTCCATTCATGCAGCGCTGAATTATCGGGATACCGGATATTCTACATTTCCTTATATGCTATTTGCGTTTGTCACAGGCCAGAGTAAACCACAGGGGTATACACGAGTAGCGGTTCCCGCTCAAAAATGGGCTATTTTCACATCAGAGGAGCATGGGGACGATCAGATCGGATCCATGACAGGCAGTTTGTGGAAACGGGTCTATTCGGAATGGCTCCCGAAATCAGGATACGAAAAATTAGATGGGCCGGACATCGAGATTTATGGCAGTTGCGGCAATGGAAATTACTATAGTGAAGTCTGGATACCAGTTGTTAAGAAATAGCCTACTGACAATGAATGTCCCTTACGATCCTCCTTCAGCGGCGGGTTGTAAGGGACATTCCGCAAAAACTTGCCGTTACTTGTGATACGGTTCACCGCGCTGGCTGTAATGGCAAGTTATGGGCTCCCCGCTAAATACCAGTTCAACACACGTAATGCGCGCAATGTAATCCACCGGCTCGCCCGTCCCTCCCCTTCATTCAGCTCGACCGGCATCATGCCGGGGTGCTGGTACTCGAGAAGCCACCGGCCTTCACTGTTCCGCTTCGACTCCACCCATTCAATCGCCTCAGTCACACGCTCGTCTGGCGTAGCGCCGGCTTTGCGCAGATAATCGAGTCCCCGCAGCACGTCGTAGTGCCACCAAGTCGGAAAGGAGAATCGCGTCCAGACCGTTCCGCCTTTGCGGTCTCGCTCGATCACCTCTCCTGTAGACATTCTCTTGAAGAGTCTGCGATCGAGGAGATACTCTTGCCCGCGCAGGCGAGACTCCGTCACCTCGGCCCTGCTTCCAAAGGCCAGCTCGTATTCGAGCAACGCTTCTAACGCGCAGATCGTTGTGTTAAACGAAGAGCGCGGTGAGCCGTTGTGAGCCTCGCAGTTCCAACCACCGTCAGACAGTTGCTCGTTAAGCAGACGATCGACGATTCGTTGAACATTCTGGCCGAAATAGGCACCGCTCGCCGCCACTTGGCCGTTGATGCAAGGCTCTACCTCGCCTGCAAAGAAGGGATTGCCTTCCCATTCCCATCCCCACCAGATTCCGTCCTCGTCCCATCCCCGCCACTTCACTTGATCGCGGACCCGGTTCACCGCTCGAATTGCCGCCTCGCATGCGGGATCGAGGCCTAATTCTCTTAAGAGAGACAAGACATGCATGGTGGAGTCCCACCCTCGGTTCCATGCCGCGCCAGCCCACGACCCGTCAGCCTCTTGAAGAGCAAGCAATCGAGCGCCGACTCCCTTGGTCGCGACCAGTGCACGCTCAGCTGCAACCTCATCTGCGGACGCACCAATCAGATCGCGCATGACTTGCCAACGGATCGAAGGGTCGGAATCAAGTAACCACTCCATGACTGGTCTTGAAATCACCATCCGGTCATTCTCCTTCCCTATTTTGAACAAAAAGGGGGCTGCGACAGGTAGAGATTGCTCCATGCAAAATCGCGGTTTGTATCATATTTGTGTTTAAGCAGCAGATTCCCCTTCTAGATCGGGGGTAACGGCGAAAAAACTAGTCAGTGCGTAAACGTGCTGATTTCTCCATTGTCATATTCGTTCTGACCTAACAAATGGTCTAAGTGTAATTCTAAATCTGCTCCCATTTTCGTCGGTGTGCTCTAACTCCAATTGCCCATTCAGCATCTCAGTCAGGTGCCTCGCGATGTGAGCACGTTAGCAAAAAGTATAAGCCTAGAGGTCGGGTGGCTTTCGCTCGCCCATAATTCGCTTAAGAAGGCAGCATTCGACCAAAATCCAGAAATGGCGGTGCAGGGATAACCCTAACATCGCCATTTTTATTCCCAGCCCAAGTACTGAGTCAAAGTTTTAAACGCTAAGTCACTCGCCTAGGTCTCGTGCAAGCCAGCCTGAGTTATCAAGACGATTGGGGTCAGTCCCAATCAACTCAGCTAGGTGTTTCTCTATTTGCTCGAGTTCGGTGCTTCCAATCTGCCGAGCCCATTTTTTCCGCAACTCATCAAAGATCTCTTCAGCTTCTCGCAGCATGTCAAACCCTCGTGCGGTGACACGAAGGCGTTTGCGCCGAGCGTCAGCTGGATCTGCTTCGCGAACGACGTATGCGCGCTTTTGAAGGATCCCAATGGTTTTCGCCGCCGCCTGTTTTGAGACCATTAAGCGCCGACCTAGCTCCGAAGCGCTATCGGCACCTGCAGCAATCGCTCGAATGGCTACGTCGTGAACGGGACGAACATCCTCGTAACCACGAGCAGCAAGCTCAGCTTGTGCGGCCTCCACCAGTGAACGATAGCCGCCAATTAAAAGCATTGTTAGTGTAGCACCTGAATTAGACATAGTACAAATATACTAGCATAGCTAAAGATACTCGTCAAAAGCACCGTACTCCAACTCGCTTTTCTTTCTCTGTTGTTAAAAGGACGTCACGGACTTCCTGAAGCAGTTTCTCTTGACAAAGACAACCTGGTTGTCTATTGTTTATATTGACAACCAGGTTGTCCATATAAATTGGAGGGGATTTATGAATGACTATAAACAAAAAAGGTGCTTCACTGAACGGTATCTCGCATCACTACTTAGAAGTCAACAACACTAAGCTTCACTACGTATCAACAGGGACAACTGGTACTCCAATCCTATTGGTTCATGGCTTTCCTGAAACTTGGTGGGCTTTCCGAAAACTGATTCCGCTTCTAGCCGAGAATCACCGTGTTTTTGCCGTAGACCTTCGCGGTTTCGGAGACTCAGACAATGGGCCAGGTAATTACAACAGCAAGACCTCTGCCGAAGACTTGCATCTTCTCATTAAAGAGCTTAATGTTGGTCCAGTTCACCTCACAGGCCAGGACATAAGCGGAGCAACCGTCTTTCGCCTCGCGGCTACCTACCCGGAGGACGTGCTCAGCTTCACCGCGATCGAGATGGGTCTGCCTGGATTCGGCTTAGAGATGCTGGCCGACGTCACACATGGGGGTACTTGGTACATTGGCGTTCTTGCCGCTCCGAATATCCCCGAGATGCTGCTCTCCGGCCGCGAACGTGAGTTCCTTGGACAATTCGTATTCCCAACTATGAGCGCGACGCCAGAAGCAATCACCGAAGACGACATCAACGAGTTCGTTCGTACCTACTCACGTCCCAACGGTTGGCGCGGAGCGATTGGCCTCTACCAGTCTATGCTTCAGGAGGGCGAAGACATTGCAGCTCTCGTCGCCGCCCGCAAACTAAGCATGCCAGTGATGGCAATCGGAGCCGGAGGCGGTGAATTCACCTTTGCAACAATGAGCCAGGTAACGTCTGGCGAAGTCCAGTCGGTCCTTCTTGATGGCGTCGGCCACTACGCCGCACTGGAGGCACCCGAGAAGGTGGCAGATGCTCTTCTCAAATTCGTTGACAGCATAGATATTGCATCATTCAAATCGGAGCAATAAACCCACAAATATGTAGAGACCGAGCGCAAAAAAGGTAACTCGATCATTCAGTTCTGAAACCACACGTTACCCATTAGTTCAAAAACTTTCCGTTATTTGTGATACGGTTCTCCGTAACAGCTGTTGGGCGAAATAAAGGACGCCTCAATCGGGCGTCCTTCACACATACTAGCTAAGCGATTCTAGCAATGTCTTCAACTGTGGGTTAAGCTTCAATACGTTCAAAATAGTCTGCAACGCTTCTGCACGTGTTGCATTGCCCTGAGGATCGAATTGCCCATCACCTTTACCACTAACAATACCGGCTTGCGCTGACGCCTGGATCTCATCCGCTGCATAGGCACCGTTCAGGTCATTGAAGTTGCCTTTGGTCGTGTCCTTCTCCACGCCACTAAGGTTTACAATGCGGGACAGCATGACCACCATCTCTTCACGTGTAATCGTCTGATTCGGCCTGAATGTATCGTCCTTGTAGCCAGTGATTACTCTTGCGGCTACCAGGTTCTCAATCGCTTCTTTAGCCCAGCTCCCGTCAATGTCCTTCAATGCCGTATTCGTATGGCTGCCGCCTTGAATATTAAACACACGATTCAGAAGGGCTGCGAACTCCGCGCGGGTGATCGCACTATTGGGTCTAAACGTACCATCTTGGTAGCCACTAATGACTTTCAATTGGATGAATAGATCGATCGTCTTCTCAGCCCAGTGCCCTTGCGAGTCAGCGAAATCAGTGGCAGTGTTCGCTTCCTTAGCCTCCGCTGCTTTGGATTCCATCATCTTAACTAGATTAGTTTCATTAATAATGCTGCTGTTGAATACTTCTACCGTAGGCTCTGGCTCAGCAGGCTTCTGTGCCGAATCAGGCGGCGTAGTCGGTGTGGTCGGTGTACCGCTGGACGGACTTCTCGGCGTCACGGAATGAGAGGCGTCGGAGGCCACGCTGCTACCCGCACTATTGACGGCTTGTACCGTAAACGTATAAGCAACTCCGTTGGATAGTCCAGTTACCGTGATTGAACTATCCGTCCCTGTTACGGATATATTACCCGGCATCGCTGTAACCACGTAGTGAGTGATGTTGCTTTCGCCATTCGCTGGGGCAGTGAAGCTGACCGTTGCTTGTCCATTGCCAGCTACTGCGGTTACACCCGTTGGCGCTGCCGGAACGGTTACAGGCGTTGCACTCACTTCATTGGAAGCAGCGCTGTCTCCTCCCGGATTGGTAGCTTTAACAACAAAATAGTACGTTGTACCATTCGTTAATCCGGTCGCATTATAGCTGTATACCGAGCCACTTACGGTAGCATCTTCTAATCCATAAGCGCCAGAGGTCGTGCTTTTGAATATTTTGTACCCCGTCGCACCGACCGCCGGACTCCAAGTTAGACTTATTTGTGTATCGCCCGATGTGGCAGGCTGAAGTACGGGCGCCCCAGGCTGTGCAACTTGAGGTGTTGCGCTCACTTCATTGGACTTTGCACTTTCGCTGCTGCCGATTAAAGCACTGACCTTAAAGTAATATACGGTGCCATTCGTAAGCCCTGTAATCGTGGCACTGTATACGGAACCGCTCACTGTTGCTTCTGCTGCTCCGTAAGAGTTCGAAGTCGTTGATTGATATACCTTATAGGAGGTTGCCCCTGATACAGCACTCCAGTTTACCGTAGCCTGACCATCTCCGGCTGCTGTTGACACTAATGCCGGCACACCCGGTATCAAGATCGTATAGCTTTCGCTCATGACCCCGCTATCGCCCAGACCGGGCGCTTTCGCTATCGCCTTGATCGTTGTTGCACTTGTTACACTGATCGGTGCGGTATACACCAGGCTGCTGCTTGTCGGCACAGTACCATCTACCGTGTAATAGATCGTCGCATCAGGGGTTATCGTCGTCAACTCTACCATCGTTCCGGCTGCTACCGCACCGCCTGCCGGATTCGCTGACGGTGTTGCAGCATCTGGGATTACTACAGCCGTTGCCTGACCAAATCGCACGGCTGCGCTAGAAGCATCGACTTCCACCACCGCTATTTTATCTCCGTTTGCCGCCGCCACTATACCGTTCGGCGGCAAAGGACTATAATCCGCACCGATGATAACGCCCTCGTTCGGCGTCGTCACGGATGAGCTTGCGAAATTCTTGTACTTAAACGTGTTGCCCGTTCCTACCGTCTCTGCAATATTCACATGTGTGTGCCCATTGGTGCCCGCCCCTGTCGGGTCATCCGTTGTTACAGTTAAACCGCTCGCCGATACGGATGATATCTTGATCGCATAATTGGCATTATATGGACTCATCCATATATTCTGACCATCAAACACAGCCCCGCCAAACCCATCAGTTCCCTTTGTAAATCCCGCTGGCCATGTGTTGTAACCGGTCATCGATTCTGTAACCGTATTGAATTTAATGACCTGACTGGCACGAGCAGGTACCAGCCATATATTCTGACCGTCATACGTCCCGCCCGAAAATGCAGTATTACCCTTCGTAAATCCCGCCGGCCAGTTGTTGTAGCCGGTCATCGTCCCCGTATCCTTGTCGATCTTAATCATACGGTCGGCATCATACGGCACCAACCATATATGTTGACCTTCAAATATACCGCCTTCGAATGCACTACCTCCCTTAACAAATCCCGCCGGCCAGTCGTTGTAGCCGGTCATCGTTCCTGTAATCGTATCAAATTTAATAACACGGTCGGCATTCTGCGGTACCATCCATATATTTCGACCATCGAACGTAGCGCCCGAAAATGCAGAACTACCCTTCGTAAATCCCGCCGGCCAGTCGTTGTAGCCAGTCATCGTCCCCGTAGCCTTGTCGATCTTTATGACACGGTCGGCATTTCTTGGCGCCAACCATATATTCTGACCATCATAAATACCGCCAGCGAACGCACCATTTTGCAGCGTAAATCCCGCCGGCCAATCCTTATAGCCTGTCATTATCCCCGTATCCTTATTGACCTTAACGACACTGTTGGCGCCATATGGAATCAACCATATATTCTGGCCATCAAAAACGCCGCCCGTGAATGGAGAACTTCCCCTAACAAATCCCTCCGGCCATGTGTTATAACCAGTCATTTCACCCGAATTCTTATTGATTTTGACCACGTGGGTGCCACCAAATGGTATCATCCATATATTCTGGCCATCAAACGTACTCGAATAAAAACCATTTGTATGAGTATATCCCGTTGGCCAATCGTTGTACCCGGTCATGACGATGTTCGTTCCTAGCGGATTCCCACTGCCTGTTCCGCTATACCCGAATCCGTCCTGATTATAAATCGTAGCCGCAAAACCTTGATTAGCCGGCAATCCTAGCAGAATAACCATTACCCCTATCATCAGACGAATCCGTCTGCCAATAGCCAACATGCTCAACTCCTCTTTTGTACATGACTTCACCAGAACTTCATTTAAGCCTCCCTTTTATGTACACCTGTAGGGATTTCCGCCTATTATATCTCGCTGATTATTTCATTTGTGAAATATAAAGAAATCTTTAAGTTAAAAGATGAAAATGGAGATGCGGCGACAGAACAAAAAATGGGTCACAGCGTCAAGTAATGCCACACGCCATGATCCCACTTTTTTCACCGAGTAATAACGATCTCAAATCCGAGACGGGCAAAGTAAATCCACAATGTTTAACGAATATTTCGACTTATTTGTGATACGGTTCACCGTATTGCGGCTCAGTATAACATTCTGGAGAAGATTGAAGTGAGATTTGTAATTTAGAACACTCACAGACTCATTCAGTTTTATTTGATTTCTCAATTTTCTCTTTGATTATTTCATTAGTGCTTCTAGCGATCCATATATTTGATAATTCATCGTAAGTCACAATATAGTTAGGTAACCCCGAATTAGTTAAATTACTTAATCTTTGTGGCTGCTGCTGTGTGCTCTTTAGAAAATGGAGAATTTTATCTGTGGCCTCTAAAAATGTTTCATCTGAGGAAATTCCATTAAAGCTGAAGCTATAGTGATCATTATTTATTTTGACTTCAATACCAAAAGTTACTTCTTTTTCTTCTGCACCATTTCTCGTTACTTTACTATACTTTTTTCCTCTTATTTTCTTGAATGTATACGATAAAACAAACTTTATACTGTCCCATGTAGCATTAGTTATTACTCCTGAAACCAAACCAAGAGCTAATGAAGAAGTGACTATATAAGTATACACATTTGTAAAATCTTCAATCGAAGCAGTAATGCGCCCATTTCTATCTCGTGATTGAAAATCAATTCCAATCTCATTTAATCGTAACCTTATTAGTGATAAGTCACTTTCATCTATTGGCCCAGATAAATAAGATAAACCCATTCTATATTGTGGATTAATGACTTTTCTCATCTCGAATCCCCCCTAAGAGATTACTGTTCAATTCGTGGCATCAGCTTAGTGTATGGCTTCATAATTCTTAATAACATATATCGATCCCCGTTTATCGTGATGAGACTCCAAGAATAAACTTATTATACCAAAGAAGAAACATCTTATAATTGACCCTATAAAAGTGATAAAAGGGCCTGAGCCCCTTTCTTAATCTTTGTTCTTCTCGTCATTCTCTTTCTTGGCCAGTGCCTCTCTTACTATCTCTGCGGCGATCTTGATAAACTGTTCGTAGTCTTTGTTATTCATTGTCTGACTAACTCCTTTTTTATATCAAAGGAGTTTTTGTAGGGGTTGCTATTCCTGATATGTAGCTTTACTTGGACAGCATTGAAAATTTGTAGATGTTCAAGACAATGATCAGTACTTAAAGAGATGCTTAAATACAGTCACGCGTAACATGCTCATTTTATCTATCCAAAGTAAAAGGTCACTTGATTCCAAGAATCCAGCAATAGTAATCATAAAAAAGAAGCAGCCTGTTACTTAAACTCAGAAAGAGTTAAGCATTGGACTGCTTAATTTTTGTATAGACATGGAATACAAAACTGAGACTATAACTCACCGACAAGTTGTGAGATCATAAATAAACATGAAGTAAGCGAAAACAGAGTACATACATTACAATCTTGGCGCTCCAGATAGCTCAGATTCGTTTTAAGTAGGATAGAACGATACAAACTATGCAGGGCAATTTATAAAACATCAGAAAGCGCTCTGGGCTACTTCAATTATTGTGTTAGTATCTGAAATGACAGTGGCATATGTTTTCCTAATGTGGCTTACAGCCTTGACGTATTTATATATTAAGTAGCAAATTACAGTTCCATTTTTGAAAGAGAGAAGAATGATAATGGAGAAGAATATCACAAAGAGAGTAAAATACTACACGAATTTCATGAGCTTATATGAATTTCTTGCGGATGCTAGGTATTCAAGTCCAGATCAAGATGTCGATTTCAAGGGAGAGATCGAAATTGAGCCTGAAATGCTCAACAGTCTAGTTCAACAATTCAATAGGCTGTATATCTCCAGAAGAAAGGGCTATCTTGTTCAAAGTTATTCTCAAATTCACGAGTTAGGTAAGGCATTTACTTACAAGGAACAAACGCTTAGTGATATCGTATTGCAGAATCATCTTCTTGGAAAGCAGACAATCGCTTGCTATCCGTGTAACTCTTACACCACCAAGTGGTTTCTTTTCGATGTTGATGTGGCCTTGAATGATAAGAATGCAATTACACTAGCTAAACGCTGTACTAAAAGACTGATCAATACACTAAGAAAGTACATTCCAGAAGAGTACATACATTGCTATAGAAGTGGAAGCAAGGGCTACCACGTTGTTATTTATTTAAGCGAACCTGCTCTAAGACAACGAATTGAAGATTTCCAACAGCGTATTATTGCTATGGCTGGCTTACAGGGATTAAAGAATGCTAGTGTTGAGATCATTCCACAAATAACAGATGAAACTAAGCAAGGCAAAACAGCCAAGCTACCTCTTGGACGAAATCACATCAATTTAGAGTATGGTTCTAATTTTTGTTGCCTTGTAAATCTTGATACGCTTGAGTATAAGCCATCACAGTACAGAAATTTCTTGGAAATAGAACCGTTGAATAGAGACTTCTTTAATAATGACGTTGTCGCTGTTATTGAAGAAGTAGCGCCAGTTGTCACAAAGATGCGAATTCCAAAACGGCGTATAGTAACGAAGGTTGAAACTGCACCACGAGTAATCCAAGAGAAAGATATATTTGCTTTTTGTAACAGCTATGAGATTACAGCTCATGGCCAGCGTCATGACATGACTTTTGATTTGGCTTTAAGGTTAAAGAATGACTACAAATTATCACAGAAAGAAACAGAAGCAGCTCTAATAGATTGGCTTGATAACCAAGAAGGCGGATATGGCTCTTCTAAGGCAGAAGCGATCAGAGATACAAAGTTCCAAGCACAGTATGTATACAGCAGAGGGTATGAACGAAGAGGAAAGTTAATTCAGAGTATCGTGGTGACAAAAGATGAAGCTGCATTTTTTGCTGACATCGTAAATGACAAGAATAAAATTGGCATTATGGAACGGAATGCAATAACTTTGTTAGTTGCGTTCATCAGGCATGCTAAGTTATTTGGCGACAATCAATTCTTTATGTCTTACGATCAAATTGAGAGAATTTCGGCTGTAAGAAGAATGGCGATAAATCCTTGCATAACACGCTTAGAGCATTTAGGGAAAATAGAAATAATAGAGCGAATCGATTTCAAGAAAGGTATAACAAAAGCAAACAGGTATAAGATTGCATTGGATGTTACGCATAAAGAAGCTATGGAAGGTTACATAATCCACTATGACAGCGAGATCAATGTATTGGACATCTTATCGCATTTTTACAGTGTAAATCAATTGAAATCAATGCTTACGAAATCACTTTATAATAACATTTTGGAATCGTAAGAATCGTCTTAGAACGCTGAAAAAGCTTTTTACAATAAGAACAACGGTATATATTTCTAAGCTAACAGGAACGATCTGAACAGCTTATACGAATAACACAAAACCAGTCGTTGCGACTGGTTTATTTGCGTTTCTTTTCACTTGTACTTCTCATAAATTTGACGTTCTTTAACGCATAATCAAGGGCCATGTTAATAAGTTCATTTCTGGAACGCTCACTTTGTAGAGCCAAACTATCTAACTTATCAGCAATTGCTTTATCTACTCGAATAGTGATCGTCACACTTTTCTCTTTAGGTGTCACAATAAAATCATCATTATCCATTTGCGTTCACCTCTTACATCAGTATAGAAATAGTAAGAGATTGAAAATAGAACACAATTTGCAATCATAATAAATTACAAAATAGAATACGCGTGGTAAAATATTACTCAACCTTAATACTAGGAGCGCTACGATGTCAAAATACAAATGGCTAGGCTTTATTGCAATATTGTTGGTGGTTCTTAATGTATTTCTTATCATGCATCTGTACAAAAAAATAACGGAAAGTAGCGAGAGTAACCGCTATGTGGCACAGAGACAAGTGGATAATCTAACTACAAGTAATGCAGACGTAAAGAATGCTATAGACTATTTGGAAATTCAGAGTGATTTGTCACAAGGCTTCAAAAAGTATGTTCTGAATGACTTCAAATCCAAGAATACAATGAGCATTAAGATTAATGAGATGACTTTATCAAAACAAAGTAACGATATTATTCTTAAGGCAGTATTGCTGAACGACTCTGCAAGTAATGTGAATTGGATTCTAATGAATATACAGCTATATAATACAGCCGGACATAATATTGGCCTTGTGCCGTATACCATATTGTCTAGCCAAACTGGTGATAAACCATTAGAACCAGGAAAAGAAATAACTCTAAATCATACGTTTGAAGGTGAAAACGTAGAAGAATGGGATGGTAGATTCTCTGTAGATGTACTCACAAAGAACTCTGATAGCAACCAAGCCTCAAGTCAAAACAATGCTGAGCCTGAAAAGAATGAAATAAATGAACAACTCTCTAATGAGGATCGGATCAAGACAGCAATCACAGGTGCTGTTAGCGAATTGAACGGAATAGAAATTTATCAAAGAGACGGAAAGTATGCAGTTGAGGCGACTTATGATTTAGAAGATGGTCCCTACCTAAAAAGTGCTGCTGAGAAGGTAGCTCGTAACTTTACATTCGCAGCATACGCTACAGGATTGCCTATTCTTAGGACATCCATAATTATCAATAAGCCTGATGGGATAGTGGGGCTAACAGTTACTGTGGGAAGTGCTCAAGCAAATACACAGCCAGAAAGCACTTGGTCTGATTCAAAAATTGGTCCTACAATCTTTATGGATTGGGTAAAGCAAAATTCCAATGACGATTATGATAATCTTGATAATCATACAGTAGCTAAGTACAACTTCTAGCGTGTACTTACAAATTTATGCACTGTACGATAAGTTTCAACTATACGTTAAGGAGTTGAAACAATGGAAACGAATCAAGAATTGATTAACCAGTATGTGAAAAGTGTTATGGAAAAAGAGCAGCTTCTGGAAAAGCTAAACTTAACAGTCTTATCGGAACAAGATTTGCACAAACTGATGTTGCTAACCTGTACTATGAATGAACTAGTCGGACGGATGGTAGATGCCGGACTAATTCAAATTGAAATCGAGAAGTAATCAGATTAGCATTCGTAATACACTTTCAATTTACACTTAAACAAATATGATACTACAAATAGTAATCAATTAAATTTAACTATTTGTAGTATCATATTTTATTTATTGATATGGAATACAAGAATGAAAGTATATCCCACTTCCAATCCTCGCGTGCCTCCGCAAAGCATTTTTATCCAAGTAATTCCAATTAATTAAACAGTTTTTTATATTCCGTAGATCTCTTTCCGTTTTTTAAATGCCTGCTCACTGCCCTCAAGGATTGCACATGTGATTTTCTTCGTTTCTACTGTATCAATTGAGCCACGACTTGTTATTACAGTTTTTTCATTGGTACTTCTTAATGGAATTATTAACTCTGCATCCCCTAATACAGCAATATTAGCATTATGAGTCACTATTATGACTTGTCTGTGCTCTTTTACCTTCCTCAGACTTTTAACGAGTGTTTTATAAATAAATTCACTGTCAAGATTATCTTCTGGTTGGTCAATTATTAATGGACAATTACTTTTTGAATAGAGCAGAACAGTCAATAGAATTGATTGCTGTTGTCCTAACGACAATCTAGAGAAATCGCGGGTGGAATGTTTTCGATTTCCACTTTCGTCAGTTATTACTCTGGTTATCTTTATTTCTGGAAGGTCTTCAAAATTACATCTCTCAATTTTGAAAAGATTCGATGCTTCACTGAGTGTTATTAATATGTTTTCTGCTTCTGACAGAGAGAATATCTTATTTCCATTAGCATCAACCACCTCGTTAATAAGTGCCATTGTATTCTTACTCTTTATTAACTCTAGTAAAGCAATTGGTGAGTACTTATTAGCTATATAAGAAGCTCTTGGTATTTGAGATGTCTTCCAATTCATTGCGTCCTTAATTATTTGCTGAAGTTCAGGCGAGTGTATCCCCTGAACGAACTTAATATTTACAAAGTAATCAACTACACTTGTAGCAAGATTGTCATTCATCTTTTTTGCAAAAGCAACACGATGCATATAAATTTTATTCTTTAGTTCTCTTCTCTGTTTTAGTAGCTCTTTTCGTTCTTGTTGTTTTTCCTCCATTTCCTTCTTCTTTTTTTCAAGTTCAGCTAATTTTTGCGTATAATCATACACATCTTGTGTGATCTTACGGATAAATCCCATATCTAGTTTAATTCCTCTAGCTTCAAGTGCTTTCCTGAGGTTTTCAATTTTAGTTTGTGTTTCAGCTTCCTTTGTTGTCCATGACTTCAATTGTAGTTTGATTCCTGAAATAACATTTTTGAGTTCGTCATTTATATTTCCAGAAACCCCGGAAATAAAGGTTGAAAATCTTTCTACTATTTTTTTTACTTCAGAAAACTCTACTTGCCCTGCAACCAATGTTGCTCCATCAAGCTCTAATACCTGATTTAGAATGGTTTTATCCGATAAGCTCTCACTTATTGTTTTAACCAAGACATTTAAATTATCAACTAATTGAGTCCTAAATGTTCGTTCTTTTACAAGGCTCTCTTCAAGTTCAACAACTTCTTTGGCGTTTTGTGCCTTTAGAGTGTTCAATTGCTCTTCTGCGTTTAATTTAGCCTTCTGTATATCTGGAATCGATTTTACTTGCAAAGAAGCCCTTTCAATTTCGGTTTGATTTGCTAACAACTTCTCAAGCATTTCATTCTCTTCGGTCTTTATTGTTCCAAAATCAATAAATTCATCTAAAAAGCGTAACAGTATTCCCGGGTCTTTATCACAATGTTGAATTGTATCTGCTGTTTCACCTTGGCCATAACTTTCAATTTGAATTTGGGTCAAACCATCTTCAGGATTAGTTATGTTTATTAGATTAGCATTTTTATCTCTAACAAATAATTGTTGCCTTCCTGTTTGATCCTCATAAACAAGTGCTATTCGATCAGGCCATACTTCACTATCTAATAGATTTTTTCTCGCGGTATTACCAGATGCTGCTCGAACTGATTCGAGGGTAGTTGATTTACCAGTTCCACGTCCACCTATTATACATGTAAGATTCTTACTGAAGTTTATAACTTGTCCATCTAAAAAACCGCCGTCAAACTTTATTCCAATAAATTTAGGAATTGACTCTGGTATCAAGTCTTCTATACGTACTCTTGCGCTCGAATCTAAAAGAGCGATGCGGAATGCTTCAAACGTAAGACTTTCCATTTTAAGCCTAGTTAATTTTTTGCTTCCTGCCGCATTTTTCCCTAAGGCACTTAGCGTATGAGCGTCAGATGACATAACTTTTGCCAATTCATAAGTATTCTCTTCATTTAGTGCTCTTTTTCTTGTTTCTAATAGTCTCTTTCTATCTGGATTTGTATCTATATTGGAGTACCAATTGACACTTTGGATATTACTAATTTCAAAGGCTAATAGGTTTTTACAGACCAATATTTCCTCCTTAAATGGTGGATATCCATTAACCATACTTTCAAATCCAGTATCCAAATCAATGTGAGCAGCCACACCAAAACCACCATACTCATTAGCAATTTGTAAACACTGGGGTATGGTGTTATAACACGACACTTTATTGTCTGAAATATTCAGTTTGCCAAAAAAGTTAGTTAGTTTTTCAAACGTTGGTAAGTATACAAGTAGATGCCCCTGTGGGGTTGAAAGTTCAACCCCTGGAATCACTAAAATATCCTTATCTTTAGAATAGTCTAGCGCCCTTTTAACGTTTCCTATTGAATTATGGTCAGTGACGCTAATGACCTTTAAATTTTCGCTAATAGCTGTATCGATAATATTCTCTGGGGTCATATTCGAATCTTTGACATCATAAGATCCTGTGTCGCCGAATGAATGTATATGGAGATCAGCTCTTTTAAACTCAGCACCGCTACTATGATTTGTTATTTCACTAGACACACTTTGTAAACTCGGGCTCATAACTTACCTCCATATTCATGAAATCTCAGTTTGGTCAACAAACCCACCTATTAGTGGTTAAATCAAAGCTATTAGTTTTGTGACAAACCAATATGTACAAATAATCTCCTGCAAAGTAGAATCCCCATATAAAATATATGAAATCAATTCATAGGGGAGCTATTTAATGATTCAGCTAATTAAGAATGTGGTTGGCTATGTCCGAATCAGTTCAGATTCACAAAGAGATAATACTTCAGTCGCAGAACAGAAAAAGAGAATACAGGCATATTGTACCAGTCAAAATTGGCATTTAAAAGGAATTTTTGTCGATGAAGCAAAGTCTGGCTCTAAAATTGACGAAAGAATTGAGTATGCAAAAATGCTTGAATTCGCTCAAGATAAATGCAATCAGATCGATGCAATTATCGTATTCAAGTCAGACAGAATACATCGTCACTTAAAGAATCTTTTGATTATGATTGAAGACGATCTACAGCCACATGATATTGCTTTTATTAGCGTCTCAGAGAACTTTGATACTTCAACGCCACAAGGAATGCTCACGCTACAGATGCTTGGTAGCTTTGCAGAGTTTGAGCGAAACTTGATCAATGAAAGGACACGCTCTGGCCGTGTAGTCACTGCTAAATCTGGCAAGTATGCTGGAGGCAAGATTCCATATGGATATGCAATCATGGACGGCAAATTCATAATCAACGATTTTGAGGCAAAGATCGTGCGCGAGATGTTCCAGATGTACTCTGAGGGCAAAAGCTACGGTTTTATTGCAAAATATATTAGCTCATACTTTAAACAGTCTGGAGACAATCCTGAGAGCTCTGATGCCAATAAAAACTGGTCGAGGACTTCGATATGCTATATTTTGCGCAATGCTTCGTACACTGGACTACTTAGCTATGACGGTAAGAAAGAAAAGAATCAAATTCAGGTTAAAGCTTCGATTCCAGCAATCATATCAAAGCAGCTATTCAATAAGGTCCAAGCAATGCGAGAACTGAAAAGAAAGAAAAACGCTTAGTCATGGAGAAGAAGAAACGAGTTCTTACTGTCTCCAGTGCGTTCATCAATAATCAACTCATACCTCAGATCAGAATTCAGGGCAAGTGGCTGAATGGTCTGGGGTTTTCTGTTGGTTATAGAGTTGAAGTCGAAGAAATGCAAGGCGAATTACGAATTACGGTTTTGAATCAAGATAAGTCTAGTGAGTCTACTCAATAATCTTTAACATTTCAATCGGTCTAATATAATTCCATAAATGCAGACTAACTATTTTTACGGGAGAGATTTGAATGAAAACTAGAGTTGCTCTTTACATCAGAGTAAGTACAGAAGAACAAGCAAAGGAAGGATTTAGTCTTGAAGCTCAAGAGGCTACACTGAGTCAGCATTGTGAAAATCTAGGCTACATTGTTGTTGGGAAATATATTGACGACGGTAAAAGTGGCAAGGACATGAATCGCCCAGCATTGCAGGAACTTTTAAAAGATTGCTCACAAAAGAAGTTCGATATTGTTCTTGTTTGGAAATTATCAAGGCTTTCTCGGAAACTTAAAGATACTCTTCAATTAATTGAGGATTTCGAGAAGGACGATGTAAGTTTTCTTAGCTATAGCGAACAATTTTATAATTCAAAGAACAATTCAACGAATAAGCTTATGCTCAGTATGGTTGGTGGGTTTGCTGAATTTGAAAGAAGTACAATTGTTGAAAATGTGAAGCTAGGTATGAACCAACGTGCTAAGCAAGGTAAATGGAACGGAGGTAGAATATTAGGTTATGACATCGTAAATAAAGAACTCATCTTAAATGAGGATGAAGCCAACATTATACGGATGATATTCAATATGTATGTGAACGGAAAAGGCTGCATCTACATTAGAGACAAGCTAAATGAATTAAACTTGAAGACGAAATACGGAAAGGCCTTTACTCACATTGCCATTCTTACAATTCTAGATAACCCAACTTACAAAGGATTTATTCGTCACGGTAGAACTACTGGAGAGAACAAGAAACGCATAAAACAAGAAAACATCATCATAGTTAAAGGTATTCACGAAGCAATCATCGATGAAGAATCCTTCGATAAAGCTCAACAAATTACTGCTCATAATCGAAGAACTACTCCAAGAATGCCCTCAAACCCCCACTTACTCTCTGGCATTCTGAAATGCCCTGACTGTGGTGGAAGAATGAATTTTCAACCTGCAGGTAAGCGTAATAATAAGAATCATGGTGGGTACTATACCTGTAGCAATTATAAGAACTTCCGAACATGCAGGCCAAGACTATTCAGAGCAAAGCATCTAGAAAGATCCGTCTTGAACCGGATCAAGTCTATTGCTTCTAGCACTCGGATCATTGAAGACATCATTAATGAAATGAACTCAAACCAAGGAATCGATACAGAAATCATCAAGAAACAAATAACTGACGTGGAAAAGCAAATCCGAAAATACGAAAGCCGTATGGATGCAATCAAACAGCAGTTTATTAGCGGTGATCTTACAATTGATGAGTATCGAGAGTTTAAGAGTGAGTTAGAGATGGTCCTGACAGATTTGGGTTGTAGTAAAGAAACGATTTCCCTAGAATACGCCAAAGCATGTAACACTGCGGTGGACGCTAACGATGTACTCTTCGTACTCGAAAATTTTGATGCGCTTATGGAGAATGCCGATGTGCAAATGAAAAAACAACTTGTGGAATCTCTTATTGAACGGATTGAAATAAACCTCGATAGCACAATTAATGAATTTGTCTTTAACTTCGAGGTGCCTAATCCGTTACATCCTAATAATCAAAGCAAGAGTGATATACTCATTTGTGATACGGTTCACCGCGATTAATCCGCATCGCCCGATAAATCTGCTCCACGAGAATAAGCCGCATCAATTGATGCGGATAGGTCAGCCGGCCAAAGCTCAACTTCTTGTTGGCGCGTCCCAGCACTTCGTCTGATAGGCCGAGGGAGCCGCCGATGACGAAAGCGACATGGCTGGTGCCGTAGGTGCCGAGCTTGTCGAGGTGGGAAGCGAGGTCCTCGGATGACCAAAGCTCGCCGCCGATCGCGAGAGCGATGACGTGCGCGTCGTCCTTGATCGAAGATAGAATGCGCTCGCCCTCGCGTTGCTTGACCTGCCGTTCTTCGGCGGGACTGAGCACCTCGGGGGCTTTCTCGTCCGGCACTTCGGTAAGCGTGAGCTTAATATAAGAGCCGAGACGCTTGGCGTACTCGGCGATTCCTTGAACGAGATATTTCTCCTTGAGCTTGCCAACGGAGACGATCTGTATATGCATGGTCGATGGGGTTCCTTTCATCCGAGGTCGAAGTTCGTCATGAAAACTTCCAGATCCTTATCAGCCTTCGATTGGTTGCATAGATTGCAAGCGCACACGCAGTTGTCCGGCGTCGTATGCCCGCCTTTGGCGCGGGGAAGCAGATGGTCGATCGTGTCCCCGTATTGCTTGCAAAAATAACACGTATAATCGTCCCGTTCGAGGATCATCCGACGGAACTCTTTGTTGCCGTAGAGACGCCGAATCGTATGACGGTTAACGACGACGGCAGCGTTCTCCTTCACGAGCACGTAAGCGAGATAAGGTTCGATCTCCTGGTACCACTTGCGTCCGTTGTCCGTCTTGCCGCGCATGCGAATGAAGCCGCCCCAAGTCGGTTTTAGACCGACTTCTTGTAGTTCCGCTGCGGAAATTTGCGGTGCCGGAATGACGGGAGATTGCACGGTCGTCACGGCTGCATCCTTCTTCTTGGATCGCCTCCGGCGTTTTTTGCGTTTCTTGATGGGAGCGGCAGTGTCCTCTTCCGATGTTTCAGCCGCCGGAGCTTCAACAGCCGGATCCATGATAGGTACGGCATCAGGCTTGTTCTTCTTCGAACGCCTGCGACGCCGTCTTCGCTTCTTCTTCGGCTTATCAGGGACTTCCTCATCCACCGATTCGATCGGAGCTTCCGCTTCGACGGCCGTTGCAACGACCTGCGCGACGCCTGGCTTGTTCTTCTTCGACCGTCTGCGTCGTCTCCTTCGCTTCTTGCCCGGCGCGACTTCCTCCAGTACGGTCATTGCGGGGTCTCTGGGGAGATAATATTTTTCACGCGTCCGACCTGTCCGTCCGAGAGCCGCACCTTGATCCCGTGCGGGTGCTGCGGCGAGTTCGTCAGCAGATCCTTTACGACGCCGCGCGTCAGCTTACCCGTCCGTTGATCCTGCTTCAGCACGATATCCACTTCAAGCCCCGGCTTAACGTCGGAGCGCAATTTTCCGTTACCTGCCATTGTCTTTAGTCCGCCTCTTCTTATTCACAGTTGATCTTATCGTACCACAACCCCGCAATAAGCAAAAAGCCCGGCCGTCCCCTAGGACGATCCGGACCCTAACCGCGCCTTATACCGAGACAGCCTTCGCTTTCCGTTTCCGCAATCCTGATGCTAGCAGCAGAGCCAGCCCCACTCCGGCGATCCACCATAGCACCGCGATATTCGAGGACTCGACAGACACCTCTGCAAAATACATCGAGTTACGCAATCCGCCAGCTACGAATTTGAACGGAGTCCATGCGTACAACCAATCTTGCGTCGCTTGCGGCAGAAACTCTTGCGCCATGTTCACGACCGGCATCGAGAAGAACATCAGTAGAATCAGAATCGGCATCGCCGGGTACCCGATCCAATTCAGCAACGCGGATTGCAGCATGAAGAAGGCTAAGCCTGCCCATACAAGAACAAGCCATGTGCCTGAAGCATCGGCGAGATCCATCCCGTACCACGAGGACGCCATCCAGACGAGGAAGCCGGATACGGCGACGACGAGCACGATGCCGGAGGCGGCCTGCGACAGAGAGAGTACCCATCCCCTACCTCCGGCGGCTGAGGCTTTTTGCGACGACAAGAACAAGACAATGCTGACGACCAAGCTGCCGATCCAACTAATCTGAGCGAGCATGCCAGGTGCGTTGCCGCTTGCGTTATTCGCGCCGATCGGGTGCATCGTCTCCTCTTGTACCGTGAACGGAGTAAGCAGCGCTTTGGCCGTGCTTACCGGTATCACTTCAGAATGCTGACTGATTTGGCCTACCCATTGCTGCGATAGCTCGGCACTGACCATACGAGATACCTGCCCGAGCACCTGCTTCACGGCGGTGGCCGCTTGCACGCTCATCCCCTCGTTCGCAAGGATGGTTATCGTAGCGGGCTTCGGTTCTGCCGAAGAGAGAGATGCAAGCCCCGCACTTAAATCGGCGGGCAGCACGAATGCACCATAGTACTCCTGCCGATCGAGCCCTTCGCGTGCTTCCGCCTCCGTGCCGACTTCCTTCCATGCGACCGGCAATTCTTTAATCGACAGCAGCTTTTCCTTCACCATCGCCCCTACGTTCAACGTGTTGCCGTCCGGCAGCGATACCGCCTGATCCTCCACGACGAGCGCGACAGGCAAATCCTTCGGCTTCGCCCCAAGCACCGACCCCATCATCGCCACTCCGAAGATCGCAAGCACAAGGAACGTTGCGACAACGCCGATCCACAGTGTTTTTTGTTTAAACAATGCCATTAGAGCTCTCCCCTATCCGTTCATTTATAATGTACAACTTGTTGATTAACGCTCACATTGTTAATTATAATGAGAATAGTGAGTGAAACAATCGTTAATGTAGAGCGGGAATGTTAAGTAATCGGCACTTCATAGACAGAGTGTTCAATATCGTTCGTGAGTTTGGGAAAATGGGGAGGAGAGTCATTCGTGGGAGATAAAATCGATCGCAGGCAAGTACGTACCAAGCAGCTGCTGCGCAAAGCGTTGATCGAGCTCATTGAGGAGCGAGGCCTGGAAGGGTTGACGGTCACCGACATTACGAACCGAGCGGACGTGAACCGGGGAACGTTCTATCTGCATTACCGCGATGCGCCCGATATGCTGCAGAAGGTGAAGGAGGAGGTTTTCGAATCGGTTTACGGCTTATTGCGGCAGATCGATATCATGGAGCTGATGAGCTACGCCGATAAAGACGAAGCTTATCCGAAGGCAGTCGTCATTATGGAGGAATTCAAGCGTAACGGCGACTTTTTCAAGGTCATGTTCGGACCGAAGGGCGACCCATCTTATGCCTTGAGAGTCAAAGAAGTTATGCGTGAGCATATGGCTAGCCGGCTTGCCTTCTGGCAGCCGAAAGAAGAAGATATGCTCGTGCCCCGCGACTATCTGCTCGCTTACATCACCTCCGCCAACCTTGGCATCGTCACGCACTGGATCGCTTCCGGCATGCGGGAAGCACCGGAGGAAGTCGCGCTGATGGTTACGCGGCTCATCAATTACGGACCGTTAACGTCGACCGGGCTTCGGAATCAATCCCGGGGGAAGGCTTGAGCGCGGGGTATGATTGTCGCTCTGCGCGACAATCTGAGGCTCATTCCGATTCGCGGGCGCATTATTGTTGCTCTGTGCGACAATCTGAGGCTCATTCCGATTCGCGGGCGCATTATTGTCGCTCTGTGCGACAATCTGAGGCTCATTCCGATTCGCGAGTGCATTATTGTCGCTCTTCGCGACAATCTGAGGCTCATTCCGATTCGCGAGTGCATTATTGTCGCTCTGCGCGACAATCAGAAGCACATTTCGCTTCGCGGGGTATGATTGTCGCTCTGCGCGACAATCTCTATTTAGCCCCCTAATCCCTTTGGACACATTCCTTCACTCGAAGTACACTAAAATGAGTGGGGGAAATGTTCAGTGAAGAGACGCTTTTTCTGTAATGAGGACAAGAAGAAGGAATACGTGGGGCTAGTGGTCTCCGGGTATCGGACAGAGCACGTAGCACGGGAACACGGGATGTCTCCTTCTGCCTTACGAGAATGGGTGCGTCAATACTGGGATGAGGTAGAGGCTGATATGGTGAAAAAGAAGCAGCAAGCGGATCAACTCGCAAAAGAAACGCAAGATCTGCAGAAAAAATACGAACAGGCCATGAAGATGCTTGGCGAGAAAGAACTTGAGATCGCCATTCTCAGGGATCTGGTAAAAAAAACGACTCCACGGTCGAGTTCAGACTCCAAGTAGCCTTGCCATGGATTGCAGCGGGATACGCGATCAGGACAGTTCTTCGGATTTGCGGCGTCCCTCGTTCTACGTACTACTACCGATTGAAACATCCGCTAACCAAGCATGCTTCCAAAGGTGGTAGGCCCATCCCGGGGTACAGCTGGAACAATAGGAGCGAGAAAGTACCGGATGGGCGAATTAAGGGCTACATCCGGAATTTGCTCGCGCGCGAAGAGGAATCTACGTACGGCTACAGGAAGTTAACGAAATGTCTGCGGCGCCGCTATGGTCTTTGCATCAACAAGAAGAAGGTCTACAGACTCTGCAAGGCACTTGGCGTCCTAAAGCCACAACGAGAGATTACCAATCGAGTGCCTCGTAAGCTGGCCAACAATCGCGAGGTCACAGGGCCAAACCAACTGTGGCAGATGGACATTAAGTACGGCTACGTGACGGGAAAGCGTCGTCATTTCTACTTGGCCAGCATCATCGACGTTTTCGACCGCTGCATCGTCGCGTATCACCGTGGCAAAGCTTGTGACACCCAAGATATCAAACGGATCGTACACCATGGCTTGCTAAAGCGAGGCGTCTTTGAGGCTGACCAGCGGCTTGTTATACGTACGGATAATGGACCGCAGTTTATTAGCAACGCATTCCACGTGTATTCGGAGGAAATGGGCTTCGAGCACGAACGAACTCCCAATAAGACACCGAACAAGAACGCCTACATCGAATCGTTCCACAGCATTTTAGAAAGGGACTGCTACCAGCGGAATTCATTCGAAACTTACGAGCACGCCTTTACTGCAGTGGACAGATTTATTCGGTTTTACAATGAAAGACGGATGCATGGTAGTCTGCACGATTTAGCTCCTGCAGAGTACCTACGTCAATATGAACTCGGATTGCTCGAACCGCAAAAAATCGCGCTTTGATGCGTTACACCTAGAGTGTGGGCGAATGTGTCCAAACTTAGGGGGTTGAACCGATCTGAGGCTCATTCCGATTCGCGGGCGCATTATTGTCGCTCTGTGCGACAATCTGAGGCTCATTCCGATTCGCGGGCGCATTATTGTCGCTCTAAGCGACAAACAGCAATAATAAAGCGGCACAGCCGTCCGAATAATTCCGGATGACCGTGCCGCTTGTTTCATACTATCTGCCTCGTGGCGACCGCTTGTTCGCCGGGCGACCGCCCGCCCCGCGACTACCGCCGCCACCAGCGCCTGGACCGCCGCGGAATCCGCCGCCCTTCGGCCCGCCGCCGGAGCGGCCTCCGAACCCGCCGCCGCGCTCTTCCGAGAACTTGCGCCCCTCGGCCGCACGCTGCTTGATGCTCGCTCCGCTGGCGCCGCGTCCGCCTCTGCCCGCATCCGCTGCCGGTGCACCACGACCTCCGCCGGATCTAGCGCTCGGGGCATCGCCGAATGCGTCGCTCCTGCCGCGAGGCGATCTTGCCGGAGAAGCAACGCTCCAGCTCGGGTCGCCGCCGCCTCGAGCTTGCCTGCCTCCGCCGCTTCTGCCGCGTCCGCTCGCTTCTCCGAAGCTTTCGCCGCGTCCGCCGAATCCGCTGTCGCCGCCACGCGCTCTGCCCGCCGCAGAGCCTCCGCGTCCACCGTTGCGTCCTGCATCGCCACGCTCGCCAGCTCCACCGCTGCGCCCCGTGCCGCCAGCACGACCTCGCCCGCCAGCACCGCCACCGAACGAGCCCTTATCCCCGCGTCCCCGCCCAGCATCGCCGCGACCGCGTCCCGCTTGCCCGCGACCTGCTGCCGCCGTGCGTGCAGCCGCGCCGCCAGCATCGCGTCCGTACCCGCCGCTCAACCGCTTCGTCCCGAGCGCACCGCCGCTCAGCGACGCGCCTTCCTCGGTCCGCCGCTCCAGCACCATCTCGATGCCGTTCTCGATGTCCGCCAGCTCAGGCTTGTCTTTCCCTACGTACAGAGTGATCGCAAGACCTTTTTCCCCCGCGCGTCCCGTCCGTCCGATCCGGTGAATGTAGCTCTCTACGTCCTGAGGCACGTCGTAGTTGAACACGTGCGTCACGCCTTCGACGTCGAGCCCGCGCGCCGCCACGTCCGTTGCCACCAGCAGTTGCAGACGAGCGTCGCGGAACCGCTTCATGACCTGCTCCCGCTTCGCCTGCGACAAGTCGCCGTGCAACTCGTCCGAGTCGTAGCCCATCTCTTGCAACGCCTGGTTCAGCGTGCTCGCCCGCCGCTTCGTCCGGCAAAAAATTATGCTCAAATAAGGCTGAGTAACCTCCAGCAACTGCACCAACGCCGCCTGCTTCCCGCGATCGGTCGTCTCTACCGCCCACTGGCGAATGTCCTTGACCGTGATGCGTTCCGCCTTCACCGTCACCTGCTCCGGATTGCGAAGAATGCGCCCCGCCAGTTCCCGAATCTTCGGAGGCATCGTCGCCGAGAACAGCATCACTTGCTTCTTATACGGCGTCTGCCTCAGCACCTCCTCGACTTCCGTCAGGAAGCCCATGTGCAGCATCTGATCCGCCTCGTCCAGCACGAGCATCCGCAGGCCCTCGAGCGTGATCGTCTCCCGGCGCAAATGATCGAGCAGCCGCCCCGGCGTCGCCACGACGACATGGTTGTGCCCCTTCAGCTTGTGCAGCTGCGCCTCGACGTCCTGTCCGCCATACACCGCCAGCACCTTGATCTCTCCGCGCGGGTCCAGCAGCTTCTTCACTTCCGCCGTAATCTGAATCGCCAGCTCGCGCGTCGGCGTCAGAATAAGCCCCTGAACTTCCCCCACGTCCGTCCGGACTTTATCCAGCATCGGCAGCACGAACGCGAGCGTCTTCCCTGTGCCCGTCTGCGCTTGGCTAATGACATCCTTGCCCTGGTACACGATCGGAATCGTCTCCGCCTGTACCGGCGTCGGCTTGGCGATGCCCATTGCCTTCAATCTATCTACTAACCGCTCCGATACGCCTAATTGCGCGAAATCCGCCATTTCATCCACTCCATCCTCTAGTCGCCACGACCGGAACTTAACCGATCCGAGTTGCATTACCCTCTATCCTACCACATTCCGCCAATATCATGCCGAAAAACCCGCCGAATCCCGAGCACGGGATCGTCAGCGGGCGCCGCGCACGTATAAAGCCCTTCCCTTCGTCCATCCTACAATAGAGGAGGTGAATGTTATGGCTAAGGACGTATTGTGCGAAGTGAACTCCTGCCGCTATTGGGCTGCGGGCAACGAATGTCGCGCTTCATCCATCTACGTGGTGAACAATCGCAACAAGCAAGCCGGAAGCTCCGAGGAGACGGACTGCAAAACTTTCGAGCCGAAAATGTAGGGTTTTCGCTTGATCGCGCAAGCAAGGGCATCCTTCGGGATGCCTTTGTTCGTTCTCTACCGGTATTCGCGTATGCCCATCCCATCGTATTGTTACCCACAATGAGAATTATTATCAATCGACTGTCAGATTATGCACAAAAAAGCTAATCGAGCATAGGGCGTTCATCCGATATATAAGGTATAAAGGTTCGGAGGAGGGCTTCCTATGCCAGCACCATCCATCTACGTGTTCACCGGCACAAGCGGATCGGGACGCAAGACGGTCGCCCGCAAAGTCGCGGACGGGCTCGGCTGGACCGCCGTTCGCTCCTGCACGACCAGAATGCCTAGAAACCCGGCCAACCCCGACGGCGACTACCATTACGTAACCCGAGACCAATTCGACTTGTGGGAGAGCGAAGGAAAATTCGCGCAAACCGCCGACATCGACGGTAACCGGTACGGCGTACTGCGCCATGAGCTCGAAACCATGCTCGCCGGCGACCGTACCGTCTATCTTGTACTCAACAGGGCTGGAGCCGATGCGCTCGTGAAGCTGTTCGGCGAACGCGTCGTAAGGATTTTCATCTACGTGGACAAAACAACGGTGAGAGAGCGGCTCGAATCCAAGGGAACGCCTTTCGACGTCGTCGAGCGATACTTGGATCACTACTCCGAAGAAGTGACGTATCGCGGCAAATGCGAGCATGTCTTCGAGAACGTGAATGCGGATCGAACCGTGGAACTGATTAAACAAGCGGTAGCTCGATAACGATTAAAAAGCGGCGCCGGGACTCCCCCGGCGTCGCTTTTTAGTCCCTGTAACTTAACCTTCTCTGCAGCCCGGCAATCTCCGCGAACGACTCCGGCAGCTTCTTGCACAACCTCGCGTACACGCCCAGCACTTCGCGGTACACCTCGTTCGCGCGCGGATTCGGCTCCAGCACCTGATCAGCCGGAACCCAGGCCTTCGCCTCGCGCCAACTGCCGATCAGCCCAAGCCCCTGCATCGCCAGCACCGCGGCGCCGAGCGCCGAAGCCTCCGTCACCTTCGGCACGATCACCGGCTGGCCGAGCATATCCGCCAGCATCTGCCGCCATAGCGGCGACTTCGTGAATCCGCCGGAAGCCCGAACCTCGCTCGCCGGTCCCGCCAGCTCCTTCAGCGCTTCCGCCACCGACAGCACCGCAAGCATGACGCCTTCCAGCCCCGCGCGGACGAAGTGCTCGCCGCGATGGCCGAGATTCGCGCCGAAGAACGTGCCCCGCGCCTCCGCGTTCCAGATCGGAGCCCGCTCCCCGGATAGGAACGGCAGGAACAGCAGTCCTTCCGCGCCCGGAGTCACTTTGGCGGCTGCCGTCAGCAGCTCCTCCGCCGAAGACGAGCCGAACATCGATTCCTTCAGCCATTGCAGCACGATGCCGCCGTTATTCGTCGCCCCTCCGATAATATAGGAAGCTCCCGTCACGCTATAGCAGAACGTCCGCGCGTTCGGATCGGTCGCCGGGCGATCCGTCATCATCCGCACCGCCGCGCTCGTGCCGATCGTTACCGCCAGCTCGCCGGCGTCGATCGCCCCGACGCCGATGTTCGCGAGCGCCCCGTCGCTGCCGCCGAGGAACAGCGGCGTATTCGTCGGCAGCCCCATCGCCTCAGCATGCGCGGGCCGCATTCCATTTAGCCGATAGGTACCTTCCCGCACAGCGGATAGTCTATCCGCCGTAATGCCCGCTACCCGAAGCGCCTCCTCGTCCCAGCTCAGGGAATCCAACGCCAGCATTCCCGTCGCAGAAGCGATCGACGTGTCGACGACCCATTCGCCGAACAGATGGAACACGACGTATTCCTTGATCGACACGAATTTGGCGGCAGCGGCGAACGCGTTCGGCTGATTCTCCCGCAGCCACGCGATCTTCGGCAACGGCGACATCGGATGGATCGGCGTGCCCGTACGACGGTAGATACCGCCATTCTCCGCGTTGATCCTTCGAGCCTGCAACTCGCTCCTCCCATCCGCCCAAGTAATACTCGGCGTCAAAGCCTGTCCGCTCGCGTTCACCGCGATCAGCGAATGCATCGCCGCGCTAATGCCGACGCCCGCCACGTCCGCGCCCGCCAGTCCGCTATCCGCGACAGCGCCTTTAACGGTTGCCAGCACGACGCGGAAGATTTCCTCCGGATCCTGCTCCGCCCACCCCGGCTGTTCATGCCGCAGCGGGTAACCGATGTTGCAGCTTCCCAGCATCGCCCCGTCCGTCCCGAACACGACGCTCTTCGTGCTAGTCGTTCCGATGTCGATTCCAACAATCGCTAATGCAGCCGCCATACCTTTTTCACGCTCGATTCCATATAATAAGTTATAAGTGTTATACCACATACGCGAATGAGGGGGAATAGCGATGGACTGGGCGGCTTCGATCGCGAACGAGAAAATCCGCGAAGCTCAGCTGCGCGGAGAATTCGATAACTTGCCGGGCGCCGGCATGCCGCTCCCGGAGGACGAGCTGCGCGGCGTACCCGAAGAACTTCGGATCGGCTTCAAACTGCTGAAAGACGCCGGCATGCTGCCGGAAGAGATGCAGCTTCGCAAAGACATGGTCACGCTCCACGACCTGCTGCTCGCATGCCGGGGAGAGGAGGAGAAAACGAAGCTGCTTGGCCAATTGAACGCCAAGAAGCTCCGTTACCGCGCGCTCATGGAAGATCGCGGCTGGAGCGGCGCCCACGCTTTCGCGGACTACGAGGAACGAATTCAACGCAAGTTGACCGAGGAGTAGCGCAAACGAGCCATGGCGTCGCACCTCACGCTTCCGTTCCTAGCATTCTCATGATCCAATGGCCAAGCATATAGAACACCCGATCGTGAAGCGTTATAACCGAGAACATCGGCCACCTGTACAGCTTCGCCAAGCTCATGTACAGGCAGCAGGCGACGATGATGACGAACAAAGCCAGCTCGAGCTTCCGCCCCTGATCCTTAATCGCGCGCCAGCCGGCCGTCATTAGAATCGCGTACCCGGCCAAGCAGAGGACGAGTTTGTCCATCGCTCCCCGCCTCCTACTCCTTCTCGGTCTGGAACATATACGATTTCGTGCTAAGTCCCGTACGCTTGATCGTAATATCGACCTCGGGCCGAATTTCGATCTGCAGGAACGTCGCCTCCCAATTCGAGGCGAGCTTCTTCCACTCCTTCGGGTACTTCCGATGGATGCGATCGGCGAAGCCTACGACGTCCGTCTTCAGCTTCTTGACCGCGCGCCACGACTCCTCGATATCCGCGGCGATTTTCTTCTCGAGCTGTTCCTCCATGGCGTCGATCGTATTCGGTTTGTTCAAGTCGAGCGGACAATTCGTCTCCAGGAGCGTGCCCTCGCCTTCGACTTTAATGTCCATGACGAAGCTGTTTCCGGATTTGTGCGGCGTTAGGCGGGTTTTGCTCTTCATGAGCCTGAAGGCGGATTCCTCCTCCCTAGAATCGGCGTTACACGCAAAAGAAATCGACGTCATATGCATCTTGTCGCGCATAAAGCCCACCCCGATCGCTTCCTGCCTGGATAACCAGCCAACCAGCTTGTCTTGACCCAGAACCGCAAGCCTCCCTAATCTCAGCTTCGAGCTAAGCGCGGTCTTGTTCAGCGCCTCCGCGGACGTCACGCCGGGCGAACCGGAGACGACGATCTCGGGAAGCACCGAGCTCTTCGCCGACCCGAGCAGCTCCATGGCCAGATCGTACATCTTGATGCTCGGGAGAATCGACAAGTCCCTCGCCTCCCCAACCATCGTCTCATGGATGCCGTCCCCCGGAATAATCTGTATTTGCATGAGTTGCTCGAGAATCGTGCGCGCCTCGCCATCCGAGATCAGCACGTTTACCGTCTCGCGGGAATCGGGATTGCGAAGATACACATCGATAAGCGGCGTCAACCCTTGCTGCGTAGCCGCCGCGCTTACGACGAGCACCCGCGTATGCGAGAAGAACAGGCGGCGAGGGCTCTCCAGCGCGCTTTTCCATACCGCCTCGCGAATCGTCTTGCCTTGCGTCGAGTAGACGATGACCGGAAGCTTGGCAGCCCCGCCTCCTACCGCCGTCATGGCGGCCGAGATCGCGGAAGGAATGACGACTTGGTACGATACGATCCACTGCCCGTCTTTATAATCGATCCCCGTCGCCGAAGTAATCGCGATCTGATTCAACTCTTTGCGATCCCAACATCCCGGAAGCATGAGACAGATCACGCACACCAAGGCGATCCGTCTTAGCAATCGCGCGCTTAGGCTCATCGTTAACCACCCGCCCTCGGCTTCAATCGTTTCATGATCCACAGAGCCAATAACAGCATGAAAGGCAGCACGACGTTCATGGACAGCTTGAACGGAACGATCGCGTACCGCTGATACTCGCTAAGCTTGACGTTGCTTTCCCAGGTGTATAACGCCGTCAGCAAGGCGAGGAGGCCGAACGCGACATAGAAAGGCTTTCGGTGCTTCGCGCGAAACACGGTCCGGAAACAATGCACCGTGCCGAAGAAGAACACGCAAATTTTCAAGTAGACGGTCGCCATCCAGCTGAAAATAAACAAAACGTCCATTCTTTCCACGAAGTCGTAATCGATCGTTTCCGCGACTGCCGCGGTCGGATAAGCCAACATCCCCGGCAAGGAAGGGCCGAAGACGAGAATCGCGACGATGACCGTGATTAGCAGGAACATAGCCGAGAGCGACATCCCCCATAACCCGATCGTCCGAATAGCGGCTTGTCGGCTCACGTAAGGGGCCATCAGCAGGAGCACGGAGCTCTCCGAGAACCACCCGATCGCCGGAAGGCTTCCGCCCGCGATATGATTAACGGACACTTCCCCGATCGGCGCCAAATACTTAAAGTGCAAATGGTCGACAAGCAACAAGATGTGCAGGAAGAACAGAAATCCGCTAACCCCGAATACGAGGATGCCGACCCTGGCGACGACTTCCAAGCCGTGAATGGCGGAATAGGCCGCTACCGCCACCGCCACGCCTCCGATCACGAGCAGCGGCGTCCTCATTAACACGGCGTCCGACAAGAAGTCGATCAATTCTCGGATGATGACCGAGAGCGTGCTGAAATAATAATGAGCCAGCAATATTCCAACGATTACGGATACTGCGCGACCTAATCGCTCCTCTATGAATTTCAGGAAGGGAACGCCGGGATTGTCCCGCGTGATGCGGCTGTACATCAGAATGAAACCTATCCCGCAAGCCCACGCCGCTAAGATCGACATCCATGCGTTCTGATCGGCCGTCTCGATCGCGATGGAAGGAATCACGAGCATGGCCGTCGGCGTAATCGTATGCACGAGCAGAATCGTCGCCTGGAAGGCCGTTATTTGCTGATAAGGTATCTGCTCTTGCGACATCGGCCTTCCCTCCTCCTATTCGTCCGATTGCTTCGTCGTGTCCCGCTCGTGGCCCGACTTCTTCGGCTTCTCCGGCATCTGCCCGCTTCCTTGCCTGGTCAAGTTTCTCATGGACGACACCGCGGTCGGGCGCTTCTTCATCGCCCAATGCGGCAGGCGTACGAGCACGTCTTTCCAATTCGACCAGATGAAAGGCGCGAACGGCGCCGTGTAGGGTACCCCGAACGATCTCAAGCTCGACATGTGAATCAGCAATACCATTAACCCGGACATAATGCCGAACAGGCCCAGCGTAGCCCCGAGAATCATCATAATGAATCGGATCAGACGCGCGGCGTTCGCCATATTAATCGCCGGGATGACGAAGTTCGCGATCGCCGTGAACGAGACGACGATGACCATCGCCGCGGACACCAACCCGGCTTGAACCGCCGCTTGTCCCAGTACGAGCGCGCCGACGATCGAGATCGCGGGACCGATAACCCTCGGCATCCGCACGCCCGCTTCCCGCAGCACTTCGAAAGTGACCTCCATGACGAGCGCTTCGATGATCGCGGGGAACGGCACGCCTTCTCTCTGCGCAGCCAAGCTGATCAAGAGCGGCGTCGGCAGCATCTCCTGATGGAACGTCGTGATGGCGATATACAGCGAAGGAAGCAGCATCGAGACGAAAAAGGCGACGTAGCGGATAAGACGCAGGAAAGTCGCGATATCGTAGCGCTGATAATAATCCTCGCTCGATTGCAGGAACCGGATGAACGTAACCGGCGCGAGCAGCACGAACGGCGTGCCGTCCACGATGATCGCGACCTGGCCTTCGAGAATGCCTCCGGCCACCGCATCCGGGCGCTCGGTGTTCTGTATCGTCGGGAAGAACGTGTACGCGGCGTCTTGAATGAATTCCTCGATGTACCCGCTCTCCAGAATGGCGTCGGTATCGATCCGATCCAGCCTCTCCATCACTTCCCGCACGACGCCGTCCTTCGCGATATCCTTCAAATACACGACCGCGACGTGCGTCTTCGTCTGTGTGCCGATTTGCTTATACGCGACGCGAAGCCCAGGGGATTTAATCCGCCTGCGGAGCAGCGACATATTCGTGTTGATATTCTCCGTAAAGCTTTCCTTCGGCCCCCGTATGACGGTCTGCGAGGATGGCTCCTCTACCGACCGTTTCTCGCCCCCCGCCGTGCTCGCGGCCATCGCCGTTCGGGAACCCTGCAGCATGATGATCGTGTTGCCTTCCATCAACTGCGCGAGCGCCTCGTCCAATCGATGAATATCTTTGAGCCGTCCGACCGAGAGCGCCTTATTCTTAAGCAATCCCATCCATTCGGATGAAGACTTTACGTTCGGATTCTCGCCGATCTCCGCAAGAACCGGCCCAATGAGCATTTGGTTAATCGTCTGTTGATCGACGAGACTGTCGATATAGAAGAACACGCCGTCCAAGCCGGTGTTCGCATCCGAGAACGTGCGCACGACGATGTCCGAGCTTGCGCCAAGCTCGTCGTACAACCATTTCACGTTACTCGGCAAATGCTCGGAAATCGGAAGCTTCGCTCCTTGTTGCGCGTTCATTCTCGTAGCCTCGCTTTCATGGGACATTAGGACTGCCGGTTGCCGTCCGCGCGCAAGCGCGATCGGAATAACATGACGAGCAGCAGCAGCGCGGGGATATAGATCTGGAACATCGGAAAATGGTACTTGAGATTTTGCTCGAATCCGAACCAAATGTGCTGCATGTAACTTCTGAAGGTAAGCGCCCCGATGAACAGCACCGCGCCGACGCCGACGACGAGATATCGCTTCTTCGTCTTCACCAGATGGCCGCCGACCAGAAAAGCGCCGAAGAAGTATGCCGTCATCTTGATGAACACGCCGGCGAATATTAAGCTCGCGGCCAGCGGGTCCAACCGTTCAATGACGGAGGCGATCTCCACTTGGCTCATGATCTGTATGAACGGTACGACGCTTATCTGCGAGATCGGACCAAGACTGGCAATGATGACAATATTCGTTGCCGTAAGGAAGAGCCCCGTGTACACGTAACATCGGATCGTCGTCCTGAACGTTTTTTTCTTGGAGGCAACGTATTTCCACAGCATGAGGAACAGTACCATCTCCCCGAACGGGAACGATACGATTTCCGGCAGCGCGGCCTCCGCCACTTTGCCTAAGCCTTTATCCGCGATCGGCTGGATCCGGTGGATGTCGAACAATCCCGACGCATAGATCATGAAGAAGAATGCGGCGTATATAATCAGAACGACGGGCATGATGATCTGCGTCATGCGAGTGAACGCTTCGATGCCTTGCCAGACGGCGAATCCCGCTACGATCAGCACGCAGCCGATCACGATGAATAGAGGCGTGGACGGCAGCAGATACAGGATCATCAGATCGCCGAATTCCCGAATGTTCCGGACCGATTTGTAAGAAAAATAAACGAAATAAGCGATAGCGAACGCATAACCGATCACGCGACCGAAGTACGTTCTGAACATCTCGACGAGGTCCTTGTCCGGTTCGAGCCGGCGAATCTGCAGTGTCAGCAGAACAAGCAGCAACAACCCCGCCAGCATCGCGACGAGCACGGCGATCCAGGCGTCCGCACCGGCTGATGCGCCGAGGAGGAACAACGGCGAGCTGCCGATCTGGAACATCACAACGAGCGCCGCAAGCTGCGGCTGACTGATTCTCTCCATCTCCGTCGTTCTCCCTCGGTTGGAAATGAATAACAACGCACCTCTTACTATGGCCATTTCGCGGTTATTCATGCATCCCCCGCAACGCGGCAAAGCCGCCCCTCGGTCGCGGACGACCTTGGGACGGCTTTGTTGGAAGCGTCTATTATTCGAAAAACGCTTTCGGATATTGTAGCTCGCCTTCGATTCGTCGACGCGTATTCTCGAGCACTTCGTATACCATGAATACGTCGTCCGGCACATCGAACTGCTTGAGCTCGAGTCCGATCGGTCTCGCGGGCTTGAAGCCGAATTTCGGATAGTACGACGGATGTCCGATCAGCAGGACGAGTCCGAAGCCCAGCTCCTTGCATCTAAGCAAGCCTTCGGTAATGAGCCGCGATCCGATGCCTTGCCGCTGGTAATCCGGAAGAACGGCGATCGGAGCTAGAACGATCACTTCGTTAGCGTCCTCTTCGTTGACGACCGCTGCCTTGCTCAGCAGCAGATGGCCGGCGATCCGGCCATCCGTCTCCGCCACGAGGGAGAGATAAGGGATAAATCCTTCGGACTTTCTAATACGCTCGACGAGATTCGCTTCGTCTTCCCGTCCGCCGAACGCGCGGACGTTCGCTTCCCGAACCTGCGCGTGATCGGCAGGCGTTTCCGTACGTACAAGAATGGTCATGGAACTCTACACCCCCGCTCCTACTGCTCCTTGCTGAAGCTGATACATCGCGTGATATTTGCCGCCATGCTGCATGAGCGCGTCGTGATCGCCGCGTTCGACGATGCGTCCGCGGTCGAGCACGAGAATCTGATCCGCCGCGCGGATCGTCGATAACCGGTGCGCAATGACGAACGTCGTGCGCCCCCGCTTCAGCACGTCGAGCGCTTGCTGGATGATCGCCTCGGTCTCGGTGTCGATGCTCGCCGTCGCTTCGTCGAGGATGAGGATCGCCGGATCGAACGCGAGCGCGCGCGCGAACGAGATGAGTTGCCGCTGCCCCGCGGATAGCGTGCTCCCCTTCTCGATGACCGGAGCGTCCAGACCACCCGGAAGCTGCATGAACATATCGTATGCGCCGACATCGCGAAGTGCTTGCTCGATCTTCTCTCGCGTAATGGACGGGTCGTCCAGGCTCACGTTGGAAGCGATCGTGCCGGTGAACAGGAACGGATCTTGCAGCACGATGCCCATATGCCGGCGAAGCTGCTGCTTCGTCAGATCGCGCACGTCCGTGCCGTCCACCGTGATCTTGCCTCGCTCCACGTCGTAGAACCGGAACAGCAAGTTTAGAATCGAGCTTTTGCCCGAACCGGTATGACCGACAAGCGCGATCGTCTCGCCTTGCTTCGCATGGAACGTTATGCCCTTGAGCACGTCCTCGCCAGGCTTATAGCCGAACGATACGTCGTTGAAGCTGACGTCTCCCCAGTATCGCGCGGTCGTGCTGTTCGATACCTCAAGGCCCGGTTCATCGAGCAGAGCGAATACCCGCTCCGCCGATACGCGCGCGACCTCCAGATTGGATAGCTGGTTCACGATTCCGACGATCGGCTGCATCATCCGGTTCATGTAATCGATGAACGCGTACAGCACCCCGACCGTAACCGCCGCGCCCAGCCAGTCGCCCGCGAAGCTCCAGATCACAAAGATGAAAAGCACGTTCCGCACGACGTTCACGAGATTGTGAGACGTAATGGAGTTAAGGCTCAGCAGCTTATTCTGATATTTGAAATATTCGTCGTTCATCTCATGGAATTCGTTCATCGTCTGCTTTTCCTTGCGGAACGCTTGGATGATCGGCATCCCTTGGATCGATTCGTTAATCATGCCGTTAATATCGCTGAGCCGGCTGCGGATGACGTGATTGTATTTACCCGCGAATTTGCGGTACACCACGATCCACAAGTACAACATCGGCACGAGAGGCAGCGCGATCAATGCCAGACGATAGTCCAGCACGAACAGCGCCCCGAGAATCGCCGTCATGTAGATAATGCCGGAGAAGAAATTCGCGAGAACGGCCACGTACAATTCGCGTATCGCCTCGGTGTCGTTCGTGACCCTGGAGACGACTTTGCCCGCCGGCAAGTTATCGAAGTATTGCACCGGAAGCTCTTGGATGTGCCGGAATACGTCGTTGCGCATTTTCCGAACGATTCGGTTGGCGGATACTTGAAGCAAGTATCGCTGTCCGTAAGTGAATACGGATCCGAGAAGAAGCAAGCCCGCGTAACTGAATCCCATCAGCAGAATGCTGCGGAATTCCGGCTTATAGAACTCGTACACCTCGCCTCGCGACAGCTTAGCCGCCGTGTACGAGACACTTGCCGTCGTCGTATCGTCGATCCTCGTCGAGATGGTCAACTGATCGCCTTCGATCTTCTTCGACCCTTGGGTCGGGACCGGCGAATCGATAAAGTAATAGGACCGGCCGACTTGCAGGACGCGAACTTCGCGGCCTCTCGGTTCCCCGACTTCCATATGGTCCGCGCGCTTATACCAAGCGCCGTTATAAGAGACGGCGTACCGCTCCTGCTGCTGAACTTCGTACCAGCTTTTCTCGATGCCCATGATGTTCGTGTCGATCATGCGTTTCGCCAGGAACGGGCCGATGAGCTCGACGATTACCGCGCACGCCAGCAAGAGCAAGGCGAGCATGATCGAGCGTTTATAATGCAAGGCGTATTGAAATAATCGTTTGCCGTTGTTTCCCATTGGGGTTGTCACCTTCGTTTCTTCGTTAGCCTTCTACGATCTCGGCGAGCTGCTGACGATCATATTGTTCTTTGTACCAACCGCCGAGCTCAAGCAGCTGCTCGTGCGTACCTTGCTCCGTGATGCGGCCTTCGTCCAGCACGATAATCCAATCGGCGTGCTGAACCGCGGACAGCCTGTGCGTCGAGATGAGCGTCGTCTTGCCCGCGCGCTCGGTCCGGATGCCTTCGAGAATCTCGGCTTCGGTCTTCGCGTCGACTGCCGACAGCGCGTCGTCCAGCATGAGAATTTCCGGGTCGGCGATCACCGCCCGAGCGATGCTGACCCGCTGCTTCTGGCCGCCGGACAGCGCCACGCCCTTCTCGCCGACGAGCGTCTCCAGCCCTTCCGGCAGGAACGTAATGTCCTTGCGGAACGAGGCCAGCTCGAGCGCGCGATTCAGCCGCGCTTCGTCGGACGCTCCGTCTTCGGCGCCGAAATAAATATTCTCGCGGATCGTCTTGCTGAACAAGATCGGTTGCTGCGGCACGTAGCCGATCCAACCGCGCAAGCGCGCAAGCTCCACTTCTTCGATCGGAACGCCGCCAACGCTAACGGTGCCTTGACCTGTCGGATACTCTCGCAGCAACTGCTTGAGCAGCGTCGTCTTGCCGCTTCCCGTCCGCCCGACGATTCCTAGCGTCTGCCCGCGGCGAAGCGCAAGCGAGATATCGACCAGATTATCGATCGAAGAGGACGGATATTTGAACGTCACCGCGTCGAACGCGATGGATTCAGGCACGTCGATCGGGCTTGGCGACTCGGCGTCCTTGACGTCGGGCTTCACGCCGAGCGTCTCGCTGATGCGGTCCAACGAGGCGTTGCCGCGCTGCATAATATTAATGAGCTCGCCGATCGCGAACATCGGCCAGATCAGCATCCCGAGGAACATGTTGAACGAGATCATCTCGCCCAACGTAATTTCGCTGTTATACACGAGCACCGCGCCGTAGCAGAGGCCGATGAGGTAACTAAGACCGACGAGCAGCTTAACGGTCGGCTCGAACAACGAATCGATCTTCGTAACCGCGATATTACGCGCGTACACATCGTCCGTCGTGCGGCTGAACCGCGCGCGGTCCGCCTCCTCCTGCACGAACGCCCGTACGACTCGCACGCCCGATACCGATTCCAGCACTTGATCGTTCAGATTGCCGAACGCGTCCTGTTGCTTCATGAAGCGATCGTGAATCTTCTTGCCGAAGTAAGTCATGCAAAGCGCCATGATCGGCAGCGGCAGCAACGCCGCCAACGTCAGCTTCCAACTGATGAAGAAAATCATCATGAACAGAATCGTCAGCATGAACAGCGTCGAATCGATCAGCGTCAGAATGCCGAAGCCCGCAGTCGTCGACACCGCTCCGAGATCGTTCGTGGCCCGGGCCATCAGGTCGCCCGTACGGTTACGTTCGTAGAACGTCGGCGACATTCTGAGGAAGTGCCGCATGAGCCGCGAACGCAGCATGCGTTCGAGCACGAACGCGCCTCCGAACAGCTGATACAGCCATATATACGAGAGTCCGTAACTGGCTATCGTCAATCCGACCCAGAACAACAACACTTCGGTAAGCCGATCGCTGGTCAGCGTCCCTTCTGAAATTCCGTCGATCGTATAACCGATCAGCTTGGGTGGAATGACATCGATGATGCCGACGATAATCAGTAAGAAAATCGCTATAGAGTACCTTTTCCATTGCATTCTGAAATACCAGCTTAACTTCTTAAGTACGATGAACATATATGAGAACACCTCTCTCGATGATGACAAGACAGAAAAAGGACGCATCGCCGTAAGCGATACGCCCCTTTGCGATCCGAAGCCGGCTGCAGGCTCGCGCAAGCGATCGATAGGATCGCAGCCCAAGCCGGCCTTCGGAAGACAAAAGAAAAGCGCACGATTACGACAATCGTAACCGTGCGCCAATCTTGCGCGTCGTAGCGGAGCCGCTCGGGCCCCCGCATGCGAAGCGACTAGATCAGATTCGCGAGAAGGTTACGTTCATGCCGATTGTATGCTGCATGTTGCAACATCAATGCCGCGTCGAAGTTTTTGTTGCGCATGTTCGTAACCCTCCCTTCCGTTCATCAAAGTTATATGTGTCACTTTACCACCCGTTCCCTCCGGCTGTCAACGGGGTGTGTGAACAAATTTAGACCTTTTTTAGGTGCCGTAGAGATCAGCCCCACTACCCAACGATCAAATAATAACAACCATTTGCATTTATTTCGACTTGTTTGGTGATATCTGCCCCGAATAACAGCGATCTGTAGTTATTTCCGACCGAAACTCGTCAATTTCCGTAACCGCGGCCGAATAACTGTCGATTTGTTGTTATTAGCTCCAGTCACGTTGAATCTCCAAAAATTACTATCGATATGCTGTTATTCGCCACTTCAGAGGATTTCGCGATAGAAAAAACCGCCATCCCCTCGGGGACAGCGGTTATCGTTACACCACCAATATTTCGACCGGCTTGCCGCACCATTCGCATTGCTCCGGGGGCTGCCACGCCGAGAACGACGTCGTCTGCAGGTTGACCAGATCAGGCGCGTCTTCGTATTCATCCACGAATTTATCGATCGCAAGCTCTACGTGCTCGCGGCATACACAGTACATGCGTGTGTTCCTTTCCGTCCACGTCCGATGATGTACGGGCGTCGCCCGTTATTATTCTTCTTCTTCCTTCTCCGCCAGTTGCACGGTCAATTCGGACTTTTTCCCGTCTCGATAATACGTTACTGTAAGCGATTCCCCGATCTTCTTGGACTTATACAAATATTTGCGAAGGTCCATCGTGCTCTTGATCGGATGGCCGTCGAGCTCGACGATGACGTCGTTGAACTCCAATCCCGCTGCCTTCGCCGGTCCGACCGCTTCCAACACGATAACGCCGTTCTTCACGTCTTTGGGAAGCTCAGGAGCAGGGTCTTCGAATGCGCCGTCCTCTTCCTCTTCCAAGTACTCTTCGTCTTCCTCGTCTTCGACGGCCTCTTCTTCGTCAGGCTGACTGTCGAGGTAGGCCGCCAAATCCATCGTGTAAACGCCCATATACGGTCTAACGATCTCGCCGTCCTCGAGCAGCGTGCTCAAGATCGGCATCGCGTCGTCGATCGGAATCGCGAATCCGATGCCTTCAACGCCGTATTCCGCTACCTTCATGCTGTTGATGCCGACCAGCTTGCCGTTCAGATCGATTAAGGCGCCGCCGCTGTTGCCTTGGTTGATCGCCGCATCGGTCTGAATGACCTCCTGCTCCCAGTCGTAATTGCCGTCTTGATTCAGCGACACCGGAATGATCCGATGCGTCGAGGATACGATGCCTTGCGTAAGCGTGTCGCCGAATCCGAGCGGATTGCCGATCGCGATGACCATCTCGCCGACGCGAAGCTTCTCCGACTTGCCGATCTCGACGACCGTATCGATGCCTTCGTCGTCAACCGACAGCACCGCGAGGTCGGTTACGAGATCGTGTCCGACGATGGTGGCGTCCTTGCGCTTGCCGTCGACGAGCACCGCCTGCACTTGGGCGGAGTCCTGAATCACGTGCGCGTTCGTAATGATATAGGCCAGACCGTTTTCTTTCTTGAAAATAACGCCGGATCCGAGGCTTGCGTTCTCCGGGATGTATTCTTCGTCCGTCCAATCGACGTCCTCGTCCTGCAGCTTCAACGCATTCTCCGTCATGTTGATGATGCTGACGACGGCCGGCCTGACTTTCTCGGATGCCGCAATAATCCGTTCGGACGTCTCGACCAGCGTCTGCGTACCCGTAATGGCGGGCTTGCTGACTTGCGTCTCATTGCCCCCGCCGCTCAAAGTCAGGAAGAGGATCAGCACGAACGCGGAGCTGGCAAGCGATGAAATGAGCGCCACCCGCAATGCCGAACCTTGTCGCATTCCGCCGCCGGAGAACCGGGAACCGCGGCGATCGCCGAGCCTTGATCTCTTGGATACACGCGTACTATAAAAATCGTCTTTGAACAAGCTCATGCCGATCACCATCCTCTTCTGGGACCTTCGCGGCGGTCCGGACCGTCTGTTGTTATCGGTAAGAAAACCAGGAATGTTTCATTGGATTTTGACTAGAATAGTAATAGATTCGCTAGAAGAGACGGTGTAACACAAGTATAGCAAATTTAACCCGAACTGAATCGTTATTCAAGCGAAAAGTCTCTCATAATTCCTATGAAAAGAAAGGAAGGATCATGAATGAATAACGCGGCATACGGTTGGCATTATCTTGATCTCGCTTCCCGGCTTTCGGATCTTAAGGGCGACCATTACAGACAACTGCTCGCGCTGAGCACGCTGATCGAGCTGCTCGTGGAGAAGGGCTTGCTCTCGGCTGACGAAATCCGCAAGAAGGCCGCGGAGATGGAGGCCGAGCTCGATCGCCAGCTTCTCTTGTAAGCTATTATTTCTATTAATTCGCTAGCTTAACCGTATCCCATAACGTAGGACGATCATAGTGCGTATCGCACAAGACAAGTTCATGCTTCCGATAGAAAATCCCGTTGTCTTGCAGCACGTTATCTACCGTCAGTTTGGCTAGGTCCATTAAGTTGTGCTCCTGGCTAAGATGCGCCAAATACACGCGCTTTAGGCTGCCGTTCAGCAGCTTGCATAGCGCGTCTCCGGCCGCTTCGTTCGACAGATGCCCCTCGTCGCCGAGGATACGCCGCTTGATGTTCCATGGGTATCTCCCCATGCGAAGCATATTGACGTCATGGTTCGACTCCAGCACGAGGACGTCGGACTGCTGCAGCTGGCGCATGACCTTGTCGCTGACGTAGCCGAGATCGGTCGCCAAGCTCAGCTTCGCGCCGTCCGCGGAGAAGCAATAGCCGACGGGTTCCGCCGCATCGTGGGAGATCGCGTAGGACTCGATGCGCAGGTCCGCGATTTCCATGACGCTGTCCGCGGGCATTATTCTTCGCTGCGTGTCCGCCAGCTCCCCGACGTGCCGTTGCATCGCCGCCCACGTCTTCTCGTTCGCGTACACGGGCAGCTCGTATTTGCGGGCGAACGCCCCGAGCCCTTTAATATGATCGGAGTGTTCATGAGTGACGAAGATCGCGTCCAGATCACGTCCGGACACGTCCCGCTCCTTCATGAGCTCCTCTATCTTCTTGCCGCTTAACCCGACATCGACAAGCACCGTCGCCGCATCCGTAGACACGACGGTCGCGTTGCCGGTCGAGCCGCTGGCCAGTACCGTAAACCGAAGTCCCATCGTCAGATTCCTCTCCCTGAATCGTTGAACGTCCCTTGCACCCGGATATGCATCCTATGGCGCTGCGGCGGCGTCTATTTTCTCTGTTGCGACTTCAGCATTAATCGCATTCACGTAATACGTCTCGCCGTTCTCCAGCAACACCCGCCAAGAAGGCGCGGACACTTGTCTCTCCGCATCGGGGAAGATCTCGCCGTAATATCCGAGCTTGATTTCCTTGATCGTCGAACCTACCGGCAAGTTGCGTTCGATCAGGTTGGCGATCGCCTTGGAAGCTGGCAGCACCTGCTGATCCTTCGCACCTTCGCTCGGCATTAGCTCGATGATATCCTGGCTGTACGCCAGAATCCGCTGCTCGCTATAGAACAATTCCATGTGGATTTTGAACATCGGATATCCGCCGACTACCCGGTTAAATACGAAGACGCCTTGCCGGCTGCCCGGGTAATCGAATTGGTAGGAGCCAAGATCCGGGACGATGCCGCCAAGCGCCGTCTTAAGCTCCTGCTCGTTGTAGACGACCCGCGTCTCCGGCGGCTGCGCGAACGCAACCCGCTCGCTGGCGCTCGTCGCGATGCGTTGTTTGAACGAGTAGGTCAACTCGCTGCTCATCGTCGGCGTATCCGTCGGAATTTTGGCCTCGGCCAAGAACGCAATATTCTTCTCGCGCATGATTTGCTGGGTTTCGGGAGACAAGGACGTCCAATCGACCGTCGTATTGAGCCTCTCCCGCCACTCCGTCCATAACTGATAGCCCAGCAAGACGTTCAGCATGAAGAAGGAGACGATCAGTACGCTTTTCGCTCTTCTCCAGTCCATGTCATCCCCTCCTTCCCTCGCGCGTTCGCCTCATCCGCCTCACTTGGCCGGCGCCGGAATCGAATCCGTTAGAATCTCGACCTCGCCGCCTCTGAAGCGAATGCCCCACACCGGCATTAAAGTGAGTTTATCGTCCTTAAGCACGGGACGGTACGCCGGGAACAGCGATTCAATGTCCCTTCCCGGTGCCCGTACCTGGTTGATTAGCTTGCGAAGAACGTCTCCGCCCGGCAACTGCCTTGCGGCTTTGTTCGTCACTTCGTCTCCCAGAACGAGCAATGAGCGCTCATAGGACGAGACGACGCCCTGCTGCATGGCAAGCTGCATGTACCCTAGGCGCAGATTCGAGCCCGAAAGGATCGGAGCCTCGTTATAATACTGCTGGAACCGTACGATACTAGCCGAATCCGATTGGACTTCCTGGCTCAGCGCATGCTTGCCGTTCCAACCGCCGTGCTGGTTAATGAAACTGATTGCCGAAAGGACGTTGTCGATATAGTCGTTCTCGCCCGTCGTCGTCGGCGCTACGGTGTCCGTGAAGGACATCCAGCCGCTGTCCGGCTCGATCTTCAGCCCGCGCTTCGAATCGGTATAATATTGCGGTCCGGCCGGATTATCTTGAATCGTCTTCGTCGTCCCCGGATCGGTGAACAAATTCTCCTTGATTTGCTCGATCGAATATCGGTTGTAAGCAATTTGCATCGAGAAAATACGAGACACCGGCTGATCCGGCACGTAAACCTGCCCGTCGGTGGACGAGTAAGAATCCCAGTATTGGCCGAAACCGACGTAACCCTCTACGTCTTGCGGCGTTAAGTCGGCGCGCAGCGCCTCGTAGACGTTGCGTCCGTCCGCGCTGAAGAAGAACGTCCTCACTTCATCGCGTCCCTTGCTGGCGTAAATCCAGATCTTATCGATCGAATCTCCCGAGAACAAGAAGTCCCCGTCGATTCGGAACACGCGTTGCAGCAGGTCGAACGGAATCGCCCGCGCGAATCGGAGCTCGACCCCTTTGTCCTCGCGGCGCACCTGGTCCCAATCCACCGAATTGTACGACCCTAGCTGAATGCCTTTGAACGCGCGGTCGCTCAGCTTTAGAAGAATGAGATCATAATAAGGCTTCGTCCCGGGGAAAAATACGGTATGCTTGTCGTCGCCCATATGCAGCACGAGCTGTTCGGGGAAGATCAAGTTCTCGACCGTCTCTTCGTCTCCCAGCGGTTCGGCCTTCACGTAATTAAATTCCGATTTCTCTTTGGCGTCCATGTAAGGCGTGCTGTACGCGAGCATGTAGCTTTGCACGAGACTCAGCACGACGAGCACCGCAAGCAATAGCGATTTGCCCTTCTCTATCATGACGGTTCACTTCCTTCCGGCACGATCGGCAGCAGCACCGTTACGACGGTTCCGACGTTCGCCTCGGACTCGATTCCGATCGATCCGCCGTGCGCTCGCACGATTTCCCGGGCAATCGACAATCCGAGTCCCGTGCCGCCCATATTGCGGGAGCGCGCTTTGTCGACGCGGTAGAACCGTTCGAATATGCGGGCGAGATCCTTCTTCGGAATCCCGATGCCCGTATCCTTGATCGCAATGGCGAGCAGGCCGTTGTCGTTCGTCTTGCACGTAATCTCGATCGCACCGCCGTCCAGCGTATACTTGATCGCGTTGGATACGAGATTGTCGAGCACCTGATCGATGCCGTCCCGGTCCAGCCATGCGGTCTTCTTCTTGTCGTCGACCTTCACCGTTGCCGTAATCGCCTTCTGGCGAAGCTGGAACGAGAATCGGTCGACGACCTCCTCCAGCATCAGAGGCAAGTCGGTCTTCTGCCGGCGCAGCTGATTGCGCTTGGAATCGAATCTCGACAAGTGCAGCAGATCGGTAACCAGCCGGATCATCCGCTCGGTCTCATTGCGGATGACGCCGACGAACCGGTCCGCGAGCGGCGGCTCCTCCAGCGCGCCGTCTTCAAGCGCTTCCGCGTAGCTCTTAATCGTCGTTAGCGGCGTGCGCAGCTCGTGGGACACGTTCGCCACGAACTCCCGCCGCGATTGCTCGAGCTTCTCCATCTCCGTTACGTCTTGAAGCACGGCAATGGCGCCCGCTACGCCTTTGTCTCTGCGGCGTATGGGCGTAAGCGTTACTCGGAAGACGAGCTCGCCTTCCGTCTCCGAATCCCGGCGCAGCAGCAGCGAAGACTGCTTGCCTTGCAACGTCTCGGCGATCGGCATCTTCTCGATCCCGAGCGCCGACGACAGCGTCGTGCCGTCTTTCATATCCGCGATCCCCAGCATGCCGCGCGCGCGCCGGTTCGTGACGATCACCTTGCCCAGCTCGTCCGTAGCCAGTACGCCGTCGCTCATATTGGAGAGGATCGAGGCCAGCTTCTCTTTTTCTTCTTCGTTGACCGTAAGCGCTTCGCTTAACCGATCCGTCATATCGTTAAAGGCGCTGCTCAGTTGGCCGATCTCGTCTCTGCCGAATACCGGCACCCGCTGGTCGAATCGTCCTTCAGCTACCTCGGTCGCCTGTCTAGTAAGGGCCTTGATCGGGGACGTAATCGTTCCCGATAGCAGGACGCCTAGCACCGCGGTCAAGCCGAGGGCGATCAGCGTCCCCGAGACGAAGATCCGGTTAATCCCTTCCATCGTCTCGTATACTTCTTTCATAGGCGCGACAATGTAAACGGCGCCGACGATCTTGTTATTGCTGATGACCGGTTTGGCGATCACTTTATTCCGCGTACTATCCTCGTCGATGATCTCCTCTTCGTTATCGCGTACGCCTTGAAGCGCGCGGCTGACGAGGAGCGACGTATTCTTGCGCCCGACGACGGACGGCTGCTGCTTCTTGGACGTAGCCAGCACTTTGCCGCTGCTGTCGAGAACCTGTACTTCCGCTCCGCTGATCGTGAAGAAGTTGCCTACGAGCGAGCTTAACATCTCGTTCGCGCCGGTTTCGCCCTCCCCGTCTTTCGCCGCGTTCGTTGCCGTAAGGCTAGGATCGGACAAGAAAGTCGTAAGCAGCGTCGCCTGCTGATTCAAATTTCCCGTGAAGGAATTGATCAACGAGTTTTTCATCGTGCTGATGAAATACACGCCGATTAATTGCACCGCAATCAAGATGAGGAGCAGCACCATGAGAATGAGCTTGAATTGGATGCTGCGGAACATGCGGAACAAGCTCATCCGTACAGACCGCCCGTCATTTTCGGATTACGGACCAAATAACCGAGGCCTCGCCTCGTCATGATAATCTCCGGACGGCTCGGGTCGTCCTCGAGCTTCTCCCTGAGGCGCCGAATCGTAACGTCCACCGTGCGCACGTCGCCGAAGTACTCGAAGCCCCATACCGCCTGCAGAAGATGCTCGCGCGTCATCACTTTCCCGCTGTTGCGGGCGAGGTAATGAATGAGCTCGAATTCCCGGTGCGTCAGATCGAGCGGTTGATTGTTCTTGTATACGACGTACATATCCGTGTCGATGAACAGGTTGAACAGCTTGATGCCTTGGCGCTCCGTCTCCTGTTGCGACGCGTCTTCGTCCGCCCGGGACGCATCCGTCAGCTTGCGCTGCCGGCGCAAATGCGCCTTGACTCTAGCCAGCAGCTCGCGCGTGCCGAACGGCTTCGTCACGTAGTCGTCCGCTCCGAGCTCGAGGCCGAGCACCTTGTCGATCTCGTTGTCTTTCGCCGTCAGCATGATAATCGGCGTCGATAGACGCGTCCGAACCTCGCGGCACACGTCCATGCCGTCTTTAATCGGCAGCATCAGATCAAGCAGGATCAGGTCAGGATCCTCTTCGAACGCAAGCTTAACCGCCGCTTCTCCGTCGAATGCGCAGATGACCTCGTAGCCTTCTTTTTCGAGATTGAATTTCAGAATATCCGCAATCGGACGTTCGTCGTCCACGACCAATATTTTCCCTAGCATAACGTTACCGCCTCCCGCTTCTCGGAAGTGCCTATATACATTTATTCTAACATAATGAGAGCTCTAGCCCAATGAAGTTCTTCGGACAGGATGATGGAAATAAGAGAAGACCTCCGCGCCCTAGTTCGAGCGTTCGGAGGTCTTCGTACCGGACAGCGATTATAGATAGCTGAGCGGATTTTTGAGTTTGCCGTTCAAATGAACTTCGAAGTGAAGATGAGTGCCGGTAGAGTGTCCCGTGCTTCCCATGACGCCGATGGAATCGCCTTTCTCGACGATCTGGCCCTTCTTGGCCTTCAGCTTCTTCATATGGCCGTAGACCGTCTGGAAACCGTTCTTGTGGTCGATAATGATGCAGTTGCCTAGCGCGCCTTTATACCCTGCATAGATGATTACGCCATCGTCCGCGGCTTTAATGTTACTGTTGCCGATGATATCGATACCGTTGTGCATCCGTCCCCAACGTTTGCCGAGGTAACTTGTAATCCGGTGCCCGGATACCGGCCAGCTGAACTTGCCTGTTCCTTCGCCACGGATGACTTTCGTGCCCTTCATGATGATCGTCGGGGTCGCCGCCTTAAGAACTTTGCTGTCGACGATCTCCTCTTCGATCTCCTCGCCGTTACGGTTCAGAATCCGATAAGTGACTTGCTGCTGGCCCTCTTTGCCTTGGCTGATCACTTTCGTTTGGCCGACCTTCATATCGTCGTTCGTCTTGTATTCGATCGGAGGGTCGATCGTCTCGATCTGAACGACCTGCTCGGTGGAATTCACGTTCAGAATCGGCGGTTTCTCCGTCGAAAGATCGATGACGTCTCCGACTTTGATCAGATCGTTCTTGATCCAAGGATTATTCTTGTAGATGAATTCTCCCGAGATGTTGAACTTGGAAGCGATGCACCCGACGCAGTCGCCTTGCTTGACGGTATACGTGCGCGGCACCGGTTCGCCCTTGGTCAGCTTCTCGTACAGTTCATCCGGATCCGAAATCTGCGCGGCGTCGATATCGGTCTTCTCCGTCGCGACCTTCTCGACGAAGGTGACGGATGTTACCGTCCGCTGCACTTCTCTGTCTGGCTTCTCATCACTGCTGGCGGCCGAGAGCGAGAGCGTCTGAACTTCCGTACCGCCCTTCTTCGCTTTGACCGTTACGTATTTGTCTTTCACCCTTTGCAATAGGGCGTCTGCGGTTTGCTGGTCGCGTACGATGCCGACCACTTCTCCGTCGATCTTCACTTTAACGCCTATGGGATGCGTGGTGAGCATGCCATTGAGCCGATCGAGCGTCTCCGCGTCGTCGGTTACTTTCTTGTAAGCCCTTTCATCCGTGTAGGTGACGACTTGCTCATCGAGCTCGGCTAGTACGGGGGTGTCCGCCTTCTTGAGCTGCTCGGCTTTGTCCGCGATCAGTTGATCGACTTTACTCGGGTCGCTGATCTCTCCTACGACTTGACCATCAAGTACTACGGTATAGTATGGCACGGTGTTGGCTGCTACGTATTTATGTGCCCCGAAGGCAACGGATGCCACGGCGATAATTCCTAAAGCGGTAACGACAGTCGGTACGCGATAATGATTCACGAATCTGACGACGGATCGCGCATCGAACCGTTTGCTGACGTTAGTCAGTTCTTTCAAGTCCAGAGATCGAACACGCCGGATTATTCGCTGCATGGCAGCTTTCGCGCCCCGGATCCGATCTATTCCCCTGAAAACGGCCATGATCTTCTCCTTTTCGCTTACATTCGGTATTCTTTTCCTGTACTATGGAAGAGTTCGTCTCCTACTTTAGCATATGTACGACAAGACTATCAATAAAATCACCGGATTAGAATTATGAAAAATGGAAATAGCCGCCGGTTTAAGCTGCCGCGGCGGCAATTCTTGTACGCGTTTTACTCGTGACCTGCTTCGGAATTAATCCGTATTCGCGGTCCCTTGGAGCGTCTCCATCATTTGGGCGTATTCGTCTTCGGTCAGCGCCGTCTTCAGCATTTCCTTCAGTTCCGCAAGCTTCTCCGCCGATACTCCGCCTTCCAGCGCCTCGGATAAGAGCTGCAGCTGAGACGCATCGAGCTTGGAGACGACGTTCGCGTACAACGCCTGGCGCTCCGCATCGGTCATCTGAGGATCTCCTGCGTCCGCGTTGCCGCTTACCGCCGGAACAGCGTCTTCCGGCTGCTCTTCGCCGCTACTCGGTTGCTGCTCCTGTTCCGTTATCGTGCCAACGTCAACGTCAGTTGTCTCGCTTGGACTTGCTTGTCCATTAGACGCAACCGATGCCTGAGAAGTTGCGGGCGCTGCTTCCTCCCGTTCCTCGTCCGGATCGTCCGAGTCGTCCGGGTCGTTGATGCCGATATCGGAGTTCGTCGCTTTCGTATTCTTCGCCCGCGCTTCCTCGCTGGCTTCCTTCGCCGGGGAATCCGAACCCCATAATGTTCCCCAGACCCCCGACAGAGCGAACGGCTTCGTCTCTAGCGGCAGCTCGAGCTGTTTGATGATCGACTCCATGTAGCTGTTGACGATATAGCCGGTTGTCCATATGCATAGAAAGCTGAGCAGCACCGCCGTCGCCACAAGCCGAAGAGCCCAGCTTATCCATTTGATGTACATGGTATGCCCTCCTGCCACGCTGTTTTCATAGTTTTTAGTATGGGCAAACCTCTCGGCGTTCATTCTCTATTCATATAAAATAAGTGATTGCACTGGATACCACAGGGGAACGAAACGATATCGAGCGGAATTGCGTGAGTTAGCGGAACCTAGTTCCGTTATTGGTGCTCTTTCGTGGATTTCTATGAGTTTAGCGGAACTGAGTTCCGTTATTTCTCTCATTATTCGATATACTCTCCTTGCTGGGTACGAATAGCGGAACTGAGTTCCTTTAAAGCTATACAACTTCTAGTAACTGTTCGAATAGCGGAACTCCGTTCCGTTATTCGTAAGAGCTGCGACCCGCTTAGCCGTGTTAAGTCCGCTAGCCCATACAAAGAAGCCCCTCGGCGGTGATCCGCCGAAGGGCTTCTGGCTTGTTATTCGAATTATTGGCCGTAAATCGCAGCGACTTGGTTCGTCTGCTCGCGGTTGCGGCCGACGGAGAAGATCGCGATCGGGATTCCCGTCAGCTCGGACACGCGATTGACGAAATTACGCGTGTTAACCGGCAAGTCGTCAAGCGTCTTCGCGCCCGAAATATCTTCGCTCCAGCCTGGCAGCTCTTCGTACACCGCTTCGCAGTTATCCAGCAGAGCAAGGTTGGCGGGATAAGTCGTTACGATCTCGCCGTTCAATTTGTACGCGGTACAAATTTTAACGGTTTCAAGACCCGTCAATACGTCCAGCGAGTTAAGCGACAGGCCGGTGATTCCGCTGACGCGGCGCGCATGACGCACGACGACGGTATCGAACCAACCGACGCGGCGAGGACGGCCCGTAACGGTGCCGTATTCATGGCCTTTATCGCGAATCCACTGGCCAAGCTCGTTATGCAGCTCGGTAGGGAACGGTCCGTCGCCGACGCGAGTCGTATACGCCTTCGCGACGCCGATGACCTCGCGGATTTTGGAAGGACCTACGCCGGAGCCGATGCACACGCCGCCGGCGGACGGATTCGAGCTCGTTACGTAAGGATAAGTGCCTTGATCGATATCGAGCATAACGCCTTGCGCGCCTTCGAACAGCACTTTCTTGCCTTCGTCTATCGCATCGTTCAAGACGACGGACGTATCCGTGACGTAAGCGCGAAGCTTCTCGGCGTACCCGAGGTATTCGTTAATGATGCTATCGGCGTCAAGCGCTTCTCCGCCGTACATTTGGGTAATCACTTGGTTCTTATCCGCGATGATCGCGCGCGCTTTCTGGGCGAACGCGTCCGGAACCATCAGATCGGCGATCCGAATGCCGTTGCGAGCGGCTTTATCCATGTAGCACGGACCGATCCCTTTGCGAGTCGTGCCGATTTTGTTATCGGCCTTGCGGTCCTCTTCCAGCGCGTCCAGCACGAGATGATAAGGCATGATCACGTGCGCGCGATCGCTGATTTTGAGGTTGTCCGTGGAGAAGCCGTTATCTTGAATATATTGAATTTCTTCGATCAACGCCCCTGGGTTAATAACCATTCCGTTGCCGATGACGCATAGCTTGTTCTGGTTGAAAATTCCGGACGGAATCATCGTCAGCTTATATTTCTTGTTCTGAATGAGGATCGTATGACCGGCGTTATTCCCGCCTTGGTACCTGGCGACGACGTCGGCTTTCTCCGCGAGATAATCGGTAATTTTCCCTTTGCCTTCGTCTCCCCACTGCGTACCTACGACAACGACTGTTGACAATGCAATCCCTCCACCCGGTGTGATCATCCACGCCGGCATGATGATACCGCCCGAGCCCGCGTTCCGCGATCAGGCAGTCCGTTGCGGAACACGAACATTCAAGCATCTCAGGGTGCCTTCGTCCGTATCCAGCTTTATTAGTGTAGCAACTGGCCTGTCGGAAGTCAACGGAATGACGAACAATTTACATCGTCTTAAAATGAATGTTCGGGATTTGCTCGCACGTTTCCGGCTTATGCGCTGCCAACGAACGCTTCCGCATGGGAATGGTTCAGATTGACGAATTTGTTGAACTGTTTCAGGAATACGAGCTCGACCGTTCCGACCGGGCCGTTCCGCTGTTTGGCGATGATGATCTCGATAATGTTCTTCTTCTCGGTTTCTTTATCGTAGTAATCGTCGCGGTAGAGGAACGCTACGATATCGGCATCCTGCTCGATCGATCCCGATTCCCGAAGGTCGGACATCATCGGGCGTTTGTCTTGACGTTGTTCTACGCCCCGGGAGAGCTGGGACAACGCGATTACCGGCACTTCGAGCTCCCGCGCGATCATCTTGAGCGTACGGGAAATTTCCGATACTTCCTGCTGCCGGTTCTCTCCGGCTTTGCCGCGCCCTTGTATGAGCTGCAGGTAGTCGATGAGAACCATCCCAAGGCCCTTTTCCTTCTTCAGACGGCGGCACTTGGCGCGGATATCCGCTACCGTAATGCCCGGCGTATCGTCGATGTAGATCTGTGCTTCGGACAGCGAACCGATCGCCATCGATAGCTTCTCCCAGTCGTCGCCCTTCAAATCCCCGGTCCGCATTCTTGTCGCGTCGACGTTCGATTCCGCGCAGATCATCCGCTGCACGAGCTGAGCGGCCGACATCTCGAGGCTGAATATCGCAACCGTCTCCGACGCTCGCACGGCTACGTTCTGAGCGACGTTAAGCGCGAAAGCGGTCTTCCCTACGGAAGGACGAGCCGCGAGAATGATGAGATCGTTCCGCTGGAAGCCGGACGTCATCTTGTCGAGATCGACGAAACCGGAAGGAATGCCCGTAACGCCGCCCCGATGGTTATATAGAAACTCCACGCGTTCGAATACGTCCATCAACACGTCGCGAATGCTTATAAATCCGGACGATGAGCGGTTATGCGACAGCTCCATGATCCGCCGCTCCGCATCGCTAAGAAGCAAGCCCACGTCGTCTTCCGACGCGTAACCGCTGGATACGATCTGCGTTGCCGTCCGGATAAGCCGACGAAGCATCGACTTTTCTTCCACGATCTGAGCGTAGTATTCCACGTTCGCGGCTGTTGGAACCGCGCCGGCAAGCTTTGCTAAATAGCTGACTCCGCCAACCTCGTCCAATTGACCGAGGTCTTGAAGCCGGGCCGTTAACGTCACGAGGTCGATCGGCTCTCCGTCTTCCCCGAGCGCGACCATGGCTTCATAGATCCGTTGGTGAGAGACGCTGTAGAAGTCTTCCGCGCGCAGCCGCTCCATCGAAGTGATAAGCGCCTCGGCCTCGAGCAATATCGCGCCCAGGACGGCTTGCTCCGCCTCCATATTTTGCGGCGGCACGCGCGATTCGAACAACTGATCGCCGCTGCCGTTCATGCTTTATTCCTCCACGATCTGCACGTTTAACGTGCCTTTTACGTCCGGATACAGCTTTACCGTTACTTTCGTCGTTCCAAGCGTGCGAATCGGATCGTCGAGCTCGATTTTCCGTTTATCGATCGAGATTTTGTACGCGGTTTCCAACGCCTCTGCGATTTGCTTGCTCGTAATCGCGCCGAACAATCGGCCGCCTTCGCCGGCTTTCGCTTTAATGACGACCGTCATCTCGGACAGTCGAACCGCGAGCGCCTTCGCGTCTTCTTTCTCTTTGTCCTTCTTCTTCTGCGCGGAAGCCGCCATTTGGTCGAGCGACTTCTTCGCTCCGTCGGTCGCGATCTGCACCGCGCCTTGCGGAATCAGGAAGTTGCGCGCGTAGCCTTCGGACACCTCTTTAATTTCGCCCTTCTTGCCTTGTCCTTTAACGTCTTTCAGAAAGATGACTTTCATATGAATAACCCCTCTCCCTCTTCGAGATCTTTGAGTACTTTTCTGAGTTTGCCTGCCACTTCGCCCACCGTGCCTTGCGCCTGCGCGGCCGCGTTCGTGAAGTGACCGCCGCCGCCGAGCTGTTCCATGACGACTTGCACGTTGATCTGGCCAAGCGATCTCGCGCTAATGCCGACTTGGCCGTCCGGTCGCATACCGACGACGAACGAAGCTTTCATTCCCGTCATATTCAGCAGCGTATCCGCCGCTTGAGCGATCAACAACTGCTGTACCGGCTTGCCGGCATCGGCGACCGCGATCGCGATGCATTCTTTATAGATCTCCGCATGGCGGATAATCTCGGCTTTCCGAATGTATTCCTCCAAATCTTCCTTCAACATCCGCTGAATCAGCACGGAATCCGCACCGTTGCGTCGCAGGAAGGAGGCCGCTTCGAACGTTCTCGAACCGGTCCGAAGCGCGAAGCTCTTCGTATCTACGGTAATGCCCGCGAGCAGCGCCGTCGCCTCTCTGACGTCGAGCGCGACGCGGTCGTGAATATATTGGAGCAATTCCGTCACGAGCTCGCAAGTTGACGATGCGTACGGTTCCATGTAGACGAGCACCGCGTCGTCGATAAACTCTTCGCTGCGGCGATGGTGGTCGACGATAACGATCCGTTCCGTCGCCTGCAGAATCTTAGGCTCGGCGACCATCGTCGCGCGATGCGTATCGACGACAACCGCGAGCGTGCGTTTGTGCGTCAGCGCCAGCGCTTGCTCCGGAGGAACGAAAAGCTTCATGAGGCGCTCGTCTTCCTTCATCATCTCCATCATTTTCTGAATGGCCGGGTTGATGCCCTCCAGTACGATGAACGCTTCTTTGCCGTATAGCTGAGCGGCTTTGACGACTCCGATCGCCGCGCCGATGGCATCCATATCGGGCATCTTATGCCCCATAATAATAAGGTTGTCGCTCTCTTTAATGAGATCCCTGAGCGCATGGGAGATGACGCGGGCTCTGACGCGCGTACGCTTCTCAACTGCGTTGCTCTTGCCGCCATAGAAGCTTTGTCGCTGCCCGACTTTGACGACCGCCTGGTCGCCGCCGCGGCCTAGGGCAATGTCCAAGCTACCTTGCACGAGATGGCCGAGCTCGATCACGTTGTCTATACCTGCCGCGAAACCGATACTGAGCGTCATCGGAAGCTTCTGGTCGAGCGTAATCTCGCGGACTTCATCGAGTAATTCGAATCGCGACTGCTCGAGTTGCTTAAGCGAAGCCAAGTTCGCGATGACCATATACCGATCGGACGAAAGTCTCCGTAGGAAAAGCCCGTTTTTTAGCGCCCATTCGTTAATCTCGCCCGTAACCTTGGACAGCATGAGCGCGCGCTGCTGCTCGTCCATCCCTTGAGCGACTTCCTCGAGATTGTCCATCATGACGATCCCTAGCGCCAATTTCTCTTCTTCGTACTTTTTCTTGAGCGTCCAGCGCTCCGTCACGTCCCAGAAATACATGATCCGCTCGTGAGGCTTCACCATCAGCTCGTAGGTACGGCCGGAAATCGAAGTTTCCAAGGTCGTTTCCTTATCCTTAATCGGTTGTTGAAGAGCCGGAAAATAAGCCGCCAGTTGTTCGCCGACGATCGACGATTTCCCTACGATCGAGGACGTAAAAGCGTTATGCCATTGAATTTCCCGGTCTTCATTGAACACGACGATTCCGAACGGCAGATTCCCGATCACGTCGTTGCCCACGCTCTTAATCCGGTGGGACAGCGTAAGGACATAATCGTTGAAATCTTTACGGAACGCGCGCTCCGCCATGATGCCATACGCGCCTACTACGCCGCCGAGAACGAGTCCCAGCAAACCGAGTACCCATTCGTACCAAGTCAGCACAACGATAAGAATAAAAATAAGCACCAAAGCCCAGACGATATGCATGCCGTGCCATCGCTGCACGAGAAACTTGGGCATATCAGATTTCGCCCCCGTAATTAAATTCCGAATGATTGCCTTCTTAGCTAGCTCGCTACTCTTTCACGAAGTATCGCCGCAGCGGGAAAGCCACGTCCAGCATTCCGATCAAGAATAGCGGCTGGATGAATAGCAGCAACGGAATACAGAGCAAGAACGGCGCGAATCTCGGCCATCGTTTAGCGTCGGCTAAGAAAAAGACGAACCCGATGGCTTGTATAAGGAACAGGAACTGGAGGATCGGGATCAAGTTCGTAATCGCAACGTACCAATAGCCTGCGCTCTCCTCCGTCATGATAAAGCTGGCGACCGAAGCGATCAAATAATAGAGCACTAAGCTTCGCGGCATCATCCAATCTTTCGCTTTCGGCAACGCCGGAGCTTCGAATCCAACCGTCCTTAGCGCTTTGCGCGACAGCCAGTGCGTGACGGTCGTGAGGAAGAACGCGGTCAGGAGCAGCATCATCGGGAGGGCCGTGATCATCGCTTCCGTTAAGGACTCCGCATTCTTCGCGGCCCATCCTTCGGAGAAGCTCGACTCGAACTGCTTCAGATTATCCGTCAGCAGACTAACGACCTCGTTCTTGAAGTCGAGCTGCGAGGATAATATCGCTAGTTCAAGGAGAAGCTCCGCGAGGATGACGACGAAACCGGTTATGACGACGGTCTTGGCCGGCTTGCCTTTCTTGTATAGGTGTCCCATCACTACGGATGGAACGAGGAAGAACAAACCCAGCGTAACCACGACCAGTCCGTACGAACCCGACAACAGGAATGCGATGACCGCAATAGGAACGATGTGAGCCGCGAAAGCGCCTGGGTTCAGCATCGTGTACAGGACGACGAATGGCGTCATCATTAGCAGGGAGGACACCACGTTTAACGGCGTCAATATCGATAGCAATATAAGAATGGCCGCTGCGCTCCATGTCAGCGACTTTGCGCTTACCTTCAACCCTTTCACCTCTTGCCCATAGGTTAGAACGTGCTGCCTGAAAAACCTGCAAACTTCATTATAACATACCGGCAAGGGGACTGGCACTGCACCAATCAGATTCGGAGGCTATCGCGCGATCAAAGAACAAGAGCGCAACCTCTATATGCGGGAGCGCTCTTGCCTTGTTCGTTATGCTTCTTTCTTCATTTCGCGGACTAACAGTTTTTCGCAGTAGTCGATAATGTCGCTTCTGCGCACGATGCCGATGAATCGGTTCCGATCGTCGACGACCGGAACGAAGTTCTGCGTCTTCGCGAGCGATATTAAATCTTCCATATTCGCGTCGATTCTTACGGACCGAATGTTCATGCGCAGCGGAACATCCTTAAGCGATGCCCGGTGCAGTTGATCGAAAGAGAGATCGGGATTGTTCTTCAGATGCCACAGCAGATCGCCTTCAGTGACGGTAGCTATATACTCGCCATTCTCTCCGATGATCGGGACGGCCGTATAGCGATGATGCTCCATCCGCTCCAACGTCTGTCTCAGCGTCGTAGTCTCGTTCAAACATACGACTTCCTGCTTCGGCAGGAGAAAGAAAGCGATATTCATAATACCTCCAGCCACCTCGACATTCCGTCTTCAATGATGCTTCCATTATAGCATGGGATTGCTCGTTTGCTTCTTGGCATCTGTTGGTGTCTTCAAATTTTCCGGCGGCGTATTCGGATCAAGCCAAGCGGCGATCGTAGCTCTCACGGCGTTCAGATCATCCTCGTCCGCCACGTAGTACCAAAGATTCTGCGAACCCATCCGTTTGCCTTCGCCCTTGAGGGTGTAGCTGCGGATCGAATGTCCCGTCTGCAGAAATTGCTTCGCCAGATCGTTCATCGTCTCCGGATGGAGGTCGGTCGTAAAGTTGTCGCCGACGATATCCAGCACTTCCGGAATTTTGGTCCATTGCTTCATTGAAGATGCTTTATGAATAAGTGCTTCTAAGAACACGCGATTGCGCTCGGTACGGGACATATCTCCCCCCGCATCTTCGCGGTAACGCACGTAATTTAGCGCCTCGACTCCGCTGTAGCTTGATTGATTCGCTTTGACCGTAAACTTCTCGTGATCCGCGCCTTTGTTCACGATATCTTCCGTAATCGGCAACGAGATCCCGCCAAGCGTATCGACGACCTGTTTGAAGCCTTGAAAATTAATCGTCGCGTAATGGTCGACTTTCGCGTCCAGCAGTTCCTCGATGCTGTTCACTGCCATTTCAGCCCCGCCGAATGCGTAAGCATGCGTAATCTTATCCTTCTTGTCCTTGCCTACGATATCAGCGTAGGTATCGCGAGGGACCGACACCATCAGCACCTTGCCGTCCTCCGGCCTGACTATCGTATAGATCAGCGTATCCGAGCGTCCTCGCTCTTTCGCTCTGGCGTCGACGCCAAGCAAAAGCATGCTGAACGGATCCTTGACGACCATCGGCTCCTTTACCGGACGGTCGTTCAGCGGCTTGTAAGAGTCTTTCATGCTCTCTTCCACTTTGTCCGCGAGTAGCCAATCGTAACCTAACGAGGCTAGCGCGCCTCTATTGGAATAGATAAGTCCTGCCGCTACGATAAGTACTCCTAACGTAGATAATAGCGCGATTCTCATCCGTCTGTTTTTTGGTTTGCGCATGGTTCCTCTCTCCCTTGTTTTACTCTCCCGTCTCTCTTTTTATCTATCTCTCGACCTTAAATATACGATGCACAAGATACAATAGTTACTGGAATAAAAAGAAAACGCCACCGGATGTCCGGCAGCGTCTGTTCTTTTGTGTCGATATAGCGTAGATTACTCCGTCGTGTAAGGCAGCAAAGCCATTTGGCGGGAGCGTTTGATCGCTACCGTCAGCATACGCTGATACTTCGCTTTCGTACCCGTCACGCGGCGTGGCAAGATTTTGCCGCGCTCGCTGATGAATTTGCGAAGCAGGTCCAGGTCTTTGTAGTCGACGTGGGTAATTTTATTCACCGTGAAGAAGCATACTTTGCGACGCTTGTTACGGCCGCCGCGACGGAATTTGCGAGGCTCGCGATCTCCGCCTTCAGGGCGTGGGCCGCGTGGGCCGCGCTCTTCACGTGCTTGTGGTTGTGCAGCTGCTTGTTGTTCGCTCATTGGTTATCCGTCCTTTCCAGTTAGAATGGCAAATCATCGTCCGATATATCTATCGGTCGCCCGTCATCGGCGAAGGGATCGTTATTATTGCTTCCGCTATTGCGCGAACCAGAGCTGCGACCGGCGTTGCCGCCGCCATATCCGCCCGCATTGCCGCTGCCGGATAACTCGTCTCTTGCTTGTCCGCCGCCTTCGCGGTTAGGAGACTCCAAGAACCGTACGTTATCCGCTATGACTTCCGTCACGTAAACGCGGCGGCCTTCGTTGTTGTCGTAGTTACGCACCTGAATGCGTCCTTCGACAGCAGCCAACCGGCCTTTGCGAAGATAGTTGGCGCACGTCTCGGCGAGTTGCCGCCATACCACGATCGGAATAAAATCCGCTTCCCTCTCCTCGCGGTTGCTGGAGAAGCCGCGGTCTACCGCGAGCGTGAATTGTGCGACAGCTACGCCTTGCGGCGTATAGCGCAGTTCGGGATCTTTGGTCAAGCGTCCAATAAGAATGACTCGATTCAACATCTCGTCGTCCCTCCCCTGACATGAAAGCGTTCGGCGGTCATCCGCCAAGTTCGTTGTGCGGTTTACGCAGTCTGTTCTCTAACGACGATATGTCTGATGACTTCGTCCGAGATCTTCAGAACGCGCTCCAGCTCGTTGACAACATCCGACGTAGCCGTGAAGTTAACCAGCACATACGTCCCTTCGCGGTGTTTGTTGATTTCGTAAGCAAGACGACGTTTACCCATGATGTCGTGCTTTACGATCTCTCCGCCGTTCACGATGACGCCCTGGAATTTTTCCACGACGGCTTGAACGGTTTCTTGATCCACGTCCGGACGGATGATGTACATTAACTCGTAATTGCGCATCTTCCGTTCACCTCCTTAAGGTCTATGGCCCCCCGCTTGGCATACCGACCGCAAGATCGGCCGAGGAGCAAGGAGCATGCAAAAAGCATTTACTCGAATCGCATGCCTGAATACTTTATCATAACCGGGCGAGAATCGCAACATAAATCGTCTGCCAAATAGTCACACTAACGAGCAGAACAGGAGGTGAGCTTGTGGGCGAACAGACGCTTTTCGAACCGGGACAGAAGGCTCCGAACGACGGAGAGTACATCGAGGTCGGAGAAGATTCCTTCCATATGGGAATCGAGAATCCGCAGCACGTGACTTTGCGCAAAGGACAACGGTTCCCGGAGACGAGGAACCATAACCGCAAATGGAGAAAGCACAAAGCGCCGTAATACTTTTCGTGAGCCGCGTATAAATGATCCGGATTTGTGCCATTCTATATCTCGGCGACGTTATTAGAGAGGTGTGGTTCCCTTGAACGTCGAGGTGCAACAACAGCAAGAGGATACGTTCCAATCGGAGTAGGCACGGAAGCGAGGCGTTGTGCTAAAGACACTAAGTCCGCAACAATCCGGCATGAGACCGGACCGATTACCGAAGCGCTGGGTTGAGACCAGCAACGATAGTAACCGTAGATCCTGAAGCTCCACAATACGTCGCCCGGAGGGCCCTCGCAAGAGGGCTCTTCGTTATTTCTTGGGAAATATTGTATCGCCCGCCTCGCACTGCTTTGTGCGATATTTCGTACAAACTCAACCCGGTGGCGGAGAGGGTGGGATTCGAGTCCCTGGGTCTACGAACATGTCCCCCGGACATGTCCGCTTTACGACCCGTTCTCATCCCACCACGCCATCCAACAAAAAAGCGACCCCGTTGGGATCGCTCGTTCATTTTTTGTTGGATGGCGGAGAGGGTGGGATTCGAACCCACGCACGCCTTGCGACGCCTAGATGATTTCGAGTCAACCCCCTTGGACCACTTGGGTACCTCTCCGCAGCAAGAAGTATCATATCACAGATCAATCGTGCTTGCAAGCGGTCAGAGAAGCATGGAAAGCTTTGCTATCCCTGCTCCTCTAGATCGTCCTCCGATGCTGCAGATGCCGCGGATCGAAGCACTTTTTTGAACCCTTTTTCGAACTTGGCCCGGGGCAGCAGAATGCTGTGTTTGCATTTTACGCATTTGATCCGAATGTCCATCCCCATGCGAATAACTTCCATTTCGTTAGCCCCGCACGGATGCTGCTTTTTCATTTGTACGATATCCCCAAGCTCGAATACCTTACGCTCCATCTCAAGCTCCTCCCGTTCGATCGACCATATCAGCCCGTTGTTGAATGGTCATCATGCGCTGGTACGGGGCCGCAATGCCGTTGTCCTCGAATACGCGTTTGACCTCTTCGTTGATCTTCCTCGTGACGACGGATTGGGTATTCGGTCTGCACTCCACCGTAACCCTCAAAGTAATGCCCTGCGCGTTCATCGTTTGTATGCCGAGCAATTCCGGCGTGTTAACGATATTCGGGTCTTCGAACTTTACGAGCACGCCTCTGACGATTTCCATCGCTTGGCTGACCTGCTCTTCGTACGCAATGTTCACGTCGATCACCGCGATCGCGTTGTTCACCGAGTAGTTCGTCACTTCGACGATCGAACCGTTCGGGATAATGTGAATCTCCCCGGTCCAGCTTTTAATCCTCGTCGCCCGCAAACCGATCATCTCGACCGTTCCTTTGAAATTGCCCGTCTGAATGACGTCGCCTACGGCGAACTGGTCCTCCAGAATAATGAAGAAGCCCGTAATCACATCTTTAACCAAGCTTTGGGCTCCGAAACCGATCGCGAGTCCGATCACGCCCGCACCAGCCAATAGCGGCGCCAACTGGATGTTAAACTCTCCGAGCACAAGTAGAATGACGACGAAGTTGATCGTATACCCTGCCGCATTCTTCAGCAGCCGTCCTAACGTCTGTACGCGTCTTGTCCTGAGCTTCAGACGGCTCGTTTCGCGTTCGCTGGTGACGTGATCGATGAAACGGTTCAGGATCATAAGGACAAGGCGACTAACGATAAGGATGAGCACAATTCGGCCAATGACCGTCGCTGCCGACGTCCACATCTGCGTATCCTCGATCTTGTCCCTCATTCTATCGATGAACTGCTCCCACAGATTTCCTTTAGAAGTCGTAAATTCGATTATGTTCTCGCCATCCATCGCCATTGTCCCTCCTCTTCCTTATGCGATCTGATCGTACCCGTCAGCGGTTTTCTCGAAAAGTCCTCTGATCTCCACGTTCTCCGAGACGATAATCTGCTTCACTTGCTCCAACTCCTCGGAAGGGAAAGCGATAGATAACGCGCAACCTGCGGTGATTTCCTTCGGAGTCGGGCAAATATCGATCTCGATGTCCGCGTACTCGAGCAACATCTCTGCGCGAAGCGCTTGCTGCGTTGAATCGAAAGCTATCAATAGAGGCATCATTCTGCTGTCCCCTCGTTATTTCAACTTAGCCGCCCGCAATAAGTATAAAAGAACGGCCCCGTCCATATACTAGTAACATGATATGGGAGGAGGCGAGGCGGACGGATGAACGGCTTATGGGAGAAACGTCCGGGCACTGCGACCGATTCGGCAGCGCTCTCTTTGAAGATTCCTTATAACGAACCTACTGTCTTACATCGATTATCCCACAAAGTTGAGCAGTATCTCGGAGGCTTGTCCCAAGAACGTCGGATCATCGTCGTATGCGTAGGCACGGACCGTTCGACCGGAGATTCGCTCGGTCCGCTCGTCGGGACCGCGCTCGCGCGCGAGAACAGCAACCTATACGACCTCTACGGCACGTTGGAAGAACCGGTTCACGCCATGAACTTAGGGGACACGCTTCTGAAAATCTTGCGTTCGACTCGCCAGCCGTTCGTTATCGCCGTCGACGCCTGTCTTGGACAAGTATCCAGCGTAGGATGCATCCAAGTCGGATCTGGACCGGTACGTCCCGGCGCCGGCGTCAATAAGGAGCTTCCTCCGGTAGGAGATATTCACATGACCGGCATCGTGAACGTAGGCGGTTTCATGGAGTATTTCGTGCTGCAGAATACGCGTCTGAACCTCGTCGTTAAAATGTCCGAAATTATCGCCCAAAGTATCTCGAAAGCCATACATAACGCGCGGAACGCGACTATTCCTTTTGCATTGCCTGATTAATCGCCGTTTTCTCCTCCGGGGTTAGCATATATGCGGATTGGCCTTTATCGATCGGCTTCGCGTATAGGAACGTTTGTTCCCTTCCGTGAATACCGGTGATCACGACTCCGTCTTGCGCTTCATTGACTAACGCAACGGAGAAGCTAAGGTCGCTTCCGGAATCAGAGAAAGCGTTAAATCGATGGACGCCGATTCGCCCTTTCAGGGCGGCAAGGCGTCTTTCGTGCTTTCCAAGCGATGCTTGATGCTCGTTAAGCTTTCCGTCCACTTCGGCAAGATGCTGATGGACCGCATGCATGACGTCTTCGATATTCGTAACGCCCGTATCTCCCATTAGTTGCTGGTGCGCCTTCTTCAGCTTGCTCAATCTGCTCGACAATCCGATCACGACGAGCAATACGACGATTAACAATAACCCTTCGCCGGCTGCGACTGCCATCGCAACTTGATCATTCCAACCGCTCATATTTCCTGTCTCCCCCATGTATGAAACTATCGATTTTCTCTATTAGCGATTCAATGTTCGTTTGATTTGCTTGACCGCTTCTATCATGCTTACGATTTCCGATTCGGTTGTAAAATATCCGGGACTTGCGCGTACCGCACCGGTTTCGCCCGAACCCGCCGTATCATGTCCAAGCGGCGTGCAGTGAAAACCAGCCCTTACCGCGATGCCGAATTGTTGATCGAGCAAGAACGCCATCTCCGATGGATCAATGGCTTCGACGATGAATGATACGATCGCCGTCCGATCGACTCCGGGCTCCGGACCGAGGATCGTAATGCCGGGTTGAGCGAGCAGCCCTTCCATCAACATCGTGGTAAGATGCTTCTCTCTTGCATGAATGGCTTGTACCGTTTCCTTCTGAATGAAGGCTACCCCTTCGGCTAGACCCGCGATTCCAACCGTGTTAGGCGTTCCTGCCTCGTATCGGTCCGGCCTTACCGTAGGCTGTTCCGGCGCTTCCGACTTACTGCCCGTCCCCCCGTGCATCAGCGGCTCCAAGTCGATATCGGGATGAATGTACAACCCGCCAGTTCCTTGCGGTCCCAACAACCCCTTGTGACCCGGGAAAGCAAGCAGGTCGATCCCCATGCTTCCTATATGAATCGGAAGCACGCCCGCGCTCTGAGCCGCATCGACAAGCAACTTCGCACCGCTCTTCGCGGCGATCTCCGCAAGCGATTCGATAGGCGTAATACTGCCGAGCAGGTTTGAGCTATGGGTAGTTGCGATCAGCTTCGTGTTCGGTTTCATCGCGGACGCTACATGCTTAAGATCAAGCGTACCTCTCGCGTCCGTCGCCACATAAGTGACTTCGATCCCTAGCTTACGTTTTAATGCTTCAAGCGGTCGCCGCACGGAGTTATGTTCGATTGAAGTCGCGATCACGTGGTCCCCCGGATTCAACAACCCTTGGATGGCCATGTTCAATGCATGCGTCGTATTGTTCGTAAAAGCAATGTCGTTCGGATTGCCGATTCCGAGCAACTTCGCGAGCCGCTTGCGAGTCTCGAACAGCGTTCTACTCGCCTTCACGGCCATCGCATGCCCACCGCGCCCAGGGTTCGCCGCGCTCTCGCGCATGACCCTCTCCATCGCTTCCCATACAGCCGGAGGCTTCGGCCAGCTTGTCGCAGCGTTATCTAAATAGATGAGCGGTCTATCTTGGCTCATGTTCTAACACCGTCCCAACATAGAGATAGCATACCTAAGTTTAATCCTTCCATTGGAAGAATACAACTCAGGTATGCTATCTATTCATTCAATCAAGCCATCGCTTTTAACAGCTCTAACAATCGTTCTAGATCGTTCTTCCCGAAGTAGGACAACTCGATTTTCCCTTTGTCTTTGTTCGACTTAATCTTAACCGTCGTCTTGAACATCTCTCGAAGAGATTCCTCGACCTGCTCGATATAAGGATCGCGCTTCTTCGCTTTCGACTTAACCGCTTTGCCTTTGGCTTTGACTTCGACGTTCTGCACCGCTTCTTCAAGCTCGCGTACGCTCCACTCGTTCGTCACCGTCAGTTTGGCCAATTCGCGTCTCTTCGCATCTTCTTTGACGCCGGCTAGCGCACGGGCATGTCCCATCGATAATGTTCCACGTGAAACATGATCCTTGATTTCCTCGGGCAACGTCAGCAACCGAAGGAAGTTAGCAATGTGCGATCGCGACTTCCCTACTTTGAGCGACAACTCTTCTTGCGTCAAATTGAATTGGTTCATGATCGCTTGGTAGGCGATCGCCACTTCAATCGCGTTCAAGTCCTCGCGCTGAACGTTCTCGATAAGCGCGATTTCCATCACTTGTTGATCATTATAAGTTCTAACGACCGCGGGAATCGTCGGATTACCGAGCAATTGCGAAGCACGGAATCGTCGTTCGCCTGCGATAATCTCGTATCCTCTTAAGGCTTGGCGAACGACGATCGGTTGAATGACGCCATGTTCGCGAATCGATTCAGCCAATTCCTTGATCGCTTCTTCATCGAACGTTTTGCGAGGCTGATAGGGATTGGCTCGCAACTGCGCCAATGGGATTTCAACGACCTTATCGTCTTCCTTGATCGACAGCGAAGTAATTAAAGCGTCGAGCCCTTTACCTAGCCGCTTGCTCATACGTAATCACTTCCTTCGCCAGCTCGAGGTACACCTCGGCACCTTTGGACTTCGGATCGTACGTAATAATCGATTGTCCGTGCGACGGAGCTTCGCTCAGACGTACGTTGCGCGGAATAACCGTCTGATACACCTTCTGCTGGAAGTACTTCTTCACCTCTTCGATGACTTGGATGCCGAGATTCGTTCTCGCATCGAACATCGTCAGAAGAACGCCTTCAATCTGCAAAGAAGTATTCAGGTGTTTCTGGACAAGACGAATCGAGTTAAGCAACTGGCTTAACCCCTCTAACGCATAATACTCGCACTGGATCGGAATCAGGACGGAATCCGCAGCCGTAAGCGAGTTGATCGTCAGAATGCCCAGCGAAGGCGGACAATCGATCAGAATATAATCGAACTCGCTGCGGACGAGTCCGAGCGCCTTCTTAAGCCGAATCTCGCGGGACATCGTCGGCACCAATTCGATCTCGGCACCGGCCAACTGGATCGTAGCTGGGATGATCTTCAGATTGGGCACGGCCGTATCCGCAATCGCTTGCTTCGGATGCACCTCATTAATGAGAACATCGTATATGCAATAGTTCACGTCCGCTTTGTTAATGCCGATACCGCTTGTCGTGTTGCCTTGCGGATCGATATCAACGATCAACACTTTGCGTCCAAGAGAAGCCAGGCATGCGCCCAGATTAACGGCCGTAGTCGTTTTACCGACTCCGCCCTTCTGGTTGGATACCGCAATGATTTTAGACAAACCCGTTCACCTCAATGTTAACTTCCGTATATTAAGCTTTCCGTTTCGGAATTAGGATGGTGATCTCGTAATGATCTTCGAGGTCCTTCTCGCTTGCTTTAATCGGGATCCCGGAGCCATTAACCATATCGACCGACTGACGAATCGTATTAACGGCTAGACGCACGTCTTTACTGAAGGAAATCCGCTTCTTCTTCTCCGGTTTAGCCGCTGCCGTGTAGAACGCGACTCGCGCTTCCGTCTGCTTTACGTTCAACTCTTTCTCGATGATCTCGTTAAGCAGCTTATTCTGCATATCTTCGTTAGGCAGTGACAACAGCGCCCTGGCATGCCTTTCCGTGACCTTCCGCCCGAGCAACGCCTGTTTAACGGTGTCGCCTAACTGAAGTAGGCGAATTTTGTTCGCGATCGTCGATTGGCTCTTGCCGAGCCGTTGCGCTAAGCTTTCTTGCGTTAACTGGTGCAGATCGATCAGTTTCTGATAAGCAATCGCTTCTTCCAGCGCAGACAGTCCTTCGCGTTGCAAGTTCTCGATTAGTGCAATCGAAGCCGCTTGCGAGTCGTTAATCTCCCGAACGATCGCTGGAATATGATCCAATCCAAGCTTCGTGACTGCACGCCAGCGGCGTTCGCCCGCGATAAGCTCGAATTTGCCGTTCCGGACGCGCACGACGATCGGTTGAATAACGCCATGCGTCTTAATCGTCTGACACAATTCATCGATGCGGTCGTCATCGAACACGGACCTGGGTTGATACGGGCTTGGAACGATGTCCTTAACCGCGATCTGTTTTACTTCTTCTTGATTGGTACGGTCGGACAAGCCGAGTAAACGCGAGAATGGTTCTCTCATCTCTCTCTGATCACCACGTTCAATAGATTAGGCAAGGATAACCGGCTGCAGCCCACACACGGAAGGCATACACGTTTATGGGGGCTATACGACAATGAAATTCCGTGCAACCTATTCATTCCAATTACCGTAAAACACAATCCGCCCATAGCGACGAAAAAGCGCCGCCAGTTCACGCTCGAAATCGCATGAATGCGGCACATTACTCTAGTAACTATTATATTCGACTTAAACAGCCTTATTTCCTGCTTCTGAAAAAACTTTCATGCATTTTACAACTTAACAATACCATACGTACAATTCGTATTAAAGCATAAAAATGTTCCACGTGGAACACGTCCGTAAGACGGGAATGTTTCACGTGGAACATCGTATGCAAATATCCGTTTGCTAGAGTGATAGACCTTGCACGCTCGGCTTAACTAAAGGCGATTTCAGCGGAACTCCCGCTTTGCGCGGATAAGTCGGTGGCGTAGCGCTCGTCTTCGCGATAAGCAGTAAATGCCGGTCCGCGCCCTCGGAAGGAAGTTGCATCTGTTCGACTCGAACGAGGCTGCCGTTCAACTTATCGATACTATACTTGCTTTCCGAGAGTTCCTCCGAGATATCCGTCCCTTTCATGGCGACGAACGTGCCCCCTGCTTTCACGAACGGGAGGCAAAGTTCGTTCAGCACCGCTAACCGTGCGACGGCTCTGGCCGTAACGATATCGTATTGATCTCGATGCGCTTTCAGTCTCGCCACATCTTCCGCTCTTCCATGAATAGGGCTCACGCCCGCGAGTGCCAGTCGAGAGGCCACTTCTTCGAGAAATCGAATTCGTTTCGCTAAAGAATCGATGATCGTTACTTTGAGATGGGGAAAAGCGATAGCAAGCGGGATAGAAGGAAATCCTGCTCCTGAACCGATATCCGCGAGAGAGGAAACTTCGTTGAAATCGACGACTTTCGCAAGCGTCAGCGAATCGTAGAAATGTTTCTCGTATACCGCGCCGCGTTCCGTAATCCCCGTTAAGTTCATCTTCTCGTTCCATTCCACCAGGAGCGAGAAGTATGTCTCGAATTGCTCAAGCTGTTGCTCGGACAGAGCAATGCCGAGCATAGCGAGTTGTTCCGTGAAAAGTTGCTGCGTCGCGTCCATCATTGACCTCCGGCAGCTGCAGCCGTAACACGATTATAGTGCTCCAGGTGTACGAGCAGAATGGAGAGATCTGCAGGCGTTACGCCGGAAATGCGCGATGCTTGCCCGATCGAAAGCGGACGCACCTTCGCGAGCTTCTGCTTCGCTTCCATCGCGAGTCCGTTAATGATGTCGTAGTCAATATTGTCGGGAATGCGCTTTTTCTCCATTTTCTCAAGCTTCTCCACTTGCAATAATTGCTTCTCGATATAGCCCGTGTATTTCACTTGGATTTCGACTTGTTCCTTCATATCCTCCGTCAGTTCGACCGGTGACGGTGCCAGAGCTTCAAGGTGACGATACGTTACCTCAGGTCTTCTAAGGAGTGTCAATCCGTCAGTCGTGTTCTGCAACGGCGCGGAACCGCATTCCGCCAGCATCGCTTGCACCGCTTCGTCCGGACGGAACTTCGTTTCTTTCAGGCGCTCGATTTCGGCCTCTACTCGTGCTTTCTTATCGAGGAATTTATCGAAGCGTTCCCGTCCGATCAGACCGATCTCATGACCGATCGGGGTGAGACGCAAATCCGCATTGTCATGCCGAAGCAACAGCCGATACTCGGCTCTCGAAGTCAACAGCCGATAAGGCTCGTTCGTCCCCTTCGTCACCAGGTCGTCGATCATAACCCCGATATAGCCTTTGGAACGGTCTATTATGACAGGCTCTTTGCCTTGTACTTTACGAGCGGCATTAATCCCTGCCATGATCCCTTGCCCCGCCGCTTCTTCATAGCCGGACGTTCCGTTAATCTGGCCCGCGGTAAACAACCCGCCGACCAACTTCGTCTCGAGAGACGGCCACAATTGGGTCGGCACGACGGCATCGTATTCGATCGCATACCCGGTACGCATCATATCAACTTTCTCAAGACCTGGAATCGATCTTAGAATGTTAAGCTGAACGTCTTCCGGCATGCTCGTCGAAAGTCCTTGCACATAATATTCCTTCGTGTTGCGACCTTCCGGCTCTAGGAAAATTTGGTGTTTCGGTTTGTCGGCGAACCGTACGATCTTGTCCTCGATCGAAGGACAGTAGCGCGGTCCTGTTCCTTCGATCACACCGGTGAACATCGGCGCCCGATGAAGGTTGTCGTTAATAATCTTATGCGTCTCTTCGGACGTATAAGTCAACCAACACGGGAGTTGCGTCTCCGAATGGGCTTCGTACTCCGTCTCATAGGAGAAATACTTCGGTTTCGTGTCGCCCGGTTGAATTTCAGTTTTGCTGAAATCGATCGTATCCTGATGAACCCGCGGCGGCGTACCCGTCTTAAAGCGCGCAAGCTGGAACCCTTCGCGCTTCAACGCTTCCGATAGCTTCACGGCAGGCTGCTGATTATTCGGACCGCTCTCGTACATCAGTTCGCCGAGAATCACTTTTCCGCGCAGGTAGGTGCCTGTCGTTATGACGACCGCTTTCGCTCCGTATTCCGCGCCTGTCTTCGTAATAACACCTTTGCACTGGCCGTCTTCAACGATCAGATCGTCGACCATGCCTTGGCGCAGCGTCAGATGCTCTTGCTTCTCGATCGTCTCTTTCATCGTATGCTGATACAGGAACTTATCCGCTTGCGCTCGAAGCGCGTGTACGGCTGGACCTTTACCCGTATTGAGCATCCTCATCTGAATGAACGTCTTATCGATATTACGTCCCATCTCACCGCCGAGCGCATCGATTTCCCTTACGACATGCCCTTTCGCCGGTCCGCCTACCGACGGATTGCACGGCATGAAAGCAACCATATCCAGATTGATCGTCAAGAGCAGCGTCTCGCAACCCATTCTAGCCGCAGCTAGCGCCGCTTCGCATCCGGCATGGCCGGCGCCGATCACAATCACATCGTATTCTCCTGCACGATATCCCATACCCGGTCCCCTCCTTGCTTATCGCTTCATTATTATTTGCCCAGACAAAACTGGGAGAAAATTTGATCGAGCAACGAATCGCCCGCGGCATCGCCAAGAATACCTCCAAGCGACTCCCATGCCGCCGCGATGTCAATCTGAATCAGATCGATGGGGACGCCCTCGTGCGTCGCCGATATGGCATCTTCCAGCGATTGTCTCGTCTGATGCAGCAACGCGATGTGCCTTGCGTTGCTCACATAAGTTATATCACCCGACTCGACTTCGCCGCTGAAAAATAACTTTGACACCGCATCTTCCAACGCCTCGACACCGCTTCCCTCTTTCGCGGATAGCTGCACGATTCGCTCTCCGTCGAAATCGGCTTCAATCTCGGCAAGCTCCAATTGACTTGGCAAATCCATCTTATTCACAACGACGATCGTCGGGCGATCCTTCAATTGCTTAAACAGAGTACGCTCGTCTTCATGCAACGGCTCATGATTGTTCAGAACGAGAAGAATCAAGTCCGCATCCTCGATCGCGCTCCGCGATCTTTCGACGCCTATCCGTTCAACGACGTCGCTCGTCTCGCGAATACCCGCGGTATCCAGAAGTCTTAACGGAATACCGGATATCGAGACGGATTCCTCGACGATGTCTCGAGTCGTTCCCGCAATATCCGTAACGATCGCTTTATTATCCCGCGCTAACGCATTTAATAAAGAAGATTTACCCGCGTTCGGACGCCCGACGATTACGGTTACGATACCTTCTCTCAGTATTTTGCCTTCATCCGCCCGTTTTAGCAGCTCTCTCACCCGTTCGAGAAGATCGCTGCAATTCATGCGAATGTGACTCGTTGTAACCTCTTCGATATCGTCGTCCGGATAATCGATATTCACTTCGACATGCGCGAGCAGTTCGATAAGCTGCTGCCGCATCGGCAGAATCAACTTAGATAACGCCCCGCCTGCCTGCTTCTGCGCAACCTGAAACGCGCGATCCGATTTAGAGCGAATGAGATCGATTACCGCCTCGGCTTGAGCAAGATCGATTCGGCCGTTCAAGAACGCACGCTTCGTAAATTCCCCCGGCTCAGCCATTCTTGCTCCGCTGCGAAGGATCAGTTCAAGCACCGACTTTACCGCCACGATGCCGCCATGCGTGCTCACTTCGACGACATCCTCGGCCGTAAACGATCTTGGTCCTCTCATTACCGTGACGAGTACTTCGTCTAGTACGGTATTCGTCCTTGGGTCCGCAATCCATCCGTAATGTACCGTATGCGTCTGCGCTTCCTTTATATCCGACTTCGATCGAAACACCTTCGCTACGGTGTCGATTGCCTCTGGCCCGCTCACTCGCACGACCGCGATACTGCCTTCCCCTAGCGCGGTCGAAATCGCAGCAATCGTATCCTCAATCATCTGAATCCCTCATTCATACCCTGATCATTAATGCCTCTGAATCGACAAAAACGCAATGACCTCCTGATTACGGAAGCCATTGCGATGCATACTGATACGTTCAGTTACTTCGGCGCGATCACGATTCGCCGATTCGGTTCGTCGCCTTGGCTGTACGTTCTGACATCCGGATGCGTCTGCAGCCAAGCATGTATGATCTTACGTTCATGAGACGTCATCGGCTCAAGAACGATTTCCTTGCGCGATCGAACAACTCTCGTTGCCATACGATCCGAGAGCGCTTCTAGCGTCTGCCTGCGACGCTCACGGAACTGCTCGGCATCCAGTACGATTCGAAGATGGCGGCTAGAGTGGCGATTTGCCACGATGTTAGCCAAGTATTGCAGAGAATCCAAAGTTTGCCCGCGTCTGCCGATCAGAATGCCGAGATCATTGCCGGTAAGGTTGATCCTCACCGCTTCGCTTTCATCGATCCTCTCGACGGACACGGATAGTTCCATTGCTGCTGCGACTTCGCGAAGAAAATCGATCGCTTCTTCGATCCCGTCCGGCTGTAATGTAAGCTCTACTTTCGCATCTCTGGCTCCGATGAGCCCGAACAATCCCTTGCTTGGTTGTTCCAATACCGTAACATTCACGCGGTCTTTCTCTACGCCCAATTGGGATAGGCCGCTCTGAATCGCCTCTTCTACCGATTTACCTGATGCCAGCAGCTTTTTCATTTGGCACGGGCCCCTTTGTTTCTTGGTTTCGGAGAATTGTTGTTATTGGACTTCTTATTCGATGGCGGCGGCGTGTCTCCAGCCGGCTCCGTCTTAGGATTACGTCTGTACATGAAGTAGTTTTGGATAATCGTATAAATGTTGCTGTAAATCCAGTACAGAGGCAAAGCAATTGGGAAATTGATCGCCATGACGAAGATCAGAATCGGGAAGATGTAGATAATCCCCTTCATCGGACCGGCCATCGTCTGTTGCGCCGACATCATCAGAGATTGAATGAATGTCGTTGCGGCCGCTATAATCGGTACAATATAGTAGTACCACTCGCCATCGTTCGGCGAAATGCCGAGCTGCAGACCGAGGAAAGTATGTTCCCTAATCTCAATGTTTTTGTTGATCGACGTATACAGAGCGATGAAGATCGGCATCTGGACAATCAGCGGTAAACATCCGGCCAGCGGATTGACTTGGTGCGTCTGATACAGCTTCATCATTTCTTCTTGCTGTTTTTTCGGGTCTTCCTTGTACTTCTCGCGAATCTTCTTCATCTCTGGCTGCAACGCCTGCATCGCTTTCGTGTTCTTATACTGCTTGATCATGAGCGGAAGAATGACCGTTCTCACGATGATCGTAAGCAGAAGAATCGATAATCCGTAAGATCCGCCGAACCATTCGGCGAACGTATCAAGCATCTTGGAGAAATAATAGACGACGTTCTTCGTCCACCAAGAACTGCTATTAGCCATCTCGTCCGTAGTTACGGCAGTTGTAGATGGCGTACATCCAGACAACAAAGCCATCAGCGCTAACGCTCCGCCGATAACCCACCATTTGCGATTTCGCAACAAGCTTGAAAACTCCCCTCTTCTCAACCAGCACATCTCATCAGATGTACGCGACTTATCCTGTTAAACGCAGGATGCTACATGTACACTATACCATAAGAAGAAAGCCAAAAGAAAGCGCTGGCTCGTCCTCTCCACCGTTCGGGAAAGTTCGTTCATCCTGCGCTTTCATTTAGGTGCGTCCGGCTTCTTTTTATGCGGCGGACCCGATCTTCTGCTTGAATGCATCCCACGCGACTGTTGATTCGCGGGCGTCGATCCCTTCAACAACCCCGCTTTGCGAAGCACATGCAGAATGCTACCTTCCATCTCTTTATAAGGAAGAGACAGCGCCGGCTTGCGAACGATCAAGATCAAATCCATATCCTCAAGCAGCTTTCCCGCGTTCAGCCGTACGATCTCCTTCACCATTCTTCGCAACCTGTTCCTTACGACCGCTCCCCCCAGCTTGCTGCTGGCGGACACCCCCATCCGAAAAGTCCCTTGCCCCCCTCGCTTACGCCAATAAACGACGAATTGCGAGTTCGCGAACGATCGGCCGTAACGATAGACGGTATTGAAATCCTCTCTTTTACGAAGGCGCAGTTTCCTATGCATCTCTCACCGCTCCATCAATCCCTTTATAAGAAAAAAAGACCACCCGAGTGGTCTTTACGATTATGCCGTCAATACTTTGCGGCCTTTTTGGCGACGAGCTTTCAGAACTTTACGTCCGTTTTTGGAGCTCATGCGGCTACGGAAACCGTGAACCTTCTTGCGTTTGCTCACGTTCGGCTTAAATGTTGGACCCATGATTTCAACCCCCTTACTTGCAAACTCACGTTTTATTATTAAACCATGAAGCCGCCCAAAAGTCAAATAAAATGCGCCATTCCAGCTTTTCACTTATGCACATGTGAATAAAAAAGAAGTCGAATTTCGAAAATAGTTGAACCCTGTCGAAGCTTCGCACATCTTATTCACAATATGTAGTGCTGTGCACAGAATTCGTCCACAAGTGCTTGAGTTTGTGGATAACAGGGGGAATTTCGTTGAATTTAGAGGGTTTGTCTGCTATGATTAGACATGTCTTTTCCAGTGGATTTCTTCCTTTCGACCTCGATTTATTAACACCCTGTGTATAACATTGTGAACAAACCCTGTTATTATTGGACATCGTATAAAAGAATTCAGTGATTTCTGTGGATAACTGATCGAAACACCACCTTTTCGACTTTTCCGCTCTCTTCACTTGTCCTCGGAATGGGTTAAAGGAGTGAAATTCGCGTGGACAACCGCAACAACGAGATCTGGCAACAGGTGTTGTCGGTCATCCAAACCAAGCTCAGCAAGCCAAGCTTCGACACCTGGTTCAAATCGACGAAAGCCAATTTCCTTAACGATAACGCCGTTATCATTACCGCTCCTACGACATTCGCCGTAGAATGGCTTGAGAACCGATATACGAAGCTGGTTTCTTCGACTTTGTCTGAATATATAGGAAGGCCTGTGGATATTAAATTCGCGATCGAAGAGGTCCGTACCGTAGAGCCCCCGGCGCCGTTCCCGCAAGTTCCGGCCGTCCGACAACCGCAGACCGAAGAAATCAACATGCATATGCTGAATCCGAAATATACGTTCGATACGTTCGTCATTGGCGCGGGTAACCGGTTCGCTCACGCTGCGTCGCTTGCCGTCGCCGAAGCGCCGGCTAAAGCTTACAATCCTTTCTTCCTATATGGAGGCGTAGGATTGGGCAAAACCCACCTTATGCATGCGATCGGCCATTATATATTGGAACATAACCCGCATATGAAAGTGCTTTATCTTTCATCCGAGAAGTTCACGAACGAATTCATCAACGCCATTCGCGACAATCGCGGCGAAAGCTTCCGTAACAAGTATCGGAACATCGACGTGCTGCTGATCGACGATATTCAGTTCCTGGCAGGTAAGGAAGGGACGCAGGAAGAATTTTTCCATACGTTCAACGCCCTGCACGAGGAACACAAGCAAATCGTCATCTCCAGCGACCGTCCGCCGAAGGAAATCCCGACGCTTGAGGAACGTCTTCGCTCCCGGTTCGAATGGGGTCTCATCACCGATATTCAACCGCCGGATCTCGAGACGCGAATCGCCATTCTGCGCAAGAAGGCGAAAGCGGAGAATCTCGACATTCCGAACGAAGCGATGATGTATATCGCGAATATGATCGATTCCAACATCCGCGAGCTCGAAGGCGCCCTTATCCGTATTGTTGCCTATTCTTCTCTAACAAATCAGGATATATCGTCGCACCTGGCGGCCGAAGCGCTGAAAGACATTTTGCCGACCGGACGCAACAGGCTCATCACGATGCAGGATATTCAGCAGCGGGTTGGAGAGTATTACGGACTCAAGCTCGAGGACTTCAAGGCTCGCAAGCGAACGAAAGCGGTGGCCTTCCCTAGGCAGATCGCCATGTATCTGTCCCGGGAGTTAACCGACTACTCGCTGCCTAAGATCGGGGAAGCGTTCGGAGGAAGAGACCATACGACCGTCATTCACGCGCACGAGAAGATTTCGCAGCAACTGAAAGTCGACCAGGATCTCTACAAAATTATCAACAGTCTGACGGAAAAGATCAAAAATTTAACTTAACAATGACGTAGCGCCTATGCACAAAGCATACACATGTGGATAGGCGTTATTTTCGAGCTTTTAATCACTTATCCACATATTCACGTCGCCTACTACGACTTTAATAATTAAACATGCTACAATAAGATGACATTTAACGAGGTGACCCCATGAAATTGACGATATTGCGCGGCGAACTGAACGAAGCGATTCAGCACGTCTCGAAAGCTGTCGCATCGCGGACGACGATTCCGATTCTAAGCGGCATTAAAGTGGATGCGGGTTATAACGGCGTAACGCTGACGGCAAGCGACACCGATATTTCGATTCAAAGCTTTATTCCGCTTGAAACCCAAGAGAAGACGATCGTGACCGTCGATCGTACGGGTAGTGTCGTGCTGCCGGCTAAATTTTTCGTCGAGATCGTCAAGAAGCTTCCCCATGAAGAAGTTCATATTGAAGTCGGAGAGCGTTTTCAGACGTTGATTCGTTCCGGAGCGACGGAAATTCAGCTTGTCGGCTTGGATCCGGAAGAATTCCCTATTCTTCCTTCGATTCAAGAAGATCAAGTCGTTACGATTCCCGGCGATTTGCTTCGCGATATGATCAGACAGACGGTATTCGCGGTTACGACGAACGAATCGACGCCGATTCTAACCGGGGTACTATGGAATTTACAGGACGGCTATTATAAGTTCGTAGCGACGGATCGCCACCGTCTGGCAAGCCGTACGGCGAATGTCAACGCAGGCGACGTTCGTTTCTCGAACATTGTTATCTCCGGCAAGACGCTGAACGAATTGGCTAAGATCGTACCGGATCAGAACGTTAACGTGGATATTGTCGTCGCGGATAACCAAGTGCTGTTTAAGCTTGGCAACGTCCTGTTCTATTCGCGTATGTTGGACGGGACCTATCCGGATACTTCCAAGATTATTCCGCAATCGTTCAAAACAGAACTGATTCTTAATACAAAACAGCTCAGCGAAGCGATTGATCGCGCTTATTTGCTTTCCCGGGAGGAGAAGACGAACATTGTTCGCCTAATAACGACCGATACCGGCGGCATCGAAATTTCATCGAGCTCTTCCGAGTTGGGGAAAGTAACGGAGCAACTCGACGTTACCGAGCTGCGCGGCGAACCGCTGAAGATCGCTTTCAACTCCAAATATATGATCGATGTTCTTAAAGTGCTCGATTCCGAAGAGCTGTTCATCGGTTTTACCGGCGCGATGAGCCCGATTATTATCAAACCTCGCGACCACGAGAATAGCCTATTCCTCATTCTTCCATACCGAACGACGAACTAAGGAGAGCGGAAGATGAAAAGTATCGGAATATCGACGGAATACATTACGCTCGGACAGTTTCTGAAACTGGCCGACTGCATCAGCACGGGCGGCCATGCGAAGTTTTTCCTTCAAGAGACGAAAGTACTCGTTAACGGAGAGCCGGACAATCGCAGAGGGCGCAAACTGGTCGTCGGAGATCAGATCGAGGTAGAAGGCTGCGGCACGTTCATCGTAAGCGCCCGGTAACTGGGAAGGGGAACCTCATGCAGTTAAAAAGCTTGGAGCTTCACGGCTATCGCAACTACGATACGCTGAAGCTGGCCACGGAATCCGGCGTCAACATCTTCATCGGTCCGAACGCGCAAGGGAAGACGAACCTCATCGAAGCGATTCACGTGTTGTCTCTGACGAAGTCCCATCGGACATCCAAAGACAAGGAATTGATCGGCTGGAATCAATCTACGGCGATCATTCGCGCGGAGATGGAGAAGCGTCACGGCGATGTCAGGCTGGAACTGCAGGTGTCGGCGCAAGGCAAAAAAGCGAAGATTAACGGGCTCGAGCAGCGCAAGCTAAGCGGCTTCGTGGGTACGCTTAACGTTGTTCTGTTCGCGCCCGAGGATCTGGATATCGTCAAGGGAGCACCGGGAGTGCGCCGCCGATTCATGGACATGGAGATCGGCCAGGTGCATCCCGGTTATTTGCACGACATGCAGCAATATCAGAAAATATTGCAGCAGCGGAACAATTACTTGAAATCGACCGACAGCCGGAACGCATCGCCGGAAATGCTCGAGGTCTGGAACGAGCAGCTTGCTACTTACGGTGTTAAAATGATGCAGAAAAGGAAAAACTTTATTGTAAATCTACAAAAGTGGGCGGAGAAAGTCCATGCTGGAATAACGGGTGGAACGGAGCTTCTCACCGTGGATTACAAGCCTTCGTTCGGCGAGTCGATTGGAACGCAAGCCCAAGTTGATCCTTCTTTATTCCAGCAATTTATGTTAAAGTTAACACAGGGCAAGGAACAAGAATTTAGGCGGGGCATGACGCTGACGGGACCTCACCGGGATGACCTTACGTTCGCCATTAACGGCAAGGACGTACAGTCGTTCGGATCGCAAGGACAGCAGCGTACGGCTGCCTTATCGCTTAAGCTTGCAGAGCTTGAGCTCATGCACGAAGAGTTGGGCGAATATCCGCTCTTGTTGCTCGACGACGTGCTCTCGGAACTCGATCAGACCAGGCAGACGCAGCTGATCGAAACTTTTCAGAGCCGTGTACAGACCTTTATTACGACGACAGGTCTGGAGAGCGTAAATATGAGCAGATTGAAGGATGCATCCGTTTTTCACGTGAGGAACGGACAATTGCTGCGGTAATGCCAAGGGGCGAAACTCATGTATATTCATTTGGGCGGGGAGAAGATCATTCGAACGTCACAAGTCGTGGCGATCTTCGATATATCCATCGAGCAATCCTCCAAGCTGTCTCGGCAATTCGTAGCCCAGGCTCAGAAGAACAAGGAAATAGAGACGATCGGCGAAGAAGATCCTAAATCGATCGTCGTCACCGAAGGCAAAGTATATTATTCTCCGATTTCAACGTCCACGCTTAAGAAAAGAGCGCATCATCTGGACGATCTGAAAGGTTAAGACGATAACGGCATCGGCAACGTTAAGAAGGCGGTGGAAGGTTTGTCCGTAAATTCGCAGCAGAATACGACGTACGACGAAAGTCAGATTCAGGTCTTGGAAGGTTTGGAAGCGGTACGCAAACGTCCGGGAATGTACATCGGCTCTACGAGCGGCAAAGGCCTGCACCATCTCGTATGGGAAGTCGTAGACAATAGTATTGACGAGGCGCTGGCAGGCTATTGCACGCGAATCGACGTTTTCGTCCATCAAGATAATAGCATTACCGTCATCGATAACGGCCGGGGTATTCCGGTCGGAATGAACACGAAGCTGCAGAAATCGACGCTTGAAGTCGTATTGACCGTCCTTCACGCGGGCGGCAAGTTCGGCGGCGAAGGCTATAAGGTATCCGGCGGTTTGCACGGAGTAGGCGTATCGGTCGTAAACGCGTTGTCCGAGCTTGTCGTCGTAACGGTTAAACGGGAAGGCCAAATTCATCAACAAGAATACCGACGCGGCGTGCCTCAATATGATGTGAAGGTGATCGGAGATACCGAGGAGACCGGCACCCAGACTCATTTCAAGCCGGATCCGGAGATTTTCACGGAAACGATCGTATTTGATTACGACGTGCTCGTCGGACGTATTCGCGAGCTGGCGTTCCTGAATAAAGGCATCGAGCTCAACTTGACCGACGAAAGAACCGGCATGAGCGATTCCTTCAAGTACGACGGGGGCATTATCGAGTTCGTCCAGCATTTGAACCGCAATCGCGAGGCGCTGCACGAGACGCCGATCTTCGTCGAAGGCTCGAAGGATTATATTCAATGCGAAATCGCGATGCAATATAACGATAGTTATTCCGAGAATCTGTATTCCTTCGCGAACAACATCAACACGCATGAAGGCGGAACGCACGAGTCCGGCTTCAAGAGCGCGCTGACGCGGATCATTAACGATTACGCGCGCAAGATGGGTTTTATTAAAGACAGCGATTCGAATTTATCCGGAGACGACGTGCGGGAAGGACTAACGGCGATTATATCCGTCAAAATTCCTGAACCCCAGTTCGAAGGACAGACGAAGACGAAGCTCGGCAACAGCGAAGTACGCGGAATCGTCGAATCTCTGTTCAGCGAGAAGCTGCTGCAGTTCTTGGACGAGAATCCGACGGTCGCTCGCAAGATCATGGATAAATCGCTCCAAGCCGCAAGAGCGCGCGAAGCCGCGCGTAAAGCACGCGAGCTGACCCGTCGCAAGAGCGCGCTAGAAGTCAGCTCTCTGCCAGGCAAGCTCGCGGACTGTTCTTCCAAGGACGCTTCGATCTCCGAACTGTACATCGTCGAAGGGGACTCCGCCGGCGGTTCCGCCAAGCAAGGTCGCGATCGTCACTTCCAGGCGATCCTGCCGCTTCGCGGTAAGATCTTGAACGTCGAGAAATCCCGGCTGGATAAGATACTGTCCAACTTGGAGATCCGCGCGATCATTACGGCATTGGGTACGGGGATAAGCGACGACTTCGATATTACGAAGGCGCGTTATCATAAGATCGTCATTATGACCGACGCCGACGTCGACGGAGCGCATATCCGCACGCTGCTGCTAACCTTCTTCTATCGTTATATGCGTCAGCTCATCGAAGAAGGATACGTCTATATCGCGCAGCCGCCATTGTTCAAGATCGAACGGAATAAAGTCGTTCGTTACGCGATGAACGAGAAGCAACGCGACGAGATCATCGCCGAATTCGGCGAAGGCTCGAAGCTGAGCATTCAGCGGTACAAAGGCTTGGGAGAGATGAATGCCTCTCAGCTATGGGAGACGACGATGGATCCGGACAGCCGGACGATGCTTCAAGTGCGGATCGAAGACGCGATCAAGGCCGATATGATGTTCGATACGCTGATGGGCGACCAAGTCGAGCCGCGGCGCGAGTTCATTCAACAGTACGCGAAGTTCGTGAAAAACTTGGACGTTTAACGAATCGATCATAACGATAGCCAAAGGGGTATCTCTTGTAGGAGATACCCCTTGCGATTAAGCTTTGCGTTTGCGGTTACGTGTGGAGTAACGGCCATACGCTACCGCGTAGGCGAACATCCTTCGGAATGTCGACTGGTTCGGCAGTTTACGGAACAAAAAGACGTCAGGAAGCGTATTAACCTCGAGAATCCACGGCTTCAATTGTTCATCCAGAGCGATATCGACGCCGATCTCTTTGAGCCTGGGGAACTTTCTTTCCAGGGTCGCGGCGACTTTAACGCCATGCTCCCGCAGATTGGCCTGCAGCTCGTTGATCTGTTCCGAAGCAAGGGTCGGCGCCAACAGTTTTTCGACGGGGAGCGGTGTTCCGCCGCTGTGGTAGTTGGTTACGATTTTGCGCGGATGGGACAGCCTCCCGATCATGCCAGTCGTCTCCCACTTGTTTGCCGGATTTTTCTGTACCATCACCCTAAGATCGAATCGCCGGTTATTGTACTTAAGCAGATGTATGCCTTGTTGGGCGAGATAGGCCCGGTTTCTCTTGACGGCCAGCAACTTGCCGTACATACGATCGAACGAGTCGAAGCGGTATTTGCGTTCTCCGGATTGAAAGAAGTAGGGCTTTGCCCCTCCGGCCGATTTCTCGACGCGGATGACGCCTTTGCCGAAAGTTCCTTTGACGGGTTTCACGTAGATCATGCCGTACCGATCAAGCATGTTGCGGACGGTCTGCTCGCTGAAGCTTCGCGTATCGGGCACGAATGCTTGCAGATCGGCATCGGCAAGAAGGGCGTCCGTCTTTGCTTGTTTGCTTTGGACGCGCTGGATCGACATCTGCGTTCATCCAACCTTTCCCTTCGGCAATATGGTATAATGGAATTACTAATAATCTATGACGAAACGCGCTAAGCGGTGTGCATCTATCACGATGCGCGACGTTTGCACGACGGATCAGTCTCATGGACTAAGGAGGATCTATCTTCATGTCGGAAGAACAACGCTCTCACATTATCGATCGCGATATCGGGGTCGAAATGCGGGAATCGTTCATGGATTACGCGATGAGCGTTATCGTCAGCCGTGCTTTGCCGGACATTCGCGACGGTCTTAAGCCGGTTCAAAGACGTATTCTATACGCCATGTCCGAGCTTGGCATGGCACCGGACAAGCCATATAAGAAATCGGCGAGAATCGTAGGGGAAGTCATCGGTAAGTACCATCCGCACGGCGACTCCGCGATTTACGAAGCGATGGTGCGTATGGCGCAAGATTTCTCGCTCCGATATATGCTTGTCGACGGGCACGGCAACTTCGGTTCCATCGACGGCGATATGGCGGCTGCCATGCGGTATACGGAAGCAAGGCTTTCCAAGATCGCCATGGAGATGCTTCGCGATATCAATAAAGAAACGATCGACTACAAGCCGAACTACGACGGCGAAGAGCAAGAACCGGTCGTATTGCCGGCGCGTTATCCGAACTTGCTCGTTAACGGCAATACGGGGATCGCGGTCGGTATGGCTACCAATATCCCGCCTCACAACCTTCGCGAGGTCATCGAGGGAGCTCAGGCGCTTATCCGAAATCCGGAGCTTAACTCGTATGACCTGATGGAGTTTATTAAAGGTCCCGACTTCCCGACAGCGGGTTACATACTCGGGACGGTGGGAATTCGCCAAGCGTATGCGACGGGCCGCGGTTCCGTTACGATGCGGGCGAAAGCCGAGATCGAAGAAGTGAACGGCAAGGCGCGCATCATCGTGCAAGAGCTTCCTTACCAAGTCATTAAAGCAAGATTGGTAGAGAAGATCGCCGAGCTCGTGCGCGAGAAGAAGATTGACGGCATTACCGACCTTCGCGACGAATCGGACCGCAACGGCATGCGCGTCGTCATCGAATTGCGCCGTGACGTTACGCCGACGGTCGTGCTGAACAATCTGTACAAGCAAACTCAAATGCAATCCACGTTCGGTATCAATATGCTTGCGCTCGTCAACAACGAGCCTAAGATACTAAACCTGCGGGATATGTTGCATCACTATATCGAACACCAAGTCGAAGTCATTCGCCGCCGGACGGAGTACGATCTGAAGAAAGCGGAAGCGCGCGCCCACATTCTCGAGGGCTTGCGCATCGCGCTTGACCATCTCGACGAAGTCATCGCGCTCATTCGCGGATCCCGCACGGCGGACGAAGCGCGCGAAGGCTTGATCACTCGCTTCGGACTCTCCCATGAGCAAGCTCAGGCGATTCTCGACATGCGCCTGCAACGCTTGACCGGGCTGGAGCGCCAGAAGATCGAAGACGAATACAACGAGCTGATGGTTAAGATTGCCGAATATAAAGCGATCCTCGCGGATGAATTGCTCGTGCGCGACATTATCCATTCGGAGCTTGAGGAGATCAAGGATCGTTTCGGAGACGATCGCCGCACGGAGATTACGATCAGCGACGACGAAATTCTGGACGAAGACTTGATTCCGCGCGACGACGTCGTTATCACGATGACGCATTCGGGTTACATCAAGCGCCTTCCGGTTTCGACGTACCGCAGCCAGAAGCGCGGTGGACGCGGCATTATGGGAATGGGGACGAAAGAGGATGATTTCGTCGAAACGCTGTTCATCTCCAACACCCACCACTTCCTGTTGTTCTTCACGAACAAAGGTCGCGTTTTCCGGCTTAAGGCTTATGAAATTCCGGATCTGAGCAGAACCGCTCGCGGAACTCCGATCATTAACCTCATTCAGATCGAGCAGGGCGAGACGATTAACGCGGTTATTCCGGTCGAAGCATTCGAACCGAACAAGTATCTGTTCTTCGCGACTCGGAACGGGGTCGTTAAGAAGACGCCGCTCGACGACTATTCGAATATTCGTAAAGTCGGCTTGATCGCGATCTCGCTTCGCGAAGACGACGACTTGATCGGCGTCAAGCTGACGGACGGCGCCCGCGAGATCATTATGGGTACGAGCCAAGGGATGTCGATCCGTTTCTCGGAAGAAGACGTTAGATCGATGGGGCGTTCGGCAACCGGCGTTAAGGGAATTCAACTGGATGACGACGATAAAGTCATCGATATGGACGTCGTCGATCCGGATCAGGACGTGCTCATCGTAACGGCCAAAGGCTACGGCAAACGTACGCCGATGACCGAATACCGCACCCAGACGCGCGGCGGCAAAGGAATCAAGACGCTTAACGTAACGGATAAGAACGGCGCGATCGTCGGGCTCAAAGTCGTGAACAACGAGGAAGATCTGATGATCATGACGACTTCCGGCACGCTCATTCGGACGAGCATGGCGGGAATCAACACGATGGGTCGTATTACGCAAGGCGTTAAGCTGATTAATATTCGGGATGAGGATTCCGTTGCTACGGTCGCGAGAGCGCCGCGCAGCGAAGACGATACCGAATCGGAAGAAGCCGAAGGAGAAGTTGAAGGCGAGCAGACCGAAAGCTAGTCTGCTCTCGCCGTGCACGCATCCAGGGAGGGTTGAAGCATGCCTGTATTACCCGTCATGCAAGCGCAGCCGGGAGATAGACTTGCAACGGATGTTCAGACCGCGCTTGGAAGCGTGCTGATGGAGAAAGATCGCGCGCTCTCCGAACGAGACTTGGAAATTCTTCAAGCGTTCCTCATTTCAACCGTAGATATTCGCAGAGCGGGATTGGAAGAGAAAGAAGACGACACGGAAGCGGAGGACAGCTCCGACAAGCAAGAGGTGAAGCTTTCCTCCTTGCAGCGGCAGTTCCTGGAGATGGAACGGTTGCTCAGACGGACGATGTCTATGGTCGCCTCCGGTCAGAAAATCCCGGTTCTTGATCTTCGCAACGGACTTAATGCTTTGCTTGAATTCAAGGATGAATATAATGTACTGACGTTCTACCTTCCTCCGTTCGAAGGAGGAGAAAACATACTCGTTCGAAATAGCGTACTGTGCGCGCTGACCTCGTATCACTTGGCGAAGTGGAACAAATTACCGGAGAAAGACTTGCTTCAGATCGCCATGGCTGGTCTGTTGCACGATATCGGGAATTTCAAGGTGGACGAGGCGATCCTTCGTAAACCTTCGCGTCTCACGAACGATGAGTTGCAAGAGGTTCGGCAGCATACGATCTACGGGTTCCGGCTGCTGGAGAATGTTACGGGACTCAACTCTGGCGTATGGTTATCCGCGCTGCAGCATCATGAGCGGATCGACGGCAGCGGTTATCCGATGAAGGTCAAGGGCGACAAGATTCATCCGTACGCCAAGATCGTATCGATAGCGGATATGTATCATGCGATGACTTCGAATCGCAACTACCGTAAAGCGGAGTCGCCGTATTTGGTGCTAGAGGAGTTGTATGCGAACTCTTTCGGCAAGCTGGAGCCGGTATACGTTCAGACGTTCATCGAGAGAACGACGCAATTCCATAACGGTGCGGTCGTACGATTAAACGACGGGCGCATAGCCGAGATCGTATTTACCGACCGGAACAATCCAACGCGCCCGATGGTATCGGTACACGGCCAGATTATTAACTTGGCTCAGCAGCGGCAACTGTTTATCGTAGAAGTGTTTGCGACGAATTAATGTGATGATAGAGGGACCGGGATCGGGGCGAATGCCTAGAATCCCGGTTTTTTGTTATACAGCGAGGAAGGCCAAAATATTTATAAGATAATGCTTGCATTGATTCGCCAATCGTGATATATTATTTGAGTCGCCGCTAACGCGGTGGCCGCGAAAATGCAACGAAGTTTGTTCTTTGAAAACTGAACATCGAGCGTAATTTACGGTAATAAAACGTTCACTTCGGTGAACAAACCAGCAATACAGATTGAGCCGAAAGGCTCTTCGATAAAAGGTTCAACTTTTATGGAGAGTTTGATCCTGGCTCAGGACGAACGCTGGCGGCGTGCCTAATACATGCAAGTCGAGCGGAGTTATCCCTTCGGGGATAGCTTAGCGGCGGACGGGTGAGTAACACGTAGGCAACCTGCCCACAAGACCGGGATAACATTCGGAAACGAATGCTAAGACCGGATACGCAAGCCCGGGGCATCTCGGGCTTG
>NZ_KI911563.1:2778288-2876835 GCF_000515335.1 Cohnella panacarvi Gsoil 349 | reverse complement strand
CAAGATGAGATTTCCCAATTCGTAAGACCCCTTGAAGAACACGAGGTTGATAGGCTCGGGGTGGAAGCGCGGCAACGCGTGGAGCTGACGAGTACTAATCGGTCGAGGGCTTATCCTAATGACACGGATGGCCAAGATGTTTCAAACTTTCACCAACGCTTTGGTCGTATCGCCATAACAGGCTTTACGGTTCGAGCCAGCTAAAGCTGCTCGATTTCGCATCCAGTTTTCAAGGCGCAAACCTTGAACCACATGACTTCTGGTCTGGTGGCGATGGCGGAGGGGTTCCACGCGTTCCCATCCCGAACACGACCGTTAAGACCTCCAGCGCCGATGGTACTTGGACCGCAGGGTCCTGGGAGAGTAGGACGTTGCCAGGCCGGATGCATGCCCGAGCAGTCGACGAAGTCGACGGCCAGGGTTAGCTCATGAACAGAAAAAGCACTCCTCGCGGAGTGCTTTTTTGTGTTATGCTACACATTATAGGTCGCCTTTGGATATCTTTAACTTGTCACCTGGCGCGAGCACTTTGCCCCTCTGTCCTCGCGACTCGAGCTGCAAGACGAACGAATGCGCGTCTTGCTCGATGACGGGAAACGAGTTATAGTGCACGGGGATGACGAGTTTCGCGCCATACCACCCGGCAGCCTGGATTGCGTCGTCGGGTCCCATAGTGTAATGGTCTCCGATCGGCAAGAACGCGATATCGATCTGATGACGGTCCCCGATCAATTTCATGTCGGAGAATAAGGCGGTATCGCCGGAATGAAGAATCGTCAGTCCTTCCGTCTGAATTATGAAGCCGGCCGGTACGCCTCCATAGAGAACGGTGCCATCCTCTAACGTAATTCCCGAGCTGTGCAGCGCTTGTACCATTTTGGCCTTCGCGAAGCCAAGGTCGATCGTGCCTCCCAAGTTCATGCCGATCGTCTTCAATCCTTTACCGGAGAAGAAATCCGCTAGCTCGACCACGGCGACGATCTGAGCGTCGTTCGCCTTGGCAATCGTAGGAGCGTCGAGAATATGATCCATATGCGCGTGCGTTAACAGGATGTATTGTGCCTGAATGTCTTCCGGCTTCGTTACCGCGATGGGGTTTCCCCTTAAGAAAGGATCGATAACGATTGACTTGTCTTCCGTAACGATCTGTACGCATGAATGACCGTGATAGATCAATTCCATCATTACTCCTCCTAACATATCGATAAATGGTTGTGTAACTGCTTACATGAATTGTACCATGTTTAATCTTTCTTTCCGAATATACGGTGTTGTGACAATTGTCACGACTAAAATTCAGCCAGGTATGATACCTTAACCACAAGCCGAATAGAGGTGGTCGTATGGAACTCGAGCCGCTGCACAAAGTCGAACAGCTGGCATTAAAGAAGCATGGTCTCTTCAAGCAAAGTATAATCCGATATATATCTCGTTCTATGCTGGCCAGCATGTTCATCGGATTCGGGGTTATCGTCGCGTTCAAGACGGGTAACTACTTTTACCTAGAACATTCGCCGTTCACTTACCCGATGGCTGCCATCACGTTCGGCGCCGCGATTATACTGATCGTATATGGAGGCGGAGATTTATTCACCGGCGACACGTTCTACTACACCTATGCCGCTCTGAGAAAGAAGCTGCGCTGGAGGGATACCGTCAAGCTATGGATCACGAGCTATGCGGGCAATATTCTCGGAGCAGCCGCATTCGCGTCTCTCATCTATACGACGGGGTTATTCGATGACTCCTCCGTGAACGGGTTCTTGCTGAGCGTAGTCGATAAGAAGATGCATACGCCGGCAATGGAGTTGTTCTTCCGAGCAATCTTATGTAACTGGTTAGTCTGTTTGGCATTTTTCATACCGATGAACTTCAAGGAAGATGGCGCCAAGATGTTCGCCATGATGTTGTTCGTATTCTGTTTCTTCATCTCGGGTTACGAGCATAGTATCGCCAATATGTGTACGTTCGCCATCGCCCTCGTGCTCAATCATCCGGGCACGATCTCGATTGACGGCGTTATTCATAATCTCGTTCCAGTGACCCTCGGCAATTTAATCGGCGGAGGCGTATTCATGGGATATATGTATTACTTCGTTAACAAGCCTTATATGACGGATAACTCCAAAGAAGGGTGATTGCGTATGAAAAAAACGAAAATCGTAGTAATCGGATCGGGAGCGGTAGGAGCGACAACGGCTTACACGCTTATGATTAGGAACAGGACGGACGAACTCGTATTAATCGATGCGAATCATTCCAAAGCCGCTGGCGATGCGCTGGACATAAACCATGGCATTCCTTTTCTCGGTACAACGAAACTATGGGCGGGTACATACGAGGATTGCAAGGACGCCGACATTATCGTCATTACCGCAGGCGCCGCGCAACGGGAGGGCGAACCGCGAACGGAACTGTTGAAGAGAAATGCCATGATTATGGACAGCATACTAACCGAAGTCGTGAAATACAATACCGATGGCATATTACTACTTGCCTCAAACCCTGTCGACGTGATGAGCTACTTCGCTTGGAGCAAAACAGGCTGGCCGGTTAACCGCGTCATCGGGTCGGGAACGCTGCTCGACAGCGCTAGGTTCAGATACTTGATCGGCAACCATCTGAATATTGATCCGCGTAGCGTGCATGCTCATATCATAGGCGAGCATGGCGATTCGGAGCTCCCCGTATGGAGCTTGGCGAACGTGGCGGGAATACCGCTTGAGATCGAGGAAGAACACAAAGAGGATATTTTCTCCAACACGGTTAATGCCGCGTATAAAATTATCAGCGCCAAAGGGGCGACTTACTATGCTATCGCGCTGGCGCTCGATCGAATCTGTACAGCGATTCTAAAAGACGAAGGCGCGGTGCTGAACGTGTCAACGTTACTTAACGACTATCATGGCATAAGCGACGTATACCTTGGTGTACCGTGTATCGTCGATCGGAGCGGCGTAAGAAATGTGTTGAGACTTGATCTATCCAAGGATGAGTTAGCGCTGCTTAAACGATCTGCGGATAAGCTGAAAGAATTGAACGCTACGGTCAGCCGTTGATCGCATTTCCGAATGACACAAACCCCTGTAACGATTCATGTTACAGGGGTTTGTTTGATAATAATGGGTCAAGAAGATACGGATTGTAGTAGATGAATGGCCAACTCCGGCATTTGCAGGCGAATATTTTCCCCATAAGGCGTTTCGCCAAAGGTGAGGTGACGGATCCATTCTTCGCGGGCCATCTCGCGATCACCGACCTGAAGGCAGCATAAGCCAATTCGATAGTGAATATCGTGGTGATCGGCATCGTCGAAAGTCCTGGCTTGCCGATAGTCGCTAATGGCTGCATCCCACTGACCAAGCGACTCATAGACCCATGCGCGGTTATAATAGGTCGTCGCATTCTCCTGAAGGGTAAGAGCTTGATTCAAATCCTTAATGGCCAGCTCCGGCTGATGGCATTCATAATAGAGCACTGCGCGGTTGGTCAAAGCTTCCGTAAAATCCGGATTGCTCGCAAGTGCGCGCGAGAATGCCAACTGTGCTTCGTCCACGTTCCCATCAGCCATCTCGATCAATCCGAGCGTGCACAGTAACTCCGCGTTAGCTTCGTCAATCCGCAATCCATGAAGCACATCTCTGCGCGCATCTTCCAGTCGGTCAGACTCATAGAACAACGTCGCGCGGTTCAATAGGCCGTCCCGATGATCCGGATCGAGCTCGAGTAAGTAGTTGTAGTCTCGCATGGCCAGATCGATCTCGCCAAGTCGTTTCAGAACGCCTGCCCGATTGTAGTAGACTTCCGGGAACGGCGGGCTGTACTTCATGGCTTGATCGTAGTCTCTAATCGATTCCTCCAGATGACCTCGATGACTGTTATAGCTTCCGCGGTCGAAGTAATATTCCGCATAATGAGGGTCGAGGCGGATCACGTCGTTCATACGATCAACTGCAGCGTCCCAATCTTTCTTGGCAGCCAGCAACTGGGCCTGATTGTGGAGTAGTACGGAGCGATGCAGCAGTTGTTCGTTCGCCTCAAGCGTTCGGTTCAGCAATTCCCACCCTTCGGTTACGAGTTCAAGCGCGCCATCCAGATTACCGAGATGCATCTCGATTAACGCCAGGCCGTTCTGATTAAACACGGTATGGAAGCTCCGACGCTTCTTGTTTTCGATTTGGTCGGCGAAAGCGATGGCTCGTTCAATATAGGATTTGGCGAGTTCGTGATTGCTTACCTCAAAATAGCGGGTGTTGAGCATGGCCAACCCGTAATAGCATCGCATATGAATCTCTATCTCGTTAGTGTTCGCGAGCGTGGCCTCGTATAGCGCCATCCCTTCCTTCGGATGATCCAGCGCCGCATAGGAGGTTGTCATGCGATTCACCAGAAGCCAGCGATTCTTGATGCCTTGATTCCAATCGGTAAGTTCCCAGCCTCTCTTGCCCAAATCGATAAGCGCTTCATAGAAACCCATTATGCTGCAATACTCGACGGCATCGATAATGGATTCAAGCGCGAGGGACGGGTTTGATCCATTCTCCAAGTGATAGGGAATGGCGCCAATGCGAAGAGACTGTTGGTCCATTCCGCTAAGCAACTCGGCCCTGCTGTCGTGGCGAGCCCTGCGCTCTTCATCTGTCAGCGAAGCATATGCCTGTTGCATAAGCTCGGAATCGGACGTGCATTCCGTCTCGAAGTAAGCCGCTAACAATTGTTCGCGGGATTCTTCAACGCAGTTAAGCGAGACGGGATCCGTTGATAAGGACGAGGCGGCGATCCGCAGGGCGTAGGCTTCGAGCTTTCCGCACAATTCGTCATCCTGCAGCTCGGGCGATGAACTGACAATAACTTTTATCTTGGAAGGATTCGCGCGGCGCAATAATACGGGCAAGAGTTCCGCATCAAGCGAGCCGCAAGCGTGAGCGTTCTCCACGATCAGCGTTAACGGACCTTCGAGTTCCGCCAATTGCAGCAGGAAGTCGGTCAAGCCGTGAGCTAGGCGCAGCGTGCGTAAAGCAGAGTAGAAGCGGGTGCGTTCCTGCGGCGATGCGAGCGACGTTAATGTTTCATAGCTAGCGGGAACATGAAATTCAAGCTCCGGGGCTATGGTCAATATCTCCATACTGTGCAAGCGCAGAAGTTCCTGATGGTTCTCGCCCAATATAGGGACAATCTGTTGCAACCATTCGTTGGCTGCCGTATAGGGGCCTCTGCGACGTTGATGGCCATCCGCCCAAAATGTCCTTCCAGACCCAAGCATAGAAGCATATTGAGATTGCCTTCCTTTTCGTTCGGTAGAAACTAACCAGATGTGCGCGTCGTTATCGTTCCTAATCATCATTCAAACCCCCATTTCGCTTTAAACGTTTGCCGCACGCTTGGATGCCCTGCGGCGTCTAATTTCTTGTCCGTATATGTACGCAGCGATCCCGAATTGAATCAAGGTGAGCGACAGGAAGACTATCGAATCCCAGAAGCGTTCGCCTGTTCCGTAGAATAATTGGCGGAAGACATTGCTCATTAAGTCCTGCAACACCGGGAAAATGAGAAACAACATAAACACCATGAATATCCATCCCCCGGCATAGATGAACGCGTACCACTTGGCGACCTGCCGATCTCGATCCGTGAATTCCGACATATCGATTTTCTTATCGCCGGCTCGGATGATGGTCAACCAGATATTGCGAAGCCATGCGCGAGATGTCTTCTGCAAATTTTTGCAACCTAAATAATTGACGATTACGAAATAAATATCGGTCTGCAAGTAGAAATAAAATTGCCAGGCAAATTGAAGGATCGTCGAATAGGCCAGCGCGGTGAAAAAAGAAGCCCAAATCGCGCTGCCTTCGCTACGAAGCAGCCATCCTGCAATGAGGATACAGAAGGAGTAGAAGAGTGCATCCCCGAGCATCCCCGATAGAAAGGGCAAGTATCTGCGATTTTTCGGCACTCCCCAAATGCCGGGCATGGAGCTTTCGAAGACAATGAAATACATTCTACGACCGACGCTTAGCTTGGAGGGTAGTCCCAAACGGCGCCCGGCCGCCAGATGCATCCCTTCGTGGATGAGCACCGAGGGAAGTTGGCCTACAAAAAGCCCGATCATAACGACCGTTGAATAACTCGAAAAATAAAGCTGCTCTCTAGCCGGCTGAAGAGACGGCTCGGATATCATCATCCATGCGGCTCCGGCGAGGATAAGCAGATACACTGCATACGCCTGCGGCATGAACAGACGCCGCCCCCAAGTTTGTCCTTTAATGAACGGAGGCACCTCGGCATCGGCCTCTTGCGTCTGCTCTTTAATAAACGAAAGCTCCCGCAATGTATCTATGAAATCTTCTATATCCAACTGATCGTTGTAGGTGCGCTCGTACCACTCGCAAACCTCCGAAACGGTCTTGCCTTCTTGAAGTCTCCGAACGATCTCCGCTCCTTCCTCGGGAAATACGGCAAACGTATCGGTTCCATAACGACCTATGCTAACGCCTTCATCCTCCTCGAGAAAGGTCAAAGGATGCAGGACGAGTATGCGGTCATTGTCCATTGACGATCCTCCTGTACGCATCAGCAGGTGCTGGGCATATAGAATGGAAGAAACGAGGCGGAAGACCGCCCCATTCCTTCCATCTAAGAACTACTTAATCTGAATGTCGCACGAATCCGGAACATACAGACCCAAAGCCTTACGCGTCAGCTTAACGGCTTCGGTTTTGGCAACGGTAATCTTTTTCATTAAATATACCTCCCATCTTATCCATTCGGTTGCACGCCTAATGGCTAACAACGATCTAATCTTATATTTAACCCATCTAGTAGAAAAAGAGACTAAATAATCATTTTATATAAATTTTTACATTTTTTCGTCCATAAAAAATCCCCTGCAAGTAAACCATGGCGTGTTTGTTCACACCGTTTACTCGCTAGGGGATAAGAGTTAAGCGTTACGTTGCTATTGATGATAATACGATACTTCATCGGAGGCGAGTCGAATGATGCCGGCGCCCTTCTCACGTCTTAACGAGATCAGCAGCCGGAACCTCGGCGTTAGCAGCCACAGGTGCCAGTATAACATCGCGATCACGAGCGAAGCATGCGCCCACGGATAGAACAACCCGGTCACGCAGCAGCCCACAAGCATGAGGTGAAAGTGAAGCCTGCGGAACAGGGAAAGGCGGGTATCGAGAATCGGCAACGGTCCGATCCAAGGCCAATCTCGCCGTATCGTCCATCTTCTCTCCGAGAATTTATCGACGCGTCGCAGCGTGAACCGCAGCACTACCGCATGGACGAGCATCATCAGGATAGCCGCTATGACCGACAAGAGTAGTCCAAGCAGGCCATACACGCCGAATAACGCCGCCGGGACGAGCAAAGCGGTAGCCATGTAACTATATTTCCTCTCGGGTCTAAGCGAGATTCTTCGGATAAGCTTATAATGATAGAAAGTAGCATCGGTCTTCGCAGCGTTCGTAGGCGAATTCAAGCCATGAGCCTCCTTGCCGTGCAACATGACAGCTTCTGTAACCTTAGTATCGGTCTATCGCGGATTGAATGTTAGGGTTTAACCGATTCTCCGCTATGAATGCGTATTTTTTCATAGACTTAGGGGAAGACTGTAAGGCATCACTAGAAAAGGCAGGGGTGTGTTATGGAAGAGAGCACGCGAAAAACATGCATCGTCTGCGGGGAGCCGAAGGAAGAAGGCATTACGATCGTAACGGAATTCATCTGTAACTCTTGCGAATCGACGATAGTCCGGACGAACGTGGAAGACGATAAGTATCCGTTCTTCGTTAAGCAAATGCGGCAATTATGGGTTAAGTTTCATGCATGATCGAACGTACGGAAGCGTTAGCGCCTTAGAATGGCGTTGACGCTTCTTTTATTGCGGCTCCCTAGTTGATACAATGGAAAAATGGTAAATAATGAGGAGTAACCATCATGCCTATAGATCAGCGTCAAGCGCCGTTATACGAAGCTTTGGCCGCGCACGCCGGACTTCGCGCGCATTCTTTTCACGTGCCGGGACACAAGCAACAAGAGGAAAGTTACGATCCGGGGTCCGCGGCGTTCTATCGCGCGCTGCTGCCGCTCGACGTGACGGAGCTCGCGGATACGGACGATCTTCATCATCCGCAAGGGCCTTTGGCCGAGGCGCAGCGGCTGGCCGCGCAATGCTTCGGTGCGGAGGAGACAAGCTTCCTCGTCGGGGGGAGCACGTCGGGGAATATGGCGATGATCCTCGGAACCGGCAGTCCGGGAGATCTCTATATCGTTCAACGCAACGTACATAAGTCGATCGTTCATGGCCTTATGCTGGCGGGAGCACGAGCCGTTATGCTCGCACCGCAGCTCGATTCCTTGTCAGGACTCGCCGTAATCCCTCCGGAGAGCAGTATCGAGACTGCATTGCAGCGTTATCCGGAAGCGAGAGGCCTCATCTTATCTACGCCCAATTATTATGGAATGGTGTCGTCCCTTGATCGGATCGTTCGGCTCGCGCACGAGCGGGGCGTTCCGGTCTTAATCGATGAAGCGCACGGGGCTCACTTTGGCTTTCATCCGGCGTTTCCCGAATCCGCGCTGCGTGCGGGTGCAGACGTCGTCGTTCAATCGACGCACAAGATGCTGTCGGCTATGACGATGGGGGCGATGCTGCATATGCAGGGCGACATTGTCGATCGCGAGGCGATTAAGCAGGCGCTGCGAATGGTGCAAAGCTCGAGCCCGTCATTCCCGATCCTTGCCTCGCTCGATTTAGCGCGCCGGCAGCTTCATACAAGCGGTGCGGCAGCTTTCGAACCGGCGCTTGAGGCGGTGCATGTCGTTGCGGATAGACTGGAAGAGACGCCGTTCCGCGCTGTCGGTAACGGCGGCTTCGCCAGCGACTCGCTCCGGTACGATCCGTTGAAGCTTGTATTGTTCGATCAGGACGGCAAGCTAAGCGGTTCGGAGCTTCAGGGCGAGCTCGCCAAGCGAAATTGCATGGCCGAGATGGCCGACGACCGTTATACGGTGCTGGCGTTCGGCCCCGGGAATCGCAAGACGGACGGAGAGGCGCTGCTGGAAGCGCTGCGCGATATCTCGAATCGGATAAGAGACTTGAAGCCGATGCCGACAAGGCAAACTTCGGGGGAGACGGGCGAGACACAACCTGCGAGCGGTGTTCCGCAGCCGGTTACGTTTCGTCGCGGACGACTGTCGGCCAAGTCGGTTCGACTCGAGGCTAGCGAAGGTCTTATTGCGGGGGAATGGGTGATTCCTTATCCGCCGGGCATTCCCGTTCTCTACCCCGGCGAGACGATCACGAAGAATACGATTATCGAGCTCCTAAGATGGCGTTCGAGCGGCGCGCAGATTCAAGGAGCGCTCGATGCCGCCTTGGAGCATATCGTCGTGCAAGGAGAGTAAGCAATGAAAGCTCGGGACGTTCGAACGATCGCGGCTTGGATCGCGGCAGTCGGTTCAGCCGTGCTTATCTTATGGCTGTTGATGATCCCGCCGGTGCTGGGCTTGGCGGACAGCGGCGATTTCGCTCGCGTGATGGTCGGAGCGGGGATCGCGCCGCTTGATCCGAACGAGTCGTATGATGGCCGCTATTTCGGCTTCTCGCATCAATACTACGGTTACGGAGACTATATGCTGGGCGGCTACTTCTCGACCCATGTCCTGCTCGTCGCGATTGCCGGGTGGCTAGGCAGAATCGTCAGTCTGGATCACTTCGATATGCGGGTACTTGGATGTTGCTATGCCGCGCTGTATATTTGGGCTATCGTACTGTTGATTCGATCATCGCCCAAAGTCGCCAACCGCAAGGCAACGCTCGCGGTGTCCGCGGCATTGGCGGCTTGCCTTGTATTCGTCTTTGGAGATATCGGCTACATCGTTTATTTTCAGTCGTTCTTCGGCGAGCCTTATGCGCTCATTGCGACACTGCTGACGGTTGGCGCGGCGTTAGTCCTTCTGGCGTCGGACAGGCCGAGCGGCGCGATGCTGGCGATCTTCATCTGCGCAGCGTTAGCGCTGGCCACCTCGAAAATTCAGAACGCGCCGCTAGGCTTCGCCTTCGCTTTGCTGGCCTGGCGGATGCTGAAGCTGCGCGAAGATCGGACATGGCGCAAGCAGGCATGGACGGGGGTAATCGTGTTGGTCGTCTGCTCCGCGCTGATGATCGTTGTCGCCCCGGATCGGCTCAAGCATACGAACCTGTACCAGTCTATTTTTTTCGGCGTGTTGAAAAGTTCTCCGGATGTCGCATCCGACATGGAAGAGCTCGGAATTCCGGACAAATACGCGGGGCTGGCAGGCACGAACTATTTTCAGAAGAATACCGTGATTCCGCAATCGGACCCGGTCTTGCACCGGGAAGTGTTGGAGAAACTGAGTCATAAAGACATTGCGATGTACTATTTGCGTCATCCATCGCGATTCATACAGAAGCTAGAAGTAGCGGCATCTAACGGGGTTTACATACGCCCCCTCTACTTAGGCAACTATGATCAATCGGCTCAGAAGCCGAGGGGCGCGGTATCGCACGCCTACAGCGCGTGGAGCCAGTGGAAGGTGAAGAAGATGCCGCATACACTGGGTATATTCCTCATGTTCTATGCGTTCTATTATCTCGCGCTCGCGTGGATCTGGCTGCATACGGCTTCGCGAAGGTTGCGGTTAGGCTTGGAAACGATGGCGATTATAGGCATAGCTGGCGCATTCGCGGTGTTCGTAGCGATTATCGGCGACGGCGAGGCCGACATGGGCAAGCATTTGTTTATGTTTAATGTCTGCTTTGATATGATGGTGGTAAGCATCGTTGTTTCAATGACTTATTTCGTAACGAAGTTTATGTTCCGCGAGGGCAGGAAGGCATAGTCGGAGGGAGCCGTATCATTGTCTAAAGGGATATTCATTACAATAGAAGGCGGAGATGGCGCGGGGAAAACAACGCTTATTTCCAGATTGAATGAACAAATATACATTCACGCTCAGCAAAGAACGGTGCCGACTCGAGAGCCCGGCGGCAGCCCCATTGCAGAAGCAATACGATCGGTTATATTAGATCGGAAAAACACGCGGATGGACCCCAGAACGGAAGCATTACTCTATGCCGCTGCCCGTCGTCAGCACTTAATGGAAATCGTAAAACCAGCTATAGAAAGCAAAAAGATTGTCATTTGCGACCGTTTCGTCGATAGTAGCCTCGCCTATCAAGGTTATGCGCGGGGATTAGGAATGGACGAAGTTTGGGAAATCAATCGTTTTGCTACAGATGGATATATGCCGGACGTCACTTTATATCTGGATATTGATCCGGTGGTGGCAATGTCCAGAATCCATGCGAACAGCTCGAGAGAAGTCAATCGGCTTGACCTGGAGAAAATAGACTTCCACCAAAAAGTACGCGAAGGTTACCTTCAGGTTGCCGCCAGGTTTCCGAATCGGATTTTTGTGCTCGACGCGTCGCAGACTCCAGAGGCGTTAGCCCTAGAGGCATGGAAGATTATCGAAGCAAAACTTAGCCTAAAAGGATCGTAAAAAGAGGATTTTGCACGTTGGATGTCCAATTTATAATTAGGTAGAGACAGACCCCATTACGAACCGAGGAGGGCCTGAACGATGAAACTTCTTATTGCCGTGATTCAGGATAAAGACAGCAATCGACTGTCGAACGCGCTTATTAAGGAAGGATTCCGGGCGACGAAGCTGGCGAGTACCGGCGGATTTCTGCGTGCCGGTAATACGACGTTCTTAATCGGGATCGAAGACGAACGCGTGCAGAGCGCGCTCGACGTCATTCGCGCCAACTGCAAAGTGCGCGATCAGCTTGTCACGCCGGTGTCTCCGGTCAGCGGGGCGGCGGATTCTTACATTCCTTTCCCGGTCGAGGTTCAAGTCGGCGGCGCCGCGGTATTCGTCATGCCGGTCGAACGCTTCGAGCACTTCTAATGAAGCGGGATGGTGAACACGCATGAAGATTCAATCGCCGGGCTATCCGTTAATTAATAAGGCTGTACCCCGGGGCGAATTAGCCAACCGCCCGCCGCAGATGCAAAGCTTCGGGGATTTGTTGCAGCACCAAGACGAACAGCGTACGCAAGAAGAATTGCAGCGCAAGCTCGAGGACATTCGTCTGCAAGGAGACCGGCTGGCCCGGTCGATGACGGTTCGCGAGCTTGTGCTTTACCGTCAGATGGTAAAGTCGTTCCTAGAGGATACCGTTAAGCGCGGAGTCGGATTAAAGGATACGCGCGGCTGGGATCGCCGCGGCCGAAGCAAGCGTTACAAGCTTCTCGAGGAAGTGGACGCGATGCTCGTGGCGATGGGCGAAGAGCTACTGGTAACGGAAGAAGGCCGCTTGGATCTGCTGAATAAAGTCGGCGAAATTCGCGGCATCTTGATCAATTTGGCATTTTAGGCGATGGGCCGGTCATAGATGAACGGTCATCGCGGAGGAGTTCTAAGCATGGGCTTTGAGCAAATACTCGGACAGGAGCGCGTGAAGTCGATCTTGCGCAGCGCGCTAACCACCCGCAAGATCGCCCATGCGTACCTGTTCGCGGGACCGAGCGGCTCCGGCCGCCGAGAGATGGCGCAAGCCTTCGCCCAAGCGATCTTCTGCGAGCGCGGCGGTGCGGACGCTTGCGGGGAATGCTTGTCTTGCCGCAAGGTCATGCATGGCAACCATCCGGATTTGCATGTGATAGCCCCGGACGGCGCAACCGTAAAGATCGAGCAAATTCGCGCCTTGCAGCGCGAATTGTCGTATCGGAGCGCCGGAGCGGGGTATAAAGTTTATATGATCGAAGCTTCGGAAACCATGACGACACAGGCTGCGAACAGCCTGCTGAAATTTCTCGAAGAACCGCCTGCTCCAGTGGTCGCGATCTTGCTCGCGCCGAGCGCCCAAGCGGTACTGCCGACCATCGTATCCCGTTCCCAATTGGTCGCTTTCACGTCCGGGGACCGGGAAGCGTTGGAAGCGGCTCTCGTCGCGGAAGGCAAACCGCCTCTGTTGTCGCGCGCTGCCGTGAATTTAGCTTCCGGATTAGCGGCGAGTCGAAAATTGGTAGAAGAGAATTGGTTTGCAGAAATTCGAAACGTAGTGATACAATTAGGGAAGGAGCATCCGTCCCGGTTCTCTGCGAATCTGCTACAAGCGCAGCAGCAGGTGTTTAAGACGGATCTCTCGGAACATGTCGAAATCTTGCTGCAGTTGATGGCACTGTGGTATAGGGATATGATATACGCCATGACCGGACGCCAGCAGTTGATGGTGTTCCCGGATCAAGGGGATTGGATCGCGAAGACGGCCTGGTCCCGGACGATCGACGGATGGGTATCGGCGATGGAATCCGCGCTCATGGCGGCAAGAAGAATAAAGGCTCACGTGCCTCCGCAATTGGCGCTTGAGCAATTTCTGGTGAACGTGCGGGAGGGATAGATTTGTACGATGTCGTCGGCGTCCGCTTCAAGAAAGCGGGCAAAATCTATTATTTCGATCCCGCCGAGCATCCGGTGTCCAAAGATCAGCACGTTATCGTCGAGACGGCTAGAGGCGTAGAATACGGCAAAGTCGTCGTCGGACCGAAGACGGTAGGCGAGTCCGACGTCGTTCTGCCTCTGAAGAAGGTTATTCGCATCGCGGGTGATACCGACGCCAAGGCGGTCGACGAGAATCGCAACGCGGCGAAGAACGCTTTCGCGGTCGGGTTGCAGAAGATCAAGGACCATGCGCTTAAGATGAAGCTTGTGGACGTGGAATACACGTTCGACCGGAATAAAATCATTTTTTATTTCACGGCTGAAGGGCGCGTCGATTTCCGTGAGCTGGTCAAAGATTTGGCCGGCGTATTCCGGACCCGCATCGAATTGCGGCAAATCGGCGTGCGCGATGAAGCGAAGATGCTCGGCGGTATAGGTCCGTGCGGTCGCGTGCTCTGTTGCTCCTCGTGGTTAGGCGACTTCGAACCGGTCTCCATCAAGATGGCCAAAGACCAGAACCTGTCGCTGAATCCAACGAAGATCTCGGGGCTCTGCGGCCGACTCATGTGCTGTCTGAAATACGAGCACGACAATTACGAGAGCGCCAAAGAAGAGCTTCCGTCCATCGGTAGATTGGTCGTTACATCGATGGGCGAGGGCAAGGTGGTCGGCCTGAATGTTGGCTCCAGAAGCGTGCATGTGCAGCTGTTCGAGCTTGGCAAAGTGAAGGAGCTGCCTTTCGACGATGTCGTCTTGAAGTGACGCACTTGACATACTCGGATGCCTTGAGGTGGATGGTTGTTCATGAAGGATATTTTCGCTCGCGTGAATGAGCTTGAATCGCATTTGGGTGCGGTACACGCGGATTTCGGATCGCTTAAGCAGAAGATTAAAGAGCTGCTCGAAGAAAACCAGCGGCTGCGGATCGAGAATGGGCAACTGCGCAAAGTGCTCAAGCGAGAGAATGACCCGACGGCGCCTCCTCAAACGGCAGAACAACCGGCTGCCGTTAAAGGAGACAAGCCTGCGCCGGTTGCATTAGGCGTTGGGGAAGGCTACGATAATTTGGCAAGGTTGTACCACGAGGGGTTTCATATCTGCAACGTCTACTACGGACATCTGCGGATGGAAGGAGATTGCTTGTTCTGTCTGTCTTTCCTGAGCAAGTAAGCAAGTCGAATAAATCGGACGAAGCACGCCGTCTTTCCTTCATAAGGAAAGGCGGCTTTTGTTAAAAATAGAACGAAGGCAGGATGGTCATGAACGAAGAGAAGGTAGAAGGCAGTATGCGGCTTGAACCGGAAGAACGATTGGACGACTTGCTGACGCATAACCTGAAGATCATCCAAAGTCCCGAAGTGTTCAGCTTCTCCTTGGATGCGGTACTGCTCGCTCGGTTTGCCGGCGTGCCTCCCCGGGGCCGAGTGCTTGATCTGTGTACGGGCAACGGCGTCATCCCGCTGCTCCTGACGACCCGGACGACGGCGAAGATCGACGGCGTGGAGATCCAGCCTCGGCTCGCGGATATGGCGCGGCGCAGCGTTCGTCTTAACGGGCTGGAGGATCGGGTTGCGATTATCGAAGGCGACCTGCGCGAGTGGAAGGTTCCTGAAGAGCTGTATGACGCGGTCACCGTCAATCCCCCGTACTTACCGCTGAGGAGTGGTGATCATAAGGACAACGTCCATCAGGCGATGGCCCGTCACGAGCTGGGCTGCAAGCTGGAGGACGTCGTTGCGGCATGCGCGAGATCGGTTCGGCGCGGCGGGCGGGTGTCCATGGTCCATCGCCCGTCCAGGCTGGTAGATATAGTTGATCTCATGCGTAAATATAAGTTGGAACCGAAACGGATCCGGTTCGTCCATCCCCGTAAGGAAACCGAGGCGAACATGGTATTAATAGAAGCAACGCGCGAGGGCAAGCCGGAAGTAAGGTTGTTATCGCCTGTAATCGTCTATGGGGATGACGGCGACTATACGCCGGAGCTGCTGGCTGTATTCTACGGGGAGGCTGCGGAGTTGCCCGACTTCAAGCGACATAACGGGCGGGCTCACGGTCCGAGCTACGCCGGTAAGCCAGAGGAGGATAAGCGATGACGGAGCGGGATAAGAAGGAGACGGAAGCGAGCGTCCAACGAAGCTTCGCAAGCCGCGAGCGGCCGGGGACGCTGTACTTGGTCGCCACGCCGATCGGCAACCTGGAGGATATGACGTTCCGCGCGATTCGGACGCTCAAGGAAGTGCAACTGATCGCCGCCGAAGATACGAGGCAGACGCGTAAGCTGCTGACTCACTTTGAAATTCAGAATCGATTAGTCAGCTATCATGAGCATAACCGCGAAGCGAGCGGCCCAGAGCTTATCCGGATGCTCTCGGAAGGACAGAGCATTGCCTTGGTCAGCGATGCGGGCATACCGGCGATCTCCGATCCGGGGGCTGACCTCGTAGCGTTAGCCGTCGACGAAGGGATACCTGTCGTACCGATTCCGGGCGCTAATGCGGCGTTATCGGCGCTGATCATCTCGGGTTTGCCGACGGATCGGTTCCTGTTCGTAGGTTTCCCTCCTCGGGAGCGCAAAGGCATGGTCAAGCTGATGGACACGTTGGAGAACGAGACGGGCACGATAATCATGTACGAATCGCCGCACCGATTGAAGAAGACGCTCGCCGTGATCGCGGAAAGATGGGGTTATCGGGGCATGGCGATCGTGCGCGAGTTGACGAAGCGGCATGAGGAGGCGGTCAGAGGTACCGTATTGTCGTGTTTGGCGCACGTGGAGCAGCATCAACCGCTCGGCGAGTGCTGCATCGTGCTTCAAGGGAAGTCGGAAGCGGAGCGATCGGCGGATTCGGTCGGGGCGGAAGGCACGGTCCCGGGCGCGTGGTGGTCGGAGCTTACGCTGGCCGAACATGTACAGGCGTACGAGGATAAGCGGCAAACCCGCAAAGAAGCGATGAAATCGGCTGCCGCGGATCGGGGAGTTTCCCGCCGGGACGTGTACCAGGCGCTGCTGGGGGCGGAGTAATCCCAGCAGCATCCAACCGTTCTTGGTCATCACTCGCGTAAGACTCCGACCTTCTCTAGTTGCCTCCGTTTATATTCAAGAAGTTCATTCAACAGAGGTTGAGCTTCCTTCATATATATGATTACTCCGAAATCCTGCATATCCCAGTCATATTCAGGATCCAGCGTGCCTTCTTTCGAGTATCGGAAGAAGGCCTGCGTGTTTTTGCCGCCAAGCTGGGCGACCGATTCGCCGAATCGGCTGTTGATCTCCGGTTTGCCCAGGGCACTGGCCAGCCCATTACGGCTGTTATCCATCTGCGGCTCGTCTGATAACAGATAGGAAATCAATTGGAACGCTTCTGTCTTCCGTGTACTGTTCTTCGGGATGCCAAGATAATAATAAGACGGAGCCGGGCCGGTTCCGGGGGCATCGGCGAGTACCGGGAAGCTGGATATGTTCCAGTTCGCAAAGGGAGCTGAAAGCCCTCTGGTAGCCCCATTCCTCATGGAAGAGTTATCTCCTAGATAACGTCCAGTGTACATCGCGAGCAACCCATCATAAAATTGTGCGGATGTGGTATTGGGGCTGGCTGACTTGAAAATTTCCCTCAATGGTTTGCCCGGGAGGCTTCTTCGTTAGGTCCGTGCAGGAAGTCAATAACAACATCGCTGTTGTTGTAAGGATAACGACGACATTTTTGATGTCTCGCATATCTTTCTACACGCCCTTTTTTAAACTTTACTTGATATTGAGGCACGATGATAAAAAAAACGCCTCCCGATACTATTCTCGGGAGGGTTGCAAGGAGTTATAAAAAGGTTAGAATTAACATTTGTAAGACTACAAAATCATTATAAACTATTTTCTTTAATTTGTCACAGGTGAAGGCAAATCCTTCAAACATTCTCTGCAAACAATTTTTCCTTTGAAGTACGTTACGTTCTCGGCGTTGCCGCAGAAGATGCAAGCAGGCTCGTATTTCTTAAGCATGATACGCTCGCCGTCTACATAAATCTCAAGCGCGTCCTTCTCGCCGATGCCCAGCGTACGGCGAAGCTCGATCGGAATGACCACCCGTCCTAGTTCGTCAACTTTACGTACGATACCCGTGGATTTCATCATTTGGTAATACCCCTCTCATAAGGTTAAAATGAATTCAAACGGACTCTATCGTCCAAAGCTTGTCTGCAATCGCCAGTATTCGACAAGGTATTCGACAAAGTTCTCTGTTTTCCGCTTTTTATAGTACCAACCATTCCCAAAAAAGTCAACCTGAAAGCTATTCAATTATATAGGAAATTTGATGAGAATCTTATAATATAAGGCGGAAATTAGAACGTGGGCTAGTCCGTGTCATGAATACAAAAAGGAAATCGTTTTACGACACTATTCGACATAATCTAATACCGAGTACCTAGTTTGTCGACAATCCATAAATTTCGAGGTGAATATCGATGGTTGCGAAGCTGCAGGAAGAGAAAGTATTCAAAGATCCGGTCCATTCAGCCATCTACGTGCAGGACCTGACGATCTGGAAGCTGATCAATACGCCGGAATTTCAACGGCTTAGACGGATCCGGCAATTGGGGACTTCTTACTTAACCTTCCATGGAGCCGAGCATAGCCGATTCTCGCATTCGTTAGGCGTATACGAAATTACCCGTAAAATCATCTCTCAGTTCGAACGTAACGGTTATTCGGATTGGCCGCAAGAAGAGAGACTGCTGAGTTTGTGCGCGTCTTTATTGCATGATGTCGGGCATGGACCGTTCTCCCATTCGATCGAGGAAGTGTTCCACACGCACCACGAGCAATGGACTTGCGACATCATCGAGGGGGATACGGAGATTAACCGTGTGCTCGGGGAGGTGTCTTCGGATTTTCCGCAGCAAGTGGCTTCCGTCATCCGTAAGACGTATAACAAACCGATCGTCGTCAGTCTCGTATCGAGTCAGATGGATGCCGATCGCATGGATTATTTGCTAAGGGATGCTTATTTTACGGGAGTGAACTACGGCACCTTCGACTTGGACCGCATTCTTCGCGTTCTCCGGCCGTACCAAGGCAAGATCGTCGTCAAAGAGAGCGGCATGCATGCGGTGGAAGACTATCTAATGTCCCGATACCAAATGTATTGGCAAGTCTATTTCCACCCGGTCACTCGCAGCTCGGAGATCTTGCTTCGGCAAATTTTCCGCAGGGCGAGCGAGTTGGTGCGGGACGGATACGCGTTCGGATTCATGCTTCCGCCGATCGCGCATTTAATAGAAGGATCGCTGACGTTGTCGGATTACTTGATGCTCGACGAAGCGCTCGTGCAGACGGCTTTTCGACAGTGGGAGCTTGAACGAGACGAGCTGTTGTCGAATTTATGCAGCCGATTCCTGAACCGGAAGTTGTACAAATATACGCCGCTAGAGCAGAAAGACGAAGCGTGGTTATCCGACGTTAGGGAGGAATGGAGATCGATCGGCCTTCATCCGGATTATCATCTGGAGGTCGATACGCCATATGATTCGCCCTACGATATTTATAAGCCGGAGTTGCTGCCGGGCAGCAGCGGGAAGCTGCCGATCCTGCTTCTGGACGACCGCGAGCAGTTGACGGAAATTTCCGTGAAGTCGGACATTATCCGTTCGATTGCCGGCATCCATCGGGGCAAATACTACATGTATTATCCCGAAGACGAAGTCCGCAAACACGCCGATAAACTGAGTACAGAAACTCGCAGCAAACTCTCTATATAATAGAAGGGAGACAACTTCCGACATGTTAATCGACACTCACGCGCACCTAGACTCCCCGAAATTCGACAGCGACCGGGAAGAGGTCATCGCGCGCGCGCAAGCCGCGGGAATCGATACGATCGTCAACATCGGGTTTAACCGGGAAACGATTCCGACGACGATGGCGCTAGCCGAGAAATACCCGTTCATCTACGCTGCCGTCGGTTGGCATCCGACCGATGCGATCGATATGAAGATAGAAGAAGATTTGGCATGGATCGAGTCGTTATGCGCGCATCCGAAAGTCGTAGCCATCGGCGAAATCGGATTGGATTACTATTGGGATACGTCGCCTAAGGAGATCCAGCATACGGTATTCCGCGAGCAGATCCGACTTGCCCGCAAATTGAACAAGCCTATCGTCATCCATAATCGCGATGCGCACGAAGATATCGTGAAGCTGCTGCGCGAGGAACGCGCTTCGGAAGTCGGAGGGATTATGCATTGCTTCTCCGGCAGTTGGGAAATGGCCAAGCTCTGCCTCGATATGAACTTTTATATTTCCTTCGGAGGACCGGTGACGTTCAAAAACGCGCGGGTACCTAAAGAGGTCATGGAGAAGGTTCCATTAGATCGAATTTTAATCGAAACGGATGCGCCATATTTGACCCCTCACCCCCATCGCGGACAACGTAACGAGTCTGCATATGTGCGACTTGTGGCGGAAGCGGCGGCGGAGATTAAAGGGTTAAAATTGGATGAGATTGCTAAAATAACGAGCGAGAACGCTCGCGACTGTTTGTGTCTACCGAGCTAAAACGGTTACATTCGATGAAATAAAGACCGGTGCGTAGAAAAAACTGTTTTTTGGCGCGTTAATTGCTCATTTTATCGGTGAATTCAGGAAAAAACGGTCAAATTCGCCCTTTGTGCCTTCTTTACACGCCGAGTAGGTAGAATGTATCATCTAGAACAGAAGTTTGAATATGGCATCCCTTTTCCAGCGCGCTGAGTCTCCGATAGGAGAGCGGGGGACCCGATAAAGCGGCGGATGATTCACGAATCGTCCGACGTGGTCCGAGCAATCTTGGGGTGAATTTCGCAAGCGGTGTTTAGGAACTTCCCTCTGAAGTTCTCCGGACATTCGTAAGCGGATAGGGCGACTCTCTTTAGCCCGAACCCGACAGCTAACCTCGCAAGCGTAGTAGAGAGAGGTCAACCTCGTGCATCCCCATTCCCTTATAATTATCTAAGCGGAAGCCACGAACAGGTCCTCTGTCAGTGGCTTTTTGTGTGGAAAAAAAGGTTTATGAATGGTTGGACTACGTAGAATCCGCCTTGCTTGGAACAGGCGGCGCATCGCTAGAACCGCTATCCATGCCAGGATCGCGCGGTTACCTGCATGTGTCGTTAACAAATCGGATAGTCGCGTCAGACTACAGTCATGCATCACAGTCGACGGCGGGGCTATGAAGGAGGAGCGAGAAAATGGGAGAAGTTCCTGTACAGGATTCCCATGATCCACGACCGACCGGCAAGCTTATCGCACTGCTGCGATGGAAACATGAGCATATGCGCATTGTCCTACTAAGCGCCATTTTACTTTTCGCCGTTCTCACTATGTTCATGTCGCTGCTGCATCCCGCAGAAGCCAAAAGCATTTCCATCGTGGACAACGGAGTAACCTCCGTCATCCAAACCAGAAGCTCGGATATTCAAGATGTTCTGGAAGAGCAACAAATCAGGGTCGGTCCTTATGATCGTTTATCGATGACAACGGGGGATCAATTGACTAACGGAAGCACGATCGTAATCGATCGCGCGAAGGGCGTCACGGTCAAGGCGGATGGGAAAGAAGCCGTAAAATATACAGCGGCCGACTCCGTCGAAGCAGCAATCAAGGAACTGAATCTTTCGATCGGCAGCGAAGATCGGGTTAGTCCTGCGCTGAATGCGCCCGTAACGGAAGGCATGGAAGTCGTGATTACCCGCGTGCGCACGGAAGTGGTCGAGTCGTCGCAAGCCGTCGCGTTCCAAGTCGTGGAACAGAAGAACGCGGACCTGGCTGAAGGCAAGACCAAGGTCGTGAAGACGGGTCAAGAAGGACAAGTCGTCGTACGAACGGCTAAAGTGTACGAAGACGGCAAGCTTGTAGGCGAACGGGTTCTGGAGAAGACTGTCTCCAAGCCCGCCGTTCATCAAGTTGTCGCGATCGGCACGAAGAAGGCTGAAGTAAAGACGCTGACTTATAACGGCAAGCCGACCGAGGCGGAAGCCAAGATCGTTCAGTTGAACGGCAAGTCGGTGAAAGTCAAACGCATGCTCAGCAACGTTACGCTGACGGCTTATTCCGCGGACTTCGCCTCTACGGGCAAGCGGAAGGGCGACAAAGGCTACGGCATTACGTCGTCGGGCGCGGTCGTCGAAGAAGGACGCACGATCGCCGTCGACCCGAAGGTCATCCCTATCGGCTGGTGGGTATACATCGAAGGGATCGGATTCCGCCGGGCGGAAGACACCGGCAGCGCGGTCAAAGGCAAGAAGATCGATATCTATTACGATAGCGAGAAGTATGCGGATCGGTTTGGCAAGAAGAAGGGCTATACGGTTTACGTAATCGGTCCGGTCAAACCGTCGGCGAATTAACGAGATCGGGAAGAGGCGTCATTGGCGCTTCTTCCCGTTTTGTGTTATAGGATACATAGGGAATTACGGTAGACGGTAAAGGCGGAATGAATGACGATGTTTCAAGAGATGATTGTCGTAGAGGGCAAAGACGACACGGTAGCCATCAAACGGGCGCTAGGCGCCGATACGATCGAGACGGGCGGCTCGGCGATCGGAGAAGACGTTCTTAGGCGTATCGAGCTGGCGCAAGAGCGCAGAGGCGTGATCATCTTTACCGATCCGGACGCGCCGGGAGAACGCATTCGCAAGATCGTCGCGGAGCGCGTGCCGGAAGCCAAGCATGCTTTCCTAACGAAGGACGAGGCCAGGAGCGCGCGCGGGCTTGGCGTGGAGCATGCGTCGGATGAAGCGATTCGCAGGGCGATCGATCGCGTGCGAGGGCCGGAGAGCGGCGCTGACGAGCTTCAGGAGATCGAATGGAGCGATCTGCTCGATGCGGGTCTTATCGTGCATGCCTCCTCCGCGCGGCGCAGAGAGCGAATGGGAGAGCTGCTCGGTATCGGCTATGCTAACGGCAAGCAATTTCATAAAAGATGCCTCATGTTCCGCATTACGCGCGAGGAATTCGCGGCGGCACTGGAACAACTGGGGCGGGAAGGGCTGTAGAAGAATCCATGAGCAATCATTCGAATCAAGATATCGCGACATCGTCCCGAACGAAGGAGATCATCCGCAAGCACGGCTTCACCTTCAAGAAAAGTTTAGGACAAAATTTCCTTACCGACTTGTCCGTCCTGGACCGGATTATCGACGCGGCGGATTTGGACAAGGCGAAGGGAGTGCTCGAAGTCGGGCCCGGCATCGGTTCCTTGACCGAGCAGCTTGCGCATGCGGCAGGCAAAGTGACGGCGGTCGAGCTGGATCAAAGGCTGATTCCGATTCTCGGAGACGTATTGTCGCCTTATCCGCACGTCAGCGTCGTCCATGGAGATATCTTAAAGACTGATTTACGGAAGCTGTGGGAGGAACGGTTCTCCGGATGCGCAGGCGTCAGCGTCGTGGCTAACTTACCCTATTACGTAACGACGCCGATCATTATGAAGCTGCTTGAAGAGCAACTTCCGCTCGAGAACATCGTGGTCATGGTACAGAAGGAAGTAGCGGAGAGAATGGCGGCGAAGCCGGGCGGCAAGGAATACGGCAGCCTAAGCATCGCCGTGCAATATTATTGCGAGCCCGAGCTCGTCTGCATCGTGCCGGGCAAGGCGTTCATTCCGCCGCCGAACGTGGATTCGGCGGTTATTAAGCTCCGGAGACGCACGGAGCCGGCAGTGTCGGTAGCGGACGAGGACAAGTTCTTCCGCGTCGTACAGACGTCGTTCACGCAGCGCCGCAAGACGCTATCCAATAATCTGTCCGCGTTGTCGGGCAAGGAGCGCAAAGGCGAGCTGGGGGAGCTGCTGCAGTCTTGCGGCGTACAACCCGAGCGGCGGGCGGAGACGCTGTCGCTGGCGGAGTTCGCCCGTATAACGGAAGCGTTGACGGCGAGCGGCATGCTCTAGGCGCAAAGGACGCGCACCGGATGCAGGGTCCCTCCATAGGATAGACGAAGAGGTGATTGCCCATGATGCAGGGGGATCTGGTCGTCCGCAAATCCTATGGCGGAGATATGCTATTCAGGGTTGCGGCGTTCGCCGGACAACAGGCCGTGCTCAGAGGGATGGATTATCGGTTGCTCGCGGACGCGCCGGTTCACGACCTCAAGAAGGTGCGGAATCCGGACGAGCTCGGCGGGACGCGCCGGGCTCGCCTGCACGCCGACGAATCCATTAGGCATATGAACGAGATGCGCAACAGGCAGACGGGACTCTCGGGGTATCTGGCGCAGCTGGATGACAGGCGCCAGCCTTATTTCGAGTTGCCCGGCAAAGTGCTGCATCTGGACGGCGATTTCAACTACTTGAATAAGAGCATGCAAGTGTATCGTCAGCTCCGCGTGCCTGCGGAAGGCGTGCATTGCCACGAGTCGCAGATGCCGCAAGTGCTCGCGCGGATGCTCCCTCAGTTCCATCCGGACATCGTCGTCATAACGGGCCATGACGGCGTGCTGAAGCAGAAGCAAGATTTGCAGCAGCTCGGCAGCTACAAAAACTCGATCAACTTCGTACGCGCGGTCGACGTCGCCAGGGAGTACGAGCGCAGCCGCGATTCGTTGATCGTCATCGCCGGAGCGTGCCAATCGCACTTCGAAGCGCTGCTTCATGCGGGAGCCAATTTTGCCAGCTCGCCCGGAAGAATCATGATTCACGCGCTCGACCCGGTCTACGTTGCCGTGAGGGCGTCGTTCACGCCTTTCCGCGAGACGATCAATATCGCGGACGTCATCGCGCATACGATCAGCGGCAAGCAGGGCGTCGGGGGCATTGAGACGATGGGGCGTTATCGGGTTGGCGTACCGAATTTGAAAGCGGCGAATCCGGAACCAAATGTGAACATTGTGTGACAAAAAATAAGCAAGATTATGAAAAACCCACTCGCATCAAGGAAAATGACCGTTGACAGCAAAACAGTACCGTTGATATAATATTGAGCTTATTTGACACCTCCCCTGATATTAGTTATAATTTACAGGGAAAGAGGTGGTAGTGGATCATGGCTAAAAACGCGCTTCTAGAGATCAAACGAAGCCTGGAACCGCATGTCGGTTCGAAGATCATGCTCCGCGCCAACGGTGGACGCCGCAAGACCATCGAACGCACGGGCGTGCTGGAAGAAATCTACCCATCAGTGTTCATCGTCAAGCTCGATCAAGAGCAACACGCATTCAAGCGTGTCTCGTACAGCTATGCGGACATCTTGACCGAGTCGGTTGAAGTGATGTTGTGCAATGACGAAGGTCAGGTTCGCATCAACTATTTATCGCATTGACTCGTTGGTATGCATGGGCAGCACCGCGCTTGAAGAGCGCCGGGGCTGCCCGTTTTGCATGTGCGGGGTTAGGCAGGGGCAAGCTAAGGCTTGATCGTCAACCATGCGAAGGAGGAAGCGGAATGAGTCGCAGAAGAGGCGTAATGTCCGAGCAATTCAAGGCGGAAATCGCCAAGGACTTAGGGATATACGAGAAAGTACAGCGCGAAGGCTGGGGCGGGATCACGACCAAAGATGCCGGCAACATGGTGAAGCGCGCGATTCAAATAGCGGAGCAGGCGGCGGCGAAGGGGACACAACAGTAATCATCTGGTTGTTCGACGAAATCGCGTCATGAAGCAGGCGCCCTTCCGCAGCCGGTTACCCGGCGAAGGGTCGCCGCGCAGCAACGGGCATTTCATGGACTGAAGCTTTTCGCATTGGGCCGGACCTGCTATTCTAGAGGTCCGGCTTTCTTACGCCGCGTTCTGTTCGAAATAACAACATATGGATAGTTATTTCTTCGATCACCGTCACCTGTGCCATAATAACAACCAATCGATAGTTAATTTCTCATTTTTCGCAGTAACTCGCTCCAAGTAGGGTAAATACCTGCGAATGGTTGTTATATCGATGATAGTGCGAAATTCGCCCGAAATACCTACGAATGGTTGTTATTCGCCGAGGGCGGGGGGAGCGAGCGATGCTGCCGCGCGCAAACTGCGGAAAATCGCAATCGTTGAACGGGTTTGTTATAATATGTAAAGCCATGAACAAGCAAGCGAGGATAACAATGACGAAAATTTACGAGAAAGCGCCGGCTAAGATCAATTTGCTGCTGGACGTGCTTCGCAAGCGGGAAGACGGCTTCCATGAAGTCGAGATGGTCATGACGATGGTCGACTTGGCCGATCGGCTCGAGATGGAGGAGCTTCCCCGCGATCAGATCGTCCTGTCTAGCCAGGCGGGGTTCATCCCGCTCGACGAGAAGAACTTGGCTTTTCAGGCAGCGAAGCTGATTAAGGAACGCTATGGCGTCAAGCAAGGAGTATATATCCATCTAGACAAGCAGATACCGGTGGCTGCGGGGCTCGCGGGCGGAAGCAGCGATGCCGCGGCGACGCTCAGAGGGCTGAATAGGCTGTGGAATCTGTCCCTTAGCGGAGAGGAACTGGAGAGCCTCGGCGCGGAGCTCGGATCGGACGTTCCGTTCTGCATTCGCGGAGGGACCGCGCTGGCGACGGGCCGCGGCGAGAAGCTTACGCCGATTCCGTCTCCGCCGCAATGCTGGGTCATATTGGCCAAGCCGCCCATTAACGTCTCGACGGCGGACGTCTATGGCAAGTTTCGGGTTAACGAGCTGAAGTCTCACCCGTCGCTTCCCCGGATGCTCGACGCTCTTGCGAAGCAATCGTTCACGGAGATGTGCGATGCGCTCGGCAACGTACTGGAGACGGTCACGCTTGAACGATACCCGGAAGTCAAGCAAATCAAGGATTGCATGGAGAGATTGGGCGCAGACGGCGTGCTCATGTCCGGAAGCGGTCCAACCGTGTTCGGGTTGGTATCCAAGGAAATGAAAGTGGCGAGAATATATAATGGCCTCAGAGGCTTCTGCAGAGAGGTATTCGTGGTAAGAATGCTTACATAAAATGCTGGGAGTCCCTGATTTAAGGGGTTAATGTTGCCGAAAACCGTATAAAAGTGATATAATACAGTTATATTATTCGGATTTGGCGGGGGAGTGGGCCATGAAGAAGTTGAAACGCAGCGCTAGACTCGTTGAAATGACGCAATATTTATTGGCCCGTCCTCATACGTTAATTTCTCTTACAGCATTCGCGGAGCGCTATCAATCGGCAAAGTCTTCGATTAGCGAAGATCTGGCGATCATCAAAGAAGTATTCGAAGACGAAGGGATCGGCGAGCTGAATACGTTGGCCGGCGCCGCGGGCGGCGTTCGGTACGTCCCGAAGGTTCGCACCGACCTGGCGTACGAGAAGATGGTCACGATCTGCCGCGAGCTTGAACAGCCGGATCGGCTATTGCCGGGCGGTTATCTATACATGACCGATTTGCTAGGCCAGCCGGGCATGATGCAAGAGGTGGGACGCATGTTCGCTTCCGCGTTCGCGAACCGCGACATCGACGTTATTATGACGGTTGAGACGAAGGGCATCCCGCTAGCCAACGCGACGGCGCAGTTTCTGAACTTGCCGGTCGTCATCGTTCGCAGGGACCACAAGGTCACGGAAGGCTCGGCGGTCAGCATCAACTACGTATCGGGTTCTACCAAACGCATTCAGACGATGTCGCTTGCTAGACGCGCGCTTAAGGAAGAATCCCGCGTGCTTATCATAGACGACTTCATGAAAGCCGGAGGCACCATTCAAGGGATGGTCGATCTGCTGCATGAATTCCGGGCCGTCGTGGCCGGCGTCGGCGTATTCGTGGAATCCGGAGAAGTAGAGAGCGAAGAGCGTCTGCTCCATGATTACGTCTCTTTGGCCCGCCTGACGGAAGTAGATTTGAAGACGCGGCAAATTACCGTTCAACCGGGCAACTTTTTTCAATAACGCATTCGGAGGTGCTATCCATCCATGAGCCTTAAGATCGTATCTACGCCAGACGCTCCGGCGGCGATCGGACCGTACGCGCAAGCGGTGCGTACAGGCAACCTGCTATTCACGTCCGGACAAATTCCGTTAACGCCAGAAGGCCAGCTCGTCTCCGGCGGAATCGAAGAGCAGACTCACCAGGTGCTCGCGAACCTTAAAGCGGTGCTTGCGGCGGAGGGTGCAACGTTCGGCGACGTCGTGAAGGCGACCGTGTTCCTGAAGGACATGAACCAGTTCGCGGCGTTTAACGCGATCTATGCTTCGTACTTCGGAGAACATACGCCAGCCCGCTCTACGGTTGAGGTCGCGCGGTTGCCGAGGGATGTTTTTGTCGAAATCGAATTGATCGCGGCGATTAATGTCGAAACTGTCAGGAATTAAAAATTTTTTTCAATTTTAACATTGGTTTTCCCATATTTAAGAAGGAATCCGAACGATTTTGTGGAATATTACACCAAGTCTTCTGAAGGACAAAGGTGGTGAACACAAGTGCAAATTACAGATGTGAGACTCCGCCGCGTCAATTCGGAGGGTCGCATGAAGGCCATTGCTTCGATAACCATTGATAACGAATTCGTCGTACACGATATTCGGGTCATTGACGGCAACAATGGCATGTTCGTGGCCATGCCGAGCAAACGGACTCCGGACGGAGAGTTTCGTGACATCGCGCATCCGATCTCTTCCGGCACGCGCGAGAAGATCCAAGCAGCCGTATTGGCAGAGTATGAGCGCGCTGCGCAAGATGAAGAAGTTATGGTCGAAGGGGCATAATGATGAATACTCGAGAAGAGGGCCTATTTGGCTCTCTTTTCATTTTATACAGAATAGGCTATGATGCTGATGTAATCGAAGAAGCGGTTGAAGGGGCGTTATTCTACCATGAAAATAATGGCGATCGTGCTTGCGGCCGGTCAGGGCAAGCGCATGAAATCGAAGCTATATAAAGTATTGCATCCGGTATGCGGCAAACCGATGGTGAGCCACGTGCTTAACGCGGTCAAGCAGGCCTCTTGCGAGCGGGCGGTCATCATCGTCGGACATGGCGCCGACGCCGTGCGGACAACGCTGGGCGATTCGGCGGAATACGCGTTCCAAGCCGAACAGCTCGGTACCGGGCATGCGGTCATGCAGGCGAAAGACCTGCTCGGCCAGGAAGACGGCGTAACGGTCGTCATCTGCGGAGATACGCCCCTCGTGCGTACCGAAACGATAGAAGCGATGATTGCCCAGCATACGGCGCAAGGCGCAGCGGCGACGGTGCTGACGGCCGTATTCCCCGATCCATCCGGTTACGGCCGCGTCGTTCGCGGGGAGAACGGCGACGTAGAGCGAATCGTAGAGCATAAGGACTGCAATCCGGAAGAGGCGGCCGTGCGGGAGATCAATACGGGGACGTACTGCTTCGATAACCGGAAGCTGTTCGCTGCGCTCGAGTTCGTAACGAATAGCAACGCGCAGGGCGAATATTATTTGACCGACGTCATTGGGATTCTGAAAGCGCAGGGCGAGAGAGTCGGGGCGAGCGTAGCTTCCGATATCGCCGAAGCGATCGGCGTGAACGATCGCGTTGCGCTTGGCGAAGCAGAGCGTCTCATGCGTCATCGGATTAACGAGAAGCACCAGTTGAACGGTGTAACGATCATTGACGCCGGCAATACGTATATCGGAGCGGACGTTACGATCGGGGCGGATACGGTATTGTATCCCGGAACGGTTCTGCGCGGGAATACGTCCATCGGTTCCGATTGCGTCATCGGACCAGGCGCCGAAATAACGGACACCGTCATCGGCAGCGGTACGACCATCCGTCACTCCGTGTCGGAGAACGCGCACATCGGCGACGATTGCAACGTCGGGCCGTTCGCTTACTTGCGACCGGGCACGAAGCTCGGCCGTCACGTGAAGATCGGCGACTTCGTCGAGATCAAGAACGCCGTCATCGGCGAGCACAGCAAAGTGCCGCACCTGAGTTACGTCGGCGACGCGATCGTCGGCACGGGCGTAAATATAGGCTGCGGCGCGATTACCGCCAACTATGACGGGTATAATAAATCCGTGACCGAAATCGGCGACGACGTCTTCATCGGCAGCAACGCCAACCTGATCGCTCCGGTTAAGATCGGCAACGGCGCATACGTGGTAGCCGGTTCTACGATCACGCATAACGTTGCGGACAACGATCTGGCGATCGCGCGGGAACGGCAAGTCAATAAGCCGGGCTATGCGGATAAGCTTCGCGCACGAGCGAAGGCGAAGAAGGAACGCGGCTCCGAATAGAGTTGTATAAGATTGTATAAGCTTCCGAAACCGAATAAAAAGGCGGTTGTCATATGGCGTATCCTGATAACACGTTGAAACTGTTCTCCTGCAGCTCCAATCGCAAGCTGGCGGAATCGATCGCCAGCTATATCGGCGTAGAGCTTGGCCGCGCAGACATGGGCCGATTCAGCGACGGGGAGACGCATATCCGCCTTGACGATAGCGTAAGAGGCGACGACGTGTTCGTGATCCAATCGACATCCGCGCCCGTAAACGACCATCTGGTCGAACTGCTCGTCATGGTAGACGCCCTGAAGCGGGCTTCCGCCAAGACGATTAACGTTGTCGTGCCTTATTACGGGTATGCGCGGCAAGACCGCAAGGCGCGCTCTAGAGATCCGATCACCGCCAAGTTGGTCGCGAATTTGATCGAGACGGCCGGGGCGCATCGCGTGATCGCCATGGATTTGCATGCCATGCAGATCCAAGGCTTCTTCGACATCCCGGTCGACCATCTTCTTGGTGTACCGATATTGGGCGAATACTTCAAGAACAAGAACCTGCACGCGCCCGTCGTCGTATCCCCCGACCACGGGGGAGTCGTGCGGGCTCGCAGGCTGGCGGACGAACTCGGGGCATCGCTCGCGATCATCGATAAGCGGCGACCGGAGCCTAACGTCGTGGAAGTGATGAACATTATCGGCGACGTCTCGGGACGTACGGCCATCTTGATCGACGATATAATCGACACCGCCGGGACGATCGCGCTGGCGGCCTCCGCGCTAAAACAGGCGGGTGCGGTGGAGCTTTACGCTTGCTGTACGCATCCGGTTTTATCCGGTTCGGCAATGGACCGGTTGGACGCATCACCGCTGAAGGAGATCATCGTTACCGACACGATCCCGCTGCGCGAGCCTTGCAGCTCGTCCAAGATCAAAGTGCTGTCCGTCGCTCCGCTCATCGGCGAAGCGATCGTCCGCATTCACGAGCAGCAATCGATCAGCAGACTGTTCGAGCCTCATGTTTAATCGGACAGGCGGGGGGGCAACAATAGGATATCTCTAAACTGGGAGGTACGCCTATGATTGCTAACGCGACATTGCAGGTAGAACGGCGCGAAGTCGGCAGCCGCTACGAACTAAACAAAATCCGCAAATCCGGTAAAGTGCCCGGCGTTATCTACGGCAAAGGCTTGAGTTCGCCAATGCCGATCGCGCTGGACGGCAAAGAGCTGACGTCGTTCATCAGAAGCCACCCGCATGCCGTCATCGAAGTGGACGTGCCCGGAGAAGGCAAGCATCCGATTATGATGGCCGAAGTGCAACGCGACCCTATGACTCAACTCGTGAAGCACATTGATTTCAGGCGGGTCGATATGAACGCGAAGATCAGCACGTCGGCCAGACTGGAAGTAACGGGCACCTCGATCGGCGAACGGGAGGGCGGGATGCTGCAGCTCGTCCTGCACGAGGTGGATATCGAATGTTATCCGAAAGATATCCCGGACGTGATCGCGGCTGACGTCAGCCAGTTAGGTCTAGGAGAACATCTGACAGTAGCGGATTTGCGGATTCCTTCCGGGGTCGCGGTGAAGCAGGATCCGGAGACCGTCGTCGCGGCGATCTTGGCGCCTCAGAAGGAACGCACGGAGGAAGAGCTGGATCAACTGAACGATGCGGATGTCGAGAACAGACGTCATAGAGAGGCGGCTCTGGCTGTCGAGAAGGATTAGCCTGAATCGCCACGAACGAGAAAAAGGGGTCGCGCTTAGACGCGACCCCTTCTTCTGTAATACAATGAAGTTGGGTATAAATTCTAATATCCCGGTCGAGACACGAAGGTGAATTGCTTGCGGCTGTAGAAAATATTGTTGACCAGTACGAATTCCTTGCCGTAATGCTCGATGAATCCGATGTCGCTATGCATTCTGCCGCAGTAAATCTGCACGGGCACTTCGGAACTCATATGATCTTGGAAGTGCCGGTCATCATAGATCATCTGTCCGTTCATGTACACGTCAATTCACTCCATTCTTGAATGTTGTTTGTATTCATTAGGACACGCGGAAGGTGTCAAACGTTGCATGCGGAGAAAATTTTTTTGTAGGATCGACAGACGGAGGTTGAATAAAAGGATGAAATGGATCGTCGGACTGGGGAACCCTGGTGCCGAATACGCGAATACGCGGCATAATGTCGGATTCATGGTGATCGACGAGCTTGCCCGAAAGCACGGCTCGGACGTGAGCGGCAACAAGTGCAAAGCGCGGACGGGCGAGGTGCGCATTCTGGGAGAGAAGATCGCGCTGATCAAGCCGATGACGTATATGAACTTATCGGGCGAATCGGTTCGAGCCTTCATGGATTATTACAAGGTTAAGCTCGAGGATCTCATCGTCGTCTACGACGATCTCGATACGGAAGTTGGCCGGATCAGGCTGAGGTATCAAGGCAGCGCAGGCGGACACAACGGAATCAAATCGATCATCCAGCATACGGGCACGCAGACGTTCAACCGGATCAGGATCGGAATATCGAGACCGAAGCCGGGCATCGTCATATCCGATTACGTGCTTTCGCCGTTCGCGAAAGCCGAGCAAACGGACGTTCGCCGAATGGTCGAGGAGGCGTGCGAGGCGATCGAATACGCAGTCTCGCATACGTTCGAGCAGACGATGGCGAAGTTCAACTCGACCGCAACCGGCAAAGAGCAAGCTTAAAACGAAGTCCCTCGGGGCATACTGAAGCTGAAGACGGCGATTGCCGAATAACCCTGCTTCAGGAGGCATACATATGGCTGTAAACTACGTTTGCCGGCATTGCCAGATGTCGTTAGGACGGTTCGAAAGCGCGGAAGTATCGGAGTATCGTCTAGGCTTCCAATTCTTGACCGCCGAAGAGCGAAAGCGTATAATTGCGTATAATTCGAACGGGGACGTGACCGTACGGTTAATATGCGACTATTGCAGCCAGACGTTGGATGCTCATCCCGAGCTGGCTTTATTATCGAATCCATTGCAATAATCGCTGCATTATCACGTTCCGACACCGTCATGGAGGCCTTGGCATGAGCCGGGGCTTTTTCCTATGATTCATACGGAGCGGACCCACTGGAAGGAAGGGGAAAATGCCATGAAACCGCTCATCCAGTCCATGGTTGCGGATCCCGATCTAGTTAGCATTCTTGGCGGGTTGCGGGGTGGCATGCGCGAGCAGCTTGTAGCCGGTCTGTCCGGTTCCGCTCGCCAGGCGGCAATCGCCGCGTTGTACCGCGAGCTTAAGCGGCCGATGCTCATCGTAACGCATAATATGTTCTCCGCTCAGAAGATGGCGGACGACTTGCAAGAATGTTTGTCCCCGGAGGAAGTGCTGATTTACCCGGCGAACGAGTTGATCGCCGCGGAGACAGCCATCTCGAGTCCGGAGACGTCAGCTAGACGATTAGATGTATTGCTCAAGCTTGCGGAAGGCTTCCGCGGGCTTGTTGTCGTTCCGTTCGCCGGCGTAAGGAGGTTCCAGCCCGACAGCAAATCGATGGCCGAGGCGAGAATCGAGCTCCAAGTCGGCCAGACGCTGCCGATGGAGCAATTCCTCCGCTCTATGATCGAGTTAGGATATGAACGCGTAGACCGCGTCGAACAGAAAGGACATCTGAGCGTGCGCGGGGGAATCGTCGACTTTTTCCCGCTGGCCTCCGCTAACGCGTACCGCGTGGAATGGTTCGACGACGAGATCGATTCGATCCGTACGTTCGATCCGACGGATCAGCGTTCCATCGACAAGCTGGACCGCTATTTGGTGCGGCCATGCAGAGAATGGGTAGCGGGCGAACGCAGGTTCAAGAACGCGGCGCAGCATGCGCACGACTTGCTCGATAAACAGCTGGAGAAAATGAGCGACCGTCAGGCGAAAGAGCGACTTGGTTCCGAAATTTCCCGGGAAATCGATCTTTTGCGACAAAATGTGTACTTTTCCGAAATCTACAAATATATTTCCTTGCTCTATCCGGAACGTCAAACGCTGCTCGACTATATTCCTCAGGACACGATCGTGCTCATGGACGAGCCGAATCGATTGGCGGAGACCGCTCGGCAATTGGAGAGGGACGAGTCCGAGTGGACGACTCATCTGCTCCAACAGGGCAAATCCTTGCCAGGCTTCGTACTCGCGGTCCCGGCCGATCAGGCGCTCTACCCGAAAGGATATCAGATCGTCTATATGTCGTTGTTCGTCCGGCAAATCCCGCATACCCAACCGCAGAATATCGTGAACTTCGTTTGCCGCTCGATGCAAAACTTTCATGGGCAGATGAACGTACTTAAAGCAGAGATGGAGCGTTGGAAGAAGAGCGGATCTCGCATTTACATGCTTGCCGGAAATACCGAGCGGGCGGATCGCATGAGGCGCGTTCTCGAAGACTATCAAATCGAGCCTCCGGAAATTCTGCAAGGCAATCTGCAGAGCGGGTTCGAGCTGCCATCCATTAAACTGGTCGTCATTACCGAAGGGGAGATGTTCACTCAGAAGCAGCGGAAGGCAAGGCGCGTGGACCGGCACCTCGATAACGCGGAGCGGATCAAGAGCTATACCGAGCTTAAGGTCGGAGACTACGTCGTTCATCAGAACCACGGCATCGGTAAATACCTCGGCATCGGCACGCTCGAGCTCGGCGGCATTCACAAGGACTATCTTCATATCGTCTACGCCGGCGGAGATCGACTATCCGTTCCGGTAGAGCAATTCGATCTTATTCAGAAATACATCGGCTCCGAAGAGAAGGAGCCCAAAGTCAGCAAGCTCGGCGGCGCGGAATGGAACCGGGTCAAGTCGAAGGTTCGCAGCTCGGTGCAGGATATCGCCGACGACTTGATCAAGCTGTACGCCGAGCGGCAGTCGACGGCGGGGTTCGGGTTCGGAGAGGACACGCCGTATCAGCAGGAGTTCGAGGCGATGTTCCCGTACGACGAGACGGCGGACCAGCTTCGCGCGATTCTAGAGATCAAGAAGGATATGATGCAGTCTCGTCCGATGGACCGGCTGCTGTGCGGAGACGTCGGGTACGGCAAGACGGAAGTCGCGATTCGCGCGGCGTTCAAGGCGGCGATCGAAGGCAAGCAAGTGGCGGTGCTCGTACCTACGACGATTCTGGCGCAGCAGCATTACGAGACGTTCCGCGAGCGCTTCTCAGGCTATCCGTTCAACATTAAAGTGCTCAGCCGGTTCCGCTCCCGCAAGGAGCAGACGGATACGATGAAAGGGCTGAAGGCCGGCACGGTCGACGTCGTTATCGGCACGCACAGGCTGCTTTCGCAGGATGTCGTGTTCAAGGATCTCGGACTGCTCATCGTGGATGAGGAGCAGCGGTTTGGGGTAACCCATAAGGAAAAGCTTAAGAAAATCAAGACCAACGTAGACGTCTTGACGCTTACCGCAACGCCGATCCCGCGGACGCTTCACATGTCGATGCTAGGCGTGCGGGACCTATCGGTTATCGAGACGCCGCCCGAGAACCGGTTCCCCGTTCAGACGTACGTCGTCGAATACAGCCCGACGCTCGTGCGGGAGGCGGTGGAGCGGGAACTCGCCCGCGACGGTCAAGTCTATTACCTGTACAACCGCGTGCAAGGAATCTATCAAATGGCCGAGCAGATTAGCGCGCTCGTTCCGAACGCCCGCGTAGCCGTCGGCCACGGGCAGATGAGCGAGCAAGAGCTGGAACGTACGATCCTCGATTTCCTTGACGGGGAATACGACGTTCTCGTGAGCACGAGCATCATCGAGACGGGCGTCGATATTCCGAACGTGAACACGCTTATCGTCCACGATGCGGACAAGATGGGCTTGTCCCAGCTGTATCAGCTGCGCGGCCGCGTCGGTCGGTCTAACCGGATCGCCTATGCTTATTTCACCTATCAGCGGGATAAGGTGCTTACCGAGGTGGCGGAGAAACGGCTGCAATCGATCAAGGAGTTCACGGAGCTTGGCTCCGGCTTCAAGATCGCGATGCGCGACTTGTCGATCCGCGGAGCAGGCAACTTGCTCGGCGCGGAGCAGCACGGCTTTATCGCCAGCGTCGGCTTCGATCTCTACTCGCAGATGCTGACCGAGGAAATTCAAAGCCGCAAGCTGCAGATGGGCGGAGAAGCGCTTCCGCCGCAGCAGGTGAACACGCAGCTTGATCTGGGCGTGGATGCGTATTTGCCTCCGGATTATATCTACGACAGCATTCAGAAGATCGAGATTTACAAGAAGGTAGCAACGGCATCGTCGCTGGAGGACGTGAGCGATCTCTTCGAAGAGCTGATCGACCGGTTCGGAGAGCCGCCTAAGGCGGTGCTGAACTTGCTCGCCGTCGCGAGGATTAAGGTTCACGGCCGCCGGTACGGCATCGAGTCCATCATCCGTCGCGGGGACGAGATCACGTTGAAGATCGAGGAACGCCGCCGGGACGATATCGATCACGCGAAGCTTAAGTCGATGGAGTCGAAATTCCAAGGACGCATGACGAGCGCGGTCAACGCGCAACAGCTTCTCGTTCGATTCAAGATTCGCGGATTCGATGAGAACGCTTTATTAGCGTTAATCGAGCAGTTTCTGTTACAATATAAAGAAGCGACAAAATCGAAGGGGGAACTACAGGATGTTGCACCATAAGCGCATGCCATATCGTCGGTTAGGCACTTTGCTGCTGACGGCTGGTATGCTTAGCGCGCTCTTGACCGGATGCGGCAAGAATAAGGACGGGGACTATCCGGGATCGAGCAAAGGGGACGTAATCGCCACCTATAAGGACGGCGGCAAGGTTACGGCCACCGAGTACGACAAATATGCGGCAGCCCAGGCTTTCACGAGCCCGGATAAAGCCATGTATATGCAGATCGAGGAACTGAAGGAAAACTTCGTTAAGCAGTACATCGTCTCTAAAGTACTCGCGCCTCAAATCTCCGACGCCGACAAGAAGACGGTTAACGACGGGGTCGACGAATTCGAGAAACAGCTGAAAGCCGAGCTGGACGGCGCTTCGGGGAATCAGTTGAAGTCGTATTTGGACGAGAGCAAGCTGTCCGCGGGCGATGTGGCTAAGATCTACAAGCATGATTATTCCTTCCGATTGTATTACATTAATAAGGTGAACGAGTTAAAGCCTAACGTGACGGAAGACGAATTAAAAGCGCAGTATGACAAAGATCCTTCGGCGTTCAACGTCGCAACCGTTCGCCATATCCTGATTAAAGCGACGGACCCGACGACGCAGCAAACGGTCCGGACGGATGAAGAGGCGCTCAAGATCGCGAAGGACGTCAAGGCTAAGCTTGATGCCGGCGGCGACTGGAACGCGCTTGCGAAGGAGTTCTCGGAAGACGACGGTTCTAAGGATAACGGCGGCTTATATGAGAACGCGGAGGTTAACGGCTGGGTACAAGGCTTTAAAGACGCCGCTAACACGCAAGAGATCGGCGTGATCGGAGATCCGGTGCAAACCGAATTCGGCTATCACGTCATTAAAGTCGAAAGCCGCACGGCAACGGCGTTCGATAAGCTGACGGATGCGAATAAGGATACGTTGAAATCGGTGGTCGCTCAGACGAAAACCGGAGATTTCCTTACGGCTGAACAGGACAAGCTGGGAATCAAGGTTACGCTACCGGCGCCGGCGGAGTCGCCAAGCGCTTCTCCTAGCGCATCCCCGAGCGTATCGCCATCGGCTTCGGCGAAGTAATCTCAGCAAACCTCCTATAACGAAAGACGTGTTCCGAAACCATGATCGCGCTTGACGATCTGTTCGGAACACGTCTTTTTTTTGTGTGACAATCATTCAAGCCGTTAATTAAATCTGTCGCATATTGTCATAAATGGATCGACGATGGTATGATTACCTTGCTAACTTCCAATATATTCCGAAACTATAATCGCGGAGGTATCATACGTTGTCAAGCTTCTATTATCAACGCTCCCCAAGACTGCTCACGGGATCGGCCAATGAACAAATCCAAATACACCGTCCGCCGTCGATGCCGTCTAAACCGAGCATGAATATCATTACGTTGATTATTCCGATTATCTCCACTCTTATTGGAGCAATCGCCATGATTACGCTATCGCGCAGAATGAGCGCGAATCCCAACTATTTGCTGCTGCAGATCATAACCGTAGGGACCATGGCTATGACCTATACGGTTCCGTTAATCACCTATTTCCAGAACAAATGGAATTACCGGCGCGACGTTATTAAAAGAGAAAAGTCTTATCAGGCTTATTTGGACGAGCAACGCGAAATGCTGCAGCAAATGAAAAACGAAATCGTGATCGACTGGCACCAGACCCATCCGGAGTCGAGCTTCTGCTTACAATGGACGTTGGAGCGGAACCGTTGCTTGTGGGAGCGCATTCCTCAGGATCGGGACTTCTTGAAGCTCAGGAGCGGATTGGGAACCGTGCCAAGCGAATTGAACATCACCGTTCCGAAACAAGAGGGAATCGAGAAAGAACCGTTGATTGAAAAAGCAAGAGATATGACGGAAAAGTTCATCAGCATTGCGGAGGCTCCCGTCCCTCTCGATCTTAAGAAGTTCCGGGTCGTCGGATTAGTCGGAGAGTCCAAGGGTTTGGATGATTTAGCGCGGGCCATTATGGCTCAAACGGCTACCCATCATTCCCCCGACGAAGTGAAAATCGTTTCTTTCTATAACGACTCCAAGTCGCAGGACTGGGAAATTGAGTATAAGATTGGTGAAGGAGATTGGCAAGTAAAAAGATTTATTAATAAGCCAGGAGGAGAATAGGCATGGATGAAAATAAGTTAGGAAATTTATATCAAAAAATTGTTCAAACAGTAATAGAAACTATTCCAGAAGAGTGGTCTAAAGTTTATCTATATGGTGAAATTACTGAGGATGTGGGCAACACATATTTCTATTACTATCCTGTTAACAATGATCTACCGGTTCAAAGCCACAGTATACCAAAAATTTATGAAGTTGAAGAAGAAGAATACGAGAGATTATGGGAACAATTGTTACATAATTTGGAGGAATTGTGGCATGAATTTAAAAGTAATGATCGGGAGCCCTGGACAAATCTCACTATGATTTTTAATAGAGAAGGTAACTTTAAAATTGACTATGATTATGAGGATCTAACAGATGCTAACGACCATGAACGAGTTATTATTTGGAAGCACAAGTATCTTAATCTGTGGCCCTCAGGTGAAGATGATAAAAAGTTTTTAGAAGAATATTTAAAAAGCAATAATGAGATGTAACTACCAATACCAATAGACTACAAAGGCTTATTCCAACTTACTATGTAAGGAAGAATGAGCTTTTTTGCATAGGTTGAAGACGATCGTCAGTATGACGCTGGACTTCGTCCCCGTTCTGGGCAACATCAAAGGCGTCATCGAAGCCGTATCCGGCCGGGATCTGATCACCGGCGAGAATCTTGCGACATGGGAGAGAGGACTTGCCATTCTCGGCCCGCTCGGCAAAGGGGTTAAGACAGGGGCGAAGCTGGCGAAGTTCTCTAATGAAGCCATCGGCACGGCGACCAAAGCCGTGGACCGAAGCGTGAAAGCGCTGGGCGTCGCCGACAATACCGCAACCTACGGAAGGATGGCTGCGCGCGTCGCCTCCGACGGGGTAGGCGCGGTTGCGACGGATGTCGCGCAGATGTTGCTGACGGGCGCAGGCTCTGCTTTCTTGGCCAAGCAAGCCGCTAAGCTGGGGGACAAAACGGTCAAGAAGGGCCTCGGAGTGATCGGAGGCGTAGCTTCCAACGCGAACCGGCGCAACAACCGCAGCAGCGGCGGAGGAACCGACAGCCCAACGAAGCAAAGCGCCGCCTATGCAGGCACCGGAGGCAAAGGGGAAGATCCGAAGAAGGACTCTGTCACAAGCCCTCCTAAGACCACGACGGGATATAGTGGGAGTGGTACAGGCGGGAATGGTACTAAGGGTACGGGTGAAGGTGAGTCAAATAAAGCCCCATCACCTACAAAAGTTAACTATGGGGATCATTTCACAAAGCAAGGTAGAAAAAAAGCACTAAAACCAAATGTAGAATACAAATCGCCTGACGGCTATACTTATCGAACAGATAGTCACGGTCGCATTGTAGAATGTGAAGGAGATCTTGTACTTGGTTCAGCAGAACGAAATGAGTATGCACAAAGGACAGTAGGAGGAAAAGATAGGCTGCCTGACGATGATGGCGGCCACTTAATTGGAGCTCAGTTTCGGGGGCTAAAAGATATTGATAATTTAGTTCCGCAAAACAGCCAGATTAATCGAAGCGGTGGAAAGTGGTTTGAAATGGAAACGGAATGGGCAAATGCTCTAAAAGAAATACCGCCTAAAAAAGTTACAGTAAAAATAGATCCGGTCTATTCGGGAGATTCAATGAGACCGGATTTATTCAAAGTCACTTATCAAATAGATAACAAAAGAGCAGTCACTAAAAGAATACTAAACCAACCGGGAGGTTAATGAGATGGAAAAGAGGATGAATGAATTATATAGAACAATTGCAGAAACCATAGATCAAATGATACCAGAAGACTGGGAAGAATTTTATTTTAATGGTGAGGTGGAAAACGGGGAAGGAGGGGTTTTCTTTTTCTTTATGCCTATTAATGGAGATGACTATGTCTATTCTTTAGATATACCAAGCAGATACAATATGAATTCGCATGAATATAACCAACTAGAGAATAAATTGTTTGAAGTTACAAATGATCTGAAGAATGTATTTTTAGAATATGGACAAGAACCCTGGTTTTCAATGACGATGAAACTTACATCTGAAGGAAAATTAAGTATTGAATATGATTATACAAGATGGGGAGAATCTAATTTTGGTCCTTCCGATAGGTTGGAATATTGGGAGAGTAAGTACCTAAATAATATTCCACAAGATGAAGTTGATAGAATTAAAATTGATAAAATGAAGGAATTTGAAAATAACAATAGCGATGATTTTAACGGTGAATCGAAGACTTAACTAAAAAGTTTCTCAAACGGAAGGTCATCGTTTCCGGCCGGCGAGAAGCTTGCGACAAAGGAGAGGGAACTTGCGCTGCTTGGCCCTCTCGGCAAAGGGGAAGATCCGAAGAAGGACTCTGGCACAACCCCTCCTAAGACCACGACGGGATATAATGGGGGTGGTACAGGCGGCAATGGCACTAAGGGTACGGGTAAAGCTGAGTCAAATATAGCCCCATCACCTACAAAAGTTAACTATGGGGATCATTTTACAAAAGAAAAACGGCAGAAAGTCTTAAAGCCAAATGTAGAGTATACTACACCATCAGGACACACATACAAAACCGACTACAAAGGCCGTATAATTAGCGCGGAAGGTAATTTAAAGTTAGGAAATGAAAAGAGAAATAATCATGCCCAAAGGGTATCTGGCCGTAAAGACCGAAGAAAGACTGATGAGGGTGGACATTTAATTGCAAGTATATTTGAAGGATCAGGCGGACTTGATAACCTTGTACCTATGGATGGAAACCTGAATAAAGGTGAATGGAAGAAGCTTGAGACAATGTGGGCAAAACAACTTGATAAAGGAAGATCCGTAGAAGTAAATATAAAGCCAATATACAAAGGGGATTCCCAACGCCCTGACAGCTTTGAAATTATTCAAGTGGTAAATGGAAAACGGCTTTCGCCCGTTAAATTTAAGAATAACCCGGGAGGAAAATAGATGGAAACAGAAAAAGCGACCGAGCTTTACCAACATATCGCGATTACAATAAATGAAATAATTCCAGAAGAATGGATAAAGGTTTTCATTTATGCAGAAGTCTTGGAAGACGTTTCAAAGGTCACCTTTCATTACATTACTGATAGTGGAAACAATCCCATAAATATGCACGAAATACCAGAACTCTTTGAACTTGATGAAAATAAAATAGATGAATTGCGTTATAAATTAAACGATTATTTTGAAGAGCTATGGAATGAATTTCATAACAATAACCAAGAGCCTTGGACAAACTTAACCATGTATCTTGATAATACCGGTGATTTCAAAATCGACTATAGCTACGAAGATTTGTCAGATGCCGACGACTATGAGAGAAGTATAATTTGGGAACATAAATATTTAGGCATTACTCCGGATGATGAAGATGATAAAAAGTTCTTAGATAATTACCTTAAAGCTACAAAAGGTAAATTATAAGCAAATTTCGTTACCTAGATCGAGTGCTCGACGGTAGCATCAAGAGGTGAAGGATTTTCTCCGCAGCTTCAATGTTGGTGAGGCCGTTCATCGGATTTAGTCGTTAATGCTTGAATTTTATCACCGAAATAATGGCTATTCTTTACAACGAACAGGTTGATTATGGTCAGATATCACCATGACTGACCTGTTTTTTGTACGTTGGTCTTATGCCAATCTGTATAATCAAAATTTATAGTAAACTTACCGTGTTTATCTAAACTCAAAGTAAATTAATACCATAATTATTGATCGTTCTCTATAAATATTTCACGCATTTTCTCTGCAAGGTCGAATAGTTTCATTTCGTTTTCTTCAAATTCTTTTTCATCAACTTGGAATTTTTGGGGTATTTTTAAACTATATTCAAACATCTCAGGATCATTAACTGGGCTATAAAAAAATAAGTGCCTCCTCCATCATTTGATACTTGTGCGTAAGAAAAAACATTGAGGTATTGTATCAAATAGAGGGGAGACGGCCAGTCAAGAAATCAATTAATAATCAAGCTGGAGGGTGATATAGTTGAGTATGGAAAATGAAATGAATCAAATATATAGAAATATTGCTGAAACGGTTAATGAAATGATCCCGGAAGAATGGAATATACTCTATTTCTATGCCCAAATTTCAGAAACAGGGGGAGGAACTTATTTCTTCTATAATACTCCTGAGGAGGTGCAAGACTTTAAATATAGTTTAGAAATTCCCTTTAACTATTCCATTGATAAAGAGCAGTATACGACGAAGGATAGAACTTTATTCGAACTGAGTGATAAACTAAGAAGAATTGTTATAAATCACGAACAAGAGCCTTGGTATTCCTTTATATTGGCATTGGATAATAATGGTAAGTTTAAGGTTCATTAGGACTATACAAATTGGTTCGATACCACATATAGTTTTGATGATCAATTACTTATTTGGGAATATAATATCTAGGAAACCAACCAGAAGATGAAAGGGATAAAGAATTGATCAAAAGGTATCTAAAAGAGTATCCCGAAAATCCGATATAAAATTAGTAGGAAATGCAAGGCTGTAACGTCGGGGCTTTTCGAGAATAACGCTTTAAGCTACTGTTTGTTTGGTGTGATTCCAGTTTGTAGAGTGACTAACCTATTTAATGTAACCTTATGTGCCACAATGCGAGTATTTCCGTGTTGTGGCTGTTCCTTTATATGTGGCGATGTGTAGAGGATACGGCAAAGTATATATTGATTCAGCAACATGAGCAAGGAACCGCTACTTCACAAAGGGGCGAAGCTGGCGAAGTTCGCTAATGAAGCCATCGGCACGGCGACCAAAGTCGTGGACCGAAGCGTGAAAGCGCTGTGCGTCGCCGACAATACCGCAACCTACGGAAGGATGGCTACGTGCATCGCCTCCGACGGGGTAGGCGCGGTAGCGACGGATGTCGCGCAGATGTTGCTGACGGGCGCAGGCTCAGCCTTCTTGGCCAAGCAAGCGGCTAAGCTCGGGGATCAGACGATCAAGAAGGGCCTCGGAGTGATCGGAGGCGTAGCTTCCAACGCGAACCGGCGCAACAACCGCAGCAGCGGCGGAGGAACCGACAGCCCAACGAAGCAAAGCGTCGCCTATGCTGGTAACGGAGGCAAAGGGGAAGATCCGAAGAAGGATTCTGGCACAACCCCTCCTAAGACCACGACGGGATATAATGGGAGTGGTACAGGCGGGAATGGTACTAAGGGTACGGGTGAAATTGTTTCACCTTCGAAAGCTCCTTCTAAAGTAAACTATGGAGATCAGTACACTAAAGATGGGCGTAAAAAGGTATTGAGACCAAATGTAGAATACACGACTCCAAATGGCCACACTTACTGCCAGATGTTAAAGGTCGTATTGTTCGTGTTGAAGGGAATCTTAATCTGGGAGATGGTAAGCGAAATAACCATGCACAAAAAGTGGCAGGACGTGAAGATAGGTTGCCTGATGACGAGGGTGGGCACTTGATTGCGAGTATTTTTAAAGGCTCTGGTAGTCAAGACAACCTTGTACCCATGAATGGTAACCTTAATAAAGGTGAATGAAAAAAATGGAAAACATGTGGGCAAAGCAACTCGAAAAAGGCAAGTCTGTGGAAGTAAAGATAACACCGGTATATAAAGGTGATTCTCAAAGACCTGTAAGTTTTGAAATAGAATATAAAATAGGCGAGGGTAAGTGGAAATATAAGGATTTTGAAAATAAACCTGGAGGTTAAAAATGGATGAATTAAAATTAAACACAATCTATCAAAAGATTGCAGCTACGGTAATTGAAACAATTCCAGAAGATTGGTCGAAAGTTTTTGTGTATGGTGAAGTCGCTGAGGATGTTCGAACCGCGTTCTTTTACTATTATCCGATCGATAGTAACATTCCAACTTATAGTCATGATATTCCAAATATTTGTGCGATGGAGAAGGAAGATTACAAAATACTATGGAGACAATTGCTCGACCATTTACAGGAACTTTGGAGAGAGTTTAATACAAATGGACAAGATGTATGGACAAATATTACTATGATATTCGATAATCAGGGTGACTTTAAAATCGACTATGATTATGAGGATTTATCAGAAGCAGATGATCATGAAAGAGGTATTATATGGGAATATAATCACTTAGGACTTATACCTGAAGATGAGGATGATAAAGAGTTTTTAGATAACCATCTTAAATCTTTAAAGGACGATACAGAAGAACAGGGGCTACCTAGTCACGATTAAACCCAACATTCAACCACAACACATAAAACCATATAATACCAGTGTTAAGTTTCCTCCATTTCGGTTATGCGCACATAAAACGCTAAATGCAGGAGGCTGAGATAATTGGAGAAAATGCTCAATGATTTATATAGACAGATAGCTGAAACGGTTAATGAAATGATTCCGGAACGTTGGGGAAAGTTTTATTTCTATGCTCAGATTTCCGATGATGGTGGTGGCACGTATTTTTATTACCAGCCTGAAACAGATTTGAGAAGTTATGAATACAGCCTTGAGATTCCCTTAAAATTTCAAGTTAACGAAAGGGAATTTAAATTAAGCAAAAAGAAGCTTTTGTCTTTATCCGAAAAGATGAGGGGAGTATTCAAAGATGAAGAGCAAGAACCGTGGTACTCCTTTACATTGTCTTTAGAACGATCAGGTAAATTAAACGTTCACTTCGATTATACAAACTGGTTTGAAACCAATTATAGTTTTAGTGACCAGTTTATTATCTGGAAGTACAAGTACTTAAATGAGATTCCCCAAGATTCGGCTTTACAAGAATTAATAAATAGATATTCGGAAGAATTTCCAGATAATCCAATCTAATCGACGGACTTGCTCTTTGGGGTTATTCCGTTTCATCAAGCAGGTCGATGATGGTCAGATGCCACCTCAATTGGCCTGTTTTTGTTATTTTCGTTTTCTTGCGGATTTTCAAAGGGCTGCGCGCGTCGCCTCCGACGGGGTAGGCGCGGTAGCGACGGATGTCGCGCAGATGTTGCTGACAGGTGCAGGCTCGGCCTTCTTGGCCAAGCAAGCCGCTAAGCTCGGGGATCAGACGATCAAGAAGGGCCTCCAAGCCATCGGAGGCGCGGCCTCCAACGCGAACCGGCGCAACAACCGCAGCAGCGGCGGAGGAACCGACAGCCCAACGAAGCAAAGCGCCTCCTATGCAGGCACCGGAGGCAAAGGGGAAGATCCGAAGAAGGAATCGGACACAAAACCACCTAAGTCCGTTGTAGTCCCACCTGCCTTCAAGCAAACTGAATTTTCCAGTCCATATGAAGCAAGACTTAATCAAACGCCTGCTCCTGAGAATCCAAAAGTGGGTTTTGAAGGAACGAGGGGTGAATCTATGTGTACTCTTAAACCACCACCAGACCAAGAGTTGAAGAAAATCTTAGATGAAGCAGGTATTAATGGTATAGAATATAGAAATGCAGTTCCCGACTTTTCGCCTGTTTCAAAGGCACAATTGGAAATTGACTATATGGTTGGCGGAACTCGAAAATTAAGTTCAAGCGCGAGAGAAATGAATTTTGTTCAAGCCGACCACAAGTTAGCAGACCAGCTTAATAAATCTCCTGATTTAGCACGTCAGTTTGGTTTAGAACCTGGAGAAATTACTGCCAAAGATATTAGGAAATATAGACTTGCGAATAAGTCAACATGGCATGAAGTGAATGATGCCAAAACAATACAACTTGTGCCCTCAGAAATAAATAGAGCATTTGGACATCTAGGTGGGGTAGGGGAGATAAACTCAGGAGCGTTTATGCCGGGTGGTTTCGCTGCAAACAAAAATAAGGAGAGACTAATAGATGAAAATTAACGATGCAATCTTTGGGGAGCTTGAGTATAACTATATTTGGTTTAGAGACATAACAATTGATTTTAACGGAAAAGAGACTGTAATTTCATTGAGTGTTAATGGTGAAGAAGATGGTAAGTTTGATGAAGTGCAATATGAAGCTTATAATGCGTTTATTAAAAATTGGAAGCAAATCCAGCATGACATCCTACAGCCTATTTTAGATTACTACAATAAAACCAGGTACGAGCTGGGTTACGATGTAGGCTTTAATGAAAATTATCCTGTAGTGGATACAACTGCTCAAATCCTCGAAATGGTAAAATTAGATGGAATATCGATTCCATATGGAGGAATTTATGAAGGGCGGGGGATTGGTTTAGCCTTTGAATGCACTTGGGATACAGAAAACGGATTAGGAGTTCTTCTAATTGATGAACAAGTTACAGAGGTAGGATATCAAGATGTAATAATGTAAACCGTATGCGCCACAATGCGAAAATTTCCGTGTTGTGGCCTTTCCTTTGTATGTGACGATGTTTAGAGGATATGGGGAATTTTTAATATTGGTTCCGCAACACGAGCAAGGAACCGCTACTTCACAAAGGGGCGAAGCTGGCGAAGTTCTCTAATGAAGCCATCGGCACGGCGACCAAAGTCGTGGACCGAAGCGTGAAAGCGCTCGGCGTCGCCGACAATACCGCAACCTACGGAAGGATGACTGCGCGCGTCGCTACTGACGGAGTAGGCGCGGTAGCGACGGATGTCGCGCAGATGGTGCTGACGGGCGCAGGCTCGGCCTTCTTGGCCAAGCAAGCGGCTAAGCTCGGGGATCAGACGATCAAGAAGGGCCTCGGAGTGATCGGAGGCGTAGCTTCCAACGCGAACCGGCGCAACAACCGCAGCAGCGGCGGAGGAACCGACAGCCCAACGAAGCAAAGCGCCCCCTATGCAGGCACCGGAGGCAAAGGGGAAGATCCGAAGAAGGATTCTGGCACAACCCCTCCTAAGACCACGACGGGATATAATGGGAGTGGTACAGGCGGGAATGGTACTAAGGGTACGGGTAAAGCTGAGTCAAATATAGCCCCATCACCTACAAAAGTTAACTATGGGGATCATTTCACAAAGCAAGGTAGAAAAAAAGCACTAAAACCAAATGTAGAATACAAATCGCCTGACGGCTATACTTATCGAACAGATAGTCACGGTCGCATTGTAGAATGTGAAGGAGATCTTGTACTTGGTTCAGCAGAACGAAATGAGTATGCACAAAGGACAGTAGGAGGAAAAGATAGGTTGCCTGACGATGATGGCGGCCACTTAATTGGAGCTCAGTTTCAGGGGCTAAAAGATATTGATAATTTAGTTCCGCAAAACAGCCAGATTAACCGTTCTGGCGGGGAATGGTTTAATATGGAGACTGAATGGGCAAATGCATTAAAAGAAACACCACCTAAAAGAGTTACTGTAAAAATTGATCCGGTCTATTTGGGAGATTCAATGAGGCCAGATATTTTTAGAATTACGTATGAAATTGAAGGTGAAGATTTGGTTAAGAAAATAATAAAAAATCAAGCAGGGGGATAATTGAAATGGAAGTACAATTGAATGAGCTTTACAGAGAGATAGCTATTACTGTAGACAAAATAATCCCCGAAAGTTGGGAAAAGTTTTATTTCTACGCACAAGTATCAAGTGATGGAGGAGGCACTTATTTTTTTTATAGCCCGGTTAATGATCCTGAGATTTATGAGTATAGCCTAAAAATACCCCAAAAATTCCAAGTTAATGAAAAAGATTTTGAAGAAAACGAAATGAAACTATTCGACCTTGCAGAGAAAATGCGTGAAATATTTAAAGAGAACGATCAGGAATTGTGGTATTCATTTACTTTGGGTTTGAATAAAGACGGCAAACTTACTATAAATTTCGATTACACAGATTGGCATAAGACTAATTACGGTTTCAGTGATCAACTAAAGATATGGAAGTACAAATATTTAAACATGATGCCTGTTGATGAGAGAGGGCAACAGTTAATAAGTAGATACCTGGAAGAGTATCCGAACAATCCAATTTAAAACACCTATAGGATGAATTAATCCCCCGAGCTATCCTGAATGTCATGGCACAGCGTTAATGCTAGGGTGTTCTAATAATGGATGAGCAAGACACAGAGATGGGATATCAAGATGTAATCATGTAAACCGTATGCGCCACAATGCGAAAATTTTCGTTTTGTGGCTTTTCTTTTGTATGTGACGAAGTCCAATCGCACAAAAATGATCACCGGCGAGAAGCTTGCGACATGGGAGAGAGGACTTGCCATTCTCGGCCCGCTCGGCAAAGGGGTTAAGACAGGGGCGAAGCTGGCGAAGTTCTCTAATGAAGCCATCGGCACGGCGACCAAAGTCGTGGACCGAAGCGTGAAAGCGCTGGGCGTCGCCGACAATACCGCAACCTACGGAAGGATGGCTGCGCGCGTCGCCTCCGACGGGGTAGGCGCGGTTGCGACGGATGTCGCGCAGATGTTGCTGACGGGCGCAGGCTCGGCCTTCTTGGCCAAGCAAGCGGCTAAGCTCGGGGATCAGACGATCAAGAAGGGCCTCGGAGTGATCGGAGGCGTAACCTCCAACGCAAACCGGCGCAACAACCGCAGCAGCGGCGGAGGAACCGACAGCCCAACGAAGCAAAGCGCCGCCTATGCAGGCACCGGAGGCAAAGGGGAAGATCCGAAGAAGGATTCTGGCGCAAGCCCACCTAAGACCACGACGGGATATAGTGGGGATGGTACAGGCGGGAATGGTGCTAAGGGGACGGGTGAAGTTGAAAGAGCAGCAGGAGGAATGCGTCAATCAGCATTACGTGAAATTACTGATGATGAAGCAACATTTATAAAAAATGAATTTGCAGAGATAGGTGGAGACCCCAAAAAATTAAGTTTTAATACTGGTAGAGGAACAAGTTATGTAGATAGAACAGATATGATAAATGTTCGTGGAGACATATTTCCTGTAGGGGGTGAAATTCACCCACGTTCTATAATGAGCGAACGTGCTGTATTGGCCCACGAATATTACGGACATGGTGCTTACAGAGGTACAAGTTTGAAACCAGGTGCATGGAATGATGAGTTTAGAGCAAGTTATATGGCAGCAAAGAATGCGCCAAATCTCTCTAAAATGGATAGAATACATTTAATACAAGATGCTATGGCTCGTGCTCAAGAAGCGGGTATACCCATAAAAATGAATAACTTTATGAGGGAGATATTATATGGATATTAATACAAACGATGGATTACCTGTCATTGATGAAAAGGCAGAGATGGAAAATGTAGATAAAGCGGCTGAGGATTATTTGGAAAAAGGGACCACTGATAGATGTTGTTTGCGTTGTGGAACAAAACTTATTCTTGATGATTACGGTTCTGGATACGTGATTAGATGTGAAACAAAAGACTGTTTGTATGTTACGTTCAGAGGTATTTGATTTTTTGGTTTCCAAAACCTCTGGCGGGGCTACTCAGTGCCGAACGAACCCATCATTCAACCAGTAACACATATAACCCATGTAATACCCGTATAAAGATTTCGTCATCTCGTTTGTACGCACACGTCAATGCTTGAATTTTATATACCTGCAATCCCCCGGAATAGGAACTTTGAGTGCGAATAGTCGAGTCTCAGGTAAAGCGACCATAGCTCATGAAATTGTTGGACATTACGAGGCGTTCGCAAATGGAAAAGCTTTTAATCTTTATGATGTTGATCCTGTAACATATGCAAAAAACTTTGCTTTAGATGAAGCTCAGGCTAGTATTAGGGCGGCTAGATTTGCTCCTGATTTAACATCAACTGAGAGAATGACACTACTTAGGGATGCAATTACAAGATTGAAAAATGGTGGGCTTCGTATTCGAGACGTCAAGGATGAATTATTCATCCAATGCAGATGATAAGGGAGGTATCCAATGGAAAAGGTAATGGATGTTGACGATGTGTTTGAATCCAAAGAATATGGGACTATTATAGTTGGACTTAATCCTGTTCTCACTTCATTAAATAAGATTGGAAACAATATTGTTGTTCGGACACCTGAACATAAGGAGTTAGGATTAAAAGTTGTTTCAGTTCAAGTATCTAATTCACCCACTGATAACAAAATGGTAGGCATATGTCTTGGTAATTCAATAAAACCCACAGATATACCATTAGGGTCAGTTGTATATACAATTTCCTAGTCTTCAATAAAATGTTTTTTTGTGAGTTAGGGGTGGGTGACGAATGAACCCATCATCCAACGAAAAACGCATATAAGCTATGTAATACCCGTATAAAGATTTCGTCATTTCGGTTGTACGTACGTAAAGGCTTGAATTTTATACCCTAAATAACGGTATTCCGTTACAACGAACATGTCGATTATGGTCAGATACCACCATGACTGACCTGTTCTTTGTATACATATTGTACGGATAGTAAAGTGCGAATAGTAAACTGTGAAGGTAAGCCTGAACTAGGCACGATGATGATGGCGGACATCTAATATCAAGTATTTTCAAGGATTCAGATGAGATTGTTGGTCACTACGAGGCGTACGCAAGACAGACGATGTAAGCACTTAGGGACGTAAAGCGTGCGACGGATAATCTCTACCATGCAATCGATGGTACCAACTATCACCTGAGGATATAATAGGGAGAATATTAGTTCCACATCGATTATCTAATGAACAGGTTTGACTGAAGCTGACTAGCGCAGGCTCTGCCTTCATAGTCGAAGTAGTTAGGGATGAAAATGGCGCAGATGCCATTGGAAAACGAGCTTCAAACACAAATCAACGCAATAACCGAAAGGAGAGGGCAGCCATGGGCAACCAAGAGATCGTTCATTCTTCTAGCTTTAATCCTAAAAAAGCGAATCCGATGAGCTGTAGAGGCGACCAGATCCATGCTGCCAGCGGCGCGAAATTTATTATCCATCCGGTTCTGCGGCTGTATGGTGCGCACACATGGACATTGGAGCTTAACTATCATTCCCTGCTGCTGCAGGAGGGTGTGCTTGGCATCGCGTGGACGCATAATTACGAGATGCGCGTGGAGGCGTCGGATGACGGCAGCCTCACCGTGTGGTGGAATACGGGAAGATGCAACCGATTCGACAAGCAAGAGAGCGATGTCTATCGCAGCTTTGATGCGGCCGTGCGCTTTGACGAGCTGAGCGTGGGGGAGGACGGCACATACCGCTTATGGTGCAGAGAGACGCGGGAGACGTATCTCTTCCATGCGGACGGCAAACTGACGCGGCACATCAACACGCTCGGACTAGCCTTCCTGGCCTCATACGATGCCGCGGGGCAGTTAACCTCGTTGACCGATGAGGTTTCCGGGAGCAAGCTGGTTTTCAGCTACGGCGAAGACGGACTGCTTCGTCAAGTTTCCGACGGGGCGCGATGCGTGAAGTTTTCTTATGACGAACGCCGGCACCTCGTGCAATTCACCGATCCTATCGGCATTGTCAGCGAACTTGCATATACGGAAGAAGGACGCATTCTGTCTTTGCACGTAGCCGGAGAGTTGAAGTATCGCAACGCATACGACGAGCAGGCGCGGATTATCGCGCAGACCGATGCATCCGGGCGGACAAGCTCATTCATGTACGATACCGCATATATTCCGGGTTATGTCGTTACCGTGTTCACGGATCGGACCGGCGCACAGCATATTCTGATCCACGATGAGCGCTATCTCTTGATCGCCGCCCACTCTCCGGACGACAGCGAGATTGAGTATACCTACAATGAAGACGGGCAGATGACTTCCAGGACGAATTTGGCGCAGGAAACCGATTATTTCGCCTACGACGAAGAAGGCCGGCTCATTAAGCGGACCGACCCGCGGGGCAATGCTTATACCTATACATATGGAGAGCGTCACCAGCTTCTTTCGGAGACCGATCCGGAAGGGGGGTTACCGCTTACGCCTACGACGAGGCGGGGCGACTTATTCGAATCCGCAACCCGGACGGAAGCGAGGCGATCTTCGAATACAATGCTCTGGGACAACGCGCAAGCTATACCGACTTTACCGGCGGCAAGCAGCATTATCAATATGATGATAGCGGCCGTCCGAGCGCTTACGAGGATGCGGAAGGGCGCCTCACAACCTTCCACTATGACGGGGTCGGACGTATGAACGCGTTCACCGACGCGCTCGGGGGCACCACAATACGCACATACGACGCAGCGGATCGGCTGATTTCCGTATCCGATCCGATTGGTCGACAGTGGCAATATTGGTACGATTCGCAAGATCGACTGGCGAGCGAAACTTCGCCGTCGGGCGCGACGATCGAATACCGCTACAGCCTAAGCGGCGAGCTGAGATCCGTGACCGACGCTCTCGGGAACACGACGGTCTTCGCGTACGATGACGAGGGCCGACTGACGGAAACCGTCAACCCGAATGGCGCGAGAACGTTGTATGAATACGACGGGGTCGGCAAACGGACTGCAGTCGTCGATCCGCTCGGGCGTCGGATCTCCTACAGTTACAATGCAGTCGGCAGGCTGAAAGATATACGGGACGCTGCCGGACAGACGGCCGTTCGGGCTGTTTACGACGCGTCAGGCAACGTTGCGCAAGTAAGCGACGCCTTGGACCGCGCGACGCGCTACCGATATAACGGTCTTGGCCGCGCCGTAGAAGTAACGGATGCGCGAGGAGACAAGACCGTATTCGCTTACGATACGGCCGCGCGGCTGATAGAAGTCGTTCAGTCGGATACCGCCGTCTACACGCAGCAGTTCGACGGCGAGAATCGTTTGATGCGTTATTCCGATGCGAACGGCAATGAGACGACGCTCGCATACGATCGAAGCGGCAAGCTTACGGCTGAGCGCAACGCCGCGGGCGGAACGCTTTGCTATTCTTACGATGAGCGAGGCTGGCTGACGGAACGGAAGAACGCTCGCGGAATGTCGACGAAGAGGTCTTATGACGAGGCGGGTCAGCTTGTCGGCGTACGGGATGGGGCCGGCGTCATCGAATTGGATTACGATAGCGACGGCAACCTGATCCGTATCGAGCAAGCGGGCGCCAACGCGAAGCTGCGCACCTACGATGCGCTGGGCCGGGCCACTTCGTATACCGATGCTTTCGGACATACGATACACTATGCCTACGACGAAGCCGGATATCTGACAGAACTTATCTATCCGAACGGCGAGGCAGTCCATTATCGATATAACGCTGCCGGGCAACTTACCGAAGCGAGAGACTGGGAAGGGCGCGTCACGCGTTACGACTACGACGCCGATGGCAGGCTCGTTCGGACGGGCAGGCCGAACGGGACGCTAGAACTGCGGAAGTATAACGAAGCGGGAGAAGTCGCCCGGCTTCAGAACCAGCTGGCGAACGGCATAGTCCTGCAGAAATACGAATTCATCTACAACGAGCTTGGACAGATTATCCAAGAGGAAGAGAAACGTTATACCTATGACAACCTTGGTCGTCTCGCCGGCGGTTCGATGCCGGGCAGGAAGCTGTTCTATCGTTACGATCTCGCAGGGAACGTCACCGATACGGTGACGGAAGGGGAAGCGCCCGGCGAACATCCGCTCGGAACACAGCTGCCGTTGACGTATACCAAAGACAATCGCCTGTTCGCGATAGGCGGCTTGCCCGTGGAGTACGACGCGGACGGCAATCTGTTGTACGTCACCGACGGCAAACGGATGGAGGCCTATACGTACGATGCTCGCGACCGTCTCGTAAGGACGGGTAAGACAACCTATGCCTACGATGCGGAGAACGTGCGGACACAAGTCGCTCATGAAGGACACACGACCCGTTATGTCGTCGATCCGCAGGGCGGGCTAAGCCGAGTGCTATGGGAGACGGATGAAGAGGGCAATGTCAAGGCGAAATACGTCTACGGCCTCGGTTTAATCGGGCGTTATGTCGCGCGGGGACGCTATCAGTCCTATCACTATGACCTGCGCGGCAGCACGGTCATGCTGACCGACGAGCACGGCAAGGTTACGGATCGTTATGCTTACGGCTTCTATGGAGAAATGGAGAAGCACGAAGGATCTACGGAGCAGCCGTTCCAATACATCGGCCGAGACGGCGTCATGACGGATCCGAATCGTTTGTGCTACATGCGCGCGCGTTACTACCACCCGGGCCTTAAGCGCTTCTTGAACCGCAACGCGATCCGCGGCGACATTACCGACGGTCAAACCTTTAACCGCTTCGCCTATGTCAATGGCGATCCGGTTAACTTCATTGCTCCGCTAGGTTTGACGAAGGAATGCGTGGGCGGTAAGACGAGTAGAGGATGGGGCTTTAGCGGGCCATTCTGGAAGCAGTCGGGCGATTTCGCGGGAGATTGCCCAATTAACAACCATATGCAGTTAGCGAGGAGAATATCCGGTAACGGTGGTCAAATAACAGCCATTTACAGTTATTTACCGGCAGGCGTACGAAACTTGTGATTCTTCAAAGAAATAACGGCAAATCGTTGTTATTCTTGAAAGCAGACTTCATTTGAGGGTAAATCGACGTCATAGGTGTAAGGTTACTTAACGTATCTCGTTGACCGATTCGGCGATAGATTGATAAGCTGAGAAGCTCAGGTGCTTATTCCCTGGGCTTCATTTTTTTACGCTGTTCGTCAGGGCTTACCTGCGAAGTCATCGGATTTACGTTCCAATCCGAATGGTGTTCGGATTCGCTACGAGGAGCGCTTCGACGAAACCTCCGATGCTGGCTAGTCTCCTCAGCCGTTCTTCTTCGCTTCTCTCGAAGAATGCGGAATCCGTCCAGAATTGATAACCCGTCAATAGGAACTCGGCTAAATATAGGGCATTCTGCCCGGTGCGGAATGCCCCTTCCTCTTTCCCTTGATCGATTAATTGCGCAACCATCGGAGCGAAACGTTCAATGATGCGGGAAATCAACTTCTGGTGCAGGAAAGTGTTCTCCTCGCTGTGAAGATGGTGGTAAAGCGCCCCCATCCCTTCCTCATGATTGAATCCGTGCCGATCAAGCTCGAACAAGCGGCTCAATTTCTCCGTCGGAGTCAGATCGGGTCTGTCGACGCCCTCGGCGAAAAGAGCGAATACCCGCTCCACGATCCGCTGGACTAAGGCGTCGGCAATCTCCGCTTTCGATTTGAAGTAGTAATAGAAAGCGCCTTGCGATACGCCGACCCTTCTGACGATATCGCTGACCGCAGTCAGAAAATACCCTTTTTCGCTGAATAGCGCCTCCGCGGCATCGACGAGTTCGTTCCTTCTTTCTTCCGGACTTTTGCTCACTCTCGGCATTTGCGTCCCCTCCAGTTGATAAAATTATATTTTTCGGTTCATGGTTACGTCAATCTATTGAATACAATGATTGACAATCAGTCATCTTTGCATACAATAATATATGACTGACAATCAGTCAGTCATATTGAATCGACATGAAAGGTGGTGAAAAATGTGGAGGCCGCTAAGTTACCGAGTAAACTCCTTCCCCCGAGACTGTTCCTGCTTAGCATCTTGTTCATGGTCGTGCTTGATCTTATCGTGCCGATTATCGATTTCGTGCCTTTTCCGGTCAATCTTGCGGTCGGTCTTCCGCTTCTCGTCGCGGGAATCGGCGGTAGTTGGCTGGGAAGCGCAATGTTCGCGAAAGTTCGAACCAATATTCATCCCTTCGGAGAGCCGCAGGCGATGGTGACGGGCGGATTGTTCCGGATTAGCCGCAATCCGATGTACCTAGGCTTTCTTGTCGCGCTAATCGGCGTATGGCTGATGCTGGGTTCATGGTCGCCGTTGCTCGTCGTCGTCTTGTTTTTCATGGTGATCGATACGAGATTTATCTCCTATGAAGAATCGCGGATGAAGGAAGTTTTCGGCCAAGCGTATGAGCAGTATACCCGTCGAACGCGAAGATGGCTGTGAGACTAATCTGAGGGCAGGAGCTTGTTAACATGGCGAATACAGAAGAGCAACGTTCGTTAATCCCGATTCTGATCACGTTGTTAGGATTCTTCATGGCCATTCTGGACACGACCATCGTTAATGTGTCATTGCCCAGAATCTCCGAATATTATCATGCCGATATGGAGCGCGCATCATGGGTCGTCGACGCCTATACGCTGGTGTTTGGTGTATTGCTGTTAACGGCGTCCCGCTTGGCCGATCAATTCGGTCGTAGAAAATGGTTCCAGATCGGGCTTGTCATCTTCACCGTCTCCTCCTTGTTGTGCGGATTCGCCTCAACGGCTGAGCAGCTGATCGCGTTCCGTATCTTGCAAGCCTTCGGTGCAGCGATCATCGTGCCCGTTGTAATTCCGATCGTCGTATCGCATCTGCCGAACGACAAGCTCGGTAAAGTGACCGCCATCTTCGGCGGCGTCGCAGGACTTGCCTCCGCGCTGGGCCCGGTGCTTGGCGGGATTCTGTCGGATACGATCGGTTGGCAATGGATCTTCCTGATCAATATTCCCGTCGGCGTGCTCGCCTTCGTCTTAGGACGCGTCTACATTCAGGAATCTGTTGATCCGACTGCCGGCAGGAAGATCGATTGGGCGGGCATCTTAACGCTGAGCGCTTCTTTGTTATCCGTCACCTTCGGCTTACTGAAGGCGAACGCGTACGGCTGGTCGTCTCCAATTATTCTCGGATTGATCGCCGGCGCGGCGGTCAGCATGACCTTGTTCATCCTGATCGAAGCGAGGAGCGCGCATCCGATGGTGCCATTGTCCCTATTCCGAAATTTCTCGTTCTCCTCGGGGAACGTCGCCTTCTTCCTATTCGGCGTCGGACATATGGGCGGATTGTTCATGCTCTCGTTCTATATGGTGGACCTGATCGGCATGAGTTCGCTTCGCGCGGGTCTCCTGCTTAGCACGATGGCGGTATGCGCGCTGTTCGTCTCGCCGGTCGTCGGCGTATTGGTGAATAAACATGGCACACGATGGTTCAGCGTATGCGGTTTTCTCGCATTCGGCATCGGAATGTATCTGCTTAGCGGATTGACGATGTCCGCCGATTCGTTCGATTTCATCTGGCGGCTGGCGATACTCGGCGTTGGCATTAGCTTGATCATGCCCTCTCTATCCCTATCTTTGGTGCTGCAAGTTCCCGAAGACAAGGTTGGGATGTCTTCAGGCATCTACAACACGATGCGCACTTTCGGGATGGCGCTCGGAATAGCCATTTTGGTCGCCTTGCTTACGCAATTCACCGCGATCGAAGCCAACGTCGCGGACGGCTCATCGCATGCTTTCTCCAAAATTTTCCGCACGACGTCCCTCTTCTTGTTCGCCGGTGCGGTCTTCGCTTGGTTTAACGGCATTCGGTCCGCGGAATACCGTCTTCTGGTCCAAGGGAAGCAGTTTGGTGTGACTGATCCTGCTTAGTGTCCGGTACGTTGATGGCATAAGTTGCGTCCATAGGGGAGAGTTAAAGACAGGGCATAAGACCCTGTCTTTTCCGTTTAGCAACCTTTTCCAACACCAAACGTCAAATAGTGAGGTCGAACAATAGTTGCCCGGGAGGTTGACGATGATGAAGCTGCGTAGCGGGCCAATCGCGAATGTTGTAGGGAATGGCGCTGCTGTACTTGCGATTGCACTGGTATTGCTGTTCATGAATCGCGATGGCAAGCCGGAGCCTGTCGCCGCTATGCAGACTCCATCCGTCGAGCCGGAGCCTGTCGTCGTTGTTTCGCACCCATCTGCCGATACTTCCGCAACGCCAATGGCGCTGGAGTGGGAACAACTTACATACGCGGTGTTCAAAACCGAGGATCAGCAAATGAACGTGCTATGTCAGAGAGGCGAAAGCCGGATTTACGTACAGAATAATCGTCTACAGTATGCAACCCCCGGTGAATCGATACGGACGTTGTTCGAGTGGTCGTATCCGGGGGAGTGGGATGCGCAAGCTTGGTTGATAGGACCGTATTTGCTGATTGGGTCGCAATTGGAGAACTACCCACATGGCAAGTGGTCTATTATTCGGATGGAGCCATCGCCTATATTCGTCGAGGATCAGTATTTGGACTTCCGTCCTGAGGAAGTGCTGACCGTTACGACCGAGGAGCATTCAGGAATTATATTATTAAAGATCGGCCATACAGAGGAATTCTACGAATACTTGTTAGACCCCGGGAAATCCGCAGCACGTTGGATGAAAGTAAGCGACATCGATATCGGACCTGATCGGCAGGAGAGGGAGCTCCCGAGCAGGACCGACGGACTGCGATCTTTCGATGAAGTACATCAATGTTGTCTACTTGACGGCGAACCGGTGTATATGTTCAAGGATGAAGCGGGCAGTATTGTTTACACAAGGGAACAGAGTCCTGACCGGTACTTGGATATCGAGATCGTTGACGCCAAGTTGATTCCGCACATGGATCGCAGCCTGAACTATGCACCGCGCTTATTGGCAAGGTTCCGTGATAAAGCAGGTGTCGAGACGATTTCTTTCCTACGCTATGTAGATCGAAAGCTTCCTCTATGGCTTTGGGAAGCGGGTTGGGAATTAATAGGTTCTCCGTATGAGGATACGTTCATTCGCATCACGCACGACAAGTTAGAGGTGGTCCAGTTCAATGACTGGAGTTATGAAGCCGATCAAACTCCGCAACTTCGCACGCTCCCGCTTAAAGAGGGACAGCAAGTCATCGCACAAGGTGAGCTATTGCAATTCAAGGGGAATGGCATTGTCCAGACCGCATCGTTGCGCGATCTTGTAAACGCAGAATCGATGGAGACGTTGCCGGCGTCTCCTCTGAGAAATTACTTCATTCAGGAACAACTTGGGCCGGGGCAGACTACGTTATATGAGAGTTCGCGCAAGCAAGTTCTAGAAGGGACTTTATATGGCGGAGATATAGAGTATTCAGAGATTCCAAACGAGCTTTATGATGCCTTGTACGAGAAATTCGGCAGCGACAACGATCATTCAGTGACCTTTCATCACGCGGGATGTCAGTGGTTTGCGCTTGTTAATACGGAGCTGATGGAATACATAAACGGAACATGGATGACAATAGGCGAGCTGCCCGTTTCCCTATCGATCTACGCAGAAGATGATGATAGAAGCAACGGCGCTCGCGATTTCATGCGAATCGATGGCGGCTGGATCGTAGCAGATACGCAAGCTTCTCGCGTAATCAAGCTGAACAACAAGCTGGTGATGGAAACTGAGCTCGCCGTACCGACACCTTACCGGCTTACGCGGGAGGAAGACCGTTTGCTCATCGATTCCACGGCACAGCAGTGGATAACGGATATGGAATTGAATCACGTAGATACCGTATCGCAACCGTTCATGTCTACCGTCGGGCGGAAGATAGCAGATGAGAGCAATATATCGGTGGAGAGGTACAAGGATATGGATACCGGGTTGATCTGGTATGTCGATTACAGCTTTCTGTATCAGGTCAATGAGAAGGAACAGCAGTACCGTTCCATGTATATTGGCGCTATGGGCAATGGAAAAGGGCAAACGCGAATTGTTCCTTATGGAGATGAAGTGCTCGTATTGCTTGATCGGAAGCTTGAACGGTTCGATCGCCAAGGCAACTGGATCGGCACATTGGAGTTCCCGCGCTCACAGCCTGACGGTATCTACGACACTACGCCGCAAGGTGAGGGCTCGCTGATCGTAGACGAAGAGTCGGGCGTCCTGTTTATGGTTCAAGGCTACCGCGTGCTTAGGATCGATGTGAAGCATAACAAGGTCGAGACGGTGTTTCGTCAGAACTTCGCGGACTTCGGGAAACTCGTTCAGATCGACAACATGTTGTATTTTATATTGCGAAGCGATCAAGAAGACTTGTATCAACGATACTGGACGCTTGATGAAGAGCCTGCGTACACGGAGATTGTCGAGATCGATATGAAGACGCTTGATGTGAGCCGCTCGTTTGTCGACGGATTCTACGATGAATTGACAGCGGATAACTTCGGTCTTGTGCTTCGGCGATATATAGGGACAAGTGTCAGGTAACTTAACATTATAAGTTGACCAATTTAGCGATACCTTGATAAGCTTAAGCCCAGGATATATTTCCTGAGCTTTAATGATGCTGCGGGAGGAATATTCTTGCATATTCCGGACGGATTTTTGGATTTGAAAACGTGCGTAACGACTGGTGTTGCAGGCGCTTTGGCTGTAGCATTCGGCTTGAGGAAGACACGTGACACGTTAATGAGGCAGGAGGTGCCGAAGATCGCGCTGATCGGCGCGTTCATCTTCGCGGCCCAGATGTTGAATTTCCCGATTTCGGGCGCGACTTCAGGGCATTTTCTCGGGGGGACGCTGGCGGCGATTCTGTTCGGACCTGCCGTCGCGGTCATCGTCATGGCATCGGTGTTGATCATTCAAGCGCTCGTGTTTCAGGACGGCGGATTGACGGTGCTCGGCGCGAACATCCTGTGCACGGGCGTTATCGGCATTTATTCGGGATACGGATTTTACCGGCTCGGGCTTGGCCTCTTGCGAGGGCGTGCTTCACATGTCGTCACCTTCCTCGCGGCGTGGATCTCGATCGTGTCGGCATCGGCCGGAGTCGCGCTGCTGCTCGCATGGTCGGATACGTTCCCGCTGGATATCGCGCTCAAAGCGATGGTCGGGTGGCATAGCTTGATCGGAATCGGCGAAGGGTTCATAACGGCCATGGTCGTCGCGTATTTAACGGAACGACGAATCGCAATCGAGCCGCTGCCCGCTAAACGGGAGGTGCCGCAAGCATGAACGAACCACGGAAAGTAACGGGCAACAAGCGCAAGTGGATCGTGCTGGCAATCGTCACGCTACTGGCGGGCGGCATCATCTCCTATTTCGCCTCGCCGCATCCGGACGGTCTGGAGCGGGTCGCGGAAGACCATGGCTTCATCGATAAGGCGGAGTCTCCGTCTTGGACGGCGTGGATCGCGGACTACGAGGTGCCGGGTATCGGCGTGCCGCTCTTGAAAGTCGGCGTGGCTGGACTGATCGGAGCGGGGCTGCTGTTCTTAGTGCTCTACTCGATTACCGGCTCATTATCGCGTCGAGTCAGGGGGAAGGACGATGTCGGGCAAAACGACGATCACGCTTCATAAGAACGAAAGCATAAGACCGCTGATCGCAAGCCCGAGCTATCGGCTATGGACGGTAGCGGCGCTGCTCGTCGCTGTCGTTGCTATATCGCAACCCGCCGTTCTTGCCGGAGCGGCAGGGTTGTTCTTGTTTATTGCGCTATGGTGCGGCATATCGCTTCGCTTGATCGTGCGGAGATTGCTGCTGCTCATTCCTTTCGGGGCCGGGGCCGCGCTGTTCATTCCGTTCCATACGGCGGGAAGCCCGGCGTTCGAGGTATTCGGTTACGCCGCGACGGAAGAGGGGATCGAGCGGGCGGCGACGATCCTTCTGAAGCTGGGGTGCGCCAACTTACTGCTTACTTACTTGATCGCGGTAACGCCCGTCTTCGCGCTCATTCGCAGTCTGAGAGCCGTCGGCGTTCCCGCGCTGATGTTGGAGATGATGGCGTTATTGCTGAGGTATTTCTTCTTGCTGAAGGAAGAAGCCCGCAGCATGTCCAAGGCGCAGCGGTCGAGAGGCATGAGAACATCCGGTTGGTTTTGGAACGCGTTAACGTACAAAAGGTTCGGACAACTGATGGGTGCGCTGTTCGTCAGGGCTTACTTGCGAAGTCAACGGATTTACGTGGCGATGTCCGCTCGCGGCGGATTGGAGGGAGGAAACGGCGTGGAGAGTTCTTCGGACAATTGGACAACGGGCAACGCGAGGGATAGGGCGGATTCGTCCGAGCCCGTCGCGGCGGTCAAGGATGTCTCGTTCGCTTACGGTCATGGGACGATCGCCGCGCTCAGAGGCGTAACCTTCGAGATCGCGGCAGGCTCGAAAGTCGCGCTCATGGGACCGAACGGAGCCGGCAAGTCGACGCTCATCTCGTTGCTCAACGGCTTGGAGCTGGCGCATGCCGGCGAAGTGCGGCTGTTCGGGGAGACGGTGACGCGGACGAACGAAGCCCGCTTGCGGAGACGCGTCGGCGTTGTCTATCAGGATCCCGACGATCAAATTTTCTCCTCCACGGTGCTCGAAGACGTGGCCTTCGGCCCGCGCAACCTCGGACTGAACGCCGAAGAGGCGGCGGAGCGGGCTGCGGAAGCGCTAGGCAGCGTCGGGATGGCCGGCTTCGAGATGAGATCGCCGTTCGAGCTTAGCTACGGCCAGAAACGAAGAGTCGCCATCGCGGGCGTGCTTGCGATGCGGCCGGACATGATCGTGCTGGACGAGCCGATGTCTTTCCTCGATCCGCGGGGACGGGACGAGCTACAGGCGCTGCTGGATCGGATGCACGGGAGCGGACTCACGATTATCGTCGCCACGCACGACGTCGACTTCGCGGCGGAATGGGCGGACCGGGTGCTGCTGCTCAAGGACGGCAGGCTGCTGGCTTCGGGAACGGCGGACTTATTGTATGAGGACGATATCCTTGCTCAAGCGTCGCTGCACTTGCCGAGACTGGCGCGTCCGTTCCGCCTGCTTCAAGGCGCGGAGAAGGCGAGCCCGCGCACGGTCAAGCAAGCCGCGCAGCTTATCTGGAAGCTGATGACCAGAAGCGGAGAATATACGAAGGAATCGGGGAAACCCTTAGAAAGCGACAGGTTCGCCAAGCCGTAAGGGCGTTAAATTAGCGGAATTGGTGGATTGAACCAGTGCAGGGGAAGCGCATAAGAAAATGGGAGAGGTTGAATACTACACTCACGACTCCATGACACCATTTTCCGACCGTACTCAAGCGCTCGTCATAATGGCCGGAAATCATTCGCACCGGTAGCAGGCAGGACATTACATCAACGAAAGTGGGGCAACACGAGCTATGAAAGCAACCGGGATTGTACGCCGTATCGATGACCTGGGACGGGTTGTCATTCCGAAAGAAATCCGCAGAACGCTTCGGATCCGGGAAGGCGATCCGCTCGAAATATTCGTGGATCGCGACGGAGAGGTTATTCTTAAGAAATATTCCCCGATCGGCGAGCTTGGCGATTTCGCCAAAGAATACGCCGAATCCTTGTCGGAAAGCACCGGGCACATCGCGCTCATCTCCGATCGCGATACCGTGATCGCCGTTGCGGGCGCCGCGAAGAAGGAGTATCTCGACAAACCGATCGGCGCGATGCTCGAAAGCTGCATGGAAAACCGCAAAATCACGCTCGAATCGAATGCGGGAATCCATGAGCTGATGCGCGACAACAACGAGACGATAGGTTCGTTCGTGGCGGCTCCGATCGTGGCAGGAGGAGACCCCATCGGCACGGTGGTGCTGCTAAGCAAAGACGAATCCGTTAACGTCGGCGAAATGGAAAGCAAGATGGTGGAAACCGCGGCGGGGTTTCTCGCCAAGCAGATGGAGCAGTAGAGGTCCGCTTGAATAGATGGCAATGAAGCGTCTGTGCCCTCCGACCGGAACGGGACAGGCGCTTTTATGTGCTTCGAGGCGCGCCATGGATTATAATGGGTGTACTGAAAACGCGAAAATGGGGATTGGGCGACAATGTCGGAAACGGGCGGATCGGACGCGAGCAAGCAAGGAGCCAAGAAGGCGTTGTGGCAGGGGGCGGCATTGCTCGGCGGGGCTGCGCTGATTACGAAGGTGATCGGCACGCTGCAGAAGATTCCTTTGCAGAATATGGCCGGGGACGAGACGTTCGGCTTGTATAGCGCGGTATACGCGCTGACGATCATGTGGATGACGCTCGCTTCGGCCGGCGTGCCGGTAGCGGTCAGCGTGCTCGTGGCCGAACGCGTCGCGACCGGCGACGAACACGGCGCGCGGCGCGTGCTGCGCTGGTCGCTCGGCTTGCTTGCGGTTAGCGGAATACTGATGTTCGCGCTCTTATGCATCGGCGCCGAGCAGTTCGCCCGCTGGATGGGCGTCGATGCGGCCGCGCCGGCGATTCGCATGTCGTCTATCGCGTTGTTGTTCGCGCCTGCGACGGCCGTGCTCAGAGGTTATCGTCAAGGAAGGATGGAAATGCTCCAGCCGGCCGTCTCCCAGGTGATCGATCAGTTGGCGCGGGTGGCGTTCATGCTGATCGCGCTGATCTATGCCGTCCACGCGGCATGGTCTGCGGAAGCGACAGCCGCCGCCGTGCATGGCGGATTGGCTGCGGGAGCGATCGCCGGATTGGCGGCGATGCTGTGGTTCCTCCCTTGGCGGCGGAGCGGATCGTTCGTGATTCGAGGGAAGATGCGGGCGGAGGCGAGCCCTTCGCTTAGCGGAAGCCTCCGAAAGATACAATATCCCGAATCTCGCGGGAAGCTATTGAGAAGAATCGCGGCCGTTGCCGTCCCGATAGCGCTCGCCTCCATCGTTGCTCCGTTATTCGGACTGATCGACGCTTTCTCGATTCCGCGGCTGCTGGGCCAACGCACGGACGCGGCGTCCGCCTTCTCCCTGGCGGAATTCGGCGTATACAATCGGGGCATCGCGCTGAATCAGCTCGTGATCATGGCCGCCGCAGGAGCGGCCGCCGCGCTCGTGCCCGCGCTGACTGCGGCTCGCGCCCGCGGGGACGACGCGGAGCTGGCGGCGNGAGCCGTGATGGCGGGCCGCATCGCTTGGTGGTTCGGAACGGCGGCCGCTGCAGGCTTGGCTGTGTTGGCTAGACCGATCAACGTGTCGCTGTTCTCTGACGACCTCGGCACGGGCGCCATGGCGATTATCGCCACCGCCGCTGCCTTCGGCACGCTGCAAGCGGTAAGCTCGGCGCTCCTGCAAGGGCTCGGCGACATGCGCTCGCCTGCCGTCAACCTGGCCGCCGCCGCGCTCTTCAAGCTCACGCTCAACGCGGTGCTCGTCCCCGCGTATGGCATACGCGGCGCCGCCGCCGCCCTGGCCGCTGCCTTCGGCGCCGCGGCCCTGCTCAACGCGCTGAGCTTGCGCCAGCGCGTAAACCTGCCCGCCCCGCGCCTAGACGTCGCGTGGCGCTCGGCCGCTGCGCTCGCCGCGATGGCGGCGGCGGTCGCGGCAACAGCGCTCGCGCTAGGCGCCCTGACCGGCGCCCTGCCCGCGCGCGCGGCGGCGCTGCTCACTGCCCTGCCGGGCATCGCGCTAGGCGCCGCCGTATTCGCAGCGGCGCTCGTCGCCTTCGGCGCCGTCGCTCCTCGCGAATGGCGCGAGCTGCCGGGTATCTCCGGCACCCGCGTCGACGCCTGGCTGCAGCGCATACATACTGCGGCAACCAAACGCAACCTATCCAAGGAAGGATGACCTTATACGATGCCATCTATTACGGTCGTCGGACTCGGTTCCGGCGGAGAAGACCAACTGACGCTCGGCGTGCTGAAGACGCTAGAGAACGCCTCGCGTCGCTATGTCCGAACGTCCGATCATCCGGCGGTCGCCGACCTGAGCAAACGGGATATCGATTTTATATCTTTCGATCCTTACTACGAGCAGCATCAACACTTCGAAGACGTGTACGAAGCGATCGCGAACAGCCTGCTGTCGCTTGCGGCGGAGTACCCGGACGAGACGATCGTCTATGCGGTGCCCGGCCATCCGATGGTCGCCGAACGCGCCGTTCAGCTTCTGCGCGCTAGAGCGCCGGAGCGCGGCATCTCGTTAACCATTGTCGGCGGAGAAAGCTTCCTCGACCAAGCGTTCTCGCAGCTCGGCTTCGATCCGATCGAAGGCTTCCAGCTGCTCGACGCCTCCGAGCTGACGCGCGAGATGCTGCGTCCGCGCCTGCACACCGTCATCGGACAAGTGTACGATGCCTACACCGCATCGGACGTCAAGCTGGCGCTCATGGGCGTCTACCCTGACGATCACCCTGTCACGATCGGGCAAGCGCTCGGCGTGCCCGGGAAGGAATCGATCCGCACGGTGCCGCTTCACGAGCTCGACCGCCAACAGGATTACGGCAACTTAATGCTCGTGTACGTGCCGGCGAGCCAAGACGACAAGCTGCGCCGCCGCTCGTTCGAACGGCTGCACGAGATCGTCGCCGTGCTGCGCAGCCCCGAGGGCTGTCCATGGGATCGGGAGCAAACGCATCTATCGATTCGCAAGAACTTCATCGAAGAGACGTACGAAGCCGTCGAAGCGCTCGACAACGACGATCCGGACGGCATGAAGGAAGAGTTCGGGGACGTCGTTCTGCAGGTGCTGCTGCATAGCCAGATGGAGGAAGAGGTCGGAACGTTCGACGTCTTCGACGTGCTGGCCGAGCTGAACGACAAGCTGATCTTCCGCCATCCCCACGTCTTCGGGGGCGAGAACGCGCAGGATGCCGAAGAAGCGCTTCGCAACTGGGAGCAGATGAAAGCCGAGGAGAAGAAGCGCAAAGGGCGCGAGGAACGCGCCTCGATCCTCGACGGCATCCCGAAGGACCTTCCGGCGCTGCCGCGCGCGCACAAGCAGCAGAAGAAGGCGGCCGGCGTCGGCTTCGATTGGCCGGACCTAAGCGGCGTATTCGACAAAATCGAGGAGGAGCTCGCGGAGCTTCGCCAAGCTTCCGAGAACGAGAGCCGCGAGCGTCAGCAGGACGAATTGGGCGACCTTCTGTTCGCCGTCGTGAACGCGTCCCGTTTTCTCAAGGTCGATCCGGAAGAGGCGCTTGCGGGCACGAACCGCAAGTTTGCGAAACGGTTCCGTTACATCGAAGAGCAACTGCGTATAAGCGGCAGAACCTTCGGAGATACTAGCTTGTCAGAGATGGAATCGTGGTGGCAGGAAGCCAAAAGCAGATAGCAGACGACTCATATAAGGTAAAGTTTACCTAAATATTTTGTAAAAACCGACGAATTTCACGTACTTTCTACCTATTTCGCGATTTTTTTTAATTGTTCGGCAGGATTTTTTTAGCAATGAACAGAATAGTATTCATCGTGTTTTAAACAACAAGCGTCCGGCGGCTTCACGCTATGCGCGGAACGAAGTCAATGTACAAATTATTAGGAGGAATAGTACTATGAACAAAACCGATCTGATCAACAACATCGCAGACAAAAGCGGCTTGACGAAGAAAGACGTAGAATCCGTACTGAACGGCTTCCTCGGCGAAGTTACGGACGCACTCGCTAAAGGCGACAAAGTTCAACTGATCGGCTTCGGCACGTTCGAAACGCGCAGTCGTTCCGGCCGCGTCGGCCGCAATCCGCAAACGGGCAAATCCATCACGATCCCAGCTTCCAAAGTTCCTGCGTTCAAAGCAGGCAACAAGCTGAAAGACGCTGTTAAGTAATTCATGCGCCTGGATAAATTTCTGAAGGTGTCGCGGCTCATTAAGCGCCGCACCGTCGCGAAGGACGTGTCCGATCAAGGGCGCGTCCTTCTGAACGGTAAAGAGGCTAAGCCGAGCGCGACGATTAAGGTCGGGGACGTGCTCGACGTTCAGTTCGGGCAACGGACGCTGACGGTCAAGGTGGAGAAGCTTAGCGAATCGACGCGCAAGGAAGACGTCGAGGGCATGTATACGGTGCTGAAGGAAGAAGCGCGCAAGAGAGAGGACGATCTGTTCTCGTAGCCGCCTGAAGCCGCACCTTTTAGTCTAAGTAGTTCGGTACCGCCTGCGGGCGGTCTTTTGTTTTTTGTCGAATTCGTAGAACCTACAACTGATTTTGTCCGGACGAACGCTTCAAGCAGGATTTTAGCCGAAATGAGTTGTATGTTTTACTAGCACAGCAAGGCAATAGGAAGGAGCATGAATGATGGCAGACCCGATTGAAATTTGGATCGGCGCTTACGGCAGCGCCGAAGAAGTCGGCATTACCCACCTGCAGCTCGATCAAGACACGGCTATGCTCGGGAAGGTCGCGGAGTTCACCGGCATCGAAAATCCTTCGTTCCTGACGATGGATCAAGCGGGACGATACCTGCATGCGGTTAGCGAAGTCGAGACGCTGAACGGACAGCCCGGCGGAGAGCTCGTCACCTTCCTCATCGAGGAAGAAGGCGTTTCGTTGCAAGAAGCGATGTCGCATCCGACGCTCGGCGCGCACCCGTGCTTCCTGATGCTCGACCCGAGCGAGCGATGGCTGGCCGCGGCGAATTACAACGGGGCATCGGTTGTCGTGTATCCGGTGGACTCCCAAGGGATCCCGAATGCCGTGCACGTCCGGTTCCGCCATTCGGGCACCGGTCCGAACGAAGCTCGCCAAGAGGCGCCGCATCCGCATTCCGCAGCGTTCAGCCCGGATGGCCGGTATTTGTTCGTACCCGATCTCGGGATGGACAAGATCATGGTATACGCGCTCGACGCGGACAAGAACGAATGGGCGATTCATGACGCCGTCGGCCTCGAGCCCGGCGCGGGACCGCGGCATATGAAGTTTCATCCGTCCGGCAGAGCTGCTTATGTTCTGAACGAGCTGGACAACACCGTTACTCGCCTCGACTATTCGGAGCCGGGGAAGCTGGTCAGGCAGGAGAGCTTGCCGATGCTGCCGGCATCCTTCAAAGGCGAGAACACCGGTGCCGAGATCGTCGTCTCCCCGGACGGGCGCTTCGTTTACGCCTCCAATCGGGGCCATGACAGCCTCGCGATTTTCGCGGTGGACGATCAGACGCTGGCGCTTCGCGGCGCGGGCCACGTGTCCACCAGGGGCAAGACTCCGCGCAACTTCGCGATTACGCCGAACGGCCGGTGGCTGCTCGCGGCGAATCAAGAGTCGAACAATGTCGTCCTTTTTCAAATCGAGCCGGTCTCGGGCTTACCCGTCTACGCGGGCTCCGAAATCGCGGTCAGCAAGCCGGTCTGCGTCCTCATCCGTGGCTAACTCTTAGGTTCTAAGAATTGCCTGTCCCCCATAAGCTAGTCTTAAATGCTGGGGGGGACGCGCCATGGAACACGGGAAGGGCGGCAAGCACCAGGAAATTCGCATGCTGAACCGCAAATCGCTGGATATAACCGGGGTTAACAACGTCGAGAGCTTCGATACCGAAGAGTTTCTGCTGGAGACCGAGTGCGGGTTTCTGACCGTGCGCGGCCAACAGTTGCATATGAAGAACTTGAGCTTGGAGCAGAAGCTCGTATCGATCGAGGGATCGATTCATTCCCTGATCTATTTGGACGGCCAGACCGGGAACAAATCGAAAGGTTTGTTCGGGAAGCTGTTCAAATGAGCACGGCGTCCCAGTTCTCGACGATCGGGGCCATGATCCTGTGCGGGCTCGCGATGGGTACCGCGTTCGACGTCTACCGGGTTGCGACGCATCGGTTTCATGTGGCCCGCTGGCTGCTGCCGGGACTCGACGTCGTCTATTGGGCGGCGGCGACGTTCGCGGTGTTCAGCCTCCTCCTGAACCATAATCACGGGGAAGTGAGAATGTACGTTTTCCTAGGACTCGGAATCGGCGTTACCGGTTATTTCGGCCTATTCAGCGGCACGGTCGCTAAAGTCTCGGGCTGGCTGTTCGAGAAGGTTCAGCAACTGTTCAAGCTTGTGTGGCGCATAAGCGATTCGCTGGCTTTCAAACCTCTGAAATGGATTGTCCGTCTACTTGCCAAAATGCTAGATATCCTATTCATCGTAACGGCGGCGCTGCTGCTCTGGACCGGAAAGCTGATGTACAAGCCGCTTTCGGCGTTGTTCGGATGGTTATGGGCGAAGCTGCTTCCGGTCAGGAGGAAGTTCGAGCCGATCGTGCGGACGTGGCGGAAGGCGAAGGGCAAGTGGCGAGAGATCGTTCACGTATTCCGCGGGAAAAAATGAACAAATCACGTTTCGACAGCGTCCCGATGGGAATTGCATCGTTAGAAGGATATTTCCGTCAAATGAATCTATGCTATAATGTTCGCTAGAAAGGAGGCATCGGCATGTCATCTCGCACCATGGCGACGACACCGGCTATGACGGGAGTACGCAGACGATTGAAGCTGCTGTTATTTGTCATGGTTATTTTCATGAGCTGGGCCGCGTACGTATTGATCTCTCAACACGGTACGCTCAGCGACCGCGAGAGCGACTTGCGAGAAGCTACCAAGAAGCTTTCCGATGCCAACGTTCAGACCGAAGCGTTGAAGCAAGAGATCGTTAAATTGCACGACAAGGAATATATCAGCGAGATCGCGCGCAAGGAACAAGGAATGGGCTATCCGGGAGAGATCCCGTTAGAGATTAAATAGGCACGAAGGCGTAAGGGGCATAGGTCGGCGTCGGTTGACCTCGATTTCGTTTCTCGGTTATAATCGGCATAACCGGATCTATGCGGTCCGGGGACATTTATGTTCAGGGAGGAACATCCGTTTTTATGGCCATCGAAGTAGGCACCAAACTTGAAGGAAAAGTTACCGGCATTACGCATTTCGGAGCGTTCGTCGATTTGACGGGCGGCGTTACGGGACTCGTACACATTTCCGAAATCGCAGACAGCTATGTGAAAGACGTTCACGAGCACTTGAAGATTAATGACATGGTTACGGTCAAGGTCATTAACGTGGACAAGGATGGCAAGATCGGTCTATCCATTCGTCAAGCCGTGGACAAACCGCCGGAGCAACAAATGCAACAAGCACCGATGCGCGGACCGCGCGAACGCGGTGGACGCCCCTTCAAGCAGGGACCGGGAAGGTCAGCTACTTTCGATGACAAGCTCTCGAAATTCCTGAAGGACAGCGAAGAGCGGATTTCCAACTTGAAGAAGAGCACCGAATCCAAACGCGGCGGGCGTGGCGGACGCCGTTCGTAATAGATGCATCAGTTAAACCGAACCGAGGAGGTTCGGTTTTTTTGTTGGCTCGTTGACCCATTCGTATCCATACCCGCACCTACATCCGCCGCACCGCACCCACATCAACACCCGTACCCGCACCCATCATCCACAACCACACCTGTACCCGCACCTATCATCCACAACCACAACCACACCTGTACCCGCACCTATCATCCACAACCACAACCACAACCACAACCACAACCACAACCACAACCACAACCACAACCACAACCACAACCACAACCACAACCACAACCACAACCACAACCACAACCACAACCACAACCACAACCACAACCACAACCACAACCACAACCACAACCACAACCACAACCACAACCACAACCACATACACATACACATACACATACACATACACATACACCTGTACCCACTTCCGCCTCTGAAGCGAATAACAGCAAATCGATAGTTAATTCTCGGGGAAACAGGTAAACGCGAAAAATAACAACCTATCGATAGTTATTTCATGTAATCTTCGCGAAATGGTGGTTTCGAGTCTGAAATAACTGCAACTGGCTGTTATTTCTGCGATGGTGCACCGTAGTGGATGAAATAACTGTAACTGGCTGTTATTTCGGCGATAGTGCACCGTAGTGGATGAAATAACTGCAACTGGCTGTTATTTCTGCGGTGGTGTCACTATGGCGGATGAAATGAACTGCAACTACTTCCGCCCCTGAAGCGAATAACAGCAAATCGATAGTTAATTTTCGGGGAAACAGGTAAACGCGGAAAATAACAACCTATCGATAGTTATTTCATGTAATCTTCGCGAAATGGTGGTTTCGAGTCTGAAATAACTGTAACTGGCTGTTATTTCGGCGATAGTGCACCGTAGTGGATGAAATAACTGCAACTGGTCGTTATTCTGCGGTGGTGTCACTATGGCGGATGAAATGAACTGCAACTACTTCCGCCCCTGAAGCGAATAATAGCAAATCGATAGTTAATTTTCGGGGAAACAGGTAAACGCGAAAATTAACAACCTATCGATAGTTATTTCATGTAATTTTCGCGAAATGGTGGATTCGAGTCTGAAATAACTGCAATTGGTTGTTATTCTGCGGTGGTGTCACCGTAGTGGATGAAATAACTGCAATTGGTTGTTATTCTGCGGTGGTGTCACCGTAGTGGATTAACTAGCTGCAAATAGGTGTTATTCATCGAAGTTGTCACCGTGGTGGATGAAATAACAGCAACTGGTCGTTATTTTTCACACGAACGGGTTCGAGGCGGCAGCGGACGACTAGACACTCCCCCAACCTTTGAAAATTTTAACCTTCACGATCATTCGCGGGATTCCGGCATAGCCGCGCGGATCGCGTCCGCGGAACAACGCGAAAGAGGCGCCATCCGCCGTCGGATGCGCGCCAATCGTGATGTCGCATTCCGTGCGAAAGAGGCGGGAGCGTTACGGCCGAATCGAGCGTAACCCAGTCGTGCCGCGGGTTTGGCCGTGTCGACCATGCATTCGCCATTGCCGCTCGTTCCGCGGGGCGAAGCTGTCGGAAAAAACTTTTTTCCCGCCAACGGTTTCTGACAAACATCCCCTAAACGCCGCTCTATAATTAAAAACACAATTCAATCTGGTGAATGGGGTGTGCATAATGGACAAGCCGTCCGTCATTCCTTTCGTGCCCAGGGCGGGCACGGGACAAACTTATATTCCGGTGAATAAGCAGAATCACTGGCTGACCCGATCGGGGACGGGCGCCCGAGTATCTACCGGCGATCCGCCGAAGAAGCTTCTGGAGCGATGGGGAGCGGCGATACGAGAGAAGATGTGGCTGATCATCGTCATCGCTGCGGGCGTGCTGCTTGGACGAGCCGTCATGCTGGAGGGGCTTGCGCCGTTCGCGGCTGCTTACTTCGGCGTCGTGCTCTATATGCGCAAGGAGTTCGCGTTCTGGGCCGCGCTAGCCGTCATCGCAGGCAGCTTCTGGTCGATCGAGCCGCTGCCCGCGCTCATCTGCGCGGAGATCGGGGTCATCTACTTGCTCCACAGGGGGCTCGTCCTGTATGAGCGGGCGGATCTATCCCATGCGCCGGTCGTCGTGTTCGCGGGTACGCTGCTCGTGCGGCTGTTCAACACGCTTCTGATGGACGACGCGACCTGGCTGCCCTATCTATTGACGTTGGTAGAAGCGGGTCTAGCATTCGTGCTCACGCTGCTATTCATCCATTCTCTCCCTGTGCTCACTAGCGCGAAGAAAGCCGCTCATTTGCGGCACGAAGAATGGGTCGGGCTCGTGATCTTATTGGCTTGTCTGCTGACCGGATTAACCGGATGGACGATTTACGGCGTGGCCGTCGTGTATGTCGTCTCCCGTTATTTCGTGCTTCTGGCGGCTTTCGTAGGCGGACCGGCAATCGGTACTTCGGCGGGAGTCATCGCGGGCATGATCTTAAGCTTGTCCGATCTTGCCGCCGCCTCGAGTATCGGCTTGCTGGCGCTTGGCGGCTTAATGGCGGGATTAATCCGCGATGGCGGCAAATCCGCGACCGCTTTCGGAATGATCTTGGGAACGTCGGTACTGGCTCTATACGACGGGGATGCGGCGAATACGATGGCATCGACGTGGGCGTCGGTCGCCGCCGCGCTGATGCTGCTGCTTACGCCTCGTTCCGCGGCGGAGTCACTATCAAGATATGTTCCGGGTACGCCGTATTATGCGCAAAATCAACGAGAATATGCTCAGAAGGTAAGAGATTTGACCGCCGAGAGAGTCGAGAGGTTCTCGGAGGTGTTCCGTCAGCTGTCCCGCAGCTTCCGGCAAATTACGGAGGCTGGGGAATCGATGCGGCAAAGCCAGGACGTCGATCATTTCGTGCACGCGGTTCATTCGCAGGCTTGCGATAACTGCCACCGAAGATCGATGTGTTGGGACGGGCAGTTTTTCCAGACGTACAAGCTGCTGACCGATATGATGACGGCGATCGAGGACAATCCGGGCGTGAAGGCGTCGCAGCTTCCGAAGAACTGGAACCGGGCCTGCGTTAGAATTCCGCAAGTGCTGGACGTGCTTAAGCGCGAATACGAGGTGTATCGCCACGACCTGCATTGGCGGCAGCAGCTTCAAGACAGCCGCTTCCTCGTGGCGGACCAATTGTCGGGCGTGTCGCAGGTCATGGACGACCTCGTGAAGGAAATCCGCCGGGAATCCAAGCAGATGGAGCAACAAGAGGAGCAAATTCGGGATGCGTTGGATCGCCTAGGCTTAGCCATTCAGAGCGTAGATATTATTAGTATGGAGGAGGGACACGTAGAAATCGAGATGGTACACGCGTTCCGGACCGGGTACGACGAATGCCGGAAAATGATCGCGCCGATCCTCACCGAAATTCTCGGGGAGACGGTGACGGTCAGCTCGGAGCGAACCGGCGTGCCGGTGGCGAATTTGACGACGGTGACGTTCGCTTCGGCTAAGGTGTACGAGGTAGAGACGGGCGTGGCCGGTGCTGCCAAGGACGGGGATATTCTATCCGGGGACAGCTTCAGCATGATGGAGCTGGCGAGCGGGAAGTTCGCGGTGGCGCTAAGCGACGGAATGGGCAACGGGGCGCGGGCGCGAGAGGAGAGCAGCGCGGCGCTGTCGATGCTCGAGCAGCTGCTGCAATCCGGCATCGACGAGAGGCTGGCGGTGAAATCGGTGAACTCCGTCCTGCTGCTTCGTTCGCCGGAGGAGATGTTCGCGACCGTGGACCTCGCGCTCATCGATTTGCACTCGGGCCACGCGACGATGCTGAAGATCGGCTCTACGCCGAGTTTTATTAAGAGAGGAAAGGAGATCATTCCGATCGCGGCGAACAATCTGCCGATCGGTATCGTACAGGATATCGAGATCGACTTGCTGCGCGTACAGTTGTTTCCGGGCGACACGCTCGTAATGATGACCGACGGCGTGCTCGACGCGCCGGGCCATGCGCTCAATAAGGAACAATGGATGAAGCGGGTGTTGCAGGAGATTGACACGGACGATCCGCAAGATTTGGCGGATGCCCTGCTCGAAACCGCGCTAAGGCAATATCCCGGCGGGGTGAGAGACGACATGACGGTCGTCGTCACCCGCATGACGAAGCACCAACCGGAGTGGGCCGCGTTCCGTTGGCCGGGCTTCCACCGGATGGAGCGGCCGAGGACGGTGAGCTAAGGAGGAAGAAGGAATAGGAAGTTATCTATAGATGAAGCCCTCGTTCGACCATGCGCGATGCCGGCGCTTGGCGGAGCGGGGGCTTATTGATGTATGCTTGGAAAGTAGGAGCGCTATTCGGATACTAACGATGGAGGCTGAACATATGACCCACCCGACTGCTTTAAAGATCGCGAGCCCTTGCGTCGACTCGCGAATCCAGGCCCATTGGGCGAAACCGGAGGAAGCCCCGGCTATCATGGAGCTCTACAGAATTACCGCGGAATGGCTGAAATCCAAAGGCTCCACGCAATGGGCCGATTTGCTCGTCGGCATCGACAGACACAATACGGCTGCGGCCATCACCAGAGGAGAAGTCGTCTTCTTCAAGCAAGGGGACGATCCGGCGGCCGTCGTCATTCTGATGCTCGCGCCGAGTCCGTGGGATCTTAACCTGTGGGGGGACGACCCGTCGAACGCCGAGGCTGTCTTCCTGCACCGGATGTGCATTCACCGCAGCTTCGGCGGTACGGGACTCGGCGCGCAAGTGATCCGATGGGTCGATTCAGGCATCGCCTATCCGCCTGACAAGGACTACATCCGTCTCGACTGCGTTGCCGATAATCCGGCGTTGAACGCCTTTTACCGCGACGCGGGCTATACCTACGTTGGCGAGAAGGACGGACTTAGTCTCTATGAGAAAAGATTGCCCAAGTAAGCTTCGCGCGGCGTAACGGATAAACCTCTCATTCCTTGGCGACAATGTTGATAGAACCGATAGAATGGGAGGAATAGGCTGTGATGAAGCAGATTTTGTTGATTACGGACGGCGGATCCAACGTCGGAGATAGCCCTGTCGTTGCCGCGGCGCAAGCCTACGCGGAAGGCATAACGGTGAACGTGGCCGGGATCGTGGACGAAGGAACGATCGGAGAATACGGCGCGACGGAAATCGCGGAGATCGCCAAAGCCGGGGGCGGCATCAGCCGGATCGTAACGAGCGGACAGCTGTCGCGAACCGTCCAGATGATGACGCGCCAGACGATCGCGGGCAGCATACGGCAAGCGGTGAACCAAGAGTTAAGACAGCTGTTCGGCGTGGAGAACGTAGGAGCTTTGCCGCCGACGAAGCGCTCCGAGGTCGTTAAAGTGATGGAGGAGATGGAAGAGACGATGTCGCTTTCCGTGGCGCTGCTCATCGACGCGAGCGCGAGCATGAAGCCGAAGCTCCATGCGGTCGAAGAAGCGATTCGGGATCTGACGCTCAGCTTGCAAGCCAGGGAAGGCAAAAGCCAGGTGGCGGTGTTCCATTATCCGGGCAATTCGATGGACGAGATCTGCGTGCTTGATTCCGAATGGACGACCTATGCTTCGAAGATCGGTACGCTGTTCGGCAAAATCCGGATGAAGGGGACGACCCCGACAGGCCCTGCGATCTTGCAAGCGGTAGACTATATCCGAGAAACTTGTGGTAATATCAGTAGTGAACCTATGGACGCACGGCAATCTTCAGCTAGAAGCGTTTCGAACGGGGTGCGGAGTGACTACGTCGTCTGATACGGAAGTGAATCCATTGCCGCCGGGCACGCTGCTCCGAGGCAAGTGGCACGGGAAGACCTATCGCTTAGAGAAGCTTATCGGGCTTGGCGCGAACGGCCAGGTGTATTTGGCGACTTCGAACGGTTATAAATGCGCGGTCAAGCTAGGTCTCGACGCGGCCGATCTTCAGGGCGAGGCGAATATTCTTGCCGCCCTCGATCACGCGGAGAAGAAGCGCAGGCCGTTCCTGCTCGACGTCGACGATGCGCTCATAGGCGGACGCGAAGTTCCTTTCTATATTATGAGATTCGTTCCAGGGGTGCCCGTGAACGCGTTCTTGCAGAAGCACGGCGCGCAATGGGTCGGCGTCGTCGGATATCGCCTGCTGGAGCGGCTAGTGCAGTTGCATGAAGCGGGATGGGTATTCGGCGATATTAAAAGCGATAACGTGCTCGTAGGCGAATACGGCAAGCTGGAGCTGGTCGACTACGGCGGCATGTCGGCGATCGGCCGCAGCGTGCGGCAGTTCACGGAAATTTACGACCGCGGTTATTGGTCGGCAGGCGGCAGAACGGCCGACGCGGCATACGATTGGTTCTCGGTCGGAATGCTTTGGCTGCACGCCTTGGACCGCAAGAGGCTGCTGCATTTGACGAAGACGCTGCTCCCGCAGAATCGCAACCCGGAAGAGCTTATGAAGCTCGTGCGCAGCAACTCTCGGCTGAAGCCGTTAGAGAGCTGGTTGGAGAAGGCGTTCTCGGGCCGATTCGAAGACACGAGAGATGCCGCGAAGCAATGGCGCGAGGCAGTGCAGCATCCGCAGAAGAGCAAGTCCCAGGCATCAGGCCAAGTGCCGGTGTGGATGGCGAGCTTGTTCGCCGCGGCCGTCGTGCTTAGTCTGTCTGTAGCTGCGGTATGGCTATTCCAATAATGGACAAGGGGTAATGAAGGTGCGGCAGCTCGACGAATTAGCCGTCCGCGTCATGGAGGAAGCGCGGAAGGAAGGCTGGTGGAAGCAGGGAATCACCGTCCTTGCCGCCGTATCGGGCGGACCGGACTCCATGGCGCTGCTGCATCTGCTGAAGACGATGTCGGAGCATACTCCGTTCGAGATCGTCGTCGCCCATGCGAATCATCAGTTCCGAGGCGCCGAGTCGGACGCCGAAGAGCAGTTAACGAGAAGCGTTGCCGGACGATGGGGGCTGCCGTTCAAGTCGGCAGCCTTGAACGTGCCGGCTTTTATTGAAGAGACGGGAATGAACGCGCAGTCGGCGGCCAGGGATCGCAGATACCTTTTTCTAAGAGAGGTTGCCCGCGAATGCGGATGCACGCACCTTCTATTGGGACATCATGCGGACGATCAAGCGGAAACCGTCCTCATGCGAGTCATCCGCGGAACGGGACCCGGAGGGTTATCCGGCATTCCTTATCGCCGCCGCGAAGAAGAAATGGAACTGATTCGTCCGCTGTTGCGTATAACCAAAGGTGAGCTTCTCGCCTATTGTAAGCGAAACGAGGTGCCTTTCGCGGTAGACAGCAGCAACGCCGACCGACATTATTTCCGCAATGCCGTCCGGCTCGATCTGATTCCGATGCTCGAAGGCTACAATCCAGGGTTGAAGACTTCGCTCGTACGGCTAGCCGAACTGGCGGCCGCTGACGAAGCTTACCTCGCGATCGAGACGCGCAAGGCGTTAGAGCTGTGCGCGACGTCCGAAGGCGAAGGATTCCAAGTGAAGCTTCGCCCCTTTCACGGGCTGCACGTCGCTTTACAACGCAGATTAGTTAAACTAATATTAAGTTGTTCTGCGGCTCTAGAGCGGCAAATGGACTATCGGCTCGTGGAAGACATCGTCTCGAACCTGGCAGCGGCGCACGCCTCTGCATCCCGCATGGAACTGGGCTGCGGATGGGAGCTTGTTCGGGAATACGATGAGGTATATATAGGTCCGGTCAGACCTGTTCCTGCGGCTTACGGTTATCCGGTGGAAGCGCAGACGAACGGCATCGTGATCGAGGAGACGGGCGAACGGTTCGTGATCGAACGGCTGCCAGGCGCAGTCCAGAAGGCCTCGGTACGAGCGATGCAGGCGTTCTTCGACGCGGAGGAGCTGCGGTTTCCGCTCTTCATCCGCAGCCGAAGGCCTGGAGACGTTATTGAACCGTATGGATTAAACGGCTCCAAAAAAGTGCAAGATATGTTCGTCGATGCCAAAGTACCGCGTCATCGCAGGGAATCGATCCCTCTTCTCGTCGATGGGGACGGGCGCGTGCTATGGATTCCGGGAATGCGACGTTCTCGTCACGCCTTGATTACCACGGACACCCGGTCGACGCTGCGCATCGAGTTCGATCGTCCGGAAAACTAGGTCATGATCGGAATCGTACCGTCATACCGTGTAATAATCTAGCTGGGAGGCACCTTCTTTGCACAACGACATTCAAGAAGTTCTCTACTCCGAAGAAGTAATCCGGAAGAAGGTTCAGGAGCTCGGCGCGGCAGTCAGCCGCGAATACGCAGGGCGTAACCCGCTCGTGATATGCGTACTGAAAGGCGCTTTTATTTTTATGGCGGACTTGTCCAAGAATATTACGATCCCGATCGAGTTAGACTTCATGGCGGTGAGCAGCTACGGCAATTCGACGCGCTCTTCCGGCGAAGTCAAGATTATTAAAGATCTGGATACGTCCGTAGACGGCCGCGACGTCATCATCGTCGAAGATATTATCGACAGCGGTCTAACGCTGAGTTATTTGATCGACGTTCTGGAGCGCCGCAACGCGCTATCCGTCAGCGTCGTCGCTCTGTTCGACAAGCCGGGCCGCCGAACGGTCGACCTGCAAGCGGACTATACGGGATTCACGATTCCCGATGCGTTCGTCGTCGGCTACGGACTCGATTACGCGGAGAAATACCGCAACCTGCCGTACGTCGGCGTGCTTAAACCGGAGATTTACTCCAGTTGATTATCGGTTTGTGATGCTAAGACAGGCTATGTTAAAATGACGTAAGCGTGTCGAGAGGAGGTCAGGGATGAATCGGTTCATCCGCAATACAGGCTTTTACTTACTTATTTTCTTGGTGACCGTCGGCATCGTGCAGTTCTTCATCGGGAAGAACGAGACGGCGAAAGACTACAATTACAACCAATTGGTACAAACCGTACAGTCAGAGAACGTGAAGAAGCTGACTATACAAATTCAAAGCGGCACTTATCTCGTAACCGGGGAATTGCAGCCGAAGAACGGCAGCGAGAAGGGCGAGACGTTCACCGGGCGCGCGCCGCTCGCGGACTATTCCGTTCAGCAGCTTACCGATCTCGGCTTAGAGAAAGGTATCGAAGTCGAGATTAAGAAGATGCCTGGCCAAAGCTTCTGGCTGACCTTCTTGACGTCCATTATTCCTTTCATTATTATGTTCGTTCTGTTCTTCTTCCTGATTAATCAGGCGCAGGGCGGCGGCGGCAAAGTGATGAACTTCGGCAAGAGCCGCGCGCGTCTTTATAATGAAGAGAAGAAACGCGTAACGTTCGAGGATGTCGCGGGAGCGGACGAAGAGAAGCAAGAGCTCGTCGAGGTCGTCGAGTTCCTGAAGGACCCTCGCAAGTTCGCGGCACTGGGCGCCCGCATTCCGAAAGGCGTGCTTCTCGTCGGTCCTCCCGGTACCGGTAAGACGTTGCTCGCCCGCGCGGTAGCAGGCGAAGCAGGCGTTCCGTTCTTCACGATTTCCGGTTCGGACTTCGTAGAGATGTTCGTCGGCGTCGGCGCTTCCCGCGTTCGCGATTTGTTCGAGAACGCAAAGAAGAACTCGCCGTGTATTATCTTTATCGACGAGATCGACGCTGTCGGTCGTCAACGCGGCGCGGGCCTCGGCGGCGGTCACGACGAACGCGAACAGACGCTGAACCAATTGCTCGTCGAGATGGACGGTTTCGGCGCGAACGAAGGAATTATTATCGTCGCGGCGACGAACCGCCCGGACATTCTCGATCCGGCGCTATTGCGCCCGGGCCGTTTCGACCGTCAGATTACGGTCGACCGTCCGGACGTGAAAGGCCGCGAGGCCGTGCTGAAAGTTCATGCTCGCAACAAGCCGCTGAACAAAGACGTTCGCTTGGGCACGATTGCCAAGCGCACGACCGGCTTTACCGGCGCCGATCTGGAGAACCTGCTGAACGAAGCGGCGCTTCTCGCGGCGCGGAAGAACAAGAAAGACATCGCGATGCAAGAGGTCGACGACGCGATCGACCGCGTCATCGTCGGAACGGAGAAGAAGAGCCGCGTGATCAGCGATCGGGAGAAACGCATTGTTGCTTATCACGAGGCCGGACATACGATCGCGGGCTACTTCCTGGAGCATGCGGACACGGTGCACAAGGTTACGATCATTCCGCGCGGACGCGCAGGCGGCTATGTCATCATGCTGCCGAAGGAAGATCGCATGCTCGTGACGAAGCAAGAGCTGCTGGATAAAGTGACGGGCCTTCTGGCCGGCCGTGCCGCCGAGGAAATTTATATCGGCGAGATCGGCACCGGCGCTTACAGCGACTTCAAGTCAGCGACGGGCATCGTTCGCTCGATGATCATGGAATACGGGATGAGCGAGAAGCTCGGAACGATGCAGTTCGGCGCGACGCAAGGCCAAGTGTTCCTCGGCCGCGATATCGGGCACGAGCAGAATTACTCCGACGCGATCGCGTACGAGATCGACCAGGAGATGCAGAGCATCACCCGCGATTGCTACGAGCGCGCGAAGAAGTTGCTGACCGAGAAAAGCCGGGAGATGCATCTCATCGCCAAGACGTTGCTCGAAGTGGAGACGCTCGATCTGGATCAGATCAAGTCGCTCATCGAGACGGGCGAGATCTCGGAAGTTACGGATGGCAACTCATCCGCCAACGAGGAATCGAAAGCCGAACCGATCGTCGATACGCTGGGCAGCGGCGTGAAAGTGCGGATTCAAACCCGCGAAGACGAGACGGCGCCTCAGACGCCGGACACGCGCCCGCCGGAAGGCGACAACGAAGAGAATAAGTAAACGCGTCATACAGAGCGCCCCATCCGCCATTAGGCGGACAGGGCGCTTTTTGTTGCTTTTCGGGGAAAGGCAGCACGACCTGAGCGAAGGGGATACCGGCAGAAGGAAGGGCTAATAAAAGCAAAACGATAGTTATTTTGGAACTATCCGCATCCTAACAGATAATTAACAACAGATTGATAGTTATTTAAGGGCGGTCGTGGTACTGTGCCGATTTTTCTCCAGAATAACTGCATATGGTTGTTATTTTTGCGAACAGCGGGATTTATAGAGAAATAAATGCAAATGATTGCTATTAGGAGCGAGGCGGTTGACGTAGTGGCTAGAGGATAACACTTTCTTTTTAATTGGCTCGTTCCTGCATTTTGGTCAATTGACAGTCTATCCCCGCACGTGTAAATTGGTGATAAGAGTGCGCGCCCCCGTATTCTTTCGTTCGAACGAGGGGGAACTCGTCCTTGCTTGTAATTTTATTCACATAGTATAGATGACGACCGCATCAGGGCACGGCCGTAAGAGGCCGCAGGGAGGAGAAAGATATGGAAGCATTGGCTTTGGAACGCAAAGCAGAGCAGAATCGAGAGCTTCGCGAACGTCTGTTGCAGCTGAAGAAGGAACGTAACGCGATTATTCTCGCGCACTACTATCAGCGGGATGAGATACAGGAAGTCGCCGACTTCCGCGGGGATTCTTTCCTCTTGGCGCAGAAGGCAGCCGAGACAAGCGCCGACGTAATCGTATTCTGCGGCGTTCACTTCATGGGGGAGAGCGCGAAGATTCTCGCCCCGAATAAGGTCGTACTCGTTCCCGACGAACGCGCGGGCTGCCCGATGGCCGATATGGTCAATCCGATCGGGCTTCGCGAGCTGAAGGCGAAGCATCCGAACGCCAAAGTCGTTACCTATATCAACTCCTCCGCCGACGTGAAAGCGGAGACCGATATTTGCTGTACGTCCGCGAACGCGGTCAAAGTCGTCAATTCCGTCGACTCCGACGAAGTCATCTGGTGTCCGGACAAGAATCTCGGCCACTACGTGCAGCAGCATACCGACAAGCGAATGATCATCTGGGAAGGTTACTGCAATACGCACGACATGCTTACGATCAAAGACGTCGAAGAGATGCGGGCGAAACATCCGAACGCTCAATTCGTCGTTCACCCGGAATGCCGTCCGGAAGTCGTCGCGATGGCCGATTTCGTCGGCAGCACGACGGGCATTCTGAAATATTGCCGCGAATCGTCGCACCAAGAGTTCATCGTCGGCACGGAGGACGGCACGGGTTATCAGCTTCGCGTAGACAGCCCGAACAAGACGTTCCACTTCGCGTCGAAGTTCCTCGTCTGCCCGAACATGAAGGTGAACAACCTGAAGAAGGTCGTTAAATGCTTGGAGACGATGCAACCGCAAATCTACGTGCCGCAAGACGTCGCGGATAAAGCTAGATTATCGCTAGAGAGAATGCTGCTCGTGAAATAAGCGCGAATAAGCCGACCTTGGGTCGGCTGTATTCGTATATGGCGCGACGGAGCGCTACTATCAAGCCGGGGTGAGACAAGCAACCATGATTCCACGTTATGTAGTAGATTTCGATCTGGACAAGCTGCCGCGAGTCGAGACGGACGTCATCGTCATCGGCGCCGGCATTGCCGGCTTATATACGGCGCTCAAAGCGAGCGAATCGAAGCGCGTGCTGATGATCACGAAGAAGTCGCTCTTCGACAGCAATACGCGTTATGCGCAAGGCGGAATCGCCGCCGTGATCTCGGATGACGATTCGCCTGATTTCCACATGCAAGATACGCTGATTGCCGGCGCTGGCTTGTGCGATACGTCCGCGGTAGACGTGCTTGTCCATGAAGGGCCGCACGGGGTGCAGGAGCTGATCCGCTTCGGCACGAACTTCGATGCGGAGGACGACGGCCAATTCGCACTTACGAAAGAAGGCGCGCACAGCCAGCGCCGCATTCTGCACGCCAACGGCGACGCGACGGGCTACGAGATCGTTCGCGCGCTGGCGGATAGAGTGAAGACGGATTCGCGCGTCGAGCTGTGGGACGATCACCTCGTGCTGGATCTGCTCACGGATAACGGGGAATGCGTGGGCGCGATCGTGCAGAAGCCGGACGGCTCGCGAGTAGCGGTATTCGGTAACGCGACGATCCTATGCACCGGGGGCACGGGGCAGCTCTATCGCTATACGACGAATCCGGACGTAGCCACCGGCGACGGAGTCGCGATGGCGTATCGGGCCGGCGCGGTCATTCGCGATATGGAATTCATTCAATTCCATCCGACGTCGCTCTGTTACCCGGGCGCGCCGCGCTTTCTCATCTCCGAAGCCGTCCGGGGCGAAGGCGCTTATCTGCGCAATATTCGGGGCGAGCGCTTCATGGAGAAGTATCATCCGCAGCTGGAGCTGGCTCCGCGCGACGTCGTCGCAAGAGCGATCGTAGCCGAGATGGAAGAGACGAAGTCTACTTACGTTTATATCGATATTACGCATGAGAAGCCGGAGCTGATTAAGCATCGTTTTCCGACGATTCACGAGTATTGCTTGAACTACGGTCTCGATATGACGACGGACTGGATTCCGGTCGCGCCGGCTGCCCATTATATGATGGGCGGGGTGAAAACGGACTTGCGCGGAGAGACGAACATCCGGCGCTTGTTCGCATGCGGCGAGGTATCGTCCACCGGCGTTCACGGCGCCAATCGCTTGGCGAGCAATTCCCTGTCCGAGGCCATCGTGTTCGGTCAGCGCATCGTCGATCGAATTAACGAGCTGAGCCCTGTCCGCGTCCAGGATCTGAAGATTAGCCATCATCCTTATTTGTTGGAAGATAAAATCGCCTCGCTAATGGGAAGTCTTGTAGAGCGCAAGCTTAAGCTGCAGAAAGCGATGGTTCGCTACGTCGGTCTGCATCGGGACCGCGAAGGCCTGCTCAAGGGGCTGGACGAGCTGAAGCACTTGCTGCCGATATTCGAGACGACGCTTGCGAAGCGCGAGGAGTTCGAATTCGCGAACCTGCTCACGTGCGCGATTCTCGTAACGGAAGCGGCGCTTAGCCGCGAAGAGAGCCGCGGCGGACATTATCGCGAGGATTATCCGGAGCGGGACGACGCGCATTGGCGCAAGCACACGATCTTGCAACGGCAAATCGGGATCGGGGAAGAGAGGATCGACCATGTTTGAGAAAATGAGCGATTGGGCGATTGCAGGCCCTGCATTAGATACGGTTAAACGACAGCTCCGCGAATGGCTGGAAGAAGATATCGGATCGGGCGACGCCACGACGATGGCGACGGTACCGGCGGGGCACGTCTCGCGCGGCATTATTCATGCCAAACAAGCTGGAGTCCTGGCGGGTATTCCGCTCGCGAAGCTCGTATTCGAAGTCGTGGATCCGAGCTTGAGCTTCCAGGCGCAAGCGGCGGACGGCGATCGCGTCGGGCGCGGAACCGTGCTTGCCGTCGTGGAAGGCTCGACGCACAGCATCCTGACCGGCGAGAGATTGGCATTGAACCTGCTGCAACGGCTTTCGGGCATCGCGACGAAGACGAGCGAATACGTGGCAGGGATCGGCAATCATCCGGTACGGATCGTGGACACGCGCAAGACGACGCCGGGTCACCGGACGCTCGAGAAGTATGCGGTCAGGATCGGCGGAGGCTACAACCATCGCTTCGGCCTGTACGATGCGGTCATGATCAAAGACAACCATATTAAAGCGGCAGGCGGTATTACGGCGGCGGTATCGGCCGCGAAAGCCCGCATCCCCCATACGATGAAGATCGAGGTGGAGGCCGAGTCGCTAGTGCAGGCGCGAGAAGCGGTGGAAGCCGGCGCGCATATCGTCATGTTCGACAATATGAGCACGGCGGACATGACCGAAGCGGCGCGCGCGTTGCGCGGTCTTGCGCCTCACGTGGTGCTGGAAGCGTCCGGCGGAATCGTGCCTTCGCGCGTCTCCGAGATCGCGGCTTGCGGCGTCGACGTCATCTCCGTCGGCGGATTAACCCATTCGTTCAGCGCGCTTGATATTAGTCTCGACCTGAACGCGATCAAGAAAGGGGAGTCCGCATGATTCTCGTCGTAGACGTAGGCAACACCAATATCGTGCTCGGACTCTATCAGGGCAAGACGCTGACGCATCATTGGCGGTTGAGCACGAATCGCTCTTCTACCGTTGACGAATACGGCATACTGATTACGAATCTGCTCCAAATCGCGGGCGTGAAGGCCGATCGGATCGACGGCGTCATCCTATCCTGCGTCGTTCCGCCGCTAATGAACACTTTGGAGCAGTTATTCGTCCAATATGTAGGCAAGGCAGCGCTCGTCGTCGGGCCGGGCATTAAGACCGGCCTGAATATTCGTTACGAGAATCCTCGCGAAGTCGGCGCGGATCGGATCGTTAACGCGGTCGCCGGCATCGAGAAATACGGGACGCCTCTCGTCGTGGTCGACTTCGGCACGGCGACGACGTTCGATTACATCGACGCGTCCGGCGCTTATCTGGGCGGAGCCATTGTGCCTGGCGTCGGCATCTCCGCCGAAGCGCTGTATCAGCGCGCGGCGAAGCTGCCGCGGATTGAGTTGTCGAAACCTAAGACGGTCATCGGACGGAATACGGTAACGGCGATGCAGGCGGGCATTATTTTCGGCTATGCCGGTCAGGTAGACGGGATCGTTCGGCGTATTTGCAAGGAGTTCAATGTACAGCCTAAAGTGATCGCGACCGGCGGACTTGCGGAGCTGATCTCCGAAGAGTCGGAGACGATCGAGCGGGTCGATTCGATGCTTACGCTGGAGGGGCTTCGGATCATCTACGAACGGAACGTATAAGGCATACGCAGGCAAAGGAGCAAGGGATCTATGAAGGACGAAATCGTTCGCGGTACGGCATGGGATGGCGGCATCCGGGTATTCGCGGCTAGAACAACGAAATTGGTAGGAGAGCTGCAACGGCGTCATGATACGATGCCTACGGCAACGGCGGCTTTAGGCCGAACGGCGACGGTAGGCGCAATGATGGGATATATGCTGAAAGGCAGCGAGAGGCTGACCATCCAGGTGAAAGGCGACGGGCCGATCGGCCAGATCGTCGTGGATGCGAACGCTTCGGCTGAGGTCCGGGGTTACGTGGACCATCCGCACGCGCATTTGCCGAGCAACAGTCAAGGCAAGCTGGACGTCGCGGGCGTCGTCGGGACGAGCGGAGAAATTTACGTAACGAAAGATTTGGGGCTTCGCGAGCCGTATCGCGGCAGCGTGCCGATTATTTCGGGCGAACTGGCCGAGGATTTCACGCTGTATTTCGCCGATTCCGAGCAGACGCCGTCCGCTGTCGGGTTAGGCGTGCTCGTGGATACGGACGGATCGGTGCTGCATGCGGGAGGTTTCATCGTGCAGGTCATGCCGGGCTTGTCGGAGGAACGTCTCTCGCAATTGGAACGTTCGATCAACGCGATGCCGCACGTAACGGCGCTGCTCGATCAAGGGGAGACGCCGGAGTCTCTGCTGCAATTCATCGTGGGCGAAGAAGTATCGATCCACGATCGGATCGAACCGGTATTCCGCTGCAAGTGCTCGCGGGAACGGGTCGAGAGCACGCTTGTCAGCTTAGGGTCAGAGGAACTGCGCAATTTGATCGACGAAGACGGCAAGGCGGAAGTCCACTGCCATTTCTGCAACGAGAGATATCAATTCAGCGGAGAAGAACTGGAAGAGCTACATAATAAGACGCTGAATCCATAAGAGGATGCGTAGACGCAAGCTTGGCGTGGCAAAACTAATGAGGAGGAAGGTTCCTATGAGGGGGACGATTCGGCTGATGCCGCTCGTGCTGCTTGCCCTCTTGACGTGGGTGCTGTCGGGCTGCGACTCGGATTCGCCCGAGGCTGACCGCGGCCAATCGCCTTCTCCGAGCACAAGCGCGGCACCGTCGCAAGCCTCCGGCACGTTAACGCCGTCTCCTTCGGAACAAGCGCATAGCGATATCGTCGCCAAGGTGGGCGCCGCATCCATTACGCGCGACCAGCTCTCGGACCGATTAACGTCGCAGTATGGCAGGCAGATGCTAAGGGAGCTTATGCTAGCGGAAGCGATGGAACAAGAAGCGGACTCGCTGAGCCTAACCGTTACGGAGACGGAGCTGGAGCAAGAGTTGCTGGACATGAGGCAGGGCTATGACAGCGAAGAGCAATTCTACGGGGCGATGCAAGAGCAACTGGGCATGAGCCGGGAAGACGTGCGGAAGGAAGCGAGATATCGGCTGCTGACGGAGAAGCTGTCCGTGCGGAACGTAGAGGTGACGGAAGAGGAGATCGACGGCTACATCGCCGATCATCCGGAGCTGACGACCCCCCGCCGTTATTACGATATCGCGCAGATCGTCGTCGATGACGAGGAGACGGCCAGGCAGCTATTGTCCCAGCTTGAAGGCGGAGCGGCGTTCGGGGCCGTAGCCGAGCGTTATTCGCTCGATGATTTCACGGCGGAGTACGGCGGCGAGCTGGGGTGGATCGACGAACGGGACCCCTTCACGGATCCGGAGATCCTGAAGCATGCCGCGAAGATGGAAGTCGGCCAGATTACGGGTCCGATCGAGACGGCGAGCGGTTACGTCATCTTGGCGTTGAACGGGTTCAGAGAAGAGGAACCGCGCAAGGCCGAGGAGATTCGCAACGCTGCAATGCGGGACGTAGCGCTTGGCAAAGCCGAGCCGATAAAGTCGCTCGAACAATGGCTGCTGGAGAAGTATCACGCGCAGGTGCTGGACGCCAGTCTTCAATAGGCAGGCGCGGGTTGGATGGGTATGGATATTCGGGGCAAGCAGTATTGACAATTTTGTGCCCGATTGATAAGATGATATCAAAGTCAAAACCGACTGAATTAGTCGGATTAACGCACCGAGGCGGCAAGACCGCATTCATAACGGGAGGGAACTCATTCAATGGCTAAGATTGTCCAGAACGTGACCCAGCTAATCGGCGATACGCCGCTCGTAAGACTGAACCGCATCGTGCCGGAAGGCAGCGCGGAAATCTACGTTAAGCTTGAATACCAGAACCCGGGTTCGAGCGTTAAAGACCGCATCGCGATCAGCATGGTCGAAGTAGCGGAGCAACAAGGCATCATCAAGCCGGGCGAAAGCACGATCGTAGAGCCTACGAGCGGCAACACCGGTATCGGCCTTGCGATGGTCGCGGCGGCTAAAGGCTACCGCGCGATTCTCGTTATGCCCGAGACGATGAGCTTGGAGCGTCGCAACCTGCTTCGCGCTTACGGCGCAGAGCTCGTTCTGACTCCGGGTTCCGAAGGCATGAACGGCGCGGTTAAGAAAGCGGAAGAGATCGTTCGCGAGAACCCAAGCTACTTCCTCCCGCAACAGTTCAAGAACCAAGCGAACGTCAAGATCCACCGCGAGACGACGGGTCCTGAGATCGTCGAAGCGATCAACTCCCTCGACGGCAAGCTGGATGCGTTCGTAGCGGGTATCGGCACGGGCGGCACGATCTCCGGCGCCGGCGAAGTTCTGAAGAAGAGCTTCCCTAACATCCAAGTGGTAGCGGTTGAGCCTGCGGGATCCCCGTTGTTGTCCGGCGGCGGCCCCGGTCCTCATAAGATCCAAGGCATCGGCGCTAACTTCATTCCGGAAATTCTGAACCGCGAAGTGTACGACCGCGTCGTAACGATCGAGAACGACGAAGCGTTCGAGACGGCTCGCACCGTAGCTAAGCAAGAAGGTCTGCTTGTCGGCATCTCCTCCGGCGCTGCAATCAACGCCGCTCTCAAGATCGCTAAGGAACTGGGCGCAGGCAAACGCGTCGTCGCGATCGTCCCTTCCAACGGCGAGCGTTACCTGAGCACGCCTCTGTTCAACTTCGAGAACTAATTTCGCATCTGCTGACAGCCGAACGGGCCGTAACCCGTCTCGGCTGTTTTTGCGTGGATATGGGAAGTGGATGACTCGGAAATACCTGCAAGGGTGCAGGTGTTTTTTCAATTCCAGAGGAAGGGTCGGGATACCTGCGAAATTGCAGGTAATTATTCCGTTTATCACCTCGGTAGGCATAACGGCGGAATTTACCTGTACTTTTGCAACTGATGGCGTTCTAAGGCCGTGTAGCGGGGTAAAAGAATGTACTTATGCAGGTCTTGTCTGTCTAGATGCTCATGCCGAATTCAGACAATGGATCAGTGCGGCGGCAACTCATATCCTGCGTAAGAAGGCTACGTCATAATCGCCTCCTATTCCGTTCGCGCATGGATGTCGGGATTTGTGGTATTCTGCTTACATAGAGATTGGCAGAGGGGCACCGTACGTGGAACTCATTTCATATGAACAGTGGACAAGGTGGCTAGCATCCCGGGACGGCGGAGTCGACTATACGCTTCTCCCCTTCGTGAGGAAGCTCGTTATCGATCGGGATGAGGCGGCGACGCCTTTATTCTGGGATCGCTTCTGGCAGGATGCATCGGCTTATGCGTGCTTGCTGGAGAGCGGCAAAGGCGGACGTTACACGGTGGCGGGGTTAACGCCGGTATCGGCGATCGAGGGCAAAGGCGATCGCGCGCGCGTGCTTGAATCTGATGGAGATGGCGGTTGGCCCGCGGTTAGCGAAAGCGAAGGAGAACCTCTCCGGCAAGTGCGGCAATGGATGCAAGGCTGGACGAGTCCTAAGCCGGAGGGGTTGCCGGATTGCGTCGGCGGCGCGATCGGTTTATGGAGCTACGATATCGTGCGCAGCTTGGAGCGGCTGCCGGTACTCGCGGCGGACGATTCGGGCATTCCCGATTACGTGTTCCTGCGATTCGAGGAGCTATGGATCGTCGACCACCAAGAGCATGCGGTATATTGCGCGGTCCATGTACCCGTGGCGGCGGGAGAGGCTGGTTTAGTCGATCGGTACGAAGCGGCCGGGCGGCGCGCGGCGATGATGGAGAGCCAGTGGCGAGGTTGGGCGGCTATTAGCGATGAACCGAGCGCGTGGCAGAGACACCGCGAGATGCTGGCTACGATGGCGGAGGATCAGCTGCAGATCGACGTAGAGAGCTTGCCCGGACTCACGACTTCGATGACGAAAGCCGAATACGAGCAAGCGGTTCGGCGTATACAGGCGTACATTGCCCAGGGAGACGTGTTCCAAGTGAACTTGGCCGTGCGCCAGAGCAGACCCGTCGACGTTCCGCCGGAATCCTTGTACGAATGGTTAAGACTCGTTAATCCCTCTCCTTACATGGGCATGCTGCGCACGCCTTCGTTCGCGCTCGTAAGCGCGTCGCCCGAGCTGCTCGTGAAGCTCGATGGCGGCAAGCTGTCCACGCGGCCGATCGCGGGTACCCGCCGCCGCGGGCGCACGCCGGAGGAGGATCGCGCGCTGGAGGACGAGCTGCTCGGCAGCGAGAAGGAACGCGCCGAGCACGTCATGCTCGTCGACCTGGAGCGCAACGACCTTGGACGCGTATCCGAATACGGCTCGGTCAAAGTACCGGAGCTGATGACGGTGGAACGTTATTCCCATGTCATGCATCTAGTCTCTCAGGTCGAAGGTCGGATCGCGCGCGGCAAAGACGCCTTCGACGTACTGGCGGCGGTGTTCCCCGGAGGGACGATCACCGGAGCGCCCAAAATCCGCACGATGGAAATCATCGAGGAGCTGGAGCCGACCCGCAGAGGGCCGTACACGGGCTCGCTCGGGTGGATTGACTACAGCGGGAATATGGAATTTAATATTATTATTCGTACGATCGCGATGCAAGAAGGCGTCTGCCACATTCAAGCGGGGGCGGGCATCGTGATCGACTCTGTTCCGGAGCGGGAGTTCTATGAAAGCCTGAACAAGGCGAAGGCGCTCTGGAAAGCGGTGCAGTACGGAGAGAGATGGGAGGAGAAGCCGTTATGATACTGGTCATCGACAATTATGATTCGTTCACGTATAACCTGGTTCAATACTTAGGCGAGCTAGGCGAGGAGATCGTCGTGCATCGCAACGACGAGATCGATCTGGAAGGCATCGAGAAGCTGGCGCCGGATCACATTCTCATATCTCCGGGGCCGTGTACGCCTAACGAAGCGGGCATAAGCCTTGCGCTGCTGGAGCGGTTCAAGGGAGAGATTCCGATCTTCGGCGTGTGCCTCGGGCATCAAGCGATCGGACAGGCGTTCGGCGGCGACGTGATTCGCGCGGACCAACTGATGCACGGCAAGACGTCCGACATTACGCACGACGGCAAGACGATTTTCGAAGGGATCGGCTCTCCTTTTACGGCTACCCGTTACCATTCGCTGATCGTAAAGCGCGACACGCTGCCCGATTGCCTCGAGATCAGCGCCCAGACGAGCGACGGACTGATCATGGGGCTGCGCCATAAGGAATACGTCGTCGAAGGCGTGCAATTCCATCCGGAGTCGATCATGACGGAAGACGGACTGAAGCTGCTGAGAAATTTCCTTAACCATAAGTCGGGAATCAGACAATGAAGCTGCTGTGGAACGGACAAGTAACCGACGGCAAGACGACCGTGATCTCTGCATTCGATCACGGTTTTTTGTACGGAATGGGTTTGTTCGAGACGTTCCGGACTTACGGCGGCGAGCCGTGGCTTCTGGATCGGCATGCGGCCAGGCTGCGGGCAGGGTGCGAGTTGCTTGGCATCGCATACGAGCTTGACGAGGCCGGGCTCGGGCAACGTATCGCGCGGCTGCTCGAAGCGAACGACCTGGGCGACGGGTATATCCGCTTGTCGGTGTCGGCCGGCGAAGGCGCGATCGGCTTGCCTGGGGAAGCGTACGAACGGCCGAACGAGATCATCTACGCGAAGTCGCTCGCGCCGGACCATCCGGATACTCGGGGCGGCAAGACGCTGCGTCTGCTCAAGCAGCCGCGCAGCACGCCAGAGAGCGCCATCCGTTTAAAATCGTTCCATTATATGAACAATATAGTGGCAAAGCGCGAGCTCGCGGCCGCCGGAGCGGGAGCGGGCACGGAAGGGCTGTTCGCGGACGGCGGCGGGCATATCGTCGAAGGTATGGTCAGCAACGTGTTCTGGCTGACGGACGGCATCCTGTATACGCCCTCCGAGGAAACGGGGTTGCTGCCGGGCATCACCCGGGGCTTTGTTCTGGAGCTGGCGGCGGAGATTGGATTGCCGGTGCGCCAAGGATTATATCGTTGGGAAGAACTTACGGCTGCGGACGAAGTGTTCCTCACGAGTTCGATCCAAGAGATCGTTCCGGTGACTCGCTTGGAGGATGAGCGGGGCAAGGGCTGCCATCCCGGGGGAACCGCGGCGATCGGACCAACCACTTCGCGGCTGATGCGGCTGTATCGGAATCGCGCGGAAGGAACGAGCGGGCTATGAAACCGACATTTTATGAACGACAATATCGCTTTCGAGACGGCCTGACGCTGACGCTCGGCCATCGCACGCTGATCATGGGCATTCTCAACGCCACGCCCGACTCGTTCTCCGACGGAGGACGGTATGACCGGGTGGAAGCCGCGGTGGAGCGGGCGCGGCAGATGGCGGCGGAAGGCGCGGACATTATCGACATCGGCGGCGAATCGACGCGCCCGGGGCACGAAGCGGTGTCGTTCGAAGAAGAGCTTCGGCGCATTATTCCCGTTATTCGGGCGGTTCGCGAAGCGGTACGCTTGCCGATCAGCGTCGACACTTATAAAGCGGAGACCGCGCGGCAAGCTCTCGAAGCGGGGGCGCACATCGTCAACGACGTGTGGGGTTTCCGGAGAGATCCGGACATTGCGAAAGTTTCGGCGCAATACGGCGCTCCGGTCATTCTCACGCACAACCGCGAGGCGCGCGATTACGCGGATTTCGTCCCCGACGTGCTGAACGATCTGCGCGAATGCGTGCGGATCGCTGCGGATGCCGGCGTCGCCGCCGATCATATCTGGCTCGATCCGGGCATCGGATTCGCGAAAAACTACGACGAGAACATCGAACTCATGGGCCGATTGGACGAAGTCGCGGCATTAGGCTACCCCGTGTTGCTGGGAACATCCCGCAAGACGTTCATTCGCCAGACGCTGGACGTGGCGCCGGACGACGCTGTCGAAGGCACGGGAGCCACGGTGGCTCTCGGCATCGCCCAAGGCTGCCAAGTCATGCGGGTACACGACATTAAACAGATGAAGCGGGTAGCGGCCATGACGGACGCTATCGTATATCGCCAGGCGGGGAGAGAGTAACATGGATCGCATGCTGCTGAAACGTATGGTGTTCTTCGGTTATCACGGAGTGATTCCGGAGGAGAATCGGCTGGGCCAGAAGTATTACGTCGATCTCGACATGCGGCTGGACTTGGATCGCGCGGCGAAATCCGACGACGTGCAAGATACGGTGAATTATGCCGACGTCCACGCGCTCGTGAAAGAGATTGTCGAAGGCCCGCACGTGAAGCTGATCGAGACGCTGGCGCACAACATTGCATCGGCGGTGCTCGGTACGTATACTAGTATCATCGAAATGACGGTATCCGTCACGAAGCCGAATCCGCCTTTCGATATAACGTTCGATGGCGTGACCGTAGAGCTTCGGAGACGACGGGGCCCGGACGGGACTATCGTATCCGCAGAGGATTGAATGATCATGCAGGAAGCATATGTGGCGCTTGGCGCCAACCTAGGCGATCGCGAAGCGTCGCTGCGCGGCGCGCTAAGCAAGCTGGCATCCGAATCGGGGATCGAGCTTCATGCGATATCGCGGGTGTACGAGACGGCGCCGGTGGGATATAAGGACCAACCTTCCTTTCTGAATTTGGTCGCCAAGGTCGGAACGCAGCGGACGCCGCTCGAGCTGCTTAGGCGATTGCTCGGGATCGAACAAGAGATGGGCCGCGTGCGCGACGTGCGGTTTGGTCCGAGGATCATCGATCTGGATTTGCTGCTCGTCGGAGAGACGAGCATGAACACGCCGGAATTAACGCTCCCGCATCCCCGTATGGGTGAGCGGGCATTCGTGCTGGTTCCGCTGCGCGACGTATGGCCGAAGGGAAGGGACTTTCCGTGGTCGAGCGAGCTAGGCGGGATGTCTCTTGAGCAAGAAGGAGTCAAGGAATGGGCGAATTGGAGCCGAGATCTATCATTCGTCGTACGGAAGGAGTGAGACAAAGTGTTAAAAATAGGTAACGTTCAAATGAACAACAAAGTCGTGCTCGCCCCGATGGCGGGCGTCTGCAATCCGGCTTTCCGGCTGATCGCCAAAGAATTCGGCTGCGGACTCGTCTGCGCGGAGATGGTCAGCGACAAAGCGATCCTGCACGGCAACCAGCGCACGCTGGAGATGCTGTTCGTCGACGAGCGCGAGAAACCGCTAAGCCTGCAAATTTTCGGCGGGGACAAGGAGTCTCTTGTCGAAGCGGTCAAATTCGTCGATCAGAACACGAACGCCGACATTATCGACATCAACATGGGCTGTCCCGTGCCGAAAGTCACGAAATGCGACGCGGGCGCCAGATGGCTGCTCGATCCGAAGAAAATATACGAGATGGTGTCGTATGCCGCGGATGCCGCGAAAAAGCCGGTTACGGTGAAAATGCGCATCGGCTGGGACGACGAGCACATTTACGCGGTCGAGAACGCGCAAGCGGTCGAACGCGCGGGGGGCGCCGCGGTCAGCGTCCATGGACGCACGCGCGAGCAGCTTTACACCGGCGTAGCGAACTGGGACATTATCCGCGACGTGAAGCAAGCCGTGAAAATCCCGGTCATCGGCAACGGCGACGTATTCACGCCCGAGGATGCGCAGAGAATGCTCGAACATACCGGCGTCGACGGCGTCATGATCGGACGCGGCGCGCTCGGCAACCCTTGGATGCTGTATCGAACGGTTCATTTTCTCACGACTGGAGAACTGCTTCCCGATCCGACCCCGGCCGAGAAAATCCGCATCGCGATGCTTCACCTCGACCGTCTATCCGACCTTAAGGGAGAAAGCGTCGCGGTAAGGGAGATGCGCAAGCACTTAGCTTGGTATTTGAAGGGATTGCCGGATTCCGCGCGCGTGAAGGATTCGATCATGGATCTGACGACGCGTAACGGCGTGCAGTCGATTCTGGAGGAATACGTCAGGAACGTCGAGCAGCAGTTGGCGGACGCGGCGGAAACCGCGCAGACGGCCGTACATTGAATTGAAGCGTTTACAAACCAATCGCTTCCGCGAATTGACATTTTTCAGGGGTTGAAATATAATCAGAACCAATATTCGCGAGACCTCAAGTATTAACGGCCGAAATCAACCTTACGCAAGGCGATAGTCGTTGGATGCCGAGGTCGTTCAGCAATGGGTGCCTGTTTCATCCATCCGTTCTGAACGGTTCAGAAAATCTCTTCCTGACGCCAACTTCGGAGTCATGTAAGCGATGGCCCGCCATATATTGGAGTAGCAACCCTGAAAACCTTTCCAGACAGGAGATCGGTGAAATGAGCGATAAGGAAGTCCTTCTGACCCCCGACGGGCTCAAGAAGCTGGAAGACGAGCTTGAGAACCTTAAATCGGTCAAGCGCCGTGAAGTTGCAGAACGTATTAAGATCGCCATCGGATATGGCGATATCAGCGAGAACTCGGAGTACGAGGATGCGAAGAACGAACAAGCCTTCATCGAAGGGCGCATTATTACGCTAGAGAAGATGCTGCGCAACGCGCGCATTATCAATAACGATGAGATCGACTTGGAGACGGTCAATATCGGCTCCACGGTTGTCGTAGAAGATCTGGAGTTCCGCGACACGATGGAATATACGATCGTCGGCACCGCGGAGTCGGATCCGCTGCAGAACAAGATCTCCAACGAGAGCCCGGTAGGCAAGGCGATCATCGGCAAGAAGAAAGGTACGACGGTTGAAGTCAGCGTTCCTGCGGGCATCATTCAATACAAAATTGTCGATATCAAGAGATTATAATACCGGCGGTTATCCGCAAGACGCGCAACATTAACGCGAACAATGCTCTACAGCGGCATGGAAAGCTTCCTCGGGAAGCTTTTTTGCCTGTTAATCGGAAAGATGCAGGACGTTGCAGGACTATGCAGGATATAGGAACGAAGGGAACGAACGAGAATGGATCACGTGGAAAATACCGAAACAGCCGAGTTAAGCGAGTTATTGCAAATTAGAAGAGACAAGTTGGATACGCTGCGCGGCATCGGCATCGACCCGTTCGGCGTCAAGTTCGAGCGCACGCACGAAGCGGGCAAGCTTCTCGCCGCTTATTCGGATTTGACCAAGGAAGAGTTGGACGAGAAAGCGATCGAAGTCAGCCTGGCCGGACGTATCATGACGAAGCGTTCGATGGGCAAAGCGGCGTTCGCGCACGTTCAGGATTTGAGCGGAAGAATTCAGATTTACGTACGCGAGGATTCCGTTCCTGCGGTTAAATTCCAGGCGTTCGACCTGCTCGATATCGGCGATATGATTGGCGTTAAAGGCGTCGTGTTCAAGACGAAGACAGGCGAACTGTCGGTTAAGGTCAGCGAGCTGGAGGTGCTGACGAAATCGCTTCTTCCGCTGCCGGACAAGTTCCACGGGCTCAAGGACGTGGAGACGCGGTATCGCCAGCGTTATGTCGACCTCATCGTAAACCCGGACGTTCAGAAGACGTTCATTACCCGTTCGCGTATTATCCAATCGATGCGTCGTTACTTGGATGACCGCGGATATTTGGAAGTCGAGACCCCTACGCTGCACGCGATCGCGGGGGGCGCTTCGGCCCGTCCGTTTATCACGCATCATAACGCGCTGGACATGCAGCTGTTCATGCGCATCGCGATCGAGCTTCATCTGAAGCGGCTGATCGTCGGCGGCTTGGAGAAGGTGTACGAGATCGGCCGCGTATATCGCAACGAGGGCATCTCGACTCGCCATAATCCGGAGTTCACGATGATCGAGCTGTACGAGGCGTATGCCGATTACGAGGATATCATGAACTTGACCGAGTCCTTGATCGCGCATATCGCGAAGGAAGTTCTAGGTACGACGGTTATTGAGTACCAAGGGGTAGAAGTCGATTTGACTCCGCCTTGGCGCCGCGTGTCCATGACCGACTTGATCAAGGAGGTCGTAGGCGTCGACTTTACCGTTCAGATGACGGACGAAGAGGCGCATCGCATCGCGAACGAGCACAAGGTGCCGGTAGAGAAGCACATGTCGTTCGGACACATCGTGAACGCGTTCTTCGAGCAGTTCTGCGAGCATACGCTCATCCAACCTACTTTCGTTACCGGACATCCGGTGGCGATCTCGCCGCTGGCGAAAAAGAAAGAATCCGATCCGCGGTTCACGGACCGGTTCGAGTTGTTCATCGTGGCGCGCGAGCACGCCAATGCGTTCACGGAGCTGAACGACCCGATCGACCAGCGCCAGCGTTTCGAAGCGCAGCTTCTCGAGAAAGAAGCGGGTAACGACGAAGCGCACGAGATGGATGACGATTTCATTCGCGCGCTGGAATACGGCATGCCGCCGACGGGAGGCTTAGGTATCGGCATCGACCGCCTGGTCATGCTGCTTACCGACGCGCCGTCGATCCGCGACGTGCTGCTGTTCCCTCATATGCGGGACCGCGCGGACGGCTAAGGAATACAGGGTATCGAACCGGCTATTCGCGTAGGCGGATGGCCGGTTTTTCATTTGCGAAGGACGGGTTTAAACTTTGTTGTATATTTCCTTCGCATAAGGGGTTGCAATCGGGTTTTGATTCGTGATATATTACTTAAGCCGCTTCAAGAGGCGGCGAGATGAAAGACGAAATAGCAACGAAGCTTGTTCTTTGAAAACTGAACATCGAGCGTAATTTACGGTAATAAAACGTTCACTTCGGTGAACAAACCAGCAATACAGATTGAGCCGAAAGGCTCTTCGATAAAGGTTCAACTTT
>NZ_KI911563.1:2442254-2778188 GCF_000515335.1 Cohnella panacarvi Gsoil 349 | reverse complement strand
CTGTCGCGGGCGTAGGAAATTTGAGAGGGGCTGTCCTTAGTACGAGAGGACCGGGATGGACGCACCGCTGGTGTACCAGTTGTTCCGCCAGGAGCACCGCTGGGTAGCCAAGTGCGGAAGGGATAAGCGCTGAAAGCATCTAAGCGCGAAGCCTGCCTCAAGATGAGATTTCCCAATTCGTAAGACCCCTTGAAGAACACGAGGTTGATAGGCTCGGGGTGGAAGCGCGGCAACGTGTGGAGCTGACGAGTACTAATCGGTCGAGGGCTTATCCTAATGACACGGATGGCCAAAATGTTTCAAACTTTCACCAACGCTTTGTTTCGCATCCAGTTTTCAAGGCGCAAGCCTACATATGCACACCTTACCACCGCTACCGGTGGTTTTTTGTTTTTATCTCTCAAGTATGGGTTTCCCCGCCTGCAATCCCACTAACTCCAACTCACAACATCAACCGCCTATGCAAACACTACAAGCAATCTTCACTTGCGGGAGGTGTCATCTACTCGCCATGCGGGAATGCCTAAGAACAACGATAGTAAGCATGGCAATGGTTCTCCTATTGAGCGGCTGCGCGTCCGCGAATACTGATTCTACGCACGAGCTCAAGCTGCCAATGGTCAAACCCGTGCCTCAATCGACGACGTCCAAAGCTCCACAGACGCAGCATGCTGACGATACGGCGATCTCAACTGCCGAGGACTCCGAAAAGGTCATTTTGCGTAGGCCGGCCGAACCGATAAGAGGAATTTACGTTTCGTCTCACGTAGCGCGCAGCAAGCGGATGGACGAGCTTATCGATCTCGTGGACAAGACAGAGCTTAACGCGGTAGTCGTGGACGTTAACAGCGGCATGACTTTAACGGCACTGCCGAAGTCGGCGAAATCCAAGTCGTTCACCATCGCGAAGACTCGCTCCGCAGGGCAGATCGCCAATCTCGTGAAGAAGCTGAAGCAACATCGCATTTACACGATCGCTCGAATCGTTACGTTCAAAAATCCGGAGCTTGCTCGCGCCGTACCTGCATGGAGCATAAAGCGTAAGAACGGCCGCACGTGGACCGACAAGAGCGGTACCCCGTGGATCGACCCCTATCGCCAGGAAGCATGGGAATATCCGCTGAAGATTGCGGAGCATGCGGCCCAAATCGGGTTCGACGAGATCCAGTTCGATTATGTGCGTTTTCCGGAAAACGAGAAGAAAGTCGACCAAGAAGTCGCCTACGCGAATCCCAAGCGTTGGTCCAAAAGCGACGCGATTGGCAAGTTTCTGCACCGGGCATCGATCAGATTGCACAAAGCCGGCGTAAGGGTGTCCGCCGACGTGTTCGGACTTGTCGGTTCCTCGAACGGCGATATGGGCATCGGTCAGAACTGGGCAACCATCGTTAAGGAAGTCGACGTGATCTCGCCGATGGTTTACCCTTCGCACTATTCGGACGGAATTTGGGGAGTGAAGCACCCTGATTTATCGCCTAGGCCGATTATCGCCCACGCTCTTATGGATATTAGTCGAAGGAACGAACAATTGAAGGCGAAAGGAATCGATACGGCTAAAGTGCGGCCATGGCTGCAAAGCTTCTCCGCGTCTTGGCTTCGTGCGCATCAGTCATACGGAACGAAGCAAGTGCGCGAGCAAATTTCGGCTGCTGCGGAGGCCGGTTACCCTTCTTATTTGCTGTGGAATTCATCTAGCAGATATCCGCGACTGAATCGTTGAACGGCAATTATGAAAGCGATGAAAACGCCGAAATGGCGCGGTTTTCCACCGTTCCGATTGTGCTTGACAGTCACAAGTGCCTCTGCTAAGATTGCAGATAATCAATCGGAGACAATATGCCGGACTGCAACCGGCAAGGGGGTAATTATTCGTGTGGCATAATAAATTCGCCAAAGAAGGGCTGACGTTCGACGACGTACTGCTCGTTCCTCGGAAATCTTCCATTCTTCCGCGGGACGTCGACGTATCGACGGTGCTCAGCCCTTCGGTGAAGCTCAACATTCCGTTGATCAGCGCGGGGATGGATACGGTCACGGAATCGGCTTTGGCGATCGCGATTGCGCGTGAGGGCGGTATCGGAATCATTCACAAGAACATGTCGGTAGCTCAGCAAGCCCAGGAAGTCGACCGCGTTAAGCGTTCGGAAAGCGGCGTTATTACGAATCCTTTCTCGCTGACTCCCGAACATCATGTCTACGACGCCGAAGAGCTGATGGGTAAGTACCGCATTTCCGGCGTGCCGATCTGCGACGAGAAGGGCAAACTGGTCGGCATTCTGACGAACCGCGATCTGCGCTTCGTGCACGATTACTCCATTAAGATCAAAGAAGTGATGACGCGCGATAACCTCGTTACCGCTCCCGTGGGAACGACGCTTCAACAAGCGGAAGGCATCCTTCAACAACATAAGATCGAGAAGCTTCCTTTGGTCGATGAGACCAATACGCTTAAAGGACTCATTACGATCAAAGATATCGAGAAAGCGATCCAGTTCCCGAACGCGGCGAAGGATCAGCACGGCCGTTTACTCGTGGGCGCGGCAGTCGGCGTATCCAAGGATACGTTCGAGCGCGCCGAAGCTTTGGTGCATGCAGGCATCGACGTTCTTGTCGTCGACTCCGCTCACGGCCACCATATCGACATCGTGTCGATGGTACGCAAGCTACGCGATAAGTATCCGCAGCTTACGATCGTTGCGGGCAACGTGGCGACGGGAGAAGCGACTAGGGATCTGATCGAAGCAGGCGCATCCGTCGTTAAAGTCGGCATCGGACCCGGCTCGATTTGCACGACGCGCATAATCGCGGGGATCGGCGTGCCGCAGATCACGGCAATCTACGATTGCGCCACGGTTGCGCGAGAATACAACGTTCCGATCATCGCCGACGGCGGGATCAAGTACTCCGGCGAAATTACGAAAGCCATTGCGGCCGGCGCAAGCTGCGTCATGCTCGGAAGCCTGTTCGCAGGTACGGAAGAAAGCCCCGGCGAGTCGGAGATTTACCAAGGACGTCGCTACAAATCCTATCGCGGCATGGGTTCCATCGGCGCGATGAAGGAAGGCAGCAAGGACCGTTACTTCCAGGAGAACGAAAGCAAGCTCGTACCGGAAGGAATCGAGGGCCGCGTTGCTTATAAAGGCCCGCTTAAGGATACGATCCATCAATTGCTCGGCGGACTTCGCTCCGGCATGGGCTATTGCGGAACGGCGACGATCGAAGAACTGAAGAACGACACCGCATTCGTTCGCATCACGGGCGCCGGATTGCGCGAGAGCCATCCGCACGACGTTCAGATTACGAAAGAAGCACCTAACTATTCGTTATAAGACGAGATTCGGTAGTCAAGAATTGGAAGCCGCAGCCGGGTAAAACCGGGACCTGCGGCTTTTTCCTTAATGAAAAACTGTGTTACAATAAAGGCTGCATGAAATGCGAAATTTGGAACGAAAAAGGAGAGAATGCGTTGAATCGCCATCATCTATTGTCAGGAATTACGAAACGATTGTCGAAACGGTTCGCGATATATAGCGTGCTTTCCTCTTTCTTGCTTTTATATGTATTAAGCGCGGGTGCATCGGTCGCTTTCGCGGCGGACGAGGCAGATTCTTTAACGACCGGGGCAGTCCAAGTGAGGGCTAAAGCAGCGATTCTTATCGATGCTTCTTCCGGACAAGTTTTGTACCAATACAATGCCGATGAAGCAAGACCGCCGGCGAGCATGGCTAAAGTCATGACGGAGTATCTGGTCAACAAAGCCGTCAAAGAAGGCAAGCTCTCTTGGGATCAAGAAGTTATCGTGGGAGACAACGCAGCCAAGCAAGATCGCAGAGGCAGCATCATTCTGCTGAACACGGGCGACAAGCATACGGTAAAGCAGCTATATCAGGCGATGGCGATATTCTCGGCCAACGATGCCGCGGTTCAATTGGCGGAGACGATCTCGGGTTCCGAAGCCAACTTCGTCGAGCTGATGAACGAGACGGCCCAGCAACTAGGCATGACCAACACGCACTACGTTAACTCGACGGGGCTCGAGCTTTACATGATGCCGGAAGCATATCGTCCTGCGAGCGGCGAGACGATGATGTCGGCGCGCGACACGGCGACGCTCGCGTACACGATCATTAAAGAATTCCCCGAAATTCTAGATACGGCTAAGATCCCAAGTCTCAAGTTCCGCGAGCGCGACAAAGATCCGATGATCAACTGGAACTGGATGCTCGAATCCAATAAAGCGAATGCTAACTTTAAGAAGTTCGCGTACACCGGCGTTGATGGATTGAAGACCGGTAATACCGACTCCGCGGGCAAATGCTTCGTAGGTACTTCGCTTATTAACGGAACGCGCCTCATATCGGTTGTCATGGGTGTCCCGGGCACGACGCAACAGGGCTACCGCTTCATCGAGACGGCCAAAATGTTCGATTACGGATTTAACGGTTTCGAGAAGCAAACTTTGCTTGAGGCGAAGGCCGTCGTACCTGAATACGAAACGCTCAAGGTGAAGAAAGGCAAGTCCAAGAAGGTTGCCGTCGTTACGGCTACGGACCTGACCCTGCTCGTACCGAAAAATTCGAAGACGGTGCCCGAGCTCGTGGAAGCGAAGAGCGCCCAAGATCCCCTGGTCGCTCCGATCAAGACCGGAGATGTAGTCGGTACCGCGACATATAAATACAAAGACCCTTCAACGATGGAAGATAAGACGGTAACGATCGATTTGATCGCATCCGAAGACGTGGGTAAAGCAAGCTGGTGGCAAGCGCTGTTCCGCGCAATCGGAGATTTCTTCAGAAGCTTGTTCAACGGGATCGTGAACCTGTTCTAATCGCGACATTCCGAGTAAAATGGTTGTATTTAACATAAGGTTCATGTAAAATTAATGGTTAGAATCTTTGGGAGGCATGGAAACATGGAAACGGGTACTTCGAGAGTTAAACGCGGTATGGCCGAAATGCAAAAAGGCGGCGTCATTATGGACGTCATGAGCGCCGAGCAAGCAAAAATCGCCGAAGCGGCGGGCGCTACGGCCGTTATGGCTTTGGAAAGAGTTCCATCCGACATTCGTGCGGCAGGCGGGGTTGCCCGTATGGCAAACCCTGAGCTGGTCGAGCAAGTTATGAAAGTCGTTAGCATTCCGGTAATGGCGAAAGCACGGATCGGCCATTACGTCGAAGCGAAAGTACTGGAATCGCTCGGCGTCGACTACATCGACGAGAGCGAAGTGCTTACGCCTGCTGATGAAGTGTTCCACATCGACAAGACATTGTTCACGATTCCGTTCGTCTGCGGCGCGAAAGACTTGGGCGAAGCGCTTCGCCGTATTCAAGAAGGCGCGTCCATGCTTCGCACGAAAGGCGAGCCGGGAACGGGCAATATCGTTGAAGCGGTTCGTCATATGCGCCTGATCAACGGCCAAATCCGCAAAGTACAGAACTTGTCGAAGGACGAGCTTTATAACGAAGCGAAGGTGCTAGGCGTACCTTACGATTTGCTTCTCAACATCCATGAGACGGGACGTCTCCCGGTCGTTAACTTCGCCGCGGGCGGCGTGGCTACGCCATCGGATGCCGCTCTGATGATGCATCTTGGCGCAGACGGCGTATTCGTAGGCTCCGGTATTTTCAAATCGGACAGCCCTGAGAAGTTCGCTCGCGCGATCGTCGAAGCGACGACGCATTACGAAGACTACGAGCTCATCGCGCGCGTGTCCAAAGATTTGGGCGAGCCGATGAAAGGCATCGATATTTCGAAGCTGCACGCAGCTGATCGGATGCAGGATCGCGGCCTGTAAGCCGCCCGCAACACGAATACCATCGAGCGGCTTCCACTCGGTACCGTAACGGACCGAAGGAAGCCGTTTGAGATTAAGGAGAAGGAATTCAGGATGAGAATCGGCGTATTGGCGCTGCAAGGAGCAGTCGCCGAGCATGTTCGAAGCATAGAATTAGCCGGCGGCGAAGGGGTTGCCATCAAGAGAGCGGAACAGCTGGCGGATATCGACGGGCTGATTATTCCGGGGGGCGAAAGCACGACGATCGGAAAGCTCATGCGAAAGTACGATTTCATGGATGCGATTCGGACGTTCTCGGAGTCCGGCAAGCCGGTATTCGGTACGTGTGCCGGCCTGATCGTATTGGCCGAAAGGCTTGAGGGTGCGGAAGAGCCTCATCTCCGTCTCATGAACATGACGGTCGCCCGCAATGCGTTCGGAAGACAACGGGAGAGCTTCGAGACCGACCTGGACGTCACAGGGATCGAGACGCCGCTTCGTGCCGTGTTTATCCGTGCGCCGCTTATTAAGGAAGTCGGAGAGAACGTCGACGTGCTCTCTACCTATAAAGGGGAGATCGTTACGGCGCGACAGGGCAACCTGCTCGCATCGTCTTATCATCCCGAATTGACGGATGATTACCGGCTCCATTCGTATTTCATCGAGATGGCTCGTCAAGCGGCGGGCGAAAGGGGTTAACGTTACATGCTGGATATTAAACTGCTGCGCAATCATTACGATAAAGTTGCCCAAGCCCTTGAGAGCCGCCAAGCTTCCGTGGAGATTATCGCCGAGTTTCCTAAGCTCGACAGCAGCCGGCGGGAGAAATTGACCGAAAGCGACCAGCTCAAGAACCGCCGCAACGTCGTGTCCCAAGAAGTCGCGAAGCTGAAGAAGAGCGGAGGGAACGCCGACGAGCTCATCGCCGAGATGAAGGAAGTCGGCGACCGGATCAAGCAGCTCGACGAGGAAGTGCGCGAGATCGACGTTGCTCTGGATGCGCTTCTGCTGTCTATTCCGAACGTGCCGCATGAAAGCGTGCCGGTAGGCGCTTCCGAAGAAGACAACGTGGAAGTTCGCAAAGTTGGCGAGCCGCGCGCGTTCGAATTCGATCCGAAGGCGCACTACGATCTCGGCAACGACCTCGGTATTCTGGATTTCGAGGCTGCGGGGAAAGTGACGGGTTCCCGGTTTGTTTTCTACAAAGGGTTGGGCGCGCGTCTGGAACGTGCTCTGATTAACTTCATGATGGACCTTCATGCGGACCAGCACGGTTACGAAGAGGTGCTTCCTCCATATATCGTCAATCGGGACAGCCTTGTTGGGACGGGCCAGCTGCCGAAGTTCGCGGAAGATCTGTTTAAGCTCGAAGGAACGGATTATTTCCTGATTCCGACAGCCGAAGTTCCGGTAACGAACATCCACCGCGACGAGATTCTGTCGGTGGAATCGCTGCCGAAACGATTCGTCGCCTTCAGCGGCTGCTTCCGTTCGGAAGCCGGTGCGGCAGGACGCGATACGCGCGGGCTTATCCGTCAGCACCAGTTCAATAAGGTCGAGCTTGTTCAACTCGTGGCGCCGGATCAATCCTACGATGTACTCGAGCAGCTGACGGGCCACGCGGAACGCGTGCTGCAGCTTCTCGGCTTGCCCTATCGCGTGCTTGCGCTCTGCACCGGAGATATGGGATTCGGTTCTGCGAAGACGTACGACATCGAAGTATGGATTCCGAGCGCCGGAACGTACCGCGAGATCTCGTCCTGTACGAACTTCGAGGACTTTCAAGCCCGCCGCGCGGCGATTCGCTATCGTCCGGAGAGCGGCGCGAAGCCTGAATTCGTGCACACGTTGAACGGTTCCGGTCTTGCGCTAGGCCGCACGGTCGCCGCCATTCTCGAGAACTACCAGCAAGCGGACGGCTCCGTTATCATCCCGGAAGCCCTTCGCCCGTACATGGGTGGAATTGATTGCATAAGCCCCCGCAAGGGTTGAACGCGAATATCGCTTGTGATATGATTACGTGGCAGCATTTTGCTGCCACCTATGGAGAGATACCGAAGCGGTCATAACGGGGCGGTCTTGAAAACCGTTAGGGTGCAAGCCCACGTGGGTTCGAATCCCACTCTCTCCGCCATAAACAAAAAACCAAGCCGATTCCGGAAGGAATCGGTTTTTTGTTTATGGTGAGTGGGATGAGAACGGGTCGTAAAGCGGACATGCCCGGGGGGCATGTTCGTAGACCCAGGGACTCGAATCCCACTCTCTCCGCCATAAACAAAAAACCAAGCCGATTCCGGAAGGAATCGGTTTTTTGTTTATGGCGAGTGGGATGAGAACGGGTCGTAAAGCGGACATGCCGGGGGCATGTTCGTAGACCCAGGGACTCGAATCCCACTCTCTCCGCCGAACAATAGAACCTGCGATAGTACAGGTATTTCATAGAACCGGTGGGGCAATAGATCGATAAGTGCAAATGTGCTGGCAATATCTAGTCGCGCGACTCAAATCGAAGGTTTGGAGGACTAATACCTGCATTTTCGCAGTATCAAGGGTATACGTGCGATTTCGGGTAGGATTAACTGCAGAATTGCAGGTGTGGATCGACACAGCGGGAAGACACAGTGTACGACCCCCCGGTGCTGCGACTCAGTAGGAAGACACAGTGTACGACCCCTCGGTGCTGCGACTCAGTAGGAGGAGAAAGTGTACGACCCCCCGGTGCTGCGACTCAGTAGGAGGAGAAAGTGTACGCCCCCCCGGTGCTGCGACTCAGTAGGAAGAGAAAGTGTACGCCCCCCCGGTGCTGCGAAGGAAGTAGGGGAGGTCCGCCATCCTGTTGGGATCCGACGCACGCCGCATTTGGAGTTAAAAACGCGCACCGGGAAATCCGCGGGAAAAGATTGGCAACGGTGTCATAGCGGTTGAGGTGAGCACGCCGACCGATCCGAATAGGATCGGATTTTTTGTGCCACTCTAACGGAGTGGAGGTGCTCATCATGGTAAGCAATGACGAACTTAACGTCCCGCAAGAGGACCTGGTTCAAGCCTGGCAGCAGACGCTCCCTCAGCGGTTGACGGTCGGGGATAAGGCGCAAGTGACGGCTGACGGCGCGGATCCGCGCGGGCTTAGAGTCCATATCGAGACTGCCGGCCATCAAATGATGGAATTCGACTTCGCGGTCCGGTACGTAGATAGCCGCGAGATCGACATCCAAGTCGTCGATGTCGAGAGAGACGGCCAGACGATCGACGAGCGAGCGGACATCCCGCAACAATTAATCGCCGATTATCGGCGGCATCTGCACGAGACCGCCCAAGCGTTGCATCATTTTACCCATAGCTAAGGAGGGTACCCCGCTTGTCTAACGCGAACGGTTATCCGGACAAAAATTTAAGCAACGTCGTCGAGCAGATGGAGGAACGCCCGGTTGACGCGCATCATGCGCAGCAAATACAGCAGCAAAGGAACGATCATAGACACCAAGCTTCGCTTAACCATGACGGGTCTGTCGAACAATCGAATCCGAAAAGCTAAGGAGGCATGAGCCGCATGAGCAAACCGAAATCGGTAGCCGTCAATCAACCCGATGGCTCTAACAATGCCCACGATATCGATGCCAACCCTTTCCCGAACGCGCCGTTATCCGGCAGCAAGAAAGTGAAGAACGCAAACCATGTGAGCCATCGCAATCCGCAAGGTTAACTTTTATATTCGAAGACCCGGTGAAAATCGAATTTCGCCGGGTCTTCTTGTTGTGTCGGATAAAAGCCAATTGGTATAATAAAATGATGGATTTCTCATTAGACGATAAGGAGGAAATACGCATGACAGCACAGAAACAGAAACTTCCTGTACCGCCGAGACCGCCTACAAAGCCGAAGCAAATCCGCCATCACAAAATGACCCGCTTTGAGCTTTTCCGAAGAATATTTTTCATTATTCTCGGTGCTTGTTTGGTAGGGGTCGCCCTTGAGATTTTCCTCGTTCCGAACCAAATCATCGATGGCGGCATAACGGGTATTTCCATTATGTCCTCGCATCTATCCGGAGTACCGATCGGGATCTTCCTGACGCTGCTCAACCTCCCTTTCCTCGTTATCGGTTATCGTACGATCGGCAAGACTTTTGCCTTATCCACGCTGCTTGGCGTTATCGTGCTCTCGATCGCAACGACACTGTTGCATCCTGTTCAAGCTTTTACGGAAGAAATCTTCTTGGCTGCCGTATTCGGCGGTATTTTCCTCGGTGCCGGTACCGGTATCGTAATCCGCGCGGGCGGATCGCTCGACGGTACGGAAATCGTCGCGATTCTGTTCAGCAAGAAAACTCCGTTCTCCGTGGGCGAAGTCGTTATGTTCATTAACGTATTCATTCTTGGCAGCGCCGGGTTCGTCTATTCATGGGACCGCGCGATGTACTCGTTAATCGCCTATTATATCGCCTTTAAAGTCATCGACCTGACGATCGAAGGGTTGAACGAGTCGAAATCCTGTTGGATCATAAGCGATAACTATAGGGAGATAGGGGACGCGATCGTGGATCGCCTCGGCAGAGGCGTCACTTTCCTGGACGGAGAGGGCGGCTATACGGGAGATCAGAAGAAGGTTATTTTCTGCGTCATTACTCGCTTGGAGGAAGCTAAACTGAAGTCGATCGTGAACGAGCTTGACCCCGTCGCGTTCTTGGCCGTAGGCAACATTCACGATGTTAAAGGCGGACGCTTCAAGAAAAAAGACATTCATTAACATTATTGAGTGGGAATTGAAGGTTTTACTGAGTTTTTAACTTAGAAGGGCTTTTCGCATGTGCGAAATTGATATAGAATTAACTCTGTTCGCATGAATCATCTAGGTTATAACATGGTTGAGAGGGGAAAACATTTTGCTTACAAAAAAATTAGGCTATAGCGTTGTCGCGCTACTGCTGGCCGTCGCTCTCGTGTTGAGCGGATGCACCAAAGACAAGTCGCCTAAAGACGCGCTGCAAGCTTCGTTGTCCACGAATAGCGAGCTAAGCTCCTACTCCTTCAAAGGCAGCATGAAGTTCGAGGAGTTTAACTTGAACCTTGCCGAGATGACCGAAGAGGACACGACTACCATGAATATGTTCAAGAACGCCGAGGTTTCTTGGTCGGGTGCATACCAGAAAGATCCGATGCTCTCCGAGGTGGAACTTAAGCTGGAACTGAAGGGCGATCTCGCGATCAACTTCCAGATTCCGATCATCGCAACCGATAAGAAGCTTTGGGTGAAGGTTCCGAATATCGCCATGCTGCCGATTCCGGAAGAGATGGTCGGCAAATATTTGGAGCTTGACCTCGAGCAGCTTGCCGAGCAAACCGGTCAAGAAATTCCGACATTGGATCCGAAGCAGTCCCAGAAGTTCGTCGAAGATTTGATGAACATCGTATTCAAGCATCTGAATGCTGACGAGTACTTGTCTTCCGTTAAAGCGAAAGACGCGGGAATCCCTAGCGACGTGGACGCGAAGCAAGTCGTTCAAATCCATGTTAAGAAGGCCCAAATCGAGCCTTTCTTGACGACGGTCGTCGAGAAAATCGCTCCGGAAGTGCTTGATCTTATCGCGAACAACAAAGATTATCTTGATATGACCGGCATGACCAAAGAAGACATCGACGCGGCTAAGGAAGGACTCAAATCCGCCGATTCGACTACGATCAAAGAAGGCGTAGCGGAGATGAACAAAGTCGTGAAGAACTTGGACATCGTCGCGAACGTAGGCATCGACAAGAAAGACTATCCGGTATACACGGACGCGTCTGTTAAAGCGGCATTCGATTCGGAAGGCAATACGGGCAGCTTCGCGATCAAAGTGGTATCCCAGCTTGGCGATGTCAACGAGAAAGTGGAGTTCAAATACGGTCAGCCTAAAGCCGAAGAAATCGTGTCGTTCGAGGAAGCGTTCGGCGAGCTGGGCGGTCTGCTCGGCGGCGCAAGCATCGACGATCTGTAAGATTCAAGCCGTTCATACGGACATGATCCTACTAGCGGACCCTCGCCAATCGGCGAGGGTTTTTCATTGTTCCGACTTTGCGAATAAACATAAAAAAACCACGGCATGAATGCCGTGGCGATGCGTGTATGAATGGTCGGGACGACACGATTCGAACATGCGACCCCCTGGTCCCAAACCAGGTGCTCTACCAAGCTGAGCTACGTCCCGATGTCGCGTAATGAGCAGCGAACGAATATGATTATAGCACAGCGCCGGGAAAATGCAAAGTCAGTTATTGGATTCAGGGGAGAGAAATGCGGGTGCGGTATTACAAGAGGAAAAAGGGATAAATTGTAAGTTATTTTTCCTTAGGCAAAGTTTCTGTTGTCAAGGCAAATTAACTGATGTAGGATAATACCGTATACGAATATAGCGAACGGCTATCGCGTATATATTTTTTTGCGACTAATGTTGCCCTAGGTCAAAACTATTGTCATAAGGAAAGAAGGGTAAGACGATGGAGCCCGTCATTCAAGAGCAAGCCCCCCCTTCTCAGACCGGTTGGAACAAAGCGCGCATAGCCCCGAGTTTGCCGGAAGTCCATAAATCGATTGCGGTACCGACGAAAGGCAGCTTTATCAGGCGGTTGTTAGCGTTCGTCGGACCAGGGTATCTGGTAGCCGTCGGGTATATGGACCCGGGTAACTGGGCGACCGATCTGGCAGGGGGATCGCAATTCGGCTATACGTTGTTATCCGTCATTCTGATCTCGAACCTAATGGCGATTCTGTTGCAGTCTCTGACGGCGCGACTTGGTATCGCGACGGGCCGGGACCTGGCGCAGGCTTGTCGGGACCATTACGGCAAACGAACGAATATCGGACTTTGGGTGTTGTGCGAGCTCGCAATCGCCGCATGCGACCTGGCCGAGATTATCGGGGCGGCAATCGCGTTACAACTGCTGTTCGGCATGCCGATGCTGTACGGGGTGCTGTTGACGTCGCTCGATGTCATTCTCGTGCTGATGCTGCAGAATAAGGGCTTCCGGTATATCGAAGCGCTCGTCATCTCTCTGCTGGTCACGATCTTCGGTTGTTTCGCCATCGAGATGTTCCTGTCCAAGCCCGACGTCGGCGGTATCGCCCAAGGGTTCATTCCAAGCGCGGAGATCGTCAGTAATCCGGAGATGCTCTACATCGCTTTAGGCATACTAGGCGCGACCGTAATGCCTCACAACTTATATCTGCATTCTTCGATCGTACAGACGCGGAAATACGAGGAGACCGCGCTGGGCAAACGCCAAGCGATTCGCTTCGCGACGATAGATTCGACCGTGGCTCTGATGCTGGCTCTCTTCGTTAATGCGGCGATCTTGATTTTGTCGGCGGCTGCTTTCCATTCCACCGGTCATACGGACGTCGCGGAGATTCAGGATGCTTACTTGCTCCTGGACCCGCTCGTCGGCTCGAGCATCGCCAGCGTACTGTTCGCGGTTGCGTTGCTCGCCTCGGGGCAGAACGCGACGCTCACGGGGACTCTGGCCGGGCAGATCGTCATGGAGGGTTTCCTGAATATTCGGTTGAAGCCTTGGCTCAGAAGATTGATTACCCGGATGATCGCGATCATTCCGGCGGTTATCGTCCTCTCTATCTCCGGCGAGAAGGGCACGGGGGAGTTGCTGATCTTGAGCCAGGTCATTCTGTCGCTGCAGCTTTCGTTCGCGGTGATCCCTCTTGTTAAGTTTACGTCCGATAAGTTGAAAATGGGCGAGTTCGTCGCGCCGAAGTGGCTGTCCTCGCTCTCATGGGCGGTTGCGGTCATCATTGCCGGGCTTAACGTATATCTGCTATACGGCACGTTCTTCCGATAAACGAGCGAGCCGTTAATTGCAACAGAGAAAACGATGCGAAAGACTGTGATAGATGTCCAAAAAGTGCGAATACGTAGCGTAATTGCGCTTTTTTGATAGATTATCGAATATTCTGAAAATTTACTCAATAGGGAATTCGGAGTATGCTTAAGCCAGAAACACAAGCAACACGAAGGACGCAGCGAACGTTACTCGGAGAGGGGATAGTCCAATGGGCTAAGTGAGGCGAAGCGTGAACCGCTTAAGCGCTTGGCGAACACGCGGGTATCCGACAACAAGGCATTAAGGCTATCAACCATCATAGGAGGACGGTCAGAATAAGCGCGGAATACGAAGGAACGGAGTTGCTAGACAATTGAATATGTTCGATGAGAATCAATAAGAGTTCCGGTTATCGTGGATAAGCGGAACTCTTATTTTGCGTTGCGTAGGATGCTATTCTTCGAATTCTACGTTGTGGTACACCTGCTGCACGTCTTCCAAATCCTCAAGCACGTCGATTAATTTATCGAATGGGGCTTGTCCTTCCTCCGGGAGCGTTACGAACGTCTGCGGCAGCATAGTGATCTCCGCCGTCGTAAATTCGGTAACGCCCGCGCTCTTGAACGCCTCCTGAACGACGTGGAACTGATCCGGCGCCGCGTAGACGATGACCGCGTCGTCTTCCTCGAATACGTCGCGTACGTCCGCGTCCGCTTCGATCAGCAGCTCCATCACCTCGTCCGCGGTTTTACCCGTCAGGCCGAAGACGGCCGTCGCATCGAACATGTAAGTGACGGAACCTGCCACGCCCATGTTTCCGCCGTTCTTGTTGAACGCGGCGCGTACGTCGGAAGCGGTACGGTTCACGTTGTTCGTCAGCGCGTCTACGATGATCATCGAACCGTTCGGACCGAAGCCTTCATAACGAAGTTCGGAGTAAGTCTCTTCGCCGCTGCCTTTCGCTTTCTCGAGCGCGCGATCGATGATCGCTTTCGGCACGTTGTACGTCTTCGCGCGTTCGAGAACGACCTTCAGCGCGCGGTTCGATTCCGGGTCCGGCTCGCCCTTCTTGGCGGCTACATAGATCTCGACGCCGAATTTGGCGTAAATGCGGCTCGTATTGGCATCTTTCGATGCTTTCTTTTCCTTAATATTGTTCCACTTGCGTCCCATGATCCGCCTACTTTCCGATATCCTGATTTTCATGCCGAATAAACCTTCTTTGTATACTTTAACTCAAAATCGAGCTAAATCAAAGCGCCTCGAAGTCAAATAACCAATTTCAGGCGGAACCTGGCAGGTATGATGACGGAAGGTGTCGAACGTAATAAACGCTCAACAATCGGCAGGAGGTACGAAGTGATGAAGAAACGCATTATATGTATGTTAATGGCTATGCTTCTGTGTCTTCCGTTCGCCGTTGCGAACGCGGAAACGAAGACTTCTGCGGACTTCTCCGACTTGAAGGACTTGGACGCCGCTACGAAAGCCAAGTTCGACGCCCTGATCTCTGCAGGAGTATTCGACGGGGTCGGCGAGGGGAAGTTCGGAGTTAAAGATGAGATGAACCGCGCGCAGTTCGCTAAAGTCGCCGCGTTGATATTCAATCTACAGGTAGATCCGGCCGTGAAGGCGTCCAGCTTTAAAGACGTCAAAGCCGACGATCCGGCTAACGGCTACGCGTTGCCTTATATCGAAGCGGTTAAGAAAGCCGGAATTGCGGAAGGCGTCGGTCAAGGCAGCTTCGATCCGGCCGGCAAAGTGACCAAGGAGCAGCTCGCCACGTTCTTGGTTCGAGGACTGGGCATGAACGAGGATGCCAAAAAGACGCCGGGAGTTAACGATATTACGGTGTCCGATTGGGCGAAGGGCTATGTCGCGCTTGCGCTGGACAAGAAGATCATGTCCAACGGATCGGACGGCAGGTTCGGCGGTACGTCTAACGCGACGCGCGATTTGCTCGTTACCGGCGCGTACGAAGCGAAGGTGCAGTACGTAGCGCAAGAAGAGCAGAAGACGAAGGAAGAAGAGAGGAAGAAAAAGGAAGAAGAAGAGCAAAAGAAGAAGGAAGAGGAAGACAAGAAACAGGAGGAATCGACACCGCCTCCGTCTTCTTCGCCGTCGTATGAAACCGTCGCGATGCCTTCGGCAAGCGTTGCAGGCGGCGAAGTAGCCTTCGGAACGTCCGTAGCGTTAAGCACGGCTACGTCCGGCGCGGTCATTCACTATACCGATGACGGCAGCATGCCGACGGCGAGCAGCCCGATTTATAGCGAACCGATCCCCATTTTCAATAGCGTTACGATTAAAGCCATAGCCATAAAGTCCGGTGCGAACAATAGTGCGGTAATGACCAAGACCTATACGGTTCCGGGTTCAATCGAGCCGAAGGTAGTAGGCGCCCAAGGTCCTTCGTATTCGGCCGGAAGCAGAACGGTGGATATTGAAGTAACGGCGAGCGTGACCGGGTCCGTATACTCCGTTGTGGTGGAAGGTTCGGCGCCTCCTCCGGGCACGGAACTGATCTTGGACGGGTACGATGCGTATGCCTTGGATGCTCAAGTCCTCGAAGTATCGGCGGGAATGCCGAGGCATGTGTATATCGAGGGTCTGCCAGCGGACGACACGACCTACACCGTGTATTTGATTGTAACGGATGGGACGGCAGTATCCGATCCATTTATATTTATAATAACTACCCCGCCTGCATCCATGATAGGTTCACTGAATCATTACATCTCCATCCGTGCACCGTGGGCTTATAAGACATTAGAAAAAAGTTAATTCAAGCGGGATTTAGCTTTCGAAGAAATCTCAAACAATAATCGCCCCCAATATGGCCTTCTTGGCCATGTGGAGGGCGATCTGCTTTATGTTCTGTACCGATGCCGTCAAGTTCGGTAAAAAGTCTTATGTCGACGGCACTATAGACAAAATATGACATTGTTTATACAATTTAATTTGCAGGATCCACTTATGTATTTTTTTGTAAGGAATTGCGAGAGTCGTGCATCATGCGCCACAATATTTTATCTATGCGAAGGAGAGCACTTGTTATGTTGAAAAGATTCTTATTCACCCTCTCACTCATCGTTTCGTTGATCGTCGCATCCGTACCGGCATATGCGAGCCCTCAAGCCCTCATTACTTATAAAGAAAATATTCGAGTGACGGCATCTTTCGAGTTCAGCAATATGTACAACAATAACCTTGTAACTCCCGTCGTAAAAGTGGAGACATATAAGCCTGTAACAAAGATTGTTGTGAGTCCCGAAATCAATGAAATTGTTGACAACAATTACGAGAATGACAAATTTTTAGAGTATTCCCATAACACGAGTAAGCCGCTTTCAGCGGGTTCAGTATGGAAGTGGTCGTCCAAAAAATCATATAGCTCGGATAAAACCTATTCTTTATGGGCGATTGTCACAGTATATTATACGGATGGTAGCAGGTTCCAAAAACAAGTTGACACGACATGGTACCCTCGCCATAGCCCGCCAGCAAGAGCCAAGGCTTCCACTGTAGCCATTCATTATAACCCGAATAATATGGCTAACATTCAAGCAGAAGCTAATTTTAAGTTGGATTGGGATTTTCCAGAGTGGACAAGGAACGAATTGTTATCCTGTGAAGTAACGTTCACATTCATTTACTTCGAGGGAGGAGCCGTTATCTATGCAGAGCCTCCGCAGACGATCGCGGCAAAGAATTTGAAACATGATCTCATTTCCTGGAAATCGAAGCCGCATCCCGCCAACAAAAAGTACAAATTAATCGTCGATGTACATCAACTGACGAGAGGATTAGATGATCATACTCCTTTTGAAGACTATCAAAAAAGCTTCCAGACGGAATGGAATCCGGTTATAAGTCGCTCAGTCGGTTCAATACCACTACGTAATATCCCATAAAGTCGCAAAGAACCGCTCGATTGAGCGGTTCTTTTTTGTATGATTTATTCATTAGCGGAGGTAATATCCTTCTTCATGCCGGTGCTGCCCTCGGCCAGCCTGCGAAGCAGTTGGTTCACGTCGACGCCGGTCAAGGCGTTGACGGTCTCGGGCATCTTGGCGAGCAAATCCGTCACATAGCCGGTAACTTTGCCTGCGCCGCCGTTCGGCCCGCTGCCGCCGCCGTCGACGATGACGATCTTCTCCGTCTTTGATAACGGCTCGGCGATCGCTTTCGCGATTTCCGGGAACTTCTCCACGATGAGCTCGATAACGGCCGCCTCTCCGTATTTGCGCAAGGCATCGGCGATCTTATCTTTCGCTTCCGCTTCCGCCAAGCCTTTAAGCCGAATGACGTCCGCTTCCGCGGTACCTTCCGCGCGCTCCTTGTCGGCGTTGGCGTTACCCGACAGCCTTACCGCTTCCGCCTCCGCTCTCGCTTTCGCTTCGATCTGGTAGCGATCGGCTTCCGCCTTCTGCTCCTGCGCGAATCTCTCGGCTTCGGCTTGCTTCTTCACCGTCGCGACCAGCTCGCGCTCGCGGCGTTCGATTTCCTTCGCCTCAAGCTCGATCTGCTTCTCGCGTTCGATGACTTGGATCTGCATCTCTTCGGCCTTAACCGATTGCATCGTTTTCGCTTCTTGCAACTTATACGCTTGGTCGGCTTCGGCTTTCTTCTTATCCTGTTCTTGCTTGAAGACCGCCTTCTTCACTTCCATCTCCTTATGAGCTTCCGAGATGTTCGTCTCCGCCGTGAACTCCGCCTTCTTGCCCTCTTCGAGCGCTTTCGACTTCGCGATCTGCTCGTCGCGCTGCGCATTGGCCTTGGCGATCTCGGCGTCGCGCTTGACGGATGCGATCTGCGGCTGGCCGAGCGCGTCCAAGTAGCCGTTCTTGTCCCTAACGTCGCGAATCGTGAAGGATACGATCTGCAAGCCCATTTTATTCAGATCGCTTGCCGCTACTTCCTGTACGTTACGGGCGAACTCCTCCCGGTTCCGGTAGACGTCTTCGACGGTCATCGTGCCGAGAATCGCCCGCAGGTGGCCTTCCATCGTCTGCGTCGCGATGCTCTTCAGCTCTTCATCCGGCTTGCCAAGGAACTGCTCGGCAGCCGTCGCGATCGATTCCATATCGCCTCTGATCTTGATTTGCGCTACTCCGTCGACCATGACGGGTACGCCATGCATCGTATACACTTCGGGAGTATGTATGTCCAGCGTCTGGACTTGCAGCGAGAGGAACGACGAGCTCTGCACGACGGGCCAAATAAAAGTGCCGCCCGCTTTGACGATTTTCATACCGTTGCTCGTAAGCGCCCCGGTGACGATCATGGCCTCGTCGGCTTTAACGGTGCGGTATCTCGAGGCGAATACGACAATTAACAAAATAACAGCGATGATGATACCAACCGGAATATACAGCGTTGTGTCCATTAAATATTCATACTCCTTTGCTTATAAGTGACCTCGTTATAGTTTTTCTACAACGAAGGTTCCCGCAAGTTCATCGAGAATTCTGACTCTCGCGCCGCTCTGTATCTTGGCATCCTCTGCAGATTTCGCCGGCGCGTTATGCCGCATGCCTCCTTGCTCATACACGATTTCCCCTAGACGATCCGCTTCGATCGACGTAATGACCTTAGCCTCTAAGCCGATCATTCCTTTGACCGATAAGGCATCGCCTTTCTGGGCGGCATATAGCGGAAGCACGACGAGAAACAATACCGCGGCCGAGACGCCGAGCGCGCCTATCAAGGCAACTCCGGCGATCGGAAGCGCAGACCATTCGGTATTGTGCAGCAGCAGGTAGCCTAATCCCCCGAAGACCGTTACGAAAGTCGCGATAATGGTAGGGGATAGGAACGGAAGTTCCCCGGTGTGGGCGTCGAGCCCGAACACGTCTCCGAGAATGGCCGTTAATATCGCATAGCCGACGCCTGCCGCGAACAAGACCATCATGAGCGTCTCCATGTTGCACCCCCTTGTGAACCATTCATGCCTTGCTAAATAGTAATACGCAGTAAGCTTTGGGAAGTTTCTCCTAAAGATAATGACTGTACGCTGAACCTATAGACATGGATTAGGTCAGTTAGGTGTCGAGAATGCACGCGCAAACAATAGAACCGTCTTGCGAGGCTATCGGTTGACGGTTTCGTAATCGCGAATCTTTTTTCAAGATATGAACTTACACAGGGAACTATTTGATTGCAGGATTGTCTATTTGATTGGAGGTGATGGATGCGAGTGGCGAACGACTATCTTAAATATGTAGTCCAAGTGAGTCCTTCTAATATGGAGGAGATTGTAGTCGAATACTGGAGCGATATTTGGAATTATGCGTTCTTTCTAACGAAGAAATACGATGCAGCAGACGATATTACTCAGGATACTTTTATCTATGCGTTTCGATCTCTCCAGGGATTTCGCGGACAGTCTTCGATTAAGACATGGTTGCTTAAGATATGTCGCAACCGGGTATTGAATTACCGCAAATCTGCTTTTTTCCGCAAAATCATTCCCGTATCCTCAATAAGACCTGTACCGCAATCAGCTTCAGCAGAAGCCGTTTATTTTAGTAAATTGAAAATGGACGAGGTAGTAGCGCATCTTTTTTCTCTTTCTTATAAGTATCGAGAAGTATTGTTATTGGAAATTCGACATGGATTGTCTATTGCAGAAATATCAATACTGCTTGGAGTTCCGGAAGGGACTGTAAAGTCAAGATTGCATAGAGCCAGACAAGCAATGAGAAAGAAGTTCGGGGAGGAGAATAAATGACGGATACGCGAGACAACTGGGAAAAGAGATTGTTTGAAGCCTTCAACAATACAGGAGTAGGACCCTCGCAAAAACAAATCGAGTATATCAAAAATAAATCGATTATTTCGAGCAGAAGCACGGCAAGAACAATGATCCTTGCAGGATCTGCTCTGGTCGTCATTATGGCATTTGTTGTTTTCGGTAGTTCGTGGTTTAGGCAACAAACTCATTTTACAAGTTCAAATTCAATTTCCGAGCAGCAACTGATGGAGATTCTAAGCCGGCAGGACCCTAACGAGGTTGGAGATATCCTATATCAAGAAAATTGGGGCAACGACGGCGTTCTCGTTTTTTCAAGATATATGCATCGGGACCGAGAAGAAATGGATTGGAGAGCGGACTACGTTAGAACAACGAATGAAAGTCTTAATTGGGTAGGTGGAGGTATATTAAACATCGAGTTGCCAACCCGAATAGAGATGGAGAACGATTTATATCCAACCTTCACATATAGGTATATTAAGCATATAGAGGGGACGCCCTTCCCGCTATTGTACGGCGATTACTTGAATCCAGCCCTATCGAAAATTCGAGTTATACAAGGCAACGGCGATGAGATTCCGGCTCGAATGATTCGGAATGCATCCGGCGGACACTCCTTGTGGTTTGCCTTCTTAAGTGAAGCTCCGGATTCATCAACGGTTATTGAGGGTTTGAACGAGAAGGGAGAAGTTATCGATTCTCAGGAGTACCGTGAACAAATAGACACAAGAGCAGTGAGCGACGGCAAATAAATGATTTGCTTTATAGAATTTTATTGCTAGACCCACAATAGACACATATATCCCTTGGTGCGTGTTCAATGAAGATATTTAGTCTCAGATCGGCTCCATACATGGCCAGAACAAAAAGAACCGCGACGTTACGCGGTTCTTGCATTTTAAGTATGGCGCGCCACGCCGGGATTCGAACCCGGGACGCACAGTTTAGGAAACTGTCGCTCTATCCTGCTGAGCTACGGGCGCGCGGTGCGAGTATCATTTTATCAGAAATAGCTCCGGGAATAAAGCGCGGGATCGAATGACTTTTCGCGCACCCGATCCATTATACCCGTCTTGCCGTGACGATAGGTTGGTAATAACCGCTGGCCTCGGGCATGTGCCAGGCGATGTCAGAGAATCCGGCCTCCCGCAGAAATTCGGTAAGTTCCTTGCGGAGCAGGGCCCTGTAAGGGGTACGGTAATTCCGCGTCTGCCAGCCCGAGCCGTCCGCGCGCAGGATGAATTGATTGGTGTAATAAGTCTTGCGATCCTCGGACCATTCCCAGACTTGGAATACAAGCCGCGTGCCGTTGTCGAGCATGCGGGGGAGCGTGCCGGATTGGGCTTCGAGAACGAGGGCGTCGTAATCCCGAATCGTCGCGACGAGTAGGCCGCCGTCGGCCGTCTTGGCGTAAAGACCGCGTGCCGCAGCCGCTAGATCTTCGTCTCCGAGCAGATGGGGGATGGCGTTGTCCGCCGTGAGAACGACATCGAATCGGCCCTCGACCTGACGGTCCAGATAACGGAAATCCGCGACCCCGAACCGGATCGTTGCGCCGATGGACTCCGCTTCCTTGCGAGCCCGTTCGATCGACTGCGGGCTTAAATCCGTCGCGGTCACCTCGTATCCGCGCAAGGCTAGCCCGATCGCCTGCGTACCGATGCCGCATGAACAGTCCAGCAGGGATATTCCCTTGGCGTCCGCAAACCCCGCCGTTCCGCGAATGAAGGTATCAAGCGCCTCTCCTTGCCATTCGATAGCGTGTCGCCAATCGGTAAACAGGTTATGATACGAATCTGCCAGTTGATCGTAGAACGAGAGAACTTCATCCGACATGTCGATTCCTCCTCTTCATATCACAGAGATTGTACAATATAAGCGGTCGCGTAGCCAGTAAAGCCGTCGATGTGGTAACATGAATGCGTATGTTCGCCAGGAAATGGGGTTTGCTAATGACAACGAACATTCGCGACGTCGCGAAAGCTGCCGGGGTATCGGTAGCGACCGTATCGAAGGTGCTGAACGGATATACGACGGTTAACCAGCAGACGAAGGAAAAGGTGCTGCGCATCGTCAAGGAGACGCGGTTCACGCCGAACTCCGCCGCGCGGGCATTGGTAGGCCGAAGGTCGATGACGATCGGCATGTTCCTGACGACCGGACTGGCGCATCCCTTCTTTGCTCACATTCTGTCGGGGATGGAACAGACGCTGAAGACGATGGGCTACGACTTGATCTACCTGACCCAGATCCAATGGGCCAAGGAGTACAGCTTCGTCCGTCATTGCCAGAGCCGCAACGTCGAAGGCGTCGTCGTGTTCGGCTTCCAAGAGGACGACATGGATTTCAGCGAGCTGATCGCATCCGGAATTCCTACCCTATTCATAGATTTGGACGTCATAGGCGAACGCACCGGCTTCATCAGCTCCGATAACGAGACGAGCCTTCTGGAAGCGGTGAGGTATCTTGCCAACTTGAACCATCGCCGAATCGCCTTCCTATCGGCGATAGAATCCTCTTACGTCACCCGACAACGTCTGCTCGGCTACAGGAACGGGTTGGCGGAAGCGGGCATCGCGCTAGACCCCGGCTACGTCGTCGCCAGCGACTTTACGAAGGAAGGCGGCTACGTTGCCATGAAGCGGCTGCTCGAGCTTCCTTCGCGCCCGTCGGCCGTCATCTGCAGCTCGGACGTCGGAGCCATCGGGGCAATGGAAGCGATTCGCGAGGCGGGGCTGTCGGTGCCGGAAGACATCTCGGTCATCGGCTTCGACGATATCGAGCTTGCCGTCCATATGCAGCCTCCGTTAACGACGGTGCGGCAAGATACGAACACGATCGGCCGCCAGGCGATCGAGCTTCTCGACGCGATGATAACCGACGAGTCGAAACCGCCGCCGGAAGCGATCGTGCCGACCGAGTTGATTATTCGGGACTCGTGCGGGCCGGCCAAATCCTAAATAGATAACCCCCGAACCCAATTGCGAACTTGGTTTCGGGGGTTTGTTCTATTCTTCGCGAAGCCGGTCGATCAGGCTGGCTTTATTCATCCGCCGGAGCGGGCTTTGCACGGACAGCAGGCCGACGGCGATCGCGCAAGCGGTCGCGATCAGCGCGCCGCTCCACGGGAAGACGAACGGAATGCCTTGCACGTCGTTGATCTGTTTGTAGAGAAGATAGCTGATCGCCGCGCCTAGCCCGATGCCCCAGAACCCGCCGATGACCCCGAACCAGACGCCTTCCGCGGAAGCCATTCTTCTGACTTGCCCCAGCGTCATGCCGACGGATTGCAGCAGCCCGATCTCTTTGCGGCGCAGCAGCAGGTTCGTCTGCACCGTGTTGATAATATTCAGGCTGCCGATGGTTCCGATGATGATCAGGAAGCCGTAGACGAAGATTTGCATCTGAAGCGCGAATTGCCGTTCGCGTTGTCTCTCGGAGGCGATGTCGACCAGTTGCGCTCCGCCCGGAAAGCTCCGGGAGATGAAGCTCTCCAGCTCGCTCTTGATCGCTTCCGCGTCCGCTCCGTCTTTGATCGAAATTTGGGCGGAGGTCAATAAGAAATTCGGGTTCCCTTCATCCGGGAAGGCCGCTTGATAAAGCTTGGTAATCGTCGAACGCGTGCCGATCGCGACAAGAACGGATTCCGCGTATGGGGAATCGAACGGAGATTGCGAGAGAATACCCCCGATCTTAACCTCGCGCATGATCGGCGCAGCATCCTCGCCGGGATTCGTCCGCAAGCTCAGCGTATCTCCGACCTTGTAACGGGTGATTTCCAGTTGCTCGCGCTTGTTCGATTGCAGGACGAACGGCTTTACCGTCTGAATGACGAGCACGGCGTCTTCGGCGGCCAACCGATCGGGATCGGCCGTACCGGCTACCAAATATGGTTTCGCTTCTTGGAAGCGGGCCTCGTCATAGATCCGGAACTCCGTGGATATGCCGTAACGCTCGCCGTTCTCATCGGGCTGCGTGGGCGGCGCGAAATCTATTTTATCCAAGTAACGCTCGTTCGCAAACTCCTGAGGCACCCAGGTTTCGGTGCCGAAAGAGCCGTACATCCCGTATACCTCGTCCACGCCTTGGATAGACCTGAGTTGTTCCATTTGTTCCGCGCTTAAGCGGTCTAGATCCTCGGGAATAGAGGAGGTGCGATTCTCCTCGAAGCCGCCGGAATACGGATACACCTCGAAGGCGATCTTCGTGTTCTCCGTCGTGTCGACCGATAGGTTAAGCGATTGCTGCGTAAAATAGTGAAAAACGATGAACAGAGTAATGCTGATGGCGATCGAGAACGTCGTGATTCTGAACTTCGCGCGGTTGCGCCGAATGTTCGAAGAAGCCATCTTGCCTTCCACTCCGATGAGCTGGAGCAAGGAAGGAATCCGCATGCGGCGATAAGATTCGCGTACGATGCTGCCGGCGCCCTTGGCGGCTTCGACCGGCGATACGGTGGAAGCTTTGCGCGCGGGGAGCCAGGCGGCTACGAATACCGCGAACAACCCGACGCCGACGCTCAGGCCCATGATCCACCAATGGAACGTGAGCTTGAAGCTTTCCATCTGCAGCACTTGGAAGCCGTTCTTGATCATCAGCCACAGCGCCAGCCACAGACCTCCCCACCCGACGGCCAACCCGAGGGGTATGGCAATCAGCGATAGCATGGTCGCTTCGCGCAGGACGAGATTGCGAATCTGTCTCGGCGTCGCTCCGAGCGTGCGCAGCAAGCCGAATTGGCGAATGCGCTCGAGCACGGCGATGTGGAAGGCGTTATAGATAACGGCGATCGTCGAAAGCACGACAAGTCCGATCAACGTTCCGAAAATGATAAGCAGCGCTTTGTTCAGACTGTTGTCGGCGGATTGGCCCATCAGGGCAAGAAGCTCGCGGTTCGTCTCGAATTTATCGTCGAGACGCTCGAAATGGACCAATTCGTCTTTGATTTCTACCCCAGGCTTTAAGGTGACGAAGAGCTGCAGGTTTGTCGCCGATTTCGTCGATTCGGCGTTCTCGTCAAGAAGCGAGAACACCTTGGACGCTTGTTCGATCTGGCTTTTTCGTTGATTTTTCAAGATGCCGACGATCGTGTATTCGCGCGGTTTGCCTTCTATGTCGTTCAGCGTAAGCTTGCCGCCCAACGCAGGTTGGCCTTGCAACCCCTCGAGCAGCCATTGCTCGACGACAAGCTCCCTGTCCGATTGGGGGTAGCGCCCTTGTTCCAGGTGAATCGGCAACAAGTCGAAACCGTCCGCATTGACGCCATGGATATAAGCGGAGGCGTTCTCCGACAGCTTCGTCTCGGGACCCTGGAGCATGCCGCCTAATTGGTCGACGAGTACGTTGTTCCGAAGCTGCTCCGCAAGCATCATATCCGCCGTAAGATACCCGAAATGAAAGGAACCGTCCTCGTACTTCGCGTTGCTGATCATGTTGTCTTTAATCGCTTGGCCCATCGTCCCGATCGCGCCGATCAGCGCGACGGACAGGATGATGCCGATAATCGTCAGCAGCGTTCTGCGCTTCTGCTGCTTCAAGTATCTGCCGGAAAGCGCGACGTAGCTTCTCATACGCTCCTCCTGCCGGCCCCGGCTTGAACATGCGAATCGCTGACGAGCTTGCCGTCTTGCAGCTTCAGAACGCGGTCGGCTTCCGCCGCGATGTTCATGTCGTGCGTAATGATGATAACGGTCTGATGGAACTGGCGCACGGCGATCTTAAGCAGCTCGAGCACCTCGCGGCCGTTCGCGCTGTCCAGATTGCCGGTCGGTTCGTCCGCCAGCACGATTGCCGGACGGTAGGCCAGCGCCCGGCCGATCGCGACGCGCTGCTGCTGTCCGCCGGACAGCTCGGACGGCAGATGCTTGCGGCGTTCTTCGAGACCGAGCGTGCGAATGAGGTCCGTAACGTAAGCTCTATCCGGCTCGCGGTGGTCGAGCAGCAGAGGCAGCCGAATGTTCTCTTCGACGTTCAGCACCGGAATGAGATTGTAGGATTGGAATATAAACCCGATTTTGCGACGGCGGAATATCGCGCGTTGTTTCTCTTTCAGCCCGTACAGATCTTCCCCGTCGATATGGACGTGCCCGCCCGTCGGGCGGTCCAGGCCGCCGAGCAGATGCAGCAGCGTGCTCTTGCCCGAGCCGCTCGCGCCGACGACGGCGACGAATTCGCCTTGCTTAATGGAGAAGGAGACGCCGGACAGCGCATCCACCTTCGTGGTTCCTTTGCCGTAGGACTTGCTTAGTCCATCAACCGTTATCACGTTCATAAAGGAATGGATTCCTCCCGAAATTGGATTCAAGGAGCCTAAGCGGATATCGTCCGCCGAGTTCTCCTAATACTGAACCCAGTATATCGGCGCAACCTTACAAGCAACCGCCGTGCAAGATTACAGTTTTGTAAGGTTGGTCGGGTCGTTCGTAAGCCAGGGCTGAAGCGGGAGCGTGAGGTAGAATACGGCGCCGCCTCCGGGACTGTTGCCCGCGGACAGCACGCCGCCGTGTTTCTCGACGATCGATTTGGCCAGCGGCAGCCCTAATCCGACGCCGCTTCCTCCGGAGGAGGTCCGATAAAATTTTTTGAAAATATGGGGGAGATGCTGTTCCGGTATGCCCGGTCCGCGATCGGCGATCTTCAGCCGAACGAAGATCGGCGTCCGTTCCCAGCTCACGGTAATCCGGCTGCCGGAAGGGCTGATCTCGACGGCGTTCTTCAGCACGTTGGAGATCGCTTCGGCCAGCCAGTGGGAGTCGTGGGGAATGAGCAACTCCGGGTCATGCCCGACCAGATCGATTGCCACCCTGCGTTCCTCGGCCAGTCGTTCCACGGCATGCAAGCTTGCGCTAAGCGTGTCCGAGAACCGCGCGGGCACGGCTTGAAGCTCCAGCGCGTCGGCTTCGATGCGAGCCAGCTTCAGGAGCGTCAAGATCAGCCACTCCATGCGATCGAGCTCGCGCCGGCACGTCGCCAGGAATTCCGCGGCGTTAGCCGGATCGGTCTTCCCGCTTGCGAGCAGCTCGATGTAGATCATCAAGGAGGCCAGAGGCGTTTTTAATTGATGCGAGATGTCCGCGACCGTATCTTTCAAGAACGTTTTGTCGCGATTCAACTGTTCGATCGTCTCCCGAAGCCGCAAGGACAGCTCTTGCACGCCGTTCGCCAGCAAGCCGAGCTCCCCTTCGCCATAGTATCGTTCGGCCATCGGAAGATTGTGCTTAACCGTGTCGTCCAGCGCATGAGCCAAGCTTCTGAGCGTCTTGAGCTGGTTTCTGGATTCCCGGAACAGCCACAAGGAGAGCAGCGCCAGGAGCAGCAAAGCAGCGGGAATCAGAAGGATCAAGCTCCAGGATTGGAAGTCGTCGAGGACGGGAAGCCACCTCGCCGACAGCTGCGGCGTTACGCTGTACTGCTCCAGCCAGCGCTTGCCGTCTTCGATCCCTTGCGCCGACGGCGGCTCGGCGAGCAGCGTCGCCCATTGCTGCGCGAGCTCGGGATGATCTCGAGACAAGGCGCCGGCGATGGCATATTCCTGCTCCAGCCAGCGTTGCTTGAGCCGTTCCGTCGCCAAGCCGGCGTACAGCGCCAAGGCGGAGCAAGCGATGATCGTTAGCGCGAGTATCGCCCAAGCCAATCTCCGGACCGACGTATTACGCCACATCGACGGGAAGTTAAGCTTAGGATGCTTTATCCGTTCCATCGGTATCCCGCCCCCCGAACCGTAACGATCCGCCGCGGCTGCTGGGGATTATCCTCGAGCTTCTCCCGAAGCCTGCGCACGTTGACGGCGACCGTATTATCGTCGAGCACCTCCGCTCCGTCCGGCCATACGTGCTGAATGATTTGATCCCTTGAGAGAACGGCTCGAGGGTGCGCCATGAACAAGGAGAGTAATCGGAATTCCGTCATGCTGAGCGGAACGTCTTGTCCGTCCTTCTCAAGGCGCATCTCGCCGAGATGGAGGGTCAGTCCCTCCGATACCAACGTGCCTCTATCGTCCTCGCGCTTAGCGGCCGGGGATCTGCGTCTGAGCACGGCGTGCACCCGAGACAGAAACTCCCGCAGCCGGAACGGCTTCGTGATGTAGTCGTCCCCTCCGATATCGAGACCGTGGACGATGTCGAACTCTTGATCGCTCGCCGTCAGGAAAATAAGCGGAGTGTCGCTCGTCCGGCGGATTTCCGCGCAGAAGTCGAACCCGTTGCCGTCGGGCAAATGAACGTCGAGCAGCACGAGGTCGAACGCCTCGCCGCGAAGCTGCAGCCTGGCTTCTTCCAAGCTATAGGCGCTGCGTACGTCAAAGCCTTCTTGCTGCAGCGTAAACTGGATTCCGCGATGCAGAGATATGTCATCTTCTACCAATAAAATACGCGCCGTCATGGCTTCAATCTCCCTAGATATAGATAGAGGTTAATGGACTTACCGGATATATAGTATTGCAATTGGTACTATTTTCCCAATATTTGTCGGAAAATAAGTTGAATAAATAGGAAATCCTCGACAGGTTTCTACAAAATTCTGAAAAACTTTGTCTTATAATGAATAGAGATTAATGATTCTAGCAATGTATGACGAAAGCTTACGAATTTTACAAGAAAAGGAGCGGTCGGGAGCCCCATATGGAGACATCACAACTGATCCATCGCCTCCAGTTGCTGCAACGTCGATTGTGTGAAATGGCCAACGACCTAGGCAATTTGACCGATCCCGAGATTGTAGCCGTCAGCGAGGAAGCGGACCGACTCATCGTCCAACTTCAACGGATTCGCAAGGAAGAAGCGGAATGCAAGCGCGCGGCGAGCCTGTCTGCCGTTACGATGCTATCGGCTTCTGAGGCGTCTGAAGAAGTCGGTCAGCAGCGATGAGCACTCTTCGCGAAGCACGCCCGATTCCCAGGGCGACACATGATTGAACCGGGTATCCTGCAGCAGATCCATCAGCGTCCCAGCGCAGCCGGCTTTCGGATCGGAAGCTCCGTAGACGACGCGTTCGACTCTCGATTGCAGAATGGCGCCCGCGCACATCGGACAAGGCTCCAAGGTAACATATAGCGTACACCCGAGCAGCCGCCACGCTTGTAAAGCTTCGCTGGCTTGCTTAATCGCGATCATCTCCGCGTGGGCCGTCGGATCGCGCTCCGTCTCGCGCAAGTTGTGCCCTGCGCCGACGATGACGCCGTCCTTGACGATCACAGCGCCGATCGGCACTTCTCCTATCGCTTCGGCAAGACGCGCCTGCTGGATCGCTTCATGCATCCAACGTTCGTCTTCTGTCATCGAGAACACTCCCTTCAACATTACCCACAACCGAACATGCATTCGTTGTTAACATGCTGTGCACAAATCTGTGGATAACCTGGCGGTTGTCCACAGATTTGTGCACATTTTATTATCCGGGGCGTGAATAACTCCATTTCATTGTAACAGGTTGGAAATTAAGGTCAAACCTATCCGGCATGCGGAATAGAGTAATAGAGGACAAACTTTAAGGGTGAGTGAGTTGGGCCATTGGACACCCGGTGGAGAGTCGAAATAGCGTTGCCACATAACGTTACTGCGGCAGACACCCGATGGAGAATCGAAATAGCGTTGCCACGCAACGTTACTGGGGCGGACACCCGGTGAGAGTCGAAATAGCGTTGCCACGCAACGTTACTGAGGCGCGCACCCGGTGGAGAGTCGAAATAGCGTTGCCACATAACGTTACTGCGGCGGACACCCGGTGGAGAGTCGAAATAGCGTTGCCACGCAACGTTACTGAGGCGCGCACCCGGTGGAGAGTCGAAATAGCGTTGCCACGCAACGTTACTGGGGCGGACACCCGGTGGAGAGTCGAAATAGCGTTGCCACGCAACGTTACTGGGGCGGACACCCGGTGGAGAGTCGAAATAGCGTTGCCACATAACGTTACTGCGGCAGACACCCGATGGAGAGTCGAAATAGCGTTGCAACGCAATGTTACTCGGGCGCACATCCGGTGGAGAGTCGAAATAGCGTTGCCACGCAACGTTACTGAGGCGCGCACCCGGTGGAGAGTCGAAATAGCGTTGCCACGCAACGTTACCCGACGAAGATTCAATATAAAACGAGGAGGACGGATTATGGCGTTAGTCAGCCAGGCGTTTCGCCGGCATCCCGATCTCGAGCCGACGGGCAAGCTTACGCTACTCGGCCAGGCGAGGTGCTCCGCGGAACGCATGAATGCTTATTTGAGAAGGAGAAATGCGAAAGCGCCGACGCTGGCCGAATTGTACCTTCGCGTAGGCGGACGGTACGGACTTCGAGGCGACGTCGTCTTCTGTCAGATGGTATACGAGACGAGAGCATGGACGAGAGCGCAATCGGGTCCGTCGTGGTCACCGTTCATGCTCGAACATTGGGCGGACGAACAAGCCGTAGAACGTCTGATGCGAATCTTGTATGCGTTCGCCGGAGGAGAGCCGATGCCCGGTGACGGATCGCAGGCGGACTCCCAAGACGAGGAGCTGCTTCGGCGAGCGGGCTGGCGAGGCACGGTGACATGCTGGGAAGACTTAAACGGCAAATGGTCGGAACGAGGCGACCGGTACGGTCAGGACATCGTGGCGATCTGGCGCAATATGAAGGAATGGCACGGGGAAGGAGAGGTATTCAGGGTGGCGGAAGAGGAGCTCGAACGGGAACGGGGCGAAGAGATTCGGCTGCGAATCGGCGGCAGAGTCGCGAGGGGGCAAGCATCCGACTGGTCGTCGATCCATGGCGAAGAGATGATATGGCTTAAGGAACGGGGGCTTCTCCCGGTCCCGTCGCCGCATCCCGAACGTACAGTCACTTGGGGAGAGCTCGCGGCGTTGCTTCGCCGAATGGAGAAGCAGGGAACGGAATAAGCGCAACCGCATCGCCCGCTCTCGTTCGCCTGATTCGCGCCTCGCAGATCGGGTACCAGGAGCCTTCTCCATGCCTTCGGAAGCTTGTATTATACGGGTTCATCAAGTAAAATTGGGATGAACTTTTGTAGGATATTGTAGAACTTCCGCGGGTCGCTAGCGAACCGAATCAATCAATCGGGATGTGCTTAATGGTGAGCAACAAGGCCGTCATTCTAGGGTGCAATTATTATATCGGGTTAAGCACCATTCGTTGTCTAGGCAAGCAAGGCGTACATACCGTCGGAGTCGATTATACAGACAAGAATACGTACGCTTTCCAATCCAAATACTGTTCCGAGAAGCTGATCGCTCCTTATTATAAGGAAGACGAGGAAGGCTTCATTCGTTTTCTTAAGGAATACGCCGGCAAGCAAAGCGCCAAGCCCGTCCTTATTCCCTGCCACGATAACTATGTCGAAGTGATCGATGCTCATCTGGACGAGCTGAAGGAATATTACTTGATTCCGCAGACCGAGCAAGGTCTCTACACGAAGCTGATGAACAAAGAGACGCTTCAGAAGATCGCAAGCGACCTCGGCGTTCCGACGCCGGAGACGGTTCGCGTCACCGACGAAGATTACTTAGAGCAAGTCGATCGGATCATTCATTATCCTTGTATCGTCAAACCTACCGATTCCCCGGCGTTCGTCGCCAAATTCCGTAAGAAGCTGTTCAAGGTCGCGAATCGGCAGGAGCTCTTGGATGCCGTCGGACAAGCCCACGCGGCCGGGCTGGAAGTTATCGTGCAGCGTATTATCCCGGGCTTCGACGACCACATGTACACGTTCGACGCGTACATGAACCAAGACGGCAAAGTCGCGCATTGGATGACCGCCCGGAAGTACCGCCAATATCCGATCAACTTCGGCGCTTCCGTCTATACGGGGCAGAAATACGTACCCGAGCTCTACGAGATCGGGGCACCCTTTTTCGAGAAGGTCGGGTTCAAAGGGTTCGCCGAGATCGAATTCAAGAAGGACGCGGAGACCGGCAGATTCTATCTGATCGAGATCAACGTCCGGATTACGAACTTCAACAACTTGATCTACAAAGCGGGACTTAATATTCCGTACATCACTTACCGCGAGCTGACCGGCAATCCGCTGCCTCCGTCCGCCATCGAGAAGGACACGGGCATCGTGTTCTGGTACGCGTACGAAGACTTGCTGGCGATCAGAGGGTATCTGAAGACGAAGCAGCTAACGTTCGGGCAGGTGTTCCGCTCGCTCTTCAAGCGCAAAGCGCACGCGATCTGGAGCTGGAGCGATCCGAAGCCGTACTTCACCTTCCTTCGCCTCCTGGCGGGCAAGTATATGCGGAGATCGGCGAGATAGAGGTTCTAGGAAGGGGTTAAGCGAAGATGTCATCTCTCAAGGAGCTTCTCGCATCGATTGCAACGATAGATTCGCGCGGCGAAATCGATATACAGGTGTCGGGAATCGCCTATCATTCCAAGAAAGCAACCGAGGGTAAAGTGTTCGTCTGCGTCACCGGCTACAAGGTAGACGGGCATCAATATTTGGCGAGCGCGGCAGCGAACGGCGCGGTGGCGGCGATCGTCGAGCGATACGAAGACGACGTCGCCATTCCGCAAATCCGCGTGGCGAACAGCCGCATCGCGCTGGCGCAGCTAGGCGCTGCCTTCTACGGACGTCCCGCGGACAAGCTGAAGATGATCGGCATTACCGCGACGAACGGCAAGACGACAACCTCATACATGGCGAACGCCATGCTCGAGAATCATGGATTAAAGACGGGTTTGATCGGCACCGTCGTCATCAAGATCGACGACACGTCGATTCCCGCCGAGCTGACGACGCCGGAATCGCTCGATCTGCAGGCGTATCTAGGCCAGATGGTCGACCGCGGCGTCTCCCACGTGTGCATGGAAGTGTCGTCCGCCGCGCTTGAGACGCATCGGGTCGAGCAGGTCGACTACGACATCGTAACGTTGAATAACGTGAGCCGCGAGCATATCGACTCGCACGGCTCGTTCGAGGCGTATTTCGAGGCGAAATCCAGCTTGATTCGAAGTGCGGGCTCGCATGCCGCGGCGATTCTTAACCTCGATGATACGTACTCCGCATCGTTGGTCGAGGAGACGAAGGCGCAAGTGATCACCTTCGGCGTGAAGAGCAGAGAAGGGCATATCCATTGCAAGGATCTCGATCTGTCCACGGGCCGGGCGAGATTCAAGTTCGAAATCGTGAAGCCGTTCAGCGTGAACGGAGTCGAATTCGCGCCGAGCGAATTCGAGGTATCTCTGGGCGTGCCGGGGCTGCACTCGGTCTATAATTCGATGGTGGCGACGATCATTGCGCTGCTGTGCGGCGTATCTATCGAGACGATTCAGAAGACGCTGCTGGAGTTCAAGGGCGTCGAGCGCCGGTTCGAGTTCGTGCACGAAGGCGAATTCTCGATCATGGACGATCACTTCGCCAATCCGGGCAACATCAACGTGACGCTCGAGACGTTGCGGTTCATGACTTACGAGCGTCTGCACCTCGTGTACGCGATTCGCGGCGACCGCGGAGTGACGGTCAACCGCGAGAACGCCGAAGCGATCGTGGAGTGGTTGAAACGGCTGGAGCTTAACGAGGTTACGGCGACGAAGAGCGTGTCGCACGTGACGTCCAAGGATAAAGTGTCGGACGAGGAAGAGCGGGTGTTCCTGGAAGTGATGGGGGCCGCCAACGTCAAAGTCAACCTGTACGACGAGCTGCCGGACGCGATCGCTCATGCGCTTAACCGCGCCGGCCGAGGAGATTTAGTGTTGCTGGCGGGCTGCCAAGGGATGGATCCCGGCGCTGCGATCGCCCGCGAGCTATTGCTCCGCAAATAAGGCGCCGCAAGCTTGCGCGTACCGGCGCCCAGAAAAGTAGGTTAAGCGATGGAACAGATACGGTTAGGCATCATAGGCGGCATGGGGCCGAAAGCGACCGCCGTCTTCATGGATAAGCTCGTCGACCACACGGCGGCCGTACGGGATCAAGACCATATCGATATGGTCGTGTTGAACCATGCGTCGCTGCCGGATCGGACGGAAGTGATTCTATCGGGAGAGAAGGTTCGCTTCCTTAGCGCAGTAGAGAAGGATATTCGGCTGCTCGAGCACGTAGGCGTCGCGAACATCGCGATTCCTTGCAACACTTCGCACTACTTCTATCAAGACATGCAGGCGATGACGAGCATCCCGATCATCCATATGGTGGATGAGACGCTGCGGGAGATCGCGCGCCGGTACGAGACGGGCAGCAAGGTCGGCGTGCTCGCGACGAACGGCACGCTTCGCAGCGGTATCTACCGCGACACGTGCGCCAAGTACAGCATGCGGTACCACGATATCGACGACGCGATGCAAGCCGAAGTCATGCGGATCATCTACGAGGACGTGAAGCGGGACAACAACGTGAGCCCGGACAAGCTCGAGGCGATCATCTTCGACTTGATCGAGCGCGGCGAGTGCCAGTGCGTCGTTCTCGCGTGCACGGAGCTAAGCTGCATCGCGATCAGCGAAGCGGCGAAGGCGCATAGCATCGATGCGATGGCGATGCTGGTGAAGCGTTCGATCGAACTGTCGGGCAAGAAGACGGTGAACTTGGATTAATTCATAACGGCAATAGAAGAGCCTTCAATCCGCTTTATGATTCGTTAGCGGGTTGAAGGCTTTTGCGTTCTCTTATTGCGCGGCGGCGACTGCCGTATCTGGAACGGAAATTTGATTCGCGCCGGTGTCGTCCGGTTCGACGTACTTCCGCAGAATCGAGATTTCGACGCGGCGGTTCTTGGCGCGGCCAGTCACCGAATCGTTCGAATCGACCGGGCGGTATTCGCTGTACCCTGTCGCGCTGAATAGCTTCGGTTCGAACTTCGGATTCTCGAGCAGAATCTTCATGAAGTTCGTCGCGCGTTTGGTACTGAGCTCCCAGTTGGACGGGAATTCGGCCGTATTGATCGGCTGGTTGTCGGTATGCCCGGATACTTGGATCTCGAAGTCGGGATAGCCGACGAGCATCTGGGCGATCGCCGCGGCTAGCTTCTGCGCCTCGGGCTTCACGGTCGCGCTGGCCGATGCGAACAGCGCGTTGTCGCGGATCGTAATCAGCAATTGCGACTGGTTCAGCTGCGTATCCAGCTGAGACGATAGTCCGTTCGCTTGAATGTATTCTTTGAGTTGCTGCTGCAGGTGCTCAAGGTTCGCTTGTTCCTCCTGCTGAAGCGTGGCGCGCGTCTTGGTGTTATCCCTGCGCGAGCTGATATCTTCCGAACGGCGGACGCGGTCGGAATCGTCGGTAATCGACGAGTTCTCGAATACGCTGACGCCGCTGCTGAAGGCGGATTTGAACGCTTTGCTAAGCTCCTCGAGCTTGGACGTGTTCACCGCGCTCACCGAGTAAAGCACGATGAACAAGGCGAGCAACAGCGTCATTAAGTCGGAATAGGGAAGCAACCAGGATTCGTCCGCATGCTCTTCGTGGTGCTCATGCCGTTTTCTGCTCACCTTGTCCGTCCTCCTTCTCATTGAAAGCTAGGCGCTCTGTCGGAGTCAGGAATACCATAAGCTTCTGTTGGATGGCGATCGTGGATACGCCGGATTGGATGGACAGCAAGCCTTCGACCATCATGAGCTTCAGGTCGATCTCGCGCTTCGACAGACGCTTCAGCTTGTTCGAGATCGGATGCCACAGCACGTATCCGCTGAAAATACCGAGCAAAGTCGCGACGAACGCGGCGGCTACGGCATGGGCGAGCTTACTCATGTCGTCAAGGTTCTGCAGCGCGGCGATCAGGCCGATAACGGCGCCGAGTACCCCGAGCGTCGGCGCGTACATCCCCGCTTGGGAGAAGATTTGGGCGCCGGAACGGTGACGGTCTTCGGTCGCGGAGATGTCCTCGAGGAGAACGTCGCGGACGAAGTCTTGGTCGTTGCCGTCGATGATCATGCGCATGCCCGTCTTCAGGAAGTCGTCTTGAATTTCCTCGACGCGCGCTTCGAGCGCCAGCAAGCCTTCGCGGCGGGTGATCGTCGCCCATTCCATGAACATATAGATGAGCTGTTCGCGCGGCAGTAGCTTAGGTTCGACGAACGTGATCTTAAGTAGCTTCGGAATTTTCTTCAGATCGGACATAGGGAACGCCACGAGAATGGAAGCGGCAGTTCCGACGAAAATGATGACGTACGCTGCCGGATTGTTAACGAGGCTGATAATCGGCGCTCCTTTAAGAAACATACCGAAGATCAGAGCCGCAATACCGATCGTTAACCCCAAGATTGTTGAGTTTTTCATGGTACACCCCATATATGTAAGGATAAAAGAAAGACAAGTAGAGAACGCGCGGTTGAAGCGACACGTTATTAGGTTTATCGACAGATTGCGGGCAAAGCTTTAGAGGGAAACTAGATTTTCTGCGCGATTCAGCATTTATTACCGAGCGCGGGCTTATGGACAGTGCCAAGCCCGCATGATAAGATGGCAACACAAGTGAATTCGGCGGAAAACAGGTGCTCGCAAGAGCTTAATAGAGAAGTTCGGTGCAAAACCGACGCGGTCCCGCCACTGACCATGGGGAGCGAACCGGATTAGCCACTGCGCGCGTCTAGCGACGCGAGCGGGAAGGCCCGGCAAGCGATGATCCAGGAGCCAGGAAACCTGCCTGTTTTCGACAAACACCCGATAACCTACGAGGAATAGGGGAGGTGTGGCGGCATTCGCCGCGATCACTAGGCTGGCAGAATCATGCGGCTCAGGCGATAGCGGCGAAGCACGAGGCAAGAAGAGTCCTTAGCGGGCTGTTCGATTGCCGTCCGCGTATGATGCGCGGTACGATGCGTATGCCTTCACGCAAGCATCCCTCTGACTTACGGGGGATGCTTTTTGTGTTGTTACGGATATGGGAAGCCGAGGGTTGCTTAGATGCGGTTGAGTCGAGGCAGACGGAGCGAATCGAGGAGGAGATCGGATTGGGAACGGGAGTACGGGGGACGATGGGTAGAATGCGGCGAGTATGGCTGAGCGCCGTGCTGGCCTTGGCGGTCGTATTACAGGGCGGGTTAGGCGCATTCGCTGGAAGCGCGCATGCCGAGGGCGTTGATGCGGCTCCGACGAAGGCGCAGGTCGCGCAGGCTTTGGGTCAACTGCAGGAGTTATTGGGGCAGACGGAGCCGGCCGGCGAATGGACCGCGTTCGGGATGGCGCGCTCGGGCAAGCCGATCGCGGACCGGTATATGAAGGTTGCGGAGAAAAGCGTGACGGACGGAAGCCTTCGCTTAGTTACGGACTACGCCCGCGTTGCCCTCGCGGTTAACGCCAGCGGCGGAGACGCGACGAGCATTGGAGCAGCGAAGGTTAACCTATTGGATACAATCGCGACATTCGGGAAAATGACGGCGCAAGGACCGAACGCTCCGGCGTACGCGCTAATGGCGTTCGATGCGACGGGGTACGAGCCCGGTCAAGATGCCGCATGGACCCGCGATAAGCTGATCGAGTGGCTGATCGACAATCGCGGCGCGGAAGGCGGTTGGTCTCTTGCGTCAGGCAAGAGCGACGTAGACGTAACGGGTATCGTGCTGACGGCGCTTGCGCCATATCAAGATCGTACGGAAGTTAAGGCGGCTGTTGATGCGGCGCTAGCCTGGCTGTCCTCGGCCCAGTTGGCGACGGGAGGCTTCGGCAAGCCGACGGAATCGAGCGAAAGCTCGGCGCAGGTCATTATCGCGCTGACCTCGCTCGGCATCGATCCGGCGAACGACGCGCGATTCGTGAAGAACGGCGTATCGCCGCTGGCGCGGTTGCTGGAATTCCGCTTGGCGGACGGACGGTTCGCGCATACGGCCGGCGGCAAAGCGGACACGATGGCAACGTTCAACGCGATGCTCGCCCTTGCGGCAGTCGACCGCTGGATGGACGGTCTGCCGGGATTGTATGCGGGCGCGGGAGTCGGAGCTTCGGGAAAAGCTTCGGTTGAGGTAACGGGGTTGAACGGCACGCTGGCAGGCGGGCCGGCGATGGGGAAGACGGCGCTCGAGGCGCTTGTGAACGTATTGAAGGCCGCGGGTACGGAATATACGGTTACGCGGGATCCGTCGCTCGGATTCTATGTGACCGAGGTTGCCGGATTGAAGAACGGCGAGCTAGGCGGCTTTGATGGTTGGAACTTCGCGGTTAAACGCGACGGCTCGTGGGTTACGATCATGGAAGGCATGGCGACATTCTCGCTTAAAGCCGGAGATCAAATTCACGTCTATTACGGAGACGTCGGCACGCAGCTCATTCATTCCGTGGCGTTCGAGCCGGCGATGCCGAGAGCGAATCTGCCGGTGACCGTGAAGGTCGAGAAAGAGACGTACGATTGGGAAAGCGGCAAAACGGTCGTAAGTCCGGCGGAGAATGCGACGGTTAAGATCGGCGATCAGGTCGCGGTTACGGACGACAAGGGCTTTGCGAGCTTGACGCTGCACGATGCTGGAACCGTTGCCGTCGAGGTGACGGGGTACGCGAACGGCAAGGCGCCGGCTTATGTCGCTTGGGAATCCAAGCTGGACGTCGATTCTTATACGAAGCATGTGAACGTGCGGGTAGAGGGCGATGCTGGCGTTATCGCTTCCGGTCAGGCAAGCGGCGGTCTTGCGCTTGAAGCGGTGGAAGCTTTGCTGAAAGATAAGGGCGTCGAATACCATGTGAATAAGATGGATTTCGGCAGCATAATCGATTCGATCGGCGGAGTGGCCATTGCGAAGTTTGGCGGGTTTGACGGATGGTATTATGCGGTATTGCGCGGCGGTCAGTGGATTTATCCTTCCGTAGGTATCGATTCGTACCTGTTGGAAGACGGAGACGAAGTTGTCGTCTATTACGGCGGGGACGCAACGAAGCTCGCGGAGCCGGTTACGGTGAGCCCCGCCCGGCCGTTGCCGGGACAGGATGTTGCGGTTAAAGTAACGAATCGTCCGTGGAACTGGGAGACGGGCGGCTTCGATCCGGAGCAGCCGCTGGTCGGCGCAACCGTGAAGGCAGGCGCAAGCATGGCGGTGACCGATGCGAACGGCAAGGCCGTATTGAAAGGCGTGCAAGAAGGCTTCTACGGGCTCGAAGTTACGGGCTACGCGACAGACGCGGCGCCTAACGTAGTGCGCAGCGTGCAGCCGCTGGCGGTAACCGGAAGCTACTCGGACGAGAATTCGGTCGCGACATGGGCGCTATCGTCGGTACGCATCGCGAGAGCATCGGGCGCGATGCTAGGCGTCGGCGACAGCGCGAAAGCTGGTTTTAAACCGCAGCAAGCCGTCACGCGCGCGGAGTTCGTGTCGGCGCTCGTACGGGCGCTTGGTTTGAAGGCCGACGAGGCTGCGCCGACGCCGTTTAAGGATGCGCCCGCGAAGGCTTGGTACGCCGAAGAAGTCGCGGCAGCGGTCAAAGCCGGATTGGTGAGCGGCGTGTCGAAGACGCAGTTCGCGCCGGATGCGACGCTGACCCGCGAGCAAGCGGCGATGCTGCTGACCAGAGCGCTGAAACTGGAGGCTTCGGAGACCATCGTGCTGAAGGATGAGAAGAAAGCGAGCGCAGGCGCGTCGGAATCGATTCAAGCGGCGATGTCCGGCGGCTGGATGACGGCGTATGAAGGAAACTTCTCGCCGAAAGCGACGCTTACGCGCGAGCAAGCGGCCGTAATCTCCGCGCGCATTCTCGTTGCCAATCTCGCGAAATAAAAGGCTTAAACATAGAGTAGGATGAAAGAAAGGAGGGGAAGCGATGAAAGCGTTGCGCGGTTTAGCGGCTATTGTAATCGCATTGTTCGTTCTTGCGGGATGTTCGGGCGTTAACGGCAACGACGTAAGTCCGTCATCGCCCCCGGCCGCTGCCTCGGCATCGCCGAAGCCGTCGGCTCCGGACGCCGCGACTGCCGTTCCGTCGGCATCGCCGGTCGCTTCTTCCTCCGCCGCTGCGGAGACACCGGAAGTAGAGGCATCGCCTGCGCCTAGCGCGAGCGCCGCTGCGCCAAGCTCAGGACGGGCAGCCACGGGCGAGGAAAAGCCGGAAGTCGAGGCATCGGCGGAACCTTCGGAGCCTGTTGCGCAGAGAGTTGTATTTTCCATCATGGGGAATGAGGAATGGGGTACGATCGTCGATAACGAGCAGGTGGACCTGAAGGACGGGGATACCGCGGCCTCCGTGCTGAAGCGGGTAGCTAAAGCGCACCGGCTGGCCTACGAAATTCGGGGCAGCGGCGCGTTCACTTATATAGAAGGAATCGACGGGCTGTACGAGTTCGACAACGGTCCGACCAGCGGGTGGAAGTTCAGGGTGAACGGCGTCGTGTCTGATCTAGGGGCGGGCGTGTACGAGCTGGAGCCGGGAGATCGGCTCGAGTGGATCTATGTGAATAGCGACGAGCTTGCCGCATCCGGAGAGGAGTCTGCGCCATGAGCGAAGGCTTCGGCTTCCGGTCGCTGCATCCGACCGTCGTGTTCGTCTACTATGCCGGGGGGATAACCTTCGGCATGTTGCTGTTTCACCCGGTATTGCTCGCTGCGGCTTGGCTGGCGGCTATCCTCGTGAACGTTCATCTGGACGGGGGGCGGGAGTGGCGCAAGTGGAGCATCCCGATGGTCGCCGGATTCATCCTGATCCTGGTGACGAATCCGATTCTGTCTCACAGGGGCCGGACGGTTATCGCCTATTGGGGGGATATGCCGTTGACGCTGGAATCGGTCGTCTACGGGGTGACGCTCGCGATGTCGATTGTGTTCGTGTTAACGCTGTTCGTCTCCTACCGTTTGGTCATGACGGAGCAGAAGTTCCTGTTCCTGTTCGCCAGGGTATCTCCCAAGGTTGCGCTCGTCGCCATGATGGCCATCGGTTTGGTACCTCGGCTTCGCCGAAGGATGGGAGAGTTGATGCTCGTTCAGAGAACGCGGGGCGTGACGGTTACGGAAGGCCCATTGGCGGTTCGGGCCAGGAACGGTGCGAGAATCGTAGTCACGCTGCTGGCGTGGGCGCTGGAGGATGCGCTTCAGACGGCCGATTCGATGCAGGCAAGAGGGTACGGAACGGGAACGCGGAGCTCGTACTTTGGCTACCGGTTCCGGGCGCGGGACGGCTGGACGCTGGGCGGATTGCTCTTCTGCGCGGCCGGAGTCGTCGCGGCGTGGGGCGGCGGCCACGGGATCATGGACATTTATCCTCGGCTAGGCAGCTTCCGGTTGTCGGCGGGAGACGTCGCGGCAATGGTTGGCTATATTGGATTTCTTATTATGCCGCTAGGCTTGGAATGGAGGGATCGCAGAGCATGGCGCATCTTAGCCTCGAACAATTGACTTTCGCCTATCCGGATGCCGCTAGCCCGGCGATCTCCGCCGTCTCGCTGGCGGTCGAACCCGGCGAATTCGTCGTGCTGTGCGGACCGTCCGGCAGCGGGAAATCGACGTTGCTGCGGCTGTTGAAGCGGGAGGTATCGCCGGGCGGTCGGGTTAGCGGCGCGATCGCGCTCGGCGGCGTGCCGCTGCAAGACTGGCCTGCTCGGGAGCTGGCCGCGCAGGTCGGGCTGGTTATGCAGCATCCGGACAATCAGCTCGTCGTGGATACGGTCGAGCATGAGCTGGCGTTCGGCATGGAGAATTTCGGCTTGCCGCGCGACGCGATGCGCCGGCGGCTCGCGGAGATGTCGGGCTTCTTCGGCTTGGAGCCGTTGCTCGGGAGGCGCACGGATGAGCTGTCCGGCGGGCAGAAGCAGCTTGTGAACTTGGCGGCGGCGATCATGCTGCAGCCGCGGGTGCTACTGCTCGACGAGCCGCTCGCGCAATTGGATCCGTTAGCGGCACGGGAGCTGCTGGGGATGATCAAGCGGCTGAACGACGAGTGGGGCATCACGGTTATCATGAGCGAGCATCGCGTCGACGATCTGCTTCCGATTGCGGACCGCGTTGTCCGCATGGAGCGAGGAAGAATCGTCTACAACGGCGATTCGCGGACATTCGCGCGCGAAGCGTGGCGGCGACGAGACGAGCATTGGGACGCTTGGCTTCCGTCGGTTACTCGCTGGGCGCTGGAGCATAATGCAGGCGAGTTAGGTCGGCCGCCACTGACGGTGAAGGAGGCGCGGGCGTGGATTGTGTCGGAGCAAGCAAGCGTGCGGGCTTCGGCCTCTTCTGTCACGCACCTGAGCGGAGGGGATAGCGGTCAACGACAACGTGCGGGAGTTCCCCTGACCAGAGGGGATAGCGATCAATGGCAGAGCACGGAAATTCTCCTGAGCAAAGGGGATAGCGATCAATGGCAGCATGCGGAAATTCCCCTGACCAAAGGGGATAATGGCCATAAGGCTGCCGGGACACCTCCTATACTCCGGGCCGACGAGCTGTTCTTCGCCTATGACAAGAAATCCCCCGCCGTGCTGCGGGGATTGGATTGGCGTATCGAGCGCGGCGACTGGGTCGCGCTGTTCGGCGGCAACGGCAGCGGCAAGTCGACGCTGCTTCAGCTGCTCGCGGGGCTGCGCGACCCGCTGCGGGGCAGCGTCCGCCTCGAGGGCGCGCCGCTCGCCCGTCTCAAACCGAGGGCCAGGTTCGCCGCCATCGGCTACTTGGCCCAGAACCCGCTGCTGCACTACGCGCACGAGACGCTGCTCGCCGACCTGACGGCGGCGGCAGCACGCGCCGGGGCAGCGAATGCGGACCAAGCCGCGCGCGACATTGCCGGCCGCTTCGGCTTGGCTGAGCTGCTGCGACGTCATCCGCACGATCTGAGCGGCGGCGAGCAGCAACTGGGCGCGCTCGCGATGACGTTGCTCGGCCAGCCGCAGTTGCTATTGCTCGATGAGCCGACGAAAGGGCTCGACCCGTATCTGAAGGCCGCTCTCGGCGCCCATCTCGCCGACATCCACCGCCAAGGCACGACGCTGCTCATGGCGACGCACGACGTGGAATTCGCCGCGGCCTACGCGAACCGTTGCGCGCTGCTGTTCCACGGGGAGATCGTCGCGGACGGCGAGCCCGAACCATTCTTCCAAGGCAACGTGTTCTACGCGCCCCCGATCCATCGGCTAATCGCAGGCAACGGAACAACACGCCAAGCAGCGGAGGTGACGCCGCGATGAATAGGAACCTATCCGCCAAATGGCTTATCGCGCCTATAGCCGCAGCCTACGTCGCGCTTGCTTACGTCGCGCTGGAGCGGGGCAACTCGCTGCTCATCGGCCTCGTGCTGGTGCTGCTGTCGATGATCCCGTTCGCGCTGCGTTTCGAGCGGCGCGAGCGCAAAGCCCGCGAGCTCATGCTGATCGTCGTTATGGCGGTGGTCGCGACGGTGAGCCGCATCCCGTTCGCCCCGCTGCTCCCCGGCTTTACGCCGGTAACGTTCGTCGTCATCGTCTCGGGCGTCGTGTTCGGCGCGGAAGCGGGCTGGATGGTCGGCGCGACGGCTGGACTCGTATCGAATTTCTTCCTCGGCCAAGGGCCGTGGACCCCGTGGCAGATGTTCGCTTGGGGATTGGCCGGTTACACGGCCGGACTGTTCGCGCACCGCAGCGAATGGCGCAGACGACGGGTTCCGCTCGCTTTGTTCGGGCTTGCGTGGGGCTTTATTTTCGGATGGATCATGAATTTGACGCTCGCGCTCGACCAATGGATGCAGACGCAATCGTGGAACGCGGTCGTTGCCAAGTACGCGCTCGGCTTGCCGTTCGATTCGATTCACGCGGTGGCCAACGTGTTCTTCCTGACGGCGTTCGCGCCTTCGTGGATACGGCTATTGGAGCGCTACCGGCGTAAATACGGGGCGCTGGAGCGGGTCGCCGCGACTGCCGAGTAAACCGCACCCTCTAGGGGGTGCGGTTATTTGCGCATGCGCCCCCAGATTGTCGCAGAGCGACAATAACGGGCCTGAACGGCACATGCGCCGCCAGATTGTCGCAGAGAGCGACAATAACGGGCCAGAACGGCACATGCGCCCCCAGATTGTCGCAGAGAGCGACAATAACGAGTCGGATCGGCGCATGCGCCCCCAGATTGTCGCAGAGAGCGACAATAACGGGCCTGAGCGGCGTACGCGTGCTATTCTATTATTAACGGAACGCGAGTGCGAGCAACGGATCGCATATAAAGGAGGCATTCCCTACGCATGCCCAAGCACGAATTACTACACGAACAGGAACTGCAAGCCCGTCTTGGCGAGCTCCAAGGCTGGAAGCTGGAAGAGGACGGCCGCACGATCGCGAAAAAGTACATGTTCCCCTCTTTTCCGGAGGCGATCGCGTTCGTGAACAAGGTGGCGAGCATCGCCGAGGCACAGGTGCACCATCCGTTCATCTCCGTCGACTATCGCAAAGTGACGCTGAGACTGACGACCTGGCACTCCGGCGGGCTCACCCTACTAGACATCGAAGCCGCAAAGGCTTACGATACTTAGAATATCGCAAGTAAGTCGAGGTGTTTTTCGGAATGATGCGTCGCTTTTTAGTACTCTACAAGCCTTACCGCAAGCTGTTCATGCTCGACTTTAGCTGCGCGATCGCGGTCGCCTTGCTGGAGCTCGCGTTCCCGATGGGCGTTCAGTGGATGATCGATACGCTGCTTCCTACGGAAAATTGGGGGAAGATCACGTGGGTATGCGCGACGCTGCTCGCGATGTACCTGCTCAGCATGGGTTTGCAATTTATCGTTAACTATTGGGGGCATATGCTCGGGATCAACATCGAGACCGACATGCGGCGCAAACTGTACGAGCACGTGCAGAAGCTGTCGTTCCGGTTCTTCGACAACACGAAGACGGGGCAGATCATGAGCCGGATGACGAACGATTTATTCGATCTCGGCGAGATGGCGCACCATGGTCCCGAGGATTTGTTCATCGCGCTCATGACGCTCGCGGGCGTATTCGGCATCATGTTCATGGTGAACTGGGAGCTGGCGCTCATTACGTTCGTCGCGGTTCCGTTGCTCGCCTGGATTATCGTCTACTTCAACCAGAAGCTGAACAAAGCGGCGACCAAGATGTTCGAGCAGATCGCCGAAGTGAACGCGCGCGTCGAAGACAGCGTCCAAGGCATCCGCGTCGTGAAGTCGTTCAGCAACGAGAAGTTCGAGATGGAGCGTTTTACGGAGAATAACCGGGGATTCCGCCTCGCGAAGCTGAGTTCGTACCTGACGATCTCCTATACGTCGGCAAGCATCTATATGTTGACACGGCTCATTCAGATCATTGTGCTCGTGTTCGGCGCGTGGTACACGTACCAAAACCGGCTGACGCCGGGCGAGCTGGTCGGGTTCCTGCTGTACGTGAATATCTTCATGAAGCCGATCGAGAAAATCAACGCGCTCTTGGAGCTGTATCCGAAAGGGATGGCGGGCTTTAAACGGTACTGCGAGCTGATGGATACGGTGCCTGACGTGAAGGACGCGCCGGATGCGGTGGAAGTGGAGCGCCTCAGAGGGGACATCGCGTTCGAGAACGTGACGTTCGGGTACGAGAACCACGCGCATGTGCTGAAGAACATCGATTTGCGGATTCGCGCGGGCGAGACGGTGGCGCTGGTCGGCCCTTCGGGAGCGGGCAAGTCGACGCTGTGCAGCTTGATTCCGCGATTCTACGAGATCGACGAAGGCGCGGTCACGATCGACGGCATGGACATTCGCGGCATGACGCAGCAGTCGCTGCGCGGCCAGATCGGCATCGTGCAGCAGGACGTATTCTTGTTCAACGGAACGATCCGCGAAAATATCGCCTACGGACGCCTCGGTGCGACCGAAGAGGAAATTTGGGAAGCGGCGCGCAAAGCGAATCTCGAGCAGATGTTGAAGGCGTTGCCGGAAGGGCTCGACACGTTCATCGGCGAACGCGGCCTCAAGCTGTCCGGCGGGCAGCGGCAACGGCTGTCGATCGCGCGGATTTTCCTGAAGAACCCGCCGATCCTCATCCTGGACGAAGCGACATCGGCGCTCGACACCGAGACGGAGCAGCAGATTCAGCAGGCGCTCGAGGAGCTGTCGCATAACCGGACGACGCTCATCATCGCGCACCGCTTGGCGACGATTCGCCACGCCGACCGCATCATCGTCGTCACCGAGGAAGGCATCGAGGAGGACGGCACGCACGAAGCGCTCATCGCCAAGGGCGGCACGTATGCGCGGCTTAACGCGGCGCAGTTCGGGAGCGCGGTTTCTGTTTAATAGCAGTTTACAGTTCATTTCTTTGAGGAGACCATTAAAGCCAAAAGAAGTGACTGGACTGATCGTGTATAGCGATCAATCCAGTCACTTTCCATTTGCGTCACGATATCAATGATGCCGAAAGGTTGGTGATCGAATCAGTTTTGATGATAACCGTTTACAAAATCTTTTTCCTTGTGTCTCTTCACCAAATCCGATGTAGTTTGGTTTTTGAGCGCAACGGTGTATTCTTTTATTACCTCGGTCATCGTTGCTTCACTTATTTTTACTTCACCATATACAGGAACTGTATTATGCCAACCGATTCTTTCGTCATGCATAGTAGCAAACAAGTAGATTTTCCCTGGCGCAAGAAGTTCCTGATCTTCATACTTAATAAATTCTTGTTCGCCCTCGGAATTCGTGATGTAACCGATTGATTGGTTTACTATTACATCCTTTTTTAATGTACCCTTAATATTTTTGATTATCTCTACTTTAAATTGTGAATAAGGACGATCTCCTTTATAGGGATTTCCATTTCCTACTTGTTCGATTACCTTTGCAACAAACACATTTTCTGAGTTACCCACAACCTCATTTTTTTTCGTGACATCCATAGCGAAGTCGCCGTGAATGATTGATACTTTCTCGTTGCTGTCGTTTAAGCTGTAGTAACAAGCAATAGCTACTACAAATATTGAAAGCAATGAAGCGAAAGCTATTAATTTCTTCTTCATCAATTATCCCTTCTAGTTCGACCACAGCGCAAAGTAATCATCTTGCGTGTGGGAATCGATTGTTGTCATTGAGAATTTTCCTTGTTTCATAAGTCCAGCATCATGATGTCCAATGCCTAAAGCATGGCCCATCTCATGTAGAGCTGTTTTTTTCTGTTCGCCGTCCGACATTAAGTCATAGTTGTACTCATTATATCCTATTTTGTCTGCACCGCCGCTAATTTCGCCGCTGTCAACTGCATCGTATCCATTTTCCGGAGTTTTATGATCTCATGTCGTTCTTTGTAAAAAAATCGTCGAAAGTGAAAACCCGCCTGGGTAGCCCCAGGCGGGTACTTAGGGGACACCCCCTTTGCACTTGCTGCGGATCGTCAGTCGTCCTTCGCGACGTCCCTGAGCACGGCAAGCGACAGAATCGAGGCTACTCCGACGATAATGTAGATAATCTTGGAGCCTACCTCATCCGCCCCTCCGAAAATCTCGCTAACCACATCGTACTCGAACGCACCGACCGATAACCAATTCAGACCGCCCAAGATGGTAATAATCAGACTCACTAGCTTTAGCGCTTTCACTTCGGAATTGCCTCCTTTGCGGGGATACGCCCCATGAATGGCAACACTTCCTAACGCTATCTAGCTGATTCTGGTTGGCCATTATACATGTATGACTTAATCCCGGGCGTTATGCCAGACCATGCAATAAAGTTGGACGGGGCCGTGAGTGGCTCTGCGCACATATTCGTCGGTAATCGTGAATCCGGCTTTCTCGTAGGCGCGGATCGCCCGCTTGTTCCATTGCTCGACCTCAAGGTCGATCTCGGCTTCGGGCTGCCGACGGGCGGCTTCCGCTACCGCAAGCTTAATGATCGGCGTGCCCAGTCCTCGGTCGCACAAGTCGGGGCGTAACCCGATGCCGATGCGAATGGCGCGATCCAGCGGAAAAAGCTGCACATACCCGATAAGCGATCGGTCCCGTGAGTCTAGTACGGATAAGTACTGCGCAGCGCGAATGTCGGGGTCGGCGAACTCGCGGCCCTCGCGCAGCATGTCGTCCCACGCGGGCCAACGGTACACGTCGTAGGGGGGCGGATACTGCCATTCGGTGACGGCTTTCGCCTCTTGTTCGGTCATGGAGTATAGTTGCATTTTTGAGCTCGGCTCCTAGTGTATGATGATTCATTATACAGGATCGGATAGAGATACATCACAATCCTGCATAGTTAGAGTTCGGCGAGAGTGGTATGATGTGGGGGCATAACGGAAAGACGCACCTTATGGAGGGAATAATAACCAAATGCCTCGTCTGATTATATTAGCGTGTATCGCATTCATCGTCGTCGGGCTCGGACAGCTTGTCGTCGGCGCGGTTATGGAACCGATGGTTCAGGACTACGGGATCGATTACAGCGCCGGGGGACAGCTCGTCATGCACCAATTCCTCGGGGGAATGTTCGGGGTCATGCTGACGCCATGGCTGATCGGCAAGCTGGGGAAGCGGAGACTGCTGCTATCCGCGCTGACGATCATGACGGTCGCGGAGCTGGTGTACGTGATGCAGCCGCCTTGGGCAGTCATGCTTACGGTGGGGCCGTTCGCGGGTCTCGGCTTCGGGACGACGGAAGCGGTCGTCGCTTCGTTCATTATCGGCGCTGCGGGCGCCAACGCGAACGTGGCCATGAGCCGCGTCGAGGTGTCGTTCGGCGTCGGCGCCTTGCTGATGCCGTTCGTCGGCGCGTGGCTGATCTCGATCGACCAGTGGGTAACGGCATTCGCCTTCGTAAGCGCGCTGGCGGGAATTACGCTCCTGTTGTGGATTTTCTGGTGGCCTAGCGTGCTGGATCAGCCGGCGGATACGAAAGCCGTGGAAGCCGCCGCCCTGGAGCGCAGCACGAGAACCCGGTCGCGCATGGCCGCGATCCTGATCAGCGGCGGACTGTTCTTCTTGGTGTACGTCGGTTTCGAGATGAGCATCGTTCACTACTTGCCGTCGCTGCTCGTGCAGAACAACGGGCTCGCGGAATCTACCGCTTCGCTGTCGCTTAGCGTCTATTGGGGCGCGATGGTGCTCGGGCGTCTCGTGTCCGGCCATATTGCGGACCGCTGGGGTAACGGGACATATATGCTGTTTACTTGCGTTGCTTGCGCGGTATTGTTCGTCGTGATGGGCGGAATCGAGAGCGTGAACGCGACCTTCGTCCTCGCGTTCTTCACCGGGCTCGTCATGTCGGGCATGTATTCGATCGCGATCGTGTTCGTGAACCGGTCGGTGCCGGGCATGTCCGAGAAAATCACCAGCCTCATGATGGTGTTCGGCGGCATCGGCGGCGCGCTCATGCCGAAATTCACGGGCTGGTTCTTCGACGAGAACGGCACGGACGCTACGCGCTGGCTGTTCGCCGCCATGTCGGGCATCATGCTCGCTGTTATTATCGGCGCGTTACTGCTGGCTCGACCGTCTAGGAAGCGCCAGGCGGAGAAAGCGGCGCAACCGCTCTCGTCTTGAGGACGCTGACTCGGACGATTACCGCAATATGATATAATAAGTCCAACCTTCCCAGCATTGCACGAATGGAGGTGGAACCGGCTGGAGCACTTTCTTGAATTGGTGCAATTGGCACTCTCGATTGGCCTTATCTCTTCTCTAGTGTTTCTTCCTTTCACGTATTTCACTGGACATCAGATAAGTTGGAGTCATGATGTTGCTGCCGTCGGTTCGACTTTGCTCGTGCCCGTCAGACAGCCTCAATTCAACGTTATTCAGCGGTGGATCGCACGTACGGTCAGACGAAAAGAAGCACCCGATGAAGACGCCTTTGGTCCTTCCCTAAGCCAATATTCCATGCTATCTATTAGGGAGGACAACAATGAAAAAGGTGTCTCGCAAATGGGTGAAGCCCATTATTGTCTTATTGATCGGGGTTATTCCGGTTATTCTGCTAAGCGGATGTTCAACGGCATCTCCGTCTAACCCGATTCATTCCGATTCTCCGGGGTTTTTTAATCACTATTTTATATATCCGTTCTCCTATCTGATCGAATTTTTCGCGAATACGTTTCATGGAGACTACGGTTTATCGATCGTGCTGATGACTTTAATCATCAGATTCGCAATCCTGCCGCTCATGTTGAATCAAACGAAGAAGCAGATGGCCATGAAGGAAAAGCTGGCCGTATTCCAGCCGGAGCTGGACGCGCTGAAAGAAAAGTACAAGAACGACGTCAGCGCGGAAGCGCGAAAGCAGCAACAAATCGAAACGATGCAGCTTTACCAGAAGCACCGATTCAATCCCTTGAACATAGGGTGTTTGCCGATGCTTCTTCAATGGCCGATCACTCTCGCATTCTATTACGCCATTCTTCGTACCCCGGAGATCGCCGCTCACGATTTTCTATGGTTTAGCCTGGGGGACAAGGATTTGATTATGCCGTTTATCGCCGTTGCGGTCTATTACGTTCAGTTCCGCGTGTCGCAATCCGTTTCGGCGCAGGTTCAGTATAATCCGAATAAACAAATGGCTTTCATCGGTTTGTTAACCCCGATCATGATGGGCGCGTTTTCTTTGGCTATGCCGGCTGCGGTGCCGTTATATTGGGCGGTTGGCGGTATATTCATTATCGTGCAAACGATTCTATTCAATAGAATGTACGCGAAGCCGAAGCCGAAGCCGATCCAGACAACGACAATAAAGTGACGAATACGCCGCCAAGATGCCCGAAGGCTCTGGCGGTGTTTTTTTTGCAACCTATTTATACGATTTCACCTGATTAACAAATATAATTAATTTTGATAGAATCCATGGTAATATGAGAATAAAATCCAATTATCGATGGAGGAACGATGAGAAAGCTAAGTTTGGTTCCGATGCTCTGCCTGATCTTTATACTTGCAACCTCTAACGGAGCGTATGCGGATCAACCCCGATTAACCAAATCGGAATCGGATATTCTTGCCCAGACGGTTAGCGATATTAACTCGAGGGATCTAGTGGGGGTATCCGAAAGCGGGATCATATAAACGTTCTACGATGTCGATGGGCAAAAAGCGGAATATCGTATCCGTATGGATGGCACCGGGAAAACGTTAATCCGCACATACGATAGTTCGGACTGGGATTATTAACCTTAACCGGAGGTGCGATTCGATACCTATGCTTAGAAAAACGACGGCATTCGGATTATGCTTGATGATCGTGTTCTCCCTCTATTCCTTTGAGACTTCGGCTGCGCCGGCTACTCGGTTCGGCGAAACGTTAGCAAGCGCCAATGGCCGCGTGTACGCCATTCAGAAAGACGGGAGTTTATGGTATTGGGGCAAAGGGACATTCAATGATTCCGCGGGAGACCAATCTCCCGAAAGAGCGAAGATAACCAAATTAATGGACAATGCTGTCGGGGTTTATGGCAATTGGTGGAGCGGCTTCGCCATCAAATCCGATCATAGCATGTGGAAATTCGACGATGACGGACAAGCCGTAAAGGTGATGGACGACGTCCAGGAAGTGGCGAATTCGTATACCCAATGGATCGCGCTGAAAACGGACGGAACCGTGTGGAGAGGCAACATCTACGGAGAGTCTAAACCTAAAAAAATGATATCCGAGGTTACCCAGATCAGCGCCGGCATTGAATCCTTCTACACCGTGAAGGAGGATGGTACTTTATGGGGTTGGGGGCAGAACTACTCTGGAGAACTAGGGGTCAAGACCAAGAGTCCGGACGTATTCAAACCCATTCTTATTATGGAGGACGTAGCGTACGTTCGCGGAGCAGGCCAGGAAGCCTACGCAGTTAAGAAAGACGGTTCGCTCTGGGGATGGGGTAACAGCGACGGCCTTATTTTTACCGGGAAAGACGAAACGTGGGCGTTCGATCCTTATAAGGACGGAAGCCAAAGCGTCGTGACCTCTCAGTTCACCCCTTCGAAGCTGATGGATGACGTGAGGACAATCGACGGAAGAAATCATTTGGCGGTCATTAATAAGGATGGCAGTCTGTGGCTCTGGGGAGACAATAGCAAGGGGCAGTTAGGAGACGGCACGCAGACTTCGAGGTTAACGCCGAAGAAGGCGCTCGACGACGTCGTAGACGTCACGGCGGAAGGGGCTTATACCATCGCTCTGAAGTCCGACGGCACGCTATGGGGGTTCGGTACGAATTCATCCGGTGAACTGGGGCTCGGATCTTTCGATTATGAGTCGCATCCAACGCCTATTTCGTTAATGGATAACGTTGCGATTCCCGGAACCGAGGCGTCCTTCCCGTCCTCATGGGCCAATTCGGATATCCAATACGCCAAGCAAGAAGGATTGTTACCCGTCTCGTTGCAGTCTCGGTACCAAAGCCATATCAAACGTGAAGAATTCATCGCATTGATTGTGCGATTGATAGAGAAAAAGACGGGGCAGACTCTTGAGCAGGTTGTCGAGGATAGAGGTTTAATACCGGCCGAGCCGTTCTTAGATACGGACGACCCGGACATTCTTCGCATTGCGGCAACCGGAATCATCAATGGCGTCGGGGGAGGAAAGTTCGACCCTTCCGGATTAATTACCCGGGAACAAGCCGCGTTGATCTTGACGAATACGGCCCGGTTTCTTGACGTTGATAGCCGCATCGACTCCTATTCCGGTCCTCTATTCGCGGATGATAAGCAATTGTCGCAATGGGCGAAGGAAGCGGTCTATTATTGTCTGCAGAACAACATCATGCGGGGTATAGGGGACAACTCGTTCGGCCCTAAAACTTATTATTCGAGAGAAATGAGCATGTCCACTATCGTACGGTTATATAAGCTTACGAATGGCGAATAGCTTCGCCATCGATCCAGCCATTCAAGAAAGCTGCCATGATTCAGTGGCAGCTTTCTTATTCTATTCAGTTGCCGACCCGTTACTGTCTAACCACGAGAATGTCTCGAGGCGGATTGCCGGTTCTTTGAATAACGGAAATTTCGGTGTTCGTAAGATTGCGGCCTACCAGAATGAATGAAGACGTGACGTTGTTGAAGTTGAAATTGCCTAAGTTCGCCACGCTCTGGCTGCCGCGAAACACGCGGAACGATCCCTGGAAGTTCGTTCCCGAGAACAATACAAGCGTTACCTGAGAGCGCTGCACTACATTGCTGAGCCGGAAGCTCGAGAGGGCATTGTTAAACCGGAACGCTCCAAGATCGCGGACGGCAATTCCTCCGCGCCTGAACAGGATTCGCCTAACGGTAAAGTTGGTGCCGGACCAAAGAGCTAGACGCACATCGCGATTCGCCAATAGGATCTCTCCTTTCTCTGAGGTTGATTCAGTCTATTACCGAATTGCAAGATTGGTATAAGACATATTCAACAGGTTAATCGTTTGTTTTTAGTGTTGGTCCGTCGGCGGGGATAGTGGCGGAATCTCTCTCGTCCTGAGATAATGGGGTCATGAGATCGTTTGTAGAATGCGGAGGCGCTGTAATGCAGAATATCGTACCCATGAAATGGTTGTTCGCCAGACTATACGAACCGGACATCGTCATCGTCGACTGCCGGTTCCAGCTCGGCAAGCCGGATGCCGGTCGCCAAGCTTACGAGGAGTCGCATATTCCCGGCGCGGTGTACTTGGATCTAGAAAAGGACCTGTCCGCCCCGATCTCCCCCGACGGCCATGGCGGTCGTCATCCGCTACCGGACGTTGCCGAGCTGACGGCGACTCTGAGCCGCGTCGGTATCGGCAACTCGTCTCGCGTCGTCGCTTACGACGACCAAGGCGGAGCCATGGCTTCCCGCCTATGGTGGCTGCTGAAATACCTCGGCCACGAGCAAGCGTACGTCATGGACGAAGGCTTCTCCGCTTGGAAAGCGGCAGGCTTGTTGGTTAACGCGGAGCAGAAAGTGCTGATCCCGGCTCTATTCCTCGCCACCGTGCAGCACAATATGCTGGTCGAAGTCGAAGAAGTCCAGGAGATTGTATCAGCCGCCGACGGCTCCGCCGTACTGATCGACTCCCGCGAAGCCCCGCGCTACCGCGGCGAAGTCGAACCGCTGGATAAGGCTGCGGGACATATTCCCGGTGCGATTAACCGCTTCTGGAAGGACGCGCTTGGGGAGAACGGCGGGTGGAAGGATGAAGCGGGGCAGGTAGCTCGGTTCGAGGACTTGCCGCGCGATAAGCCGCTCATCGTCTACTGTGGATCGGGAGTAACCGCTTGCCCTAACGTGATCGCGCTTCAGGAAGCGGGATTCTCGAAGGTGAAGCTGTATGCGGGTAGCTGGAGTGATTGGATTAGTTATGGGGAGAATTCCATCGCCACCGGGGATGAAGAAGGACGCAAATAAGGATAACAGTAACCACTCAATTAATACATCGCCATGCGGTTTGTACGCCCTGGTGATGTATTTTTCTATATAGGAGGTCAACGAGGAGTCAACAAGCGGCTTATGAAAATACTTACAATGTGGTATGGACCAAAGTGCTGTACCGACAAATAAAAGACCGGAAAATCCCACTTTAGCGGACTGCATACCCGCATCAATATACTAGTCAACAGCGTAGCGTGGCCGTAATTCCAATCAACACCAAATTAACAACGTTTTAATCAAAACTTCAACACGATGTGAGGGAATGAAATGTTCGTTGTAAAATAGTAGATGAATTAGATATACTAGGGGTATCTTGAGAGAAGGTGCCGAAACGTGACGAAATGGAATATTTACTGCGAGGAATCAGGAGACAAAGCTATTCCTTGGGTAAATGGTTCGACCCACTTCTATATTGTTACTGCTATTCTAGTAAGAGAGACTGATGACGAGGCATTGAAGGAAACGCTTCTTGATCATAAACGTAAAGTACTAAGAATGAGACCACCCTTAGAGTGGAAGAAATTAAATCCAAGGGTTAAAAGAGACGATAAAATTCTTGGTCGGTTTTTTAAAAAGATCGACGAAGATGGACCAGAATTTATTGTCTCGCAGGTGATATGTAATAAGCACGAAACAATGGGGCCTGGCTTAGTTGACCGAACAAAACTTATGAATTATCTCTATGGGCTTATGTTTAAACGCTTATCTTGGTTTTTGAAGTCAACTAAAGCCACAGCTCGTTTATTTATTGATCGAAATACCGATCCACTAGCGCAAGAGTCACTTCGTTCATATATTTCAAGTGTTACACGTTACTCAACAGGTGAACATCCACGTCATTCAAAGCCAAAATGGATGAATCCAGAGGAAGATCCAATACTGGGACTTGCTGACTTTTTATCAGGTGTAACTCTGAAGTCTATGACTGATTATCATTTGAATGTTAATGCTGCCTGTAAAAAATGTGGAAGCCATTTATGCATCTATAACTGCTCTTCGAGTAATTTTACTTATAAGCGTAGCTTTAAATATATTGTTGATTGGTGTGAGTTTGACTTTGAAAAGTGGGCATGGAGAGGATTGCTTTACCATCCGTTTATAAATAAAGATAACTATAAAAATATTTTCATTCCTATATAAAAAAAAGAGCAGCCTCCGAGGGCTGCTTTATTGTTTTTGTTGAGGCGGGAGGATCCCACACTCACAATGAGTGCTGCCACATAAAAGGAGCTTTCGCTCAGATGTGACCTGCCGCCTAACTTAAAGACTACACAGTTGTAATCTAAATGTCAACTAATTAGTTGACATTTCCAATAACTGTAGGGTGGTGCGGGAGGAGCCCGCCTTCAACTGAAGGCTGCCACATAGAAGGAGCTTACGCTCAGATGTGACCTGCCGCACCAGTAACAGTATATGCAATGGAGCAACAAACGATACAATAAGAACGTTTGTTCTTATTCCAATTTACATTATTCTTAGCCTTTAGTCAAGAAAGAGTAAAGGCTTTAATTTTACTAATTATGAATATAAAAGTACGTGGTCTTTAACGCGGTCGTTGCTACAGAATGAGATCCGAGAAGTCGTGTCCTACGGGCGCTTTCGGACTTGGTGCATGGCAAGCGAGGATGCTTCGGGATGCTCTGTAATATACGATTGTTACTAAAAATACTTTCACGACAAGTACAATCGAGCGTTCGCTCGTAAGCCGAGATTTTCGGATTGGAGCGATTTGATTGATATGAGGGGAAAATCGGTGACAGTAGCAGGTGTAGAGAAAAAGTGATATTTAGTATATCAGAATTCCAAATGAGCGCGGTGAGGTGACCGTGCTCTGTTTTTTGCTCTAAGCAATAATGATTCTTATTGAGATCTATTTTGAAACTGCTTCTATGAGTACTAAATTGTAAAGGATATGAAGAAACGGATGTCGAATAATGGAATAAAGGTAGTAGGTAGTTCAAAAAATCAAATTGGACTAACAGTAGTGGCCGTAGGTGCCAAAAAGGAAACTTGACGTTGATGTAACTTATTCATTTCAAACAAAGGTGAAAATATGTTTAATTACTCCAATCTTAACGATGTCGAATTTGAAGCGTTATGTAAAGATGTAATGGAGAAAAAGCTGTCTAAAAGTTTGCGGTTGTTTTCTAAAGGGAGAGATGGTGGCGTTGATCTAACAGATGATACTTACAAACATAACATCATTGTGCAGGTTAAGCATTATATTGGAAGTAGCTTTTCAAATCTTCGTAGTTCATTAAAAAAAGAAATTGAAAAGGTTCAAAGGTTGAATCCAAAACAATATTATATTTGTTGCGGCATGCAACTTACCGAAGGAAATATCAATGAAATATATGAAATGTTTTCAGGTTTCATGGAGTCAGATAGGAATATTATCACACTAAAAGAAGTAGATGAATTCCTTCAACAGCAAGAAAATAATGATGTAGTAAGACGACATTATAAATTGTGGCTATATGCTTCAAACATTTTAAATGAAATATATAATCAAGATATTTTCATTGATTGCGAATCGCTTCTAAGTGATATTGATGAAGAGTCTAAGTTTTTTGTACAGACAAATGTATACGGACAATGTGTTGAGCATCTAGATAAACATGGATTATTAATGATTACGGGTGGACCTGGAGTTGGGAAAACAATTACGTCTAAAATGTTAGTGCTATTTTATGCTTCACAAGGATACAGAGTCAGATATTCGACTAATGGAGATATTACGGATATAAAAAGATCTTTATCAAGTGATAGAGAGTGTAAAGAAATAGTGCTGTTAGATGACTGCTTGGGACAGCATTATTTTAATATGAAGCAGACCCAAGAAAATGAATTGCTGTCTTTGATAAAGTACATTAAGTTGACAACCAACAAAAAGCTTATATTAAATTCAAGAATTACTATTTTCAACGAGGCCAAAGAACGTTCAATTGATTTTAATAAATTTTTTCAAGAAAGAAGAATAAGAAACTATATTATTAACATGAATCTAATTACATTACTTGAGAAATCGAGGATTTTTTACAACCATCTAATTTTTAAAGCCATACCACCAGAATACTACTCTAACGTTAGAGAAAATAAAAATTATTTAAAAATTGTCCAACATGCTAACTATACTCCTCGTATAATTGAGCATGTGACTTTAGCTACGAACTATCATCAAGTATTACCACAAAAGTATTTTCAATATATTATTAATAATTTATCTAATCCAACTGATATTTGGAAAAATGAATTTGAGCGAAGACTTCAAAATGTTGATAGGGCTTTTTTAAGTATATTATATTCTTTAACTGATACTAATGTAGATTATGGTGTAATGAGAGAATGTTTTAATATGCGTTTACTAAAAATGAAAGATATTGATCATACGTTAAATAACTTTGATTTGGTTATATCACGATTAAATCAGTCGATCATTAGTATTTTTGACAATAAAGGTACTAGGCAAATCGGAGTTATTAACCCCTCGGTAAATGACTATTTAAAAAACGTATTTGCAAAAAATGTAGTTGAATTAAATGAAGTGCGAGGTTCGATTTGTTATTTCATTCAAATAGAACGGTGTTACGCAAAGAACGATTTGCCAGGCGTGTACTTAAAATATTTAGAAAGTGAAAAAATAAATAATATAGTATTTAGAAATGAATTTGAAAAGAATTATTTTATTGCAGCTCATATCTGTGAAAACACAGTAAAGAGAATTACATATAAAGGAAATATTTTTAACTACTTAGAGAAGGGTTACTGCTATGGTTATCCAGATAAAGATTGGAAAACCCATATTGAGATTTTAGAGTGTTTACTAGATGATGAATTGTATCATTTTTATTCCATATCTGATTTTTTTGAAGATGAAGACAACATTTATAAATTGTTAAAAGATCTAGATCTAGATGATTTAATACTTACTATTAACTTATTAAATGATAGCTTTATGAAAAGAAATGCAAATACTGAACGGTTTAAGTTATTGTGCCAGGATTTAATGGATGAAGCGATATCAGACTATGCTAGAAATATAGATGCAGCAAATTATTGCGAAAACTATGATATGGGAAAAATAATTCAGGAAAGTACTAGAACATACTATACTAATGACGAAGAGGACGGACATATTGACTTAGATGTGATTGTCTCAAAATTAGAAGTAAAGATAGTCGAGGACGTTGAACAAGAGATCTATGAAAAGATAGACATGTTAAATGTTGATATAAAAAGCATAATAAAAATTCCGAAAACTTTTGAGCTAGACTCAAGTGAAATTGAAAAAGTAATTGACTCCTTTTTTAGAGATGATGACTATGAAGACAGACGCGATTATGATAGATCAGACAGTTCAAATATCTCTGAAATTGATGCAATATTTGAACGCTAAATATCAATTCGGATTCCAATATTGCAGAGTAAGACTGAAGGTTATTTCCTTCACTGCGCATGCATCGTAAAAAGGCCTCAAACTTCCGTGTGGCATTGTACTTCATGTTTGGGGGCCAGTAGGCTCTCGCTGACGGGGGTAAGGGGGGGAGGGGCACTTCGCTACCACCGGTACCACAGAGGTTCCACCTTCTCTACGGAGCAACGAGAGTCAACAACAAGGCACGGTGAACTGGACTTGAAACCTTGGGGCTGTACGCTCTACCGTATTCTCAGCGTTACAAACCAATGGCGCTAACGCTTCACTTGCCGATCATCACCCTTTCCGGAGTAAAGCACCGGTCGGTACTCAATGGACCTGATGAAACAACGACGATCAACTCACCGGATCGGTATTCTCCATTATCTCGATGTACTTCTTGAAGGCATTTTCACAGGAAATCCGACAGTTGGAGTGATTGGATTAGTTATGAGGGGAATCCGATTGCGGCGGGAGAAGAGTAAGAGCCGAGAGGCCGCGTCGGACGCGGGTTTGGGGGCTGTGACAGGTTGCTAGTTGGTAGCCTGTTGCAGCCCTTTTGCGTCTTTTTGTCAACAGCTTGTAAACAAAAGGTCGACGAAAGCAGTTGCAAGATCCACGGAGCCAGCCACAGCCCCGTAGTCGGGTCAGGTTCTTGTTGAATGAGTAACAAGGTCAAGAGAGTGATTCAGCCACATCCCCGGTAACGTCAAAAGCGGAGCGCTTAGCTTCAAGAACATTGATTATTTTTTATTCTTCTTCTCTTGTTGTCACTCCTCTGTCACCAGCTGTCACCTTCTGTCACTGTGGTGGCAGTTCCGCTTGCTCCTTCTCTGCGGTTCCGAGCTTCACTTTTGTCACGCTGTCACCTTCTAACCTCGGTTCCGAGCTATTTGTTGTTGTACTACCTTGTTGTTCGGTTCCAGTCGGTATCTTCTGGTGACAACGTGACAGAGATTGCTCTGCTGCTCCTTCGCGACGGTTCCAGTTCGCTGCCACCCCCGTGACAACAAGTGGCAGTCAACCGGAGCAAGGTGCGCCCAAGTGACTGCCACGAATTTTGGTGGTGATTGGCTTATGGTGACAAAGGACTAGGAACGAACGACTGTTGCTGCACTCGTCAGAAGCTCGTCCAACTTCTCCGCTACCTCCTGTTGAAGGGTCGGGAACCTTAACTAGCATCGGTACTGTTATAAACACTAGCGGAGGCTTTAGGTTTTGCGTCGATATAGTACACTTCCGGCATTCTCATCCCATCTTGCTTAAACTTTGCTACTAATGAATACAGGTCATTCAGTCTTTTTATAGATCCACCAACAACGTCAATTATCAAATAAATACCTTCAGTTGTCTTCTCTGCTTTTTGATATTCTTTAATTTGGGTCTCAAATCCATGCAATAGTTGATTGTTAGTCGTTAGTTTAGCTTCAACTACAACTCTATTGGTATAACCTTTACTGAACTTAAAATCGACTGGTCCTCGGCCTCCGTTAACTTCCCTGCTTATATCGATATTGTTAGCTTCACAATATGCATCAGCAATTCCAAAGAAGAGTTTTTGCGCTGCTTCCTCTTTCTTCGGTTTATACTTATTCTCGTACAACAGTGATGAAAGTGCATTATTTTCAATTAAATCCTTGTACTTTTCACAAATTATTTTGATAAAACCAACAAGATCTGCCGGGGATTTTACCTCAGGAACATCCTTTAAAGGAAACTCACCGGTATATTTCTTTGATGCTGCGTACCATGCAATTTGTCCCGAACGGTCGGTGTCAAAATCATATATGGACGAAGGTTTATTTCTGTACAATGTGATCAAATCTTTTAATAATTCCGGCTCTTCTATTACAACTGATTTTAATAATTCTTTCTTCTGACTCGTCGCTTGTTTCCAAGTATCACCGATAATATTGTTTACCTTATCTCTTAACTCACTATTGTGTGAACAAACCCTATCAATATCGCTCCATTCAAATGCAATAGGGAGATCACGCAAAATAACTTTAGGAACTAACAAAACAGGTGCATTATTATGTGGATTTTTGACTGAGCAGTATGACTGGTCTCTTACCGTAAGCCTGATAGTTTCAACGCCAAGACTTTCCAAGATACTAGACGAGTATCTCAAAATATCTCCTAATATTATGTTAGCTACAATATCGCTAATCCTGTCGGGACCTATATTCTTTTCCAATAAACCTACGAGTTCAAATATTTCAGGCTCCGTGGTTCCGGCATCAATAATACTTTTTGCAGTTGCCAATAAATTTTGTCTTAGTACGGGACCGATAGCACTTCCTTGTGTGCTTTTGTTTGAATAACCAATGCATAGTCCCTTTACCTCAGGAAAATCAAAGAAACTTTCCGCCTTATTCCAAAATACATCTCCAACAGTCTTGGAGTGTTTAAGGACAGTCAGTATATCTTCAAATCTCTTCTTAACTTTTTGATATGAGTTCTCGAACTCGCTTACCTCACAGGTCTTTAATAAATGAGGGTCAATAAAAAACTTAGAGTCTACGTTTAAAATGCAATCAAACGCCCCTGTTTGATCAAACTTCTCTTTATCTACTTTTAGATAATCCGTTATTGAAATTGCCATTGTCGCACCTCCTAGATATCAAACCCATGCAGATGATGATATATGGCATAGAGTTTCTTATTGTTAATACTAAAAGCAACGTATCTATCAGGACGAATATTAATGCCGGATTCAACTTTAGTAACCTCGCCGATACAACAACATATAACGCTCTGTCCAAACTGTGGCTTGTTATTGACTACAAAGCTTTCATTAAAATGAATCTTTATTCGCATACCGCTTTTTGATTTCAAATTGATATATGCATAGTCTTCTTTGATTTGCATGTTACTAATTTCTCCGATTATACAACGAACTTGCACATAATCCTTTTCATCGATATTTTCAACGAATCTAACCGGTATTCTTGGCTCTCTTCCATGAGTTATTTCTTCACCCTCACCGAACAAGGCTGCAGTACCAGTCGGAGGGAGATCTGAAGGAATGCCCGAACCATTATTGCCTTTATTTTTACTGTCACCTGATAAGTTTGGATGATTGCCTTTAAGAAATGCATCATAGGCCCTTTTAAGGACCGCACTGATGTGCTCATCCGAAAGACGGTACTTAAAGTTAGGATCATTCTTTCTTCTTTGTTTGTCGGATTCCGATTGTTCTATACTATTGGGGCATCCTACAATATGTTTGCTCTTAATATTCTCTTCTGGATTATTACTTTTTCTCCAAGTCCGAAAATGACTTACCTGTACATCTCCTGAGACATGTACTAAGTGTGCAGTACATCCCGGATGCGGGCAAAATAAATATCCTCTATATATATCTTTGTATTTTTGCTTATCCATATCGAGAGGGGTGATAACCTTCTTTTCATATCCTTCGCGGATAAATAGTGCTTCGGTTATTTTTATTGACATTTGAACAATCCCCTCTCTGGATGGTGAATAGTATATCTTCCATTATCATACAACAATCGGCAAATTTATGGTTAAAAAGATTTAAGACGACTCGAATCGAGTCGTCCTATTGTCCCATGCTTATCATTCATTATTGTCCAAAGATTTCATCAAACGCTGTAAACGATAGCGGTTCAGATTAATGTTTTACGTCCGCAGCATGTATTTCCAAATCCTTCTCATCTTGCTTTGACCCGTTAATAATATCGATCGCTACCTGCTTCATATTTGCATCCGCTTGAAGCTCTTCCACAAAGCCGAATATCTCCTTGACCTCTTCCCAATCGAATACCGTATACCGACCGCCCGAAACGCGATAGCCTTGCGGAGCGAGTACCAGCCCGTCACCATCATTTGTTTGAGCGTTCTGGAAGTAACTTAAAATAATCGGCATAAGCATCTTCTCGTCGTACTTATTCTTTATGCCCATGCTATGGAGCGTTTGGATGGCATCGGGGATCTTAATCAGCAGCACTCTCCGGCCACGAACTTCTGCTTTCCGTTCGCCCTCTTTTCCAAATACGTCCTTCTTGTCCTGAGTAGGCTGGTATACCATCACAGTCTTGCCGATTCCGAATATATTTCCTTTGCTGTTGCCATGCGTGTTACCTATGAAGGCGAGGTCATTAAGGAATTTCCAAAGATCATCGGCCTTATTTCCAAGTGTTGTCTCTGCATGCTCGGCGATAGTATCAACGACATCGTAGATCTCTTCATCGGAATAATGGCAGTTTAATCCGTGTTTGGCTCGGGCCGATTGCTCCTAATCATGTTACAAATCGCTTTTCTTTTCTAATTGAATTATTGGAACTTGTTGGGTTGGTCTGGGATGGAGTAAGAAATGTTGAGGGCTGTGACGGATTGCCGGAAGGAAGGCCGTTGCAGCCCTATTCTGCCTTCTCATTCATCAGCCTGCTTACTCGAATAGTTCGCAATTATTATCAAAACATTCAACTAGCTAAACTATATAATTAAGGATATCAAGTGTAGAGAAAGGAATGGAAAACACGAAGTATTCCGAGAGTATTCAAAAAGCGATTCTATATGTGGAAAGCAATTTGAATAAGGAGATTATGCTTGAAGACGCTGCTGGTGCAGCTGGGTTCTCCAAATATCATTTTCACCGGATATTTCAAGCGTTAGTTGGGCAATCATTGGCAGATTATGTTCGAAGGCGCAGGCTTACAAAAGCTTCATACGATTTGCTTGGAACGCAGGCTGGAATTCTCGCAATTGCGCTAGACTATCAATTTGAATCCCAGGAATCATTTACAAGAGCCTTCAAAAAGATGTTTGGTATGAATCCCGGTCAGTACCGGAAAGCCAAACGGCGGTTACAATTAAAGGAAGAGCCTGTAATTTCTGAAGAAAGGATACAACATTTTTATGGAGGGATGCCTATGGAACCAAGAGTAACTGTTAGGGACTCATTCAAGGTAGTAGGGATGAAAGTGGAAACAAAAATGGCCGACGATAAGATACCCGAGCTTTGGCAGAAATTTATTCCAAGAATGAATGAGATCAAGCATCGAATGAATAATTACGACATGTACGGGATCAGTGAATACAGCGATAACTACGTAGATGAATGGTTTACCTACTGGGCTTGTGTTCCCGTGGAGCATGTTGATGATATTCCTGCTGGCATGGAAATCAAGACGGTATCCTCTGCCCAGTACGTCGTTGTTACTCACAAAGGTAAACTGGACTCTATGGGGAACGCATTCGATTATATCCATACTTCATGGCTCCAGAATTCGGGATATGAACTCGCTGAGAGTGACGGGTTTGAGTTGTATGGCGAGAGGTTTCTTGGCGGAGATAATGAAGATTCCGAAACGGATATATACATTGCTATCAAATCATGTACGCCTGCGCAGTAACTGTATGCATATAACGCCCATATTATAAAACCGAGGGTAATAACCAAGTTTTATAAAAGGGTGATAACGGGATGAGTGATCCATATTATCGTGGCCTAGTTACGAGCCAACCGAGTATCGTGGCGTTCGCACAGGGCGATGTGACGGGAGACGGGGTATCCGACAACGTGTATCTTACAGGGGTTCGGACCCCAGACAGTCCGTTTATTCAACAAATCACGTTGGTCGTGCAAGACGGAAGCAGCGGCCGGGTAACCCAAGCGCCGTTGCAGGACAATGCGGGATACAATCCGACTCTCTTTTTAGGCGACTTTACCGGGAACAAGGTTAATGAAATTCTGATCAGCATCGATACCGGCGGGAGCGGAGGGATCATGTATCACTTTGTATACTCGTACTTAAATAACGTTGCGCGAATCATTTTCAACTACAAGGCGTATAACGAGCTCTATTCATACATGGTGACTTTCCAGGATCAATACAAAGTTGAGGTTGTCAGCGAACGGAACAAGATGAAATACATTATCGACATCTCCACTAGAGACAAGGAGTATCTTGATGAGATCTACCAGGCGAACGGGAAGCTGAAGCAGCCGATGTCAGGGTTTGTAAATCCGCTAAGCGGGTTGTATCCTGTCGATTTCGATGGGAATCATGTTTACGAGCTGCTCGCGTATCAGAAGATCGCCGGGAGATATAACGCGGATGCCTTGGGTTACATCTTGAACACCTTGGCATGGAGTAGGAATCAGTTCGCTTTGAGCAATCAGAATGTGGCGATCTTCGGCTCGTCTATTCAATAAAGTAAATAGGCTAGTTTTAAGCAGTCAAGTTTAATAAAGAAAGCTTTCATTCTTCGTAATAATCGTCAAAATAATCAACATTTGCAGGTTGAATCAGTTGGATTCTCTCAATCTGCAAGAGGTGGATTTCTTCGGTATCCTTATCGTAAGACGTCGAGAATTGAATATCCAAAATCACTTCAGAACTCCCAGTATGAATATAATGGTCGTCATCACGGTCTCTAAAACCATTATAAATATATACTTCTACATCCACGCTAACGTTAAACTGACCTGTGATAATGATTTCATCATTTATTATATCTACTTTAAAGTATTTTATATGTTGTATCGATAGTCCGTAAGGTTGACAGTAGGCATCATCCTCACTCACAACGTCATTTCCTTCTCTAATGACGTAATCGGAAGCATCCTCGTAGATAGTGTCAAAGTTGAGTTCAAGTAACGCGTATAATTGTTTCTGAGTGATGGGGTTATCTTCCAACCATTGAACGAGTTCAACTGTTGTAATAAGTGGTTTCAATATAATATCTTTATCAAACAGTTCTCTGCTAGAGGAATATACTTTAAATTTATCGGAGTCTTCTCGTAGATGAGGATGCAGATCACCATTCGAATCCAGAAAGTCATTTTTATTATGAGTAATAAAGTAACAATACTCGTGATTTTCATCCTTAGCTTTTTTCGTATATGTAAGCCATGTAATTGCATCGCGAAACTCTTGCTTATTATCAGTGAAAGGCTTGATTCGATTAATCGATCTGCGTACAAGCTCAGGCAACAAAGCGTTGTCATAATCTACAACTTGAATCAATTTACGATCGATTAACTTATTGAAGAAAGTATCAAATTGATTTTCAAAATCGGCAGAAGATACTTGTAACTTTTCAGTAGAGAGATCATCCGGATAATAGTCTTTTAAAGCTTGTAGCGATTTTTCTAAATCGCCCATTCTCTTCTGTACATTGAGAAGGAATTTATTACGGGCTTCTTCAAATACAACTTTGGATAATATAAGAGGTGTTCCGTACACATCGGCGAATTTAAGAAGTTGTCTGTTGTATGTTTTCTTAAAAAAAGGATCACTGAATAATAGGGTAGTATCGAGGAATAAGTTTATATCTGGGGTTTTCATTTTTTCACCAGCCAGTCATTTAATAAGTTTAATTCTATTATCCCCCGAGATCCTCTAGTACCATTTCCAGGATATAGATGGTATCTGTCTTGAGGCTACCGTTCATGTACTCCTTAATGCAAGTGACCGTTGAATTACCTAATGCTACTAACTGCTCGTAGGCTTCGTAGTCGGTCTTCCAGAAGCTACGCATGCTGCCGTCGCCGAACTCCCCCTCATCGATGGCTGAAATCTAATGTTGAACTTGCTCTTGAAGAGGCTTCTCCAATACCGCTGTAATTGCGGACTTAAACGCCAAGTCTTTCTCTTTAACTTGCGGCATGGCGCTATGCAATTGTTCTTCACTTACGCATTTCCGAATCAATTGGCTAGTGGTCAAGTAGTCGCCGCCGACGCCATCCGCTGCCGATACGTAAGCGATAAAATCATCCGTTCGATCCAATTTACTAAAGCCGTTTTGCAGGCGATGAATGACATCTATAGCAATTAGGAAGAGTTGGGAGTCTACGATTTTCTTCTCGAAAATATAATTCTGATCGATATGAAGATAATCAGGTTCTTCTAGACTAATACAATAGAATATACTCAGCCACTCCTGAAGACGCTCGGGCATTTCTTCATACATAAAGGAGTAGTCGCCTTCGCTGTACTTGTATTCATTGAAGAGTTGTTCTCGGCTCTGATTATAATGGTCTTTACCCGTCTCAAGATATTTCTTCTGATATCTACTATGGGCTTCATCCACGCTTTGGTTTAGTGAAGCTAGATTGTTTATGTAAATCGTATAACTGCCGTGATAGGTATCTGTGTGAATGGAAAAAGTGTAAACATCCTTGTCCATTGATTAATCTGCCAATGTGCACATCATAAGAACTCATATCCTAAACACATCCCTCAACAAATGATTCTAGAATATTCAACAAAATCTACGAATATCCTTCATTTTACAATTGGCCTACTAATTTGGAGTGATTGGGTTAAAACGATGATTTTTGCAATCCGATTTCGTCTAAATAAATGAGAGTGGAATCTTGATAAATCTGCGATACAACCAGGGAGGAGAGTAAGTCGTATGGCAAAGATCGTTTACGCATTAAACCAGTCATTGGACGGGTATGTCGACCACATGGCATTTCAGCCAGACCCCTTGCTATTCCGTCATTTCATCGAAGACGTACGCGGTCTGACGGGTAGTCTTTACGGCCGCCGTATGTACGAGACTATGCGGTATTGGGACGAAGATCATGAGGAATGGGATGCAGCGGAACGGGAATACGCAACGGCGTGGCAAAGCAAACCGAAGTGGGTGGTGTCGAGGACGTTAACGTCCGTCGGACCGAACGCTTCTCTGATCGAGGGCGACCTTGCCTCGGCCATACGCGGGTTGAAGGAACAGCATGAAGGGGTGATTGAAGTTTCCGGGCCGGAGTTGGCACACAGTCTAGCGGAACTCGGTCTCGTTGACGAGTATCGTATCTACCTCCATCCAGTCGTATTGGGTCACGGAAAGCCGTTCTTCGCCGGCCCTCGCCCACCGTTGCGCCTCGTGGCGAGCGATCGAATGGGCGAACAGGTGATCAGGTTGACTTACGTTCCAGTTTAGTATTATGAACTTTACATGGTGCTAACCGAATAAATACATCAAACACCGCTTGTGCTTCGGCACTGGCGGTGTTTAACATGTAGATAAGGAATTATCGATTCGACAAGGAACCAACGATTTTACGGCCAAAGAGACGGCTCATTTTCTACCCTCAACGGAAGAGGCGGTTCAAGTTGCGCTTAGTCGTGCGCGGCGTGGGCCAAGGCGGAGGATGCGTCCCGCGGCAAACCGAGCAACCGGTGCGCAACGAATTGGCACAGATAGATTTTGCTCAGCCACGAATTGGAGCTCGTCGACGAAAGCTTCCAGCCGCCGTCTTCGAACAGGCAGACGCCGGGAACGAGCACCGTGTTCAAATGCGTCAAGCAGCGATGAACGCGCACGCCTATACGAACGGAGTCCGCCGTATGAATTTGATTATGTATACATCGCCAAGCGGCCTAATCGCCACGGCGATGTATTTTTTATTTGACAATATGAATAGTATTATTTACATTATGTATAGTTAACTTTACATGTAGCGCGGGAGGTTCAAGCTATGTCCTATCAAGAAATTAAGAATGTTGTATCGCTGATCAGCACCGTGTGCATCTTCGGAGGTTACTGCGCATATGTGTTCCTGAATAACCGGGATGAAATTTGGCATTCCACCGCGACGCTAAGCTTCTGGGGAGCCGTTGTGCTGATTCTGATTCCCGTGTCGATCGTTGCCAGAATCGTAGTGACGATTCTGTTCATCATGATTTACAGAATGGTAACGAAGGAGCAGGAGCCTTCTTTTGCCGATGAGCTGGATAAGTTGATCGAGCTTAAAGCTTCACGAGTTTCGTATGCCGTATTTGTCGTCGGATTTCTGTTTGGCATGTTCGCGCTGGCGATGGAGTGGCCGCTCTCCTGGGCGTTCGTCTTCATGATCTGCTCCGGCTTTATGGCCGAGGTGGCCGACGGCGTCGCGCAGCTGTATTGGTATCGGAAAGGAATTTAGTATGGATAAACTTCGGGTTAACAATTACATCAGAAAACTGCGCTTTGAACGGGATGAGATGAGCCAGCAGCAATTGGCGGACCAAGTCGGTGTAACCCGTCAGACCATTATATCGATCGAGAAAGGAAACTACTCCCCTTCCCTGGAGCTTGCATTCCGTATTGCGGAAGTGTTTGATTTGCCGATTGAACAAGTATTTTATATCGAACAATGAAACGACGAGGAGGAGCGGATGATGAAGGCTATGGTGCAAACAGGGTATGGATCGCCGGACGTGCTCGAGCTGCAGGAGGCGGAAAAGCCATCCCCCAAAGACAATGAGGTGCTCATTCGCTTGGAGGCGGCTTGCGTAGGGCCGTCCGATTGCGCTTTTCGCAAAGGCGATCCATTCATCATTAAGCTCATGTACGGATGGCAAAAGCCGAAATATCCGATCGGCGGAGCGGAATTAGCGGGAGTAGTGGAGGAGATCGGCAGCGGCGTAAAGCAGTTCAAGCCTGGGGATCGCGTGCTCGCGCTTAGTGCCAAAACTTTCGGTGCCCATGCGCAGTTCAAATGCTTGCCCGAGGACAGTCCTATGGTGACGATACCTGACGGCATCTCCTATGAGGAAGCGGTGGGAGTATGCGATGGAGGCGCTACGGCATTGACGTTCCTGAGAGACAAAGCCAAGGTGAAGGCCGGGCAGAAGGTGCTTGTTAATGGCGCTTCGGGCGCCGTAGGCATATACGCGGTGCAACTGGCCAAATATTACGGAGCCGAAGTGACTGCCGTATGCAGTGCCGCCAACGCGGAGCTGGTCGTCGCGATGGGCGCGGACCGCGTTATCGACTATACGAGGGAGGATTTCGCTGTCGCGGGCGACACCTATGACGTTATTTTCGACGCAGTCGGCAAACGCACCTTCACCCCATGCAAGGGAGCACTAAAGCCTCGCGGGATTTATATGACAACGGTGCCGCAACTGTCGGCGGTCGCGCGAATGCTGTGGACGTCTCGGTTCAACGGAAAAAAGGTTATTTTCGCAGCGGCGGGCTTAATGCAGAACAAAGCAAACTTTCGGTTTCTTATGGAGCGGGTCACGGAAGGCAGGCTACAACCGGTCATCGACCGGCGATATCCCCTTGAGCGGCTGGCGGAAGCCCATGCTTACGTGGAGACGGAACGGAAGAAGGGCAATGTCATTATTACTTTTTAGGCGCGCGGATCAAAACGCCGGAGTTCAGCAGTTAATCCCATTAGGAGGTTTACGATGAAAATTTACCAAGTCGAGGTTCTAGAGAGAGAAGAGATTAAATGTGTTGGCTTTTCGATCGTGGAGAGTCTCAACAATGTTGTTGGATCGAAGATTGGCGGCAAATTGCGCGAGCAACTAGAGAATCGCAAGTCGGAAGTGGCGAACAGGGTCGGATCGGGAATGTATTTAATTCAATTGTATCCTCAAGACGGTCATTGGACGCCCGATGTACCCTTTCAGCATGTGTTTGCTTACGAAGTTAAATCTTTGGAAAAAGTTCCTGAGGATATGGTTACGTATACCTTGCCAGCCGGACGTTATATCAAAATCGTACATCAAGGCGCTGAATCGCAAATCGGCGATACGTATGAGTATATTAATAACACCTACGGCGGCAGACCGATAGATATCGAGTATTGGAACGATATCCATTCATTAGAGAACGAAGACAATCAGATTGATATTTATATACCGTCTGAAGCAAAGTGAAAAATTAGAGTCATTCTCGTTATCGAAATGTTTTATATTTCGTTGTACGTCGCGCCGTCGCATCGTTATGGAATTGTCTTTAGAATGCTGCTGTACGGTTAAACGAAGATGGGCAGGAAGATCAGTAAGTAGAATAAGAGTGCTAAACGAATACACCGCCATTGCCCGAAGGCACTGGCGGTGTATTGTTCATGCCGATATCAACCACTACAGATCGTCAATAGGCGGTTCATGCGAGATCCAGTTCAATTCGCTGTCATGGAGGAATTGATTCGGCCAATCCAGCGACGGTTCATCCAACCGGACGAACTGCAGAATTTGAATGCAGAAGGCATCCACGTCGTCCTGCGTATGATGTGCCAGCAAGCGCTCGATCGACTTGTCGAAATCATCGGGCTTGCGTGGTGCGATCTTCACGACATTGAGCAGCCATTTGTGGTACGGATATAGCATCTGATTCTCGTTCAGAATGAGACGGCATGCGAAAAGCGTGATTTTCTGGATCGCGAGATATTTCAGATAGAGATTGTTCTTCTTGACCGCTTCGCTGTAATACCACTTCCAGGCCAAGATTTGCGAAGCGAATCTTGTTCTGCGCCGGTCTTGGTCCTGAGCCGGAAACCGCGTGATTCGATTCAGTAATTCCGGCAGGTTGTCGATTCTGGACCATAGGATCTTGCTGTCTTGGAAGGCATATCGCGCAGGATCGCTACCCTTGATCATGATCGTGTTCATGAACTCCAAGCTCACGACTTTACAATCGATATAGCCCCCTGGATAGGTGCAAATATCCCACAAGCTGAATGCAAGCTTATTATCGGCTTTCCTTCTTTGGAAATCGGACTCCTCGACGATGAGCATAATGTCGACGTCCGACTCGGGCTTGGCGAAGCCATGGGCAAGGGAGCCTCCGAGCAGGATAGCCAGAATGGCAGGATCGTCTTGGTAACGGGCGATGAATTTCTCTATCGACTCTTCATGATGACGCTGCATTCCGCTCACATCCCATCAAGCCACAGAATGCTTGTGACGCCTCGAGGATAATACCGGCTGCCGCAAGGCACGCCGTTCAGCATCTGGTCGCTCCAGCTCCAGATCGCGGATTCGGGACGGAGCAGCCACTCGACGTGCGCGGCGTCGGCCGCGGCGGAGGATGCGTCCCGCGGCAAACCGAGCAACCGGTGCGCAACGAATTGGCATAGATAGATTTTGCTCAGCCACGAGTTGGAGCTCGTCGACGAAAGCTTCCAGCCTCCGTCTTCGAACAGGCAGACGCCGGGAACGAGCACCGTGTTCAAATGCGTCTTCAAAGCGCGGATGTAGCCGCCGAATCGGCCTTCCTCTTCCAAAGCTTCGGCGTTGCCCGTGAAATAAGGGAAGATGAGCCCTTCGATCGCGGGGATGATGCGCGAATCGTTGTTCTCCCCGATGACGGCGGGAATGTAGCCGCCGGCCGTCATGCTGCCCGCCTGCGTCGCCGCGCAGCGCTCTGCTTGCAAGCCGGCTAATTGCGCCCACTCGTCCCGGCCGAAATCCCGGAAAATCTTCTCGAGCGCAACGTAAGCCGCCCAGCATTTGCCGGCCAAATAAATATTGTTGCGCGCTTGTCCGAGCGACACGTCGAGGCTGTCGTACGTCGTAATTTCCGCGCCGCCCATCGTGCGGCTGCTGTCGAGTCCCATCAGCCCGTTGCGCTGCGCCGGATCCGGATGGTCGCGGTTCATCATGCTTGCCAAGCACTCGCCGAGCAAGGCAAGCCGCTGCGCCAGCCAGTCGCGATCGCCGGTCTGTTCCGCATAGACGGCCGCGGTCAGCACCCAGTTGACGAGCTGCTCGTGCGTCATCTGCGAGAAGCAGTCCGAGATGCCGTGCAGCTCGTACGAAGAGTAGCCCGGACGCGAGAATACGTTGGCGACGCCCATGTCATGGGTGAAGCTGATGCCGCCCGGATACGCTTGGTCGCCGCCGGGGAAATGGGCTTCATCGTAATAGGAGTAGCGTTCCGCGAACAGATCGAGCTCGTTCTTAACGGTCCACGGATTCATCTTCAACTCGTAGAACAGTTGGTCGACGGTTAAATCGAAAGTATTGATCATCCGATATTCGCCTTCGTTGACGATCCACAGCGGCGAGCCGTCGCGATCGAGCAACTGGGTGTTGCCGTAATAGCTGCGAATGGAGTGCGCCATCATAAATTTCTGATCGTCGGACAACGGGGCATCGTCGACCATCCGGTTGGCATCGAGGCAAGTCTGCACGTAATCATCGAACCGGCTAAGCGCGGTTTCGACGACCGACTCGATGTTGAGGTAGTATCGGGAATACCAATAAGAGCAATCCATGCCGGAGGTCACGAGACCGTCACGATGGAAAGCAAGCACGAACCGGTAAGTCCGCTTCTGGCCTGCGGGCGTCTCGAACAACAGCGCGCCGACGCCCCCGAGACCGAACAGTCGGTTTTCTACGCGAATCGGCTTCAGAATAGCTTCCAGGTTAAAGCCTTGCGCAGGCGCGACGTTCGAATCGTTCGTCGCGATGGCGACGTTGCGTCCTTGTCCGACGCCGTGCAATCGGCCGTCGGTCGAATCGTCGAGGCGTCTCATTCCGGAGTAGGGATCGTTGCCTCTGAAGCCGAAGAACGCTTGCCGAGGCTGGTCGCCTTGGGTGTTGTCGATCGTAATTTCCGCGAGCACGGCGGGAAGCAGCGCTTCGCGCAGCTCTTGTTCGGTTGCCGTCAGCGGATCGGGGACGGAGCGGACCTGGGAATAGATGCGGAACGTGAGATCCCCGGCTTGCCATGTGTCGGTGCACAGCCGGAAATCGCGAGTGATGGCGTCGGGCGGGAATACGGAGACGATCTGATCGCCGTTGTTAAGGGAAGATCCATGCTCGGCCGCGTAACGCTTCGTCTCATCGTCTGCTCCTTCGTAGAAAGGGAGAGCCTCGTAGCTGCTTCCGTCACGTTTCTGCAGACCGATGTAGACGTTCTGTCTCGGCGGCACGCCGCGCTCGAGATCAAAGCCGCCGGTTGCGCCGGGGAATCCGAGCGTGAAGCTGGCGAAAGCGCCGATCGGGGAATGGTGGGCGTTGAAGAATGGATTCAAAGTCATGCAGGTTCCTCCTCAAGGTTAAGGGTTGCCAAGATGGGATTCTGATTTTATCCTAAATATAAATCACATTACGCTTATGAAGTAGAAGCAAATCGAACCTGATTTTACCCAAATCGTAACTAGGAGGGGCGCGCCTTGTGGAAGCTGCCGTCAGGCGAAAGGCATAGCCGGGAAGCGCATATGCTGCCCAACATGGAAGCGACGGTATCGCTGCATTACGCGCACATGCGCACGGTGGAACCGAACTGGACGTATCCCGTCCACTCTCATTCTTTGTTTGAAATCAACTGGGTGCTGGCGGGCAAACAGCTCATGCACGTAGGCGGCTTGCCCATCGCGCAGGGAGCGGGCGATATTTTGCTTGTTCGCTCGGGAGAGCGCCATCGCAGCGAGGTGCAGGGCGGAGAGGAAATGACTTATTTTTGCCTGCACTTCGACATCGGGGAAGCCCGTTTCCGCCGGAGGATGCAGCAAACGAACACGGTCGTTTTTCCTCAAGGCTCCGGGAATGCCCGCAAGCTATACGAGCCGCTCGGCAAGCTGCTCGAGATGACGCGCGCGATCCCGCAAACCGCGGACCCGAACGCTCACATTCGCGTACTGTCCGCGCTATTCGAATTGTGTTCCGTGCTGGGGGATGCGCTGGAGGAGGAGGGGAAGGCGGCGGATACCCCGTCGACTTCGCGGCTTCCCGTGGCGCGGGAGATGGCCCGCATGCTGGAAGAGGCGGCCGAGAACGCAGCGGGCGCAAGCGAGCCGGCAACCCTGGATGATGCAGGCGGCGAGGGGCGTACCGTGGAACGGATCGCAGGCCGGCTCGGATTCAGCACGGCGTATTGCAATCGGTTGTTTCACGAAGCTTTCGGCTTGTCGCCGCGGCAGTATCTATCCCAAGTGAAGCTGCAGTTGGCCAAACGCTGGCTGCTCGATCCGAGTACCTCGGTATCCGATATCGCGCTTAGACTCGGTTACCGGGACATCGCCCACTTCAGCCGGCAGTTCAAGCGCTGGTCGGGCGTCTCCCCGAGCGATTACCGAAAATCGCTCATGTAGCTCTCGTCCCAACCCATTGCGCGGTAACTGTATGCATGAAATGCCCATATCATAATAACGAGAGTTAAAACCAGGGTATTTATACGAGGGAGACAACGGGATGAGTTATCATGATTATCGTGGCCTAGCAACGAACCATCCGAGTATCGTAGCGTTTGCCGTTGGTCGTGCAAGACGTAAGCCGCGGCAGAGTAACCTATACGCCGTTACAGGATAATGCGGGATATAATCCGACCCTTTTTTTAGGCGACTTTACCGGGAACAAGGTGAATCAGTTTCTGATCGGCATCAATTCCGGCGGGAGCGGCGGGATCATGTATCACTTTACGCAGAGAACATCGCCCCGGCCCGCGCGCCCCGGCGATGTTGGTATCGTTCAGTTGTTATCCCGATCCCAGCGTTAGGCGCCCCCCTTACTTGCTCCGCTGGAATTGCGCGGGAGTAAGGCGCGTATGCCGCTTGAAGATTTTGGAGAAGTACTTGGGGTTGTCAAACCCGACTTTCTCCCCGATCTCGAACCATGGCTGGGAGCCCTCGCGGAGGAACTCCTTAGCTTTATGGACACGGAGCTCCTGAAGGTAGTAGACGAAGGACTTGCCCGTATTCTTGGAGAACAGATGGCTGAAATAGTTCTCGCTCAGGTTGACTTTGGCCGCGATGTCCGGGAGACGCAACGGACGGTTGTAGTTTTCCTTGATGTATCTGATCGCTAGCTCGATATCGCTGCGTCTGCCGCCGAATGAGACGTCGTCCCACAGCTCCCGCGTGAGCGTATGCAGCCTCAGGCACCATTCACGGAGCTCCGGATAGGTTTCCAGCCGGTTCACGCGATCGAAAGGAGAGTCGTCCTGCCAGATCCCTTGGATCGGGAGCTTCCACTCGCCGATCAGCATCAGGACGGCCGATTGCCACTGGACTATCCGGTCCCGGATGAAAGTCGGCGAGGCTCCTTTCGGCGCTTGAGACGGAAACAGCTCGTCGAAGATTTGGCGGGCATAGGCGTCATCCGGCTGCTCTAGAGCGGTCAAATAAGCTTTCAAAAACGGCCCGGAGGCGAAAGTCTCCGGGCTTTCCGTTCCTTCGGTCGGAGCGGGCGGACGAAACGCGTGAACGCGGCCGGGACCGCTGTAGAACCGCCGTTGCAGCGCGTCCGCCGCTTCGCGATAAGCGCGTATCCGATCCTGCCTGTCCTCGAATACGGAGCTGATCCCGACGGAGACGCTCCGGCCGCGCTCGCCCCATGCCTGGAGAGCCGCGGTCAACGCAGCCTTGACTTCGGAGGCCGCCGCTTCCCGATTCGGCGCGGCGCTTACTGGCATCTCGGCGTAAAAAACGGCTTCACGCTCTCCCTTTTCCATCACCGCTTGGCGCAAATCGTTGTGATCGGCCGATTGCAGCAGTTCCCGGGCCAAGCCGGGGTCCGCATCCGGAGGGAAGCGGACGACGCCGACCACGTACCGAACGTTCCCTTCTCCCGCGCCGGGCAATTCCCGGTAGCTTTCCGTCTGTCCCGCCAGCCAGTCCGTCAGTCGGCTGCCGGCGTTCGAATCGGAGTCGGGGGCAGCCGACGGGGCGGCGGCCGATCGGGAACCGCTTCGAGAGCGATTGGCCTGCAATACCGACTCCAGCAGTTCCTCCGGACTCATCGTGAGCTTGTGAACATAGTCGATAACGCCGAGCCGGAGCGCTTCCTGAACGGCGCTGAAGTCTTCTCTTACGCTTAGGATCAAGATGATCGTGTCGGGCAGTTCCCTGCGGATATGCCGGATCATCTCAAGTCCGTCCATAATCGGCATACGGATATCCGTAATAACCATGTCGGGCTTCAATTGCCGGACCAATTCGAGCCCCGTCCGTCCGTCAGCGGCGTCTCCCGCCACCTCGATGCCGTGTTCCGCCCACGGAATGCCGGATACGATTCCGCGGCGAACCAACACCTCGTCTTCAACCACTACGATTCTCAAGATGCTCTTCCTCCCTTTGAAGCGGAAGCGTTATCGTGACGTATGTTCGTCCTTCCTGTTCCGAGCGGTGAAGCTGAAGGCCGTATTCAGAGCCGTACATCATCCGCACTCTCTTATGCACATTGATCAGACCGACGCGGGAGAACGTCGAACTCCGTTCTTCCTTCCCGATGATATCCATGATGTCCTGGAACTTCTCCTTATTGATCTCAAGTCCGTTATCGACGATCTCGAGCCGCAGATCTCCAGTCGGCAGCACCAGGGATCGGATCAGCATTTCGCCTTTTCCTTCCTGAAACGAGGCATGCAGGTAGACGTTCTCGACTAGCGGTTGAAGCGAGAGCTTCGGCACCAGGGCTTCCAGCGTTCGTTCGTCCAGCTGTTCGATCACCGTGACGTGATCTCCGAAGCGGTAACGCTGAATGGTCATGAAGGAGCGGACATTATTCAACTCTTCCTGCAGGGTAATCTTGTCCTGACCGCGGTGGATGCTCATATCCAGCAAATGGCCAAGCGACAGTAGCATCTCGGTGATCGATCTCGTCCCGGCCATAATCGACATCCATCGGATCGTATTAAGCGTGTTGTGAAGGAAGTGGGGATTGATCTGCGCCTGCAGCGCTTCCAGCTTGGCCTGCTCGCGGTGACGCTCGAGCACGATTTCGCGGTCGATGTGTCCCTGCAGCCTATTCAGCATCTTATTGAAGGTTTGACCGAGCAGGCCGACTTCGTCCCTCGTGCGGATATCCACTTTCACGTCTAGCTTCCCTTTTTCCACCAGCTTCATTACGTTGCGAAGTTTACGCAACGGTTTGGTGAACATATTGGACAAGAACAAGATTACGCCCAGGAACACAGCCATGCTGACGGAGAAAATCGTAACGCTGACGGTGCGAATGGTGTCAATCTCCTGGAATATGGCGCTGTGCGGAACGATTTGGACGATCCGCCACCCCGTCATCGGCAGCGAATACGTGCTCAAGACGTAGTTTTGTCCATTGGATTCGATGCTTGCCGTGCCATCGGCAGAACGGTCGATCTCGCTCCGGAGGGAGTTGTACAGCGGAAGGGTATCCTCCGGGGAACGAGTGAGCACTTCGTCTCCCGGCCCGATGAGAAGACCATATCCGGTAATGCTCGGATCCCCGGACTGAAGGATGTCGAGATACTCCCGCGTCGGCTCGCTGATGACTAGTTGGCCGATGCTTCGGTTGCTCTCGTCCCGCACGACCATGGATACGCTGATCAACCGCTGTTTGCCGGATGAGGTCAGCGAGGCGTGGTTCAACGTCCATACCATGTAGCCGTTCTCTTGGACCGTCCGGCGAAACCATTCGGTATCCTTGATCGCGTCCGTGGTGCCCGGTGTCCTGCCCCAGTTCGTATACAGCGTGCCGAAGTTGTCGAACACGGAGAAGTCCATGCCGTCGCTCGCGATCGCTGTCGACATCTCGAGAAACTTCTTGTCCATCGCCTGCGAGTTATCCAGCATTTGTCGTTCTGTTACCGGAGGATTCACCAGCATCCGTTTCACATTCTCGTCGATCGCGAGCGAAGAGGTGGCGTTCATCATGATTTGCAGCTTGCGTTCTATATTCAGGTTGATCTGATGAAGCCGTTCCGTTGCCGAGGTTTCGACCTGGCGGTGCAGAACGGTCTCGATTTCCCGATACGTATATAAGCTCGCTCCCAGGACGGGAACAAGCACCAAGAAGACGAAGGCGGCAATCCATTTGGTGCGCAGACTGATAAACGGCATTAGGGTCGGCGACCTCCTTCATCCTTCGGATAGAGTCCAATGCGAGCGCTTTCATTAACCCAGTATAGGTCCGGGATTAAGGGTTGTAAACGACCTGGAGACCATATTCGGAGAATCGTATCTCTTTTTCGGAGAATCGGTTCCATGGAAGGTAATGAAAACAAAAATGTATCCGTTTTCAAATGGAATGGCGGTTTTCGGAGAGGTCATGCAAGCGCTACCATTAGGCATATCAACATCCGGAAAGGGGAGCGATACTCATTCGCACGCAGAGACAATCCGACACCTGGGCAGGGTGGCTGTTCATCTTGCCGGGTATTGTCGGTTTCGGGGTACTGACGATCATACCGATCGTGCTGTCGCTCGTAATCAGCTTTACTGACTGGAATTTCTTAGATGGGCTGGGCGGGCTCCGGTTCATCGGACTCGACAACTTCGTTGAGATGTGGTCGGACAATTGGTTCGTGGACAGCTTGAAGAACAACTTGCTATTCGCGGCCGTCACGGTTCCGGCCACGATCGTGCTGTCACTGCTCGCCGCCATCGGGCTGAATAAGGGCGTCTACATGAAATCGCCGATCCGCCTCATGATCTTCATGCCGTACGTATCGAATATGGTGGCGATTTCGATCGTATGGGGCACTCTCTTCAATCCTTCGATGGGTCCGATCAACTCCTTCCTGAGCAGCATCGGCATCGCCGATCCGCCGGGTTGGCTGGCGAGTAGCGCTTGGGCGCTTCCGGCGATCATGATCATCACGATCTGGGCGAATGTCGGCTATAACATGATCATCTATCTGGCGGGGCTTCAGGGGATTTCCAGAGATTTATACGAAGCCGCCACAATCGACGGTGCGGGGCCGCTCACCAGCTTTTTCCGAGTTACGCTGCCCATGCTGTCCCCAACGACATTCTTCGTTCTGATCACGAGTATTATCCATTCGTTCCAGGTATTCATCGCGGTGTTCATCATGACCAAAGGCGGTCCCGGCTCGTCGACCACCGTGCTGACCTACTATTCTTACCGGACGGGCTTTGATTTCTACAAGATGGGCTATTCTTCGGCCATGGCATGGATCTTGTTCATCATTATTTTCTTAATCACGTTCCTGCAGTGGCAGGGGCAGAAGCGCTGGGTGCATTACTGATGCCGGCTGCTGAAGTAAGGAGGAATTATCTTTGACAAGGAATAATACCGCGACGCGTGCTTCGGTTTTGTGGAAATTACTGCTGACTTGCATTCTTGCCGGTTTCGGCATTACGATGGTGCTGCCTTTCCTGTGGATGCTCTCGACTTCGTTCAAGTTCCCGGTCGACGTATTCAGCTATCCGATCGAATGGATTCCCAAGCGATTCAATTGGAACAACTATGATCGGGTATGGAACGGGTCGCAGCCCTTTGATCTGTATTACTTTAATTCTGTGAAGGTGACGGTCCTAACGGTACTCGGAACGGTGCTGATCAGTTCTGCTGCTGCATACGGTTTCGCCCGCATCCGGTTCAAGGGACGCGACGCGGTCTTCTTCCTCTTCCTGGCTACGCTTATGATTCCGGACCAGGTAACGTTAGTTCCGCGGTTTATTCTGTTCAACTATCTGGGCATCTACGATACCCATGCGGCCCTGATATTGCCGGGCATGTTCACGGCGTTCGGCGTGTTCCTGCTGCGCCAATTCTACGTCGGCATCCCCGAGGATTTCTCGGAAGCCGCGCGGATCGAAGGGGCGGGACACTTCCAGACATGGCTGCGAATCATCATTCCGCTATCCAAGCCGGCGCTCGTCTCGCTTGTCATTCTGAGCTTCACATGGAACTGGAATGAGTTCGTTAACCCGCTTGTGTTCCTGGCTTCGAAGGAGCTTTATACGATTCCGCTGGGGCTTACCAATTTCATAGACGAATCGGGCACGGATTATACCCTCATGATGGCCGCGGCCGTCAGTTCGATTCTGCCGGTCATTCTGCTATTCCTCGTTTGCCAAAAATGGTTCATCGAGGGGGTGGTGTCCAGCGGCGTGAAAGGTTGATTGACTGCTCCATCGAAGTGTTGGTTATCCACAATCAAAAAGGGAGATGTCACATGAACAAGTTAAAAACGACAGGTTTGCTGTTTGTCCTCATGCTCGCTCTCATCGTCGCCGGCTGCGGAAACAACAATGCCAATACTGGCAACGCATCTTCGGAAGCCTCCGGATCGGCCGCGAGCAGTACGGATGCGGGCAAGGCTTCGGGGAACGTTATCAAATTGAAATTCTGGGGCGCTGTGCCCGAGGAAAACGGTCCGAAGCAGGCTGTGGAAAATTGGAACAAGGCGAATCCCGATATCCAAGTCGAATACGTCCGTTTTGTCAACGACGAGAGCGGCAATACGAAGCTGGAGACCGCGCTGCTGGCGGGCGATCAGGTCGACTTGTACATCAACTACCGTATGGACAAGCTGGTCAAACGCATCGAAGCCGGCATGGTGGAACCGCTGGACAACTACATTGCCCAATCCGGCTTTAACGTGGAAGAGAACTTCGGAGCAAGCGCTATTACGAAGATCTCGGACCAAACCTACTATATCCCTGCGATCATTCTGAATGACTTCGTAACGCTAAACAAGACGTTCCTGGACGAAGCTAATCTGGAAATCCCTAAGGAATGGACTTGGGACACCTACATGGATTATGCGGCCCAATTGACGCAGGGAGAAGGCGTGAACAAACGTTGGGGCTCCTATACCGATTTGCTGCAGCCTAAGATTTTCGAATTCTTGGACAAAGCCGTGAAAACGGAACTTGGGCCGAACGCATTCTATAAAGAAGACGGTTCGAGTAATTTCGATAACCCTGCTTTCAAACGTTATTTCGACATCATGTATAATCTGGAAAAAACACTCAAGGCGCAGCCTCCAATCGCGGAAGCCAAAGCGTCCAAGATGGAAGGCATCCAACTGTACTTGACCAATAAAGTGGCGATGCAATGGATCGGCACGGCCAGCCTGCGGTACATCAAGAACACGAAAGATTACCCGCACGACTTCATCACCGCGTTCGCGCCGCCGCCGAAGATGACGGAGAATAGCCAGTATCTTGGCGGAGGAACGGGATATCTGGATTTCACTACGATTAATTCGCGCTCGGAGAACAAGGAAGCCGCTTGGAAATTCATGCAATGGTACGTGACGGAAGGCAACGAGCCGCTCATCGCTGGCGGACGCGTGCCGTCGTGGAAGAAAGCGGATAAGGACAAGGTTGCAAGTCTCGTTCTCGGGGAAAATCCGGAAAAGCTGTTCGACGTCGAATCGTTCAAGCGTGTGGTGTTCGCCGATGTCGAATATGTTCGCGATACGAAATTCGATCATCTGGCGGAAATCCAGGCGATCGTGGAGGACGAAGGCGAACGCGTGCTGATCGGGGAGAAAGCTACCGAAGACGCAGTTAAGTCGATGAAAGAACGGGCGGATAAGCTGCTTAAATAAGCCGGCGAATAACGGCAGTGAGAGAGGAAGGATCAGCAGTGGCACAACAGCAAGTTTTCTACGACAAGGGAATTCCGGTCATCGGCGAATTCGATGTGCTCGTTATCGGCGGCGGTCCGGCCGGCATTGGCGCCGCCCTAGCCGCGGCACGCGCCGGGGCCAGGACGGCACTCGTGGAGCGGTACGGTTTTCTGGGAGGCAACGCCACGGCGGGATTGGTCGGTCCTTTCATGACCTCATACAGCGATGATGGGGAGACCCAATTGGTCAAAGGCGTCTTCGACGAATTGGTGCGCAGAATGGAAACGTTCGGCGGAGCGGTTCATCCCGAGCAGGTTCGGACGGGGAGTCCTTACTCCGGTTTCTTCAGCAAGGGGCACGATCACGTGACCCCATTCGATCCTGAAGCAGTCAAGCTTGCCGCGGCGGAGATGATGGAGGAAGCTGGCGTCCGAATGTTCATGCATACGTTCTTCGTCGATTCGATCGTGGAGAATGGCCGGGTCGAAGGCGCGCTGATCGTGAACAAGTCGGGACTCCAGGCGATCCGCGCCGGAACGACAGTCGATTGCAGCGCTGATGGCGACGTAGCGTTCCGCGCCGGGGCCAGGCTCGAGGTCGGCCGGAAGTCGGACGGATTGACCCAGCCGATGACGATGTTCTTCCGCGTGGCGGGTGTGGACGACGAGAAGATTCTGGCCTACGTGGAGGCGCATCCGGAAGAGCGCGATCTGCTGTTCTCCAGCCTGATCGCCGAGAAGCGGGCGGCCGGGGAATGGACGGTTAATAAGAATCATCTAGGGATTTATCGGACGACCCAGCCGGGCGTCTGGCGCGTCAACACAAGCCGGGTGCAAGGCTTGCAGGGAACGAACGCGGAGGATTTGTCGAAAGCCGAACTGGAAGGACGCCGTCAGGTGTTCGAGCTGCTGGACTTCTTCCGGAAATACTTCCCCGGGTTCGAGAATGCGGTGCTGGTCGACACGGCTACGCAGATCGGCGTGCGGGAGACGCGGAGGCTCGTCGGGGAATACATGCTGACGGAGGAGGATCTGATCAGCGGCCGCGCCTTCGTCGACGTCATCGCGCTGTACGGTTATCCGATTGACATCCACAGTCCGAACGAAGTAACCACGGAATTCAACAAGGAGTTCTCTACGGCGAACATCTACCAAATGCCCTATCGCATTCTCGTTCCCGAGACGATGAACGGTCTGCTCGTCGCCGGCCGTTGCGTATCCGCGACGCATGAAGCGCTGGGGGCGATCCGAGTCATGCCGTGCGCATTCGCCCTTGGACAGGCCGCGGGAGCGGCAGCCGCGCTTGCGTCGCTCTCCCGCGTAGAGCCGCGCAACGTCGACGTCCGGGAACTGCAGCGCACGCTGATCTCGCAAGACGTCGTGCTTCCTGCAGGGTTAGCCTGACTTTAGCGTTTGTTTATCCGCATCTTGTGACGGATTACTATAAAGGAGGAGATCGGATTGGCCATGATGCAAGCTCTCGTCGTGGAAAAGCCCGGAAGCGCCGTCGTCAGGCAGGTGCCCGTTCCGCGGGCGAAGAAAGGCGAAATCGTCGTGCAGGTGAAGAGGGTTGGCATCTGCGGAACGGATCTTCATATATACAAAGGGGAGTACTTGTCCCCTTATCCGATCATTCCCGGGCACGAATTTTCAGGTATCGTGCATGAAGTAGGAGAAGGGGTCGAAGGGTTCCGCCTGGGAGACCGAGTCTGCGCCGATCCGAATCTGTCGTGCGGCCGCTGTCGGTTCTGCATGTCGGGCCGCGCGAACCATTGCGACCGATGGGACACGATCGGCGTTACGCTACCCGGGGCCATGGCGGAGTATGTCGCTATTCCCGCGGAGTTGGCGCTGCTTCTTCCAGATCGGCTGACTTTCGCGGAAGGGGCATTCGTCGAGCCGGTCGCGTGCGTCGTTCATGCGATGAACCGGCTGCGTCCCTCGGTTGCCGACAGGGCGCTGTTGTTCGGGGCCGGGGCGATGGGCCAGCAGTGGGTGCAGGCGCTTGCGCGATCAGGCGTGTCTGAGCTAACGGTCGTCGATCTGACGGAAGAGAAGCTTGCGCTGGCTTCTGAGTGGGGGGCAACGCGGGTTGTGCGCGCGGAAGACGCGGAGGCGGAGCTGCAGGACTTCACCGGTAGGAACGGGTATGACATCGTCGTCGATACGACCGGTGTTCCGGCGGTCATCGAAAACTCTTTTCGCTATCTCGCTCCCTGCGGTCGCTACGTTCAATTCGGCGTGACGAACGATCAGGCGACCGTGGACTTGCGGACCTTCGATCTCTATCATTACGAATGGACGCTGATCGGGTCGATGGCGCTCAATCATACAATGGCGCCCGCGCTCGCTTGGCTGGAAGCCGAACGGCTTCGGATCAACCACCTGGTAAGCCGAGAGTTGACGCTCGAAGGCGCGGTTCGTTTCTTCGCAGGCGAGCGTTATCCGCAGGACATGAAATTGCAAGTTTCTTTTGAATAAGGGAAAGTATGTCGCGGCAGCGAGACGGAATCCTATCCGTTTCGCTGCTTCTCGGTTATTGCGGACAGAGGTTAACGCCGGTTCAGCCGTCGCGGATGATAAGCGACTGTCACAATGGTCGAATCGGCTTATCCCTAAGCACGGCAAGTCCCGCCGTAAAGGCGAGCACCAACAGCACAATGCCCGTTGCTACGAACACCCCGTAGCTCTGCACCCACTTCTCGGCGTCCTTAAGAATATCGAATATATACCCGCCCAACATCGGTCCTCCGAAGCCTGCCAATCCTGTAATCCCCGAGAAAACGGCAATATAGATCGGTCTCTCGGCCTTCGGCGTATCGCCAATGACAAAGTTAAAGACAAGCTGGTTGAAACCCCCGATACCAAAGCCAAGCAGCATGTGTGCAACAATCAACACGAGAATCGCGGGAAGGAACGCCAATGTGCCCCAAACCAGGCAACAGAGGGCGATAATCGGCAATGTCCAGAATAACAGCTTCTTGTTGGAATACTTCATATTCAAATTGCCCCATATAACGAATCCGATCATGGAACATACCGTTTGAATGATCGTGACGATCGATACCCACTGATAGCTAATATGCATCAGATTGAGCATGACGTAACTAAAGAACGGTAAAGCGATGCCTTGCAACAGCATCCACAAGGACAAGAACAGCATAGCGTTCAAAAATAGGCGGTCGCGAAAAGGCTTTAGCAGAATCAACCCCATATTGTTTTCATTCGATTTCTCGAATTTCGGATTCGGGTACAACGCTAATAACACGAGATTAACGACGACCATAATCGCACTCACAATATATAGGATATTGAATCCGGTCCCGCCTGGATACTTTTCCAGCACTGCTCCGCCTACGAACAAAAACAAGCTAGTGAGGCCCCCGTGAATCGTATTCCGGATGCCGAAAAATCGCCCTCTTACTTTCGATGGGACCATATCCGAAAAAAGCGACGACAAAAATAGCGATCCTGCGGAAAGAGAAATGTACGCTATACAATAGACGATGATATAGATGACGACCCACAGCTTCTCGGGGAACAGAAACGGGATCAGCCCCGTCGAGATGGCGACGACACGATGGATGACGAAAAATATCATAAGAGCGGCTTTTCTGTTCTCCAGCTTCTGCGAAATCACGGCCATGGCGATTTGCACCAGATTTGCGAGGGCCGGTACTGCCAGTACAATGCCGATTTGCTGCGATGTCGCACCTAAATACAATAGATACCCGGTCAGAAAAGGGCCTGACAGGAAGTTCATAAAGATGACGGCAGGCAGACCTTCGTAGACGGAAATTCGCATTCCCTTGCGTAGAGGCGAGTCGTTCTTTCTGATGCGGAAAATGCGTGAGATTTCCATATGCTGATTACCTCTCAAGTCATTAGAGAATGTTCCTCCAGTAAAGATTTAAACTACAATATAAATCAAGAAATTCTGTATGGATATACACAATATTGACGTATGTATGTATTAATTTATCATCGGCAACTTTATTTTTTAGACGATTGACATAGGCGAATATTCGATTTATTCTGAACTCAGAAATCGTTACAGCTAACGATACAGGGGGTGACACCGCTATTCTGAAATCATCGAATGTGACCATAAAGGATATCGCAGCATTCGCCAAGTTGAGCGTGACTACGGTATCGAAGGTCATTAATCAGCATCCGGATATATCTACGGCAACGAAGAAGAGAGTGCTAAAGGCCATTGACGAGTTGGGTTATGTGCCTAACTTAATGGCATCCAATTTGAGAAAAAAAAGCGCGAATTTAGTAGCCCTTCTGCTGTCGGATATGTCAAAGCCTTACTTCGCGAACATGATTAACGGTTTTGACAAGGTATTGAACGAGTCGGGATATCAAACCTTGATATTCAGCTCGAATGAAGATGCCGAGCGCGAGCAGAAGTTGATTCGGCAGATTTCTTCGATTAAGATTGCCGGCATTATTGTGGATTCGGCTCAGAATGGCGAGAAGAATATCGAGCTATTAGATACGATAGGGGTTCCATACATTCGGGTTAATCGTATTTCCAATAGCGAGTCGGGATATTACGTCGCTGCGGATAATGAATTGGCGGGTTATCTTGCAACGGAACATCTGCTGCAGGTCAAGCCTGACGCACCGGTATTGTGCGTGAATGGTCCCGACGATATATCTCCTACAATCGCGCGTTACGTTGGGTATCGCAGAGCATTGCAAGAAGCAGGCGTTAACGAGGATGAACAATGGGTCTTTAATAATCATTATGGGCTAACCGATGCGTATCGTACGGGATTGTATATTGCGGATCATTACAAGCCCCCATTCTCGGTATTCTGCTCGACCGATCTAATTGCTCTAGGCTTGCTTCGGGCATTAAGCGAACGCGGGATTAAAGTTCCTGAAGAGGTTAGCGTTATCGGGGTGGATGATATCGATATAGCGGCCTATTCGACGCCGGCATTATCTACCATCTCGCTGCCCAAGGAATTAATAGGCGAGAAGAGCGCGGAGATGCTGATCGCATTGATCAACAATGAAGAGATAGAAATTCCGCGTTGCTTGCTGGCGCCGGAGCTTATTATTCGCGAATCGACATAACTAGAAATTTTTTTATCCTTTACTATAACGTTACAGGAAACGATTTCCACCGTTGTATTTTCATGATCGATGCGGCTTCAAAGGGCTTACATTCCTTTTTTTTCAACCATTCAGGTAACGATACAGTAAAGCGAGGTACTTATTAAAATGACAAAAATGGTTAAAGCAGCAGTGCTAGAACAACCGGGCAAAATCGCCATCCGAGAGTTTCCAATGCCTAAGCTGGAAAAGGGAGGGGCAATTGCAAGAGTAATATTATCGGGGATCTGCGGCACGGATAAACACAGCTATAAAGGTGAGAGCGTACAGTACAAGGGCACATCCAATGAAATCGATATTCCCTACCCTATTATACAAGGACATGAAAACGTTCTCATTATCGAAGAAATTGACGAGCTCGGAGCAAGAACTCTCGAATCCGATGGCGTGATCTTAAAGCCGGGCGACAGGGTAACGATGTGCCCGGATGTGACTTGCGGACATTGCTGGTATTGCAAAAACTTTCCCATGTACCCTTGGTGCGACAATATGCAATTCAGCTATGGAAACATGAGATCGTGCAATGTAGGCAAACACTTGTATGGCGGGTTCTCGGAATATATCTACATCGAGCCGGGAACACGGCTATATAAGGTGCCGGATGGTCTGCCGGACGAAATGGCCGTGCTGACAGAGCTGCTGTGTGTAACAGGTACATTGGATAAGGCGAAAGAATTCAATTCCTTCTCGCTTGAGGGCTTTAGTTTCAATGATACCGTTGTGATTCAAGGGGTTGGCCCTCTTGGATTATCTCATATCATTAAAGCTCGTATGATGGGCGCAGGCAAAATCATTGTTACGGATATCTCGGATTATAAACTGAACTTGGCGAAAGAATTCGGAGCCGATGTGGCGTTGAATGTGACGACAACGACAGAGGAAGAGCGGATCGATATCGTTAGACAGCACACTCACGGTAGAGGCGCGGATATTGTCGTGGAATGTGTAGGAATGCCGCATGTTGTGCCGGAAGGCTTGCGTATGCTTCGAAAAGCCGGCATGTATTTAGAGCCCGGAAATTTCGTGGATTGCGGCGCCGTCCCTATCAATATTCATGAGATTTGCTCCAAGAACCTGCGTATCGTAGGCATGTCGAATCACATTCATAACACTTACCGCTCCACAATGGAAATGATGGAGCGCAGCATGAAATGGTTCCCGTGGGATAAGTTTATTAGCCATAGATTCTCGATAGACGATGCCGACCTGGCCATCCGCACGAGCATGACGGATGAGAGCATGAAGGTTCTTATCGATCCGAGCAAGTGACGGGTGCCTCGCCATCCTTCCAAGCTTAAGGAGACGTCCTCGTTTTCCGCAGATATGTTAGCGCTTTCAATTATTGGGAAAAGGCTCTACTACACCTCGAAAATTCAATAATGGGGGGTTAAATGTGGCGAAGAAAAGCTGGCTAAGCATGGTCATCAAAAACCTGGTCAGAGACAGGTACTTATATCTGATGATTCTGCCGGGCATAACGTTCTTCTCGATCTTCAGTTACGGCCCGATGTACGGTCTCCTCCTATCGTTCAAGGATTTCAAATTCAATCTTGGCATCTGGGGCAGTCCTTGGGTCGGCATGGATAACTTCCAGAAGATGTTCGACGATTCGGATTTCTGGAATGCGTTCAACAACACGATCATTATCAGTCTAGGGAAATTGCTGTTCGGTTTTCCGTTCCCTATTCTACTAGCCATTCTATTAAATGAGCTGCGCAAGAAGTACTTTATGCGATTCATGCAATCGGTCCTGTATTTGCCCTACTTCTTATCTTGGGTTATATTGGCGGGCGTTCTGCTTAACTTGTTCTCTACGACCAACGGCACATTGCCTAAAATGTTCGAAGCCTGGTTCGGCATCGACATGCCGCAAATCATGGGCAATGCCGATTACTTCAGACCGCTGGTCTTCATCTCTCAGATTTGGAAGACGATGGGCTGGGATACGATCATTTATCTAGCGGCCATCGCGGGAATATCGCCTTCGCTGCATGAAGCGGCGGTTATTGATGGCGCAAACCGCTTCCAGCGCATCATTCATATCACACTGCCTTCGCTGGGCTTCCTCATCGGGGTATTGTTCGTGCTCAATGTCGGCGGAGTTATGAATGCGGGCTTCGATCAAATATTCAACCTGTACGACCCGGGCGTATATAACGTCGGCGATATTCTGGATACGTATATTTATCGGGTCGGGATTGCCTCCATCAATATTAATATCGAGTATGGCGTTGTTGTGGGCTTGATCAAGAGCGTGCTGAATTTACTATTGTTGGTTGCAGCCAACTCGGCGCTAAAAATGTTTAGAAAAGACAGTATTTTCTAGGAGGTGAGATGATCATATGCGCAAGAAATTCAACGGGGGAACCGTATTCGATATTCTGAATGTCGTATTCTTCCTATTGCTCGCGGTAGTGATGATATTTCCTTTCTGGAATATCCTGGTGACGTCGTTAGTCAGCAACGACGAATACTTGTCCAGGCCCGTCATTCTGTGGCCCAAAGAATTCGTATTCAACTCCTACGAAACCATCTTTGAAAACCGGTTGATGGTACGATCCTTTTTCAATAGCGTATTTATCACCGTTGTAGGCACGATATACAGTATGTTGATGACGGTCATGCTTGCATACGGTCTGTCGAAGGACAATCTGATGTGGGGAAAGTTCTTCAGAGTGTTCGTCATCATCACGATGTATTTCAGCGGCGGTCTTATTCCTTATTACATGCTGATCCGCAACCTGGAGCTTCGCGATACCATATGGGTGCTGATTCTTCCGATGGCGATCAACGCATGGAACTACATTATCGTCCGATCCTTCTTTAGGCAGCTGCCCGAAGGCTTGGATGAAGCGGCGAAAATCGACGGAGCCAACGATATCATGATTCTATTCCGGATTATGCTGCCGATCTCTGCGCCGGTGCTAGCTACATTCTCTCTCTTCTACGGTGTCGAATACTGGAACTCTTGGTGGTATTCGCTGCTGTTTATTACCGACTCCAGCCTGTTCCCGCTGCAATACGTGCTCCGCGAGCTGGTACTGGTCAATGCGACAGCAGCCAGTAAGGCTCTCTCGGCCGGCGGGATGAATATGTTCGATCAAGGCATCAAAATGGCTACGGTTGTCGTCGCCACAGTCCCGATCCTATGCGTATATCCTTTCTTGCAGAAGTATTTCACGAAAGGCGTAACGCTAGGAGCCATCAAGGAGTAGCGGATACTCTTTCAAGGGGGTGAGGCCGACTAACGTACGCGGATAAGCTAGGCAAAGCATGTAGGAACGAACAAACAACAGGAGGGTACACCGAATGAAGAGAAAAAGTTCAATATGGTTACTGGTAGCTGCTTTAGTTTCAGTATTTGCTCTTTCTGCTTGCGGTGAAAACAATAAAGAGTCTGCATCCAGCTCCCCAGCAGCATCGGCCGGCAGCTCGGCAACAACATCCGAGACGAATGCGAACGATGACCGCAAGGTCCTCGATCTTTCCATGGCCCTGTGGGAAGTGAACGACTGGAATGGAGACGCTTACGGCAAGTTCTTCCAGGATAAATTCAAAATTAATATGAAAACGATCCAACTGAGCTGGAACGAGTGGACCAACCAGTTAAATACGCTCGCCGCAGCGCAAGATTTGCCGAACTATATCGCCACTTACGGATTTAACTTCCAATATAACGACCAAGGGTTGTTGAGATCCATTCCGGACGACATGATGGCCAAATATCCGGAGCTCAAGAAAATGATCGACGGTTCCGTATACGCAAGCGCTGTCAATGAAATGCTTGGCGGGTATTATTACATTCCAAGACCGGAAAGTTTGACAGGGCTTTTCAAAGCGCAAAAAACGTACGTCTATTACAGACAAGATTGGATGAAAAACGTCGGCATTACGAAAGTGCCGGAAACCGTCGAAGAGTACTACCAACTGTTGAAGGCGTTCAAGGAAAAGGATCCGGATCAGAACGGACTTGACGATACCGTCGGTTTAACGATCGTAGGGACGAACAAGGATGCCTATCCGCTATTCCCGATGTTCGGAATCGATCCTTCGAAATGGGTAAAAGAAGACGGCAAATGGATCCCAGGCTATATGTCTTCTCTAAATATCGAGCCGCTGAAATATTACCAGAAGCTGTTCCGCGAAAAGCTGCTTGATCCCGAGTTCCTGCAGTTGAGCTATAACGATGCGATCAGCAGACTGGCACAAGGCAAAGCCGGTTCGATGCACCGTGACGGCGATTCAGCTTGGCTCAATAATACTTTCAAAGCCTTTAAGGAAGCCAACGCAAACACTGATCCGATGGAGGCGCTAGCCATCTTGCCTCCGTTGAAGAAGGACGAGAACAGCGCGCCATCCGTTAAACAGGATATTTCCGACGGCGGCACGATGATCAGCGCCAATACGTCTGACGAACAACTTGATCGTCTATTGGAAATGTTGAACTGGATGCTGACCGATGAAGGGCAAAGAGTCAAATTCTACGGTCTTGAAGGAGTAGACTTCAAGGTTGAAGACGGTAAGGTCACTAGACTCGTAGACGATGAGGAGCTCAACAAGAAATATCCTTCTAAGAACCCGATCTCTTTCATGAATGACTGGAGCATCGATGTGGATGAAGGAGTATCTACTGTAAAGGCGTCGGTTATTCCGCAAGAATACATCGCGCTATCCACAACGGCTAGAGAACAGTACAATGCCGCGGCGAGACAAGATAATCTGATTGCGAACTTGATCGTTACGCCTGCCAAGATGGAATTGGCGATTAACTGGGTCGATTCGTTCGCGCAGATCATCGGCGGCAAAGAAGATGCCGAGACTGCCTTCAAGAAATTGACGGAAGAATGGGCAACGAAAAAAGGCGTAAACAAAGCGATCGAGGAAGTTACTGCGGAAGCGAACAAGAGAGGCCTGTAATCAGAGCAAGCGGGACGGGGAGACCGGCAACGGTTTCCTCTTCCTATATCAGGGGAGAGCTTTCATGAAATATACATTCGGCATTTCCGCGATTAACTGGGTTAACGAAGACGTGTTGGAGGTAGGCGACTGGTATACGTGCGACGACGTGCTGTCGGATATGTCTCGGCTAGGCTTCAAGGGCACCGAGTATTGCCGCAAGTTCCCGCGGGATACCGGACAGCTCGCCAGTAAGCTGAAGGAATACGGGATGGTATTGACGTCGCAGTGGAAGTCGGTGCTGTTCAGCGATCCGCAACGGAGAGAGGCAGAGCTGCAAGCATTCCGCGAGCATGCCGATTTCCTAAAGGAGATGGGCTGCGGTCAGGTGGTCGTATGCGAAGTCGCCTATGCGTTCAACGATCCGGTTGTCGAGCGGCGACGCACCCGCACCGCGTTGACGGACGAGGAGTGGCAGCATATGGTCGACGGCTTGCATGCCGCCGGGACCTATTGCCGCGACAACGGGATGAAGCTAGTGTATCACTACCATGCGGAAACGGTCGTCGAAAGTCCGGAGCAAATACGTCGACTCATGGACTCGACCGACCCGCGGCTCGTCCATATGCTGTACGATACGGGCCATACGTATTACGGGGGCAGTGATCCGCTGGAATTGCTGCGGACGTATTACGACCGGATCGCCTACATCCATCTGAAGGACGTACGGCAGAATGTACGCGAATGGAAAAGGGATAGCGGCACGGGATTCACGGACGCAGTCGTGAAAGGCTTGTTCACCGTACCGGGTGACGGCTGCATCGATTTCGGGCCGATCATGCGGGAGCTGGACGAACGGGGATACGATGGCTGGATCATTCTGGAGGCGGAGCAGAACCCGGCAGTTGCCGATCCGGTGGAATACGCGCAGAAAGCCAAACAATATCTGTCTATATAAGGATGGCATCTTACATTCGCTCTATTCCCGAAAGGAGCCGCAATGGAAATGTTGAGAATAGGCGTCATCGGCGCCGGCCGCATCGGCAAATTACACGTGGAAAATATGATTCGTATGACGGGGCTGGAAGTGGCCGCCGTATCCGATCTGATGTTGAACGATTCGTTGAAAGAGTGGGCTGCAGAGATGGGCATCCCCAGCGTTACGGCGGATTACCGGGAAATCGTGCAGGATAGCGGGATCGACGCCGTATTCGTCTGTTCGTCTACGAATACGCACGTACAGGTGATTATAGAGGCAGCTCAAGCGGGCAAGCACATTTTCTGCGAAAAACCGCTCAGCTTCGACCCGGAACAGACACGGCAAGCGTTGGAAGCCGTCGAGGCGGCAGGCGTGCAGCTGCAGGTCGGGTTCAATCGCCGATTCGACCATAACTTCCGGCGAGTGAAGGAGATGGTAGAAGAGGGACAAGTCGGCAGTCCGCATCTGATCAAGATTACATCGCGCGACCCTTATCCGCCGTCGCCCGAATATATACAAGTGTCCGGCGGCCTGTTCATGGACATGGCGATCCACGACTTTGACATGGCGCGGTATCTAGCGGGCAGCGAAGTCGTCGAGGTATATGCGAAAGGAGCGGTACTCGTCGACCCGGTGTTCCGGGAGTTGGGCGATATCGATACGGCGGTCGTCACGCTGACGTTCGCGAACGGGTCGCTCGGCATCATCGACAATAGCCGCAAAGCCGTATACGGCTACGACCAGCGAGTTGAAGTGTTCGGTTCGGGCGGCTGCGCGACGGTCAGGAACGACTACCCGAACAGCGCCGAGCTCGTGACCGAAGCCGGGGTGCGGAGCGACAAGCCGCTGCTGTTCTTCCTGGAACGCTATCAACAAGCTTATATCGAAGAAGTGAAGCAATTCGCGGATTGCGTTCGCGGCGGCAAGCCCGTGTCCGTCGATGGGAAGGACGGGTTAAAGGCGGAGCTGATCGCGCATGCCGCCAAGAGGTCGCTGCTGGAAGGCAAACCCGTTCGCTTGGAAGAGGTGTAACCGCAATGAGCGAATTTGTTGTTCCGGCGCGCAAGAAGCCTGCGGAGGACGGGAACGTGTTAACCATCACGCCCGAGAGCGCCGGATGGAGCTATGTCGGATTCCAGGTGTACGTGCTTGAGCCGGGTCAGACCTATCGATGCGAGACGGGCAGCCGGGAGTTATGCCTCGTTCTGCTCGCCGGTACGGCGAACGTAAAGACGGCCAACAAGCATTGGGCGGCAATCGGAGGAAGACAGTCCGTATTCGAGCGGATTCCGCCCTACTCCGTCTATATCCCGTCGGGCGATGAAGTCGAGGTCGAGGCGATTACGCACACGGAGCTGGCGGTATGCTCGGCTCCGGGCGAAGGCACCTTCGAAGCGCGGCTAATAGGGCCCGATCAGGTTGGCGTTGAGCTGCGCGGCTATGGGCATATGGAGCGCATTATCCACAATATTCTGCCGGAGACGGAGCAGGCGGACAGCTTGCTGGTCGTCGAAGTCTTTACGCCGGCAGGGCACTGGTCCAGCTATCCTCCGCACAAGCACGATCGGGATGCGCTCCCGGACGAGTCTCTGCTGGAGGAGACGTATTACTACAAGGTAAACCCGGGGTACGGATTTGCCGTTCAGCGGATCTATACCGACGACGGATCGCTTGACGTGGCGGTCGCGCCGCGAGACGGCGAAGCGGTTCTGGTGCCGCGCGGCTATCATCCCGTCTCGGCGCCTCCGGGCTACGACGTCTATTACTTGAACGTCATGGCCGGTCCCGTTCGGACGTGGAAGTTCCACAACGATCCGCAGCACGCTTGGTTATTCAAGGCCCGGGACTCGTAGAGAAGCGGTTGGGAGATAAGGAGAAGGGAGCCGGAGTTCATGAACGGCATACATTTTGCTGCAGATAGACAGCTTGACTTGATCGGTCTGGGAAGAGCGTGCATCGATCTGAATGCGAACGAAATTCACCGGCCGATGGAGGAGACGAGGACGTTTACGAAGTATGTCGGCGGCTCGCCGGCCAATATCACGATCGCGCTGTCCAGACTCGGAATGAAGACCGGCTTTATCGGCCGGGTAGCGAACGATCAGCATGGCCGGTTTATCGTCAATTACATGCGCAGGAACGGCATCGATACCTCAATGATGGTTACCGACACTTCAGGCAGCGTGACGGGTCTTGCCTTCACGGAAATCAAATCGCCGACGGATTGCAGCATTCTGATGTACCGCGACAACGTTGCGGATCTGTTGCTGGAGACGGACGACGTGCAGGAAGAGGATATCCGGAGCGCTAAGGCGCTGCTCATCTCCGGCACGGCACTGGCTAAGAGCCCGTCGCGAGAGGCGGTATTCCGCGCGCTGGAGCTGGCGCGCAAGCATGGTACGGTCGTCATCTTCGATATTGACTATCGGGCGTATACCTGGAAGTCGCGCGAAGAAACATCCGTCTATTGCAAGCTTGTTGCGGAGAAGAGCGATGTGATCTTCGGCGGGCGGGAAGAATTCGACATTCTGGAAGGCAACGTGATCGACCATCCGCGCAAAGATGCGGAGACGGCCGACGCATGGTTGAAGCATCACGCGCAGCTCGTGCTCGTCAAGCGCGGCGGCGCCGGATCGACGGCCTATACGCGCGACGGCGGCGTGTACCCTGGCAGAACGTTTCCGGCCGAGGTGGTCAAGACGTTCGGTGCAGGCGATTCGTTCGCAGGCGCATTCCTGTATGGTCTTCTGCAAGGCTGGAGCGTGGACCGCTGTCAGACCTACGGCAGCGCGGCCGCATCGATCGTTGTTGCGAGCCACAGCTGTTCCGACGCCATGCCGACCGTGGAGCAGATCGAGCAAGTGTTGAGAACTCACGGGGCGACCTAGTACAACAATAACGGGGGAAGATCAAGTGGGAGAAGTTAAAGAAGCGAAACGACTGCAAAACTACATCGGCGGAAATTGGGTGGACGCATCATCCGGACGAACGGAGATCGTGCCGAACCCCGCAACGGGAGAGGCGCTGGCGATCGTGCCCATCTCCAACCGCGAGGATCTGGATGCTGCCGTACAGGCGGCGAAACAAGCGTCGGAGGACTGGAAGCGAACGGCCGTACCGCGCCGAGCGCGTATCTTGTTCGCCTATCAGCAGCTTCTCGTGCAAAATTGGAAGCAACTGGCCGAGCTCATTACAGCCGAGAACGGCAAGAGCTATGCAGAGGCGTACGGGGAAGTCCAGAGGGGAATCGAATGCGTCGAGTTCGCCGCCGGTGCGCCAACGCTCATGATGGGCAGTGTACTGCCTGACATCGCGACGGGACTGGAGTCCGCGATGTACCGCTACCCGGTCGGGGTCGTCGGGGGCATTACGCCGTTCAACTTCCCGATGATGGTGCCGTGCTGGATGTTCCCGCTTGCGATCGCTTGCGGCAACACCTTCGTGCTGAAGCCGTCGGAACGCACGCCTCTGCTGGCTAATCGCCTGGCCGAGCTGTTCGCGGAAGCGGGCCTGCCGAATGGCGTCTTGAACATCGTCCATGGCGCGCATGACGTCGTGAACGGACTGCTTGAGCATCCGCATGTCGCGGCCGTTTCCTTCGTCGGTTCGCAGCCTGTCGCGGAGTATGTATACAAGACGGCCGCCGCGAACGGCAAACGGGTGCAGGCGCTCGGAGGCGCGAAGAACCATACGATCGTCATGCCCGATGCCAATATGCAGCTCACGGCCAAGGAAATTATTAACGCCGCATTCGGGTCCGCAGGGGAGCGCTGCATGGCATGCTCCGTCGTCGTTACTGTCGGCAGCGCGGCTGACGAGCTTATTCCTCGTCTTGTGGAATCGGCCAAAGCCATCACGATCGGCAACGGAATGGACGACAAGGTGTTCCTCGGCCCGGTTATCCGCGAATCGCACAAAGCGCGTACGCTGCAATACATCGACAAGGGATGCGCCGAAGGCGCGGAGCTGCTGCTTGACGGCCGAGAATCCGCGGCGTGCGACGGTCCGGGCTACTTCGTCGGCCCGACGATTCTTGACCGAGTGCAGCCGGGATCAACGGTGTGGAGCGACGAAATATTCGCGCCCGTGCTTTCGATCGTCCGCGCCGATTCGCTTGAGGACGCGGTAGCCATAGCGAACCGCTCCGAGTTCGCCAACGGCGGGTGCATCTTTACCGACAGCGCGAAGGCGATACGGGAATTTCGCGAAACGATGGACGCCGGCATGCTAGGGGTGAACGTAGGCGTTCCCGCGCCGATGGCATTCTTCCCTTTCTCCGGCTACAAGAAATCGTTCTATGGCGACCTGCACGCGAACGGCAAGGACGGGGTAGAGTTCTATACGAGGAAAAAAATGGTCGTCGCTCGAAGCTAGAAGGAGGTTGTTCGATTGGAAACGGTCACTTTAACGATGTCCCAGGCTTTGGTCGCCTTTCTGAATAAGCAGTATATTTCGATTGACGGTCGGCGGCACAAGTTTTTTAAGGGCGTAATGGGCATTTTCGGACACGGCAACGTGACGGGAATCGGCCAAGCGCTGGAGCAGATGCATGAGGAGCATGCGAAGGACGGTTTTCTGTTCGTTCAGGGAAAAAACGAGCAGGGCATGGCTAATGCCGCCATCGCCTTCGCCAAGCAGCAGAACCGGCTGCAGACGTTCGCCTGCACCTCGTCGATCGGGCCCGGGGCGCTGAATATGGTGACGGCGGCGGGGACGGCGACGGTCAACCGCATTCCGGTGCTGTTCCTGCCGGGAGATACATTCGCGTCAAGACAGCCCGATCCCGTTCTGCAGCAGATCGAGTATCCGCTGGACTACACCATTACGGCCAATGACGCGTTCAAGCCGGTCAGTAAATATTGGGATCGTATCGTGCGTCCGGAGCAGCTAATGTCCGCGGCGATCCAGGCGATGCGGGTGTTGACCGATCCGGCGGATACGGGCGCGGTGACGCTCTGCTTGCCGCAGGATGTGCAGTGTGAAGCGTATGATTACCCGCTGGACTTCTTCGCCGAACGCGTGTATGTGATCGACCGGCGGCCTGCCGCCGCGTCCGCGATCGAGCGTGCGGCCTCTGTGCTTCGCGGGAAGCGGAAGCCGGTTCTCATCTGCGGCGGCGGCGTCCATTATTCGCAGGCCGTCGATGAGCTTCGGAAGTTCGCGGAGACGTTCGGCATTCCGGTCGTGGAGACGCAGGCCGGCAAGAGCGCAATGGCATGGGACCATCCGCTGGCCATGGGCGGCGGCGGCGTCACCGGCACGCTTGCGGCGAACCGGCTGCTCCGCGAAGCGGATGCGGTTATTGCCGTCGGCACGCGGTTGGCGGATTTCACGACGGAATCGAAGACGGCGTTTCGCAATCCGGATGTTGAGTTCGTCGCGATCAACATTTGCCAGGCGGACGCGATCAAGCTGAACGCGGCAGCCATAACGGCAGACGCCCGGGAAGGGTTGACCGCGCTCGGCGAAGCGCTCCGTCGGGACGGCTACAGCGCAGGCTACGAGGCGGGTGAGCTGCTGCGACTGAAGTGGGAGTGGGACGCCGAGGTCGATCGGCTGTATACGATCGAACGCAGCGATGGACTTGCGCAGACGCGGGCGCTTGGAGTCATTAATGGCTTCGTCGGAGATAGCGACGTCATCGTCTGCGCGGCAGGCAGCCTTCCTGGCGATCTGCATCGGCTATGGCGTGTCAGAGAACCCGATACGTATCATATGGAGTATGGCTTTTCCTGCATGGGCTATGAAGTGTCCGGCGCTCTCGGCGTCAAGCTGGCTCATCCGGAGCGCAACGTGTATTCGCTTGTTGGGGACGGCAGCTATCTGATGCTGCATTCCGAGCTGGTGACAAGCCTGCAGGAAAACCGCAAGATTACGGTGCTGTTATTCGATAATCATGGCTTTCAGTGCATTCATAATCTGCAGCGCGGCCACGGGAGCAGCGGTTACGGCAACGAGTTTCGCATGCGGGAGACGGAAGCCGGACGGCTGGACGGCAGCTTCATGCCGATTGATTTCGCCGCTCACGCCCGCAGCTTGGGGGCGAGGGCTTATACCGCCGCCTCCGCGGAACAACTGGAGGAAGCGCTGCGGCTTGCGCAGCGCGAGACGGTCAGCACGCTGATTCACATTCATGTGCTGCCCGGAACGAATACGGACGGCTACGATTCCTGGTGGCACGTAGGCGTAGCCGAAGTGTCGGAGAGCGAACGCGTGCGCCGATCGTACGAAGGGCTTCGGAGCAAGTTGGGGACGGCTCGGAAGTATTAGGCGAGCCAAGTATTCATATGATTAATTTACTCAGAGCGAAGGAAGTGGTCATATGCCAATGCCACCTGTAAAAATTCCGATTATCGATTTCAATCCCCCTCGCTATATTTGCCGTAAAACCCGTATGAAGCTGGGAGAACCCGACGGGCGGCTGGACAAGCCTTTCTGGGAGCAGGGCGAGTGGATCGAGGATTTCCAAGACATCGAAGGCGACTCGATGCCGCGTCCATTCAAGCGCACCCAGGCCAAGATGCTCTGGGACGAGGATTACCTGTACGTCGGCGCCAAGCTTTGGGACGATGAGATCTGGGCCACCGTCACCGAACGCGATGCGATCATATTCGTAGACAACGATTTCGAAGTGTTCATGGCGCCGCAAGATACGACGCACCGGTATTACGAGCTGGAGATGAACGCGCTGGGCACGGTATGGGATTTGCTGATGGAGAAGCCCAATCGCGACCGGGTGCACCGGATCATATCCTGGGACATCAAAGGATTGAAGAGCGCCGTTCATGTGGAAGGGGAAATCAATAATCCGGCGGCGGACAACCGTTACTGGTCGCTCGAGCTGGCTATTCCCTGGTATTCGCTGCGCGAATGCGAGGTGGATAACTGTCAACCGGCACACCTGACGCCGGATCTTGGCGAGATATGGCGGATGAATTTCTCGCGGGTTCATTGGCGCGTAGAAGTCAAGGACGGACGCTATGTGAAGTGTATCGATCCCGCGACGGGAAAGCCTTATCCCGAATACAACTGGGTATGGGCGCCGACCGGCCTCATCGATATCCATCTGCCGGAGCTGTGGTCGTTCGTATACTTCGGCGACGAAGAGCAAAGCTTCGAGCTTCCGGCGGACGAACAAGTGAAATGGGAGCTTCGCAAGCTCTTCTACCGGCAACGGAACTGGATTCATGCCCATGGCGCTTATACGACGTCGTTCGACGATTTGAAGGGAACGGATGTGTGGACGATCAAGCCCCAAATCCATGTAACGCCGAACCTGTTCGAGATTAGCGCGCCCGCTTCGCAGGGCACGCTGCACGTCCGCCAAGACGGGTATCTGTGGCGGGAAGCGTGAGCTGTCTCATTCCCGATCCTGCTTCGGGCTCTTACCCTCCACTTTCTTGTAGACTCGGCTGAAATACAACTGATCCTCGAAGCCGACGATAAGCGATATTTGCCGGATCGTCAGCTGCGTGTCGCGCAGCAGCTCCTTCGCTTTGCGAATGCGGAAATGGACCAAGTAATCCTTAGGCGTGAATCCTGTAAGCTGCTTGAACAAGTGGATGTACCGGCTGACGCTGAGACCGGCGAGTTCGGCAAGCTCGGGAACGGTGAGAGGCTTCTCATAGTTGGCGTGCAAGTAGCTGACGGAAAGATCGAATCTGTCGCTGCGTTCGATTTGCTCCTTCGTATACTTGGCTCGCGAGCAGCTCCGCGAAATCAAACAAAGGATTTGAGTCAAGATGGAGGCAATGTTCAACTCGAATCCGATCCGCTTCGAATGGATTTCATTGCGGGCCATCTTGGACAGGTAACCGTATTCATCCATCTGCTTGGTGCGATAGATGCCTCCTTTGGACAAGTTCAAGCTGCGCAAGACCTGTTCGGCGCCATATCCGGTGAAATGGATCCAGTAGCTTTCGCTCGGCTGTTCGTCGCTTAATCGGTAAAGCTGCTCTTCCCCGGGACGATAGAGAACGACGGTGCCGTCTCCGATTTCGTGATCGACGCCGCCGACTCTCGCGACCGCCTTTCCTTTATGGTGGTAGATAAGCAAATAGTCTTTTCTTCCGTGTTTGCGATAGCGTTCCGACTTCATGTTCTGATGTCCATAGTAGCCTAGGCAGTTCATTTGGAGAAACTCGGATTTACTCTCGGTTCCCGTATCCTCGATCTCGGGGATGTGAAAAGCGGAATAATACATGTCCATTCTCCTTTCAATCATTTAATCCATAATATTGCAATTATTATCCCTATTAAATTAGATAATCATATAATAGCATTATAATAAAGTGCATATCTAGTATCTAGGAGGGAAAGAGCATGGCCGTTTATCAATCCGAATTGCTTATTGAAGGGGCGGAGCTGAATGGGGAAAACCCGCTCCCGATCTTCAGGAACAAAATGAGAGATCAGGTCATCAAAGAGGATGGCTCTCTTACAGAGAAGCAGAAAGAAAAGCTAGGCTACGAAACGAACACGAGGGTTTTGCCCTATCGCATGCAAGACAGATACACAAGAGAAAAGAGCATGATGAAGCTTAAGACGATTATTCTGGAGAACAACATACTGGAAGCTGTTTTTCTACCCGACTACGGCGGCAGACTCTATTCGCTCAAGGATAAGCGGACGAATCGGGAGCTTCTGTTCCGCAATCCCGTCATGCAGCCGGCGAACTTCGCCATCCGGAACGCATGGTTCTCGGGAGGGATCGAGTGGAATATCGGGCAATTCGGCCATACGTTCTCGACTTGCTCTCCGCTTCATGCAGCGAAGCTTGTAGACGACGAAGGACATGAGTTTCTCCGGATTTACGATTATGAACGTTGCAAGAATGTGTTCTGGCAGATCGACTTTCACCTTCCGCCCGATTCTGAGCATCTGTGCGCCTATGTCCGAATCACGAACGATAATGCCAATTCCGTTCCTATGTACTGGTGGACGAATATCGCGGTTGAGGAGACCAAAGAGGTGCGCGTATTCTCCTCGACCGAAAAAGTAATCTATATGGATAATCGTGTAGGAGTAATTGGCAATGGACAGCTTCCTCATTTGCCTGTCTCGCCGGATATTGATGCCTCTTATACGATGCGTTTCCCGTACTCTTGCGACTACTTCTTCCAGAACCCGGAAGAGGTCAAAGCGCCTTGGGAAGCGGTTGTCTATGGGGATGGCCGATTAGTGTACGATCGTTCGACAGCGAAGCTACGCTATCACAAGGTGTTCTGTTGGGGCAACCATGTCGGCGGCAGACGTTGGTGCGATTTTCTGGCCAAGCCGGGCGAAGGCGACTACCTCGAAATTCAAGCTGGACTGGCGCCGACGCAGATGCATGGACTGGACCAGCCTGCCGAGACAGCGTGGGACTTTACGCAATTGTTCGGCGTAGCCAATGTAGACGCGAATAAAGCCCATGAGGAGAATTGGCTCGCGGCGCGGGAGTATATAGATAACGAGGTGGATCGTCTTCTTCCGGAGGATCAGGTCTACAGCATCCACGAGAAGCTGAAGAACTACGCTGACCGGGAACCGGGACAGGTATTGCATACAGGCTTGGGCTGGGGCGCGTTGGAGCGGCGCCGCCGGGAGAAGAACGAAGGCCGATCGACGCCGGCAGGGCTCCGTTTCGAAGATGAGAGCTTGTCTGCCGAGCAGAGCATCTGGCTGGAGCTTCTGGAGAAGGGCCGACTGCCGGACAGCCGCATTGAAGAGATCCCGGCTTCCTGGATGGTGCAGGACGAGTGGCGCGACTTGCTCCAGGAAAGTCTGTCGGAACAGGGGAATGAGTCGTGGGCGGCGTATATGCATCTTGGCGTAATGCTGTTCGAACAAGGAGCCGAAGAGGAAGCGGTCGAAGCGTGGAGGCGCTCCCTGCAAATTCGTCCGTCCGCCTGGGTATACCGCAATCTGGCTGAGGCGTTGTTGCGCAAGGAAGACAAGGAGGGAGCCCTCTCCTTTATGAAATGGGCGCATGACGTTTCGAACGGCTTCCCGGACGTGGCATTCGCGGATGAATACGTGAAGCTGCTTATCGAATGCGGCAAGCGGTCCGAAGCCTGGGATGTCTACCGGGCGATGCCGGTATCGGTTCAAGAGAATCAGCGAGTGCAAATTATCGTCGCTCCTCTGGCGCTGGAAAATGGCGATTTTGAATTCCTCGAGCGGTTGTTTGCCGCGGATGTGGCTACTCTCCGCGAAGGCGAGAAGTCAATCGTGGAACTCTGGTATAAGTATCAGGCTCGCAAAATGGCATTGAAGGACAACGTGGAGATGACGGATGAGCTTATCGCCCAAGCGGCTGCTCTGTATCCGCCGCCGGCCCATATCGATTTCAGAATGAATTAATGGGCAGAGCCATTCGAAGGGGTTGAGAGGATGGACAAGGGGATGTCCGATCTGACGCTGGTTAAAGAGTATCGGGGCGGATGGGTGGAGAATGTACATGCGGGTCACATCTGCGGGGTATCGGATAACGGCGAGCTCCGGTATGTATTCGGCAATCCGCTGCATCGAACGTATCTGCGCTCATCGGCGAAGCCGATACAGGCGATCCCGGCCATCATGCACGGTGTGGATGAACATTATGCGCTGACGGACGAGGAGATTGCGATTCTGGCAGGATCGCATAATGGGGAGCCATTCCACGTCAGGGTGCTGGAATCGATGATGGCGAAGATTGGCGTGCGCGAAGAGCAACTTGTGTGCCACCCGACGTATCCGAACCACGGCGCTTCCCGCGATGCTCTCATCGTCAGCGGTCAAGAGAAGAGGAGCATCTATCACAACTGCTCCGGCAAGCATCTGGGCGTCTTGTCGCTGTGCCTCAAACAAGGTCTGAGCACGGAAGATTACTGGCGAATCGATCACCCGGCGCAGCAGGCAATATTGCGAACGATGTCCATTCTGGCGGAGATCCCTATGCAGGAAATCGCGATCGGTACAGACGGTTGCGGACTCCCGGTTATGGCGATCTCGCTGCAGCATCTCGCTACAGCTTACTTGAAGCTGGCTTGTCCGGATCTCATCTCCGATGAGCAAGTACGCGCCGCTGTTGTTAAGCTCACGGGCGCCATGAATCGGAACGGCTTGATGATCTCAGGTACCGGCACGGTCTGCTCGACATTACTGCAAGACGATAATATTGTAGCTAAAGGCGGGGCCAAAGGCGTATACTGCTTCGGACTTCGCGAGGAACGGCTTGCTTTCGCGCTTAAGGTGATGGACGGATCTTCCGAAGAGTGGCCTCTCATCCTGGCTTCGATTCTAGAACAGATCGACTATCGTCGCACGGAGACGATAGTGAAACTGAGAGGGCTGTATCCGGCTGATATATTCAACGACAACAAGCTGATCGTAGGCCGTAACGAGACGGTGTTCCGTTTGAAGACAGTTGGATAATTCATGAGCGCGTCAGGGCCATTAATATAGTATCGAGGAACAGGAACTAATCATTGTTTTTGTCACAATAGACACGGGAGATGGTAAACGATGCAAGCCATGACGATACCTGAGAAAATGAACTCGCCTCTCTTCGCGGACAACAAAAAAATCGTTTATGTCGAGAAAGAAGTACCCGTGCCGGGACCCGGTCAATTGCTGTTAAGATCAAAGGCGAATGCGCTATGCGGTTCGGAAAAAGGCTTCTACTTGAACGGTTCGGGACAGCTCACGCCCGGTCACGAGGCAGCGGGAATCGTTGCTGCGGCCGGCCCGGATACGACGATTAAGCCAGGGACGCCAGGCGTTGTGTTCCTTATGGATTTCTGCGGCGATTGCCGCAGTTGCAAGCTCGGTTTCACGAATCAGTGTCTGGACAAACGGGCTGACATGGGGTTTTCCCATGACGGAGGCTACGGGGAATACATGCTCATCCATGAAAATATCTTTTTCCCTGTCGATGAAGATCTGCCTTTGACGGATGCGACTTTGCTGCTCGATATTATGGGTACGGGAGGCCATGCGATCCGCAGAGCCAATCTCGTTCGCAAAGACATCGAATCCGTCCTGATCGCCGGAGCGGGACCGATCGGGCTTGGAGTTCTGGCAATGGTTAAGATCATGCTTGGACAACATATTCCCGTCTATATTACCGACGTGATGCCTTACCGGCTCGAGTTGGCCAAGAAGCTGGGAGGGATACCTGTCCAGGTGAATACGGATAACTTGGGCGATATACTTCGTGCGGACGGGCTTGCCGGCGTTGACGCCGCCTTCGATACAAGCGGACAGACTGCCGCGCGGCATTCCTGCATCGAACATCTGGGCCAACGGGGAGTCCTCGTATGCGTCGGACATGGCGGAGATGTCGCTCTACAAGTATCGCCTGGCCTGATCGCCCCTGAACGCGCTGTACTCGGCAGCGAGTATTTTGCATTTGATGAGCTTCATGCGAACGCTGAATATCTTAAAGGCCACCGGGAGTATTTATCTCAAATTATTACGCATCGGTATCCGGTTTCCCGGTTGCAGGAAGCCTGCGACCTGTTCTTCAGCGGGCAATGCGGTAAAGTCGTGGTGGAACAATGATTGGCGGCTCGGCAACAAAAACGAAGGTAGCGCTGATTGGAGCAGGCGGGTGGGGAGAACAGCACGCGCGGGTAATGTCCAACCACGAGCAGGTCGAGTTATGTGCGATTGTGGGACGAAATTTGGAACGAACGCAGAAACGGGCTGCGCAATATGGGGCTGCCTGCTACACAGATATAGGAACCATGCTTGACCGAGAGCAACCGGACCTCGTCAGTTTATGTTTGCCGAACGAAGATCATTATGAGGCTACGCTAAAGGTCATCGAAGCCGGATATCCGCTGCTGGTCGAGAAGCCCCTCGTTTTCGATTTGAAGCAGGCGGATACGCTGATTAACGAAGCGGCCAAACGCCATTTGTTTTTTGCCATTAATCTTAATCACCGGTACGCCAAACCGATGCAAATGGCCAAACAAGCAATCGAGAACGGCCGGTTGGGAGATCTCGTATTCGGTACATGGCGGTTCGGCGGGGAAGGCGGAGGGGTGGAGTGCCATAAGCACGCCAATCTGATCGAGACGCAATGCCATGGCTTTGATTCTTTGGAGTATCTGATGGGACGCATCGATTCGGTTACGGCTCAAATGACCGACATGACGGGCAAAGGGTATACCACGTTATCCATCGGTCTTCACTTCGGGAATGGAGCGGTTGGCAATCTGTTCGGCACTTACGATTCTTCCTACGCATACGCGGATACGCAAAGGCTGGAAGTTAACGGAGTTAAAGGCCGGTTGATCATCGAAGATACGGTAAGAAGGTTTCAATTTCAGGAAGCAGGCAATGAAACGGCGGAAGTATGGCAGGCAGGCTATTTCAATGACAGAGATCGCGAATTCCATCGAACGTTCGATGTGCATTTGGATCGGATCATCGGCGCATTCCGCAGCGGACAACAACCGCCCGTTCATGCCGAAGCCGGCCTGAGAGCTTTAACGCTTGCCCATGCCGCGATTCAATCGTATGAGACCGGCAAGAGAGTGAAAGTATAATCGATCTGCCCGGCAAGCCGGCTGTCTCTAAGGGTGTCCTTAAGGTCATTAACATGACTCGGGACACCCTTGTGTCGTTACATGCGCCGAGTACAGTTAGTTTCGAGCATCTGTAACCGCTCTGGTTCATCAACTGCACGAAGTACTGTTCGTTTGGTAAAAAGCGAGGAGTTCGGCGGTTTTGGTGATCTTGAGATGTAATTCGTGCAGTTATTGAGCGGATGAGTGGATTTTGGACTAACTAGCTGTATTCCGTGCAGGTGCGTTCCAGCCGTAGTCGCAGGGAGACAACCTCTTGTTCCGTTTACAATTCCGTATACGAAAGTACGACGCGTTTATCGAACTGTCCATCAAATATGCCGACTTCATCGTACCTGTAGGCGGGCGCGACGAAGTCGGCATTTAATTACTCTCGATTCGAATTAGCGGCAGCGAACCACGATATCGATCGGGTATCGCCCCGCATTCCGCCCGTAGAGAGCGAGTCCGCCGTCATCCGCTTGGAGCTGCAGCGTAAATCGGCGACTGCGGTCCAACTTGGCGGCCAATTGACTCGGGACGACGACCTTGCACATATAACCGTAAGAGCCCGCTTCATCGAGCTTGTTGTGGACAGGCTGGTAGTGCCAGGACAGGATTCCTCGGCTGTCCGCCGGATTATCCTGCAGCACGATGGAGCCGACCTGCTCGCCGTCGATCAGGACGTTAACGCGTGATTCGTGTTTCCGGTCCCCGGTCATGAGGTAGCTGTTCGGATTCCGCTCCGGATCCGCAAATTCGCCGTGCATGAAATTAACATTCTTCATGTCGGTTTCACCTGCGCGGTTACGGGACAAGAGACGTTTGGAGCTGGCTTCGAACAGAATCTCGATCAAGCCGATCAGGGGCTTGTCCTCCGCGTCCGGAAGGTTTACCTCGTAGACGAATGCTCCGCTCTCCCCGCCATTCGCCTTATGACCTTGGATGGCATTCCATTGATAGGCGAACGAATGCTCCGTGAAATCGGCGACCGGCACGCTGACGACGTGTCCGGCAGAGCCGTAATCGCCGCCGGAGCGGCCGCTCCGAACATCGAACGCGACGAAATTGCGCATGATGACCGCGCCTTCTCCATCGACCAGGCGGACCGCAAGCACGGCAATTGCGTCCTGTCCCGGCATCCGCACCGTAACCGGCTCCAGCTCCGCAACCCCATAGCCATCCCATTCTACTTGTCGGCTTCCGGAGTCTCCCGTCATCCCGGCATCGAGCCCGTCATACCTGATTTCCCATTCCAAGCGCAGCAGCCGTCCGTGATAACGGTCGGAATAGCTGGATCGAAGCAGCGCAACCGTGACGAACGAACCGGCATCCACGGTCTGGCACGGTGGCGCGTCGATCACGACGAAGTCCGGAGAATGAAGATCGGCGATGGTCATCCCCGGTACGAGCCCGTCATAACCGAAATCCTTGTCCGAGCCGTCGAGACGATAATAACCGTTCCATTCGTTGGTTACGTCGCGGAACTCGGTGAAGATGAAACCGCACATCTTGTCGTGGCGGCGGTACTCGTTCAGCATATACCGGTAATGCCAAGCGAGATCGCTGTCGCCCGCACCTCCCTCCATTCCCCAGACGTTGCCGCATTCGCTGTTCATGAGAGGAGCGTCGCTCTGCACGTTGCCTCCGATATAATTGAACGTCGAGCCCGCATACGTCTTCGATACGACATCCTCGATATGGCTCCGCACTTGCTCGTATCCGTTCATGTAGAAGTGCCAGGTGTTCAGATCGGATTCGACGTGGTCGTAGAGGCAAGGCGAGTTGTCTTCGATGATTCTCGTCGGATCGATCCGCTTGGCCCAACGGTAACGTTCCCGCACCCATTCCTGGGTGTCCGGCAGGAAGGTTTCCCGCGTGGCGTAATCTCCCGAGACCGCTACGATAGAGCTGTCCGTCTGCGTCTTCAGTCCCCAAGTTTCATTGAAAATGACCCAGGAGATAATGGAAGGATGGTTGTAATCGCGTTCGATCGTCTCCAGCTCTTCCTTCTCGTGGGCGGCACGTGCGGTCTCGTCCGGATTTCCCCAGTAGCACGGGATGTCCTGCATCACGAGAAGGCCGAGCTTGTCCGCCCAGTATAGCTTGCGGGGCTCCTCGGACTTAATGTGAATCCTAACGAAGTTCAAGCCAAGCCTCTTCATGAGATAGATTTCATTCCTCATCTCATCGTCCGACGGATAGGTGAAAAATCCGGTCGGGTTGAAGGACTGGTCCAGCGTACCGTTCAGATAGACAGGTTTGCCGTTCAGCGTGATCCACTTGTAATCCCGCTCTCCGAACCGGGCCGTTCCGACCTCGCGGATACCGAAGTACGTGCTGACCGCATCCTCTCCGAAATTCCCGGACAAGACCAGCTTTCCCTCGTACAAATAAGGATTCTCGGGGCTCCACAGCTGCGGATCGGACACCTCGAAGGAAGTCAGGATCTCGTTCTCTCCTGCCTCGAGCCGGATATCTCCGACAACGTGCCGGACGGAGCCGTTCCCGAAATCGAACGACAAAGCAGCCGCTCCAGACCGTGCCGCGAAGATCTTCGCCGCCGCCTCGACTCGCCCGCTGATCGATGTCACGAACTTGGCGTTGCCGATGTAGGCATCGGGACGGGCTTCCAGCCAGACAGGCTGCCAAATTCCCCGGATTTCCCCATACCCCTGCTTGCCGCGTGTCTGATAAGCGTGATCGTTGTCTTCCGCTCGGACAACGATCGCATTATCCGAATCGTTGCGCCATACGTCCGTCACCTCGAACTCGAACGTGCCGTAGCCTCCTTGGTGAGAGCCGACATGGCGGCCGTTGATCCAGACATCGCAGGTATAATCCACCGCGCCGAAACGCAAGAACAATCGGGAGCCTGCGGAGGAAGCGTTCCAGGACAGCGTTCTTCTGTACCATCCGACCCCTTTGCGATTGTCGCCGATACCCGACAGAGGACTTGCCCAGGAGAACGGCACGGCGATGGTCAAATCGTATGCGGATTGTTCGTCGTTCTGCCAAGCTTCCGCGAATCCCCGATTATCCGGATCGAACCGGAACGACCAAGCGCCGTTCAAATTCAACCATTCGCTTCTTTGCCAATCGGGTCGCGGGAATTCCGGACGGGGCATTGGGGATCGGACATCGACGTCAGTTGCGGCGGCAGGGATGGAAGGAGTCATAACGGAACACGACCTTTCTCATGATGTTTTTTTAATATCATAGCAGATAGTATATTAAAAACACAATATACATTTAGATTTTACAATAATTCGAAATCCCTGTACACTTAGCTATATCAAAACCAAGAAGAAAAGGGATCTTTCATGAGCGAAACGAAGCAGGAATTGATCCGATTTCCCGCGACCCGGATGATCGATGTGGCCAAAGCTCTCTCCGGCGATGTCCGCGTCCGGATTCTGGAGGCGCTGGGGGAGAAACCGATGAGCGTAAGCCAGTTGGCCGAGGCGCTCGGCGTCGCCCAGCCGACCGTGTCCATCAATATCCAGATTCTGGAGCAAGCCGAGCTGATCGATACCCGACAGGGCTCGAACCGCGAGAAAATCTGTTCCGTCGGTTACCGTTCCATCCTGCTTGAACTTCCGGCCAAGCCGGGTGAAGGTCTGCGGCGGACGGAAGATATCCATATGCCGATCGGCATGTATTCCCATTGTTCGATTCAGCCGACATGCGGCTTGGCCGCTCGTGACGGAACCGGCATCGGATCGCCGGACGATCCCCGGGCGTTCTATATGCCGGAACGAACCGATGCCGGATTGTTATGGTTTTCCGGCAGCGGGTACCTGGAGTATTATTTCGCGAATCCGATGCCGCCCGGCGTGGCGCTGGACGAGCTGATCTTCCGGGCGGAGCTGTGCTCGGAGGCCCCCGGTTTCCATCACGATTTTCCGTCCGACATTACGCTCTTCGTGAACGACGTCTCGGCCGGAACATGGACAAGTCCGGGCGATTTCGGGGACCGCAAAGGAAAATTCACTCCCGAACGGTGGAAAGGCAACACGGAATACGGCAGGCTAACGGAATGGAAAATTACGAAAGAAGGCAGCATGGTGAACGGAACGCCGGCGTCGAGCGCGACGATCGACCGGCTGGGACTCGCTTACCATCAACCCGTACGCGTCCGACTCGAGGTTAGCGAGGACGCGGTCAACCGCCGCGGCCTCAATCTTTTCGGCTCCGCGTTCGGAGATTATCCGCAGGATATCGTGCTGTCGTTCGTGAGGCATGTGGAGCAAGAGGACGGAGGATAACGGAGAAATTCGATTCTTTCGTGGAGGCGCAAAACTTACAGATCGGTTCGAGGCTCTGGCGGTGTATGTTTCATACCCCGAAGTCAACGCGCGGTCCTTGAAATTACTTACACAGCGGGTCAAAACGAAACCTCGCTCGTATCCCTCGTGGCGCACTGTATAAACAGACAAAGGGCCGGGAATGCCCACCATAGCGGTGTACAGCACCTCGGCCCCAATATATTGAAATCATAATATAGTCCATCCATTTGTCTGATCATATTGCAACGAACGGATTTATAGCTGGTGTCAATAAAAAAGAAAAATTTCTCAATTTTATAGAAGAGCAATTTACTCTTGGGTCGACTTTCGCCGCTTAAGACAGGCACAACATCGATGGTGATCTCCGGTGATCTTCTCGCTTCTAAGCTAACGTTAACTGTGTACGCTTCTCAAGATGATACATAACGTAATAAGAGCCGCGATTCGTTATATCCGAATCGCGGCTCTCGTTGCATTAGGATCTTTGAAGAAGTTCCTTCATATTGAAATCTACTTTCTTCGATACCTCGACCTCGTATAAGTCCTGTTCTTTGAAGCCGAGCACACCTGAGATCAGATTGGCGGGAATGGACCCGATCGCCGTATTGTACGCAACAACGTTGGCATTGTAGGTTCTCCGGCCGGCGGAAAGCTTCTCCTCCAAATCGGCGATGGTATGTTGAAGATGCAGATAGTTGTCGCTGGCCTGCAATTGCGGATAAGCTTCCCCGATCGCCACAATCGCGCTCAGCTTGCCAGCAAGCTCGTCCATCGCGCGCAGCTTGTCGTTCCCCCTCGCGTTCGAAGCCATCGTTCTCTGATCGGTAATCTCCTTCAACGTGGTCTCTTCGTACTTGGCATATTCCACTACCGTCTGCGCGACTTTAAGCAGCGCATCGTATCGCTGTTGCATGTAAATATCGATCGCAGCGTAGGTTTCTTTGATTCTGTTGCGCATGCCTAGCAGGCTGTTGTATTTGACGATGATGTACAAAGCAAGTAACACAACAATGATAATAGCCCAAGTCATGAATATCTCCTCCATGATCCTATTTGACTAAATATATGCTCATTGTAGGGCGAGTAATGGATAATAACAAGGAATATTTACATGTGCTGTCGAATATAGCCACCTAAAGACCTACTACTTCCACGAGGAAAGAGGGGCTCAGTCATGCTGCCCGCCTATGAGGAAATTGCCAATGACATTTCTGCGCTGCAAGCATGGGAGCAATTGCGCGATCATCGTAATCGCACCATCGTCAGGCGAGGCTGGCACATCGCGGTCGGACTTGCCATAGCGGCGATCGGAGTCGGCACGATGTGGTATTGGATCGTGTCATCCGACACTGTAGACAGCGGAGCCGACGAGGAGTTCGGCGGCTTCGCCCCCTTCCTGTTCGGCATTGTTGTTCTCATCTGCTCGCCCATTTACATCCGCCAGGCATTCCGCAAAGCGCAAAAGAGATACAGCCGGTTCTACAAGGAACTGATTGTGCCTCCCATGGTTGCCAATATGGTGAGCAAGGCCACCTATCCTCCCGATCTTAAAGGCAGCCGCTTCGAATGCCGTTTCAAAGCGGATGGTTATATCTCGAAAGATCAACTGCTGCAAATCCCAATATTCAAACGTTTGGGTCAAGCCAACCTGTACGAAGGTGAGGATTATTTCGAAGGAACGCTGGGCGTAACCGATTTCCAACTGTGCGAGATCCACGCTCAGAAGGAGGAGAAGGACGAGTCTGGCAACAAGATCAGAACGATGCTGTTTGAGGGTCTTGTGCTCGTCGCGGACTTTCACAAACATTTTGAAGGGACGACCGTTATTGAATCGCGCAAGGGCAAGATCAGCCGCTCTCTGCATCATGTCGGAGACCGTATGGGAACAATCAGCCATGATTTCGATAAGCAGTTTCGGGTTTGGACGACCGACGAGACGACAGCCCGTTATTTGCTGCCCGTCGATATGCTGGAGAGACTCGTAGAGCTTCGCAAGCGTTATTCCAAGAAGGGTATGAGCATCTGCCTGCACCAAGGGAAGCTTACGATTGCCATCCATTGGATCGACTACTTCGAAGTCAAAGGAACCAAGAAGCTGGAGAACAACGGCATTCTTCATACCTATAACGAAATTCGCTCTATCCTGGACATTGTGGATCACCTCAATCTCAATACGCGCATCTGGAGCAAGTAGGCTGGCTGCAGCTTAACAGACATGATAAATACATAGAAAAATCTACTAGTTACTAGGAACAATGGGGGCGTGGTATAGGTGAGAGGCGTATTATCTCGTTTAGTCAAGCAGGCGCTTACGCCACAAGGACTCCAGGTTCAAGCGATCCGGCCGTTTCATTCTTACGCGGCGGCCGTACTTAAGCCGGGCACTCCCGACAAGTATCTCGAGAATTTACACAAGACGGGGTTTATTGACGGGAATCCCAACGTATTGAAAATTGCGACCTTGCCCGAGTTTTCCTTGAATGGGGACGCCATCGGAGGGTTGACTCCAATCGCCCGAACCGAATATGAGCAGACAAGAGATATGTTGGTGAAGCAAGCGCAAGCCTTGCCGAAGGGCGCATTGTTCTGTATGGGAACCGTGGCCGTGAATACGGGTCAACTGACCGAAGCCGGTCAGAAGATAGGCGTGAACAGAGGCTGCGTCATTGCGACCGGCACCGGCGAATTCCTCGAGTGGGACAAGCAGTCGGTAAGCTCTGTGGATCATTGGCCCCGTGATTATGAGGTACAGACCGGCGCCAAAGAAGCGGCCATTATCGTTAAGCGATTGATGGAGACCGGAAGAGACGTCGTTATTTCGTTGCGTACTTGCCTCGACATTAAAGCGCCACCCAGCTTCGACATTCAACCCGATTTGATTATTTCCCCGGCGTTCGGCTCGCCGCTGCAGGCGGAGACTGTTCGAGCTTCTTATCGGGACGGCGTAGTGCTATTGTGCGATAACGGCAATGGAGATTTGAACGATTTGATTGAGAATCGGCAGGAAGTGATCATTGATTCCGACAAAGGAATCGATACCTACATCAAATCGGGCTTATGGGACGTTGTGCAGAAGGATATCGGCAAATATAGCTTTCTGAGACCAACCAACCCTTTGGGCAACATGCTGTCAACCTGGCTGAACAGTTTCGTTCCAAGCTTGAACAAGTATCGGGAAATCGCGGACGTCTATGCCAAGTCCATTTCATTCGGCGAGTATCATCCCGAATATGGCATAGCGGTTACGACGGACAGGCAGCTTAAAGACCTGACGAAGGAGCAATACGCGGCAAGGCGTCTGTTTGCGGATTTTACCGTATTCTACGACAGCGACATTCCGGATCGAACGGCCGAGCAACTGAAGGAGCTGTCCAGATCGATTCAATGGGACAGTCTGGAGAGCGAAGTTAATACGTTCATAAAGGACTATGTAGACAGCAAGCTTAACCAGCAAGACGCATTGTCCAGACGTACGCAGGATTGGATAGCCGAATTGAACGGCAATGTGTTTCAATGCGAAGTGCTCGACCGCATGAATTTGAAGGTGTTGGAGCTGCTCGTCAGCACCGGCGATGAACGGCTCAACGAGATCGCTGAAGCGTACAAGGACAAGCTGAATCAGCTTGTGCAGGAAACCATCAGCAACGATGTCTTTAAGCGGATTTCGGAGGGCACGGCTGAAGCCTCCTATCTCGGCGAGCTCCTTCATAGCCACGTGCTGGCTGCGCAAACGCATGCGTTATCCGAAAAAATCAGTGAAACGCAACAGGAACTGGTTGAAGATACGAGCCGCATCGAAGAGACGAATCGGGAATTGCAGAGAAGATACGAAGATGCTGAGCGAGTCCGGCAGGCGCTCGAACGGAGGAAGGACGACCGCGAGCTGCTTGACCGGAAGGAGCTGCTGGAGAAGGAAATTTCCGAATTGAAGCGGAAGGCCCAGGAGCTAGAGAAGAAGAGCGAGGACATCAGAAGAGAAGAACGCGACCGCCACAAAGACCTTGAGGACAAGCAGAAGGAACGTAAAGAAGCGGAAAAGAGGGCAAAGGAAAAAAGAGCCAGGATATTTGAAGTCAAATAGCGCGCGCGGCTGCCGGGAGCGAGGATTGCCAATGGTCGACGATAGACAATTGACTAAGAATGATGCGGATTACGTATTGCTGTCGCAAATCCATAAGGAAAATCAAGTATTAATCCGGGATGACTCGATGATTTACTTGAGCACCGAAGATAATCTGGCAATCGGCGAGGGTACCGAATTCGGCGACACCCATGACGAAGTGTACCTGTACGCCGAGCAGGTTACTTTAAGCCATACGTTCAAGCTGTCGCATGGCATTCTTTCGACCGGCCGGATGTCGACGCTTGGAGAAGCGGCGTTCGATCTGCAAGGCAAGCCCGGCATGACGCCGGTCGAAGGGGCCGACGGCACGGACGGAGAAGACGGCGGCGATCTCAGTCTATTCATTGAGACCGTAGCCGCCGATGCGCCCCATTACAAGGTGAATGCGAGCGGCGGCCAAGGAGGAGACGGCAAAGCCGGATTATCTTCGGACCCGAAGGGAGGGGACGGCGGCAATGGCGGCTGCGGCGGCAATGTCAAGCTGTTCTATGGACATCCTTATTTAAAGCTGGCGGCCGAACTAAGGAGCATTTACCAAAGAGCGGATCAAGACGACATCGTGAAGAAACTGATCGGAGCTCTGGACGAATATCCGGACGTCGCGCTGATTGAGCCTTTCAGACAAAAGCTAAAGGACGGCGCCTCGCCGGAAACGGCCAAAGATGTCATACGGGAGATGGCATCCCGCCTGGTCGTGCTTGCAGACGAGTGGAAAAGCAAGGCGCTGGCAAGCACGGACGTGTCAGGCGGGTTGTACGGCACCTATGGCGAGGGCGTCGTCAACGGGAGTAACGGGATAGATGGCGAGAGAGGAACGTTCCGCATTCTTCCTGTCGGAAGCGCGGCACAATTGGCGAATGTGCAAGAGGAATCCTTCTTCCCTTGGGTACATCCCGTTCAATGTCGAATGCTGTTCGAGAAAGCCCGCTTGCGTTATCTCTGTCTGGAGCCATCGGACCGGGAGGCGGTTGCAGATACGATGATCGCCTTCAAACGATTGCAACAAAAAACGTCGCCGTTCGAACAGGTAGATGCGGGCAGCGCGCTGGACAAGCTGTGGTCGAAATACGAGCAGCATGTAGCCGCAGCGGGGAGCGTCGCTATATTCAAAGATTTGTATGACAAGACCGTGCTGTATTTGAACAGACTGTCGCAGGGGCTTGACTATTACGGGTACAAGTACAATTATGTGCCGGTCGTTTCACTCGACTTTTGCCGGGAGCAGTTGAATGCGTTAATCGCCAATTTCAAAACGATTCAAGAAGAATATAGGTTGCAGTTGCAAGCTCTCCAAGACGTTACCCTAGCGAAGTCCGCACTGGCCGCCGCCAGACGTCAGGCGGAGTTCACGGTAAGAAGCCATAAGACGAAGATGAAGAAGCTTGTTGCCATGCTTGGGGATACCGCCCGGACGATCGATAATTATACGCCGTATATTGCCCGGAAGAAAGCGATTGTCGAGGAGAAAATCGAAGGCTTTAGGACGAAGCTGGAACAACACTTTGACTGGAGCTGGGACAATATCTTCTCCTCGCTCGGTTCGATCGCATTCGCTCCGACGTCCTCCGTGATGTGGATTACACACGGCGCCAAAATCGTCTACGACGGAAAAACGAAGATCACCGGCGCCGACGGCGATTCCATCAACGAAGCCTATCTCGTCAATCGGCTTAATACGATCACCAAAGATTTTCAGAGCTTGAAGGAAGGCTACAGCGCTATGCCCGGCGGTTCGTTGCAACCGGACGATCCCGGCGCGGCGAAGCTGATCGGCGACGCGGAAGCGATTGAGAGCTTAATGCGCCAAGTGTCGGACCAAATCGACAGCACCGAGTTAAGAGAGGCGCTGAACGACTATGTGCAGACGGTCATCGACAGAAACGGCCACATCATGACCTATAATGCAGCAGCTCTGCTCTTGCTTCAGACGATCAACGAGCAGCAGGAGCTGGAAAGCGCCATTAAACAGTACAATCGGGATATGATCGAGTCGATAACGAGCGTCTCGTCCGAATATACGGGATTCGTCGCCCGCATGTACTTCGATGCGATCGCCCAAATATTCGAAATGTTGTATTTGACGACCCGCGCCTACAACTTCTGGGCGCTCGAGCACACCCAATTAAGCGACGTGCTAGGAGGGAACGTCAAGGAAGTCACTTATGCCGGATTGCTGAACGCACAGAATAAAATGGTTGGACTTTATCAAGATGCCATCAAACAGTTCGGAACGAACTGCTCCCCCTTTCCGGCCGACGGGCACAAAGGCATCACCTTCAAGCTTACTCCGCTTCAATTGGCTTTCATGAGAACGAATTACGAGGCAATGGTCAACATACCGCTCGAAAAGCATGAGGCGGATGCGAAAAGCCCGTTCGCAGGCTTGGCCAATGTGCGGATTACCAAGGTGCGCTGTTATCTGAACGGCGCGAAAGCGAAGCCGGGCGCGCCTGACAGCGAAATATTGTTGAATATTACGCATTCCGGACAGGAGCAACTGATCTCGAGAAACAATGCCGTCTACCAATTTCACCACGATAAACGGGAAGTTCCTTTCCGGTACGATCTGAACGATGAAACCATCGTCATCGATGGAGGCTTCGGCGAGTCCCTTCCGGGAGAGAAAACGCCTTATGCGTTGTTCGGCCCCTATACGACATGGAAGATTGAAGTCGACAAATCCTTTAGAAGCCGCATTGACTTAAGCGAGTTAAAGGAAGTAACGCTTGAATTTCACGGTACCTGTTATTCATTCCATACCTAATCCCCGAATTGGAGGTTGTTTATCGATGACAACGACTTATCCGGAACTGAACGATCTGGTGAGAATAATGGAAGGGAGGCCTTCCACAAACGGCTGGGACGTCGTCTGCTCGTACACCGTCAAGCAACTGAACGATTTTCTGGAATCACAGTATCAGGCGGGCAAGCTTGCCAAGGATGTCGTGTTGTCGACGGTGCGGGTAGATCCGATTTGGAGTGATAATTTTGAAATCCAATACGACATCCGTTTTGCTTCGCCCGTTCTCAGCTTCATCACCGGACGTTCCGGCTTTGCCATGCTGACGATGCCGATCAACGAAGGCAGCATCGTGACCATAATAACGAAGGACAAAAAAAGAGAGATTCAAATCCCGGGAGGAAAGTACAGCGTGCAAGCCATCGTTCCACTCGCGGCGATCAAGGGGGACACCGGCGAGGTCATCGAGTATGACAATGTCGTGACGTTCAGCGACGGCAACCCGCATGACAATCATATTATTGTGCATTTCAAATCGGAGAAGGGAACGTTGTATCAAATTGTTCCGGCACCGGACCCGCAGGACCAAGATATATTGGTTACTTATTTCCTGCCAGTATTGAAGGAGTACTTTCAGACGAACATTCGGGCGATCGATTATGCGCTATCCTCGATCAACAACAAGCGGCCGCAATCCGGCGAAACCATTCTGACGCCGAAGTCGTTCGTGTTCGCTTCGACGGGAGACGGTGACGATGGGGTATTAAGCTTGTACATTCAGACGAATGAAAGCGGCAACCCGCCGGGCAATCCGTCTCCTTCGTTCCAACCAGGCGACGTCGCTTCATGTCCGGTTCCGAACGGCTATACGGCCAGCATCATTCTGTCCAACCGCTTAATGACGCAATCGTTCCTTAAGCGTCAATTGGAGGCGAGCGGGTTCTCCGTCGAGCTATCCAACCCGGTTAGCGGAGGCGGCGTGTCCGCTATATTGCGGAAGAACCAAAATATATTTGCCATTGGAGAAAGCGAACAAAGCTTCTTTGAGAATCACAGCTATGATGGACTGCAGATCAGCATGCAGGACAATCCCGTCCATATGACACTGCAGAATGGCGGAATCACGCTTGCTTTTGGGGGATCTACGCGTTCGATGTGGAGCCAGAACAGAGTGTTCCAAAGAAGCGGGACTTGGGGCGGCGTATATATTTCGCTCGGGCTCCATAAAGGCCCTATACCGTTAACATTAAGCGAGAATGACGTAATCGAGTCGCGCGTTTCCGTCGGTGCGTCCGATTTTAATGTTGGGCTAAACGCGTATGGTTGCGATGTATGGGAAAGCATGAACGGATGCTCGAAATCCTATCCTTCGTTTTATGATGGTTTGAGTAAGAAACTTCAGATCCCTTCAATCGATCTTAACTTGCCGGGCTTGGACTTCTTCAATACGACGAACTTGCTGGCGCCTGGTCAGAACGTCATTAATCTGGATACTTCCAAAGGCGTGCTGACGCCGCACGATTTTCTGGTCGTCGGCAACGTCGCCAATCTGAGCCAGTTGCGAAAGCAACGTAATGGAGCGGTGTGACAAGCTGATATGCTCCCCTTTAATTAGACAGGTGAAATCATTAAACCTGCTGATTAAAGGGGAGTTTTCTATTGGGAACAAAAAATGAAAATAGCGGAATTGAAAAGTCGAACCGACGTTGATCGAGTGAAAAACGGGAGCGAAAAGGCGCGCTGATTCGTTAATAGTACAGGAAGGCGGTGAGAACGTGGAGATGCCCGAAGCGGAGGCGGTCTGGCGTCCGAACGAAGCTGCGGAGTTCGGGGCGGACGAGTTGGCGGATTGTATGGCGGAACACGGCGATGCCGTGCTTCGTACGGCATACGTCTATTTGCGAGACCGGCAAAAGGCGGAGGATGCTTATCAGGAGGTGTTCATACGCGTCTACCGTAACGGGGGCAGGCTGAGACGGATGGAGAAACTGCGGCCCTGGATTCTGAAGGTGACGATAAATGTGTGCCGGGATCTGAAGCGTTCGGCTTGGTGGCGAAAGGTGCTGTTCCGGCATGATCGGGCGGAGGATACGGCCGTCTCGGAAGCGGAAGCCGTGGCTAGCGCGGAGCATCAGGCGATCGCGTCGGAGCAAAGCCGGGAGGTGTTGGAGCAGGTTATGCGACTGGAGGAACGGTACAGAATGGTCGTGCTGATGTTCTATTATCATGAATGGTCGACACAGGAGATCGCGGACGCGCTTCAGGTGAGGGAGGGCACGGTCAGGAGCAGGCTGCACCGGGGACGGGCGTTGTTGAAAGGCTACATCGAGAAGTCGGGAGGGGAATGGACATGAACGATGCCGATGACGAAATCCGCGGGCGACTACGGGAGGCGCTTGAATCGGTGGAGGCGAGTCCGGGGCTGAGGCGGTCGACGCTGGAACGTGCGGCGACGGCGAGAAAGCGGCGGTTCGGCACGGCGGGGGTGCGGCCTACGTCGCTGCGGCTGACGGTGCAGACGGCGATCGTGTTCGCGGTGGTAGCGGCGCTGGCGTTGCTTAGGACGTCCGACACTCCGCCTGCCTCGCAGCAATCCGCGTCTCCAACTCCGGAGAAGGTCTCTGCGGCAGCGATGAATCGGGCGGCCATGCCGGAATATATACCCGCCGGTTACAAGGTAGAAGAGGTCGTATCAATCGTACCCGAAACCGACGAGGCTCCGGAAATCCAAATTCATTTTACATCGGAAGCGTCGGGGTTGATGGAATTGAGGAGACGCTCAGTCCAGAAGGACGAGGCGATGCCGGACGGATATTACTCTGTGACGATTAAGGGCAACCCGGGTTGGATTCGTCGGGATGGGGAGCGGGGCATACGGCTGATCTGGAAGGACGGCGAGTACGAATATACGTTGACGGGGCAATTGAGCGAAGGGGAAGCCAAGAAAATCGCCGGCTCGATCCGTATCGACAAGGTGCCGAAGGAGGATGCGCGGGACAATGGAGAATAAAGCGGAGGGGGCGCGCCTGCGGAGACTGACGTTAGTCTGTCTGGCGGCGTTACTGACCCTGACGGCGATGGTTACGGCAGCGGGTTGCGATAATCAGCCGACGACGAACGCTTCGGGAGGCGGATCGCCGGGATTGGATATCGGGGGCAAGAATAAGTCTTCCCGAGAGGGCGCGGGGGATAGCGATTGGAAACCTTACGAGCCGAAACCGGGGGAGAAAACCACGCTTACGGTCATGTATGCCAGCGACACGTCATTCTACCAGAATTACGGAAACCTGTTTCTCGCCAGTCATCCGGAGGTCGAGTTTACGATCGTCGATCTGTCGGATACGCGCGGGGAAGGCGACATGCTCGCCAACTACGAGAAGGTGCTGGCCGAGCAGAAGCCGGACGTGCTGCTGATGAACGAGAACCAGTACGAAGCGCTTGCGGCCAAGGGGAGGCTGTTCGAGCTCGGCGTCCCGATGCGGCGAAGCAAGTTTGACGCGGAGGGAATGACGCCGGGCGTGATAGACCTGCTCAGGGAGCGGGGCGGCGGTCAGTTGTACGGGCTGTCGCCTGCGTTCGAGAGCAAGGGGCTGTATTACAATCGCGCGATATTCGACGCGTATGGGGTGCCGTATCCGCAACCTGGGATGAGCTGGGACGATCTTCTCTTGCTGGCGGCCAGATTCCCGACGAAGAACGAAGCGGGCGAGCCGTTGACCGGCCTGTATCAGCCGACTTTCACGATCAGTCCGTTCGATCTGATCGTGAAGATCGGCGGTACGAAGCGGCTGTCTCTGCTGGACGCCGAAGGCACGAAGCTGATGCTGGACGGCGAGGCATGGAAGAAGGTGTTCTCGCAAGTCGTCGAAGGATACAGGTCGGGAGCCATCTATTATCCTCATGCGCCTCTGCTGGATAACGGCGACGGGACGACGTCGATCTCGCTGGGGAGCAATCCTTTTATCGACGGTAAGGCGGCGATGGCGATCGACAATCTGCTGATGATGCGGATGATGGATTTTCTGGCCGAACGCAAGACGGGGGACGGAAAACGGCCGGCGGCGTTTCCCTGGGGCACGGCCCCGATGCCGGTCAGTCCGGAGAACCCGGGCGTGACGCCGTACTTCGAGTTGGTCGACATCTTCGGGATTAATCGCGAGTCTGCCCGAATTCCGCTGGCGTGGGAGTTCATACAATTCATCCACGGCGAGTCGTTCATGCGATTGAAGTCCAAGTCTACTTTCGAGCTGCAGTCGCGATCCGGCTTCGAGCGGGACGGCAAGGGAAGGGATTTGTCGGACTTTTACGCCCTGGGGCCGGATTCGGTGCAGAGAACGCTGCTCGTTCCGGATGGTTTCACCCGTCGGTTCCGCGATCTCTCCGCAAGAGTGATCGAGGATGTGCTGGCGGATCGGCTGACGGCGGAGGAAGGGCTGGCCGAGCTGCAGAAGAAGGGGCAGGAAGCGCTTGATGCGGGTTACGCGGCGCCGACGGTTCATCTCGAGAGGTTTGCGCTGGACGAGGAGTTGTTGTAAGAGGGGGCGGACGAAACATTCGAATCATGATGCGGCATATCGACGGGGTTTGGCATCGGCGCAGGCATCGCCCAAATTTAAGCCCTGATCCCGCTTATAGGTGAAGATATTATCGAAGAAATCGCCCATAAGACGACCCACGGACATACTCGGAGACCAAACGTCGTCAAGCCGCTATATGACAAAGCATTCGATTTCTACGGCGGCTTCGCTAAGGTAGAGAAGGACAACAATTTCGGCTTAATCGATACCAAGGGTAAGGTGATCCTGAAGCCTGAGTACAGTGAAATATGGTCGTTTGAAGACGGCATCGCGATGGTGTTCAAACACGGGAAGCGCGGATACGTAAACACAAGCGGTAAGGTTGTCGCACAAGCGCAATATGACTTTGCAAGTCCGTTCAGCGAAGGGCTAGCGGCAGTTAAAAAGAACGGAAAGCACTTGTATATCGATAAAACGGGCAAAGAAGTGATTCCGCTGCAATACGATTCCGCGTTTGACTTCTATAACGGCAGGGCAAGAGTCATTCAAGACGATAAATATGGATTTATCGTCAATCCGTTGCGCAAATCGAAAAACTGAGCGCGGCTCGATTGTCCAACCGATCTGTCCATGAGAACACGATGCTTCTAGCGTGTTCTCTTTGCGTTTGAGGGTACTGCGGGGAATAGGAGCAAAAAATCCGCTATCGCTTGACCAATAACGCGAAATGGCAGCACAGGGATAGCCCCTGTAGCTGCCATTTTCATGATTTTTTCGATTTTCCTGCAAGCGAGTTGTTCTCAGAGAGAGCTAGATGTACTTTTGGGGCAGCCCCTTATAACTCCGTCGTACGTGAAATCAAGCTACTGTGTTATTGTTGCGCTGCAGAATGAATTTGCCAAGCTCGTCCTGCAACTGTTGCGCGCTTGCGCTCAGCATTTCGGAAGAGGAATTGACTTCCTCCATGGAAGAGAGCTGCTCCTCTGTGGCTGCGGCCATCTCTCTTGTCTCGTCGGCGGTGCGCTTCGAGATGTGGACCATATCCGAATAGGCGGCCATGACTTGATCCGTGCTGGCCGATGCTTGCTCTGCCGCCGCTGATACCTCTTGGATCTGATTAGCTACAAGCTGGATAGAGCCCAGGATCGTGCCCAATGTATCGGCGGACTCGCGATTGTTGCGGATGCCTTGCTCCGTTACGTGAGACGTCTCCTGCATCGATATCACGACTTGTTCCACGACCTGCCCGACATCCCCGATCAGAACCGAGATCGACTTGGCCGACTCCGTCGTTTGAACCGCCAGCTTGCCGATCTCCTTCGCGACGACCATGAAGCCTCTTCCCTGCTCCCCTGCTCTTGCCGCTTCGATATTGGCGTTCAACGATAGCAGATGCGTCTGGGACGAGATGTCCATGATCGCATCGAGGATCGATTGAATATGGTTCGAATGCTCGCTCAGCTTCGTCACGAGCTCACTCGTTTGATGCACGGCTTCTTGAATATGAACCATCTGGTCATTCGATACTTGTAGCTTCTTCTCGCCCAGCTGTGCTCCTCTGGACGCTTCCGAAGCCGCTTCCGACACTTCCGAGGCCGCATCGGCAATCTTCATGATCACTGTCGCCATCTCATTCATGGCGATCGAGTTCTCCTCGAACGAACGCAGTTGCGAGTCCGCGCCTTCGGATATGCTGCCGACGGAAGTTGCGATCTGTTCCATCACTTTCGTCGACTCTCCGGAGACCGCCGATAGTTGCTGCGAGGACGCGGCTACCTGTTCGGATATTTCCTGATTGCGTCGGAGAAGCGCATTCAGCGAATTAGCCATCTCGTTGAACGAATCGCCGACATGACGAAGTTCGTCCTTGGTTTGAAGCTCCAAACGTTCGGATAGATCGCCTGCCGCGAAGCGGGCAGCCCCGGTCTGCAAAGCATGGATCGTCGTTCGGACGTTGTGGTAGAACGCAAGGTAGAAGGCGACGATCAGAAGAACGGCTAATCCGATAATGATCGTGATAAGATTGCGTTCAGACGTGGCCGACTCGTCCCGCTCTTCGAGGAGACGGGATAATTGTTCGGCCGTACGGTTAAAGACGGACGTCAATTTCTCGATCGCATTCGTTCCCTCCGCGAAGTACTGCGCGGGATCGGCAGTGATTGATGACGGAAGGAGAAGGGCATCGTCTATCGAATTCGAGTATTGGGCAATGGAATCCACGGCGTTACGTCCGATTTCGTCCATTGACCCGGCGAGCGCGGGATCGGCTTCCGAGGCTTTGCTTAGCGCTTTCTTCAGTCCGGCTAAGGCTACTTGTATTTGTTCTTTCTCGACGGTCAACTTGGTAATCTCATTCGCCGTAATCACTTTTTTGGACAGAATTCCGTTGCCTTGCCCGCGCGTCTTGGCGCTCAACTCGATGAGCAAAGGAGTATGGTTGACCATGACTTCCATCAAGTAGTACGATTCGACCTCGGAGTCCAGAGACAGACCGGACTGATCGGCCGCTATCGTAATGAGATCGAGAACGCTTTGGATAAGTTCGGAATGCCGATCGAAGCTTTCTTGGGCAGTCAACTCCGCAGCCGATGCTTGAAGCCCGGTCCACTCGCTCTGGATTTCGGACCATGTTTCGCGAGTATTAAGGACGTCGGAGGCGTTGGCGTTGGCCTGGCCTATGCGTGCGATATCCGCGGCGATCAGTTGAGCCGTTTCCTTCATGCCGGACTCGGAAGCCGTATTGCCGTTCAAATAGCCGTTCGCATGACCGCGGTGCTGTTGAATATGAAGCATGAACGGCACGAGGGATTGGACATAGGTCACACCGACATTCTCATCCTCTATACGGGCGATATCGTCCTACAAGTTAGAGAGCCATATGCTTATTATTGCGGCTAGAGGGATGAGGAAGAGAATAGAGAGCAGCAAAAACTTTTGCGCGTACTTAAGACGGGAAATAATGGCGGTGAATGGTTTGAGTAGAAGTGTAATCATGATGTCGTGTCCCCTTTATGCAGATCGATATTTAGTAATGGACGGTGCGACTCAGAGCCTTGTGATTCATTGTATCTCTAACTTTATAAGAAAATAAAGGAATCTTTGAAAAGTTCGAAAAACAGTCAATCTCTAATTCTGATTGAGACATCCGCACGTATCGAATATGATGGGAGGAGGAGAATCAAGGATATCGTAAAACAGGAGGCCATGATGAACGCGACCGCTTTTGATAGTGAGTTATTCGAAAGCTACAAGCCGGGGTTGACGTCGTTCTGTTATAGAATGCTAGGCTCTTTCGACGACGCGGACGATGCGGTGCAGGAAACCTACATACGGGCGTGGCAAAGCTGGAGCTCGTTCAGAGAGGACTCCTCCTTCAAGACCTGGGTCTACCGCATCGCGTCGAACTTATGTATCGACAAGCTGAGACAAGCCAAGCGCCGGACGCTTCCCGTCGATCTTAACGATCCGGCGGCCGCTATTATTGCGCCAACCGAGACGCTGCCAGACTCGGCTTGGGTGTGGCCCGCGCCCGACTTCGGACACAATCCGGAGGATGTGCTCGTCCGCAAGGACACGCTGCAACTCTGCTTCATCGCGCTTCTGCAGACGTTGCCTCCGCGCCAGCGCGCGGTGCTTATTCTGAAGGACGTATTCGAGTGGACGTCCAAACAAATCGCGGAGTCGTTAGGCATGTCGCCGGCGGCGGCGAACAGCGCGTTGCAGAGGGCGAGGGAGACGTTGGAACGAACGCAGCTTCGGTCCGACGAGTTCAGCAAGATGGAAACGAAGCCGGACCCCGATCTGCTATCCCGGTACGTGGAAGCGTTCGAACGATTCGATATTAACGCGCTTGTCGCGTTGTTCCACGAGGAAGGCTGCATGTCTATGCCTCCGTTCCCGATGTGGATCCGCGGACAGGAGGATTTGGCGAAGTTCTACGAGATTACGCGTTGGCATTGCGTGGGGTCGAAGTTCTTGCCGGTTACCGTGAACGGCGGGTATCCTGCGCTCGCGCAGTATATGCCGAGCAAAGAATCGTCCGTCTTGGTCCCGTGGGGCATTCACGTCATCGAGGTTAAAGATAACCGAGTGTTCCACGTACAAAATTTCATCAATGCCAAATTATTCGCCCGATTGGGGCTTCCGGAGCAAATTCACCGATGAATATCGAAATCGGGTTACGTCAATATAAGTGAGAAGCGACAAATAATAAAATTTGAGAGGTGTCCATCGCAATGGAAACGACGAACCCGACGAAAGTAACCGTGCAAGCAGTCATTCAAGCCCCGGTAGATAAGGTATGGAGATTATGGTCCGAGCCGGAACATATCACGAAGTGGAACCAGGCATCGGAAGACTGGCATGCGCCGAGATCGGAGAACGACCTTAGGGTAGGCGGCAAGTTCACGACTAGAATGGAAGCGAAAGACGGCAGCATGGGCTTCGATTTCGGCGGCATCTATGATGAAGTAAGACTGCACGAGACGATCGCCTACACCATGGGCGACGGAAGGAAAGTGCATATTACGTTCGTCGATCAGGGCAACGCAACGACGGTCATTGAAACGTTCGATGCCGAGAAAACCCATCCCGTCGAGTTCCAGCAAGCGGGCTGGCAAGCGATCATGAACAACTTCAAACAATATGCCGAACAAGCGGAGTAACAGGCGGGCGCCCGATCGGGCGCCTTATTTTATTGGCCGAGCGGAATAAAGGCGGGTTTACAAAAGGATGAAATTGCCTTACCCTATTGTTGAGATTCGACAATATCGCTCCGAGGTGATGGGATTGACGATCAAAGAGGAATTGCGCGGCAAAAATATTATCGTCCCTGAAAACCCGGTATCGAACTTCCTGTTCAACAACACGAGATCCGGGCTGCTGTGGTTAGTGATTCGTCTGTATCTGGGTTATGCTTGGCTCGATGCGGGCTGGCACAAGGTTACGAGCGACAAGTGGGTCGGAAGCGAGGCGGGTGCCGGGCTTACCGGATTCATCAAAGGAGCGATCGGCAAGGCGGCCGACGGCAAGGACGTAACCGGCTGGTATGCCTCTTTCTTGGAAGACGTCGTGCTTCCTCGCGCCGAAGTATTCTCTTATGTAGTTGCTTTCGGAGAATTGCTTGTGGGTCTAGGTTTGATTCTCGGTTTGCTTACGGGTATCGCGGCCTTCTTCGGCGCATTCATGAACGCCTGTTTCCTGTTCGCCGGCACGCTAAGCACGAATCCGCTGCTGTTCATTCTGGCAACATGGATCGTGTTAGGTTGGAAGGTTGCCGGTTGGTACGGCTTGGATCGATGGGCGCTGCCGTTCCTGGGTACGCCATGGAGCTCGCTTAAGCGCCGCGCGAACGATCAGTCGGTATCGTCTTAACGGAAGTCTCGAATGCATCGCTATGCGTCATGCGCGCCTAGCGATGCATTTTTATTGTCTCTACCGATGAATCTTGCGTTCGGATTTCGTCAGAATAGATGAATACAATCATAGACGGAGGGGAGAAATCATTCTCTAGAACGATTGTAATTCTACAATAATAGTAGTACCTTTTATTGGTAGAAAATTTCATTGAAATGAGGAGAACAATGTCTAGTCCAACGAATGTGGGTGCAGCCGCGGAAAGCGCGCCGTTCTCGATGAAAGCGATTATGGGTCCGATGATGGCAATCGTCGTCGGGATGATTATGGTCATACTCGATAGCACCGTAATGAACATTGCCTTACCAACGTTAATGTCCGATTTCGATACCACCGTCAACACGATGCAATGGTCAATCACGGCGTACACGCTGGCGCTGTCCGCGGTCATTCCGCTGGCCGGCTGGCTGACCGATCGGTTCGGCGCCAAACAAATTTTTCTGATTACGATTTTCCTGTTCACGGCAGGCTCGCTTCTGTGTTCGTTCGCGACGACGCCTGATCAACTCATTATCTATCGGATTATCCAAGGCATCGGCGGCGGTATGGTGCAGCCGATCGGGATGGCGATTATATTCAAGCTTGCTCCCCCTAACAAACAAGGCGCGGTCATGGGGATGCTCGGCATACCGATGATGCTAGGACCTGCGCTCGGTCCGGTATTGGGCGGATACTTGCTGGAATACGCGACATGGCACTGGATCTTCCTGATCAATCTGCCGATCGGCATTATCGCGATCATGGTCGGCCTCAGATTCCTGCCGAAGGTGGAACGCAAGACCGTTCCGGCACTCGACTTCTGGGGAATGCTGCTTGCGCCGATCGCGTTCGCTACGCTATCTTACGCGGTCAGTGAAGGCGGCAAGGATTGGGGTTCCGCGAATACGATCGTCAGCCTGATCGTAGGCGGCGTCGCTTTGGTGTTATTCATTGTCGTCGAGCTTCTCCATAAGCAGCCGTTGTTGGAGCTTCGCGTGTTCGGGTCCTCCGACTTCACGATCGGCATCTTCGCGTCTTGGTTAATGACCATGGCCTTGTTCGGATCGTTCTTGTTCGTGCCGATGTACATGCAGCAAGTCTTCCATTACGAGCCTCTCAAAACCGGGTTTATGATCCTGCCGCAAGTGGCGATGACGGGACTGTTCATGCCGATCGGCGGCAAGCTGTTCGACAAGTTCGGCGCTCGCGTCGTTTCCGTCGTCGGGATCGCCTTCATCGCGGCAGGCTTGTTCTATATGTCGCAAATTCAGGCGGATTCGGGAGCGGGATACGTCATTACGGCGACGATGATGATGGGCATAGGCATGGGGCTGTCCATGATGCCGGTGAATACGCACATCTTGAAAGTCGCGCCGCGCAAGCTCGTCGGCCGGGTAACGCCGCTCGTATCGGCAGCCCAGCAAGTCATCGTGTCGTTCGCTATCGCGGGATTGGCAAGCTACATGGGTAATCGCGTCGAGGAACATATGACCACTAACAAGGGAGATATGGCCGCCTCGCTCGTCTCGGCTTTCGGCGATACGTTCTTGGTCGCCGCATGCATCGCGGTTGCCGGCGCCTTGCTCGCCCTCCTGCTTCGGAAGCCGAAGACCGAGGAAGTAGACGGCGAGGATGCGGTTAATGCTCCGGTCATGATGCATTAAGGTATAATGGGGAAATTTCATGCATGGAGTACAGTTCGTTATCGCGATATCGTCATATTTCTACCGAATAACTGCACGAATACATCTCATTACCGCAATAACGATCGAAACGCTCGTTTTCAACCTACATAACTGCACTTCGTACCGATTAATGGTCAAGGGGTATCCAATTGATTGGAATACCTGCCATTCATGCAGTTAGTGTCGAGCGATGATCCGGCTTCGGCTTTGTATATTTGCCCATTTACGACTAGGCAGTACATTTGCTACAATGATTCTCAATAAGTTGCGATGAAGAGACGAGTAGATAAACGGTTTCTTTCACAGAGAGCTCCGGTTTGCTGCGAAGGAGCAAAGAGACGTTATCGAATAAAGACTCTGAGCAGCGCTTCGGAACCCGTCTTTCATACGGGAGATGTTGCGCCAGGAGCTCCTGTTACAGAGCATGAGTATGCGCCGGTTCGAATGCGCGACTCGATGAGGCGGAGATGGCGACAGATCCGCGAACCTAGGGTGGTACCACGGGAAACCAATCTCGTCCCTAAGGCTGGAGACAGTCTTAGGAACGGGATTTTTTTATGGCCTCAGAATCAGAAATCACATGATAGGGGAGAACGTAGTTATGACGCAAGTATTGAAAGTCGGTATCGTCGGCGGGACGGGAATGGTAGGGCAGCGCTTCATGCAGTTGCTCGATGGGCACCCTTGGTTTAAAGTAACGGCGATTGCGGCGAGCGCAGGCTCCGCGGGCAAGAAGTACGAGCAAGCCGTGCAAGGCCGGTGGAAGCTCGAGACTCCGATTCCGGAGGACGTTAAATCGATCGTCGTGCAGGATGCATCCAAGGTGGAAGAAGTCGCCGCCGGCGTCGATTTTATTTTCTGCGCGGTCGACATGAAGAAGGACGAGATTAAGGCTCTCGAAGAAGCCTACGCCAAGACGGGTACGCCGGTCGTCTCCAACAACTCGGCTCACCGCTGGACGCCGGACGTGCCGATGGTCATTCCGGAAATCAATGCGGGCCATCTTGAAGTCATTGCTGCCCAGCGCAAGCGCCTCGGTACCGAGACGGGCTTCATTGCCGTCAAGCCGAACTGCTCGATCCAAAGCTACGTGCCGATGCTTCACGCGCTTCAAGCGTTCAAGCCGAAGACGGTCGTCGCATCGACCTACCAAGCGATCTCCGGCGCCGGCAAGAACTTCGCCGACTGGCCGGAAATGCTCGATAACGTCATCCCGTACATCGGCGGCGAGGAAGAGAAGAGCGAGCAAGAACCGCTTCGCATCTGGGGCACTGTGGAGAATGGCGCCATCGTCAAAGCCGAAGGCCCGCACATTACGACGCAATGTATCCGCGTGCCGGTAACGGATGGCCACTTGGCGACCGTATTCGTCTCTTTCGAGAAGAAGCCTGCGAAGGAAGAAATTCTCGAGCTATGGAGAAGCTTCAAAGGGCGTCCGCAGGAGCTGGGGCTTCCGAGCGCGCCGAAGCAGTTCATTACCTATTTCGAGGAAGACAACCGTCCGCAGACGAAGCTCGACCGCGATCTCGAAGGCGGCATGGGCGTATCGGCGGGCAGACTGCGCGAAGATTCCCTGTACGACTACAAGTTCGTCGGACTGTCGCACAACACGCTTCGCGGCGCGGCAGGAGGCGCCGTGCTGATCGCGGAGCTGTTGACGGCGGAAGGATATATTAAGGCGAAGGCATAACCCGAAGACGATAAAAAGCGATTCCCATCCGCGACTGATGTCGTTGGCGGGAATCGCTTTTATGTATTAATGAGTAACTTTGCGGAACCGGCGGCACAGGGCCACTAGCGACTGTAGAGACACCTTGTAATGCGCCATTCCTTCCGCGATCTCCATGGAGGAATCCGGCAACGCCGGAAGCCTGGATAACCGCTCTCTGAGCGCGTCGTTATCCGCCGCGACCCAGAATTGCAATTGCTCAACGGTCGGCTCGCCGAACTTGATCAACCCGATCAAAGCCCGCAAGCCGCTCAAGAACAAGGTCGTTCGCCGATATTCCGGCAGCAGGTAAGCGATCTCGATCTGGCAAATATGACGGTCCTCGTAGCGGCCTGCGCCTGTCCCATATACGATGCCGACGGCCCCGGCAAGCTCGTTGCGCTCCTCGTCGAAGATCAACATAGCATCTCCATTGAAGAGGGGGCTGGCCAAGAAGCTTAGCTTCATCGCGAAAGAATAAGGCAGGTTCAGGTCGTCGTGATGCTGAAGCAGGAACCGCATATAAGCCTCGTGGTCCATCTCGAACCTGCATGGACGAAACAGGAAGGGCATTCGTTAGGCTTTAACTGGAGCGCGCAAAGATTCGTTCACGATAACGATTCTGCCGAAGCCGCTGCCTTTAACAACGTCTTTAACATCAGGTTTTGCTGGGTACATGCGACGTTCCTCCTTTATTCATGAAGTGGTAACAATATACTGATTATAATGGAATATATTTGGAAAGTGTACCCCTAATTTGCAAGATTCGACCCGTGAAGATCGTTTCTTGTCCGACATCGCCCTCGCGAACGCCGCTAACCGTCATGAATTTGGCGTATAACCGGCACAGATAGGCATTATCCGTCAAAGCGACGACTCGCATCGTCTCGGCTTCCGGGTAGGAGGCGAGAAGATGATCGAGGAATGTCGCGAAGCCCGCCGCGAAATGCCTCGAACCGCGATATGCCTTGTCGGCGATAACCATATCGATCAGAATGACGTCCTTGTCGGCATATTCGGTCTCGGGCGTGCCGTGGAAATACGCCGTAACGCTCATCACGGGTCCGTCCGCTTTGTCTTTGGCAAGATAGAGACGGCCTTCGGTAATATAACGGTATATGATCGCCGTCATGCCCACCGTAGAGAACGAGGGATGAAGATCGCGCTTGCGATCGAGAATGAACCGGCTTGCTTCGCTGAACGCTTGATCCGTCTCGCAGATTTGGTAGTGCGCCATGGCGGATGCTCCTTCCTCGCTACATTCTTTGCTCCAATACGCGCTCCAACGTGTAGAGCAACGCAGGATACTTGTCCGTGAGCTGCCCGAACGCTTCCCGACGCATCGACAGCAGCGTCGCGGAACCGAGCGATGTTACCGTCGCGGTTCTCGGGATGTTCCTCAGCAGCGCGATCTCCCCGAAATGATCGCCGTCCTGAAGGACGGCAAGGCGTTGCGGTTGTCCGTCGGAACCGCTCCTGCTCACCTCGAATTTGCCGCGAACGATGATATAGAACTTGTTGCCCTCTTCGCCTTCCCGAATGACGATATCGTCGGCTTTGCAGGTCTCCGTCGCGAACCGGGCGGCGATATCCTGAAGCACGGCGGGCTCCATGCCCGCGAAGAAAGGCAGCTTGGCCAACCATTCCTCGTCGACGGAAGCGTGCATGCCGTCTTGAGAGAGACGGAAGCCGTTCTGCTTGTCCCATAGGGTGCGATACAGTCCTTCGTGAGCAAGCAGCTCCTCATGGGTGCCGGACTCGACGACGCGTCCATCTCGGAACACGTGAATAACATCCGCGTCGACGACGGAGGCCAGGCGGTGCGTGACGGATACGATCGTCTTGTCGGAACGGAGCTCTCCGATCAGGCGATTAATGGCCGATTCCGTCGCCGGATCGAGCGCCGCGGTGATCTCGTCAAGCAAGAGCACCTTCGGGTTTCGCAGAATGGCTCTAGCGATCGACAGCCGTTGTTTCTCCCCGCCGGATAAGGAGCTGCCTCCGTTATGAATCCATGTATCGTAGCCGTCGGGCCAGTTGGAGACGGCATCGTGAATGTGGGCCTGCCGCGCCGCGCGGATCATGTCGTCATCGGTAAGCTCCGTATGCTCCAGCTTCAGATTGTCCCGAACCGTCGATTCGAACAGGAACGTCTCTTGACTGACCAACGTTGCTTGTCGTCTAAGGTCCGCCTCGGAAACCGCGCGCAAGTCGATTTCGTCCATGGTAACCGCGCCGACCGACGGATCGTAGAAGCGCGCCAACAACTGCAGCGCCGTGCTCTTGCCCGAACCGCTCGGTCCGACGAGCGCGACGTAAGCGCCGCGGCCGATATGAAGACTCACGTCCTGCAACTGCTTCTTATCCTCCGAGTAGCCGAAGGTGACGTGTTCCATCCGCAAGGAGGCCGCCGTCTCCGGCAGTTCGACGGGAAGTTCGGCTTCGGGGACCGATGGGCGCTGACGCAGCAATTCATCGATTCGCCCATAGCCGATATTCGCTTCGATCAAGCCGGGTATTAAATACGTCAGGTTGGTTCCCGACTGCCCGACGCTCATGAACAGCGTGAAGAACGCCATAAAGTCGCCGACCGTCATCTGATCCTGAAAAATCAAATACCCGCCGAAACCGATCATCGTGCCGTTCAAGATCAGCAGCGCGGTGAGCGGCAGCCGTTCCATGAGCGCGGTATTCATATGAAGCTTCAAGCCCGAAGAGAACAGCTCACGGATCTGCAGCCGAGCCTTCTCGCCGAATCGGGCCTGTTGATGCAGGCCCTTGATCGTTCGATGCCCCTTGACCATCTCGTCGATCGTATTGGTGAACCGCTCCTGCGCTTCCTTAAAGGCTGAGTTAGCCGCTTCCGCTCGGCTTTGCATCAGCCGGGGGCCGAGTACCATCAAGAGAGATCCTGCCAATACGGCAAGCGTAAGCTTCCATTCCAAGGTGAACAGCAGCGTTAATCCCATGGATACGCTTAACAACTCTTTTAGGAACATCGGTACCCCGAACCGGACCGTCCGTTCCATCGAAGACATGTCGCCGGAGAATCGGGTGACCAGGTCGCCGACGCGATAGCGTTGATAGAAGGGCTGCGATTGCCGCTGCAGGACGGCGAACAGCTCTTCCCGGAACTGGCGGATGATCTCCCCGCTTAGCTTCCCGATCGCATAATCCCCGAAGATGTTCGCCCCGATATTGATCAACCCGCCGCCTATCAATAGAAGCAGAATGAGGAAGAACGCGGACAGATCGCGCGGCAGGAACGCCTCGTCGACCAAATATTTAATGCTTAACGGCGCGGCGACCGCATAGGCCACCTCGATGAGAATGCCGCCGACGAAAACGCACGTCAACCAAGGATAGGCCTTCATTCGCCGCAGCATGGCGCGTATGTAATTCAAGTGGAAACTCCTCCTAATCTTCTAAGCCTACAGTAGATTAAGAGGCGTGTAAATCCTTGTCTTACCCTGCGCGGACGATGAACGATCTTTAAAAATGACAACGCTTTCTTAAGAATGTTGGCTATCGAACGCTCTCCTCCGGACATTACACTTAAAGCGAAGGAGGGGCAGACATGGAACTGGATACGCGGGCAACGGGAGCTACGGGTAGAAGGGTCGAGCAACCGCAGGTTTGGAAGCGTTTCAAAAAGCAAAAGACGCTACACCTGTTCGTCGGTCTCGGCATGATATTTTTACTGATTTTCGCTTATACGCCGATGTTCGGCATCCTTATGGCTTTCAAGAGCTATTCCATTTCAACGGGGATTAAAGGCATTTTTACGAGCGAGTGGGTAGGGCTCAAGCATTTCGACGAATTCGTGAACGACTATCAATTCGGGACGATCGTTCGCAATACGCTGATGCTGAGTTTTCTCAAGGTGATATTCGCTTTTCCGGCACCGATTCTGCTGGCCATTCTATTAAACGAAGTCAAAAATATGAAATTCAAACGTTTCGTTCAGACGATCAGCTATTTGCCGCATTTCATCTCTTGGGTTGTCGTGGGGGGCATCGCCTTCGCCTTCCTGTCGACGGATGTGGGTATGGTCAATAAGGCGCTTATGGGGCTTGGTCTGATCGACAAGCCGCTCGACATTCTGACCAACCCCGATTACTTCTGGGGATTCGCGGTCGGAAGCGCGGTGTGGAAGGAGATGGGCTGGTGGACGATCATCTTCCTGGCCGCGATCGCGGGCATCAACCCTTCGCTGTACGAAGCGGCGCAAATCGACGGAGCAGGCCGTTTGGCGCGGATTCGGCATATCACGTTTCCCGGCATGAAAGGTACGATCGTCGTCGTTCTCATCTTGACGATCGGCAGCATTCTGGGCGGCGGCTTGGTCGGCTCGAACTTCGAGCAGGCGTTCCTGTTCGGGAACAGCATTAACAATTCGACCTCGGAAATCGTGCAAACTTATGCGTTCAAGGTCGGATTGAGGGACGGAAGATTCTCCTACGCGGCGGCGATCGATCTCGTCCAGTCCGTCATCTCCGTCGTCCTGATCTTCTCCAGCAACTACATCGCCAGACGAACGTCGGGCTCAAGCTTATTCTAGGGAAAGGGGGCTCGAACGGCATGTCGCTCAACCAGAACCAAAGGGACCGCATAATGGATATTTCGATTTATGCGATTCTGTCCGTCATCATGCTGTCGATGCTGTATCCGTTCTATTACGTTCTGATGCTGTCTTTCAATAAAGGAACGGATTCGCTGCTCGGGGGCGTCTACCTATGGCCGCGAACCTTTACTCTCGAGAATTACGCTCGCTTCCTGGACGATTCCCATTGGTACCGGGCTTTCCTGGTAACGGTCGCGAGAACGCTTGTCGGCGCGGCCCTGGGGGTGTTGTTCACCTGCTTGGTAGCGTACGGATTATCGCATCGCGACCTGCTATTCCGCAAAGGCTACTTCACGATCATTATATTCGCGATGTATTTCTCCGGCGGCCTGATCCCGTACTATGTGGTGCTGCGGGCGGCCGGATTGCTGAACACGTTCGGAGTCTACGTGATCCCGTCCATGCTGAGCACGTTTTTCCTGCTGATCGCCATCTCGTTCTTCCGGGAAATTCCCGTCGAACTGAAGGAATCCGCGCATATAGACGGGGCGGGCGAGCTCGTTATTTTCTACCGGATCATCCTTCCCGTCTCGATGCCGCTGATCGCTACCATGTCCCTGTTCTTGGGGGTCGGGCAATGGAACTCCTGGCTGGACTCGGCATACTTCGTGCAATCCGAGAACTTGCGGACGCTCGCTTTCCGGATGATGGAAGTGATCAACAAGAGCAACGCGCCGATGGATGCCATCGCCGTGGCGAACAGCGCCTCCGCGGGCGTTACCAGCTACTCGCTGCAGGTCGCGGCCATGGTCGTGTCCATCGCGCCTATCGTATGCGTCTATCCGTTTCTCCAGCGCTTTTTCATCCAGGGCATTATGTTGGGTTCCGTAAAAGGTTAATAGGTTGCCTGATATTAAAGCGCTTGCTTTAATATAAATATTATTGGTTGGAGGGGTTACTTTGAACAGAAATAAAGGGAAGAAGGCGCTGCTCCTGTCGCTGATCGTTATCTTGGCGGCTACGCTGTTGTCGGCGTGCAGCGGCAACAACGAGGGCAATAAAGGAAGCACGAATGCGAATACCGCTTCCCCGTCAGGGGCCGCGTCCGAATCTCCCGCCAACGGCGGAAAGGTGAAGGAGCTTTCTTTGTTCATCGATATGTCCTGGTATCCGGTGAAGGAGTGGAAGGGCCCGGTTGCGGAGAAGATCACGGAGAAGACGGGCGTCAAGTTGAACGTGACGGTCGCGACCGACGACAAGCAGCTTCCGTTGATGATCGCCTCCGGCGACCTTCCGGATCTGGTGTTCACGAATGCAAACATCGACCGGTTGTCCGATTCGAAGCTGTCCTATCCGTGGAACGAGCTGATCTCGAAGTACGCGCCGGACTTCAAGATCGACAAGACGAGAATCGCGATTCATACGATGGATGACGGCAACTTCTACACAGTGCGCAACGCATTCGCGACCCAAGAGGAAATGGCCCTGAACAAATACGCGGTCGGCAGCGACGGCAACCCCGGCATCGCGGTGCGCGAGGATATACTGAAGGAGCTTGGCAATCCGCCGGTCGATACCATCGAGAATTTCGAGAAAGTTCTGGGCATGGTCAAGCAGAAATATCCGGACATGATTCCGATGATTATGGACAAGGACTGGATCGAGCAATACTTCCTGCAGCAGTTAGGCGTCGAGGGTCTTCTGGACGGCTGGTACGAGCGGGACGGAAAAGTAGACTACGCGATCAGACAGCCGGCAATGCTGGAATTTTTCAAATTCATGAACCGCCTTTACCGCGAAGGATACATTCTGGCCGAGAACTTCGCTTACACGAACGACCAGATCGACGACCAGTACGCGACCAGCGGCAAAGCGTTCGCTCACAGCCATACGGTCAGCGTAGCGGACACGGACAACATCAAAGTCAAAGACGCCGGCGGAGCGTTCACGTTCAAAATGCTGCCGAGCGCGATTTCGAGTAAAACCAAAGCCGTCAGCTCCGGGCTGGGCTTCGCGGGCACCTTCATCACGAAGAACAACAAGGATCCCGAAGCGTCGATTAAATTCCTGGAGTTCCTCGCAAGCGACGAAGGCAGGAAACTGACGATGTTCGGCGTTGAGGGCGAGCATTGGACGTGGAACGAGGAAGGTCATCCGGACTTGAAGTACGATCCGTCCGACGCCGATTTCGTCAACGGCAACGGTATCAAATGGTGGTATCTATACAACGATGGCGTCATGGAAGGCATGCTGAGCTATGTGCCGGGCGCGCAGAAGACGCAAGCCTTAATGGAAAGAAAAGCGTTCACGGTTTACAAGCCCGAGCTCGGCCTCATTCAACTGCAGCCGGATTCGGAAGAGAAGACGCTCAAGACGAAGATCGACGAGATGATCAAGAACGAGAAGGTTAAGATTTATCTGGCGAAGTCCGAGCAAGAAGCCGTGGTCAACTACGAGAGCATGGTGAAGAACGCCGAGAAGATCGGTCTGAATCGTCTGACGGATTGGGCGAATCAGACGTATCAGAAAAAGAAGGATTTGTTCAAGAAATAACAATAAGAAAGTCCGGCAGGCGCTCTTTGCGTCCCTGCCGGACTTTGCACGCTATGTCGCGGCGAATCGCTCGCAGATGAACGGAAAGGCGGAGAGGGAATGAAGCTGGAATACGACTCGCCCGGCGCGACATGGAGAGAGGCTCTGCCGATCGGCAACGGGCGGCTGGGCGCCATGGTGTTCGGAGCGACGGAGAAGGAACGAATCCAGATCAACGAGGAAACGTTGTGGTCGGGAGCGCCGCACGATTATAACCGCCCCGATGCGGGCCGCTATTTGCGGGACGTGCAAAGCCTGATTTTCGCCGATCGCGTCGAGGAAGCGGAGCAGCTGTTTCTGGACCGCATGATGGGCGATCCGGTTCATTTGCAAGCCTATCAGCCTTTCTGCGACCTGCATCTGGAATTTCCGGGGCACGGAGAGGCTAGCCGTTATCGGCGAGAGCTGGATTTGCGGCGGGCGGTGACGACCGTAACCTACGAAGCGAATGGGTGCGTGTATACCCGCGAGCTGTTCTGCTCCCGCCCGAGCGGGTGCATCGTCATTCGGCTGACCTGCGGCCCGCGGGGCAGCATTAGCGTGAACGCCTCATTGTCCAGCGTGCATCCGGATTCGGCCGTTCGTTCCGACGGCAGCGGCGCGATCCTTCTCACCGGACGGACGGGAACGCGCCAAGGTCCCCGGAACTGGAGCGCTGGCTGGGAAGGTCCGGGGCTCCGATTCGAAGGAAAGCTGGCAGCATTCTGCGACGGAGGATCGTGCAAGGCGGACGGCGGCGTCCTGAGCATCGCCGGCGCGAGCGCTATAACCCTAATTTTCTCCGGGGCGACCGGCTTCGTGAATTACCAGGACATCGAAGGCGATCCGTCGGCGATCAACGAGCGATATATGGCGCGAGTCGCCGAACGTTCGTATCGCGAGCTGCTGGATGAACACGTCGAAGACTATCGGGCATTGTACGAGCGGGTATCGATTCGGCTGGGAGGTGCCGATCCGGATGTAGGCTCCGGGAAGAACAGGCTTCCGACGAATCAGCGCGTTCGGGCGATCCGGGAGACGGAGGATCCGGCGCTGGCGGCGCTATATTTTCAGTTCGGCCGGTACCTGCTTATCGCTTCCTCCAGGCCGGGCGACCAAGCCTCCAACCTCCAAGGCATATGGAACGAAGAGGAATGGCCGGAATGGGGAAGCAAATGGACGACCAACATTAACGTTCAGATGAATTACTGGCCGGCGGAGGTCGGCAATTTGCCGGAATGCCATGAGCCGTTGTTCGATCTGATCGACGATCTGCGCGTCACGGGCGCGCGTACGGCCGAAGCCTACTACGGCGCGCGAGGGTTCGTCGTCCATCATAATACCGACTTATGGCGAGCCGCTGCGCCGGTCGACATTCATGCGGGCATATGGCCGATGGGTGGCGTCTGGCTGGTGCAGCACTTGTGGGATCACTTCGAGTACGACCCCGACCTGGTCTTCTTGAGGGAGCGCGCCTATCCCGCGATGAGAGAGGCTGCCCGATTCGTTCTGGATTATATGGTAGAGGCGCCCGAAGGCGTCAAGTTCGCCGGTTTGCTGGTCACCAATCCGTCCTATTCGCCGGAGAACGCCTACAGGGACGATCGCGATCGCAGAAGGCATCTGACTTACGCATCCACGATGGACCTGCAACTGATACGCGACTTGTTCGAACGCTGTCTGATCGCAATCGAACTGCTGCGGGGGGACTGGGAGGACCGAGCGTTCGAACACGAAATCCGTGAAGCGCTGCGCCGGATACCCCCTATGCAAATCGGCCGTTACGGCCAATTGCAGGAATGGCTGGAGGACTGGGACCGGCCGGAAGACGCCAATGGACACGTATCGCATATGTACGGTCTGTATCCCGGCAATCAGATTACGGAGGATACGCCGGAAGTGTTCGAAGCGGCACGCAGAAGCCTCGCGCTTCGCCACCGGAGCCAGGAACGAAGCGTGGCATGGCCCGCGGCATGGCGCATTGCGCTGCATGCGCGGCTGAGAGACGGGGAGACCGCTTACGAGAGGCTCGTCGATCTGCTGGCGTGTTCAACCAACCCGAATCTTCTCAACCAGCACGATCCTTTCCCTATGCAGATCGACGCCAATTTCGGCGGAACCTCGGGCATTGCGGAGATGTTGCTGCAATGCCGCTCTCGTTACGAGAACGGCAAAGCCGAATATATCATCGACCTGCTCCCGGCCCTGCCGACGTCGTGGACGGAAGGCTCGGTCTCGGGATTGCGCGCTCGCGGAGGTTTCGAAGTAGGCATTCGGTGGGCGGGAGGGAAGCTGGTCGGCGCGGAAGTGCGTTCCCTTTACGGCAAACCCTGTACGCTGCGGTACAAGGAGAGCGCCGTAAGATGCGACGCGCCGGCCGGCGAAACGTTTCATTATGATCCGTAAGGAGATGCAAGCCGTGTTCACATCGTTCCGACTTGATGAAGTCAGGCTGACAGACGACGCTTTTGCCTCTCGCAAGGAGCTTGTCAAAGCGTATATTCGCGACTTCGACCTAGAGCGCCTGTTGCATACGTTCAAGCTTAACGCGGGAATCCCGTCGGACACCGCGCCTTTGGGCGGCTGGGAGGCTCCCGATTGCGGCCTGAGAGGGCATTTCGTCGGGCATTTCCTGTCCGCGTGCGCCAAGTTCGCTTATGGCGACGGGGATGAAACCTTGAAGGCTAAGGCCGGCGAAATCGTCGACGTCTTGGCGCGATGCGCGCGGCCGAACGGGTATTTGAGCGCCTTCGAGGAAGAGAAGCTCGATGTGTTGGAACTCGAGGAGGACCGGAACGTATGGGCGCCTTATTATACGTTGCACAAAATCCTGCAGGGCTTGATCGATTGCAATATCTATTTGCGCAATGCCAAGGCGCTAGACCTTGCCGTCAACTTGGCTCTTTATGTTCAGGGAAGATTCGAGAAGCTCTCCAACTGGAAGATCGACGGAATTCTCCGCTGTACGAAGGTCAATCCCGTGAACGAGTTCGGCGGGATCGGCGACTCTCTCTATTCGTTGTATGATCTGACCGGCGACGCGAGAATGCTAGAGCTAGGCCGCCTGTTCGATCGGGATTATTGGATCGGGCCGCTAGCGGACGGCCGGGACGTGCTCGAGGATTTGCATGCCAATGCGCATCTACCCATGGTTATCGCCGCCATGCATCGTTACGGCATCGGGGGAGAAGAGCGTTACAAGAAGGCGGCGCTCCATTTCTACGATTTCGTCAAAGGGAGAACGTTCGCCAACGGCAACAACAGTTCCCGGGCTACGGCTTGCATTCGGGGCGGAGTGTCGGAGAAAGCGGAGCATTGGGGCGGTTACGGCCGGTTGGAGGATGCGCTGACCGGCGGCGAAAGCGAAAGCTGCTGCGCGCACAATACGGAAAGAATCGTCGGGCGGCTGTTGGAATGGTCGGGGGAAGTCGAATATTTGGAGCATCTGGAATCCCTGAAGTACAATGCCGTCTTGAACAGCGCCAGCGCCACGACGGGCCTGTCCCAGTACCACCAGCCGATGGGGAGGCAAGCGCTCAAAAAGTTCAGCGAGCCGTACGACTCTTTCTGGTGCTGTACCGCGTCGGGAATCGAGGCCATGAGCGAGCTGCAGAAAAATATATGGTTCAGGAACGGTGATGCCGTGCTCCTCAACGCCTTCATTTCCTCGACGGCCGCGTGGAAGGACAGGGGAATTCGCATCGTGCAGCGGACGGACTTCCCGGACAGTCTTGCGTCCGCGCTGTTCATCGAGGCCGAAGAGCCAGCTGTGCTTCGGATTCTGTTCAGGGAAGCGGCCGTCCGGTCGGTGAAAGTTAATTCCGAAGCCATCGAGCTCCGGAGAGAAGGCGGATTCGTCTCGATTGAACGTCTGTTTCGGGACGGGGATCGAATCGACGTCGAAATCGAGGCGCCCCTGCGCCTGGTCTCGCTTCCGGGCTCCGACGCCCTATCGGCTCTCATGTACGGCAACGTGCTGCTCGCCGGAGTCGGGGACGACAGACCGTTGAAGGGGCTATCGCAGCGGAATCTTCTCGAGAAGCTCGCAAGCAGGAGGATAGATGGCCGGGTGGAATTCTACTTCGAAGACGAAGAGGGGGCCGAGGCCCGATTCATTCCGTTGTTCCGAGTCGAGGAGCAATCTTACTCCGTGTACAGGGATTGGTCCGGAGATTCGGCATCCTATCGCCGCTTCTCCTTCGCCGCGGACGGAAGCGCCGCCTATGAGGGCGCGACACGGTAGCCTGCGATTCCCGCTCTGGAAGCAACGCGCCTCTATCGGAATTCCGATGTGCGTGGTACGGTTACGATATAGGATTCCGCGTCGGAGGGAAGTGCCGCCATGAGCATCATGCGCAAGATCGTACTGGGCTACGTGATTGTGATCTTCATTCCCGTTCTTGCATTCGGTTATCACTATTACACGCAAATTTACGGCAACATGACCCAGCAATTCGTGGAAAGCAGGCAGAAGATCCTGGAGCAGGCCTATGCGAACATGAGAACGGACTTCGCCCGCATCCAATCGGTTCATCGGGTGATGCAGAACAATCCATACATGACCGACTATTTGGATGGTGTATACGAGTCCGACGCGGACAGCGTCTACGCGCTGATTCGGTATATTTCCCCTCTATACACGCAGTCTCTATACGCCAATCCGGAGATCGAATCTCTCGTCGTCTACAAGACGAAGGACCGGGTTTTGCCGATTACCAACTTGTTCCGCGATCGATCCATGCTTGATTCGCGAATCGAGGAAACCGTCTCGTCTCTTAAGGCGGGACAAGGCATGTGGCTGCGTTCCGACACGAACGTGTCGGATCCGGATCTAGTCTACTACCAGTACATTTACAATACGCAAATTACGGAGCGGATCGGCCTGCTGGAGATCCGGGTTCGCAATAGCTTGATCCATAATTTCTATGCGGCCGCCGGCGTCGAAGCGAACTGGAAGGCGTTCCTGCTGTCCGATCAGGGCAAGCTTCTTACGGACGAGAAGACGAAGTTGGACGACACGACGCTTCATCTCCTGCAATCGGATGATCGAGCATTCTTCATCAATCGGAAAACGATCGTTAATCAGTTGAAGCTCGAGTCGTTGGACGTTCGAGTCATCGTAACCGGACAGGTGGACGACGTATTCCGCTCCGTCAAGCAGAAGGAAGTCGTCCTCATCACGATGATCGTGCTGCTGCTGATTGCCCTGTCCATCGCCTATTACGTGCTGGCCGCCACGATTACAAAGCGAATTCTCAGATTGGCCCGGCACATGCGAACGCTGAACGACGATAACCTAAGGCAGCACAGCATCAAAAGCGGCGGCAGATTCGAAAAAGATGAAATCGGTTTCCTGACTGCCACCTACAATACCATGGTCCGGCGGATGGACGAGTTGATCAATAATGTCCATCGGGTCGAGCTTCGCAACAAGGAAGCGGCTTATCAAGTGCTGCAGGCGCAGATCAAACCTCATTTTCTATACAACACGCTCGAAACGATTCGTATGGTCGCCGAAGCCAACAAAGACAAGGAAGTCGCCGATATTTCCTTCTGGTTCGGGAAGCTGATGCGCTACAGCTTGTCGTCCGAGCGGGAAGAGACGGTGCTTGCGAAGGAAATCGAGATGGTTGCCTTCTATATGAACATCCACAAGATGCGGCTACAGAGCAGATTGACCTACGAGATCGATGTGTCTATCGACGCCGAGCGTCTGGCTTGTCCGCGCTTTCTGCTGCAGCCGCTAATCGAGAACGCGATCGTGCATGGCGCCTCGGCCGTCCTGCGCCCGGTTCATATTCGGCTGCGCGCGGCGGAGACGGAGAGGGAGGTCACGATCGACGTGACCGACAACGCCAACGGAATTCCGCCGGGTAAGCTGCTCGAGCTGCATGAACGGCTGGCCAAACACGATGATCTCGGGAGATCGGACGAGACGAGCGGCGTGGGACTCCGAAACGTCAATGATCGTATCAAAACGTTCTTCGGAGGGGAGTCCCGACTTGAAGTTATCAGCGAGCCGGGCAAAGGGACCTGCTTGCGCATCATCATTGCGAAAAGGACGGTGGACGGACGATGAAGGTATTGATCGTGGACGACGAGCCTTTGATTCTGAACGGGTTGGTCAAGATTGTCGGAGCGGTCGCGCCGGCCGGCACGGACGTTCGCGAAGCTTCCAACGCCATTGAAGCGTTGGAAACGATGAAGCGCTATATGCCCGACGTGACGATGACGGATATTCATATGCCCGAGAAGAACGGCTTCGAGCTGATCGAGGAAGCCCGACTGGAGGGCTTGTGCGACCGGTTCATCGTTCTTACGGGCTACGACGAGTTCGCCTATGTCCGTCAGGCACTTCGGGTGGGCGTGGTCGACTACTTGCTGAAGCCCTTGGACAAAGAGGAAATCGCCGCCCTGCTGGGACGCGTCAATGAGGAACTGCCGGCCGCGTGCGATTCCGAATACTGCCTGCATGCCGAACGGCTTCTGGCCTATATGCAGACGAACTATATGGAAGATCTATCGCTTGACCATCTCGCGGACCGGATGAAGCTTCATCCGAACTATATCAGCAGCCTGTTCAAGAAAGAGACGGGGGACACGTTCGTCAATTACTTGAACGCCTTGCGAATCCGGGAGGCGCAGAAGCTGTTGCGCGCGCAGCCCCATCTGACGGTAAGCGCGATCGGCGAGCGGGTCGGCTATGACACCAAGCATTACTTCACAAAGGTGTTCAAAAAATATACGGGAACGACTCCCGGCACCTACCGCGAAAATCAAGAAGAAATCGAACGTCATGAATCGCCTAATACCTGAAGGTTTTCTTCATTCGCGCTTCACAGGCGAACAACGTAACAATTCCTTGCTTCATTTTCTGACGGGGATTAATTTCTTGAAACCAGAAAGTTTATTGTTCGCCAGCATATCTGAATTTATTTATCACTCTCATGCTGTGAATTGCGATCGATTTAATTAAACTCTTGTCTTTTGAAATTTATCAAGAGCCGAAAAACTGATGAATGATAAGGGAAGCGAAGGAACGATATCTCGCTTCCTTTTCTGATTTTTTATTAAGCAAGATCCTCCCGCCCTTTGCTTAGTTTCTTGCTTATCTGTGGCGGTTACGGATATAACGTCCTGGAGGTATTCCTTCCGATTTCGTAAATTGCTTGGTAAAGGAATAAATATCCCCATAACCAAGACTAACGGCTACGTGTTTAATGGGGAGTCCGGAGAGGAGCATCATTTTGGCCTGTTTCATTAAATGTTCAATGTGGTACCGCTGAGGGGAAACTCCGGTTGTGGCTTTAAATAGCTTCCTGAAATTCTCGTAGCCCATATTTACGGCTGCTGCGGCTTCCTTAATATCGTAATGGATATCATTGGCGCCGCCGATTAGTTGGCAAGCTTTTGAGATTTTATGATCATTGTGCTCTCTCTGAGTATGATGTACGCTGCCGTGCAAACGGATAATGAGTTCTTGAGCTTTCATCAGCAAATAGGGGAGCCTTTCATCTACAGCGGCTTTAAGAGAGTTAAGCAGGGCGGCAAATTCATTCAAAATATCGCTTGTATGTCGAATCGGCTGCACCTCTTGGTCGGAATTTATGATGCCTAGCGTTTTGAGGTAATGATAGACAGGATAACCTATGCTGATATAAAACTCGATCCATTCCCCATTCGGCTCGATTTCGGTGGAGTGCATACGATCGGGCAAACGTTGTACCAGATCCCCTGCTTGCATTGTAATAACAGTGCCTTCCTTTGAGATAAATCGTCCGTTGCCTTGCAGGACCAACAAACAGCTGTAATATCCGATCCTGAAGTCATACTGGGAGCGCTCTGCCGTTCTTTTTCTCATAAAGCCGCATGACAAAATGCCCTGGTCGAAATCGTCTCCGATACACCGGTATACGACATCGTTTTCTTTTATAGCATCAAAATTCATATCGTCACCGCACCTACCAAAATGGATAAATGAATTACCAGACCTAACATTTTATATGAAAACTTGTCCTTATATTATAAGGGTATCGACTTTCATAGCACAACCAATTAAGACAATTTATGAGGGGGTTATTCGAAACGTATGAAGCTGAACAGAGACTGGGAGAATCCGCATGTCGCTCACAAGAACCGTCATCCCATGCATGAGCCGTATGGAATATACGAAACCGTGGAACAGGCGCTAAGCGGCGACCGGAGAGCGTCAAAATACGTAAAATGCTTAAACGGCACTTGGAAATTTAAAACGTTTTCATCTCCGGATGTAGTAACTGATGAGTTTTATCATCCTGCATATGACGTGTCCAAATGGGATGATATCCCTGTTCCTTCCAACTGGGAGTTGTTCGGATACGGGAAACCTATATACACTAATATTAAGTATCCCTTTGCGCGGAAGGGGGCGGACTCTCATCACGAAATTCAACTGAAGCAAGAAGAATTTGTTTTGAATCCGCCTTATGTGCCGGAGGATAACCTCACCGGATGTTATGTCCTATCGTTCGAAATTCCTGAACATTTTAACGGCAGAGATTTGTTTATCGATTTTGCCGGTGTGGAATCCTGCTTTTATCTGTGGTTAAACGGGAAGTTCGTCGGTTATTCGCAGGACAGCAAGCTTAACGCTTCTTTTGATATTACCGATTACATCCAAACGGGGCAAAACCATTTGGCCGTTCAGGTGATGCGATTCGGAGCCGGTTCTTATCTGGAGGATCAGGACTACTGGCATCTATCGGGTATTTTCAGAGATGTTCTGATTTATGCAAAACCGCGAATGCGAATTCATGATTATAAAATCGAAACGCTTTTCCCGGGTGATTATGACAATGCCGAATTAGCCGTGACGGTTTATCCTAATAATCAAGCAAGCTGTTATGGGGAAGCTCACGTGCGTCTGTCTCTTTATGATCACGATCGAAAATTGGTTACGCAATTTGAGACGCCGAAGTTTGCGGATTTCAGATCCTACCTGCAAGACAACTATGTGGCGAAAGTCAAACAAACCATTAAGAGTCCCCAATTGTGGAGCGACGAAATTCCTTACCTCTATAAATTGGTATTGGAAATGATCGACCCTGACGGAAATGTCGTTGACATCGAGAGTGCAAATGTCGGCTTCCGAGAAATCAGCATCGATAACACCGGGATATTGAAAATTAACGGCAAACGTCTCATCATTCGCGGAACCAACCTTCATGCATTTTGTCCCGAAACGGGGCGCGTGGTGTCGACGGAGTATATGAGGGAGCAGATCAAGATCATGAAATCGCTAAATATCAATGCGGTAAGAACGAGTCACTATCCGCATGCCGTCGAATGGTACGAGCTTTGTGATGAACTGGGCATATATGTTGTGGATGAGGCCAATATTGAGACCCATGGCATCGGCGGCCAGCTCAGCGCATCTCCCGAATGGACGCATGCTTATATGGAACGTGCAGCACGGATGGTGTTGCGAGATAAGAATCATCCCTCGATCATTCTGTGGTCCTTGGGAAATGAGTCCGGTTACGGAGCGAACCATGCTGCCATGTACGGGTGGATGAAGGAATATGATAAAACAAGATATGTTCAGTATGAGTCCTTGAATCCTCCGGCTAATATTTCCGATATCATGGCGCCCATGTATCCTCAGAAGGATTGGATCGTGGATTGCATGACGAGCAGCGATGACTTGCGGCCGTTTATTATGTGTGAATATGCGTACGCGAAAAGCAACAGCAACGGGAATTTTAAGGAATTCTGGGACCTTATTTATAAATTCCCGCGGTTTCAGGGCGGCTTCATTTGGGATTTCCAGGATAAAGCGCTTGTCCGGCATGATGAATCTGGGAACAAAAAATATGTTTATGGCGGCGCCTTCCAGGAAGAGATTATTGATTCCGCGCCCGATATGTGCCTGAACGGCATTGTATTTCCGGATTTAACGCTGAAACCGGCTGCCTATGAAATTAAAAATGTACAAGCTCCCGTCCAGATCGATTATTTTAAACGACCTTATGATGTTCCCGGTAATAAAAGTTATCGAATTTATAATCATTATACGCATCGGGACTTAAGCCACCTGGACATCGGGTGGGAACTTGTTTGCGACGGGAAGGTTGTGGAAAACGGTACATTACCCCGATTACACACGCCGGCCGGAGCTATCGAAAGTCTTCAGGCACCATACGATCCAACCAAGGTCTCTGGGGAAGCGTTCCTGAATTTTTATGCTTATCTGAACGAGGACACCTATTATGCAAATAAGGGAACCTGTATCTATGCATGCCAGGTCGAGTTGAAAGATTCCGTATATGAAATACATACCGGGGATATTCAAAGTGGGAGCCTGGTATATGAAGAAGCTGCGAATCAAATTCATATTTATAATGAAAATACGAACGTGGTCTTCTCGAAAGAAACGGCAGAGTTCATTTCTGTCAGATACAATAATCAAGACTACTTTACGGGCGGAGCGAACAATTTCTATCGGCCGCCAACGGGGATAGACGCAGGTGTGCCTGGTGAGACGCTAAACTATGCAGATGATTGGAGAAGCCTCGGGCTGGACTCCGATCAGAAAGAGATCAAGCGTATCCGGGTATATGCAGCGCCTGCATCAGTCATCATTCAGGTTCATGTTCTTCATCATGGATGCATTGAAACACTTACGGAGTATGCGATTGGCGGTAAAGGCATTGAAATTACTAACACTGTCGTGAATAATGCTAATGTCGATACCTTACCGAGAATCGGTCTGAGCTTTACCTTCCCTGCTGCCTGGAAGAGTATCAAATGGTATGGCCGCGGGCCATGGGATAACTATGCGGACCGTAAAACGGCTGCCTTCGTCGGTATATATGAAAGCTCTGTTGAAGAACAGCATGTTCCCTACATCGTGCCGGTTGAGTGCGGGGGCAAGGAAGATGTCCGTTATTTGTATGTGTCGGCGGATGACCGCAAGGTAAAAGTTACCTCGGCGGGTCACTTCCATTTTGACATCCATCAGTACAGCATCGGACAGTATGACAATGCCGCCTACGAGGACGAGCTTGGCACATCCGATTCTGTTTTCCTTCATATCGATTACAAACATGCAGGTCTTGGTGGAGATACTGGATGGACCAAAAATATTCACGATGAATATAGAATCGAAAAGGGCATCTATGTATACAAGATCACTTTAGAGATCGTGGATTGAATAGTAGATCCTCGAAAGCGAAGGATAGAAGTGATCCTGCTGCAGCCGCTAATCGAGAACGCGATCGTGCACGGGGCATCGGCCGTCATTCGCCCCGTTCATATTCGGTTGCAGGCGACGGAGACGGATCGGGAGGTCAAGATCGAAATTTCCGACAATGGCAACGGGATTCCGCCGGATAAGCTGCTCGAGTTGCAGGAACGGCTGTCCAAGAACGATGAGTTTAGAAAAACGGAAGTGCCGGGCAGCTTGGGGTTGTGGAACGTCAATGAACGAATCAAAGCGTTCTTCGGCGGGGAATCCCGGCTGGAAGTGACAAGCGAACAGGGCAAAGGAACCCTCGCGCGCATCATGATTGCGAAAAGGACGGTGTGACGGGGATGAAGGTATTGATCGTGGACGACGAGCCTTTGATTCTGAACGGGCTCGTAAAGATCGTCGGAGCAGTCGCGCCGGCCGGCACGGTCATTCGCGAAGCTCCTAATGCCATCGAGGCCTTGGAGGCGATGATAAGCTTTATGCCCGACGTGACGATTACGGATATCAATATGCCCGAGAAGAACGGCTTCGAGCTGATGGAGGAAGCAAGGCGGGAGGGCTTGTGCGATCGCTTCATTGTTCTTACCGGCTACGACGAGTTCGCATACGTCCGTCAAGCGCTACGTGCCGGCGTGGTGGATTATTTGCTGAAGCCTTTGGACAAAGAGGAGATCGCGTCCCTGTTAGGACGCGTCAAGGGAGAGCTGCCGGCCGTATCCGATTCCGAATATTGCCGGCATGCCGAGCGGCTTATGGCCTACATTCAGACGAATTACATGGACGATCTGTCTCTCGATCATCTCGCCGACCGGATGAAGCTGCATCCGAATTATATCAGCAGCCTGTTCAAGAAGGAGACGGGAGACACTTTCGTCAACTACTTAAACTCCTTGCGAATTAGAGAAGCGCAGAAGCTGCTCAGAACCCAGCCGCACCTCAACGTAAGCGAGATCGGGCGGCAGGTCGGCTTCGACACCAAGCATTACTTCACGAAGGTGTTCAAGAAATACGCGGGGACTACCCCGGGCGCTTACCGGGATGGTGAGCAGGGGGAGTCTTGATTATAAATCGGCGACGAATGAGCCTGCCTAAGTGAATCTAGTAGCGCGACGGTGCCAGGTATGTTTAGATGATTATGAAATAGTCTGACTCATCGTGACGGAGGGTACCTGCCGTGAAGCTGGAAAGGCTCTTATCCATCATTATTCTGCTGTTGAACCGCCGCATGGTGCAGGCCAAAGAGCTTGCGGAGCGGTTCGAGGTATCCGTACGGACGATATACCGGGATATCGAAGCCATTCATGTGGCCGGCATTCCCGTCGTCACTTACCAGGGAGCGAACGGCGGCATTGGACTGGTCGAAGGTTACCGCTTGGACCGCAACGTGCTTACCAACGACGAACTTGCGGATATCGTTACCGCCCTCCGCAGCATCTCTACCTCATACGGCAACGAGCAGCAGTTGCGGTTAATGGAGAAGATCAATAGCATCGTCCCGCCCTCGCGCTCGGAGGAATTCGAGCAGATGACTAGCCGCGTGCTGATCGACTACTCTCCGTGGGACGGCAACGATAAGCTGCGGCCTAAGCTTCAGTTGCTGAAAGAAGCGGTCGATCGCTGCCGACTAGCGAGATTCGCCTATTCCAACGCCGAAGGCGAGATCTCGCATCGCACCGTTGAACCGCATAGGCTCATCTTGAAAGGGAGACAGTGGTACTTGCAGGCCTACTGCCGAGAGAGAGAGCAGTTCCGGCTGTTCAAGCTGAAGAGAATGAAGGAGTTGAAGGTTGACCCGGAGACCCGATTCAATCGCCGAGAACTGCCGACGGAAGACAACGACGCTGGTGCATGCGAGCCGTCCCGGGCTACGGAGTTCGTCCTTCGCTTTCGTGCCGAATCCCGGCATCTAGCGGAGGAGTATTTCGATATCGAAGAGGGGCAGTCGGGAGATGACGGCAGTTGGCTCGTGAGGAAGGCATACCCGGAAGATGATTGGCTGTATCGATTCATCCTCGGCTTGGGTCACCATGCGGAAGTGCTCGAACCGCCCCATCTGCGGGAGATCGTCGCTAACCGCGCGGAGCAAATCGCGAATAGGTATAGAGATAAATAAAATAACCTGACAGATAGCTGTCAGGTTGCTTGGTTTACACTAAGACTCATTCCCATAGAGAAGAGTGATTAGTGATGAAACATGAACCAGCGCGCGTAGAGGTACTGCCTGCTTTCACCTTGGCCGGAGTAAGCGTCGTCACGACTAACGAAGCCGAGTTAAGCGGCAAGGGCGAAATCGGCAAGTTGTTCGAACGATACTATTCAGGCAATATTGGCGGCCAACTAGCCCCTTATGCACAGCGGCAGGGGCTATATAACTGTTACTTTAACTATGAGCAGGGTGATGCCGGACGGTATGAAGTATTGGTTGGCGTACCCGTTCGGGAACAAGCGCAGGAGCCCTATCCCGAGTCCGTTACGACATACACGGTTCCCGCCGCGAAATATGCCGTCTTCGTTACGGAGAGGGGACCGGTGTTCGAAGTCGTGCAGCGGGCTTGGGGCGAGATCTGGCAATGGTCCCGGCAACCCGGTAATGATCGGGCCTTCACGGGCGACTTTGAGCTGTATCCCGAGAATACCGATCCGAACGACGGGCAAGTTGAAATTTATATCGCCTTGCGCCAATAGCCCGTGCAACACTTCGAGAAATGATCTCTTGAATGGCGAATCTATACTCCGGATAAAAGGACCGTGACAGCCTCTTGCGAGGTGTGTGCGGTCCTATTACTTATGGAGCAGGAAGATAGTCGCTGTTGATGCGATTCTTAAAAGGAAAATTTTGATTGATGTAGAATATTTCATATTGATGTCGAAAAATATTGGAAAAGTCGCGCAGAATGGCTGCGTACTTATGCACGTATCGGCGGCTTTTAGGGGAGACATTAGGGATATGGCAATCATTGATATCGTCAAATTCGACGGACCCGCGGATGTATTCGCATGGAAATACCCCGATCAAGAGTTGGGAACCTGGACTCAGCTTATCGTGAACGAGTCGCAGGAAGCTGTTCTATTTAAAGGCGGCAAAGCGCTGGACCTCTTCCAAGCGGGACGGCATACGCTCAGCACGGCTAATATTCCGTTCTTGCAGTCGATCGTAAACCTTCCGTTCGGAGGGGAATCGCCGTTCACGGCGGAAGTGTGGTACGTGAACAAGATTAACGCCTTGGACGTCAAGTGGGGAACGGCGACTCCATTGCAGCTGCAGGACCCCAAGTATCAAATCATCGTGTCGGTGCGTTCGTTCGGGCAGTTCGGGCTGCAAATCGAGGATTCTCGGAAGTTCCTGGTAAAGCTGATCGGAACGCTTTCCGTCTTCGACAAAGAAGCAATGGTTCGTTACTTCCGAGGACTTCTGATCATGAACATTAAAGAGCTCATCTCTTCTTACCTGGTTTTCAAGAAAATCAGCATTCTCGAGATCAGCGCGTACATGTCGGAAATCTCGAAGCACGTGGAAGAGAGGATTCAACCGAAATTCGAGGAGTTCGGCATCCGCATACTCAACTTCTTCATCGATTCAATCAACATTCCGGACGATGATCCGGCTACCGTTAGATTGAAGGATGCTCTGGCGAAGCGGGCGGAGATGGACATCCTCCAATATACGTACCAACAAGAGCGGACGTTCGACACGTTGGAAGGCGCGGCGAAGAACGAAGGAAGCGGCAGCGCGAACGTGATGGGCGCAGGCATCGGGCTTGGCATGGGCTTCGGTATCGGCGGAGCCGTGGGCAACCAAATGTCCGGCTTGACGGACCAGATGAATATCGCCGGAGCGGGAACGGGCGTCGGAGCCGGCGCGGCTCCGGCGGCGAATGTGATCGAGTGCAGCAGTTGCGGCAAGGTATTTCCGAGAGGCGCCAAGTTCTGCATGCATTGCGGAGATCCGAACAACGCTTGCGCGAAGTGCGGAGCGGATTGTCCGCAAGGAGCGACATCTTGCCCGAAGTGCGGCCACTCGCTTACCGCGCATACGTGTTACCGATGCGGGACGGAAACCAACCCCGAGGCTAAGTTCTGTTCGAACTGCGGCGCGAGTCAGGTTCTTAAGTGCGGCAATTGCCAGCACGACATTAAGCCTGGACAGAAATTCTGCCTCGAATGCGGCAACAAGCTGATCGAGTAAGGAGATGACAAGATGAATACGGAACCGAGGTTGGAACAAAGAGACGAGCCTGCGAAGGGATTCGCCCGTATCGCGACCTTCCTCTATGCGGTGTCGCTGCTCGTTACGAGCGCTGTCGTATTCCTTCTGGATTTCCCGTTCGGCAGACCGGGCCATACATGGATTAATTATACGGTCTTGTTGTTCGGGGAATCGTTCTTGTACGGAATTGTACTCTATTATTTGGTCAACGGACAGCGCTCGAGAAAGCTGATTCCGGTCTATCTCGGAATGATAACGGTGGCGGGGACTTACTTGGTTGTCGTCCTATCGTTCATTCTGATTTTCTCTTGGGCGTTGAACGTATCCGTTGTCTCTTATGCATTGCTGCAATTCATTGCCCTCGGAATCGCTGCAATCGCGATCGGCCTGCTCGCTATTTATATGAAGAATGCCGAATCGCAAGAGCAAGGCGCGTAGCCTCTGGAGAAACCAATAACTGTCGATAAAGCGAGGTAGTGATTAACCCAATGAGAGTCGATACCCCCAAAATTTCTACGTCTTTGATTATCGGCGCGACTATCGTTTTTTTTCCGGTCGCGTTCGTATTAATTCTGATCCGTTTCGCGGCACACGCTAAGGTAAATCATTTTCGAGCTAAGGATTATCGCGTGACGGGCCATGTCTTCTTAACTTTATTTCTGATGGCTGTCCTCATTAATGTCCTGGTGGGCGCGACGGCATCCGACTTTACGGTCTCCACCGCTGTCACCGTCATCGTCGTATTTGCGATTACGCTCGGGATTCCGGCTGCTATCTTCTATATCGTCGCGTATAAACGGAATAAGAAGATGGAGGAATTGTATTCCGAGTACTACAGCTTGATCATGTTCGATAACATACGTACTCTTGAGGGTCTGTCGCAACGGACGGGGATTTCATTAAACGAAGTAAAGCAGGATATCAGCTATATGATCGCTTCGCAAGAGCTCCCCGACGCGCTGTTGGATTCGGCGACCGGGACGATTCTCGTATCCGAGCAAAGCGATGAGTGGGATGAGGAAGCGCTTGACGAAGATTATTCGGAGGGAGAGGAAGAAGATTCGGTTTCCCGGACGGTCACTTGCACCGGATGCGGCGCTACCTCGACAGTCTCGCCGAGCGAGAGTCGGGAATGCGAATTTTGCGGCAACGTGTTAGCGGTATAGCGCTTACGAGAGGCACCCATCCGGGTGCCTTTCGTCGTATCTCGAACAACGCACAAGATCGCTTCGGCCACAGATCGTTAAAATTTAATGTGATCTCGATCACGTATAGCAAAGTCCTCTTCTCTATATACTTGGTTCATCCCAAGTCATGAAAGCGAGGACCCGTCATGCTAAGCGAGAAAACGATACAGATCATCAAATCTACGGTCCCCGTGCTGGAGAAGCACGGAGTCGAAATTACGAAGCGGTTTTACCGCAATATGTTCGCCGCTCACCCGGAACTGCTCAACATCTTCAACCACGCGAACCAGAGCCAAGGCAGACAACAGACGGCGCTGGCCAACGTCGTATATGCGGCAGCCCAGCATATCGACAAGCTGGAGACGCTGCTGCCGGCGGTGAAACAGATCGCGCACAAGCACCGCAGCCTCGGCGTTAAACCGGAGCAATATCCGATCGTCGGCGAGAACCTTCTCCGCGCGATCAAGGAGGTGCTCGGCGATGCGGCCACGGAGGACATTCTGCAGGCTTGGGCCGCCGCATACCAAGTCATCGCTAACGTATTCATCGAGGTCGAGGACGAGATGTATAAGCAGACGGAGCAGCAACAGGGCGGATGGGCTGGATACAGGGAATTTATCGTGGAGAAAAAAGTCAAAGAGAGCGACGTCATTACTTCGTTCTATCTGGTGCCGAAGGACGGGGGCGCGATCGCGGCGTTCAAACCGGGGCAGTATGTCGGCGTAAAAATGGAGATCCCGGGAGAAACTTATACGCATATGCGGCAATACAGCTTGTCCGATGCGCCGGGCAAACCTTATTACCGCATTTCGGTCAAACGGGAAGATACGATCCAGGAGGTGCCTGCGGGCAAAGTATCGGTGTACCTGCACGAGCAGGTACAGCAAGGAGACGTACTTTGGCTTTCGGCCCCTGCCGGAGATTTTATCCTCGATACGCAAGACGCAAGACCGGTCGTCTTGATCAGCGGCGGGGTCGGCTTGACGCCGATGGTCAGCATGCTGAATACGCTCTCGGAGAGCGGTTCTAAGCGGCCGATTACGTTCATTCATGCCGCTCAAAGCGGAGAAGTGCATGCTTTGAGACAAGAAGTCGAGGCGGTGGCCGAACGTTCTTCGAACGTGTCCGTTCATTGGGTCTACGAGAAGCCGACGAGCCGCGATCGGGAGACGAACGCTTACGGCAAAGAAGGTTACGTCGACTTGCCTTGGGTCCAGAGCGTTGTTCCGGACAAAGACGCGAGCTTCTACTTCTGCGGCCCAGTACCGTTCATGAAAGCCGTATACGGGCTACTGAAAGCATGGGGCGTCGCCGACGCGGACATCCGTTACGAGTTCTTCGGTCCGGCGGGCACGTTGGAGCATTCGACAGCCGCCAAGCCGGAGGAGGCTCTAGCGGGACGCTAGGATTTGCGAAGAAGCCGATTGACCGTCTCGCGCCGAAGCCCGAGGAACTGGCCGATCTCCTCCTGCGTCAATACGTCGGTTAAAGCGGCCGTCGCGATGTACGAATGGAACCAGGCTTGAAGCTTCTGCAGCTTCTTGGCCGGCGCGACTTCCGTCAGTTGATCGATCCGCTGTTGCAGCATCCGCAATCTGTCCTGCAGCAGCAGGGCGATCGACCGGTAACGCTCCGGATTCCGATCGAGCTCTTGATACCATTCCTGTTGGGGCAGGATATCGACTTCGCAAGTCGAGAGAGCTACTGCGGTTCCGAAGTAGGGATTGGGGCTGATCAGCGAATGGTGGGGGATGATTTCATCGGGCGTAATGAGATTAACTAGAATTTGCGATCCGTCCTGATGCACCCGTACGATCTTGAGCAGACCGCTTCGCAGATGATAAAGCGGTCCCGATTCTCCTTGCCGGAACAACATCTCGCCTTTGTGTAAGATCATGGAATAGCTCCTATGTAGAAAAAGCGAAAGCCTGCGCGAGCGGGTCTTTCGCTTTTTGCCTTATTTTCCCTCGTTGCCGCTACCCTTATTCATGCGGCAACGTCCGGTACAACTGCGCGCAATACAGTTAGTTAGCCCTAAAAGGGCGAATCTTCAGCACAATAGCTGTACGGAGTACATCTCGTGATCGCCAAACCGTCGAAATCCTTCTCTTTTGCCCAATTCACTGTACTTCATGCAGGAGACGAGTTAAGGCTACGATCGATTTGCCGAAGTGACTGTATCACGTGCAGGTAGTGGCGCATAAATGCGACCACACCACGCCCAATACGAGGATCAGCTTATCTTCCTCGCCTTGATCAAGCCGTTCACTCCGTCCCACGCCATCATGATCGAGAGGAACGCCGCTAGACCGAGCATGCTGTTATCCCAAATGCCTCGGAAAGAATCCGGGTCGGCCTCCAAGTTGGTCGCGAACGTCGTGACGAATGCATCGGAGACTAAGTTCGGGTCCAAGAAGAAGGTACAGATGAAGGCGATATCGCAGACGTTAACCAGAACGTTGAGCCAAGCGAGATGCGCGGTCCACTTCTGTTGAATCAGCTTGAGCGTCGCGATGACGACGCTGAACGCCGTTAAAGCCAGCAGGAACGGGATATAGGGGCGAAGCTCCGATTCGTTGAATATCGGCACGCTGCTCCAATCGCCGTTATCGTTCGAATACCAGGCGAGCAATTCCGGGTAGAAGCATATCGCGATGCCGAACACGACGCCGATCACGATCGAGAAGATCGATTCGCTCTTGGGGATGGAACGAGAATCCGAGACCGGCGCTTCGTTCAAATCTTTGATCGTCCACGGCTTCCCCGTATACGGCCATTGCGAATACTTCTTATCCGCGCGTTCCAAGAACGCGAAGATCAGCGTGACGATGCCGAACACAGGCATGGCGGCTTGGAAGGCCATCAAGATTGCCTGGACGAATGCCCGGATAAGCAAATCGAACGGTCCATCTCCCCGGTCATCCGTCAGCACCTCCGCGAAGGCGGCGATCGGGAGGGCGATCAAGACGATGACCGAGACGATCTTGAGCACGTAGATATAGTTGCCGTACAGCTCCGGACTGATCAAGTAACGCTTCGTCTCGCGATATTGCTCCGCTAATGCGGCCGGATTGCCGAGCGATAGTAACGCCGTATGAACGTCGGCCTCTTCGTAATCGTCGGGGAGCATTTCTTCGATGTTCGCCCGAAGCTCGCGTTCCACCTCCGCTCTCGATTTCTCGGGCAGCCGTTTAACGACTGCGTATACGTACCGATCAATGACGTCCATCTTGCTCTCCTCCTAATAGTTGGTCGATCTGGCGCGTCATGTTCCGCCAGTTATCGCGCAGCTTCTCGAAGATCTGCGTGCCGGTCGGGCTAAGCGTGTAGTACTTCCGGGGACGGCTCTCCGCCGTATCCCAGTCGCTCGTCAGAATCCCTTGCTTCTCCAAGCGCCGCAACAACGGATACAACGTTCCGGCTTCGATGTCGACGTTCTTGTCGACGAGATCTTGGAGGAGGGAATAGCCGTATTTAGGCGTCTGCAATAGGCTAAGAACGGCCAGCGTGAGCGTGCCTCGTTTCAATTCCACCTCGAACGCGGATAGTAGTTCCTCGAACTGAGACATGTGTGTCACCTCTTGATCACATCATATTGTATGTCATACACTATTGTCAATCGTACATTAATAATTATTTTCCATCCCTGCGAGAGTAGGCGTGAACGCAAGAATGGCGCCCCCCGCAGGATGCGAGGAGCGCCATTCTTGCTTATTCGTTATGCATCGGCCGCGACTGAAGGCGATTGATAGACGATAATCCGGCGAGCCAGCTCGATATCGCCCGTCTGGTCGGAGATACCGATAATGCCCGTGCCCGAGGGCACATCCGATCGGTCCGCGTGCCAAGCGACGGAAGCGTACCATAACGTGACGACGGCGATCAGCGCGATGCTCCACAGCAGCGCTTTCCACTTGCGGGACTTGGTTGACGTTCTTGCGTACATGTCAAACCCTCCTTCGGGATTCGCATTAATGAACTACCTCCAATGTATTCGATATGACGTGTCATCCGGTAGTGACGCGAGTCATTCATGACGTCATGATTGCGGATGTCGAAGGCGGAGGAGCAAGTCCGCGCAGGGAGGAAAATAAACGTTTCGCTAATGTAGAATTATGTTGATATATGTCGAATTATAGAGTAGAATGAGGCTGAAATTTCCTGAATATCCACATAAATATTTCATCCATTGCATGGTTCTCCCGGATAACACAACTACGCGACAGACAGTTGGAGGACGTATGGACAATTATTTGGACCGTTCGATCATCGAGATGTTCTTCTTTGAGTCGGAACAATTGATCGAACAGATCGACCGTGCCGTACTTCTCGCCGAGAAGGCCGGCGATTACTCCCCGGAACTCGTCAACGAAATTCTCCGTGCCATGCACACCATCAAAGGCTCTGCCGCAACGATGAAATATTCGAATATCGCGGAGCTTGCCCATGCCTTGGAGGACGTCCTCCATTATCTCCGTGAACACAAACCTCGCCATGTCGACAATTCAGAATTAACCGATCTTGTGCTCGAAGGCAGCGACCTGATTAAAGTCGAGCTGCACAAACTGAAGAACGGCGACCGGAACGATGGCGATACGACCGACATTATCGTTCGGGTACGCGATTTTCTCGCTCGGCTCGACCCCGATAACGCTGTCGGCGCCGGCATATCGCAGACGGAAGAACTCGCCGAAGATCCCGCCCAAGCAACCTTTTCCTCGAGATCGAAATCTTATTTCGCGCATCTCGTCTTTGACGATTCCTCGGGCATGGAGAACTTGCGAGCGTTTACCGTGGCGCACCATCTGGGCGAGATGGCCGACGATTGCCGTTACGAACCTTCGGACATCGCCGTTAATGAATCGTCCGCGGACGTGATCCGAAGCGAAGGCTTTCGCATATGGTTCCGAAGCGCCGCGACCGACGAGGAGCTGCACCAATTTTTCAGCCGCGCCTCCTATCTTCGATCGTTCGAGCTCTCGCTGATCGAGGAAGCGGATACGTCGACCGACGGCGAAGCGAACGGGAACGGAGCATTGCGTGCCTCGCCCGACATCAACGGTCCTCCTAGCGGAGATATCGCTCCTCCCGCAAGACAGTTGGAACGGGAAGATCAGACGAACATTCAGCAGAGCATTATCAGCGTCCATGTATCGAAGCTGGACAAGCTCATGGATCTCGTAGGCGAGCTTGTTATCTCCGAGGCGATGGTGACTCAGAATCCCGATCTTCGCGGGTTGTCGCTCGAGAATTTCATGAAATCCGCTCGCCATCTTCGGAAGATTACGAGCGAGATTCAGGATATGGTCATGTCGATTCGAATGGTACCGCTTACAGCCACCTTCCATAAGATGTACCGCATCGTTCGCGACGTAAGCAAGAAACTCGGGAAAGACGTCCAGCTGCGGTTGATCGGCGAAGAGACCGAAGTGGACAAGAACATTATCGAACGAATATCGGACCCGCTCATGCACATTATCCGTAACGCCATCGATCACGGCATCGAGATGCCGGAAGACCGAATACGCGCCGGCAAGGACAAGGCGGGAACGATCACGCTGGAAGCCCGCAACGTCGGCAGCGACGTCTTCATTGCGATCCGGGACGACGGCGGCGGCTTGGACAAGGCTCGGATATTGGATAAAGCAAGGCGCAACGGCCTGCTCCATAGGCCGGCGCAGGAGATGACGGATAAAGAAATTTACGCGATGATTTTCCTCCCCGGCTTCTCGACCAAAGAGAAGGTAAGCGAATTCTCCGGACGCGGCGTCGGCATGGACGTCGTGGTAAGCAACATCGAGGCCGTCGGCGGATCGGTGTGGGTGGAGAGCGAACAAGGCGCGGGATCGGACGTTTATTTCAAAATACCGCTCACGCTCGCGATCATCGACGGCATGAACATTAGAGTCGGCCACTCGCGCTTTACGATTCCGATAACGGCGATCAAAGAATCCTTCCGGCCGACCGACAAGGATTTGATTCGGGATCCGAACGGCTACGAGATGATCATGGTACGGGGGCAATGCTATCCGATCGTCCGGCTTCACGATCGCTTCGGGACGGACGGCGCGAAACGGGACCTTACCGCCGGCATCATGATCATGGTCGAGAGCGAGACGTCGACGTACTGCCTGTTCGCGGACGAGCTGATCGGCGAGCAGCAGGTCGTCGTCAAGTCGCTTCCCGAATACATTCGCGCCTACAAGAAGATCAGCGGACTTGCAGGCTGCACGCTGCTCGGCGACGGGAGCATCAGCCTGATTCTAGACGTCGAGAGATTGCGTTAACGAGATGTCCAGACAGCATGAGAGAGGAGAAGCGGCGAATATGGCCAACATGGCGGAAGAAATGTACGAGACGGAAGATACGCAGAAGGGGAAGTACTTGACGTTCGCGCTGGATTCCGAATACTACGGCATCGAGATCAAGCATGTGACGGAGATTATCGGCGTGCAGACGATAACGGAAGTGCCCGAAATGCCCGAGTATATCCGCGGCATTATTAATCTCAGAGGGAAAATCATTCCGGTGATGGACGTCCGCCTCCGCTTCAAGAAGCCGTTCCGCGCTTATAACGATCGTACGTGCGTGATCGTCGTAGACATTCGGGACGTGTCGATCGGCCTCATCGTCGACCAGGTCTCGGAGGTGTTGTCGATCCCCGACGGCGAGATCGTTCCGCCGCCGGAGCTATCGAACGTCATGCATTCCTACATTACGGGAATCGGCAAAGTCGGCAACGAGGTCAAGCTGCTCCTCGACTGCGACAAGCTCCTGCACCAAGAAGACAGCGAACAGCTGGCATCGATCGGCTGATAAGCCTAACACTACAGCGAGCCAAAGGAGACCACACTTCATGAGAGCCATTAATAATCTCAGCATTGGCAAGAAATTGTACGGCGGATTCGCATTGGTGTTAGCGGTTTTAATTGCATTGTCGGTGTTGTCTTATTCCAACTTCGACAAACAGAACGACACGACGGATTGGAACGAACATACTTACGAGGTGTTGACGGAGCTGCAATCCGTACTTTCCAGCATGGTCGACATGGAGACGGGGCAGAGAGGCTTCTCGCTGACGGGCGACGAGAAATCGCTAGAACCGTATAATGCCGGAAAGACGAGCTTCGGCCAGCATTTAGCCAGTGTGAAGGAATTGACTTCGGACAACCCGAAACAACAAGAGCTGATGAGCAAGCTGGAGGCGGAACAGAAAGCCTGGCAGGAAATCGCCGAATCGGCGATCGAGCTGCGCAAGCGCGTCGAAGCGGGCGTAGCGACGATGGACGAAGTCGTGTTGAACGAACGAGCCGAGAAGGGCAAGGCGTCCTTCGACCGTTTCCGCGCGGTGCTGGCCGAGAGCAAATCGATGGAACAAGGTTTGCTGGCAGAGCGTGCCGAGGAAAGCGCCTCCCGTGAAACGTTCACGAACATGTCTATTATCGTAGGTACGGCCATTGCCGTCGTGCTCGCGGTTATTATCGCGTATATCATCGCGCGTCTCATTACCCGCCCGATCTATGAGGTGAACGAAGCAGCCAAAGCGATCGCGGCAGGGGAGCTGAATGTCGAGTTTACGGTCCGTTCGACGGATGAAATCGGCCAGCTTTCGAAGTCGTTCCGGGAGATGGTCGACAGCATGAACGACGTGCTCTCGAACATCAGCATTTCCGCGGAGCAAGTCGCGTCCGGTTCGCGGCAAGTGTCGGATTCCAGCATGGCGCTCTCGCAAGGCGCGACGGAACAGGCAAGCTCGATCGAAGAGCTGACCGCTTCGCTCGAAGAGATCGGCACTCAGACGAATATGAACGCTCAGCGCGCGACGGAAGCGAATTCCCTCGCAGAATCGGTGAAGGTAAAAGCCGTCGAAGGCGACGATCAGATGAAGTCGATGCTGCGTTCGATGGAGGAAATCAACGAGGCGTCCGGCAATATCTCGAAAATCATTAAGGTTATCGACGAAATCGCGTTCCAGACGAACATCCTTGCGCTTAATGCGGCAGTAGAAGCTGCGCGCGCCGGACAGCACGGCAAAGGGTTCGCGGTCGTCGCCGAGGAAGTGCGCAATCTTGCCGCCCGATCGGCAAGCGCCGCCAAGGAGACGACGGATCTCATCGAGGGCTCGATCAAGAAAGTCGAAGGCGGCACGCGCATCGCCAACGAAACCGCTTCGGCGTTGAACGAGATCGTCGGCGGCGTATCCAAGGTGGCCGAGCTCGTGGACCAGATCGCGTCGGCTTCCAACGAACAGGCATCCGGCATCGGTCAAGTCAATCAGGCGATCTTCCAAGTATCGCAAGTTACGCAGACGAACTCCGCGACATCGGAGGAGACGGCGTCCGCAAGCGAGCAATTGTCGGGTCAAGCCGAGAATCTGAAGCGCCAAGTCGGCCGGTTCAATCTTAAGAAGATCTCTCGCAACGGTTTTTACCGGACGGAGGAAGAGATGAGCCCGGAGGTTCGGCAGATGCTCGAACGACTCTCGGGCAAAGAAACGCTCTCCGATCATTCGCGAACGAATCCATCGTCCGCCGAGCCGTCTAAGAAGAAGATCGTGCTCAGCGATCAAGAATTCGGGAAGTACTAGGAGCAGCGATGATCCCGATCACGCAGAAGGAATTTCAAGAGTTGTCTCGCTATATCAAGGAAATGTACGGCATTCACCTTAAGGAAGAGAAAACGGCCTTGCTGATCGGAAGATTGGCGCACGGTATGCAACAGAAGGGTTTTCGCAGCTTCAAGGAATACTTCGAATACGTCGTCTCCGATCGATCGGGTTCGGCGGCCAGCGAGCTCGCGATTAAAATCTCCACGAATCATACGTTCTTCATGCGGGAAGCAGAGCATTTTCACTATTTTCGCGACCGTGTCCTGCCCGATCTGACGGGACGCGCCGGCGACAAGGATTTAAGAATATGGTGCGCCGGCTGCTCCACGGGACAAGAGTCGTATACGCTCGCTATGATTCTGGAAGATTATTTCGCGGGCAGCCCCGGCTGGGACAAGAAGCTGCTCGCGACCGATCTGTCCTCGAAGGTGCTGGATCAGGCCGTAAGGGGCGAATACGACGCAGATCAAGCCGCGGCGCTGCCGGAGCAATGGCGATCCCGCTATATGGTCCGTGGATCGGCAGGGACGTTGACCGTCGGAGAGAGGATTAAATCCGAGGTCGTCTACCGGAAGTTCAATCTTATGGAACCGCGATTTCCATTCAGGCGCAAGTTCCATACGATCTTCTGCCGCAATGTCATGATCTATTTCGACAATCCGACGAAAGAAACGCTCGTCCGAAAATTCTGGGAGCACACGGAACCGGGCGGTTACTTGTTCGTCAGTCAATCGGAATCCTTCAACCGGGAGACGATGCCGTTCAAGTACGTTCTCCCCGGCGTATACCGAAAGGAAGTTAGATAGCGATGCGGGTCGGACAACCTATCAGGCTGATCGTCGTCGACGACAGCGCCGTATTCCGCGAGGTCATGCTCCGCGGGCTTTCATCCGATCCTGCCCTCGAAGTGGCGGGCACCGCGAAAGATCCGTACGAAGCCGTCGAGTGGATCGAACGGGTACGCCCCGACGTCATGATCTGCGATATCGAGATGCCGCGAATGAACGGCGTCGAGTTCGTCCGCAAGCTGCTTCCGCAGCATCCGATGCCCGTCATCGTCGTTAGCTCGCTAAGCCATGCAGCATTGGACGCGCTTGAGGCAGGCGCGGTCGACTTCGTCAAGAAACCGGATATGCGGGCGGCCTCGGACGTCGAACGGTTCTTGATGGAGGTGATCCGCAAAGCGAAAGCCGCGGTCAAATCGAATCCGCGCGCAGGATCGGAGAGGGCGACGGATGACGTAACCGATCGTTATAAGACCTATGGCACGGATGACGATCTGATCGCCATCGGAGCGTCGACCGGCGGAACGGAAGCGATTCACCGTCTGCTGACCGCGCTGCCTCCGTCGATGCCCGGTATCGCTATCGTGCAGCATATACCAGCGGTTTTCTCCCGGATGTTCGCCGAACGCCTCGACGCGACTACGCCGTTCCGGGTGAAGGAAGCGCAGTCGGGAGACGTGCTTCGGCGCGGCGTCGCGTTGGTGGCTCCCGGCGACCGCCATATGCGAATCGTGAAGACGGAGGGCGGATACGTCGTCCGGTGCGACGAAGGCGAGAAAATTAACGGGCACTGTCCGTCCGTCGACGTGATGTTCGAGTCGGCGGCGAAGCATGCCGGACCGCGCGCGATCGGCGTGCTGCTCACGGGGATGGGCTACGACGGCGCGAAAGGCCTGCTTGCCGTCCGCCGCAAGGGCGGCCGAACGATCGGACAGGACGCTTCGACCTCCGTCGTCTACGGGATGCCGAAGGCGGCCTACGAGGTCGGCGCGGTGGAATATCAGCTGCCGCTAAGTCAGATCGCAGGGCGGGTCTGCTCATTGCTAGGTTCATAGTGGGAGAACGGAGTCGCGCTATCGTCGCGGCTCCGTTTTCTTAACCTATCAGAAAGTATAAAATGGGGGGTTAGAAACCGCCTATTTCAATAGGTGGTTTGGGATGAGAACGGATCGTGAAACGCACATACCCGGAGGCATATTCGTAGGTGCTAGCGTGATAGTCGCTATCGTGTGACCGTGAATACGGCCGTACAGCGACGGAGTGAACCCCACTTTCTCCGCCAACCAATAGAACCTGCGATAGAACCTGCGATAGAACCTGCGATAGAACCTGCGATAGAACCTGCGATAGAACCTGCGAGAACCTGCGATAATACAGTTATTTCATAGACCCGGTAAGGTGTTAAATCCATAAATGCAAATGTGCAGGAGATAGCTAGCCGAGTGACTCCATTGACGGTTTGCAGGACAAATACCTGCATTTTTGCAGGATGAATGGATAAACGAGCGATTTCGGGTGGGATTAACTGCAGAATGGCAGGTGTGCAGCGACGGAAGTAGGAGGACAAAGTGTGCGAACCCGGTGCAGCGACGGAAGTAGGAGGACAAAGTGTGCGAACCCCCGATGGAGCGACTCAGTAGGAGGACAAAGTGTGCGAACCCCCGATGGAGCGACTCAGTAGGAGGACAAAGTGTGCGAACCCGGTGCAGCGACGGAAGTAGAAGGAACAAAGTGTGCGAACCCCCGATGGAGCGACTCAGTAGGAGGACAAAGTGTGCGAACCCCCGATGGAGCGACTCAGTAGGAGGACAAAGTGTGCGAACCCGGCGCAGCGACGGAAGTAGAAGGAACAAAGTGTGCGAACCCGGTGCAGCGACGGAAGTAGGGCCGGCCATCCTGCTACGCCTGACGCACGCCGCCTCTGGCGTCAAAAGCGCACGCCGGGAGAGCCGTGGAAAAAGATTGGAAACGATACTTTAGCGGTTGAGACGAGCAAGCCCGACCGATCCGAGCAGGATCGGTTTTCTTATACCGCCTCAACCTGCGCGCAGCGGATCATGACGAATTAATGGAGAAATTCCGATAGAGAGCGATCTCATGCAATTTTTTAATGAAAACGGTTTCAAATTTATGGTAAAGTATATATACAATTTCAGGAAAGGGGCGTATCCGTATTTTCACCGTTCTGTTAGTGGACGACGAACCGCTGGTGTTGGAAGGGTTAGGGTTCATGATCGATTGGGAGAGATACGGCTTCCGCGTGTGCGGCGAAGCGTGCGACGGGGAAGAAGCGCTCGGGAAAATAAGGGAGCTCCATCCCGATCTGGTCGTGACCGACATTAGGATGCCGGCCATGGACGGGCTGCGGTTGCTCGAGCATTGCACGAACGAGTTGGACGCGCCGAGCCGATTCGTCATTCTAAGCGGGTACGACGACTTTCCGACCGCCCGGAAGGCGTTGACGTTCGGAGCTCTCGATTATTGGCTGAAGCCGATCGACGTCGCGGAAATCCACGCCGCGCTAGAGAAGATCAGCCGCCAATGGGCGGTAATCGATCAAGAGAGTATCGAGGAATTGCCGCCCGGGCTCCGGCCCCAGGCAGCGACTTGGCCCTCGCCGGAGGTCGGCGACTCGTTATACGATGAGGAGGATCGTCTGATGTTGGCGGTCAAAGCAGGGGACGAGGCGGTAATCGGAGAAGCGGCTAACCGGTTGTGTCGCCTGCTTAAGCCTACGGTTGCAGGCGACAGAGAGGCCGGTAAAGCTTTCCTGTCGAACGTGCTGTTGGAATTATCGTGGGAAGCGGCGGAGGGGGAGCTGACGGGGTTGGCCCCGGCGGACCAACAAGACCTTTCTCTTCCGATGCTGCCGAACCGGACGGATCGATGGGCCGACGTCTTGACATCGTACGCTTGCAAGGTCGCGGAGCACCTCGCCCGGCAGCGGATGGGGACCGGTCCCGCATGGGATGTGGCGCGGTTCGTTCGGGAGCATTACAGCGAGCCGCTTCAGCTGCAGGCCATCGCGCGATCGCTGCATTTCCAACCGGCTTATCTGGGCGAGCTGTTCAAGAAACAGATGGGCATATCATTCCTCGATTATGTCCATCGAACGCGGGTCGAGGCGGCTCGCAGGCTGCTGCGGCGAACGAATCAGAAGGTCGCGGACGTAGCCCGGACGGTCGGATACGCGGACCCCGAGCAGTTCACCGCGAAATTCAAGCAATGGATGAACATGACCCCTTCGCAATACAAGAACGGTTGATACGAAGGAGGCGCCCGCATGCGCAGGCCGATCGGCTGGCTAAGCTTCGTCAACAATATTCCGCTTAAATGGAAGTTCACGCTTATTTACTTGCTATGCGTTCTGGTGCCGATTCTATCGATCAACGTCCTGTTCTTCCAGCAGATGTCGAAGAACGTGCAATCCCGGGAGCAAGTCAATCTTCAGATGACGATCGAGAGAACGGCCAAGAAGATCATGGATATGATCGACGGCGGCGTGACGTTAAGCCACTCCGTCGCGACGGACCGCACGTTGTACGAAATGCTGGATAAGGATTACGCCGACATCGTCGATTACTACGAAAGATTCAATGAGGTCCTGACCGGCAAGATGAGGCCGTTCATGTCCGCTTATACTTACGTCGAGAATATATCGGTGTACACGACAAACCCCACGATCGTAACCGGCAGCAATTACTTCTATCTGGATCAAACGGCCAAACAAACCCCATGGTACGATAGGATCTCGAAATCCCCCTCGGCCGTCGAAGTCATCATCTACAGCGACATTGACCCCATCAACGTGAAGCAGAACAAGCAATACTTCAGCATTGTACGGAAACTGAACGAATACCCGCTGTACGGACGATATCCGAAATATTTGCGCATCGATCTCAAGGCCAGCAGCTTCGATGAGATTCTGGCGGAAGAGAAGTCTTATATGGCGATCAGCATGCTGGATCCGAACAACCGCGTCATGTTTCCCTCTTCCCAATACATGAAGACGACCGAGCCGGCAGGCGACGGGGACGACGAATTACTGTTCCGCAGTCCCCTGGGCAACCCCTCTTATATCCACAACTGGACGCTCGCCGGCGTAGCGGACGCGCATCGTTTCCAGACGGCCTTTCAGAGCTCGAAGCAATTCATCTGGATGTTGGCGATTATCAGCACGTTGCTCCCGACGTCGTTAATCTTCGTTATGCTGCGTTCCTATAATTACCGGATTCGCCGGTTGGCCCGCCATATGGATAAAGCGACGAACGAGAAGTTCGACTTGATCGAGCTTCGGGAAGGCAAAGACGAGATCGGAGGGCTGATCCGCAGCTACAACCGGATGGCCGCGCAGATCGAATCGCTCATTAACGACGTCTACAAGCTCGAGATCCAGCAGAAGGACATGCAGTTGGAGCGGATTCGCGCCGAGATGAAGCTGTTGCAAAGCCAAGTGAATCCGCATTTTCTGTTTAATACTTTGAACGCCTTGCTCGTCGTCAGCGTGAAGAACGGCTATACGGAAGTATCGACCATCATCCGCAACTTGTCCCAATTGCTGCGGCGAATGCTCAGCTGGTCCGACGGCCCGGTTACGCTGCAGGATGAGCTTCATTTTACGGAAATGTATTTAACCATCGAGAAGTTCCGGTTCGCGGACCGGTTCGACTACGTCCTCGATATCGATGAAGCGGCAGCCAATTGCCTCGTGCCCAAAATGTGCATTCAACCGCTTGTCGAGAACGCGTGCAAGCACGGGCTGCAGGCCGTCAAGGGGCAGCGCTGCATTCGCATCGAAGCGAAGCGCGGGGACACCTATTTGCACGTGCAAGTTCAGGACAACGGGAAAGGCATGGAGGAGGGCCGTCTCAAGGAAATTCGGAGCATGATGAACGGAAGTCTCGATTCTGACGAGAACGTCGGCATGCGTAACGTATATAAACGGCTGCGGCTCCAATACGGAGAGCGCGTCGATTTCGAGATCGACAGCCGGCCGGACGAGGGCACGCGAATCGGCTTTAGAATTCCCGCACTGTCCGAGGATGAAGGGAGGAAAAGGAATGTATTCGGTGCTGCTGGTGGATGATGAACCGCTCGCGATCGAAGGCCTAAGAATGTTCGTAGACTGGGAGCGGCTCGGCTTTCGCGTCTGCGGCGTGTGCGAGAACGGGGTAGAAGCGGTGTCGGCGGCGCGACGGTTATTGCCGGACGTCATCGTGACGGATATCCGAATGCCGGAGATGGACGGCTTGGAGCTGATCGGGCGCTTGCACGGGGGGCCAGGAGCATCCTCCGAGTTTATCGTGCTTAGCGCCTACGGCGAGTTCTCGTTCGCCAAACGCGCCATGCAGCTCGGCGTCCGTCACTACATGATGAAGCCGGTCGTCGAAGAAGAAGCGGCGAAGGTGCTGACTCAGGTTCGCGGGCGGCTGGATACGCGCAAGGCCATCATGCTGGAATCCGATACGGAAAGCGACGAGGAAGGGGCTAATCTTCCTACGCATGCGGCGCACCGGATGAAGGAACTTGTGCAAGCGATCGAGGATGCGGATAGCGGCAGAGCGGCGGACATCATCGATGATCTGTTTCGGGAGTTGGCCGGATGCCCTTCCGAATGGGCTGAGCTGTTCGCCGGTTCTATGGCTGTCCAATGCAGCAAGTTGATTCGTGGAATGGGCGGCGATCCTGCCTTGTTGCATCGCGTCTGTCTGAACTCGGCCCAGGAGAAGGCCGAGCCGTCCGAGCTGCCGCTGGCGAGGACGCTTATACGGACGTATGCGGAGCAAGCGATTCGATCGGTGCGATCGCTTCGAGGCAGCCATGTCGGCGGCACGATGGCCGAAGTCGACCAATTCGTCCGGGATCATTACCGCAGCCCTCTCTCGATTCGGGACGTAGCGGCTCGGTTTTATTTGAACCCCGTCTATCTCGGCAAAGCCTATCAGGACAAATTCGGCAGCGGCCTGCTTGATCGGATGCACGATCTGCGCATCGCGGAGGCGTGCGAGAAGCTTCTAGGCACGACCGAGGCGATCGGCGTGATCGCGGAACAGGTCGGGTACGCTTATTACGGTCATTTTCTGCAACATTTCGAACGGAGAACGGGGTGCAAACCGGCGGATTTCAGAGCTTCCGAAAGGTGAGACGGCGGTTCGCAATCGTATTCGAAACCGATTTTTCGGGGGGATACACATTTAATTCGTGAATTGTAACCGCCTCCAAGGAAGCGCTACCATATGAGCAACAAGACGAATGCGCGCCGTCTTGCTTCATATTCGATAGGGAGGATTTAACAATGGGGGTTCGTCCTAAAAAAGCGGCCTTAGGGTTACTCACGCTGATGCTGGTATCCAGTATCGTAGCGGCAGGCTGCTCGAGTAACAACAATAACGGGAACTCGTCGCCATCGTCATCGTCGCCGGATTCGCAGAGCCCTGGCGATTCTTCAACCGCGTCCAGTTCGACCGAGACGAAAGTGGAACCCTTCACCATCTCCTTGTTTACGGCCGCTACGGGGCCGATTCCGACAGACGACAACCTCATTTATCAGGAAATCAAAGAACAGCTCGGCGTCACGCTGAAGGAAGAATATTTGGTTGGAGATATCGAGCAGAAGCTCGGCGTCATGATCGCCGGCGGCGACTATCCGGACTTAATCACGGCGAATACGAAGCTTACGGGAGCCAAAGCGGTTATTCCGCTTGAAGACTTGATCGAGCAACATGCGCCTAACATAAAGAAACATTTCGAGAAAGTATGGAACCAACTGAAAGATCCGGAGGACGGCCATATTTACTGGATGCCGAACTACGGGGTTTACCAAGGCGAATTCATGTCGACGGATTATTACGGTCCGGCATTCTACATTCAGAAGGCGGTTCTTAAAGAATTCGGCTATCCGAAGTTCAAGACGCTGGACGAATACTTCAAGCTGATCGAAGACTATGCGGCGAAATATCCGGAGATCGACGGCCAGAAGACGATCGGGTTCACCGCGCTTGCGTTCGACTGGCGCGATTGGGGTTTGCGGAACCCTCCGCAGCATCTGGCCGGCCACCCGAACGACGGCGGCGTCCTCGTCGATCCGGCCACGAACGTCGCTACGCTCTACTCCGCTAACGACGTGTCGAAGCCATACTACAAGAAGCTGAACGAGGTCAACGCGAAGGGCCTCCTGGACAAAGAAGCGTTCGCGCAGAACTACGACCAGTTCCTGGCCAAGATTTCCAGCGGTCGCGTGCTCGGCATGTTCGACCAACGCTGGAACTTCGGGCAAGGACATGATTCGCTCGTCTCCCAGGGCAAGTTCGACCGCACTTATGTCGGGTTCCCGCTCGTCTATGACACGAACGTGACCGATTATTATCTGGACCGTCCGCCGATTAACTTGGGCAACGGCTTCGGCATTACCGTTAACGCCAAGGATCCGGTGAAAATTATCAAATTCATCGATACGCTGCTGTCCGAGAAATGGCAGAAGCGCATGAACTGGGGACAGGAAGGCATCGATTATCTCGTCGGCGACGACGGTCTCTTCTATCGGACGCCGGAGATGCGCAAGCAGCAAGAAGACGTCACCTGGAAGCAGAAGCACAGAGCGGAATCGCTCTGGGGCTACATGCCTAAACTGGAAGGCCGGTATCCGGACGGCAACGCCGAAGGCGCGGGCAATCAGCCGGAGGAATTCTTCGCGAACCTGAAGGACATCGACAAAGAGGTATTAACGGCCTACGGCCATAAAGTGTGGACCGAGTTCTTCACGTCGCCGCCGGAGAACCGCGTATCGTATCCGGCTTGGAACATCGACCTGATCGAAGGCTCCGCCGCGAAAGTCGCCAACCAGAAGATGAAGGATCTGGACTTTAAGTATTTGCCGAAAGCCATCTTGAGCAAGCCTGAGAACTTCGACAGCGTATGGGACGATTATGCTAAAGAGATGGGCAAAGTGGATACGCAAGCTTATCTGGATCGAGTCAACGATCAGTTGAAGTGGCGCGTAGACAACTGGACCAGCAAATAAGGCGAAGGAGGAGCGGGAGGTTGGAGATCGTATTCCAGCCTTCCGCTCGTCCCGTGATAGGAGGCGGAACCGATGCCGCAGCAAGTGGTCCATAAGGCTGAACCATCCTCTCAGCCCGCTCGGCGGACCGAACCGTACTGGAGAAAGATGTTCCGCCAGCGGCAATTGATACTCATGTCTTTACCGATGGTGATCTACGTCGTTATCTTCGCCTACGGTCCCATCTGGGGCTGGATGATGGCGTTCCAGCAATACAAGCCCGGCTTCTCCATCTTCGATCAGAAGTGGGTCGGATTCGATCAATTCCGGTTCCTGCTCATGGACGAAGGCTTTACCCGGGTGCTCCGCAATACGATAGCCATGAGCGTCATATCGCTCGTGCTCGGATTCGTTACGGCGATCGGCCTGGCGCTGCTGCTCAACGAAATCAAGAAAACCGGCATCAAGCGGATCATTCAGACGATCTCGTATCTTCCCCACTTTCTGTCCTGGATTATCGTAACCGGCCTCGTCTCGATGTCGTTATCCACCGAAGGCGGCATCGTCAATATCGTGCTGGTGAAGCTGCATCTCATAGACGAACCGATCGTGTGGCTAAGCGAAGGCAAGTACTTCTGGGGAATCGTCGGCGCTACCAACGTGTGGAAGGAAGTCGGGTGGAACACGATCATCTACCTGGCGGCTATCGCCTCCGTCGATCCGTCCTTGTATGAGGCGGCGGAGATGGACGGGGCGGGACGCTATCGCAAAATATGGAACGTGACGCTGCCGGGCATTCGGCCGGTTATCGTCATCCTGCTGATTCTCAACATCGGTTGGATTCTGAACGGCGGCGGCTTCGAGATCCAATACTTCCTAGGGAACGGACAAGTGCTCGATTACTCGGAGACGATCGACATCTTCGTCCTGAAGTACGGTCTTCGAATCGGGAACTATTCGCTAGGCGTCGCGGCGGGCATCTTCAAAACCGTCGTTAGCATTATTCTGTTATATTGCGCGAACCTCATCGCCAAGCGTCTCGGCGAAGAGCGGCTCGTCTAAGGGGGCTCCGTATGCAAACGACGCTAAGAAGAAGATTCAAATCGGAGCCGTTCGTGTTTCATTCGTTCAATTATTTGTTCATGCTGTTCGTGGCGGTCGTCACGTTATATCCGTTCCTCAACACGCTGGCAGTCTCGTTCAATGCGGGCCTCGACACGACGCGCGGAGGCATCTACGTATGGCCGCGGGAATGGACGTTCAAAAATTACGACGCGGTTTTCCAGGACGGGAGAGTGTTCCATGCGTTCTGGGTGTCCGTCGCCCGGACCGTCGTCGGCACGGTATTCGGCGTGTTCCTGACCGCCATGCTCGCGTATACGATCAGCCGCAGAGAGTTCATGTACCGCAAATTCGTTACGGTCATCTTCGTACTGACGATGTACTTCAGCGCGGGCCTCATTCCTTCGTATTTCTTGATCAAGGATCTGCACCTGCTCAATACGTTCCTCGTCTATATTCTGTTTCCCGGTGCCGGAGCGGGGTTGATCAGCGCATTCAACATGCTGGTGGTCCGCACGTATATTCATACGCTGCCGGAAAGCTTGGTCGAGTCGGCCAAGATCGACGGCGGAAGCGACTTCCGGGTGTTCGTAAGCGTCATTCTGCCGCTGTGCGCGCCCGTGCTCGCCACAATCGCGCTCTTCACGGCCGTCGGCCAATGGAATACGTGGTTCGACACGTTCATATTCGCATCGTCCAGGGAGAACCTGAGCACGCTTCAATACGAACTGATCAGGCTGCTGTCTTCGACGGTGAACTCCAACGCCAATCCGAACATATCGTCTACGGCGGCCAAGGATACCGCAACGATGATTACGCCGCTATCGATCCGAGCCGCCATCACGATGGTCGCATCGGTGCCGATATTGCTCGTATACCCGTTCCTGCAGCGGCATTTCGTAGCGGGGCTGCAGCTCGGAAGCGTGAAGGAGTAGGACGAACGGGACTAACCGATTACGCAAGGAGAGGCTGTCCCAAAGGTCGATTCGACCGAGGGACGCTTACGGAATTCTCCTGACCTTTAAACGGTACGGGGAGTGCAGTTAGTTGGGTAGAAAATGCGAGTTTTGACGGATTTGGCCCCGGTCGGGGATTTCAGCAGCGACGCCGTAGAAACCGCGAAAGCCCGCCTCGGGCATCCCTGAGGCGGGCTTTTCGTTTTATTTCGCTCCGGCGACGACGCGGTACCGGGAAGCCTGCAAGGTAAACATGTGCGCGTATTTCCCATTCAGTCTCATAAGCTCCTCGTGCGAGCCTTGTTCGATGATGCGGCCGTTCTCCATCATGAAGATGCGGTCGACCATCTTGGTCGTCGACAGGCGGTGGGAGATGAACAGGATCGGCCGGTTCTCCGCTTTCTCGAGCATGACCTGGTTCAGATGATATTCGCTCATCGGGTCCAGCGCGCTGGAGGGCTCATCTAAGAGAATGAGCAGCGTCGGCTTAGCGAATACCCTGGAGATCGCCACCTTCTGCGCTTCTCCCCCTGAAAGCTCGATCCCCGATTCATTAAATTCCCTGGTTATGGCAGAATCGATCCCAAGAGGCAAATCCCGCAGCCTATCGCCGAATCCGCTTTTCTCGAGCGCTTGCCTAATCGAGTCGGGATCGCTGGGGGAAACCGCATTCATCACGACATTCTCGGATAGGGCGGCCGCGAACAACTGATGATCCTGGAATACGGAACTGATCTTCATTCGGTATTCATCCAGCTTATACATATCGATAAGAACGCCGTTTAATCGAATTTCGCCGGCGCTCGGATCGTATAGCCGCATGATCAGCTTCGTCAAAGTCGTTTTGCCGGCGCCGTTGTAGCCGACGATCGCGATTTTCTCTCCCGGACGGATGCGCAGATCGACGTCCCGAAGGATGGGAGACCCGGATTCGCTATATTGGAAAGATACCTGCCGCAGCTCTAGTCCCGTAAACCGGTCGGGCACGGTCAATGGATCTTTCGTCTCTTGAAGCGCATTCTCCTGTTCCAGGAAACTTCTTAATTTCTCGATATACAAGCTGTTCTCTTGCATCTCGCTGATGAGCGACGTCAGGAATTGCATATTATTTCTGAGACGCCTTGACGATCCCATCAACGTAATCGCGCTTCCGTAGCTTAGTGCTCCCTTTACTAGCGCCATGTAGGCAACATAAGCAAGGTACAGCCCGCCGAAGATCAACTCTTTGAAAAAGTAGTCGGAGGTGAAGTTCAGCCAGAACTGCTTCTTCGAATGCTTGCGCACGATATCGTGCATCTCTTTATGGGTGTCCGAGAACTCCCGAAAAAACTTCTCCCTAATGGCGTACAGTCTCATCTCTTTCGCATAATCGGCCATATAGAACAAGCGCTTCAAATAGATGCGTTTGCGGTCCTTCTCGTTAAGCTCCATTCTCATTTTGAACCTGATTTTATTGACGATCATGCTGACGATCAAGGTTGAGACGAACGATACGAGGACGAACAGCAGACCGAGCTTGTCGACGAACAAGAAGAAGCTGACGGAGGTCACGATGACCGTGATCGCTTTGCACAAGTTTCTGATGTTGTTGATCGTGGCATCGATTCGATTGCGCGCGTCGTTGGCGCTCCATACGTATTCGTTATAATAAACAGGATCATCATAATTGCTCAGGTCCGTCCGAACCGCTTTCTCGTACAGCTCCATTCTAATCTTTCGATAAAGCAGCTCCTTGCCCTTCGGCTCGACGCTCTGATAATAAATGCTGTCCAGCACGAAGCATCCGGCGATGAATACAGTCATCAGTCCGATATAGAGGGCAACGGTAGAGAAAGAAGTGCCGAACTGCACGCTGTCGAATACGAACTTGATGAGAATGACATGCTCGAGGAAAATTTCGATCTCCTGCAAGCTTGCATACAAACAGGCAAAAAGAATATATTTGCGCGAATAGCGCAGTCCGTATTTCAGAATAAACCAGTTATTCTGAACGACCCGCGCAAAGCTATGCTTGCTAGCCTTCACGTTGACTCACCGCCTCTGAGAGCTCTTCTTGATCCACGTACTTCTCGGCCTGCTTCATGAACAGCTCCGCATACTTTCCTTGCCGCTGCATCAATTCCGCGTGCGTGCCCGCCTCCTGAATGCTGCCGTCCTCCATGAAGTAAATCCGATCGGCCAGCATAGCGGACGACATGCGATGCGATATAATGACGACGGCTTTGTCCTCGCACGCTTCGATCATGCTCTCGAAAATCTCGTACTCCGCAATCGGATCCAATGCGCTCGTAGGCTCGTCGAGAATAAGGATTTCGGCAGGCTGCGCGAAAATACGCGCGATCGCGATCTTCTGATACTCCCCGCCGGACAGAACGACTCCTTCGTCGTCGAACTCCTTCGTCAGCATCGTATCGATGCCGCGGGGGAGCGCGGCCACTTTATCGTATATTCTGCTCTTCTTGAGCGCTTCCACGACGAGCTCGCGATCCTCTTCGTTCGCAACCTCGCGCATCAGCACGTTTTCGGCAATCGTCATCGAGAAGATCTTAAAGTCCTGGAATACGGTTCCATACAAGGAACGATAGGACATGAGATCAAAGTCTTTAATATTGCGGCCGTTTAACGCGATTTCGCCCTCGGTCGGATCGTACAATCGCATCATGAGCTTGATTAACGTCGATTTGCCCGCTCCATTGTGCCCGACAAGCGCGATTTTCTCGTTTTTGCTCACTTCAATCGAGATGTCGGACAGAGAAGCTTTAGCCGCACCCTCATAAGTAAAATGAAGCTGTCGGAACGCTAACTGCCGCAGCGGCGGCGCGTTCGGTTTGTCTTGCCCATCGTCTTCCCGGATTTCGGATTCATAATTCAGAAACGATTTCAGGTTGTCGATGTAGATGCCGTTCTTGTTGATCTCCACGACGCTGTCCGACATTCGGATGAGCGACCATGCTCCGCTGACCATCGCCGTTCCAAGCACGACGAAGGAACTGATGGATATCGACTGCTGGACGATAGCCAGATAAGCGCCATACAGCAGAACGCCTTGAAAGATGAGCGTGAAGGTAAGGAAGATTTTGAAGAAAGAGATAATGCCGGCTTTGACCCGGTATTTATGAACGACGGAGATGACGCCGGCATAACCCTCCTGGTAGGTGTTCTTCAGGACGGAGAAAATTCGGGATAGGCGGATCTCCTTGGCGTAATGGGATAGATAGATGACGCGGTTTACGTAATCCATCTTCCTTTGGTAAGGCACCCACTCGTTATTCTGCTGGAATTGGAGGCGGTTAAGTTTCTTGCCGAAGTAAAAGTTGCCGATAATCGGGAACAACGCGAACCATACGACCCAAGGATCGATGGCGTACATGACGGCGAATATGCCGATCGTCGCGAGTATGGAGAACAGGATTCTGGAAAGGCTGTCCAGTACGGCGCCGATCCGCTGATCGGCTTCTTGAATGGCTTTCGTGTATTTGTTATAGAACTCATGGTCTTCGAAGCACTTTAGTTCGACGGATGAAGCTTTGCGGAATAAGACGAGGTACAGCTTCTCGTACAGAGTGAGATCGCTGAGCGGCTTGAATCGCTGCTCATACCAGTTGTCCAGCAAGCTTAATACGAGCATCACGGCCAATGTAATGACGATGAATAGGGCGACTTGCCGAAACTCTCTTTCCAATGAGATAGATTCAATGATGTATTTCATGAAGTACACCGCGAAGAACACGTTCGTAGCCTGTCTGCAGGCTTGAATCAAAAATTCGGCCAGCACCCGCTGCGGATGCATGGTCCATGCTAATTTGAACAGGAACATATTGTTCGCGAGATTTGCTTTGGCATGGCGTAAGGCAAGACCTATGCTTCTCAAAGTCGTGGTTTCCCCCTACCAGCTGTACATAAGTCAGCCGTATCTACTAGTATTTAACAATATATTATAGAACAAATTGGGAAATGCAACCTGTCAAACTTAATATGTTGCCACTCGACGATCCGGATGGTACTCGGTTGAGCAAGCGATGTTCGCGATGGCACGCCTAATCCTGTTCGATCGTGATGGCGACCCCGCCTCTCTTCCGGCCTTGTTCCACGTACTCATGCGCTTCTGCGATTCGATCCATCGGGTAAATCCTGTCGATTACCGGTTTAATGGATCCGGCTTCGATCAACGCCGAGAGCTTGGCAAGACGCTCCGATTTCAACTCCAGCTTCCCGTCGTCGATGGAGATAGATTGGCCTGTCGGATTCAGCGCTTGCCTGCATAGCTCTTTGATTCTGGAACTCTTCGCCTTGCCCGCCGTATCGAGCATAAGGTCATAACGATCGATGGCGCGTGCGTCTTCGTCGTTGGTATAATCGATTACTTTATCCGCTCCCAAGCCCTTGACGAGCTCCATGTTCCGAGTGCCGCATACCGCGGTTACTTCGGCGCCGTAATACTTGGCTAGCTGTACCGCCATTGTTCCGGACGTTCCCGATGCCCCGTATATGAGCACCTTATGCCCGCGCTGAATCTTACCCTCTTCCACGCGCTGCAACGCCAGAAGTCCGCCGTATGCGGCGGCCGTTGCCTCTTCGAAGCTGATATTGGCGGGTTTATGCGAAAGGCATCCTCGCATGGAGTCCGATTCCCTCATGCATTTGTACTGTGCGTAACAGCCCATCCCCAGACCGGTAACCCCGTAGACTTGATCTCCTGCCTTGAATTGCCGGACGTCTTGGCCGACGGATTCGATCTCTCCCGCCAGCACCATGCCGATGATGGGCTGTCTCGGCTTAGTGAAGCCTAAGATTAATCGCATGGGCAACCAGAACCGGAGCGGAATCCGCGATCCTCGGATATAGATGTCGCTCGCCGTTACCGCCGATGCGTAGATTCTAATACACACTTCATTGCGCTTAGGGGAAGGCTTATTCACTTCCTTGAGCTGAAGAACGTCCGGAGGTCCGTATTTGGTACAGACTACTGCTTTCATCGGATCCATTCCTTCCGAGTATTGAATATTTTTCAACCGTTAATTATACTGTACAGTGTAAATAACAGTCAGTCAATGACGATTACACCGGGCGGTGTAATTTAATAGAGATCACCATGAGAGGACTGTAACGATATGGACGCTGCAACGTCGCCGGTGAAGAGAAGAGATACGAGCAAGAAGCGCGAAGCTATTCTGAACGGAGCCATACAGGCGTTCGCCGAGATGGGATATGACCAGGCCAGCATGGATGCGATCGCGGAGATCGCGGGCGTGTCCAAACGTACGGTCTATAATCACTTCCGAACGAAAGAGAATCTCTTCCAAGGGGTTATCGCCAAGTTTCTCGAAGAACAGCAAGCTCTCAAGCGAATCGAATACGATCCTGCCCGGGCTTTGGAGGACCAGTTGACTGCATTCGCGCATGCCGAAATGTACTTGATCAACAGCCCTTCCAGGCTTGGGTTATCGCGAGTGCTCACCTCCGTCTTCATTAGGGATATCGACTATGCGCGAAGGATTACGGCCCAATATGCCTCTCCCCATGAACCATTCATGCAATGGCTTGCGGCCGCTCGCGAGGATAACAAGCTGGCAATCGACAATCCGCCCCTTGCGGCAAAGGTATTCTACGCGATGATCGAGGGCGCGATTACATGGCCTGCGTTATTCCAACATGGAATAGACACGGAGGCGGCTAAGCCCCTATTAGACGAACTCATTGCCACCTTTATCGAGAGATACCGCAAGGAAGAATAGAACGAGTTCACACTATTGTTAAAAAGTAGACGGTTTTGGCGTGATACACTTATTTTGGCAGAAAAATAAAAACGCTAGGAAGGTGTAATCATGAAGCTGGAAACGGTAAAGCGATTTTACGAGTTGATCGAATCTTTCAGTGTCACGGAATCCGACTTCAAGCCGTTGCTGCATCCGGAGATCGAGCAAACCGAATATCCGAATCTTATCACTCCCGGCATCGTCGTAAGCAACTATGAGACGCTTCTGCAGCGCATACCTAACGGCAAGAAACTTCTGAGATCGCAAAAGTACGATATTCAGCGGACTTACGAAGCAGGCGATACGCTGATTACGGAAGTGATCTGGACGGCCGAGGTCGGGGCGGACGTCGGGGCGTTCAAGACCGGTCAGCAGCTGAAAGCCTATTTCTGCTGCGTCTTCGACTTCAAGGACGGCCTAATCCATAGACAGAGAAATTACGATTGCTTCGAGCGATTCTAGTACAAAGCCAGAGTACCCTGAACGGGACTCTGGCTTTTATCTATCCTGCGGCGTTTTGTGAGCATCATGCACATGCAATGGCTTACAAATAATGAGATAATGGACTAATCGAAGGAGATGGTGAGCATGACGGTACAGAATCAAGAAGATATTCAGGGCCTTAAAGAAATCGGCCGGGTTATCGCGTTAACGATTAAGGAGATGAAATCCCGCGCTCGCGTCGGCATGACGACGCGCGAGCTCGATGAGATCGGAGGCCGGGTTCTGAAGAGACATGGCGCAAAGTCCGCGCCGAAGACCACATACGGATTCCCTGGGGAGACTTGCATCAGCATTAACCACGTGGTCGCTCACGGTATACCGGGCGATCGGGTCATCCAAGCGGGCGATTTGGTCAACGTCGACGTGTCCGCGGAGCTCGGGGGTTACTATGCGGATGCCGGTCATTCTTTCACGATGCCTCCTCACGATCCGGCGTTATCCCGTCTTTGCGAGTATACCTACAGCACGATGATGAAGATTATTTCCTCGCTTAAACATGGCGTCAAATTGAACGAGATCGGCAGAATGATTCAGACGGAAGCCGGCCAAGGAGGATATAAGGCGGTTAAAAATTTATGCAGTCACGGAATCGGCAAATCGCTTCACGAGGCGCCCACGGAGATTCTGCCCTTCTACAACAAGCACGATCATCGCGTGCTGAAGGAAGGCCAAGTCATCACGATCGAGCCTTTCTTATCGACCGGCGCGGAATACGTGGCCGAGCACGCGGACGGATGGACGTTATTCGTGCCCGATAACAGCTATGTCGCGCAGCATGAGCATACCATTATTATCACGAAGGATCAGCCGGTTATCGTTACCGTGGCATAGAATTAACCGCGTAAAGGGTGGTGGTCGGCATAACGACAGATACGTTAGTCGCTCGCAAGATGAAGGCGTTGGTCTATGATGAGTACGGGTCGCCGGACGTGCTCCGGATCGAAGAGGTGGCGGTCCCCGCGCCGAAGGATCATGAGGTGCTGATCGCGGTTCGCGCGGCATCGGTGAACTCTTGGGATTGGGACCTTCTGCGCGGAAAACCGTATATTATCCGCCTTGGCGGCTTCCGCAGGCCGCGTTATCGTACGCTCGGCGCGGATGTGGCAGGACGAGTCGTAGCCGTGGGAGCGAACGTGCAGACGTTTAGGCCGGGAGACGAAGTGTTCGGAGACCTCAGCGGGTGCGGCTGGGGCGGCTTCGCGGAATACGTATGCGCCGCCGAGACGGCGCTGACGCCGAAACCCGTCGGCTTAAGCTTCGAGCAGGCGGCAGCTATTCCGCAAGCGGCCGTACTTGCTTTGCAAGGGCTGCGCGACAGCGGAAAGCTCCGGGAAGGGCATCGCGTTCTGATCAACGGAGCGGGCGGCGGGGTCGGCACGTTCGGAATTCAATACGCCAAGCTTCGCGGCGCACGGGTCACTGGCGTGGATGCGGCCGAGAAGCTGTCTATGCTGCGTTCCGTCGGCGCGGATGAAGTCGTAGATTACGCGAAGGAAGATTTTACGGCAAGGGGGCCGAAGTACGACCTGATCCTCGACGTCGTCGGCAATCGACCGTTGTCCGCCATCAAGCGCGCGCTTCAGCCGGGCGGCACGTATGTAATGGTCGGCGGACCGATGCCGCGTATTCTCCAAACCGCGCTCGCTGGGCCTTTAATCGCTAAGTTCACCAAGAAAAGAATGAAAGTTCTGCTACATAAACCGAACCACGACGATCAACTGGCGTGGAAAGAGTTGACCGAAGCGGGACGCGTCGTGCCCGTCATCGATCGCCGGTACTCGTTGGCCGACGCTGCCGAGGCGCTCAGATACTTCGGGGAAGGCCGCGTGCAGGGGAAAGTCGTCGTGTGCATGGAGGCTTCGACTAGCTAGACAATAGTCTGCTAGATACGATATATTGTAGTGGAATTAATTGGTCGTTAAGGAGATGAGGCAAATCGTGAGCGCAGAGGTTACCGCATTCATCGAGGGCTTAGGAGCGGCTTGGCAGGTCGAGGTTTCCAAGAAGCTGAGAGATTTGGTGAAAGAGACGATTCCGTCGGTAGAGGAACGCATTCAGTATAAGAAGCCGCATTTTCTGAAAAACGGCCACTACGCCGCGGTCATCTCGCCATCGAAGGACGCCATCGCCTTTATGATCATGAACACGGCCGGCATGGAATTTCCGAAGGGATTCGAAGGGCCGCCGGAACGCAGATGGATCAAGATCAAAGAGGGAGTCGCGCCGGACTACGCGCAGCTTGCTGCTTTGCTCGCGCAAGCTTCGCAGTCTCTTTAACGAAGTTTAATAAAGGGAGCTAGCCAGGAAGATTTCTTCCCGGCTAGCTCTCTCTTTAATAGCGGTAAATATTGAATCGGTTGCCGTCCGGGTCGTAGAAGTGGAACCAAGAGAAGCCGTGAATAGGCGGATTTCCCGATATCTCGGAGACGGGAACTCCGTTCTGGGCCAGGTAGCGGTGATAGCTTTCGAATTTCCATTTGTCGTGCACGACGCAATAGGGTCTAGCCGGTCCATTGATGGGGCCGGTATAAGCTCCTTCCGGAAGCTGTTCCAACCACCATAACGAACGGCTGGGTTCGTTATGGTTTACGCCCATCACCGACTTGAACAGTCGGTCGCGCATCCTTACCTCCGGGTATTAACGCCATGAATGCCTTCGTCGCCGCCGATAAAGGAACGCCCCGAAGCGTCGCGATGCCGATATGGCGCTCGGGCACGGGGGGGTTAAGCGGGATTTCAACTAATGTTCCTGCCCGCAATTCCTCTTGCACGTAATTACGCAGCACGAAAGCAAGACCGAAGCCGCTTCGGGCGAATTGGACGAGAAGATCGACGCTTCCCAGCTCGAATTCGGGCTGCAGCGCGACTCCGTGCAAGGCCGCGTAGTCGGCTAGGTATTGTCTGGTGCTGCCCGCCTCTAACATAAGCAGAGGATAATCGTGCAGCGAATCGAGAGAAAGCGGACTTGCCGACAACTCCCGATATTTCGCCCCGCCGACGAGGCAGTCTTGCAGCGGCGTGCTCTCGCGGAGTTCCACCTGTTTATCGGAAGCCGGCAGACTGACGATGCCGAAGTCGATTTTCCCCTCCTTGAGCAGCGCGAGCGTCTCCGGCGTCGTCCGGTTGGCGACCCGGATGCGGATGCCGGGGTGCTCGGCGTGGAACCTCTCCAGGTAGGGCAGCAAATAATGCTTGCACAACGTATCGCTGGCCCCGATCGCGATCTCCCCGCTCTGCAAGCCGTTCATGTCCGCAATCGCTTTCTCCCCGATCTCGACGTAGTTGAACGCCTGCTCCACATAATGGAACAACACTTCGCCTTCGGTCGTTAACGTCACGCCTTTCGGCGTTCGGAAGAAGAGCTGGCCGCCTAGCGAGCCTTCTAGCTGTTTAATCGTATGGCTGACGGCCGGTTGGGTGATGTGCATTCGCTGCGCGGCTTTCGACAGGCTGCCCGTCTTCGCGATCCAATAGAAGACGCGGTACCACTCCAAGTTAATGTCCATGAGTATTACCTCACTTTATACCGAGTATTAGTTATATCAATTATTCTAATATACTTCGCCTCCATTATCATTACCTTTGTAAGCGAATCGATGATCGGGGGTAGAACCAATGGCGGTAACGGCAATCGTGGGGGCGAATTGGGGAGACGAGGGCAAGGGGAAAATGACGGACGCGCTGGCCGCGCGGTCGTCATTCGTCGTAAGGTATCAAGGCGGTAGCAATGCGGGGCATACGATCATTAACGATTTAGGAAAATTCGCGTTGCGAACGCTTCCGTCGGGGGTGTTTCACTCGAACGTAACGAACATCATCGGCCCGGGCGTGGCGCTGGATGTCGAAGTGCTGTTGGATGAATTGCGGGAGCTATCGGCTCGCGGCGTTCCTAGTCCTAAACTGCTCGTTTCCGAGCGGGCGCAAATCGTGCTGCCGGTGCATCGGTTGTTCGACGGGCTTGAAGAAGAGAGGCTGGGGATGCGAAGCTTCGGTTCGACGAAAAGGGGCATTGCGCCATTCTATGCCGACAAATACGCGAAGCTAGGCATTCAGGTCAGCGACCTGCGCGACGTCTCGAGGCTCCGCGACCGGCTTGAGCAGATGCTCGAGCCGAAAAACGCGTTGCTGCGGCATCTATACGGGCAAGCTCCGATTCAAGCCGGCGAGTGGTTAACGCGGCTGCAAGAATACGCAGAGCTTCTGGCGCCTTACGTGTGCGATACGACATCCGTGCTTCATAAGGCCTATAGAAGCGGGGCGGCCATTCTGCTCGAAGGTCAGCTCGGCGCGCTTCGGGATCCGGATCATGGCATCTATCCGTACACGACGTCGTCTTCGACGCTTGCGGGCTTCGCCCCCGTTGGCGCGGGGCTTCCGCCTTATGCGATAACCGAAGTCATCGCCGTGACGAAAGCCTATTCAAGCTGCGTCGGCGCCGGCCCGTTCGTGACGGAGCTGCAAGGCGACGAAGCCGAGGAGCTGAGACGCCTTGGCGGAGACGCGGGAGAATACGGCGTAGTGACCGGCCGTCCAAGACGCGTAGGTTGGTTCGACGCCGTGGCCACCCGCTACGGATGCAGGCTGCAAGGCGCGACCTCCGTCACGTTGACGAATCTGGATGTGCTAGGCTACTTGGATGAGATTCCCGTCTGCGTTGCTTATGAGACGGAGGAAGGTGTCGTCGACCGGTTTCCGGTAACTTCGCAGTTAATTTCGGCTAAGCCCGTTCTCCGGCGTCTGCCGGGGTGGAAATGCGGTATTTCGCGGATAACGCGATATGAGGAGCTGCCTCAGGCCGCAAGAGAGTATGTCGAGTGGATCGAAGCGGAGATCGGAGTACCTGTTACGAAGGTGTCCGTCGGCCCCAGACGCGAGCAGGTTATCTCGCGCGAGCAATAATGGGATAGGAATAGTCAGCGACGGAGCGAATCCCACTCTCTCCGCCAACCAAAAGAACCTGCGATAATACAGCTATTTCATAGAACCGGTAAGGTGTTAAATCAATAAATGCAAATGTGCAGGTGATAGCTAGCCGCGTGACTCCATTGAAGGTTTGCAGGACTAATACCTGCAGTTTTGCAGGAGGAAGGGTTAAACGAGCGATTTAGGGTAGGATTACCAGCAGAATTGCAGGTGTGGAGCGACGGAAGTAGGGGGACAAAGTGTGCGAACCCCCGATGCTGCGACGGAAGTAGGGGACAATCGTGCGAACCCCCGGTGTAGCGACTCCAGTGGAGGACAAAGTGTGCGAACCCGATGCTGCGACGGAAGTAGGGGACAATCGTGCGAACCCCCGGTGTAGCGACTCCAGTGGAGGACAAAGTGTGCGAACCCCCGATGCTGCGACGGAAGTAGGGGACAATCGTGCGAACCCCCGGTGCAGCGACCCAGTAGGAGTACAAAGTGCGCGAACCCGATGCTGCGAGGGGAGCAGGGTGGGCCGTCCATCCTGCTGCGCTCTGACGCGCGCCGCCTTTGGCGCCAAAAACGCACGCCGGGAGAGCCGTGGGGAAAGATTGGCAACAGCACCTTAGCGGTTGAGACGAGCACGCCCGACCGATCCGAGCAGGATCGGTTTTTTTTATTGTCCGGGGATTTGACGAATGAACGATATGCGGCTATTATGGTTTAGTAATTTAGTAAACTAGTAAGCTAGTAAATTCGAAAAGGCAGGTTAGTCTCATGTTCTCCAATCGCTACGTGCGAACGATTATTTCCTCCCGGGTGCTGCTGCATATGGGAATTTGGATTCGAAATTATGCGGTGCTTCTTTACGTAACCGACCTGACGAACAACGATCCGCTCTACGTCTCGCTCATCTCCGTGGCGGAATTCGCTCCGATCTTCCTGTTCGCGCTGATCGGCGGGACTTTCGCCGACAGGTGGCGGCCGAAGCGGACGATGGTATGGAGCGACGTGCTGTCGAGTCTGTCCGTCGTCGCCGTGCTGTTAGCGCTCGTGACCGGCGGATGGATGGCGCTTCTCATCGGATCGTTCGTGTCCGCGAGCCTATCGCAGTTCTCGCAACCATCGGGCATGAAGTTATACAAGCGGCATGTGCCTGCCGAGCAGTTGCAGGCGGCGATGGCTATGTCCCAGACGCTTGTCGCGGTATTCATGGTACTCGGTCCGGTCGCGGGAACATTCATTTTCCTCCAATTCGGAATAAAGTTCTCCCTCATCCTGACGGCTGTCTTATTCTTAGGTTCATCGCTTGTGTTGTCGACGCTTCCCCGCGACGAGGAAGAGCATCGGTCGGGTCAGACCGGCACCTTCATGGCGGAGTTGAAGGCCGGAGTACGGTACATCGTATCCAATCGGGCGTTAAGAACGCTCGGATTCACATTCGCGGTCGTCGGATTGGCATCGGGAATGACCCAACCGCTCGCGATCTTCGTCGTCATGGAGAAATTGGGGATGGATAAATCGTTCTTGCAATGGGTGGTCATGACGAACGGGGCGGCGATGCTGGCAGGCGGGGTTGCAATGATGGGAGTCGCCAAGAGAATAAAGGCGCAACCGATGCTCGTGGCAGGGCTGCTGGTTACGGCCGTCTGCACGGTCGGAATCGGAGTATCCGCGTTGCTCGCACTTACTTTCGTCTTGCTGATTGTCAGCGGGCTATTCTATCCCTGGATCCAAGGGGGAATCCAGACTCTCATCGTGCGCCATACGGACGGGGCGTTCATGGGACGGGTTTCGGGGGCGATTATGCCGGTGTTCATGGGGACGATGATCGTCGGAATGCTTCTGTCGGGCGTCCTGAAAAATGCGTTGTCTTTGGCAGGGGTCTATGCGCTCAGCGGCGGATTGATCGTAATCGGCGCGATGATCGCGTATAGAGGATGTTCAAGCTCCGCTCCCTCCCGTTCGATGTCGATAGACAGAATATAATATCTTAACATAACCTTCGATTCCCCTTAACAATGGGATAATACCCGAAAGATAGACTCTAGGAGCAGGTACAAATCTCTCGCTTCCGAAAGGGGTCTATGAATATGAAAGCCAAATGGAAAATCGCGAGCGCGGTCGTTCTCACGTTCGCCGTAGCAGGAACCGTGTCCGCTGCTTCCGTCATGAACGGAACCGCGGCGCCCGAAGTCAAGTACACTTGGAACGGGCAGGCCGTCGAGCCGTCGAAACCGGCCGTCGACATCGACGACAGTCTGTACGTACCGCTCCGCGCCATTGCCGAAATAACGGGACAGTACGTGGATTACGACGATTACCGCCGCAGCGTGGCTCTGACGGACAAGCCGCAGTTGACGGGCAAGTATAAGTTGGAAGCGCCCGATCTTGCCGCCGGCGTCAAGATGGGAATCGGCTCCTCGTTGACCCATTTACCGGGCGATCCGGACAACGTCTTCTACACGACGGCCGATCGCGGTCCGAACGGGGAAGTCGAGGTGGGCGGCGAAACCCGTCGTACGTTCCCTCTTGAGAAGTACAATCCTTCCATCTATAAAATCGAGATCAACAACGGGAAGATTGCTATCCTGGAGACGATCCCGCTTACAGTATCCGGCGTGAACCCGGCAACCGGAAGCAGCGCGATTACGGGCAAACCGAACATCGATGGGCGCGACGAGACGCCGTACGACGCTTCCGCGCAAACGAAGGTCTCATACGATCCATACGGTCTCGATATCGAAGGTCTCGCTTACAACGCGAAAGACGATACTTTCTGGATTAGCGAGGAGTACGGTCCTAGCATCGTGCAAGCGAAGCGGGACGGCACGATCGTACAACGCATCGTTCCGCAAGGGTGGGCGTCGCAAGTCGCAACGCCGCTTGTCCCTGCCCGCGAGACGCTTCCTGCCGCTTATCTCAAGCTTCGCTCCAATCGCGGGGCAGAAGCGGTCGGCATTACCCCGGACGGCAACTGGATGTTCATGGCGATGCAAAGCCCGCTGCGCAATCCGGATAAGTCGGTAGACGGCTCGCGCCAGCTGCGGATCATCAAGATCGATCTGAATACGCTGAAGCCGGTTGCCGAGTATGCGTACCAGACGGAAGCCGCTTCCGACTATAAAGACGTTAAACAGGCCGATATCGTCATCTCCGACTTGGTCGCCGTGAACGAGAACGTGCTGCTCGTCGACGAGCGCGATAAGTTCTCGGGCCAAGCGGCTCAGCTCAAGCGCATCTATGCCGTCGGACTGTCGAACGCAACTAACGTGCTGGGCCGATACGACGATACCGCGGCAGCCGGCAAGACGCTGGAACAGATGACCGTCGCCGATCTGCGAGCCCAGGGCATCGCCCCCGCCTCCAAGCATACGGTTATCGACGCCGCCGAATTCGGGTTTCCGTTCGAGAAGATCGAAGGCCTTTCGCTCGTGGGCGGCGATACCATCGCCATAATTAACGATAACGACTTCGGAATCGGCAGCGACTCCGCCGAGAACGGCACGGAGCTATGGACGTTCCGGCTGCCTTACATGATCGATTAACGAGGACATAACGAAGCCCCGCGAATCGCGGGGCTTTATTCGTTGTTTCATCGATCAACCTTCTCTCTGCATCATTTTACGATTAGAATACTCCTGTTTCCCGCGCCGATGTGAATAAGCTATACTTAACCTAACTTGAGCCGAAGTCATTTTTCTTCCATAAAGGAGCTAGCAATGATTAAAGTCGCATACTTGGGTCCCAGCGGTACTTTCTCGGAAGAAGCCGCGCTGAAGTATTTTGCCGGCACGGACGTGGACTGGCATATGCTCGATTCGATTCCGGACGTATTGGAGGCGGTGAGCAACGATGAAGTGGATAAATGCATCGTGCCGATCGAGAATTCGATCGCGGGCAACATTCATATGACGATCGACGGCTTATTGCTGCATAACTTGTTCATCGAGGCGGACGTCGTCTTTAAAGTTTCGCTTCACTTGATCGGTAACCATGACAGCCGGATTGGCGATATTCGTACGGTGACGTCGATCTCGCCGGCCATTAACCAGTGTCGGCAGTTTATCAAGGAACGAGGGCTGAAGATCGAATACACGGACAGCACGGCCAAGGCAGCGATGGCCGTCAAGGAATCCGGCAAGCTCGATACAGCGGCGATAGGGTCGCAATCCGTCGCCGAGAGGTCCGGCTTGAAAGTTCTCCAAAGCGATATTCAAGACCATTCCGCGAACCATACGCGGTTTGTCGTGGCGGGCACGAAGCATTCGGACGAGTCGGAGCAGAAGAAGACGATGATGCTGATTACGCCGAACGACGAGTATCCGGGAGTGCTGTCCTCGATCCTGAACGTCTTCTCCGCGCTGGCGGTCAATCTGTCTTGGATCGAATCGAGACCTACGGGCACGAAGCTGGGCGCTTACCGGTTCTTGATCGAGACCGAAGCCGCCGCAAGCGACCCGCGCATGGACAAGGCGATTCGGATTATCCAGACGTTCGGCCACGACGTTCATATTCTGGGCAGCTACGCGACGACGATTCTGTAAACGAGTGCTGATAAAAGGGGATATCGATATGAGAGTTAAGCTTGAAGGCATCACCATAATGGCGGACGACGTCGCTTCGTTGACGCGCTTCTATCGAGACGTTATCGGTTTCCGCGTAGCCGTTGAAGAGAAACATTACGCGGAGCTGGAGAATTCGGGAGTTCGTCTAGCGATTTGTTCCAGACCGACGTTAGCCGAAAATACGAATGACCATCATACCTACCTCGAAAAGCGCCAAGGCCAAGCGTTCGAGCTTAACTTCGAATGCGAGTCTCCCGAGGTTGTGCGCGAGCTGTTCGGGCAATTCGTCGCTAACGGAGCAGTCCCGATTGCCGAGCCCTCGATCAAGTCGTGGGGGCATACGACCGCTTTTTTCGCCGATCCCGAGGGCAATATTCATTCTTTATTCGCGGTCAATCCGGTTTAACGCATCAACAAGAAGAGCATCCAGGAGTCCTTGGATGCTCTTGTCGTTCTAAAACTAATTTTGCGATACGTCTTGCCAGACATTGAATTTGTTACCGTCCGGGTCTTTGAACTTGAATTGCAGACCGCAGCCGTCCTCGTCGAATAACGGCTCGACGTAGGCGCCGCTTTCGCGAAGCCGCTTGTGAAGCTCGACGATATTCTCGACCTCGAACGTCAGCGAGAACATTTCGTAGTCATCGCCGTTCCACTGGTCCGTTGTGAAATTCGCCGTTCTTTTCTTTTTCGTCTCCAGTAAGAACAGCCATTGTCCGTTGCCGAGAACGACAATTGCTCCTCCGGGACTGCGCGGCTTGACGGTTAAACCGAACGTTTCCTTGTACCACTTGGAGGCTTGCTCTACGTCTGAGACGGGCAAGTAGTTGTGGGAAACTCTTGTGAGCATCGGCGTTTGCGCGGTTTGCTGACGGTGCGATTCGATCCGTTCTTTTTCTGCCATTTCCATCATTCCACCTCTCGATCAATTTGACTTACGATAAATAGACGACTCCTTCGTCTCAAACCCGTCGCGGGCCGATGATTTTTTTTCGATCGCGTGATAGAGATTCTCGTCGGGGTCGGCAAAAACGAAATGTTCACCCATCCATTCGTCTGTAACGAGCGGTTCGGTTCTCACGTCGCCATGCTGTAGCGTGAACCACAACTCGTTGACATCCGGGACCTCGAACGCCATCAAAGGATATTCGCTCGGACGATGCGTTTGGCATTCCAGCAAGTACAGTTCATGACCGGAAGCAATCAATAAGTTGCCGTGCCTGCTGATACCCAATCGGAAATGTCGGATGAACCAGTCTTGCGTCCGCTCTCGATGAAGCACGGGGATATAGAAATGACCCATGCTACGCAGCAAGCGCTCCATGACTTTCTGTTCGAAGGTCCTGTCCAAACGTTGCGCGCGGAAATAAGGCTCGAAATCTTCGGCAAGCTGGCGCTTCAGCAGCTCTCTGGCCCGGCGAATGCGACTTTCTACGGCAGACAGGGACAGGTTAAGGAACCGGCCGATTTCTTTCATGGACCATTCGCTCACATAGTGCAGCACGATGGCTGACTTGCTTTTATGCTCCAAGCTTTGAATGGCGTTCCATACGGCTTCCCGCGTCATTCGCAGATCTAGCCAGGCTTCTACAGGGTTGACGGACGAGGACATCACATCTTCTAAGGGCGCCAATCGTTTCTTCTTTCTCGCAAAGTCGAGACTTGTCCGATAGACGATGGCATATAACCAACTGCCCAGCTTCGATGGGTCGCTTAATGTATGCAACTGGCGATAGCTCTTGACGAACGCTTCCTGCGTAGCGTCCTGCGCCTCGTGAAAATCGCCGATAACGCTATAAGCGACGGATAATAAAGCGTTGGAATATCGAAGAACGATTTGGCGAAAAGCCTCGTAATTTCCGTTTCGCGCTTCGGATATTAAGCTATGGACCGGATCCTGCGCAGCATCATCCATAATATGCACCGCCTGACGAAGACGTTTTCAGACTAATATAACATATCGCCTCAAGATACAATAATTTAAGTATTTACTTAATTAAGGTAATGGTTTACAATAAAGCCATGGATACTTTTGCAGCAATCGCAGACCCGAACAGACGTCATATCATTGAATTGCTGGCCGAGAAGGGCCAGCTCACCGCGACGGACATCTGCGGCAATTTCGCGATTAGTCCGCAGGCCGTCTCCCAGCACTTGAAGGTGCTTAGGGACGCGGACATAGTCACCGTAGAGAAGAAAGCGCAATTGAGAATCTATCGCTTGAACGAACAGGCGATAACAGAAGTGGAGGAGTGGGCAAAGCGTTACCGGTCGATGTGGAGCAAACGGTTCGGGAAACTCGACGACTTGTTGAAAACGCGGATGGAGCAGCGCCGTTCGCAATCCGAAGAGAAGGAGCAATGAGGATGACGGTTGTGAATTTAACGAAACTGACTGCAGAGCCGGGCAAACAAGTGATTGTAGTTGAGAGGGAATTCGAAGCTCCCCGCGAGCTGGTGTTCGAAGCGTTTACGGATGCGGAGCTGTTCGTGCAGTGGATGGGACCGAGAGATCTGACGATGGACTTGCAGCAATTCGAAGCACGGGACGGAGGGGCATGGAGATATGTATCCAAGGCTCCGAACGGCGGAGAATTCGCGTTCTGCGGCGTGTTCCATGAAGTCTCCGCCCCGGAGAGAATCATTCAGACGTTCGAATTTCTAGGAATGCCGACTAGAGGCCACGTGACGCTGGAGACGGCGATTTTCGAAGCGTTGCCGGGAGATCGAACGAGAGTGAAGATGGAGTCTGTATTCCGTTCCGTCGAGGACAGGGACGGAATGCTGCAGTCCAACATGGAGCAGGGGATGAACGAATCGTTCCAGCGGCTCGTGGAACTGCTCGCGACGCTGCGGGCTAAAGAGTAAGCAAGGCACAACAAGCCGCTAAACCTTCAATTAGGGTTTGGCGGTTTTTCTTGTAATAAAGAAGACAAAAAAGTGCCACATTAGGATGTGACATTCATCACATTCCTCCGTTGTCCAAGGCCGTAATATTAGAGCCATAAGAAGTAAGACAACGAAACGGAGGAATCCTCGATGAACGTACAATGGTTGTCCAACCTGCCCCCGATCGGCGAAAGCATTCCTAAGGTAGCCGCGAAAGGCGGACAGTTGATCGCGGACTTCATCAGCACATACGGATTTTTCGCCTTCTGCTTACTGCTCGTAGGCGTCTGCTTAATGGTACCGGTCCATATGTACGAGAAATATTATAAAGTCGTGGACGACGAAACCGCGCCCGACGCGCCGGTTGTTAACGCCGATTCCGGCGACAGACCGTTTACTCATCCGGCTGCGTAGGTTTCCCCTATTTATTGAAGCGAAGACGCGGACCTCTTCATTGAAAGAGGCACGCGTCTTCGCTATTTTAGAGGGATATGATCTTGCCCCGCCGACCTCGGTCGCCGTAGGAGGAAAGTTGCGGAATCGCGGCGAATATGGAAGGAGTTAGTTGAATTCAGAATTTCGCGGAGGTTTCTGCATGTACTTCTATATCATCATTCTCCTATCGCTCGCTGTCGATCTAGCGACGAAAATCGCGGTTCGCGCCAACATGGCTCTCGGAGAGAAGACGGAGCTATGGGGGATCGTGAAGCTGTCGCACCTCGCGAATACCGGTTCGTCCGGCAATATGCTTCACGGAATGGGGCGGCTGCTGGCGGTTGTCGTATTGATTATCGTCGGGGTAGCGTTCTATCTGCGCGGTCGGGGGAAGTTTCCGGGGATGCTCTCGCAGGTCGGCTTGGCTCTGTTCATAGGGGGAGCGCTGGGCAACGTGTACGATCGGATCGTCTATAACCAAGTGACGGACTTCCTGTATTTCGGCGATTCGGCGACGATGAATTTCGCGGACATATGGGTGTTTATCGGTATTATTACGATAGTAATAGGCAATTTCATCGATAAGAAAAGAAGAACGGCTGCGTAAACAGGTAAAAAGGTTCAACCTCGTAATGATTTCGGGGTTGAACCTTTTTGCGTGAGCAAATGGTTGCTATACAGGCGAACCAGACCTACTCTCACCCTCGGACTACCTTTTCTCCGCGAACCTCTTCTGCCTGTACTCCAATGCCGTGATGCCCTCGAATTCGCGAAAAACGCGGTTGAACTGCTTCGGGTTGTCGTAGCCGATGCGGCGGCCGATCTCGTAGACGCGGTCGTCCGTCGACTCGAGCAGCTCCTTCGCCTTGCCGATGCGGATTTTTTTCAAGTATCCGATGAAGCTCTCGCCGGTAAATTCCTTGAACCGCTCGCTGAAATACGAGTAGTTGAGAGACACGTGGTTGGACACCATCGCCATGCTGATGTCCTTGTCGAAGTTGGCATGGATGTATTCGAGCGCGCGCGCCATCTCCCTCGAGTCGACGTGGGCGGACTTCAAGCCGCGAACGAAGTCGTTCAAGTCCAGCAGCAGGCTTTCGACGCAGCGAATATAGTCTTGCATGCTGGCGAAATGATAGAGACTGCCCGCTTGCTTGTACATGCGGATGATATCGACGGAAGCTTCCCCGTAAGCGTTGAACACGCGATCGAAGACGTGCTCGTTGAGCGCCCGGCTAACGGCTTCGAAGTAGCCGATAGCCGCTTCGTCCAGCGCCTTCGCGCCGAACAGCTCGAGCAGCAGCCCTTTGATTTCCGCGTCGCGGTCGGTGCCCATCATGTTGGCGAGCTTGCGCAGGACATCGGCCGGAACGGGGAAAGCGGTGCTACGATCTTTGACTTGGCTATACCGAATCACTCCGGCTTCGGGCCGTCGGAACAGCAGCCGATATTTCATCGCGTGGCGAGCTTCCTCGAACCGCGTCTTCACTTCGCCGATCGACTGTCCGGGATCGCTGATGCCGATCGCCACTTCGCTGCTATTGCCGGCTGCGGCCTGCATCGCCTGGGCCAGCTCCATCGCGATCTCCGTGCCGGAAGCGAGCAGGACCAGGTTGTTGTCTTTGTTCTCGAACCACAGCGTGCGTCCATCCGGCTTGCGGGCGCCGAGCTCTTCCTTCATCTTCATCGCCAGTCGTTGGTTGCCTGCCGTATCCACGACCGCGACTTGGTAGAGCGGTTCGAAAGCTTGCAGCCCCGCTTGTTCGCACCGTGCCCGGACGGAGCTTTCGTCGTTGCCTTGCTCCGCCCAGATCGCCTCGAGAGTCCTTATCCGCATGCCTTCGCGATAACGGTCCGCTCCCGCCAGCTTCTCCATAACCTCCTGCTTCGCGGCAAGTTCCTTCTCGAGCCGTTCGATGGCGGCGAATAAATCCTCGCGTACGATCGGCTTGAGCAAGTAATCCCGTACCTTATGCTTCATCGCTTCCTTCGCGAATTGGAAGTCGTCGTATCCGCTCAAGATGAGCAGGGAGGGCGCGGCGGACTTCTCGGCAAGCGCCTTGATGAGGCCGATTCCGTCCATTTCGGGCATTCGGATATCGGTAATGACGATATCGGCGGGCTCGCGCTCGAATGCCTCCAATGCTTGCACGCCGTCGGCAGCCAGCATAATGCGATACCGGCCGGGATACTGGCGCTCGATCATCGCCTGCAGGCCGAGCCTGATATTCCGCTCGTCGTCGGCAATCAATAGCGTCCTCGTCATGAAATCAGCCTCCCGCTCAAGATGATGTGAGGAATCCGGATGGTCACGCAAGTGTATTCTCCCTGAACGGAATCCACGTGAATTCCGTATGATTTGCCGTAGTGCAACCCGATCCGGCCGTGCACGTTCGCCAGCCCGATGCCGCCGATCTGCGCGGACTGGCCGCTCTCGGCCGGGTAAGCTCTAATTTCTCCGCGCTCGATCCGCGAGTTCAAGTCCCGCAACTGCGCTTCGCTCATGCCGGCGCCGTCGTCCTTAACGGTAATGAGCATCGCGCTCTCGTCCAGCTCGGCGCGAATCGCGATCCGCAGCTCTTTGTTCCGAAGCCCGTGCTTCACGGCGTTCTCGACGATCGGCTGCAGCGTCATTTTCAATATTTCCTGATCTAACATCTCGTCCGACACGTCTGTTTCAAGCCGAATCCGATCTTCGAAGCGAATGTTCGCGATGCTTACGTAGTTGGCGATGTGGGCCAGCTCATCTTTCAGGCGCACGTGCTCGTTCATCCAACGCATGTTGTAGCGCATCATGCCGCCGAGCGCGGTAAGCGCGTCGGATACGGTCATCTGCCCGTCGATTTCCGCCATCATCTTAATGTTCTCAAGCGTGTTGTACATGAAGTGGGAATCGATCTGGCTGCGGAGAGCCGCAAGCTCCGCTTCTTTGGCGGAGGCCTTCTTGTTGACCGCGTCGGCGATCAGCTCGTTGATTTTGCGCAGCATCTTGCTGAAGTGGTAAGCCAGCTCGCTGACCTCCCCGCCGCCTCCCCGAATGTTCAGGTCGAACCGGAAGTCGCCTTGGCGCACTCTCTTCATCGACGCCGTCAGCTGGTGAAGCTTCTTCAGTATTACGGAATTGAGCAGGTTCGTGAGCAAGGTGAGAATGACGAGCAGAATGACGTTGGCCAGCAGAATAAAGTTGCGGGTACGGTTGATGTCCTCGTATACATGGTCTAGCGACACGATTTTCAACATCCGCGCATCCAGCTCGCGAATCGGCGAATAGACGCCGAGGAAAGAATGGCCGTTCATCTTGAAGGAGAAGCTGCCTGGCGTTGACGAGTCGGCGACGCTGTCCCGGAATTGCTTGAGGATCGAAGCTTCCTCGAAGCCGGATTCCGCCCAGAACCGGTTCGACGGATTCCGGTACAAATGGCCGTCCTTATCGATCACGAGCATTTGCGATTGGTCTTCCTGCAGGGAGCTGAACGTATTCGGGAAGAAGGACGTCAGCTCCATGTCGATCTGGACGATGCCGGAGTGCACCCCTTCCACGTACGGGATATCCTGGTACAACGATATGCGCGGGTTCGTGTCCTCGATGTCGCTCGACCAGCTCCGAAGCAAATCCTTCGTCTGACGGGTGAAGGCCCATACGTCCCGTCCTTGGCCGGCGTTCATGATGCTCTCATGCCAAGGCGCGTCTATGACCCGGGATTCCCGGAAGAACACCGGCGATATCTCGAACGTATAAGGGCTGCTCATAAAGACGCGGATCAGCTTGATGTCCGGGTTATTATATTGCAGGCGCAGAATATCCTTTACCGTCTGCGTATCGATATCCCTCAGCTCCGCGGCGCTTAGCTCGGCCGGCTGCAACAAGTAATCCCTAACCTCGGAATGGGTAAACGTGATCTGCGCGGCGCGCTTCATCGTCTCGATATTGTTCTTGATGTGAATTTGCTCGATCTCCAGCGAATACTCCGTGCTCTTCTTCAGTTCATTGATCGTATTGCCCGTCAAGCCGCGAAAAATATAGACGGAGATCAGTACGCTGGGAACGAGGAGCACGAGGATATAGGCAATAACGAGTCTTTTCTGAAGGGTAAGCCGCTCGATCCAGAAGCGGGTGCGATCCAGCCGCCCGGTCCACCATCTGCGCATTCGTCATCACGTCCGTTTCGCCGCCGTAGTTGTCCTCATTGTAACACGCCCATCGTCTCAACCGATCGGATAACGCCCAAAAAACCCAGGCGGGCTGGGTTTTTTGGACTTGCGTATTGTCGTTACTTCATGAACTCCGCGAGCTTCTTCAGGTTCTCTTCGTACTTCGCCTGACGATAGGATTGAATATCGGCGTAACCGAGCTTCTCGCGCTTGGCGACGAAGTCGTTCAGGATGGTGTCGAGGTCGGCGTCGGATTTGGACAAGATCATCTTCGGAAGCGCTTGGCCGAATTCGTTGGCGATCTTCGTCAGGTTGATGCCTTCCGGAGACGTTGCCGGCGGATTGATCAGGTCGAATTCCGAGTAGCTCTTCGTTTTGCCTTTCGTCCATTCTTCCAACTGCTTGAACGGTTCGACCGCAGGCGGTTGCCATTGCAGAATCATGTTCGTGTCCTGCTGCATCCAGAACGTGAGGGAAGAGCCGTACTGCTTGTCGAACGCGGAGCGGTCGGTATCCAGCAGCTTCTTCGCTTCAGGCAGGAACTGGTCTACGCCGTCGATCGTGTCGTAGGATACGCCTTTCTCGCCGAGATACAGATCCTTCTGACCTTCTTCGGAGATCAGGTAGCTAAGGAACTTGATCGCTCTTTCCTTGTCTTTAACCTTCTTGGAGATGAGCGTAACCGTCCAGCCGGAGATCGCGGGGCCGGCCAGCGTCGGTGCATCCATGTTGGCATTCGCGGGTCCGTCGACCGCGATGTATACGGAGTTCGGATCGTTCGCGTACAGAACGTTCTGCTGCGCCGCGAAGTCCGTGCGTTGGTACAGCATCGCGAAGTAGCGGCCTTGCGCGATTTTCTCTTCCATCTGAGCGCGTTTGTCGACGAATACGTCTTTGGAGATCAAGCCGTCTTGGTTCGCTTGACGGAATACCTTCAGCCATCTCACGAACTCAGGGTCGGTCAGGCGGTCGTACAGCTTGCCTTCCTTCTCGCGCGGAAGCGCCAGGAAGCTGGACAGATAAGAAGAATCCTGCGCCATGTCGATGAACGAGTAGTTGCCGGAATCGCCGAACTCGTGGAATCCGATCGGAATGATCGGCTGTCCGTTAATCTCAGGGAACTTCTCTTTCGCGAGCTTCAGCGCGTTCAGGAAGCCTTCCGGCGTCCGCATGTCCGGGCTGCCGATCGCTTCGTAAATATCTTTGCGAACGACGAACGTCTGGTTGGAGATGAACCGGTCGCCGTACTTCTGGAAATCGTTAGGCGAAGCGGAGGAGTTCGGATACATGTACGTCTTGCCGTCAGGCTGCGCGTACCAGGACAGCTTCGCCGCGTCGGCGACTTTGAAGAAGTAAGGATCGTATTCGTTAGCCAGATCGGTGAGGGATTCGACCAATCCGCCTTCCACCATCTTCTTCACGTTCTCTTCCCACCAGCCGAGCGTGATGAAGTCCGGCAGATCGTTGGAGGCGATCATGGCGTTCAGCTTCTCGTTCTCGTTGCCGGCCGGCACGATGAAGTTGATGTTGACGCCCGTTTTCTTCGTAACGTATTGGGAGGTCGGGTCGACGCCCCACTTGTTCGGGAACCAAGCGAAGTTGAGGTACCAGTCGAACGTGACCGGGGACGTGTCGGACTTCCAGCCCGGCTCGTCCGCCGACGGCGAAGCGCTTGCGGATGCGGTCTCTGCCGGCGCGCTGCTTGAAGCTGGCGGCGCGCTTGAGCTTGCCGCTTCGTTGTTGTTATTGCTCGAACAAGCAACGATGGATAGCATGAGCGACGCGATGATTGCAGTTGATAGCCATTTTCTCATTGTCATACCCCTTTGTACTAGATTGTATAAGATTCTCCCTTGAGGGAAAAGTGAAACCGGTTTCGGTCGATCAGCCCTTGAGCGAGCCGATCATAAGCCCTTTGACGAAGTAGCGCTGCAGGAACGGATACGCGAGCACGATCGGAAGGGTCGTGATGACCATTGTCGCCATCTTGATCGACTGGCCCGTCACTCTTCGGGTAATCGCCCCGCCGCTCATGTTGCCGATGATCTGGGTGGAGCTGGACTGCGCGATGACTTTGTACAGGAACGTCTGGATCGGCTGCAGCGCTTCGTCCGTCGTAAAGATGACGGCCGTGAAGTAGTCGTTCCATTGATAGACGCCATGGAAGAGCGCGATCGTGGCGACGACCGGCATGGAGACGGGCAGGACGACGCTGTAGAAGATTTTGAAGTCGTTCGCGCCGTCGATCTTCGCCGCTTCCTCCAGCCCGTCGGGGATTTCCCGGAAGAAGGCGAGGAAGATGATCAGATCGAAGAAGCTGAACAACGCCGGCCATATATACACGAAGAAATCGTTGAGCAAGCCTAAGTCGCGGTACCACATATAGGTCGGGATGAGTCCGCCGCCGAAGAACATCGTGATCGTGCCGATCATCATGTAAACGTTGCGTCCGATGAGTTCCCGGCGGGAGAAGGCGTAGGCGACCATTGCCGTGAAGAAGACGTGAAGGACGGTGCCGACGAGCGTTTTGGCTACCGTGATTCCCATTGCCGTCATAATGCCCGCGTTCTCGAACACGGCCGTATAGTTCTCGATGCTGAACATACGGGGAATCCAGTAAATGTTGCCTCCGCTCATGGCGTCCTTGCCGTCGTTAAGAGAGTTGATCAGGACGTACCAGACGGGATACAGGGTTAGGAAACAGATAATCAACATGCCGAGCACGTTAAATCTATCGAACAAAGTTTCCCCGAGCGTTCTGCGGTTTCGCTTTAACAAGATGATCACCACCCGTTGCTAGAATAAGGAAGATTGATTCAGGCGCTTCGTGACGGAGTTCGCGAACAGCAGCAGGATCAGGGCGATGACCGATTTGACAAGCCCGACGGCCGTGGAATACGAGAACCTTCCTTGCGAAATGCCGACTTGGTAGACGTAAGTATCGATGACTTGGCTAGTCGTTTCGTTGACCTGGTTTTTGAGCACCATGATCTGATCGAAGTTGGAGTTCAGCAGCGCGCCGACCGACAGTATGAACAGAATCGAGATCGTGCCCCGGATCGAGGGCAGCGTGACGAACCGCATTTTCTGGAACCGTCCGGCTCCGTCAATGGTGGCCGCCTCGTAGAGCTCGGGCGAAATGCTGGCGATCGCCGCGATGTAGATGATCGCGTTCCACCCGAATTCCTTCCAGATATCCGAGCCGACCGCGATGGTCCAGAAGTATTCCGGTTCGGCAAGATACGTAATCGGCTCATCGATGAGATGCAGCGCCATCAGAATATCGTTCACGATCCCGACATCCGACAGGAACGTAATGAGAATGCCGCCGAGGATTACCCAAGACAGGAAGTGCGGCAGATAAGAGATCGTCTGAACGATCCGGTTGAATTTCAAGGAACGAAGCTCGTTCAGGAAGAGCGCGAAGACGATCGGGATCGGGAACCCGATGACTAGCTTCAGGAAGCTGATGCCGAGCGTGTTCTTCACCACGTCCAGCATCTGCTCGTCTTCCCAAATCGCCTGAAAATGCGTCCAACCCGCCCAGGGGGCGTTCGCCGGATCGCCGATGCCGATGTATTCCTTGAACGCGAGCATAATGCCGTACATCGGAATATAGTTGAAGATAATCATCCAAGCGATGCCTAGCAGCGCCATCGCCTGCAAATATTTTTGGTTTGCGAGCCGGACCAGTAGTTTTCGGTTTTTCTTGGGCGCGGGCGCTGCCTGGGCTGACGCCTCCGCGCTGAGGTTAGCGCTCATGTTCGTCTGGTCCTCCTTGTCGTCGATTTCTATCGTAGTTGTAATTGTAAACGGTTACGGCGAGAGGGATAAGGTTTCAATTTTCGCATTAGGGTATCCATTTTTCGGATTTCGGGGGGGCGGAATCTATCGCGGGACACGTCCTGAGGAGCGCCGCAGTAACGTTGTGAGGCAACGCTAATCCGACTCGGTCCCTCAGGAGCGCCGCAGTAACGTTGTGAGGCAACGCTAATCCGACTCGGTCCCTCAGGAGCGCCGCAGTAACGTTGTGAGGCAACGCTAATCCGACTCGGTCCCTGAGGAGCGCCGCAGTAACGTTGTGAGGCAACGCTAATCCGACTCGGTCCCTCAGGAGCGCCGCAGTAACGTTGTGAGGCAACGCTAATTCGACTCGGTCCCTGAGGAACGCCGCAGTAACGTTGTGAGGCAACGCTAATCCGACTCGGTCCCTGAGGAGCGCCGCAGTAACGTTGTGAGGCAACGCTAATCCGACTCGGTCCCTGAGGAGCGCCGCAGTAACGTTGTGCGGCAACGCTAACCCGACTCGGTCCCTCAGGAGCGCCGCAGTAACGTTGTGCGGCAACGCTAATCCGTCTCGGTCCCTCAGGAGCGCCGCAGTAACGTTGTGAGGCAACGCTAATCCGACTCGGTCCCTGAGGAGCGCCGCAGTAACGTTGTGCGGCAACGCTAATCCGACTCGGTCCCTCAGGAGCGCCGCAGTAACGTTGTGAGGCAACGCTAATCCGACTCGGTCCCTGAGGAGCGCCGCAGTAACGTTGTGCGGCAACGCTAATCCGACTCGGATTCAGGTGCTTCAAGGCTAGTCCTCGCCCACAATGTTAAAGAAGGTGCATTGACCAAAAATGAGAACTGGCGGCACAGGGATTAAAAGCCCCTGTAGCCGCCAGTTCTACGAACTGATTGATTGTCTTCTAATAGATTAGATCGCGTAGCCTTCTTTCAGACCGGTATCCGGCTTCCGTTGCATGACGCGGTCGAGAATGAGCTTCTCGTAGCAGGCGAAGCCGCTGTCTTTGTCGCGCGGCCTTGCGAGCTCGACGTCGACGTCGATTGCGATCCTGCCTTGCTCTACGAGCACGGCTCGATCGGGTAATTATTCCTATCAGCCAACTATGAATTAATTGCGATGCGATGAATACGCAAAAGTCGGAATGGAGCAGCAGTGCTCCATCCCGACTAGTTGGCGTTGACTCTTTATTGCGCGGATACGCGCTTGATGTTGCTGATCGTTACCGATGCGCCTGACGGCCAGCCGTAACCGGTCAGGATGCCGATCTGGCTAATATTCGTCCCAAGGTTGCCGGCGATTCTCGAGAGGTCGAGCGAGATCGTCTGCGTCTGACCGAGTTGAAGCTTATCCGTACCTACCCAGTGTTGGGCGTCTTTGCTGCCGTTAAAGTAGAACAGCAGCGTCGTCGGATTCGTATTCGCGGCCGTGCCTTCGACGTGCACGTCCAGTACGATGCGATCTTCGGCCTTCCAGTTGTCCAGCGAGATACCGGAGGAGAGCTTCAGTTGCTTCGGAACAGCCCAAGCGTTAGGGAATTGCGAGAATTTGTACCCCGTCACTCCGCCGACTTGTACAGTTTCGGCCGTGCCTGCACCGGTATCCGTGAATGTTCCGGAAGTTAAAGGCAATGGTGTTGGTATACTTATTGGCAATGGTGTTGGTTCTGGTGTTGGTTCTGGTGTTGGTTCTGGTGTTGGTTCTGGTGTTGGTTCTGGTGTTGGTTCAGGTGTTGGTTCTGGTGTTGGCTGAGCGCCTGAATCGACAAAATGCACATTGCTCAGTTCAACGCTGGCGTTGGTCGGCCACCCGTATCCGGTGAAAACGCCGATATGCGTAATATTGCTGCCCAAATTGTTCTTAATAGCGGACAAATCGAGTGTTACGGTATTCTTCGTGCCGAAAGCCAGCGAACCCGTGCCAACCCAATGCTGATCGTCCTTCGCGTCGTTAAAGTAGAACAGCAGCGTCGTAGGTACGGAGGGGGAGGGCGCTTCCGTTCCGTCAACCTTCACGTCCAATTGCAGACGATTGTCTCCGGTGATCGGAATAGGGTTTACGAATGCCATTTGTCTTGGTGTCGACCAAGCATTTGCGAAATTCGACCATTTGATCGTATCGCCGCCGGAAATTTCCGCATTGCCATTACCTTTGGTGAACCAGAATTCCTGAGACGAACCGAAGAACGAGTCGACCGTTTGCAGCACGATGGGTTCCGGTTGTTCAGGGTTCGTATTGCCGTTGTTATTCTGGACAGGATCCTCTTCCGGTGCCCTAGCTAATTCCTCTGGCCTATTTTCAGGAGTATAGGCAAGCGGCGTTGCAAGCAATGGTTGCGATATCGCCACTTCCTTAGTGACAAAGTAGTTAGGTTCATCCGTGTATTCTTGAACGGCGTCGCCATACTCGAATGCGCCGAAATCGATTGGCGTATCGCCTTGCGGACGAACATTGCCGAACGTTTCGCCTAAGGTTGGCTTAGACAGTACCGTATAATTAAGCTGATTTCTAACCCGCAACTCTTCGGGCATGAAGTCTAAGTCCACGCCTTGATCGATTGCGCCCGAAGTCGGTTTCAGACGGAAATCGCCGTTCGGAAGATCCACGAATCCGGGATCGTTGTTCGGAATGGTAATCAAATTGTTCGAACCGCCATATGTCCCGAGGTAATACTTGTCAGGGCGAGACAGCAAGGTGCCTGGGCTGACCCAGTTTTTGCCGATGTTGAGATTGCCTCTGGTTCCGGTAAGCCAGATAGGCACCGGGGTGGCGCCCGGGGTTAGTGCTTCGAAATAGATGATATTATTGATCAAGTTTGCCTGGACTCCTGGTTCGATTTGGGTCAGGACGTGGGTTCTCCACTCCGCGTCGTGGTCGTCCTTGGCTACGAACGTGTTGTTCATGATGTAATATTGCGAACCTGTACGATAATCGCCCAGATCGCCGCCGATATGAATAATCGAACCGGTGTTCGGGCCGTCGGTAAGAACCGTATTGCCGTAAATGAAGGATTCATAGTATCTGGTTTCCTTGCTTAGTTCGGTAAGGCCGTCTTCCCCTTCGACCAGATCCATGGCATGCGCGCCGTTGTGGAACGAGTTGTAGCGAATGATGACTCCGGCCGAACGGTCTTTCAGTTGATTCCCGCCTGAGCCTGGTTTAACGTTGGCGTACCTATTGTATTGGTAGACGATTCCCGACCCGCCTTCGAAGTACGATTGATGCTGTTGGTCGGAGCCGACGATGCCGTTGTCGTGAAGGTAGTTTTTCTCGATGAGGATGTTGCGGGAGACCATCTGTTCTTCGACGTTCGATGCGCCGAACAACCCGTTGGCGTTATCATGGACATCCAATCCGCTCAACTTGACATGCGTTGCGCGTTCGACGAATACGCCTGAAGCGCTTCTTGCGAAATGTCTTTCTTCGCCGGTTCTTACGGTGTAGAAAGTGTTGTCGGGATGCGCACCCGTGATCTCAAGGTTCTCGATGACGATATGGCTGGGTTTGTAACCATAGTCGGCGCCTCTGCGTTGCGCGATAATAACCACGCCCCTTGTAGGCGTACCCCCATAGGCCGGTTCCATACTCGGATGCAACGTTGCGCCGTTGCCGTCCAGCACGGGCAGTTTCCCGTCCGGACCCGGAACGCCTCTGATCGTAATGGGCGCTTGCTCCGTTCCGCTGGTAGAAATCGTAATAATCTCTTTGTAAGGCTGTTTACGCCCGTAAATAAGCACCGTGTCTCCGGGTTTTAGCTGATCGAAAGACACGTCGCTGATTTGCTCGAACGCCTTGCCCGGACCAACCTCGTACACTTTTCCGGCAGCATGCGCCGTATTCGTCGTCCCCGTGAATAGAAACGTCGAGCAGGCTAGCACGAACGCCAAGAATGTAGCTGTAAACCGTGAACTGATGCTTTTCTTTCCGAAAAGCTGTGCCATGGTATCCCTCTCCTCGTCGATCTTTTGTCGAAAATATGGATTATTTTGGTCGTTTCACTAAGGATTATAGCAAAGATTGGCAAAATGGGAAGGTGAATAAAGTAACATTATTTGGACGGGTTTTCCCGGCATCGCTATACCTATGGAGTAGGACTAAAGGTCCTGAAAGGTCGGATTTCTAAATGAAAGTACTCTCATAATCGTTTACAGACCCGGCGCTTTCCATTAATCTTGTAAAAAAACCCGAGATTGCCGAAGGAGCCGACATGAATCTAGATGCTCAGAGGAAGAAACGGATCCACAAGCCTATGCTCATCGCGGTTTGGACGCTTATATTTACGTTAATGATACCGCTTTCAACGGTGGCCGCTAAAGGTAAAGCGGAAGTAGCGGACGACATTAAGATCCAGCAGGACGGTCAAGAGATCAAGTTGGCCGATCCCGCCAGAGTCATAGGGAATAAGCTATACCTGCCGGTCGCGCAAGTCGCCAAGTTGTTCGGGGCGAAAGTCGACTGGGACCCGGACAACGAGGAAGCGACGATCGATACGACGTTCGGAGACAGCATCGTTCTCGGCAACGGCGTTCCGGTCGTCTACTTTAACGACAATCGTTACGTAACGGCAACGTCCCCGTTCGAGATGGACGGACGGATGTACGTGCCTCTGCGCGATGCCGCCGAATGGCTGCATGCGAAGATAGATTGGAACGAGGAAGAGCGGATCGCGGTATTGGAGTCGGTACCGCAGGCCGTCGTCACGGAGGAGCAAGGCTTGGCGGAGATCGGCAAGATAGCCGGCGTCAGCGCAGGCGAGCTTCTGAAACGCAACGGTCTGAAATCCGAAGAAGACGTTAAGCCGAACGCGAAGCTACGCGTCGTCATTCCGTCGATCTTCGAGCACGAAGCCGCGCCGTTCACGGAGAAGGATCTGCAACTGCTCGCCAAGATTACGCAAGTCGAGGCCGGCAACGAGTCCTACGAAAGCCAATTGGCCGTCGCGAACGTCATTCTGAATCGGGTGAAGGATTCCCGGTTCCCGGACACGATTCGGGGCGTCATCTATTCCGGCAAGCAGTTCCCTCCGGCACACAACGGGTTGCTCGATAAGAGCGTTGCGAAGGCGACCGCTCTTCGCGCAGCGAAGGACGCCTTGAACGGCAAGAACAATATCGAGGACGCCGTCTATTTCTATAACCCTAAGGTCACCAAGGGCGCATTCTGGTCCGGCCTTACGGTCGTCGATACCGTCGGATCGCATAGGTACGCGAAGTGATAAGAGAATAAGACGAGGTTGGGAAGATCGCCGCCGGCGGTCATCATCCCAGCCTTTTTTTGTGCGAATTGAAGCCAATAACAGCAAATCGATCGTTACCTCGGCGATGTTCGCACCAGAGAGGGAAATAATAACGAATCGATAGTTAATTGGGCGGTTCGCACCTCACAAGTGAAAAATAACAACAGAACGATAGTTATTAGATCGCTATTGCATCGAAAGTTCACTTTCCACCTCAAGGATCTGCAAATAGTTGTTATTCTAGCGTGTAACGGGATTTTAGAGAAAATAAATGCAAATGGTTGTTGTTTCGCACACCGCTGCACCTTCGCACATGCTCGGTTCATGTACGAGCCCGACTCATACGCAAACCCGACTCATGCTCAAGCCAGGCCATTCGCCGTGGCGCTGATCGGCGGGCCTTATTTTCTCTATTTATTATTAAGGCGATAAATTTTAGCCCGGCAATCGTGCCGTGCATATTAGCCTCCTTCTATGTTCACACTCTTAGGTGATAAATGGAAGCGTGGAAGGAGGCTTGTTACATGAACATTCAACGGGCGCAAGAGATCGCTTCATCGCCGAAGATGGAGCATGTCGAGTACAACGGAGTGCCGATCTACATCCAGAGGGTGGACGCGCAGAACGAGACGGCGAGAATCTATCCGCTGGACCAGCCGGATCAAGAACAAGAGGTTCCCGTGCGCAGTCTGACCGAACCTTCATCGTCCATGGGCATGGAAGTCGACCGGATCGCCTGCCGGATTCAGAACGATACCTAGCTGTACTTAGCGGGGGTTAAGCGCTACAATAGAAGAACAAATGTTCTTCTTGGAGGCTTTAAGCCATGCCGGATGTCGTTAGCCTATCGGTCAGAAGCCTTGTCGAGTACGTCTGCTCCAGCGGGAGCATCGATTCCGGATTTCGGCCTTTAACTACGCTGCTGGACGGAACGAAAGCGCATCAGAAAATTCAGAAGCAGTATGGCGAGTCCGATCAGAAAGAAGTGTACTTAAGCGCGGAGATTCCTTACGGGGATCTCCTCTTTGTCGTGGACGGACGCTGCGACGGACTGCTCGCTGACGCCGAGGGCGGCATCACGATAGAGGAGATCAAGTCGACGGAACGAGAGATCGGGACGATGACGGAAGAGGACGCCCCGGCCGTACATTGGGCGCAGGCCCACATGTACGCTTATATGTACGCCCGCGGCAACGAGGTCGATCGGCTTCGGGTTCGTCTAACGTACGTTCATATCGATACCGAAGAGCAACGCAGTTTCGAGAGAGAGGTTACGTTGGCGCAACTGACGGCATTCGCGGAAGAAACCGTGGCGATGTACGCTCCGTACGCCATGCTGCTCATTCGGAATCGCAAGCTCAGGAACGACAGCGTCGGGGAGCTTCGGTTTCCTTTCGCCGACTATCGCCAAGGACAGAAGAAGCTCGTCGGCTCCGTCTATAAGGCAATCGACGAAGGACGCAAGCTGTTCGCCAAAGCGCCGACGGGGATCGGAAAGACGGTGTCGACGTTGTTCCCGGCGATCAAAGCGATCGGGACGGGCAAGCTCGAGCGTCTGTTTTACCTAACGGCTCGGACGATTACGCGAACGGCCGCGGAAGATGCGCTTGCGCTGATGCAGGAACAAGGGTTGAATCTGCGCTCGGTAACGGTGACGGCGAAGGAGAAGATCTGTTTTCGCGATCAAGTCGAATGCAGACCTGAAGCATGCCCTTACGCTGACGGTTATTACGATCGGATTAACGACGCCATTCTGGATTTGCTCACGCATGAGACGCTCATTCGTCGGGATGTCGTCGAGCGGTACGCTCGAAAGCATACGGTGTGCCCCTTCGAACTGTCGCTCGACGCGGCGTACGGGGCGGATGCCGTCATCTGCGACTACAACTATCTGTTCGACCCTCGGGTTTCGTTGAAGAGACTAACCGGAGAGCGCAAGCAGGGTACCGTTCTGCTTGTCGACGAGGCGCATAATCTCATCGACCGTGCCCGGGAGATGTACTCCGCCGCGCTTACGAAGAGAGATTTTCTCGAGCTGGAGCGGGAATTCAAGGGCGTTAACGATGCCGTGCGTGCAGCCGCAAAGTCGGTTAATAAATGGTTCATCGAGTTAAAGAAACGCATGCCCGGAGAGGCGGACGTATCGAAGGAGCAGCCTGCAGAGGTACTGGAGCTTGTCGAGGCTTTCGTTGCCGCAGCGGAGAAAGCGCTGGCTGGAGGCGCGGCTGCGAGCGAACGTTTACTGGATGTATATTTCGCGGCGCTAAGTTTTCTTCGGATCGGCAAGCTGTACGACGACAGTTACGTGACGTATGCCGAGTCGGATCGGAACGATGTCCGGATGAAAATGTTCTGCATGAACCCGTCCCATCTGCTTAAGCAGACGGGCAAAGGATTTCGCGCCCATGTCTTCTTCTCGGCTACGTTATCTCCGCTGAACTATTACATGGAGATGCTGGGCGCGGGAGAAGAAGATTACTCGGTTACGCTCGGATCGCCGTTCGCGAAGGAGCAATGGGAGGTCGAGATCGTTCCTCTGTCTACCCGTTATGCGGATCGCGAGGCGACGAAGGACCGGTTGTCTTCCAAGCTAAGGGAGACGGTGGACAAGCGTCCCGGCAATTATTTATTCTTCTTCCCGTCGTACGCGTATATGAACGCGGTGTACGAGATTTTTACGGGGAGCGTCGCGGGTGATTCCGAGATCAGGACGTTATTGCAAACGCCGGATATGGCGGAAGAAGAGCGGGAGCGCTTCTTAGAGGCGTTCGTCGCCGGACAGGAAGGGAGCCTTATCGGCTTCGCGGTTATGGGCGGAATCTTCTCGGAAGGCATCGATCTGGTCGGCGACCGGCTGACGGGCGTAGCGGTCATCGGAACGGGAATGCCGAAGCTGGGATTGGAGCCGAATCTGATCAGCGGTTACTTCGCCGGCGAGGGCAAGAACGGGTTCGACTACGCTTACGTGTATCCGGGAATCAACAAGGTGCTTCAGGCAGGCGGCAGGCTTATTCGCTCGGAACAGGATCGCGGCGTGCTCCTCTTGATCGATGACCGCTACTTGGAACCGAGGTATTCGAGGCTGCTGCCGGAGGAATGGCGTAGTTAGGCAAACATTTTATGGGAATATTAGTTGCAATGGCATCCTATATCGCATATACTTCAATTAGTTGCAATAACATCCTATTGTGCGGAGGTGAAGTTTGATTGGAGTCGCACGGCAAGTACATTTCGGCGATTTATCGGCATATGCAGGTTCTGATCGCGGCCGAACTGGCTCCGTATCGGATCGGGAGCGGGCAATACATTTTCCTCATGGCGATCGCAAGCCAGGGAAGAACGACGCAGAAGGAGCTTAGCGAAGAGCTGTTGATCGATAAGACGACGACGGCAAAGGCGATCGCCAAACTCGAGGCGGAGGGCTACGTGAGAAGGGAGCCCGATCCGGAAGATAACCGATACCAACTGCTGCAGTTGACGGAAGCGGGATATAAGGTTGTTCCGGACGTTCAAGCGGCGCTAAACCGAGTGAAGAGGAAAGCCGCCAAAGGGATATCGGACGAGGAGTACGAGTTGTTGCTTGGCCTACTGAAGAAAGTGCTTCGCAACGTGAGCGAATAGGGGGGATTTCCATGAGCGCGAGCAACAAGGATGCGGTCACCGCGGCGCTGTTGTCCTGGCCCGGAGTAACGGTGCAGCCTCATCGATCCGGAGGAAGAGATGCTGCGCATGAAATATGAGCTTAGGAGCAAAGGGAGGATGGTTCCATGATTATAGCTAATCCGTTCGTTATTGTTGACAACTGCAAAGATGAGCTTAACTACTATCAGGAGTTGTTCGGCGGAGAGATTGTCGTGCTAAGGAAGCAGGGGGACGAGGTTCTCAACGCGGAAATTCGGCTGGACGGCAGCAAAATCTCCTTCGCCGACACGCAAGCGGCTAAGCCCACGGCGATAGGCGATTACGTAAGAGTGTTCTTGCGGATCGAGGGGGAACGGGAATTCCGCCGAATCTACGCGGGTTTGGCGGCGAATGGTAGAATTAACACCGAAGTTTATGAGGCGCCTTTCAACGGACTGCTTGCCGTCGTAACGGATCGGAACGGTGTTTGTTGGGTGCTGTCCTATTATCGGAGTTAGTTATCTATTTGAAAGGAACGATAGCCGGCATGCAACGTCTGAAATTCATGGGCAAGATGTTTCTAAGAGAACCGTTATGGTTCAAAATCCTCGCACCCGCGACATTGATCCTTTCGATTCTGCTCGGCAGCGAGTTGTTCTCGGACGAATCGATCTCGCAAAGTCTCGGCAAGCTGACCGCTGCTATTTTCTTTATGATCTTCGGGATTAAAATGCGATACAATCGGCGGGTATCGATCATCTTTTACGCGTTAGCCGCGTTAAGTTTATACTTGGCTTGGGATCGTTACTAGGGAGCATGGCGAGTTATCGCCATGCTTTTTATTTGGCCCGTAGACAGGCAACGCCAATCCTTTCATCCTTGTAGCCGCGGATCGTAAGCCTCAATCCGTCAGCACGCTCAAAAACTGCGCCGCTCGGCTGCTCTTCGGATTGCGGAATACTTCATGCGGGGGGCCTTCCTCGACGATGAGCCCCTCGTCCATCAGGAGGACGTGATCCGCGACTTCTTCCGCGAACTTCATGAGGTGCGTGACGATGACCATCGTCAAGCCTTCGGCGGCCAGCTGTTTCATGACTTTAAGCACTTCCCCGGCGAGCTCGGGATCGAGCGCGGACGTCGGCTCGTCGAATAGCAGCACCTCCGGCTCAAGCGCCATCGCGCGGGCGATCGCCACGCGCTGCTGCTGGCCGCCGGATAGTTTATGCGGATAATAATCGGCTCTGTCGGCCAGCCCTACCTTGCCCAGCAACAGACGCGCCGTCTCCTCCGCCTCGCTCTTCCGCTTCTTCTGCACCGTAACTTGCGCCTCGATCACGTTCCCCAGCGCCGTCATATGCGGGAAGAGATTGAACGACTGGAACACCATTCCCGTCCGTTTGCGCAGACTAAGCACGTCTTGGGGACGAAGCTTGGCGCCGGGCGTGAATGCAAAGGAGACGTTGCCGAGCTCAAGCGTCCCATGGTCCGGCACCTCAAGCAGGTTCAGGCAGCGAAGCAGCGTTGTCTTGCCCGAGCCTGACGGACCGATAATGACGAGCACTTGGCCTGCGGGAAGCGTGAAGTCAACGCCTCTTAGCACCTGCTGCTTGCCGAATGCTTTACGGATGCCGCGTACCCTGATCATGCAAGCGCCCTCCTTAGCTTGCCGAGTAACGTTCCAGATAGCGCTCCGAAACGTTCTGCAGCACCGATAGAACGGTACTGAATAGGAGATAGATGACCGCGACCTCGCAATAGAGCAAGAGCGGCTCGTAGGTTGTCGCGACGATTTGCTGCGCCCGGCGGAACATCTCGGCGAACGTAATGACCGCGGCAAGCGAGGTATCTTTCACGAGGCCGATGAAGGAATTGCCCAGCGGCGGGACGGACACGCGCGCGGCTTGGGGCAGTATGATCCGACGGAGCGCTTGCACCCGAGTCATCCCGAGGGAGTAAGCGGCTTCCCATTGACCTTTCTGAATAGAGACGATAGCCGCTCGAACGATCTCGGAACCGTAAGCGCCAACGCTGAGCGAGAATCCGATAATGGCGGACGGATACGCGTCAAGGGTAAGCCCGACCATCGGCAAGCCGAAAAAGATAATGAACAACTGAACCAGCAACGGCGTGCCCCGAATGATCCATACGTAAAAGCCGGCGACCCACCGCAGCGGCGCCCATGCGTACATGCGGGCCAGCGCCGTCACGATCGCCAGCAGGAGTCCGAGCGCGAACGTGATCAAGCTTAGCGGAATCGTATAAAGGACCCCTGCCTTAAGCAGGGGCCAGAACGAATCGGTAACGATTTGAATTTGGCGATCGCTCATGCCGGTAACATCCTTTGCAACGAACTTATTTGGAGACGTCGGCTCCGAAGTACTTGTCGGATATGCGTAGGTAAGTACCGTCGCTATGCATGTCGGCCAGCACCTTGTTCATGGCCTGCACCAAAGGCTCGTTTCCTTTCAGGAGCATAGCTGCGCTGCGGGAAGCCTCGGAAGTCTCGTCGACGACTTTCAGCGAGATGTCCGGCTTCTGCTTCTTCAAGTCCAAATAAGACAAGTTATCGTTGATGGTTGCCTCCACGCGCCGCGACATGAGCAGGTCGATCGCCTGGTTGAAGCCGTCCACGCTGACGATCTCGGCGCCGTTCGCTCTCGCGATGTCCGCGAGGTTGCTGGTCAGCGATTGCGCGGATTTCTTGCCCTTCAGGTCGGCGAGCTTCTTGATGTCGGTGTTGTCCTCGCGAACGAGCAGCACCGCTTTGGAGACGATGTAGGGCTCCGTAAAGTCGTATTTCTCGAGACGGTCTTCGCGAATCGACACCTCGTTGAAGATCGCATCGAAGCGGTCCGCTTCCAGTCCGGCTATGATTCCGTCCCATTGCGTCTCGATGAACTCCGGTTTCACGCCCAGGCGCTTGCTGATTTCCTCCGCGATCTCCACGTCGAATCCGGTAAGCTTGCCGCTTGCGTCGTGGTAGGTGAAGGGGGCGTACGTTCCTTCGGTGCCGATGCGCAGCTTGCCGCTCGCTTGGACTCGATCCAAGGAGTTCTGTCCAGCGGATGTCGCAGGCGATGAAGCGGCCGGCCGGGAAGGCGAAGGAGACGCTGCGTTATTCGCGTTGTTGCCGCATGCGGACAGGGTCAGCGACGCAAGCACGAGCGTGAAGAAGAGCTGGATGTATTTTCTCATGGCTGGGTCCCCTCTGAGTTCGGAGTGTAGGGCGTTCAAGATATGCTTATTATGGAAACCGGCGTCACGGAAAATACATCGAAATAGGCGCATATGCGGCATTTTTCCTTCATAGCTATAGCTATTGGGCGAAGAGGCTCGTGTAACTAATGAGGGATAAGGTGGGAATGTATGCGTACGAAACGATCGGGAGCCGCGCTGATCATGATGCTGCTCGTTGCTTTCCTCCTATCAAGCTGCGGAGGCTCCAACGAGAAATCGAATCGTACCCCGGCCAACGCGGCAAGCGCGGAAGAGCCGACGGAAGAATCTTCGGAAGAGCCCTCGGGAGAGCCCTCGGGAGAGCCTTCTGAAGTTACATCCGCCGAGCCGTCGAACGAAGCTTCGGCTGAACCCTCGGAAGCTCCGAGCGAACCCGGCTCTGCCGATGAGAACATAGAATTGAATGCGGGAGACGATGACAACGGCGATGTGAGCCTCTCTGTATCCCAGTCGCTGCCCGACGGTTTTCCGAAGGACATTCCGATCATAGACGATTCTAAGACGTTGGCCGCCGTGACGACTTCCGACAATACGACGACCGCCTACAGCGTCTCTTATGAATCGGATAAGAGCTACGATGACGTTATCGCCGCTTATAAATCGTACTTCAAAGAGAAGAAATACGAGAACGCGAGCGAAATGTCGACGGAAGATGCGTTGATTCTGACCGGTACTGCCGGGGACCATTCGGTCTGGATCAGCGTAACGAAGAATAACGACGGGACGGACGGGGTCGGAGTCGCCATCATTTATTCGATTCCCAAGAAATAATGCCTAGACGAAGAGCCTTCGGGTGTAGACCCCGAAGGCTTTTATTGCGGGTATGTCAGTTTCTCAAGTCGTTACTTCAAGTTCGGTTTGCTGTCTCCCTCGACATTAACGAACCGGTTTGCGGCATTGGTTAGCATCTGAAATAACAGCTTTCTAGGTAATCCCGCAAGCCCGATCTCGTCCATCGCTGCATTCATGCAGGCGAGCCATGCGTGAGCGCGTTCCGGCGTGATCGGAAACTGCTCGTGTATGCTGCGCATGTTCCCATAACCGTACTTATCCGTATAAAGCGGAGGTCCTCCCGTAAACTGCGTCAGGAATAAGTATTGCTTCGCTCTGATTTCATCCACGCCGTCCGGAAACAAAGGCCGAAGCGCCGGATGCGCGTATACCTTCGGATAGAAAGCGTACACAAGACGTTCGATCGTCTCCGCGCCTCCGATTTGTTCATAGAGACTGCCCAATTCGCTCCGGTATTTCTCCGCGCTTTGGTATTTCTCCGGATAAGTCATTCGTCGATACCTCCCGAAAACTGAAGTACCCTGATTGTATCAAGGAACATAAGGAGGGTTAGTGATTTCGGTCACTTGGATTCAAGCTTTAGTAAGCGAATTCTCAATGAACGAGCTTGCCTGAGGAGACAACGGGTCATCCGCCCGAACGCATCGGGATACCGGATACACGACCGGCGGAATGTCCGTATCGATTCTGTCCAGCAACCCTGACGTTATATAGTGGCTCACTTCCATGCGGGATGCGATCGTAATGCCAAGTCCTTGTATCGCGGCGCGAATCGTCTCCTGAGGACCGTCCAATTGAACGGCCTGCGGAGGCGGCGGGAACCGCGTCCGAGACGGACCCGGCGGCGACTTCATGAAACAGACGAAGGGCGTGCAAATTCAACGAAAGAACGGAAACGCTTGCCCTACTCCCGTTCTTTCGCCTATTTTCGTTGGATTAAATCGCATTCTTCATTAAGAAAGCTCCGTCGATGATACCGTCTTGAGTTTTCGAATAGAAGACTAAGCTGTAATGCTCCGTTCGATACTCGTAGCTCCACATTTCGCCGAGCAAATAACTTTCGCTGTTATCCTCCGGAGATTGGGCGACGTAGCTTGTCCCCAGCGTAGACTCCACCTGATCCCAATCCGCTTCGCCTAGCGTTAATCCGAATATCTCATAGCCCGCGGAAAAACCAATGATTCCGATCTGTCCGTGGACGAGTCGGTTCGATTCGTCGTAATTCGCGTCCGTGAAGTAGATGACGTTACCATAGTCGAAGTATTGTCCGCCTTCGAAATAATCCATGCTCTCCGGCTCGCCTTTCAGTCGCAGGAGATGCTCGGTGGAATCGCCGACCGCTAGTTCCGTGTCGCTGACTTTACCCTCAGCGACGAATGCAAGGAACGATTCGCCGACTGAACTCGTTTCGTTCTCGGTTGATGCGACAGGCGACTCCGTTGTGTCGGCAGAAGGCTCTGCCGAAGGGACTGGCGATTCTGCGGAGCTAACGGACGATTCTATTGAGGCGGCGGGGGATTCCTTGGAAGGGTCATTCGAATTGTCGTTGGTACATGAGATAAGGAAAATCATACATAGTACGAAATAACAGAATATTGCGCAGCGTTTGATCGCAATTCCCCCTCTATTTTTTATATGACCTTACCATATATCAACTTCATACTAAGGATTCATGAAGGAATTTTAATCCCCCCGTATCTGCGAGGCCGATTTACTCGTTATGATAGAGGAATAGATTCTTATGGAGGGTTACGGATGACAAGGACAATGAGTAAAGTCAGCGGTATTTTCATTCCGGTTACGGACATGCGCAGATCGACGGATTGGTACGTACGCGTCTTCGATCTGGAAGTGATCGACGAGTCCGATTGCTGCACGGGGCTTGCTTTCCCAGGGGAAGCAACGGCGATTAACCTGTGGAAGGTCGACCGGATTCAACCCACGCAGTTCGAAGCGAGCGCGGGCTTCAAGGTTCCTTATTACAACTTCGAATCGTTCGATATCGAATTATCGCATGCCTCGCTTCGGGCCAAGGGCGTCGAGGTTCTGCCGATCGAGGAGGATGCGGGGGGAACTCGGTTCTTCGACTGCTTCGATCCGGACAGGAACGCGCTTGGTCTCGTGGAAGAGCTGCCGAACTCCCCTTATTACGCGCATAAGCAGAAATATAGACGGGACTGACGCTTATGGGGACGACTGTAGAAGGAGAATTCGAACGGCAGACGGCAGCATACCGAACGGAATTGCTCCGATACTGCAAGAGGCTGGCGGGATCGGATTGGGAAGGCGAGGATCTGTTCCAGGAGGTCATGGTGAAGGCGTTCGGAAGATTCCGGCGCTGGCCGGAACGCGAACTGACGAAACCGTATATGTACCGGATCGCGTCGAACGCTTGGTTTGATACGTGCCGCAGGCGCCATATCGCGTTCCATCCGGAGTTAGTCGAGGATTTAGGAGCGATAGCGTATTCCGAATGGAGCCGATACGACGTCCGAGAATCGCTCGAATATCTCATGGATACGCTCGAGCCGAGACAGGCGGTGTTGATTCTGCTGACGGACGTGTTCGGATTTACGCCTACCGAGACGGGGAGCGCGTTGGGTCAGCCGGTGACCGCGGTCAAGGCGGCGCTGCGTAGGGCGCGTACCCGGCTCAAGAAGGCGTCGGACCAAGCGCACTTCAGGCTGGCGGAAGAGGCCGGGAAGCGCGGTACGACGGGCTCGAGAACGAACGCGGAGCTGTTCGAATCGTTCGTAAAGGCGTTCAAGGAAGCGGACACGGACGCGATGTTCCGTTCGTACCGGGATTTATCGGCGCATGGCGTGACCGTGGACCGGATCGCGTTCATTCGCGGACAAGCTTGCTTCTACTTCAAGGACCCGGACGGCAACGTCCTGATGGTCGCAACTCCCTATCAACCACATGGAAAATGATGTATACAAAACATATGTTCGCATATTATAATGGTCCTACAATCTGGAAAAGAGGGATGCGATCATGTCGGAAAGCAAAACCGTAATCGAAAGGTTCAGAACGAATTTCGCATGGACGGAGAAACTAAGTGAGTTGAGTGATATCGTTTGGCTCAAGCCGATCGCGGAGGGGAAAGCCTCGACCGCGGAAATCATCGCCCACTTGATGCGCTGGGACCGTTATTTGATTACCGACGTGATCCCGACCGTGCAGAGCGGCGGCGACATCGCGTTTCCGGATTTCGACGCCTTTAACGCCGAAGCCTATAAATATGCGAAGTCGGGCGTAAGCAAGGGTCAACTGCTGGACGAGCTTCGCGCGACGCGCGAGGAGCTGTGCGAGTTGCTGCTGGCGGCGGACGACGACACGCGCGGCAAAGCGCTTCCGATCATCGTGGATTTCATCGACCACGATAACCACCATAAGAGTCAGATCGAAGGCGCGATACAATAATCGAGGCAGAGAGAGCCGGCATTCTAACCCGCCAACCGAATATCCGTTATCCCCAGTATGTGGATCTTAACGGCCTTCATCGAAGACGATCGATCTGCGGCCTATGGATTCTGGGCGATAGGATAGCTTCTATATTTACATAAGCAACATGCAAGCGTTCCTGATTCCGAAAGCCGACTTCGTTACCGGAAACTCCGAGGACTTGTCTCGGATGCTTGAGGAATTGGCGGGGAAGAAGTATTACAGACGATAGTCGAGGCCGGCCGATCTTAGGATCGGCCGGCTTTATTTACATATCAGAAGTGTGACCGTGAATATGGCCGCACTGCACTGCGACGGGGCGAGTCCCACCCTCTCTGCCAACCAATAGAACCTGCGATAGTACAGTTATTTCATAGAACCGGTAGGGCATTAAATCAATAAATGCAAATGTGCAGGTGATAGCTAGCCGCGTGACTCCATTGAAGGTATGCAGGACTAAAACCTGCAATTTTGCAGGAGGAAGGGTTAAACGAACGATTTGGGGTAGGATTAACAGCAGAATTGCAGGTGCGCAGCGACTCCAGAGGAGGACAAGCGTGCGAACCCCCGGTGCAGCGACTCCAGTGGGGGACAAAGCGTGCGAACCCCCGATGCAGCGACTCCAGTGGGGGACAAAGCGTGCGAACCCCCGGTGCAGCGACTCCAGAGGAGGACAAGCGTGCGAACCCCCGGCGCAGCGACTTAGTAGGAGGACAAGCGCGCGAACCCCCGGTGCAGCGACTCCAGTGGGGGACAAAGCGTGCGAACCCCCGATGCAGCGACTCCAGTGGGGGACAAAGCGTGCGAACCCCCGGTGCAGCGACTCCAGAGGAGGACAAAGCGTGCGAACCCCCGGTGCAGCGACTTAGTAGGGGACAAAGCGTGCGAACCCCCGGTGCAGCGACGGAAGCAGGGGGGCCGTCCATCCTGCTGCGCTCTGGCGCACGCCGCCTGGCCAAAAGCGCACGCCGGGAAAGCCGCAGTGAAAGATTGGCAACGGGACCATAGCGGTTGAGACGAGCACGCCTGATCGATTCGAGTAGGATCGGTTCTTTTTCAAATTGACTTATTCGGCTGCAGAAGCTTATACTCCTCTTTACTATACCGACATCTTAGGAGAACTCGAAGTTGACCAAACATACGGGCAGGTTCAACAAGATTTACGCCATGCAGTTGGCCACTATCTTTATCGGATTCGTCATTTTCGGATTCTCGGAGAATATTAAAGGACCGGCGATCCCGCGCATTCAATTCGACTTTATGCTGAGCGAATCGCAGCTAGGTACCTTGCTTTCCTTGAACGCGTTAGGTTACTTAATCGCCTGTTCCTTCACGGCCTATCTAACCAAGATATGGGGCATCAAATGGGTAACCGTTGTTGCTTTCGCTTCGATGATGGGTTCCGGCATACTTATTTACTTTTCCCACTACTACTCGATGTTCGCGGCATCGTATTTCCTGATGTATATCGGCAACGGGATGCTGGAGATCGGCTTAGCCATTCTAAGCGCTCGTATTTTCGTCAAGAACACCGGGATGATGATGAACCTTACGCATGGCTTCTACGGCCTAAGCTCGACGGTCGCTCCGCTGATTGCAACCGGGCTGATGAAGGTGACGATCGCGGATCATACGCTTGATTGGCGCGGGATGTATATGGCGATGCTCCTGTTATCCGTCATCCCGATTGTCATAGCGATGCGCAGCACCTTCCCGGGGGACGATATTTCCCACGAAGACCGCATCCCGCTTAAGGCGATGCTGAGAGACCGCGTGCTATGGCTGACGGTGCTGGTGCTTACGTTCGGCGTCGTGTCCGAACTGGCGGTCGGGGGGTGGCTCGTTAACTTCCTGGAGAAGGCTTACGATTGGGACACCGTTAATGCATCGGGGATGCTATCCATCTTCTTCTTATGCTTCTCGCTGGCTCGGCTATTGCTTGGCCCGCTGACCGATCGGATCGGCTTCGTGCTCTCTCTCGTTATCTTCTCGGGTTTCTCGGCAATATGTACGTTCGTTGCCGTCTTCGGCGGAGAGAACGCAGCGTTCCTGTTTGCGGCGTCCGGCATTGGCATCGCGATGATCTACCCGACCGTAATGGCGTTCATCGCGAAGAGATATCCGAAAGGCAGCGATACGGTCATCACGTTCACCGTAACGTTGATGGGATTGGGCAGCGTCATCGGCAATTACCTGATCGGGGGAGTCACGGATCTCGTCGAACGCATGGTCGGCGAAGATTCCCCTTCGAGCCTGCTTCGGGGACTTCAAGCCGGTTACGGCTTCATTGGATTGTGCGCGGCATTATGCGCCGGTACCGGGCTTGTTTTATACTTGCACTTGCATAAGCGGAGAGAAGTGATCTAGACGTTAACGGGCCTAGCTATCTCGCGATAACGAATCCGACTTTCGTAATAGTTCTTTAGCCTCTTCGCCACCCTCCGAATTTACTTCTTTTTCAGTATATAAAATGAGAGTTGAAGAATGTATAATCGAGTTGTAATTACCAATATTTGAGATTTAATCGACAAAATCGTAGGCGAATCCATTTGTAACGGAGGTGAATAATTTCAATAGGCTAGGTGCTCTCGGACGATAGGAAAAACAACAGCTACATCGGACGAAATTCATGAGGATCGCTTTGGGTATTCCAATAATGAGCAGGTGGACATTGAGAGGTCGTTCCATGTATCGCCCCGTTTGGACAAATCCATTGTGAATAATTGAAGGGACGTGTAGCTGATATGAGAAACCTATCCAGAACGAAATTGCTGCTGCTCTCGGCGGTCGTTGTGTTCTCGATGCAGCCTGCTACGGTATGGGGCGCCTATGCTAAAACTCCTGAGCAAGCTTTGCTATACTATCAGAATTACTACGACGATTATATGATGGATGAATTACTGCTGGTAGATCAGTATCGTGCGGCGAACGCCGGTATCAAGAATAGCACTGCGGACCGCCTGGTCGAGCGGGCGTTCTGGTATATGGAGAACGGCTATATCGTATACGGAGGCGGTTGGAAGTCTTATCTGAACTACGGCATTGCCGACTGCTCCGAGTTCGTATCCCTTGTTTATGGGGATTTCGGCTATTCGTTAACGGATGTCGCAAGAAACTACGATTCCGTCGGCACCAAGGTTGAGGGCGTCTATTCCACGACAGCCGTATATGCGGACCGCAGAGTCTATAACGCGCTAGCCGGAACGGAGAATCTACGGATCGGCGATATTCTGACCTGGTATAAGACGGATTCATATACCGGCGAGAAATATATATCTCATGTCGCCATTTATATCGGCATCTACAATCGCCAGCCTGCATTCATCGGCACGGTGGATCAGGCGTCCGGCCGTAATCCGACCGCAATCGGCATTATCAACGATCTTCGCTATACTTGGGGAGGCACGCTAAACTCTGTTCGCCGCGTGCTGCCTGACGGCGCCTGGGAAGCGGACGTTCAAGTGACCGGGCATGAGCAACGTCCGCCAATCATTCCATTGACATTTACTCTCCAACCGCAGAAGGAAGTTGTGCTTCCTTAAGCGTATTATGGGCAAGGGGCACGGCGCGTAAAGGCGTCGTGCCCTTTTGCATGCAGCCGCTCACTTATTGCCTGGACAAGCAAATACTGGTAAACTCTAAGAGGTTAACTCTACTGGGGGAGGACGTTCTATGCGCTTGCGAGTAGAAAACGATAGGAAGATTCTAGAGGTCGTTAAATCGAACGTAGACGGATCCAGCATCTCCTGCAGCAATGTCGAAGGCATCAAATTCGATGACGCGAATCTTGCGCGTGCGTCCTTCAACAATGTTAACTTGACCAAAGCGGCGATAACGGGCGCGAACATAAGCGAACTCGTCATCGATCGAGCGCAATGGGGCGGCGCGCGATTGTCCAATATCGGATTCCATAATCCTGCGGACCCTTCTTCCGAGTCTCATCCGGAGTCGGTAACGTTTACGAATTGTTCATTCAAAGGCGGGGTCTTGTCAGGCTGCAACCTTGCCAACGTGAAGTTGGAAGGCTGCGAAATAACCGGACTTACGATCGACGGAGTTAACATCGAGGATCTATTGAAGCGGTATCGCGCGTTGAACGAATAAGAAGTTGCGAAGGGCATGACGCAAAGGTGTTGTGCTCTTTTTCGTACGTGGCCATAGATTGGATAGGAACGGGTGAATGTTCATGGCAGAGTGGTTGAACGGCGTCGACGTCGTTTGGCAGTATTTCATTTTGTTTTTTTTAGCGTTGGCGCCTTGGATCGATGTATTCTTGGTCATCCCGTTAGGCATCGCGGGCGGATTGTCGCCGATCGGCGTCGGTATCATCGGGTTCGCGGGGAATATCTTAACGATACTGCTGCTCTGTCTGTTCTTCCGTCAATTCGACGCTTGGAGAGAGCGGCGCAGAAGGAGAAGAGGCCAAGACCGGCCTTCGAAGAGAACGACGCGGGCCAAATATTTGTGGGAACGTTACGGACTACCGGCACTCGCGATAGTCGCTCCGATTGCGGTAGGCACCGATATTGCGGCGATATTAGCGCTCTCCGTCGGTTCGACGCGAATTCGCGTGTTGGCATGGATGGGGATCAGCCTTGCGTTATGGAGCATCGCGCTGGCGATCGGTTCGGTGTACGGCTTCGAGTACATGGAATGGATTTGAGGACGGTTCAAACGCGCAAGAAAGCTGCTCGGGCTATTTGCCCTTGAGCAGCTTCTCTTGCGCGAGCCGAATCATCTCGCGTACCATCGTCCCGCCGATTTGTCCGCCGACTTGTCCGGCTTCCTCCGTCGTGAGCTTGCCGTTGCTGCCGCCGCGTTCAAGCGGAATGCCCAGCTCCTCGGCGACTTCGTACTTCACGTCGTCGGGATTCGCCGGATCGACGTCGTAGCCTTCTCGGCGCATGACTTCCGCCTTGAAGCTGCGCAAGCCCTGCTCCGCTTCCGGCACGAGCGGTTTTCTTCTTCTTGCCATTGCCTTTCACCTGCTTCCATCGATCATGCTACGCCACTATCGTACCCGTAAATGATCGGCCTATACGGCGATGAAGTTAAATACGCAATCGGTAAATTTCCTGGGGGTGTTAACGTGAGGCTTGGTCTGAAGATAAGGTTCTTATTAGCGATGTTCGCTGTCGTATTGGCATCATGCAGCGGGAACGAAGAAAAGGCGTCATCGCCCGCTATGACGACTGCAGCGGACTTCTCCGCGTCCACCGTGCAGCAGGTCTCATTCCGAAGCGAGGCGCTGGCTCGGGATATGAACCTGAACGTGTATGTTCCGGCGAATTACGATCCGGAGCAACGTTACCCGGTCTTATATCTTATCCATGGGTACGGAGGGGACGAGAAGGCTTGGACCGGCTTAGGCATCGGCAAAACCGCCGACCGCCTTATTGCGGACGGGAAAATTAAGCCGCTGCTTATCGTAATGCCGGCAATGAACAACAGTTACGGGATTAACTCGCCGCAGGGCAAGTACGAGGATTATTTGGCCAAGGACGTCGTGGCTTACGTAGACGCGAATTACAGTACGATTGCCGACCGAAGCGGAAGGTCGATCGGCGGGTTGTCTATGGGCGGATTCATCAGCCTGCATACGGCTTTTCTACACCCGGACCTATTCGGCAAGGTTGGGGGACATAGCCCCGCGATATTCGTCGACGATTGGTCCACGACCGGCGGGGTGAACGGTTTAAAGGCTTTTCTGTATCCGACTGACGAGGTGCGAAGAGAACGCGATCCTCTTCTGCTCGCGGAAGCCTTGGATCTATCGACCCTTGAAGTGTATCTAGATTGCGGCGACCAAGACTATTATAAGTTCTACGACGGGGCGGAAAAGCTCTATCGGTTGCTGCAATCGAAAGGCGTATCGGTACAGTATCATCATAAACCGGGTGAGCATGACGGCGCTTATTGGACTTCGATGGCCGAGGATTACCTGCTGTTTTACGACCGGGCAAGCTGACTATTTTCCAAGCTGAGAGGTACAACCCTGCATCGTTCGACATATGCTGTTATCAAGCTAGATTCCTCCAATAAGGAGGTGATGCAAGGTGACAGGAACATTAACGCATTGGATGGAGGTCGCCATGTGGATCGTGCTTGGCGCCATGGCGGTCGACTTCGTCGCAGGATTATTGAAATCGCTGACAAGCGGCGGCAAAATATCCGTCGAGCCCGTGCTCGGTTATCTGAAGGATATCGTCGCATGCGTGCTCCCGCTCTTTATTCTCGCTGCCATCTCCGCGATGGACGAGACGGGCTGGATCGTGCTGACGGGCTACTATATCGGCGCGTTCGCCGTGCTCGTCAAGTATCTCATGAGCTTGAAGTCCAGATTTAAATAAAGATAACCGCAAAGATGTCATTTATTAGAAATGGTGGCTACGGATCCCTGTGCCGCCTTTTCGCGTTTTTGGTCCATTGCAGCCTTCTGCAGCAAATTGTGGGCAAGTGAGAGCTATCAGACCTCCCGGCTCGCTTTCGGCAAGCCGCGAGCAGAAAACGCCGGAATCTCCCGTTGTTCTTCAATTGCCCAAACACACTCCCCGGCTTGATCATCCATCTGACCGACAGCTCATAGCCTTCCTCGCTACCTCAACTGCACGGAGTACAGTTCGTTATCACCTTATCGTCATTTTTCTACTGAATAACCGCATCGATGGACCTCAGTCAAGAAAGTGGACACCCCGAATTGCTTAACTTACGCGTTTGTAATATAACGCTTCAAATTGCGTAGGCGACATATATCCCAAGGTGCCATGAATTCGTTTGCGGTTGTAAAACAGCTCAATATACTCAAACATTTCTTGTTGCGCCTGCGCTTTAGTATGGAATTTCGTACAGTAAACAAACTCTTTCTTCAGCACACTGTGGAATGATTCAATACAGGCGTTGTCGTAGCAGTTCCCTTTGCGACTCATACTGGCTTTCATTCTGTACTTCTTCAATCGCTTGCGGTATTCGTCTGACGTGTACTGCGATCCGCGGTCGGAGTGATGAATGAGCTTGTGTTTAGGCTTCTGAGCGGCGTATGCGTTGTCTAGCGCTGCAAGCACCAGATCCTCTGTCATGCGGTCTCCAAGCTGCCAGCCCACGATTTTACGAGTGTACAAATCAAGGACGCTGGCGAGATACAGGCGGCCTTCACGGCAGGGAATATAGGTGATGTCGGTTACCCAAACTTTGTTCGGTGCAGTGGTTTTGAAATTCTGCTTGAGCAGGTTTGGTGCAATCGGATTACTGTGATTCGAGTCTGTTGTGCAAACCCGGAACTTCTTGGCGACGCAAGAACGCATCCCATTTTCCTTCATCAGTTTACTGACAAGACGGGTGGAGACTTGCCACCCCTCTTTGCGCAGCGTGTCCGTAATTTTGGGGCTTCCATAACGCTTTTTATTGTCGTGGAATAGCCAAGAGATACGCGCTAGCAGAGCCTTTCTCCGGAGCTGGTACCGATTCAAATTAGCCTTCTCAGAAAGCCACTTGTAGTAGCCGCTCCTTGAAACCTTTAGCACAATGCACATCTTCTCCAATCGAAATTCAGAGCGATGATCTTCGATGAATTGGAACCTTAGTTCCTTTCTTTCCCGAAGATGTGCAGAGCCTTTTTTAAAATAGCAAGCTCCTCTTGCAGGTCAGCATTCAAGGCTTCTTGCTTTTGTTTAGCCAACTCCATCTCTCGCAACTGTTGCTCCAATTGACGGACTTTATCTGGTGAGGCTTGGATCTCTGTCTGCATCTCAGCTTGGATCTCAGTACGGTATTTTTGCTTCCAACCGTGCAATACGCCAGCTGAGATATCCAATTCACCGGCTATCTCCGGCATTGTCTTGGATTGCTCCAAAATGTACTTTACAGTTCTCTTTTTGAACTCCTCTGTGTATCGATTACGTGTTTGCTTTTCCATACAGGACACCTCTTCTCGTTAATGTAATTATCTAGTTACACTTAACGGGTGTCCACTTTATATTCTAGTTCCACGAATACATCTCATTATCGCCGAAACCGTCAGAACTCGCATTTTCTACCCTACTAAATGCACTTCGTACCGTTACAGGTCAAGGAGTATCCCCTCGATTGGAATACCTGCCATTCCTGCAGTTAGTGTCGAGGTTGCGTAACGCCGAACCGATAACCTCCTCCGCACATAGACTAGGCGATAATCCAGCTTAACGCGCGAAATTGGTTATGGCTATTGCACCAAACCGCAACCGGACGGGAATGGAGCATGAAAATCGCGAAATCCCGAACCTGACTGGGCGAACGACCATAGATTGTTATTACACCGGAATACCGACAAGGGAGAGATTAGCCCATGAAACGATGGAGGAAGACCGCATCGCTTGCGCTGACGGCGATCATGATCGTCGTGTTGGCGGCTTGCGGGGGCAACAACGATAACCGATCGGAGCAGACGACCGTGAAGTTCTCCGAGGTCATTCGTTCGATTTTCTACGCGCCGCATTACATCGCCATGTCGCAAGGCTTCTTCGAGGAAGAAGGCATCGCGCTCGATTTGAATACGGCCCAAGGCTCCGACAAAGGCGCGGCAGCCTTGCTCGCGGGAACGGCGGACATCTCGCTCGTCGGTCCGGAGACGGCCATCTACATTCATAATCAGAAAGGCGACAAGACGCTGAAAATCTTCTACCAGTTGACGATGAAGGACGGATCGTTCTTGCTGTCACGCGAACCGGCCGACGACTTCCAGTGGAGCGACTTGGCGGGCAAGACGGTCATCGGCTGGCGTCCGGGCAGCTCGCCGCAGATGGTGCTCAATTCGACGCTGCTCAAGGAAGGCGTCAAAGACGTTAACGTCGTGACGAACATCGCTTCCCCGGCGATCGCGGGAGCGTTCACGAGCGGCCAAGGCGACTACATCCAGCTGTTCGAGCCCGTCGCATCGACGCTGATCCTGGAAGGCAAAGCGTACTACGCGGCTTCCATGGGCGAAGCGTACGGCGATTACCCGGAGACATCGTACGTAGCGACTTCGGATTATATCAAGAATCATCCGGACGTAATTCAGCGGTTCTCCAACGCGGTGGCTAAAGGCGCCGCATGGCTGCAGACGGCATCGGATGACGATATCGCGAAGGCGCTCGCCCCGTTCTTCGAAGGAACGTCCAACGAACTGATCATTCGATCGGTTAATCGGTACAAAGAGCAGGGCACGTGGACGACCGACCCGGTCATGACGAAGGATCAATTCGATTCGCTGCAAGCCGTGCTGATCGAGAACGGCGTTCTGAAGGCGGAAGATAAAGTGAGCGACTTGAACGACGTCGCCGATATGAAATTCGCCGAAAAGATCGACGTGGAGTAATCGGCATGAGCATAATCGGCGTGCGTGACGTCAGTCTGAGCTATTTCACCCCGAAGCAAGAGACGGAAGCGCTGCGCGGCGTCAACATGGAGATCGAGCCGGGAGAGTTCATCAGCATCGTAGGGCCGAGCGGCTGCGGCAAAAGCACGCTGCTCTCCCTCATCTCCGGTATGCTGAAGCCGACTTCCGGCCGCGTGCTTATCGACGGTCGCGAGACGGACGGCGTCTCCCCGAAAGTCGGGTATATGCTTCAGCGCGACCATCTATTCGAATGGCGGGACGTGCTGAGCAACCTGCTCGTCGGCGCGGAGATTCGGCATATGGACCGAGAGCGGGCCGCACGGCGGGCACGCGAGCTGCTGGAACGGTACGGATTGTCCGGGTTCGCCGGACACAATCCGGATCAGTTGTCCGGCGGCATGCGCCAGCGCGTCGCGCTCATCCGGACGCTCGTCACCGATCCGGACATTCTGCTGCTCGACGAACCGTTCTCGGCGCTCGACTATCAGTCCCGGCTGACGCTGGCGGAGGACGTATTCCGAATTATTAAGGATCAGGGCAAAACCGCGGTGCTCGTGACGCACGACATCTCGGAGGCGATCAGCATGGCCGACCGCGTGCTCGTCATGTCGAAGCGGCCGAGCTCCATCATCGCCGCTTATCCGATCCGGTTCGAGGAAGGCGAAGGGCTGTCTCCGTGGAAGAAACGGGAGGCGGGCAAGTACAACGAATACTTCAATTCCATATGGAAGGATCTTGATGGGCATGCCATCGTCTCAAGATAAAAGACCCGATCCGTCCCCCGGCTATAGCCGTTACTTGAAATCGCAGAAGCGGGCGTGGTGGGGTATACTCCTGTCGCGCTTGTTGATTCTTGCCGCCTTCCTTGGCTTATGGGAGCTGGCGGCCAGATTGAAATGGGTCGACCCGCTGCTGACGAGTCAACCGTCGAAGCTGGTGACGACGTTCCGCGAACTCGGGTTCGAAGGCTCCCTCTTCATGCATACCCGGGTTACCGCGACCGAGACGGTCATCGGAATCGTCGTCTCCATGGTGTTGGGCACGCTGATCGCCGTTCTTTTCTGGTGGTCGACTTACGCTTCGAAGGTGTTGGAGCCTTATATGGTCGTGCTGAACGCGCTTCCTAAAGTGGCGCTTGGCCCGATTTTCTATATATTGCTGGGCGATGAGTACTCCGTCTACGGGATGGCCGTGGCGATCTCGCTCATCGTCACGATCATGATGGTGGAGAACGGCTTCAAGGAACTCGCGAGGACGAAGCTTCAGCTCATGGAATCGTTCGGCGCGACGAGGCTGCAGATGCTGCGAATGGTGATGCTGCCCGCAAGCGTCCCGAATTTGATCGCCACGTTAAAGGTTAACGTCGGATTGACGCTCGTAGGCGTCATTATGGGCGAGTTTCTGTCGTCGAAGGCGGGATTAGGGTACTTAATTATTTATGGGGGTCAAGTATTCCAGATGAATATGGTCATGGTAAGCATCTGCATGCTTGCGCTCATGTCCGTCGTCTTGTACGGCATCGTTAACGTCATCGGCAGCTATATGTTGAAGAAGGGATTTCACGGGAGAACGTGAAATCCCTTATCTGTATTTTTACGCCGGACAAGAATCCATCGCTGGAACGCACGGGCATGGGAATTTATTGTTCTTAGCGGTCATTTTATGGATTCTACAATCCGATTGTAGGCGCTCTGGAAGAGATCCGGGTTAGGATCTTCTCCGAGCCGCTTGGGTACGTCAAAGTCCGATAGATCGAAATGATGCTTTGGTTTAACGTCGTGCCGAGCCAGACAACTCCTGCAGCAGGCCAACGGGCAACCGTCGATGGCAATGATGTCGCGTCCCGACTTAGCCGTTCTGACGAGCGGCTTGACGTCGCCTCCGACACCGGCGATGCAGGACATTTCGGCGATATTCGCTCGATCCATGGCGATCGCAATCAGGTTAGCGGTCTGAGCCGCCGAGGAACATCCGGAACAGGAATAGACAAGAGGCAAGTCTTTTTTATTCATAGAGCACTTCTCCCCGTAACAGCGTAATACTTGGAAGTATAACCCGAGCTTACGGACAGAAGTGTGAAGTAGGTCACTTTTCGCCCTCAACTAAATGGACGCCCGCGACGAACATGAATGATCGATTTTCCTCTGTTTAATTTGAAATCGTGCGACCCTATCGCTACAATGAACGGTAAAGAGGCGCAATTCATTTATTCTACTAAAGGTGGATGAACGATGAGCTATGCATTCGCGATCGAGCCGAGCGGCGGCTATACGTCTTTCTCGGACGGGGAAGAAGAGTTGGATAAATGCCGGGAGTGGGGACTGCTTTCCGAGAAAGCGGCGAAGACGAAGACGTTCGCGTACAAAAGAGCGGGACAGTCCTGGACGTGCAACGTCGTCGGATACGTAGATTCCGTCACTGCGGTCATCTCGTTCGATAACGGTCGGCTTCATTGCATCCATCCTTCTTATTTGAAAGAGATGCAGGCGGCAAGCTTCGGACAGCGGGGATCGGCGACGGACAGCGGGGGCGAGGCGACAACGGCTGCGGATGAAGAGCCTCAAGAGGCGGCTGCCCAAGCGACAACGGAAGCCGTGGCTGCAGCGCCGGTTGCTAAGCCGGCAGCGGCGGAACCGGCGAAACCCCAGGCGGCGAAAGAGCCCGCGGCTAAGGGCGGCAAGAAGCAGAAGCTGCAGTTGCCCGAAGAGAAGGTCAAGATGACGGCGATCGTCAAGGAGTTTACGACGGTGCCGAACCATTTTACCGAGGAAGACGACGAAGTCGTGATCTATGAAGCGGTGGCGATCTTGGAGCCGGCGCTCGAAGTCGGGGATGCCTGGTCGAGCCACAGCGCCACGCTGAAGAAGCTCGAGCTCGCGGTCGGCGATAAGCTCGTTTTCGACGCGAAGATCGCGGCGAAGAAGCTGCTGAAGCATCCCGTCCCGTATAAGATCAACAACCCTAGCAAGATTCAGAAGAACGCGGAAGCATGATGCAACCGAACCGGGGGAAGTCTTGACATATTCGCGCATAAATGACCATAATAAGGAAAATAAACGGCAGGGAAGCACCCCGCAAAGTCGAACACGGAATCGGTGTTTCTTTGCGGGTGTTTCTTATGAGATGAGCGAAGGAGGAGCATAGCGATGCGTCGGTCCAAGCCCCCGGAACGCCCTGCGAAAGTAAAAGAGCAGCAGGAGAGCTACTCTTTGATCGATGAACGGTACGAGATTATCGGCGGAGTGCGATATGATTTTCTGTCCTCTCCTAAGTACGCGCACCAGAAGATTCTCACGAATTTTTATCTGGCGTTCCATGGCGCTTGTTGTCAGGAGGGAGAGATCCTATTGGCGCCGATGGATGTGCACTTCGATGAAGAGAACATCGTGCAGCCGGATGTCATTTACATCTCGCGTGAGCGGTTGGATATCATCAGGGACGGTTTCGTCTTCGGCGTGCCGGATTTGCTCGTGGAGATTTTGTCCGAGAGCACGGGACGTCACGACAAGACGGTTAAGAAGAAGCTGTACGAGCAATTCGGAGTCAAGGAGTACTGGCTGGCTGATCCGATGTATCGGACCGTCGACCAATTCGTGCTGAGGGAAGAACATTACGAGTTGGCGGCGACTTTGCAGGAAACCGAAACGTTGGTGTCCGCAACCGTTCCTTGCCTTGCGATCGATTTAAGCGGCATTTTCCCCGCCGATATGCGTCAATAAGGAGAAGACCAAGGAGAGATGCCGAGACTCGCCGCAGTCTCGGTTTTTGTCGTGCTTGTTAACGATTTGCCGTTGTGACAAAATTTGCTGTGTTAAGATAAAATGAATCTTCAAAGAAGCAATCGACTGCAGTTCACGGGAGGCGGGCATGAACAACTATCGCGTAATCGTATTGGACTTGGACGGGACGCTTCTGAATTCGAACAAAGAAGTATCCGAGCGCAATCTGGCGGCCGTGATGTCTTGTTACCGCAAAGGGATGAAGATCGTCTTCGCCACCGCCAGGCCGCCCAGAGCGGTCAAGCGGTTTCTTCCCGACGCACTGCTCGAAATCGCTTCTTTCATCTATTACAACGGTGCGCAGGCGTACTGTCCGCACACGAACACGGCTTTCCACGAATCGATTCCGTCCGAGGTTACGGCGGAGATTACGGACTATTGTCTGAAGCGCCATCCGGATTTGGAATTGTCGATGGAGGTTCGCGACGAATGGTTCAGCCTGCGGGAACACGATTATCGCGTCACGATGAACGCGGAGGCGAATCCGATCGTTATACCATTAGACGAATTCAAACAACGCGACGCGACGAAAATACTGCTGTCCGGCGCATTCGAGGGTACTCCGCTATATGATTCGTTCCGCCACCTGGCCCATATCCTGTACACGGATAACAATCGGCTCGTGCAGGTGATGCCTCCGAACGCTTCGAAGGAGCAAGCCGTCTTGAAACTATGCCGGGGCTATGGCTTCGAGATGGATTCCGTCATGGCTTTCGGCGACGATCATAACGATCTGGGGCTTGCCCGCGCGTGCGGATATTCGGTGGCGATGGGGAACGCGATCGACGAACTCAAAGCCATTGCCGACGAAGTCACGGCCAGCAACGATGAGGATGGCGTAGCTGCCGTACTCGAGAGATTGTAGAAAAGGTGGAAACGTACATGGCAGGGATAAAGAGTTGGACTCGCAAAGTATCGATAGCGGCGCTCGGCCTCGCGATTGCCGGCGCGCTTATTCAGGTTGCGCCGATCGCGCGGGCTGCAGGCGCCGGAACGGCCGTCATCCAGAAGGAGCCTGAGCAAGCCGTCTATGTCGAGGATCTCCCGAACGGAGAAGCCATCGCCGCGGCGCTAAGCAAGTTTATTGCGAAAGAAATGAAGCCGGCGAATCAAGAAACAGCCGATTGGGGAACCGTCCCGATGATGGAGGTGTCGTTGGGCGGCTTGCCGACCGGGTATACGCGAGCATTCGCGGCATTCATCTATACCGGCGACGAAATCGAGCTCCTGTTGCTGGCTGCCAATGCCAAGGCGACGCAGTTCACGCTGCTTGCGCGCGTATCCGGGGGCACGGACGAAGGGTCGTTGTTCATTAACACTTCCAAATTAAACGTTACGTATCAGAGGGACCGGCTGAACGTGTGGTCGCAAGCGCCGTTTAGGGCTTTCTCGTCCTTGGCGGTACTCGAGTGGAACGGCAAGACGTTGCGCGTTCTATCGCATGAATACGACGATCCGACCCAGCGGTTCTACGATGCGAAGCGCAAGCTGATCGAGAAGAAGGACATGAAGGGCCTGCTGGCCCAAGAAGCGGAAGGGTGGGTAGAGTACCCGGGCTTCTACCAAGAATATTACGAGCTCGCCGGTCCGGCTTTGCTGCTGTCTTACGACAAGGCGCTTGCCTTCTACAACAAAGACGTGAAGACGGCGATCCGATACTTGGATTACGGCTTGCGGCAGTACGGGGATACCTATCTGATCGACTATGCCGGCGGCAAGGTGACGATAGCCGAGATCGTAGGCGAGCCGGATGCTTTTAATCCTCCGACGATCGGCTTCGATAAGTACGTGGTTATTCTGAACGATTATGCTTATTTCCTGACTTTAGCCGGGCGGAATAAAGAAGCGAAACCCATTCTGGCGAATCTGATTAAACTCGTGCCCGGAAGGGTCGTCGCTTACTTGAACCTTGCGGACGCGGAATGGTCGCTCGGGCAGAAAACCGCCGCCAAGGGTCACTACAAGCAGTATTGGAAGCTGCTCGGCAGCAAAGCCGCGAAAGTCGCCCCGAAGCGGGTGCAAGAGCGCATGAACGCGAAGCTGTCACAATAACGCAACCTGCGGAACCTATTAGGTAGCGGGACTACGCGCCCGAAGCGACGATCGAGGTGAAGCGCGATGTATGAAGCTTTATATAAGGAATACGGAAGCCGGATGAGGGGGATCGCCTACCGGATGCTCGGTTCGGTATCCGATGCCGAGGACGCGGTGCAGGATGTATTCGAGCGGCTCGCCGCCGCAGAGCCCGTCGAGATGCAGCATCCGAAAGCGTATTTGGCCAAATTAACGACGAATCGCTGCCTTAATATTCTGAAGTCTGCCCGAAGGCGCAGGGAGCACTATGTCGGACCTTGGCTGCCCGAGCCGATCGTCGAAGCGGCAGTGCCCGGACCGGAAGAACAGTTAGCAAGCCGAGACGATGTGTCCTACGCATGGCTCGTGATGCTCGAACGATTGACGCCTGCCGAACGCGCGGTGTACGTGATGCGGGAATCGTTCGGCTATGAGTACGGGGAGCTCGCCGAGATGTTGGACAAGACGGAAGTCGGCTGCCGCAAGCTGTACTCCCGCGCTGCCGCCAAGCTGAAGGACGTGCCGCGTGCGGCGGAACGGCCGGATCCCGGGCATGCGTCGGCATGGATGCTGGCCTTCCTGAAGGCCGCGCGCGACGGGGATTTCAGCGAAGTGACCGCGCGTCTGGCGAAGGAAGCGATGCTCGTCTCCGACGGCGGAGGCAAAGTTCGTACGGCCGTTCGGCCGATCTACGGGGGCGACAGAGTGGCGGCGTTTTTCCAAGGGTTGTTCAGAAAAGGGTCGCTGTCCGGGGAATGGTCGCCGGTGCTCGTGAACGGACAGCCGGGACTCTTGCATCGCCGTCCGAGCAACAAGAAGACGATGACCGTTGCCTTGGACGACTCGAATCGGATCGTCGCGGTGTACTGGATACAGAATCCGGATAAACTTATTCGGATTCGCGCGTAAAGCGTCACAAACGGGAATCCTAAGTTGTCATAGGTTATGCAAGCTTCAACAATCCTATTGCAACTCTTAAGGAGGAACCATCCATGACAACGACGACTTTGGAACAACGCATCGATTACACGAAGGTCGCGCCCGAGCTATTCCGGCGCATGCTGAATCTGCAGCAATACACGAGCGAAGCCGGCTTGGACTTCAAGCTGGTCGAGCTTGTCAAAATCCGCGTCTCCCAGCTGAACGGCTGCGCCTACTGCCTGGACATGCACACGCATGAGACGCGTTCGAAGGGCGAGACCGAGCAACGCATCCATTGCTTGGCGGCATGGCGCGAAGCCCCGCTCTACTCCGACGAGGAGCGCGCGGCGCTTGAGCTTGCCGAGACGCTGACGCTGCTCCCGTCCCGCCACGTCAGCGACGAATTGTTCGCTCGTCTCCGCAAGCATTGGGACGACAAGGGCATCTGCGATCTCATCGGCGCCATCATCATGATCAACAGCTGGAACCGGCTCGCCGTATCGCTGCGCAGCATGCCTCCGATTCGCGGATGAAATATCTCTTTGCCATACCGGAGTCCCTCGAAGGGGATTCCGTTTTTTTTATTTTCGCGATTGCTAGCCTTTTTCGCCTCTTGTATGATCATTCGTACAAATTCCCGAGCCAGTCACCTCCGCGTGCCGCTTTGTACGATAAGTCGTACAAAATCCCCGAATCAGCCAACCACGCCCCCTGCTTGTGCGATAATTCGTGCAAATGCCGGATTCAGCCCCTTACAGACTCCTTTTAATACGATATCTCGTACAACCCGCAAACAGCCACATATTTGTCAAAGCGCGCCGGTTCGCCGCCGAAATAGCATGTTAAACTATGGTAAAACGACCATTGTTGGAGGGTGATTAACGTGAATGGGATTCTCGGGTCTGTGGCGGCATTCCTTCTCTTCGCGCTTAGCTTTATCCATGTGTATTGGGCATTCGGCGGCAGGCGGGGAGGCGCGGCGGCAATACCTCGCAAGCCCGGCGGAGAAGCGTTGTTCAGGCCGAGAGTGCCGGAGACGGTCGCCGTCGCCATAGCGTTGCTCATTGCCTGCGCGGCGCTGCTATTGCAGACTCGGATCGTCACGTTCATGGACGCGAACTCGTATATCCGGTTCATCTGCATCGTATGCGCGTTCGTCTTCTTCCTAAGGGCGATCGGCGAATTCAAATACGTCGGGTTCTTTAAACGGGTTAAACATACGCCGTTCGCCGTTAACGATACGAAATATTACAGCCCTCTCTGTTTGTTCTTATCTTTGGTTTACCTTGTCGCGTTGATCGAATAGAGGTCGTCTAACCCCGCCGTCGTCAGGCCGGCGGGGACTATTAACGGGAATAAACAACTCTACCTCGCAATAATCCTCCCTGGCAACCGCCAGATCGATGTGCTCGAAGAAATACGGCGCGCAATGATAGTAAGGCGACGTCGGCAGCCATCGGTCGATATACTCCCACAATTGTTTAAGATGGCTGAATGTAATCAGGTTCGCATGGAAGTCGCCGACGTATTTAAAGACGATGTAAGTGTTCGCGGGCAGTTGCTTGATCGAGTAGCCATCCGGTACGCCGCGGGTGGAGTGAACCTCGGAGGACGGCGTATATTCGGAATACTCCGGATCGGCGACCATCTCCGTTAGTCCGATATAGACGGTGTCATGATTCCGATTCGGGATAAGCGGACGATGTTGGTAGAAGTAGTAGTTGCCGACGTGCGTCGCCGTCTTGTTGGTTAAATTCGTCTTTGCATGAATGAGATAGGTCAGCCCGACGACCGTGAACGCAGGCTTGACGACGAAGGAAGGCTCGAACACGACGCCGCCGGCCACGCCCGCGAGACGAGACACGTCGTATTTCTCGACGATCCGCAAGCCTTCGGTTTGGGTGCGGAACGCGGCCGGAGTGACGCCGAACTGTTTCTTGAAGGCGCGTATGTACGTCTGCTCATACTGAAAATGGTACTCCGCGCATATGTCGATGATTCGCAGCTCGGGTTGAAACAGCATCGGGACGCTATGCGACAGCTTGCGCGCCCTGATGTATTCGGCAAGCGGCATGCCCGTCGCGGAACGCATGATCCGGTGAAGATGGAATTTGGAGATGTGCATATGAGCCGCAACCGATTCCAATGAGATCGGCGACTTTATATTCGCTTCTATATGGTCAACGACGGCTTCGATCGTATGTAAGAGAGACTGGGCACGCATGTTGCGCTCCTTATTAGGCGAAAGAAAATAGCAAGATTTGTTCATCGCCGATTGGGTAATTGTGGAATAGTTAGATTATACACGAAGAAGCGAGTGATATTTGCTAAAGATGAGCCGGATTATCGATAAATCCGTCACGGATATAAGAAAGTATCAGGACTATTGAGAGCGACACGGAATCGCGATACGGCAAGATTCAATTGATTAACGGGGAGGAGAAGGCACTTGTTAAGCGGCAACCCGTCGCCGGCGTACGATGAGTTAATCTCTTACGTCGAGCGTATCAACCGTTCGAACGGAGGCACTTCCTGCGCGCTGTTCGTGATCCAGAACGATCAAGTCGTCGCGGAGCATTATCGCGGAGTAGCTGGTTCAAGGCCGACCGAGGCCGATTCGCAGTACAACGTCGCTTCCGTACGCAAAAGCTATCTCGGGTTGGCTGCGGCATGGGCTCTCCACGATGGCGCTATCCGATCGTTCGACGACCCGGTACTGAACCATATTACGGCGGAGCAAGATGATCGGGTCGCTCTGGAAGGCGTAACGATCCGGCATCTGCTTACCCATACGCACGGAATAACCCTGGACGTTAACGGACGACTCGCCAGAATATTCGACCCGGGTTTGGCCTGGGACTACAACAACTTGGGCATAGACCTGCTGTGCGATTTGCTCCGGCAAGCGACGGGCTCTTCCATTGCGGAGTTGCTCGAGACCCGGGTTTTCCAACCAATGGGCCTAAGGGAGACCAGATGGCAGACGACGCCGTCGGAGAAGCTTGTCCCCGTCGTCGGCGATCATGGTTCCGCCATCATATTGGATCCGAGGAATGACGGGAGCGGCGGCAACCTATTCACGTCGGCTAGAGAACTGGCGTACTGGGGGTATTTGCACCTGAAGCTTGGCCGTATCAACGGCAAGACGATCGTGCCGGAGCCCGTCGTCCGCACGGCGATCACCGTGCAGACGCCCGCCTGGCTGCCGGCCATGTATCCGCGTAACGGATGCTTATGGCTAGTGAAGAAAGGAGAAGCGGCCGAGTGCCTGATCGGCCAAGACGTCCCCAAGGACTCTTATGAGATCGTAGGCGTATACGGGCCGCTCGTCTTGGTTGTTCCGGAGCTCGATCTAGTGGTCGTGCGCATGGTTAACCGAGTAGGAAACTACGGGGATGCCAAAGGAACATACATAGACTACTTGAAGGAATTCAGCAATAAAGCCGTTGGTTGCGCGAAGAGAGTGTTCGTTTAGACGCCAAGCAGCTTTTTATAGTGTTTAATGACGCTTACGTGCATTCCCTCATGATAGAGGTTAAAGCTCAACAGTTGCTCCAGCGTCCCTAGAACAAAGCCTGCGGACGTTGTGTACGGCGGAACGACCGCTTCTTGCATTCGATCGGCCAGCTCGACCTGAATACGTTGCGATTGATTGCGCAGCAGCGTCTCCAGCTCGGGCAGGGTAGGCGGCGTTACGCTAGCCGGAGGAGTCAGGGGCGTCGTTCCGTATTCGAACAGCTCCTTGAAGCCGTTCGGCATATGCAGCGGCAGACCGGCATATTGGAAAGCAAACCTTTCTTGGACGACGTAAAGGTGTCCGAGATTCCAGCGGATATGGTTACGGAACCCTTCCGGAATGCGGTCGGCTATCTCTTCCGTAACGCCATCCATCGTCTTTAACGTAATGCCGCGCGCTTTCGCGAGTTGATCGAATAAATAGTGCGCCATCGCCTCAACAACTCCTTATTAGGTAGAAATTTACGGATTATTGTACCATATACATGAGGTGTAGTAGATGAATATTGTATGGGCTACCGACAAAGATTATGAAGTCATATGCGAGAGAGATCGCCATTTGCCCCATTCTCTTGTCCGGCAGAAAATAGACAATCGAGAGATTTACATGCTGCGTGATGCGGACGGAACGACGATCGGCTGGATGAGGTACGGATACTTCTGGGATAATACGCCGTTCATGAACATGATCTGGATCGACGAACCGCATCGGGGACAAGGTATTGGCAAGCAAGTCGTCCTGCACTGGGAGGGCGAAATGCGCAGGCGGGGCTTCCGGCTCGTCATGACTTCGACACAGTCGAACGAAGAAGCGCAACACTTCTACCGGAAGCTCGGCTACAAAGACGCCGGATGTTTGTTGCTGCCCAACGAACCGCTCGAGATGATCATGATCAAGTCGATTTAGTCCGGGGACTCCGGCACTGTGACGAATTAGCGTTGTCACACAACGTTACTGCGGCGCACTTCCGGGACAGAGTCGAATTAGCGTTGTCATACAACGTTATTTCGGAGTAGCTCCGGGACTGTGACGAATTAGCGTTGCCATACAACGTTACTTCGGAGTAGCTCCGGGACAGAGTCGAATTAGCGTTGCCATACAACGTTACTTCGGCGCACTTCCGGGACAGAGTCGAATTAGCGTTGCCACACAACGTTACTTCGGCGCACTTCCGGGACAGAGTCGAATTAGCGTTGCCACACAACGTTACTGCGGCGCACTTCCGGGACAGAGTCGAATTAGCGTTGCCACACAACGTTACTGCGGCACACCTCTTGCACTGAGTCGAATTAGCGTTATCACACAATGCTGAATGTTGCACAATAAGTTAATTTTAAGTATAATTTTGACAAACGCGTGAAGCACACCGTCCAATTCCCGATTCGGGAGTTGGGCGGTTATTTTTTTATCCTAAGGAGGAGTGGCGAGTAATGAGTAACTTCGAAAATGCGTATGTAAAATGGCTGGATATGCACAAAGCTTCAGCTGGTGGAGAGAGACTGCGTAGATTGAACAAGCGTCATGGTTTCGGGGAAAAGTTGTTGCTAGAACAAGGATGGTGGCCCGTGCTAGGAACGCTAGAGCATTTACATCCGGAGTATGAATTTATAGGAATCAATGGCGAACGATATTTTATTGATATTGCCTTTATCCTAGATTTAAAACTAAAACCAACTGCTTCGGAAGCGGATGGTTTTAGTTCCCATGCTCGAGATATTGATAGAGATCAATTCTCGCGTGCGCTTGATCGTCAGAACGAGATCGTGCTATCCAATTGGAATATCCTTCGATTCTCGATTGACAAGCTTAAAGAAAATTCCGACGCTTGTCAGAATACGATTCGCAGAATGCTTGTGTGCTGGTATGGCAAAGAAGACACGTTTATGCGTGATTTGAACATTTATCAGCGTGAACTTGTACGGGTGGCTATACGTTCAGCTATCCCGTTTACTGCGGAAGATGCTCGAAATATACTCGGAAAGAAACACAATTTTACAAGAGCTACTCTTCAATCCCTTATCCAGATGAACATTCTTGAAGCTGCGTCCGGCAATCAACGAATTCATCGATATCAGCTAAGTGCAAGCAGGAACTGGAGACATTAGTTTGTTACACAAATAGCGTTGCCACACAACGTTACTTCGGAGTTGCTCCGGGACTGTGACGAATTAGCGTTGCCAGACAACGTTACTTCGGCGGACTTCCGGGACAGAGTCGAATTAGCGTTGCCAGACAACGTTACAGCGGCGTAGCTCCGGGACAGAGTCGAATTAGCGTTGTCACACAACGTTACTGCGGAGTAGCATCGGGACTGTGTCGAATTAGCGTTGCCAGACAACGTTACTTCGGCGGACTTCCGGGACAGAGTCGAATTAGCGTTGCCAGACAACGTTACAGCGGCGTATCCATGTGGGAATAGGGGCGCCAAAAGAAAAAGGTGGACAAGGACAACCCTTGCTCCACCTTTCGTATTATTGCTGCGCCTGCGCTTCCGATGGGGATGGAGTTTGCTGCGGCGTTTCCTGAGGCTTGACTTTTCTAATGAAGAACGCAAGCACGAGTGCGGCTACCGTCATCCATGTAGCGACTAAGAACGCCTGGTTGATTCCGTAAGTCGTCGATAGCATCTGAATCTGCACGGGATCGGTCTCTCCGCCGGCCATAAGCGTCTTCGCATGAGAGCTTGCACGGTTCGTCATAACGGTCACGAGCAAAGCGGTGCCGAGCGCGCCTGCGACGTTCCGCAGCGTCTGGGACATCGCGGAGCCGTCGGCGTTCAGGCGCCGAGGGAGCTGGTTAAGTCCTGCCGTCTGAATCGGCATCATGAGCATCGACATCCCGAACATGCGCAGCGTATAGAGCAGCATCATGTGGCTATAGGAAGAATCGATGTGCAGGTCGCTGAATTCGTACGTCGTGGCCACAGTGATCGCCAGACCGATAACGGCCAACCAGCGGGCGCCGATCTTATCGAAGATCATTCCCGTGATCGGCGACATGATCCCCATCAGAATCGCGCCGGGCAATAGGAGCAAGCCCGATTCGATCGGCGAGAATCCGCGAATGTTCTGCAGGAAGATCGGTAACAGAATCATAGCCGAGAACATCGCCATCGTAACAATGACGTTAATGAGCGTCGTAAGAGAGAACATCGAATATTGGAACACGCGGAATTCAAGCAACGGTTTCCGGGTCAAGAGCGATCTCGTGATGAAAAGCAGCAAAGATATACCGCCTACGACTAAGCAGGCGATAACGATCGAGCTGCTCCAGCCGTCTCGGCCGGCGTCGCTGAAGCCGTACAGCAATCCGCCGAAGCCAAGCGTAGACAGAATAACGCCAAGAACGTCCAAATCCGGATTAGAGGTCTGAATGACGTTTTTCATGGCATAAGCACCGAAGACTACCGCGATGACGGCAAGCGGCAGGATGATGTAGAACAGCAGTCGCCAATCATAGTGCTCGACGATCCAGCCGGACAACGTCGGACCGACGGCCGGCGCGAAGATCATCGCGATCCCCATGAGGCCCATCGCTTTCCCGCGTTCTTCCACGGGGAAAATCGTAAGGACGACGATCGACATGAGCGGCATGAGGATGCCCGCGCCCGCCGCTTGCACGAGCCGACCGGTCATCAGAATTCCGAAGTTGGGGGAAATGGCGCATAGGAGCGTCCCGACCGCGAATAAGATCGAAGCAATCAGGAACAAACGCCGCGTCGTGAATCGGTTAATGAAATAAGCGCTGATCGGCACAAGCACGCCGTTGACGAGCATATAGCCGTTGGACAGCCATTGGATCGTATTCTCGGTAACGTCGAGATCCTTCATCATCACAGGCAAAGCGACGTTCAGTACCGTCTGGCTTAGCAGCGCCACGAATGCGGCGATAAGCAAGGAAGCCATAATCGGACCTCTTCGCAACGTTTCTGTAACCATTTTAGTCATACTGTACTTCCTCTCTAGCTCGTTTTAATAATGCGAATAATTTCTTTCTGAAGGCGATGCCACTCCAGAAGATCCTGATCGGAAAGCTGCAGCAGCGGCTCAAGCATCGCAATCCTCGTCTCCTCGGTGGCCTCCCTCAACTCCCAGCCTTTGTCCGTCAAGTTCAGCGTCATCGCCCTGCGGTCGGCTTCCGTTCGTTCACGCGAGACGTAGCCGGCTTTGACCATACGATCGATAATTCCGCTCATTGTAGAGTTGCCGATGCTCATTCTGTCGGCAAGGTCGGATAATCGAATATTCGGATGTTCGGACAATTTGCCGAGAACGATAAGCTGCACGGGGGAGATTCCGTGCTGGGTAGCGGCTTTATGCAATAAATGAAGAAACGCTTTATTAATTTCACGGTGCGTGTTCAAAATTTGCTGCAGTTTGCTGTGATTGTCGTCCAATAGCATTCTCCTTAATTATTTCGCATGCGAAGTATTATCCGCCCATGATCGTTCGAAGTCAATGACCAATTCATGAAAAGTCAGGTTTTACTCAGCATTTCACCAATTCGTTCATATAATGCGACTCGCAGAGCAATTTCAACTTTGGCCTAGCCAGTATCCGCCATCCGAAAATACCGCAAACTAGCCTAAACGCAAGCGACTCGCAGAGTCCCGTGTTGACGCTGAGAATTATTATCAAATACAATGAAGGAACGGATTCACGGGCTCTTCAAGCACGATGCAACGAACAAAGGTGGCAGTTATGGGGACGAACAGTCAGCAAGGCGCGGAAGTCGACGTTCGAACGGCCGACGCGATGAACCAAATATACGCGCGTCCTTGGACGGGGACGGCAATCATCGTCATCGGCTTGATTGCTCTGGCGCTCGGGATCGCAATATGCGTCAATTACGGATATCAGGACATTAAGCTCATCACGGTGTGGGAGGCGATCTTCCGCTTCGATCCGGATTCGGGCGAGCATCAAATCATCCGTGCGTTGCGGCTTCCGAGGGTGCTGGGCGGAGCGATTATCGGTGCCGGCTTGTCGGTTGCCGGAGCGATCATGCAAGGGATGACCCGCAACCCGCTCGCGGATTCCAGCCTGCTCGGATTGACGGCCGGCGCCGGGTTCGCCCTAGCGCTTGTCTTCGCGTTCTTCCAAGGGGTATCGTTCAATGTACTTCTTCTCATTGCTTTTCTGGGCGCTGGCGTGGGTGCCGTATTAGTGTTCGGCCTAAGCTCGATGGCCAGGGGCGGGATGACGCCCGTGCGGCTCGTGCTTGCCGGCGCTGCGGTCACGGCGCTGCTCACGGCGATAAGCGAAGGGATCGCGCTGTATTACCGCATCGGTAAAGACTTGTCCTTCTGGTATGCGGGGGCGATCGCCGGCATTCGCATGTCGCAGCTAGAGATCATGTTCCCATGGGTAGCCGTTGCGCTTCTGGGAGCGATCGCGCTCTCCCGGTCGATTACGCTATTGAGCTTGGGAGAAGACGTCGCGCGCGGACTTGGCCTCCGCTCGGGACGAGTCAAGCTGGCGGGACTTGCGATCGTCCTCATCTTGGCGGGCGCAGCCGTAGCCGTAGCCGGAGCGATCGGGTTCGTCGGCCTGTTGATCCCTCACGTTACGCGCAAGTTAGTCGGCGTCGATTATCGCTGGATCATTCCTTGCTCGGCCGTGCTTGGCGCGCTGCTCGTCATTATAGCCGACTTAGCGGCCAGGATGATCAATCCGGGCTCCGAAGTGCCGGTCGCCGCGCTGATCGCCATTATCGGCGTTCCTTTCTTCCTTTACCTGGCCCGCAAGGAGGAAAGATCGCTATGATTCAAGATACATACGTCCTATCGGATTCTCAGAAGCGCGAACGCAGACGGATCACGATCATGTTTACGATTCTCTCCGTTCTCATAGTCGCCGTTTTCTTGGTCAGCATGAATACGGGGTCTATTCGGCTTACTCCAATAGAGGTTCTGCGCACGTTGTTCGGCGAGGGAACGAGCGATCAGGATTTAATCCTTTTCACTTTTCGGTTGCCGCGCATCGTGTTATCGGTATTGGTCGGAGCGGGACTCGGCGTTGCCGGGTGCGTCCTGCAGGCGATCACCCGCAATGCGCTGGCGGAGCCCGGGATTATCGGCATTAACGCAGGAGCGGGGTTGTTCGTGCTTGCGTTCACGGCTTTCTATGCTTCGCCTGCTGCATCGCCGGTGTACTTGCTGCCGCTCCTTGCATGGGCGGGAGCAGGCTTATCCGCGGTCATCGTTTTCGGCCTATCCTATCGCAAGCACCGCGGCTTCTCGTCTACGCGGTTGCTGCTTAACGGCATCGCGATCACGGCGGGAATCAGCTCGATGACGATCGTCATTACGCAGCGTATCGATGCGGAGCAGTATCAGTTCTACGCGCGGTGGATATCGGGGACTTTCTCGGGGCAGGACTGGAAATTCGTGATGGCGGTGCTTCCTTTCTTAGCGGTATTAATCCCTTATGTCATGTATAAATCTCGAACGATTAACGTTCTTAACCTCGGACAGACGATGGCCGTCGGCCTCGGTGCACGCGTGACGAGGGAACAGGTCGGCTTGCTGGCCGCCGCGATCGGACTCGCGGGCGCGTGCGTCTCGGTCAGCGGAAGCATCGGCTTCGTCGGTCTGATCGGACCGCATCTGGCCCGGCGGTTGGTCGGGACGAAGCATCAAGTGCTTGTGCCGGCTTCGGCGTTGGTGGGAGGATTACTCGTCATCGGTGCGGATACGATAAGCAGAATGTGGCTGCAGGACACGCCTACCGGCGTTATCGTTGCCATTATCGGCGCTCCGTATTTTCTATACTTAATGATTCGGTCGAAAATGTAGGCGAGTAGCCGGTTAGGCGTTACGCCCGAGTTCGCCCGGAGTCTAAGTCGATGAACGTTCCTACCCGCGATTCGATATGGGGAAATTTGCGCGTTGCGTTGTCGCGCGGGCCGAGGTATGATGTAATTCCTGCCTCGGACGACGAGGCGGGCGCGAGAGCGGCGATGGCGGCAACGAGAACGAAATGGTAAAAACTTATAGTTGCATTCGTAAGCCGGACGCGGTAAGATGTAATTCCTGCTTCGGAGAACGAAGTACGGACGAGAAACCAGAAGATAGGCAGCTTGTTCTTTGAAAACTGAACATCGAGCGTAATTTACGGTAATAAAACGTTCACTTCGGTGAACAAACCAGCAATACAGATTGAGCCGAAAGGCTCTTCGATAAAGGTTCAACTTTTATGGAGAGTTTGATCCTGGCTCAGGACGAACGCTGGCGGCGTGCCTAATACATGCAAGTCGAGCGGAGTTATTCCTTCGGGGATAGCTTAGCGGCGGACGGGTGAGTAACACGTAGGCAACCTGCCCACAAGACCGGGATAACATTCGGAAACGAATGCTAAGACCGGATACGCAAGCCCGGGGCATCTCGGGCTTGGGAAACACGGCGCAAGCTGTGGCTTGTGGATGGGCCTGCGGCGCATTAGCTAGTTGGCGGGGTAACGGCCCACCAAGGCGACGATGCGTAGCCGACCTGAGAGGGTGAACGGCCACACTGGGACTGAGACACGGCCCAGACTCCTACGGGAGGCAGCAGTAGGGAATCTTCCACAATGGGCGCAAGCCTGATGGAGCAACGCCGCGTGAGTGAGGAAGGCTTTCGGGTCGTAAAGCTCTGTTGCCAGGGAAGAATAAGGGCTAGTTAACTGCTAGTCCGATGACGGTACCTGAGAAGAAAGCCCCGGCTAACTACGTGCCAGCAGCCGCGGTAATACGTAGGGGGCAAGCGTTGTCCGGAATTATTGGGCGTAAAGCGCGCGCAGGCGGTCTTTTAAGTCTGGTGTTTAAGTGCGGGGCTCAACCCCGTGACGCACTGGAAACTGGGAGACTTGAGTGCAGAAGAGGAGAGCGGAATTCCACGTGTAGCGGTGAAATGCGTAGAGATGTGGAGGAACACCAGTGGCGAAGGCGGCTCTCTGGACTGTAACTGACGCTGAGGCGCGAAAGCGTGGGGAGCAAACAGGATTAGATACCCTGGTAGTCCACGCCGTAAACGATGAGTGCTAGGTGTTGGGGGGATCGCCCCCTCGGTGCCGAAGTTAACACATTAAGCACTCCGCCTGGGGAGTACGGTCGCAAGACTGAAACTCAAAGGAATTGACGGGGACCCGCACAAGCAGTGGAGTATGTGGTTTAATTCGAAGCAACGCGAAGAACCTTACCAGGTCTTGACATCCCCCTGACCGGTCTAGAGATAGGCCCTCCCTTCGGGGCAGAGGAGACAGGTGGTGCATGGTTGTCGTCAGCTCGTGTCGTGAGATGTTGGGTTAAGTCCCGCAACGAGCGCAACCCTTGAACTTAGTTGCCAGCACTTCGGGTGGGCACTCTAGGTTGACTGCCGGTGACAAACCGGAGGAACGGGGATGACGTCAAATCATCATACCTCGGCCCACTGCATGCTTCGGGTGGGCACTCTAGGTTGACTGCCGGTGACAAACCGGAGGAAGGCGGGGATGACGTCAAATCATCATGCCCCTTATGACCTGGGCTACACACGTACTACAATGGCCGGTACAACGGGTCGCGAAGCCGCGAGGCGGAGCCAATCCTACCAAAGCCGGTCTCAGTTCGGATTGCAGGCTGCAACTCGCCTGCATGAAGTCGGAATTGCTAGTAATCGCGGATCAGCATGCCGCGGTGAATACGTTCCCGGGTCTTGTACACACACCGCCCGTCACACCACGAGAGTTTACAACACCCGAAGTCGGTGGGGTAACCCGCAAGGGAGCCAGCCGCCGAAGGTGGGGTAGATGATTGGGGTGAAGTCGTAACAAGGTAGCCGTATCGGAAGGTGCGGCTGGATCACCTCCTTTCTAAGGAGCCCTTAGGGGCTATACAGATTACCGTAAATGATTGCTCGGTGTTCAGTTTTGAAAGGCCAAGCGAAAGCATGGTTTTTCAATCCTTGTACCTTGAAAACTGGATAGCGAAACAAAGCGCGAAAGAATGAAACATCTCTAGCCTTATCTAGTGTCGTCGACATCGACTGAGAACAACCGGCTAACGCCGATTGTCACAGTACGAGTCGTGGTTAAGCTAATAAGTGCGCACGGAGGATGCCTAGGCGCCAGGAGCCGACGAAGGACGCGACGAACAGCGATATGCTTCGGGGAGCTGTAAGTGAGCTTTGATCCGGAGATTTCCGAATGGGGAAACCCAGCCGAGGTAATGCTCGGTTACTCATCACTGAATACATAGGTGATGTAGAGGCACACCAGGGGAACTGAAACATCTAAGTACCCTGAGGAAGAGAAAACAACAGTGATTCCGTCAGTAGCGGCGAGCGAACGCGGATTAGCCCAAACCAAGGGGCTTGCCCCTTGGGGTTGTGGGACGTCTCACCATGGAGTTACAAAGGGATAGGGTAGACGAAGAGGTCTGGAAAGGCCCGTCGTAGAAGGTAACAACCCTGTAGTCGAAAGTCTATCCCCTCCGAGACGGATCCCGAGTACCGCGAGACACGTGAAACCTCGTGGGAATCCGGCAGGACCATCTGCCAAGGCTAAATACTCCCTGGCGACCGATAGTGAAGCAGTACCGTGAGGGAAAGGTGAAAAGCACCGCGGGAGCGGAGTGAAAAAGAACCTGAAACCGTGCGCTTACAAGAAGTCAGAGCCCGATCTAGGGGGTGATGGCGTGCCTTTTGTAGAATGAACCGGCGAGTTACGTTCACGTGCAAGGTTAAGTCGAGGAGACGGAGCCGAAGCGAAAGCGAGTCTGAATAGGGGCGCTATAGTACGTGGTCGTAGACCCGAAACCGTGTGATCTACCCCTGTGCAGGGTGAAGGTGAGGTAATACTCACTGGAGGCCCGAACTCGTGAGCGTTGAAAAGCTCTGGGATGACGTGGGGGTAGGGGAGAAATTCCAATCGAACTCGGAGATAGCTGGTTCTCCCCGAAATAGCTTTAGGGCTAGCCTCGAGGTTGAGCATCATGGAGGTAGAGCACTGATTGGGTGCGGGGCCCGCAAGGGTTACCAAGTCCAGTCAAACTCCGAATGCCATGCATGTATACTCGGGAGTCAGACGGCGAGTGCTAAGATCCGTCGTCAAGAGGGAAAGAGCCCAGATCATCAGCTAAGGTCCCCAAGTGTGTGTTAAGTGGGAAAGGATGTGGAGTTGCGAAGACAACCAGGATGTTGGTTAGAAGCAGCCACCATTTAAAGAGTGCGTAATAGCTCACTGGTCGAGTGACTCTGCGCCGAAAATGTAACGGGGCTAAACACACCACCGAAGCTATGGCATGTACCTAGTGTACTTGGGTAGGGGAGCGTTGAATGCGGGTTGAAGTCAGACCGGAAGGACTGGTGGACTGCATTCAAGTGAGAATGCCGGTATGAGTAACGAAAAGATCAGTGAGAATCTGATCCGCCGAAAGCCTAAGGGTTCCTGGGGAAGGTTCGTCCGCCCAGGGTAAGTCGGGACCTAAGGCGAGGCCGAAAGGCGTAGTCGAAGGACAACAGGTTGAAATTCCTGTACCACCGTAATCCGTTACGAGCGATGGGGGGACGCAGGAGGGCAAAGACGCAGGCTGATGGAATAGCCTGTCTAAGCAGTGAGAGGTGTGTGTAGGCAAATCCGCACACTGATACCTCAAGCTGTGACGGGGAGGGAAAATTACAGTACCGAAGGTCTTGCACCCACGCTGCCAAGAAAAGCCTCTAGCCAGGAGAAGGTGCCCGTACCGCAAACCGACACAGGTAGGCGAGATGAAAATTCTAAGGCGCGCGGAAGAACTCTCGTTAAGGAACTCGGCAAAATGACCCCGTAACTTCGGGAGAAGGGGTGCCCCGGTAGCGTGAATAGCGCGAGGGGGCCGCAGTGAAGAGGCCCAAGCGACTGTTTAGCAAAAACCACAGGTCTGTGCCGAAGCCGTAAGGCGAAGTATACGGGCTGACGCCTGCCCGGTGCTGGAAGGTTAAGGGGAGCGGTTAGGGGTAACCCGAAGCTGTGAACCGAAGCCCCAGTAAACGGCGGCCGTAACTATAACGGTCCTAAGGTAGCGAAATTCCTTGTCAGGTAAATTCTGACCCGCACGAATGGCGTAACGATCTTGGGCGCTGTCTCAACGAGAGATCCGGTGAAATTTTAGTACCTGTGAAGATGCAGGTTACCCGCGACGTGACGGAAAGACCCCATGGAGCTTTACTGTAACTTGATATTGAACTTTGGTACGGTCTGTACAGGATAGGTGGGAGCCTATGAAATGGGAGCGCAAGCTTCCATGGAGGCGCCGTTGGGATACCACCCTGATCGTATCGGAGTTCTAACCTGTCGCCATGAAGCTGGCGAAGGGACCGATGTCAGGTGGACAGTTTGACTGGGGCGGTCGCCTCCTAAAAAGTAACGGAGGCGCCCTAAGGTTCCCTCAGAATGGTTGGAAATCATTCGAAGAGTGCAAGGCATAAGGAGCTTGACTGCGAGACCTACAAGTCGAGCAGGGACGAAAGTCGGGCTTAGTGATCCGGTGGTACCGAATGGAAGGGCCATCGCTCAACGGATAAAAGCTACCCTGGGGATAACAGGCTTATCTCCCCCAAGAGTCCACATCGACGGGGAGGTTTGGCACCTCGATGTCGGCTCATCGCATCCTGGGGCTGAAGTAGGTCCCAAGGGTTGGGCTGTTCGCCCATTAAAGCGGTACGCGAGCTGGGTTCAGAACGTCGTGAGACAGTTCGGTCCCTATCTGTCGCGGGCGTAGGAAATTTGAGAGGGGCTGTCCTTAGTACGAGAGGACCGGGATGGACGCACCGCTGGTGTACCAGTTGTTCCGCCAGGAGCACCGCTGGGTAGCCAAGTGCGGAAGGGATAAGCGCTGAAAGCATCTAAGCGCGAAGCCTGCCTCAAGATGAGATTTCCCAATTCGTAAGACCCCTTGAAGAACACGAGGTTGATAGGCTCGGGGTGGAAGCGCGGCAACGCGTGGAGCTGACGAGTACTAATCGGTCGAGGGCTTATCCTAATGACAACGGATGGCCAAGATGTTTCAATCTTTCACCAACGCTTTGGTCGTATCGCCTTAACAGGCTTTACGGTTCGAGCCAGCTAAAGCTGCTCGATTTCGCATCCAGTTTTCAAGGCGCAAGCCTTGAACCACATGACTTCTGGTCTGGTGGCGATGGCGGAGGGGTTCCACGCGTTCCCATCCCGAACACGACCGTTAAGACCTCCAGCGCCGATGGTACTTGGACCGCAGGGTCCTGGGAGAGTAGGACGTTGCCGGGCCGGAGAATGAAGAGAGAAAGCACCCTGATAAGAGGTGCTTTTTTGCTGTTTCAGGCAAAGGCATAGAAAACTTATGATATAGTAAACTCATGAATACGAACGGAGTAATAGACGGGGAGAAAACGATATGGAAATCGAGAATCTGTTGCAAGCCAAATCGAGAGAAGAGCTCAGGGGTTGGCTTAGGGAGCACGGTGCAACGGAAAAGTCTTGCTGGGTGATCGCGAGTATGTCTCCTAATCCGGAAACGGTGTTATACCTAGACGCGGTCGAAGAGGCGTTGTGCTTCGGGTGGATCGATAGCGTGAAGAAGAAAATATCCGATACCCAGATGGCTCAGCGCTTGTCTCCTCGAAGCAAGAAAAGCTCGTGGACCGAATTGAACAAAGAACGCGTCCGCCGCCTCGAGAAGCTGGGCTTAATGACGGACGAAGGAAGAAAGGTTCTTCCCGATATGAATCCCGATTCTTTTCGAATCGATAGCGTTATCGAGCAGAGACTGAGAGAGGACAGCCAAACTTACGAGTATTGTATGGCTTTCCCGCCCCTGTATCGCAGAGTTAGGATCGATACGATACAAAGCGTGAAGAATCAGCCGGAATTGTTCGCAAGCAGACTGGATAAATTTATCGAGAACACGAAAGTGAATAAAATGTACGGCCAGTGGAACGATGACGGACGCCTTCTGGATTACTAAGATCGAGTGCAAACCATATATAATTACATATTAATATAGCAACGGTTGAGCAGAGGTGGACACTGCTCAACCGTTTATTCTAGCGATCGCTCGGAGCTAGGCCCGGACAATTGCCATTCTGTGCGGTCGTCTTGCCGTCCTTGCGCTCGTACTTCGACGTAAAGCTTTCGTCGGCGTAGCAGACGGGCGGCGCGGACGAACCCTCTTCGATCGATTGCACTTTCCAGGCGCCGTTTGCGCGAACGACGTTGTACGTATAGGACGTCTCCTTGAACGTAGTGAGCGGAGGGAACGTACCAAGTTCAGGCTTGTTTCGATTCACCAGCACGGTCGCATCGCGGCGAACGCGCTTGTTGATGCGCATCTGATACTTATCGTCCGATATTTTGACCGATTCGTTAAGCATATACGTCGGCATGCCATAGACAATAGACTCGTCGTTCTCGGGCGAATATCGGGCGAGTCCTCCAAGGCGCGTGCCGGAAGGCGTCAAGTCTCCGTAAATTTCGGCTTCAACGATGTTATATACCGAATTCTCCTCGGAGGCGCTGACCGGATGCGTCACGTAGGGGAGAAGAGGCTCCATGGAGCGGTCGTTCATCGCGTCCACCCAAGCTTGCTGATAGTTGTCCATTAATTCTGACACTTCTCTACCCTCCAATTCCTCTGGCGAGAGTCCATCGGGGGGAGACGCGGATGATTCGGGGGCGGGAGACCCCTCTTCGGCAATGGGAGCTTCCGATTCGCCCACGGCGGCTGTCGTCTCAGAAGGCGTCACATATGCAGCAGCGGTTGGAAGGGTATTGGAGGATGCGCCGCCGCTTCCAAATTCAATTCCGGAAAAATAAAGCGCCCCTAGCATAATCGCCAGCAACAAGACGATTGCCGCAAGCGTGGTATATAACGGATGGATTGGTCCGCGACGCTCGGTAAGCAACTCCGACATTTCGGCGGGACCAACCTGATCGTAGGATTCCGTGGATGGTACGGATGGGATAGGCTCGGGCGCAACAATCGCTGCCGGTTGCGGATCCGACCGCATTGTCGGTAAAGGCGAATGAGCTGGCTGAATAGGAAGCGGAGCCGACGATGACGGCGGCGCAAGCTCAGGCATCGGCGAGCCCGCCATAGGCGGTAATGGCCGTTCAGGCGTAGTTTCGGGGGTGGAGGACGATTGTAGAGCGCCGCATCCGATACAGTACTTGCTGTTAGGAGCAATGGGTGTTCCACATCTTCTGCAATCTCTAATCGTCGACCTCTCCTTCCGCAGCGAGTGCTGTTGACGCAATGTTTCCATTAAGTAGGAATGATTAGATCTTCTACTATTCTACACCCTTCAGAACAAATTTCAACAAATGAATCGAAAGGTGTAGGGCTTCGGACATAGTCGGAGGCGCTATAAAAAGAGAGTTGACATCGCTAGTGAGAACGATTATCATAGTGAATGTTGAGTCCATTGATAATGATTATCAACCTCAGTCGAAGCGATCGACAGAGGTATAACTAGGATTCGCTAATATCGCTTTTCGCGCAGGAGGATTAAGAGACATGTTCAACAGAAGAATTTCGCTATTCATCGTATTATCCGTAATGCTCGTATTGCTGGCTGCTTGCGGGAATAACAACAATGAGAATAACGGAGCGAAGGCGTCGTCGCCATCCGCTTCGTCGCCGGCTGCGACCGAATCCGCATCGTTGGCTTCCGAGAGCCCGGCGGCGGAGGCGGAGCGTACCATTCAACACGTGCTCGGAGAAACCAAAGTGAAGGGAACGGCGAAGAAAGTCGTCGTTCTGGAATGGACATACGCAGAAGACCTGCTTGTTCTTGGCGTACAGCCGGCAGGCGTAGCGGACATAGAGAATATGAAGAAGAATGTATCGCTGCCGGCAGAGCTGGCGGCCGACGCGCAAGACGTAGGCACGCGCCAAGAGCCGAACCTCGAGGCCATTACGGCGCTGGAGCCGGACCTGATCATCGGCGTGAAGTTCCGCCACGAGGCGACGTACGATCAATTGAGCGCGATCGCGCCGACGCTGCTATTCAATCCGTACCCGGAGGAAGGCAACGGGGACCAATACGGAGAGATGGTTGGCACGTTCAAGACGATCGCGGACGCCGTCGGCAAGACCGCCGAAGCGGAAGCGGTGCTGGCGGACCTGCAGAAGACGTACGACGAGGCGAAGACCAAGGTTGCGGCGGCAGGCAAAGAAGGGCAGCCGATCGTGCTCGCGATGGCTTATACGAATCAGAACGCGGTCAATTTCCGCTTGTCTACCGACAACGGTTTGGCGATCCGAATTCTCGAGAACATCGGACTCAAGAACGTCTATAAACCGGAACAATTCGAAGCATACGGTTTCTCGACGAAAGACGTTGAAGCGTTAACGACCTTGCAAGAGGCGGATTACCTGCATATCACGAACGATGAAGCGGTCGCCGGCATGCTCTCCAAGAACGCCGTATGGACCGGACTTACATTCGTGAAGGAAAACCGTACGTACGCGCTGGGCGGGGACACCTGGCCATACGGCGGACCTCACTCCGCGAAAATCATGGCGGAGCGCGCGGCTAAAGCGCTGTCCGGACAATAATGAAAGCGATGAAGAATCAAGGCGTATCGCCTGTTTCTTCCCGAACTGTTCCAGCCCGTTCCGCGGCCCGCGGCACGGGCTGGAAGCCTTTCGCGATGCTGCTGGGCGGAGCGGCGCTGCTGGCCATTCTCGCGTTCATCAGCTTGACGCAAGGCCTTCGGCATATCTCGGCAGCTACCGTAATCGAAGCGATCGTGTCCCCGCGAGATATCGCCGAGCATCAAATCATTCATGGCGTTCGTCTGCCTCGGACGGTAATGGGGTTGCTGTCCGGAGCGGCGCTGGCGGTAGCCGGCGCGCTTATGCAGAGCGTCACCCGGAACCCGCTCGCTTCCGAGACAACGCTTGGCGTTAATGCCGGCGCTTACTTGATTGTCGTGCTCGGCACGATATTCTGGCCGGGGCTATTGCATCAATATGCATTTCCCATGGCCGTGCTTGGCGGCGGATTAGCGGCGCTGGCCGTATTCGCTTTGGGCGGAGGCCGCCGAAGCACGCCGATTCGCATCGCGCTGTCCGGGATGATCGTAGCTTTGGTGCTCTCTTCAATAACGAGCGCGTTGCAGCTCCTGTACGAGGAGAGTACGCAGGGCTTGTTCATTTGGGGTTCGGGCTCGCTCAGCCAGAACGACTGGAGCGGGGCGCGATTCGCATGGCCGTGGATCGCAGGCGGGATAACGGCCGTTCTGCTTTCCGTCAGGCATCTCGACTTGCTCGCGTTCGGCGAGGAGACTTCGCGGTCGCTTGGGCAGAACGTATCGAGAACGCGCGTATTCGCGATGGCCGTGGCGATCGTGCTGGCTTGCGTTAGCGTAAGCATCGTAGGCCCGATCGGCTTCATCGGGCTTATCGCCCCTCACGTCGTAAAGCTGTCGGGCATGACCCGCCACGCTTGGCTGCTGCCTGTCAGCGCCTTATGGGGGGCGGCTATTCTTGTCGGCGCGGACACGATCGCGCGAACGTTCGCGAGCAGCGCGATCGGGGAGCTCCCGGCCGGCGCCGTGACGGCGCTTATCGGCGCGCCATGGATCATCTGGTTGGCGCTAAGAGCATCGAAGCGACTGAACGCTTCGCCCGGCTCGTCCGCCGGATCGACGATGCAAGTCGGTCAGTTGGGCAGAAGGATGCCTTACGCGTGGCTCGTCTTCCTGTTCGCGGGCATGCTGCTCATCGTCTGCGTCGGTGCGCTGATGTACGGCAACACTCGTCTGTCGGCGAGCGAGGTCATTGCCGCGTTAACCGGCAACGGTACGTCCGCCAACGAGAAGATCATCCATCTTCGTCTGCCTCGCATGCTAACGGCGCTAATGGCAGGAATCGCGCTGGCGGCCAGCGGCAGCTTGATGCAAAGCTCGTTGCGCAATCCGCTCGCCGACCCGCATATCGTCGGCGTATCCGGCGGCGCGGGCGTCGGCGCGATATCGCTGATGCTGCTTTTCCCGCAGTTGTCCGCCGATTGGATTCCGCTGGGCGCGTTCGCGGGAGGATTGCTGGCAGCAGGAATCGTCTATGCATCCGGATGGAAACGCGGCTTGAGCCCGACCGTGCTCACGCTTGTCGGCATTGCCGTAGCCGCCGCGACGGCGGCGATGATCAATATGCTGGTCATTCACGCGAAACTGACGCTGGCGCCGGCGCTCGCTTGGTTGTCCGGCAGTACATACGCGCGGAGCTGGACGGATTTCTATCAGATCCTGCCATTCGTCATCGTACTCGCGCCTCTCGGTTGGTGGCTCGGCCGGCGGGTCGATCTGCTATCCTTCAATGACGAGAGCTCCTTAGGGTTGGGGCTGCCGGTTCGCCATACGCGACTCGTCGTCGCGCTGATCGCCGTACTGCTCGCATCCGTCGCGGCCTCGGTCGTGGGAGCCGTCGGCTTCATCGGCTTGCTCGCGCCGCACGCGGCACGCATGCTGGCCGGTCCGAACCATCGCCGCTCGGTGCTGCTCGCCATTCTTCTCGGAGCAACGCTGCTCGTATCGGCGGACTGGCTCGGCCGAATGATCCTGGCGCCGAAGGAAATCCCTTCCGGCATCGTCGTCGCTTTGCTCGGCGCTCCTTATTTAATACTCTTAATGGTACGTTCAGCAAGAGCGGCCCAATAATACCCGGCCAACAGCAATAAACCACCTTCAAGCGTTGGTCAAGACCCCATTTAGCGGACAATGAAAAAACACCTAAGCAACAAACTGGCGTCGGTACTCAACCGGCGTCATTTTTTTAAGTCTTCTTTGCGGTCGAGAATGGTTATAAAACGCAATATAAGTTTCGATTCGCCTTTGTGCCTCTTCAACGCTTCGTATATCATAGAGGTAGAGCCCTTCCGTTTTGAGATGCGAGAAGAAGCTCTCCATTGAGGCGTTGTCATGACAATTGCCTCGGCGTGACATGCTGATTTGGGCGCCAACCTTTGGCAGCATGTCGTGGTATGCATAGGACGTGTACTGGAATCCTTGATCGCTGTGAACGATCAATCCAGACATGTCCTTTTGCTTTTCAAAGGCCTTCTCGAATGTCCGCAAGACGAGTTGGTTGTCGTTACGTAAGTCCATATGATGAGCGACGATTTCATTATTGAATAAATCTTTAACGACCGATAAATATAGCCAGGTATCCGCCACTCGAACCTGAGTGACATCTGTGACCCATTTTCGATTTGGCATGTTGGCTTGAAAGTCTCGCTTTAACAGATTCTCCACGACGCGCCCACCGACTGTTGACGCGTAGTTACAGCGGTGCTTACGCCGGATTTTAGAACGTATCCCGAGCTCCTGCATTAGACGTAGAACTTTCTTATGGTTAACCCATATTCCCTGTTCTTGAAAAAGGAAAAGCTGAAGCTGCCTATACCCGTATTTACCGTCATACTTCGTATATAAGGCCTGGATTCTTGCTTTGAGATCCTTATCTCGACTAGCCCCCTTACGCGCTAAATAGGCGTAGTAACCACTGCGCGAAACCTTAAATGCTTTGCAAAGCTCACTTACCGCATACCACTCTGACGCCTGCTCAATGGCCCTGTACTTTCGACGCACACCTCCCGCATCCAGATTTCCAAACACTTTTTTAGCATTTCATTTTCCCGTATCAAGCTTTGTAAGTGTCGATCTTGGTTGATGTATTCTGTTTTTCGGCCACGCCGATCCAATAACCCGAACTGCCCCAAGTTCCGATACTTCCGCATCCATTTTTTCATGCGATCTTGATCTGCAATCCCCAAATGTTCATTGATCTGACGATAAGTCCAACCTTCCTCAACATGGAGGCGAATTGCCTCTACTTTAACCTCATGCGTGTATCGCTTGAACTTCTGCCCCTTAACAGCCATAAAAAATGCACCCCCTAGAATTCATCGGATAAACCAGGGGTTTTTCCAATGTCCATTCTAAGGGGTGCACTCTACGTTATGAAGGTGGTTTATTTTTTGTGTACTTAACAACTTAATCCGCTTCGGATGCAACCGGGCTCTTAAGCGCGAACGACTTCCACGCTTCGCCGATCAGATTAGCTGCGGCGAGAAGGAAGATCAAACCGGAGAGAGACAGAAGCACGCAGATCGGCGTTATCCAGGCATTCCCTTGATCCACGAAGAAAGGAATGATGGATACGGCTAGAATCGGCGGCGCATTCCAACGGAAACGGTGAATGAGCCATCCGACAAGCAAACAATCGGCAAGCAGACCGACGGCGCCGGGCTCCAAGACATGCAGCAACGTGCCGATCACCGCGGCGATCGTCGAACCGATCAGCATGTTGCCGGCGATCTTCCTATCGAATTCGCGGGATGCGAGCAAGAAACTGAAAGCGCCGAGCGTCGGGAAGAATAAGGCGTGCAGTGGGGATAAATGGGTCGAAAGCCAATAGATCAAAGCTATGTATATGCTGATAAGGACAAGCTTGACATTCATTAGGGCACTATCTCCGGCAAGGTTAATAAAAAGCAGACAAATAACAGTTTAATTCCGATCCGCTTAGTCGTCAATACATTTCATGAATCGGACAGGTAGAAGCCCGTACGGCGATCGGACGATTTTCCACCGCCTCCCTTCTGTCACATTTTCCCGCGTACCGCATTCCCTCTATCCGGGTACCGCAGTCTCTCTCGCAATGTAACCGCTTTATTTTACAATCTCATTGTAAGCATCAAGCCCATCGAAAGGGGTTCATTCAACCAATGGAAAAAATGCTGCTCGTCACTGCGGTCGCAACTCTGCTCGCAACAACCGCATGCGGAGACAATTCCACTAACCATAATAACGGAAAAGAAGGGGCGGCTTCTTCTTCGCAGGCCTCTCCGTCCGCGGTCCCGGCAGACCCGTTCGGCAAGTACGAAGAACCGGTCATAAGGAGCCGAGCGCTCTTTACCTCATTTTAGGATGTCAGAATACGGCAGCACAGCGACGGAGGGAATCCTACTCTCTTCGCTAACCAATAGAACCTGCGATCGTACAGCTATTTCATAGAATCGGTAGGGTATGTAATCAATAAATGTAAATGTGCAGGTGATAGCTAGCCGCGTGACTCCATTGAAGGTTTGCAGGTCCAATACCTGCGGTTTTGCAGGATGAAGGATAAATGAGCGATTTCGGGTAGGATTAACAGCAGAATTGCAGGTGTGCAGCGGTTCCAGTGGAGGATAAAATATGCGATTCCGGGTGCGAGATGCGAGCGCGCCATTGACAGACGACAGCCGATATAACAAAATAATGCAAATAACGATCAGAAGCAGGAGAATGAACATGAGCAAACAACGGATCGCCATCGACATGGACGAAGTCATCGCCGAGTTTTCCACGAAGCACGTAGCAATGTTCAATAAGAAATTCAACGAGAACGTAACGGTCGCGGATTTGCATGGCAAAAAGCTGAGAGAGCTGCGCCCGGAGCTGGGCCGGGAAATCCACGAGCTGCTGCTCACGCCGGATTTTTTCCGCGATTTGCCTCCGATCGAGCACAGCCAAGAGGTGATTGAAGAGCTGTCCCGGTCTTACGAGATCTTCATCGCGACGGCGGCGATGGAAGTTCCGACTTCGTTCACGGCGAAGTATGAATGGTTGAAGGAGCATTTCGATTTTCTCGACGAAATGAACTTCGTGTTCTGCGGGGATAAGAGCATCATTCGCGCGGACTTTTTGATCGACGATAATACGAGGCATTTTCAAGGGTTTCAGGGCCAAGGCATTCTGTTCACGGCGAACCATAACCGCAACGAGACCGGATACGTCCGGGTGAACGATTGGCTGGAGGTTCGGGATTACTTTAAGGGGCGGGCGCAGTGATCGGGATCGAGCATGGAACAAAGCTCTATTGCTCCGAAGCAAGATCGGCGCTATAATAGGTACAATTTAATCCAAAGCAGGCAATGACCAAAGACATGGTCTCGTTCACGGACGGTACAGAGAGGGGGATGAGTGCTGAGAATCCCCACGGCAACCGGAGCGGGATTACCCCTTTGCAGCCGCGACGCTGAACCCGGAAGCGATTGATTCGCCATTCGCCAAGGCAGTAAACGCCGCCGACCGATCCCCGTTACCGGATTCCGAATAAGGGCTTGCCGAATGTTTCATCGAGGGCAAGCCGAATGAGGGTGGAACCACGAGCTGAACGCACTCGTCCCTTTGTGGACTGAGGCGTTTTTTTGCGTTCAATTCAACCCTGGGAGGAAGAAGGAAATGGAAGATCAGGCAGTGAAGGAACGGGAGGCGCTCGATCGGCTTAGACATAGCGCCGCTCACGTGATGGCGCAAGCGATCGCGCGAATTTACGGACGGGAAGCGGTCCTGCTAGGCATCGGGCCGGTGATCGAAGACGGTTTCTACTACGACATCGACATCGGCCGGGCGCTATCGAACGAGGATTTGGCGGAGATCGAAGCGGAGATGGGCAACATCGTGCGGGAGGATTGGTCGATCGTTAGGCGCGCGGTCGATAGGGAGGAAGCGGTGCGGATCTTCGAGGAGATCGGGGATACGCTCAAGCTTGAGCTGATCCGCGACTTGCCGGAGTCTGCGGAGATTACGATCTATGACCAGGGAGAATTTTTCGACCTATGCCGGGGTCCGCACGTCGCGTCCACGGGACGGGTCAAGGCGTTCAAGCTGCTAAGCGTAGCGGGTGCTTACTGGCGCGGGGATTCGAACAATCGGATGCTGCAGCGCCTATACGGTACGGCGTTCCCGAAGGCTTCGCAGCTCGCCGAGCATCTGCACGCGCTCGAAGAAGCGAAGAAGCGGGATCATCGGAAGCTCGGCAAGGAGCTGGAGCTGTTCATGTTCTCCGAGGAAGCGCCGGGCATGCCGTTCTATCTACCGAAAGGGATGACGATCCGAACGGAGCTCGAGAATTACTCGCGAGAGCTGCAGCAACGGCACGATTACGAGGAGGTTCGCACTCCGCTCATGATGAATCGGCGGTTGTGGGAGCAATCCGGACACTGGGATCATTACAAAGACAATATGTACTTCACGGACGTAGACGAGACGCCGTTCGCGCTGAAGCCGATGAACTGCCCGGGCCACATGCTCGTATTCAAGAACAGTCTGCATTCTTATCGCGAGCTGCCGATCCGAATAGCCGAGTTCGGGCAAGTGCATCGGCACGAGTTCTCCGGCGCTCTCAGCGGAATGATGCGGGTGCGGACGTTCTGCCAGGACGACGCGCATCTATTCGTGAGGGAGGACCAGATCGAGGAGGAAATTCGCCGGGTTATCGCGCTTATCGACCGGATGTACGCGGTGTTCGGATTCGAATACCGGATCGAGCTGTCGACGCGGCCCGAAGACTTCATGGGAGCCGTAGAGTCGTGGGACAGGGCGGAAGAGGCGTTGCAACGCGTACTCGATGGAAGCGGCATCGCGTACAGCTTGAACGAGGGGGATGGCGCGTTCTACGGGCCGAAGATCGACTTCCACATTCTCGATGCGCTTAAGCGGAGCTGGCAGTGCGGCACGATCCAGGTCGACTTTCAAATGCCGGAAAAGTTCGAGCTCGCGTATATCGGAGAAGACGGGCTGAAGCATCGGCCTGTCGTTATCCACCGTGCGATCTTCGGGTCTATCGACCGGTTCATGGGCATCTTGACGGAGCATTACGCCGGGGCTTTCCCGACTTGGCTGGCGCCGGTTCAGGCGAAGCTGCTTCCGGTGTCGGATGCGTTCCTAGACTACGCGCTGGAAGTGAAGCGGGTACTTGCCGCCAGAGGGATTCGCGCCGAGATCGATGTTCGGAGCGAGAAGCTCGGCTACAAAATTCGCGAGGCGCAACTGGAAAAGGTGCCGTATATGCTGATCGTCGGGGAGCAGGAGCGAAGCGGAGGGACGGTGTCCGTGCGCAGACGCGGAGAGGGAGACCTTGGAGCTGTTGATACTGCGGCGCTTGCGGAGCGGATTGCCCACGAGATACGGGAGAAGCGGTAAACGACAAGCAACCGTCGGGACGAGTCGTCCTGACGAACTGCCGCCGATAGAGCGATTTCGCGTTACCCGCGAATACGCGATATAATAGACGACAAATGGAAATCATGGAGGTTGCGGGATGTGCAGAAACATTAAGACGTTGTTCAATTTCGAACCGCCGGCGACGGAGGACGAGATCGGGGCCGCATCGTTGCAATTCGTAAGGAAGCTCTCGGGCTTCAACGCGCCTTCCAAAGCGAACGAAGCGGCGTTCCAGCTCGCGGTGCGGGAAGTGTCGGAGGCAGCGCGCAAGCTGCTCGGATCGCTTGTCACCAACTCGCCGACGCGCGACAGGCAAGTGGAAATCCAGCGCGCCAAAGCTAGAGCGATCAAACGGTTCGGCAAAGAGTAAGCTCGCTCAAATGTGGAAATTTCGACACAGTTGACAGGAGACACCGGTATTGATACGCTATGGGAAGAGTGAACACGCGTTCACTCTCGCTTTATAAGCCTCGTGAACGCGTGTTTACAATAGGACATAGATGGAGGCAATAGACATGAAATACCGCAAATTAGGCAATACAGGGTTACAAGTCAGCGAGATCAGCTTAGGCAGTTGGTTAACATACGGCAACTCGGTCGGTACGGATACGGTAGGCAAGTTGACGAACCGCGCATTCGAGCTGGGCATCAACTTCTTCGATACGGCCAACGTATACGAGCGCGGAGAAGCCGAAATTCTGCTCGGCCAAGCGCTGAAGCAACACAAGCGCGACTCGTACGTCGTGGCGACGAAAGCTTTCTGGCCGATGGGAGACGGACCGAACGACAGGGGTCTGTCGCGCAAGCATGTGTTCGAGCAAGTTCATGCGAGCTTAAAGCGCCTGCAGATGGACTATGTCGATATTTTCTATTGCCATCGTTACGATCCGAATACGCCGGTGGAAGAGACGCTTCGCACGATCGAAGACCTCGTTCGCCAAGGCAAGATTTTGTACGTCGGCGTGAGCGAATGGACGGCAGCGCAAATTCAAGAAGGACTTCACGTTGCGGATAAATACCTGTTGGACCGCATCGTCGTCAACCAACCGCAGTATAGTATGTTCTCCCGCGGAATCGAGCAAGAGATTATCCCTGTAAGCGAGAAGAACGGAATCTCGCAAGTCGTCTTCTCGCCGCTCGCGCAAGGCGTGCTCACCGGCAAATACCGTCGCGGTCAAGGCATTCCTTCCGGCAGCCGCGCGAGCGATCCGAAGGCGAATATGTGGATTAATAACTTCTTGACGGAAGAGTACCTGGAGAAAGTAGAGCAACTGATCGTCATCGCGGAAGAGATCGGCATTACGCTGTCGCAACTCGCGATCGCGTGGATTCTCCGCCATGACAGCGTGGCGAGCGCTCTCGTCGGCGCGACGAAGGTCGAGCAGCTCGAGCAGAACGCCAGCGCTTCGGGCATTACCCTGTCCGAGGATATCCTCAAGCGGATTGAAGGCGTATTGGCTTAACCGGAAGGTTACTCGAACCGTTCCAAGACCAGCTTGCCGATCATGTCGCCGGCGGACAGCGTGTCATGCGCCAGCTCGAGATTGGCGGCATTGATCGGCGATAGGCGCTTCGTCAGCGTCGTCCGGATTCGTCCGGCGTCCACCAGTTCCGACACGGCATCCAGCAAGCGATGCTGTTCTACCGCATCAGGGGCGTGGAACATCGGGCGGGTGAACATCAGTTCCCAATAAAACTCGATGCTTTTATTGAATATAGCATTTACGTCTACGGGCTTTTCGGCCGGCACGATCGCGCAGATTTTACCTTGCGGCGCGATCGCGTCGGCCATTTGCGTCCAATGGGCCGCGGTGCTGTTCAGGCACAGAATGTAGTCAGCGGCATCGAGTCCGGCCGCTTTCAATTGGGGAACGAATGATTCGCGATGGTTAATGACGATGTCCGCGCCGTGCTCGCGCGCCCAATCGGAAGATTCCTTCCGGGAAGCCGTTCCGATGACCGTTAAACCCGCCAGCTTCGCAAGCTGCGTAGCGATCGAGCCTACGCCGCCGGCCGCGCCGATAATGAGAATCGAGCGTCCCTCGTTATCCGATTCATGACGTGAAAGTTTCATGCGATGAAACAGCGCTTCCCACGCCGTGATCGCGGTTAACGGCAAGGCGGCGGCTTCGGCGAAGTCCAGGCTCTTAGGCTTCTTCCCTACGATTCTCTCGTCGACGAGATGAAGCTCGCTATTGCAGCCCGGGCGGATTCTGCTTCCCGCATAGAAGACTTCGTCTCCCGGCTTGAACAATACGCACTTCTCGCCGACCTCCTCCACGACTCCCGCGACGTCCCAACCGAGAATCATCGGCTCGTCATTCGGGTTGCCCCCTGCCCGGGCTTTCAAGTCTACCGGATTGACGGAGACGGCTTTCACCCTTACGAGCAAATCTTTTCCCTCCGGCGTCGGCGTTTCCAGCTCGAATTTCGTAAAGCGGTTATTTTTCGCAACTCCGATTGCGTACATGTTCTTACATCCTTTCGGTATTTCGAAGTATGGTTCGAATCCAGTATATGAGATACACTGGATATGCAAAAGTACGCAGATTTATCAGATTAAGTATGAAAAATCATACTATTGGGAGGGTGGCGTAGATGGCGAACGCAAGCAAAATCGAGGCGAAACCGACTCCGGCCAAGCCATGCAGCGTCGAGACCGCCTTGGACGTTATAGGGGGCAAATGGAAAGGCGTAATTCTGTATCACCTGATTGACGGCAAGAAGCGGTTTAGCGAATTTCGCAGGCTATATCCGAAATTGACCCAGTTCATGCTGACGCTGCAGCTTCGGGATTTGGAACGCGACGGACTCGTCCATCGGCAGGTGTACGGCGAAGTGCCGCCGAGAGTCGAGTATTCGCTGACGGAATACGGCAGAACGCTGGAGCCGATCATCCTGGCGATGAAAGCATGGGGGCAAACGTACCAGGCGCGGCAGGGAATGGCTGCCGAAGCCGATCAGGAATGCGAGTGAGAGGGGGTCCGGTCGGGGATCGCACTGGACCTTAGAAGGGCAGACTTATCCGACGCTGGCCGCTTACGGCCGTTTCATTTCAGCGCTACACTGCGATTGAGGGAAAAACAATCGATGGTGAGTGATGGGATATGGGTAAAATCATGCCTAAATGGACATTCGTGCTCCTTGCGGCGCTGGCTCTCGGGATAGGGTCATACTCCTTTATTTTCTACGGCGACTACGAGGGGATTAAGGCTCAGGAATTCGTGACATCGAAGGAAATCGAGCTTCCGGACTTATGGTACAAGATGTTATGGGTGCATGCCGCTTCCTCGGGCGTCGCGCTCTCGATCGGTTGGCTGCAATTCGTGAAGAGGATACGCAAACGAAGAAAGGGCTTGCACCGCGCTATCGGATACGCGTACTCGGTCATGCTTGCCGCCGGCGGCGCGACCGGATTGTACATGGCGTATTACGCCAACGGCGGGTGGATCGGCAAAGCTGGTTTCGCCACGCTATCCGTCTTGTGGCTCTATACCATGTACCGCGGTTTGAAAAGCATAATCGCCGATCGCGACGCCAAGTCGCACAGCCGCTGGATGACGCGCAACTATGCGCTTACGTGCGCGGCGATCATGTTGCGGATATACACGGGAATCGCGGACGGGGCGTTCGGTCTTGCCGATACGAACGAAACGTTCGTCGTGATCGGTTGGCTCTGCTGGGTGCCGAATCTGATATTCGCGCAATGGCTTGTTCGCAAGAGAAGGCGGTTTCGCCAACCTCCTGTGACATTCTGATACAATGGGGAAAGGAATTCCAGGGATAGGAGCGATGCAAGCGATGCCAATGAGTCACGGTCTGAAATCGGGCGAGAACGGTACGTGTTACGCGGTGATCTTCTCCAGCCAGCGTACGGAAGGCGACAGCGATTATGGGCAGACGGCCGCCCGGATGGTCGAGCTGGCGAAGCGGCAGCCGGGTTTCATGGGGGTCGAGAGCGTCCGGAACGCCGATGGGTTCGGCATTACGATCTCGTATTGGGAGAGCCTCGACGCCATCAAGCATTGGCGCGGCAACGAGGAGCACCTTGTCGCGCAAGCGAGGGGAAAGGGCGAATGGTACTCGCAGTACGAGATTAAGATTTGCAAAGTAGAGCGGGCATACGCTTTTCCTAATCCCCAGGGATAATTGACACCTTTTGCTAACATGGCATATAGTTAAAGAAGCTTAGTTCCCGGCGTGGGCCGGGAAGCGGGGGAACCACTCTTCTGGGGCGAATCGGTCCGGCATTCTCGGATCGTAGGGAACCATCTATCCCGAGTCCGTCAGCTAACCTCGTCAGCTTGAGATGGGTCAGGCAATATTGAGCAGATCCGAACATCTGCCGTCATTGACCCTTCGCGGGTCTTTTTTGCTTTCTTCGGAAGACCCGAATGCATGGAAGCCGTAGGTTTCCGCGCGCGAACGGGTCTTTTTATTTTGGCGAAGGAAGGGGGTTGGGAAGGTCCGGTAACATTACGCCGCCGTTCGATCGACTATAAACTTGAGGAGGTTTTACGATTGGCACAACCCAAGTATATAACCGACATCGACCGCATCGCTCATCTACCGGAGACGGAGCGTCAGAGACTGAAGCGAATCGTGGATAAGTTCGTGTTTCGCGTGAACGAGTTTTATTTGAGCTTGATCGACTGGAACGATCCCGCCGATCCGTTGCGCAAGCTGGTCATCCCTAACGAAGGGGAGCTGAAGGAATACGGCCGTTGGGACGCCTCGGACGAGGATACGAACTACGTCGTGCCCGGTTGCCAGCATAAGTACAAATCGACGGCGCTGCTGATCGTGTCGGAGGTGTGCGGCGCCTATTGCCGCTACTGCTTCCGCAAGAGGCTGTTCCGCAACGACGTGAAGGAAGCGGTGAACGACGTGGAGCCGGGCCTGAAGTACATCGCCGAACACCCGGAGATCAGCAACGTGCTGCTCACGGGCGGCGACAGCCTGATTCTGGGAACGCCGAAGCTGCGTTCGATTATCGAGCGGCTGCGGGCGATCGATCACGTCAAGATTATCCGGTTGGGCTCGAAAATCCCGGTGTTCAATCCGATGCGCATATACGAGGACGAACAGCTGCTTGCAACGATTAGGGAATTTTCCGACGCGCAGAAGCGCATTTACGTCATGGCCCATATCAATCATCCGAGAGAAATTACTCCGGAAGCGGTGCGCGGTTTCGAAGCGTTGCATAACGCCGGCGCGATCGTCGTCAATCAGACGCCGATCCTTCGCGGGATCAACGACGACCCGAACGTGCTCAGCGAGCTGTTAGACCGGCTTTCTTGGGCGGGCGTGACGCCGTACTACTTCTTCGTCAACCGTCCGGTCGCGGGCAACAGCGATTTCGTTCTTCCGCTCGCGAAGGTCTACGAGCTCGTCGAGCAAGCGAAGGCGAGAACGTCCGGGCTCGGCAAGCGCGTCCGCCTGTCGATGAGCCACACCTCCGGTAAAATAGAAATTCTAGCTATCGAAGACGGCAAAGCGTATTTGAAGTACCATCAATCTCGGGACGGCCAGTACGGCAAATTCATGGTGCTGGATTGTCCGCCGGATGCTGCCTGGTTCGACGATTTGCCCGGGAACGAACACTATTGGAGCAAGCCGAGCAAGAAGACGGAGGCGGTCGTTTCCGTCAACGCGATGTCGGACTATCCGCGAACGGCGGTTAGCCAGCATACGTAATCCTATTTTAGGATAGCTCGCTGATAGACAATTGAACATTGTATAGAAATGGTGGCAACAGGGGTACTATTCCTGTGCCGCCATTTCGCGTTGTTGGTCCATTGCTGCCTTCTTCAGCCCTCGACTCGATCATCCGATTGACCTACAGCGCCAAGCCTTCCTCGCTACCTCAACTGCACGGAATACAGTTCGTAATCGCAGTTTCGCCATTTTTCTACTGAATAACTGCATCGAATACATCTCATTATCGCCGAAACCGTCGGAACTCTCATTTTCTACAAAACAACTGCACTTCGTACTGTTTACAGGTTATGGAGTATCCGATCGATTGGAATACCTGCCTTTCATGCAGTTAGTGTCGAGCAATAACGCTGCGTTGGCCCATTTGATATCGCCGAACTTGCGGATGGTATAATAGGCCTAGACTTGCGAACAGAGAGGGGGGCGCTTCCGTGTTGATCATCGTTTTACTCTTGCCTGCGATCATTCTATATGGCGCTATCCTAGCCATTTACAAGCCGCAATCGAAAGGGAAGAACGGCATTGTTTTCGGGATCGCCCTTCCGCCCGGCGCCGAAGAGAACGGGGAGCTCCAAGCCATTAGGCAGCGTTACGACAAGCAATTCTCTCGAATAAGCATATGGACTTTGGCCGCGCTCGTTCCATTCCCCTTCATGTACGATTGGTTCGGCATGCTGTTCATCTATTATCTGGGTTGGATATTCGCCTTTATCTTTGTCGCCGTTATTCCGTTCCGCCAAGCTTTCCGCGACACGTTGGCATTGAAGAAGAGCCATGGATGGGGTTCCGAGGATGACGACGACGAGTCCTGGAAAAACGGGTTCACCTACCACAATCCTTCTAATAAGCGGTTTCTGGTTCCGAAGCGCATCGGGGTCGGAATGACCGTAAATACAGGGACGTTGGCAGGCCAAATATTCGTGTGGGGCTTGTGCGGAGCGGTTGCGGCGCTTCTCGGATTCGTGTGCTTCATGATCGTCCGGGCGGAGCTGACGTCGCCGGTTCTAACGATTACTTCCGAACAACGGGTCCAGATCGATTATCCGATGTATGCCTATGACTTCGAAATCGCCGATATCCAGGAACTCTCTCTGATCGATCGGTTGCCCTCGGGGTCGAAGACGAACGGCGAGGCGACCGGCAAGTATGCGCGGGGACACTTTCGGATGAAGGAGCTTGGCAAGACGAGGCTTTATATTTTCAAAGATCATCCGCCTTACATTCGCATCAAGCTAGAAGACGGTTATGTCATCTATAACGATAAGGTTCCGGCCAAGACGAGACAATTGTACGATTCGCTGCAACAAGAGGTAGGAGGGAGCCGGTAAAATGGAGCTGACGTACCTGCGGACGTTGCGAGAGGTGGTCAAGACGGGCAGCTATACGAGGGCGGCCGAAGCGCTCGGCTACGCGCAATCCAGCGTGACGACTCAAATTCAGAAGCTGGAGGCGGCATACGGAGTCGTGCTGCTGGAGCGGTTCGGCCGAGGGATGAAGCTGACGCTCGCCGGCGAAGCCTTGCTGCGGTATGCGGACGAGATCGTAAGGCTGCACGACGAATCGAAGGAAGCCGTCTCGAAGCAGTCGAAGGGGACGCTGTCCGTCGGCACGATCGAGACGTTGGCTGCGTTCTATCTGCCCCCTTACTTGCAGGCTTACCGGGAGAGGTTTCCCGAGATTAACGTTACGCTTCAACCGGGCAACGAACCGCAAATCATCGAATCGGTCAAGGAAGGCGAGCTGGACGCAGGCATCATCTTAGACCCGCCTTTCTCCGATCCCGAACTGCACACGATCGTGCTCCGGGAAGAACAGCTTGTCATCATCGCGCCTCCCGTTCATCGATTCGCGGGCCGAGAGGCGATCGGGCCGGAGGATATCGAGAACGAATCGCTTATTCTGACCGAGGACGGATGCACCTACCGGGCGATGCTGCTGAAGCTGCTCCGGAGCGGGCAGATCGGTTATAGGCTAGCTTACGAGTTCGGTAATCTGGAGGCGATCAAGCAATGCGTCACCTACGGTCTCGGCATTGCGCTGTTACCTCGAATCGCCGTCGCCGAAGCCGTCCGGCAAGGGCAAGTCGTCGCGATCCCTTTCGTTCATCCCGAATGCCGGTTTTACACCCAGCTCGTCTACGCGAAGCGAAAGTGGCAGTCCAATGCGTTCCAAGGCTTCATCAAGCTTCTTAACGACGAATAATGATCAATAATTTTGATGCATGCCATTGATAATGATCGATAACTCCGTTGAGCGATATCGTGTTAAGCTTCGGTTAACAACGAATCCGGAGGTTACCGATATGAGCCAAGTTAACCGATTTTCCCGCGTATTAGAGATTCCCGCCGCTTCTCCCGAAGCCATTCACCGGCATTACCTGAATAAGCTTGAGATGGAGACAGACGTGTCCGACGTGCAGTTCGATCTGGCGCAAGGCACGAACGAGTTCACTCTAATCGACGTTCGGGGCGCCAAAGCTTACGAGGAATGCCATATTCCCGGAGCGAGCCATCTATGGTCCGCGAATATTAACGAGGCGACGACCGCTCATCTGGACAAGGACCGGCCGATCGTGGCTTATTGCTGGGGACCGGCATGCAACGGCGCGACGAAGGCTGCCGTCCGCTTATCCGCGCTCGGGTTCAAAGTAAAGGAGATGCTCGGCGGAATCGAATACTGGCGCAAAGAAGGTTTCGAAGTAGAAGGGACGAAAGGCACGGAGGCGCCTCTGGTCGGATGACGTTCCCATTATGATAAAATACCGTTGACATTAACGTTACGTGAAGGTGTACCGTTAGTTCAGGGGGTGACGACATGGAGTATACGGTGTTGAAGTTAGGACGGCTGGCGGGCGTAAGCACGCGCACGCTGCGGTACTACGACGAGATCGGCATTCTGAAGCCGGCCAGAACGAACTCGTCCGGGTATCGCATTTACGGGGCCCTTGAAGTCGAGCGGCTGCAGCAAATTATGTTCTATCGGGAGCTCGGCGTCCCGCTGGAGACGATCAAGGACATCGTGACCCATCTGTCTTTCGACGGCGCCGCCGCCCTGAAGGAGCATCGCGAGCAGCTTCTGGCGCGCAGAAGCCAGCTCGACAAGCTGATTGCGAACGTGGACAAGACGATCGCGCTAACGGAAGGGAGATCGACGATGAGCGACCAAGAGAAATTCGAAGGGTTCAAACAAAAGATGATCGACGAGAACGAGCGGAAATACGGCAAGGAAGCTCGGGAGAAATACGGGGATGATGTCGTCAACAAGTCCAATGCCAAGCTGCAGAATATGACCGAAGCACAGTATGCGGAAATGACGAAGCTCGGAGAAGAGCTTCACGTCAAGCTGGCGGAAGCTTTCCGGACGGGAGATCCCGCAGGGGAGCCGGCTCAGCAAGCGGCCGACATGCATAAGCGGTGGCTGATGTTCCACTGGCCGCAGTACAGTCCGGAAGCGCACGCCGGTCTTGCCCGGATGTACGTCGATGACGAGCGGTTCACCGCGTACTACGACAAGGATCAACCGGGAACGGCCGCGTTCCTGAGGGATGCCGTTTACATCTATACGGGTCAGAATAAGTAATGCAGCCGCCTTGCTCGCGTTCGCGGGCAAGGCGGTTTTGCGCAGCGGTCGGCCGCGCCCCGGCGCGCCGCGGATTGTCGCTCTGCGCGACAAAGATGCGCGAATGGGCCCCGGCGCGCCGCGGATTGTCGCTCTGCGCGACAAAGTTGCGCGAATGCGCCCCGACGCGCCGCGGATTGTCGCTCTGCGCGACAAAGATGCGCGAATGGGCCCCGGCGCGCCGCGGATTGTCGCTCTGCGCGACAAAGATGCGCGAATGGGCCCCGGCGCGCCGCGGATTGTCGCTCTCCGCGACAAAGATGCGCGAATGGGCCCCGGCGCGCCGCGGATTGTCGCTCTGCGCGACAAAGTTGCGCGAATGGGCCCCGGCGCGCCGCGGATTGTCGCTCTGCGCGACAAAGTTGCGCACCCTTATATTCATTCGATAGACTGGATAAGCTATTGATAGAGTCATAGAATCTAGTAACGAAACCGAAGAGAGGTTCCCGCATGCCCGACACGATGCCGACCGCACCTTCTTCCGCAACCGCAGCGGAACGGGCGAAACGACAAAGCAAACCGCACGCCAAATGGCTCATTCGAGCGTTGCTCGCCGTGCTTGCCGGATACGCGGTCATCCAAGCGAGCTTCATGGAACGCTGGCTGCCGATTAGCTGGTTTCGCCACGTACCCGAGACGATAGGACTGCATCCCGTCGTCGCCGAGAAGAGAGATCAGTTAGTCGCGCTAAGCCGAGACATCGGAATACGCGTGCTCGTCACCGACGAGTTCCGCAGCACGGAGGAGCAAGATGCGTTGTACCGCCAAGGCCGCACCGAGGACGGCCCGATCGTAACGACCGTCCAAGGCGGCGAGTCGTACCACAACTACGGACTCGCCATCGACTTCGCCCTGCTGAGCCCAGAGGGCAAAGCGCTGTGGGATCTGGAATACGACGGCAACGGCAACGGCCAAGCGGATTGGACGGAAGTCGTCGCGATCGCGAAGCGGTTAGGCTTCGAATGGGGCGGCGACTGGGAAAGTTTCAAGGACAATCCTCACTTGCAGATGGACTTCGGTTTCACGATCCGCGAGCTTCAGGGCGGCTGGCGTCCTCCCGAACGTCCGGACGGGGACGGCGCTTAATCCAGCGCCAGCGTCAACGTGACCGGACAATGATCGCTTCCGAGCACATGGGCGTCGATGCCCGCCTCGACGATGGCGCCGGCAAGCCGCTCCGATACGAGAAAATAATCGATCCGCCACCCGACGTTCCGTTCCCGGACGCCCGGCATATTGGACCACCATGTGAACGCATCGGTCCGATCCGGATACGAATGGCGGAACGTATCCACGAAGCCCGCGCCTAGCAACTCTTTCATCTTGCCGCGTTCCTCGTCCGTAAAGCCGGAGCTGCCGCGGTTTCCTTTGGCATTCTTAATGTCGATGTCCTCGCGGGCGACGTTCAAATCCCCGCATACGACGACCGGCTTATGCTTGTCCAGCTCCTGCAAGTACTTCCGGAACCGGTCCTCCCATTCCATGCGGTAGTCGAGTCTCGACAGATCCCTCTTCGCGTTAGGCGTATAGACCGTCACGAGATAGAACCCTTCGAACTCCAGCGTCAGAATCCGGCCCTCGGGCTCCTCGTTCTCCTCCATCCCGTAGCGCACGGACAGCGGTTCCCGCTTCGTGAAGACGGCCGTTCCGGAGTAACCTTTTTTGACCGCGTAATTCCAGTAAGCCTTAAATTCCTCGCCGAGCGCCAGCTCGATCTGACCCTCCTGCAGCTTCGTCTCCTGTACGCAGCATATATCCGCTTCCGACAGTCGACAATAGTCCAAGAAACCTTTGTTTACGCACGATCTTAACCCGTTTACGTTCCATGAGACCAGCTTCATCGTTCTATTCTCCTTTATCTTTTTCGCTACTATTAGTGTAGCATAGACGACCCATACACGGGTTTTATACGCCGATCGCCCCCGATGGACCTAAAAAAAGCAAACCTTAACTCACAAAATTCCCGCATTGTTAGGAGTGTCGAACCTGTACCATAATAGGAGTACATTCACGCAAGGGGGAAAATAGACAATGGCAAACAAGTTGAAAATGCTGAGCGTTGTAGCGGCAGCTTCCGTACTGACGCTGAGCTTGGCTGCATGCGGTAAAGATAGCAACAATACGAATAACGCCGCATCTCCAGCCGGAACGGCTCCGGCTGCATCCAGCCCGGCTGCCAACGGCGGAGAAGTCAACAACGGCGAGAAAGTTACGATCACGTTTCAGAACATCTACGCCGACGAAACGACGCCTACGGCCAATGGCCTGAAGCAAGTCGTCGAGGCATACACGAAAGAGCACCCGAACGTAACGATCGAGCTCGACACGCTGAATACCGACCAACAGAAGCAAAAGCTGAAAACGCAAGCCGCGGCCAAAACGATCCCCGACATCACGATGGTTAACCCTGCCGCTCAAATGCAACCGTTCGTAGAAGCGGGTCTCTTCGCTCCGCTGAACGACATTCTCGACAAAGACGGTCTGAAAGACACGTACCAGGCGGGCCTACTCGACTACTATAGCTTCAACGGCAACGTATACGCGCTTCCTGACGGCAACAACATCGAAGTCGTGTACTACAATAAAGACTTGTTCGCGCAAGCGGGCATCTCCGCGCCTCCAACGACGTTCGACGAGCTGATCGAAGACGTGAAGAAGCTGAAAGACAAAGGCATCACGCCGATCGCGATCGGCGAGAAAGACACTTGGACGGGATCGTTCCTGTTCATGAACATCCTGCTCCGCACGAACGGCGGCCCGGGCTTCCTGCAAGACGTGCTTGACGGCAAGAAGACGTTCGAAGATCCTGCGTTCGTCGAAGCGGTCGACGCGTTCCAGAAACTCGTAGAAGCCGGCGCATTCCCCGAAGGCGCGACTTCCATCGACGCGAATGCCGGCGCTAACCTGTTCAAATCCGGCAAAGCGGCTATGTTCATTATCGGTTCTTGGGAGACGGGCGCGATCGACGGATCGACGGTCGGTCAAGCGGGCAATGCCGCGGCGTTCCAGTTCCCGACGGTCAACGGCAAAGGCGACCCGAACCAATTCATGCTCGCGCCGGGCACCGCTTTCGCCGTATCCGCGAACAGCAAAAACCTTGAAGTGGCGAAGGACTTCCTTCACTACATGACGTCGAGCTGGCCGCAAATCCAATTCGACCTGAAGAATGCCGTAGGCCAACCGCAGCTTATGAAGGGCGACCTGAAAGCGGCCGGTTACTCCGATCTCGCGATCTCGGTACTCGACCTGTTCTCCAAAGTCAACGGCGGCGACCTTGCGTTCGACAACACGATGAAGCCTGCGATCGCGCAAGTTCACTTGACCAGCTTGCAAAACCTGTTCGTGCAGAAAGTCGAATCGGCTTCGGTTGCGAAAGAACACCAAGCCGCGTACGACGCGAACAAATAATCATAGCTGAATCGTTCTAATTTCACGCAAAGGGGCCGCTGCGAGGCAGCCCCTTTGCCATTCGATTTTAAGGAGGCGGCAGTATTGAACGTCCTGAAGGTTCCAGCGCGCACGATCGCTGTATTCATCCTGCCGGCGTTGTTGCTCTACGTGTGCATCGTATTCATCCCGATCGGAGTATCGTTCTATACGGGAACGCTGGACTGGGACGGAATCAACACGGCCAAACACGTCGGATTCGATAACTGGCACCGTATGCTGTTCGACGATCCGTATTTCTGGCCGGCCGTACGCCATACGCTGATGTACGCCGTGTTCTCGATGACGGAAATCCCGATTTGCTTGTTGATGGCGATTCTGCTCGTTCGCTTCATCCGGAAGCCGAACCGAATCGTATCGATTTATTTTACGCCAGTCATTCTCTCGGTCGTTATTATCGGTCAGTTATGGAGCACGATCTATAGTCCCGAGTCCATGGGGGGCATGCTGAACAGCGTACTCGATTCGCTCGGGCTCGACAGCTGGAAGCACGGCTGGTTGACGGAGAAGAATATCGCCATGTACAGCATCTATATCGTGTCGCTGTGGCAATACTTCGGCTATCATTTGCTCATTCAGTTCACCGGCGTCCAGAACATTCCATCCGAAATTTACGAAGCGGCGAAGATCGACGGGGCGGACGGCTTCAAGGCCGACCGTTACATTACCCTCCCGATGATCGTGCCGATCTTGAAAATATCGCTTATTCTCGCGTTTATCGGTTCCCTGCAATCGTTCGACCTGGTCATGGTCATGACGCAGGGCGGTCCGGCGCATGCGACGGACGTGATCTCGACTCATATGTACAACAGCTCGTTCCTGTCCCAGCAGTATGGATACGGCAGCGCGATCGCATCGTTCCTGGTCGTTCTATGCTTGGTGTTCACGATAATCATCAACACGATCATGGACCGCGTGGAACGCAGATACAGCTAGAAAGGAGATACCACTCATGCATAAGCTCAAGAAAGGGATCGTGTATCTCCTGATCGCGGTACTGTGCGTTACCCAGCTCTACCCGCTGTTCTGGCTGCTCACGTATTCCTTGAAGACGAACGAAGAAATTCTCGACGGCCAGTTCTTCGCGCTGCCGAAGTCGCCGGTCTGGGATAACTACAGCAACGCGTATCATTCGGGCCACTACCTTAAATATTTGTCCAACAGCGTCATCGTCACGGCAACGGTTATGGTCTGCGTCATCCTGTTCAGCTCGATGGTCGCCTTCGCGATCACCCGGTTCCGCTTCAAGTGGGGCAACCTGATCATGCTCATCTTCTTGCTGGGTATGATGATTCCGCTGCAATCGACGCTGCTTCCGCTCATGATTATTTTCCGGGACGCGCATCTCCTGGATACCCGATGGTCGCTTATTCTGCCTTACGTGGCCTTCTCGACCCCGATCGCGGTATTCATCCTTAGCGGATTCATGAAGACGATCCCCCACGAGATCGAAGAGTCGGCGTATATCGACGGGGCGAGCGTTTATCGGATTTTCCGCTCGATCATTATTCCGATCTCGATTCCGCCGGTCATGACGGTATGCATTCTGACGTTCATCACGATCTGGAACGAGTACATTCTGGCCGCGACGTTCATCTCGGACGAAGATCTCAAGACGCTGCCGTTCGGCGTTTACTCGTTCGTCAGCCAGTACCAGACGAACTACGGCAATATCGGGGCCTTCCTCGTCATGGGCGCTCTCCCGGTAATTCTGCTATACTTTATCCTATCCGAGAAGATTACGAAGGGTATGGTAGCGGGCGCCGTCAAAGGCTAATCTCCGTTCGGTAAGGAGTCGTTCGTCTTGCGGAGAGGCAATTACAATACGATTCAGTCGCGCCTTTTCCTCTTGTTCTTCGTAAGCATGACGGCGATCTTGCTCATCGTTAGCGGATTGTTCTACAACCGTTCGATGAACGAGTTCCATGACAAGATCACCGATCTATCCAAGAAAAATAGTTCTCAAACCGTAGCCCTCTTCGACTTAATGTTGAAGGGCTACGATAGTTTATCCAAGTCGATCAGCAACAATATCGACGTCGTCCGGCTTTTGTCGCAGAAGAACGTCAGCCCGGCCGTCGAATTCATCAACGAGCGCTCGATTACGAACTTAATCGGCGCTATTTACTATTCTCGGGAAGATCTGATGGGCGTACACGTCATCTCCAGCAAGGGCAAAGTGATCAGCTATGGGGATTACCGCAACGTCATCGATCCGGAGTACGGCGAATCGGATTGGTATAAGCGGCTTAAGAGGTCCCAAGGCCGCATGGTGTGGCTCGGCGTCTTCCCGCAATCGATCATCGACACGTCTCAGAATCTACCCGTATTCGCGTTCGGTCGCATCATCTACGACTTGAACCAATACCAACCGATCGGTTACGTGCTTTTCGAAGCGAAGCCGCAGTTGATATTGTCCTCCATGGATAACCTGAAGCTCGGACCGAACAGCCAGGTTAATATCGTCTCCGCGAACGGCGACATCCTCGCGCACTCCGGCGAAGCGAACCTGCCGGCGGACATCGACCTGAGGGAGCCCATGCAGCAAGACTCGGGACTTTACAAGGTGAAGAACGAATGGATCGTGACTTCTTCGATCCCGTCGGCGGGCTGGACGATCGTCAGCCGCACGCCGCAGTCCGACCTGAACGGCGAGCTGGAGAGCATGCAGCGCTATTTGATCGTCGTGCTGATCGCCCTCGTCTGTCTATCGGCCGCCATCGCGGTCTGGGGCTCGCGGACGATATCCTCGCCGATCAAGCGGATCGTACGGGAGATGAAGCAGGTCGAGACGGGGAACTTCAACCGGGTATTGACGGTCAAATCCTACTACGAAATCGGGCAACTCGCGGATTCGTTCAACAAGATGGTCGCGCGGATCTCCGAGCTGATCGAGCAGATTAAGATCTCGTCCGTCAGCGAGAAGAATGCCGAGCTGCAAGCGCTGCAATCGCAGGTTAATCCTCATTTTCTATACAACACGCTTGATATGATCTACTGGCTGCTCGACGAGAAGGGTAACGATAACTTGGCGGAAGTCGTGCTCGCGCTGTCCCAGATGTTCAGGTACAGCAGCCATTGGGAAGAAGAAGTAACGCTTGGCGCCGAACTGGAGCAAATCCGGCATTATTTAACGATTATCGAGCTGCGCTTGCACGGACGGCTTACGGTCGAGATCAACGTAGACGAGCGTTGGCGCGGAGTCCGCGTTCCGAAAATGACGCTGCAGCCGATCATCGAGAATGCGGTGAAGCACGGACTTGAGCCGCAAGGCCGTGACGGCAAGCTGAGCGTATACGCCGCGCGCGAAGGTGATAGCTTAACGATAATCGTAGCGGATAACGGCGTCGGGATGAGCGGGGAAGAGCTTGAACGTCTCCGGCAATCGCTGGGCGAGAGCGATCTGGCGATCACCCAAAGCGGAAGCCGCAGCCGCGGCCAGGAAGAGGCGGCTCAGGATACGGGAGGCATCGGCATCTCGAATTTACACCGCAGATTAAAACTGATGTTCGGAGAGAGTTACGGCCTTAGCGTAGACAGCGCCCCGGGCCAAGGGACTTCGGTCCGAATCCGGCTGTGGCTTCCGGAGAGGAGTGAACGCGTTGAACATACTGATCGCCGATGACGAGAGCGTCATTCGCGAAGGCGTGGAACGTACGATTTTGGCGCATTTCCCTGCCTTCAACGTATCGCTGGCTTCGGATGCGTCGGAGGCGGCGGGCGTGCTCGAGCGAGAGCCGATCGACGTCGTGCTGACGGACATTCTGATGCCGGGACTTAGCGGTCTGGAGTTCATGCGGGTTTCCCGCAGGAAGTATCCGAACGTCAAATGGGTCGTTATCTCCGCCCATTCCGAATTCAGCTACGCGCAGAAAGCCGTGCAGTTGGGCGCCAGGGATTACTTGCTGAAGCCGATCGGGAAGCAGCGGGTGACGGAGCTGATGGAGTCGCTTCAAGCCGAGGTGGCCCGGGAGAAGGAAGCCTCCCGCGAAGGGGCGTTGCTGCGCAACGGGCTGAAGTATTTGCGGGAGGCGGTATTCCAGCGTCTTGCGGCCGGGCTCGATATCGGGACGATGGATTTGCAGCCCTTCTCCGAGCGTCATCCGACCTACTATCTCATCATGGTGACGCTCGACGCGGGCAATTCGAACGTGCATCTGGAACATTTTATCGTAGAGAACGTGCTCGCGGAGCTTCTCGATATGCGGGGGGACGGTTTCGTCATCTCGATCGACCGCCAAAGCTTGCTCGGCTTGATCACGTTGACGGTACCGGATGCGATCGCGACGCTGCTCGCGGATTTGAAGGCGCATCTGAAGCATTATCTGAAAATCCCGTTCCAGGTGCTGCATTCCGAGCGATTAACGGATATCCGCGAAGTGCCTAGCGTCGTGGCGCATTTCCGCCAAACCTCCGCATCGGAGAAATTCGAGACGCTCGAGAGCGGCGGCGACAAGGCGATCGATATCGCTTTGCAGTATATCCAAGCGCACTTCGCGGAAGATTTGACGCTCGAGAAAGTCGCATCCGTCGTCTTCCTTAACCCGGCATACTTCAGCCTGCTGTTCAAGCAGAAGACGGGGCAGGGTTACAAGGATTACGTAACCATGCTCAGGCTCGAGCAAGCGAAGTCGCTGCTGTCGGGCTCGGAGCTTAAGCTGGCAGACATCGCGGAGCGGATCGGCTATAACGACGTCCGCCATTTCACGCAGATGTTCCGCAAGAAATACGAAATGACGCCGACGGAGTATCGCAATCTGCGGCATTGAAAGAAGGCCGAGACGCCCGAATAGGGGCGAACCCGGCCTTCAACATGATCCGGGAAGACGCGGTTCCGACGTTGACCATCTTAGCTGAACCATAACAACGACTTGCAGTTCATTCGGGCATTAATCCATGTTGTGCTACGAATAACAACCATTCGCAGTTATTTCGAGCAATCGGCGCCAGCGTGAGGCGAATACCAACGATTTTCAGTTATTTTAGTAAAATGCAGCCGTATGCTTGTCTGGAACAGTAAATAAATGCGTATGTGTTTCATTGTAACGCCGACATTCGACTCGGCCTCGAATAACTGCAAATGGTTGCTATCTAGTCCATCTCCCCCTCAACTCGTCGTTATAGTCCGTGTCGGCCCGTCATTGTAGTCCGTGTCAACTCGTCGTTGTAGTCCGGAACGGGGTCAATTCGAATAAATAACAACCATTCGCAGTTATTTCAAGCAATAGGCTCCGGCGTGAGGCGAATACCAACGATTTTCAGTTATTTTAGTAAAATGCAGCCGTATGCTTGTCCGGAACAGTAAATAGATGCGTATGTGTTTTATTGTAACGCCGACATTCGACTCGGCCTCGAATAACTGCAAATGGTTGCTATCTAGTCCAATAGGGAATGGACTGGCCGAAACGAAGAACCCCGAACGAATTCGTTCGGGGTTCTTCGGCATCAATAACGTTATCCATCATACGATTCCTTACCGAAACCGTCTGAACAGCGTCTTCAGGAGCGGCGGAACCGCAAGGAAAATGAAGAAAGTCCGAAACAGCTGGTAACACGACACGATGGAGACGTTGGCGTCTATCTCGTGCGCGATGATGCCCATTTGGTCCATGCCGCCGGGCGCTAGGCTCAACAGCGAGGTTGCGGCTGTCATCGCATGCAAACGGGTTAACAGGTAGCTAAGTCCGCATGAGCCAGCGATCAGCGCGATGCCGCTCAAGACGGCGACCGTGATCAGCTTCGGCTTGTTCGGCAAGTTCTCCGGTTTCAGCAGCAAGCCGACGTAGCAGCCGATCATAAGCTGCGCGGCGGCGAGAACCGGCGAAGGGAGCTCTGGCGCCGTTAACCCGCCCAAGTGCAACGCCGCCGTAGCGATCAAAGGCGGGAGCAGGTACGCCGTGGGAAAGTTAATCTTGCTCGCCAGAAGAGAGAGCACGGTACAGACGGCGCCGTAGAGAACGATATGAGGCCATAGACCGCTCCACGACCGATGCGAAGAGACGGCTTCCGCAACGGCCGCGGCGGTCGATCCCGAGCTTGCCGGGTCCAGCCCGGGACTGAAGACGATAATCGGGATGAAGACGATGATCATCATGAGCCGGGACACTTGCAGGAAGGTGACGACGGTAAGGTCGATCCCCTTCGTCTCCTCCGCGAGGGTGACCATCTGAGACAGACCGCCGGGAATACTCCCCGTTAGCGCGGTCGCATAGGGAATGCCAGCGGCTTTGGATACGCCGTATGCAAGGAGTGCGCAGAGGAAGAGGAGCATGAAAGTCATGAGCACCATCGAGGGCAATTGGCGCACGATCTCGGTTAGCGTATCCCGAGTGAACGCGGTGCCGATCGCATACCCGACGGTAATAAGGCCCGCATTCCTCACGAAGCCTGGCCAATAGAACGTGTAGGATCTCACGATTCTAGCGGCCGCGCACACGCCGATCATCGGGCCGAGCAGCCATGGAATCGGCATGCGGATCAGCGTGAACAGCAACGCGGACACAATCGCTATAACGAGCGTAAGGGCGAATGCGGCTGTCCGGTTCGTTGTACGCGGCGCCGACATTAGATCGCCTGCGCGGCGATTTCCGCGATTCGCTCGTTGACGCGTTCCGATGCGTACAAGCCGCCGTGGTAGCAAATCGCTTGCGCGATATCGAAGGCGGCAAGCTTCCGAAGAGACTGCAGCGCCTGGCCGTAGTCCGGCGTAAACCCAGGGTTAGGTCCGTTTAGCCGGCCGTCGCTCACGATCATCGCGTCGCCCGCGATCAGCGTCCGGCTCGCGCGGTGATACAAGCATACATGACCGGCCGTATGGCCGGGCGTATGAATGACGGTCACGCCGCCGCCGAACGGCAACGATTGGCCGTCCGTAAGCTCATGGCTGACATTGCCCGGCGAAGAAGGGGACATCATCGCGCGATATTGCCGGGCGATCGTTTCCGGTGCTTGGCCGAGGATCATGCTCAGCCTCTCCTCCGGCGCCTTGGCGATCGGCCGTACCCCGTCGATCGCCGGTCGGTCGGCAGCGTGCGCGTACACGTCGGGACGCGCTGCGTCTGCTTCGTCCGCATCGCCCAGGAATTGCGGCAAGCCGCCGATATGATCGATGTCCTCGTGCGTCAGGACGATCGCCGCCAATCGGCGGTCGTCCAAGCCGGATTCGCGCACGGCCTCCGCGATCTTGCCTCGGAAACCCGGCAAGCCCGTATCGATCAGCACAAGCGACGACTCGTCATAGAGGACCGTCGGGAAGATCGACGTCCCGGGGGTGCCCCGCGACAATTCCAGCATCTTAATAGACATGCGGCACCTCGACCTGCGGATCGACGTCGGCTTCATAATCGATGCCGTCGGTTTCGAAGCCGAACAGTTGGAAAAACTCGCGGCGGTAACCGACGAGATCGGACAACCGCTCGATATTCTCGGTCGTGATCGCGTTCCATATCGTCGCGACTTCCGCTTGCACGTCATCGCGCATTTCCCAATCGTCGATCCGAATGCGTCCTTGTTCGTCCGTCGGTACTTGACCGCCCGAGGCGTACAGCCTGTCGGCGAACAAGCGGTACATTTGCTCGATGCAGCCTTCGTGTATGCCCTTGTCCTTCATCACTTTATAAAGCGCGGAAATATAGAGCGGCACGACCGGAATCGCCGAGCTCGATTGCGTGACGAGCGCCTTGGCGACGGTAACGTAGGCGCGGCCCCCGGTAGCCGACAGCTGTTCGTGCAGATGCTTCGCCGTAGCTTCCAAGTGATCCTTCGCCTGACCGATGGATCCTTCGCGATAGATCGCTTGCGTGATGTCCGAGCCGATGTAGGAGAATGCGATCGTCGTCGCGTTGTCCGCGAGCACGCCGCCTTCGCGCAGCGCGTCGATCCACAGCTGCCAATCTTCGCCGCCCATCACGTCGACCGTCTCGCGGATTTCCTGCTCGGTGGCCGGCTCGATCGTAATCGGGCTGACTTCTCCGGTGTGGAAGTTTACCGTCTTGTTCGTGTACGGCTTGCCGATCGGCTTAAGCACCGAGTTCGACGTCTCGCCGGTTTCCGGATTCGTGCGGCGCGCGGTAGCGACGCTGTAGATGACGAGGTCGACTTGACCAAGCTCCTTGCGAATGACTTCGATTGCCTTCTGCTTCGTCTCGTCGGTGAACGCGTCGCCCGTTACGCTGAACGACGGCAATCCGGCGAGATCCGCAGCGGCCTCGAAAGCCGCGGAGTTGTACCAGCCGGCGGAAGCCGGGCGCCCTGCCCCGCGCTCGCCTTGGCGGTATATACCGACGGTGCTGGCGCCAGATCCGAATGCGGCGACGATGCGAGCCGCAAGGCCGAAGCCGGCGGAAGCGCCGATCACGAGCGCTTTGCGCGGTCCTTGAATGGAAGGGTTGCCTTTCACGTATGCAATCTGTTCTTGCACTTGCGCGGCGCAGCCTTGCGGGTGTGCCGTCGTGCAAATAAAGCCTCTCGTTCTCGGTTTAATAATCATCTTCGAATTCCTTTCCGATTCCATGAACGCGGATGCGATTCAACGGTGTCATAAGCTGCTTCTTGAGCGCGCTGTTCCTATTTTAGCGAATTTCGGCCCGGACGGAAACTGCGGAATGCATAGGAATAAGCCGAGTCCCCTGTCTCGGGACCTCGGCTGTCTTCGGTTGCGCCTATTCGAATATGAGATGATGGGACTGGGCGCCCGCCGCCGCGAAACCCAGCAACCGTTCGCCTTCCTCTGCGGCCGCTTCTCGCTCGGAGGGACTTAAAGGTTCGAACGTCCGGACGATCAGCGTGGCGGCGTTCCGCTCATGCTCGATGCGCCATATTCCTCGCACGAAGCCGTCTACGAGCAGCATCGCCCGAACGATTCCGTTGTCGCTGATGACAAGCTTGCGATGAGTGGGGGTTACCACGAGGCGGCTATAGTCAGCATACGCCAATATCAAGTTGTCGTACTCGGATAGATAACGTACCGGCGCGGGCATATTCGGATCGGGGAGCGGATTGCCCGGCATATCGAACAGTTCCGTGCCGTTCTCGTCCGCGAAGGCGATCAGCTCGTCCCTCATGCCGGCGAATACGGTCCGAAGGCCGGTCAGGCCCGACCACGTCTGCATATCTTTAATAGAAGCGGGACCGAACGCGCCGAGATAGCGCCGGACAAGCTCCTCAAGCGATGAGCCGGACAGCTCGCTTCCAAGCCAGGCTTCCGCGGTCGTATGGGCCGCTTGCCCGCTCTCGCCCCAGATGCCGCGCGGCGGCACTTGGACGAGCGCCGCCAAGTTGCGCACGGCGTTAGCGAGCGCAGCGGGATCGCGGTCCGGCCATTGGCCGCGCAGCGCGGCTCCGAGGTCGCCGAGCGTGAGCGGCTTCTCCTCGGCGAACGCGCGTCCCGCGGCGGCGACTTCGGCGAGATCCAGCCCTTCGAGGCGTTTGCCGTACGCACCCTTGAGCGCGCGATCCATAACCGGCTGCAGGAGCGGCCGGAACGCCAGCGCGTCCTGCGCGGACACGAGGTGGATCGTCGAACGCATCATCGATAGACGGACGGCCGCGCGCTGCGTAAGCAACCCGGCTAATTCCTCGTGACGGAAGTCAGCCAATCTCGCCCATAATCCGATATAGGGCGGATTGGGCGCTTGGGATTGCATGCCGGCCAGCTTCTCGATCGCGGCGATGGCGGGCATCCGAACGCGCTCATGCAACAGTTGGCGGGAGAGCAGCGCGCGGTTTAAAGCGCGGGCGGATAGCATGGAAGGGGACATGGCTGAAACTCCTTTGGGCCGATATACGTATAATGAGAAAAACCCTCTTGCAGGATTCGGCAAGAAGGTTTTGGCAGTTGAAAATGAATGTTGAATTTGATACAATGGCGGATAGCGACGAAAAATGAAGTACTCATAAAAATATATCTCTTTTCACTGTATCACAAATTCTTCGATGCGTCAATGGGCGAACGCGGCGAGCCGCCTCGAGGATAACGATCTAGGAGGGGTAGCAGGATGACGTACGAGCGCAACGACGAGCACGAACTGAACGACGAAGACCTGAAATGGCTGCCAGGTGTCAAGATCGACGATCCCGTTAGAATGTATCTGAAGGAAATCGGCCGTGTGCAGCTGCTATCCGGAGAAGAAGAGATAGAGCTTGCGATCCGCATCGAGCAAGGCGACGAAGAAGCGAAACGGCGGCTGGCGGAAGCGAACCTTCGACTGGTCGTCAGCATTGCCAGAAGATACGTCGGCCGGGGCATGCTATTCTTGGACTTGATCCAGGAAGGGAACATGGGCCTCATTAAAGCCGTGGAGAAATTCGACTATCGCAAAGGTTTCAAGTTCAGCACGTATGCGACGTGGTGGATTCGCCAAGCGATTACGCGAAGCATCGCCGATCACGGCCGAACGATCCGCATCCCCGTTCATATGGTGGAAACCATCAACAAGTTCATCCGGATTTCCAGGCAGCTGCTGCAGGATCTCGGCCGCGAGCCGACGCCGGACGAAGTCGCTAAAGAAATGGACCTTCCGCTCGACAAGATCCGGGAGATCATGAAGATATCGCAGGAGCCGGTGTCGCTGGAGACGCCGATCGGCGAGGAGAACGATTCCAAGCTAGGCGAGTTCATCGAGGATCGCGACGCGTTGGAGCCGGCCGACGCGGCTGCGTTCGAGCTCATGCGCGAGCAGCTCGAGGACGTTCTCGAGACGCTCACCGAGCGCGAGGAGAGCGTGCTTCGGCTTCGGTTCGGGCTGGACGACGGCCGTTCCCGCACGCTCGAGGAAGTCGGCCAGGCGTTCGGCGTTACGCGCGAGCGGATTCGCCAGATCGAAGCGAAGGCGCTGCGCAAGCTCAGACATCCAAGCAGAAGCAAAAGGCTGAAAGATTTCCTAGAGTAAGGGCGGGCTGGCGATGCATCTCATGTCCGTAGAACGGATTACGAAGAGCTTCAGCGATAAAATATTGTTCGAGAACGTAACGTTCGGCGTGGAGTCGGGCGACAAAATAGGCATTATCGGCGTTAACGGAACAGGGAAGTCAACGCTGCTGAAGGTAATCGCCGGAATCGAGCCGGCGGACTCCGGCACCGTGTCCGTCGGCAGGACGGTCAAACTGCGGATGCTGGCTCAAGATCCGGTATTCGCCGAGAACGAAACCGCGCTGGAACACGTGCTCGGCGGCGACTCGCCGCAGCTGGCAGCGGTGCGCGAGTTGGCCGAGGTTACGGCGGCCTTGGAACTGAACGCCGGCGATATGGCGCTGCAGCAAAGTCTAATCGCCGTCAATCAGCGGATGGACGAGCTTAACGCCTGGCAGATGGAGAGCGAAGCGAAGGCCGCGCTCTCGAAGCTCGGCATTCACGAGTACGACGCGCAGGTGTCGATCATGTCCGGAGGACAGCGCAAGCGGGTCGCCATGGCCGCAGCGTTGCTGCAGCCTTCGGACATTCTTATTCTGGACGAGCCTACGAACCATATCGACAACGATTCAGTAGCATGGCTCGAAAGCATGCTGCAGAAGCGCAAAGGCGCGCTGCTCATGATTACGCACGATCGGTACTTCCTCGATCGAGTCAGCAACCGGGTGATCGAGCTCGATCAAGGGAGCGCCTTCTTCTATGAGGCGAACTACAGCCGGTTCCTCGAGCTGAAGCTGGAGCGGGAAGAACGCGAGGCGGCGTCGGAGGCGAAGCGGCAAAATTTGCTGCGTAACGAACTGGCCTGGATTCGCCGCGGCGCGCAAGCTCGCTCTACGAAGCAGAAGGCGCGCATCGACCGGTACGAGGCGCTGAATGCGCAGTCGCCGAAGCAGGCGGCGGGCAAGCTGGACGTGTCCGTGTCGTCTACGCGCCTAGGCAAGAAAATTCTCGAGGCGGAGCATGTCGCTAAGAGTCTCGGCGGGCGAACGCTCATCCGGGACTTCAACTATATCGCGGTGCCGGAAGACCGCGTCGGCATCGTCGGGCCGAACGGCAGCGGCAAGTCCACGCTGCTCAAGCTGATCGCGGGCAAGCTGCAGCCGGACGCCGGCCGCATCGAGCTCGGGCCGACCGTTAATCTTGGCTGGTTCAGCCAAGAACACGAAGAGATGAACGAGTCGCTTCGGGTGATGGAATATATCCGGGAAGGAGCGGAGCAAGTTAAAACCGCGGACGGATCGGTCATTTCGGCGGGGCAGATGCTCGAGCGGTTTCTTTTTCCTCCGAATGCGCACTGGTCCGTCATCTCCAAGCTATCCGGCGGCGAGAAGCGGCGCTTGCAGCTGCTGCGGGTGCTCATGGGCGCGCCGAACGTGCTGCTGCTTGACGAACCGACGAACGATCTGGACATTTCCACGCTGACGGTGCTGGAAGACTACTTGGACGATTTTCCGGGTATCGTTATTACGGTGTCGCATGATCGGTATTTCTTGGACCGTACGGTCGACCGAATATTGGCGTTCGAAGGCGGCGGGGACATTACCCGGCACGAGGGCAACTACTCCGATTATCGCGAGCGCGAAGCGGAGAATGAAAAGCTAGAAAGTATTGATCGGGCACCTGCGAAGCCTGCCGAAAATGCACTGCGCACGGACGGCCGCGAGCGGACGCTGAAGATGTCTTATAAGGACCAAAAGGATTTCGAGCAAATCGATGAATGGATCCAAGGCGCCGAGGAAGCGCTTAAGCGCGTGGCGCAGCAGATGGAGGAGTCCGGCAGCGACTCCTACAAGCTACAGCGGTTGGCCGAGGAACAGCAGCAGCTGGAGGCGAAGCTCGATCAGTTGCTGGAGCGCTGGACCGAGCTGAACGAACTGGCCGAGCGGATCGCGGCGAGCAAGAAGCAGTAGCGGTTGTTGGAACCTGAGTCCGTATGTTCCGTACTAAATAGGGAAACCTATTCGGATAAGGGAGGAACGGCTCGATATGAACTGTCCGGTGTGCGCGGATACGCGCATGAGAGAAGTCGAGAAGAACGGTATTCTCATCGATATTTGCCCATCCTGCAAGGGCGTATGGCTTGATCGCGGGGAGTTGGACAAGCTGATGCAAGGCGTCCAGGAAGTCCGCCAAGAATATAATCAGTGGTATTATAGCGATGACGACGATGACGACGATAAGCACAAAAGACGGTATCCGCCGCAGCAACCGTACCCGCAGCAACAACCGTACCCGCCGCAACAGCAATATCAACAGCAATATCAACAGCAACCGTATCCGCAACAGTATTCCGACGGTAAACATAAGCATTCGCAATATCAGCAGTACCCCTATAAGAAGAAAAAGAAAAGCGTCATGGACGTCTTCGGCGATTTGTTCGGAGGAGATTGAGGCGCGAATTGTCAACAGAAACTCCGGCCGCGCGCCGGAGTTTCTATTGTTATCCGATCAAAGCTTGAAGCGATTCATTCTTGCTTGCAATTCATCCGCGGTATGGGATAAAAAATCCGCCGACGACGAAATTTCGTGGACCGTTGCCAGCTGTTCTTCCGAAGCCGCGGCCACGCTGACCATTCCGGTCGAAGTTTGTCCCGCGACGTTGACAATCAGATCGATCGAATCGGCGACTTCTTCCGTATGAAGGATCATTCGTTGTATCGCGGACGATACTTCTTGAATCTGTTCCGATACTTCTTCGACGGAACCGGATATTTCCGCGAATAATTCGCCGGCTAACTCCGCTTTTTTTACCCCGTCTCCCATGCTTGACGCCACCTCCGACACAGAACGGGAAGATTGATCGATATCCATGCGAATATCGCGAATGAGTTCGGCGATTTGATTGGCAGAGCTTGCCGATTGTTCGGCTAATTTTCTGACTTCGGACGCAACGACCGCGAATCCATGTCCGTGCGACCCGGCTCTAACAGCTTCAATGCCTGCATTCAAGGCGAGTATATTCGTTTGCCCGGCAATGGCCGTTATAGATTGAACGATGTTGTCGATTTCGCCAGATCGCTTATGTAAGCTCAGCACCGCATTTTCTACGACTTGAATCGTACTCCGAGTCGCGTCCATTTGGCGGATTACGGCGTGGACGGCTTTGTTGCCGTCCATCGTATTGGCGAATGCATATTTAGCCTTTGATGTCACGGCGTCCGTATGATTCGCGATCTGTCGTACGTGATCCGAAATCGTGTTCATCGCTTGCGAGCTTCCCTGGACGCTTCGGAGCTGGTTGTCGGACCCCCGGGATACTTCTTCGATAATCTCCGTGATCTGCTCGCATGACTTGAAGCTCTGTTCCGCGCTGGCCGAGAGCTGACGGGAAGAGGCTGCTACATGGTTTGCCGTCCGGTATACCTCTTGGAATAGCGCGCGAAGATTCGCCGCCATCAGGTTCACGTCGCGAGCAAGATTTCCTATTTCGTCTTTGCTTCGTATGGTTAATGGTTCCACGGATAAATTACCGCCCGCGATTTGATGCACCTGTCCGGTGATCCGAATCATCGGACGCGCCATGCGCCGAATAATAAAGTATAGCGCAAGGAAGACGGCAATCATCGTCGCCAATCCGACGGTGAACGGATAGATGAGGCTGTCTACGGTTCTTTGCCTAATGACCGACGCGTCGAAATCGATTGCATTAACGGCAATAATCTCTTGGGCCGGATCGTGATCCTTGAATATCGGGGCATATCCCGTCATTCGATCGGCATCTCCATAGCGATATATGCCCGAATAGGTGGCATGCCGCATGGAAACGAGCTCTTCGATCGCCTTATGATCGATATAGAACGTATCGCCGGCCTTGAAGCCTTGCTCCTTAAGGCTGTTGTCCGCAGCCAGCAGCTTTCCGTCAACCGTCATGATATACGCGTTCTTGAAAATAGGCTTGTGCTCAATGATCCAACCGATTTCATTCTCGATTCGCGGAAGAAGCGTCCGATTCCCGCTCATCAGTCGTTCGAGGTCCGAGGTCTGAATAAGGCCGGTCGTAATGCTTGCGCATCCGTCAAGCTCGATTCCGGCCGCCGTGAGCATTTGCCGGCTTGTTACCTGGTAACTGACGGTGGCGAATACGATGCCGACCGCTACGAAAAGCGTGACGACTACTGCCGTGATCTTGCCAGAGATACCGAACTTCATTGCGGTGAGGCTCCCCTCGCTCCATGATTTTATTCACCTTCGCGATTAATGCCAAATTTTGCATGAATAAACATTATTGTAGCCCGAACATGGCGACCTACCTATGATGGAAATCACATGTAAAACCTGCGGAAAGGCAGGCATCCAGCAATTATGGATTGACAATGATAATGAGAACCATTATCATTACACAAGACGAGTAAGTTCGGATTCATGCAAAATCGCTAATGAGAAAGAAGGATGAGGACATGTCTCGGTTGCGGACGACGGAGTTATCCCTGGCTTACGGCAGCAGACAAATCGTGAAGCAGCTTAGCGTAGAGGTTCCCGACGGGAAGATTACGGCGCTCGTAGGCGCTAACGGCTCCGGCAAATCGACGATTCTGAAATCGATGGCGCGCATACTGAATCCCGTGCAGGGCGGAGTGTACTTGGACGGCAAGCTGATTCACCGCCAACCGACGAAGGAAGTCGCCAAGCAACTGGCGATTCTGCCGCAGAACCCGACGTCTCCGGAAGGCTTGACGGTTCGCGAGCTCGTCTCGTTCGGCCGGTATCCTCATCAAAGAGGCTTCGGCAACATGAACGCGGAAGACAACCGGATGATCGAATGGGCGCTCCACGCGACCGGCATGACGGAATTCCGCGACCGCTCGGTCGACCAGCTGTCAGGCGGCCAGCGCCAGCGCGCATGGATCGCCATGGCGCTCGCCCAGGGCACGGACGTGCTGCTTCTCGACGAGCCGACGACGTTCCTCGATATGGCGCATCAGATCGAAGTCATGACGCTGCTCGAGAAGCTTAACCGCGAGCAGCAACGAACGATCATCATGGTCGTGCACGACTTGAACCATGCCGCGAGATTCGCGCAGCATTTGATCGCCCTGAAGCAAGGCGTCGTGCTGTACGAAGGCAATCCGCAAGAGGTCATGACGAGCCGAATGTTACGAGACGTGTTCGGAATCGATGCGGACGTCATTCCCGACCCGCGCACGGGCGCTCCTCTCTGCCTGCCGTACGGACTTGCGGAGGACGCGGCTAAACCTGGCGCGCCTGCCGCCTTGCCTACAGCCTCGCCTGCCGCAACCGTACACGAGCGCGAGAAGGTATTGGCATAACGGCCTAAAAAGATAGTCGCACTTTCCAATTTACGCTCTCCCCCCAGCATTGTTAGAATGTAGAAAACGGGGGGAGGGCTTTTTGCGTTTATGGAGCATAATCAGGATCTATCGGCAGTGATCGAGAACGTGAGCAAAGTCATCGTAGGCAAAGAGCACGTCCTGGAGCAGCTTCTGATCGCCTTGCTCGCATCCGGGCATATTCTGTTGGAGGACGTTCCGGGCACGGGTAAAACGATGCTGGCCAAAACCCTGGCCAAGACGCTCGATTGCGAGGTTCGGCGGATTCAATTCACCGCGGACTTGCTGCCATCGGACGTCACGGGAATTAATTACTATAACCAGAAGGCAGGCGGCTTCGAGCTGAGACGAGGGCCGGCCTTCACGAATATTCTGCTGGCCGACGAGTTGAATCGGGCGACTCCGCGTACCCAGTCCAGCTTGCTGGAATGCATGGAGGAACGCCAAGTCACGATCGACGGTCAGACCCACGCGCTCGAAGCTCCGTTCCTCGTCATCGCGACGCAGAATCCGATCGACAACCACGGCACGTTCCCGCTGCCTGAAGCGCAGTTGGACCGGTTCATGCTAAGCGTCTCGATGGGGTATCCGTCCGTAACGGAAGAGGAGGCGATCCTCAGACGGTTCACGGCCGGTGATCCGTTGAGCCGATTGCAGCCCGCCATCGGCAAGGACGACATCGCCAAGCTTCAGAAGCAAGCGGCATCCGCCTACGTGAGCGACGAGCTCGTGCAATACCTGCTCGCGATCGTGGCCGCAACGAGAAGGCATGCGGATATCGCTTTCGGCGTCAGCCCTCGCGGCAGCTTGCAGCTCATGAGAGCGGCGCAAGCGAGAGCGGTGCTGCGCGGCAGGGATTATGTCGTTCCGGACGACGTGAAGGCGCTCGTAGAACCCGTATTCGCGCATCGGATCATCCTTAAGGACACGTTCCGCGGGGAAGCGTCGCGGACGCGGCAATTACTCGAACGCCTGGTCGCGGACATCGAAGTGCCGACGGAGTCGGCGATCGGGGCGAAGTAAGCCGATGACGGCCATTCTGTGGATCGTCTTCGTGCTTCTCGTTATTTATCAATTACAGAGAATCGTCTTTCGCAAGTTCGGCTTGCGAGCCGTTGCATACGACCGCGCGTTCAGCACGGACAAGCTATTCGCGGGAGAGACGTTGTGGCTGAGCGAGACGATCGCGAACCGCAAGCGGCTGCCCATACCTTGGCTGAGGGTGGAGACGCTTATGCCCGCGCAGCTCGTCTTTAAGAACGAGGAAGCCGATACGTCCATCAATCGCGGAGATCGGCTGCAGAACCATGCCAGCCTGTTCAGCATTCCGGCCTATACGGAAATCGTTCGCAAGCATGAGGTGTTGTGCCCGGAACGCGGCTGCTATGCGGTGTCCAGCTATACGATGTCCATGGGCGATATGATCGGCATCCAGGCGAAGTCGGAAACGCGGACGCAAACGAGCGAAATCGTCGTATACCCGAAGGTGACGGCTTTCGCCGATCTGCCGCTCTCCGCCAGGAAATACGTGTACAGCGTTCGCAGCATGCTGTCTCCGATTCGCGAGGATCACTATCACGTATCGGGCGTAAGGCCGTATCGCGACGGGGATTCGTTCCGTCTGATCAACTGGAACGCGACGGCGAAAACCGGCGAGCTGCTCGTCCATAAGAGAGAGAGTATGTGCGACAACGACCTGCACCTGCTCATTAACGCGGAGCTGCTGGACCACGCGAACAACCGGCGCGTGACGAAGGAGCAGTTCGAGCAGGCGCTAAGCTATGCAGCTTCGGCGGCGCATTATATAATCGCGGGCGGAGGCAAGGCCGGACTTCTTTTCAACGGCGCGGTGAACGGATACGCCGATACGGTGTATCGGTTGCCGACCAAAGCCGGAGCAGCGCACCTTGACGCGATCTTGGAAGCGATGGCGCGGTTCGAGCCCGTGACAAGGCTGGGGATGTCCTACTTGCTGAAGCGGTTGATCGACGAGCGGACACGGGGGTTGAACTATCTGTTCGTTACCGGCTTCATCGATGAAGAGCAAGAGGAACTCGTCAGGCAACTGCGGCTTAACGGCAATTCGGTGGAATTGTTGCTTCTGTACAAGGAGGCGGCATGATGAACGGTAAACTTGCAGGCTGGATAACCGGATTCGCCGGAAGATTGCTATTCGAATGGGCGATTTGGGTGCCGGCATGGTTGCTATTGACGATCGGACACGGGCAGGAGAGCCGGCTGTTGTCGCTGGCGGCGGTGCCTGCATGCTGGGCAATCGGCTTGGCGCTGATGCGGTTGCGCCCGCCGTGGCAGTTGCTCGCGACGATTCTGTTCATGATCGCCGTCGCGGCGGGAGCCGCCGCGATCGATATACATGAGGCATCGATCGGGATTTGGCTTGCGGTCGTCGCCTGGCGCGGCAAATACGCGAATATAACGGCGGGGCAATTCGGAATCGGATTCGCGGTCGCTTGCGCGGGCGTGTTCGTCGCTACGGGTTATGACGCGGCGGAGAAGTATCGATTCGGGTTCATTGTTGTTGCGATCGTCTGGCTCGCGGTCTGGTTGATCGCTTGGAATCGGTCTCTCGTAAGCCAAGCCGGTTTGGACAGCAAGATAGCCACGCGCGCCGTGCGCAAGGAAAGCCGAAAGTACGCGTTCCTGTTCGTGGCGCTCGCTTTAATCGCTTTCGGGCTGACGATCAGCCATGCGCTGGATTGGATGAGGCTTCCCCAAGTCGATATCGGCAGCTCGCGGACTGACGACATCGTGCCGCCGACGCCGAGGGAGCCGGCCCAAGGGCTCCCGTTCAAGGTCGATGAGGATTACCGCCCGAATCCGATCTGGGACATCCTGTTCTGGATCATCACCGTCTTTTCTCTATTCTTGTTGTGGAAGTTCTTCGTCTGGATGTGGCGCGACAGGAAGTGGTCGTGGCAAGCGATCAAGGACGCGCTGCGCAGCCTGTTCATGCGCGACCGGCGCGAGGAGAAGCTTCCTTACGTGGAAGAGCGGAGGAGCTTGGCTAAGGAGAAGAGGAAATCGCGCTGGAGCGGGTTGTTCCAACGTCAATCTCGCGGCCCGGACTGGGTGCAGCTGAACAACGGGCAGAAGGTTCGGCGATTGTATGCGGATGCCGTAGCCGCGGGGCTTACATCAGGCTATCCGCATGCGGCGAATCTGACGCCGGCCGAGTCTCTGGAAAGCTTGGAGCGCTGGCGCGCCGAGCAGGCCGAGCCCAAGTCGGGTAACCGAGCGGCTTATTGGAGATGGTTCGCGGGTGTCCGGCTGGCTTTGCTCCGTATGTACGAGCAAGCAAGGTACAGCCCGCATGGCATAGAAGAGCACCAGGTGGCCGACTTGATCGAGAGGCATCCTGAACGAGATAAGCTGCGGTAATGTTCGGTCCGAACGCCCGCAAGCCCCGTCGCATGAAGGAACGAGGGGCTTGCGGGTTTAATGTTTAATGACGGACTTGCGCGTCTGGCCGGATTCGATAAGCTCGTCGACGGTGACGAAGGCGAACCCTTCGTTCGATAAATCGTCGATGATTTGGGGAAGAAGCGCAAGCGTGTTGTCCAAGGCGTTCTTCCGGCCGCCGAAAGAATGCATCAGAAGAATGGAACCCGGCTGCGCGTGGGCGGATACGTTCTTGCGCATGTCGGCGACGGACGTTCCGGCCCAGTCCCGGGTATCGATCGTCCAATAGACGTGCGCCATATCGCGCTCGCGCAGCGCGTCGAGAAGGTTCGGAGAGATATTGCCGTACGGTGCCCGCATGAGGTGCGGCGTATATCCGGTCGCGTCAGCGATTTCTTGCTGCGTTCGATCGACTTCGTCCGCGATTTGTTCGGGAGTCATCGTCTTTAAATCTTTATGAGACCAAGAATGATTGCCGATGCTATGACCTTCGTCCAGAATGCGCTTGGCGGTGTCCGGATATTTGCTTACTTGCGGGCCGACGAGGAAGAACGTGCCTTTGGCCCCGCGTTCCTTCAGAATATCGAGCACTTGCGGGGTATACTTGCCGTCGGGGCCGTCGTCGAACGTTAATGCAATCAGCTTGCGGGCGTCCTCTTTGCCGGAGTCGGCAGCCGGGGGAGGCGGAATCGGCGGCCGGGGCTTGGGCGAGGCGTCCGGCGGAGGCTGCGCCGCGGGCTCGCGTTCCGGGCCGGGAACGGCAGGGCTTGCTATGCTTGTCGGTACATCAGGTGCGGGTTCGATTCCGGCCGGCGGCTCGATCGCCGCGGCGGCGGCTTCCGGAACCGCGTCGTTGCCTAGCGTCATTCTTCCCGACAGCTGAATGGCCGATAAACCGAAGATCGTTGCGGCGATCAATAGCGCGGCGAATAGCCGCAGCGTCGTTCTGCGCGATCGCGAGAATCGCGCGCGTGTTCGTGTTCCCCTCATTGGAAGTCCTCCACTGTTCAACATTCCAACAGATACGTGAGGCGTTGGGGATCGTCTCGGCGGATGGATCCCCATCCGTACCGCCGAGACCGGTATTCGCTTTCTGTACTTTGGATATGAAATTAGACGAAGGAAAAAGGGAATGGGTTGAAGCTTTTTGTCGACTTTTGAAAGTTTATTCTTGTTTAGGTACAATTTAGTTTTACGCGCACATGTGTTCGTGTATAATAGCAAATGAACTGCGATGGAAGGATGAGGAAACATGTTATCGATAACCGAATACAGCGTCGAGCTCGTGAAAGACCCTTTCGGGATTCTGTCCGGCACAAGGTACGAATTCATGATGGACGTGGAGGTTCCCGAGGAAGACGAGCTCTTTACCGAGAACGGGGTATACGTGAAAGTCGTCTACAAATCGGACGGAGATCGCTCGGGCATCGTGACGTGCGATTTGTACGAGCGCGTCACGCATAAATATTTGGATGTCGAAGTCGATGCCGACGAGAAGGAAGCGCTCGCCGCATTCTGCAAAGACAATCTGCCGGAAGACTGAAGCCGCGGGATTGACCCGAGGCCTTCTTACCCTTAATACCGTTGGAGGTGGATGCAGGCGTGAGTTTTGTCAGGCGATTGAATTGGTTCATGAAGTTGCGGTGGAAGAGCTATTCGCTCGCGATCGGTCTGATGACGATCGTCAGCCTGCTGTCGACGATTCCGCCGAAGTTGATCGGGAATACGATCGACGATATTCAGAGCGGCTCGCTGGCCGGGGCGGACTTGTATGCGACGGTCGGATGGCTCGTAGGCTTGGCGTTGCTCATTTACGTAATGGTGTATTTCTGGATTACGACGCTGTTCGGAAATGCGATGCTTTTAGAGAAAGTGCTGCGGGGTCGACTGCTTGCGCATTTGACGAAGATGGCCCCGTCCTTCTTCCAGCGCAACAGCACCGGGCAACTGATGGCGTTGGCTACGAACGACATATTGGCGATCGGCAACACGTCCGGTTACGGGGTCATGACGTTGGTACATACGCTCACCGGGGCTACGGTCGTCATCGTGATGATGGTATCCTTCATCAGCGTCAAGCTGATGCTGGCTGCGCTTATTCCGATGCCGTTCCTTACCGTCGTTATCAGCAAGCTGGGCAAGAAGGTGAGAGGCCGCTTCCTCGAAGCGCAAGCAGCCTTCGGCCGAATGAACGAACATGCGCTGGAATCGATCTCGGGCATCCGCGTCGTGCGCGCTTACGTGCAGGAAGAGAAGGATTTGGCTGCGTTCGATCGCATTACGTCGGAGGTGCGGGACAAGAACCGCCGCGTTTCGTTGCTTAACGCGCTGTTCCACCCGCTCATCATGAACATTATCGGGTTAAGCTTCTCGATCGGCATCGGTTACGGGGCATATCTCGTATACGACGATCAGATTACGCTGGGCGAGCTGATCTCCTTCAATATTTATCTCGGCATGCTGATTTGGCCGATGATCTCCTTCGGCGAATTCATTAACGTGCTTCAACGGGGAAGCGCTTCCGCGGACCGGCTGGACGAGGCGCTGAGCCAGAAGTCCGATGTGGTCGAAGCGGAGGATCCGGTCGCCGTCGATATTCCGGAACGGATCGAGATGAGGCAGTTAAGTTTTACCTATCCTGGCGCAACCCTGCCAAGCCTGGTCGACGTCTCGTTCGCCTTGAAGAGAGGAGGGACGCTCGGGGTCGTCGGCAAGACGGGCGGCGGCAAGAGCACGCTGCTCAAGCAACTGCTGCGCCAGTATCCCATCGACGAGAATAAGCTGCTCGTCTCGGGAGTGCCGATCGAGCGTATTCCGCTCGAACGGGTCAAGCAATGGGTCGCTTACGTGCCGCAGGGACATCAGCTATTGTCCAAGTCGATCCGCGACAATATCGCGCTCGGCAAACCGGATGCGACTATGGAAGAAGTCGCTCGGGCGGTGGAGATGGCGTCGTTCGCGCAAGACATCGAGCAGATGCCCGAAGGACTGGAGACGATCGTCGGCGAGAACGGCGTCATGCTGTCCGGCGGTCAGAAGCAGCGGCTCGCGATCGCAAGAGCGCTGTTGATCGACTCGGAGATGCTCCTCTTGGACGACTCGTTGTCCGCGGTAGACGCTCGAACGGAGAGCCGGATCATTCATAATATCCGCAAGGAGCGAGCGGGACGGACGACGATCATTACGACGCACCGGCTGTCGGCGGTCAGCCATGCCGACTGGATTCTCGTTATCGATCAAGGCCGGGTCATCGAGGAAGGCACGCACGAACAACTGATCCTGCACGGTCAATGGTACAAGGAGCAATGGGAACGGCAGCAGATGGAAGCAAGCTTGGAGGAGGCGCTATGATGACTAAGCCATCGAACGGCAGAAGATTGCTGGCCTATGCACTCGTCTATAAATACCGAATCATCGCGGCGATCCTCATCCTTAGCTGCGCCGTCGCCGCGGAGCTTGGCGGTCCGTATATCATCAAGACGATCATTGACGGGCACCTCTCCTTAGACGAGCAAGACATGAAGCCGGTATTATGGCTGCTTGCCGTTTATATGGGTTTGCTGATGTTCTCGGGCATCGCCAACTTCACGCAATCGTATATGCTGCAATCGACTTCCCTGCAAATCATTAAAAATATGCGAATGGACCTGATGCGCCATCTGCAGCGCGTCCCGGTCCGATACTTCGATAACACGCCGGTCGGCCAGATCGTATCGCGGGTCGCCAACGACACGGAAGCGATTCGGGATCTGTTCATGAGCTTCATGGCAACGTTCATCGTCAGCTTCCTGCAGCTAGCCGGCATATTCGGCGCCTTATTCATTCTCGATTATAAGCTCGCGTTATTCTGTTTGGTCTTGCCGCCGGTGTTCGTGCTGATTATGTACGTGCATCTGAAATATACCAAAGGGTATATCGCGATCATGCGGGCGCGGCTCAGCGACATGAACGCCATGATTAACGAATCGATCGCGGTCATGCCGATTCTGCAAGCGTTCCGCAGGGAGAAGCGGACGCTCGAGGAATTCGAGACGTTGAACGAAGATCGTTACCGTGCCAACGTGAAGCAGCTTCGAATATTCGCGTTGTCTTCGCGCAATATCGTCGGAACGATCGGCGCATTGGTGACGGCGATGGTCGTGTGGTATTTCGGCGGCAATGCGCTGGAAGGCGCGATTCGTTTCGGCGTATTCTACGTCTTCATCGATTATCTAGGGCGGATATTCAACCCGATTATCGGGATATTCGACCAACTGACGAACGCTCAGCGGGCGTTCGTGGCGGCTGACAAAGTGTTCGCGGTGTTGGACATGGAGGGGATCGACGTAGCGAGCGCAGACGAAGCGGTCCGTCCGGAAGGCGTCGTGAGGTTCGACAACGTGTCGTTCGGCTACAAAGAGGGAGAGAACATTCTAAAAGGGATTACCTTCGAGGCGCGCAAAGGGCAGACGATCGCTTTGGTCGGACATACCGGGTCGGGCAAGAGCTCGATCATGAATTTGTTGCTCGGCTTCTATGAGGCGGGAGAAGGCTCGATTACGATCGACGGACGGAACGTCCAGACCTACTCGAAGCAAGAGCTGCGCAAGCATATGGGCATCGTGCTGCAGGACCCGTTCCTGTTCGCGGGCGATATCAAATTCAATGTCAGTTTGTACAATGAAGATATTTCGCCGGAACGGGTGAAGCAGGCGCTGCGCGACGTCGGAGCTTCGACGTTCGTCGAGCAGTTGCCTAACGGCTACGACGAGCCGGTCGTCGAGCGCGGCAGCACGCTATCCGCCGGGCAACGCCAGCTCATCTCGTTCGCCAGGGCGCTTGCGTTCGATCCGGCGATCCTTATCCTGGACGAGGCGACCGCGAGCATCGACAGCGAGACGGAAGGGCTCATTCAACGCGCGCTTAAGGTCGTGAGCGAAGGGCGCACGACGTTCGTCATCGCGCACCGGTTGTCCACCATTCGCGAAGCCGACCAAATTCTCGTGCTCCACCGGGGAGAGATCGTCGAACGCGGCAACCACGACACGCTCATGGCGCTCGGCGGACGCTACTATAAGATGTACCAGCTGCAGAAGGGCGAGCGCGTCGCGCTATAGATCGCTTGGGAAGGTCTTATACGATATCCGATGCTTAACGTGAAATAACGGAACCAGGTTCCGTTATCTTTGCTTTTTTGAGCGGGTTTAAGCGGTTAGAGCAGGATAACGGAACTGAGTTCCGTTATCCTTTGAATGTGTGGCGTAACGGCTCGGAATAACGGAACAGAGTTCCGCTAAGCATGGGAATAAGGAGGAACTGCGAACCTGCAAAACTGCCCCTATTCCAAATCGCTCCGGGGATGAGGGTTGATCGGCGGATCAAGAAACGGATTGCGGCCGCTTTCCTTGTTCTTCTTGGGCGACTGGGCGGCAAGCTCCGCGATTTGGGCTTCGAAGGAATCCATTTCCGGGAGTTCGTCTTCTTGATTGTAGCGGGTCATCGTGGACCTCCTTCTCGTTGGTGACTATAGGTTGCTTTCCGCCTCGACGAATCATTCCGGATTCCGCACAAAAAGAGCTGCTTTCGCAGCTCTCCTAGCGTTTACTTCTGAGGGGGAACGAGACGGAACGGATTCTGCGGAAGTTTCGGCACGCCGCCCCACGTTGCGTTAATCTGCTTAATCAATCGAATCGCGGTTTGAAGTTCTTGAATATAGGGCTGGTAAATGTACTGGAGAATGTTCGGATGAAAAGTCGCGCGTTCGAGCTTCCATAGGTCGAATTCGTTATCGTTCAAGATCGCCAAGCTGCCGAAGTGGAAGACGACAAGCTCCGCTTTCTCCACGTAGACGGTATCTTTTTTCCTGCTAACCGAATAATCGGTGTTGTTCAGCACGAGATTCCATGGGGCGGCGTTGATCCCGATATGGTTAATGAGCTTAATGTTCGAGTACAGATGAGGAACTTGATCCAAGTATTTCTGGTCGCCCCAGCGGTTCTCCGCGGTGTCGTACCGGTCGTAGCACCAAGCCAGGCATTGGTTCATCCACCACGTCAGTATGGTCCGACTGTTCTTCTCTTGAGCGAATCCGAGCAATCCCGCTTGGTATTGGCCGTGCTGATGCATTAATTCGGACGTGCCTCGCTGCGGACACATGAAGATGGAGTGCTTGCCCCACTCGTCATTGATCGGTTTAAGGCCGCCGAAGAAATACAAATCCGCGTCGCAATAAATCAGTCGGTCGATTTCCTGGTGCTGATCTAACAAGTGTAGGCATAGCGGCGCTTTAAGCGTCCAGCAAAATTCCTGAAGCGTGCGTTCTTGCCGGATTTGGTTCAAAGCGGGAGTCAGCAGGTTCTCGACTTGGAATACGGTTGCGTTCTTCAAGCTTAGCCGTTGCAGCGTCTCGAAGGATGTCCCGTCGACGCAGCAAATCCATAGGCGGAAATTGCTCTGGTGACGTTCCAATGAATGATACAAGGCCATGACCTTGGGGAGATAGCTTTCGCTTACGATCGTGCATAAGCTGTAAAAATCGTTCCACTGGTCCATGAGTTTGGCGAGAGGCGTGCGTTTGTAGGGAGTTTTGGCATCCGAGACGGAGCCTTCGGCCAAACCGAAACGAAGAATCGCCGGATGCAGCTCCTTCAGACTGCTCATGATCGCAGCGAGCTCATCCAAATAAGGCGCGTAGATTTCGTTCTTAATGACCGAAGGAATCGTTAACTTATCCAGCGACCATAGATCGAACTCGTCCTCGTTGTAAATTTTCACGCAAGCAAAATGGAACGCGACCAACCGGTCTAACTTGATATACACTTGGTTGCCCGTTTTCCGAATCGGATAGTTGTTGTTGTAGATGCAATTCCATGGCGCCGCGTTGATCCCGAGTTTCGTCGAGACTTTGAAATTGGAATAGTGCACGGTCAGTTCGTCCAAATACTTCTGGTCGCCGAAGCGGTTCCCGTCCGGCTCCGCGCTGCACCAGTTCAAGCATTGCTCCTTCCACCATTTCACGCTCGACAGCCCGTTCCAGTCGTTCCGAAATCCGATCATGCCCGCCTGGTATTTGCCGTACTTCTGTTCGACCCAAGCGGCGTCGCGCTGCGGACATAGATAGACCGAGTGGTTGCCCCATTCTTCATAGATGGCGGCCGGGTCGGAGAAGAAGTAGATGTCTCCGTCGCAATACAGTACCGATTCGAGCTTGCGATTTTCGAGCAAATATTCGATCAGCGGGGCTTTGAGCGTCCAACAGTACTCGTTGATTTTCCGGACCTTCTTGATCTCTCTCAGGCGATTGTCCTCGATCTCCTCCACTTGAAGCAGTTGAACGTTCTTTAAGGACAAGCTGCTTAGGATTCTGAAAGTCAGTGAATCCATGCAGCAGATCCAAAGCGTAAATCTGTCCGTGTTCCGCATGAGGGAGTGGTAGAGGGCTAAACCTTTGATGAGATAAGCTTGACCTACCAATATACAGATTTGAGGGGTTGGCCCATTCGAAGGGTTGGGAAGGTCAGGCACTTGCCAGGAAGAGAACATCTCTTTCACACCCTCTTGTACGGCTTTTTTTCGCAGGAGCAGTTCGATCGACATGCGATCCTTGAACCGCTGCATGCCCGTTGTTTTTGTTGTCATGGCGCGCACCCTTTATCCGCTAGGTAAAGTTTGATCCCCGTTCTTATATCGACTTGCGGATGCCAGTCCGGCAACAGGGAGCCTTCCGTCCATGGCACCATGATTTCCCTCTCGCGGTAAGGTTTCGCTCCCCATACGACTTTGAGCTTCGCGCCGACTTCCTCTTCGAATAACGCGACCAATCGGCGAAGAGTCAGCGGGTTGCGGCTAGATACGGCATACTTCTCGTGCGGCTCGGCCGTCCCTCGCAAAAGTCGGGATGCAGCCAGCGTATAGGCCTGAACGACGTCGTCGATGTAAACCATGTCGAGCAACTGCTCGCCCGGCGTCGTCGCCAAGGGTTCGCCTGTGACATAAGCGTTGTACAGAAGGTTAACGATTTTGTTCCTGGGGTCTTTCGGACCGTAGCTATCGAACAACGTAAGCGTGATGCACCGGAGCGGGGAGGATTCGAGGTAGTAGCGCGCGATATCTTCGAAAGCTTGTTTGCTCGCCGCATAAAGGCTGTTCGGATTGTAAGGCAGATGATCGTAGTGTTGGGAAAAGGTGCCGGTATTGATGAGGTTGTAAACCTTATGGCGCATCATCGCTTCCATAAGGTCGGCGCCGAATATGACGTTGCTGTGCAGCATGGCATGTATGTCTTGGCTCCGGTAGGTAACGGAAGCGAATGAAGCGAGATGGGCGACGATATCGGGCTTTGCTTCGCCGACGATCCGCAGCATGCTTTCCGTCGTGCCTTGATAGTAGTGTACGCGCACCTTATCGATCATGTCCGTCAGCGGGGCGAGATTGGATGATGGCCTGGCGATCACGTGAACGATCCATCCGTCGCGCAAGAGTCTCCTGGCAAGGCGGGAGCCTGTATATCCGCTTGCTCCGGTAATTAAGACAGAGGGCGCCATGCGCTCATCGCCTCGATCCTTCGGACATGTAGGCTTCGATCTGCTTGGCGGTGACGCTCTGCATGTTCTCGCCTCGAACGAAAGCTTTCGTCCACTCGATGATCGACTCCAGCACTTGTCCGAGCTCCCATCTCGGGGCCCACTTTAGATAGGCGTTCGCCTTCGCGTAATCCAGCTTCAGAATGCGCGTCTCGTGAAAGGAGCGGTCTGCAGGCGCGTTCTTATACCGCGCTCGCCCGCCCCATAGGTCGCAAATTTCCCGTACGATCCTTTCGGTCGACCGGTAATTTGACTCCTTCGGACCGAAGTTCCAAGCGCCGGAATATTCCGTACCGTCCTTGATCATGTGCTCCGCCAGCAGCAGATATCCGCTCAGCGGTTCAAGCACATGCTGCCAAGGGCGGATGGCGTTCGGATTGCGAAGCCGGATCTCCTTGTCGTCGATGAGAGCGCGCATGCTATCCGGTATCAGCCGTTCCGCAGCCCAATCTCCTCCGCCGATCACGTTACCGGCTCGGGCCGTCGCGACGGTGAGCTGATGCTTCCGGAACTCGCCCGGATTAAAGTAAGAGTCTCGATAGGCGGCGGTCACTAGCTCCGAGCAAGCTTTGCTATTAGAGTAAGGGTCGTAGCCTCCTAATTTGTCGTATTCGCGATATCCCCAGATTTGTTCTGCGTTTTCGTAGACTTTATCGGTCGTAACGTTAATGACCGCGCGTCGCTTGATCGGATTCGCGGCGAGCAACTCGCGGACGGCGTCCAATAAATGCACGGTTCCCATCACGTTCGTTAGATAGGTTTCGACGGGATAACGATAGGATTCCCTCACGATAGGCTGCGCGGCCATATGAATGATGACGTCCGGATCGGATTCGATTAGCACTCGGGTTAGCCTGGTCCTGTCGTTCACGTCTCCTAGCTCCGACCGGATCAGTTGGCCGATTCCGCACAAGCCGAATAGATTTGGAGCAGAAGGGGGGTGCAGAGCATACCCTGTAACAGTAGCTCCCATCATGGATAACCAGAGACTTAGCCAAGATCCTTTGAAGCCGCTGTGGCCCGTAATGAATACTTTCCTACCTTTCCACGACGCCGTGTCCATCACGATAATCCCACCATCCACGGGACGTTGCCCGAGGCGCAGAGCGCATGAAGGTAGTTACGGTCGCGCAGCGTGTCCATTGGCTGCCAGAATCCGAAATGCTTAAAGGCCATGAGCTGACCGTCCATAGCCAGTCCTCGCAAAGGAGCTTCCTCTAGAACGGTTGAATCGCCCTCGATTCGCTCGAGCACTTCGGGTTCCATCGCGAAGAATCCGCCGTTAATCCAGCTCTCGCCAGGGGGTTTTTCTTGGAAAAGCTCGATTCGCGAATCGTCGGCCATCGTGAGCACCCCGAAGCGTCCGGGTGGTTGTACGGCCGTCAACGTCGCAAGTTTGCCATGACGTCGGTGGAATTCGAGCAGACGATGGATATTGACGTTGGCCAAACCGTCTCCGTACGTGAGCAGGAACGCCTCGTTGCCGATGACGTCCTTGATCCGCTTCAGCCTGCCGCCGGTCATCGTATGTTCTCCCGTATCTACCAGCGTTACTTTCCAAGGTTCCGACCGATTTCGTCTAATGGTCGTTCGCGGACTGTCCGTGAAGTCGAAGGTCAAGTCGGATTCTCGTACATAATAATTAGCGAAGTAATCTTTAACGACGTGCGCTTTGTAACCTAGGCAGATCACGAAGTCGTTAAAGCCTTGCTCCGAATAAATTTTCATCAAATGCCAGAGAATCGGCTTGCCTCCAATCTCGATCATAGGTTTGGGTCTATGAATCGACTCCTCGCTGATCCTTGTCCCCAAGCCTCCCGCTAGAATGACGACTTTCATCGTTTACCTCCTTCGTTCATTAATCTTGTGTATAGTATTCTATGTCTTATGATTTGATTGGATTATTTTACCTGTTTACACAATTAAGTGGACAAAGAAGAACAGCCCCCTGCAGTCAAGGAGGCTGTTCGTCTATTTAGCCCATATGCATGTCGCTTCCGGCGGGCTTGCCGGTGAGCGCGTTCTCGAACATGTCGATAAGGATCAGGAAGCGCTCGGCTTCGCGGAAGACATGGTCGGCGAGAAGCGGATGTATGATGCTCTTGATACGGCAAGCTTCGATCAATTCCCGGGCCGTCTGCTTGAAGTCGCGCAGCGACTTCACCGACACGCGATTCTGATCCAGCATCTGATCGAGGATCGGAATCGTCTGCGATTGCGGGCGCATCGAATCGATGTCTCTGGCTTGGAAGAGCAGCGTGTCGAACTCCTCGCTGAAATTCCTTGCCTGATCGACGAGTTGGCGTTCGGAAGGATCGAGCAAATGTCCGATGAATTTGGCGTGATCGGCCATAATCCGCAGGAAAAACACGTTCTCGTTAATGATGGCGTCCGGTAACGGATCAAGCGTCCCGGAGTTAAGCTGTTCAAGTCGATTGCGGAAATAGAACGCCTCCCGGCTCGTATGGTCGACGAGCAGCGGGAAGTTGTTCCCGCCGGGCAGCTTGCACTGCAGGATGAGACCAAGCACTTTTCGTTTGAACGCCCAGATGTGGGAGACGGCGGTATGCACTTCGATGTTAAAGCGTTGAATGACCTGGGGGTCCGCGTTTCTGTCAAACCTATTCGCCCTGTTCTCGATCGCTTCGAAAACGGAGTAAAACTGGTTCGCCTCGTTAATTAGCTGCGTGTCTTCGCACCGGAATCCAAGTCTAAGGAACAGCGAATGCTCCTTCATAATCCGAGACCAGAACCTGACCTCGTCTAATGAGCGAATCACGAAAGCATTGGACACAGCATCCCCTCCGAAAAGAATACGTTCTTAACAGATGTGTATCTGTACACGGAGACAGTTATGACATTGGACTGGCAAAATGCTATATTATAGTGGAATTCGACAAGGGGAGGGATTCCGAATGATCGCGCTGTCTCAAGCTCCGGTCGCCAAAGCGGAGATGTTGATCCGCAAGCCGGCAGCGGAGGTATTCGAAGCTTTCATCGATCCGTCGATCACGTCGCTGTTCTGGTTTACCGGGGGCAGCGGAAGGCTCGAAGCCGGCAAGAGCGTCAGTTGGGAGTGGGGGATGTACGGTTTCTCCATTACGGCGAACGTACTCGAAATCGAAACCGACAGACGTATTGTCGTGGAGTGGGGAGAGCCGGACGATTATACGCAGATCGAGTGGAAGTTCGTTCCCCGCGGGGACGACCAGACTTACGTTACGATCGCGAATTCCGGCTTCAAGGGAGAGGGAGATGCCATGGTCGCCCAAGCGATCGACTCCACGGAAGGCTTCACGATGGTGCTATGCGGGTTGAAGGCGCTGCTTGAGCATGGCGTCCGCTTAAATCTCGTGGCCGACAAGTTCCCTGACGCTCACGTTAACGATTCACGAGGTTAATTGTTCTACCCATCGATAGCATTCCATAAGCTCCTCGTTGCTTACTAAATCCGACCGGTGCTCGAACAGGATTTTGACATCGGGATTGCGCTCATGAATGAGGGCCAGGTAATCTGCGATCGGCGCCCATACTGCAGGGCTTTGTCGGACAACCACGTCGCGAGAGCGTCGCTTTTCTCCTTGAATTCGGATTGAGGGTAGGCGCTTTCGAATTCGTACTCGTTGCGGTCGGCGAACCTCCAATTGCGCCAATCCACCCGGTCGTCCAGAATGACGGGCTTCGGATAATGGAACAAGATATAGCTTGGGTTAAGGGGAGCCGAGAATGCCAGCTCTTGCTCGATGATCGCATACGCATTCGACCGGACGGCGTCATCGTCTGACAGGAACAAGGCATCCCTGATTGGATGCTTGCCGGCTCGAAGAGGGAAGTGAATGCCGATGCGGAAGCCCGCCTTGCGCGACTCCTCGGCCAGTCTCGCGACATCGCGCTCGTCCTGAAACAAGCAAGCCTCGATACCGTAGAAGCCCTCTAGATAATCGCGCCGATACTTTCCTTCGTCGAACGTGCCGTGCTGGCCGATCAGAAATTTGTTCATCCGATCTGTACAAGCTCCTTTTAGGTAGAGTAACCATAGCGGTCCATGAGGTTGTTACAGAAACAAAAGTCGCGCACTCGTCGCTGTAGCGGTCTGAGAGACCGTTGCAGCGGGCAACAGAGACGGTCTATCTCCATACATACAACAAAGCCCCGCTTAGGCGGGGCTTTGTTAGGGATGGAATATCGGATAGATTATTCCATCGGTTCGTCCGTAGCGCCCGATTCAGGTCCGATCAGCTCTTCGTCCGCCGGATCGTACTCGGTTGCCAATGCTTGATAAGTTTCCGTGTCCATGACGCGACGAGCGGTAACGTACGTGCTCGCGTAAGATTTCTCGGACATGCTGCTGATCGTGATGCCTTTCCGTGTGGAAGCATGCGCGAATTTGCCGTCGCCGACGAATATGCCTACATGAGAGATCGTCTTGCCGTTCGTCTTGAAGAACACGAGGTCTCCCGGACGCAAGTCGTCCTTAGAGACTTTCTTTCCTTGCGTTGCTTGATCTCTGGAGGTTCTCAAGAGATCGATGCCCAATTGCTTGAATACGTATTGCGTAAAGCCGGAGCAATCGAAGCCTTTGGTTGTCGTGCCGCCGTAGTGGTAATCGATGCCGATCAGCTTATCGACTTGTTCGTCCAGCTTAGAGCTTGCGAATACGCTTCCTACTTGGACAAGCAGGAGCAAAGCAAGGGAAAAAAGGATGACTGAAAACTTGCGCAAAGCTGGTGACCCCTTCCAATGCCTACGAGGTTAGCTGGAGGGTTCGGTTGAAGGTACCCTATGGCTCCTGTGAAGCGAAGCCAATTCACCCATAATAACTGGTTCCCCCGTTCCCCGGTGTGAGGGGACTCGGCAAATTTTTTACACTCAGCCTTAGATATTCGCTGATTGTGACGAATTTCCTGCAAATGCTAAATTAGAATTTACTAATAAAGATCAATTTACTGGGGATTTAACCCCTCCTTTCTGCCTAGTTCTACTCGCCGATAATAACGCCAAACCCCGGCTGCCCTCCAGAAAGGAAGGAAACCGGGGAATGTCCCGTGATGATTTATGTCGACAATAGACAGACAAGGGACTAAGGCAAGCTTACGTTTCGCGCCAGACGTAATATTGGGAAGCGGAAGTCCACAGCGTCAGCAACGAGCGGACGAAGTGGAAGGCTTGATGCAGCGCGACGGCGAGAAATCCCGACCAGAGAAGCGCCACGGCAGACGCCGCGAGCGATACCGCGATCCCGATGCCGAGCATAGCCAGCGTTACGGCAAGGAGAGGAGCCCCTTTGCGTACGGCTTGCCCGATTCCGTTCACGACGCCTTCCTTCGATACGGCTCCGAATTGCATGAACTGGAACAGCAAATGAAGGAGGAATCCCCATACGAGCCATAGGCCGGCGTAAGGGAACAATCCTTGCAGCCAATCCGCTAGGGAGCTTTCGGAGTAGAAGCGATCTCGGGCAAGCGGGATCAGCCAGAGGGCGGGGAGCGCGGCTAATGCGTTCTCCAGCCAATACAGCGCGGTTACCGGTTTCCATGCCAGCCTGATGCCGGACCATACATGCGTGCCTGCTCCGTCTTCCGAACGGTGGAAGGAGTAGTATACGCCGGCGTTCAGCAGCGGGGTGAGAATCATGCGCGCGAGCAGTAGCCCGCCTAGCCACAGCAGCGTTTCGTTCAATAGGTCGGTCTTGAGTATACGGAACTGGGCTTCGACGAGAAACAGCCTGGCGGCGTCCGCGTTCGGATGGTCGCCCGGATAGCGGGCCAAGATGGGCGTCACGATCGTGTCGACGAACCGATACAGGAAGAATCCCCACAGCAGGCGGTACAGAAAGAGGAGAACCAACACATATTTATGCCGTAACGTCATGTCCCATCCCTTTTTTAATCGATCTTTCATCGCTTCGCCTCCTCACCAAGCCATCGATCCGAACAATCCCTCGATAACCTGCGTTATGCCGGACGACCAACGCGTTCTTTCTTTCTTGGAAACTTCCGTTTTGAGATAGTTGTTATATTTGCGATTATCGAGCGCGACATTGAACGAAGGGTCGATTGCCGCGAACGTAAGCGGAGAGGCCGACTTGAGCCCGATCTGAACATGGTTTTGGACGCCGTCCCATGCTTTGCGCGTCGTCTGCCCGTCGTCGAAGCGGAACAGGATGTTAACCGGTTGCGCGCTCCCGCCGTTGCGCCGGATGAGGACCCGCGTCTCGTAACCGTCGTCGACCCGGCGGCTGTAGATGGCGTCGATCGAGAAGTCCGTCATCTCGGCTCGCTGTACGTGCGCTTGGAAGAAGTCGTCCCACTTGGCCTTCGTAACCGTCTCGACGACGCGTTTGAAGTCGACGTAGGCGGGATGCTTGAATTTGTATTTCTGAAAATAAGTCCGCATGATCTTGCTCATCATCTTGTCTCCGACTTGCCGTTCTAACGAGGTGAGCACGAGCTTGCCTCTCAGGTAGACGTTCTCCGCGTAACGATCGGAATCGCGGAACTTCCAGGAGGATTGGTCCAGCGGCTCCGGATCCGTAATATAGCTCGCCTCGACTTGCGTATTCGGCAGCACGCCGTAAATGGCGGACATCAGCTTGTCTTCGGTATAGGAAGTAAAGCCTTCGTCCAGCCAAGCTTCCTCGAACTCGTTGGAGGCGACGAGGCCGTACCAATATTGGTGCGCGATTTCGTGCACGAGCGTACGCTCTAGGTCGTAGCCGGGGGTGCTGCCGGTCGCGGCGGCTCCGGTGACGAGCGTAGGATATTCCATGCCGCCGGCGCCTTTGCCGCCGGCAGGAGGCACGACGATGGAGAGAGTGGCGTACGGATATTCCCCGTACCATTCTCCGAGCTTGGCGAGAGCGGATTTGGCGGCGTGCAAATATCGGTCCTTCAGGCCGGCCTGCAGCGGGTCGAGATACAGTTTGATCCGGACGCCGGGAATGCCGGGAGAAGAGAAGGATTCCTCCACGTAGACGAAATCGGGAGATGCCGACCATGCGAAATCGTGCACGTCGTCCGCGTAGAACTGCACGGTTTTACGTCCGTTCGCAAGGGCGGGCGCTTTCGTCTGGAAGCCGGTCGCGGCGACTTTATAGTCTTGCGGAACGTTCACGCGAACGCTGTAGATGCCGAAGTCCGAATAGAATTCGGAGTTGCCGTGATATTGGTGAAGATTCCACCCTTCCGCCGTTCTGCCGCGCGTGCCGATCGTCTCGTAGACGGCTAGCTTAGGGAACCATTGGCCGGCCATGACGAAGTTCCCCGATTTGCCCATACGGGCGAACACGTCCGGCAGCGTCACCGAGAACGTCATGTGCAGCGTGACCGCCGCGCCTGGCTTTACGGCTTGCGGTAGCCGAAGCGTCATGAGCGTGCGGTCGTTCTTGTTGCCGTCGTCGGGCTGAATATATCGGACTCGGGGCAGCAAAGTCTCGCCTTCTTCGGTCGTGAGAGCTGCGATCTCCATTCCGCCGTTGCTGCCAGGGTTCATCTTGTCCCCTCGGAGCTGACCGCCCGATTCCGTCAGGAACGTGCTTCCGGAGGCGAAGGCGTTCGGGTAAAGATGAAAGTACAGGTCGGAGACGGGCTTGCGTCCGGGGTTTTTCCAGGTTACGGTCTGCTGGCCGGAGAGCGTACCGTCCTTCTCGTTCAGCGAGACGTTGATATGGTACTCGGTAACCCGGTTGCTAAGCACGGCCGGCTTGGGCGTCTGCAGCGTATCCGGGGCGGGTTCCGCCTTCGGCGGCGCCGTGGAGATCGGGGCTGAAGCATACTCCGCCGAGAGCTCGGCGGCCGGCAACGAATATTGCGCCACCCAAGCGTCTGCAAAGCCGAATTTGACTGAGAATACAAGAATAGCGGCAGCCGCGATGAAGAGCAGCATTCGCAGCGAACGGCGTTCAGGCATACGGATAACCCTCCCGTTGACAAGCATCTACGGGATATATATGACGGTTGTCCTTCGTTCATGCCCCTGTCCCATCGGGAAAAGAATAAGCCGCCCCCGGTCGCGAGATAGAATCCGCTAGACCGAAGACGGCTTATTTACATTCAAGAGAACAACGCGGAGGGCTCGCCGTCGACGAGCAGCGTTAACCGATGCAGCGCGCGCGTGCAAGCGACGTACAGAAGCTTGGCGTCCTGCGGATTGTCCGCGTAGTTGCGGGCATTGGCGCCTGCGATAACGACGGCGTCGAACTCGAGTCCCTTGGCTAGGTGCGCCGGGACGACGGTGATGCCGCCAAGGTAGGCGGCTTGGTCTTCGGCGATCAGATTCGCCTCGACCCCGCCGGCAAGCAGTTGTTCATGCAGAGTCTTGCATTGTTCGTCCGTCCGGCCGATGACGGCGATCGTGCGCATCCCGCCCGCTTGGTTGCCCGTGATGAAAGCGGCGATGCGGGATACGAGCTCGGCGGAGTCCCGAACCGAGGCAACTTCGACTGGTTCGCCGCTGCGGAATACCGGCTCGGCCGGCGGCAGCCCCGTATCGGTGCGAGCTAGAATCCGATTGGCGAATTCGATGATCTCGAGCGTGGAGCGGTAGCTGAGCTTCAGCGTGTGATAGGCGTTCTGCTCCGCCGTGAATACGGCGGCGAGCTCTTCCCAGCGCTGCACGCCGCGATAGGCATGAATGCCTTGCGCCAAGTCGCCGAGTATCGTGAACGACGGCTCCGTCATATAAGCGCGGAGCAGCGCGATCTGGAGCGGGGACGCGTCCTGCGCTTCGTCGACGACGACGTGATCGAACTGTCTGTTCTCCGGGCCGTTGAACGCGAAGTGAATCCATACGAGCGGAGCCAGGTCTTCGGCGTGCACGACGCCGCGTTTCAACGATCGAAGCGTATCCTCCGCAAGCGATTTCGGAATGCGCGCTCCGTCGGCGTCGATGAACACGGACTTGTAGAAGGCGAGGGGGTTCGCCTCCGGAAGCTTTTTCATGAACGCGCGCAGCCGCCCTTTGCCGATCGAGCTGCGTTCCTTGCGGATCTTGGGATCGCCGATGCTCGTCAGTTGCATCTCCAGCCACCGGTTGATTCTTCCCGCTAAGCGCTCCCGGCGCATGGACAGCGGATAATGACGATACTCGACCTCGAACCATTCCCGAATCGTCTCGCTCGTGAGTACGCGGCCGTCCCAGGCCTCGAAAGAAAGCCGATCTTGCAGGAAGTTGTCCTCGTATTGCTTTAGCTTCTTTTTCAACGTTTCCAAGAAGGCCAGAGAGCCTTTGAACCTTCCGGAGACTTCATCCGTCAGCGCAGGCCGCATCGAAGAGAGCGCGAACCATACTTTGCCTTCGGACGGTGGGGCGAGCTTGACGTTGCCGTCCAGGATCTCGAGCGCCCAGTCCGCGAACGTCGTCTGCGTCACGTTGCCGACCCCGAGCTCGGGCAGAACGCCCGAAATATAATCGAGGAACATGCTGTTCGGCGCGAATATGATCATCCGCTCCGCGCGAATCTGCTGCTGGTATTGGTAGAGCAGGAAGGCTAGGCGATGGAGCGCGACCGTCGTTTTCCCCGAACCGGCGGCCCCTTGGATGATGAGCGCCTTGTAGCGGGGAGCGCGAATAATGAGATCCTGTTCGGCTTGAATCGTCGAGACGATATCGCGAAGCCGGTTGTCTTTCTTCTCGCCGAGACGGTAGAGCAGAAACTCGTCGCTCAGCCCGATATTGTCGCCGCCCCGCTCGTAGCTGTCGACGACGCGCTCGAGCGTCCGGTCGCGAATCGACAGATTGCGTTTGCGGTAAATTTCGCCCTCGATCGTGCCGTCCGGCGCATCGTAGCTGACCGGGGCTTCGCCTCCCGTGAACGAGTAGAACAGGCTGGCGACGGGCGCGCGCCAGTCGATGATGTACGGCTCGCTCGTCTGGCGTTTATCCATGCCCCGTTTGCCGATATAGAGCGGTACGGGAGCAAGCTTGCCGCTCTCTTGAAAGTCGAGCCTGCCGAAGTAGGGCTCCTTGCCAAGCAGGTCGAGCCGTTGCCGCGTCTCTTCGCGGCGTGCTTCGAGCACTTGCTCGACGTAATCGTTGCCATAATAGACGGGGGCGATCTCGGCGCGCTGCTCGGAAATTTCCCGCAGCGTTTCCGTCAGCTTCAGCCGTTCTTCCTCGAACGGCTTCGGCGGCGTTGTAGGGGGTTGCATCGTAATCGTTCGTTCCTCCTTGCGTCTCGCGTTTGTTGCCGGCTACTCCATTGTGTACCATTTTCGCATAAAACAATAGACTTATGTTTTTCATTTTGTTATGATGTTGAGTACAGGCTTGCCAAAAATAAATAGAACAAACGTTCCCGTCCGGGCAACGAACAAAGATGTCTCCTCAGGAGACATTTTTTTATTGTCCAAGACCGTCTGCCGACCGTGCGCATGCGGCATCGGCGCGCTAGACTAATGATGGTCGGTTTGTTATCATTTTTATAACTTGGATATGGATTCGGAGGTCACGAAATAGATGGACAACAACGGGCAACAGCCGGAGAAAAAGAAACTTTCGCTAAACGTCGTGAGCAACAAGGAGCACAGAGGGTTCGGCGCGGGCACGATCGATTTGAGCCAAGTGGCATGCGTCATTATCGATAACGGCGAGGCGTACATCGACGTCGGCGCGATGCACGCGAAGAGCAAGATCGAGAAGGGCATCAAGTTTTCTCCGAACAAAGAAGACGTGCCCAACGGACGTCCGGCATGGGTCGTATGGGTCGCGGTCGACCGCAACGAAGAGGGCGGTTACTATGCGGGTGCGACATCCTGCGAGATGCTGATCGATACCGAAGCGCGCCGCGGATGGAAGCTGCTGCCCGATCACGTGAACCGGCTCGACGCGGCGCTGAAGCGCAAATACATGCTGGACAATATCGGACCGGTAGAGAAGGAAGCGTTGCGCAAGCTGCTGATGGAGCATAACCCGGAGTGGTGGGATCGTTCGCCGCAGGCGTTAAAGGATTTGTTGGCCTAACCGTCTCGCTAATGGAGGGATCGCCGATGGATTGGAACTATTATGATACGTTCATCACGGTAGCGCCGGATTGTCCGGCGGAACGGGGCATCGTGCCTCCCGATAAGAAGATGGGGAAGACGAAGCCGGGGATTGAGTACGAGCTGCTCAGCGAGTATCCGTATATGTACACGCAAGAGCAAATGCTGTTCGAGGTGCATGCCCGGCACAAGGGAATCCCGGCGGAAGAGCTCGAGGAGAAGAAGGCCGAGTTCTACGCGAAGCCGACGGCTTGTTTCAGAGCTTCCATGCTCGCGAAGAAGTACGGCTGGGGCATTCATTTCGACGAGGCCGGCCGGATGGCGATCGTGCCGATGGAATCGCCGGATTATAGGCGTTTCGTGGAAGGGCAGGCCGCAGGCGTTAAGCTGTTGGCGGCTATGCGCAACAGCAGGAAATAGAAGTAAAAGGGGCTGTCCCAAGGTGGAATCGACCCGAGAACCAGGCCGACGCAGTGTCATTACTCGGCACTAACTGCATGAAATGCAGGCATTCCGCGATAACGAATTGTACTCCATGCAGGTGAGAAGGAAATCGGGTGTGCGTTATCCTTAAATAAGGCTGCAATAGAACGAAACAAAACCAGGATGGAGCAGATATAAACCTTGCTCCGTCCTGGTTTTTGATTTTTGAGGCCGTTCCTATTGGGACAGCCTCTTCATTACCACCATTGCTTCAATTTACGCCACCAGGAACGGCCCTCGCGGCTGTCTTCCTGCTTGCGATCCGAGTCGTCATGATGGAGCGCGCACGTCTCGGTCGGTTCCGTTCCGGCCACGAAAGCCTCCGTCGTCCATTCGGCGGGACATTCCGGCGCGGCGAGCAGGTTCGTCGCAGGGTCGAACGTGACGTTGACGACGCCTTCCGGAATCTCGAACGGGGTAGGCGGCGTGCCCGCCAAAGCCGCCTCCGTAAAGCGCGCGAAGATCGGCGCGGCGCGATGCGCTTCGCTGGACGTTATCGGTCTGCCTCGGTCATAGCCGACCCATACCGCCGTCGCCAGCTCGGGCGTATAACCGACGAACCAAGCGTCGGAATCCGTCGTGCCCGTCTTGCCCGCGACCGGGCGCTTGATGATCGCCGATATTCTGTGGGCCGTGCCTCCGCGTTCGAACACGCTCTCGAGCAAATGCGTCGTGACGTAAGCGACGGCCGGAGATAGTATTTGCGTCGATGTCGGATGCGCCTCGTAGAGAATTCTCCCTTTGGGGTCCAATATGCGCGTGATCGCGATCGGTTCCGATTGGCGTCCTTGCCCTGCGAAGACGGCATAAGCGGATGCCATCTCGAACGGGCTTACGGGCGAAGTGCCGAGCGCCAGGGAAGGGATGGCATTAAGCGGCGAAGTGATCCCTAGCTTGCGCGCCGTCTCGATGACTTGCTTCGGCCCGACCTGCATGATCGTATTGACCGCGTAGATGTTGTCGGAGGAAGCAATCGCTTGACGCAAGCCGATTTCGCCGTTGAAGTAGCGGTTGTTATAGTTGCTTGGCCGGTAAATTTGTCTGTCCCCGTCGTAATAGAACAACGTCGGCTCGCTGCGGAAGCGGGTGGCCGCCGTGATCGCGCGCCGGTCGAGAGCGGTCGCGTACATAATCGGTTTAAAGGAAGAGCCGGGCTGGCGGCTGCTCGCGAATACCCGATTATATTGGTTCCTGCGGTAGTTGCGGCCGCCTACCATCGCTTTGATATACCCGTTGCGGGGATCGATCGCGATCAGCGCCGCCTGCAGCTCGGAATCACCGCCCGGCAAACCTTGCTTGACAGCCTCCTCGGCGTGCTTCTGCACGCGCGCGTCCAACGTCGTCATGATCCGCAGTCCGCCTTCGTTGATCAGGCGTTCGTCGATCCCCAGCTTGTCCACGGCGATCTTCTTCACGTGATCGACGAAATACGGCGCGGCGCCCGTTTGTTCTTCCGGAAGCGGCCTGACGCCGAGCGGCTTGGCGTTCGCCTTCTCCGCTTGCTGGGCCGTGATCTGCCGCGTCGCCACGAGCGCTTCGAGTACCTGCCGCCGCCTTGCTTTCGCGTCTGCGGGATGAAGATGCGGCGAATAATAGCGCGGTCCTTTCGGAATGCCGGCCAATAACGCGCTCTCGGCGATCGTAAGCTGCTTCGCCGGTTTGTTGAAATACAATCTGGCGGCTGCTTCCGCTCCGTAAGCCCCGTGACCGTAATAGATTTGATTCAAGTAGAGCTCGATAATCTCGTCCTTCGTGTACGTCTGTTCGAGGCGCGCGGCGTACCAAGCCTCTTTAAGCTTTCGCGTCCACGTTCTTTCGTGCGACAAGTATAAGTTCCGGGCGAGCTGCTGCGTTAACGTGCTGGCGCCTTGCTCCTTCGACATATGGCGCATGTCTACCCATGCGGCGCGGGCAAGCCCGCGGATATCGACGCCCGCGTGCTCGTAGAACCGGCGATCCTCGACGGCGACGGTCGCCTTCGCGAGCCAAGGAGAAATATCGGCGAGCTTCACGATATGCCGATTGACGCCGCCTTGCACCGAGGCGAGCACGACGCCTTCCGAGTCGAAGATTTGCGTAGACTGCATGATCGAGCCGGCAGGGAGCGCGCCGAAGCGCAGCAAATACATGCCGCAGCCGGAAAGCAGCAGCATCGAGACCAATGTCGCCCAACCCAGTCTGCGCCGCAATTTCGTCCATAGCGTCGCCGGCCGCGGCACAGGCGGATGCTCTGGGGAGTCTTCGGACGGTTTCAAGGCATTATCCCCCTCTCGGCAACTTCAGGAAATCCCCCTATAGTATGGAATAAGGGAGGCCGTGCTATCCGTCCGTCCCGGCAGCCTAGGGCATGGGTTGCTTTTTAGTCTTGATTTTATATAATACATGTTGATTGGTACATTATAGAGGCCGCTTCGCGTGCGGTAGAAAGCAGGGATCTCATGTCCTCCATGGAATTGTGGTATACGGAAAAACAAACCGAAAACTTCGGTATTACGATGAAAATCAAACGCACGATGGTTCACGAAAAGACGGATTTCCAAGAGCTCGCGATGATCGAGACGGAGGAGTACGGCAACATGCTCGTTCTCGACGGCATGGTCATGACGACGGTCAAGGACGAGTTCGTCTACCATGAGATGGTGGCGCATCCGGCGCTGTTCACGCACCCGAATCCGGAGAACGTGCTGGTCGTGGGCGGCGGCGACGGCGGCGTTATCCGCGAAGTGCTGAAGCACCCGAAAGTCAAGAAAGCCGTTCTCGTAGATATCGACGGCAAAGTCATCGAATATTCGAAGCAATACCTTCCTTCGATCGCGGGCAAGCTGGAAGATCCGCGCGTCGAAGTGATCGTGAACGACGGTTACATGCATATCCACGATCACAAAGCTACATACGACGTCATCATGGTCGATTCCACCGAGCCGGTCGGTCCTGCGGTGAACCTGTTCACGAAAGGATTCTACCAAGGCATCCACGACGCGCTTAAAGAAGACGGAATCTTCGTCGCCCAGACGGACAACCCGTGGTTCAAAGCGGACTTGATCCAAAGCGTCAACCGCGACGTTAAAGAAGTGTTTCCGATCGTCCGCGTCTATTGCGCGAACATCCCGACGTATCCGAGCGGCCTTTGGACGTTCACGATGGGCAGCAAGAAGTACGACCCGCTGCAAGTCGACGAGTCCGCGATTCCGGAGCTCGATACCAAATACTATTCCCCTCGCTTGCATAAGGCCGCTTTCGCGTTGCCGAAGTTCGTCGAGGATTTGACGAAATAAGTGAGATCGAACATGCGGCGCTTCGCGCTCGCGGTTTGATCGTAACCAAAGGAGATCTCCCAACTCATGCGCCTCAACCAAGCTTATTCCGGCAATGTGTTCATTTGCAGCTCAGACGATTACGCCGCGTCCCAAGCGGTCATCTACGGCATGCCGATGGACTATACCGTATCCTTCCGCCCAGGCTCCCGGTTCGGCCCCGGCCGTATTCGCGAAGCCTCCGTCGGCCTTGAAGAGTACAGCCCTTACCTAGATCGCAGCGTTTACGACGTGAAATACTTCGATGCGGGAGACCTTATGCTTCCGTTCGGCAATGCGGCTAAGAGCCTCGACGTGATCGCGGAGTTCGTGCGCGGCGTGCTCGCCGACGGCAAAATTCCGGTCGGACTCGGCGGCGAGCATCTCGTCAGCTGGCCGGTCATTCAAGAGGTATACAAGAAATATCCGGACCTCGCGATTCTGCATTTCGACGCGCATACCGATCTCCGCGAAGAGTACGAAGGCGAGCCGCTCTCCCACTCGACGCCGATTCGCAAAGCCGCCGAGCTGATGGGCCCTCGGAACATTTATCAATTCGGCATTCGCTCCGGCTCCAAGGAAGATTGGACGTATGCGCTCGAATCCGGCATCCACTTCCATCCGTTCGACGTAGCCGAGCCGCTTAAGAAGGAGCTTCCTTCGCTGAAAGGCCGTCCGGTGTACGTCACGATCGACATCGACGTGCTCGATCCGTCCGCGGCGCCGGGCACGGGAACGACCGAAGCGGGCGGCATCACCTCGAAGGAGCTGCTCGAAGCGATCCACGCGATCGCGCGGTCCGGCGTCAACGTCGTCGGCTTCGACCTCGTCGAAGTGGCACCGATCTACGATCCGACGGAGATGACGCCGATCGTCGCTTCGAAGATGGTCCGCGAGATGCTGCTCGGTTTCTTGAAGTAAGTTTACGCTTGTAGGCGGCCCTCGCCAATTGCGTTTGCGAGGGCTTTTTTGCTTGGCGGCGCGCCCTCGGACATACTCTCTTGGATTAGTATTGCGCGGACCCGCGGGGAGTTGACGAACTTCGTCAAATACGAGATGATAGGGTGTAGGACTTCGGTCGGAAGTACGTTGTTTTGCTATAGAGAACTTTACTGAAAAGGTGTAGGAGGCTGTTAACGATGGCATTGGAATCTATGAAGGACATGCTTAACAAGGCACTGAAAGGCGGCTATGCGGTAGGTCAGTTCAACATCAATAACTTGGAATGGACGCAGGCGATTCTCGCGGCTGCTCAAGAAGAGCAATCCCCGGTTATTCTTGGTGTATCTGAAGGCGCGGCTCGTCATATGGGCGGCTTCAAAGTCGTTACGGCGATGACGAAAGCGATTATCGAAGAGTCCAAAATCACGGTTCCGGTCGCGATCCACTTGGACCACGGTTCGAGCGTGGACAAGTGTAAGCAAGCGATCGACGCAGGCTTCACGTCCGTTATGATCGATGCTTCGCACGATCCGCTCGAAGAGAACATCCGCATCACGAGCGAAGTCGTTGCTTACGCGCATGAGCGCGGCGTCTCCGTCGAAGCCGAGCTGGGCACGGTCGGCGGCCAAGAGGACGATGTCATCGCGGACGGCGTTATTTATGCGGACCCGCAAGAGTGCAAAGTGCTTGTCGAGCGTACGGGCATCGACTGCCTCGCACCTGCTCTTGGCTCCGTACACGGTCCTTACAAAGGCGAGCCGAACCTGGGCTTCAAAGAGATGGAAGAGATTTGCAAGACGATCGGTCTTCCGCTCGTTCTGCACGGCGGCACGGGTATCCCGACCGAGCAAATCAAGAAGTCCATCTCCCTCGGCACGGCGAAGATCAACGTGAACACCGAGAACCAGATCGAGTTCACGAAAGCGGTTCGCGCAGTACTCGCTAAAGATTCCGAAGTCTACGATCCGCGTAAATTCATCGTTCCTGGTCGCGATGCGATCAAGGCAACGGTTATCGGCAAAATCCGCGAGTTCGGCTCCGCGGGCAAAGCGTAAGCGAATCATTCCATGCACGGATACAAGCTGGTTCCGGATTTCCGGAGCCAGCTTTTTGCTTCGAGGGCTTCTTTTCACCGCGCCGCGTACGGTTTTAACACGCCTTCCTTCTGGGCATGATGGGAATAGGAGGGTGTTGCTCATGGGGATGCTGCCGATCTACGAGAGAATGGCGGAGCTGAGAATCATCCAGAGACGCAAAAAGCTGACGGACGCCGAGCTTAGGGAGCTCGAGCATTGCTTGGACATGAACGCCGATTATTGCTACAGATTATCGCAGTTATATAATCTATCGCTCGTCGCTTCGATTACCGATGACGTGGATTGGCAGCACGAGCTGTGCCGCGAGATCGAGAAGCTGGGCGGGCGAGTGCCAGGCGGTTGAGCGATTAATAGCAAATCGATAGTTATATCCCGGATAATCGCGTGAAATGGGAAAGTAACTGTAAATCGATACTTATTATTACGAATATACGAAAGTTGATGGATGTGGCGCTGAAATAACTGCGCATGGTTGTTAATCGGACATACTGACACCAAAGTAGACGAATGAAATGCCATTGGTTGTTATTTAATTCCAGGGAAGAAATTCCGTTCGATTCCGGTGTTTTCCGGCATCCAAGGAAGTTGCCTGCCGCTTTTTGCTTGCCACGCCAACTTTCATCCTATAAAATAGGAGCAACAAACTATAGGCATTGATCGGGACAGTACGCCCGCGATTGGAACGAACAGCGAGCCGGGACAGTGGAAGCCGGCCGTTCCGCGCGGACGGAAGCGCACCCGTGAGCCGATCGTCCGAAGGCGCCGCTGGGTAGGACGGTCCGGTCACTCCGTTATCGTGTTCAAGGCGCTGTAACCCGCGAGGCCAATCGAGCCTCCCGGGATCAGCTAGAAGAGTGGTACCGCGGAGTCAGCCTCCGTCTCTTACAAGAGACGGGGGCTTTATGTTTGTCACAGGGAGGGGAACTTGAAATGCAGGAGCAGACAGAGAACTCCTCCAAAGCTTCCGTCCGCATCAAGCTGGATAGCACGGCGGATGGAGAGAAGCTGTCGCGCGAGTTGAACGGGGAATGGTACTACAGGAACAACGGCATTTACGTGAGGTATACGGAGAGTGAAGAGGGGCACAGCGTAAGAACGCTCGTCTCCTGGAAGGACGGCGTCTTGAAGGTGGCAAGGCGCGGAGACGCCGAGTCCGATCAGACGTTCGCGCTTGGCAAACGCCTGCCGGGCTATTACGCGAACTCTCAAGTCCGGCTGAACCTCGACACGGAGACGACGCTGCTGAGAGTCGTCTCCGATACGATCCCCGGCAAAGCGGAAGGCGCGCCGCCGCAGCCGAGTTTGCCGTTAGTGCTGGAATGGCACTATTCGCTTTGGGCCGCCGACGAGCAAGCCGGAAATTTTATCGTCCGTCTTCATGCGGAACGACGCGAGGACGACGCGGAGGATGAACGGTAGCCGAACGAAAATTCAATCATTTCAAGGAGGAACGCCATTATGACGACGAACGTGTTAGACCGTTATTATGCCGATTTACGATTGACGCTGGCTGAAGCGGTAACCGCAGCCGGACTCGTATCCGACGCGAGCGAAATTCCCGCGATTACGCTAGAGGTGCCGAAGGATAAGAGCCACGGAGACTTGTCCACGAACTTGGCGATGCAATTGACGAAGGTCGCGAAGCGCAATCCGCGCCAGATCGCGGAGACGTTGATCGAGCATCTTAACAAAGGCAAGGCAAGCATTCAGTCCGCGGAAATCGCGGGTCCGGGATTCATCAACTTCCGTCTAGACAAGAGCTTCCTCTACCCGGTCATCGGAGAAGCCCAGGCTCAGGGGGAACAATACGGACGCACGGCCGTCGGCCAAGGCAAATCCGTGAACGTCGAATTCGTCAGCGCGAATCCGACCGGCAGCCTGCACCTCGGCCATGCTCGCGGAGCGGCCGTAGGGGATGCGCTGTGCAACGTGCTGGCGGCGGCAGGCTACGAGGTTACGCGCGAGTATTATATTAACGACGCGGGCAATCAAGTGAACAACCTGGCGAGATCCATTGAAGCCCGGTACCGCCAAGCGCTTGGCCAAGACGCGGAGATGCCGGAAGACGGCTATCATGGCGAAGACATCGTCGGCTTCGCCAAGGAACTGGCGGCGGAACGGGGCGACAACCTTCTGTCGATGAAGGACGACGAACGGTTCGAATTTTTCCGTAAGTACGGCCTGGAGAAGGAACTGGACAAAATCAAACGCGACCTCGGACGGTTCAAGGTCGGCTTCGACATCTGGTACAGCGAGACGTCCCTCTACGAGACCGGCAAAGTCGTCGAAGCGCTGGACGCTTTGAAGGCCAAAGGCCAAGCATACGAGGAAGAGGGGGCGGTATGGCTCCGTTCGACCGATTACGGCGACGACAAGAACCGCGTGCTTGTCAAGAACGACGGCAGCTACACGTATTTGACGCCGGATGCGGCCTATCATATGGACAAGTATTCGCGCGGTTACGATCAATTGATCAACATCTGGGGCGCCGATCACCACGGTTACATTCCGCGGATGAAAGCCGCGATGGCGGCATTGGGCAACGATCCCGACAAGCTTACGGTTCTGATCGCCCAGATGGTCAGCCTGTTCCAGGACGGCGAGAAGGTCAAGATGTCCAAACGGACGGGCAAAGCCGTTACGATGGAAGACTTGATGGACGAAGTCGGCGTCGATGCCATACGCTACTTCTTCACGATGAGAGGCATGGACTCGCACCTCGATTTCGACATGGATCTTGCCGTATCCACGTCCAACGAAAACCCGGTTTTCTACGTACAATACGCGCATGCGCGCATTTGCAGCATTTTCCGCCAGGCGGAGGAACAAGGCATCAAGCTGCTGCCGTGGGAGGAGGCCGAACTGTCTCTCCTGAATTCGGAGCAGGCATTCGACCTTATCCGCAAAGTCGGGGAACTGCCGGAGACGATCAACGAGTCCGCGCGTCTGTATGCCCCGCACGTCATTATCCGTTACGTCTACGAGCTGGCGTCGCAATTCCACAGCTATTACCGCGCGGAACGCGTCATTACCGAGAATGCCGCGGAGAGTCAAGCGAAGCTGCAGTTGCTGGCCGCGCTCAGAGTCGCGATCGCAAACTGCTTGAAGCTTGTCGGCGTCTCTGCACCGGAGCAAATGTAGCTAGACCTGAACGGCTAATTTCATCATGCGAGTCACGCTAAGCTCCCCGGCCGACCGGGGAGTTTTGCTGTTTTTTAGCGGGATGGCCGATCGCTGAATGATCGATTTGATCTGCCCGGGCGAGAGCCGGGGTTTCAGGCTGAGCAACAGCGCGACGGCTCCGGTTACGTGCGACGTCGCCATCGAGGTGCCGCTCATTTCGCGGTGCTTGCCTCGAAGCCATGCGGACACGATGCGTTCACCGGGGGCATAGACGTCGATCATGCGGCTTCGGTTCGTGAAGCCGGCAATCCTTCCCGCACGCGTCGTCGCGCCTACCGCGATCGTATTGGCGTATCTCGCCGGATAGTCGATGCTACCGGTGCGTCCGTCGTTGCCGGAAGACGCGACGATAAGGACGCCGGACCGGTAGGCGCTATTGACGGCCGCGTACAACGATCGGCTTCTCGTTTTCATGCCGAAGCTCATGTTGACGACGTCGATTCCGCTCCTCACGCACCACTCGATGCCGAGTATAATATCGGAGACATATGCCGTGCCGTTATGATCGAACGCTTTGACGGGATGGATTTGCGCGCGCGGGGCTACGCCGATCATGCCGTGCTGCTGGTTGGCGGCGGCGATCGTACCGGCGATATGGGTGCCGTGTCCGTTGTCATCCTGGGGCAGTTCCATACGATGAAGCAGATTGATGCCCCGTTCCAGCGAATGGCGGAGATCGGGATGCCTGAAATCGACCCCGGTGTCGATTACGCCTACTTTGACGCGATATCCTGTCGCGCGGCTCCATGCGGCCGGCGCGCCGATGTGCCCGACGCCCCAAGGAATGCCCCGCTCGCTGACGATGCTGCCGCTGGGAAGCGCTTGAAGCTGCACGGCTTCATCCTTCTCCAAGGCCAGCTTACCGCGCAGGAGCGGAGGAATTTCGGCCGTCTCCGGCAACGAACAGATCATGGCGGGAATGACGCCGAGCGGATGAATGCCCCGCAGCTTCGGATGATGAGGAAGCGCGGCTTGCAACATCCGCTGGAATCGGTCGTATAGGCTTTCTTCGGTGAACCGGAGAATCGTTCTGCGTTCCGCTTCGTGACCGGATTCAATAGCGTCCAGAAGCCATTCGAAGACTTCGTGTCCATCCAAGGCGATTCCCTCCCGGGCGAATGTGCGGGCGGCAAGCGCATGCCAAGGCTCGCCGACTAGCCGTGTCCTCTACTGTATGTGAGCACTTGCAGAACGGTATGGGAATCAAGCCTTTTTGCCATCGAAATAGGCGGCGTTCCGTGGCAAAATCCGCGTCCGGGCATACGATGAAGGGAGAGTTTCCCGGAGAGACTCTCTAGCACGCCGGTTCCTCCGCCCGCGGAGCGGCCGGGAAGGGATACAGTCGAAAAGCGAAGGTGTCGTCCGAGCAGGACGCTCCTTCGCTTTTTCGTAATGGCTTGCTTGCAATTTTATGAGAAATAAGGTTAACTATAGGTTGACAAATCAACGTGAAGAAACGGTTCACATACAGGGAGGAACACACTTGAGCGCCGAGTACGTACTCAAACTCGACTCCGAGAAAATCCAGGAAATGCCTATGGTCGACCTTGCTTTCGAAGTGCTGAAGGCAGCGAACACTCCGTTCTATTATCGCGATCTGATGATGGAAATCGGCAAGATCCGCGGACTATCCGAAAGCCAGATCATCGACGTTATCGCGCAGTTGTACACGGAGATCAATATTGACGGACGATTCGCGTGCGTTGGCAGCAACGTATGGGGATTGAAGCGTTGGTATCCGGTCGAGCGCACCGACGATCCGATTACGGGCGGCGGCAAGCGTCCGCGCATTATTAACGACGATGACGATCTCGACGACGAGGACATTTACGGCGACGAGGAAGAAACCTTCGCAGCGGAGGACGAGTCGTACGATCTGTTCGACGAAGAGCGCGAAGAGATCTTCGACGAAGGAGAAGAAGCCGCCGAGGTCGACGAGGAGGTCATTCTCGAAGACGAGGAGGACGCTTCGCTCGACGAGGAGCTGGACGACAAGGGCGCCGATGGCGAAGACGAGTTGTTCGACGACGAAGACGAAGAAGAAGACGAAGATGCAGCCTTCGAAGACGAAGAAGAAGAGAACTAGATAGAGCCGCCCGAGCATAAGAATAACGATTCCGACGCGGGCTTGACACGGTTTGTGTCAGACGTTAAACTTATGCTTGGGCTTTAGAAGTTTAGGTATTTCATAGTATGAGGAATTCAAAGTGCCCCCATTTATTGGGTGTCACTTTTTTGTTTTTTTTACCGCTTTTGCGGGAAGGAATGCTTGGATCTAGGTAACGATAATGAGGATGCCGCAGGCATGTGGTAGGAGGTTTCGTAGGGTGACTAAGTACATTTTCGTAACCGGCGGCGTTGTCTCGTCGCTCGGCAAAGGGATTACCGCCGCCTCGCTCGGGCGGTTGTTGAAAAACCGCGGACTAAAGGTGACGATCCAGAAATTCGATCCTTATATTAACGTGGATCCGGGGACGATGAGCCCTTACCAGCACGGCGAAGTATTCGTCACGGACGATGGAGCGGAGACGGATCTCGATCTAGGGCACTATGAACGGTTCATCGATATTAACTTGTCGAAGAACAGCAACGTGACGACGGGTAAAATTTATTCGACGGTCATTAGCAAGGAACGCCGCGGCGAGTACCTCGGCGGAACGGTCCAAGTGATCCCGCACATTACGAACGAAATCAAAGACCGCGTATTCCGCGCGGGCAAAGAAGCGGGTTCCGACGTCGTCATCACGGAAATCGGCGGCACGGTAGGCGATATCGAGAGCTTGCCTTTCCTCGAAGCTATTCGCCAGATTAAGAGCGACATCGGACGCGACAACGTGATGTACATTCACGTTACGCTTATTCCGTTTATTAAAGCGGCCGGCGAAGTGAAGACGAAGCCGACGCAGCATAGCGTGAAAGAGCTTCGGAGCATCGGCATTCAGCCGAACGTGATCGTCTGCAGGACGGAATATCCGCTCGCGGAAGATTTGAAACGCAAGATTGCTCAGTTCTGCGACGTCGAATCGGACGCCGTCGTCGAGTGCCGCGACGCTTCCACGCTGTACGAAGTGCCGCTGAACCTTCGCGCGGAGGGGCTGGACGATTATGTCGTCAAGCATCTGAAGCTGAAAGTCGGACCGCCGGATATGACCGAGTGGACGGAGCTCGTGAGCCGCGTCAAGTCGCTCAAGCGCACGACCGAAATCGCGATCGTCGGCAAATACGTCGCCTTGCACGACGCCTACCTGAGTATCGTCGAATCGTTGTCCCATGCGGGCTTCGACGCCGACGCGGAAGTGAACATCCGCTGGGTGAACGCCGAAGAGGTGACGCCGGACAACGTCAAGGAGCTTCTCGGAGGCGTACATGGCATTCTCGTCCCGGGCGGATTCGGAGATCGCGGCATCGAAGGCAAAGTTACGGCTATTCGTTACTCGCGCGAGACCGGCATTCCGTTCTTCGGAATTTGTCTCGGCATGCAAGTCGCCGTCGTTGAATATGCGCGCGGCATGGCGGGATTTGACGGCGCGAACAGCTCGGAGATCAATCCGGCGACGCCGTATCCGGTTATCGACTTGTTGCCGGAACAGAAGGATATTGAAGATTTAGGCGGTACGATGCGCCTTGGCCTCTATCCTTGCAAGCTAGTCCCGGGAAGCTTGGCGGCGCAATGCTACGGCGAAGAGCTCGTATACGAGCGCCATCGCCATCGGTACGAATTCAATAACGAATATCGTGATCGGATCGAGTCGGCAGGCCTTCGCATCTCGGGCACGTCCCCGGACGGACGTCTGGTCGAGATGGTCGAATTGCCGGACCATCCATGGTTCCTGGCGGTGCAATTCCATCCGGAATTCACGTCCCGTCCGAACCGTCCGCAGCCGCTGTTCCGCGAATTCGTCAAAGCGTCATTGCGCCGAGCGGAAGCTTGATGTACTCTGCATGAGCCGTCACAGGGAACGCTTCGATCATAAATCGAAGCGTTTTTCATTTTTTTACATGGAAAGAGCAGGAATTTGACCCTGTCGCCGCGAATATTGCTAGCGATAGTAAAACGGGGGGATGCGAGCTTGGATAAGAAGAAGTTGCTCATTGTTGACGATCAAGTCGGCATCCGGATCTTGCTGCTGGAAGTATTCGCCACGGAAGGCTACGAGACGTTCCAAGCGGCCAACGGGCGCGCGGCGCTGGAGATTGCGAAGATGCACCGGCCGGATCTCGTGCTCCTGGACATGAAGATTCCGGGAATGGACGGCTTAGAGATTCTTAAGCAGATAAAGGAACATGACAGAACGATCAAGGTCATCATGATGACCGCTTACGGCGAGTTGGATATGATCAAAGAAGCGATGGATTTAGGTGCATTAATGCATTTCACGAAGCCTTTCGATATCGATGAGATGCGTACGGCCGTTAATTTGCAAATGGATGAAGGCGCAACGTCCCGATTCGCTTCCGGGTCGTAAGCCTTTTTTTTTGCCTACTTTTATTGCCAATCATGAGGAAATATTCATTCGGTTTACTTCCTGCGGTCGTTATTGCTATAATATTGCAGTGTCTAACCAAATTTAATTGGTTCTTAGATAGCGGCCTCTTTCGAGAGGCGAAGTAGCATGTACACACCACCTGCGCACGGGAAAACGTCAACAGGCGTTTTCCCGTTCCTTCATGTGTCGGTGATTTTTCTATCATCGGCAACATCACGAGGAGGAACTCATGGAGATATTGATGGTACGGGGGGGCCGCCCGTTGCGGGGCACCGTTGCGATAAGCGGCGCGAAGAACAGCGCGGTCGCGCTTATACCCGCGGCAATCTTGGCGGAATCGGAAGTAAGACTGGACAACCTTCCTCAGCTTAGCGACGTAGCGGTATACGCGGAATTGTTGGAACAGCTCGGGGGCAAGGTATCATGGACGAACGATGCGATGTCGATCGACCCGTCCGGGATGACTTCGGTCCCGATGCCTAACGGGCGCGTTAAACTGCTCAGGGCCTCCTATTATTTAATGGGAGCTTTGCTCGGACGATTCGGGGAAGCGACAATCGGTTTGCCGGGCGGCTGTAATTTCGAGCCCCGTCCGATCGATCAGCATATTAAAGGTTTCGAAGCGTTGGGAGCGGAAGTTTCCAACGATCATGGCGCCATACGGATTAAGGCCAAAGAGCTGAAGGGCGCGAAGATCTATCTCGACGTCGCAAGCGTCGGCGCCACGATCAACATTATGCTCGCGGCTTCTAGAGCCAAGGGGCTTACGGTTATCGAGAACGCGGCCAAGGAGCCGGAGATCATCGACGTCGCTACGTTGCTGAACGCGATGGGAGCGAAGATCAAAGGCGCGGGCACCGAAACGATCCGCATCGAAGGCGTTAAAGAAATGCACGGCTGCAGGCACTCCATTATTCCCGATCGGATTCAAGCCGGCACCTATATGATCGCGGCGGCGGCAACGCGCGGCGACGTCCTTATCGATAACATTATCCCTAAGCATTTGGAAGCGATGACCGCGAAATTGCAGGAGATGGGCGTGCACGTCTACGAGATGGACGAGTCGATCCGCGTCGTCGGCCAGCCGGACTACGAGGCGGTCGATGTCAAGGCGCTCGTCTATCCGGGGTTCGCCACCGATCTGCAATCGCCGATGACGAGCTTGCTCACGCAATCGAGCGGCGTTAGCGTGCTGTCCGATTACGTGTACAGCAACCGGTTCAAGCACGTTCCCGAGCTCGCGCGGATGGGCGCGAACATTCGCGTCGAAGGACGCTCCGCGATCATCGAGGGCGGACCGCTCAACGCCGCGAAAGTACGGGCAGCCGATTTGCGGGCGGGCGCGGCGCTCGTCGTAGCGGCGCTGACGGTGCAAGACGGCACCACGGAAATTGGCGGCGTCGAGTACATCGATAGAGGCTATGAACGTCTGGTCGCGCAGCTTAGCAATCTTGGAGCGGAAGTATGGCGTCAAGGATAACCGATGATTTTTGAATAAAAAGTGGGGATTCTATTGTCCGATTTAATGTTAACAGACCTGGAAGAGCTGAAGCTGAACGAGCTATACAAGCTCGCGAAGCAGCATCAGATCCAAGGCTATGCGCAGATGAAGAAGAAAGAACTGATGATCGCCATCCTGCGCGCGCAAGCGGAACGAAGCGGCTTGATGTTCATGGAGGGCGTGCTCGAGGTCATGCAGGAAGGCTTCGGCTTCCTCAGGCCGATCAACTATTACCAGAGCAACGACGACATCTATATTTCCGCTTCGCAAATTCGCAAGTTCGACCTGAGAACCGGGGATCTCGTCTCCGGCAAGTGTCGGGCGCCCAAGGAGAGCGAGCGCTTTTTCGGGTTGCTGCAAGTGAACGCCGTTAACGGCGTATCCCCCGAGACTGCCGCAGAACGCCTGCATTTTCCCGCGCTTACCCCGCTGTATCCGCAAACGAAGCTTAAGCTCGAATCGTCTCCCACCCACCTGTCCACGCGCATTATGGATATGATCGCTCCCGTCGGACTCGGCCAGCGCGGCCTGATCGTCGCGCAACCGAAAGCGGGCAAGACGCTGCTGCTCAAGGAAATCGCCAACAGCATTTCCGCGAACCGGCCGGACATCGACCTGTTCGTGCTGCTCATCGACGAGCGGCCGGAGGAAGTGACGGACATGCAGCGTTCGGTCAAAGGCGAAGTCATCGCTTCGACTTTCGACGAAGTGCCCGAGCATCATATTAAGGTGGCGGAGCTCGTGCTGGAACGCGCGTTGCGCCTGGTCGAGCATAAACGGGACGTCGTGATTCTGCTGGATAGCATCACGAGATTGGCTCGTGCGTACAACCTGGTCGTGCCGCCTTCGGGACGCACGTTGTCCGGCGGGATCGACCCGGCGTCTTTCCATCGGCCGAAGCGGTTTTTCGGAGCCGCGCGCAACGTCGAGGAGGGCGGAAGCCTGACGATATTAGCCACGGCGCTCATCGAGACCGGCTCGCGCATGGACGATATTATCTACGAAGAGTTTAAGGGAACCGGCAATATGGAGCTGCATCTCGACCGCAAATTAGCGGAACGCCGCATTTTCCCGGCTTTGGACATCCGTCGCTCGGGAACCCGTCGCGAGGAGATGCTGCTCGAGAAAGACGCGCTCGAGAAGCTTTGGGCGATTCGCAAAAGCATGAACGATTCGATGGAGTACGTGGAACAATTCCTCAAGAAGCTGTCGAATACGAAAACCAACCAAGAGTTTCTGGATTCGCTGGACACCGGCGGAGGCTCGGCATCGTCCGGACCTGGCGGCACGGGCGGCTCGCGCCGCGCGCCTCGGGGCAGCTCCTCTTGAGAATGGCGAAGAGGAGGGCTTAGCCTATGTATTTGGTTTACGCGGACGAGCATGGGAACGTGTTCGATCATGGCGAGCTTTACGGCGTTGCCCGAAGCGGCAACGACCTTGTCGAGCTGCTCGAGGAGGAGCTTATCCCCCTCCCGGCCGGCGCAACGCTCGTAGGCTTGCCTCATACGAAGCCGATCGGAATGGACCCGAAGAGCGGCGAGATGAAGCTGCTCTCCGGCAATTATCAGGCCGTCGGCGCACTGCTTCCGCAGGGATTTACGCGCTTCTACGTTCCGGGCTACTACAAGACGGATAAGACGCAGAAGTTCCCGCTCTTCGGCTATACGGCCGTCGTGTGGAAAGACGGCGGTTTCTACGTCGCGGCGGACGCGACCGACGATCCCGAACCGTGGAATCCCGAGCGCTGCGACCGCGGAGAGCTCGAGATTCAGGTCGATCGTCTTCTCAAGACGTATCCGGACAATCAGTTATACAAGCACTTGTCGCATTGCGCGCTGGAATACGAATGTTTGACGGCATCCAATACGTTCCTTCAACGTTTGGAGGGCGCGGTTCCCGTGTCGTTCTCCTGCAATGCCGGATGCTACGGATGCATCTCCGAGCAGCCGGACGACAGCGGCTTCGTGGCGCCTCAGACGAGATTGAAGTTCAGGCCGACGGTAGACGACGTCGTGAACATCATGCTCGAGCATCTGAAGACGCCGGAGTCGATCGTCAGCTTCGGCCAAGGCTGCGAAGGCGAGCCTTCGACGCAGGCGAAGACGATCATCGAGGCGATCAAGCGGGTGCGCGCGGAAACTTCGCTCGGGTACATCAACATCAATACGAACGCCGGATTGTCGGATCACCTGCGAGCGATTACGGACGCGGGGCTGGACTTGATGCGGGTCAGCACGATCAGCGCGCTCGACGAGCATTATAACGCGTATTACATGCCGCGCGGCTACACCCTCAAGAACGTGGAGAAGTCGCTGCGCTACGCGGCTGACAAAGGCGTATACACGTCGATCAACTACTTGATTTTCCCGGGGGTAACGGACCGCGAGGAAGAGATCGAAGCGATGATCGATTTCGTGAAGCGCACCGGATTAAAGCTCATTCAGATGCGCAACCTGAATATCGATCCGGACGCGTATTTAGACTTGATCCCGCCCGCGAAAGGCGAGATTTACGGCATGAAGACGCTGCTCGACATTTACCGTCAAGAGCTTCCGGACGTCGTGATCGGGTCGTATACGCATGTTCCGCCGCAGCCGCGCCGATAATCCATCCTTATTTTAACGTTGACGGGGTTATTGCCTTGGCTGTTGTCGCGTGCTATAATCTTCTCATGTGTCTATTACTCTGGATACGACCGAGATCCAGGGCAGAAAGAAGGTGAACCCTATGAAAGAAGCTATTCATCCGAAGTATCATGTGACCATGGCAACGTGCGCATGCGGAAATACGTTCGAGACGGGTTCGATTCGTTCGAACCTGAAAGTCGAGATCTGCTCTAACTGCCACCCGTTCTTCACCGGCAAGCAGAAGTTCATCGACGCAGGCGGACGCGTTGACAAGTTCAAGAAGAAATACGGCATGTAAGTTTGCCGCTTAGGCGATGCATAGCCGAGAGCCTCCCTTGAAATCCTACCGGATAAAGGGAGGTTTTTTAATGCTCACAAAGCGGTCAAGAACGGCGTTAATCGCGGCGGCGGCTTGCGTCCTGCTTATATCCTCAGGATGCGGGAACAATGGCAACAACGCGAACAACGGCAATAACGCGAACGATGGGAACAATGGCGTCCAGGCGCAAAACTATCCCGAAGACGGTTACATGGGAATCACGAATACGAACCCGAGAATTCCCGGTCATCACATGACGAACACGTACGCCAACGACAGTCGGGCGATTTCCGAAGCGATCAGGAACGTACCCGGCGTTGCCGGCTCGAGAGTGACTTTCAACGGAGCCGATGCTTACGTGACTATCAAAGTAGACCCTTCGCTTAGACCGAACGAAGTACCGACCGTCGAAAGCCAAGCGGCTTCGGTGCTCCGATTCAACTTTCCGCGGTACACCGTTCATGTCAGCTCGATGAGGTAATTGGCGTTCGCGCCCGAGGGAACTGTTTCCGCAGGTTGCGCTTCTCGCGGCCATCCGCTATACTTAGTTTTGCCGTGCTAGACGGGGAGGTAGCGGTGCCCTGTAACTCGCAATCCGCTCCAGCGAGGTCGAATTCCTGTTTAAGGTTTTGTGATGCAGGTTCCGGTAAGGAAGTGCCGTGTTGACGGCAGAGTCCTCCGCGAGGAACGGCCATGAACCCGGTCAGGTCCGGAAGGAAGCAGCCGTAAGTGGTTTAGTTCTTGTGCTGGAGGGCAGCTCTGCTTGAGCGACGCTTTCTTATTAGGCTGGATCATAATTATCGAGGACAGGTGCACGGTCCTGAATATAACTTCCACGATGAATAAGCACCTTAGCGTATGAACGAACGCTGGGTGCTTTTTTGTCGTCGTTGGGAATCGGGGGGAAGGCTGATGGAGGTCGAATCGGAGCGCGTGAAGCAGGCTTGGTATATGGCGCGGTTCATGAATCATTTTCTGGCGATGGAAGGAACCGGCGTTCTCGTGCTCGACTCCGAATTTCGGATCGTGGAGATTAGCGATATGCTATGCGCGATGTTCGAGTGCCGGAGGGACGACGTCGTCTCCAGCGATCTGGGGGACTGGCTTGCGGGGCTGCGAATGGATCCGCCGCCGTTCGACAAGGCGCTATTGCGCGGAGGGGCGTTCCGGGACCGGAGTTGGACTTGGAAGTGGAAGGGCAAACGTTTCTCGATGATGCTCGACGGTGACGCCATGGAGGATGACGGCAGGCGGATCGGCGCGTTCGTTATTTTCCGGGACGTCTCGCACCAAGTGGCCCTCGAGGAGCAGATCAGGCAATCGGACCGGCTCAAGACGATCGGTCAGATCGCCGCCGGCACCGCGCATGAAATCCGCAACCCGCTTACCGCGATGAAAGGTTTCATCCAGTTGCTCGGCAAATCGCTGTCCCAGCGGAACATGGAGCGCGAGCAAGAATACATAAGCATTGTGTTATCCGAGCTCGAGCGCGTGAACGAGCTTGTGGGAGATTTCCTGTTGCTCAGCAAACCGAAGGAGATCAAGCACGAGCTGATTCGGGCGGGTATGGTCGTGCAGGAAATCATGCCTATGATCCGCAACGAGGCTTTGCTGCACAACGTAGCCGTCAAGCACGATCCGAAACACGACCTAAAGCCTATCGTCGCCGATAAAGATTTACTCAAGCAAGTATTCCTTAATTTAGCCAAAAACGCGATCGAAGCAATGCCGGACGGAGGGACGTTGACGATAAGAGAGTACGGTTATCCCGAACAACCGGACAAACTCACGATAGAACTGCAAGACACGGGCACGGGAATACCCGCGGAATCGCTCGAGAAAGTGTTCGAGCCTTTCTATACGACGAAGCAGCAAGGGACGGGGCTCGGGCTGTCGGTTTGCCAGCGCATCGTTCACGATTTGGGCGGGCGGATCGAAGTCGAATCGGGCAAGACCGGAACGACGTTCAGAGTATGGCTGCCCTATTCGTAGCATTGGTGGAGCGTGCCCTCGCAATGATGTATAATGGTTGAAACGGAATTCGACGGGAGCGACAAGCAATGGCACATCTTGCTTTGTACCGGGCCTGGCGTCCCCAGACGTTCAAGGATATGGTCGGGCAACAACATATCGTACAGACGTTGCAGAACGCGATTCGCGAGAATCGTCTCTCTCACGCCTATTTATTCAGCGGTCCGCGCGGAACCGGGAAAACAAGCGCCGCCAAAGTATTGGCCAAAGCCGTCAACTGCGAGCGCGGTCCGGCGCCGGAGCCGTGCAATGAATGCTCGGCATGCCAGCGGATAACGGCTGGAGCGGTCATGGACGTCGTCGAGATCGATGCGGCCTCCAATCGCGGGGTTGAAGAGATTCGCGACATTCGCGACAAAGTGAAATATTCGCCTACTGAAGTACGGCGTAAAGTGTATATTATAGACGAAGTGCACATGCTCACGACGGAAGCCTTCAACGCGCTCTTGAAAACGCTTGAAGAACCTCCTGGGCATGTGATGTTCATCCTGGCGACGACCGAGCCGCATCGGCTTCTTCCAACGATCGTCTCGCGATGCCAGCGGTTCGATTTCCGCCGCGTGTCGCTTGAAGAGCAGACAGGACTCATGAAGGAAATATGCGCCGAAGAGAACATTAACGCGGAAGAGGAAGCGCTTAAATATATCGGACGCCTTTCGGACGGAGGGATGCGCGACGCGCTTAGCTTGCTGGATCAAATTTCCTCGTTCACGGGCGGCGCCGTAACGCTTGCCCAGGCGGTCGAAGCAACGGGCGGTCTCCCTTCGGAGCAGTTCGCCAGATTAGCGGCGGCGATCCGCGATGCGGATGCATCGGCGGTGCTGCAAGAGATCGACGAGATGATGCGGGCGGGCAAGAGCGCGGACAAGTGCTTGGAGCAGCTCATGCATTATTTCCGCGATATGCTCCTCGCGCTGCTGGCGCCGGAAGCGACCGGTTCGTCCGGACGGATCGCCGATCCGGGCGAGCTTCGCAAGATGGCGGACGGATTTTCTCGCGAACGGTTATTTGCTATCATTGATTTGTTGAACCGTTATCAGAGCGAAATGAAATACGCCGCTCACCCGCAGACGATGTTCGAGATCGCATTATTGAAGCTTTGCTCGGAGCCGGAGAACGCCGGCGGTTCGCGCTCGGCACAAGGCGGAGACGCGGCCGGTCGCGGCGAGCTTCAACAGTTGAGGCAGCAGCTTGCGGGATTGGAGAGCAAGCTTAACGCCGCGTTAAGCGCAGGTTCCGCTTTCGGTACGGCCGGTGCGTCCAGCGCCAGCGGTTCCGGTCGGACAGGCGCCGGATCCGGCGGCTCTTCATCGCCGGCCTGGGCGGCGCCCGCGGTATCGCGAACGAGGCTGATCTCGCTCGCCGAGACGGCGGGCAGTTCCGGTCCGGAACTGACGGCGAAATGGCCTCAGATCATGAACGGCGTAAAGGAACGGGGCCGCACGATTCATGCGATGCTGCTCGACGGCGAGCCGGTCGCGTTCTCCGAGGATACGATCGTGGTGGCGTTTAATAACACGTTTCACCGAGAGAACACGGTTAAGCCGAACAGCATGGCGATTATCGAAGAGGTGCTTCTTTCCGTGTTCGGCACGCCTGTCAAGTACCTTGCCGTCATGCAGAAGGACTGGAAGGAAGCGCTCGCGGCGAAGGGCGGAGCCCAGGAGGCGGCTGCTTCCGAGACTGAAGAATTCAAGCTCGTACCGGACGGCGACGGGCAACCGGCGCAGGACTCTTCCGTTGACGAGGCCATCCGTCTGTTCGGGGAACAGCTAGTAACGATCAAAGACGATTAGATTAGGGAGGATCCGCGCAATGAACAACATGAACCAAATGATGAAGCAAGTGAAGAAGATGCAAGAGCAAATGCTTAAGGCTCAAGAAGAACTCGGAACGAAAACGATCGATGGTTCCGCGGGCGGCGGCGTCGTGACGGTAACCGTTAATGGCCATAAGAAGGTGCTCGGCATTGCGATCAAACCCGAAGCCGTTGATCCGGAAGACGTCGAGATGCTGCAGGATCTCATCCTGACCGCGGTTAACGACGCGCTTGCCAAAGCCGAAGAGCTGGCGAACAAGGACATGGGCAAATATACGGGCGGCATGAAAATTCCCGGCCTGTTCTAAAGGAGCACGACCCGTTGTTCTATCCGGAACCGATAGCCAAGCTGATCGACTCCTTTTCCCGCTTGCCGGGGATCGGACCGAAGACGGCGGCGCGACTGGCTTTCTACGTCTTGCGTATGAAAGAAGACGAAGTCATCGACTTCGCCAAAGCGCTTGTTAACGTGAAACGCAACTTAACGTATTGCTCGGTATGCTGCAACATAACGGACACGGACCCTTGCCGGATTTGCTCCGATAAGTCCAGGGACATGTCCGTCATCTGCGTCGTTCAGGAGCCTAAGGACCTTGTCGCCATGGAAAGAACCCGCGAGTACAACGGTCACTACCATGTGCTCAACGGCGCGATCTCCCCGATGGACGGGATTGGACCGGACGACATCCGGATCGCGGAGCTGCTTCGCCGTCTAAGCGACGAACGCGTGCAGGAGATGATTCTGGCGACGAACCCGAACATCGAAGGCGAGGCGACGGCGATGTACCTATCGCGACTCGTGAAGCCTTTCGGCATTAAAGTCACGAGAATCGCGCACGGCTTGCCGGTCGGCGGCGACTTGGAATACGCGGATGAAGTTACGCTGTCCCGAGCGCTCGAAGGCCGCAGAGAACTGAATTGATCCTTGATCCATACCTAGATCGTACCGCCGAGAGCGCAGGCTCTTCGGCGGTTTTTCGTTTTATCCGAAAGGGTTGTTGGGAGATAAGGACAAATCGACATTTATTTAGAACAGTTCGCCTGTACGGCAGAAAATAACAACAAATCGTTAGTATCTTTTGCGCGATTGACCTGGATGGCCGAGTTTCGCCTCGAATAACTGCATACTGTCGTTATTTTTACATTAGACGTGATTACTAAGAGAAATAGATGCGTATAGTCGTTATTCCAACAGGCGCGTACGATTCGAAAAGACAATTTCATTCTAATCCTGGTTCTCCTTGCATATGCATGATATGGGGTTGTCCTCTCGGACGACCTTACTGATGGATGCGGAGGGGAACTTCATGCTGCCACAATTTAATCGGCGCGCTCATGCTCAGGCTGCGCTCGGAGAAGCTTCGGAGCGAAAGCAACTGATCGAGGACGTCCGTCAAGCGGAGCGCGAATGGGCGCTGGCCCAATGGCATTTCGACAATGCACTGGGAGACGATCGGATCGATTACGCGATCTTTACTTTAGAAGCGGCGGAAAAGAAACTGGACATGCTGCTCAAACAGGCGAAATGGTTATGGAAGCAACCGGGGTCGGACGGGAAAGGCGGTCAAGGCGAATGAAGACGTTCTGGATTGCTATGCTTGCGGTATCGGCCACCTCGCTTGGTTTAATGATTGTACGGCAGAAAGCGCCGAAGGGCTGGCTGACAAGATTCGGCATTCATTTGGTCGTGTCCGCGATGGCGCTCTACGCGCTCAACTTCTCGGGCTGGATCACCGGATGGTACGTCCCGCTCAACCCCGTTACGATCGGAACGGTCGCGGTTCTCGGACTACCGGGCATCGGATTAGTATTAAGTTTGCAGACGGTTTTGCTGGCATAAGGCATAAACCTGCGGAAGCGGGTTTTTTGCTTCGTACGGGGTTTGAGGAGATGGCGGCGATTACCGGTGAAAAATGTCGGTTCAGACGTTGACGCGGCCCATGCGTCTATGGTACATTAGTTCTCGCGCCTGTTGGGCTTAAGTAACTCGCTTGGGCGGCATGAGATAAATACCACAAATTAGTGGTTGCATCGAATGTGGGCGCTGTGATATATTATAAAGGTCGCCGCTGACGCGGTGGCCACGAAAATGCAACGAAGCTTGTTCTTTGAAAACTGAACATCGAGCGTAATTTACGGTAATAAAACGTTCACTTCGGTGAACAAACCAGCAATACAGATTGAGCCGAAAGGCTCTTCGATAAAGGTTCAACTTTTATGGAGAGTTT